>NZ_SZPT01000002.1:0-2213623 GCF_005217585.1 Lysinibacillus sphaericus
CGTATGTGACGATATATTAAAGGAGTAAAAAGTATGATACAAGATATAAACTATTATTTTACAAGTATTTTCTATCATCTCCATACAACACATGAAGATAATATTTCCCATCAAAGTGTGCGTATTTTACAGATGATTCAAAAGGAAGATGAAGTGACGGTTCGAGATATTGCAAAATTATTAAATATCTCGCAAAATACTGCTTCAGAGCATGTAAAAAAGCTAGAACGACATGGCTGGGTTGAGAAGATTCGAGCAGCCAATGATCAACGTAAAGTGAAGCTTTTTCTTACAGCGGATGGATTACAGATTGTAAAGAAAAATACGGAATTAGATGATAACAAACTAAAGCAGGCGCTACTTCTTTTATCAGAAAAAGAACAACAAAGTGTTTTAGAAGCATTTCAGCTATTAAGCGAGGTGTCGAAATGATTTATACAGTTGTAAAAATTATATGTTCTGCTGCGATTATTGCAGTTGTTACAGAAGTTGCTAGAAGATTTCCTACATATGGTGGTATGATAGCCGCACTGCCACTTGTCAGTATTTTAAGTATTATTTGGCTAACCGTTCAAAGTGAACCAAATGAGCATATACAGCGATTTACGGTTGGTGTAATAGTTGGACTTCCTGCGACAATGGTTATGCTATTTGTTATGTATTTGGCAATGAAATCGTCTATTCATATTGTCTTTGCTATAGGGCTAGGAGTAATGTCATGGGTAATATGTTTAGGTATTCAAAAAGCCATCGCTGGTGTATTTCATATTTCAATATAAAGTAGGTAGATTATTATGCCAATCATCCATCGTTCACAAGTTTCAAAAAAGGATGTTCAAGCGTTTTTTCAAACACATTGGGGAAGTACGGAAATGGTTATTTCCAGTGGTATTTATGATTGTAGTACATTAGAAGGTTTTGTATTTGTAAATGACAATCAAACAATAGTAGGTCTAATAACCTATGAAATTCGGGGAGCTGAATGTGAAATTATTTCCCTTGATAGTATGGAAGAAGGGAAAGGTATCGGCTCATGCCTTGTAAAAGCCGTGGAAGAACAAGCACGTCAGCATCACTGTACTGTTGTTTCGCTCATCACTACGAATGATAATTTACATGCACTAAAATTTTATCAAAAACGAGGCTATTCTCTCGTAGAAGTTCTACCAAATGCGGTAGAGCGAGCAAGAGCATTGAAACCGGAGATTCCTTTGATCGGCCATGACGGTATCCCCATTCGCGATGAAATACGGTTGCAAAAAACATCTGTCTCCATATAAGGCAGATGTTTTTTTATAGTTCACGAATGTATTAGTAAAAATTCTGTTCCGCTACGGTATTTGTCGTTTATACTAATGGTGAAGCTTGAAAGTGAGGAATCTAATGAAAAAAATAATATTTATCCTATTTTTTAGTGTGTTAGTAGTGGGAGCGGCTTTTATCATCTATTTGAAAAGCAATCCACCACTTGTTGTCAATGGTTATACAAACGCTGATGGAAATCCGTCTATTCGATTAATAGAAATTGAGAATAAAGGGCTAAGAGAGCTACAACTACAATCGATACTTGTCGATGAAAAGTTGCCAGACAATGCCAAGCTAGTCATTAGTAAATCAGAACCGTTTGAAGTTGGCGCAAAAATTGAGAACAATCCTAATATGACATTTCATAAACTAACACAAGTGAGTATTTTTCCTAGTCAATACATAGATCGTCAGTCAATTGGTAAACAAGCGCAACATTACGCATTACAAGTACATGCTACAGCAATTCAAAAGATTACGATTCAATACAAATATTTAAACATACCATTTACATTAACGGCAGAGCTTCAATCAAATGCCTAACAAAGAACGGTGACATATCGAAATCGGCATCTTTCAATGGGTTTATCCAATTGTTTTTTTCTCAAATTTTGTCATATCTATTAGGCGCTTGTCTTTTCATAAGATTGTTTGATGAAAAAAACCTGTTATTCCTAAATTGTGGTAATCTAATCGTAATAGTTATTGGAATGATAGGAGGGGTCTAATGGGTTTAGTCATTGTTGGCATCATAGCTGTTATTAGTATTTTAGTGTCCATCTTCATAATTGTTCGGAAACAGTCCAAAGGTGATATAAGGCTACAAGTGGAAGCGATATGTGAAGGAAAAAATGAATTAGATCAAGCAATAATGAGAATCTACTTTACATTTTCGATTGGTAAACTAGCTAGCAGAAGTAAAGAAATTATCGGTAGTATTGATTGGTCAGAAGGCTGGATGCCTGTTAGCTACAATTTGAAAGAACATGGCAGCTATCGAGAAGAACGTATCCTTACTTTGACAGAAGATAAGTACACTACTTTTGAAATAGATGCGACAAATGCGATAGATGACCAAGGGAGCGGTGAGGGTTACGTCGTTTTAGTGTTAGAGAAACCGACACAGACCATGCTATCAAGAGCTGGTGTGATGTTAGTCATAACAGCTAACTTAGTATCCTATCAATTATCAGATTCTATTAGTTGGCATAATGAAGTAATTGTGAACCATATTTAAATTAGAAAAGCTATTCGTAAGGATTAAAACTTATGAGTAGCTTTTTTGTTTAACAAAGTGGGTAATGACAAGGCGATAAAAAATTTTTTCAAAAAAATGTATGCGTTTTACATGTTGGTACGCTCATATTTCAGGGATTTCGAGAATGGAAAAAATTTTTTTCAATTATTGACAACTTTTGAGATGTCCGATATAGTGAATACCAATTTCATGAAACCATGAAAACAGCTATGATAAGGACGAGAGTTTTGATGAACGATTTACAGAGAGGGGAGCCTAGGCTGAAAACTTCCTAATGCAGCGTCAATTCTTACTACCTTTGAGCAGTGCTAGGAAACTTGCACCGTTATTTGCAACGTTACTGCAAAGACAATGAGCCGCTAGTGCATCTAGTGGGAATTTGGGTGGAACCACGGGTAAATGACACATACTCGTCCCTATTTTAGGGACGAATATGTGTTTTTTTTAATTTTTCAGTAAAGGAGAAAAGATCATGTCAAATCAAGTTATCAATATTCAGTTTCCAGATGGAAAGCAACAAGTATTTACAAAAGGTGTTACACTAACCGACATTGCACAAGCGATTAGTCCAGCACTGCGCAAAAAAGCAATTGTAGGAAGTGTCAACGGAACCATTACTGATTTGACGCGCCCTATTTTGGCAGATGCCCAAATCAACCTATTTGATGCTAGCACACACGAAGGAATTGAGGTTATTCGTCATTCCACAGCTCATTTAGTAGCACAAGCGATTAAACGCTTATATCCAGAAGCCCAATTTGGCGTAGGACCAGTAATCGAAAACGGTTTTTATTATGATATTGAATTATCACATTCTCTTGTGCCAAAGGATTTACAAAAAATAGAAAAAATGATGCATCGTATTGTGCAAGAAAACATTCAAATACAACGAAAAGAACTAACACGTGAAGAGGCAATCCGGTTGTTTCAACATGATAAACTGAAATTAGCATTACTAGCTGATATTCCAGAAGATGATTTCATAACGCTTTATGAGCAAGGTGATTTTTATGATTTATGTCGTGGCCCGCATGTATCCTCAACAGGTAAATTACAGCACTTTCAATTAATGCATGTATCAGGGGCATACTGGCGCGGCGATAGCCAAAATCAAATGCTTCAGCGAATTTATGGTGTTGCATTTGCTACAAAAGAAGAATTAAATGATTATTTTATCTTTTTACAAGAAGCAGATAAACGCAATCATCGTACATTAGGAAAAGAACTCGAATTATTCATGTTTTCAGAAGAAGCGCCAGGTATGCCTTTTTACCTAGCTAATGGCCAAATACTTCGAAATGAATTAGAATCTTTTTTACGCAAATTACAAACAAAATATGATTATCAAGAGGTTCGTACACCATTTATGCTGAACCAGCGTTTATGGGAACAATCAGGACATTGGGAGCACTATAAAGAGAATATGTACTTTACACAAGTAGATGCCCAAAGCTTTGCGTTGAAACCTATGAACTGTCCAGGACATATGCTGATATTTAAAAATGCAAGACACTCATACAGAGATTTACCGATTCGTATGGCGGAATTTGGACAAGTGCATCGACATGAGTTTAGCGGAGCATTAAATGGACTGCTACGAGTTCGAACTTTTTGCCAAGATGATGCCCATATTTTTGCCACACCACAGCAAATAGAAGATGAAATCAATTTAGCGCTGCGAATCATCGATCATATGTATCAAGTATTTGGTTTCCAATACGAAATTGAATTGTCGACGCGTCCTGCTGATTTTATGGGGCATATTCAGCTCTGGGATGAAGCGGAATCGGCATTGGAAAATGTCCTGAAAAATGCGGGTTATTCATATAAAATAAATGAAGGAGACGGAGCGTTTTACGGCCCTAAAATTGATATTCATATAAAGGATGCTATTAAACGAAGTCATCAATGTGCAACGATTCAACTGGATTTCCAACTGCCTGAGAAATTCGATTTAACATATTTAAACGAACAAAACGAAAAAGTAAGACCTGTTGTAATTCATCGCGCTGTTTTCGGTTCGATTGACCGCTTTTTAGGTATTTTAATTGAACATTTTGGTGGAGCCTTTCCGACGTGGTTAGCACCACAACAAGTTATTGTGATAGGGGTGGCTAAGATACACCAAGAATATGTTCAGCAAGTAGTACAAGCTCTTGAAAAAGAACATATACGGGTGCGTGAAGATAACCGCCAAGAAAAGTTAGGGAAAAAAATCAGAGAAGCTCAATTGAAAAAAATACCGTATATTCTCGTATTGGGCGATCATGAATGCAACAATCAAAGTGTAACAGTGCGGAACTATGGTCAACAAGTGTTGAATGAAAAACCATTACAGCAATTTATTGAAGAAATTAAGCTCGAAATTAGCGAAAAAGCGTTGCCTAATAATTAAATGCAATAAAATAGAAGCCTGATAAGATGTTCAATCAGGCTTTTATTATTTTTAATAAAATGATTTAGTATGCACATGTATTAAAGTAAGAATTTTCGTATAGATACAAAAGTATAATCGTTACTTCTAGATATGTTTTTTCATGCATATTATATAGTGTAGATAGAAGATTATTTCATTTATTATTATGGAGTATTGGCAGATTTTATTATTGGTGAGTAGGTACTACCCCCTATAAGTAAATTTTTTGTTTCTGCATCAATCACTGCATATTTATGAAATTCTTCTTGTGCATGTTGGCGATAGGAAGCCAAGAAATACACTTGTCTGTTTGGATGAATCATTGTGTGATTAGAGAGATCCATTTCTTGACTGACAGTATCTGTTTTCGTATAAAAAAAATTACGAGTTTCTGGCACGTCTTTAAATAATATTTTTTCACGCATGCTGAATGTTGCACCATGATATTCTTCATAGAGTGATTTATCTAATTGCTTATAAAATTCGTCTTCTACAAGAAAAGTTTGAAAGTGATTACTAGGGTATTTTAGCGTAGTGTTTGTTGTTGTGATTGGTTCACAAATAGTAGCAGTCGACTCTTTTGGTATAGACTGTGAGTGTGAAAATAGATTAGAAAAAACGACCAAGGTTAAAAGAAGTACTTGCATAATTTGGCCTCCTATAATTAGCGTTATAGGTAGATTTCCCAATTTCTTGTTATATATACGTTTCATTACAATAACATACAGAATTCTGGGAAAAGGCGATATAGCTTTTTAACGAGTGAAGAAATTGAATGAAAAGCCAGCCAAGAAAATACTCTTTTTGACTGGTTTTATCCAAAATGCGCGTTTTTTATAAAATGTATTGATAATGACCCCTCCTTTTTAGGAAGCTTGTTTAAAATATCTGTTTAGCAACACATCTAGCTCTTGGCTATAGTCAACTACAGCAGGGTGTGTAAATCCTAAATCTTTTGCCTTTTTATACATAATTCTCCTTTTAATCTCGATTTCAAACTTCAAGAATTGTTTAAACAATAAATTTACCAACTTTTTCTCCTCCTAATTTTTCTACATATTCTTGATTTAAAATTCTCATGGCTTCGATTCAGCTTTTTCATTTTATATCAGTTAAAACAAAAAAATTGTCACATTGTGTATAGGAAATGAAATTCGTAATTTAGTCACATATAAGTCTATGTATGGATCATACTAATAAATAATAGACTAGTTTCATTTCTCCTTATTTTCAGCTTTTAAGTTACATAATTAGCGCATATAACGAGATTTTCTTTAAGAAATCGTTAAGAACTTAACGCGTATGATATATGTCTTTTTTACTAGATGAATTATTCTTCCTACCTAGAAAAGAAATTGCTAATAGTTACATTCATTCATATATTGTCGCAATTTATCAAATCCTATTATTTGCTGTTTAATTATTAGGGATTTTTCTTTTTTAAAATATTGAACTGAACAGTTTATAAACAACTGTTCATAATGTGATGGTTTTGGGAATCGAAATGCTCAAAATACAAGTAAGTAGCAAATGAGTAACGCACACATTCATTATTTTGAATGTGTGCGCTTTTTTAGCTACGTGGGGGCCATTCTTCACGTAATAGGCCAAATAAGAGAATATCGTGAAATTTGCCAAAGCGGAAAATTTCATTCCGTAGTATCCCTTCTTTTGTAAATCCACATTTTTCATAAGAGCGAATGGCTCCTACATTAAAGCTGAACACTTGTAGTTTAATTTTGTTGATTGCAATGTAATCGAATATGAAGGTGATAAGTGTTTGCATTGCATCTGTTCCTAATCCTTTACCTTGCCATTTTTCACTTACTGATATGCCTACTAAGCAAGTGCTGTTGGTCCAATTGATAGAAAATACACCACATGATCCAATAAGCTGTTGCGTCGTCTTTTCAAAAATGCCGAAGAAAAATTCTTCTTTTTTTCCACTAATATTTCGAAAGAATGAAGAATGGTCTTCAACTGTATGTGGGAATGGTATCTCATCATTAGCAAGTAATAAAGTAGGCTTTTCATTCTCTATTTGTATATACTCTTCTAAATCAGAGGATGCCATTTGTTTTAATATAATTGATTGTCCATTTAGAAAATCTTTAAAATATTGTTCCATATAAAATCTCCCTTATCTAAGGGTGCAGTTTGTGTACTATCCCTTTGAAAATTAGTTTTTTTCAAACAACGTTTCTACTGCGTTAATTACAATCATATTCACAGCTCCTTTAATTTGAATAGTATAATAATAGCATAGTTTGGAATTTTAAGTAATTACATGAAAAAATAAAATGCAATCAAACTTTGTCAAATGATGGTTGGGTTTTGCTAGTAATTCCCAAAATAGGTTAGAATTTAATAATAAAAAATGTACTAGTTGGAAGAAGGGGTATAATGCGGTTAAAGTTTTATGATCAAACAGATTATTCATTAATTGAACAATATATGTTATCACAGGAGCAACTTCTCTATACAATGTCCCCAATGGCAAGTCTTAAACTCTCCGAAACCGATATCAATCGGCATGCCATTTTAGCAATGAAAGGTGAGAAGCTTGTCACTTTTTTTGTTCTTCACGAAAATGAAGGAGTAAAACCTTATTCAGAAAATAACCAAGCCATTTTAATTCGTGGATTTTCAACAGATATGCATGAACAAGGAAAAGGGTATGCCAAAGAAGCATTACAATTATTGCCTACATTTGTACGACTGCATTTTCCTACAATCAATGAATTAGTGTTAGGTGTTAATTTTCCGAATACAGCAGCTCAGGCGCTCTATAAAAAATGTGGCTTTGTCGATGAAGGCATATGTGCAGTAGGCATCAAAAGCGAGTTGAAAGTGATGAACTATTATTTACAAAGTGATCATTGAAGTGAGGAGGAATGCAGATGTACATAATAGAAGCAAGTATGGAACACTTCACTTTTCTCTGTGCATTGGATAAAGAAGTAATAGGTGACTATTCAAGAAGTGATCGCATTAAGCATGCAATAGTAGAAAGACGATGCATGATTTACAAAATACAAAGTTGTATTGCAGGATTTTTAATTTTTACAACGGATTTCTTTGATTGTAGTTTTATTTCATTAGTTATAGTCAAACCGTCTGAACGTAGAAAAGGTGTTGCTACCGCACTATTAGTAGATTTTATTGAAAGAGCACCCACTGCCAAAATTTTCTCGTCAACGAATCGTTCCAATACAAAGATGCAAAACATATTTAACGCTACAGGATTTAAAAGAAGTGGCTATATAGAAAACTTAGATGACGATGATCCAGAAATTATTTACTTTACATTAAAATAGCAATCTTCGTATTCTTATTCATGGACAGGAGGGGGGACTAGCGTAATTTGCTCCCTTTTTCTCTGTCATAATTTTGTAACATTATCTATTAATTAGGAAGGATGAGCTTCAAAAAGGGCACTTAATGTTTGGCATGACGTTCTATTATGGAGAAGCAATTTACAGCTTCTACAAAAAAAGGATGTTGGAGGTCGTTGTGTTGAGTACTGAAAATTTAATAAGCTTAAGTGGGTATTCGTTATTTTTTGCTTTTATCTTGCTGTTAATTGCGATTTTACCGTTAGGATTAGCAGTAAAATCTGCAAGGCGTTCGTTTAGGAGACTAGGTCTTATACTTACATATTCAGCTTTCATCTTGCAATTAGTGTATTTTATTTTAAGATGGATTGCAGTCGAGCATGCACCTGTTAGTAATATGTATGAGTTTATGACGTTTTTTGGCATTATGCTAACAGCTAGCTTTCTTATTATTCATTACTTATATAAACAAATTGTCGTAGGGTTATTTGTAATTCCAGTAGTACTAATTATTTTGGGCTATGGAAGTGTTTTTACAAATGAGGTGAGACCTCTTGTACCTTCGCTGCAAAGTAACTGGTTAACAATTCATGTTATGACAGTAGCGTTTTCAAGTGCTATTTTATCGATATCATTTGCAACAGGTATTATCTATTTACTGAAATCTTTGGATGTTCATAAAAGGACGAGTAGTACCGTTGCGTTAGAGTTTGTTATGTACTGTTTGATTGTGGTAATTGGATTTAGTGCTACAGCAACGGTATTTAGTGTAACGACGGAAGAAGTACACATTCAATTTGAAAATGCGCAAGGTATGAAGGAAAAGGCAGTCTATACGATGACACCACTTATTGTTAATGAAGGAGCGGTCACAGAAAGTGGAGAGACAATCGGCTGGTTGAAGATTACGCCATCAATTGATGCCAAAAAGTTAAATTCTATCGTATGGGCATTTATGGTAGGAACCATCTTGTATGGTGCCATCCGACTGCTCTTGAGAAAGCCACTCATCGTGCTATTAAAACCATTAACAAGCCGTGTACAACCAGCTTTAATGGACGAAATTTCATATCGGGCGGTAGTGATTGGCTTCCCATTGTTTGCTTTAGGCGGTTTATTATTTGCTATGATTTGGGCACAAATTGCATGGGGAAGGTATTGGGGGTGGGACCCAAAAGAAGTCTGGGCGCTCATTACGTTTTTATTTTATGCGGCATTTCTGCATCTTCGTCTGTCAAAAGGATGGGAAGGGGAGAGAACAGCCTGGCTATCTATTGTTGGCTTTGGCATCATTGTATTTAATCAAGTTTTCGTCAATTTAGTCATTGCTGGTCTGCATTCTTACGCATAAAAAATAAGGAAATGAAAAGAGACATCCGTAAAGGATGTCTCTTGGACTTTGAACTGTTAATTCTTGAACGAGAATTAAAGTTTTACAACGTTTGTAGCTTGAGGGCCACGGTTACCTTCTTCAACGCCGAATTCTACTTTTTGTCCTTCTTCAAGTGTTTTGAAACCTTCAGATTGGATAGCAGAGAAGTGTACGAATACATCGTTTCCACCTTCTACTTCGATGAAGCCAAAACCTTTTTCTGCGTTAAACCATTTTACTGTACCTTGAGTCATTTAAAAAACCTCCAAAAATAAATTCAACAATCATATTCCTTCAATCAGTATAAAATAATACCATAATCAGAAGCTCGCTAGAACACGTTACTATTGAATACGTGGTTTCATTGTTTACGATGAAGCAATTTAATTATTACTTTCATTATATAACAGATTCATACATTTATCCAGCAAATGCCGTTTTTTAGTAAGAAAAAATTACATAATATCATTTTTAACTATAATGATAATAAAAAATGCTAAAAAACAAAGGTATAAAGTGCTTGGTATACTAAAAAAAACACTAAAAATCGTTTTATATTACCATTTATTTGATTTTCGATATAACTTTATAAACGACATGTAGAAGTTATTGGAAAAATCCGAGTGACTGTCACCGCTCAATTAGTCAATCCATGCTTTTTCTTTGGCAACAATGACTGCTTCAGCACGTGATTCCACATGTAATCTGACAAAAAGTTTTGATAAATAATTTTCCACTGTACGCTGGGTAACGCCTATTGCAGAGGCAATGGCTTTATTGGTACATCCTTGTGCAACCAGCTGCAAAATTTCCTGTTCTTTATGACTTAGTAATACTTCCTGCTTAGCATTGGAACGATTCGAGTGCTGTTGGACAAAGTCTAAAAAATCTGCTGATAATAATATTTCCCCTCGCAAAGTGGCTTGGATTGTTTGAATTACCTGTTCTTTTGTAGCGAGCTTCGATAAAAGCCCATCTACTTTTTTTTCTACAAGAAGCTCGTAATAATCGGATAATTCGTAGCCTGTATAAAGAATAATTAGCGCTTCAGGCTGTTGTTTCTTAATCATTTCAGCTAGTTGAATGCCGTTTAACGGTTTCATATTAATATCAATTAAATAGAGCTGAAAGGGGTGTGATTCCATTCTAGCCAGTACATTGGCACTTTCTTGTTCTGTTTCAATATGGACATTTTCTAGATCTTGTAATAATGTTTTTGTTCCGTCTAAAACGACAGGATGATCATCTATTATCAATATTTCAATCATTTGTAGGGTTCCTCACATTCCTCTTGAATTTGAATATAAATATGCATGCCATCATTGGGTTTGGAGGTAATGGTCATATCTCCGTTAAAGGCTCGAACACGTTCTCGAATGCCGTTAATGCCCATAGAAGCGGAGGATTGCATTAAATCTTCAATATCACAGCCGATACCATTATCGTCATATTGGAGAACAAAACCGTGGTTTATAGCAAGTAGTTTAAGTGAAACTTTAGATGCATCGGCATGTTTAATAGCGTTATTTAGCAATTCTTGAACTAGACGATAGACAACTAAATGTAAAGTTGGATCTTGGAACTGAACTCGATCGATTTGTGTATTTAATAGAAAGTTTGCACGTATTTTCACTTTTTGTACGAGTTTTTTCAATGCCATTTCTAAACCAAAAGTATCAAGTAAAGGAGGGCTCAGATTTTCGCAATACTCCCGTAAATCTTTCGAGGCATTTAACAGTTGTTCCCGAATATCTAATACTTTCTTTTCCTCAATAATCGGAGAGCTAGCGATAACATCTAATTCTCTCGCTAAATGTAATTGCTCCTGTAAAATAGTGTCATGTAATTCCTGTGCTAAAATACTCTTTTCTTTCTCAATAATATTCCATAATAATTTATCAAGCCAAGGAAGTTGGGTGTTTTGGGTGTCTTTCATGTGCTGAATATCTCGTACTAAATCTTCAATTAGTTTTAAATTATCTATAAACATAGAGACGTATAATGCTAGTAACTCCAACCATAGAAGTTCTTCTTTTTGTAAAGTGTGTCTAATTCGTATAAGAATCTTTTCATCTACTGTATCATGGATCAGAAGTTGTGTCAGTTGGCTCTCTACTTGAATTTCACCACGAGAAAATGGGACATCTTCCATGATTGTTTCAAGCGTAAATGCAGTTGTCCCGAGTTTTTCGGTAATTTCATATTTGAGACTTGAAAGTAATTCCTGTTGGCTTTTAGCTTTACTAATACGTTTAACGGCTGCATATAAATTATGGACATAATCACCAGATGATGAAAATATAATTTTTCGATGTTTAAAGTCAAGTTGCTCTTTGACATAAAAACTGGCTATAAAACCAATGAAAATAATAAGAAAGACAATAATCATCAATTCAATTGAAAGATAGTCCAAAAACAGGATGGCTAATAAAGACGATAAAATAAATGAACTGAAAAAAGCGAGTGATGAATAATAGCGAAAACGAGATAATTGGTATTCAATATCAAATAAGCGTTCGTTCACTTGAATAAAAATAAAGGAAAAAGGTATAAACAAAATAAATAAAACACTAATTTCAGGTCGTATTATCGCGTTATACCCTAAAATTTCGGGTACAACAAACAACAATAGAAATGGCAAAAATGGGACGATACAAGAAATAGCGATTAAGCGTATTTTAGCTAATCGGGTTTGTAAATAGCTCGTTAATAATATATAGATTGCATAGAGTACCAATACCGCAAATAGACTGAGCGTTACAATCGGGGTAATAACCCTAAATTGTGGAAATAGCATTTCAATGATAAAGCAACATACAATAACAAACGGGAGCAAATAGAGCCACTTTACATCTATATACTTCCATTTTATGTGTAAAAAACGATAATATTGTTGTAGGAAATGAATGATAAGCACTAAGCACAAAACTAAACAAATACCGTTTACAATCATGCCAATGATGTTTCCTCTACTTGAAGCCCCTACACTTGTATAAGCTAAAGAGCAGGTTAATAAAAATAGCATTAGTAATTTCGTAATTAAAGTATGGTTATTTCGCTTCCATAAATAGATGGCAACACTTAAACAAAGGATGAAATAAAACATCGGAAAAACAATATGTAAATATAACTCTTCAGGTAAATCCCTATGTTTAATTTGGACTGTTCGAACAGTACCATCTGGTTTTAGTAGTGTTAGCTCTTTCGCCGATGTAATATAAATATCTGTTTGAGAAGTGCCAAAACCTTTAGCGGGCTTTTGATCGATTGATAGGATCATATCACCTTGCTCAATCTTTTTTTGTTGAGCCCATTCTGAGTAATAAGGATGAATAATAACAGGTAGTGTATTCGATGTATCGACTAAAATATTAATATAAGGACCACGAATGGCAACAACCAGAACATAAATGCCAAGAAGTAAATATGTTAAAAAAATACTAAAAGTTAATTTGCTCATAAAAGACGCTCTTTAAATATTATAATCATAGTATAGTGCTCCGTTTCATCATGAAGTATCTACTATATTATCCATAATTTTTAATTTTTTTGGAATACCGAAATAAAGTGTTTCGGAAAACCACTAACATTTTTTCGGAATAACGAAATAGTCTTTTCGGTATAAGCTGTGATAATGTGAATCTAGCCTAAGTGACGGAAAGGGGGAGCACTGTGTGAAATGGAGTGTGCTGTCACTCATCCTAATTTTCCTAGTCGCCATAGTGGCGTATCCCAAAACGACATTTGCTCAAACTTTTAATAAAGATGCAATAGAAGTAGATATTTGTATCATTGGAAGCGACAATCATTTTGTCTATAAGATTCCAAAACAGTTACATAATGATACGCCTTATTTTGAAATGCAAAATGATATCGAAGCTTCCTTAGCTAGCCATTGGAAAGTGCAAGGGGGTCATGTTGAAACAAATCATTCGAATATAGCGTATACTTTTTTTATCGAGGATTTATTTCAAGAAAAACAAGATGGTCATTTGAAGTTATCTATACCATATCGCACTTTAGTAGGCATGTTTCGTGAAGATGAAGCAATTCAATTGCGCATTATGGCGAGTAAATTAATGAATTGGCAAGTAAACGCAAAAGAATGGGCGTCACTAGGATTTGTTCAGCCACTGACTTTTTTGAGTGAAAGTGAATATGTCTACAATGGGGCTGTTAACGAATTGTTGCAACAACGAGTTGCCCATTTTGATGGGGCGATTGCTAAGCGTCAAATGTTGTTACGCAGTGTTATGTATTTTAGTTTTATTATTGTTCAAATTTTTGCGTGTTTACTATTATCCAGACGTTTGAAAAAACGAATCATTCAGCACCCTGAAGAAATGCATCAATTTAGAAAACTAAATTATATGTACCAAATCATTCCTTTATTTATTGTTATTGTGCAGATTATATATTTAGTGATGTCTGGTCTGCTAACAGCATTTGGCCTTTACTTTAGTCCTGGCATTGATTTGTTGTTTATTATTGGGCCAATTCTTTTTACAATTATATTGTTGCCGATGTTTTTTGTTCCGACTGAAAATGAAATTGCAAAAGAATTACAACATAATAAAATGGATTCACACTTAGAATAGTATCCCTGTTTGTAATTAATACAATAAAATGCGATGTAGCTGTTGGAAAGTAGTTTGTTTTTGTAATTCGACGTTCACTCCTCAATATAAGATGGTATAATGGTCAACAGCATATTTGAAGGAGCTGGTGACAAATTGACGCATCCAGAGACTGCGTATTTAAATTTACTACAACATATATTAGAAAATGGGATAAAAAAAGAGGACCGTACGGGGACAGGTACGTATAGCATCTTTGGCCATCAAATGCGTTTTGACTTAAGTCAAGGCTTTCCGCTTTTAACAACTAAACGCGTACCATTTAAACTTGTAGCTAGTGAGCTTCTTTGGTTTATTAAGGGAGATACAAATATCCGCTACTTATTACAACATAATAACCATATATGGGATGAGTGGGCGTTTAAAAAATGGATTGAATCCGATGAATATAATGGACCTGATATGACGGATTTTGGTCGTCGATGCTTAACGGACGAAGTGTTTAATGTTGTTTACCAAGCTGAGCTGGCATCATTTTGCGACCGTATTTTAACGGATGATGATTTTGCAAGAAAGTACGGCGATCTTGGGAATGTCTACGGCAAGCAATGGCGCAATTGGACAACGTCAAACGGGGAAAGTCTTGATCAACTACAAGATGTTATTCATCAAATTAAGCATAATCCAGACTCACGTCGTATTATTGTCAATGCATGGAACCCTGAAGATGTCATTAATGCAGGGGCAAAAGGAAGCAAAGCGGCTTTACCACCTTGCCATGTTATGTTTCAATTTTATGTGGCAGAGGGCAAATTAAGCTGCCAATTAATGCAACGTAGTCTAGATACATTGCTTGGCTGTCCATTCAATATTGCCTCTTATGCATTATTAACACATTTAATTGCGCATGAATGTGGGCTTGAAGTCGGCGAATTTATTCATAGTATTGGCGATGCACATATTTATGCAAATCATGTGGAGCAAGTGAAAGAACAGCTTTCACGTGAGCCGCGGGAACTACCAACCTTGAAAATAAATCCGAATAAAACGTCGATTTTTGACATAGAACTTGAGGATCTATCCATCGAGGGCTATAATCCACATCCAGCAATTAAAGCACCGATTGCGGTTTAGTCAAAAGTAAGCAGCAGCCATTTTGGTTGCTGCTTTTTTGATGGCGTGGACTAGGTCCAAATAATCTATTTTGATAAATAGGCAAGTTGGTGGATGTTTCGATAGGGGGCGTTCTATTATAGTATTTATGGTATTATAAGGTATATTTTCTAATAAAAGCTTTAGGGGTGGCTAGGTTGAGAGAAAGAATAGTGCTACAAACGACAACAAAAGCAAAGATTCTTCGATTGCGCGAAAATGGGGAGTCCTCGTTCCCAAAAAATCAGCAGCCTCAACAGGATAGTCCAGCTATTACCACTACATTAACACAAGAACAATTAGTAAAAATGATGCAAATTATTGAGGAAATCCGTGTGAATGGTACTAAATAAAAATGTAAGCGCCTTCGATAAATAAAGACAACGCTAATTACCTTAACTCTTGTCCGGTTGTATCATAAAAAGTAAATATGGCAGGAAACGTATCTTCTGCATCAGGAGGTAGTTTAAATGTTTTCATAAATGGCGCAGAAGTATCAACTTCGACTTCTTTTTCAAAATTCATCCAGTTTGTCAATTGTATTTTGGCAACATTGCTGTCTAATTCGTGTACATATAGTGTGCCATAGTTGCCTTTATTGGTTTTATATTGTCGATAGGTTTCTGAGGGATCTGTTGCTAAATAAATAAATTTAAGTTTGCCATTCCACCCTTTATTAAAACGTGCATGACCATACTGATCACCGTTAATTTTCAACTGGGCTAACCACATATTTGTTTCTTCTATTCGTTCAAAATGCATGATTTGTATACTACTGTCAATAAATTCTTCTAAAAATTCTTTCACTGTTGTTTCGGATGATTTTAGATGATAGTCGTTATAATAAGCATTTCCGTAAATGAAAAGTCCTAATAATAGTAATGGTGAAAATGAGCATATTACTATTAATATTAATTTGATTTTCATACTAAATATCCTCCTGTCTATAAAAGTTCTCACATTTAATCTTTATTCAATTATATCGATTTTTACTTTTACTCGTCTATCGATTATATTTTGATGATGATTTCTAACTTGTGTAGTAAGAAATCATCACTATAAATTCAAGCGCCTTCTAAGCTATAATGGCGAAGGAGGTGTTTTTAGATGAACGTAATTTTTATAGAAACAATGACAGGGACAGAGCTTTTACAGATGGTATCACATGATGTGGCTGGCATACTAGCTGCGGCTCAAGGAGAAAGTGTAACGTTCCCCGTTGGTCATTATAAATATGAATTTCACAATCTAGATTTCTATGAAGAAAATGGTCAAATCCAACAAGAGCTCGTTATTTATATGACTAAAATTTAAATTCGATAGCGGGTGTATTTTTGTGAATAATGAACAGGTTAAGATATGAGCATATGACTTGTAATTATCTTAACCTGTAACTATAATAGTTACAACAGGTGGTGATTCGTATGGTCAATAGTCGATTTTCAGTCGCTATCCATATACTTTCGCTCATTGCTACAACATCTGATAAAAGTCAGCTTACATCTGATTATATTGCAGGTAGTGTCAATACGAATCCCGTAGTCGTACGACGAATGATTGGGAAATTGAAAAAAGCAGGCTTGTTAACTTCTCAGTCAGGACTTGCCGGTTATGGACTTGTTATTGAACCAAAGGATTTGTCATTGTTGAGCATTTACCGTGCGATTGACGGTCCAGAGCAACTATTTGCAATACATGATGAACCGAATCCTGCATGTGCTGTCGGCCGAAAAATACAGCATACGTTGGAAACCGTTTATCTAGATGTTTGGCATGCAATGGAAAAACAGTTACAAGCACAAACGTTACAAGATGTGCTAGATCAACTTCGTTAAAAGTAACGAGGTCGGTCTTACTGTATTCAACCTGTAACTAAAATGGTTACAACAAATTATAGGAGGAATTTATAATGAAAATAGGCGTTATTGGAGCAACAGGAAAAGCAGGGCAAAAAATAGTGGAGGAAGCATTACAACGTGGTCATAACGTTACAGCCATTGTTCGTTCAGCTTCTAAAGTAAAAGAGGATATTCAAGTGATGGAGAAGGATGTATTGGATTTAACGCAAGAAGATGTAAAGGGTTTTGATGTTGTTGTGAATGCGTTTGGTGCACCACTTGGACAAGAAACATTACATGTTGCTGTAGGTCGTCATTTAATCGCTACCTTTAACGGCATTGCCACAAAACTATTCGTAGTGGGGGGAGCAGGCAGCCTATTTGTAGACCCAGAAAAAACGATTCGTGTTATGGAGACGCCTGATTTTCCGGAAATGTTTTTGGCAACTGCAAAAAATCAAGGTGAAAACTTGCAAGACTTACAAGCATCAAATATTTCGTGGACATTTTTAAGTCCTTCTGCCCTATTTGATCCAGAGGGGCCACGTTCAGGTAGCTATACAACAGGAATAGATCATTTGTTAGTGAATGCTTCAGGTGAAAGTTATGTCAGCTATAGTGATTATGCGATTGCTGTGTTAGATGAAATTGAAAATCCACATTATATAAATAGACGTTTTACTGTTTCTTCAACTAAATAATCCTACTGCCGAGCGTGTGAAATATGCTCGGTTTCTCGCTATTTATCGTCGTTTACGAAAAAAACTTTCATTTTACTGATAAATGACTGTTTACAAGACGGCATTTATTAGCTACTATCAGTGTGAGTATTAGTTCAAAGGAGACGACAATAATGTCCACACAACGTATAGAAAAAGATTTTTTAGGTGAAAGAGTATTACCAGCAGATGCTTATTACGGGATTCAAACGCTTCGTGCAACAGAAAACTTCCCAATTACAGGCTATAAAATTCACCCAGCCCTAATTAAAGCAATGGGTATTGTAAAAAAAGCAGCAGCATTAGGTAATATGGAAGTACACCTATTATCAAAAGAAATTGGAGAGGCTATTGTCGAGGCTGCACAAGAAGTCATCGATGGTAAATGGGATGCTGAATTTCTAGTAGACCCAATCCAAGGTGGTGCAGGCACTTCTATCAATATGAATGCGAATGAAGTTATTGCGAACCGTGCTCTTGAAATTTTGGGTAAAGCAAAAGGGGACTATCAAACGATTAGCCCGAACAGTCATGTTAATATGTCACAATCAACAAACGATGCCTTCCCTACAGCGATTCATATTGCTGTATTAAATTTAATCGATGAGCTTCTGGTGACGATGGAAAATATGCAAGCCGTATTCCATCAAAAAGCAGAGCAATTTGCACATGTTATTAAAATGGGACGTACGCACTTACAAGATGCTGTACCAATTCGCTTAGGACAAGAGTTTGAAGCTTATTGTCGCGTAATTAACCGTGATATTGTTCGTATCCGTCAAACACGTCCAAACTTATATGATGTCAATATGGGGGCAACAGCTGTCGGTACTGGGCTTAACGCTTTCCCAGACTATATTAAATCTGTAGACCAACATCTAGCTGAAATTTCTGGCTTACCATTAAAAGGTGCTACACATTTGGTAGACGCTACGCAAAATACAGACGCTTATACGGAAGTGTCAGGGGCACTAAAAATTTGTATGATTAATATGTCTAAAATTGCGAATGACCTTCGTTTAATGGCATCTGGTCCTCGTGCAGGTTTAGGAGAAATTATTTTACCAGCACGTCAACCTGGTTCATCTATTATGCCTGGTAAAGTAAATCCTGTAATGCCAGAAGTGCTAAACCAAGTTGCATTCCAAGTAATTGGGAATGACCATACAATTTCTTTAGCATCTGAAGCGGGTCAATTAGAATTAAACGTAATGGAACCAGTGCTTGTATTCAACTTAATTCAATCAATTAGCATAATGAATAACGTTTTCCGTGCATTTACAGAAAACTGTTTAAAAGATATCGAAGCAAATGAAGAACGTATGAAGGAATATGTAGAGAAAAGTGTGGGTGTCTTAACAGCAGTCAATCCACATATCGGTTATGAAGTAGCTGCTCGTCTTGCACGTGAAGCAATTCTTACAGGTCGTTCAATTCGTGAACTTTGTATTGAAGCAGGTGTCTTAACGAAAGAGCAATTGGATTTAATTTTAGATCCATATGAAATGACACATCCAGGTATCGCTGGTTCTAGTATGATGAAATTAAAATAATTTCTAAAGAGGCTGGGACAAAAGAGAAAAGGTGTTAGATTGATGGCAGTCAATCTAACACCTTTTTGTTGCGCCGATGTTGTTCGCTTCTGCGGTGCTTTGCGCGGGCACACACGTAAGCCGCAACCCTCGCTAACGCGGGGAAATGCCCGCGTCTTACGCTGTGTGCGTTCTGAGCAGAAGTCACCGCCTCCGCTACTAACAACTAGTGAACTCTTCTAATTTTTTATTTATTGTAAAAGCAAGAATAGCTAAGTTCTCCATATAGAAAAATTTATGAACACCTTTCCTCTGTTCCTTAAATTATTTTAGTTTTGTCCTAACCTTTATCTTTTTTTAGTATACCAATATACATATAAAAGATGGGCGTATTTCTATCAATCTTAGGATAAATAAACTATAATAATGGTATTATAGTAATATTATAGTTAGGGGATTTTGGTATGACTTTACGAAAAAAAAGTATTTTTGGGTTTTCATTATTAAATTTAATAATGATTGTAGTATTAATTATAGATCTTGCTAATTTAACAGCATTAGCATGGCTATCTACAATATTAACGATTATTGGTATCTCCATTACTTTATCCTATATCTTCTATGTTAAATATAAAGTGATTCAACCTATTAACCAATTATCTAATGCTGCGAAAGCAATTTCAGTAGGGAACTTTGACTCTGATGTCATTACTGTACAAGACAATAGTGAGATTTCAGAATTAGCAAAAGCTTTTATAGAGATGAAAGAGCAATTGCGTACGATGACACTAACAATTGCCAACAGTTCGACAGATTTATCTGCCAGTATCGAAGAGTTGTCTGCAAGTACAAATGAAATTACAATGGCTGTGGAAGAAGTTGACCATCAAATGGAAAAAACGTCAAATGGCCTTAAACAAGCCGCACAATCGGCAAACAATAGTGCTGTTGCAATGCAGGAAACAGTAGATGGCATTGAGCGTATTTCGATTGCCACACAGGATGTTTTCAACCACGCGAAAGAAGCGAATGATATCGCAGGAAATGGTGCAGAAATTTTGCATGTTGCGAAAAACCAGATGGAGTTTATTTCATCGTCAACAGATAAAACGAGTACCTTAATAAAACACTTATCAAATAAAATGACAGATATTAAAAAAATGACAGAAATGATTACAACGATTACAGATCAAACGAATTTACTTGCTCTAAATGCTGCGATTGAAGCGGCACGTGCTGGAGAACATGGGAAAGGTTTTGCGGTCGTTGCGGAAGAAGTTCGTCATTTAGCAGAGCAATCCAAGCATTCTGCTATTCAAATTGTGGACCTTGTAGTAGGTATTGAAAATGATACGAAACAAGTTGCTGTGGCTGTGGAAGAAGACCTAAAAAATGTTCAACAGGGGGTCTATGTCATTGATGAAGCAACAAAATCTTTTGGCAATATTTCGCAGCACGTGAGCCAAATGACTGACCAACTCGAAGGCATTTCGACAACTGTAAATTACTTGTCAAATCGTGCAAATGAGGTAGCTAATCTCGTGTCAACAATTGCAGGGGGTATGGATCAATTGTCCAGCTATACAGAAGCTGTGCTACAGTCAATGGATGAGCAAACGGCTTCCATGCAAGCAGTCAATCAAGTTTCACAGGAATTAACGATACAGGCTGATGATTTACAAAAGATTACAAATCAAATTCATGTATAAATTAACAACGGATAGTTATTTAGGTGATAGATAGTCATTTTAGCAAGTGCACATACATTTAGGCTGCTGTTTGACTTTAAAATACCACTACTTTACAATATAATGTAATAGTTTAGTAGGAATTTTCCAATAAATTCCTTAACAACTGAATAGCGTGTAGTAAGAGGTGTAAATTGCATGCAATTTACTTAAAAGGGAAGTCGGTGCAAATCCGACGCTGTCCCGCAACTGTGAATGTGAGCGTCTTTTCAAATTATGACCACTGTCAAACGACGGGAAGGTGAAAAGAAGCGATGACCATAAGTCAGGAGACCTGCCTGTTACGAGTACACACCATAAACCTACGAGGAATAGGAGGTGGCATGTTGACAAAACAGAATAATCTGTTCGTCACAGTACGTCAAACGACCAACACCAAAGGATATAAAGGGATACGGCATCAAGCCAAATCGCTTCCATTGGTGCACTGTTTGATGTTATCGGATGAATGATATTTTTTAAGTACGATAGCCATAATCACGGATTTCCTCTACATTTTTAGGAAATCCGTATTTTTTATGTAATCGATACCTTTGTTTTGAAAATATGTACGAGAAGAGGTGCAAGTATGACAAAAATTCAGGTATGTTCAACACGAGAAAAGAAAAATGTTGATATGAAGATTTGTAAGCAACCGCGCATGGAAGTTGCCAAGCAACGAAAAACGAGAATGGTCATTGAGGCGCTAGTTGATCAGTTTTTAGCCACAGGGCTTATTCCGCACGAACGATTGTTTGACTGCATTTTTTATAATAAAGACATTATTTGGATTCAAAATGATGTCTATGAAGGATACCTATTTGCAAAAGCAAGTGTGGCTGATGAATTGAAAACAAAAAAGAATGGTTTTATGATGTATATGCCGACCAATCCGATTGTTTATGAAGTAAATGAGGAGGCCTATCATTTAATTACACGCATCGATTCAATTCGAGCTAAACCCAATCTGGATCGCCTGAATGTAGAGCCAAAACCTATTTTAAGTGCAGCAAGAGTCAATGATTTACTATGTTCGATGGTAATGCGTTTTTATCAAACGTATTTGCAAGACTTATCGTTATTAATTCAGGAAAATCAAGATTATAGTAAAATACAACATTTAATAGACTATATAGAGCGTGAATATGCTCAGTTTTTACAAAGTGTAAAAGAATTAAATGATTATCATTTAAATTGGCATCCTCGTGGCAATGGTCATCAATTGTTGCTGCAACGCATTGAGCAATTACAGATTTTAAAAAGTAAACCTGGGTCGGTTCTTGTGGATTTCTCAAATCATCATGGGTATGTGATTGTGGAGTCAGCGAATTCTTTGAAAAGGAAAATGAAAAAAGCGTTGTAAATTTTTATATCTGTATCGATATGCATACTATGCAATATTCGATTTTTTTCTGAAAGGCATCGAGAAAATTCGATGCCTTTTTATTTTATAGACAATGCATGGCTGCTTTTGCCTCATACCATGGAACTGCATAGCCTTTTCCTTTTGCACAAAAAATACTCGACGACGTATAGTCAGGATCAGCCTGTTTATTATAATTGATTTGTGCGATTATTGCCTCGCTATTATGACATATATCATAGCCATCGAATTGTAAAGATAAAGAGCCTTTGCCGTTTGTGTAAGTAGCAAAAGTAGTACTATAGTGCATAAATGTTGCAACTGGTACACGTCCTGTTAAAATGACTTGCTCCTCTGACAAGATCGGTGAGTCAAAAGTACCGTCTGCTTGTTGGATATCGTTCATCATTCGGCCGATAAAATCATTGGATGCTTTCATTTTGAAGCGGTAATAGGGCTCAAGTAAGATATTTTCGGCTTGTTCTAGCCCTTGTCTTAATGCACGGAAAGTAGCTTCCCGAAAATCTCCTCCTTCGGTATGCTTGATATGAGCTCGTCCTGTCAACAGTGTAAAGCGAATATCAGTAACAGGAGAACCAGTTAATAAACCGTGATGCTCGCGTTCAAATAAATGTTTTTCGATAAGGCGTTGGTGACCTACTGATAAATCATCAGCATGACAGGCATTAACAAACGTATTCCCAGTTCCGCGGATGTTCGGCTCCATGAATAAGTGTACCTCGGCATAATGCTTGAGCGGTTCGAAATGTCCGTAGCCTGTTACAGTCGTTGCAATAGTTTCCATATACAAAATTTGAGGTTTATCAAAGGTAATAACAAGTGAAAAGCGATTTTTTAATACTTCAGCAAGTACTTCAAGTTGTATGATACCCATAATATGTACATGAATTTCTTGGAATTTTTCTTGCCAAACGACTCGTAACGATGGCTCCTCGGCTTCTAGTAAACGAAAAATCTGTAAAATTTCCTTTATATGCTGTTGCCCTTCATACAGTACTTTTGCTTGTAATGTAGGCACAAGTTCATAAGGTTTTGGGAGTAGTGTACTTCCTAAAATGTCTCCTATCTTCGCCATGCTAAGCCCTTTCACTGCAAAAATGTCTCCTGCTTGTACGGCTTGGGCTGTCTGAAAACGACGCCCATTATACAGCCTAATTTCAGTTATTTTTTCGGTAACATCGCCAAATGCAAAGTCATCACGAGTATGCAATGTTCCTTGTAAAGCTTTTATAAAAGTTAAGCGTTGTGTGCCATCATGGCGAATTTTAAATACTTCCCCTTGAAAGGGTGCTTGATGGTCGAAGTGTGTCTCTGTCAGGAGAGGAAGTTGTGATACAAATTCCTTGATCCCAATATCTTTTAAAGCAGCACCAACAAAGCAGGGAAATGCTCGCTCTTCGTTAATCATCTTTTGTAATTGTGACAGGCACGTTGAGGCATCGAGTGTATCTGTTAAAAAGGCCTCGAGTAGTTGTTCATCACGCTCAGCTAGCCACTCTGCAATATAGCTTTGTATAAAATCTTTGCGTAATGGGGCATCGATTAACAGGATGTTGTCGGAACAGTCTTTTTGTAATTGGTTCATCACCGCATTGATATCTGCCCCTTCGCGGTCGATTTTATTTATAAAGAAAAAGGTTGGTATCTGGTATTGACGGAGCAATTGCCAAACCGTTTCTGTATGACCTTGTACACCCTCTACTGCACTGACAATAATGATGGCATAATCCATTACACGTATAGCACGCTCCATCTCAGGTGAAAAGTCTACATGCCCGGGTGTGTCAATCAGCGTATATGTATCATTTTCTATTTGCATCCGTCCTTGTTCCGCAAAAATGGTAATTCCTCGGGCTTGTTCAATTGCATGATTATCTAAAAATGTATCTTGATGATCGACTCTTCCACGAGATTGGATACTATTTGTGTGGAATAATAATTGCTCACAAAAAGTTGTTTTTCCTGCATCGACATGTGCGAGCACACCAATCGTTTTATACATAAAAATCCTCATTTCTAATGTAGTCTCTTCTCATTGTACCAGAATGATCGCTCAAACATTTCGTGACAAATAGTTCGCATTCGTGCTTAAATAGTGATAGTTTATTAACAAGTATTATTTATGGATTTTTTTGTGTGATTGAAATCAAAAATACCTTCTGCTAGTCTATTTTTATAACTAAAAACTGCTATATATTGGTGCAAATGGCTTTAGTCATTTGCTTAAAAGGGAAATCGGTGAAATTCCGATGCTGTCCCGCAACTGTAAATGGGGAGTTTATACAATAGTCACTGTAGTTGAACTATGGGAAGACGTATAAGCGATGAACCTAAGCCAGGATACCTGCCAATATGTATTTTTTACTTAACACCACGAGGATGGTGATAGTGATTGTTTAAATACCCAATGTATTTATCACTATGACACCCTCTTGGAAACAAGGGGTTTTTTTTATGTGCTAGTAGCAAGGAAATCATTGATTTCTTCGTATACAAATCCAAATACATAACTAAAGGAGAAATGGAACCATGAACAAATGGAAAGGCATGTGGCTAGTTGTTGCCATTGCGATTATAAGCATTTTAGGCGCTTGTAGTGCGAAAGACAATTCGCAAAGTGCTGCACAAAGTGAGCATATCGAACCTGCACAAAGCGAAACGACAGAAGTAACCATTGACAATAATGGTACTACACAAGTTTATACAGAAGCACCTAAAAAGGCGATTAGTTTAAATCAGCATGTAACGGAAATTATGTTAGCTTTGGGCTTAGAAGATTCAATGGTTGGTACAGCCTATTTGGATGATAAAATTTATGAACCTTTACAAGCTGCCTACGAAAAAGTACCAGTAATAGCAGAGCAGTATCCAACAAAAGAACAAGTGATAGATAGCGAAGCCGATTTTTTATACGCTGGATGGAAAAGTGGCTTTAGTGAAAAGGGTGTTGGTACACCAGAAGAATTAGAGACACTTGGTATCCACACATATTTACATCAATCTTCAAGTATAACGAAACCAACATTAGATGATATTTTTAGGGATATTCGCAATATCGCAAAAATTTTCCGTGTTGAAGATCGAGGAGAAGCATTAGTCGATCAAATGACAAAAGAAGTTGATGCAGTACGTGCAAAGTTACCGCAAGGGGAAAAGGAGCTACGTGTGCTTGTCTATGATAGTGGAGATAAGGAAGTCTTTACTGCTGCTCAAAATTTTATGAATGAGCTTGTCACTGTCGCTGGTGGTAAAAACATTTTTGGTGAAGTTGAATCTGGATGGACAACTGTCTCAAAAGAAGAAACAGTAGAACGCAATCCGGAAGTAATTGTCGTGATTGATTATGGTTCTCAAAGTGCTGAAGACAAAATACATTTCCTGAAAAATGATCCTGCATTAAAGGAAACAGATGCTGTGCACAATGAGCGTTTTGTCATATTACCACTTTCAGCTGCTTCAGAAGGGGTTCGTGCGGGAGAGGCTATCAACATTTTGGCTAAAGGATTCTATCCGGAAAATTTTTAATAACTTCAGAGAGCTAGCTATATGCTAGCTTTTTTTAAGGAGAATAAAAAATGAATGCATTTCGTTCAAATATACCAGAATGTACATTTGAAAAATTAAATATAGATGGTCAATTTACTCGTCTAGCAGTAAGTCCTGGTATTATCAATAAACATTATACACCCGCGCAATTTCAAAAAATTGCAGAAGTCGTAGGGGACAGTGGGGCCATTAAATATTCAGCATCCTATAATCTATTGTTGTCTATCCCTACGCAAACAGTTCAAGACGTTATAAGTGAACTGCAAGAAGCGGGCTTATATATGACACCATCAGGCTCCATCGTTGCGTTCAAGGCTTGTGATTTTTGTGATGGAGAGAGAATGGAAGCGGCGGAGATAACAGAACAATTATACATTGAGTTGCAGGGACAAACGGTGCCTTCCAGACTGCGTTTAAATGTCAATGGCTGTGCATCCGCTTGCTATAATGCCGTCTATGATGATATTGGACTTGTCTATCAAAAAGATAGCTTCGATGTTTATTTAGGTGCTATTCCAATGGGGGCAAAAGCACAGGCGGGTACACTATTTGCTAAAGGCGTTTCCGCGCAAGAGATAGCCAGCTTTTTACAGCGTATAATTGGGGTATATCAACAACATGCACGGCCAAATGAGCCGTTCTATAAATTTTATCGCAGAACGAATACTGCTGAATATTGGCAAATAATGCATAATGTAAAATAAAGTAAAGTTATCCTTTTCGTTGTTTATGTACGATGACAGTATCGTTAGCCAAAATGATAGATAGACCCTATGGAGCGAAGAACGGGAAGCAACGTGTACTCAAGTGTTAGATTGACTAATGTCAATTTAACACTTTTTCTTTTTCTTAAATTGGACATATATACCGGCAGTTTAGTTGAATAAATCATATGTCATGTGCTCACGCTAAGTCGATTACATTTTAAGGGGATGTAGAAATGTTTAATCGTTTATCAGCACAAAATGGTGTGTTTCGATTACCGCCAATACAGCGCAAAAATAATAAAGAGTTAGATGTTGCTATTGCAGATCTTGAAGCAAGAGGATTTCGTTTAGTAAGACGCGGGATTCAAAATGAGAAAAAGCAACCCCATTCATCGTACAATAAAGTTTGGGCTATTATGGAAAAATTGATGACTTGAAATATAGGGAAAAATAACAAAAAGCTGCTTTGATTTCTCTCAGCAGCCCTATAAGTAGTGAAACACTACGAACTTATATTTTGTCTTTTTATTGTCATTCTATACTTTAAATAATGCATAGACATAATTGAAGATTTTGACAAACTGTTTTTGACTGATAGTAACTGTTACTAGAAGTATTAGATAAGGTATATATGTATACAGTTTTGTCAATCTAGTGCTATACGGGAATCCGCATAAGAAAGAATTGTATTGCTTGATGGCATGCCAAAAGTTAGCAGCATTAAAGCCTAATGTAATGATCACTGCTCATGGTGTACTAATGGTTAGTGAAGAATTGAGTGCGGCACTGCGAAAATTTTGTGAATGATTTCGTTCACATTGCCCACACTAAAAATTATAAGAATGAAGTGATAGGTCCCTAAAGATTGAAGATTTTAGGGGCTTTTATTAGTGCCAATTATTAACTTCATTTGTACTATTTAATTGAAGGTGTAATCGCTGTGACATTAGGGAATAATAACACAAACTTAGAGAAAGAAGGAATGATTATAAAAACCTATGAAGAGAATAATCGTTCAATGCTAAAAAATGGACATCCTTATGCAAAGCGAAATGTATGGTCAGGGTTTCTTTTTGGTATAGGATTAGTTGCATTTATAGATGAAACCTTTTTTCATCAACTATTACGCTGGCATCATTTTTACGATAAATCGACAACTGATATTGGTTTAATATCGGATGGTTTTTTTCACGCATTTAGTTGGTTTACGACAATTGCAGGTTTATTTTTATTTGCAGATTTACGTCGCAAAAATGGACTAAGGTTAGCAAGATGGCTAGGTGGTGCATTTTTAGGAGCAGGAGGGTTTCAATTATATGATGGTATTATTCAACATAAGTTAATGCGGACACATCAGATAAGGTATGTAGAAAATGTAATAACATACGATTTAATTTGGAATATCTTTGCTGCAATACTACTCATTATAGGGATTTATCTTACTATGCGTACTAAAAACGCTTATCACATACAAGAGGCTACATCTTATGAGCGCTAAACATAGTAATCATATTGCTCAGATGAATCAGGACGGCTTTCTACACGATTATGCACAACTATTTTTTTTATTGTTATTTAGTATTTTATTAATCATGTATATTAGTGCTATTGTTATTTCAAATCGTCATTATAAAACGTGGCCACTTTATCGCATTGTATGTTTTGTTTTAGGGATAGTATTAGCGGTTATAGCGGTTGCTGGGCCTTTAGCAAATCGTGCAACGATGGATTTTACGGCACATATGGTAAGTCATTTACTTTTAGGCATGTTAGCGCCATTGCTTATTGTGATGGCAGCGCCTATGACACTTTTACTAAGAACTTTGAGTACTTCATTAGCACGTGCACTTACCAAAATACTAAAAAGCTGGCCTCTCCGTATAGTTACACATCCAATAGTTGCGACTTTACTGAATATCGGAGGGCTTTGGTTATTATACACGACTAACCTATATGCACTTATGCATGACAATAGTTTCTTACATGTAGTTGTCCATTTACATGTATTTCTAGCGGGGTATGTATTTACGATCTCTATTCTTTATGTAGACCTCGTACCTTACAGAAAATCCTTTATATACAGAGCAATCGTTTTAATTATAGCATTGGCCGGACATGGAATTTTATCAAAATATATTTATGCGCATCCGCCTGAAGGTGTGCCAATAGCACAAGCAGAAATCGGAAGTAAGGTTATGTATTATGGTGGAGATGTAATTGATGCGATGATCATTTTCATGCTTTGCTTACAATGGTACAAAGCAGTAAGACCGCGAATAGTTGAACCGATGCAAAAAAGCGATAGTTTAGAAAATCGACAAATTGATTCGCACCATTTTTACTGAATATGTTTTCAGCGCATTCGCGTAAAAATTGTTGATAATGAAATGGGGAATGCTTATAAATTTGGCGTCTATACGTTCAAAAAAAGTGTTAGGTTGACTGAAGGAAGGTGATCTAACACTTTTATTTTTTTATGGATTGGTAGTCATAAAAAGGGAATAAAACTTTTACTTTCACTCTCGCTTTTAGATGTTGAGTCAAAGCTTTTGCTATGTCAGATAAAGAACTTAATGGAAGCTTGATTTAAGAAAAACTAGTAGACAAAGTTGAAAAATTCGACTTTGTCTACTAGTTTTGTGAGTGACTTTACTTAAGTCACACTTTTTAGTTTAGCTTTTGAATAAAAACAACTTTTAAGTAGTTGAATTCAGGATGCTCACGTGGCACACGGAAATCCTTTGGTAAACCGTATTCCTCCACAATTTTATAACGAGTATGCGTGTCATTAAATGCTTGCTCGATAAATCCTTTAAATTTTTTCATACCAAAGCTTGCATTATTCGTAGAAGCCACAATAATACCATTTTTTTCAGTAATTGCGATTGCATCCTTTAATAGCTTAGGATAGTCTTTAGCAGTTGAAAACGTAATTTGTTTTGTTCGAGCAAAGCTAGGAGGATCTAATACAACGAGGTCAAATTTCAACTGATGGCGTTGTGCATATTTGAAATAATGGAATACATCCATTACCTTAATATCCTGTGCTTCATAGTCAATATCATTGACACTAAATTGCTCAATTGTTTTGGCTAAACTACGTTTGGCTACATCGACACTTGTCGTTTTTATAGCTCCACCTAGAGCTGCTGCTACAGAAAACGCACCTGTATACGAAAATGTATTTAACACAGTTTTAGCTTTTGAATAGCGTTCACGAATAGCAAGTCGTACTTCACGCTGGTCGAGGAAAATGCCTGTCATAGCACCATCATTTAAATGGACAGCGTAATTCATGCCATTTTCCTTCACGATTAGTGGAAACTCACCAGGCGTGCCCATTACAAAATCGTCTTGTTCGATATATTGCCCTTTACTATCAAAACGCTTTTTCTCATATATCGCTTTATAGTTTACGGTTTCTGAAAGTGCCTCATAAATGACCTCTTTAAATGAATAAATGCCGGCACTATACCAACTCACCATATAATAGCCATCAAAGAAGTCAATTGTTATACCTCCGATGCCATCACCTTCGCCATTAAAGACACGAAAAGCAGTCGTATTAGGATTGTTAAAGAATAATTCACGATTTTGAACGGCTTTTTTAATTTTTTTTGCAAAAAAGGTCTTGTCAATTTCTTCATCGGCATCGGTTGTTAACAGCCAGCCAATGCCTTTATTTTGGATACCATAATAGCCAGTCCCAATAAACCGGTTATGAATATCTAATAGACGAAGTAAGGCACCTTCTTCAGAGGGTAGTTTACGTGTATCAACGGCATCTTTTAAAATAAGCGGATAACCCTTTTTTAATGGTCCTGCAAATTGATTGTTAATTTGTAAAGCAATAGTTTGTGTCATGTTGTCATCCTTTAAAAAACATTTTGCTCTATTATCGCATTGTTTAGTAGCATTACACAAACTTATTTCACGAATGTCGCAATTTTTTCAACTGTTTCAATTGTGGCTGCTTCAAAAAACGCCATTTTACTGAAGTAACTATGAATCAAACCAGCCATAGGGATATGTTCTACATAAACACCCGCCCTAGCTAATTTTTGAGCATATGCAAGTCCTTCATCGTAGAGTACATCTGCTTCTGCCGCAATAATCATTGTTTTGGGAAGAACGCTCAAGTTTTCAATGTGCAAAGGGGAGACAAGTGGATTCGTAAAGTAGTTTGTCTCCGTATATTGCCCTGCAAACCATTGCATCCCTTGTTTATCTAAACCAAAGTGTTCGCCATAAGCATTATAAGAAGCCGTCGTAAAATCAAGATTTACAACAGGGTAAATCAATGCTTGCGCAGTGATTTTAGGGCCATTAAATGTAGCAGCTAAATAGCTAACAACAGTTGCTAAGTTTCCTCCTGCACTATCACCAGCTACTGATAATTGGCTATTATCACCACCAAAAGTTGCAATATTATCAAAAACCCACAGTAAACCATCATAGGCATCGTGTAAAGGTATTGGGAATGGGTATTCTGGTGCTAAGCGATAATCAATGGATACGACAATGGCATGGGCTTTGTCTGCAAGTAGCCGACAACCTGCATCAGCGGATTCTAAATTGCCGAATACCCAGCCACCACCGTGATAATAAATAATTACGGGTAATTTTTCTGCCTGTTCCGGAATGTAAATACGAATATTTATTTCTTGGCCATCACGCACGCTAATTTTTTTATTTTCTATAGAAGCAAGTTGTGGTGAATGGCTAGATTGCCATGGTGGAACTGTACGTGAGTTTCTTGCTTCCTGTGGTGTCATTTCATAATAATGGGGTGTTCTAGCTGTTTCTTGAATATAGCGAATAGCCTCTTTTGTTAAACGTGTCATGATCATCATCCTTTAATCGTTTAAGTATTAATCCTTATTATAAACTATTCTTATAATTTTACTAGGTTTTAGTATTAATTAAGAAAATTATTTTAATAATGAGCAGAAATATTCCGATAGTAAAGTAAAAATATGTTTATAATAGAATGAAGGATATAACTTGGAGGGTAAGCATGATTTCATTAATAGTAGCACATGATCATAACCATGTTATTGGCTATGAAAACGGTATGCCATGGCATTTACCGGGAGATTTACAATATTTTAAGGAAAAAACGATGGGCAAGCCTATGATTATGGGACGTAAAACATTTGAATCGATTGGACGACCGCTACCAGGACGACGAAATATTGTCGTTACACGTGATGCAAATTATCGTGCAGATGGAATAGAAACGGCGACAAGTATTGAGGAAGCTCTTGCGTTAGCAGGGGACGTGCCGGAAATCATGATTATTGGCGGTGAACAAATTTTTAGACTATCTATGGAGCTAACGGATCGCATATACATTACAAAAATTAATCATGCTTTTAAAGGGGATACTTTTTTTCCAGCATATGAAGAAGAGTTTGTTTTAGTTGCGTCACAAGAACCAGAAACAGCACCTGAAGGTTACACATTTCAATATCAAATTTTTGAACGCAGACAATGACATGGGATTCTAATTTAATATCACACATTATATATAGAAATTAAAAGGATAGAAGAGCTTACATAAATTGGCTCTATCTATCCTCTTTTTTAACTCAGATGCCCCAAATTACTACAACATTAAATCAATCTAATGTTGCAGTAATTTAAAAGGAGCTTATATCAATTATTAATTGTACATTAAAGCCTAATTCTTAAACTTCTATGTAATAATATAGGTTGTTTTCTAAAAAATTGTTGCTATTCAACTAACAGTGCAGGTTAGTGGAAGAATGAAGTTGAAGCTGCTGTATAATTGTAAAATAGAAATAGTTTTTGAAATAAATTGCTATTTATTTTTATGAGGGGGAAGTATAACTATGAAATTTAGTAAAACATATATGGATAACTTTTTTAACAACATCAATGATTACCATTCAATGGTTGAATTATTTACTATTGCATATTTTAAATTAAGAGAACAAAGTACCTTACCTGATTGGTATGTTGAATTAAGAGAGATTATGAATTGGAAATCACAGTCCAATAGGTCGGGAGTTTGGACATATTATGAAATATTAGATGATACTTCAGCCTCTACACTTATAGGTAGACTTAAAGCGAAAGAAGAAAATAAAATCCTTACTATATATATGATGGGGATAAATAAATATAGTGATGAAACCATAATGGAACATATTGATAAATGGATTTGGGAAAATGAAGATAGAATTTACGGATATTTAACTGATGTATTTATAAGCAATAAAGACTGGTTCTATATGATTGACTCAAAACTATGAAAGTACAGCAGTTTTACGGAATTGTACTTAAACTAAAAAGTGTAAGAGCTTAAGAACAAGGTTGCTAATAAGCAGTCTTATTTTTACGATTAGCTTGGATGACTATGAATTATCCTTTGGTTTCATTAATAAATGGTGAGCAAACAGAATGTGGTTGTTAAAAATAAATAAGATTGATTATGCAAAACAATTAAAAAATTAGGATGCGTAAAGCTTAAACTAACGGCGGTTATACTTCAAGTTGGGATTTAACAGGTCTCATCTTTTTCTTCTTCAATTAACGGAGCAGGTTAGTTGAAGAGTGTTGTTAACTCTCACACAACAAACTTTCTATTTTTTCCTTTATTGGTATTATTGTTGGTTTCGCAACTACCATGAAGTACAATTAAATATGTGGGAAATTTAAACCGCATTTAAAGAAAAACATACGCAGGGAGGATATAATGATTAAGAATAAATTTCTAGAGATGATTGAACAGTCAAATATTGCAAATCATAAAGAGTATTTATCTCAAGTATTGAGGCCAGCAATTGATATACTTAGACATACAGATGCCGAACCACAATTGGGCTGTAGTCGTTTTGGTGGAGCACCTGATTTACCAATTGGTAGCGAATGGCCAACGTATGATAAGAAGCCTTATCGCTTCCTTGGCCAGATTAATTTCGCAGAAATCACTTCAACTGAAAGAGGTCTGCCATCGAAAGGACTCCTAAGTCTCTTTGTAGCAGATGATTATGATAATGAAGATGATGGTTATCTAGAGGCGTTTGAGGACGGATATATTCATGGTATCTATATTCCCGAAACAACGAATCTTGAGACGATGATGCCACCCCATTCAGATATTGGCAAGACCACAGTGATTGAGTTTCTCCCGACTATTGATATTCCTTATGACGAATACCAGTTGAAGAACTGGCCTTTCGATGATGCACAGAGCGACATATACACCGAAATCCGGGATTCTCTACATAAAAGTTCAGACTATCTTCTAGGTTACCCTTCGCATTCTACACTAGCATATGATCCAACGCCTGGAGCAGAATGGATCTCACTTTTAACCGTTGATTCGGACGAGAGTCTTGAGTGGTGTTGGCATGACGGCGATAAATTAATGATATTTATTGAAATAGAACGACTGAAAAACTTGGACTTTAGTAAGCTAAAGTCAGATGCAGGCTAAAGAGCAATTGGGAAAAAGAGATTTATGAAACATTTCACTTAGTGTAACGGGGTGCTTTAGTTGAAGAAGAGACAGCAATCGCTGTCTCTTTTTACTCCTTAAATGATTCAAAATAAGCTTTAACCCATTTATTTTCGTTTTCTGAAATATACTGTTCAGCAAGAATTAGTCTTTGTGCAAGTTCTTGCTTTGATAGTTTCATATACTTCCTATGAAGATTGTCAAGATAACGATTGGGTTTAAGTATTTGGAAACTAACGTCCAGATTCAAGTTGTTTGTTTTAATTCCTTTGTTTTTTTCTCTCTGTTTAAAGGTTTTACTATGTTGCTTGTAATATTCATACAACTCTTCATTTGACTGTATTGTATTTTCGTGAATCCCTTTACCTTCGGTATCGACTTCTTTAGACCATTGAGCAACATTGGCAAAAGAGACAGGTATACCCTTGTTTATTAACCAATCAATTGTTTCTTTGCCTATTCGTATCGCCCAGTCACTAAGTCTTTTATGATTTTCGGTTAGCCAAGGCCGTTTATTTTTTGAATTGAATGTCGGGGTCGTAGTCTTCCTCTTTTCTATACTGTTCAATCAACTCAATTTCCTTCAGTTCAGTACGAGCGTGTTGACTTCAGATTTTATAGTACCTTTCTGTTCAAACTCACTAACTGGAATCATTTTATTAAGTTTCAATAAATCAGATTCAATAACTCTCCAACCTTCTTTATCGCTATTTCTATATGCGTTAGGGAATTTGCCTGACCGTATCCAACGTTTAATAGTTTCTTCGTGGTTATCGAATAAGTCAGCCACTTCTTTTACTGTATATTCTTTCAGGCTATTGCCTCCAAATGGAATGTATGTTTCGGGAATATTCGTTCTGTTTTGCCATTAAATTTAATTACTGTAAATATTTGCTTATAAAGGGTAGAGGTGGTGATAAACGCGGTCTTTAGAGGTCTAACAAACAAAAAAGTACACCACTATATTATGAGTGATGTACTAATTATTTAATATAATGTGTGACATTAAAGACAACCTCTTGATATTACTGTTTAAATTTTATCGAGTAACACCGTGCGTTGTCTTTTATATTCGCTGTGGATGCATTAATTTATAAATACAGATACACACAAGCATACATTGAACCACACCCTGCTAACACAAAAAGATGCCAAATTGTATGATTATAGGGCAGTGAGCGCCACGCGTAAAAGATAGCGCCAATAGTATAGAACAAACCACCAGCTAATAAATAAGCAAAACCATGACTTCCTAAGTACAGATAGATTGGCTTAATGGCAAAAATAATAAGCCAGCCCATAACAATGTAAAAAACAAGAGATAGGATGTCAAAACGATGAATAAAAAAGCATTTAAATAGTACACCAAGTAAAGCAAGTGTCCATATAATACATAATAGTGTTATTCCCAATGTACCCCCAATTGCGATTAATAAAAACGGTGTATAAGTCCCAGCAATTAAAATATAGATAGAGGCATGGTCAAGAATAGAGAAAAAATATTTATATTTTTCAGGCAGACTATGGAGTAAGGTTGACATCATAAACAAGATAATGACAGACGCACCGAAAATACTAAAAGTTGTAATATACAGTGCTCGCCCGTTGTGAACAGCCGTTAATAGTAACATTACAAGTGCTGGAATACTTGCGAGCAACCCTACCCCGTGAGTAATGGCATTCCACAATTCTTCCTTCCGTGTTTTATAGTCAAATGAATTCATCATTGTACACCCTTCCTTCGTTCTATATTTACAATAGCCTATTCAGTGGACTATTCCTATGTATGTTTGTCATATATTTACTTATCTAAAATGTCATGTCGATTTATAGAGGAAAATGTTAGACAAATTTAATGAAAAAAGGCTATAGTATCCAAGGTAGCGTAAATGAAAAGACTTGAAATAGACAAGTCAGATGACAAATGTCATGTTTACATATGGAAACATTAGTCTATATAATAATTTCAATGAAGTAAAAGGATGTGTCGAAGTGGGACGAATTCATATTGTAACGGACTCAACTTGTGATTTAACAAAAGAAGAAGTAATGCAACACGGTATACATATTGTGCCGTTAACCATTCAAATTGATGGGAAAACGTATATAGATGGAGTGGATTTAGAGCCACAAACTTTTTTAGGTTTAATGAAAAATGCGAAAGATTTGCCGAAAAGTTCTCAACCTGCACCAGGGAAATTTAAAGAATTGTACGACGAGCTTGGAAAAGATGGAGATCAAATACTTTCCATTCATATGACAGGTGGCATGAGTGGAACAGTCGAATCAGCTCGACAGGCGGCACAAATGACAGATGCAAATGTAACTGTCATTGATTCTCGCTTTATTGCAATTGGGCTTGCGATACAATTACGAGAGGCCATTAAAATGCGCGATGCAGGAGCGACTGTGCAAGAAATCGTCGCACGTTTAGACAAAGTACGTGAAAATACACATTTATATGTGATTGTTGATACACTTGAAAATTTAATTAAGGGCGGTCGAATTGGTAAAGGAACAGGCTTTATCGGTTCTTTGCTCAACATAAAAGTAATTGCGAACTTAGAAGGTGGCGCATATAATCCTGTGTCTAAAGTTCGTAGTCACAAACAGGTTGTCAATTACTTATTCAAGCAATTCCAAGCTGATACTGCTGGTAAATCAGTAAAAGCAGTAGGAATTTCACATGCTGACGGTTTAACAACAATGGGTGGTCCCTTAAAAGAATTAGTAGAAGGAACAGGCTTTGATGAGGTAGAAATTGCCTTTACCTCTCCCATTATTTCTACACATACCGGTCCAGGTGCAATTGGTTTTATTTATTTTGCCGAATAATTGATAAGAGCTGCTACATAAGTAATTGTAGTAGCTTTTTACTGTTCTTAGTCAGCTTGGAAAATGGTTAACAAGTATTGAGATGAATATGCTTAGATTTTTCTTGATAAATTGGAGCATCGTCACTTTTCTTTGTCGTGACAACTATCTATAATAGAACTAACAGCAAATGATGGAAGGTGGTCAAATGGGCATCTGGCGAATTATTTTGTCATGTTTGACCGTCTTAATACTAAGTGGTTGTGCAATATCAATAGATGAACCGAGTCCGCAGGCTGACGATAAACATGAACAGTCAGGGACGGAGCAAGATATGAGACAGGATGAGCAACAAGCAGAGGAAGAGACAAAGCACTCTAGTAATGTATTGACGCAAATTTTTGAACATTTTTTTGAGCCTACACCAGAGGATTTACGGCAAATTGATGATGACAACGCAAAACAACTACATTACTTGGCACTTGGAGATTCATTAACAGACGGTGTCGGGGATGAGTATAGTCAAGACGGTTATGTTGGAAGATTAGCAGATTCAATGTTAGCTTGGACTTCGATATCAGAAGTTAAGGTTGAAAATCGGGGAAAAAGAGGAAGACGTAGCGATCAGCTATTAAAATTATTAAAAAAAGGGCATTATGATGAAGAGTTACAACAAGCACAGCTTATTTCATTAACAATGGGTGGCAATGATGTAATGAAAGTCGTCAAAAAGGACTTGTTTAACTTAAAAAGAGATGCCTTTGATAAGGAATTATTAACCTATGAGAATCGTTACAGTAAAATAATTGGCAATATACGTGCAAAAAATCCAACTGTACCGTTATTACTTATCGGGTTTTATAATCCCTTTTCAATTGTCACCAATGAGGCCAATGAATTTGATACGATTATTACAGAATGGAATAGCGTTATCAAAGAAATAGCAAGTAAGGATTCAAACGCTTGTTATGTCTCTGTAGAAGACTTGTTTGATTCAAATGAAGAACTGGTCTATCACACGGATTTTTTTCACCCCAATGCAAAGGGGTACGATAAAATGACGGAGCGAATTTTAGCAGCAATGGAGCAATGTAAAATGGAACAAAAAATTAATAAGGAAATAGGCTTCGGGGAGTGAAAAAATGAATAAATGGAAATTCGCATTTTTTGCGTTAGCAGGTATGGTTATTTTTTCAATTCTCCTCGTCGTTTATTTAGCAACGAAGCCAGTTGAAGGATTTGAATTAGCAAAGAGTGCAGACAGTGAAGAAAACGTAACAGGTAATGTTCTTGTAGTACAAACGACTACTAAAGAGTTGGAGTCAATTACCAAAAAATATTTAAAGGACACAGCTAAAGGCTCACCATTGCCATTGGATTTTACCATTGGAGATGATATTGAATTACGAAGTAAATTAACTGTTTTTTATACAGAAATTCCGATTTCAATGAATTTTGACCCGATCGTTGATGAAAAAGGCAATATTATCTTAAAGCAAACAGGGATGAATGTAGGGCTTTTAAACATTCCGCCGGAGACGACCATGAAAATTATGCGAGATTCGGTGGATTTCCCCTCATGGATTACGGTCAATCCAAATAAAGCTGAAATTTATATTGATTTATCGCGAGTAAATATTGCTTCAGGTTCGAGGGTTCGTGCGAAGGAATTAGACTTACCGAACGATAAGATTTTATTGGAAATTATCGTCCCAGGAAAATAAGGAGTGAAAATAAATGGCAATACAATATGCGACATTTGCAGGCGGCTGTTTTTGGTGTATGGTCAAGCCATTCGATGAAACACCGGGCATTAAAGCTGTCGTCTCTGGTTACACTGGTGGACATGTTGAAAATCCAAGCTATGAACAAGTCTGTTCGGAAACAACAGGTCATGTAGAAGCGGTTCAAATTACATTTGATGATGACATCTATTCATACGAGCAATTATTAGCTACATTTTGGACATTAATTGACCCAACGGATGCTGGTGGGCAATTTTTTGATCGAGGACAATCCTATACAACGGCCATTTTTTACCATGATGAAGAGCAGCGTGAATTAGCTGAACGTTCAAAGGCAGATTTAGAAGCTTCTCGTAAGTTTGATAAGCCGATTGCTGTAAAAATTTTACCTGCAAGCACATTTTATGCTGCGGAGGACTACCATCAATATTATTATAAAAAAAATCCAATGCACTACGAACGTTATGCAGTAGGTTCTGGTCGCAAGGCATTTCAGGAACAACATTGGGGGCATAAAAAATGAATAAAGAGCAACGTTTAAAAGAACTAACAGATATGCAATACTATGTAACGCAGGAAAATGGGACTGAGCCACCGTTTCGTAATGAATATGATCAACATTTTGAAGAAGGAATTTATGTAGATATTGTTTCAGGAAAGCCACTCTTTAGCTCCCATGATAAATTCAATTCTGGTTGTGGATGGCCAGCATTCGCAAAACCAATTGCACAAGAGCATGTGACGGAGCATTTTGATACTTCTCATGGAATGCGTCGTGTAGAGGTAAGAAGTAAGGAAGCTGATTCTCATCTAGGACATGTCTTCCCAGACGGTCCTCAAGAGTTAGGTGGTTTGCGTTATTGTATCAATTCTGCATCACTTCGTTTTATTCCAAAAGCGGATTTAGAACAAGAAGGCTACGCTGAATATAGCGCCTTATTTAAGTAACAAGCAAAACGCCTAGTACGCTTCTCGTGCAGGCGTTTTTTTTGGGGAAAACAAAAAGAGGGTGGGGTATAACTAGAACGATATAGCAAAAAAGTGTTAGATTGAACTGCAATCAATCTAACACTTTTTCACTTTGCCTGCGCCTCTTGTCTTAAATTTTAAACGTACCTACAACACTACGTAAACTATCTGCTTGATGCGCCAGTTCAGTTGCCGCTGCATTAATTTCTTGCATGGACGCAGAACCTTGTGTAGCAGCAGCAGCAGACATCACCGTATTGGAAGCTGTTTGTTCAGCATAGGCATTTATATGCACAAAATCACTTGCTACAGCATTACTATAATCAAGCGTATGGGCTATTTTATCAACCATTGTGGTAATAATCGCAGTCGTTTCTTGCGTTTGCGTTAAAATATTGGACAATGACTGGTTAGTTTCATTTGTCACCTCAACGCCTCGAATAACCGTTGTAACACCTTCTTGATTTTGTGTAATAATTGATGCCACTTCCTCTTGTATGGAATTTACAATAACTGTGACTTCTTTAGCCGCAGTTTGTGATTGCTCAGCAAGCTTGCGTACTTCATCTGCTACAACAGCAAAGCCACGACCATGCTCTCCAGCACGGGCTGCTTCAATCGCCGCATTTAATGCAAGTAAATTTGTTTGCTCAGAGATTGCAGTAATCGTACTGATTATAGAGGTTATATCGGCAGATTTGCGGCCGAGTGCCTCAACAGTTGTAGAGGTAGAAGCAATTGTTTCTTCAATTGACTGCATGACTAAGGTAGATTGTAGGACAGAACGACTTCCTTCATCTGCTGCTTGTTGCATGGCGATTGAAGCTCGTTGTACAGCATTGGCTTGTTCATTCAACTGATGCATAGAATGGTCTAAATCACTCATTTTTTGTTGAGCACTATTCATGCTATTGATTGTATTCTCACTATCACTTGCGATATCTGCACTTGCATCTGCAATATTTTGAATTGTGCGTGCATTTTCATCAGCTAGCGTCATGAGCTCTCGGCTACTATTTGATACATGATCTGCAAGTTCACTGACGCGTTTAATAAGGTTTGAAATAGACAAAATAAGTGTATTCGTCGAGTTAGCAATTGTAGAAAATTCATCATGGTTACGTACACGGACACGCCTTGTTAAATCACCACCCGCTTGAGCAATATCTAAAATGGAATGGTTAATCGCACGCGTATTATTTTTTAATGAATTAAATAGCATATAACCAAAAATGATAATGGCAATAAGACTGATAATCGAAAAAATAAAGAAATAAGTATTGGATACAGTTACCTGTTTGTTCAATTTATTAAGTTTTGTTTTGTTCGATTCATCCATTACTATATTGATGGCGTCAATATTATTATCAATATGTAATTTCATTGTTTCGCCAGTGCCTTCAATCATGAGCTTCCTTGCTTGTTCAAGACCAAGATCATCTCGCATTGTCATGACCTTTTTTGAGTATTCAAGGTAGTTTTTATAATACTGGCTAATTGCTTGTATATGCCCAAGTTCCACTTCGCGGTCTGCAAATTTTTCTTGTAAGGCAGCTATTTTTTTATTAATAGAATCAATTTTCATTTTGTAAGAAGTGGAATAACTACCATTACCGGTAATAAGGTAAGCTTGTTCGAGGTTGGTTAATCTAGCAATTTCATAGGCAAGCTGATTTACTGTAAGCTGTTCTTGTACATTCTTCTCAGTGAAATCCTCCATTTGTTGTTGAAGATTTGTAATATTGATATAAGACAATATACCCATTGTTGCATTAATGAAAATAAGCAAAGTAAAAATGATAAGTACTTTTCCTCGAATTAAATGATAAAAACGTTGTCGTTTTTCTGTAGTAGGAGGGAGATTGTGCCTACTAGCTTTAGAATCTATAACTTTCTTTTTTCTAAAAAAGTTAGAATCTAAGAGAGACGGGCGGTTTCTCATAGGTTTACTAGCCTGACTCTTGTTTTTCATCGCCATCACCTTCCTAATTTTTGCATTTATTGACTTCAATTCTATCGTATTATACTAAAAAATTCTATCCTAATTTCACAAAATTTTCATTTTTCAGATAAAAAGGCGTAATATTTTTGCATGACAAAAGTCATTAAGGTGAAAAAGGATATTCAGTTTTTCTTCACTAGTAAAAAATACTTAAAGAAAAAAATGATACATTTTATGACGAAATGTATTTTTTTTGATAAACTAGCGGAAAGTAAAAATGAAAAGGGGAGGCATTTTTCAATAATGAAAAAGAGCTTTTATTTATATGTATTAACATTCAGAGGGGGAGAGTGGTCAGATGCAAAAGTTCGATTTGCTGAAGAAGTTTTTCATGAACATAACTTTCCTAAACAAAGCATGGATTTTGATGAGTTATCTACATATATCGAAACGTTTGCAACAGAAAATTTAACAACTGAAGTGTTTGATGAGTTATGGGATTTATACAGTGAACAAGGACGATAATGATTCGCAATACTTTCATTATTCGTACTTTTATAGTTGCTAGACGTCTAGCATTGCGTAAATACGTGAAACAAAGTATTATTTATAGTGATAACTGACAGAAAAGAGGGATTGCAGTATGAGTATTCATATTAATGCAAAAAAAGGCGAAATCGCTGACACTATTTTACTTCCGGGAGACCCACTACGTGCAAAATACATTGCTGAAACGTTTTTAGAAGATGTTACATGCTATAACGAAGTCCGCAATATGTTTGGTTATACTGGTACGTATAAAGGTAAACGTATTTCTGTACAAGGTACTGGTATGGGCGTGCCTTCCATTTCCATTTATGTAACAGAATTAATGCAAGAATATGATGTACAAAAGTTAATTCGTGTAGGTACTTGTGGTGCAATTCAAAAAGATGTTAAAGTTCGTGATGTTATTTTAGCACAAGGAGCAACAACGGATTCACGTATGAATCAAATTATTTGGGGCAACAACATTGACTTTGCACCAATCGCTAATTTTGACTTATTATTAAAAGCTTACAATGCAGGTAAAGATGCAGGCTTAAGTCTGCAAGTAGGTAATATTTTCACAGCAGATCTATTTTACTCAGACGAGCACCAAAATGAAAAGCTAGCTAAATACGGTGTACTAGCTGTAGAAATGGAATCAGCAGCACTTTACACATTAGCAGCGAAATTTGGCCGCCAAGCACTTTCTATTTTAACAGTAAGTGACCACATTATTACTGGTGAAGTGACAACATCAGAAGAGCGCCAAACTACATTCAACGACATGATCGTTGTTGCGTTAGAGGCTGCTATTCAAGAGTAGTTGATATAGCAAGGTTTATAACAAGTTTAAAGTTATAAGAATAAGAGCAACCGACCTAAAACCGACCATTTTATAAAATGGAATCGAAGAAGTCGGTTGCTTTTTCTTTATCTTTCATGGTTAGGTGGCTATAGGTATTAACAGTCTCTTGAATATTAACATGTCCAAGTTGTTCTTGGATAAATTACTTTTAGGTAAAGAACAATTGGAACTAATTTATGAATGGGGATACATTTTTAGGATACTATCCCAAAAATAACAAAATGTTAAAGAATAAAACAGATTGAATAATCGAGATATGATGGTAATGTCAACATGCTCACAGAAAAGCGTACAAAACTTTCTTATAATAATAAGTGTGTTTCCTTGTCTATTAATATCTTAATTACTTTTATGGTACAGTAAAATTTAATATTCAAAAGAGGGAGACTGAACGATGACAGAAAAAATAATTGTTCGAAAAGTTAAAGAAGCACTATCAGGTATAGCTATTGGATATTTTGACATCGCCATAAATCGTAGTTTTGATGAATATTATAAATATTTTAATGTTGATGATAAAGAGACTCGAAAATATGCGATATTACTTTTTACATCTATGTTAGGTAACTGGTATAGTAAATCGTCTTTTGCTTTTAAACCACAGAAAGAGCGCTTAAAATATGATAATGGAATAGATACTGATTTTTACAATTTAGAGTCTTATTTATCTTCACTATTAGATTGTTATCAACATATTGAAAAAGACTTTCCTTATATGTATGAATATATTGTAGTATATTTAATCTTAATTGAAAAAGATAAAGGTATAAGCTATGAAGAATGGTTTCCTGAAATCAATTCAGATATTTTTAAAAAACTTCGGGAGAAGATTTTAATTCCTAACAGCAATTTGGCTCATGGTGGACATCCAATAAAATTTTTATTTAGAGAAGTTGGAATTGAACCATTTTTTTTAACAGATTTTTTTGAAGAATAATTTTTTTAGTAAGTCATATTTAAGTGTGGACAAGGAGCCGGGGAACATTTGGATTTAACAAACGATGCCGGTGGGGAAAGAACTCCATAAGATGGAGCTAAATCTGAAACAATCTATGAAATGGGAAGCTTTTTCGCTCGACAAACGATGCCTATACCTTTTCAAGATTTCGATTCTATAAGTAAACAAGAGCTATTAGAACTTTAAAAAGAACTTGCATTAACCTATCCTTTAAGAACAGGTTTTCTTTATTTTAGAATATCTCTGATGTTTTAGTTATTTTTTCATTATGAAGGTTTATAAATAAAAAAATAACAATCAAAAATCAGACGCATAACTATTCAGACTCAATGAAATAAATGGTCCCAAATGTAAGCTTGGTAACACTTAAAACAGTACTAGACACTGTGAGAAATTATTTTAAAGAAGGACTGCTCGTTCCACTTGTTCTGAATGGCTGTAACATCTAAATAGACTTTCCTTGAGATGTGCCTAAAGGAAGCTTGAGGAACCATATAATTACAATTTATGATACGTATAGTGATGTTTGTTTCACTTTTAAATCTAAACTTCGCCCTTACAATATATTGAAAATTTCGAGTTAAAATCAGACAATATGGATATTGATTATAGACATGTAGGTAAACAGCACCTTTTCTCATAGGTATACCCGGAATAATGGAAAAAGAAGTAGTCATTAAAGGGGGAAAGACGGTCTTATTAAGGTTATATGGCATGACGATAGCCAAGTAACTGCGTTATTTGTTCGTAAATGTATTCGGATAATTCAAGAGCAGAGGTGACTATTAAATAGTCCGCAAAAATTGGGGAAATTAAATCAAAAACCGACAGGGAAAATCTGCCGGATAAACAATTAATTTAAGTTATTTCCAAATCCATAATTTGCTTTAGGGCCAGAAGCTCCTTGGATGTAGTCTGCTTCCGCATTTTGGACTTGTTGTCGAACTTGTTTCGCATCAGTCTCAGTTCCGAATTCTACGTTGTTCGTTGTATTCATAAAATTTTGATTAAAAAAACGACCAGAAGCTTGATTTTTGTTAGCTTCAGCTTGCTGGATTTTTTGTCTAATTTGGTCAATAGTTTGGTTCTTGTTTCGATTTTTTGACATATTTTCACCTCCTCAAATTAGTTTGTTCAGAAGAGGTTTACTTATCCCTAGAAACTTTTATGTAAAGAAGGGAGGTCGTGACGGTCAACCAACGCCACAACCTAATAAGTGCGTGCGATACACTCAATAATAATTTGTTCAATTTAAGGTTATTTATACATTAAAAAAGCCACAGCGTTGTCACAAACAAGGGCAAATTAAAGTAACGAAAGAGTATTTACTTCAGTGGATTGAAAATTATTGAGAAGGGAATAGAGAGGTTGGAGTCCTTCATAGATTGTTAGAAGGGGATAGTATGCGTGCAATTGGGAAGCATGTGAGATTATCTAGTACGACAATTTATAGAGTAAGAAATATTTTGAGTCAGATTATGAAGTAGCCAATGTGCTATTTCTTTTCAATCGACCATTTCTAGATGGTTCAAAAGACTTTTACTTAAACTCCGGTTCTATTAGAATTAAAGTAGAAAAAGTTAAAGGGGGATAAATTTGATTAAAAAAATCGATATAACTAATCTTAAACTTGCTGAAGAAGTTTTAAACATTCAAATACCTTCATATAAAATAGAAGCAGAAATAATAGACTTTTATGATATACCGCCATTGAAGGATACAGTTTACACGTTACAACAATGTGGTGAGACTTTTTTTGGTTATTACGTAAAAGAAGAATTATGCGGCGTCATTTCTATAAAAATAGAGAATGGTATAATCGATATACATCGGTTAATGGTACATCCTAAACATTTCAAAAAAGGAATTGCCAAGATATTATTGGATTTTATTGAAAACGACAATGAAGGATTGGAAACAATAATAGTATCAACTGGATCCAAGAATACACCAGCAGTGACTTTCTATTTGAAAAATGGATTTTCAAAAACAGAGGAAATAAGTATAACAGAACGCCTTTCCTTAACTTCTTTTAAAAAAGATCTAATATAGTTTTATATAAGCAATTAAGTACTCTCCTGGAATAAGGAAAGTGCTTTTTTCATTAAAGAGCCAGGTTGTTTATTGGCAAGAGGATATCAAAAATAGCGAAATGAAGAAAAGTAGCACATGGTATAGTAAAGAAAAGTATCTAAGGAAGGATGTTTTACGAGCAATTTAGCAAGTCATTTTTTAAACAAAAACAAATAGCATAGGTATTTTAATAGGCTTGAATGATTATGGATAAAATAAGTTAGGTAAAAACACGCAACTTTTGTTGGGCTATTAACATCCATTGGTAGATATTAGATTACCGGTATACAATAATGAGATATTATGTTTGTTTGAAATAAAACAGTTAGGGGAGAATGATGAAAAAAATATTTATTTTGTTACTAGTAGCATGTGTATTTGTGATAGTAAATCCTACAAAATCAGAAGCAAAAGTGATGTATGATGGAGCAGAAGTTGTAAAAGGGCAAACAGGAAAAATGACCTTTAAAAAAGACATAAAAGTATATAAGAAAAATCCAAATGGTACGTTTGATTCTTTATTGGTTAAGCGAAATAACTTTTTTAAAACGTATGATATTGAAAAATATGATGGCAAAACATTTTATCAAATGGGGCAATATCGGGTACAAGCAACGGATTTGGTAGTTTTCAAAGAAGTACCGATCGATATACGTTCATCATTCTATAATAATCCAGCTTATGTCATGATTAATCATCAGGGTGTGAAAACGAATGGTATGGATACTTTCATTGAATATGGCACACTTTTTAGAGTTGGAAATCGAGAAGAGGTTTGTAGACCACAAGTATCATTAGTATCTATTGAGAATGGTAAATTCAATTACCATTATTGTATTGGAGACATTGAAGGTGGAGATGTAAGCAGTACAGGTATTCTCGATAGCACTGATATTCGAATTTTTGAAAAGAAAACAAGAAATAAAGGCTCGTATATATTAACAGAAGATACAGAACAATATAATGGTCCGATGATAACAAGATACTATGGTAAAGAGTTGAAGGGAACAGTCTTTTATTCACCAGGAATTGAGATCAATGGTTATTTGATGGTGGGAGATGTGAACTTTGGTTTTATTCCAGCCAATCTATTGAAGCCAGTTGAAGAATAGACTAGAAAAAAGACCACTCAATGGGAATTTACTCGAAAATAGGGATAGACAAAAAAGCATTTTCAATTGAAATTTGGGTGTAACTATCTTAATTTCAATTTGGAGGTGTTTTTTTCTAGGGAAAAAGAGTAAATTTTCCTTGAGTTAAAATAAAAACCATCGGGGTGCACTACTTTCTTAAATTGAAATTGTATCTACTGTAATAAAATGAATATTGTAATATGCTATTATAAATAGGTTAACAATGTTAATAGAGTTCTAGAATGTTCAGAAAAAACAATTGTAAGGAGTCCCATAATGAAAAAGAGAATAAACTATTTAATCTTACTTGTAACTGCCATTTTTATTGTTGGTTGTACGAACGTAGAAGATGCATCCGTTACAGTGAAAGAAACAGATTCACAAGAATTAACAACAACTACGGTAACAGAAAAAACAGCATCAGAAAATACAGCAACTCAAACAAAAGATGAACTGTTCAAAGGGTACAAACTGATTGAAGTGGATGGTGGCGATTTGTCAGGACATCGCGAACCTAACGTCGTCGTTGACATTGGCTTTGGGGACCGCCATTACTATGCATTTACGAATGAGGCAGGGCAATTGGTTCGTGTCATTGCTGACGAAATCGTTCTACAAGATGACCGTACCGAACCCGTAACATCAGCTGGCAGATACTACGCGGATGAAGCAAAAGTTCCTGGTGTAGAAAGAGCAGATTTAGATGAAGGACATATTATTGCAGATTCCCTTGGTGGGGTATCAAACGCTTATAATATTACGCCACAAAATAGCACCCTTAATCGACATGGTGATCAAGCATATATGGAAGACGCTATTCGTAAAGCTGGTGGAGCTACTAATTTTGAAGCTATTATTACATATCCTAATAAGGAAACGCAGATTCCTTCTCATTACAAGTACACTTACACTTTAAAAGGGAATAAAATTGTAGATGAGTTTGCTAACGGTAACCCTGATGAAATAAATAAATCTCTCGGATTAACTGAAAGTAAATCAACTAAATCTACTAACTCAACAAGTTCGAATAAGTCCAATGCTTCGAGTGGCACTGAAGATATTTCGAGTGTTGATACAGATGGAAATGGACAAGTGACGATTAAAGAAGCAAAAGCAGCAGGTTATAGCATGCCAATAACTCGTGAACACTGGTTGTACAAATATATGCAAGACCGTGATAACGACGGTTTGGTAGGTGAATAAGCTTCTTGAACTTGAGGATAAAAAACATGCTTGTCCTTGGACGATTTATAAAAATAGTGCTCAATAATGAGCGCTAATCAGGCTATAGACAAACTCAATGATTTTTGAGTTTGTCTAGCTGAATGTTGAAGTTGTCAAAGCGACTATGTAGGTAGTGTATGAATAGATTGAAGATGTCTGGTTCTAAAATACCTCTGTATTTTTTTAGGAACCAGACATCTTGTATTTTATATTGATTTACTTTCAGTATTAGTGTTTTCCAAAAATTGAAATATAAAAGGGTTCACTGTAACCTATTTAAATGATGTTTTTAATATCATTTTTAACAAGGTTTCTAAACGTTTTAATAGTAAATATGGTTAAGATTCTTCTCTTATTAGTAGAGCAGAGAAGGAAACCGGTAAATCGACATATACCTTTCCAACATCTGTGATTTCATAAGGTCTATAAATAAAACCACTTCTATCAACAAAAGGCAGATCAATCCCTTGACTATATACTTCGCCAGTACTAGAAGAAGAGCGACATGTGCATTTACGGTTACATGAACAGTTATTCGCACAACATCCAGGTGATTGAACTTGCAAATCTATAATGCTAATTTCAATCCCACCTCTAAGCAGCGTCCTTACTTGTAACTCAGGTTTGAACCTAACTCTATAAAAGCCTGGTTGACAATCATTTTTTTCTACTGTAAACGCATACTCTTGACTACATTCAAGTGTTGTTCCATCCAAAATAGCCCCTTCACTGCTGATTATTCCTGAAATAACATCTGTAACACCTTCTCCTGTCCCGAATCCAGGCCTACCTACTTGTACGTTTACTGGATCAGGTATTATTTCTAAAGTAGGTTCTTGATCAGGAGAGACGATGGAAAAAGGTTTAGTGAAAATAACTCTGTATGTCCCCGTATTTGGAGCGTGAGAGACAGTGAAACCGACTGATCCTGAGGGAATAGTTCCATCTCTTCTGACTATTCCAGAAATTGTACGAGGGTGCGGAAGTATCCCGTCAGAGTTGAAATCAATCCCAAAGACACTAAATGATACAGCACGTTCTATACTTTTTCCGCCTTGGCTAAGGACATAGGTAAAACCAGACGTATTAAATCCGAAAATATTTATTTCTATAGGACCTCCTCCGCCCACATTTCCGCAACATGAACATTGACAAGGCTGGCATTGGTGACAGCATTTTTTTGAACAACGGTTAGAGCAGTTAGAATGATTCTGACAATTGCAATGTTTAAGCGAGTTGTTAAAATTTTGATTGCCATTATCTTTGTTTAAATATCCCATTTTTTTACCTCCCTTCATATCAGATTCACCTGGTAAGTTAAGTTTATTTGCCAGGATACTATAGGATATGAAATAAGAAGAGTAACGTGTAGTTAGTAGTCTATTATTTGTTTAATTAGTTAGTAATGGTAGTTTTGTCTATATGCTAATCACCTGAAACAATTGAAAAATCAAAGCTAGTAAACGTTCAACTTAGTAGTTGGAGGATGTATAACTATAGAAAGACAGAAGATTGTAAAATAAATCTAAGATGAAATTTAAAGCATTTGCGGCATTTGGTTGAAAAATGGTGGGGCGAGGAGCGACAAAAGCTCGTGGACGACTTGCTGGGCGCCACGAGAAGGGGGGATTAGAAAATATTGAGATGATGAAGGCTTTAATTGAAAGAGGGATATCATTAAAAAAATGGGCTTGTCTATAAATGTTTTTTACTATTTGTATACTAAGGTAGTGAACATCCCACCTGTTCCATCCGTAAAGTTATTAGAAACATGATGTGCGATATGGCAGTGAAATGGCCATATACCTGGATTATTGGCTTTAAATATCACATCCCAAGTTTCACCAGTAGCTACTAAAATAGTGTTTTTAAATATTCTATTATTAACTATAGAGTTACCATCAGATTTTTCGATTAAAAATTGATGGCCATGAATATGCATAGGATGATGATTAATCTGTATGGCTCCTAACCTTAAACGAACAATATCACCATATTCTATTGCCATAGGTGTGGTAGATGGAAAACTCTTTCCGTTAATCGTAAACATGTTAAATTCCATCGCAAATGGATTAAGATGATATTGACCAGTTTTGACTTTTTCCCCCTTTTGCAATCCACTAAGACTCCACTCCTGCATAAGTAATAGATAGTCCTTATTCACATTTATTTCATGTGGATCCAGAATAACGAACCCCCCTAGTAATCCCAGCATATCTTGCTTTGCAACATTCACATGAGAATGATACATATGGGTTCCAGGAGGGTTATTTATGTGAAAGTGATAATCAAAATAATGCCCTGGTTCAATTCTAGGAGAAGGTTCTACCTCTGGGACACCATCCATGACGTTAGGAACGTTCAGCCCGTGCCAATGAATACTGGTAGCTTCAGGGAGTTGGTTTATTACTCTTATACTGATATAGTCCCCTGGATAAACTTGAATGGTCGGTCCTGGAATACTACCGTTGTATCCCCAACCTTTAATAAAAACACCCGGCAGTATTTCTTGATTTACAGGTTCTGCCACTAATTCGAAATATTTAATACCATTTTTCATCGTATATTCTAGAGTAGAAATATCCGGTGTTATGACCATAAAAACACCTCTTTAAATTTTTGATTTGTAAACAATAAAGAACGCTACATTATATTCAAAAATATATTGATTTAATACAACCTGTTACTCCTAAAAATACGGTAGTCAAATTTAAAGAAAAATGAAACCATTCTTTGATTTCAACAAATAAATATAATTTTACGTCACATTACTTTGTTGTAATGAAATATAAATTTATTGATTTACGATATATTTTTGTTGCAATGTAATTTGTTTTATATTACGATAAAAAACATCAAAAGGAGTGGTTGACAGATGGGGAAAACCGTATTGAAATTAACCGACGTGCAAAAAAGCATCGGCGATAAAAAAATTGTCCATGGCTTAACTTTCGAGGTAAAAGAGGGCGAGATTTATGGCTTTTTAGGACCGAATGGCAGTGGAAAAACAACGACAATCAGAATGATTACAGGGCTAATTAGTATGACGCGAGGAGATATTCAAATTTGTGGCCATAGCATTGCTACAGAGCGAGAAAAAGCGCTCATGAATATTGGTGCAATTGTAGAGAACCCTGAATTATATGGATATATGACAGGTAGACAAAACCTAATGCACTTTGCCAATATGGCGAATCATAAAGTTTCGAAGGCGCGCATTGATGAAATAGTTCAGCTCGTAGATTTAGGAGAATCTATACACGCGCTTGTGAAAAACTACTCGCTTGGTATGAAGCAGCGCTTAGGGATTGCACAAGCCTTGTTACATCAACCAAAAGTTTTAATTTTAGATGAGCCAACAAATGGCTTAGATCCTGCCGGTATTCGCAAAATTCGGGAGTATTTACGCGAGCTTGCACAGAAGGAAAAAATAGCGGTCATTGTATCAAGCCACCTATTAAGTGAGATTGAGCTAATGTGTGACCGTGTGCTCATTATTAATAAGGGCACCTTTATTAAAGAGCACAATTTACATGAAAAACAGGCGGGCGAGCATCGTGTGCAGATTAAAACGACACAAACAGAGGGCATTGATGAGCTAATAGACTGCCGCATTATAAGTGACACATCATTTGAGGTAACAGCAGATGAAGTAGAGGTTGCCGCCATTATTGCAAAGCTCGTGTCACACAATATTGCGATTTATGAGGTTATTCCCAAGCAAAAAACACTCGAAGATGAATTTTTAGAAATTACCAAGGGGGCAACTTCATGATTAATTTAATCAAAAATGAGTTAATGAAAATTTTCGTAAAAAAGAATGTGAGCGTGTTTTTAACGGTACTTCTTACGTTGCAAGTAGCGACTGCCTTTATTATTAAAAATTGGCTACCACCAGCGGAGAGGTTTTCAAGCTATGTAACATTTTCTCATTTCAACTTTACGATTACAGCGATGTTTGTCACGATATTTAGCATTTCGTTAATGGTAAAGTCGATTGCTGATGAGTTTCAGCAAGGTACGATTAAGCAATTATTAATTCGTCCAAAGACGCGGGTAGCTATTTTGCTATCCAAGTATTTTGCAATCCTGATTACCGTTGTTCTGTTTATTGTCACGGCACTACTGGTTTCGATGCTTGTAGGAGGCTTACGTTTCGGTTGGATGGCAGATGATTTTACACTTGCCATACTGCTTAAAATTATCATGTACGAGTTAGTGCCCATCGTCTTCTATATTACGTTAGCACTTATGCTTGCGAGTTTGTTTACCACAACAATACTACCTGTAACAATTACAATGCTTATATTTTTATTGCAGGGTAATATCGTTAACATTATGACAATTGTGTTGAAGAAATATTCGGATGTTGTTGTGTTTAAGCATTTAAGTTTAAGAGATTTGGATGCTAACCCGCTAATTGGAAACGGAACGAATATGCTATCAGAGCACTTAACGTTAACAACGTCCTTTCTTTATGTAGTTATACATCTGCTTGTCATGTTAGTCATAGCAAGTGTGGTGTTTAAAAAGCGCGACATACTGTAAAAGGAGTTGGCAATATGAAGAAGTTAGCAATGTGGTTAAAGTTTCTGATTATAATGGTTGCATTTTCGGGTATATTATTTTGTTTCTTAGTTGTGCCCCAAATGGCAATTAAAATTGAAGGTATGCCGATTATGCTATTTATGTGGGTAACTGCCATCCCTTTTTATCTAGCGTTATTGTTTGCTTGGAAAATTTGCTCAGGAATTACTAAAAAGCTCTTTAGTGAACAGTATGTTAAACATTTTACATACATGAGTTATTTAGCAATGAGTGAGATTGTGCTGTATGCAATTGGCATTGTTTACATCATTATTAGTGAGCAAGCTACGACAATTATCTTCTCATTTTGTTTATTATTTTTTGGAATGGCAGTAACATTAACCGTATTTTTACGTGTATTAGCGAATGTATTTCAACAGGCGATACAGCTAGAGGAAGAAGCGAAATTAACGATTTGAGGTGGGAGTTATAGCAATCATCGTCAATCTCGATGTCATGTTAGCAAAACGAAAAATGTCGGTGACAGCATTATCAGAAGCACTTGACATTACGATGGCTAATGTGTCGATTTTAAAAACGGGAAAAGCAAAAGCAGTAAAATTTTCAACGTTAAATAAAATTTGTGAAGTGTTAGATTGTCAGCCTGGTGATCTTTTAGCTTATGAAAAAGGGGAGGAATGATGTCATATGAAAAAAATAATCGTCGCATCTGTTCCACTAATACTAGGCGTAATATTGATGATTGCGTCAGCGTTCGCACCTTCCAGTGTACAGGAAGATGGCATGCTGTATGAGCCGTACTTCTTCTTAGTGCCAGTAAGTGTGCTATTCATCATTATCGGTGTCATTGCATTGATGATTATGGCTATTACAACGATTAAGAAAAACATAAAAAACCGATAAAAGTAGAGGAGAAAGTATTTATGAAAAAAATGATTTTTGCTGTTGTACCCCTTGTGTTAGGGATTATATTATTAATCGCATCAAAGTTTGCGCCTGTCACAGTACAGGAAAATGGCATGATAGACGAGCCATACTTCTTCTTAACGCCAGTAGGTGCGTTGCTGATTTTCGTGGGTGTCGTGGCATTAATTATTACGATTATTTCAAACGCTAAAAAAGCATCACAATAAAATAAATGCTAATAGACAAGCTGATATTTCATCATGCTTGTCTATTTTTTATTCACACATAAGCTAAGTTTGTTTAACTATATAGTTTATTAGTAAAGTCACGAAGCGTTCATTTAAAAACATTCGTGACTTTTTGATGTGTGCCCAAATTTAGTTTATTGACTGTTTAAATTCAAAAAATCATCAAAAGTTTATAAGAATTATATTTTTTTACTTTAACCTTGTATCTATAATTGAAAGGGGCAACTAGAAAATGAAAAAAATTATGAAGTGGTTTTCAGTAGGTTTCTGTATGTTATTGCTTGTGCTTAGCGTCTCTGTCTTTAGCTTCCATAAGTTCAAAGAAAATAAAGAAAGTTTGTTATTAGAGAATAATACGGGCAAACTAATCGATTTTAACGGAAAGAAGATGAATGTTTATTCTGAAGGTCAGGACAATGATACATTTGTATTTATGGCTGGCTCAGCAGTAGCAGCACCGATGTATGAATTAAAAAGCTTGTATCGTCATTTTTCAAAAGAAGATAAAATTGCCGTTGTGGAAAGAGCGGGATATGGGTATAGTGATGTATTTAACGACAATCGGGATATAGATGTAATACTAGAACAAACGAGGGAGGCACTAATGAAAAGTGGGAATAAGCCCCCTTATATTTTAGTACCACACTCTATTTCAGGAATCGAAGCCATCTATTGGGCGCAGAAATATCCGAAAGAAGTAAAAGCCATTGTGGCGTTAGATATTGGTTTACCATCTCAATATATAAAACATCCCGTAGGTTTCGCAGAAAAGACTTTTATGAAAATAGGGAATGCTTTAAGTGAATTAGGATTCCAAAGAGTGTTTCCGAATTTAGCATATAACGATGCCGTCTTAGAGAAAGATTTTCTGACTTCAAAAGAAAAAGAAATATTTAAGGCGATTTCAAATAAACAGGGCATCAACAACGATATCGAACAAGAAATGCTTCATGTCGTAAATAATAGTAAAAAGTCTACCGCATTACCTATTCCCAAAACAACCCCAATTTTATTTATTGATGCTTACCTTGATAAAAATTCTAAAGCTGCTAAAGCATCACTAAAAGACTATCAGGATTTTGCAAAGCAGTTAGACGTTTCAACTGTAATTCAAATAAAAAGCAAGCACAGTATTTACTTGTACCATTCTACTGAAATCTATGAAGAAACCCAAAAATTCTTGCAGGAGATGGTTGAACAATAGTGAGGAAAGGACGAAAATGTTGTTTACAATTTTACTGGTAGAAGATGATAAAATGATTGGAAGTTTATTAGAGAATATATTACAAAAAGAAGGGTATAACGTAATCTGGTTAGAAAATGGAGCTTCATTATATACCGTTATTAAGCAAGTCGACATTGTCATTATGGATATTATGCTACCGGGGGAGGATGGGTATCAAATTTCCATGCGAATTAATCAGCTAGGGCATAATATCCCTATCATATTTTTAACTGCTAGAAGTGATATTGAGAGTAAATTAAGAGGGCTTGAAATTGGCGAAGATTATATGGTAAAGCCATTTGATCCGAGGGAATTATTAATACGAATAAAAAATAAATTAGTTGCTACTTACGGTATTCACAAACAAATACAACATTTATCAATTGATGTTACGCATATGCGTGTTGTTAATCATCAACATCATAAAGAAGTCGAATTGACAGCGATTGAAAAGAAAATATTCTTTTATCTCTACGAAAACGCAAATTTTATTTTATCTAAAGAACAATTCATGGAATACCTTTGGCCGCTAGAGGATCGCAATTTAAATTTAATTAACGTATATATCAAAAAGTTACGCAGCAAAATTGACGATCGAGATGGTGTTATTATTCAAAATGTATATGGAGAAGGGTATCGTATGAACACTCATATGAAACAATGAAACTAAAAAAGAAATATCAACTATTGCTATTGACGGTTATAGGCAGTGTTCCACTTTCTGTTGTCGTGATTAGTGTTATCGTAACGATCATTTACAATCATTTTTCAAATGATGCACAAACCCAGTTTTATGAGTCAAAAGCTTACCCAATTATGCTAGGATTATTTATCGTCAGTTTCTTTGCTTTGGCTATTCTATTCTCTAAATCTATTAATACATTGATTAAACGGATCAATGTATTAAACAAAACAATTATGGAGTTGGCAAGTGACGACAAGAAGAGGCTTCAAAAGATTCCTTACGCTAGAAATGATGAATTAGGTGATTTAACCAATGCAGTAAACCTCCTTATTGACCGGACGATATCAAAGGAAATTGAAATACAGCAACAGGAGCGAATGAAACAAGAACTTTTAACTCAGTTGCGCCATGATATTAATACGCCTTTAACAGCGATGCGCTTACAACTGTACACAATCGAACATGATTTTTCACAACATCAGGATATTTTCAATTCTTTAAACGAACAAATAAACTATATTTCAAAGTTATCCAATGAATATGACTTTGAACGCTTATCTCGTGTTGATAATTCGTATGTAATCATGGAAAAAGTAGATGTTCTAAAACTTCTAAATACAATTATTTTAAAGTGGAATTTTTTATTTAAAGTCAACCAAATCTCTATTGTGTTAAACAATTGCGCAACTAACTGCCAATGGCGCAGTAATGAAATTTGGTTGCACCGATTATTTGATAATATCTTCCAAAATATAGTGCGTCATGCAGCGTGTGATACATTGGAAATCACTTTGCAAACAAACGCAATTAACTTTAAGGATAATGGGATTGGGTTTAATGTGGAGGAAAAGGGTACTGGTTTACGTATCATCGAAGATATTTGTCGAGTACTTGAACTACAGAGTACAATCCAATCCAATGAAAACGGTACTCAAGTGACCATATGCTATGCGCAATATTAATACTTTCAGTAAAGGCAACGGTTCGAAATTAAAAGCTGGTCAAAATCGTATTAAAACAGCTTATTACGTTCAACATGTATAACTGCTGTCACCCATATACAACAATCGGAAGCTATTCATACAAGAATTGTGCCTTCTTTTGCTAAAGGTCATATTATAGAAAAATAATTTATTAAGCTTCTTTTGACCTAAACGACGCTTTAAGAATTTTAGATTGCAACAGTAACGCACTTGCATTAACACAAGGTTGCTTATTATCTTTGTTTACGCTACATTGCAGTGAAATCCATTTATATAAAGGGGTGTAAAGGTGGACCTATTACTCTGGATAACGATTGCTTTCATCATAATTGGAATTGTTGTTCTCACTTCTATGAAAAAAGAAATGGAAAGTAAGGTCGAGTATATAAAAGCAAATATGGACGACGAAGAAAATTCATCAAAAGCTAAATCTGTAATTTGGTGGATATGGAGCACTGCTGCTTGGGGGATAGTGAGTATATTTCTTATTGTTTGGTGTTTTCATAATCGCTTCGGATAATTGTTGGCTTCAAATGTGCTAAAAAACAGGTACTTATGTAAACACGGAATAAGTATTACTGAAATGTCTATTTTTGAATAATATCGTACCTAATATTTATTATCTGTATCGAAATGAAGGTCAATCTGCCACAATCGGACACGATTCTGTAATTAAAAAAGGAACTATTCTTGTAGTTTTTCAACGCTATCTATTCAGGATAAATTAATAAGAGAGATATAAAGTTTAAGTCCTATAAAGCTAGTCTATTATAGTTATTCATAATTTTTCACTATACAATTAATTAAGGAGTGGAATGATGTTTTTCTTAACACGTGAACGACAGGAAGTATTCAACGCAGCACAGACATATCCATTTGAGGAAGAGATCGATGCTAAATTTGAAAATCATTTGTATGAGCATTTAAGCGAGTATGTAGGGATCTTACCAAAAAAGTTTCAGCAGGAAATTATTGAACGAACTTTATTTCGAAAGGATACGCTAATGGAAGAATTTGAAGAATGGTGCAATGTGACAATTGAGCAGTTCACAGCTAAGAGCCATGCTATTTATGAAAAGCGTGAAGCACTTGTTGAACATTTTAATCCGTCCGCACAAACCGTTTTTTCACAGTCATTTCATGATGGTAAAATTTTGAATGCTGAGCAACAAGGAACTAAATTTACACTTCTCCTAGATATGAGTGGCGGGTTTACAGTCGAATCAATTGTACAGTTAGAGTTTCAACATGCACAAACAGAAGGTCAACTTGAAGGATATTACGTATATGACGAATTAATAAAACAAGAGGATAGATTTGCATTACGAGTGTTATCTAGTTTTGGTAGCCCTTATGCTGAATGGACAATTTTCTTTAAAGATGTGACAGCAAACTACTTGTATCGTCCTGCAGTTTATATTGAACCAGGAGAAATTGCTACATGGGATGATTATGTGCTGGCGCTAAATGCAGATGACAAATACTATATTGTAAAAGATATGCACTTTGTAGAAATTGATTTAGCTAATCTTTCGCAAAAAGATAATGCGATTTATGCTGAAGGGGTATTACTAGGGCATACCTTTGAGGAAGCAAGAGAGCGAATTTATTGTGCTACTTACGAAAATCCGTATGCTCATTTTAGTGAGCCTATTCCGACTGATGAGTTGTCATTGGCTATGTTTGATTTAGACCAAAATATACGCGTTCGTGCTTTCAACACAATTTATGCACTAGGAGAGGATGCTGCAAATATCGTTAATGATACGCTACGTAAAGTCGATGTAAATACAGATGAAAATATGTATTTTGGTATTATAGCAAGTCATTTCGATCAACTCGGTTGTTTAGAGGATGATGTAAAACTGAAATGGCTTAAGGAATAACAAGAGTAAAGTTTATGGAACGATGGCGTAATCATCTAATTTATAGGCTATATATAAACCACCTTAAAGTTGTTTCAACATATTATCAATATGTATTATAGGGAAATACCCTAGGATGATTTAAGAGATTTGTTAAAAGCGGATTGTTTTATGAAGTTTATAAAAAGATATAAATCACAGTGTGCAAAATATATGAAGACATAATACCAGCGTAGCAACATCTAGTACGGTAAGAGGTTCGGGTCAAAATGATATTGATCGTAAAAGGAGATTTATAAATAAAAAACCGACTTATAGTCGGTAAGAGCATTGTCAATATTGGTTTATAAAGAATAAAAACCAAACTGCGTGATTTTGTTCGTCTGAAGCATTTGAACTAAATTGGTTGCTAATATAAGGTATTGTATATTGTCGAGCCACACGATGATAAAATTCGACCGCTTCTTGTTCGTCTTTAAATGCAGTTAAAATTCCGCTTTTAAAATTTAATGGCAATGGCTCTGTTATTTGTGGAGAAGGGTGCTGACCAGTAAGGGAGGTATACATATAAGCAAAACCTTGGTAATGTCGCATTTCATCTTTTCTTATCTCTAGAATACGTTTTTTAACATCCTCATTTGGAGCAAGCTGAGCCAAGTGCTCATAAAATCGTATAGCATTATATTCGCCATTAATGGCTTTAACAAGATCGACAAGAAATTGATTATTTGAAGTTGGTTGTACGCCGTATTGCAATCGTTCACACTCCTTTTTAATAAGCTTTATAAGTAACTGGAAGTAACATGTAATTATTGCATCATTTTTTTTACTTGTTTTAGTTCAATGATTATTTGGTCTATCTGTTTTTGCAAATTATCTACTTCTTTCGATTTATCACTATTTTGGTTTTGAGGATCCTGATTATTTGATTTTTCTAAAGCATTTAGTGCTAGACCTGCTGCAACTGCAGAAAGACCGTCACCCAATGTTGCGATGGATGCTCCGATATATGCTAATCTTGCTATTTCAATTTCCGTCGTTTCTAGATTTTGTTGTGGATTTTTTTTATGTCTATTCATTACTATATCCCCCTTTACTTTTATAGTGGAAAATAATCTTAACCGTATCCTATGTATTAAGGAAAAGAAAGGTGACGACCTAAATTTTTTGCAGGAACATTGTTGTAAAGAATAAGTCAAATGAATGTACTCTGGAAACGGATTTAGAGCGTCTATACGACAATGGTTGCTAATTATGATAATTTAGGAATGCCAAGAGCTAGTGGCATAGTGACACAACTGGTAAACGGAGAAGCACGCTGCCCTGATGGCTAGTTAAGAATTGTGTACTCCCCTGAGGCCTCTTTAATTCAGAAAATTCAATTAAATAGATAAAGATTTCATTCATCATGATAACAGTTCAATTTTTGTTTCATTATATTAATATTTTCAGTTAAATTTCATTGATAGTGGATAGACTATTTTATAACAAGTGAAATAAACGTTGAATAAATTTTCTTGATGTTTGTTTTGATCTATTGTGTAAATTTTTTTAAAGAAGGAGGCAATTACGTGCCACTACACCCGTCCATTGTGCATTTTCCAATTGCATTATTATTAACAGCAACAGTAATTGAAGTCATCAATTTGTTTTTAAAGAAAGAGTATTTATTTAAGACAAGTACAATTTTGTTTGTAACAGGTTTTGTAACCGGTTTGGTTTCTTTTATGACAGGTGATGCAGCAGAAGAATTTGCTGAACAAAAATGGGGAGAAGTTATCGAATCGACAGTTGAATTACATGAAAATATGGCTTTATTATCTTTAATATTGTTTGGTGCAATTTCAATATTAAAATTATTTGGGCAGAAACTGAAAATTAATACAAAATGGATTGTAACTTTAGTAGTGATTTTAGGTATCATAGGTTCTTCTACATTAGCATATACCGGTCATCTGGGAGGTAAGATGGTGTATGAAAGTGAAAAATTAAGTAATACAAACAATTACGAATTGCCAGATCGTGATTAAAAAATTAGCGTGTATTCCCTATCTGTAAATGCTAGTTTTGCCAATTTCTCATAGCAAGTAATGTTATTTTGCGAATATTTGTTAGATCGTTAAAGTTGAGTACCATTTCTCAAATGATCATAATAAAAGCATTGATACTTGAATTTTCTACTTTTTTCACCTTCACCTACTTAGGGTATTGAAAGTTGTGCAAGTTCATAGCTCCTTGTGCCTTAAATGTTCATTACTACCTCTAAATAATACATGCTCTACAATGAAACACTTGAAAATAATCCCTCTCTTAGGGGGGAGAGGGATGCCCTTATTTTTCTATTTTAACGTGTTATTTTCAAGTGAATTCTGACGGTGGCGTGTGTCATTAATCATTTTTATTTTCCCATTACATAGTAATATGTAGAACAAAAGATTAAAAGAAATGGTTTTACATCATTTTTCAACATACATTAAATGAAAAAACAATCATCCTCTTTTATTTTTTCTACAATACGATATATTAAAATAGAATAATTGAAAATATTCTAACCAAAGAGTAGGTGTTAATTAGATGGAGAATCACCCTTTAAATCAGGCAGAAATAGAAATGAAGCAATTAAAATATGCCCAGCAACATTTGGCAAATGAAAGAACATATTTAGCATGGATTCGAACGGCCATTTCCATTTTAGGGGTTGCTTTCTTGGCAACGAGTTTGCACTTTGCTATAGGAACGGTTCGGAATTTTTGGGTAGATTTTTTATCAGCCATAATTGGCTTGTTAGCTTGTTTATTTGGGATTTTAATTATCTTTACAGCTACATTTAATTATTCTGCAAAAAGAAAACAGATAGTGAATGAAGAGTTTGTTCCATCAAATAGACATATCATGTGGATTTCTTATTTTTTAATTATCTTAATATTATTGGTGATTATTTACTTTTTGATGATTAGTTTATCATAGATCAAAGTCTATCCTCTTTTTTCACCAAATCTGACCTTATAGGTTTGAAAACACATAAAAAAGCCACAAATGTTATTCAATTAACGTTTTGTGGCTTTTTGGTATGTATTAACCAATTTAGTCATTGTTCGTTTTACAGCTATTTGGTAAAATAATGAAAAAATCAGGAGAGATAAATATGATTAAATACCCGCGCTTAGAAAAAGATGCAACAATCGGAGTCACGGCACCTTCATCAGGGGTTCCGGAGGGGCTACATGAGATGTTTAAACAATCCTGTGAGCGTCTGAAATCGAAAGGTTTTCATATTATTTGTGGTGATACGGTTTGGACTCAAGAAAAAGCTAAATCAGCTTCTGCCGAAAAACGGGCGGATGAGTTTAATGAAATGATGAGTGCCGATTATATAAATATCATCATTCCTCCATGGGGTGGGGAACTGTTAATTGAAATACTAGATAAAATTGATTTTGAACAGATAAAAAACAAATGGGTAGTAGGATATTCAGATATCAGTGCATTATTATTAGCAATTACATTAAAAACAGGTATAGCTACTGCTCATGGTACTAATCTTGTAGATTTAAGAGGCGAATATTCAGATGACACTACTGCCATGTGGCAGGCTGTATTATCGACTAATAGTGAGGAATCTATCCTGCAATATTCATCATCTAAATATCAAAAGGAATGGCAACACAATGCTCCCACGCCATGTGTTTTTCATTTAACAGAACAAACTTATTGGAAAACTGTGTCCAATCAACAAGTACAGATACAAGGCCGTTTACTTGGCGGATGTATAGACGTGATTAGACATTTGATTGGGACAGCTTATGGTGATGTCCAAACCTTTAGAAAACAACATATCAGTGGGGAGCCTGTGTTATGGTATTTAGAGAATTGTGAATTAAACACACCAGATTTAAAAAGGTCATTAGTTCAAATGAAGCTTGCTGGTTGGTTTGAGCAATGTGCAGGGATTATGTTCGGTCGAAGTGATGCGAATACGCCTGTAAATAATTACACAGTGGAAGATGTTTATAAAGAGCTGTCATATGAGCTTGGGATACCTATTATTTATGATGTAGATTGTGGTCATGTTCCTCCACAAATAACTTTTATCAATGGTGCTTATGCTGAAGTAGAGGTAGTAGAGGGCAAAGGAATTGTTTTGCAAATCTTTAAGTAAAGTCAGAGAAAGGGAGGCGAGATGCTATGAAATATACTTGTCCTTGTTGTGGATATAAAACATTAGACGAAGAACCCCCAGGAACTTATGACATATGTACAATTTGTTTTTGGGAAGATGATGGCGTTCAATTTGATGACCCTGATTGTGAAGGAGGAGCTAATCTTCCATCTTTAAGGCAAGCACAAATAAACTTTATGGTATTTGGGGCTTGTGAAGAAAGGTGTATGGAGTTTGTCAGAAAACCAAATGATAAAGATGAAAAAGATCTTAATTGGAAACAGTTAATTTAGAAGAGAGTTAATGTGCTAATATAGCGATTGTTTAATAAGGGTCGAATTTAGGAGGAAGTTGAACTGAGTTATTGTTCATTTATCGCAACAAATTATGTAATGCCAGAAGTGGAAACAAAAGCGAAGACGATTACTGTTAGGGAAGCTATGGAATTAGCAATCAAACCACATGAGTTGGTACCTTGGGAGAAGATGGACCCTAGTGCCCAAATAGTAGTAGTTGAAAATAAAGAGGACTTAAATGAGTTGGTCATTAAAAAGGATGCTTACTATGATGTCAGTGGATATACAAGTTATTCATTCATTTATGAAGTTACTTTTATGTATTCGGAATTGAGGGCAAAGCAATTACTGGCGTACCTAAAGGAAAATATTAGAGAAGAGCAAATAGTGGAATTATGGAGGGTGTGGATTGGTCATGACGAGAATGACCTACATATACCGTATGTTAGCGTTAATTACGAAGAGCTATCCTCGATAATCTCGTACAAATGTACAATCCGAACTATGAAAAATTTAAAGAACAATATTGTATAGTAATAGAAAGATAAATTAATGAATATTACAAAAAAAGGGTGAAAAATAGTGCGACTGCTTCATGACGTTGCAACAAAATGAACAGCATCATCCGTGACTAAGAAAGCTTATTGCTGGTAGCTTAGTCTTTTTTATTTCCACTATTCTATTTTTATGAAAATACATATGTTTGAATAAAGATACTGTCTTTTAATTGTCGAGGACCAAAGGGTGGTCGCTATTCGTGTTATAATAAAAACATCTTGTTTGACGAAGTATCCATTGAAAGTAAATGGGTTGTCGGTGTGTTTTTTCTTTGGTAGCACCACAACCATCCATCATGAAGCTGTCACGTAATAATGCATGCGGTCTAATAAACGAAAATAAGGGAACTTTTTTTCTCGTCTGGAGTGATAATATGTTTATTACAATAAGTGATGTTTTGAACATGGAGGGATTTGAAGATGTAGAAGTCCTTGCAGGAGAGGCTGGATTGAGCCGCAGAGTTGAAAATGTCTATTTTATGGAAGTTCCGGATATTTACGCATATATCGATCAAAACGGATTGCTACTCACTACCTTGTATCCTGTTGCTGATAAACCAGAGCATATTGAAACACTAATTCCAAAATTAGCTGAATTGAATCTTGCAGGAATTGCCATTAAGCCAGGAAGATATGTCGCTGAAATTCCAACCATTATGGTGGAGCAAGCAAATGAACTTGGTATTCCGCTAATGAAGCTACCAGATGGTGCAAACTTATCTACACTCACTAATCAAGTACTGACAAAGTTTTTAGACGTAAAGACATCGCTGTTGGAATTTCGAAATAAGATGCATCAGCAATTACTGGAGTTATTATTGGAGGGCACAGATGTCAACAAGTTCGTGCATTCGATTGCTAGTCTTGTTAATGCCCCAGTCTTGCTTCTTAACAATGATTTTGAATATGTCGGGTCTTCACTTCACAACGAACATAAAATTTCAATCCAACACAAGGCGTACAATTCAGATGCGAGCAAAAGCACATTTTCTGTGCAAGTCGATGATACCGTTTATGACAAAAATGATTTGTTTATTCAGTGCATTTTTGCAGGAGGCAATGACTATGGCTTTTTGGTCATATTGTTAGAAAAAGAAAAAAATCTAACAGAGGATTTAATTATTGCTATTGAACAAGCCTCCTTTATAATCGCTTTTTTATTTCAAACAGAGCAAACATTGCTTCAAAAAGAAAGAAATCATTTAAGCAGTTTTGTCCGAGACATTTTTCATAATCAATATACTTCCCAAACAGAAATGATTGAAAAAGCGAAAGTGTTTAGATGGAACTTGCAATTTCCGCTTGTTCTAGTAAGTATCAAAACAAATGAGAAAGATAGCGAAAAGAAATTGGCGATATTTCACAAAATGCTTGATTCAGGTCTAATTGAGGGCTCGGCTTCTAAAATGGTGGATGTTCCGATAGAAAATTGCAAAGTTCTTTATATTAATGACTCTTTAGTATGTTTTATTAGTCTGGTGTCTGAAAAGAATGTTCGGAAAAAACTCCAAAATCTAGGGGACACAATAGTCACGCTGTTTGAGAAAAATGGACATCTTGGGGTTAGTATATCCGATACAGTCCATCATTTTAACCAAATGAAAGAGTACTATGACAATTCAACATTAGTGTTTCAAGTTTATAAAGAACATTTACAAAAACAGTCCTACGTTCATTTTTATGGCGATATCGGCTTGTTCCGACTGTTTCATTATGTTGATAATCTTTACATGCTGGAAGATTTCGTAACCGAAAAATTAGGGAAAGTGTTCGAATATGATAAAAAGAAAAATACAAATCTTTTAGAAACGCTTAAGTACTACATTAAAAATAATACAAATGTGCAAAAAACGGCAGAGGATATGTTTGTTCATTATAATACGATGCGTTACCGAATCAATAAGCTGAAAGAACTTGGCATCGACGGTGAGGACGGCTTCGAATTAACAGAAATTTCATTAGCTTACCAATTGCATCAATACTTACAACTGAAAAAAGGGTGAGGGTGAAGAACCCTAGCGACGACTTTACGTTGGACATTGTCTTCTCGACAATGTCTTTTTTTTGTAAAAAAGGCGTTATGCTTTGTAGAAAGTTGCCAATTAAAAGTGAAATAAATATCAACTTCTTACAATGATTAAAACGCTTTCAAATGCTATCATGTAGGTATTGAAGGAGGGAGGTTTCAATAAACAGCAGTCATCATAGACGATTTAGGTATTTAGTTTCTGTATTACACTTTGGAATACAAGGAGTGTTGGAAATGCGTGACTATCTTTTGTCTTTAGCCGGTGGTTTGATTGTAGGGATATTATTTTCTTTAGTTAAGTTACCGTTACCTGCCCCTCCTTTGGTAGGTATATTTGGAATGGTAGGTATATTTTTAGGAGGTGTACTAATGGATTCTCTTTTCAATTCTCTCAAAGAAAAGAGAAATGTGAGTACGTAAACGAACCACCAGAAAATGTTTGGTTATGCGGTTTTTAATGAATACATCCCACTAAAAAAGGAGAATGTAAGATGTTGCAGATTATCTTGTCATTCATAGGAGGTTTACTTGTAGGCATTTTATTCAAATTCATCAAGCTACCAGTGCCGGCTCCCCCTCTTATTGGTATTGTTGGGGTAGTAGGAATCTTTCTAGGTGCTGAGCTAGTAAACGCTGTCCTGCGTCTTTTCTAAAAAGACATAAAATCTTCTTCCTTCATTAGGCTAACTTATAACGTCGGACTATAAACGTTTGAGTTAAGTTGCCTATCTCCATATAATGGACTCAAGTTTTTCCTGTATTATTTTCCGTTTCATCAAAAAAATCATTGCGGTCAGTTTTCTAAAGCTAGATGTTTTGAATACCATTCGAGAGGGAGATCTACATGAATCAAGTATATACAATAGAAGCGAAACCTTATAGTTTTGAATTTGAGTTAGAAACAACAGCGTTAATCATTATTGATATGCAGCGTGACTTTTGTGCACCGGGTGGCTTTGGTGAAAAGCTAGGGAATGATATTACGCTAACACGCTCTATTATTCCTACTATTAAGACGGTTTTGGAAGTTGCACGTGAGAAGGGCATGATGGTTATTTACACTCGTGAAGGGCATCGCCTAGATTTATCAGATTGCCCGCCAAGTAAATTAAAACGCGGCAGCAAGCAAGGAGCAGGCATTGGTGATGAAGGTCCAATGGGAAGAATTCTTATCCGTGGTGAGTATGGTCATGATATTGTGGACGAGCTAAAGCCTGTTGAAGGCGAAGTTATTATTGATAAACCTGGAAAAGGTTCTTTTTATCAAACAGATCTTGAAGTGATTTTAAACAATAAAGGTATTACACATTTGCTTGTTGCAGGGGTAACGACTCATGTCTGTGTTCAAACGACGATTCGTGAAGCGAATGACCGTGGATTTGACTGTTTACTACTTGAAGATTGCTCAGCAGCATTTGATCCAAAAGACCATGAAGACTCCATTCACATGATTAACCAGCAAGGTGGCATCTTTGGGTGGACAGCTCCATCGAAAAATTTGCTTGTTGCACTTGAAGATTAACGAAGAAAGCATTTGCACGAAGTATTTACTAAAGCGTTTTCATTTAAGAGAATAAACAGTTGAGGGCATGCTACATTCACATGTCCAATGCATGCCCGTATCCGTAATTCTACTAGCTATCATGAGAATATGGTGATATCTATGATTCCAACATATACAGGTAAAATCAATCAGATGGACGGTCGTCTACTTGAATGGATGCGCCAACAATCAATTGGTGAACCAATTGGAGTAGTCCACAGTGTTTTCGATAATGTAGTAAATTTCACAACTGATGACGGTACAATGCTCTTTTCTTTAGCAAAGAACGAGGTGATTCAATCACCTAGCATGATGAAAACCTGTCAGAATGACTATTTTTCTATGATGTGTTCGACCATAATGTTGACTAAATCTATTTGTTTAATTGATTATAATTTATTGAAAATCAACGATTGGCAATGGGATTTTTCCAATGCGGCCATTTGGAATAGGAATATTAAGCCGCACTGTCAAGCAAAGCTAAAGCCAACTGTATCCCGCTTGCGGCTATTAAACAATTTTATCCTACAACACGGAGCAACAGGAGGAATCTACGCGGCGTGGAAAAGCTTCACGTATCCAGACTGGGAGGTTCCTATGGCTACACGAAAAAATATCTATTTCTCCCCGTTTCTTGAAGGGTTAGAGCAGCTAAAAGATGATATGAAGGCAGATAAGTTTGACAGGTTTTTTGATAACTTTGCGGGACTTGGCATGGGGTTAACACCGTCTGGCGATGATTTTCTAACAGGGTTATTAGCTACCTGGCAGTATTTTGAATCCCCACTATATAAAAAAATGGAAAGCTGTAGCGCAAAATGGTTGCAGAGATTGAAAGGTAGAACGACTACGGTAAGCTATTTTATGCTAAAGCAATGCCTGGAGGGACAGGTCAACGAAGCTTTACTTAATGTATTGGACAACATAGATGGTAATCCAATCCCTCATTTACAGCGTATTTTAGAAATGGGATCGACCTCTGGGACAGATATGCTGACTGGTGTTAGCGTAGCATATCAACAGCTTATCGACCTAAAGGAGGAAAAATAATTATGACATCTAAAGTATTGATAGAAAGTAACGCCTATCATGACTCGGTAACATTAATGTCACTATCAAGCAAAATAAATCGTATGGATGGCGTCGAGCAGGCCGTTGTTTCGATGGCAACCGAAATGAACAAAGAGTTGCTAGAAAACATTGGTCTGCTAACGGATGAGGCGAAAGTAGCTACGGGAAATGATTTAATTATTGCCTTGATTACAGATACAGATGAGCGAGCAGAGGAAGTGATAACACTTATCCACACAGAATTAACTTCCAAAAAGGTAAAGAAAGGAAAAGACAATTATCATACAGCGAAAACGCTGACTTCTGCATTGCATCTCTTACCGAATGCTAATATGGCGATTATCTCCGTTCCAGGAAAATATGCAGCGCGCGAAGCGAGTCAAGCCTTAAAAAAAGGCATGCACGTTATGTTGTTCAGTGACAATGTAAGTATGGAAGATGAAAAAGTTTTGAAGGAAATAGGGAGAGACAACGGTTTATTCGTTATGGGGCCAGACTGCGGGACAGCAATTATCAATCGCAGTGGACTGTGCTTTGCCAATAAAGTAAGCGAAGGAGGCATTGGACTAGTGGCAGCCTCTGGAACAGGGCTACAGGAAGTGACGGTACAAATTGATCGACTTGGTTACGGTATTACACAGGCAATTGGTACGGGAGGTCGCGATCTCCATGAATCAATCGGCGGAATTATGATGCTTCAAGGGCTTCAAGCATTGGAGAACGATGACAATACAAAGGTCATCACATTAATTTCTAAACCTCCAGCGCGAAATGTTCAGGACAAAATTCTTGCAGAAGTGAAAAAATGCCGAAAACCCGTTGTAGTTTGCTTTTTAGATGGTGATGCAAAAGCAGTTGAGGCAGCAGGAGCCAACTTTTCTCCTACATTAATTGATGCTGCCCGCAAATCTGTTCAATTACTTGATACGCAAGCCGTAATCGAAACGGACATTGCAAAGAGCGTTCAACGATGGATTGCTGAAGAAAAAGCAAAATTAGCAGATGTTCAGCAAGACATTCGTGGATTATTCTGCGGTGGTACGCTGACAGCAGAAGCATTATCCATTCTCCGTTCTTCAGGAAAAAGCGTCAAAAGTAATGTCGCTAAAAAAGAGGAAGAGAAACTTAACGACATTACCTATAGTGTAGGTCATACGTTGCTTGATATGGGCGATGATGAATTTACAAAAGGTAAACCACATCCGATGATAGAGCCTTCACTTAGAAATGAGCGGATTCTTCAAGAAGCACGAGACCCTCAAACTGCTGTTCTGTTATTAGACTTTGAATTGGGATATGGTGCCCATGAAGATCCGGTAGGTGTAACACTAGAGACGCTTCAATTAGCAAGAGACGAGGCTACACAGGCAGGAAGGCACTTGCCAATCGTTACTTATATTTGCGGCACTTCTAAAGATAAACAAGATTATCAGCAGCAACTAAAGAAACTTCAATCTATAGGCGCTTTTGTTGCCGATAGCAATGAAATGGCAACAAGAATTGCCGCGATGCTTGTACAAAAGGAGGTCAATTAAATTGAGTACAGCGAATGAGCTTTTTAATCAGCCATTACAAGTAATTAATATCGGCACATCCAAATTTAAAGAAGATTTGGAGCTGCAAGGCGTTGAAACCATCCAAGTGGACTGGCAACCGCCTGCAGGGGGCAATCTACAATTGCTCGAAGCATTAGATTTCTTTCAGGAAAATGAAAAAGTGGAAAAGGCGAATCAAGAATCGATACAACGCATAAAAGATGCACACCCTTTCTTAATTGATATTGGACTAGCTATTGATGTCATACCTGGAATGCACAGCAAAAAAATACTGCATGCTGGCCCTCCTATTGCATGGGAAAACATGGCGGGTCCGATGCAGGGGGCAGTGATTGGCGCACTTATTTTTGAAGGGATGGCAGCGGATGAGGAACAAGCAAGAGCATTGATTGAGGCTGGAGCAATTGAATTTGGCTCATGCAATGAGCATTCAACAGTGGGACCAATGGCGGGCATCGTCTCTCCTTCCATGCCAGTGCATATCATCGAAAATCGAACACATGGAAACCGGGCATATTGTACGATTAATGAAGGTCTAGGCAAAGTGCTACGTTTTGGTGCTTTTTCTAGCGATGTAATTGATCGGCTAAAGTGGCTGCGCGATGTTTTTGCTCCGGCTTTGAAAAAGGCACTTGTCCTAACAGATGGCATAGATTTAAAAGCCATCATCGCGCAGGCTCTTCATATGGGAGATGAGTGCCACAACCGCAATAAGGCAGCAACAAGCCTTTTCTATAGGGAAATGACTGACTATTTTATGCAAACAGATTGCAAGACGGACACATTGCGAGAGGTCTTGCGCTTTATTCAAAACAATGAACACTATTTCTTGAACCTGTCCATGCCAGCATGTAAAGCTTCACTTGATGCAGGACACGGCGTTCCATATTCCACGGTTGTTACGACAATGGCGAGGAATGGGGTTGAATTTGGTATTCGCATTAGCGGGCTAGGTGACAAGGAATGGTTTACCGCACCGGCAAACTTTATTAAAGGCTTATATTTCCCAGGCTATTCAGAGCAGGATGCAACTAGGGATTTAGGGGATAGTGCCATTACGGAAACAATGGGAATTGGTGGGTTTGCGATGGGCGGTTCGCCTGCAATTGTTCAATTTGTTGGAGGAGAGGTAGAAGATGCTATTCAATATAGCGAACAAATGTATGACATTACAGTAAGTGAAAATAGCAATTATGCTATACCAACGCTAAATTTCCGCGGAGCTGCCTTTGGAATTGATGTTCGAAAAGTGATTGAAACAAACATTCTTCCTGTTATTAATACCGGCATGGCACATAAAGTAGCAGGAATCGGGCAGATTGGCGCAGGCATTGTCCATCCTCCAAAGGAATGCTTCGAAAAAGGATTGCTTCGTTTCTATAAACTATATGGAGAGGAAGAGGCAAATGAGTAGAATATTAATAGCGCTTGGAGGAAATGCACTCGGTTCTACTCCTGAAGAGCAACTACAATTAGTACACGATTCAGCCAAGCCAATTGTTGATTTAATTGAACAAGGTCATGAAGTAGTGATTGCCCATGGTAACGGGCCGCAAGTCGGTTCTATCAATTTGGCATTCGAAAAGGGCTCAAAGGAACATGCAAATATTCCTAGTATGCCATTTGCTGAATGTGGGGCAATGAGCCAAGGGTATATTGGCTACCATTTGCAAAATGCACTCCATGAGGAACTGTTAAAACGCTCAATTAACAAATCAGTTGCAACAGTTGTCAGTCAGGTAGTAGTTGATAAGAACGATCACGCCTTTCAAAATCCAACAAAGCCAATTGGTCCTTTTTATTCAAAAGAAGAGGCTGAAAGATTAATGGCTGAAACGGGTGACCATTATATAGAAGATTCAGGACGTGGCTACCGTCGGGTTATTCCATCGCCTGCTCCGGTTAAAGTCGTTGAAAAAGATATTATCCAAGACTTAGTCAATGCAGGGCGTATTGTCATCGCTGTTGGTGGTGGGGGTATACCTGTAGTGGAGGAAAAGAATCATGCTTTAATCGGCGTAGAAGCGGTTATTGACAAAGATTTAGCAAGTAAATGTTTAGCGGATGAGTTGAATGTAGATTTTCTGTTCATATTGACAGCTGTCGAAAAAGTCGCAATTAACTTTGGGAAACCAAATCAGCAAAACCTGAATCAGTTATCGATCGAAGAGGCAGAAAGGTTGATGAAAGAAGGGCATTTTGCACCAGGCAGTATGCTTCCAAAAATTCAGGCAGCCATATCATTCGTCAAGGGGAAACAAGGTCGCAAATCAATCATCACTTCGCTAGAGAAAGCAAAGGATGCCATTCTTGGTAAGACAGGCACCGTTATTTTCAACTGAATCAGCTATTACAAGTAAATGAAAATGTATAGTAAGGAGAATTGGAAATGAACGAAAACAAAACGAAAGTAAAAATTGGCGAAGCATTAAAGTGGAATGTATTTACAGAGCACCGTAAAGTCTATCACCGCGAGCTTCTAAGTGCCAAAGAGGCAAATGAACTCGGCGTCAGTGTTAGCTCGGTCTTAAGAGAACGCATAGAAGTAGGTGGAGCCGTATTGCCCCATTATCACGACGTGGCAGAAGTAATTCATATTACAAAAGGGAAAGTAAAACTTCTGCAAAATGGGGAGTGGAAATCCTATCAAGAAGGGGACACTTTCCTTGTACCAAAAGGGGTCGTTCACTCGGTTGCCAATGACGATGTCGAACCTACCGAGCAGGTTAGCATCTTCATCCCTGTTCATGAAGAAATCCATAACGAAAACTTTGCATCCCATATGGTGGACGCAGAGTAGCACGTGAATAAATACGAAAGAGCAATCCGAAAATATGAACGGATTGCTCTTTTTATTGTGACGGGCATGAAGCATGAAGGGGGAACGCTAAACGGAAAATTAAATTGTTTAGCACTCTCGCAACACAATAAAAGAAATTGATAAATCATAGCAAGTAGTTTATAGTTTAAATATTTGATTTAGAGGAGAAATAGTTGAAGCCCTATTTAAAGAATTTTTGCTTTTAAGCAGTTTTTGGTATTGTGCGAAATACAATAATAAATTGTACATGGCAAGCTGTTTTTTTAGCGATGTTCATTCCATGGGATTGATAGTGTTATGGTTGTCCATGGAGTCCTACTTAATTCTAATTTTTGTAATATTAGAAAAACAAAGAACTTAGTTATGTCCGGATTAATTGACCCAATATACTAGAAATTGCTGTTTTTCACACTGAAGGACTAATTTTAGTGTAAAAAATGTTATTTGCGCGAAAACAGTATTTATTTATGAAAAAATAACTTTATAATATAATTTTACTCAACTTTCACTCTAGTAATTCTATTGCGAAAAAACTTGACTAAACAAATAGGAATTAAGATAATAACTAAGTAGTTTTAATTATTATATAAATAAAATTAATCTAATAAAGTGAGGAACATAATGTTTGCAGCGATTAATGGAACGAAAATTTATTTTGATGTAGAAGGTTCAGGGTATATTCCACTAGGACCAAAGATGGTAAAAAAACCGGTGCTTATTGCAGTACATGGTGGTCCAGGGAGTGATCACTCCGATTTTAAGCCGTGGTTAACGCCACTAGCCGAATACTACCAGATTGTTTATTTAGATCAACGATGCAACGGTCAATCAGAGCGTATCGATGTGACGACAGCAACATTCGAACAGTTAGCGGATGATATTGAAGCGTTACGTAATTATTTAGGCTTAGATAAAATTGCTGTACTAGGACATTCTTTTGGTGGAATGATTGCCCAAGTATATGCTACGCGCTACCCACAATCGGTAAGTAAGTTATTACTAGTTAACACTGCACCAAGCTATGATTTCTATAAAGAAGCTAAAGCGTTTGCGCAACGTATTGGAACGGAACAACAAGTTCAAACTATTCCAGAGTTATTTGAAGGAAACATTCGTGATGACAATCATTTAATCCAATGGTGGGATATTTGCTGGGATTTATATTGGTACGATTATCAAGAGGAACTAGGTGGTGATACAGGAAGCCGTCCAATTGGATCTTTAGAAATTACAAATTATACATTCAAATATTTAATGCCACAATACGATGTGCGCGCACAAATTGCTAATCTTGAAATACCTACTTTGATTGTAGCAGGCCGTCACGATTGGATTACGCCATTAACACAGTCAGAAGTAATGCATTCATTAATTAAAAATTCACAGTTGGCTGTATTTGAAAAGAGTGGTCATATGCCATTTATCGAGGAACATAAAGACTTCTTAAACGTTGTACGTGAATTTTTATTAAAGGACTGAGGCAAATATGTATACCGAACAATTACAAGCCTGGCATAAGCAACGCCATATAGACGTGACGGGTGCACAAGGTGATTTAACTTTAATCGCAATGCATGAGTTAATGCGTGAAACAACAGTGAAACAAATTGCTGGAAGCTGGAAGCCGACAAGTCCATCCCAACTAGGGCTTACATTAACGGCAACTGCTGAAGACCAATTATTCATTAACGGCGTGCTAGTGGAAAGTGAGGTGCATATAATTGCGGATGAAACAATCGTGCAAACGCGGAATGGCATCTCTGCAATGGCAACTAGTCAGCCTGGCTCTATGCATTTATTAGCCATTTGGGATGAAAACAGCCCTGCACTGCAAACGTTTAGCCATATTGCTGCATACGAAATGAACAAACAAGCAATTTATAACGGAAAGCTTATAAAAGATGATGCGATGATTGAATTTTCTCATACGGGTGATGCTCATCGTGCAGCGCGTAGCCATGCTTCAATAGGGGTCATTGAAGTGGAAATTGGCGGAGTACATTATAGGCTTCGACCATTTCAATCTGGGCGATATTCAATTATTATTTTCCGAGATGCAACAAGCGGTAACGAAACATATAGTATGGGTCGTATGTTAGTCATCGAACAATTAGACGATGATACGGTACTTCTTGATTTTAATAAAGCCTTTTTACCGCCATGCGCATTTTCATCTTCTTTTAACTGTCCGATGCCTCCTTTAAGTAATCGTATACAAAGTAAGATTGAAGCGGGCGAAAAGCAAATCATTTCATTACATTCATAATGAAGCACCTAATTTAGAGAAATAGGAGAAATAACAATGTTCAAAAACTCGAAAAATTTTATGTTAGCGTTATTAACAATGGCAGTACTAGTGGTTTTAGCAGCATGTGGTAACGATGAACCTTCTTCTAAGGGAAAAAGCAGTGATAAAAATGTTGTCAATATCGGTGTTACGTACCCAGCTAGTAACATTAATCCATTACAACCAAGTGGATTAGTTTCTACTTATGTTTCAAATCTATTATTTTTACCATTAGTTGATTTAGATTCAAAATTAAACTATCAGCCAATGTTAGCTGATTCTATTACAACACAAGATAATCAAACATTTACAATTAACTTAAACAAAGAAGCAAAATGGACAGATGGTACAGATATTACAACAGATGACGTAATTTACACATTGCAATTAATGGCAAATCCTGTCGTAGCGTCAAATTATGCGTACATGTTTGCTATTGTGGAAGGTTTAGATGATAGCGGTTATTTACCACAAGGTTCTAGTTCTATTTCTGGCGTGACAAAAGTAGATGGAGATACAATTCAAATTAAAACAAAAAAACCAACAACGTTATCGATTTTCCAAGATACAGTAGGGCGTTATTTATTAACATTACCAAAGGCACAACTTGAAAAAATTGCAGTGGAAGAGCTAAATGCAAGTGATTTTATGCAAAATCCAACCGTTACATCTGGTCCATTCATCATTTCAAAAATGGATCGTTCACATTATGTAGAAATGGTACCCAATAAAAATTACTTCAAAGGTGCCTCTTCTTTAGATCAATTAAACTTTAAGGTATTACAAGGAAATCAAATTGCTGCTCAATTAAAAAGCGGTGAAATTGATATGAACATACCGTCTGCAGGTGTTATTCCGGTATCAGATTATGCAAATGTGCAAGGTTTAAATACATTAACAACGGCTTATGGTGAACCATTAGCTACACAATATATGTATATTAATGAAAATGTTGTAGCGGATGCCAAGCAACGTCAAGCCATTTCATATGCGATGAACCGTCAATTAATTATTGATAATCTATTAAAAGGTGCGGGTGAAGTAACAGATGGCTTCTTCCCAAGCAACAGCCCATACTTAAATGAAGATGTTAAACCCGTTAAGTATGATTTAGAAAAAGCCAAACAATTATTAGCGGAGTCTGGATGGGATTCAAGCAAAAAGTTGAAATTAGCTGTGTTATCAGGTGATGCAACATTAGAGCAGGCTGCAAACATCATCGTAGAAAACTTACGTGAAGCAGGTATTACAGCTGAAATCCAAATGATGGATTTCGGAACGATTATTGATGAAATTGTAAGTCAGAAATATGATTTAGCGATTTTAACAGTATCGATTACACCGATTAATCCACTTCCTGATATTTCTTACTTCTTAGGGGAAGGCAATCCAAACGCTTATCACAATGCACGTGTGAATGAAATTTTAGCTGCATTAGCGACTGAAGTAGATGAAGTGAAAATAAAAGCGTTGTATGGTGAATTACAAGAAATAACACAACAAGAAGTACCAATGCCTTCCATTTATGCAACAACAGCATTAGGAGCAGTAAATAAACGTGTTCAAGGCGCTACACCAAGCGACTTCGGTATGTTTATTAACGTACATGAGTGGACTGTTAAATAGAGAGATAGGACGTGTTTATATGGAGAGTTTGCTGAGCGTAAAACAGCTGAAAACGGCTTTCGAAACTGAATATGGAAAAGTAGTCAGTGTCGACGATGTAAGCTTTGATGTGAAAAAAGGCGAAACATTGGCGATTGTAGGAGAGTCGGGAAGCGGGAAGAGCGTAACGGCACTTTCTATTATGCGTCTATTAGGGAAGCGCGGTTCAATTGTGCAAGGTGAGATTAATTTAGAAGGTAAAAACTTAACAGCACTTTCTGATAAAGAGTTTCAACCGTTACGTGGGAATGAAGTTTCAATGATTTTCCAAGAGCCAATGACCGCCTTAAATCCTGTTTTTACAATTGGTCATCAGCTAGTAGAGACCATTTTACTCCATACAGATGTCGATAAAAAGGAAGCAAAAGCAATTGCGCAAAATATGTTAGATAAAGTGGGTATTCCTAATGCTACACGCGTGATGAAGCAATTCCCATTTTCATTATCAGGTGGAATGCGTCAACGTGTCATGATTGCCATCGCCTTAGTATGTAAACCAAAACTATTAATTGCGGATGAACCAACAACAGCACTTGATGTCACGGTACAAGCGCAAATTATGCGCGTAATGAATGATTTATGTACGGAGTTACAAACAGCTGTCTTACTTATTACCCATGATTTAGGTGTTGTTGCAGAAATGGCAGATCGTGTCATCGTTATGTATGCAGGGCAAGTTGTCGAAGAAGCTGATGTTTTTACATTATTTGAGCGACCATTACACCCGTATACACTGGGCCTAATGGATTCTATTCCATCCATGGATTTTGACGGTAAACAATTGAAGGCAATACCAGGGACGATACCGGGACGGTACCAAAATATTGTAGGTTGTCGTTTTGCAAATCGTTGCGCTTTTGCAACAGCGCAATGTAAAAAACAACAACCACCATTAATTGAAGTCGATAGTGGCCATAAAACGAGATGCTTCGAATGGCAAAAGGTATTGCACAAGGAGGAGAGTAGTCATGACAATCAAAGCTGAACGAAATAACTCTCCGTTACTTGTATTAGAAGATGTTAAAACTTACTATCCATATAAAACGGGGTTTATGAATTTAAAAACCGATTATGTAAAAGCGGTAGATGGTGTTTCATTCGAAATCTATGAAGGTGAAACAGTTGGGCTTGTAGGAGAATCAGGCTGTGGAAAATCAACATTAGGGCGAACAATTATTGGCCTAGAACCGAAAACAGGTGGCCGAATTTTATTTGATGGTCAACAAATGGATTATCGAACAGGTCGCGTAAGTCTAAGTCAACAAATTCAGATTGTTTTCCAAGATCCCTATTCTTCACTAAATCCAAGACAAACAATCGGATCATTACTTGCAGAACCGCTACGCGTACATAAAATTGTCCCCACGCATGAAATACAACAGGAAGTAGAGCGATTACTTGCGTTAGTGGGGCTTCCAGCGACGACCAAGGGACGGTACCCACATGAGTTTTCTGGTGGTCAACGCCAACGTGTCGGCATTGCTCGGGCATTAGCTGTAAGACCTAGATTATTAATTTGTGATGAACCTGTATCTGCATTAGATGTATCGATTCAAGCGCAAATTTTAAATTTGTTTAAACAGCTTCAAGATGAATTGGGCTTAACGTATTTATTTATTGCGCACGGTTTAGGTGCAATGAAATATATTAGTGATCGAATAGCTGTAATGTATGCAGGCAAAATTGTGGAGATGGGTACGACAGAGCAAATTTTCTTAAACCCACAACATGACTATACAAAAAAATTATTAAGTGCTTATCCAAAGCCAGATCCGACGAAACGAAGTATTATTCAGCGTGAAAAGGGGATAGATGCATGATAGGCTATATTTTAAGACGATTATTAATCGCCATCCCCGTGCTATTTGGTGTATCGGTTATTAACTTCATTATTATGCGAATGGCACCAGGTAATCCTGTTGATATGCTTGTAAGCCCCAAGCTACCAGATGCGGCAAGAGAGGCTAAAATGATAGAACTAGGGCTTAATGACCCAGCCTACATTCAATATTGGCATTGGTTAAAAAACTTAGTGTTAAATGGCGATTTAGGCTATTCGATGATTACGTATGAGCCCGTAACAGAGTTAATTGCCAGCCGCATGGGTCCGACCGTTATTTTAATGGGAACAGCTTTAGTATTAGGGTTAATGATTGCGATTCCAATTGGCATTTATAGTGCGACGAAGCAATATTCAAAACTTGATTATACATTTGTAACGGGTTCATTTTTAGGGATTTCCATACCAAATTTCTTTTTCGCTTTATTATTAGTTTATATTTTCTCGATTCAATTAAACTGGTTGCCTTCAGGCGGTATGAAAGAATTAGGTTCTGAAGGAAGCCTTGGCTCACTTATATGGCATATGATTTTACCAGTGACGGTGCTTGTCGCAAACGTTGCTGGGCGGAACATTCGTTATGTGCGCTCGGGTATGCTTGAAATTATGGGACAAGACTTTTTGCGTACGGCTCGTGCAAAAGGTGTGAAGGAATTTTATGTCGTGAATAAACATGCGTTGCGAAATGCTTTAATTCCAATTGTCACAATTGTCGGTTTAGAGGTTTCGATTTTATTTGGTGGGGCAGTTGTCATCGAACAAATTTTCTCTTGGCCAGGAATTGGTCAGCTTACACTTTCATCCATTATGAGTCGAGATTACTCAACGATTATGGGATTAAACCTCGTTGCAGCTTTCGTCGTAATAGCTGCCAATATTTTAACGGATATTGTATACGCATTTGTCGACCCACGTATTCGTAAAAGCTATGTTGGGGGTGGCAAACGATGAGTATATTTAAGCGATATTTTAATAAAAAACAATATGATACAGAGCAAACGGTCACTTGGCGTGAAGATTCTGCTATATCGAATACGAAGGGCATGTTTTGGAAACGATTCAAACGGCACAAATTAGCTGTAATGGGACTTTGGTTTTTAGCGATTGTAACGATGGCAGCCATTCTTGCGCCGATTTTTGCTCCATTTGACCCTGCTGAAATTACTGGTGAATTTAGTGCACCACCTTCTTTGCAGCACTTACTAGGAACTGATCAAGTGGGACGAGACGTGTTGAGTCGAGTTATTTATGCAGCACGTGTTTCGCTAGCTGTAGGTATCGGAGCTGTGGCAATTTCTGCGATTATCGGTACGGTGTTAGGTTTAATTTCTGGGTATTTTGGTGGCATGATAGATGGGGTTGTAATGCGTATTACAGATATGTTTATGTCATTTCCATATATTTTGTTTATTTTAGTTGTAGCAAGTATTGTAGGGCCTGGGTTAACGAATATCATTTTAATTTTAGGGGTATTAGGTTGGCCTGGTATTGCTCGACTTGTGCGCGGAAATGTCTTAGCGATTAAGCAATCAGACTATGTGAAAGCGAGTATTGCATTAGGATATAGTACGCCACGTATTTTGTTTAAGCATATTTTACCGAATACGGTTGCACCAATTTTGATTTATGCAACATCTGGCGTTGCAGGGGCAATATTAGATGAAGCAGCATTAAGCTTTCTAGGCTTAGGTGTACAGCCACCAGATGCAAGCTGGGGAAATATGCTGTCTAATGCCCAGTCGATTTCGATTTTAACGGATCAACCGTGGCTTTGGATTCCACCAGGTACTTTCATATTATTGACAGTGTTAGCCATTAACTATATCGGGGATGCATTGCGAGATGCACTGGACCCACATAATTCAAAGTAGTAAAGGGACAAATCCGTAAAAGTCATTAGTTTTCGGATTTGTCCCTTTTTGCATTTAGCATTTTCCGCTTACATTTTTCCCCTCTGCAAACGAAAAAACGGATTTGAAAATTTAATTCTTCAAATCCGTTTCGTTTTTTATTCGACTTTACCGTAATAATCAACAATTTTTAAGAATATTGTCGCGATATTTAACAATGCCCGTTCATCAAAATCAAATTTCGGATGGTGGTGAGGGAATTGTGTAGTTGCCTGTTCATTCGCAGAGCCGACGTGAATAAAGTTTCCAGGTACATGTTGTAAGTAATAGGCGAAGTCTTCCGCGCCTAATACGGGCGTTTTCATATCAAACGCTTCTGCTGTAAAGTGCTCTTTTATTAATTGTTCCACTACTACAGATTCTTCTTCTGTATTAATTAACACTGGATAGCCTTTTAAATAATCGATTTCATAGTCTACATAATTTGAAACTTTTAAGCCTTCTAAAATAGCGAAAATCTCTTTTTCAATCTGGTCACGTACATTTTGATTTAATGTACGAACAGTACCTTCTAATGTAGCAGTATCTGCAATAACATTAAATGCATTTCCTGCGTGTAAACTACCAACAGTGACAACTGCAGCCTCAGTTGGATTTACTCGGCGGCTAACAATTTGCTGGAAGTTTTGAATAAGCTGAGTCGCTGCGATGATTGAGTCCTTCGTTGTATGTGGATAGGCTCCATGTCCACCTTTCCCGAATAATTTAATCGTAAATGCGTCAACAGAGGCCATAATTGGACCAGCGGCAGTTGAAAGTTTTCCTAAAGGTAAGTCCGACGCTAAATGAGCGCCAAATACATAATCCACACCATCAAGTGCGCCATCTTCTATCATAAATTTTGCGCCACCTGGTGGTTTTTCTTCCGCAGGTTGGAAAATTAAACGAATAGAGCCCTTTAATTGCTCTTTATTTTGTTGCACGATTTTAGCGAATGCAAGTAGTGCAGCGGTGTGTCCGTCATGTCCACATGCGTGCATAACGCCAGGTACAGTGGATTTATAGGGCACGTCCTTTTCATCATTGATTGGAAGAGCATCGAAATCGGCACGGAACGCGATTGTTTTTCCTGGTAATGCGCCATCAATGCTAGCGACGATTCCTTTTTTACCAACTCGTTCGCGGAATGAGATACCATATGCTTTTAAAGTCTCGGCAATAAAAATGGCTGTATTGTCTTCTTCAAATGATAATTCAGGATGCATATGCATATAACGACGATTTGCTACAATTTCATCGAAAAGTGTATGTAATTGTGCTACTTGATTTTGAAAATTCACCAGATCACCTCTAACTAATATATGAAGTTGATAATACGGTTATTAAACCAAGTTGTCAAGTATGATATAAAGATTTAACCTGGGAAACTGGGAGTGACAGGCACGGAAAAAATTCTGAAAATTAAATGCATTTATCTGGTGTGTGTAAATGACCATTAGTGCAATCCTTTTGAGTTATTTATTGCTTTCCCATTTTTGCGAAGTTTTTGAGATATAAAATACCAACAATCATCATGAAAAAGCCAAAACCTTTATAAGTCATTGTTTTCATTGTTTCATTATAGACGGTTATATTTATGAAAATAGACCCAATAAATATTATCAATATTCCAATAATAGAGTTCAGCATTTTCAAAATCACTTATATACCTCCAATCACTATTCTACTGTTTTGATGCTTAAACAAAAGGACTTAGCCGATTACACTTAATGTAAATGGCATAAGTCCTAATTCGTAGAATCATAATTAAAGTGTTTCGCTCTTTAAACTTGCATCCTGACTAATTTGCTTCTTCTGAATACATACAATAACAAAGGCTTGTACCGTCATTGCTATGATGATGAATAATAAATGGGTATTTTGATAAAACCATTGTGACATAAAATAAAATATAGGTGCCGATGCTAAATAGGAAATATATTTGTTTTTCGTGGTGAAGAAAATAATTGTGGAAATGCAAGTAGTAACTAAAATAAGTTCTAATAACAAACCAATAGAACTACTATCTAAATAATATTGTAAATCGTTTAGATAAGCCATACCAATTTCACCTCCTTTGCTAGCAATTATTTTCAAATAATTGTAACATAGCACCGTTTTTATTGGTAGTTAATGGTTAAAAACAGGAGGCTAATGAAAACGACTTCATATTATATAGTGACAATATCTTTTTATAAAAAACGGTTATCAAAGTAAAGTAAAACTTTGAATAGCTACAAAAAAAGAAAAAAGACATATGATGATTAATAACCAACCTGTAAATTTCTTTTGGTGTTGAAATTCTTGTATACCCATTATTAACATCATTAAGCCTAAAAATAGTATCATATATGCTTGAAACTTATAGTCTTTTGTAATGAAGCCATACAATGCCAAACATATGCCCACTATTGAAAATAATATACGTAATATTTTAACAATGTGATTCCCTCCAAATCATTTCTTTTTCACTTTTTCAAACTTTAGCTAAATCTATTAGTGTGATTTTATGTGATAGTGTCCATATGATGGCATTGGTCTTTACGTTTCCCCATGTCAGATAGACCAAGTCTCCACTTTGTCCTCCTCCAATCCATTTTGTTGTATATACGTTATGTAAATTGTTTTAAATATTTCACGCGTCTCCACTAATACTAATATAAGTTTTTTGAATTGGATTGCCAATGTGGATGCTGTCCTTGTCCTTTGCATTCTTTGGCAACCGAAAATAAAATCCACTATTTTAAGCTTTCTCCACAATCTACTAATATTCTTATTGAAGCACTTAATCACTACAATTAGCATAACGAAAGCCTTGTAGTTTTGTAAATGAGAGTATATAAAAACACAAACAAAATGAGTGCGAACACATACTATAAAAGAAAGCACGATAGTCTATACACTCTATTTAAGGAAAGTAACACTACAATAAATACGTCATTTTAGAAAGCGAAAACGAATCTACTTTTGGAAGGGGGGAATCGCGTGGTATCAATACGTCAAAAATTAGTCGCTGCGACTCAAGCTGCAAAAATTACAAATGGCAAAAACAATGCAAAAAAATATATTGTTGTTCATGAAACAGACAATACAAGCGTTGGTGCAGATGCAGATGCCCATGCTCGACTCCAAATAAACGGTAATAGTAGAAATGCTAGTTGGCATTGGCAAGTCGATGATCAAGAGGCCATACAATCTTTTGAACATTATTGGGAATGCTGGGGAGCTGGAACGTATATAGGCAATACACAAGGCATTCAAGTTGAAATATGTGTTAATAGCGATGGAGATTATAATAAGGCAGTAAAAAATGCGGCGAGTTTAATAGCAAAAATAATGAATGATGAAAATATAGCTATCGAAAATGTCGTGCAACACCATTATTTTAGTGGCAAAAACTGTCCTAGAAATATGCGTGCAGGGAAAATCTCATGGACTAATTTTTTGCAAATGGTAACAAGCAATGATACGCCAAAGCCCGAAAAACCACCTACCGAGTTATCGAAGTATCGAATTATTACAGGAACATATAGTACACGAAACGCAGCAATAAGCGTGTTAGATGTGATGAGAAAACGTTTTGGCTGGGTTGCTTATATTGAGCAGGAGGGGTCTAAGTTTCGAGTGAAAACAGGGACTTTTACAGGAATTAGTGCTGCTAAAAGTGCAGAAAATAAAATAAAGGCTGCTAAATTAGCGCAACTGACATACATTATCGATGCATAATGGCTCATCAGCTAATAATATGAGTATTTTAGTTGACTGCTTTTAGGAAATGAGTAAAATAGAAAGGCAGTACTATTATATACTTGAAACTTAGCAGCTAAGGGCAGTGCCTCAGAAGGTATCTGAGGCACATTTTCATGGAAAATTGTAAAATAGGAAGTTTTTTAGACCATTGTGCTATTAATAGCGAGCGTATGGAATCTAAAAAAGTAGCTTATTAATGTACAATTTTATGAAGTTAGTAGGGGGGACAAGAGCTGTCATGAAATTTTGACACTCTTTTTCTTTTCGTCTCCTCTATAACCTGTTAAGATGGTAATAGTGTGACAACAAGTTAGTGTATATGAGAGTGGTGACAATCAAGATGGATGAACAGAAAAAAGATGGTTTGGAACAACAGCAAGAGCAAAAACAACAAGTAGAGGTAAAACCTGCAGGCCAATTTATTCAGATGAAGCCGTTTAAGTTTATTATGCTGATGTTCTTTACAATCTTAATTACCGCGGGCTTAACCATTTTTGCGTTAACTTTCGGTGAAAAGAAAGTGGTAGAAGTAAAAGTCCCAATTGAACGTGCGGAATTTACAAAACTATACGAAGCATTTGATATGCTTAAAGGCAAGTATTACAAAGATATCGATGATGAAAAAGTAGTGGATGGCGCCATTAACGGCATGTTTGATGCATTAGGAGATCCTTATTCTGATTTTATGGTAAGGGATGAAGCAGAAAAATTTAACTCGGGGTTATCTTCAAGCTTCCAGGGTATCGGTGCTGAAATTCAAGAACGTAATGGTTTTATTACTGTTGTGTCACCTATTAAAAATTCACCCGCTGAAAAAGCAGGGTTATTACCAAAAGATATTATTTTAACAGTAGATGGTAAAAGCATTCAAGGTTTTAGCGCTTCAGAAGCAGTAGCACTTATTCGTGGCGAAAAGGGTACACCTGTAAAGCTTACAGTGAAACGTGGCGAAAATGCTGAACCTATTCAAATGACGATTATTCGCGATGAAATTCCTGTTGAAACGGTTTATGGTGAAATGCTAGATGGAGATATTGCACATATCCAAATTACATCATTTAATGAAGAAACAGCAAAAGAGCTAGAGAAAATCCTTGTTGAGTACGAAGGAAAAGGCATGAAAGGGATTGTCCTTGATTTACGCCAAAATCCAGGTGGATACTTAGATGCTGCGGTTGAAATTTCAAATTTATTTGTACCAGAAGGTAAAGCGATTGTACAAGTGCAGCAAAAAGACGAGGAGCCAGTTATTACAAAAGCTGTCGCAGGGAAAAAATATAATGTACCTGTAACCGTTCTAGTGGATAATGGCAGTGCATCGGCATCGGAAATTTTAGCAGGTGCTTTAAAAGAATCTGTAGGTGCTAAAATTGTTGGTGAAACATCGTTCGGTAAAGGAACTGTACAAAATGTTACACCTTTAAAGGATGGTTCTAATTTAAAATTCACAACTGGTAAATGGTTAACACCAAATGGTAACTGGATTAATGAAAAAGGCATTGAACCGGATGTAAAAGTAGCGTATCCAGCTTATGCTTCTTTACCAATTTTAGACCCGACGATTGAAATGAAAGAGGGCTTGCAGTCAGACTCTGTCAAAGTGGCTGAAGAAATGTTAGAAGTGCTAGGTTATGAACCTGGAAAAGCTGACGGTATCTTTGACCAATATACAGAACGAGCTGTGAAAAAATTGCAAGCTGATAATAAGCTTGAAGAAACAGGCATTATAACGAACGAAACAACTTACGCATTGATGGATGCGTTACGTGAAAAAATGAAATCAGAAGATCCGCAACTGTTAAAAGCAAAAGAGCTTGTCTCTGGTGTAAAAGAACAAACAGAGGGAACAACAAACTAACACTGTAGCTGTCGCAGAAGTCGTCTCGTACGGCAATGCGACAGCTTTTTCTTTAGGAGGAATGAATTGTGAAGGATGTATATTTATTTAGTGGATTTCTTGGAAGTGGTAAGACATCTATGTTGACTGATGTTATACGACAACTAAAAGAAAAAGGGTTAAAGCCGGCTGTAATTATGAATGAACTTGGCAAGCTGCCATTTGATTCTCAAGCTGTAGAAGAGGACGTGCCGCTCAAAGAGATGCTAGAAGGCTGTATTTGTTGTTCAGGAGCTGAAAAAACAGAGGCTCAAATTCAGTCTCTTCTATTAGATAGTGAATTTGACGTTCTAATTATTGAAACAACTGGAGCGGCTCACCCTGTAGAAGCATTGGATGCTGTCTATTCCCCTATCTTTGCTGAGCAGTTAAATGTCAAGGGGATTGTTACAGTTGCGGACTCGAAGCTTTGGTTACATCGTGATACATTAACACCGCAAGTGCGTACATTGTTTATGGAACAAATTCGTCACGCGCATTTATTACTAGCCAATAAAACCGATTTATTAACAGAGGCGGAGCAAGCGCAAGTCGTTTATGAGCTACAAGGTTTTAATCCCCAGGCATTTATTTTGCAAACAACAAATGGGCGTGTACCGTACCATTTACTAGAAAATTTATTTGCCACCGTTAAAATCGATAAGCAACATATTGTGAAAGCCCCGATAGCCTCCATGCATTTAGGCTCTCGTTTAGTTGAATTTGAAGGTGTTCACTTTACACAAGAGCAAATTGAAGAGTGGGTACGTGGTTTACCAGATACGGTGTACCGAATGAAAGGCTACGTTCCAATAGAAGGCGTTAAAAATCCAATGCTGTTTCAGTATGCCTATGGAATGGTACAATGGTTGCCAGAATTCATTAAAATGCCTGCAAAGCTTGTTTTAATAGGTGAAAACATTGGTCATGTTCATGTCATAGGTATTGATTAAATAATTAGTGTACCATGCTTTACTTTAGATAATAAACTTCATCTGCCCGTGTTCTTTCTGAAGATTTAAGTCATTCAGTGGAGCCGAGCAGATTTTTTTATAGGCATAGCCAAAAAATGATTTTGCTCACTTTTTATTTTCGACAGGCAATTTTAGTGATTGGCCAGTGTGCTATTCTATTAAAATCGTAGTCAAAATACGAACAAAAATTGAATACTGTCAACCCTATTTAAAACGTAAGTATTTCATAGGTTGGTGAAACTTGCTAAAAAATATAACAAAAAAACCCCTGTTTAACGGAAACTACTTTTCTATTGGACATGCTAGCAGATGTTGGGAAGATTTTTTATAGAATCATACTTTACGATAGGTTGCAGATAGGAGGAATTGCAAAATGAAAAAAACACTTACTGCAATTTGTGCAACATTTCTTTTAGCAGCTCCAATTCAATTGGCTTCTGCTGCTTCTAATACTACAGAAGGGAACACAGCAAATCAGACAACGAACTGTAAAGTTTACTATTATAATAATTGGTCAAATCACAAGTGGGTTGTAACTAAACCAAATACAACTGCACCGTCAAAAGATACGCAAACAAATCAACAAACAAATAAACCAACAAATCAACAAAATACGACAACGACAACACCACCAACTACATCTAATCCGACTACAACAACATCGGATGTGAATGCTTTTGAACAAGAGGTAGTGAAATTAACGAATGCTGAGCGTACGAAAGCAGGATTAAAGGCTCTACAAACAGATGATAAACTGATGGCTGCAGCACGAGAAAAATCTCAAGACATGCAATCAAAGAAATATTTTTCACATACGAGCCCAACATTTGGTTCACCATTTGATCGTATGAAAGCGCTAGGCATCACTTATAAGAGTGCGGGTGAAAATATCGCCCAAGGTCAACGTTCTCCACAAGAAGTTGTACAAGCTTGGATGGATTCACCGGGTCACCGTGCCAATATTTTAAATGCTAATTATACACATATTGGTGTAGGGTATGTGAAGTCAGGTAACTACTGGACGCAACAGTTTATCCAAAAGTAATATTGTGAAAATTTAATAGAAACAACGTATCTAAATAGGATGTCCAATAAGTCTTCAAGGCTTATTTGGATGTCTTTTTATTTTTTAAGGTAAAAAAATTACAAACAATGAAGAAAACAGGATAATCCAAAGGCATTGCCGTTTGAAATAAGCCATTTTTGCCTATACTTCCAAGTATAGGAGGCGTTTTATGAATAAAGTGGAATTAATGATGAAAAGCTTACAAAAAGCATTTAATCAATCATCCGATTTTACAGTAAGACAAGTAGACTGGCGAGAAGGAACGTCTGCTATTTTATGCTTTTATTCCTCGCTTGTAGATGCAAAAGAAGCGCAAAAATTACTCGATACAATTTATGCACGTTTAGATACAAACAAGCCGTTCTGGAGTGAAACGATAATGACGACTCTGAAGCCATTTTCGTTACCACAAGCCATCGAACATATTTGTAATGGTGAAACGCTAATCATTATTCCTGATACAGGTGAAATGCTTTCACTTACGATTGTCAATCAAGTACACCGCAATCCTGATGAGCCGAATAATGAACATGTTCTGCGCGGATCACATGAAGGATTAGTAGAAAGCGTTGAAACCAATTTAGCCTTATTACGCAAACGAATTCATAATCCTTCGCTGGTCGTAAAATCCTTTTCAATTGGCAAAGAGACAAATACAAAAGCTTATTATCTTTACATTGACGGAGTCATTAAAGCAGAAACGTTAGCTGAAATTGAAAAGCGTATCGATGGCATTAACATAGATTATTTTTATAGTGTTGGTCAACTAAGTGATGAGTTAGAAGATTCCGTATGGTCGCCTTTTCCTCAATTGCTTAATACGGAGCGTCCTGACCGGGTTGTTGCTAATTTAGTTGAAGGTAAAGTGGTGTTGATAACGAATATCTCTCCAACAGCATTGATTGCACCTGTTACGTTTTTTTCCTTTTATCAATCACCTGACGATTATAATGGTCGAGTGTTGGTAGGTTCTTTTTATCGCATGGTTCGGTTATTTTCATTTTTTGCTGCTGTTTTTTTGCCGGCATTTTACATTGCAATTATCAGTTTTCATTTTGAAGTATTGCCATTAGAGTTGAGTAATCAGGTAAAAAATGATGTGAATGAAATCCCTTATCGACCATTAATAGAGGCGCTAATATTAGAAATTATTATGGAGCTTATACGAGAATCTAGTATTCGATTGCCTCAATCAGTGGGGCAGACCATAGGGATTGTCGGAGGATTAGTTATAGGTGATGCCATTGTAAGTGCTGGATTAGTGTCGAACTTAATGGTAATTGTCGTCGCTTTAACTGCAATTTCTAGCTATGTTGTACCGTCAGTAGAGCTGAACACCTCTATCCGTATATTACGATTTCCATTTATGGTACTAGCCTCACTATTTGGCTTTTTCGGCATTGTTATTGGTGTCGTTGTATTGTTAATTCACCTTATTAATTTAAGCTCTTTAAAACAGCCATACTTTGCTCCAATTGTGCCGTTCCAACCAAAAGAAATCTATAAAGTGTTCGTGCGAGGGCCGTTCTTTAAACCTACCGTCCAAGTAACATCTTTTAGTTCACCGAAAGATGATAGTGTAAAGAATGGTGATACACCTTGAATTTTTCCTTATCTAAAGGGCAATTTTTTTTACTAATGTTTTTCATTGAAACAGGGATTATTTATATTTCCTTTCAGACGCCTTTAATAAGCGAAAGTAAAAATAAGGCCTGGGTGCTATTTATCGTAGCAACCACATTACATTATTTAGTATTACTATTTTTTGAGCGGTATTATCGATATTTTTACTTGAATACATTTTTTCAATGGGTGTATAAGGTGTATTGGTTTTTAATGATAGCGACATTTTTAGCCTATATGGTGTATGTTTTAGCATCATGGGTTTTGCCTCAAACGCCCGAGTGGATAATCATCGTTTTCATTGTAGCACTGTCGTTATACGGTAATGTAAGTCGACCAGAAACCGTTATTAATATTGGTGTTATGTTTATTCCGCTTATATTTATTTTTATCATTTTTTTAATGCTTGCGGTTCCAGATCTTACATGGACAAACTTATTACCGCTCGAATTTAATAATTATAAGGAAATAATTCAAGGGATTATTCATAGTGTTTTTGCATTTATGGGAGCGGAAATGTATCTGATTTATCGTCCTTTTTTACAAAAGGAATTGACTTTAAAAAGCAAGCAAATATTGATGTATCAGCTCATCATTTTTGTCTTTTATTTGATTTCCGTTATGTTTTCCCAAATGTTTTTTACTATCGAAGAGATTAAGTTAGTGCCAGAGCCAATTATCTATATTTTAAAATCTCAAGAAGTTACATTTGTAAAGCGACTAGATATTTTCTTTGTTTATATTTGGTTATCCTGGTCCATCATCACAGTATTAATTTTTAATTTAACGATAAGGGTCGTCCATTTTGGAATAGGTAAGAAAGGAACTAAAAAGACAACCGTTTTTTATCATCTATTGCTTGCGATTGTGCCAATTTTTTTAGTTAAGTTTAAGGTGATTGAATTAATGAAAAATTCCTTCCATTATATAATATTAATTTTCACTTTTCTCTTACCGATTCTCATCATTTTATGGAATAAATGGAGGGGGAAAACGTGTATCGAAAAGCAATAATCGTTCTGTCAGTTGTACTACTTGCGGGTTGTTGGGACGAACGCTTATATAAAAATTCATCAGTCGTATCCCTTGCTGGTATAGAAGGGACAATGGGCGAATATAAAGGATATTATGCTTATCCGAAAACAATTAATAAGCAAAGTCAGATTATGTTAATTGAAGCAAAAGGTATTTCTCCACGTGATGTACGAAATAATGCCGATTTGAAGGTTGAACAAACACTTGACTTGTCTGAACTTTCAACATTGCTTATTTCAATTGAAACGGTAAAAGAACCTTTATATGACCTATTAGATATTTATTTTCGTGATCCTCAAAATCCAATTTCTATTAAAGTGGCATTGACTGAGGGGAGTGTAAAACCTTTTGTTGAGTTAACAAAAGAAGTAACGGATAATGCAGGAGGTTATTATCAACGCTTTATTGAAAGTACAGAAAAAAATACAATTTACCCTAAACTGAACTTACAAATGATCGGATCGACATTGTTTGATAATGCCAAAGATATTGCCATCCCTTATATTAAAATGGATGAAGAAGAACATAGCGCGGAAGCTGCAGGAGTGGCATTGTTTTCTGGGCAAGTGTTTACTGGGAAAATTTTGGATCCTAAGCAATCCTTTTATATGCTTTTATTAATGGATAAAGCGAGTCAACATGCACGTATACAATATATGCTCAAGCTCAATAACGAGGATGTACCTGTCACTGGGGAGGTAATCCATTTAAAAAGAAAATGGATCATCAATGAAGAAATGAAAAAAATAACAATGGATTTTAAAATTGACGTAGAAATAGAAGAGTTTTCAAAAGATCATTTGTATAAAGAGGAGACGTTTAAAACGATAGAGGAGATGTTCCAACAAAGAATACAAGCTGATTTTGAGGAAGTAATAAAAATACTGCAAGAACAGAAGTCCGACACGTTAGGGATAGGACGTTATATTCGCGCTTATCATCCCAAATTCTTCGAGGAAGACTGGCGCGAGCAATTTGCTTCACTTACGATTGAACCAAAAGTGAAAGTAACGATTATTCGTACAGGCATACTCCGTTAATAAGGAGCTTGCATCTATTGTTTAACTAACAAAACGCAAAAATGTTGATGTTGAATCACCATTTTTGCGCTTTTTTCATTATAGGGCAAATTTTCTTTGTACGCGTAATAAACGGATTAATAAGGTAATAGCGCCTGCAGATAGACCAGCTACAAGCCCTAACCAATAACCAACTGGACCTAAATCAGTATAGTTAGCTAGTACATAACCTGTAGGCAATCCAATAATCCAATACGAGATAATAGCCATGATAAATGTGATGGTCACATCCTTGTATCCTCGTAATGCGCCTTGCACAGGTGCTTGAATAGAATCAGATAGTTGGAAAATGGCAGCATACACTAAAAAGACTTGCGCATTTTTTAAAACTAGCTCATCGCTTGAATACATTGTAGCGATTTGTTCGCGAAGTAAGTAGAGAATGCAAGCTGAGAAAAAACTAAATAGTATTGCTGTACCTACGCATAAATAGCTATAGATTTTTGCATCACGTAAACGTCCTGCACCAATTTCAAAACCTACTAAAATCGTTACACCCATTGAAATACTTAGAGGAACCATATATAACAACGACGTAAAGTTAATGGCGATTTGATGGGCAGCGATGATTTCTGTGCTAAAGCTACTCATCATCATTGTGACGGCAGAAAAAATACTCGTTTCCGCAAATAAGGAAATACCGATTGGCACACCAATAACTAAGATTTCTTTCCAGCTAAGCCATTGTAACTTTGGCCATTCACGGAAAATAGTAAAGTGTTCAAAAGGCACGCGTTTAGCAATAATCCAAACCGTAATAAAGAAAATTAGCCAATACGTAATGGCTGTTGCAACACCTGCACCAACACCACCAAGCTCAGGTGCACCGAACTTTCCGAAAATGAAAATATAATTTAAGAAAATATTAATAGGTGTTCCTAGCAGTGTAATAATCATGGTTACTCGTGTTTGACCTAACGCATCGATAAAACAACGTAGAACAAAAAATAAAAAGAGTGGAATAAGACCAGCGCACATTGCATGAATATAAGATTTAGCAATGTTATGTACAGCGGCGTCTAATTGCATATTTCCCAGTATCCAATCGAGCCCGATAAATAATATGATAAAAATACATGCAGAAAGTACAAGTGCGACATATAAGCCTTGCTGCACTGCTTGTTTTGCTAATTGTTCTTTCTTTGCGCCAACAAGCTGGGAGACAATCGGTGTTATTGCTAATAATATACCTGAAAGCCCAGTATAGATAGGCATCCAAATGGACGACCCAATGGAGACTCCTGCCAAATCAGAAGTACCGTAGCGGCTAGACATTAAAATGTCGAAAAAAGAAATGAGATAAATGGCTACTTGGGTAATTAGAATAGGTACAATGATTTTTAAAATGAGTGAATACTTTTGCTTTAACGTTGTCGTTTTATACATAGTGAGTAACTTCCTTTTATAAGCATGATGAATTAGTATAGCATATAGTAAACATCATATGATGAAAAATTAAAGCTTCATCTATATCTTTTCTTTCGCATATAGTAAAATAAAAGACTGTAAACAAAAGTGGCGTTTGCTACAATGGCTTTTAAGGAATAGGAGAATTTACGTGAAACAACAAACAATCATTTTAACCGGTGGTGGGACAGCAGGCCATGTATCACTTAATCAAGCGATATTACCTTCTTTACTTGAACTAGGTTACGATGTCCACTATATTGGTTCAGAGCAAGGTATTGAAAAAGAATTAATTGGCGAGGCATTTCCTGACGTCCCGTTCTATGGGATTGCTAGCGGGAAATTGCGTCGTTATTTCTCTATGAAAAACTTTACAGATCCTTTTAAAGTACTTGCTGGCATTATGCAAGCATTTCGCATTATAAAGAAAGTAAAGCCAGAGGTTATTTTTTCAAAAGGTGGTTTTGTCTCTGTACCTGTCGTGATGGCAGCTAAAGTGGCAGGCGTACCGGTTGTCATACATGAATCCGATGTAACGCCCGGATTAGCTAATAAAATTGCACTTCCATTTGCTTCGCATATCTTCACTATTTTTGAAGAGACGCTTCAGCACTTGCCAAAGGAAAAGGCTACTTGTACAGGTTCCATTATTCGTCAAGAATTATTTAATGGGAATAAAGCAAAAGGTCTTGCTTTCTGTGGCTTTACGGCGTCAAAACCTGTTCTTTTAGTGATGGGGGGAAGTCTTGGCTCGGTTGTGTTAAATGATGCATTACGCCATAATTTACCTGAACTACTTCAAACATTTCAAGTAATACATCTATGTGGAAAAGGAAATAAAGACGACAGCTTAGAGTCAATGAAAGGCTATAAACAGTTTGACTATGTTACGACGGAATTACCGGATTTACTGCATGCAGCAGATTTTGTTGTTTCTCGTGCAGGGTCTAACTCTATATTTGAATTTTTAGCCCTGCATAAGCCAATGCTATTAATTCCTCTATCTGCACAAAAAAGTCGTGGCGATCAAATTTTAAATGCAAAGTTATTTAAAAAGCAAGGGTACGCTGAAGTTTTACAAGAGGAAGAACTAACAAAAGAAACATTTATGAAATCAGTTTATACGTTAACAGCGCGTAAATCAGAAATCATACCAGCAATGGAAAAGACGCAAAGACCTAAAACGCCAAACGAAATGGCGAAGTTAATATTGCAATATAAAAAATAAAAAGCTATGTGTACTGTTATAATAAACAGTGCACATAGCTTTTTTTGTTGGTTATTACATTGCTTGTTCTTCGCCTTCTTGCGTTTGATTGGCAGTTGTTAGATAGAACAAGTCACGTGGTATTTTATATAGATTAAATTGTGCTTCTCCGCTGTTAACTTGTGCTAGTAATGTTGGGTGACTATCATTTGCACTTACAACATAAGGCAACTTTAAAGCGGCACGCTGTGATTTACTATTTTCTACTCGTATACGGAGGAAAACCGTATGGAAATTATAATCAAAAAATAATTCATTTAAGAAGAGCATTTTTGCTTTTTGGTTGTAACCTTGCCCTTGATAGGGGAGTCCTATCCACGTTCCGAGGAAGCCAGCACCGTCTTCCACATCATGAATGCTAATGGTGCCAATCGGTTGACCCCAATCATCAGTTATTGTCCTGGAGATAGCGAGCCCTCTCGCTTCTTCTTCGATTAGTTGCTTGGTCATAAACCAGTATTCGTCCGCAGATTGTGCCTTTTGGCGAACGAAGGGAAAAACAGATGGATGCGATAATAGCTCATAAAGCTCTGTACATTCATGTAGGTCTCGATGTTTAAGCATACGAAACGCCTCCTTTGCAAGGGTAGTTAAAACAATTCCGTTAAAGCATAAAGAATAAAACTAAAATTCGTACTGGAATTAAAAACCCAAAGAACTAGACGTTATAACTATGAAATCCATAATCTCCCGCTGTCTTACTGATTTTGCGACCATACCGAAAAATGGCTAGTTTTATTAATATAATATAACAAGTCTACTGCTTGGTGCAATCATTTTGCTCTTTTAAACGAAAATTAAGTTTAATTGTCAGTTAATTCAGAAAAAAGGTGAAAGATATCATTTCCCTACTTTTGTTATATATGATTTAAAGTCTATTAAAGTTATATGTTTCATAAAAATGACGAAAAAAAGTATTTCCTTAGTATTGTTTTGCCTTGTGAAAAGTGAAATATTATCAAATTTTACTCGAAAAAGGATAGAATCTTTCGTAATTCAACAAAGTTAAATGATTGTAAATATGTTATAATACTAGTGTAATTTTTATTTTATAAATAAATACATTTATAACGAATTTATATATATATGTGACTTTATAATGGGGAGTGACATCATGGAATATCTTTTAAGCGAAAAACTATTCAATCAACTATTTATTGGAGAAGATTTCGTCTATTTAATGAAAAGAGTTGGAGACGATTATCAATATATTCGCTTAAATCAAGCTGCCCAAGCACTGTTATCCAATAACGCCATTGGAAAAATGCTATCTGCTGTTACTTCTAGTCGGAATTTTGTCATTATTCAAGAAAATTATCATCGAGCAATCGCTCAACATCAGCAGGTCGATTACGTCGATTATGCCTATGTTGAATCGGAAGTGCGAAAATATGAGACATCTGTCCGCCCGATTAAAGACGGAAATGAATACTATATTTTAGCTATTACAAAAGAAATCTTATATGACAGAAGTGTTGAAGATAAGTTTTTATTTATGCGGTCTATTTTTGATCACGCTTTTTTTTCAACCGTTATTTTATCTGCTGAAGGTACTATATTTGAAGTAAATACAAGCTTCATGGAAGATTTTGATTTGGATAACGATATGGTGAAACATCAGCCATTTATCGATTTGCCCATCATTCCAAAAGAGGAAATAGAAAAAATACAAGACTATTTACAAAGAGCAGCAATGGGGGAAAATATTGCAGAGAAGCTTATTAAATTACATACGTTGGATCAACAGGAGCGCATGTATTTAGTATCAATGTCACCAGTAATGCAAGGAGACAATTCCTTTGCTATTTTCTTAATCATGCAAGATTTTACGCAATTCACAGAACAACAGGCCGCATTGCGTTCGACATCCCATGGCCTTGAAGTGTACAAGGCAGCTTTAAATTCTGCCACTTCCATTGCTATTTTAGATATCGAAGGAAAAATCGTGGAAGTAAATGATTTATTTTTAAATGCTTCGGGATTTACAGCCAGTGAATTGCTAGGCCATCCTTATGACCTTATTGAACCCCGTAATAATAAAAAAAGCGTGTTTCAAGCAATCAATGAAACCCTGGCATTAGGAGAGGTGTGGCGAGGTGAGCTGTGCTACCGCACTAAATATCATGCAGACTATTGGGTAGAGGCTGCTATTGTGCCCTTGAAAAATGAATTTGGCCAAGTGGAGCAATATTTATCCATTAACTATGATATTACGGACAAGAAAAGAATGTTAACGGAATTAAAAAATATTGAACGGACATTCCGATTAATTACTGAAAATACAAATGATTTAATTGTCATCTTAAATGAAGATGGTATCATTATTTATGCCTCACCGTCTTACAGAATGTATTTAGGTTACGCAATTGTTGAATTACAAGGCCAGTTTTACAGTGATATTATTGATGAGCAAAGTAAACCAGCGTGGCAAGCGTTTCTAAATGATTTTACAGAGAAGACTGATACACAATTTGAGCTATTGCTTCAAGGGAAAGATGGTACACCAGTTTGGACAGAAGGAAATGTAACGGTCGTTCATGATACAGAACGCGAAACAATCTCACAAATTATTATGGTTTCACGTGAAATTACCCATCGTAAAGAACGAGAAAATGATTTACTTTACCTTGCTTATCATGATAGTTTAACGCAGCTACCGAATCGAAGGTATCTAACAAAGGAATTTCCCAAAATACTGATGGACGCACATGCCAAAAACGCTTGTATTGCCATGTTATATATTGATGGAGATGACTTTAAAGATGTAAATGATCAATTCGGACATGATATGGGGGATGATTTTATCCGCAAATTTGGTAATGTGTTAATTACCTCTGTGCGTAGTCACGATCTTGTTATTCGAATGGGTGGGGACGAATTTATCATTATTTTAACAGGTTTAACGCGTAAACCTGAAGCAAGGCAAGGTCAAATGATGCATATCATTAACCGTATTCGCAATGAATTAAAAAAAGGTTGGACAATCGAAAATCATTTCTTTGCACCTACTGCCTCTATAGGAATTGCCTATTATCCAGACCATGCAACTACATTAGAGGAGCTAATGGATTTAGCAGACCAAGCATTATATAAAGCAAAGGAAAGTGGGAAAAACAATTTATTTATAACTGGCCCACTTTAAAATAAGTCTGTACAAACGAGTATTTACTTGTGGTACAGGCTTTTTAAATGATGTTATGCTAGAAAAGAAGTTATTAGATTGAAATAGAAGGTGATTAGATGCCTAAAAAAATACTATTGGTAGAAGATGAAAAACATATCGCTCGTTTTGTTGAACTGGAGTTACAGCATGAAAGCTATGATGTGACCGTAGCCTTTGATGGGCGGGAAGGTCTTGCACTTGCTACAACAGAAAACTATGATGTTCTATTATTAGATGTCATGCTGCCGGGGATTAATGGAATTGAGATTTGTCGCCGCGTTCGTACGCAGTCACAAGTACCCATTATTTTACTTACTGCGAGAGATGCAGTGATGGATCGAGTTGCAGGTTTAGACGCAGGAGCCGATGATTACATCGTGAAGCCTTTTGCCATTGAAGAATTACTGGCACGTATACGTACCATTTTACGCCGTGTGGAGCCTAATGAAAAAATGGTGGGTCATACATTACGTTTTCGAGATATTGAAATTGATATTGATGCATATGAGGTATTGGTGCAAGGGCAAAGACTTGATCTTACAAAAACCGAATATGATTTGTTGAAGTTATTAATAGAACATAAAAACCGCGTATGTACAAGAGAGCTTATATTAACTTCTGTCTGGGGGTATGATGCAGATATTGAGACAAATGTGGTGGATGTATACATCCGTCATCTAAGGACAAAACTACCTGGTGATTTAAATGCCTATATCGAAACCGTACGTGGGGTAGGATACGTGATGCGTGAATGAATAAAATAAAAGCCTATTTCAGCAATCTTTCTTTGCAAAGAAAGTGGATGTTGACATCGAGTGCGGTCATTTTTATTAGCTACGCTATAATTTGTATCGTCGTCTATGTTTCACTGCATACTTGGCTACTAAATGATGAAGTTAGTAAAGTGAAACGAACTAGAGATGATGTCGCTTCATTTTTAGAATCACAAGGACCCAATATATCTATCCAACAAATCCAGCAAAATACAGGATTATTAAAATCGATAGTTGATCGCGAGCAAACGGTTAGACTATATAATAATGATGGTATTGAAATTTTGCGAATTAATAATGCCTCCAAAGCTGCACCTCTTTCTCCCATGCAGAAAATTGTGCAAATGACCATTGATAAAAAAGAGGCATATGTCGTCAATGAGCCAATAAAGCTTGGTTTTTTTCAAGTATATATTCAAGTGATTCATCCGTTAACACGTTTTGAATCCTTAATGCGTTATTTGTTGACCGCCATGCTTATAGCAGGAGTCGGTGCATTGTTCCTTTCAGGTTCCATTGGGTATTATTTAGCGAATTATTTAACGAAGCCACTTCATGCATTGCGTGCATCAATGAAAACTGTAATGGACCAAGGTTTTAATGAACCAATACAGCTATCCTACTCATCACAAGATGAAATTGGTGACTTATTGAAAATGTACAATGCAATGATGAATGAGCTACAAATATCATTTGCTCAACAGCAGCAATTTGTTGCGGATGCTTCTCACGAACTGCGGACACCTATTCAAGCAATTGAAGGCCATCTCTCACTACTCAAGCGGTGGGGTAAGGATGATCCAGTGATTCTAGAAGAATCGATAGATACATCATTAACGGAAATTACTAGGATGCGAAAAATGATTGAAGAGTTACTTGAACTCGCACGACGTGAAGAGAAAGATGACACCAGTGAAGCAAATCCGGTCGCGGTCATTGAAGGTGTCATAAGTGAAATGGCGAAATTGTACCCGAATGCAACTATTACGCTGTCGAAAAATGACGAAATAGGGGCTGTCTTTATAACACCGAATGCTCTTGCTCAAGTAATTCGCAATATAGTAGAAAATGCCATTCGTTATTGTGAAAAAGTTCCGGAAGTAAATATTTCCCTTTTTGTGAAGGATGAAAAAGTAGAATTTCAAATAACAGATAATGGGATTGGAATAGCTGAAAAAAACCTTCCCTATATTTTTGATCGTTTTTACCGTGTAGATGAAGCAAGAAATCGTCAAATTGGCGGTACAGGCTTAGGGCTAAGTATTTCTAAAATGTTACTTGAAAAATATAATGCTTCAATAGAAGTCAAGAGTGAAGTAAATGTTGGAACCGTTTTCTTGTTGAAGATACCGCTAAAATATTAAGAAAAATACACGCTTTATTTAAGAATTTTAGCCTTCGAGAAAAAAATTGCTTAATTTGCTAAAAAGAGTTGTATTTTCTGTGAAGAGTAGTAAGATTGAGATGGAAAAAACGTTCTTTAAATTATGGATAAGTTGTGTCAAACATCCTTTTAATGAGCGGGAAAATATTATATAATTAATTGTAATTTAATTAATGGAACTGCCGATAGGCAAAATTTGGAGGTCATTTTTCATGTCGAACAACGTTACAACTGTAAGTTCTCCATGGTCAGCTTTCTCTGGTCCTAACTTAGGATATGTGATGGAGCAATACGACTTATTCTTACAGTCTCCTGAAGAAGTAGAACCGGAGTTAGTATCATTATTCCAACAATTTGGTGCACCAGTCGTAGTAGAAGGTGATGTAGCTGTAGTAAGTGGTTCAGCAGCTCCTGCTGGCGATTATAAAAAGGTATTGGCAGCTGTTAAATTAGCTGATGCAATTCGTTCACAAGGACATTTAGCAGCAGATATTTATCCTTTGAAAAATCGTGCACTTCAAACAGCGCAAATTGAAGAAAGTGCGTTCAACTTAAGTCCTGCGGATTTAGCAGAAATTCCTGCTGCTATCTTCTTCAAAGATGTGCCAGCGGGCGTGAAAAATGGTAAGGATGCAATTGATTATTTAAAATCTGTTTATACAGATAAAATAGCTTTTGAATATGGGCATGTTGTCGTAACTGAAGAACGTGATTGGATTCAAACTCAAATTGAATCTGGTTCTTTAAAACAAGCACTATCTTCAGATGAGAAAAAAGCGTTATTAGACCGTTTAACACGTGTTGAGAACTTTGAGAAATTTATTCACAAAACATTTGTTGGTCAAAAACGTTTCTCAGGTGAAGGTTTAGATACTCAAATCGTCCTTTTTGATGAAATTTTAAAAACAGTAGAAGCGAACAAAGTAGAAAATGTTCGTATTGGTATGGCACACCGTGGTCGTCTAAATGTGCTAACACATATTTTAAATAAGCCATATGACATGATGTTCTCTGACTTTGCACATGTTTCAAACGATTTATTTATGCCAGAGCACGGTCGACTTGAAATTACAAAAGGTTGGACTGGTGATGTGAAATACCACATGGGTGCTTCTTATACACGTGAATCAGGTATGAATGTCAAACTAGCGTATAACCCTTCACACTTAGAAGTTGGAAATCCGGTAGTATTAGGTTCTACTCGTGCAACACAAGATGAGACATCTAAGCCAGGGCAAGCTGTGCATAACCCAGCAAAAGGACTAGGTATCCTTGTGCATGGTGACGCTGCATTCCCAGGTCAAGGGATTGTAACAGAAGTGTTAAACTATTCTAAAACTGAAGGTTTCTCAACTGGTGGTACAATTCATATCATTGCGAACAATATGATTGGTTTCACTACGGAACTACAAGACTCACGTTCATCTGTTTATTCTTCTGACCCAGCAAAAGGTTACGAAGTACCAGTTGTACATGTCAATGCAGATAGCCCAGAAGCTGTAGCACAAGTAGGTCGTTTTGCTGCTAACTATCGCCAAAAATTCGGTAAAGATATTATTGTTGACTTAATTGGTTACCGTCGACATGGTCACAATGAAACAGATGACCCAACTGTAACAAATCCAGAAACATATAAACTTGTTGCAAAACATGATACAATTCGTACATTGTATGGTGCGCAATTAGTGTCTGAAGGCCTAGTTACTGCTGATGAAGTAGCAGCACTTGATGCAGCAATCTATGCTGAAATGCAAGTGGCTTACGATCATGTAAAAGAAATGGCAGCTAAAGATGAACATAAACAGATAGAGATGCCAGAAGAATTAAAAATTGAATTCCCACAAATTGATACAGCAGTAGGTGCTGAACGTTTACAAACAATAAACGAAGAACTTTTAGTGTTTGAACAAAACTTCGAGCCACAAAAGAAATTAGGTAAAATTTTAGAAAAACGTCGCGATGCATTTACTTCTGCTAAAATTGACTGGGGTCATGCTGAAACATTAGCATATGCAACAATTATTCAAGATGGCACACCTGTTCGTTTTACTGGTCAAGATGCGCAACGTGGTACATTCTCACAACGTCATTTAGTGTTACATGACAAAAATAACGGCAATGTATTTACACCACTTCACCATATCTCAGGTGCAAATGCTTCATTTACAGTTCACAACTCTCCATTAACTGAAGCTGGAGTTGTAGGCTTTGAATACGGTTACAATTTAGAAAAAGGCAATGTTTTATCTGTATGGGAAGCACAATTTGGTGACTTTGCAAACATGGCACAGGTGATGTTTGATAACTTCATTTCAGGTGCACGTTCTAAATGGGGTCAAAAATCAGGCTTTGTCATCCTTTTACCACATGGTTATGAAGGTCAAGGTCCTGAACACTCTTCAAGTCGTATGGAACGTTATTTACAAATGTCAGCAGAAAATAACTGGTTTGTTGCGAACTGCTCGAATGCAGGTAACTACTACCACTTATTACGCCGTCAAGCAGCAATGTTAGAAACAGAGGGTGTACGCCCATTAGTTGTTGTATCACCAAAATCTTTACTTCGTCATCCATTAGCTGCAGCAAGTGCTGAGCAATTAGCAGATGGTTCATTCCAAGAAGTAATTGAGCAACCAGGATTAGGTACAAAAACGGAATCTGTTGAGCGTATTGTATTAGGTACTGGTAAAGTAATGATCGATTTAGCAGACCGCGTGAAAGATGGAGAAGGCTTCGATCACTTACACATTGTGCGTGTAGAACAACTTTACCCATTCCCAACAGCGCAAGTAGCTGATATTATTGCTAAGTATCCAAATGTAAAAGAAATTGCATGGGTGCAAGAAGAACCTAAAAACCAAGGTGCTTGGAATTACGCATTAGAAACATTATATGAGCTATCTGAAGGTAAAAAGCTTCGTTATGTAGGTCGTCCTGCAATGAGCTCAACTTCAGAAGGCGATGCAGATTCTCATAAAGCAGCTCAGTCTGCTGTCATTGAAGAAGCAGTGGCTGAAACGGTTAAAGTTAAATAAACATATCAACATTACTGGAAGCTGGGCTACTTGCCTAAGGCGGTAGCCCTTTTATGTGCATTATGCACGTTAATCAAAGGAGGAAATGAAAGTGGCTGAAATTAAAGTCCCTGAATTAGCAGAATCGATTACAGAAGGTAGTATTGCACAGTGGGTTAAAAAAGTGGGCGACCGCGTGGAAAAAGGTGAATTTATCGTTGAACTTGAAACAGATAAAGTAAACGCTGAAATCATCTCTGAAGAAGCTGGTGTACTAACACAAATTTTAGCTGAAGAAGGCGATACTGTTCTTGTAGGTCAAGTAATCGCAGTTGTAGAAGCTGGCGAAGGTGCAGCACCAGCACCAGTTGCAGCAGCACCAGTTGCAGCAGCTCCAACACCAGCAGCGCCACAAGCAGCAGCTCCAACACCAGCACCAGTTGTAGAAGAAACTTCAGGTGAGCGTGTCATTGCGTCTCCTGCAGCACGTAAACTTGCTCGTGAAAAAGGTATTGACCTTGCAGCTGTATCTCCAGTAGATCCACAAGGCCGTGTACGTGTTCAAGACGTTGCAGCTCATGGTACAGCACCAGTAGTAGCGCCACAAGCAGCGCCAGCAGCACCAAAAGCAGTAGTAGCTGTTGACGAATCTCGTGTTACAATTGAAAAAATGAGCCGTCGTCGTCAAACAATAGCTAAACGTCTATTAGAAGTGAAGCAATCAACTGCTATGCTTACAACATTCAATGAAGTAGATATGACAAACGTAATGGCATTACGTTCACGTAAAAAAGAACAATTCTTTGAGTCAACTGGCTCTAAGCTTGGTTTCATGTCATTCTTCACAAAAGCAGTAGTAGCTGCACTTAAAAAATACCCATATGTGAATGCTCAAATCGTTGGCGATGAAATTCACTTAAATAACTTCTTTGATATTGGTGTAGCTGTATCAACTGAAGAAGGTTTAGTAGTACCAGTTGTTCGCGATGCTGACCGTAAAAACTTTGCTGAAATTGAAGATTCAATTGCAGATTTAGCTAAAAAAGCTCGCGATAAAAAATTAGGTATCGCTGATCTTCAAGGCGGTTCATTCACAATTACAAATGGTGGTGTATTCGGTTCATTAATGTCAACACCTATTATGAACGGTACTCAAGCTGCTATTTTAGGTATGCACTCAATTAAAAAACGTCCAGTAGAAGTGAACGGTGAAGTAGAAATTCGTCCTATGATGTACTTAGCACTATCTTATGACCACCGCATTATCGATGGTAAAGATTCTGTAGGCTTCCTTAAAACAGTTAAAGAATTACTTGAAAATCCAGAAGATTTATTATTAAATTCTTAATACAGAAAAATATGTGTTCAAGCCCTGCAAATTTAACGGTTTGCAGGGCTTTTTGTTGTCCTTGTATAGGGAAGCTTCGGTTCTCAAGGAATAGACGAAATTTCGCCTTATACAATTGGTCTAAAGGCCTTTAAATATAGAGAAATACTGAATCTTTTGTATTGTCGGTAGTATTGAACATGATAATATTTTATGGAAAAATATTAAATAATAATTACAACACTTCTACTTTCTTAGATGTAATTTATGGATTTTAGAAGGATAATAACCTAATTTTGTCATTAGTCAGAAAAATGATAAAACTATCTTGACGAATAGACTAGCTTTATAGTAATATCTAAATATCAATTAAATAAACAAACCTCACTGTTATCTATGTGAGGTAGAGGCGCGGTATTTATTAGTCCATTGCTGAGTTAAAGCAAGCGAAGACGTAATGGAGAAGGAAATATCGCCGAAGTATAAAAGGAGCTCGTACTTTTATGCTGGGTCTGCAGTGAATAAGTGCAGGACTGTCCTAGTAAATCTAATTCCAGTTTACTAGGTTGTGCTATCTCAGAATGATGGAAATTATAGTGAGGATTTGGGCAACTGTCAATAAAAGGTAAGACCTAAGTTCAAAACTTAGGTCTTTTTTTGTACAGTTGCTTTATTTTTTTTACAGAAAAGGGGAGTTTTAGATGAAAAGAAAATGGTTGCTATTTATGTTAACGGCAATGACAGCGATTTTGTTAGCAGCTTGTGGTGCTGGAGACAAATCGGAAGACAAAGCATCAGGTGATGCGGCGAAAGAAGAAACAGGTGGAGAATTCCGCATAGGTATGGAAGCAGGTTATCCTCCATTTAACTGGACACAGCAAGATGATTCAAATGGTGCAGTAAAAATTGCTGATAATGCAGAATATGCAGGCGGCTATGATGTACAAATGGCGAAAAAGATTGCTGAAGGTTTAGGAAAAGAATTAGTTATTGTCAAAATGGAATGGGATGGTTTAGTTCCAGCACTACAATCCAAAAAAATTGATGCGATTGTAGCGGGGATGTCCCCAACTAAAGAACGTAAACAAACAATTGATTTTACAGAAAACTACTATACTTCTGATTTCGTCATGGTAATTAAAAAAGGTAGTAAATACGAAGATGCAAAATCTATTCAAGATTTCTCAGGTGCAAAAGTTACTTCACAGTTAAATACGTCTAACTACAATGTAATTGATCAAATTAAAGGCGTAGAAAAACAAACAGCAATGGAGAATTTCTCTGCAATGCGTGTCGCTTTAGAAGCAGGCAAAATTGATGGTTATGTAGCAGAGCGTCCAGAAGGTATTTCCGCTGCAGCAGCGAATGACAAATTTACATTTGTATCATTCGAAGAAGGCTTTGATACAGATATTTCAAATACTTCAATTGCAGTTGGTTTACGTAAAGGTGATGCAAGTCTAGATAAAATCAATGAAATCCTAAAAGGTATTTCAGAAGATGATCGCCAAAAAATTATGGAAGAAGCAATTCTTCAACAACCTGCAGCACAGTAATTTCGTTGAGGTTGCGCCAAAATGGAAAATAGTATACTGGAAGTATTTCTAGTATGCTATTTTTTGATATAAAAGTATGAATCCTTGGAAATAAAAAGGATTTTTATTAAGCGGTGCAGCCTCAATCATTTTCGTTTATATAGAAGGGTAGCACCTTCTGATAAATGCTTATGTCTATGGTGTGTATCACATAATTTGAATAAAGCAACATCATTCAAATGAAGAGATGATTTCGCTAAGGCATATTTGATATCAAGCAACAACGCGTTGTTAGGAGGAACATCATGAGTTTAGATTGGATCATTTCTATAATAGAAAACAACTGGCAAATGTTTTTACGAGGTGCGTATTATACATTACTTATTTCAATTATCAGTACAGTCATTGGTGCATTTATCGGATTTTTTATTGGGATTATGCATACCATTCCAGTACGTAAAAAGGGTATAAAATATTATGTATTAAAATGTGTTAATTTTATACTGACATGCTATGTAGAATTTTTCCGTGGTACACCAATGATTGTACAAGCAATGGTAGTATTTTACGGACTAGATATTGCTTTTGGGATTGATATGCACTTTATTACGGCAGGTATTTTAGTCGTTTCGCTTAATACAGGTGCTTATATGGCAGAAATTGTTCGTGGAGGGATTGTTTCCATTGATAAAGGACAGTACGAAGCTGCTTCTGCTATTGGGATGGGACATGTACAAATAATGATGTATGTCGTATTACCACAAGTTGCGCGTAATATTTTACCGGCGACAGGCAACCAATTAATTATGAATATTAAAGATACGGCTGTTTTAAGTGTGATTGGCGTAACGGAACTATTTTTCCAAACGAAATCAATATCAGGTAATAACTTCCGCTATTTCGAATCATTCTTTGTTGCATGTGTGCTGTACTTTATCATGACATTTACGGCATCAAGAATATTATTATACGTTGAAAAACGCCTTGATGGACCGGATGCTTATCAAAAAGAATTAAAGGAAATTGACTAAGGGGGACGAACAAATGGCAATCATTCAAATAGAGCATTTAAGTAAATCATTTGGACGTAACCAAGTGTTGAAAGATGTGAATTTTAAAGTAGAAAAAGGAGAGGTTGTATGCTTAATCGGTTCATCAGGTTCCGGTAAATCAACACTCTTACGTTGCATTAATTTACTTGAAACGCCAAATGGTGGCGAAATTATTTATAAAGGGGAAAATATTTTAAACGAAAAGCATAATATTAAAGCTTATCGTACCCATTTAGGAATGGTTTTCCAACAGTTTAATTTATTTAACAATCATAATGTGTTAAAAAATTGTACAGTAGGGCAAGTAAAGGTGCTCAAACGTTCAAAAGATGAAGCAGAGAAAACAGCCTTGAAATATCTGAAAATCGTCGGTATGGATCAATACGTCAATGCTAAGCCACGTCAACTTTCTGGTGGTCAAAAGCAACGTGTAGCGATTGCGCGGGCATTATCGATGAATCCAGATGTGATGCTATTTGATGAACCGACATCTGCGCTAGACCCAGAAATGGTCGGGGAAGTCTTAAAAGTTATGCGAGAGTTGGCGGATTCAGGAAATACGATGTTAATCGTAACACATGAAATGGAGTTTGCGAAGGAAGTTGCAGATCGTGTTGTATTTATGGATAAAGGGGTAATTGTGGAAGAGGGACCACCATCGAAGGTGCTAGTAAACCCAGAACATGAACGTACAAAAGAGTTTTTAAAACGAACGCTGAAGTGAGTGTAGCGTTCATTTATCTTCAGCATCAATGGATTTCAGTCCGTGCTGACACTTGATAATGCTTCAGTCACATCTGTAATAGGAAAGTACTCCGTATCGGAAATCTACATGTAAAATGTAATAGCACTAGGCAAGCCCCACCATGAAAAGTCGTGGTAGGGCTTACGAGTGCTAGGAAAGTATTTTTAAAGTAAAAACAAGTTTCGACAGTCTTAAGGGAGTTCCATAACATATGGACTCATTTATTTTCTAGAATTCCATTCTGCATATAAAATAAAGCAAATGGCAAATGCAACAGCGATGATAAAAAACCATTGCGGAACACCACCAAAACTCATAACAACACCTCTAGTATCATTTTATTAGGGTAAATGTGTAAATAAAACGTCATTAAGTACAAAATATAGACTTCTATAGTTTTTTCTCCACAAAAGAGCTAAAATCGTATAAAATAAACAATAGACGTTAGCTAAGTGCTAGTAAAGAGAGGTAGAGAAATTATGTTACATTTAAAATGGAAAGATGCGCCAACACTTCGTAAGGTTACTTGCAAACATACGAATGCATCAAAATATTTAGTATCCAACGTATTAACAGTAGGAAAAGAGTATGAAGTGAAAAATGAAACAGAAGAGTTCATTTTCATTATTGACAACACGGGTAATATCGGTGGTTACTACAAAGAGTATTTCGCATAAAATGAGTAGGGGTGTCACAGAGAACTTCTGAGACACCCCTTTATATATTTAGCGACCCAGTATATTATTCCTTCGTTGTTTTTTTCATCCCAGCAACATCTAGTTGAAAATGTTGTCTATCCTGTTCTGTCGCAGTATGCAAAGCAAAAACATCTTGAATAGCCGTTTTAAGCTCCTGCTGTGTTTCTTTAAATTTCATTACTTGCTGTTCAAAAGTAGGACTAGTAAAGCGCTCGTTTGTTCGTGCCAGTCTTTCTTCCAATTGATTGTAATGATGATCCATATTCATGGATAACATCATAGCCAATTGATTTTTCCAAAGAGGAATGAGTGTCACAATTGAAAACTCTATTTTCTCAGCAAGCGTTTGATTAGCTTGTTGAATCATGCGTATTTGAGGGGCAGTTTGTAATGCAACCTGCTGGGACACTTGTAAATCATAAATACGTTGGTCGAGTCTTTCCAGTTGTGCTGTGAAATCATTGAGCTGTTGAATAGCTAGCGGTTGTTTAGTTGTTTGTACAATATCCACTTTTGTAGGTAACTCTACTTCAATGGCTTGCTGTTTTTTCATCAGTCCAGCTGCAATGGCAGTTGCAAGCTCTTCAAAAAATCCTCTATTGTGTGCATATAGCTGTTCTAACATTTCTACGTCTTTTAACAGTTGTAGTTGAGCACGTTCGAGTTGAACACCAATTCGTTCGACTTGAATACTAATGCGTTCAAATTCCGTTAATGTTTGTTTGACGCTAGGACTCGTTTTACCGAACATTTTTTTAAAGAAGGAAGGTTTTTTTGGCTCTAGTGCCGCAGGGTCTACACGGTCTAATGTTTGCATTAAGGAATCTAGCATTTGACCAATTTTTGTGACATCTTTATCCTTCACTTGGGCAAGCATACGATCTGCAAATTGAGAGACTGCACGTTGAGAGTCTTGACCTAATGATAATACGGATTCAAAACTACTTAGGTCAATTTGACTTGCATATAAAAGTGCACGACTTTGGGCAAGAGGTGACAATGTCTCATAGGTGTCCATCGCTTCTTGATTTGACGATGCTAAATAGCTTTGTACAAGAGGTGAGATTCCTTGCAATGAATCTAAATGGACGAAAGCATCTCTGTTAGCTGTCATTTTTCCTCGCCTCGCCATTCCAATTGTTCTTTCCGTTTTAAATTGGAACGGTTTGCGAATTCAATTTCCATTTGAAGATGATCGATATCATTAGAGAGTGCATCCTTTAAGTCAATTTGAAACGTGGAATTTAAATCCGCTAATGTTTCACGCGTTTTTGATAATGTAATTTGGATTTCTTTATCTTTGACAGGCTGTTTTGACAACATAGTATACTTTTCAGTCAATTCAACAGCAGAAGGAAGATGCGCATAGAAAAATGGCTCCACATTGTAAAACTTTCTTGGATCAGTTTTGACAATTTTGATAATGTTTTTTGAAATACGTGTCATTTCGAGTAATTGCTTAAAGGCTGACACGGAACGTACTCGTAAATAGTTTTGGCTTAATGTTTGAATATGTTTGTTAGCTGTCGATAGCTGTAAATCAATATGTTTATACTCATCCTTTGTAATTCCTGCTATGTGCATAACTTTTCTTTTTTGATTTAGTTTTAGCAAAGTTGTGCTCGTTGCATAGGTGCCAGCGAACAAACAACCACCAAGGAAGAATCCTGGATTTGCCGCAAACGCTGTAATAGAAACAGTTGATAGAGAAATTAAAAGGCTAGCGGTATGTCTTGAGAAAAACTGTCCGATACTGAGCATCGTTTCTTCCTCCTTGCTTTTCAATATGTCTATCTTTTAATACGTTAAAATCGACATAAAGTTTCAATAATTATCTTAAGACTTACATAAATTTTACTGCTAATTGCTAAGTTTCTCAATAAATACACTTGTCTAATGAGTAGAATTCACATTTTGCTAGGCGTGTATTCTTTATAGTATGTTCGTTTTATAGAAGACCATTAGCAAAAGTCCGTCACTTACTGTTTTTTCTTGTGTAAAATGACAAGTAGAAAAAAGAAGTCAGACTTAAACAATGTCCGACTCCATACGTACATAACCTTTTAAATCGTCGAAAAGTTCTAAAGCAAAAGAATTTGAATCTGCTTGTAGGCTAACACCCTTTTGAACAAATAGTAGAAATTCATCAATTGCTTTTTTTGAACCTTCTACCTCTACTTCTATTTGCTCTTGAGCATTCAACTTGCAATACCCTTTCAAGCCTAATTCTATCGCTTTTTGTTTGATAAAAAAGCGATATCCTGTTCCATAAACATCTCCAAAAAATTTAATCAGCGCTCTCTTGTTCACGCTAAAACCTCCCAAAAGTAGAGGAGGGTAGTCCCTCCACCTTACTGCATAACACGTTCTTTTTCCAAGTACGCAATTAAATTATTAATATAGAATAGAACACGCTTCGAGGCCTCGTCTACCTCTTGTAAATGGCCATCAGCCTTTTGAATATTGCCTTCTTGATATGCTTCCGCAGCTAACTTAGCCGATTTATGCACTTGTAGGTGATATTCGTCTAATTCACGATAATCTTGTAAATGACCAAAACGTTCCACTGTCCGAGGAGCAGTATACCATTTACCGAGTCGGCATTCAGTATGTGAAGACACGTCACTTGGTTGCACTTTTTCTAAACCAAGGAACATATTATAAATACGCCATTTCCATAAAATATGGTCTGCTTTTGAAAGTTGTAATAAAGCAATGGAAGATAACTGGACATTATTATTTGCGATAATATCATTACGGAAACGATTAATTTCTTGCCCGAGTAAGTGTATATCGCTGGATGTATTATAACTATAATCACGAATATCATCTTGATGGCCTGAAATTTCAATCATTCGTGCTGATACTTCGTCTATGGCAGCAGCTTGCTCCTGCGAAATGGCAGCTGTATTGGTCACATCGAGATTAATCCCTTCAATTGCAGCAACAATAGCATTTAGCAGTGGTAATGATTGTTTTGCCTCAATTGTAGCTTCCTTAATAATCGTTGTTGTTTCCGTTATGGAATGTGATACATCATTGGAGTAACTTTTCAGATGGTGAACATTTGTTGATACTTCACTAAGAGCGGAAACCGTTCCTTCTGCTAATTTACGGACTTCTTGCGCTACTACAGCAAATCCTTTGCCATGTTCACCAGCACGAGCAGCTTCAATTGAGGCATTCAGTGCAAGTAAGTTTGTTTGATCGGCAATTTGGTTTATTAAAGTCACAACGTGTTCGATATCATTGACACGTTTTTGTAACTCAGTAAACGAATCAACGATATTAGTAAACGTTTCTTCCGTTTTAAAAATTTCTGATAAAGCATGCTCAATGGCATTCTTACCTTTGACAGCATGATCAACTGATTCCGTTGTTTTTTCAGAAATATGCGAGGACATCCGAGCAACTTCATTGATTGATGCGGCAATTTCCTCTGTTGCAGCAGTAGAAGATTGTATTTCTTCATTTTGTTTATCTAAACTAAATACTAAATCTTTCATGTACATAATTTTTGCATTTACATCCATAAGTGATGAAATTTCAGCGACAACGTTCTCAATTATACGCTCTGTTAATACTTCCACAAGCAGTTCCTGGTCAACATTGACAGCTGATTGGAAAGATTTCATATACTCAAAAGCTTTGTATGGTTTTAAACCAAAGTTATGTAAAATGTAAGTCGTAATATAAAAGGCAAATTGGTTAAATACTACAATTAACTTACCAGGTTCATATTGGTTTTTTCGAAACAGATTGAAAAACTTTACCGTTTCATCCACATATTCATCATCACGAGTGGCCAAGAAAAATTGTGTTAAATAGCGACTAATATTTTCTTCACTAATCGTTTGTTGAGAGGAGGGAGAGATTTCATTTAAATAATTTTTAAATATTGCATTCATAGAAGGCGTAATATCCTTCAATTTATAAAAGAGAGCTTTTAAATTTTCTTCATCTTGTTTATTAAAATGATTAAATGCCAATGTCTTGTTGAAACGGCCTGTTGCACTTAAGTTGGTCCCTCGCTTTAGCAATTGTTCTAGCTCGGCCTTAGGTCGAATACTTGAAAACATAAAAAAAATACCTCCCAAATTAAATAATGAATAATAAGGTAATAATAGCATATTGCAGGGTGTTTTAATAGACATTTCAGAAGTGTTTGCTAAAATTAGAATATCTTATAACAGCAAGGAATGTGGCAAATATGTATACAATACTTTACATGAAAGCTGACTATGAGCCTTGGTGGAAATTTGAAGGCTGGGAAGCTTTTATTCAAACGCAAGAAACGTTTGATACAAAAGAGCAATTTGAGCAAGCATTACAACGGAAATTAGCGCATTTCCGATCAGTATATGAACATGAAGCGACTAAAGAGGGTGGTTTTTGGGCTTTTTGGTCTGAAGATGAAAGTTTTTACTGCGAAGCTTGTGATGATGATGCGCAAGTATACCATGGCATAATGGCTTTTGAAGGACATTGTTAAATAAATTTTCAAATTAATTAAAAAAACAATTTTCTTTATTTGACAAAATTATGAATGATGGTATACTTAACTTAACAATTTAATTGCTTCACCGGAAACATGGATTCACATATTACAAAAAGTGATCGCGTTAGTTCGGTACTCTTTGTAATATGTGAATTTTTTTAATTCGTTGAAGAAATTACATATTGTTCACTTTTATTTTTTTGGAGGTTTTTTTAAATGAAACAAGGTACAGTAAAATGGTTTAACTCAGAAAAAGGTTTTGGATTCATCGAAGTTGAAGGCGAAAACGACGTATTCGTACACTTCTCAGCTATCCAAGGCGAAGGTTTCAAAACACTTGACGAAGGTCAAAAAGTGGAATTCGAAGTTGTAGATGGCAACCGCGGACCACAAGCTGCTAACGTAACTAAACTTTAATTCTCGGTAATTAAAATTACTTTCGTTAAAAAAAGGCACCCTATTTTTATAGGGTGCTTTTTTTGTATACTTTTGCGCTAGTTCGACAATAGTAAGGGCAGGTATTTTGCTATGGACTCGTTTTCAATAGCTCATTTTTAATTATTAATAGGATTATTTTTTCGTTTTGGGGTAATAGGAAATTAAAGTAGAAGGAGGCAGCTCAACATGGATAACAACGGAAACAAACAGAATAAGCAGGAACATCATGATTATTATCAAACATTGCGGAAGAAACTTGTACAATTTTTCACTTCAAAAACAGGGAAGAATCATCGATATGCTGATTATTTATTATTTGTACCTGATATATTTCATTTACTAATTAAAATCGTGACAGATCCTGCAATTGACTCTAAAAGTAAAACATTAATTGGGGCAACCATTACGTATTTTATTTTCCCAATGGATGTTTTACCAGAAGGTATATTTGGTTTTGGCGGTTTTCTGGATGACTTGATGTTAGCCACGTATGTTCTTAATATGACGATTAATAAATTGGGCCCTGAAGTGATTGAAAAACATTGGACTGGTGATGAGAAATTGCTTGGACTTTTACAAAAACTAACAGAAACAAGCGAGGAACTTTTAAGTAAAATGCCTGCAAAATCAATTGTTACAAACTATCTGCACAAAAACAAAAAATAATTATATTATGTTAACTTAAATTGTTCCGAATTAAAATCCCCCATTCTTTTAGAAAGGGGGGATTGTTCGCTTTGTTCACTGTACCTTCTCCACGTACTGCAAACTATAATTTAACCTTCACTTCAGTACCATCATTTGCTTTGACATCCACTAGTACGATTCCTTTATAATTTTTCAGCTCCCGAACAATAGGTTTGAGCACTTCTCTATCTATTGGTGGAAAAGTGAAGTCTATTTTTTTTCTTTCGAAGTGATCTTTTGTCCATTTGTTTGCCATTAGCTGGATAAACTTTGAAGTTAAAATGGAAATAGCGATATTGACAAATGCATATGGAATAGGAATGGTGAAGCGCACACCTTTTGCTTTTACTTTGACATACATCATAAGCGTTTCACTATTCAATAATAACTGAAACGGTATCCCCGTCTGCAGATTTAATATCAACAATTTGGCCATCTAATTCGTTTTCGATTGCTTCTAAGATAAGGTTGATATCTATATCTTTAACATATTTTTCTGATTGAGGTATGTTTGCAGCAATGCTGTGACCTGCCATTAATATTACTTTTACAAGTTTTATAGGCAAATTAACTGTAACATTATCATTTTCGGCAGAAATCACACGAATTTTTAATGTTTTATCTAAATAGGTAGTTGGTTTTTCTAACGATATATTTCCCGTTTCTTCTTTATCCTTTAATGCTTGAATTAGTTCAGATCCTTTGTCTGCATCAATTTTTCCTTCTTGAATCATGGTTAACACTCTTGAAATTTCTTCTTTCATCATTGATTCCTCCTTATTCTTCTTTTAAAAGTTTAATGGCTTCTTCAGCTGTGATTTCGCCATTTTCCAACATAGTGACAACTTTTTTTTCGTCGATTTCATTTTTCTTTTTTGGCTCATATCCAAGGGATGAAATAATGTCTGTTAACTTGCCTCTTACCGTTGGATAGGAAATACCCAATTCTTTTTCAACTTCTTTAATATTCCCTCTGCATGTCAAAAATACTTCCACAAAATGCAGCTGATCCTTTGATAAGGAAGCCAGCTTTGATAATTCAAATTCATTTTCAATCGTAGTGTGACAATGAGAGCATTTTAGCCTGGTTATTTTTAATGTTTTACTACAGACCGGACAATTTGTAATTACTTTATAAGCCATAGTGTGACATCCTTTCTATTTGTTGATTAAATTATATAATAAAAAATCAATAAAATAAACATTAAAATTAAATAAATTAATTTTATTAATAAAAAACTTTAATAATTTAATCATTGATATTAAATTGTGGTTTGATTTTCGATTTAAAAGAGCAATAGGAGGAGTGACGTATCACTAAATATGAGTGGTTTTTGAAATTGGAATATATTCTTGAAAGAAGGGGGGTACAATTATGTCTAACTGAAAGTATATCGTGTAGTGAAGCGAATATAATCATGATGAAATGTCAGGAAAGATGTAATAGGAGAAGCCCCGCCGCTATCTATTGAAGATAGATGGGGGCTTTTATTAATCATAGAAGTACATCAGTTGCTAAGTTAATTACGACGCATTAATAGTTTGCTCGATTTGTTCTTGTAAAACATGTACAGGTATAAACAATCCTACTCGTCCATAAGGCTCCTTTTTCATGGTGGCGAACACAATACCAATAACATCACCGTCTGTATTAAGAACAGGGCTCCCACTATTGCCTTTGTATACAGGTGCTTGCATCATCATAACGGGCACCTGCCAATCATCAAGATAAATTTCATTTAGTAATGTTCCTTTATTTGCAATACCTGTGAAAGCTAGTGGATTACCAATGAAATAAACTGCCTCATCTTCTTGATAACTAGGGCGATTGGCAAGCGTTAACGACGGTAGGTTGGTACCAGTAACTTGCAAAAGAGCTAAATCGACTTCAGGAAAACTTTGTACTAATTGTGCTTCCATAAGCCCTTGTTCTGGAAAGACAACAGACAATGTAAGCGCATTTTCCACCACATGGGCATTTGTTACTATTAAGCCATCTGGAGAAATGACAAAGCCTGTCCCTTTACTAGAGCCAGTAGAGACTTCAACAATCGCTTTTTTATACGTTTGAATATCTTCTTGCTTTGATAATTGGCTAGAGACCTTGAGAAATTCAATAGCTGGTATCGAGTAAATTTGGAAAATCAGCGCAAATGTATTCATAAATAAGACGAACGCCATGCACCATATCATCCATTTAATAATAGGCTTCTGCTTCTTCGGCTTGCTTCCTTGCAGGCGTCTTTCCCGTTCTTCAGCTAAAGCCTTTTGTTGCTCTGCCAGAACAAGTTCAATCAATTCCTCTTCTGTTAACTCTTCTTCAGTAGTGTGCTTATGTATATCGCTCATGTAAGCTACCTCCTTACTTAAAGAAAAAGGCGCCAGAGAGACGCCGATGTAGACAATTTATTCGATTTTTTGAAGCGTTGAAGTGACCGTAAAAACTTCTTCCTTATTTGTTTTCATTTCGTCTTTAGTATGGATCAGCCCCACACCTTTGGCAAAGTATTTTGTCGTCGTCATGTTGTCCTTTGTTTTCCTAAGCTCAATTACATTGTGGAAAGTGGCGAAGCTCGTTGTGATAGCGGCAGTAGTCGATAGAATGACCCAACCATCAAAGCGATGCCCAACTTGCAGCGGTTGTTGTAAAATCGTTTCCATAACCGGGAAGGTTGCTATTTCTTGAGCTGTTGGCACTGTAGGAGCTTCATCGACCGCTTCCATATAAACAAGTTCTATTGCGGTATTCGTAATACGATAAACTTTTAATAAAATGACACCGCCATTATTTTCGATTTGTGCAATTGACGTTTTATCGATATAGCTTGTCTGAAGTGTGTAACTAGCAAATTCGTTGCCTTCACCTTGAAAATAAGCTGTTGATCCATCTGGAGGGAAATAGTCAGTTATCAGTCCTGCATCTAGCTGTTTTGCATTTTGCTCATCTGTTTGGGTCTTGTCATGATTCGTTGCAAGGCTAGGTTGTTCCTGACGCTCAGTTTTTGGATTGTTTGTACAGCCAACAAGAATAAGTGCTAGACATAAGAATATGATTTGTCTCATATCCAACTCCTTTGCCATTTTTCTTTAAGTATACGTGAAGTGACGACTAGATACGAATATTAACAGAACCAACTCTCTAAAAATGTAATGCGTTTTTGCGTTGCATCCACTTTGACACGTAAACCAAGTGGCATTGCGTGCAATGGGTGTGTATGACAACAATCCACCTCTGCCAAGATTGGGATGGCTAACCCGTCCAGCTGTTCTAACAGAACATCGTATGGTTTTCGTCCTGTTCCTTCATCATCGTATTGCTCATGTTTACCTAAAATAATTGCGGAAATGTTGTTAAAGAAGCCATGTAATTTTAGCATGGCGAAGTTTTTCTCCACTACAGCAATCGTTTTAGATGTATCTTCTAACAGTAAAATATCGCCTTCTTTTATTTGTGGGAAAAAGGGGGTTCCTATAAAACCATACATTGTATTGATATTGCCACCAATTAAACGACCTTCCGCACTTCCTTGTTGTACGGTAATCCATGCATTATCATGTTGTGTTTTTTCTACAGTTTTTTCAAGCCAATTAATACGGTCGTCCGTCCAGATAGGGGGAGTGGGCATTTCATAAGGAATTGGCACGTCTTGCATAAACAACTCTTTAAAATATTGTTCTGTGTAGTTGACGAATGGTGGGAATTCACCGAATGTGGATGCAACAGAAGGACCGTAAAACACCGGAATGCCAGTCTTTGCATAGATGGCAAGTAGGATGGCTGTTACATCCGACAAGCCCACAAGTATTTTAGGCGTTTGTTGTAACGCTGCATAATCTATATAAGGCAACATACTATTTGCATTTGTGCCTCCCATCGTAGGTAATATCATTTTCACCGTAGGATTCCGTAGTAAATCATTGAGCTCTTGTGCACGCTCCTTTGGCGTACCAGAACGGTATGTATCACTTTTGCCAGTTAATAGACCTTCCTTGATGGTAAAGCCGAGTGCCTGTAATCTTGCCTTACCTCGTTCATAACGTGCTTTAGCAAGTACTGAAGCTGGTTTGGAGGGCGAATAAATACCGATAGTATCGCCTTGTTTTAATGGGGAGAACATAAAATACCTCTTTCCAATTATTTAAGTTGTAGCCCATTATACATGATTTTACAACTATATGGGTGAACTCTACTACTTTATGAAATAGATGCTACTATCAACAGAAATTTAGAACATTTGTAGCAAAGTTGATATTGTTATGTATGTTAACCACATTCTAGAAACTTGCGATACTGTTTAGAATTGACTATGATAATGTCAGAGTCAAAAAATGGGGGCGATTTGATGTATCGACAAGTAGAAGATTTTCTAAACGACTGGTCAATTGCAGCGGAAGGAACGGTTCAAGTACTAAAAGCAATAACGGATGACAAGTTAGAGCAATGTATTGTTGAAGGGCATAATTCGTTAGGTTGGTTAGGCTGGCATTTAGTTGGTGCAGCAGGCTATTTTAGTTATTTAGCAGGTTTAACAGTGCCGATGATTCGTCAAGAAGATCCAGTTCCAGCTACAGCAGCTGACATTGTAGCGACCTATGAAAAGTTAGCCAATAGTATTAATGAGGAAGCGGCAAAGCTATCAAATGAGGGCTTACTAGAAGAAGTGAACGGTTTTAAAGGACCGATTTCTAGAGGCGCATTATTACGCGCAATGATTGATCATCAAACACATCATCGTGGACAAATGACTGTACTATTACGACAAGCTGGTTTACCTGTACCAGGTGTATTAGGACCAACGAAAGAAATGCAATAATCTAATGAGACGGCAAATACAAGCAGTATTTGTCGTTTTTTAATTTCCAAAATAAAAACTCCCCCAAGTAAGTGGGGGAGTAACATACTATGAAACGTTATTTAGAGGAAGGTTTAGTTTAAACCTTGGCTGTCTTTCCACTCTAAAAACTCATCATAAGTTAACTGTTTGTCTAAAATCGTACCATCTTCACGGATTTCAATGACACGGTTAGCAATTGTTTGGATGAACTGATGGTCATGTGATGTGAAAATCATGGCACCTTTGAAGCGGATTAACCCTTCATTTAGCGCTTGAATGGACTCAAGGTCAAGGTGGTTCGTTGGTTCATCAAGCAAAATAACATTAGCAGTTGCTAACATCATTTTAGACAACATACAACGCACTTTTTCTCCCCCTGATAAGACAGAAGGGGATTTTTTCACTTCTTCACCAGAGAATAGCATGCGACCTAAGAAACCGCGTAGGAAGCTTTCTGTTTCATCATCAGGTGAATATTGACGAAGCCATTCTACTAATGATTTTTCAGAGCCTTCAAAGTATTTATCATGATCGTTTTCGAAGTAGCTTTGAGATGTTGTGACACCCCATTTAAATGTACCAGCATCTGCTTCTTTTTCTTCCATTAGAATATCAAGAAGCGCTGTTTTTGCCATCGGGCTACCTAGTAATACGATTTTATCGTCTTTATTCATTGAGAAGCGAATGTCTTTAAATAACGTTTGACCTTCTTGACTCGCTGTCAAACCTTCCACTGTTAAGACATCATTACCGATTTCACGACCGATTTGGAAGTTGATAAATGGATATTTACGGCTAGATGGTTTAATATCGTCAAGCTCGATTTTATCCAACATTTTTTTACGTGATGTTGCTTGTTTTGACTTTGATGCATTGGCAGAGAAACGAGCAATAAACGCTTGTAATTCTTTAATTTTCTCTTCTTTTTTCGAATTTTGGTCTTGCGCCATTTTTTGCGCTAACTGAGAAGATTCATACCAGAAATCGTAGTTACCCACATATAATTGGATTTTAGAGAAATCCAAATCCGCAATATGTGTACATACTTTGTTCAAGAAGTGACGGTCATGGGATACGACGATTACTGTGTTTTCAAAGTTAATTAAAAATTCTTCTAACCATTGAATTGCTTTTAAGTCAAGGTGGTTGGTAGGCTCATCCAGTAATAGAACATCTGGTTGACCGAATAAAGCTTGTGCTAATAATACTTTGACTTTGTCAGAACCTTCAAGGTCACCCATTAACATATAATGAAGGTCATCTGAGATGCCTAAACCGTTTAATAATGTTGCAGCTTCTGATTCAGCTTCCCAACCGTTTAGCTCTGCAAATTCACCTTCTAATTCAGCAGCACGCATGCCATCTTCATCAGAGAAATCTTCTTTTGCATAAATTGCATCTTTTTCATTTTTTACATCATATAGGCGTTTGTTACCCATAATAACAGTATCTAATACTGTATGCTCATCATATTCGAAGTGGTTTTGTTTAAGGACAGATAAACGTTCGTCCTTACCCATAGAAACATTTCCTTCTTGTGCTTCAATTTCACCAGAAAGAATTTTTAGGAATGTTGATTTTCCTGCACCATTTGCCCCGATTAAACCGTAGCAATTCCCCGGTGTGAATTTTATATTTACGTCTTCAAATAGTTTACGATCGCCATAGCGAAGACCTACATTACTTACTTGAATCATGCAAGTTCCTCCTTTTTTCACAATGGCTCTAGTATATCATGAAATATGTTCCATAGTCTATAAACATTATGACAGCAACGTTTATCGTTCATTGATTTAGTGATTAGCCCTGTTGCTCCCCCAACTACTTCTAAACTGTTACTAAATAAATATACATTCATACCTCGATTTAATAAGATTGTGCAATGAGTATGTGGTAAACCATGCAAAGTAATTTTGTGAAGTGAAGTTTAAGCAGAAAAGGAGATTTTACCTATTAACTGAGGAATTGGAACAACAAACGTTATCTCTGTTTTAAATGAATTGTAATGCAGGGTATCACAGATTGTAACTTGATACACTTAATTAAACCAAAATTGGTGAGAATTATTGATAAAGTTAGTTATTTGGCAATTTGCCCTATAAGTAAATATAAAAAAGCCCCGTTTCTCGCATTAAAATTGAGAAATTCTCGTTACTCTAGAAAAGCGCACGATTGTGGAAAATCATAACCATATTTCTTCTTAAACTAAAGCCTTCGTTCGTTTAAAAAGAAAGGCAAATCTATAAAGAATAGTACATAATTATGATACGGTTCACCTTAATATAGTTAGTTTCCATTATATATATGTGTTTACCAGCGATTCATCGCTATTTTCACCAAGACAATGTATAATAAGAAAAGCAGAAGAAGAATTCATTTTTCCTCTAGTGAAAAAAAGAGGTGCACTCACTTGAAACAATTTGAAACAGCATTACCTGAGCAGTATGAAACATTAAAAAAACAGGCCAATTATACGTCTAGCTGGCGAGAGCGTTTAGCCGCAGTCGAAATATTATCGGCTTATCAACATGACAAAATCATAGATATATTAAAAAATCGTATGGAACATGATACTGTCAACAAGGTCCAATTAGCAGCCTATGAAGCACTTGTGGCGCTTGGAGAGGACGTAGAGAAACCATCACCTGCACGTTTTGATATTATCAAAGGAACAGACAAAATTTTCCTACGGGTTAAAAAGAGCTTGCCAAAGGACCATACAGTGGCAGATTTTGCGGATAAACTAAAACGTATGCGTTTAGATGTCTTTGATGCGTATGAAGGCGACAAAGGTGCAGAATTTATGAACTGGTTAGAGGAACGTTGGGCAAAATTGTAACAATAGTTTTACGACTTATGAAAGCAAGTCATTCTCTCCGATTGTGGAGGGAATGGCTTTTTCTTATCTTACGCTGCGGTTCATCGAAACTAATATTAAATTGAATTACTTCTTCTATTGATTATCCTTCTTATTTAATGATAAAACAAACAACTTATTAACTTAACCTGCTCCTTTATTTTAAGTGAAAATCTGCACAATTTCTTAGCTCCATAACGATTTTCTTTAAATTTTGTTACTCAAGAAAATGGCCCGATTGCGGAACAAGAACAATCCTGTCTATCAACCTCTGTTCCAAAACTTGTAATAATCGTTTACATAACAACTGAAAAAAGCATTAACAAGGGTAGGAACAATCCTTATAGTTAATGCATTTATGAATCATTTATAGCTAAACAATGACATGATTTGCATAGCGCACTGTTGCAACTAAATCCATAATTAAACTAACATCTTTTCTTAAAAATAGATTTCTATGAATTTAAAGCTGAGCCCTGTGTTTTAATGAGTTCAGCTTTTGCAGTATAAAGATTTGATTTTATTCTAATAATACATTATTGAACAATTAAATCGGTAGTGCTATACTTTAATTTGTAATTTCATACAATAATTGCTAGGAGAGCTGGTGTTGCCAGCTGAGAGTAGAGCCGTAAGCTCATGATCCTTTTACCTGATCTAGATTATGCTGGCGTAGGGAAGCAGATAGGATATTGTCTATTATACAAGTCCTTGTTTCCTTATTGTGGAAGCAAGGGCTTTTTTATCTTTCATTAACGGGCTGTATAACCCTCATCTAAAGATTGAGAGAAGCGAAGAAGAAAGATGGGGGATAACTGCCTGTAAGAGCCGATTGGTTCGACTAACCATCAAGTGGGGATGAAGAAGTCCCGCTTGATGGAAGTTGCACTTTATTTGCTATAACATTTTAATTGAATATTGAAAAGACCACTAGGGGTGCACGGATGTGCTGAGAGAGGAAACTCAACTCTTTGAACCTGATCTAGATCATACTAGCGAAGGGAAGTGGCTTACTTTTTGTACTTCAATGTACAAGATTTATAGCCACTTCTCTATGCTTGAGGGGTGGCTTTTTGTATGGAATTATAATGAAAGGAAGTGAACAACAACTTAATTTCTATTTTAGATATGAAAGAATAGGATGATTTAAGAAATGAATAAAAAAATAGCGCTCCATATCATTACAGATGGCCAGCATTCACTACATGAAGTGGTCCATTTTGTAACTAAGTTTGAACCCTATATAAGCTATTTGCATATTCGTGAGCCAAGTTGCACTGCTTCTGAACTCTTTGATTGTATAAGAAAATTAAAATATGCAGGCTTTCCATTACAAAAGATTGTGATTAATGATCGAATCGATGTTGCACTTGCTGCGGATGTTTCTCATGTGCAAATAGGTTATCGTAGTATTCCTGTAGCTATCGCAAGTGAGAAGTTCTCAAATCTTAAAATTGGTGCATCTATTCACTCTCTTGAAGAGGCTACAAATACAAAGGCCAATTGGTTACTCTATGGACATATTTTTGATACAGAAAGTAAGAAAGGAATCGCTTGTCGTGGAACAAAATTATTACAACAGCTTGTAAGCACTGTATCTATTCCTGTGATTGCTATCGGTGGAATCACTCCGCAAAATACAAAAGAAGTATGTGCGTCAGGAGTTTCAGGAATTGCAGTGATGTCAGGAATTTGGCAGGCAAATGACCCTATTGAAAAGGTAAAAGAATATGCTCGTCAACTTAAGGAGTGGGAAGATGAAAAGTTTCGATAGTATGATCATCATCGGTAGTACAATCGCACATTGACTTGCTGAACGCGTTTTACACGTAGCAATTCTTGAGAAAAAGGTAATTGCAGAGGGTGCTTCACATGTAGCTGCTGGATTACTAGGGGTTCAGCACAATGGGATGACGATCCTTTGTATGAAATGGTAAGAAAAAGTCGAACATTATTTCCAAAAGTAGCGGAAAAAATCCGTGCAAAAACAGGTATTGATATAGGGTACGAAGTGAAAGGAATATACAGGATTGCAAATTCAGAAGAAGAATTTGAACGTATTCAACAAATTCGCTTTTGGCAAGTATCAGCTGGAGAAGAAACATTGTTGCTTTTTTCAGAAGAATTAAGAAATTTTGAACCAAATGGAAGTGATTTCCTTAAAAAGTAATTGCCCATTACTTAATGCTCCTATATTTTAAAAACGATTTTATATTGTACCAAAACGAATGTGGTAAATACGTCACTGTTGCAACGATAGAGCCGAATTCATATCAAGAGATGTTAAAGCAATGAGTATTGTAGACATATTACAAAAGGCATTTTCTATTGTTTCAGCCCTACAAGATGCAAGTTGGGACCGAACATGGGCAGGATTACGAAATGGAGGCAGAAGTTATATGGAAGTACATTCGACAATTCAAGGGCAATTTGTATCAACAGGACATTATCGTTATAGCATATTGCTAAGCCCATTCGTAGGAGAATATATGTCAGATTTAATGGTGAAACACTATGTTTATTAATGGAAATAGGATGGAAGTTCCAGACCATGTGAAAACAATTGAGAGCTTATTGATTCACTTAGGGCTTCAGGAAAAAATAGTTGTTGTCGAACAAAACGGCGTAATTTTGAAAAAAGAAAATTATTCGACAGTGGTTAAGTCTACTGATTCTATTGAGATTGTTACATTTGTCGGAGGGGGTTAACATGTATCAAATTGGACCATATACATTTACTTCAAGATTATTACTAGGAACAGGGAAATTTTCAGATTTTGATATTCAAAAAGGAGCAATAGAAGCATCAGAAGCTGAAATTTTAACATTTGCTGTGCGTCGTATGAATATTTTTGAACCATCCCAGCCTAATTTGCTAGATAAAATAGATTTATCAAACTATCGATTATTACCAAATACTGCTGGTGCGAAAACAGCTGAGGAAGCAGTACGTATTGCTAAACTAGCAAAAGCATCTGGGTTATGCGATATGGTGAAAGTTGAAATAATCGGGTGTGATGATACATTATTGCCTGATCCATTAGAAACATATCGTGCATGTGAAATGCTTTTAGCAAAAGGGTTTATTGTACTACCGTATACTTCAGATGATGTCGTTCTTACTCGGAAATTACAAGAACTAGGGGTTCATGCCATTATGCCAGGTGCGTCACCAATTGGTTCAGGACAAGGAATTTTAAATCCATATAATTTACAAGTTATCATTGAACAAGCGACAGTACCTGTTATTGTAGACGCAGGTATAGGTACTCCGTCTGATGCAGCACTTGCTCTTGAACTAGGTGCGGATGCAGTATTGCTAAATTCAGCAGTTTCTGGTGCGAAGAATCCAGTGCAGATGGCAGAAGCTATGAAACTAGCAATTCATGCAGGTAGACTAGGTTTTGAAGCAGGAATTATAGAGAAAAAAGAGCGGGCTCAAGCTAGTAGTCCTTCACAGGGGATGAGTATTATTGATTAATCGCTATTCAAGACAAGAACTATTTTCATTTATAGGACAAGTTGGCCAAAAAAAAATTCAACAAAAACACGTACTTATTGTTGGAGCAGGAGCATTAGGTAGTAGCAATGCCGAAATACTTGTACGTGCTGGAATAGGTAAGTTATCCATAGTGGACCGAGATTATGTAGATTGGTCAAATTTACAACGCCAACAACTATACAGTGAAGAAGATGTGTTTCAACATTTGCCAAAAGCTGTTGCTGCAAAACAAAGATTAGAGAAAATTAATCGTGATGTGCTGATTGAAGCGTTTGTTCTAGACATTTCGTCATCTGAACTTTTTGCGTTTCAAGATGTAGATCTAATCATCGATGCAACAGATAATTTTGAAACACGTTTCTTACTAAATGATTTTGCAGTCAAGTATGAAATTCCATGGATTTACGGAGCATGTGTAGGTAGCTATGGTATTACATATACCATTTTGCCGCATGAAACACCTTGCCTACACTGTTTGATGGAAATCATTCCTTTATTCGGAGGGACAACTTGTGATACTGTAGGAATTATTGCACCTACAGTTACGCAAGTTGTGTCACATCAAATGGTAGAAGCATTGAAAATCTTAGTGGAAGATTGGGAAGCAATCCGAAAAGAATTATTGGCTTTTGATTTGTGGAAAAACGAGCAAACAAAGATCAATGTAAAAAGTTTAAAAAAGTCTACATGTTTGACTTGTGGATTAAACCCAACCTATCCATATTTAACGAAAGAATCAATAACCAAGGTTGCAGTACTATGCGGTCGTAATACGGTTCAAATTCGTCCTGCAAAACCAAAGTTAGTTAATATTATTGAGTTTGAAAAGAACCTGGCTCCACATGTTCAACATTTGAAGTCAAATCCATTTTTAATTCATTTTCAAGTTAATCAAAATCAGATTATTCTTTTTCGGGATGGACGTGTATTAATTCATGGAACGAATGATATTGTAGAAGCGAAGAAAATCTATCATCAATATTTTGGATGAGGATAGGTATAAAATGTTCCATATTTCCGAGGGCAAGTACGATTTCGTGTAATGGACCTCATTTTCAAGATTTACCTGACCAAGAAAACTATCGTTTAAAAGCAAAAGCAGATAATGCAATAATTGGTACGAACGTGAAAATTGTTGATGAGTTAGGCGATGAAGTATCACATGATAGCATATCTGTTGGGGAAGTCATCGTCAGAGATAATGTTGGGATGAAGGGCTATTGAAAAAACGAACAAGCAACAATATTGTCGATAAAAGATGAAAGACGGCGACCTTAGCCGTGTATTTAAGCTAGTTTAAATTATTTTTAATACCTCTTTTAAGTTAGTATAAAAATGAAAACTTAGAGGAGGTTTTTTTATGTACAATCAACACATTTTGTATTTCACCGTTTTCGACTTTTTCAACCTAATAATTTCGAACAGCTAGCGAGGGAGACAGGTCAATTGAACAAATGCTAATAAAGCATATCCATTTACTCTTTCAATCATATCAGCAGTATTGCTAAGGATAATAATCCAGCAAGCGAGAGAAGATACAAACATGGTAAACTTTTATATGTACTACCCGATAAAATATTTTTGAAGTGGTAGGGCGCAATTTAATGCTCGAGGAGCGAAAATCCATAACTTCGCTCTGAAGGAAGGTGAGTATTTGTATAAAATTATGATTGTTGAAGATGACAAGGCATTGTCAAATGGTATTGCTCTTGCTTTGCAAGGGAGTGAAATGGATGTTCTGCCATTTCACAGTATTCAATCGGCAAAAATGCAGTTATCTAATACTAACTTTGATTTGTTGATATTGGACATTAATTTGCCTGATGGGAACGGACTAGACTTGCTGTGCGAAGTGAAAAGAAACAGTACTATACCTGTAATCATGCTCACAGCAAACGATATGGAAACAGACATTGTAGCAGGACTTGAAATGGGAGCAGATGATTACATTACTAAACCATTTAGCCTTGCCGTGTTGCGTGCAAGAGTAAATACGCAGCTCAGAAAACAAGTGGTCACAAAAGGAAATCAATTTAAACAAGATCACTTTGTTTTTGACTTTGACCGCATGGAATATTTTAAAAACGGAAAGGTAGTTGAGCTGAGTAAAACCGAGCAAAAACTGCTAAAAATTTTAACAGCCAACAAAGGCGTTACTTTAGAACGCAGCGTATTGGTTGAACGTATTTGGAGCGATGGCGCACATTATGTGGACGAAAATGCTTTGTCTGTTACGCTAAAGAGATTACGGGACAAGCTTGAGGATAACCCTACAAAACCCGTATATATAAAAACAGTGTATGGTATAGGTTATTTATGGGCGGTGAAATAAATGGCGTTTTTTAAAGCAAATAAGGTCATTGATCGATTAAACAAAATGATTGACAATGCGATAGAGGGAAGACCTATTGAAAATGGATTTGATGAAAGCAAGCTGTCTGCGCTGGAAACTAAATTAGCCCACTATCTTACAGCAAACAGTGCCACAAAAATACAGCTAGCTGACGAAAAATCACAAATCAATCAACTGATTTCCGATATATCTCATCAAACGAAAACGCCTCTTGCTAATATTCTGCTCTATACTCAACTTTTAGCGGAAAGTGAGCTGTCTGACTATGATCAAAACTGTGTGGCAGCTTTAACGCAGCAGGCAGAAAAATTAAACTTTCTTATTTCTTCTCTTGTAAAAGCATCTCGGCTTGAAACGGGAATTATAACAGTTACCCCTACAAACAACAACGTAGCGAACATGCTTGAAACGGTTATAGAGCAGGCTACACCGAAAGCTATAGGAAAAAACATTGCTTTAACGGTAGATAGTAGGGATGTAGAGGCAGTCTTTGATCCTAAATGGACAGTGGAGGCACTATACAACATCGTAGATAATGCCATTAAATATACACCAAGTGGCCGAAGTGTCCAGTTATCTGTCACTCCGTATCAGCTATTTTGCAGGATTGATGTGGCCGATACAGGACTCGGTATTTCAGAGGATGAAACGGCAAAGATTTTTTCTCGTTTTTATCGTTCACAGGAGGTAACCGACAAAGAAGGCGTCGGCCTTGGTCTTTACCTTGCGAGAGAAATCATTACAGCCCAAGGCGGATATATAAAGGTCAAGTCTAGGTTGGGAGTTGGCTCTGTTTTCTCGGTGTTTCTTCCAATAAAAAATTGAATTCTTTCAGCACTGTTAGATTTGATTTTGCTTCAGAAAGATTCTCGAAAGATTCGAAGTTTATAATATGAATTGCAGAGATGGAAGACATATTTTTTTGGAGGAAATTTAAATGATTATACTTGAAACAAAGGATTTAATGAAAATTTACGGGAAAGGGGATACTGCCGTTCATGCATTGGATGGCGTCAGTATGAAAGTGGAGAACGGTGAGTTTGTTTCGATTGTAGGTACTTCCGGTAGTGGCAAATCCACATTGCTTCATATGCTTGGCGGTCTTGATCGCCCGACTAGCGGAAGGGTGATTGTGGATGGTCAAGAACTTTTTAAGTTAAAGGATGAAGAACTTACGATTTTCCGCCGCCGAAAAATAGGCTTCGTTTTTCAAAATTATAATCTTGTCCCTACTTTAAATGTCTATGAAAACATTGTTCTTCCTATTGGGTTAGATGGCAATACGCCTGATAAAGCATATGTGGATGCCATTATTCACACGCTTGGTCTTGAGCGTAAACTTCAAAATATGCCCAATAATTTATCTGGAGGGCAGCAGCAGCGCGTTGCTATTGCTAGAGCTTTGGCATCAAAGCCTGCCATTATTTTAGCCGATGAGCCAACGGGAAACTTGGATACTAAAACCAGTCAAGATGTTCTGTCTTTATTTAAAGTAACAAGTAGACAATTCAAGCAAACGATTGTCATGATTACCCATGATGAGGAAATCGCACAGCTTGCAGACAGAATTGTCCGTATAGAAGACGGACAGATTGTAGATGGTGGTATCCATGCTTAAAGTAAATAGTAAAAGAACCATTCATTTGCTTGCAAAAAGTTCGTTCAAAGCAAGTAGAATGAGAAACTTATTTGCTATCGTTGCAATTATTTTGACTTCGGTCATGTTTTCGGGGCTATTTACAGTAGCTACAAGCCTTGTTGCATCGATTGAGGAAAGTACTATGCGACAGGTGGGCGGCAGTGCACATGGTAGCTTTAAATATCTGTCAAAAGCGCAATATGACGCGCTGAAAAAGCATCCTGATATTAAAGATATTTCTTTCTCTGTCGTTTTGGGCGTGGGTGAAAATATGGAGCTAGCCAAACACCCTACTGAAATTCGATACACTAGCGGTGAAAACAATGCAAAGGGTATGTTTTCTATGCCGACAACAGGAAAACTTCCACAAAATGATGATGAAATTGCCACAGACACACTCGTTTTAAAGCAACTTGGTGTTTCTGCGAAGCTAGGTCAGAAGGTTACCTTAGACTATTCTTTAGCAGGGGAAAAAATAAGCAAAACCTTTACACTGGTAGGTTATTGGACAGGTGATAAGGTTATGCAGGCAAGTCAAGCATGGGTGAACAAAAGCTATGTGGAGAAACAACTTGCCAATTACAAACCAAGTAAGCAGGGCTATGATGTAGGTCTTATCAACGCTGATGTCAATTTCAAGAACAGTTTTCGTATTGAAAGCAAGCTGCAAAAAGTGATTGTAGACAGTGGGTTCAGTCTGGACGACATTGATTATGGCGTCAACTGGGCTTATACCGGAAACGGTGAATCTCTAGACATAAGTACCATCGTTGCGACTGTTGGTGCCATTTTAATGATTGCTTTTAGTGGTTATTTAATGATTGCTAATGTATTTACAATTAGTGTGGCAAATGATGTACGGTACTATGGTCTGATTAAAACAATTGGTACAACTCCAAAGCAAATTCGCAAATTGATACGTAGACAGGCGATGTGGCTCTGTTTCATCGGTTTGCCAATTGGGTTGCTAGTTGGATATCTTGTGGGAATGATGCTAGTTCCGATTGTCTTGTCTATTATGAACACCGATGTCATTAAAATTTCAGCTCATCCACTTATCTTTATTTTGTCTAGTATTTTTTCAGCAGTCACTGTTTTTGTCAGTGTTTCAAAGCCGTCAAAAATTGCGGCAAAAGTCAGTCCGATTGAAGCGCTTCGTGTTACAGATAACAGTGCAGGGAGTAAACGGAAGATAAAGAAAGGAACTAAAGTAAATTTGTGGACGATGGCCTATTCAAATCTTGCTCGCAATAAAAAGAAGGTCGTGCTTGTCTCCATCTCACTTTCTTTAGGGCTTGTGATTTTAAATGCTACCTATTCGATTGCAAATAGCTTTGATATGGATGAATATTTAAGCCGTTCTATCATGAACGATTTTGCAGTGGGAGACGTGTCTAACTTTAACGTCAATCTCAACTATAGCAACCAAGACACGTTAAGCGAAGGCTTTTTCTCTGAGCTGTCCTTACAAGAAGGCATCGAAAGCATCAATAACATCTATTTTACAGAATATGAAGTGCCAACAGGGCCGCGCTTTGTCGATATTCCTAAACAATTGGCGAAGGAATATGGCGCAGATAGTAAGAGAGTTGAAGCACTTAAACGCTATGCTCAAGAACCAAAACAACTATTGCACCTGTATGGTCTTGATGAGGGTGCTTTGCAAAAGTTAATCTTACTGCATGGCAAAATAGAGGAGCAAAAGCTTTATTCGGGAAAATATGTGATAGCTGCACCATTTGATGCACAAGGCAATATTTTATACTATGCAATCGGTGACAAAATTCAGCTTCCCGATCCAACCGGACAAATGCGGGAATATGAAGTGCTTGCTGTTGCGGACATTCCAGAAAGCATAAGCGCAAGACACTCGCATCCGTTAACGCCAACATTTTATTTGCCAAGCCAAGTCTTTTTAGAGCAAATTGAACAAAAAGCCCCAATGCTAAGCACGATTGATGTGCAAGATAGCGCAATGGAAAAAATGGAGCGTTTTTTAGCAAACTATAGTACTAACACCGACCAAAACATGGAATTTGAATCCAAGGCGTCTTTAGCGGCAGAATTTGAAAACTTGCAAAAAACGTTGAAAATCGTTGGGATTACCATCAGCATTCTAGTAGCTTTCATTGGCATTATGAATTTCATCAATTCTGTCATTACCTCCATCAATGCACGTCGACGAGAGCTTGCGATGCTACAAAGTATCGGTATGCTAAATAGACAGGTAATTAAAATGCTTATACTGGAAAGTACCATGTATATTCTGCTAACTATAGCTGCAACGCTTACTATTGGAAGTGCAATTTGCTATCTGGGTCTAAATGCATTTACAGCAGGGGCAGCCTATATGAAGCTATATTTTACAGTTGTTCCATCACTGCTATGCCTTCCAATACTTCTTGTCATAGCGATAATAGTTCCTGTCATGTGCCAAAAGGTCATTTCAAAAAGCAGTATTGTAGAGCGATTACGTAAAATAGAGTAGGTACCTATTACCATCAAACCTTTGAGCTAGCCAATTATAGCTCCGAATTTACACGCAACAAAGGCAACTCTCTTGGGGTTGCCTTTTGTGTATCTACTAAAGGGGTAGCGAAGAGAAGTGAATGCGAGATTGTTGTTTTGCTGCATAGGCATTCACGATGACTTATACAATTTATACATGGCCGTTTCGTTATCAATGGATTGAGCAATTTTAAAAGCTTCCTCTTGCGTTTTATGATTATTTATAATTTCATATAAAAACCTTATAACGAACATAAAATTAGCATTACCGTCTATGTAATCATCAGGGCCTATATAAGAGTGACAACCACATGCAAGAAAAGCGTTTGCTAGCTGTTCCTTGCCTAATGTGCAACCAGAGCCTATCACTTTCACATCTTTTATATTCGTATATTGTTTAATCTCTTGCTGTCCAAAAAAATCACCTCTTGGCTCATTGCCTTCATAAACATCTTCACCAAGTTCAGGCATACATAATCTACCTTCATCTCCATGAAAATTTAAAATTAAATAATCTACTTTATTATCAAGTTCTTTACCGGATAGAACATCAATCAGATCATTGGGTCTACCTATCCAATGTATATTTACCCTTACGCCAAAATACTCTAGTGCTGATCGTATAGCATACGATTCCATATCACAATTCGGTCCTACGACTAAACTGACATACATTTCAGGTCTACTCAACTTACATCCTCCTTTTTACGTCAATTCACATGCTACAACTTTACAATTAAAGGGATATTGCAGGAAGTTGAACTGAACGAAACCGCCTGTATCCCTTTGACATGTCTTTTCAATTTCCGTTTGGTGAATCTATTCAATTTAGCTATCCGGAATAAATAGATTAGAGATTAAGCCATATTTTTGAGCTATTTGTAGTGCTTCAATTCTAGAATTTGCTTTTAATTTTGAAAAAATTTTAGTTAAGCTGTATTCGATTGTGCGTTGGCTGACATATAACTCTTCCGCAATCATTTTATTTGTGTAACCTTTGGAAATAAGCTCAAGGATATTTTGTTCCTTATTCGAAAGCGTGATAATACTATTCTCTTCAAAATTATTATTAGAAGAAATCGAATTTCTCCGGAGTTGGCGTAATAAAGATAGTGGAATGATTACTTCTTCATTCAATGCACAATAAATAGCATTTACGAGCTGTTCAGAGCTGGACATTTTGCTTACAAAACCAGCAATACCTGCATTAATTAATAAATCAAAATGGGTATTAATATCAAAACCTGTATAAATGACAATTTTCGCCTCAGGATTTACTTGTAAAATTCTTTTAGACAGTTCCAGTCCATTAATGTCAGGCATATACAAATCTACAAGAAAAATATCGAATGTTGGGTTAGAGGCAGCTTGGATAATTTCATCGATATTTTTTAATATCGTGACTTCCATACCTGCAGTTTCCAAAATAGCCTTTGTACCCGTTCGTACTGCAGGATGATCGTCCACAATTAAAACTCTAATCAAAAATCTCACCTCTATTTCAAATAATGATGCAAATGTGAAGTCCTTTGTTCAATGAAGAATTAATTTCTATCGTTCCATTTAAAATTCGAACACGTTCTTTAATGCTGAACATACCGATTTTATTCGTATCCATTTCAGATGACTCGAGTAATCCTACACCATCATCATCGTATAGCAGAATGATGTGGCATTCATCGTAAAATATCGAAAGTTCTACTTCGTTTGCATTCGCATGCTTACGAGCATTGTTGAGTAGTTCTTGAACAATTCGATAAATATTAATTTCAAATTCATATGAAAGCCCTTCAAGCCGCCCATCATAATCAAAATAAATAGAAAAATCACAATGTTGTCGTGTTGATTCAATCATATGTCCTAAAGCTTGTTCTAGTCCTTCTTCTTTTAAAAAGGGAGGACGAAGTTCAATGCATGTTTCTCGTACTAAATGAGCTATGTCGATGATATCTTCTTTTAGACAGTCTAGCTCTTTACTTATTGATGATTTTTCAGCATGTTTAATAAGTCCTTCTATATTTCTTATTAATTGTAATAAGCCTTGTAAAACACTGTCATGTAAATCCATGGATAAATTAATACGTTCTTTTTCGGTCACATGCATGAGCAGTTTTGAATAGGAAGTAGGCATGATTACTTCATCAATATTATTTTTATAAGAGTCGAGTTGGCATTTCAACTCTTCAATTAAGTAATTATTTTCTAAAACAATACTTGAAAAATAAGATATCGACTCTAGCCACGCCTTTTCTTGTGGGTTCAGTTTTGCATTATTTTTCTTTTGTTCAAAATAGATAATTTCTTTACTAATGCCGTTACTACCGATAACCGTTGCGAAGCCTTTATGTACTTTAAGCAAGGAACCATTTGAATACTGCGCCCAATTAATTTTTTGAATGGCATTATTTACGAGGCTTTGGTGAGCCGTTTTAACAGTCCAATTGTCTACTGCGGGTCTTTTTTCAATTTGGATATAGTTTAAGTTATCAACAGAAAGTACATCTTTAATTTGCTTTTGAAGTGCGTCAATCAATGTAAAAGGATTGGTTTCAAATTTCACTTTTTGGAAAAAGCCATATAAGCTAATGTCTAATCGATTATTTTTAGAAAATAAATGAGGATTTAATTTATAGTCTAAATAATCTTTAATATAGAGCAAGATGCAAGAAAGATAGAATATAAAGATGCCCAGTATAAGTATTTCAATCGATAATAGATGTACTTCAGTCATAAAACTTATTATAAGCGTGGTTAGTATAGAAAATGGTAAAGATAATAACGTAAAGTATTTAATTTTATTTAAAAAGAAGTCAATATCTATTAATTCATAGGTCAATTGCAAATAAACTAAAATAATAGGAATAATGAAAATAAAGATTCCTGTTATTTCAGCAGAAATAATATAACGATTGTGGAAAATAATTGGTAGTGCATAAAACAATATAAATGGTGAGAAGGCAATAAAATAACCTGAGAACATTATTTTTAGTTTAATGCGTACATTCGGTTCATGGTTAATATAATAATACCTTATAAGTAAAAATAGTAAGAAAAATATTAAAGACGAAAAAAATTTTAATTGAATAGTCGTACTCGAAATTTCTAGGTCTTTATTAACAAACGAGACAAATGATATGGCCATAATAAGAAAATATAAAAGGTATAATACTTTAAGATAACAGGTTTTAATGAATGGAAGTTTAGAATAAGAAAAATGTAAATATAAAAAATGTATAAATAAAATAACGAATATTGGAAGCGTGATCGTATTGATGCTACGTCCAATTACATCTCCTCTTGCAGAAATCGGGGCGCTACTATAACAAAGCGCAATCGTTAATAAAAAATAAGTGAGAACCTGTGATGAACTTTTTTCAGAATGTCGGGTATTCAATATGATTGCTAGCGCAATCGCAATGATGACAGATAAAATTTTAACGAAAAGTTGCACTTCAAGCATTAAACTTTTATTTCCGTTTTCAACGATAAATGTAACAGTTTCATTAGCAGCATTAAGAATAGTTAGAGACTCAGCTAACTCTATTCGTTGGAAATAAATGATAGAGTGATGAAGTGAAGGATGAGCGTTATTGACTTTTAAGATTTGGTCACCTGGTTGGATATTTTGATTTATTCCCCATGAATTTTCATAAATAGTATCTACAAAGTATTGTTTATCTTTATTTAATACCTCTATCCCAATTAAAGGATATTTCATTGTAAGATAAAAAAAATAAATGATTAATAGTGTAGTAATAAAAATGGGGAATCCCATCCAAATAAATTTTTGCTTTTTCATCATTTCCTCCTTAGAAGTAAGTGACAATCCATAGGAGTGACATATTAAAATAGAGGGAATTGGCTATTATGAATATTGGACGTAGAAATTAAGTTTTAGCGTATTCCCTTTTGTTGCCATTACAAATAAATGAAGAGTCGTAACCCTTAATTTATTTATGATGTATAGTTCCTTTCAAATGCAATAGGTAGGGATGGTGTGTGTATAGTGGTGATGTATTCAGCTTGCTTTTTAGTTTGCTCGTGCATTTTTTCGAGAAAAAGGCTACAAGTATTATCGTAGTTTCCTCTTCTGCTTATCGTGGTGATAATCCTGTTGTGTTATACTGTTACGTTGAAGTTATTTCCAGTAATAGGCTTGCAACTGCGGTTTTTTATTTAAAACAACGTCTATAAGAGCCTTATTCTCTTCTGGAGAGATACCTATAATACAAATTTTATTGTTTTTTAAGAGATGTAAAACTTCAGTGTCTTTCATTAGATAGTGAATGATGTTTTTCATATGAAGATCTCCTTTTAAATGTATTTAAGTAGTGCTTCTTTATATTTTTTAGTAATGGATAATGACATGATGCTGGATTCAGCCTTGTTTCGATACAGTTGTTGGGTGACTTTTGAATAAAGAAAAGCACCTGTTTCTTCTAACAGTGATTCAATCACTTTAGCTAGCTCCAATATTTCGTGTTTTTCTATACTTCCTTTGTAATAGTTTTGGATTTTTTCTATCACCGGATGATTTTGTTCCACGGCTAACAAATATAAAATGGGTAAAGTCCATTTTTTATTCAGCAAATCATTTTTCCCATCCCAACATTTCATACCTTCCATATCATTTTGAATCTGACCAATTACCCCGATGTGACTACCGTAAAATTGAACTTCAGTTGCTTTATCCGGATTCGCAAGAACAGTTCCTATTAAACAAGCTAACTCCGTTAAGGACCCAGACTTTAAAACAACCATGTCAATATAGCGATCTTCACAAGATATATTGTTTAATAAATCGATATGTTGTCCTTCAATAGCACGCATAGCTTTTGTGATCAAGAGTTCTAATGCTATATATTTATGTTTAAAATCGGATTCTTTAATGATTAACTGACATAAAAAGAGTAAGTAACTTGAAATATTTAACGATAAATTTTGGTGTTGAATCCAAGGCGATGAAAGATTATCTTGGTCTTCAATATCATCTAAAATATCAAAAGATAAAATAAGAAGTTCAATTGCCGCTGCTACTTTAAAAATGTGATTTTCTATTTTATTGTTATAAATCACATAATGGAGTACGACTAACTCCCCAAATAAATAACCTTCCTCTTTCTTAAAGTCGATAAATTCATATAACTGCGTTTTCATATCCTTATTCGTTACATAAGTCTCTAAAATATCTACCATAGTTGAATACAATCGATTATTAACATCTAAACTCATCTATAACACCACCATCTCGTAAATAATACCACATATTAACATTATATAAAATTATATCCTAAACATTGTAAAATAAGGAACTGCTAATATAGGTTAAATAAAGGTGGCAATAAGCTTTTTCGTGCTTATTATCGCTGCCAAACTGAATGCATTGGTCGGTTTTTTCAAATTATTTTCGGTATACCGAAATGTGATTTTCGGTGAATTGCAACAGAAAATATGTGAAGATTTAAATGTCAGAATTATTTTAATACCGGTTAATTAAGTGATTTCTAGACTTTAGGTAATGATAGTAAGTAGTTTCATTTAGATTTGCTAATGAATCAAAAAATTCAAAGTATATTGGAGGCTTATATAATGAGCAATATTAATTTCGATACGATTATTGTAGGGAATGGAGCAATAGGATCTTCTATAGCATACGAACTTTCCTCTAGAGGTCAAAAGGTTGCACTTATAGGGAAGGAAGCACGTGAATCAGCAGCATCTACAGCTGCTGGCGCGATGAATGGCTGTTATGGAGAAGTGACTGAAAGTCTTATGAAAAGTGAGTTCGGTCGAAAAAAATTATTAATGGACATTAAGGCTAAAAATATGTGGGAAGGTTGGCTATCCAAACTGACGAAAGATTCAGGTGATGAAAGAGAAGTAATCATTGCCCACGGTACGGAAGTAATCCTTAACACGGCAGGAACAAGAGATGTAGATTCTGTTAACTTTATGAAAATTGAACAAGCGCTAAAAGAAAACTCGGAACGCTATGAAGTAATAGATCCAGATAACCACGTATGGCTAGAGGCAGATGAACAAGTAAGACCTCTTAAAGCATTACTAATACCAGAAGAAAATGCAGTTGATCCTAACATTTTATTAGCTAAACTTTCCAAAGCCATTCACAATCTTGGAGGAACCCTTTTCAATGAACATGCACTATCAGTAATTACAGAAGGCAATCAAGTTTGTGGGATTGAACTGAGCGAACAGAAAATTTTTGCAAAAAATATCATTATCGCTGCAGGGGTTCATTCGTTAGATTTATTAGATTTCGATTTAGAATTGAAAAATAAAATACCGCCAATGTTTTCAGGGTACGGTGTGTCAATACTTTTAGAATTAGATGACATAGAAAATTATAACAGGGTCATTCGAACGCCAAATCGAGCATTTGCCTGCGGTTTACATTGCGTTCCTCGAAATGGGAAAGAGCTTTACATCGGTGCAACCAATATACTATCGGATATTCCAAGGAAAAATGCCTATGTATCGGATGTACAATTTTTATTAGATTGTGCAGTAGAACAATTACACTTAGATCTTTTTAATGCCGACATTAAAAAAATTCAAGTTGGAAATAGACCGATACCAGCTGATGGATTCCCGTTAATCGGTCAAATTAAATATGATGGTCTTTGGTTGGCTACAGGAACATATAGAGATGGGTTACACCAATCTCCTTTAATCGCTGAACACTTAGCTAACGAAATAAGTGGGATTGTAAACGATATTGACCTTTCTGATTTTCATCCAATTCGAAAGCCTCTCTATAATACACCAAGACATGAATTAATTGCTAAAACAACATCCGAAATGTTTGCCACTGGTTACGAATATCGTTGGGACGTGCAACCTTATTGGCATCCTATTTTAGAAAAAGGAATGCTTCATAGTTTTGAAGAAATTTTAGACGAGCTACATAAGGAATTTGCTCCACCACCTGAAATCCTTTCTCTTTACCTGACACATCCTAAATCTTCTAAAGAACAGCTAAGAACATACTACAATGCGTGGAGTGAATGATGAAGACAAAAGATGATTATATTAACTTGTTAAAAAACGCAGGGGTTTGGGACCCTGTGGGAGACTACGAAAAAATATACAGTCAATATTATTTTACAGAAGCGGGACAAAATGACCCAATAGCAGTAAAGGAATTTGAGGCAGACATTCATGAAAGATGTAATAGAATTCCGTTGGAGCATATTGTAGGCTACGCAGAACTGAACGCTAATAGATATGTTGTTGGAACAGGCGTTTTTATACCGAGAATTCAAAGTTTGGGGATCGTTGAGTGGCTGAAAGAAAATAAAGCAATTGCTCCGAGTTCTTTCGTTTATGACTTATGTTCTGGTTCGGGTGCAATCGGGATAGAAATTTGGAAAATGACAAATGCAAACATTGTCTGTATAGAAAAATCAGATTTAGCTACTAAGTATCTCAAGCGAAACATTTTGCGTCATAATGCCGAGAAGGTTGACGTTTATCAAGGAGACATCAAAGAATATTTTGATGATATGCCGCAAAAAGCAGTCGAAGCAGAGATTGTTATATCCAATCCCCCATATGTACCGAAAGAAATGGCGCAACCCCCTGAGTGGGGGGTGCATCATCCAGAAGAATCGGTCTATGCAGAGCAGGATGGCCTAGATATTATCTATGCGTCAGCTTTATTTGCCAATAGAGCATTAAAAAAAGACGGCGTTGTATTAATCGAACATGATGAAAATCAAGGAGAAAGCGTCAGTGCGATATTAGCAAGCAATAATTTTTATAACATCCAAACAATCGTAAGCGAGAAATATTCTGACGAGACAGGACTCTCCATCTTTACTATAGGTTATAAGCTATAAATAAATATCCAAGAAATATCTCAAATCATAAGGGTACAATCTTTTATCTTTATAAATCGTTCTCAATTTCAGATATTTGTCTACTATTTGCTATCACGTTAGCTAGAAATTTGTAGTGAAGAAATTATTTCACTAGAGAAGGAGGATTAAATAATGAAAGAAGAGTTACTTGAAGAGTGGAGAGCAGAAATCGATACGATTAACACTAAAATTGTTGCACTGTTATCGGAAAGAATGGAAGTATGCACAGAAATAGCAAAATATAAATACAAATACAATGTGAATATGATGCAGCCAAAAAGGATTGAAGAAGTATTAAAGAAAACAAGCATCGTAGCAAAAGAAAACAATTTAAACCCAAAATATATTGAGGATGTATTTAAAATTATAATTAATGAAACGTGTGCGGTTGAAGATAAGTTAATCAAAGGAATGAAAGCAAACCAATGAAAACACTAATAATAGACAATTATGATTCTTTTACTAATAATATTGCGCAATATGTTTATAGAGTAACGAATGTTTCTCCTGTTGTCGTAACGAATGATTATCCTTTTCATAAAATTAATCTATCGGAATTTAATAATATCATTCTATCTCCTGGACCTGGAACGCCAGAAAAGGATGAAGATTTTGGTATATGTAAACGGATTATTAAAGAAGTGAATATGCCTATTTTAGGTATTTGTTTAGGGCATCAAGGGATTAATCATTGTTTTGGTGGCGAGGTTGGCAAAGCTCCAAAACCAGTTCATGGTTACAAAGAGCTTATTGTCAATAGTGGTGACAATCTATTTAAAGGCTTGCCAAATAGTTTTTTTGCAGTTAGATATCACTCTTTAATCTGTACTAAACTTGCGCCTTCCCTTGAAGCAACTGCTTATACTCAAGATGGTTTAATTATGGCGATTGCCCATAAAGAGTTACCTATTTATGGCGTCCAATTTCATCCTGAGTCCATTGATTCGGAGTTTGGCGTTGAATTAATTAAAAATTTTATTGATATTTCTGCGGAAAAATCCTACGGGAGGCCATTACATGTACGAGATTTCGCTTAAAGAAAAGCTAGAGGGTGTAGGGTGCCCAATGCTTGTGGCGCCAAAGAATATTGAAATAGAGTGGGCGTCTTCTCCTATCGATATCTATGAAAAATTATTTTATGGTTCAAAAGATAGTTTTTGGTTAGATGGAGAGTTATCAAGTGAGTTTGGCAGCCGGTTTTCGATTATGGGAAATTGTGATATAGATGCTGCAATTTCTTTCATGTATTATGTTCAAGATTCAAGGTTGGATATAACTGGCCCTAAAGGACAAGAGTCGGTTTATGGAGATTTTTACGAAGTTATGGACTGCATATTTTCTTTAATAACCAATGAAATGCCTAAAGAGGTGTTACATCCATTTAATGGAGGAGTCATTGGCTATTTAGGATACGAGTTAAAAGCACTTCGAGGGATACCGAATAAACATAGTTCAGATTTGCCAGATGCTGTTCTTTATTTACCTAAAAATATCGTAGTGTTTGATCATCGAGATCAGAAGCGTTATGTGTGCAACTTGTGGGGTGAAATTTTAACTGTATCAGAAGCTCTACTGCAGAAAAGTGAAGAGTCTATACAAAGAAAAACGGTCCAATTTTTAATACCTCCAACAGAAGATGAGATTGACTTAGAGATATCGAGTGATGACTACAAGGACAAGATAAAACAGTGTCAAACATATATTACTGAAGGTGAATCTTACGAAATATGTTTAACGAACCGTGCTTCCCTGCCTTATAGCTTTGATCCATTGCTGCTATATAAAGAAATGAGACTTTTGAGCCCGGTAAGGTATAGTGCTTTTTTCAATACCGAACGTTTTTCAATCGTAAGTTCTTCTCCAGAAATGTTTATAAGCATTGACGAAAACGGAAAAATGGCATCGAAACCTATTAAGGGAACTAGAGCAAGAGGGACTACTGAAGAACAAGATCGTTTGGAGAAAGAAAGTTTAATGACTTCCTCAAAGGATAGAGCAGAGAATTTAATGATTGTCGACTTAGTAAGGCATGATTTTAATGAAGTTTGCCATCCTGATACGGTGAGTGTACCAGAAGCTTTTGTTGTAGAAACCTATTCATCTGTACATCAGTTAGTTTCCACAGTCGTTGGCGAATTAAATTGGGATAATGGTATTTTTAAATCGATAGGTAAATGCTTCCCTGGGGGTTCAATGACTGGAGCACCAAAACTAAGAACGATGAGAATAATAGATGAATTGGAAGAGTCTCCTCGAGGGATCTATTCTGGATCTATTGGTTGGATTGGCTTTAATGGTTATACAGATTTGAGTATTGTTATTAGAACGGTCGTCATTAAAGATCAAATTGCAACTTTTGGCGTAGGAGGAGCTATTATAGAGGCTTCAGATGTAGAGGAAGAGTTCCGTGAAACATTAATTAAGGCAAGTGTTCCGTTTCAAAGTATAAGGAGGGTTCAAAAGCACAATGAAACATGAGACAATAATAGTATTGGGGGGAAATGGGTTAATTGGGCAATTTTTATCATCATTATTAATGAAGTCAGGGCATCATCTAGTCATTATAGACAAAGAGCCGTGTGAAGGAGATTCCTTAAGAGCTGCGTGTGGCAATCTTTACTCGAACCTAGAAATGATCGTATCTGATGTACTATCTGATGATATAAATGATCTTTATTCTTCGGGGGATGCAATTATTTTTGCATTACCCGAATCCTCCTGTTTAGATGTATTAGCATCAAAAGCTCATTTGATGAAGGAAGAAGTAAAAATCATTAATACATGTTCTATACAAAGCTCTTTTTTCAAGCATGGTAAAACCTTTTTACCGAATAACCCTATGGTAGGGATTAATTTTATGTTTTCACCTACTTTGCCTTATCAAGGAAGAGCGGTAGCGATTGTAAAAGAGGAAGAGTCAGAGGCATATACGATGATGAAAACTCTAATTGAATACAATGATATGGTAGTATTTGAGTTTGACCCGCATGGCCATGATGAGAAAGTTTCACTTGTGCAAGCACTTCCTCATATTTTAACGCTTTCATTGATTAGTGTATTAGGGGAGAAACATGATTTTTCAATAAACGAAATGATGCAGCTTTCTCCACCGCCTATGCAGATGATGTTATGCTTATCAGCCAGGCTAACACAAAATTCACCCGATGTGTATTGGGACATTCAAAAGTATAATCCTTATTCCGAGAAAATTAGAAATGATGTCATCCATTCTATAACGAATCTCAATCACATCATCGAAGAGGATTGCTTCAAAGACTTTTCTGTTTTGTTGAAAAACCATGAAGAGGTTTTAGGGGAATCTTTAAATGAGCTGAAAGAAAAGTGGAACCGATATTTTAATAGCAATTAATCTTATGCTTACAGTAAAAGGAGGCATATTATGGAAGAGAAGTCTGTGAGTCCTTTTGTCACCATTGTTAAAAGTAAACCAAAACTATTGGCGCTTTTAATCATTTTATTGCCAGTTTTGAGTGTTACAATTGATAATACGATCCTGTCATTTGCCTTACCACAGCTTACATATGCATTATCACCGAGTGCTGCTCAACAGCTCTGGATAATTGATGCTTACGCTTTAGTGCTGGCAAGTCTACTTGTTACGATGGGTGGTATTGGTGACCGTAAAGGACACAAAAAAGTACTTTTTATCGGTAGTCTTGGATTTTCGATTATATCTTTTATTGTCATTTTTTCGCAAAATGCAGGCCAAATTATTGCTGGTAGAGCGGCGCTAGGTTTTTTTGGTGCAATGATTCTACCTGCTACATTAGCCTTAATACGTTCAACTTTTCTTGACCGAGAGGAGAGAAGATTAGTAGTAGCGGCTTGGGCTACTTGCTTAACAATTGGTTCTGTACTTGGACCAATTATTGGTGGTGTATTACTTACTTTCTTTTCTTGGCACGCAATCTTTTTAATTTCAATTCCTTTTTTTATTCCTGTCATATTCTTTATTCGCAATTTTATTACCGAATCACAAGAAAAGTTAACTGGCAGAGTAGATTTCTTCAGTATTGGCATGTCTTTCATTGCCATGTTTGGTATTATGTTTGGATTAAAACAAGTTGCTACTGGTGGAGAATGGCAAGTAAGCTTACTAAGCATAGGGATTGGCGCTATTTTTGCTGTGCTGTTTGTAAAACGACAGCTTGTATTACCTAATCCTTTGTTAGATATGAGTCTGTTTAGAAATAAAAGCTTTTCGTCGCTTGTCTTTATCAATATGGTCAGCTTAGGTTCATTAATAGGATTTATCTTCTTTGCAACACAATTACTTCAAATATCTCATAGAATATCGCCATTAATTAGTAGCTTTATCCTTGTACCAGGTGAAATATTAGCGATTATTTCTGGAATAGGTATCGTTGTCATCGCGCAAAAAGTTAAGCCTAATTTTATTATTAGTGTGTCCCTTATTCTTATTGCGATTTCTTTTTTAGCCGTCTATAGTTTAACACTTACACCTCTAATTATTGGTTTAGCTTTTCTGTTCATTAGTAGTGGTGTGGGCATCATTACTACAGTATCCAATGACCTTATTATTTCATCAGTTATTCCTGAAAAAGCGGGTGGGGCCTCGTCGGTAAGTGAAACGGCCTATGAAGTTGGCGTTGTCCTTGGTACGACGTTAATTGGGGGAGCGATTACGTGGTGGTATAGACAATCGTTTTTACTACCAGATTATCTTCAGACCAAGATTTCAGAAGGTTCGACAGATACGCTTGCAGGTACTTTAGCCGTAAGTGAGTCGTTACCAAAAGATTTATCGACTGATTTGCTCAATATTGCAAACTCTGCCTTTCTAAAGGGTGTTGAATATACGAGCTTAGCAGCCTTTTGTTTCATTTTACTTACTGCTATTTTAACTTTCTTTTTTATTAAAGAAGAGCATCCCTCTAATCATTGAAATTAGGGGGATTTTTTAGTGGAGAACGAATTATTGGTAGGGTGACCAACATTAATTGCTAAAATCATGGCACTTGCTGAACAACTTAAAATGAAGGAATGATGATATATGAATAACAATATCGATAATATAATTGAAATAGAAGAGACAATGATGAACTTTATAAGAAAATTTTTATCAGATCAGCAAAATTTGCATAGCCAAAAAGTCATTGAATTCTCAAACGACAATGTATTTCAAATATTGGATGATTTAGCGATACCAAATGAAGGTAGACCGATGTGCGACGTTCTATCTGATGCAGTAGAATTTATTTATAAATATAGAGCTAAGCTAAATCATCCTCGTTATTTTGGTTTTGTACCAGGTCCTGCATCACTTATCTCTTGGGTAGCTGATGTTGTAACCAATGCTTACAATATGCATGCAGGAAGTTGGATGTCAACACCTACGGCTAGTTATATTGAAAAGGAACTGATCGCTTGGTTAAATAATAAAATTGGTTACACCGAACAATCTGGAGGAATTTTTGTATCAGGTGGTTCGATTGCAAATATTACTGCGTTAACAGTAGCGCGCGATAACAAATTAAATGGCGACCTTGCCAAAGGAATAGCCTATATTTCCGATCAAACACACTCATCCGTAAAGAAAGGTCTTAAAATAATTGGTGTAAGCGATCGTAATATTCGAATTATTCAAACGGATAATTTTAAATTAAATACAATGATGTTGAATGAACAAATAAAAGCAGACTTATCATTAGGCTTAAAGCCATTTATAGTAATTGCGAGTGCTGGTTCCACTAATACAGGAAGTATTGATCAGATGGAAGATATTCATCGCATTTGCCAAAAGTTTAATCTTTGGATGCATGTTGATGGGGCTTATGGTGCGACTGTCCTTTTGTCAAAAAAGCATAAAAGTAAATTAAAAGGGATTGAAAAAGCTGATAGCGTCAGTTGGGATGCCCATAAATGGTTATTTCAGACGTATGGTTGTGGTATGATTTTGGTTAAAAATAAAAACTTATTATTTCATAGTTTTCATACTAACCCTGAATATTTAAGAGATGCACAAATAAATAATGAAGAAATCAATTTTTGGGACTTCGGTATGGAACTGACACGCCCAGCTAGAGCGCTAAAGCTGTGGTTCACGTTGCAAGTTCTGGGGTCGGATAAGATGGAGGAATTTATTAATCATGGTATACGTCTAGCAGAATATGCAGAAAGTGAAGTATTAAAGTACAAGGATTGGAACATTATAACGAAAGCGAACTTGGCAATCGTCAATTTTCGATTTTCACCACCGCATTTTGACGATGAAATCATAAATAAAGTGAATACAGAAATTTCGAGAAAAATGGTTAGTAGTGCTTATGCCGGTGTCTTTACGACAATTTTAAACGGCCAAGTAGTTTTAAGAATTTGTACGATTAATCCTGAAACAACCGATATGGAAATAAAAAAGACGATTGCACTTTTGGATAAATACGCAAGAGCCATTTCTGTCAAAATGCTTTCCGATGTCAATAAAAGCAAGGAGCTACAGACTGTCAAAAATTGAAGATGCTGTCTATTTGTTTTCGTATCATTTAGATGAAAGGTATTTATTTAATATAAAAAGAACATGTTTTGAAAATCAAAATATGTTCTTTTCTTATGGCCAAACGCATATAAACACCTTATTAGCTGTAGGTATTATACTTGTAAAAGTAGGTGTATTATTTTAATAATCAAACAAATAATGTTAACATAGAAAGATGTATATAATTGGTAATATTTACTTTGGTATAATCTAGGTGTAAAACGGTTACAAGCGAAAGAATACTTTCAATATAGGAGGATGAACAATGGAGACAAAAGAACAAATATTACACTTGTTATTGCAAAAGGGCTTTAAGTTTAGATTTTATGAAGATCAAAATTTACTTTTCTATACAAAAGAGATTACGGAACCTGTATTTGTTAAATGGTTTGCTGAAGAACACTGTCATTTGCCTGACTGTGATTTAACGCATGTGTCGATTTCCCTTGAAATTACGGATAATCTCGAACGTGCGCAATATACTTTCTTTAATGGAATTGATAAACAATATATTTTTAAAGACTTACTAGAGTTTAGAGAAGTATTGGAAAAGCTACCTAATTTAATTGAATTACGCTAATGGATAATTTTTTAATGAAAGAGTGAGCTTAATGTCAGAAGGAAAAATGCTTTCTGTCTTTACTAGAAACAGTTTGACATTGTCCATCGTTTTCTACTTAAACCAACTCAACGTTGACTTGAAGGATATAATCATGTAAAATATTCCAAAATTAATTAATAAATATACATTCTGTGAAAAAGATAGTAATTCATTTTGAGCTGCTAAGCGAGTTAGGGATGGTGTGAGCCTAATGCAGATCGTTTGAATGAAACGCACTTTGGAGAAGTTTCCCGAAATACTAGTAGGGAATACCGGGGCGTCACCCCGTTATCAATTGAAAGTGGTCATAATAATGGCAACTAGAGTGGTACCACGGGAATGCAATGCTCTCGTCTCTTATTTGAGACGGGGGCTTTTTTATTTGTAGAGGAGGGAATGGATATGATAACAGAAATTGCGAAAAGTTTAGCGATCGCATTACATCAGCAAGTAACAGTAGAGGACATTAAAACATTACTTGAAAAACCTAAAAATAGAGCAATGGGTGATTTTGCCTTGCCATGTTTTAAACTGTCTAAACAGCTAAGTAAATCTCCACAAACCATTGCAGTTGAAATTCAAAAAAATGTAACGTGTGAATTAATTCAATCCGTCGAGCTAGTTGGCGGATATGTCAATTTATTTTTAAATCAACCTCACATCACGCAACAAGTATTAAGTAAAATGATGATAGAGCAAAAATTATATGGAACAAGTCCGATAAGTAAAGGCAATGTTGTATTTGACTTTTCTTCCCCTAATATCGCCAAGACTTTCTCAATGGGTCATTTACGTTCAACTGTTATAGGGAATGCGCTTGCCAATTTAGCAGAAAAAAATGGTTATAAGGCTATTCGTATCAATCATTTAGGCGATTGGGGTACTCAGTTTGGAAAGTTAATTGTCGCTTATCATCTATGGGGAAACCAACAAGCAATTGAAGCAGCACCAATTAAAGAATTATTGAAAATTTATGTAAAATTTCATGAAGAAGCACAACAAGATGCAACGTTAATTGTACAAGCGCGAGCGGCATTTAAAGCGTTAGAAGATCAAGATGAAGAGGCGCTTGCTCTTTGGCAATGGTTTAGAGAGGTATCATTAGAAGAATTCAAGGGACTATATCAGCTGTTAGGTATTCAATTTGATCGTTACGAAGGAGAAGCGTTCTATAATGATAAAATGGCAACGGTTGTAAGAGAATTACAAGCAAAAGAACTACTAACACTATCAGAAGGTGCATATGTGGTTGAACTTGAGGATATGCCTCCTTGTATCATCAAGAAAACAGATGGAGCTACACTGTATGCTACGCGTGATTTAGCAGCCGCCTTTTATCGACAGCAACAGTATAATCCTGAAAAAATTTATTATGTCGTGGGCAATGAACAAACATTACATTTCCAACAGTTATTTCGCGTTATTGAAAAAATGGGGTACGCTTGGGCACAAGATTTATGTCATGTGGCTTTTGGAATGATGCTTCAAGAGGGAAAAAAGATGTCAACGCGAAAAGGGAAAATGGTTCTTCTACATGATGTATTGACAGAAGCGATTGAGACTGCAAAACAAAGTATTCAACTGAAAAATCCACATTTACAAAATAAAGAAGAAGTAGCGAGGCAGGTTGGTGTAGGTGCCGTTATTTTCAATGACTTAAAAAATAATCGCATCCATGATATTGAATTTTCTATAAACGACATGATGCAGTTTGAAGGGGAAACGGGCCCATATATCCAATATACGCATGCACGCATTCACTCCATTTTGGACAAAGCAGATGGTCCACTTGAGGAAGTGTCTTTCCAACCGTTAGGACAACAGGCCTGGCAGGTCTTGTTGTTACTTGAACAATTTCCTCGCGTAATTGCGAACGCGTATGAGCAAGTTGATCCTTCCATCATAGCTAAATATGCTTTACAATTAGCTCGTGCGTTTAATAAATACTATGCAACGAATAAAATTCTAGCAAAAGATTGCTTACAAGGTTGCCGTTTAACATTATGTCATTGTGTTGCTATGATTCTAAACGAAGCATTAGCTTTATTAGGAATCGAAGCACCGAAAAATATGTGATGATACTTCTCTAAGTTTATTGTGCCAAAAGCACAAATAAAGCAGGATGCATATAAAAATAATGAAATATTGACGGTAAGCACAGAAAATGCTATAAGAAGACTAGAAGAAATCGGATGTCTGATAACACTATTTATCAAGGACAATGACATAGTAGTGAACTTGGCATTAGAAAGGTATTCAACGTTATGAATAATAAACAATGGACAGCTTCGACAATCGTCGTTGTTGTCAGTATTTTTTTCGTCGCCCTCAATATGCGACCAGCTGTAACTAGCATAGGGCCACTATTTAATGTGTTAATGGAGTCTCTTCAAGTATCCAATACGCAAATGAGTTTATTAACATCCATTCCTGTCTTTTGTATGGGGCTTTTTGCACCAGTGGCTGTTCCGTTACAGCGACGTCTTGGTACGAAGTTTGCGATTGCGCTACTATTAACAATTATTGCGTTAGCCAATGGACTCCGATTGTTACAAGAAAGCTATGTTTTGCTTGTGGTCACTAGTTTTGCTGCTGGTCTTGCAATCGCTATTATTGGGCCGATGTTAAATGCATTTATTAAAGAAAAATTTCCTAATCGTTTCGCAACGGTAGTTGGGGTATATTCTTTTGGCATCGGGACAGGTGCAACATTAAGTGCGGCATTAACGGTATCATTTTATAATGGGTTTCATAAAGATTGGACCATTGCCCTTGGTAGCTGGGCAGTGCTGGCTGTGCTTGCTCTTATAATTTGGTTGCTTGTTATCCCAAATCAGGTAGAGCAGTCGTCTGTACAAAAGGATGAGCGAACAAAGGAAACTGTACGTAATCCGTGGAAAAGCAGCCGTGCGTGGACGATTTTACTTTATTTTGGTTTTCAAACATCGTTATTTTTCTCGATGATGTCTTGGTTAACGCCTATTTTACAAGACAAAGGCTTAACACTCGTTGCTGCTAGTTCGATGTTAACTTTTCTGTCAATCGTTCAGATGATAGGGAATATTGTTGTCCCAATCCTAATGGAAAAATGGTCAAATCGTATTCGATGGCTATTGTCATTAGGAATCATCGGTGTCAGCGGGTTTGTACTTTTATGGTTCGGGACGGGCTGGCTATTATGGATTGGCGTTTTAATTATTGGGATTGTGCTAAGTGGTTTGTTTCCTATTGGTTTATTGTTACCATTGGATGAGGCACGCACGCATGAAGAGGCAAATAGCTGGTCATCAATGGTCATGTCTGGTGGATTTATGATGAGCGCAATTATTCCTACACTAATCGGTTATTGTTATGATGTAACAGGCAACCATTCGTTTACCTTCGTTATCTTTTTGTTATTAATGTCTGGGATTATTGCTACAGCACTTGTATTAAGGAAGCAATAACTAGTATGTCTTATGCATGATGCACAAAGATAGAATGAAAAAGGCAGTAACGGCAAGCAAGTCTCCATGTCGTTACTGCCTTTGCTCGTTTAAAGAGTGCTTCTTATAACATTTCGCAAAAATGTGACAAAATGCTATGTTTCTTTAAAATAAGTAGATAAATTATTATAAATACCTTTGATTTAATTAATATAAAACAATAATTATATTATGTAAACTTGAAACAAATGACGTCGTTGTTTATGATAGTAAAGAAAGAAGTTCGATAGAAAGTATTGGTGAACAAATGCGAAAAAAGATGCTTATCGTTGGAGCGGCAACCCTCCTGTTAACAGGCTGTGGCGATCAATCCGTTGCGGAAATGTTTAACAAGGAAAAAACAGCAATTAAATCTGACAAACCCGTGGAGAAACAGGAGGAAAAGCTCATTCCAGAGGTGAAGGTTATAGGGGAGAGCGCTATTGGTGCGGGTATTATTGTGAAGAAAGACCCTTCGATGCTCTATATTGTAACAAACGGAGCGTTGGTCGCATCAAAACCTACTGCCCTTGTGCAATTTAGTAACGATAAACTTGTAGAAGCTGATGTACGCTATATATCTACTGCTTATAATATTGCTATTTTACAAGTGAAGTATCCTGCGTCCGTCAATGTTCCAACTGTTTTCAATGGCAAGTTGGATCACTTAGCAGTGTATGTCGATGGCTTACCCCACACAATTAGCAGATATAGTGACAAGGTAGCTGCTTATTATATAGATGTAGACCAAGCTTTACCACCCGGTAGCCCTGTGATGGAGGCAGAAAATGGTCAAATAGTGGGCATTTATTTTAATCGACAGCAACAGGGCGTTTCACAACCATACATATTGCCACTTCAAGATATAGTACAGTTACTTGATGAATGGATTACTGACGGCATGAAGGCAAAGGACCGTTTGTCTCAATCTAAAAATTTGTATGCTTATAGTGAAGTCGGTGACAAAGAAGCGGTGCAAAAAATGCTTGAAAAATACGGGAAGAATATTTTTGCCTATAATGAGGACGAGGTAAAAATATTTATTGATACATTTCATGAGCATTTAAAGGCGGCTGTGGCGATTAATGATGCCAGTGTGATGCAGTCTGTTACTGGTGCAGAGGATTTACAGCATACGCTTGAAGATATGGTTGCTTATTATGCGTCCAAGCAAGCCAAAATCCATTTTTCTAATACGACGATTAAACGGATAGAGAAAGTAGGGCAAAATATTATTGTGCGTGCAAAAACGGAATACGTGCTGACCAATTCAGCGGGACAGGAAGCACTTGCACATTCCATCATGACCTATGAGATTTTCAAAAATGATCAAGGCGATTACAAACTAATACGCCTTACAGCAGAGGAGTGAGAAAGAGAATGGAGCAAGCAAGACAAATGCTACAGCACCACTTTGGTTACGATTCGTTTCGCACCGGACAAGCGCAAATTATTGAACAAACATTAAGTGGACAGTCGAGCCTTTGCGTGATGCCGACAGGTGGAGGAAAATCGATATGTTATCAAATTCCGGCATTAATGCTTGAGGGTTTAACGATTGTGATTTCACCGTTAATTTCCCTTATGCAAGATCAAGTCGAGTCGTTGCGAGCAGCGAATATACCGGCAGCTTATATCAATAGTACATTATCAGCACAAGAAGTGGATGAAACGATGCAGCTAGCGAGTGGAGGTTATTTGAAGCTGCTCTATATTGCACCGGAAAGATTAGAAAGTGCTACCTTTTTACAAGCATTATCACAATTATATGTACCATTGCTAGCTGTAGATGAGGCGCATTGTATTTCGCAGTGGGGACATGATTTTCGCCCCAGCTATCGCGCCATTCAAAAACTGTTTACATTATGGGCTCAACAACCGACTGTGCTTGCCTTAACTGCTACAGCAACTCCTGCCGTCTGTGAGGATATCCGTCAATTATTATCGATTGACGAAAAGGCAACACTCATTACAGGCTTTGAACGTGAAAACTTAGCTTTTACGGTGTTAATCGGTGAAAATAAAGAGCGCTATATTAAAAATTATATTGAAAAAAATAAATCGGAAGTCGGCATTATTTATGCGGCGACACGTAAATCAGTCGACGCATTGTATGACTTACTGACACGTGCGGGTGTGTCGGTCGCAAAATATCATGCAGGACTGTCAGAGAACTTGCGTATGGCTGAACAAGAACGATTTTTAAAAGATGAGGCGCGCATTATGATTGCAACCAATGCGTTTGGTATGGGAATAGATAAAAGTAATGTTCGCTTTGTCATTCATTATCAAATGCCACGTAATATGGAAAGTTATTATCAAGAAGCGGGACGCGCAGGGCGTGATGGCCTGCCAAGTGCTTGTATTTTGCTCTACGCTTCAGGGGATGTACAAACACAACGTTTTTTAATTGAGCAGACACGTGATGAAGCGCGTATCGCACAGGAATTAGAAAAATTACAAACGATGGTCGATTACTGTCATACAGAGGGCTGCCTACAAAATGCGATACTAACATATTTCGGTGAACAGGCAGGTGCACCATGTAAACGTTGCAGTAATTGTCAAGATAACCGTGAAGTAAAAGATGTTACGGAAGACGCACAAAAGGTATTAGCTTGTGTTGTAAGAATGGGACAAAAATTTGGCAAAACAATGGTCGCGCAAGTATTAATTGGCTCCAAAAATCAAAAAGTCCTTGAATTTGGATTTTCTAGACTTTCAACCTATGGCATTTTAAAAGGGCAATCTTCGAAGGAGGTTTCTAACTTTATCGAATTTTTAATTGCGGAAGGATTATTAGCTGTTAAGCATGGCACATTTCCAACGATTTACGTATCGGAGGAAGGGAAATCTGTTTTGTTAGGCAAGCGAACAGTTATGCGAAAACAAGCCGTGACAGTTCGACTACTTGCAGACAATGATCCATTATTTGAACACTTACGCATATTACGCAAAGAGATTGCCGATGAAGAAAAGGTACCACCATTCGTCGTGTTCTCTGATAAAACATTGCGTGAATTATGCGATAAAAAGCCTTCAGAGCTGGAAGGGCTCAGACAAGTGAGTGGTATTGGTGAAGTGAAATTCGAGAAGTATGGCAAGCGTTTCTTTGATGCAATGCAGTCATTTAGCTTAAAGTAATGAGAAAAGAATCCATCTAGTGTTTTTCACACGATGGATTCTTTTTGTCTGATTTAGGAAACTGTATTTTGAGAATCTATTATTTTTTCCAATGTTGCGCAATAAATTCATCACGTCCTGATACTGCTCGATCTTGTTTATAATGGTCTGGTTCTTTTTTGTAATAGTCTTGATGGTAATCTTCTGCTGGATAAAAGTGTTGAGCATCACGAATTGTGGTTACAATAGGTTTATCGAAGCGCCCGCTATTTGCAAGCTTTTCTTTTGATGCCTGCGCAATTCTTTTTTGTTCTTCGGAATAAGTAAAAATGGCCGTTGCATAGGATTCGCCTCTGTCGTGAAACTGACCGAAGGCATCTGTAGGGTCGATTTGCATCCAATAAATATCAAGTAACTGTTCATAACTAAAAATAGAGGAATCAAATTCAATTTCGACTACTTCTAAATGGCCTGAGTTGCCTTTTTTAACGTCTTCATATGTTGGATTTTCTAAATGGCCACCCATATAGCCTGATGTAACCTTATGTATGCCGTCCCATTCTACAAATGGCTTCACCATACACCAAAAACAGCCGCCTGCAAACGTCGCTTTTTCAATCATATTCATCATCCTTTCTTTTGTGAAAATATTATAGCATTATTTTGTTCATTACTGGCAAATAGGGTGTAAAATAACGAATAGATAGATGCTGATGAGGATAGTAGGAGAAAAATGAAACTTTCCTTACTTTCAATCGTTACATTAACTATAAAAAAATAGAGGAGTTATTTTGTTATGGAAGAGCAAGACTATACAAGACGCTCGCAACGTCCTAAGAAACGTCGATTGCGTAAAGGGAGAGCACTGTTTACGTTCTTATTACTCTGTGTCATTGTCATTGCTGGATACAGCATTATGCAATATCGAAGTGGCTTGCAATTAGCTACAGACACGTTGGTACCCCAAGAAGACTTTAGTGGAGACGAAGTAAAGGACGATATTGAGAACTATTTATTATTAGGAATCGATACACGCGGTGAAGAGAAATCGCGAACAGATACAATGATGGTATTATCTTGGAATAAGAAAACAAACGATGTGAAACTCGTATCATTTATGCGGGATATTTATGCAGACATTCCAGGCTATCAATCCTATAAACTAAACACGGCGTATTATTTAGGTGGTGTTCAACTGTTAAAAGACACATTAAGTAATATGTTTGGTTTACCAATTCATCATTACGCACTTGTCGATTTTAAAAATTTTGAATCACTTGTAGACATTTTAGCACCTAATGGTGTGGAAATGGATGTAGAAAAGGATATGTCTGAAAAAATTGGTGTTACCCTTACAAAAGGTACGCATAATCTAAATGGACAGGAATTGCTTGGCTATGCAAGATTCCGCCATGATGCTGAAGGAGATTTTGGGCGTGTTGCTCGTCAGCAAAAAGTAATTGAAGCATTAAAAAATGAACTATTAGCACCGCAAAATCTATTGAATTTACCTAAATTCATCGGTGCCGCACAAGGCTATGTGACGACTGATTATTCGTCAGCAGGAGAAATCCAACAAGTTTTAAAAATGGTGTCTAAAGGGAAAGTATCGATAGAGAAAGCGACAATACCCATTGAAGGTAGCTATGATTTCCAAAACTTTAGCCATGCAGGATCTGCTATTGTGATTGATGAAAAGGCAAACAAAGATTTTTTAAGTAAATTTTTAGGAATTTCCTTGGAGTGATACTTCGCAAAAGCTAACATTATCCTGTAAAATATAGGTGAGCATTCGGATTGGGGTGAGTAGATGAGTGAAAAAAGACCGAAGGAGCATTCAAACTTCTTTTCGACGAAGTTTATCCGCTTTTTAGGTGGTAAAAATTTATTATTTACGTTAATTATTTTATTATTACTCGCATGTGTAATTTACATGTTTGGAAAAGTTTCCTTTATATTTACCCCGCTACAAGTATTATTTGAGGTTGTTATTTTACCAGGGGTACTAGCCGTAATCGGGTATTATTTATTAAGACCATTATTAGGAATACTTGAAAAGTGGCGTATCCCAAGAATTTGGGGCATTTTAATTTTATATATTGGTGTAGTGGGCGTCATTACTTTACTTGTCGTGCTGGTCTATCCATTTTTACGAGATCAATTTACGAATTTAGCGCAGGAATTCCCTGTCTATTTTATGGCCCTAACACAAAATATAGTGGAATACTTAAATAACTCACGTGTTAATGAGTATTTAGCCAATATGGATTTTAATTATGAAAAAGTCGTGATGAATTTTACAACAGATATTATTGAAACAGTAAAAGATACAGCGGCCAATTTAGCACAAGGTGTTGCAACAGGAATAACAGGTTTTCTTTCAACCTTAACAGGCATTATTTTATCGCTTGTTACGGTACCATTTATATTATTTTATTTATTAAAAGATGGCGAGAAATTACCAAAATTTGTTATGAAAATATGTCCGCCTCGCATGCGTCCAGGTTTACATGATGTTTTACATGATATGGACAAGCAAATTAGTTCTTACATACAAGGGCAAATTTTAGTGTCAATGTGTATTGGGGCAATGGTCACAATTGGCTTCTTAATTATCGGCATGAAGTATGCATTGCTACTTGGTTTTTTAGCTATGATAACAAGTGTGGTCCCTTATTTAGGACCAGTCATTGCAATTACACCAGCAGCTATTATTGCGCTTGTTAATTCGCCATTTATGCTTGTTAAACTAGCCATCGTCTGGACGATAGTACAGTTAATAGAAGGGAAGTTCATTTCGCCACAAATTATGGGGAAATCTTTGAGCATCCATCCCATTTCGATTATTTTCGTATTGCTAACAGCAGGTTCATTATTTGGTGTACCAGGTGTAATTTTAGGGATTCCAGGCTATGCGATTTTAAAAGTACTTGTCACACATTTATTTAAACTATTTAAGCAACGATATAATCGCTACGAAGATGAAGTAGTACAAAAATATGATGTGTAACAAAAAACAGCTACTGCGAGCATTCAGTAGCTGTTTTTTTTAATGATATAAACAAAGCATGTAATAAGGATGCCTCCTGTTCACATGCTTCGTTAAATGTTAGGAGATGGAAACGTTTTTAAGACGATCTACTGCTTCTTGTAAAACCTCTTTTGGCTGAACAAGTGCCAGTCGTAGGTAGCCTTGTCCTGCTGTGCCAAACACTGTTCCCGGTACTGTTACAACACCAATTTGTTCAATTAGCTTAAATGCTAAATCTGTACAGTCAATATCGTACGGATATTTTGCCCATACGAACATACCACCATCTGAAGGGGCTGCATCCCAACCAAGCTCACGTAAGCCATTCATTAACGTTTTGTGACGTACTGAGAATGTTGCACGTAAGTTCTCTGTAATTTCTTCCGCGTGGTCTAAAGCAACTACCGCTGCATCTTGAATTGGTTCAAAAATACCGAAGTCTAAATTCGATTTAAGTTGTTTTAAGACAGCAATCATGTCAGCATTACCAGCAATATAGGCAATTCGTGTACCAGCTAGGCTGAAGCTTTTTGATAAAGAATTAATCTCCATCCCTACTTCTTTTGCACCTGGTGCCGCTAAAAAGCTTATCGGACCGTCACCAGTAAAGTAAAACTCTGAATACGCCGCATCATGAAGCACAATCACGTTATATTTTTTAGCAAAAGCAATGACCTTTTCGAAATAGGCAAGAGAAGGCATAGCTGGTACAGGATTACCTGGTAGATTTAAGATAAGTAGCTTTGCCTTTTGTGCAACTTCTTCTGGCACTGCATCTAAATCAGGTAAATAATCGTTTTCTGCTGTTTGCGGCATATAGTAGGGTGTGGCACCAGCTAGATGAATGCCTGCATCGTAAGCGACGTAAGCTGGATTTGTTGAGAGAACGATGTCTCCTGGATCACAAAAGGCGATTGGTAAATGAACTAAGCCTTCTTGAGAGCCGATTGTTTGAATGATTTCAGTTGTAGGGTCTAAATCAACATTGCTACGACGTTTATAATAACGGCTAACTGCATCATAAAAACGTTGTGTGCCAGTTAATGTGTAGCCATATGATTCTGCCAAGCCCGCTCTGTATGATAAATGCTCACGGATTTTTGCATGTGGTGGAAGGTCAGGGCTCCCTAAACTTAAATCGATTAAAGACATACCTTTTGCTTGTTGTTGTTTAGCAAAGTGCTTTAAATCTCCGAAAATTGCTGGGGTAAATAGAGACATTTTTTTTGATGGTACGATTTTCAAACTAGTACACTCCTTATAGTTGTATAACAGAATAGTAGTACACATTTTATCATACTAAAGCACAGAAAGGGGAAGTTATTCTGAAAAAAGAATATATTCTTGTAATGGAGAAGATGCTTGCATAGGCTAGCGGAAAAAATTAAGCTTAAATGAATGTATTTGCACAAAATAATTACGGGTAACGATGTTAAATGATAGTAGCGATACATTTCTGCTATTATTAAGCAAGGAGGGTGGTTTTTTAGATGAAGGTATGTTCTTTAAGTGGACCAAGTGGAACAGGAAAAAGTACAAGCGCGCTCGTTTTTGCACATAAAATAGGAGTGGAAGCCATTATCGATGACGGTTTACTCATTGTCAATGGCGTGAAAGTAGCAGGGATTTCTGCGAAGTTTGAAAAAAATACGATAACTGCTGTTCGACGCGCGATTTTTTCAGAAGAAGCGCATCGTGAAGAAGTCGTCAAAGCTCTTGATACATATCATGTTCAATCTATATTACTGATTGGTACGTCTGATAAAATGACCAATAATATTGCCAAGCGCTTGGAACTAGGGCCGATTGAGACGTATTATTATGTTGAGGATATTCGCTCTCAAAAGGAAATCCAAAAGGCACGATTTATTCGCCAAACGCAAGGAAAACATGTTATGCCAATACCGTACCGACAAGTAGAGCAAAATTTCTTTAAACGACTGGTGCAAAAAGGGAAGGAAATTTTCACACCTAAACGTGAAAAAATCGGTGAAACAACCATTGTGCGTCCTGACTTCCAACAGGAATATATTGAAATAGAGAAGCAAGTCTATGTGCAATTACTAACCTATATTTGTAAACAGCAAGATATTGTGCAAAAAGTAGAACAAATACAGTTTAGCCTTGGAGAGCAGGCAAAGGTCATCATTTCTTTGCAATTAAAGATGCCGATAGATTATTCATTACCTCGCCGCTTATATCAGTTACAAGAAGACGTACAACATTCTTTTTACCAGCATTTTGGCTACGAACTAGATGCTATCAATGTTCAAGTGCACTCTGTTGTACAAAAACGAAAATAAAAAACAGGTACTCTAGTCGCAATAGGGCGAGTGAGTACCTGTTTTCTATTTTGATGCGCGTGTAAATTGAGGTTGACGCTTTTCAACAAAGGCACGACAGCCTTCTGTAAAATCACTGCCTACAAATGGTGTAGAACCTTGCCATAATGTTGGTACACTATCGACACATTCTTGTACAGATTGCTTTACAGCAAGTAAAGATTCTGGAGACATACCGGCTACCAGCTTGCCCATTCGAATCATAAATTTATTTAAATCTTTCTCAGTTACTAAATAGTTCAGCATACCCAGTTTAAAGGCTTCATCGGCTTTAAACATACGACCTGTAAATACCAAATCTTTCGTTGTAGATGGGCCAACAAGTTGAACAAGACGCTGGGCAAATTTATTGTTTAATGTGATGCCCAATTTGCCTACAGGAATGCCTAATTTTGCTTTTTCAGAGCCGATGCGAATATCACATGCTAAAGCAAGTTCTAACCCTGCTCCCATTGCAGGACCGTTAATAACACCAATTGTTGGAATCGGCAAACGTTCAATCGTTGATATTGTTTTTTCCATATGTAGAAAAGCTTCTTCTGCCTTTTCTAAAGAAATAGCGTTGAATTCTTTAATATCAGAGCCTGCTGTAAAATTCTCACCAGATCCTCGTAAAATGAGCACTTTATTTTTAGGATTATCTAACACTTTTAGTGCAATTTTAGCTAATTCATCCCACATATTTGCGGTAAGCGCATTTTTCGCCTGTGGTCGATGGATCGTAATAATTGCGAGTCCAGCCGTTTCTTGATAAATAATTTTCGCATCCTCAGCCTCAAGACGAGTTGTTCTTACTTGCATAATTGAAAAGCCCCCTACATTTAAATTGATACTTATATTATATAACACAAAGAGCAATAAACACTAAATAATACGAATTTTCATGTTTTTTCAACCTGTTACACAAGATTAATGGCATTTTATAGAGATTGTACTACAACAGATTATTGCTATTGTAATAAAGCAAAAGATATGAGAAACTACTATAGGAACATTTGTTTCTTTATTTCGTAAGGAGCATCGTCTACAGAAAGATAAGTCTAATTGATAATTACAGATTATCCGACGCTACTATTTTTAAAGATAAATAATAACTTACGCACCATAAATAGTATAAAATAAAACTATCACACGCACAGTAAACAAGGAGGGAGCATGATGGTTCCATTAAAGGAAGCATGGCAAAATTATTTATTACTATTAAATTCTTTAAAGAAAAGTACTGCGACAAAGAAACAATACAACCTTGATGGACAGCAGTTTTTAGCTTTTGCAAGTGAGCAAAATGTACAAATGCTGGATAAACAATTGAAGGAATTATTATTTATATATAGTAATTATCTAAAAGAAAATTATGAAAATGTTAATACTTTTAATCGGAAAATAGCTTCACTCCGTAGTTTTGTAGACTTTGTATTTTTGCGAGAATGGGTTGAACCGTTTGATTATGAAAGCATTTTACAGCCAAAAAAGAGGGGCAAGGATTCCTTAAAAGTGCTGACAAAAGAGCAATTGTTAAACATTTTAGAAGTATGGCCGACCTATTTTCAATATGCAAAAACACCTGAGCATGCGTGGCTTGCAAGACGGAATGGTTGTATTGTACAAATGTTTATCGAAACTGGTTGCAAGCCTGCTGAACTTGTCCGTATGAAATGGGGACATCTTGAGATTCCATCATCACATATTTCGATTTCAAACCAGAATGGCAGAAGGGAGATGAGACTTTCACCTATTTTGATGGAAATGTTACAGCATTATAAAAATGCGACGGAGGATATACATCAAGGGAATGTAGGGGAGTGGCTTTGGGTCAGTGAAACAAGTCTTACTAAATCGATCACGACAAAAACAATTGAACGGATTTTTCAAACACTATCAAAAGATATTGGCACAAATGTACGAGCGACAGATGTTCGTTACACGGTGCTACAAAGGGCGTTACAAAGTGAGGAAACGGTTGAAAACATACAACAAAAAATGGGATATGTTCGAAAATGGGTATTAACAGAACGAGGAGAACGTTTTAAGTAAGTGTGCAGCAATTGTCTCTCAAGCACAAATTGCTGCACTTCTTATTAAAAATGCGTTAACGCTTTTACTTGAACTTTTACCGTTAAATCATGTTTACCGCCTGTATAGACGCCTTCGACAGGGCTAATATCGGTATAGTCACGTCCGATACATAAAATAATGTGATTTTCTAGTACTTCCACATTATTAGTTGGGTCTAACCCAATCCAACCAATACCAGGAATCATCACTTCAACCCAGGCGTGTGTTGCTATATCTCCGATTAAACCTGAATTTTCATCGACATATAAATAACCGCTTACATAGCGAGCAGGTATTCCTTTAGCACGTAGTATAGCGAGCATAACGTGGGTGAAATCTTGACAAACTCCTCGTTTTAAGTCAAATGCTTGGCTTGCAGTTGTCGTAACATTTGTTGCTGTTGGATCATACTCAAATGTTGAATATAGATATTGCATTAAATTAAGCGAAAACAGCACTGGATTTTCTGCGTGACCAATCGCATGAAACACTTCTTCTATCTGAGCATCTGTCATATACGTAAAGTTTGTTGATTTTAAATAGGGCAAATAATGTTCATAAAAGAGTTGGGAATGAAAAATCGTCTGCATTTCGGGTGAATATTGAATGCGATGAATAAATGGTGCACGCTGTATACTAACGATGGATGTTGTTTCTATTTCTAGTACTTGATGTTGCTCCGGGATATAAAATGTACCGACTGTATTCCCCCAAATATCTGCATGCTCACGCGTTAGTGAAGATGGTGAAATCGCGATACGGTAAGACAGCAAGCGTTGACGCTCATCACCCCGAGGTTTCAAGCGGATAGTATTCAAGCTTTGATCGACTTCAGATTCATATTGAAAAATATTTGTATGTTGAATTTCAAATTTCATCGTGTCCGCTTCCTTTTGATTACTGACTTGCGTGTTGAAAGGGAGCTGTAAGTGGTTCCTTTCAAGCTTGTAGGCTGGGTTCATATAAATGATAAATTGCTGAAAATGTATGACCAAAATCAATACATTGACACAATCTTTCCTCCATTGAAAATATAGCTTCCTCTAAGGAAGATGTTGATAAATTGAGCTCGCTAATGGCCGTTAACAAAGCTCGTAACGGTGTATTAAGTGCTACAAATCGAGCAGTGAGATGGTCTTTTTCAATATGCATAAATGCTTCCTCTAATTTTTTTAAACAGACCTTCACGGAGCGTGGAAAATGCGCATCCTGTAATAAATATTGCATAACACATAGTAAATTTGTTTGATGGTGCTTACGTTTATAAGATTCTGTTGCTTTTGATAAATCAAGCAAAAATATCCCATCGGCTTCTTCTATATTGCTAGTCATTGGTTGTTGCTCTAGCATTATTAATATCATACGGATCGTCTTTTCTGCACGTTCAATCCATTTGCCGACTTGCATAAAATAAAAAGGTAAATCTCGTTCCATTGAGTCTTGAACTAGTCCTGTAACCGTTAAAGATGTCTTACGTACATTGTGTAAAAAATAATTTAGGGATATTAACGGAAATGGCCGTTTCTGCACCGTTACTTCTTGCTGCATATATAAATAAAAGGCATTGTGTAATTCCCAAAGCTCAATAGGGATACTATCCCGTGTTATTCGTGCATTTTCTCGAACGGCGCGCAAAGATGCATGCAAAGCGTTGCTATTGTTCTCAGAGAACAACAAGTACTCAATAAGAGGATTCACTCGAATGACTTCATAGCATGCTAGAAATTCTTCTTTCGAAGCACAAATATCTAAAATAGCTTCCCAATGGTCGAGATAATCATGTTCCTTACCAGATTGCTCCAGCATATTCAACAGCTGTACTTGTAATATATGTGCATTCGTTTCTGTGCGTTCACTATATCTTGCCATCCAATATAGTGCGTCTGCTACTCGACTTAGCATGCGGCAATTCCTCCTTTAATATCCACGTATCTTTTGCTCCGCCTCCTTGTGAGGAATTTACGACTAACGATCCTTCTTTTAGCGCAACACGAGATAACCCACCTGGAAGGACAAATATCTCATCACCTGTAATGACATATACACGCAAATCGACATGACAAGGATAGAATTTACCATTCTGATAGGCAGGTGCACGTGATAACTGAATGGTCGGTTGTGCTATATATTGATTTGGTTGGTTTACTATTTTTTGTCGGAAGCTAGCGATTTCTTCAGCACTGGCATGTGGACCAATCAGCATATCGTAGCCACCTGAGGCACTTACATTTTTTATAACAAGCTCGTGTAAATGTTTTAGTACCCATGCCCGCTGATTTTCATCATCAAGATGGTAGGTTGTGACATTTTCTAATATAGGATCTTCATTTAAATAAAAACGAATCATATCTGGAACATAGGCATACATCGCTTTATCATCTGCGACACCGTTGCCCACTGCATTTAGTATTGCAATATTTCCTGCCTTATAAGCCTCGATTAAATAGGGCACGCCAAGTAAAGAATCTTCTCGAAAAGCAGTAGGATCTAAAAAGTCATCATCAATGCGGCGATAGATAATATCGATTTGCTCTAATCCGTAAATGGTTTTTTTATAAACTTTTAAATTTTGCACAATTAAATCGCGTCCTTCTACAAGCTGAATATTTAGTTGTTGCGCTAAAAAGACATGGTCGTAATAGGCTGAATTATACATACCGGCTGTTAAAAGGACAGCTTTCGGTTCAACATGAGCCTTTAAATTTCGTGGTCGATGTGAAAGTAGCGCTTTTTTCATATGGGTCATTTGTTTTTCAAGGGATTGAATCGTATGTTTGGAAAAAAATTCAGGATACACTTCCTTCATAACATAACGATTTTGGAATACGTATGAAATGCCAGAAGGATTACGTAAATTATCTTCCAATACGCGGTAAACACCGTTTTGATCACGAATTACATCAATGCCAGCTAAAAAAATATGATTATTTATTGGCACTTGAACACCCAACATTTCTCGACAATAATATGGATTTTGTTCGATAAGATTTTTGGGAATAATTCCGGCCGTTACAATTAACTGTTCATGATAAATATCATGTAAAAAACAATTTAACGCTTTGACACGTTGTTTCATACCGGTCTCAATCATCTTCCATTGTGCATGTGGGATAATAATCGGTACAAAATCAAAAGGCATTGTCCGTTCTGTCCCCCCCTGGGCACCATATACAGTAAATGTAATACCTTGTCTAAGGAAGCTCGATTGTGCTTGCTGGTATTTTTCTTCTAGCTGTTCTTGAGAAAAAGCACTTAGTTTACGATGGAAGGAGCGATAATGCGGTTTCGGCTGGTCACCATCTATCATTTCATCAAAAAAAGAACCCGAATCATATAATTTCATCATGTGAACCGCCTCCGAATTTAAGGAATAGTCAAAACATGTTACACTAAAAAGAATACATAAAAGGAGCTAGTAAAAAATGATAAACATTAACTTATTGCAAGCTTACGAGTTAGACAAGCTATCGAAACTAGGTATATCTGACGAGGAAATCTTACAGACATTGCGAACTGGGGAAGTATCGTCATGGCGTACAAAGGAACCCAATTATGAATTTCAAGAAACACTGGCTCTTTATCAAGAAGGGGAGCAACAATTTTTAGACGCGCTGCATGGTAATTATCGAATAAAATATGTAACATTACCTGGCATTCAGCGTTTACTACATCTTCGCTTTCAATTAGAAGAAACGAAGGACTTTCAATTGGCAGAAACAGGTATTAAGAATTTGGTGTGCGACGAAGCCATAATCTCGAAGCTTCTTAGCATGTTATCGACGAACTGGAAAATTACACAACAAATGGATGGCACATATAGCATTTTCGCTAATTAACTACAAATAACCAAAAAATTCCACGCGCATTGTGAGACGAATCGACTCGTATCATTACCCATGGAATCATTTTTCGATTCGTCTCAGCGTATAGTAGTATACTAGAGTTTAATATTCATTTTGAGACGCGTTTATGCATAAATAAATAGACCTTGCAAAAAAAATTTCAAAAAAAGATGATTTTTCATACGTAGAAAATCATCTTTTTTAATTACTAAAAATAAGAACATATGTTCAAGAAAGGGGAAAAGGGCATTTTTTTATCAATAATGTTCCCAAATTTATATTTGGGAACGTTTTTTATGGTAAAATAGAGAAAATAGAGGTGATTTTATGCAAAAGAATCCACAACCTAAAATAATGAAAGACTTCTTAGTGTACTTAACAACAATCAAAGGAAAGTCCCAACGCACTCGAAAAGAATATGAATACGATCTCACTTTATTCTTTCGTTTTCATTTAGCTATGCAAAATGATATAGATATCGCGCAATTAAACGAAGTCGATATTGCTACTATTACAATAGAAGAAATCCGTGACATCACTTTGGAAGATCTCTATTTATTTATGGAGTATTGTGAAGTACAACGTAAAAATTCTGCTTCCGCAAGAGCCCGAAAAGTCGCTACCTTAAAATCATTTTTCAAATACATTAAAGGAAAACGACGCCTTATAGAAGAAAATCCAGCGGAGGAGTTGGAAACACCAAAGATTGGACGCAGAAAACCGATATACATGAATATGGATGAGGCGACCCAGTTTATTGAGGGTATTCAACTGCATCGCGCATCACCACGGAATTATTGCATGATGATGTTTTTCTTAAATCTTGGTATTCGCGTATCTGAACTGTGCCAACTGAATACTTCATCCTTACAAGGTCGTTATTTGACCGTAATCGGAAAAGGAAATAAAGAGCGTACGGTTTACTTAAATGATAGTTGCATGCAAGCGCTAAATAATTATGAACAGAGTGGGAAAACACCATACAAAGGGGAAGGGGAAGAGCCTCTATTTGTTTCGCAAAAAGGAACACGTTTTACACGACAAACCGTCGCTAAAATTGTTAAGCAAATCAATAAACAATCGGGTCTACAAAAGGACAGACTTACACCACATAAATTGCGTCATACATCGGCGACAATGATGTATAAAGCTGGGGCAGATATTCGTAGCTTACAGCATATACTAGGACACTCCAGTGTCGCTACAACCCAAATCTATACCCATATTGAAGATGAGCAATTGCAACATGTTTTGGAGAATAATCCTTTTAATATTGTTGATTAATAACTAGCGTAAATGCATACGAACAAGTAAGATGCATATATACAGAGTAGGGTCAAAACTGAAGGGGGAAAATATATGATTTCAACATATCTTGAACAATTAAGTACTACGAGAGAACAACTATTAAAGGAAATAGAAGTATTAAACGATGCACAATTTAATCAAAAACCTGATGCAAACAGTTGGAGCATTGCTCAAATATGTCATCATTTAGTGCTAGTAGAAACTTCAACAATGAAGGCCATTTCATGGGGGTTAGCCTCTCAAGAAAATACCAAACCTGAACCGATCAATGTTAAACTAATGAAAGATAGAACAAAGAAGCTCGCAGCACCAAAAATTGTGGAACCGGCAGAGGAAGCATTTGCTGTCCAGCAAATGGTGACATTATTATATGAAACAAGAGCGAAACTAACGACATTTTTGCTTCAACTAGAAGAGCCATCCTTACTTGCTAAAAAAGCTGTGAATCACCCAGCCTTCGGACCATTGCCACTCAATCAATGGATTGAGCAAGTGTATTTGCATGAACAACGACACATTGAACAAATACATGAAATGAAAGGAATTGTCATTTAACTTGGACTAGGAGTTACGATGAAGAAAAGAAAACTAAAGCAGATTATGAAAAACAATTTGAAAGAACTAAGAAATTGTGCGTTAATAGAAATTATTTGGAATATCATTCTATGGATTCCGAGACAAATTTTCCGTTTACTAAAAAATATACTATAAAATTGTATCGAAACCCGAGTTCTGACGTTGATTACGCAGAAGTCGGGTTTTTTATTTTACAATTCGTTATGAATATTTACTTGACGAACAACATAATCTGTTATATATTAAATAAAAATAAAAACAACTGTTATAAAACAGTTTGTGCAGGAGGAATTGTATATGTCAAAGTATCGAGATGGTTATGAGTTTTATTGTGAAATGTGTGAACGTTATGGGCTAGAGCCAATTTCATTCCGTTATTACATTATCCAATTATCACAGCAACAACTTTCAGCTTATAATATGCAAGCAAAACAACTTGGAATTTAAAATAATCGCTACAAAGGATGTGGTTATAACGGACGCCAAAGTGAATAGTTTATGAAAAGCCCAGCCATACTAAATACATGGACTGGGCTTTGATTAATATGAAAGAAATTTCAGAAATATTATTGACTTGAGTCGATATCTGTTATATAGTATTTATACAAATAAACAACTGTTATAGTACAAAGAGAAGAGGAAAATGGATGGCACATTATAGAGAAGGTTATGAGTTATATTGTAAAAAATGCGAGCAGTTTAATTTAGAGCCTATTAATTTTTATTATTATATGAATAAGTTATCTCAGGAGCAATTAGCGTGCTACAATGAAGCAGCACACGAAAGGAAGTTATTGGCGTGACGGACTATCGACAAGGCTATGAATTTTACAGACAGATTTGTGATCAACATGGATTAGAACCAATAAACTTTCACTACTATATATTAAACTTATCACAAGAACAACTAGATGCTTACAATGAACAAGCAAAAATTGTGGGAGGTCAAATTGAATATGAAGTGTCTTAACATGTAAAAATGCCTTGCTGCCAGCTGTGACAGTAAGGCATTTTTAATTTTTTATAAGAATCTATTTTATTGTTTTAAAGGTAAATAGTATAACGATAGTTTTAATAGTAGTACAAATGTAATTATTGAGATTGGTAAATTGTCGAATGAAGTGCGTTTAAAGTCATTCTTTTTTGTCTAATTTATTGAAATCTATAAAATTAGATAATTGTAGATTTTATATTTGGGTTGAATTAACTGCTTTTCTAAGACTATAATATAATTACATAAAAAAGGGCAAACTACCACAACTTTATACCTCACTATTATGTAAAGAAAAAGTACTAAACCCTCTTATTTTAATGAACGGAGAATGAAAAATGATGAATATCACGCCTGGTAGTATTAATCAAGTTAACTACAGCCTGAAAGAATTACAAGATATTTTTTCAGCAATGAATAGTTCGATCATTGTTGCTATTACAGATCGGACCGGAAAAATAACATTTGTTAATGATCATTTTTGTAAAATCTCGAAATATAAGCGTGAAGAATTAATTGGACAAGACCACCGTTTACTAAACTCAGGTTTCCATCCTAAATCTTTTTTCAGAGAAATGTGGAAATCAATTGGTAAAGGAGATATGTGGAATGGTGAGGTGTGCAATCGCGCCAAAGATGGTAGCTTATACTGGGTGAAAACAACAATCATTCCTTTCCTCGATGATAATAACAAACCTTATCAATATATTGCCATTCGAGTAGATATTACTGCACAAAAGGATATTAAGAAAATTACCCATATTGCTTATCATGATGAATTAACAGGGTTACCAAACCGTCGTAAGTTAGAACAACGTTTAGAAAATGAATTCCATCAATCTCGACGTACAGGTGAGAAGTTTGCGTTATTTTTCATTGATGTGAATCGTTTTAAAAACATAAATGATGGACTTGGCCACATCATCGGTGATATGTTCCTTGTGGAAATGGCAAATCGTATTCGTAATGTAGACTACACATCTAACTCTTTCTATCGCCACAATAGTGATGAATTCGTTATGATATTAAATGATGTTTCACGAATTGAAGAAATGGCAAAAGAAATAATTGGGGTTTTCGATGATAGCTTCATCGTAGACGCTTACGAATTTTATGCAAGTATAAGCATTGGTATTAGTGTTTTTCCGGATCATGCCAATACAATAGAAGATTTATTAAAAAATGCTGATATAGCGATGTATGCTGCAAAATCAACTCGAGGCAATCAATATCGACTTTATAGACATAATATGGATGAGGCAAATGATAAGTGGTTACTACTTGAAACCAAACTACACCAAGCATTAAAAAACGATATACTAGAACTACATTACCAGCCAAAAATTGATTTAAAAACAGATCGAGTTGTTGGGATGGAAGCTTTACTGCGTTGGTATGATCCTGAATTAGGACAAATGCCACCAGATCGTTTTATTCCGTTTGCTGAAGAATGTGGACTTATCAATGATATTGGTGTTTGGGTATTACATAAAGCTTGTGCACAAGTATGTGCATGGAACAAAACATTTCATTCAAATTTAAGCGTTGCTGTCAATATATCACCCATTCATATTAGCACACCTGGTTTTGTTGAAATGGTACGTGATGTCATTGCAGCTACAAAAATCGATCCGCATTTATTAGAAATCGAAATTACAGAGATGAGTATGCTAGACTATACGGAAGATTTAATTAATACTATTGAACAGTTAAGAGCATTAGGGATTACTATTGCGTTAGACGATTTCGGAACAGGCTATTCATCCTTAAATTATTTAAAAAAATTCCCAGTAGATGTGTTAAAAATCGATCGCGCGTTTGTTCGTGATATTTTACCAGAGAAAACAGGGATTGCAATGATTTCCGCAATGATTTCCTTGGCTCATGCATTAAATCTCCAAGTAGTAGCAGAAGGTGTCGAAGAAGAGGCTGAATTAAATGTACTGCGAGAGCATGGCTGTGATTTCGTACAAGGCTATTACTTTAGCAAACCACTATCGGTGAAAGATTTTACCACAATCATCTTAAATCAATCGCCAACAAGTAAATCTAACTCCTAAATGGGGCTAGATTTATTTTCTTAAATATAGTTTACATAATAATATTATTGTATGAATTGTTGCTGCAAGAAATTCATGGTATAATTTGGTTCTAACAAGTTGCATTCAGGGAAATTGCTTAAACACTTAATCAATTCGCCTTTGCTCTTGCTAAAAGAACGATAGGCGTGCAAACAGCAAGCTGTTATCAGCGAAGATTGCTTGCATTAAATCTAAACAATAATGAAATGGGAGTAGCTGCCAATAATATATACCTATTTTTAAATTTTTGTCTAATAAAGATGTCAAAAATGATAATAGGAGAATCATGATGATTGAATTAAAAACAGCAAGATTAAGAATACTACCGCTAAGTGCAGATAATCTAAAACTACTTATTGAGAATCCAAAGAAGTTAGACCTACAATTTTCTTTCATTGAATCAAGTAGTTTTCTAAGTATGGAACTTCAACAAGCTATGGAAATTCGACTTTCTAAGTTACTACGTGATAAGGATAATTATATTTGGTATACCAATTGGTTCATCGTCTCGCATAGTCAAAATTGTAGTGTTGGAGGGATTATGGTAAAAGGACTTCCAAACAACAATGGAGAAGTCATAATTGGGTATTACACTTTACCTGAATATCAAGGAAACGGCTATATGACAGAAGCACTTGAAACAATGAAAAATTGGTTGTTAAATCAACCCAATGTGAAGTGTGTTATTGCGGATACCGAAAAAGACAATATCCCATCCCATAAAGTATTAGAAAAGTCCGGTGCGAAACTGTATAAAGAAACAGCTGCATTATATTATTGGAAATTTACCCAAAAATAGTGACTTAAAAAAGAGCCTTCATATCAAAAAATGAAGACTCTTTTTGCTATAGCAAAATATGAAATGAATTATAAAAATAATAATGAGGTGAGCTAATGGGCAAATTTTTTGTACCGTCAAAAGGCGTACTGTCGTGGAAAGAATACCTTGCAGATCCTCTAAAGCAATGGAAAAAAGGATGCTCTGCTTTTGAATTAGCTGTTAGTTGGGAGAATGCGAATAATTTGCCATACACCGTAGACAATGTATTTAAAAATAGTAACATTACTTTATTTCACAATATTGAAGTATTATTTGGGTTTCCTGAATACAAGGTAGCTTTACCTGGAGGAAATGCAAGTTCACAAACGGACCTTTATATACTCGCAAAAGCGCATAATGAACTTATCCCGATGATGATAGAAGGGAAAGTAGCAGAACCTTTTGGAAAAACTGTTGATAGCTGGTTAGGAGACAACCCAAGTGAAGGAAAAAGGAAAAGATTAGCTTATCTACTCCAATTATTTACTTTAGAAGAAGAGTCGGTGAAAAAGATAAGGTATCAGTTATTACATCGAGCAGCATCCGCTTTAATAGAAGCAAACCGAGTAAATGCTCATAATGCCCTAATACTAGTCCATTCTTTTAGCAATACTGCCGCATGGTTTGAAGATTTCGTAGCATTTGTTGAGCTGTTTCATATATCCCCGAAGCAAAATACGATTATTGGTCCAATACAGTTTAATCACGTAAATTTGTATTTTAGTTGGATAACAGATGTAAAAAGTATTTAAGTGGGCGCTTTTGCGGACATATCATTAGCCACAACCCTCCGCTCCTATCAACTCGAAAGAGCATCGGATTTTTCGAGCCATTTTGCCTACACCAGAAGACCTCTTTATTTTCAAAGAGGTCTTTTCGTTTTTAATAGATACATAGTTACTTTAACACTATCTAAAATATAAATATAGAATATTCTGTTAATAGGTGTTAAAATGACCATTATACACATATAGTACAAGTTATAAGTCATCTGGGTTCGCATTTTTTCAAGGAGGTATTCATGATAAATAAAAATGATTACGACAATGTTGCCTTTAACCAATTGGAAATGCTACGAAATGAGATTAATCGGACTACAATGAATCGAAAGTTGGTCAATAAAATTGATAACTATTATGTACTTTGTATCTACGAACAACAAAAAATAGCGAGTAATGATCAAGCGACGAAAGAAATTACGTTGACAAAAAATGTGATGTCCAACTCGTTTGTTATTTGGGATCGTACCTATAAAGAGAGTGAACAGCTATTTATGAACTTACGAATTTCTTCTAGAAATCGTGTTATCACTGAAATTGCCAAAAACATCGTTTCGTTTTTACTGCAAAAATATGAGGACCAGCTAAATGAAACGCAGAAGCGGACGTCGATGCATAATAACGGACTTCATTACGAGAGATATATTCATCGAATGGAGCAAATGATTAAGGCGAACACATTTCTAGGTGAAGATAATGCGTGGGAAGAGTTTTGCTCATGGTTTCAAGTCTACTTAACAGAGTGGGTACTGGAAGAACTAGAAAGTACGTTAGGCTCTGAAAAGGTGCATCAGTTGAGCAGTCAGGAATTAAATCACGTATTTTTTCAGCAAATAACGAAAAATCTAGCATCTAATGCATCGTTTATTTCAAAATATACAAATATCGTCAATCATTATATGGCGCAATGGTTTCATACTATTATTGCATTAATGAAGCTCACGGATTTAAACGCTCAAGAAATTGCTTCCATGCTTCAAATCGCAAACTCGAATAACGAGGATACCTTACCACATAGTAAAAATTTAATTTTTTCATTAGGGGTAGAACAGCACCTCCATGTCATGAATAATGCACCGTATCAGTATGTCCGAGAAGCATTATATAAAAATAGTTTTCAATCCATCGACACTACACCTTGGCCGACTACACCATTAGTCAAAGGACATGTAGAAGGCTTAATCCAATTACGCCCGTTTCAATATAATGACGGCCCTATCGACACACATACAATGATTGAACAAGCCCAAAATCTAGCACAAAGCTTAACGGATTTAGACGTTGATATGTTTGATGCCTTATGTAGTATCTTTCTATCTAAAGCAAGGTATGTTGAAGATATTATTGAAATCCACTTTAATGATTTATTGAGGATTCGTGGTTTAAAGCCGAAATTAGGAGGCGAAGGGCGAAGAGGTGGGTATGAGCAACAACAAAAAGACAAAGTTTTGCAATCGCTTACAAAAATTCAGAGCTTATGGCTCGAATTAAATAAAGCAACGATTTATGAAAAAGGCAAGCCTGTTCAAACACAACTACAAGGACGAACATTTCTTTTTGTCGATGAAAACCGAAATGAATATAATATTGCTCGTATAGACAATCAAAAAACATTTACGATCACAGTCGATAAAATTTTTACAAAGTATCTTTATGGCTCTGGAAGACAAATTGCCTTGTTACCGATTCAAACGTTGCATTATAACCCCTATAGTCAAAAATGGGAAAAAAGATTGGCACGCTATTTGAGTTGGCGTTGGCGAACGCAAGCAAGAAAGGGCGATTTCTTACAACCAAATAAAATCCGAACGTTGCTAGAAGCAATTGGAGAAAATATCAATGAACGTACACCTTCTCGCACGAGAGATCGCTTAGAAAAAGCGCTAGACCAATTACTCGAAGATGGCGTTCTTGCTGCATGGCATTATCATAAATGGGATGAATCCATCGCCAATCATAAGGGATGGGTTCGCTTATGGTTAGATGCTACGATTCTTGTTGAACCACCTGAACTTATAAAAGAACAATACCGGTCCATTGAAAAGACAAAAAATACACATTCTATAAGTTATATCCAAGATAGCGTACAACATAAAGACAAGGGGGCTACTATTGGCAATCAATTGCGAGCCATACGCAAACAATTTAATCTATCGCTTTTACAGGTTTCTGAAGAACTTGAAATTTCACCTTCATATATAAGTAATATCGAGCGAGGCATCAAAACCCCTTCTGTCAAAATTCAAAACAACATAAAGCGATGGCTTCAAAAATTTCATTAAAAGAATATTGTATTAGCATAAAGCGACCTATCTATCGTTTGAATACGGTATATAGGTCGCTTTTTTTATTCCCACCTATATCCGCTTCTAATCTTCATTTATAGTTAGCTCCTATTGCCATTTTTACCGTTATCCTACCCTTAAGTCGAGGTCATCGTGTGTAGAAGTCGTGGTTAATGTGTGCATCAAAGAAAATAAAAATATTTTAGCCCTTGTCTTGCCTACGCTATTTACTTATTTTTCTTTTTTCACTCCCTAATAATTAAATTATTTTACAGCTTCTTTTTTTCATTGTCTTTAAAACGTGTTCGATACAATGGACAACATAATCAAGTGTTTTCTATTATTCGAAACCGAGGTGAAATAATGAAGAAAGAATTAAAGGCTTATGAAACGTTAGAACCTTTGTTTAATCCAAAGTCTGTGGCAGTACTAGGTGCCTCTACCAATCCATATAAAATTGGCTACATTCAATTGAAAGCGCTAATCGATGGTGGATTTAAAGGAGACATTTATCCAATTAATCCGAAAGCTAGTGAAATAGAAGGTCTGCCATGCTACCCTTCGATCACAGCTGTACCCGATGAAGTAGATTTAGCTATATTTTGTGTAGGGGCAGAGCAAATTCAGGATAATCTCCAAGTATGTGCCAAAAAGAAGGTGAAAGCTGCCATTATTTTCGCATCTGGTTTCGCTGAAATTGGTGAAGAAGGTGTCATGTTACAACAAGATTTAGCGACCATTGCGAAAGAACATGGCATTCGTATTATTGGCCCGAACTGTGTAGGGCTAGTGAACACAACGAATGGTATGATTGGCACATTTTCACCAGCGATTTTGGCAGTGCCATTGCATGAAGAAAAAGCAGTAGGCTACGTTTCGCAAAGTGGAGCATTTGGCGTTTTAACATATATGGCCGCTGCACAAAAAGGGTTAAGCTTTAATTATTTTGCAAGTGTCGGCAACGAAATGGAAACAGAATTTTCGGATGTAGTGGAGTATATGATTCATGATCCCAAGACAAAAGTGATTACAGGCTATCTAGAAGGAGCCAAAGATATTAAGAAGCTTCGACGTTTAGCAAAAGAAGCGCTGAATCGCAAAAAGCCAATCGCGTTAATGAAAACGGGCAGAAGTACAGCTGGCAGTAGAGCAGCCGCTTCACATACAGGCTCTTTAGCTGGTTCAGATTTAATTTATGATGCATTTTTTAGACAAAGTGGCATTGTCAGAGTCGATGACTATGAAGATATTATTACTTTTTCAAAATTATTTTTATCTAATCGACTACCACAAGGAAAAAATACGGTGTTAATTACTAGTTCTGGTGGACGGGGCATTAACGAAGCAGATCGCTGTGAAGGTTTAGGCTTAAACATTATACCACTAAGTGAAAAGACGAAGACAGAGATTAAAAAGCACATTCCTTCTTTCGGAAGTGCCAGCAATCCAATCGACTTAACGGCAGCCGCTTCAGTAACCAATCCCGAGCTGTATATAGCGCCATTACGAGCACTCATTGCTGATCCAGAAGTGCATAATATTATTTTAACGGAATTTCCATTGTACTGGGAGGCGGATAATCCATACCTTCAGGAGTTTATTGAGCTATGTAAAAACTCCGATAAATTCGTTTTTATTACAACATTCCCATTGGACGGTATGTCTGTTCCTAAAGGGAAAGAGACACTTGAGAAAAATGGCATTCCCGTTATACCAGGTGATTTAAATCCAATTAAAGGTTTAGCGAAGCTTGTGGAATATAGCGAAAGTTATCGAAAGCATCAGCAAAAAACGCGCCAACAAGAGGACACGACAATCAAGCGAATAGACATTTCACATATTCGTGGAACAACACTAAGCGAAGCACAAGCTACGGACATACTCGATGTCTATGGCATTCCCACAACGAAACGTACGGTGGCCACTACGGCAGAGGAAGCGGTTCAATTTGCCAATGCTATTGGATATCCTGTTGTCTTAAAAGTCGATTCAGCAGATATCCCTCATAAAACTGAGGCCGATGCTATTCGTCTTAATGTGCAATCAGCGAACGAAGTAATGAAAGCGTTTACTGAAATTTATCACAATGCGAAAACCTATAAAGCCGATGCGCAAATCAATGGTATTGCCGTACAAGAAATGCTACCAGAAGGAACAGAGGTGATTATTGGCGCGACAAAAGATCCGAATTTCGGTCCTGTCGTTATGTTTGGATTAGGCGGTATTTTTGTTGAAGTCTTTAAAGATATTTCATTTAGGGTCGCACCACTAACGAGAGCTGATGCCGTTGAAATGATGGAAGAAGTAAAAGGGAAAGCGCTTTTAAAAGGAGCACGTGGCAAAGCACAGAGTGATATCGAAGCCATTATCGATGTCTTACTCAAGGTATCGCAGCTTGTTACGGAAAATGAAGCGGTGATAGAAGAATTAGACATCAATCCTTTAATTGTTTACGAAGACGGTGTAAAGGCGGCAGACGCGATGATTGTCATCAATAAAGATGTAATAGAAAAGTCAGTAGTCGGGAGGTAAAATAGATGGAACTAGATCAACGTTTAATTGGCTTAACAGGACCCCACTATGTTTTTGAAGTAGAGAAAAGGCATATTCGACAGTTTGCACAAGCAATCGGCGATCCAAATCCATTATATGTGGATGAAGCCTTTGCTAAATCAACCAGTTACGGTGGTATTATTGCCCCGCCGAGCTTTCCAGTTGCGATAGGTGCTGACAGTGGACAAGGCATTAACTTGCCATTGGATTACAGTCGCATGCTACATGGTGAGCAAGAGTTTATTTATCAGCGTCCAATTCGCTCTGGAGATCGTTTGCATTGTCAGATGAAGGTAACAAATGTCTATGAGAAAGAAGGCAAAAATGGAACAATGCAGTTTTTAGTAATGGATACAGAAATGAAAGATGAAAACGGGGAGCTTGTCGTAATTAGTCGCACCAATATCATTTATCGCGCATTAGCCAGTGCTAAAGCGTAACGATACTGTTGAACGAAGATTTACGCTCTTCGTTCAGCTTTCACTCGATAACTAAGGGGGAAAAATCATGCTTCAATTGAAAGAATTACAACAAGGGCAAAAGCTGGCACCACTTGTGAAGCCTGCTGTTACGAAAGTTCAGCTTGTCAAGTATGCGGGTGCATCAGGGGATTTTAATCCTTTACATACGGATGATGCATTTGCTCAAAGTATTGGAATGCCTGGCGTGATTGCACATGGAATGCTTGTCATGGGCTTTTTAGGTCAATACGTTATGGAACTTGCTGGTACATCTGCTACGCTTACGAATTTTAAAATGCGTTTTGGTGCGATGACGAGACCTGGTGATGAAATTACCTGCTTGGCTATCGTCAAAAAAATTTACCAAGAACAAGCAAAACAATTCGTTGATTTGGATTTGTATGCGGAGAAAGCACCAGGGAAAATTGTAGGGTTTGGTGAAGCGACATTACAACTGATTGAACTATAGGAAACAAGGAGGTTGGCAATATGGCTACTATTAAAGATCGCTATGCCATTGTGGGGGTAGGCGAAAGTGAACGTTCAAAAAATTCGGGTAAAACACCTTTACATTTAGCATTAGATGCTGCCCGAGCTGCATTAAAAGATGCAGGTTTAGAAGCGCGAGAAATTGATGGTTTTATGAGCTACTCGGAAAATGATTCTTGTACATCACATCAACTAGCAACCTATTTAGGAGTACGACCAAAATATGTAAAAGATATTATGGGCGGCGGCAGTAGTACAGAGATGTTAATTGCGGATGCCATTGGCTTAATCGAAACAGGTCAGGTCAATACCGTACTTATTTACCGTTCAATGAATGGCCGTTCTGGCGTTCGAATGGGCGGAGGTGGCTGGGATGTCAATATGCTACAAGGTGCGATGGATGGCGGAAGCTTTTTTATTCCGTATGGAGCTGGTGGACCAGGGCAATGGTTCGGTTTATTTGCAACGCGTCATATGCAACAAACTGGACTGACACATGAGCATTTAGGACATGTTTGTGTCAGTTTTTATGAGCACGCACAACGGAATCCGAAAGCCTTTTTCTATGGTAAACCACTTACGATGGAAGAGTATTTAAAGACACCACCTTTAAGCTACCCATTCTCTAAGCATGATTTTTGCCTAGAATCAGATGAAGCCAATGCGATTATCGTCACATCCGCTGAAAAAGCAAAGGATTGCAAGTCAAAGCCTGTCTATATTATGGGCATTGAAGCGAGACGCACGGTATCACATGCGCATTATTGGACGAATTTAGATGAAGTGGCATCTGACTTTGTAGCGCCTTCTCTTTATAAAAAAGCGGGGGTGACACCACAAGATATTCAGGTCGCTTCAATTTATGATTGCTTTAGTTGGGTTGTATTACGGCAGTTAGAAGCATATGGCTTTGCAGCACGTGGCGAAGTAGGTGATTTCGTTGCGAGTGGCAACCTAAAAATGGGAGGAAAGCTACCAACGAATACAGCAGGTGGCATGCTTTCAGAAGGCTATACACATGGTATGAACAATGTGCTGGAAATTGTTCGTCAAATTCGTCATGACTATCAAGGAACAGATCGACAGGTGAAAAATTGTGAAATCGGTATTTGTACGGGTTGGTCTGGCCCTGATATTGCAGGTGCAATGATTTTAAGAAATTAGGAGGGAAAGTCATGTATCAAAAACCAATTCCACTGAAAACACAAGATAATCAACCATATTGGGATGCGGCGGATCGCCATGAGTTAATGCTACAAAAATGTCAAACATGCCATGCCTATAACCACCCGCCAGGTCCGGCTTGTGCAAAATGCGGGTCCACAGAACTGAACTGGGAAAGTCAAGGTTGTCATATTACAGGAACTATTTATTCCTATGTGGTGTCCTATAGACCTTTCTTACCGGGCTTTCAAGACGAGTTGCCGACGATTATTGTGGTCGTACAGTTAGACCATTTACAAGAGGTAAAGATTATCGGCAATGTGCTGGAGTGTCCACCAGAGGAAATAAAAATCGGCATGCCTGTGAAAATGATATGGCAAGATATTACGGAAGATCGTGCGCTTCCTCAATGGATACAGGCTTAAGTAAATCTTAAATATTCATAGAAAGGGATGATTCGATGGATTTTTCATTTACGGAAAAGGAAGAACAATTTCGCCAAGAGTTAAGAACGTGGTTGGAAGCGAACTTACCTGATGGATGGTTGCAAGGAGACGTGCAACTTGATAAAGAATCGAAAGCATACGAGTTATTTTTACGAGATTGGCAAAAGAAACTATATGCAGGTGGTTGGGCAGCGATTGCATGGCCTAAACAATACGGTGGCCGCAATGCAACGTTGATGGAAGAAATTATTTATCAACAAGAAATGGTACGGGTGAAAGCGCCACCGTTAATTAATTATGTGGGACTCCATATGGTTGCACCGACTTTAATGCAAATCGGTTCACAAGCACAAAAAGATAAATACATTGAAAAGATTATTACGGGGGAAGAAGTTTGGTGCCAAGGTTATTCAGAGCCAAATGCAGGTTCAGATGTAGCCGCTATTCAAACGACTGCAGTAAAAGATGGGGATCGTTGGATTATTAATGGACAAAAGGTATGGACGAGTTTCGGTCATGTGGCAGATCGTTGCTTTTTAATTACAAGAACGAGCCGATTGGAGAAAAAACATAAAGGCATTACGGTGTTTTTGTTAGATATGCATCAGCCAGGAGTGGAAACGCGACCAATTGTTTCAATGGATGGTCAAAAAGATTTTAATGAAGTGTATTTAAATGATGCTGTCGCTTACGATGCCGAAATTATCGGTCAAGTAGATGAAGGCTGGAACGTTATCATTGCACTGCTAATGCATGAAAGAACGGGAATTGGTGGTCAAGTATTTACGTTAGAACAACAATTTCATGATTTAGTTACATTAGCGAAGGACGTAAGTGATGATAATGAACCACTGATCAAAAATCCATTTATTCGAAAAACAATGGTGGATCTGTATACTCGTTCTCGTGGTTCCCTGTTAAATTATTATCGTAATTTAACGAAGCAATTAAAAAATGGTCATCCTGGTGCAGAAAGCTCGATGGATAAGCTACTTGTAAGTGAATTGACGAAAGAACTGTTTGCTCAAGCCATTTCGATGCAAGGTCACCATGGCATCTTATGGAAAGAACATGCATTGATTGATCGCTCCTATTGGCAGGACAATTATTTATACTCTTTTGGTCAGACGATTGGTGGGGGCACAAGTGAAATACAAAAGAATACCATTGCTGAGAGAATACTAGGTTTACCAAAGGATATGGGTCGATAAAATAGCGGGGGTGGCTGATATGGATTTTTCGTTAAATCAAGAACAAGAAATGTTTCGAAGTTATGTACGCAAATATTTAGATGATGTCGGTCAAACAAAAGTGGCACGTGAGTTTACAGAAGGCAACACTAGCTCATTTCAGAAGCTGTATGCTGGCTTAGCTGAGCTTGGCTGTACGAGTGTCAATGTATCTGAAGCGCATGGCGGTATGGGGCTAGGTCAGTTAGATTTAGTGCCTATTCTAGAAGAGATGGGTCGCGCATTGCTACCAGGGTTATTTTTAGAAACGAACGCTTTAGTTGTACCATTATTGGAGCAATTCGGTACAGCGCAGCAAAAAGCGAAATATTTATCAGCGATCGCGAGTGGCAACCATACATTTACGGTGGCATGGTTGGAGCCTGGCGGTAACTACAAGCCTTCTAATGTGCAAGTACATGGCACATTAGAAGGAGACGTTCTTACGTTGAATGGGGTGAAAGCGTTAGTGCCTGATGTAGAGCTAGCAAATAGCTTACTTGTTGTCGTGCGAACGGCAGAAGGGCAAGACAAGCAAGGAATATCACTTGTAATTGTTGATTGTGATGCAGCGTCTTTGCAAGTGCAAGGTCAAAAAAATATGGATGAAACACGTTTGCTTGCAGAAGTGACGTTTCATAATGTGCAAGTATCAAGTCAGCAAATTGTGGGCACTGTTCATCAAGGGTGGGACGCGTTGCAAGAAGCTTTATTATCGTTTAATGCAGCGCTTTGCTCTTCAATTGTTGGCAGTGTAGAAAAAATTGTAGAAACGGCAGTTGAATATGCCACGATTCGTGAGCAGTTTAATCAACCAATCGGCAGATTTCAAGCGATTAAACATCGTTTAGTCGATATGAAAATGGATTTAGAAACAGCTCGTTCATTAGCTTATTATGCAAACTGGGCGATTGAAAGTGATGCGGAAGATAAAGTTGAAGCGGTTTCAAGTGCTCGCTTATTTGCAACGGAAGCATTTATAAAAGTTGCATCTCAAAGCATTCAAATTCATGGTGGCATCGGCTTTACAGAAGAAATTGATTGTCATCTTTATGTGAAAAGAGCGCGTTTCTATGAAAATTATCTTGGCACTACACAGCAATATTATGAGCAGACAGCAGTGGCATTAGGTTGGTAGCATCAAACCGATTTTCTTGCGTCTTAACCGTTGGCAACGGCATCGTTTTCCTAATAGAAAGTAAGTAAGTCATCTTGTATTTGAAAGGGTGGGAAAAACATTGAAAACAATGCATACTTTGAAAGACTATCAAAATGTCATTAATGGGAAAGTCATTCCATCATCTTCAGGTCATAAAATGGATAGCTATAATCCAGCAACAGGCAAGGTTTGGGCGACCATTCCTTGTAGCACAGTTGAAGATGTAGACGCGACAGTGCATGCCGCACGAACAGCTCTGCCCGGTTGGTCAGCTCTTCCTGCTAGTGAAAGAGCGGGTTATTTACGACGTATTGGTGATGCCATAGCCCAATATGGAGATGAATTGGCTGAACTAGAAACAATAGATAATGGCTGGGTAATACGGGAAACGAAGTACGGACTTATTCCGGTACTTGCAAATATGTGGTATGATGCGGCCGCGGCTGCTATCCATGTAGGGAGTAAAGGTGAAACCGTGCAACTTGGGCCGAATACAATAGGGTTTACAACACGGGAACCTTTTGGCGTTGTCGTGGGCATTATTCCTTGGAATTCAGCTTTATGGACATTTACAGTGAAAGCAGCGGCTGCCCTTGCAGGTGGAAACACGGTTATTATTAAACCATCAGAGTTGGCAGCAGCAGCCCCGCTTCGCTACGGTGAAATTCTTCAAAGTATCTTACCACCAGGCGTCTTAAATGTTATTTCGGGTACAGGTGCGGAAGTAGGCGATGCGCTTGTAAAACATCCAAACGTGAACAAAGTGAGTTTAACAGGATCAGGAAGAACGGCGCAGGCAATTGCGCAGTCCACTGCACAAAACCCTAAGTCGATGGTATTAGAATTGGGTGGGAAGTCACCTAATATTGTTTTCGAGGATGCAGATTTAGCGAAAGCTGCCAATGGTGTCACGGTCAATGGGATTTTTACTGGTAATGCAGGGCAACTGTGCGTTGGCGGTTCTCGTATTTTAATTCAACGTTCTGTTTTAAATCAAATGATTGCTTTGATGAAAGAGGAAATTGCTACGCATATTCAGTTGGGGGATACTTTAAACATCCAAACACCTATGGGACCCGTTGCCAATGAGATGCAATATAAAAAAGTTTGTTCGTATATTGAGCTTGGGCAACAAGAAGGCGGAGAAATCCTGATTGGTGGACGCTTCGGCGGTGCTAACTTATTACCAGGTCAAGATACATTGGCTGAAGGCTATTGGATTGAACCGACCTTAATCAAAGTAGAAGGTAATAATTTACAAGTATGCCAAGAAGAAATTTTCGGACCCGTTGCCGTGGTAATCCCATTTGATACGGAAGAAGAAGCACTGGCGATTGCAAATGATACAGAATACGGATTAGGAGCTGGTATTTGGACATCCGATTTAAATCGTGCACATCGCATGATTCGCGCAATCGAATCAGGCAATGTTTGGGTCAATACGTATCGAATCGTTGGCACAGAATTACCATTTGGCGGTCAAAAAGCGAGCGGTTTTGGGACAGACTCTGTACGCGAATTCACACGTGAAAAAACGTGCTATATCCAAATTGGCTAATAAGAAGCCAACACAAAAATAGACAAGAAAATATAATCCGTAGAACAAGAAAAATGAAATGGGGACGAGTATGCCACAACGGAATAATGGGTTATTTTATGGCTGGTATATTGTTTTAACGAGCTTCTTGATTATGTTTTCGGCATTTTCGATTGTCAATTCACTTCACAGTTTATTTCTTGTGCCGGTAACAACAGAATTAAGCTTAACGAGGACAACGTTTTCGATTGTTCTATCAGTAGGAGGTCTAGGTGTCGCCATCGCTTCTCCCTTTATGGGCAAGCTACTTGCAAATGGCAATATGATGTTAATCATGTCTGTCTGTGTAATTCTTGCAGGGTGCGGCTTTATGTTATATTCTCTCGCACAATCGGCCGTTTATTTTGCCGTCATTGCCTTTTGTATCGGGATATGTGTTGCTGGATTTTCGAATATTCCTATTTCCATCATGCTAACGAATTGGTTTTATGAGAAAAAAGGGCTAGCTATGGGATTAGCATTTGCAGGTTCAGGCATTGGAACAGCTGCACTTAGCCCGATTTTAACTATGCTCATTTCAAATTATGGCTGGAGAACAACTTATATTATTGCTGGGGTGCTAATTATAGTAATCTCACTGCCATTAATCTTATTTTTCACAAAGAAAAGTCCTGCTGAAAAAGGGACGATTGCGCTTGGGGCCAATCGTGTAGAAATCGCACAGGCAAATACGGAACAATCCGGTGTCACGTTAGCACAGGCAAAGAGATCGGGCATATTTTGGTTATTTATTTTCGGTGTCATCTGCTTTGCACTTGTTGCAGGCGGCGTACAAATGCATATACCCGCTTATTTAATAGATATTGGCCATCCAGCGCTATTTGCAGGAACAATTTTCGGGCTTTTATCTTTATCCAATACCGTTGGCAAGCTTATTCTTGGTGCTATTTTTGATAAGTTTAGAACAACCGGAGGCATTCTTTTTGTAGGCAGTTGTATGACGATCGCGATGGTGTCACTGCTGCTGGCAAACGCGAAGAGTTTTGCGTTCGTATTTGCTATCGCTTACGGTTTCAGTATTGTTATTGCGACAATTGGCCCTCCATTTATGACAGATGATTTATTCGGCAAAAAAGATTTTGGAGCTATTTTCGGTGTTGTCCAAATATTCTTCGTAGCAACGAGTTCACTTGGTGTTATCGTTTCCGGTCTTATCTATGATCTTACACAAAGTTACAAAGTGGCATGGTTCATATTTTTAGGCTTATTTATACTAAGTATGTTTTGTATTCTAATAGCAAATGGTATGAAAAAGAAAAAGCACTCAACTGTTGAAGAAATGGCTATAGAAGAAAGTATGGAAGGTATTTGATCACAGTTAACTTTAATGAAGATAGATTCCTCCATTTAAAATAAGTAGTCATTGTACTTATTTTGTTCCATGGGGAGAACTCTCTTTTTAGTGTGCATGTATTTCTTACAGAGGAGCAACTTTGAGCTTTCTAAAAAAATATCGAACTATATTTATATAAACATTGATTAAAGTTCGTCTTTCAAACTAAGAAATGCGCTTTGTTCAGCGGCTGGACAGATGGGGTGTGCACTAAAACACAAACATTTAAAAGAATTGACTCATTTAGGTATGTAGAAAAGACAGAAAATTGTAACCTACTCGTAATAGACTTCGGTAGAAAAAATTGCTGGAATTAATGCAAGAAGCGGTGGTAGTTGAGTAATAACAATTCGTTTATTCATTAAAAAAGAGTTCGGGAATAGAAAAACCGGCAAAAAAAGATTGCCGGCAAGAGATGATTATTTTGAATTGTTTTCGTTTGCAAAACGACCAGAAGCAAATTTTTTATTTGCTTCTGCTTGTTGGATTTGTTGTTTAATTTGATTTATGTCCATTTCATTTCCAAATTCTACATCCATTGCATTCGCTGAACCAGAAGCTTGTAATTTGTTCGCTTCTGCTTGTTGAATTTGCTGCTTTACTTGATTAACATCAGTTTTATTTTGATTGTTCATTAAAAATCACCTCCTGACATTAGTTTGTACAGAAGGTGATAATCTATCCTTTATTTTTTAGTTACTTACATTTTGGTGAGTATTTGTTTTTTTGGCTCTTATAATTAAAAACGAAGGTCGCCGAAATTCTCTGTTTAAATTTTGTAAATTACTTACTGCATCTTTAGTTGGTATTGGCTCCACCATTTTTTCGATTTGTAAGCCATGTTCAATAAGTGTATTTACAATAGTTGATAGTGTACGGTGATATTTTACAACATTGTCAACTAACCAATGTTGCGTACGTAAGCCTTCCAACTGATAATTATCTATTGCAAAATAGAGTAAGTTTCCTTCTGCAGTGGCTATCCAATTGTCTTTTCCCATATTAGCACTTACAATCGGATGCTCTATTGAAAATAACAACACTCCACCTTCACATAACGCGGTACTGATCTTTTTTATAAGTAACTGAAAGTCTGCAATATAGTGAAAAGCTAAAGAACTTCCTATAAAATCAATGGTTTCCGCAGGTACTGTCATCTCTTCAAATGCAACCTGTTCAAAAAATAGATTGTCATGAACATGATGCTTTTTTGCATGCGCAATCATGTTGGAAGAAATATCAATTCCTGTAACGTATTTTGCACCGAGCTCAAGACAATAAGCTGCAAAATCTCCTACACCACATCCGATATCTAATACGATTTTATTTTTAAGTGTCGGTAGTAATGCCAAAAAATTGGGTTGTTCCAATAAAATATTATAATTATGTTCTCGTCCTCGTATTTCTTGATATTTTGTAAAGAACGTATTGTTATCATATATATTCTGTTTCATTTTACCCTTCTATTCATCACAACGTTATGAAGTATTTGCGCAACCTCATTATCACACGCACTATCTAAAATAAATAGACTTATATTTCATTTTTTGTTAGGATGTAGATAGAGGCATGTCTTCTTTACTAAATCTATAAAAACATATGGAAAGGCAGAAATCCCCATTGATTTCTGCCTTTTTTATTCCCTTATCCAATGGATAGTTGTTGCAATGACCTTCTACATTCGTCAAATTGGATTGTTTCATCACAATAATTTTGGACGTTTTTATTCCATCCAAACGTTGATAAGATTACACAATACTACAAGTAGGAGGGATATCAATGGTTGAGGTACGTTACAAAGTAAGAGAAGTATTAGATCAAAACAAAATTGATATATTTTTGAAGCAAGCTCGAATTGGGTATCTGGGAATGGCTGACGGTCATTTGCCTTATGTTGTTCCACTTAATTTTGTTTGGACAAATGGGCTGCTGTATTTCCACGGAGCTACTGGCGGAAGACGCAATCAAGTTATGGATGAAAATCAGGAAGTCTGCTTTACAGTATGTGAAGAATATGGAACGATTACTGATCCAGTGCCCGCAAAGACGGACACTGCGTATATGAGTGTTATCGTTTTTGGGAAGGCTCAACCCATCGACGATTTGGATGAAGCTACACATATGTTGCAAGAGATGCTAAATAAATATGTGCCTGGTTATTATAATCGTCCTTTATCTGAGCAACATGTGGACAAATATCGATCAGCCGTTTTCGGTGGTCCAGTTCAAGTTTATCGGATTGATCCACAACAAATGACCGCGAAAGAAAATCCAATTGAAGTAGAGAAAATGTTTAAAAGTTAAAAACATGTTTCGTACACTATATTAAATAATCCATTTAAACGCCACTTCCTATATCCCATAGGTAAGTGGTCTTTTTGATTTAACGAAAACGAGCAGTGCTATTCATGAAATACAATCATAAGAAGTAGTGAATGATCAACATTTATGGACTGGTGAAAATGGTGTTTTTGGATGTTTTATTACAGTCCGTTATTCGTTATGCTAAGAGCGTTCATTTTAATAAAACTAACAAAAGGGGGCATAGCAATGAAGTATCTAACTGAACAATTACCTCTATTTGAAACATTACATATAAAAGACCTAATGACGGCATTGGAAAGTCTGATACAAAAATAATAGCAAATCCCCGATGTATGGAATGGACATTCTGACAGGTAAGAATCACTGGAGTTTTTAAATTTGGTTTTAAAGAATGAACGCTATTTTTATGAGTAGAGAGAAAGTGTTTGACCACTATTGGAATGAAAGGTAGGGAAAGTGTATGAATACAACATCCGTTTCATTGCGTTTGCGTGATTTGCTATCACCCACCATAGCTGCTTTTATATCTGTGTTAGTAAACTATGGAGGTACTTTTATCTTGGTGTTTCAGGCTGCCAAGGTTGCTGGCCTGAGTCCTGAAATGACTGCTTCATGGATATGGTCGATTTCCATCGGTGTGGGAGTAACTGGTATTTGGTTAAGTTATCGATACCGCGAACCGATTATTACAGCTTGGTCAACACCAGGTGTGGCATTTCTTGTTTCCGCTTTGGCGGTCACTTCTTATCCTGAAGCAATTGGCGCATATATTATTTCTGCTGTAGCATTTGTTTTTTTAGGATTATCTGGAATGTTCGAACGTTTTGTCCAGCTTATTCCACCAGGCATCGCTTCAGGGCTTTTAGCAGGTATTTTATTGCAGTTTGGTATTTCGGCCTTTGGTGGTGCGAAAGTTGATCCTTTACTTGTAATTGTCCTATTTACTGCGTATATCCTATTAAGACGATTTACATCTCGCTATGCAATTGTCGGTATCTTAGTAATTGGATTGATTTATTTGATAAGTATGGGCAAGGTAGATTTCAGCAATGTCGAATTGGCTATTGCTTCTCCGGTATTAGTTGTTCCAGCGTTTTCTCTTCATGCCTTATTAGGCGTTGCTTTGCCGCTTTTTATTATTACCTTGACGGGACAATATATGCCAGGAATGTTAGTGTTGCGAAATGATGGATTTAAAACGAGTGCGAATCCGATTTTAATTGTAACAGGATTGGGTTCGCTCCTAACAGCACCATTTGGATCACATGCGTTTAACATTGCCGCAATTACAGCCGCAATTTGTACTGGAAAAGACGCTCATGAAGATTCAACGAAACGCTATATTGCAGGAATTGTCTGTGGTATTTTTTATATAATTGTTGGAATTTTTGGGGTAACATTGGCTGCGTTGTTTTTAATTCTTCCTGCAACGTTTATTGCCACATTAGCTGGATTAGCATTGCTCGGTACAATTGGTAGTAGCCTTGCTAATGCTTTAACAAATCCGAATGGACGCGAAATTGCACTCATTACTTTTTTGGCAACTGCCGCAAATGTTACATTACTTGGCGTAGGAGGGGCATTTTGGGGGCTTGTAGCTGGTTTAGCAGCACATTTATTAATTAATGTTCCATTTCTTAAAAAACCACAAAATATGAATGGGATACCACAAAAATAGTTTCATGTGAAAACTAAGTACATGTAACGTGACAAGTTTTAAAAAGCAAAATAATGGAGTCTTGTTTGTAGAAAAAAGGGGACAGTTGTTACAGAGATGTTTAAATAGAAAACGAATCAATTGATCCTCTAGATGAGCATATAGCTAATAGTTTTCTCTAATATGAAAGGTGGTTTTTAAAATCAATACACAGCAATCGACAGAAGCATTCGAAATAGCAAAACAACTAATGCCTGGTGGTGTAAACAGTCCAGTAAGAGCATTTAAATCCGTTGGAATCGATCCGATTTTTATTAGTCATGGAATCGGGTCAGAAATATATGATATTGATGGGAATAGGTATATAGATTATATCCTTTCTTGGGGACCATTAATTCATGGACATGCAGATAAAGATGTTGCGAGTGCATTACTCGAAGCAATAAAAAAGGGGACAAGTTTTGGATTGCCCACTTTGCAAGAAAATAAGCTAGCACAATTAATCACTACTCGGATTCCCTCCATAGAGAAGATTAGAATGGTTAACTCTGGTACAGAGGCAACAATGAGTGCTATTCGGCTAGCTAGAGGTTTTACAGGCAAAAACATAATTGTTAAATTTGAAGGAAACTATCACGGACACAGTGACTATCTATTAGTAAAAGCTGGTTCAGGCATAGCAACATTAGGCATTCCAGATTGTCCAGGTGTACCGTTAGAAATCACAAAAAACACTTTATCCGTTCCGTATAACGATATTGAAGCACTTTATAGTGTATTTGATACATTTGGTTCAGAAATTGCAGCAGTGATTGTAGAACCATTTGCTGGTAATATGGCTGGCATACCTGCTGACCCCGAATTTCTTCAGGCTATACGTTTGTTCACTACAAAATATGGGGCGCTATTTATTCTTGATGAGGTAATGACGGGTTTTCGTATTGATTACCACTCAGCTCAAGGGCTTTATAACATTCAGCCTGACTTAACTTGCTTAGGGAAGATAATCGGTGGCGGGATGCCAGTTGGCGCATATGGTGGCAAAAAAGAGATTATGAATCTAATTGCACCGGAAGGGAATATTTATCAAGCTGGCACTTTATCGGGTAATCCAATCGCGATGGTAGCCGGATATACTACAATAAATAAATTAACCTCTGATAGTTACAACTATATTGAAGAACTATCAGACAGACTAATTCAAGGATTAAAAACAGTAGCCCGTAAATCGAATATAGCGCTGATGACAACTAAAGCTGGAACAATGATTGGATTGTCCTTTACAGATAATCCTTTACAAAATTTTGATGATGCACGCAAAATAGACTCAGAGATGTTTCGGCGTTTCTATGTCGAAATGCTAAAACAAGGGATACTTTTACCCCCATCGCAATATGAAAGCATCTTTTTATCGACTGCCCATTCAATACATGATATTGATGAAACAATTCATGCTGCAGATGTAGCTTTTCAACGAATGTCATCGTTTCTTTAGAAAATATTTTAACCATCTTAAATACTGGGTGCGTCATAAAAACTATAATCATGATGAACTGTATTAATGTTCGCATCATTTAACTGGAAGTGAATGAAAATGTTAAAAATAAACCGAGAAGATAAAATTCCGATATGGCAGCAGTTGCTTGATCAGGCTATCCACCATATAACAACAGGAAAATGGCCACCAGGTGAATTACTTCCTCCATCTCGAGAGCTTGCCTTATTAGTCGGCGTTTCACGCTCAACAATACAAATTGTTTATGAGGAATTATTTAGTCGAGGCTATACCGTTACTAATTGGCGTGGGGGAACAAGGGTAAGTGATTGGGGATTGAAAGCCAACTTAGCAGAAGAAACGACTCCTTATGGACCATCTACGCCAGCATTACCTTTATTAAACGCGGCAGTTGATGAATTAAACAGTTGGTTTGGAGGCGCCGAAAATCGAAACGTAGAAATCGATTTCTGTCCTCATGAGCCTTATTTGGACGAACATTTCCAAAAAAATTGGAGACAATCTTTTTTACAGGCTTCATCCGAAGCAGATTTGACCACTTGGGGTTATGGCAACCCATATGGTTTTACTCCGCTCCGTGAACAGATTCAACGTTATTTAACATTTGAAAGAGGTGTTCATGTAGATATTGACCAAATCATTTTAACTTCTGGTGCACAGCATAGCATTGATCTTATTGCGCAAGCACTGTTAACGGAAGGAGAAACGGTTTCTGTTGAAGATCCTGGATTCCCCGCTGCCTGGACGACCATGCAATATCGACGGATGAATGTCGTTTCCGTACCGGTTGATAACTATGGAATACAAGTAAATCGTATTCATCCGCAAAGCAAGCTTATTTTTGTTACGCCTTCTCACCAATGTGCAGTTGGTGTGATTATGTCTGAACCACGTAGACAACAGTTGCTCCAAAAGTCAGCGCAAGAGCAATTTTGGATAGTAGAAGATGATTATGATGGTGAATTTAGGTACCGTGGAGGTCCACTTCCTACTTTGTTCAGCCAACAACCACAGAATACATTGTATATGATGAGTTTTTCCAAAATGGTGGCTCCTGGCATACGCATTTCGGCAGTGATTGGGCCAAAGGATGCTATTCGTCAGCTTGCTCAAGTACAAGCCCTAACCTATCGACATCTGCCGATAATGGAACAACTAACGCTTAGTCATTTTATTGAACACGGTCATTTTATGCGTCATATGAGGAGAGCAAGAAATGTTTATCGACGAAGACATGAAGCGATGACCAAGGCCATCATGGCAACTGGATTAGCTGAACGTTTTAAACTAAGTGGCATTGAAACAGGCTTGCATATGCTTCTTGAAGCTGAAGAATCGTTTGATGAAGAGGCTATGACAAACCTAGCGCTCGAAAAAGGAATTCGTGTATATCCGCTTAGTAAGTATTGTTTGGAAACGAATCGAAAAGGATGGGTACTGGGATTTGCTAAAATGGATGAGAGCGCAATTGAAGAAGGCATTAACCGCCTTGCCAAGATACTTTTATAATCGAATAATACTATTAGGTTTTAACGTCAAGCCCATGAGGAGCAAACTTTTAGGCGACCATAGCGTTGCCAAGGGCATAGCCAACGATAAAAGTCGATGCCTTCAGTATCTATTGCGAAAAGAGGGAGGGGCATTCTAACATTGGCTCTCTTAATTTTCACCATTAACAATCGATTTATGAAGATATGCAAGTTTTTTTCATATCATATATTTAACTGTTGCATTTCAAAACATAAAATCATAATATAAGAATATAGTTATATATAGTTAAAATCACCTTTTACTTAAGGTGATTTTATTTACAATAATATATAAGCAAATGATTATATAAGGAGGGCAATAAATGGATTATATGCTAATTGAAAAACAATTAAAGGCAGCAGCAGATTTGAATCGCATGAAATTACTTGCGTGTATGAAAAATGGAGAGGTATGTGTTTGTGATTTTGTAGAGGTTCTAGGCATTTCACAACCAGCCGTTAGTCAGCATCTACGAAAATTAAAGGAGGCAGGTATTATTACAGAACGAAAAGTAGGGACTTGGAAACATTATCGTTTAGTAGAGGAACAAACGCCACTGATGAAGGGGATTTTAGAGCATATTCAGCCTTTAACTGGGTGCAACTGTGGCACAAATGGCTGCCATGTAGGGGGAACTGATAGTGAGTAATGAGTCTTTAACGAAACAGCTGTCTTTTTTAGATCGTTACCTTACTCTTTGGATATTTGTTGCCATGGGGCTAGGTGTCGTATTCAGTATCACAATGCCCAATATTGGAGAATCGTTAGAGTCCATGTCTCTTGGTACAACGTCCATACCGATTGCCATAGGTTTAATTGTTTTGTTGTACCCACCATTAGCGAAAGTAAAGTATGAGGAAATGTGGCGAGTGTTTAAAGATTGGAAAGTGCTTTTACTATCCCTTTTTCAAAACTGGTTACTTGGACCATTCTTAATGTTCTTTTTAGCCATCATCTTTTTGCGTGATTATCCAGAGTACATGGCTGGACTCATTATGATTGGCTTGGCTCGCTGTATTGCCATGGTCATTGTGTGGAATGATCTAGCACGTGGGGACCGCGAATATGTAGCTGGCTTAGTTGCCTTTAACTCGATTTTTCAAATCTTAACGTATTCGATTTTTGCGTACTTTTTCTTAAATGTATTACCTGGTTGGTTTGGTTTAGAGAATTTCAATGTTTCCATCTCCATGTGGGAAATTACAAAAAGCGTACTTATTTACTTAGGTATCCCATTTGCGGCAGGGTTCCTGACACGATGGATTGGGATTCAAACAAAAGGAAAACAGTGGTATGAGGAAAAATTCTTACCGAAAATTTCTCCACTTACTTTAATTGCACTTTTATTCACGATTGTTATGATGTTTGCTTTAAAAGGTGAGCAATTGGTTGAACTGCCACTTGATGTCGTACGAATTGCTATTCCATTATTTATTTACTTTGTGGTGATGTTTGCTGTTTCATTTTTCTCTTCCCGTAAAGCTGGCGCATCTTATCCGGTTACAGCTGCTCTTTCTTTTACAGCGGCAAGTAATAACTTTGAGTTAGCGATTGCGGTAGCAGTTGGTGTGTTTGGTCTTCATAGTGGCGTAGCATTTGCGGCAGTTATAGGTCCCCTTGTAGAAGTACCCGTTCTCATAGGACTTGTATGGGTTGCCTTACGTTGGCAGAAAAAATACTTTAAAACGATTAAATTATAAGGAGCAAACACTTATGACTAACACACTTTATTTCTTATGTACAGGGAACTCATGCCGTAGTCAAATGGCTGAAGGATGGGCTAAAAAATTGTTACCTACTAATTGGACTGTGAAAAGTGCTGGGATTGAGGCTCATGGCGTAAATCCAAATGCCATTAAAGCAATGGAGGAGGTAGGGATTGATATTTCAAATCATACATCTGATTTAATTGATTTTAAGACATTAAACAATGCCACATTAGTTGTGACGTTATGCGGGGATGCCGCTGATAAATGTCCGATGACGCCTCCGCATATTCGCCGTGAGCATTGGGGATTTGAAGATCCAGCGAAAGCAACAGGTACAGATGAGGACAAATGGGCTGTCTTCCAAAATGTACGCGATGCTATCGGACAACGTATTGAAAAATTTGTAGGCGAGGAGCTGAAGTAAATTGAAAAAAATTCATATCTATGAGCCAGCCATGTGCTGTTCAACAGGCTTATGTGGCCCTTCTATAGACCCAGAATTATTACGTATGTCGTTTATAATGAATAATTTAAAAAATACAAACATTGAAGCTGTAAGATTTAATCTCACGAACGATCCAAATGCTTTTATAGAAAATGAAGCAATCAATCAACTTTTAATGGCACAAGGAATGGATGCCTTGCCTGCAACGTTTGTTGATGGGGAGTTACTTTGTAAAGGGATATATCCCACTAATGAGCAATTTTCACAGTGGTCAGGGCTTTCAGAAAAAGAACTATTACAAAAGCCGAAAGTACGCTTGTCACTAAAAGGAGATGCGTAAAATGGAACGCTTTACAAGAAGTCATTTCCCTGACACCCCATTTTTGTTTTTTACGGGGAAGGGAGGCGTTGGAAAAACGTCTGTTGCTTGTGCATTATCAATAGCCATTGCAAATAAAGGAAAAAAGGTACTTTTAATTAGTACAGATCCCGCATCTAACTTACAAGATATTTTTGGTCAAACGCTTTCGAATAGTCCAACAAAAATTGAAGGCATAGACAATCTATTTGCGATAAATTTAGACCCTGAACAAGCAGCACAACATTACAAAGAACGAATGGTTGGTCCGTACCGTGGAAAACTACCTGATGTGGTCATTCAAAATATGGAGGAGCAACTTTCGGGGGCTTGTACAGTTGAAATTGCTGCTTTTAATGAATTCGCAACACTATTGACTGATACTTCAGTGATTGGAAATTTTGACACTGTCGTGTTTGATACAGCACCAACAGGTCATACATTACGCTTATTACAACTACCTTCTGCATGGTCTACATTTCTAGATGAAAATACGACTGGCACTTCATGTTTAGGTCCTTTAAAAGGGTTAGAACCACAACGTGAAGTCTATAAAGAGGCTGTTCATCGTTTAAAAGATGCGAATCAAACAACGTTAATGATAGTGACACGCCCTGAAGAAAACCCTTTAAAAGAAGCCGCTCGTGCTTCTAACGAGTTGTATGAAATTGGTATTCAAAATCAGACGTTATTAATTAATGGCTATATGCGTAATGTCAATTCTACTGATTGTACAGAAGAAGCATTCATTGCACGTCAATCGGATGCATTAGCCAGAATTCCAAAAGAACTAAATCGATTTGAACATTTCTACTTACCGTTTGTACCTTACTCATTATCAAGTATGGAACGTTTGCAAGCATGGATGACCAATCAGGAAATTTCACATACACATGCATCAACCGAAGAAATTAAGATTCCAGAAGTCGAGGAAATGATTGCTGATTATTTAGAACGTAAACCAAAATTGATTTTTACAATGGGTAAAGGTGGGGTTGGTAAAACTACGATTGCTTCTTATATTGCCTTACGCTTAGCCGAAGAAGGTATTCCTGTACATTTAACTACAACAGACCCTGCTGCGCATTTAAATTGGACATTTGGAAACGAACAAGTCAAAAATTTAACGATAAGTCGAATAGATCCGAAAGAAGAAGTTGCAAATTATGAAGCTGAAGTGCTGGCAAAGGCAAGTGAAACAATGAACGAAGAAGGTTTAGCGTTTGTGAAGGAAGATTTAGCTTCTCCCTGTACCGAGGAAATTGCAGTATTTCGTGCATTTGCAAATGTGGTAGAAAATCATCAAGATGAGGTCATTGTTATTGATACAGCACCAACAGGGCATACGTTACTTTTACTAGATGCAACAGAAGCTTATCATCGCGAAATAAGCCGTTCACAAGGGGATATTCCCCCGGCTGTTTCTAACCTGTTACCAAGGTTGCGTGATGCTTCTTATACCAGTGTTGCCATTGTAACACTTCCTGAAGCAACACCTGTTTATGAAGCGACACGCTTACAGGAAGATTTACAGCGTGCTGGATTATCTGTTGATTGGTGGGTTGTCAATCAAACCTTTTCTTCAATCCACACAACAAGTGCCATATTAATTCAAAAACAACAAGCAGAAACAAAATGGCTGAATGCAGTACAATCCATCAGCAACAATCAATTCGTAGCCATTCCATGGGTAAAAACACCACCAGTCGGAACAAAAGGCTTACATGAACTAAAAGGAGAGAAAATCAAATGAAAATGAGTCCAGAAGGCAAACATTATTTAGAACAGGTAATAGCTGATTCGGAGGTTAAAACACTTCGTTTCTTTGGTATTGCAGGCTGCTGTGGGGTTAATTTAGGTGTAGGCTTAGAAGCACCAGCAGCAGAAGATACTATTCAAACAATCGAAGGTATCCAAGTCGCAATCCATCCTGATATTGCACCACAATTAACAGATGTAACAATCCATGCCGAAGAAGAGAATGGTGAACTTGGTTTAGTATTGGAAGGATATTCTCCGACCTCTTGCTAATTAAAAGCCGACAGGAATAGAGGCTACAAAAGTTTGCTTATGTTACAAAGCATAACTATATTACGTCTAGCTAACTGCTAGACGTAAAAAATATCTTTTACATAAGTAATTACTTATGTAAATGACTAAAAAGGAGAAGTAAGATGAACACGCTAAATGTAATGAAACAAAATACATCTTGTTGCACCCCTGCAAAGAGCATTGAAATTCAACAGATTAATCCCAATGCCAATAAAAATTTACCCGTCGTAATAATTGGCGCAGGTCCAATTGGTTTAGCTGCTGCTGCTCATTTAGTGGCACAAAAACAAGCCTTTATTGTACTAGAGGCAGGGCATGAAATAGCACACAATATGCGTAGTTGGGGGCATGTGACGTTATTTTCTCCATGGCGTTATAACATCAATAAAGCTGCTAAAGCATTATTAGAAACCTCCGATTGGGTAGAACCTAATTTAGATACGTTACCAACAGGAAATGAATTAATTGATCTCTATTTAAAACCTTTGGCTGAGTTAGTACAAATAAAGCCTAACATTCAATTAAATGCAAAAGTAGTGGGTATTTCACGACAATTTAATGATAAGATGAAGACGAAAAATCGACTAGAACAACCCTTTACTATTTATGTTGAACGAGAGAATGACATTCATATCATTGCGGCAAGAGCTGTTATTGATGCGACAGGTACATGGGGAAATCCAAATCCGGCGAATACTACAGGTGTGTGGTTACAAAATGAAAAGGCCCTAACAAATCACATTGAGTATGGTATTCCTGATATAAATTCAAATGCTAAGAGATATGCAAATAAGAAGATTGCTGTTATTGGTGGTGGCCATTCAGCGATTAATACCTTATTGACACTTGCGGCACTACAAGAAGATAATCCTGCAACAAAATTAGTATGGATAATGCGGAAAAAATCTGTAGAAGAAGCCTATGGTGGTGAGGAAAAAGATGCATTAGCTGCACGAGGCGCACTGGGAATACGTATTCACGAATTAGTTGAGACAGGTAAGGTTGAGGTCGTTACACCTTTCTATATCTCACAGTTGCGTCAAGATGAGAACATCCAAATTATTGGTACTATTAACGGGGAAACAAAAGTATTAACAGGATTTGAAGAGCTAATTGTTAACGCAGGTAATCGACCTGATTTTACGATTAACAGCGAACTACGCCTTTCCATTGATGCAGCAACAGAAAGTGTGCAAGCATTGGCGCCTTTAATTGACCCGAATGAGCATAGTTGTGGAACAGTAAGAGCGCATGGAGAAGAAATACTGAGACAACCAGAAAAAGACTTCTATATTGTCGGTGCTAAAAGCTATGGTCGCGCACCAACATTTTTAATGGCAACAGGTTATGAACAAGTCCGTTCCATAACGGCATACTTATGTGGTGATACAGAAGCTTCAAAACGTGTGGAATTAGCGTTACCTGAAACAGGTGTATGTAGTGCTCAACTTGGTCAACCATCCAATACGTGTTGTTAAAAATTTACTGTTAGCGAAAGCTAGCAGTCTTTTGCACTAGTATTACTTCCTATTGCGCAAGTTGCTGGAACCGTCTTCGGAATCCCATGTTGACGAAAAATAATGGCATAAATATAATTGACAACCAATAATGCAAAATGGTATTTTTGTTTAAGAAATTTTTAATTGAATAAGGCGACATGACTTTGGATGTCATGTTAGCGAATTGACAAAGAAAATGTTTTAATGCAGCGCCTCCTAAACTGGAGGCGCTGCTTTTTGTATTTTTTTAGAGGAGTGAAATGATGGATAAAAGAATTTACCTATTATCGACGATTGCCTTTATAGTTGGTCTAGTTGAATTAGTAATTGGAGGGTTGCTTCCACTGATTGCGGAAGATTTAAAGATTTCGTATGGCAAAGTAGGAATGTTAATCTCCATGTTTTCATTAAGTTTTGCCATATCAGGCCCTATTTTATTATCTTTAACCTCAAAGATGGAGCGCAAAAGATTATTTCTCATTGTTTTGTTTATTTTCTTTGTCTCGAATATGATCATTGTGTTGAGTGATATGTATACTGTTCTTTTGGCTGCTAGAATATTATCAGCTATGTGTGCGTCGCTTCTTGTTTCATTATGTATCACCATCGCTTCTCAAATAAGCGATGATGCATATACAGCAAGAGCAATCGGCCTTGTATTAATGGGGGTTAGTGCTTCCCTGGTGTTTGGTGTTCCGTTTAGTTTATGGTTAGGTAGCGAATTAGGTTGGCGGGCCCCATTTCTATTTATTGCTATTTTGACATTATTGCTTATGTTAATTGTATTTTTTGCATTGGGGAAAATCGAGCCAAAGAAGAATTTACCTTTAAAAGCACAAGTAAAGGCGTTAAAGGAACGAAAGATTTTACTTATTCATTCGATTTCCATCATATTTTTTACAGGGCATTTGACTTTGTATGCATACTTAACACCATTTCTTCAGTCAACGCTACATTTGTCAGAGAAGTCTCTTAGCCTAATGTATTTAATCATTGGTATATTCTCCATATGCGGAAGTTTATTAGGTGGATATTTTACTGATCGTATTAGTGCAAAACGAACAATTTTCTCCGTACTATCCTTATTTACACTAACGATTGTTGCGATACCGTTCTTAAAATTTTCCGTCGTGCTGTTCGTTGGAGCAATATTATTATGGAGTTTACTAAGTTGGTCACTACAACCTGCGATTCAAAGTTATATTGTTTCTTCTGCATCGACTACATCAGATATCCATCAAAGTTTAAATAATTCTAGTGCCCATATTGGTATGGCATTAGGCTCCACGATAGGGGGCATAACCATTGACGCATATACTGCTGAAATAAATGCGATAATCGGTGGCACAATTGCCTGTATCGCATTGATAGTAGCCATACTAACCTTTAAATGGCAAAGAAACTAAATAAATATATGGTCAATTTTTGTCCAATTAAGCCTAAAGGATTAATACAATAAATAGAAAATATATCATATATTTGTAAAATAGATTAAAATAAAACTAGCCCCGTAACATTGCAGGCTAGTTTTATTTTGATTGTATGAAAGAAGAACTAAAGCACCATAAGTCAGTTAGGCATTTTCACATTTTCATTTGAATATATTTAAGTAATAGCTAATATGAATAGATTAAATATAATGGTGAGGGAGATTGGATGGACACTTCGACAAATACGCATCAAGAGGATGTAATCATTTCTATTATTATACCCGCCCATAATGAAGAAAAGTACATTGGAAAATGTTTAGAATCCATTTCAAAAGCGTCAAAATTACTTCAAAATCAAGTTGAAATCATTGTTGTGCTAAATCGCTGTACAGACAAAACGGAAGAAATTGCAAAATCTTATAATTGTATTACAGTAAACAATGACGATAAAAACCTTTCTAAAATTAGAAACACAGGCGTTGAAAGAGCTAGGGGCGAAATCATCGTAACGATAGATGCAGATACACAGATGAATGAGCATATGCTTACAAAGGTAGTACAAAACTTGAGCTCGGGAAAGTATATTGGCGGAGGAGTTACAGGGAAATTTGAAAGAATGTCTTTAGGGATTTTCGTTTCAACTATGTTATTAATAGGACCTTTACTTTTTAAATATGGCGCCATATCCGTGGGGATTTTTTGGTGCTACAAAGAGGATTTTAAGTCCATTAACGGATTTAATGAAGCCATGCTTATGGCGGAAGATGCTGATTTTGCCAAACGCTTAAAAGTGTGGGGAAAAAAGAAAGGAAAAAAATACGGAACAATCCAAAATGGTATGATAACTTCCAGCCGAAAGTTTGATAAACACGGAGACTGGGTGTTACTTAAACGTCCGAAATTAATTTTAGCTTATCTGAAAGGAACAGATAAACAATATGCAGATGAAGCCTATTATGAAAATCATGATCGATAATCTATCAAGTTGAGGGAAAAATAAAGATTCTGATTGTCAAGCAGCTATTAAAATTTACAGAGACGTTAATCGAAGCAGGATTAACGCTTTTTTTATTGAAATTATTTATTTATAGCTAAAAGAGAGGGGCAACAGATATGAGTAAACAATTAATCATCGGCGACGTAACGCAAGAACTAGCTTCTACACGTCGCATATTGGAACGCTTACCCGAGGAGCATATGTCATGGCGACCACATGATAAATCAATGACCCTCGGTGGACTAGCCACACATCTAATCAATCTGCTAAACTGGCAAATCACAATTATTCAGCACACGGAGTTGGATCTTTCAACAGTACCACTTCGACGAGAAGCAATAGAAAAACAATCTGACATTCTAGAAGAATTTGACGCCAACGTCTCCAAACTCGATAAGTTGCTTGCCGAATGTGACGACAAAGCGCTCGGCGATGAATGGACACTTCGCCATGGCCAGCATATTATTCGCCAAGAGCCGCGAGCACTTGCGTTACGTACTTTTGGAATTAGTCATATGGTTCACCACCGTGCACAACTGGGCGTATACTTACGCCTTCTTGATATTGCGGTGCCAGGCTTTTATGGACCATCAGCCGATGAAGAAGCCCCATTACGTAACTTGGTGTAAGGTTGTAAAGTTGAAAGAGTTGCATAATGCAGCTCTTTTTTCATTTTCTGTAGGCTGATTACTACTAAAAGGCTTTTGGGCGAGGTTTTTTTAAAATCATCCTACAGCTTTCGATTTATTTAATTTTAAAAATATTCTATTTATTTAAAATAATAGTATTTTTCTATGAGGGTAGACTCATTTTTTATGAATCGTCCTAAAATAATTGAATTCAATTAAAATCCTTTATAAAATGAAAGCGAATTCACACTTTAGTGCATGCACGCTTGTTAATTAAAATGATTTCTTACATTTAAGGAGGCATGTTAATTATGATAGCAGCAGTTGTAACGAAAGACAAAAAAGTAAGTGTAGAGGAGAAGCAACTAAGACCATTAAAACATGGTGAAGCATTAGTACAAACAGAATTTTGTGGTGTTTGTCATACGGATCTACATGTCAAAAATGCAGATTTCGGTGATGTTACAGGGATTGTATTAGGTCATGAGGGTATTGGTAAAGTGATTGAAGTTGCAGAAGGGGTTACGTCACTAAAAGTTGGTGACCGAGTATCTATTGCTTGGATGTATGAGAGTTGCGGACACTGTGAATATTGTACGACAGGTCGTGAAACACTTTGTCGCGATGTTAAAAATGCAGGGTATACAGTAGATGGTGCTATGGCCGAGCAAGTGATTGTATCAGCTGATTATGCAGTTAAGGTTCCAGCTAATTTAGATCCAGCCGCCGCTTCTTCTGTCACTTGTGCAGGTGTGACAACTTACAAGGCTGTGAAAGTGTCAAATATCCGTCCAGGACAATGGATTGGGATATTTGGTATTGGTGGTCTCGGCAACTTAGCTGTGCAGTATGCTAAACATGTTTATGGTGCAAACGTTGTGGCGTTCGATATTAATGATGAGAAGCTAGCATTTGCTAAAGAGGTAGGGGCAGATGCTATTGTCAATTTATTAAATGAAGACCCAATTGCTAAAGCGAAAGAACTGACGAATGGGAAAGGCTTAGATGCAACTGTGGTTACAGCTGTAGCTAAAACGCCGTTCAATCAAGCGATTGATGTGGTAAAAGCAGGCGCACGAGTAGTAGCAGTTGGTTTACCTGTAGATAAAATGGATTTAGATATCCCTCGTTTAGTACTGGATGGCATCCAAGTGATTGGTACATTAGTAGGTACACGCCAAGACTTACAAGAAGCATTCCAATTTGCTGCAGAAGGTAAGGTAGTGCCGAAAGTAACATTGCGAAAAATCGAAGAAATTAACGAGATTATGGAAGAGATGGAACAAGGTAAAATAACAGGACGTATGGTAATTGACTTTACGAAAGAATAGCTTGTTATCTATTAATTTATAAATAACTAAACTAGGCACTTCCGCTACAAAGGAGGTGCCTTTCTTTTATCTTTACAAATACATGTGTTTTTTAGTGAAAAGAAGCAACTGACTTTCATCTAGATTCATATTTTTTATGCACAAAGGCGTTTCTAAGTTAATTGAATTAGAAATTTGCTTCTGTCATAGTTACTTAATTTTCATAACTTCAATATATCTATACATTCCTTTTAACATAACAGGGTCATCCTTTATAATTTTAAGCCTTTGTTTTTGTTGACTAAACATTTCTTCAAAACTTCGACCAATATCAGTACCTAATAGGCTTATAAAGGGCCTTAACAGCTTTTGGGTTACAGTTATTCGTTGATGTTTAGCAGCAAATTTATCAAAAATTAGTATTTTTCCATTCAGCTTTAAAACGCGAATCATTTCTTCAAAGCATTTATGTTCATCAGGCACGACAGAAAGAATTAAACTCGCCACAATATAGTCAAATGATTCATCTTCAAAAGTCATTGTTTGCGCATCCATTTCGATAAATTGGATAGCAGAGTGCTCGAATTTACTTTTAGCGATAGCTAACATATCAGGCGAATAATCAATGGCTGTAATATCATAATTCATAAAGTCAATGTATTCTAAATCAGCTCCAGTACCGATCCCAACAAATAAGATTTTCTGCTTGCTTTGAAAAGGGACTTGTTGAAAAATCTTTTTTCTCGTCTTCAAAAAAACACCAGTATTAAAAAATCTATCATAGAAAGAAGAGCCCACTTTGTAGACAATCTTATTCCACTTATTATTCAATCGGTCATCCCATCTTTCATCCGTAAAATTAAAGGAAAGTCATTTAAAATTGCTTAAGGAAGGTAACTCCGTACAGCGCAAGCATTGTCACTAAATATTCCTTGTATACTAAACTATAGCTTCGAACATATCCTCCTTAGACATCTAGAGCTAGCGACATAGGTGTCTAATAAAGTGGGATGAACACACAGATTCCAGCTATTTATTACAGAAAAAAATTGAAGACAATCTACCTTGACTTCAGTCTGAAACCAGTAATAACAACGATGCCTCCTACTTACATATGACAAAGACATTTAACTATAATCAGAACGTTATCAGTATAGAACACGCCATAAATAAAAGGTAGCGTATGATTCCCAATTTTTCCAGTTGACTGATAGTGCTAAAATTTCATCTTTTGTAGGCTTTTGCGTCATATTACGTAATACTTTTATCGAATTAATCAGACCGACATCATCAATTGGAAAAGCTGTTTGGAATCTCAGGCAGCGCATCAGCACGTAATTGGCTGTCCATGGACCGATGCCGCGTATTTGAATTAAGCTTTTTTCGGCATCTTTAAAGTTCATTGCCAGTAATTTTTCCTTCGATAATGTACCATTTTCCATCAATTTGGCAATACCAATGATATATTCACTTTTTTTTGCCGTCATTTTGATATCTGCTAGGTCGGATGGTGTTAACTGTGCAATGCGCTCGTACGTTGGGAACACCCAATATTTTTTACCTCTCCATTCGATAAAATCGCCAAAGCTTTCTACAAATTGTTTCTTTAAGGAGTAAGCAAAGGCTAAATTAATTTGTTGCCCTATAACGCCCCAGCATAAAGCTTCAAATAAATGAGGAATGCCGACTACACGCAATCCATAAAATTTTCGGGCGGGCATTTCAAGTAATGGGTCTGTAGTTGCCATGTCGTAAAATGGCGTTAAATCGTTCTCAAGGTCAAACCATTCATAAATATAGTGTACAATTTGTTGTCGTATCCGCTTATCATTCGGTCTAGAATCATTTAGGAATTGAACAATCATTTGGTTATGTTGGCTTACGCTAATCTGCACTAGGGAGCGCATTTCTCCTATCGCAATAACCTTTGTAATAACATTGTTCTCAACTTCATACAGACATTCATTTTTTTCTCGTAATAGATAGTTTAGATTTGCATTCATATCGAAATGGTTAGGTAATGGAATGACCATCTCATCATTATTTTCATGCCATCTCACTTTTGCATTCTCCTCTACAAACTTATTATTAGGAAACATACACGATTAAAATTTACTTTACCATATCATAATCGAGACGAATTTTGTTATCTTGCTATTACATTCTAAACACCTTATGTTTTTCTACTGATGCGGTTATAGTGTTAGTTATCAAGAATGCGAATAGGAGGGTGTAACAATGGTTCAAGATATTAAAACAAGAGTGGAAAACTTAGATTGGGACACCATTCAAAATGAATTAGATGCACAAGGGTTTACAAAGCTTCCAGTGATTTTAACAAAGGCGGAATGTGAATTTCTAAAAGCGTTGTATCTTGAGAAAGAGCCGTACAGAACAACAATCAATATGAAACGCTATCGCTTTGGCCATGGGGAGTACAAATACTTTTCCTATCCACTACCTGATATCGTCCAAAGTTTAAGAGAGGTCTTCTATGTAGAATTGTCAAAAACAGCGAATCGTTGGTTGGGGTATTTACGAAAAACAGCACAGTTTCCCAACAACCTTCAAGATTTTTTGACCATCTGTAAAGAAAATGAGCAAACAAGACCAACACCTTTACTATTAAAGTATGAAACAGGGGGCTTTAATTGTTTGCATCAAGATTTATACGGCGATATATTTTTCCCATTTCAAGTAGTCTTTGTCTTAAATCAACGTGAAAAAGACTTTTGCGGTGGAGAATCGCTATTAGTGGAACAAATTCCGCGTGCTCAAAGTAGAGGACATGTTATTACTTTAGCTCAAGGTAGTGCGCTCATTTTCCCTACGAACTATAGAGTTGTTCTTGGTCAAAAAGGGTATTACAAAAATAAGGTTCGTCACGGAGTAAGTACAGTTACTTTAGGGGAACGTTTTGGTCTTGGAATCATTTTTCATGATGCGACATAAAAACTACTTCAATATCTTGCTATTCAACTTCAAGCATTGTACATTGGGAATTTCTAAGGAGTATAGTGTAAAGAGAGGTGAGCGTAATGCTAGATAGGTTCAATCACGAGTGTCATGATAAAACTTCAAATGATATGGAACAGATAACAGATGAAAAGTGGCAAGCAATAATAAATAATGATCCAACGTATAATCATCAATTTTTCTATGCTGTCAAATCAACAGGGATCTTCTGTAAACCATCTTGTAAATCGCGCGTCCCGAAAAAAGAAAATGTCTGTATTTTTCAAAACGCAGAACAAGCTCTACGCGCAAATTTCCGGCCTTGTAAACGTTGCAAGCCAACTAATGAAAAATTACCTGATAGCGAATGGGTCGAGCTAATTACTGCCTACATTGATAAAAATTACACAGAAAAATTAACCCTAGAATCGTTAGCTACAATTTGCCATGGGAGTCCCTATCATATGCATCGCACATTTAAAAAAATTAAGGGTATAACACCGGTTGAGTATATACAACGAGTTCGCGTACATGAGGCTAAACAATTATTAATGCAAACAAATAAAGCCATCGGAGATATCGCCATCTGTGTAGGAATGATGAATACGCCTTATTTTATTACGTTATTTAAAAAGAAAACTGGATTGACACCAGCACAATTTCGACAAATGCATCTAACTGGAGGAAAAGATAGTGGTAACAAACAATAAAACAACGCTCTATTGGGCTTTACTAACATTTGAAGATTGGCATTTTTATATTGCTTCCACTTCTAAAGGGTTAGTATATGTAAGTTCACAGAACAGCGCATTCGAGGAGTTAATCGAATGGGCCAAGAAGCGCTTTCCAGGAAGTCCACTAATTGAAGATAATAAAAAGCTAGAACCCTATATGGTTGAATTGATTCAATACCTACAAGGAAAGCGAAAAACATTTACTCTGCCATTTGATTATGTAGGAACACCATTTCAGATAGCAGTGTGGAATGCACTTTGTGACATTCCTTATGGACAGACGAAATCCTATTCAGAAATTGCCAATGCTATTAATAAACCAGCAGCTGTGCGCGCGGTTGGCACAGCGATTGGAGCCAATCCAGTATTAATTACTGTACCGTGCCATCGGGTAATTGGCAAGAATGGCTCATTAACAGGCTATCGAGGAGGATTAGAAATGAAAACACAGCTCCTAGAGTTAGAAAAGGGAACTTCAACTAGCTACGAGTGATTATGAATGGAGGGGGACGGTGATGAAAAGTGAATTATTCTATAAAAATCCAAAAACGATTCTGAATAAAGGAACTGGTTTTCTTGCTGGATATACGCATTCACTAAATCCTTATACAGGCTGTTCATTTGGGTGCTCCTATTGTTATGTACGAGCAATGCCTGTGGCACTTTTTCGAGATGGTGAATGGGGCAATTGGGTCGATATAAAAAACGGAGCTGCAAATTTATTAAAAAAGGAGCTTCAGCGCGCCAAAGCTAAAGGAAATGTGACCATTTTTATGTCATCAAGTACAGATCCTTATCAGCCAATCGAGCATAAGGAAAAAGTGACAAGGTCCTTACTAGAAGTGATGGTCGCAGATCCCCCAGACTTCCTTTTAGTGCAAACTAGAAGCCCTCTTGTAAGCCGTGATATTGATTTGCTACAGCAATTTAAAGAGAAAGTTCGAGTAAGTGTAACGATTGAGACAGATTCCGAAACAATACGTAAACATTTTACGCCAGATGCACCACCAATTCAGGCGCGTTTTAAAACATTAGAAACATTAGCAGCCAACAAAATCCCGACCCAAGTGGCTATAGCCCCCATTTTACCAAGTGGGGAATATTTTCCTGAGAAATTGAAACCATTCGTCGATCGAATATGTTTGGATGACTACTTTTTAGGAGATGGCAGTGGAGGAAATCGCACAAGAAAACTTGGCATGGAGGAGAAATATGCCCAACTTGGTTTAGAAGATTGGTACGGACCACATGTAATAAATAATGTCTATAATCGATTGATTAAAATCTTTCCAGAAAGTGATGTTTATCTAAGTCAAGCAGGATTTGAGCCGTAAAAGTAATAGCACATTGGCTATCACAAATGGAGCTTTGCAAATAACGGAACAGAACGACCATTACAAGCATCCTTGCTGAATTTTACATAAATGATGCTTGTGCGCTGTGAGAGCTATCGAGATGGGCAACTGTATGTGTGGTTGAATCTCGATATGTTTTACAGTGTAATTTTTATGGGAAAATCCGTAAAAGCAATGTGTAGTAATCTACCCTACCTTAATATAATTACTTTTGTCACAACTTTCTAGTTATCGAAAGTATGGAAATGGGTCCAAGCGGATTGTGGAGCATCATATAGTGCATTAAAAGGGGCTGGGACATAAGAGAAAAAGTGTTAGATTGATGGCAGTCAATCTAACACTTTTTTGCTATGCCGTTGTTGACCGCTACGGCGGTGCTTTCCGCGGGCACACCGTAAGCCGCAACCCTCGCTAACGCGCGGTCTGTTGCGTCTAACATTATGTGCTGTTCCCACTGGAGTCACCGCCTTCGCTACCAACAACTAGTGAACACTTCTAATTTTTTTAATTGCAAAAGCAAGAATAGCTAAGGTCTCCATATAGCAAAAAATTATGAACAGCTTTCGTCTGTTTCTTAAATTTTTTTAGTTATGTCCCAGCCCCTTTTTTACAATATATTAACATACCAAAATGTAAAGCATGACTTGTTTAAACTATTTATAAATTTAATCCAAATCGCTTTAATTCAATGAAAACACCTTCCAACTGTTTTCCTTTGTCTGTTAACGTATATTCCACACGAGGGGGAACTTCTGGGAAAACCTTTTTAATCAAAATCCCATGATTTTCTAGTGTTTTAAGACGGAGGGAAAGTGTTTTCGGACTAATTCCATCCATAGATTTTAATAGGTCACTGAACCGCATTGTTCCTTCTATAAGTAAATCGCGAATTATTAAAAATGTCCATTTAGTTCCAATTACATCGAGTGTTTTCGCAATGGGGCAAGCCTCACCAGGTACTCCTTTGGTCAACACTACTGGCTCAATCACACTCATTTGAAACATCCTCCCTCAAAATTTTTGAGCAATTTACCTCATCATAGCACAATAGTATACTTTCAGAAACTTAATGAATTAAATATCACTACTTCCCTAAAGGAAGTTACTATATTTATAATATCTTTGTATTTGTTAATTTCATCCTTAATTGAGGAGGTGCTCAAAATTATTGTCAGAAATCAATGAAATAAGCTACCGTTGCTATTACTATTTGTACAACACTAAGGGAATTTTCCCGCTGTAGCAAACGGTTAGTAGAACATTGGCAAGACACTAGGTTTGTTTTAAGAGATAACAGAATTGAAGGAGCCAGAAAAAGATGAAAAATATACTTATTATTAACGGTCATCAGAAATACAGTTCAGCTGAGGGGAATTTGAACCAAACATTGATGAACAAAATGGTTAGTTTTTTAGAAAAAAAGAACAATGTAAAAACAACAATTATTCAAAACGGATATAAAATCGAAGAAGAACAACAAAAATTTATATGGGCTGATATTGTCATTTATCAAACACCTATTTATTGGTTCAGTGTCCCCGGCTTATTGAAGACGTATATGGATGAGGTATATGCCTATGGTTTATTTTTTAGGGGTGCTGATGAGTATGGGAAAGGTGGATTGTTGACTGAAAAGAAATATATGTTTTCGCTTACCTGGAATGCCCCTGAAAAAGCATTTAACAATCCAAGTGAATTTTTTGAAGGGAATACCCTAGAAGATGCAATAATGCATTTACATCTTATACAGAAATTTATCGGAATGAAACCATTAAAGAGTTTCTCTTGTTATGACGTAGTCAAAAATCCAAAGATTGAAAAGTTTGTATCCGAACTTGATTTACACCTGCAAGAGATATTGAATTTTTAAACTTATGTAAACGAATAAGGGGAGAGAAATATGTTAAAAGATAAAAAAGTTGTAATTATCGGTGGAAGCTCTGGGATTGGTTTGGCATCAGCTAAACAGCTAGTAGCGCAAGGGGCAGAAGTAATCATTGCCAGTCGCTCCGAAGAGAAATTGCAGAAGGCAAAAGAGCAATTAGGAGTTAGGGCAACAACTTATATTCTAGATACAACACAAGAACAGCAAGTACAATCTTTCTTTGAAAAGATTGGTCATGTCGATCATCTGGTGATAAGCGCGGCAGAAACATCCAGCGGGGCATTCCTCCAAACGGATACAGCACAAGCACGAAAACTGTTTGAAAACAAATTTTGGGGACAATATTATGCAGCCAAATACGGTGCTTCTAACATTTCACCAAACGGTTCTATTATTTTATTTTCTGGCGTTGTAGCCTACAAGGCTATGGTGGGCTCAGCAATACTAGGTGCAGTTAATGCGGCTATTTCCAATTTAGGTCAGACTTTGGCATTAGAACTTGCTCCTATCCGAGTAAACATCGTTTCACCAGGTATAATTGATACACCATCCCGTAGCAAAATGCCAGAAGAAGCACGTAATCACTTCTATAATACAGTTGAAAATAAACTCCCTGTGAAACGAATAGGGCGAGCTGATGATGTTGCACAAAGCGTACTATATTTGCTACAAAATAGTTTCGTGACTGGAACGGTTCTTCATGTAGAAGGCGGCCACATGTTAACTTAAAACCAGAATATATTTCCTAAACAAACTTTTGTAGAACTAAAACTGACCTAACAAATAAAACACCTTTCGCGTTGACTAACGAGTATTGTATATATCAATTAACGCGGAGGTGTTTAGTTAGTGTTCTTTTTAACAACAGTGTGTGGACGATTTTAAGCACCAACGCCACAAACGAATAATTGCGTGCGATACACACAATCTCAATTTGTTAGGTAGAGGTGACTTTTACATAAAAAAAGTAGCGTCGTCACACGCTACAGCAAATTATTGAACAGTAAAGATATTGTTCAGGATGGCTAATACATAACAAGGATTTAGAACGAAATGTCCCTATTACTTTATATGTGAGCTAACAATGATAAGTGTAATTCCAGTAAATAAGCAAATAATTCTCGCCACAGGTATTTTATCAGCTAGTCCAAATAATGCAATTGCTGTTGTTACGATTAAAACTGTTGGACCAACCAATGCAAGCATTGTATTAATATAGAATGCTTTTTCTAAATTGTTCAACTTTAGCATCAACAAACCAGCACTTACTTCAATACTTCCAGACAATACACGTAAAATAACCATAGCTAGAACCGATTTTTCAATAATGGTCATCATCCTATCTTTATAGATAATATTCGCATATCTTATAAATCCATCTCAGTCTAATTATAGAATTCTGTTTGAATGAAATACTAACATCACTATATGTATCATTCGTATGAGATATGCTTGTAATCGTATGCTTGATAGTGTTAATTACTATGTTGATTATCTAGTTAAAAGTGCAAAAAATATTAATACAATCAGTTTTATAAATCTATTTTCTGTTTTGTAAAATCCTGGGGAAGTTAGTACTTAAAGAGAGGTTTATCAATTTATCAAATGAGACTGGAAGGCTACGCTAAGATTTTTAAAATTTTATATTTGGAGTAAATATTTAATAAAACGTCAGCCTTATTCTCTTTTGGAACAATGGTCTTTTTTAGTTAAATGAATACACTCAGCAAGTTTATAAAATAATGAAGATTTTTCTTATTTTATTATATTCTGAAAATAAAATTGACGTAAACTTTCGTGCATGTTATGTTTAATACTAATTTCATAGCAATTATTACAAGTTTGAGTGAAATGAAATTTCATTCAATTAAAAGGAAAATGGGTGTAAATCCCATGCTGTCCCGCAACTGTAAATGAGGAGTTTTGTTTCCATTGACACAGAGTTATTACTCGTGAAGGTGAAACAAAATAATGATTCATGAGCCAGAATGCCTGCTTGTAAGAAGATTCATTGATGATCTACGAAAGATAGGGAGATGGATGGAGACTTACTTTTTGTAGGCTTATCTATCCTTATTCTTTTTGAATAAGGTTTTTTTATGCTTTCTTTTATCTAGTAGTAGATGCTTTTGAACCAAGATAGGAGATAGGAGACAGAAAATGAGATTGACAAAGTATTTACTTCCGTTTGTACTTTTTTTGACTTTCAGTGTTCTTGCAGGTTGTACAAACACTGATACAGAAAAGGGAAAAACAACAACACAAACAAATGACGAAAAAATGATAACGATTGGATGGCCTTTAGATGTCGGTCCATTAAACCCTCATACATATTTACCTAATCAAATGACTGCACAAGCAATGGTCTACGAATCTTTGGTTGAGTATAACGATGATGGGACTATTACGCCTAAGCTAGCAGAAAGTTGGGACATTTCAAAGGATAAGACTTCTTACATTTTCCATTTAAGAAAAGACGTTAAGTATTCAGACGGAACTGCTTTTAATGCGGATAATGTCATTCGTAACTTCGATGCCATATTAGCAAATCGGGAAATACATTTTTGGATGGGCATGGTCAACCATATTGTTGAGGTTGTAAAAGAAGATGATTATACAATTCGTTTGCAATTAGATGAACCTTATTATCCAGTATTAAACGAACTGGCCTTTGTACGTCCATTCCGTTTTTTAGGGGATAACGGATTCCCTGAAGGAGATGCGACGCAAGATTCCATCAAAGCACCAGTTGGGACAGGTCCATGGGTATTAACAGATTACAAAAAAGATGAATATGCTTTATTTAGTCGCAACGAAAACTATTGGGGGAAAAAACCTCTCTTAGAACAAATTAAAGTAAAAATCATCCCTGATTCTGAATCAATTTCGTTGGCATTTGAAAACGAAGAGTTAGATTTAATTTATGGTCGTGGCATCATTAGTTTAGATAACTATTCGTATTTAAAAGATAGTGACAAATATAAAACAGCTACCTCTGAACCATTGTCTACAAAAGCGTTATTATTCAATACGCAGTCAGGACCGTTAGCAGAATTAAAGGTACGTCAAGCCATTCAATATGCTATCAATAAGGAGCAAATGGTTGATAGTATTACACATGGTACAGAAAAAGTGGCCGATACACTATTTTGGGATGCAATTCCTTTTGCCAATATTGATTTAGAACCAATCTTGTATAATCCAGAAAAAGCGCAACAGCTACTTGATGAAGCTGGGTGGACATTACAAAAGGGCGATAAAATTCGTTCGAAAAACGGACAACCATTATCATTAGATTTAATCTATATCGCAACAGATGCGATTCAAAAACCAATGGCTGAGTTGATGCAAGGTGAACTAGCAAAAATAGGGGTACAGTTGAATCTAGAAGGTGCAGATGTAATGGTTGGCCTTCAAAAATTAATGGATAATCAGGTGGATATTAATTTTTGGCGTACAAACGGACCACCAACAGATCCACATGGCTTTGCTAATGAATCAGCTACACCAAATGCTAGTGGTGTTTATGAAGCAAAATTAGGTTTACCAAACACCAAAGAAATTGATACTAAAATTCACCAATTATTAATTGGAACAGATGAAGAGGAACGAGTGCAGCTCTATACGGATATTTTAACTATGTTCCATGATCAAGCACTATTCTATCCGATATCTTATGAAACAAATAACGTGATTTATCAACCATATATGAAGGATTTTGTGCCTCGTGCATCTGAATATGATATTCCATATGCACAAATGGATACAGAGTAATACAAGTAGAAGAGAGAGTGTCTTACAAAGACAGCTCTCTCTTTATCATAGGATTGGGTAGGAGGTGACAGCATGTACGAATCGACATGGATGTTTTGTTTAAAAAGAATTTTAACGTTACCGTTTGTATTATTAGGGGTATCTATATTGACGTTTGTATTTATTCGCTTCGTTCCAATAGAGCCTGCGGAGGTTATTTTAAGATTGGCTAAAGTTACGCCAACGGAAGAGGCAATCCAGGCATTACGTGAGGAACTTGGGACAGACAAACCTTTACTTATTCAATATCTGCTTTGGTTAATAGGAGTTTTGCAGTTTGATTTTGGTACTTCTTTTGTTAGTAAATTACCAGTGGCACATGAGCTATTCGCTAAATTACCAGCAACTATCGAATTGGCTGTTGCTGCATTTGTGCTCATTCTTGTTTTTAGTATCCCATTAGGTATGATAAGCGCACTGTATAAGTGTGCCATAATCGATAAAATAATTAGATTGTTTTCTATCTTGAGTGTATCAATTCCAACATTTTGGTTAGGTTTTTTATTACTGTATCTATTTAGCTTAAAATTTGGTATTTTCCCGACTAATGGGAAGGGGACACTTGCTCATCTTGTTTTACCTGCGCTAACACTAGCCTTACCGACAATTGGATTATTTGTTCAGTTAATTCGTGCAACGATTATTGAAGAATTACATAAGCATTATGTTCAATACGCTCAGTTAAGAGGATTAAAAAATTCTGTCATACTCATGCAACATGTAATGAGAAATGCTGCGATAACGTTGACTACGATGCTGGGCTTGACACTTGGTAATTTACTCGGTGGTGCGGTAATTGTGGAGCAAGTCTTTAGTTGGCCAGGACTCGGTAGGTTTTTAATTGAATCGATTATTAATCGGGATTACCCGGTTGTTCAATGCTATGTTCTAATTATTGCCGTCATCTATGTACTTTCTAATTTATGCGCCGATGTATTACATCGGGTATTGGATCCTCACCTGATGATGAAGGGCAGGAGAGATTGAAGTGAGTCTAGTAAAGAAACTAAGTCATGTAAATTATAAAAAATCGTTTAGTTTAACAATACTTGTAATCATTGGTTTGTTGGGGATTTTTGCACCATTATTAATGCCCCATGACCCTTTTGCAGTCGATATTACAAGGCGATTTTTAGCTCCTACTTGGCAATATCCATTAGGAACAGATCATTTAGGAAGATGTGTCTTTTCTCGAATACTTTTAGGTATTCGCTATTCTTTAGGATCAGCTCTTTTAATTCAAATGATAGCGATTATACTAGCTATCTTTCTAGGAGCATTTGTTGCTTTAAAAAGAGGTATGATAGATTTCCTATTCATTCGGATATGTGATATTTTATTAGCTTTTCCTACACTTGTACTAGCATTTGGGCTTTTAGGTTTATTAGGTCCAAGTTTGAAAAATGTGTTAATTGCACTTATTTTTACGCAGCTTATTTATTATTCAAGAATGATAAGAAGCTTATTTATAGGGATGAATGAAAAAGAATTTATTCAAGCAGCTAGAATTAGTGGAACTACAGGAGTCGGTTTAATCGTACGTCATTATGTCCCCAATGTGCTACCTATCATCGTAACAATGGTTGCACTGGATGTAGGGAAAGTCATTTTGGAAATTGCCGGCTTTTCATTTATCGGACTTGGCGTGCAGGCCCCCATCCCTGAATGGGGAATGATGGTGAACGAAGGGAAGCAGTACATTCGCCAACATCCTGAATTAATGCTTTATCCGGGACTTGCCATTGTTCTGGTTGTTCTATTGTTTAATCGTTTAGCAAGTAGTCTGAAGAAATTTGAGTAAAGGGGAAGTTATGGACAAAGAGAAAGTGTTAGAAGTGAAAGATTTAACGGTGAAAATCGGCGAAAAAAATGTATTGTCCTCTATTAATATGACTGCCTATAAAGGGCGTGTCTTAGGAATTATCGGGGAAAGTGGTAGTGGAAAAACAATGCTTTGCCATGCCATGATGCAAACACTCCCATCTTTGGCGCAGATTACACAAGGTCAAGTTCTATATAGACAAAAAGATTTACTGGCTATGACAGCTTCTACATTAAGAGCTTATCGTGGAAGGCATTTGTCTATGATTATGCAAAATCCAGCCACTGCCTTCGATAGTATTCAAACAATTGAAAAGCATTTCCTAGAAACATTAAAAGCTCACTTTGTGATGACTAAAAAAGAAATGAGACAGATTGCAATTGATACCATGTATAAGGTCAATTTACCCAACGCAGATGAGCTATTGCACTATTATCCATTTCAATTAAGTGGTGGCATGTTACAGCGAGTGATGATTGCTTTGTCATTGGCGATACAATCCACCCTATATATTGCAGATGAGCCAACGACAGCTCTAGACACAGTCAATCAAAAACAAGTGTTAACATTATTTGATCGTATTTGCTCAGAAACGGGGGCTGCTATTATTCTTGTGACTCATGATTTAGGTGTGATTGCTGAACTGGCTGACGATGTTGCCGTAATGTATAAGGGAGAAATTATTGAGCAGGCAAATGTCTTTGATTTTTTTGATGCCCCTCAGCATCCTTATACAAAAAAACTTTTACAATCAAGAATTACTTTTTAGAGGTGAAAAATATGACACTACTAGAAGTGAAGAATATTGAGAAGTACTATTCTCAAAGACAGTTTATGTTTAGAAGAAAGCAGGAAGCACCTATAATACAAAAGGTGTCATTTTCACTTCGAGAGGGCGAGTGTTTAGGCATAGTTGGGCAAAGTGGTTCAGGGAAAAGTACATTAGGTCGCATTATTTTAGGTGTTGAGCGACCAACAAATGGTGAGGTTTTATTTCAAGGTGTCAATCTTTACGAAGCAACAAGCAAGGATAAAAAAATGGTACGGAGAGATTTGCAGGCTGTCTTTCAAAATAGCTACGATTCATTTAATCCGAAGCAAACGATTTTTGAAATATTAGAGGAACCATTACTTAATTTCGAACATTACAGCAAAATAGAAAGAAAACATAAAGTGATGGAATTACTAGACTGTGTGGAATTAGCGAACACCATTGCCCAACAATATCCTGCACAGCTTAGTGGAGGACAACAGCAGCGTATCAACATTGCTAGAGCGCTTGCCTTAAATCCTAAGTTAATCGTATTGGATGAGGCAATTAGTAGTCTAGACATGATACTTCAGAAACATATATTACAGTTACTTCAAACACTACAAAAAGAAAGAAAGCTAGCATATATTTTCATTTCCCATGATTTACAGGCGACACATTTTATGTCTGATCGAATACTAGTTATGCAACACGGTCAGCTTATGGAGGAAATCCAGAAAGGACAAACATGTCAACATCCCGTTTCTCAAGAACTTTACAATGCAATTTTGCCATCGCATCCACGGGAAAGAAATAAAATGAAATATTAACAAGATGAAATAGTGAAGTATAAATCAAAAGAGCATGAAAACATGCTCTTTTGTTGTTAGGTCATTATATAAACGTTTTGGTCTTACTAAGGATTTAAAGTAAGTTGGTTAAAAATAAAAAACTTTTTCTACAAAGCATTACTGTAAAATCCCATATTTATTTTTTATTCGGTCTAGTTTTTCACTAATCGGTTTAGCTAACAATAGTAAAAAAATTACATTAGAAATACAGTAGATTATCATAAAAGGGACTGCAGAAGTCAATGCAAGTGCGTAAGCTTTCCAGCTAAAAACACCGTACATTGATATTGTTCCCCAAACATCCATACCAAACGAAAAAAATATGCCTGCAAAAATACCAAATAATATAAGTGGTATTTTTTTATGCATTAAACGAGTTTTACCTAACAAGCCAGCAATAAAACCAATCATTCCCCACATAAACATTTGGAAGGGTGTCCAAGGACCTTGTCCAAAAAACATATTGGATACTAACGCAGAAATTGCCCCTGTTAAAAAGCCTGCTTCTGCTCCAAGTGAAAAGCCAGTAATCGCTGTAATAGCTGCGACAGGTTTAAAGCCAGGTGTAACAACAAATAAAGCACGACCTGCCACTGAAATAGCAGACATCACTGCTATGACTAAAATTTCGCGTGGCTGTGGCTTTCTACGCTCAAATGAAAGGAAAAAGGGGACACACGCTAAAATCATAATGACAATCGATACAAAATAATATTTTCGATCAGCAAAAATTGTAATACCAGTATATAAAGAAAGTGGAATGAAAACTAGAATGACAATAAATGAAATAATTAATCGAATGTTTTTTTGCATAGAGTAACGACATCCTCACATGTAATCGCATTGCTCAATATATCTCTTGATATTCGATGCGCAGCAGTTGTATAAAAATTATTTCCACTATAAAATGCTCGTGGTTCGTCCTCTGATACGATACTACCATCGAAAAACAGAGCGCATCTATCGCTGTATTGTGCAGAAAATTCTATATCGTGTGTCACCATAATGATTGTTGTCCCTTTAGTTTGTAAATCTTTTAATATTTCTGCGAGCTCTTCCTTTGAATGTGCATCAAGACCTTTTGTCGGCTCATCTAGTAGCAGTATTTTAGGTTCTATTAATAAAATTTTTGCAAGCGCTAATTTTTGCTGCTCACCACCACTTAAATCATAAGGATGTCGATTTAATAAATGAGTTAAATTGAATAATTGAACAGTTTCTTGAATTTTTGCTTCTGTTACTTTATGTAATTGAGCCATGTCATTTAACTCTAGAAGTACTGTTTTTTGTACAAATAATGATTTCGGATTCTGTGGTAATACAGTTAAAAATTGTTGGTACAATTGTTTACTACTGTAGCTTTTCAGGGCTTTACTGAACAAAAATATTTTTCCATGATAAGGCTTTTGTAGCCCAGATAAAATAGCAAGAACGGTTGATTTTCCAGTGCCGTTTCCACCTATTATCGTTAAAAATTCCTGTCCCTTCACTTGCAAATTAAAATGATTGACAATATCCCTGCCTTTCTTTTCATACCGAAAAGCAACATCCTTTGCCTCTAATACAACATCTGATTTATTTTGAGTTATTGTATGAGGTGTGTGTAAGGGAGAACAGTTATATTGTTGGTTACTAAGCCAGCGTTGTCCCTCACGAATAGTAAGAGGAATAGGACCTATACCGTTTAGTAGGTGGAAAATCTTTGTAGCTGCCGGCAGTGCTGTAATCATAGCGTGATTTGCTGGTAAAGAGTTTAAAATTTCCTTAGGTGGTCCATCAAATAAAATACTGCCTTCATCCATAATAAGTACGCGATCAGCAAGAGGCAACACTTCTTCGAGACGATGCTCAATTAAAATTATCGTAATACCTAATTCTTTATTTAAACGATGCAATGTCTGTATAAACTCCAATGCAGCTATTGGATCTAATTGTGATGTTGGCTCATCTAACAGTAGCAATTTGGGCTGCATCACCATAATGGAGGCTAAATTTAATAATTGTTTTTGTCCGCCAGAAAGCTCGATTGTTTTTTGATGAAACCATTTTTCAATACCGAAGAAATTGGCCATTTCGGCTACCCTGCGGCGAATTGTTGGTGAATCTAGACCTAGGCTTTCTAGTCCAAAAGCAAGTTCATGCCATACTTTATCTGTAACAATTTGATTATCAGGATTTTGAAATACATAGCCAATGTCAGTAGCAGCTACTTCAGCATTTAGCTTCTCCAAGTCACAATCTTTGTAGAAAATATTACCCGTCACCGTGCCATGTGGGCGCAATTCTCGTTTGAAATGGCGAAGCAATGTACTTTTCCCACAACCAGATTGGCCTATTAACACGATAAACTCGCCTTGCTGAATAGTTAGATTAATATTTTTTAAAATAGGAATTGCTTCATTAGGATAAGTAAAGCTTACATTGTCGATTTTAACGATCGCCATTTTAATGCCCCCCAGATTTCAAATACTAATGGAATAGAGAGTAGAATGACATAGCTAATATAAAACAGAATGCTTGCTATATCCCATTTAACTGCTCCGAAAGTTGGATAAAAATAATATGTGGTTGTACCAATAAAGCTTGCAACTAAATTGCTAAAAAAAAGCAATATAATCATTGCCAAAACAAAGCCGTCACGACGCTCGAAAATAAAAATAGAAAAGGCAGTCCGCTTTTTGACACCGTAACCACGAGCTTTCATAGAATCAGCCGTATCAATGGCGTTATCCAATGCCCATGTAATCAAAATTGATAAAATTTGCACGGTACATTTAATACGGTGCCATAGTGAGCCAGTTGTAAAATCCATGCCAATTACTTTTTGCGCTTGTACAATTTGCGTTAACTGATGTCTAAAGCGCGGAACTAATCGCAATGAAATCGACAATGTTAATGATAAAGATGGCGATACTTTTCCAAACAGATAAATAAACTTATCAGATGTCATCATGACATTGTAGCAGCTGAACCATAGCATAATCGCTACAATCATTGTGGCGATTGCGATACCATACAAAATGGCCTCTACAGTAATGGCGTTACCATTTACATAAAGTAATACGAGTTGACCATTATGGCTAATCATTGGATTAATAATCGCCATTAAGAAAAACAAAGGTACATATAACTTCCAGTCCTTAAAGAAAAGTTGTCTGCGTAAAGCTATATTTAAGCTGATTGCTGAGAAAATTGTAATAGTTAAATAGATTGGATGCATAAAAATCATGGATAAGCCGATAGTAGCTACAAAAAAAGAAAAAAGTACGATAGGGTGAAATGTTTCAAATGTCTTCATTAGTTACCATCCCAATGATGTCCTAGGTCGCGACCTAAATCGACCGTGTAGTTCCATTCAATGACATCGCCATCTTTTAATACGTATTGATTGCAACCATAATTTGGATAAACACCATTTACTTTGTACATCCAGCCACTTAATTCACCAGCACTAAATTCATATAAATGATTAATACCTTCTATATAAACACTGTTATAAATATTTTCGTTTGCTCCTTGATATTCCATTTGAATTTTATGCTCCTTCGTTGCGCGCTGTAATACATCCCAAACAGTATCCTTCTCTGATAGTAGCTCGTATGTTGTTGTCTTTAAAATGATGCCGTTCTTGGGCACATATCTCTCACTTTGTAGGGAAGAGTCTAACTTTTCCCAATGCTTTAGTAATGTATCAACACGGATTGAAATTTTTACAGTGCGTTTTTTAGGTTCTGCATTTTTTTGCTTATCTGTAGATGAGTTAATTGTTTTTGTTTGTTGTTTATTATCAGCTTGTTTAGTAGTAGACAAATCAGTTATTGTACTTGGTAATTTGGTGTCTTCTTGCTTTTTGTCCGCTTCATGTTTTGGTTGTTGTTTTCCATCTATCGTTTCTTGCTGTGCTTTTTGCTGGGAATTTTTATCTATTTCCTCCAGTGGGGCCTTGTCATCTATCTCAGACTCCTTCACTTCCTTCTTTTCCTCAGCAGTGTCATTTTCTACTGAGGGAGTTTGTTCTTCCGCTTCAAGTTGTTCAGAGGGAGGGAGGGAGTCAGCGCTTCGGTCCTGATCTTCCATTTGCTCGAATTGCTCAACTGTTTGAATATTGCACGCAGTTAAAAATAGAGCTAACAACGATACGAGTAAGCAGTGTAAAATTTTATTCATATTATTCTTCAACAACCTTTAAGAAATTAATATACATTTTAGCTGCATGTGCACGAGTAATAAAATTAGTAGGATTAAACGAGCCATTTGCGCCCTGTGCTATGTCAAAATCATACAAGAAAGTAATTGCCTGCTGAGATTCCTTTGATAGCTCCGCAATATCATTTAATGGTGCAATGTTTGTTGGTATATAAGGTCTGCCTGTTTTATATGTATAGGCATTTGCTAGCATAACCGCTAATTCCTTACGTAAAATAGGGGAGGAAGGTGCAAACTTCTCCGACTTTACTAATAAATTTGCCTCGTAAGCAGCAGCAATCTCCTGTTTTGTTTCATCATTATAGGAGCTAATGTCTGTAAAAGGTGCATTTTTGGAACTTGTTAAATGAAGAGCGCGAACTAAAATTGATACAGCCTGAATACGAGATAAATTGTTATTTGGCCTAAATGTATTATCGTCATAGCCTTTTAATAATCCTTTAGCTACTGCAGCTTCGATATCAGACTTTGCCCAATGAAATTCAATATCCTTAAAGCTCACTTTAGTAGGGGGAGCTTTAGGATGATTTGACTGAACCTGTGTTGATGGTTTATTTGTTATTTTATCAGACGTATCATATAACTTTGTTTTGCTCTCAATCAGTCGGTTATATGCTGCTAATGTATAAGACGCCTGCTCTGTTGCCATACCATTCGATACGGATTCTGTTAATACATGCTTGAAGCCGCCATCTTTTACATTATAGAAGGTGAAAAAGCTCGTAAATAACTTATGAAAGCGCTGATCTTTGTTGGCATCAATATTTAAACTAGCAAGTGCTGTAATAACTTGTGCTACACTTTCTAAGTTTGTTGTTCCCCAGCTTTGGTAACTACCATTAGCTCCTTGTAAGTTAGTTAATGTATCAAGTGCTTTATTAATAGATGCCTTAACATCCTCTCTATCTTTATAAGTTGAAAGAGCTTGAATAGCCATTGCTGTCATATCTGGATCAGCTTTCACTCCTGATAAATTCCATCCACCATCAGGCAATTGCTTTGATAGTATATGTTGAATAAGTTTTTCGCGTGTAGTTGTTGCTTTTTTAGGAAGCTCGAAGCCCCATGTGTCTAAAGCGATTAAGGCAAAAAAAGCACCATTTGTGCCTTGCCATACTACTTTGTCAAAGTCACTTAATTTTTCTACTAAATTAAAGCCGCCTACATTTGTAGGGTCTTTACCGATAGCAGTGAGTGCAATAATTAAACGAGAATAATCAGTATACTTACGATTGTGTAAATTACCCTTTACGGATTGTACATGCTTCGTGACATTTTCATAATATTTATCATAATAGCCTTTCGGAACATTATATTCACCACGTGTAAGTGCCATAATAATCCACTCATCACCAAAAGAAGGGTTTGGTGCTTTATTTACTAAAAACTGACCTGTTGTATCATAAGCATCTACTGTTGATACTTGCTGTGCAGCGACCGGAACCACAATTAACAACAAAGCAAGCGCCATTATAAACATCGATAATTTTTGTTTCATTTGAAAAACAACCTCCATTCTATAAAAGATACTAACCCAAATGCTGTGATCACTTGGGTTAGTAAGGAAAATTACATGATGCCTGCGATATTTAACGTACGTTTTAAAATTTTTGCTGTTTGTCCACGTGTTAAAGAAGCACGTGGATCAAATGAACCATCCGGCTTACCTGTCATAATATCCAGGCTATTTAATAGCTCGATATAAGGCAAGTATTCAGCGCTAATATTGCTAGCGTCTGTGAAATTAACCTCTCCTGTGGCTTTCACATCAGCATTTAAATATTCTAAAATGCGTGCCATAAATGCCGCTGCTTGTTGACGTGTAATCGGTGCTTCAGGATTAAATGTTGAAGAAGTTGTGCCTTTTGTAATACCTGCCTCGAACAGAGCTTGAATATCTGTTGCATACCATTTGCCTTCTGTATCGTTAAATGGATTTTCACCTTTTGCCTGTAAACCAAGTGCACGGCTGATTAATACTGAAAATTGCGCACGAGTAATTGGTTTATATGGCTCAAACGTCTCTGGTGTAGTTCCTTTGATTACAAGACGGCTCGCTAAAAATTCAATTTCTTCTTTATTAGCTAAATGGGCAATATCGTTAAATGTTACTGTACTTTCTGTTACAACGAATGTACCACTAGATTTTGTGAAGAGAACAATTTCACCGTTCACAATTCTATGTGGAACAGGCTTGTATTCACTACCATCAAGCTGTAAAACGACCATATTCGGTTTTAACTCGTTGGCAAGTAGCGTAACTTTTAAATATTCTTTATCTATAGTAATTGACTTTGTTTTACCATTAGTAGCCTCAATACCGAATTTGACAGTGAATTGTTTATTTTTAGCTTCTTTCGTTACCGAGGCAATTATTTGCTCACTTTCTGTAAGCTTAATTCTAGTAAATATAGAAGTTGGAATTTCTATTTTGAAATTATTTTTGCTTTGAATAACAAACTTTTGTACATTCTTTTCAAGATATTCTTTAATATGTTTGGATGTAATAATTGCTTTGTTACTACCATCTTCAATAGTAATTTCAGCAACTGGATTATCTACATTTCCTCTGTTTCCTTTGTTTTCTTCATTTCCTTTATTCCCTTTATTCATTTCTTCAGCGCATTGTGTATCTGCGCCTGCACAATTCTTTTCTGTCTCTTTGCAATTTTCTGTATTTTCACCCTTGCATTTTTCTTTGTTTTCTTCAGCTGGAGGGCCACTTTTTTCGCTTCCATCTTCTACATATCCACCGACATCTTTACCTAAATCGGTCGTATAAAGCCATTCAACTGAATCACCAGGGGATAGTGTGTAAAGTGCCGCAGAATAAGAAGGGTATTGACCATTTACACGATACATCCAACCACTTAAAGGACCTCGGTCAAATTCATAAACACCCGCAATTCCGTCAATATATGTTCCATATTCTGTTTGACGATAGCTTAAGGCAACACTGTTTTCCGATGTTACTCGTTTTAAAACGTCAAAAGCAGTTTCACCAGCAAATAATTTAGTTGATGTTGATTTTAATGGCACTTCAGAAGACGAAATTCGAATTGAGAATGTCGTATAACCAATTTCTTCATTATCAGAAGGTTGTCCATCAGGGTTAGAAGGTTGATTTCCTTTATCATCAGGGTTGGAAGGTTCTTCTCCATCGCTTCCATTGTCAATATCTCCTGGATTATTTCCAGTATTATCTGACTTTGTATCTGACATATCGTAAAGAGCAGTTTGATTATTTAATAAACGGTTGTATGCTGCTAATGTATAGCCAACCTGAACCGTTGCCATGCCATTTGCTTTGTTTTCGATTAATACATGTTTAAAGCCACCATCTTCTGAGCTATATGTCATGATATTAGAAATGACTTTATTAAAACGATTATCGTTGTTAGCATTTATCCCTAAGCTTGCTAGAGCAGTCACAACCTGTGCTGCACTTTCAGCATTTTCAAAGTTATCTGACTTATATCCGCCATTAGGTAATTGAATAGCTGCTAATGTATCAATTGCACGATTAACGGCTGTTTTTACTTCTGCATTACTTTGATAGTATGGAGCGAGTGATTGAATGACCATTGCGGTGATATCAGGGTCAGCTTCAGTACCAGCATAGGCAAAGCCACCATCGTTTAATTGTCTTTGTAAAATATATTTAATTAATTTTTCACGTGTTGTTGTAGCTGTTTTAGGTAATTCAAAGTCCCATGTATCGAGTGCAATTAAAGTGAAGACGGCAGAGTTGATGCCTTGACGTGTTACAAAATTAAAATCTGTTAATTTTACAACTAAATTATAGCCAGCGACATTTGTAGGGTCCTTTCCGATAGCTGTAAGAGCTATTATTACCCGAGAGTAATCTGTTGCTTGAGAGGCGATTACGCCACTGTTTGATTTTACATGATTCTCTATATTTTTATAATATTTACTATAATAACTATTTGATAAATTGACATAACCACCACGTGCAAGTGTTAAAATAGTCCACTCTGATTGATAGACAGGCTGCGGTGAGCTTGATACTAAATATTGACCAACAGAGTTATAGGCTTTAATCGTTGTTGGTCTCAATTCTACTAATCGCTTTTGTAAAGCCTCTAGCTTATTATAATTTGATACAGATTGTTTTTCTTGAGCTGACAAATTATCATAGGCTTGTTGTGCTGCATTAACTTTCAAATGATCCGCCCATGTAACCGAGGCTATAGGGGGGAGCACGTTTATTTTAAATATCACTTCTTGAATCCGAGGGGCTGTTGTGAAAATGTTTTCTTTATCTACAAGCTCTTGATAATTATTTATTTTAGTTTTTTGATTTTTATCTAAGGCATTGTATGTTGTCCGAGCTTCTTCTAATTGTTTTTTTGTTGCCTCATCAGCAATCTGAATTGTTTCAGGAAGAGAGTCAATTAAATATAAAACATATTCAATTTCTTTATCTACAAGATTTTGGTAATTTGTTACATTTACTTTTTGCTGTGCAGGTATTCCTTTGTATATTTTACGAGTAGTATTGAATAGTGAACCTAACTCTTCATTGCTTATTTCTAATGACGAAATAGTAGAAATTAAAAGTCCGACGTATTTCAGTTCCTTCTCTATTAAGATAGCCTCTATTTGCACTAGTTTCTTTTTTTCATTTAGTAGTAAAGTGTTCCATTTCGTACGAGCATTTATTAATTGTTGAGCAATTGTTTCATCTAATGTATCAAATGAAGGAATAGAATTAATGAAGGCTTCTACCAGTTGGCCTTCTTTTTCACCAAGTTTGTTATTGTAATTACTTATTAATGCTTTTTTCTTTTGATCTAGTGTTAATGCACTATATGTTTTGCGAGCTGCTGTTAATTGTATAGCTGTTACCTCATCAGCAACTATAATTTCTGGGAGGCTATTCACCAAATTTATAAAGTTTTGTTCTTCAGGTGTAATAACATATACATAAATTGCCTTAGATACTTCACCAACTTTTGCGTTAATCTGAGCATCCCCAATTGAAATCGCTGTAACTAATCCTTGATTGTCAACTGTTGTAATTGTAGGAGCACTCGATGACCATTCAATTAGGGTACTATTTTCTGTTGTTGAGCTAGCTACAGCAAGTTGCGATGTTTCTCCAATTGTTAAAAATAAAGGTCCTGTGGTATTTAATTGAATATCACTAATTGTATTCGGCGCATTCTCTATTAATGGCGTAATAGTTAATTGTTCATTTGGATTGTCTAATTCTGTGTTATTTATGTCTGAAGTGTTTTGCTCGTACGTTTCTCCTTCAAGTTGCTGTGCTTTGCCGGTGGCAGCAGGGGATAATAGCGAAAATATTAAAATAAAGATAATGACTAAATGTATTTGCTTTTTAAAAATATCCATTTGAAAACTCACTTCCTTTAGAGATGTTGCTAGTAATATCAAAAAATAGTACTGAAAAAGTGCATTTCTTTAAAATGAATTCACTTTTTCAGTACTTAATTACTTAGTTATTGGGTGTTACGTCAATTGTTAATGGTTCACTTGTTGAACCACCAAGTAGTGCATTTGCAGAGGCTGTAATCGAGATACTACCTTCTACAGCTTGACCAGAAAATGTGATAACTGCTTGTTGATCTGTGTTGACAGTAATTGATTGAGCTGTTAGCGCTGTAGTACCTGTGTTAATTGTCCAATTAGCAATACTAGAGGCATTTGTTAGAAATAGGTCACCCGTTAAATCCACAGTAACCTTTGGATTTATTTGTCCTACATTTACTTTGCTAGCAGTGCCCAGTTTAGCCCATGTCGTATAATAAATATGAACTTTATCATTAGGCTCTAATTTATAAGCATCTAAACCAACAGTTGGGCTAATACCATTTACAGTGTATACCCAACCATCCCAACCATTTAAGCTGCCACTAGCTCGACCATCAACAGATTCAAGATAAGGACCATAGATAGGATGAACTGTTACTATATATGGAATACCATTTGCTGTTAATGTATTTTCCATTAGTGATAATGCCGTAGTGCCAGTTGAGGCAATCTCCGTTGTTGCTGGTAGGATGGGACCATACAAACCGTCAACAGATAATTGGACATCGAATGTTGCAGTTTGTGCCTCTTGATTTGTAGGTTGTAATACTGTTGTTGCACTTGCTGTCGGTGATAATAGCGAAACAGCTAAAAGAAAAGCGAACGCTATATGCCACCATTTTTTAAAAGTAACCATTTTGAAAACCTCCTAATTTTATTGTAGTGAAAGTTTTTGCGATTAACTCCAATAAAAAAGATGCTTCTCTTAAAAAAGGGAAGCATCCAAGGTAAACAGAAAAGGAGCATAATAAAATAATATGCCTGTCCATCTATTTGCCGTAAGTTCTCCTAGCTTCCGAAGAGAGTTAATACGATGGAATAAAGGCAGGTCTCCTGGCTCGTGTATCCTATTCAGAACCTTCCCATCTACTGGGGGCATTTTTCCCCGTTTGACAGTGGTATTTTCTGTAGTCATCTACACTTACAGTTGCGGAAACAGCTTCGGCTTTGCACCGAATTCCCTATTAAGCTCTTAAAAGAGCACCTTTATTCTGCAATTGCTATTCACTTGATGTTTAGTTTAACATATTTTCCTCATTTTCCAAATAGTTAAATAAAAAGGAGATATATTCCTTATCGAATAATGGAGTTACCTCCATTATTTTTGTTTATGTATATAAGTTATAATCGCAAGAAGGAACCGATAGATATCCCACTTTTCCGATTGTTAAAGCTATTACAAGTTATGTAGTGGATCGCAATATTGAGATAAACTAGGGACAGATTTCTAAAATAATGTAGGGAAGATAATGGAGATAAGCTATGCTACTCAGAGAATATGAAGCTTTATGAGGAGAAGCAGTTATCTTTAAAGATAATCCTATGAAATTTAGCAATCAGGAAGTTTCTTTATTTTTTTATGATAAACAGAAGGTAAAATCATAGCATATAGTACATTTTCTTATCATATATATTATACATTGAAGTGTAATAATGATATTTTATAAATAGATAGACTTTTCACTCAATTTAGAATAAGTAAGGAGTGTTGAATTTGATATCTTTTTCTAAACCAGATGTAGAACAGTTTTTACGAACATTTTCGATTGGTGATTTTGCGGTGAGTCCAGATGAAAAACAGCTAGTTTTCAGTACAAATTTAAGTGGCAAGTATAATTTGTGGGCGATAAATTTACCAAATACGTTCCCGACACAGCTTACTTTCATTGACCAAAGCTGCCAAGGGCTTATCTATGACAAACAAGGACGGTTTATCATTGCTGGTTTTGACAGGAATGGGGACGAAAATACGCAATTTTATGGAATTCCACTTCAAGGTGGAACAATGAAAAAAATTATTTATGAAGAAGGAACTCGCAATTCTGTGCCCATTTTATCTGAAGATGGGAACAAGCTTTATTATACATCTTCGAAAGAAAATCCAACATATTTAAATGCATATGTCTATGACTTGGTGACAGGTGAGGAAAAAACAGTTCTTGTGGGAAAAGATGCGCCCACTTTTTTACTCGATTTTAGCCCGAATGAAGAGGTAGCCCTTTACTATAAACATTTTGCTAATACCAATACACTACTATACGCTAAACGAGGAGAGGAGCATATTCTCCTGACTCCGCCAACAGATCAGCAACATACGGTCGGTGACGCAGTGTTTGTATCCGATAACCTCATCTATTTATTAACAAATTACAATGCTGATTTTACGTATTTGGCTTCCTATAATTTAGAGACAAATGAGTTTGTAAAATTGAAAGATTTAGAGAATGAAAGCTTTACTACGTTGAAATATAACAAAGAAAAGCAGTGTCTGTATGTCATCAGTGAAAAAGGTGTAGAAGATCATTTGTATAAGCATGATTTGTTATCGAATAATTGGGAAGAACTCGATTCACCATGCAGTATTATTGAAAAACTTATCGTCACAAAATCCGGTAATTTGTATTTATTAGGAAGAAGTGCGACGAAGCCACATAATATCTATTATTTTAAGGAAAATGGATGGACTTCTTTAACGGAATACACAGTTCCAGGCGTAGATCAAAGTGAATTAGTGGAGCCAGATGTGATTACGTATTCTTCCTTTGATGGACTTGAAATAGAGTCCTTATTTTTCAAAGCTAACAAAGAAAATGATAATGGTGAAATCATTTTTTGGCCGCATGGTGGTCCGCAAGCCGCAGAACGAAAATTTTTTAGAGCTTCCTTCCAATTCTTTTTAAATAATGGGTATAGCATTTTTGCGCCAAACTTCCGTGGATCAACAGGCTATGGATTAGCTTTCACAAAAATGGTAGAGGGAGATTGGGGACACGGTCCAAGACTTGATAATGTAGCTGGTCTCGACTGGCTCATTGAAAATGATTACGCGAAAAAAGGCAATATTCTATTGATGGGCGGAAGTTACGGAGGATACATGGCCTTATTGCTCCACGGTAGACACGCTGATTATTTCAAAGCCGTCGTGGATATATTTGGTCCATCTGATTTGTTCTCATTTATCAACTCAGTTCCTGAAGACTGGAAGCCCATTATGGATCAGTGGGTGGGAAACCCGGAAAAAGACAAGCAAAAACTCATTGAATACTCACCAATTACTTATTTAGAAAACATGGTGAAACCAATGCTAGTTATCCAAGGAGCCAATGACCCGCGTGTTGTAAAAGAGGAATCTGATCAAATCGTGCAGGCTTTAAAAGATAAAGGTCGTGAGGTCGAGTATATGCTTCTTGAAGACGAAGGACATGGCTTTTCTAAAAAAGAAAATGAAATTGCTGTTTATCAAAAAATCCTGTCATTTTTGAATCAGTTCGTTGAATCTAAAGTGAAAGCATAATGATACGTATGATAAAAGTTAAATAAGCCCAACTGGGAAAAAACCTAAAGAGTATTAACAATTCTTTCTTTAAGTAATGAGGGCGTAAGTTGATGGAAATATTAGTTGAAGTGAAAAAAGACTAGATTCTACATCAGTAGACCCTAGTCTTTTTTCATTTATCGTCCGTTTATAAGGGCAAAGAGAACATTGTATGTGCTAGTGCACGAATTTAAATCCTCATTCTCGGCAAATCAAATATAATACCAACGAGGGAATATATGAATTGCTTCTTGCGTTAAATACAGATATAGAAGCCTTGGATGATCAAAGCGAAACACCTTTAGTTGCTGCGACTGCTTTTTTTACGTTAAACAAACGAGTACAGGGCGAGGCAAAATTAGATTTTCGTATTGAAACTCCCCTGACCAACTTCAGGGGGAGTATTGAGTGACTAAGCATTCGCAGTCCATTTCTGTTTTGTACAGCATGAAGCCGCATTCTCATGTTGAAAAATGCGGCTGTTTCAAAAAAGTCGTTTGTTTGAATCAACTGTGTATACTAGTTGGAAATTAGTTACTAATTAATGGGTGATCGACAAGGACCTACTTTGATACCAAGGGAATTGTAATGTTCTTTTATATTAATAACGGCTTGATAATGTGTCACTTCGTCAATTAGTTGATTTATTTTATGAACGTCAACTGGTTTTTTCATTAGAAGGTCATTTAATATTTGCTTGATTTCTTTAGGGTAAACATTGCCTACCATACTGGAAAGTCCATTGCAGCCACCGAGTATTTTTTCTATGAGGTCAACATCTCCTCCAGCAAACATAATGAAATCATCGGGTAACTGTGTATTTTTATGACGCTTCACATTGTACTCTTCTTTAAGGCCGATAAGATTCGGGTGTTGTTGAGAAACAAGTTCATTCAGGGATTCAACACTTAGGTTAAATCCAGTTCGGGCAGGATTATTATATAGCACAACTTTTTTAGTTGTATGGCTTAGCAATTCATTAACATAAGCAATGGCTTGTTTTTGTGATGGTTGAATATAAAGTGGAAACTGGACAAGAATGGCATCAAAAACAGATTTCTCAAGTGCTTGAATTAGTTTTATCGCATCTCTCGTTCTCGCACCTGAAACACCAAACATTAGTTCAATATTTTGAAAGTTTTGCTTATTAAAGTAATCAATAATTTGCAATCGTTCATCAATGCTCATTGAATTTTGCTCACCGGTAGAACCAGATACAAGTAGTGACTCAATTCCGTTATTCTTTAAATGTTCAACAATGGGGTTGAAACCTTCTAAATATAAGCTTTCATCATCACGAAAGGGGGTTGGAATAGCAACATTTAGATTTTTCATCAATTATATCCTCCAATTATTTACCCAATAATATTAATATAGAACCAACGTAATACCACCACTTTGTACGGATAAGAGGGGGAACTATCTCTCCACGTGTGTTCACGAATCCGTACAAACTTATTGTCAGAGGTATGAGTAAATTCATTGTTGGCAGGAGCTTGTTATTTTACTTTTCTGGTAAAATATCATTCTTATTCGTGATATTTTCTTTAACAACATGTTTTGCTCCTGACCCAACAGGTTCTTCCAAAAACCATGTCCCCATACCGGAGACCGTAGGTACATCCTGGATCGTATAAAGAACAGCATTTTCATGATCAGACGTATTGCAATGTTCGTGTGAAAGCCAAGCAGGAGATACAAATACATCGCCTTTTTCCCACTCAATTTTCTCGCCATTAATGATACTATAGCCTTCTCCTTCAAATACAATAAAGATAGCCAAATTACTGTGTTTGTGTGGGTTATTATGTTCACCTGGCGCCAATACTTGGACCACTGCGTTTATAGTAGGGGTCACACCGTATTTATCACCAGTATCTTTATTTATCAGCGATACTGCGCCTCTGCCATCACCCATAAAATCGCTAGACAATGAATCATCTAATTGTGCCTTTATATCTGTTCCTTTCCAAATACAAGGACGAACAGTAGGCTTGGTACTTTTTTGTAAAAAATCTTTGTAACTAATAATATCCGTTCTTTGATCGCTCATTTTAATAACCTCCTAAGTTTTTTGAGAATTTTTTAACCTTCCTGTGCTTCCATCGCCCTATCAAATCTTAAAGGCACCTCCTTTCAGGACTAAGTGAATTTAAAGCAATACAGCGTTGGAAAGGGAAACCCACTTTATTAAATACTGTTATAAACTGGGCTTGTAATTACAGTTTAGGGCACCTCAAACCATAGTTCAATTCAATTATTTATATAGTAATAATAGGTTAAAACTATGATACAATACATATTGCCATAAATTGATTTATGAGGGGGACCCTAGAATGGAATTAAGACAACTTGAATATTTTCGTTCAGTATGCCAGGAACTTCACTTTACAAGAGCTGCAGAAAAGATTGGAATTTCCCAACCATCTTTAAGCCAACAAATTCGCCTATTGGAGCATGAGATTGGAGCACCTTTATTTGATCGAATTGGTAAAAAGACGGCACTTACAGAATCAGGAAGACTACTTTTGAAGTATACTCAGAATATTTTCCATGAAATAGAACAAGCGCAAACTGCTATAAAGGAATTAAACGGACTCCAAAGAGGAAATATTTCTATCGGAACATTGTTAACAGTTGAAAATTACCTAATTCCACCGACATTACTTAATTTTCATCGTTTATACCCTGCTATTAAAATTTCTGTGTTTGGACTACGCACGGAAGACATTAGGATAAGCTTGTTAGAAAATAAATTGGATATAGGGATTGTTTTTTTACCTATGAAAGATAGAGAATTAGAATCGATTTCTTTGTACAAGGAGGAACTGGCTCTTGCGGTACCCAAAGGGCATCCATTAGAGGAACAGGAAATGGTCCATTTGGATGTTTTACGGACAACATCGTCCGTTTTATTTCCTGAAAACTACTTTTTAAGACAACTTATCAATAGATCTTGCAATGACTTGGGATTTCTCCCTCAGCCGGCTTTTGAAATAACAACGATGGAATCGTTAATTGACATGGTTGAAAAAGGAGTAGGAGTGACAATATTGCCTAAACCATATTTAGAGTGCCTTAGCAATAATAAAATAAGAGTCATTCCAATTGTAAATTCTAATCTTTCCCGAGAAGTAGGAATCGTCTATAGGAAAGATAAATATATGGGTGCTGCTACACGTATGTTTATTGAACAGCTAAAGGCTACCACAATTAATTTGAATTATAAAACCAATAAAGATACTGATTAAAGATTACCTAGTTGAACCTAACGAGGTGGTGTTGCAATGGATAACAGGCTAAAACAACAATGAATTCTCTTAAGGTCCATTTTTCAGGAAGTTCCAAAATCAAAAACCCCTTGATGCTCAAGGGGGGGCCGAATTGTTCATTTTTATCGTTTATACATGATTTTAAAGCAAAATAGATATTATAAAGGTTGTCACTTAACGATCGGAAGTGGTTAGATTAAAAAAATAAGACAGAATAAAATTTGGGTAGGATAATGGATAAAAGAGGGATGAGGAGGATGCTTTAGATGTTATCCAGCAAACAGTGCTACCGGCGATTGAGTCCATTCATCGTGAAGCCCAAGTTCGCTTAGTGTATCCATCCAATCTCTTTGTAATTCTATACAAAAAACCACTATGCAAAGTAAAAACAATTAAAGTATAGCTTTTTTTATCTATTTTTTATTAAACTAACAAAAATACTTGCAACATCTGTTTTAGTACTATATAGTACTAATTATGACAAAAGGAAAATTAATGAATCAAAAACGTGTAATTGAAGTCGCTGCAACATTATTTTTAGAAAAAGGGTTTGCTTATACAAGCATGGATGAATTAGTTCGTGTAAGCAAAGTTTCAAAGTCTAATGTGTATTATCACTTTTCTAATAAGGAAGAATTGTTGGATGGGGTCGTCGATTATTGGATTGCAATGTATCAAGCTGCAATTGATGACTTACTATCTCAAAACCAATTATTAGTTGAAAATCGTATCCAACTGTTTTTAAAGCAATTATCACAAGGAGTACAGACGAGAGAATATAAGGGGGGCTGTCCATTTATTACGCTTTATATTCAAAGCCCTACAAATGCCTCAAAAGTAAAAGAAAAAATAGGTCTTTTTTTCGTAGGATTACAAACGAAAGTTTCTCTATTACTTAAACAAGGGGTAGAGAATGGTGAATTTAAAAAGACAATTAATATTGACGAGGTTGCATCTCTTTTTATTACAAATCTTGAAGGAGCGCTATTTATTTCAGAAACACTGAAGGATGCAACTGTAATCATGAAAACAGCAGATCATTTGTTTAACTTGCTTCGATAAAAGAAGCATTTTTTTTACACCAAATTAGTACTAAATAGTACTAAAAGGAGGATTTATATGAGAACAGTATTTTTAACTGGCGGAACAGGTTTTATTGGAAAGGAATTAGTGAAGGAATTAGCCAAAGAGCAGGTTACAATTCTTCTATTAGTGAGATCGAAAAGCAAAGCAACACGCATTTATCAAGAAAGAGGCATCTTAAATGAGGCAGTTATGCACTTTATTGAAGGTGATTTGACGAAAATAGACTTAGGTCTAAGTGCTGAAGATAGGGAGTGGGTATTGAAAACGGATGTGATTATTCACGCAGGAGGCCCCATGGATATTCAAGCGACAAGCAAAGAGGCTGCTTCCGTATTTTTGAATGGTGCCAAACATATTAGTGAATTCGCTAAAAACATCCACCAATTGAAGGGATTGCAACAATTTATTCATGTTGTAGGCTATATGAGTCCCTTTGATGATAAAAATAGCAAAATTGCGATAGATGTGTTTAAAGAAGGAAACAATTTTTTGAAAATAAAAAATCCATATGAGAGAACAAAGTTTTTAGCAGATCTTTATATCCGTCAGCAGGCATCAACAATAGGTTATCCGCTTTCAGTAATTAATCCACCAACTGTAGTTGGTAGTAGTAAAACAGGGAGTACGGAGCAAACAGGAGGCTTAGGCTTGCTTGTGATGAGTATGCGAAAAGGGCTCATGCCAGTGATTCCTGGAGGTAAGAAATATAGATTACCACTTATTGCAAACGATGAACTAGCAAAGTTTATTGTGCAGGTTTTCAGATTGGAGCAACCAACTATACAAACATATACACTTGTTGAAGATAAACAACACGATCAAAATATTTCACAATTATTGGATGTTATGTCAGAAAGTATGAATATGACTGCACCTAAAATCTCTGCCCCATTGCCATTTATGAAAGCACTTATGAATAGTGGCGTAAGCAAAATAACCCAAATTCCTGCTGATGGGCTAAACTTTATTACAAATCGAACATTTTCAAATGGTTCAGTGAAAAAGATTATGGGAGAAGATTGGTTTAAGGAGACAAATGTAATGAAATTTTCTCCAGCCGTAATAGCTGATCTGGATTATCGCATGATGTATCAAAATGGCCAGCACAGTCATTTATTTAAACGAACATTATGTTACAATACTACCATTTACCAATCACAAGGAGAGGGTAAACCGTTTATTTTATTACATGGTTTATTAAGTGATGGAGAGGATTTATTTCCTTTAGGGAAAGAGCTTCATGAAAAAACGGGTCGACCTGTATGGATTATGGACCTTCCGGGTTTGGGACGTTCTCCTTTTAAACGAGAGAAAAATCTTTTAAATATCTATTTGAATGTATTGAAACAGTTATTGGAGAAAGCTACTAATGGTGCCCATCTAATTGGCCATTCATTTGGTGCGTATATTCTTTTGGAAGCATTAGTACAAAAGCACATAGATAAGAAGTATACAATTACTTTACTTCAGCCACCTGTTGCTATAAAAAAGGCTAAATCGATAAATGTTCCTCAATTTATGAACAAATGGACATTGAAAATGGCAACTACTAAATTGATAGAGCGTTATTTATTAAGTAATGGTTTATTTGAAAGTACGGAGAGTATCCCTGAACATTACATTGAAAAAATTACTAGCAGTTTTACTTCTCCTAGAATTTTAAATACTACGGTTCAGCTTAACAGTTTACTATTGAAAAACGTTCAAGGTGATTTCAATGAAGTAACAAAGTTTAATCTTCACATTATTTGGGGGGATTATGACAGAGGCTATTCTGCTCCTTCGCATCTTGGTAAGGTTGATTTTGTTCCATATGGACATCATTTTCCTCTTAACCATCCGAGTGAAACGGCTAATTTGGTAATAAAAAATAGTAGTACTAGCAGATGAGAGTGTATATCCGTATCCTAAGGTAGTAAAATGCGAATTGAACAAAGTATTGCTCTTTACGCATGGCATGTAATTACCCTTATCTTGACAAAGGATAAAGACTTTTATTATGCGCTGGGAGAGTAATCGAGATGGGCAACGGTACGCGTTTCTGAATCTCGATACGTCTCATAACTCTAATATTATTTTGAAAATTAGTAAATTACATCAGTTGAAGCATTAAGAAAAGATAAAGAAAATTCAATAAAATGAGGTGCATAGACAGCTCCTTTTTCTTTATTGAGCTAAACCAGCTATAGAGGGTTAATTGTTATTCAATTAAAGGGCGCGATTATGGAACAAGGAAAAGCGTCTTTTTTACGAAAAAAAAGATTGAGTCGAACGTCTTCTTTTGAAATAATTGGTACTAATCTAATTAAAGGATTAAGATTCGTTAGAAAAGAATTTTTAAAATACAGGGGGTCGCCCATGGATAAAAATGAATTAATCTCACTATTCCACAAAGAACTTCGACAAGAGGCTCGAGTAAAAGGTTACATAAGAGAGGAAACAGAACATGTCGTGCGTCACATTTCACAGTTTGGTGAAAAAGGGTTCATTATCTCATCTAATGTAAACGAATGTGATGTAAGAGAAATTATTAAGAACGAGTTAAACTATTTTAGTAACCTTAAGCAAGATTTTGAGTGGAAGGTGTTTAACTATGACAAGCCTACTAGTTTGAAAGATATTCTTGAACAAGAAGGATTCACAGTAGATGACCCTGAAGCACTAATGGTCATGAAGTTAGATGAACAGCATCCCTTGCTTAATTATGACCAAAACTTCAACTTAAAGGAAATAACAGATGAACAAGGCATTCAAGACATTATTGTTCTAGAAGATGCCATCTGGAATGTACCGCATGCTGAGCTGGGAAAAAGACTTTGGAGAGATAAACAGAATAATCCTGAATCCCTATACCTTTATGGAATTTATGAAGATGGTCAGCTTGTAAGTGCAGCTTGGATGTATCTAGAGGAAGATTCCTCTTTCGCCAGCTTATGGGGAGGTTCAACACTACCGTTGTTCCGAGGAAAAGGTTATTATACAGCTCTTTTAGCTACTCGTGCAAAAAAGGCATATGAAAACGGGCATCCTTTCCTTACTGTTGACGCCAGTTCAATGAGTAGGCCTATCCTAGAAAAGAGTGGTTTTCTATGTCTTGCATACTCTTATGGCTGCCAGTCACCTTCTACCAAGTAGTAGAGCCTTGTACTTAAAAAACTAGCTAATAGAAGCTCATGTGTTATTCCGTTAAAGGGTGCGATTGTGGACTAAGCGTTTCTTTTCCTATTCAACTAACGGGGTGCGTTAGTTGAATATTCGCTTTCCGAAATAATCAATCTTTTTATGGTACACTTTATCACACAAACTTAACAATTGACCAAATGATTGGAAATAGAAATTACCAGTGAAGGGAGAATAATTGGGTATTTGTGGTATTATATAGTGAGCGAAGAAACAGAATAAAATTTTCCACCGAGCTTCGCAAACAATTGAAATTACCAATAGGGGGTCTGCCGACAAAATTTAGAAGGATCAATCAGTTCCTACTTTTATAGAATAGGCTGAAAAGATATTTACTTAGGTTATAGTAACAGCTAGGTTTGAATAGCTGAGAATTAAAAGGAGAGATTTCAATATTTATGTTTAAAAATTTTTTTGGAAAGTGCTTAGTAACTTTTTTTGTTTTACTTTTACTTATCCCTGGTTTTACAAATCAAAAGGCTACAGCTAATTCACTACCTCAAAATGAAATGCGTGCAGCCTGGATTGCAACAGTTTCTAATATTGATATGAAGGCAGGTATGAGTAAAACCCAATATACTCAATGGGTTCAAAGTACTTTAGACAAATTAAAAGCTAATAACTTTAATACAGTTATTTTTCAAGTTAAGCCATTAAATGATGCACTGTACCCATCTAAGCTTGCTCCATGGTCATCGTATATAACAGGCAAGACACAAGGGACCAATCCGGGTTTTGATCCATTGCAAATAATGCTGGACGAAGCACATAAGCGAGGATTAGAACTTCATGCTTGGGTAAACCCATATAGGGTCACGATGCCATCGCAATCTTTGTCTAATCTTGCTGCCGATAATGTAGCCCGTAAAAATTCTAATTGGGTAGTGAAATACGGTAAACAATACTATTTAGATCCTGGTTTGCCGGAAGTTCAAAATTACTTATTATCAACCATAGAAGAATTAGTAAGCAACTATGATATCGACGCAGTACATATGGATGATTACTTCTATCCTTATAAAATAAAAGGAGAGACTTTTCAAGATCAACAAACTTTTAAAAAGTATGGTGGCTCATTCAATAATATTGAAGACTGGCGCAGAAATAATGTTAATGAATTAGTTAAAAAGGTTTATGCAAGCATTAAGGCAATTAAACCACATGTTCAATACGGAATATCTCCGTTTGGAATTTGGCGAAACAAAAAGCAAGATTCTACTGGTAGTAACACGAATGGAATGAGTAACTACGATGATCTTTATGCTGATACAAGACAGTGGATTAAAGATGGTAGTATCGATTATATTGCGCCTCAAATCTATTGGTCTAGAAATCATAAAGCAGCAAATTACTCGGTTTTATTAGATTGGTGGGGAAGAGAAGTTCAAACGTACGCAAAAGTCCATCCTGTTAATCTATATATTGGCATGGCCAATCATAAAGTTGGAAATGATTCTGATACTGCGTGGAATAATAAGACGGAAATTATCAGCCAAGTAAACGCCAACAGAGCAAATAATAATGCTCAAGGACAAATGCATTTTTCTCTAAGAAGTATTAACAATAACGCTCTTGGACATGCTTCTTATCTAAATCAGCAACTATACAATTATAAAGCTTTAACACCTTCAATTTATTGGAAAGACTCTGCAATACCTTTATGTCCAACTGATGTTAAATTGAGTAAAGAGTCTTTCGGCATGAAGCTTACTATTACAGATGAAAATAGTACTCAACCAAGGAAATATGTAATATATCGATTTGATGGAACAAAAGAAGGATCATATGAAGACGCTAAAAATATAGTGGACGTGGTTTATAACACACAAGGTAATACGATTTATGTAGATACGAAGGCAAATAAGAGTAAAGTATACACATATGGTATAAAGTCTATATCTGCTACAGGTGTGGAAAGTAAAACTGCTTTTGTTCTAAAAGATGGAATTCCTTACCAGTCAAACTGAAAAGTTTAATCATAACAACCTCGTAACTATAGCTTACGAGGTTGTTTCCATTAGTTAGTTAAACGCAGAGGAACATTTAGTTTTCCTTATTGTAAAGCAGCTCTATATACGGCCTGGAGATATATCAGTAAGGGGCAGGTTACGAACCATCAAAGGTCGTAACAGTTGCTACAAATGCTTAAAAACAAAAGAAAAGAGAATCACACCGTCACGCGTGAGAAACTTTATGTATCGTTAGTAATTAAAACCGATCTTTATGGGTAGTTGACGTATCCAAGCCCTCCTCCACGCAAAATAATTTTAGTTTACATAATATAAATACCTTGGTCACAACTTTCAAATTATCGGGTGTTTCACATAATTTATCGTTCAAAAGGGGATTATTCGTTTAAATAATGCTAATTATCGTTTAATGTAGATTTGTCCAATATTCATAAAAATTATTCATAAGAGTAAGCAAACTAAGCTGGTTGGTACTATATCTTAACAAAGGATAAAAAGTTGATATGGTGTATTTCTCCTTATCAATTTTCCTATAATGGGGGACGATGACATTTTACGTAGTACCCACACGGATGCAAAAGAACGGTCTTATTCCATTAGCAGAAGATGATAATAGTGCAAAGAATTTATACAGACGCATAAAAAAAGACTTACCAGTAAGCTCAAGTCCCTCTACAGTTTAGGTATCTAATCTAACTAGTGGGGAATTTCGAAACAAAAAACAAGGTAATATTTTTCTTGAAAAGCAGAAGTTTTGTATGGAATTATCATACTTACTTCTGCTTTTTTGGTAACGAATCATATTTTTTGCGAAGCCATTTGTATTTAATGCAAAGCCTTTTCTGTTTAGTTTTGTTAAATCGTCACCATTCTAACGGCGTCATTGCATCCCAAACATCTCCGCTTTTATTAACTTCCCGCAAGCATCAATCATTCGAATGTTAGCTACAGGTATAATTATCTCTACTTTTGGTTGAATAAAATATCACAAAATAATTACAGGTAATGGTATAATTTAGGGATATTATAATATTTATAATACATATTTACATGGTCATAATATGTCTGTGTGTGTTGGTATTATGATTTTTACGAGGTGAGGCGATAAGTCGAGAAAAAGTATGTCGCATATACAACGTCACACAAGAAAACAGAAAAAAATATTAAGGGAACAAAAGCTAATAAATAAGAAGAAACGTAAACGTAAATGATAAAAGTATTATTTGAAAATGAGGTGTCTGTTTGAAGAGTGAAGTTTCCACAGAGAATAATATAATAAAATTATTAGCTCCAAATTATTTTATTATATTTGAGCAAAAAGAAACTAATATTGATTATGTACCTATTGAATATGAAAGCTTAGACAAAATAAAAAGTAAGTTAGCGTCTACTAAATTAATGTTTGACGAAGAACTGGATTCAACTTTGGATATAATTATGAAATTATTACATTTTCCAAGAGTTAACTATGATACATCTGAATTAACGCCAAATCAAATTAGTAAAATAAATAATTCATCACAATCAATCATTCCAATTCCATTAGAAATATTTAAAGAAATGTATATTTCTAATGGTTACAAAAATGATAGAGACTATTTTATTTTATGTGACGGTATAAATTGCGAAGAAACATTTAGAGAGAATATTGAAAATATTTATAGTTTTGAAGAATTCAATTCATTGAAATTAAAAAATGTTTGGGAAGACATTTGTGATTACGATAATGGTATGAAAGAAGTTGTAGTTAATTTTGATGAGTCTAATTTAGAATTATTACCTTTAGTTCATTTTTCTGATTATTTAGGGAAGGTTGATGCCGACATTTTTAAATTAAATACAAAGGCTATTAATGATCTTGCCAATTATCGTTGGAAACAACAAGCTTTTTTAGATTCATATAAGCTGCTTGGACAGTTAGTCGGTGAAATAGATGAGAATAAGAAACAAAAGATTAGGGATGAAGCATTATTTAAAGCTATGTTTCCAATTACAATTGCAGCTCCAGGTCAAGCTGTAATCGTAGATAAGATAACATCTGATAACGGTATTCCAGAAAACGAATTAAAAGCATTGAAGTTGGTAGGTATTCATAATGCAATAGAAAATAATGGGCTATATTTATCAATTAAAAAGATTGAACGACAATGTTTCATTGAATTAGAAAAGTTAGAAGCATATTCTAAGGATACCAGACGTAAAGGTAATAATAATAGGTATATATGGAGAACTTTAAGAAAAATAGGATCATTAATTACAGAAAAATTTACTGATAATGAAATTGATATAATTAGAAGAGCCAGTCATATTAATGCTTTCACTAATTTTCCACTAGGTTTAGCAATTTTTCCACAAGCAACTGCACCATTATGTTGTTATAAGTCTTTAAGTTACAAACCTATTACTCCATTAACAAGAACATTGCAAATTCAATTCCCCAAAAAACGAGAGATTTTTGTATCAAAGAATTCGAAAATATTAATCGTTGAATGTATAGAGGAAGAAGATAGAATTAGAAAAGCGTCTGATGAAATGTGGCATTATTTTAAACGCTCGATAAATAAAAGTCATTTTAACATAGTTTATAAAGTTGTGAGAGATATAAAAGAGTTTAATAATGTAATAAAAAAACATCCAGATACATTATTCTTAATCATTTCTGCTCATGGATTTGAAGATCATGAAAGGAATTATTCAGGTATAAAAATTGGTAAAAATGATTATTGGTCACCTATTGATAATGATTTCAGGTCGCCACCTATTGTATTCTTTAGTGCATGTCATACAGGCTCAAGAGGTAAAGGTATTATATCTATTTCAGATTTATTTATAAGATCAGGTGCGTATACGGTATTAAGTACTTTAGTTCCTGTAGATGTATACAAAAATGGACTTTTAATGATTAGATTTTTTATATACATATCTGAGAGTATGGATGGGAAGAATGGCTTTGGAAACCTCTCTGAAGTTTGGAAACATGTTGTGTCTTCCAATGCTGTGAATGAAGTACTCGATTCGTCTTTAAAATTGAAAGAATGGGCAATGAGTAAAAGAAAAGATGGAACATGGCCTCTAAGTGATTTTCAATTAATAGAAGCCCCTAAAAGGTTAGATAGTTTTAATGTCTATGATCGAACAATAACAATATTAAGAGAAATAGCTGAAAGAGAAGGCGTTTTAAATAAGTTTGATAAAGTTTTAAAAGTTGATAATTGTTTTCCTGAATCTATTTTTTATCAGTTAATAGGATATCCAGAACATGTTTTTATAAACTCTGTTGTTTTAGAATTTGATGAGAAACTATTAAAAATTGATAAATAAATTAAATGTATTTAATTTTCAATTAAAGTGAAGGAAAAGTAGACAGAGCTTACATAGTAAGCTCTGTTGTTAATTATTATAAGTTAAATTTGATAGTACTCCAGAACGTTTTTTAAACATTTCCTCATGCAAATGAATATAGTATTTCTCTATAGTACGATAATAATTTTTATATTTAAGTGATTAAATACAGTGCTAATTTGTCTTATAGAATTACCTCATTTCTTAAGATTTGAAATAGTATAGCTTTAACTCTTTTATATTCGAAGAGATAAAATAAACTATTTCAAACTTAATTTATTGTTAGCAATCGAGGTGGGTTTTGTTTTATATGTCGTGTCATGTAAAATATAGGAAATAAATACTAGTGATGGGGGATTAAAAATGCCATATGAAATCGGTGGAAGAGCAGATAAAGAAGGAAATAGATATGAAATAAAAGTTACTATTTTGAAAATATTAGAAGTAATCGAAGAGAAGATAGATTATTTAGTTTTAGAGGCAATTGGTGATGATGAAAAAGGTGTTGATATTTGGATAGGAAAAAAGGATGGCAGTAAAGAGGGGCAACAATGTAAAGGTAGAAATGGAAGTAAAGATAGTTGGGATTTTGGATCAGCAAATTCAAAAAATATATTTGTAAATTGGAAAGAACAATTAGATAGAGAAGAAGATATCTACGTATCGCTTGTTACACCTTTAGCTTTTCAAAATTTAGAGGATCTATTAAAAAGGGTTAATAATTCGAGTGAAAGTACAGATGATTTTTATAAGCACCAAATCATGACTTCAAGTGTTAAATTTCAAAAATTTTACAAAAACTTCTGTGATTCTATGGATTTAGATGTTGCTAAAAGTTGTGATATTGAAAAATCTCTAAACTATCTGAAGAAAATTTTGTTTCATCAGATTCCAGACACATATTTAAAAGAAATTATTCTCCAAAAGATTTCTTACTTATTCTCCGGTGATGAGAAAGCTATATATGCTCAATTTATAGGTTGGATTATAGATGGAGATATTTTAGGCAAAAGAATAAATATGGGTTTAATTCATAAATTTTCTGTTGAGAATAATCTACAATTTAAAAATCTTTCACTTGATAGAAGAATAGGTCCAAGAATAGTTGAATTGAATAGAGAGTATAAAAGAATTTTTACACCATTAAATAATTTATTCTTTGAAAGAGAGAGTTATAAACAATGTTATAGATTGATAGATGATAATGACTCTTTGATTATCCATGGTAAAGCTGGGATGGGCAAAAGTGGAACCACAGAAGCGATCATTCAATACTGTGAATCAAAAGCTATTTCTTATTTAGCAATTAAATTGGACAAACGTGTACCTAGTAACAATGCTAAATTGTGGGGAGAAGAATTAGGATTTCCAGATTCAATTGCACATTGTTTACATAGTCTATCAAAAAATGATAAAGCTGTATTAATACTAGATCAGCTAGATGCATTAAGGTGGACCCAAGCTCACTCAAAGGGGGCATTACTAGTATGCTCAGAAATAATTGAACAAGTCACTTATTTAAATAGGGAAAGAACGAATAAAATATCTGTTGTTATGGTATGTAGAACCCTTGATCTAGAAAGTGATAACAATATCCGAGGTTTATTCAAAGAGGATAATCAATCATCATTAATTAAATGGCATAAAGTTAAAATCGGTGAGTTGGAAAGACAAGAAGTAGAGAATATTATTGGTGAAAGATATCAAACCTTAACTCTTAAACTACAAAGTCTACTGAAAATCCCGAGTAACTTATTTATTTGGGGACAGCTGGATAACAAAAAAACTTATGATGAATGTTTAACAACTAATCATTTAATTGAACACTGGTGGGAACAAATGTTAGATGGATATTCTAAATTAGGGCTTTCACAGAAGGAATTAAATAATTTCAAACAAGATTTAGTTAATAAGTTTTCAGAACTTGAAAGAATATATGTACCTAAAATTCTATTTAACGGTAATAAGAATGAATTAGATTTCCTATCATCAAGTGGATTCATAAATATATCAGGTAATAAAATTTCATTTGCACACCAATCTATATTAGATTATTTATTATCTGAAAAAATGCTTCATAGATATTTCGAAGGTATTCCAATGAGTGAGATTTTGGGAAGTAAAGAGTTGCAAACACCTGCTAAAAGATATCAACTTCAAATGTTAATGCAATCACTATTAGAAACTGACAGTGCAGATTTTATAAACGTTGGAACACAGTTATTAAAAGATAAAAAAATCAGATTTTTTAACAAATATGTATTTTTGGAAATAATGAGAGATATTGAAGTTTTAAATTTAAATATTCAAAGGTTTATTTTGTCATATTGTGAAAATAGTGAATGGAAGGACCATCTATTAAATAATGTTATCTATTCAAAAGTTCAATATTATAAGCTGCTTTTAAATAACGGGATTATACGAAAATGGTTAGAAGATAGAGAAAATAAAGATTATGCAATTCATCTAATTGCTAGTGTTAGCCCTCAATATGACTCTGAGGATATTGACTTAATTAAACAATATATTTTTGTTTCAGAAGAATATGCTAGAAGATTTGCTGCTTGTTTTCCTTATGATTTGTCTAAAGACGTTGATGAAATGTTTGAGTTGAGATTAAAACTTTACGAGACCTATCCAGATTTAAATCACTATTATATGGATTTTACATCAGATATAAAAAAACATGAGTATAGAACAATAAAATATTTAGCATTTTTATTAGAAAATAAATTAAGAAATAATACCCATAAATTCAAAAAATTTGAGGAGGAAATTTTTTTAGAAGATAATGATTTCTTAATCAGAAATGGTGAAGAGGTTTTAAGGGAGTTAATCAAGTATATTCCTAAAGAAGTAGGTCCAATTTATGAATTTAGTGAGTGGTCGGCAAAGCATAATAAAATCAGTATAGAAAGAATTATTGTAAAAATTCTAAAGAAGGCAAACAAATCTATAATTAAAACTAATCCCAAAAAGTCTCTACAAATAATTAATGAATTAAGTGTTACTTCTAATGACGTTGTTAATGAATTAATTTTAGATGCGTTATTTAATTTTAATGAAGATTTTAGTGATTATGTTATTGATTTTATATGTAAAAATTTTAAAAATCGAATTTTTATTCGGACTGCTGGGGACGGAGATGTACTTTCTCTAGTAAAAAAAATTATACAAAAACATTCGATGAACTGTAATAATTCATTATTTGCTAATCTAGAAGATTCGATTATTAGTTATGTACCAAAAAATGCAAAGGATTATTTAAAGAGCAGAATTGAGTATAACAAAGAAAATAAAGGAGAAAGAGCTTATTGGAGTTTTTGGGGAGATTTACAATTAGAACTACTCTCTGTATTGCCTAAAGATAGGATAACTAAGCAAGCTGAAGACTTATTAAAGGTTTTAAAAAGAAGATTTAATGGACAGAATACCAGGTATAAATATCATTTAGGGCATGGAGGATTTGTTACCTCTCCTGTTAGTGGAAAGTTACTTTCATCTCGAAATTGGTTGGGGATTATAACGAAATGTAAAGTTGAATTTAATACAAAAGAACGTTGGAAAGAAGTATCAGGCGGATTCGTTGAAAGTTCAATTCGTCAATTTGCTAGTAGTTTTGCTGAAGCTGTTAGAAAAAGCCCGTTAGAAATGATTGATATAGTTTTAAATAACAAGGAAATTGTAAATGAGCAGTTTATAGATGCATTGTATAATGGTTTAACTAGCTGTGATATAACTGAAATATCTATATATTTATTAGAGGATCTGTTTAAAGAATTTCCGAGTGATTATAATTCTTATAGAGCGCAAAATATTTGTAGAATTATAGAGAAATCAGAAAATGTTGGTTGGTCTGATGAAACGCTAAAAATGCTAATGGAAATTGCCGTCAATCATAATAATCCTAGTTTAGAAAAGCCAGTTGTTACAACTACAGAAGATAAAGAAATGCGAAGTTTTGATTTACTCTATAGCAATTCTATTAATTGTGTAAGGGGGTATGCAGCGAGAGCCATAGAACATTTATTATGGGGAGATAAATCATACTATAGTTTATTTAAAACAACAATAAATCAACTTACCATAGATCCAAACCCAGCAGTGAAATTAGCTTCTATTTTTACATTACGCCCAGTAATTAATATAGAAAAGGAATGGGCTTTAAATAAAATATTAGAATTATATAAGGAAGATTATAGATTTGCGGGACATTACAATTTTAGGGACATTTTCTTCTTCTCCTACGGTCAAAATCGTGAAGCAGTTTTAGAGACTATATTAAAATGTTTTTACTCAGATGATAAAGACTTAATAAAAGTTGGAGCATATACTCTTGCTGAAATGAATTTAATATATGGTGAGTTTAAAGACATAGTAGCAGACATAAATATATTTAGTCAGAATCAAGCGGAGTCTTTTTTAGAAATGGTTATTATTTATTTTAATAAAGATGAATATAATGAACGTTGCAAACAAATTCTTATAGCATTTAAAGAGCTAGATTTCGATTTTGAAATTGCTTTTTCAAAATTATTTTATGACAATCTAATAAGATTAAATAGAGACTACGAGTTTTTAACTAAAATAATGCAATCTAAAGTGAGTAGAAGATTACTTTATTCTTTTGTCCGATACTTAGAAGAGGAGAATAAGTCGTTAATTGAATATCATGAGATTATAGTTGTTTTGAGTAATCATTTGATTGATAATTTTACAATTTCTGATTCGGAAAATTGGGGGTTTGACGAATCACTTTCAAAACTTATAGTTGGTTTATATGATGAGACTTATAAAAGTGAAGATGATTCGTTAAAGTTGATTGCTAATGAAAGTTTGAATCTGTGGGATAAAATGTTTGAGATGAGAATTGGATCAATAAGATTTTTAAGTAATGAAATAATGGCTAGGTAAAAGGGGAAAAGAAGGTGGGTATCAATTTATAGATCAATCAGTTGTAGGTAATGGAACTGTGGGATTTAGCATTAGTGAGATGCCTTGGACCAAATGGGATTTTATCGAGCTAAAGAGATTTTTGTTAGCCTCATGAAAACATTCATAAGTTCATTTGTCACTTGATGCTCAGCCTGTGAATAAGACTGACGCCTTTTAAGTGAGGCTGCCTGTTCAGGTATTAGCCTTGTCCCAGTTGGTAGAAAAGGATAGATTTGAGCCATTAGTAGATGCCAGGTACTATGGTTAAGAGAGATTACCCCAATAGAAAATGATGAGAGCATGCTATTATGAAAGTATGCTCTTTGCTATTTAAAGAGAATCATTGACAAAAGAAACACCTTAATTCCACCATTTATCTTCAAAATGATCTAATAACATTTTAGTTCTCCTCTCAAAATAATTTGGTAGCTCGTTTATACTGAAATATGTAAGATTAGAGTTTTCACCATCCTTCATTTTTAGTACTCCACTGACGTTTTTTAACAATATAGATGGATGAATACGGGGTTCCAAGTGGATTGAGCCACGTCCGCTAAAAGGTATTTAACGTAGCTTTTTTCATCTAGTTACTTATTTTTCAAAAAAAAACTGTAAACAAACTCAAATTTTGAGGTTTGTCTACAGTCTGAGCAGGGTAATTCAATTACCCTGCTTTAATTTGTTACACTTTTTGTTCTTCAAACAAGCTAAGACCTTGTGATGAGAATACTTGAATCGCAATAGCAATTCGGTAAGCACTAATTGCGTAGTTTCGAATTAATTCCTCTATATTATTTGCTCCAAAGAATTCTGTCTGATATAAGTTATTAGCGAGTAGAACTGTTTCACGTATTCTCGATATATATTCTCCGCTAGTGGTATAATTCCATGAGCCACTTTCAATACCATACATTTGAAGTTTTTCTACATAGTTATGGTTATCATCCTCTGATACGAGGAGAGGAGTGTAGAGACGTGAATAGATAGATTGTAGATTTCGTGGAAATTCATCCCAATGATGGCCGTGTTGCACAGGGTCAAAGTTTTGGTCATGGGCCATAAGGTCTCGTACAATTAAAACTAGCATGCCTGCTTCAAAGTTGTGGTTATTTTTGTACATATTTTCCAATTGATGCTTGAGAACATTTGCTACATCTTTAGCGTCATTCTTCAAGTATTCTGGGATTGTATATGGTAGTAACGTATAGTCGTAAGTCTTAGTTCGACCTTTAGTAATACACTTAGCAACTTGTACATAAGGGATATCTTCATCCCCATCAGTAATAAGGAGATACTCTATCTTCTCAAGAGCAAGAGGTTCATTGTTTATCGGTTTATCAGTGTCATACTTGAGGCCACCAAATAGAACTACTTTAATAGATTCTATTACATTGTTGCGTTCTTCATCGCTCAATGATTTCAATTCCTCTAGCTTCTTGTTTAAGTTATCAGGGTTAGATAGCTTAATTTTCAAGTCCTTAGTAAACCTTTCTAACTTGAACTCACCTTTAGATGCTTCGACTGCAGAAGCTACTCCTTTTACAATTTTACCGTTCTCGCGTATAGTATCCTTGAATTTAGGATAAACGATGTAGTTCGAACTTAATCTATAAGCATCAAGCTGCTCCATCGCTTCATAGGGTATCAATTCGTTAATTACTTTACTCTGAATTTCATTCATAATCGTGTCTACTTGTTCACGTTTGTAGTCTAAGAACTCCTCGTTATCCTCATATTCCGAATTTACAGTGGCAAATAGGTAAGTAACTTTACTAGAGATTAAGTAGTCCTCTAAAGTTTTTAAACAGTTACTTAATTCTGAACGGTTCTTGCTCGATACGATAAGCAAATAATTATCTACTATAGGGATATAAGGATTGTTATCTAATCCCACACCTTCAGTGTCGTAGATTACTAGAGTTGATACATCTTCACTGATTACTTCTTTTGCCCAATCAGACATCTCAGTAATAAGGCTCCATTTTAATCCTTCAACAGCTACCAAATGTTTGATCTTTTCATGTAAGCTCGCAGAACTTTTAATTACTTCTTCTGCTTCGACAATTCGACTATGTAATTCAGGGTTTGTATCCTCTAAGTTTTTAAAATCATTGTTTATAGTAAGATGTACCTTAGATTCTTCTGCAATCATCTCGCGATGCACTACTAAGCGCATTAGGCTTTTAGTTTTGTCTAAGCCTTCACCTGAGATACTACGGCGAATTTCACGCTCATTTGCTGAGAACATTGAGATTAGTGAGCTTTTACCAGTACGTGCTGGTCCTATTACTGCTACTGATTGCGTCTTGTAAGAATGCGTCATTTCTTTACTACCTCCTTTTTTTAGTTGGTGTGCTGTTCAGGATTCGAACCTGTTAAGACCTACTCATTAGCACATGTGAAGAATAAGGAGATTACTAAGGTTGAAATTTTACTATTTATCTCAAATTGTGCAAATTAGATAAATAAAATATAATCCTTTAATTTAAAAATTAACACATAAAAATGGAATTATAAACCTAAAATATGATTAAATTAGTATATAAAAATTTAATTTGAAGCAATTAAAAGTCATAACTTCAAATCTTTTTTAGAGCTATATTAACAATATCTTTTAAAAGTGATGTCATAATATAAATGTTCATTTCTAATCCATCAATTTTATGGGTTTAAAAATTTAATGCAATTTGATTTAGAATTTTAATCGATTAGTAATATTTATAGGGGAAAACAACTACGGAGGCTAAAAAAATGATTATTGATTATATCTATATAAAAGATAAACAAACAAAAAAAATTATAGAACTTAATTTAAGTCATAGATATAATATCGATTTGAATACGAATAAATATACATTTAATAAGAGACTGAATACTAGATATATAAAAGATTTATTTGGGAGTAATATTTACAATATTAATGCACTAGTAGGGAAGAATGGTTCTGGTAAAACAAATATGATAAGAAAAATAATAAATTTATTAAGCGAAAAGGAATTATTAAATACGGAGTATTTTATAAATACTTACGATAGTCATAAAGATGAAAATTATATTTTAACTAACATTAGCAGAGTATTCAAAACAAATTTAAAAGTAAGTTATAAGAATATTTCTTATATATTTAATAGAACAAAATTCATTTATGATTCAAATGTTTTTGATGGTAATAATATATTTAAATCCACAAGGAGTATGATTAATTTATCAACTAATTCTTTGTTAGATAATTATCATGAAAAACAATTTTCATTAAAAGAATTGAAAGATGACGAGACACATAAACATATTGAATTTATGATTTTATATAAGGAACAATTAAAAGTTAATAAGTATCTTCAACCACCAGAAAGTATTACTATACATTTGAATCTTAAAGAAAAGATAAAATCTGTAAAGGAGTTAATTGAGTTTTACAGTACTAAAGGCTTAAAATTAAACATAAAAGAAACAATTAATACGGATGAAAAAATCCTCTATAAACAGTTAGTTGAATATCATTACTCTTCAAATTACTTGGAGTGGCTTGATGATTTTATAGAACTATTAACATCGAGTGAAATTTTGAATCTAGGTAGTTTTGATATAAATGATGAAAAAATAAATCTATTATTCGAAAATATAGAACCACATTTAAGAGATTTAAGCGATTCTGAAATAGATGACTTTTTTTCGCAATTAAGAGACAAGATCTATGATTTATTACATAACAATATAATTTTAGATATAGAAGCCCTTAAGAAAGATTTTATTTTAGAAATAGATCTCATATTAAATAACTTTTATATCCTGGTTTATAATAAAGAAAAAATATTGGAATTTACAGAAAATATTTTATTTCATAATAGTTTTCAAACTACATTATTAACTCCAGATGAAATAGGAATTATTAAATCTATTACATATGACTTGAATTTTAATTCTAACGAAATAAAACATGAATATAAAAAATGGAAAAAAGTACATTTATTAAAAAAAGGACTTTCTAACCTCTTTCTCGCCTCAAAAGATTTTTTAAAAACAGAGTTGTATAAATATTCTTTTAGTAAGGATAAAAATGACTTGTATATTGATTTCATTGATCTAACTAAAGAAATAGATGAAGTGAAAAAAAATGAAGATTTGAATAGTTTTATTGATATGCATTTTGATTCTGATTATGAATTTGATAGCTTTATAGAAGTCAAAGACAATTATTTAAATGATAAAGATGATGAAGTGAAAAAAAATGAAGATTTGAATAATTTTATTGATATGCATTTTGATTCTGATTATGAATTTGATAGCTTTATAAAAGACAATTATTTAAATGATGAATATGATAAAGTGAAAAAAATTGAAGATTTGAATAATTTTATTGATATGCATTTTAATTCTGATTATGAATTTGATAGCTTTATAGAAGACAAAGACAATAATCTAAATGACAAATATTATGAATATGATGATTATGATGAAGAATATTTAGATATAGAATTTTTCCCAGATGAATCAAGTGGTTTCAATAAGGAAAATTTACCGGTATTTTTATATGATATTGTTGAAACTAAAATAAAAAATATTAATAACAAAATAGATTTAGCAACGAAAGTTATAAATGAAATCAATTTCTTTGAAAAAAATATAGACCTAGAAAATAAAGCTTTGTTAAATTTTTTCACAACTTATCCTAATGAGAAAATATTTAAATATAATTGGAGGAACTTAAGTAGCGGTGAAGTATCTTTTATTAGTTTTTTAAGTAGATTATATAAAGCTAGTACTATGGTGGAAAAAAACGAAGATATTATATTAATTATTGATGAAGGAGAACTTTATTTTCATCCACAATGGCAAAAAAATTATTTGAATATTTTAATTGAGACGTTAAACCAACTATTTAAAAAAAATAAAATGCAAATAATATTGACTTCACATTCGCCGTTTATTGTATCAGATTTACCAGATTACGCAATTCAAATACTTTCAGATGAAAAAATCTCAGATGTTGTAAAAGAATTAAACTTACACAGAACTTTTGCTGCAAATATACAAGAATTATATACTAACGCCTTTTTCCTTAAGGGTGGTTTAACAGGGGAATTTGCAAAAAGTAAAGTAAATGAATGGATTCGTCAAATTTATGAATCACCTCAAGAAGCGAATAAAGAATATAATTTTTATTACAATGCATTCAATATAATCGGTGAACCATTAGTGAGAGAAAAGTGTCTAAGTCTTCTAGAACAGAAAAATGAGGAATATCTTAATTCTAAATCATTTCATAAAAAAAATAATCATGAATTACTGGAGTATTATAAAAAAATGGTAGAGAGAATTGAAGGTGAAATTAATGAAAAGAATTAACTTACCTAATCGGATTTTAATTGATCATTTAAAATATTGTATCGGGAAATTTGATGAAAAAACGCATGGAAATGCACATCAAATAAATTTTTCTAATGTAAATTATTTAAAAAAGAGACCTTACGGTAAAATTTGTAAATACATTGCTGCGGATTATCCTAAAAATTATTATGCCGATAAATCTATTAATATTTCTAAAGGAAGCCGTATTTTATTAGCTGAATTTTTGAAAGAAAAATTTAAAAAGATTATAATTTCTAAACCCAAAAAATTGCTTGAGCTAGAAGATGAAATGTATAAACAAATTATGGATTCTGAAGGTATTAGTTTAATAAAGACAAAAGAATTAACAACAGATTTCTTAAAATATATTTTTAACTACGATTCTTTTAGCCAAGAAGATTATTTAGAGAGTGAATGGAGTGCATATAAATATACAATGGAATTAAATCATTCGGTATGCGTCTATTGTAACTCACAATTTACACATACTATATATAAGAAAGATGGAGATGAAACATTTAAAATTAGACCAGCACTAGATCATTTATTAGCCAAAACAAATCATCCTTTATTTAGTTTATCTGTTTATAATTTAATACCGGCATGTAATACTTGTAATTCAGGAATTAAAGGAGCGGATGAAGTGAGTATAGACAGCTTCATTCATCCTTACTTAGAAGATTTGGATGAATTAGGAGTGTTTAAAAGAGAATTTCAAGAAGGCGATCAAGATTACTACAGCCAAATTGTAGGAAGAAATGAAAATTATGAGATAAAATTTTTAGCTAGAAAGAAAACAGATAACAAACGCATAGCTGAGTATGATGAAATGTTTGGTATTGAAAATAGGTACGCTTTTCATAAAAAGTTTTTAAATAGGCAAATAGTATTAGCTTTAATGTATAACGAAGTTTATTTAAGAAGACTAGATATTAGCTATAAAGATATATTTTTCGATGCCAAAATGGTAAAAGATATTCTTTTTTTAACAGACATTAATAACACTATTTTGTCAAAACTTCAAACGGATGTAACAAGAGAAGTAATTTTAAAACAAAACATCTATTTGAACAATTCTAATGCTGATTTGTATAATCTTTTAAAAGAAAATTAATACATATGTGTTTAATGAATAATCGTTCATCATTCAATTCATCAGCTTTAATATTAAATTATTTTAAAATGGGAATGCTTGATATATATGGCCCACAAGAAAGAAACACTCCTATCTGAACAATTTCCAAAAGTCCTTCAATTAATTGTTGAACAAAATGAAATATATAATAATTAAAAGCACAACAGGGGGTTACAAGAGAGAATATCTGGAGGACTCTATTCAAGTGTGGGTGAAATTTTTATAAACCAATATAGTAATTGAAAAATTGTTTTAACCGATTCGTATATGGTGGTGGCAGAATGGTTTCAGAAAAAAGTAAAGTAAGAGTATTCTGGAAGAAATAAATCGAGAGAAGGTTAGCGATGTAGGGGATGAGTCATTAGATTTAGTTTTACAAATATATGCTAGAATCAATTTGCCCAAAGCAATGGTTTCAACCCGATCATATTATAAATTCTCAGTAAAAAGATGAAATACATTAAATTTAAAAGTTGTTTACATACCTTAGTTTCAATATAAATACTGAACTGCATCACCATTTGTTAGACACAATCTAACTATTGGTAATGCAGTTTTTTTTTCGTGTTTTAAGTAAGGAACGGCAGAGGTTAGTCTCTGTCTTTTTTATTATACTAGGATATGTAAGCCAAATCCCTGTTTACCTAAATTGGCACGCTATATGCTTCATCAGTAAAAGAATGGTACTTATCAATAAAGCATTTGAAAGAGCGGCTTTAGCAATAAATATCTTAAAACACAATATTATTGCAATTAACAAAATAAGTAGTAACTTTCGAAAACAAGCACAATCGCAATCGCCTCCTTACAACTTATTTCGAGTAACACTTACCGATACACCATCAGATGGTGTTGATGTTTACAAATATAGAACATGAAGAAAATCTATAAATTAAACAACTCAATAAACTTTCTGAAGAGTAAATATTGTTCAAATTTTACTTAAGGCTTTGTTGAGGTAGGACTATCATTTTGATGGTCTTTTTTATGGTTTAAACTAGTAAAAAATATGAAACTTCAAGAAATAATTAATTAAGATAGTATATTTTTCTATCTTCCTGTCAACATTGCTAATATCAAACATTTGAAGGGGAGATAGAATATGTTTAACAAAAGATTTAATCAGAAAGACATTGAAAAGTTCAACGAATTACATCAAGTACAGGGACTCAGTTTAAGAGAAATAGCACAACAATACAACACAACTCATGGGGTTATCAGAAGGTATTTAGTAAGTGCAGGCTATACTTACAAGGCAAGAAAGTATCCTTTAAACGAAAAGTTTTTCGAAAAGTTAGATTCGTTAGAAAAGCTCTATTTCCTTGGTTGGATTTATAGTGACGGTCACGTATTTTCATATGATGAAAAAAATCATGCTGGTTTAAAAATTAAGATTCAAAAAAGAGATGCCTATATTTTAGAGTACCTCAAGAATTTAATTGAATCGGAAGCTCCAATTCAACCTGATTATACAAAGGGAAGGGAATATTCAAGAATCACATTTGGCAGTAAAACCATTTACTCGGATTTATTAAAATATGGTCTAGAGAATCAAAAAACCTTTAAACTTAAATACCCGCTAGAACAGGTCTGGGATCATCGTCCTTTTATTTTAGGAGTATTTGATGGGGATGGGTCAATTAGTATTAATAAGTCTACTGGGATGCCACAGTTAACTTTTAGTGGCACCCAAACGATGATGATGCAAATAAAAAATATTTTTGAAACGGAATTAGGCGTAAACCCAGTAACTGTACGAAAGAATAAAAACACCTTTGCATTATCTTATGGTGGCCCCGCTTCTGTTCATGCTATTACAAAATGGTTATATTCATGGGATCCCCCTGTGTATTTAAATCGGAAACGTGATTTAATCAAAAAATGCCTTAGTCGTGATATATATGGTAAAAATGTTGTTTTATATAAATGCCCTGATTGCGGTAAAACTAGAACTTTTGATAAAAGGAATATGTATCAATTGAAAAAGTACTTTCTCAAAAGTAAATTTTGTTCTCTTAGTTGCTCGGGGAAATTCTATCGGGAGTATCAGTTAAATGGTTATAAACTAACACAGTCTATGGAAGCAGCCTTAAAAAACAATATTCTTGGAACTAAAAAGGTTTATATCAAGAGTACTTGGGACGAAGTATAAGGAACAGGGAACATGTATTGAATATCCACATGTTCCGACTTTTAAAATCAAAACTAAAAGAGAGGTTCAAAATGACTAAAAACACAACTCTTCATAAATTATTCGATGTCCCAGATAATACAATTCTTAACCCTGAGGACATTTCAAAATTACTCAACATGCATGTTGAGAGCGTAAGACGATGGTGTAGACAGGGAAAGCTCGCAAGTTATTCATTTGGAAATAAATACGTTATCACTGGCTCTGATTTTAAACAGTTTATGAGGAATTCTAAAGTAAAGCTAAAGTGGGAGCAACTACTTAATGAGTAGCGAATATGTTTATCTCTCATTCTTCAAAACTCAAAAGATTGATTATATATACCATCCGTATTCTAAGACGATAGAATTTCCTTGTATCCACTGTCAGCATGCTGCAAAGATGAGTTCTAAATCATCTGAATGGTTTTGTGATCACTGTCATCAAAATGGTAATCTTATCAATTTATTAGAATTTAGAAAACTTCATTCCTTTGGAAAGCTTTTTGTTCCTAAAAAAGAACTAAAAAAAATTATCCGAATTTTGAACAGATTATCTAAAAAGTATCCTGATGAAAGTAATCTAAACTCATTAAAAGATAGAATTATCTATTTGGTGAATTATTGTAATGACAGAAATTAAAGATGTGGGAAAACTAAATCAACAAAATGAGATTTAAAAACTGGAGTGAGAATAAAGGAACTATCGAAGTATATCTTGAATGATATAAGTAACGCAAAAGTCGTATAACAAATGTACGGCTTTTTAATTTTAGACATCGTGTCATCTACGGTAGTTGTAATGATTTGCTGCTTAATGATTTTAAAATGACTGAATTAGTATTTGTAAAAGTTTAATTAATACATATTAACTTAGCTGAACTTTATTAAACGATAAGGAGGATTTTATAAATGTCTTTATACGCTTATTTGCCTTATGAAGAAGGGAAAAGAGTTCAACATAAAACAGGAGAGATCTTTCTGTATGAAGGAGATGAGGTTTGGTTATTTCAATCAACTAAAATGACTTCAGAAGAGAGAGATTTGCTAAAGAAACATAATTCAGGTCGTTTTAAATGTTTTTCTTGTGGTGAGGATATGAAGTTCGTTGCAAATAGTAATAAAAACAATTGTTTTAGTCATTTTCATAAAAAGGATTGTACGTTACCTGAGTCATTTGAACATGCTATTACGAAATTGAAAATTTACAACTTGTTTAAGGAATCTGGATATATCCCAAAGTTAGAACGCGTATTTAAAAGTATCCATGTTGATTACAATCCGAGAGCGGATGTGTTCGTCGAAGCAATTACAGGGAACGAAAAAATCGTGGTTGAAGTTCAGGCGAGTAATAATATTCAAACAACTACTGTTGCTAAAAGGACAATGGCATATGCAATGGGGGGTATCCCTACAGCGTGGGTGTTAATTTTAGAAAGTTACTTTAAAGGAAAACAGTATGCGGGGACTACGATTACTGAAGTGATAAAACATGAAGATGGGACTTTCTCTAATGAGGTCCGTTCTTTGCGATATGATGAAGATGGTGTATTTACCGTTAGTGAAAACCCTAAAAGTTTCAATCAATTAATGGATGCGTATGGATATATAATCGTGGTCAATTATGAAGGTCATTTCTTTTTAATCAGGCAAGATGTTTTCAGTAAAGGGGATGTCTATAGAATAAGCCGTATTCCTCATGAAAATCTGGTGGAAGTGTTATTAACTACGGAATTGGTTGAATTAGATTATCATTATGTGCCTAAAAAGAAAGCAGTTCAGGAAAAAGGCGATTTCGAAGGACGAGAAGGATTTGAACATGAAGAAGAAGGGGGATTGTCTAATATTTCATTGAATGGTATTGATTTTGACATGGCATATCAGATTGAACAAGAACGATTGATGTATGAAGGGAAATTGGATCCCTTAACATTAATCCGACAATTGAAAGCAGTTCGAAAGTTCAACCAGAGGGATAGAGAACGGGAAATGTTATCAGAACAACGCGAAAAGATAAATGAAAAGAAATATAAAAGCGGTATTGAGAGTTTAAATAGAGACGCGGAAAAAGCATTGATAGGAAAGGAACGCTTAAATACATTACTCGCAGCGTCACTCCGTCAAAAAGAGAATCAGGAAGAAGTGATTTATAAACGGGTGTATGAGGATAAAATCAATCAATGGAAAATTAGTATAGATAATGAGCAAAAAAAGGATGTACGACTACTAAAACATTTGAAAAAGCTTCGGTCTGAATTAGAACAGAAATGGATTGGTATCCTCGACCAGGTTGAATCAAGGTGGCAAAAAGAAGAGGAAGAAAGAAAAATGATTTTAGCAGAAATAAAAACGATGAAACATTTAGGCGGAAAACAAACGCAGCTAGCTATTGAACAAGTAGAAAAAGCATATGGAGATTTAAATAACCAAACAGAGAAAGAACTTACAATATCACTAAATCAGATTAAGCCCGTTTATTTTCAAGAAAATAAGGGGGAAGTGAAGAAAAGTATAGATCAACTTCAACAAGAAGAGAGAATATATAGAGCCAATAGTATGACATTATTTGACTTTTTGGTAAAGTAATAGCGATTAAGATGTGGTTTATCTAGAAGGTGTAATGGGACGTGTATAAGACAATCAAGCACTTTTAACCTTGCTTAAACAAATCAGGTGTGGATCTGAAGATTAAATGGTTTGGTAGTATGATAGGAACAATCTTTTGTTCAAAAAGGAATACGCTCTTTTTTGAATGAGTAACTAATGTTATGGCCTTGAGAAAACAGCATAATGTAAAACGCTTGGATACTAATCCAAGCGTTTATTTGTATTTTATTATATGATTTTATTACAATACCATTGAAATGCAAATGCTTTAAAATCTGCTCCTTGAATTTTGTATCGACCGAAAGGACTTACGCTTTTTACATAGCCTTTCCGGCACCATCTTCTAACTGTCTCTTCATGAACCCCTATTAAATTCGCAATATTCTTTGGGGTTAAAAGTAGATCATCATCAATATTGTTTAATAGAGGAAATCTGTGTACGAATTCATCCTCTAAATATTCTAATTTCTGTTCTTGTAGCTGCATTTTATACTCCTTTTAGTTTAAAAGTTATACTGTTCTTTATTTTTATAAGTTTTTGTCGAGAAGCAATCCATTGTTGTTCTGTCATCGATTTTGGTTTTTCTTTTAGGTTTTGTAACTGTTCCGCAATTACTAATAGTTGTTCTTGCAATTCTTTAGTTTCTTCATCAAATACTTCATTCAGCGTAATCTTTTCAATATTTATTGCTTCTGGGATTCTATAACCCATATTCTCTTCCCATTTGCGTAATTCTTCTAAATCCCATGGGAAATTAATTGTTGCATCTAATACTTGATAATATTGTTCTTTTCCAATATCAGCCATATAATATTCCTCACCGACACTTTTTGCTGGTTTATGTCGTAATTGATGGTCAGCAGCAGTTTGTTTAATTGATCCGTTTAATGATGTATCTGTATTAATATACGTACGCATTATTGTATTGTTTAAGGAGTGCCGAGATGCTTTAAAAATGAAATCTTGTTTACTAGCATCATCAATAAAATCTAATCGTGAACGTAAACGATTGATAAACCCAAAATGAATTGGTTTTTTGTATCTATAGAACGGCAAAGCATCATTTTTTCTAAATAAATAACCTTTACCCCTTGATATATGTTCTCCTTGACGCATGTATAAACGAGAAATATATTGATTTAATTGTTTCACAGTATCTCTAGGGATCGGTGTATGGTAAATCGGATGAGACGGGCTTCTCTCTTGCTTTGCAATTTCAGCAGGTAGAGATAATAAACCCCAACCATCGTTATCTGTTTGAAGATATCCATCACAATCTAAATGAAAATGACTTATTTCAAGTTTATGAAACTCTTGAGGACGAACTCCCGTAGTACTGGCTAATTGCCACATGGTCGCATATTTAATCGAATTATACGATCTAATATCTTCCAAAATTAATTGTTTAACCAATACCATTTGTTCACGTGTTAAAAATGTCTTTATTTTACGGTTTATTTCACTTTCCTTTAAATCAACCTCCCTTTTAGGGAATTGATTTAAAAACTTTTCTATATTTCTTTTTTGTTTTGAAAATAAACGAAAATCATTAGGATCATCAAGTGCTTCCTCTTCTAATTCATCTAGTAAATAATAATAAAATGCTTTTAAATGATGATAGTAATTAATCTGCGTTTTCCCTTTACGTTTTGATGTAATATAAAAAGAATCCTCAACTCGTATTGAAAGTAGATCTAATACATCTGGATTAAAGGTTTTTGGTGTTTTATTCTTATGAAGCGGATTTTTATGAAAATCTTCTTCTATACCACATCGACCAGATATTATAAGGACAAAAGCTGAACTTAATTTCGCTTTCATAACCTTTAGTGATTCCTCTTTATTTGCAACCTGATATTTACTCGTATAACCTTTATAATTAACTACTCCACCTTTACTTCTATAATCTATATATTTGGAAATTTTCTTTTGTTGATTTAGATTAAGTAAGTCATAGGCGCTCGTGATACTATCACTTGTCTTCTCAGCGAACTCTTCATTTGTTTTTACATTAAGTGAGGGAAGAAGCTCAATTATCTCATTTTCGTCATATAAATTTGTATGTTTCAAGTGTTCAGGTTGAGGAAGTAAACCTCTTCTTTTATATAATTGTAATTGTGTCACGGAAATTATGTTTTGATTTTTCCCTATACTTTCTATGGTGTTGTATTTTCCTTTTAAAATTTCTGACCGTAAAAAAAATAGTTAAACTTAATATCAAATAAATCTTTTGGAGGAGGAACACATTTGGGTGTCTTTACATACATACCAGACCATTTGCCAGAATCAATCTCTACAATTAGTTCTCGGTAAGAAATGTTTAGCATTCGAGCTACTCTTGAAGCGGGTATATATTCAGGGATTGAATTATAGTAGTGAAACGAAGCCATATGGGTTTCATAATACTCACTAATCAATGGAATGACATCACTATTCACTAAGATATTATTACTATCCTCTGTCATTAAATACTTATTAAATGGTTCTTGATTAATTAAATAATTAAAACATCTCCCTGTAATTCCACAAGACTTTGCAGCTTGGTTACGTGAGATAAATTTTCTTTCTTCGTTCAAGTTAATTTACATCCTTTCTACATATGATTCTACTAATTATCTTTCACACAAAATGGTAGAAATATACATAGGCATATGACACACATACTGTAACACATTAACAAGTAAGAATGACGGGCTTTACTTCGTAATGTGTCACAGTATATGTGTTATGTGCGTATATAAAATGATTCTTAATTCCATTAATGCCTACATATTTTACATTTAGAAATTTTATATTTTAATAGTGTTTAAGGATTTTTTAAAAGTGAAGAGGGGATTACTTAGAGCAAGTTTGGAAAGAATCAAATGGGAAAGGTTTTATTTAGGTGAGGGCATACACATCCTGAAGATGTCTCAACGCCATCCGGGGATGATCGAACATTATTAAAAAATTTGTTGAAACATTTACGTATGAATATAGACTTTTTATTCATGATTATTATTGGGTGAGTTAAACTGTATATGGCTGTCCTAAATAAAAGAATGGTTGAGATGAAAGCATTAAACACTTTACAAACAGCAGACGGGTTAAATATTACAATCTGTAAAACAACGATAGAATTAACGGATTTCAGGTAGCTAGTTTTCTAGATTTTGATGCAGAAACTTACAACGCAGCTTTTCTACAATTTTCACTGGTACAGTTAATGCAATAACATCATTAAGCTAAATTAGAAGACTATGTTTTTGAACATACACAAGGTTTTATTCGATTATTAGCCCCTGATTCTAGAGATGAAAAATCACAAACAATTATGGATGTAATGCTAGTACAAATAAACACAGTCTTTCAAGAAATAAAGAATACAGGTATGGATAAGTTTGTGGAAATACAATATAAAGAGCAAAACATTTAATTATAAAAACGACTCCTCTGATAGAAAAGATAATTAACGAACTATTTTGCATTAAATAACACCAAACATTCGCATTAAAGTGGTGAAAGTGCTATCCGTTCATCGGATGAACACTTCATAGGTTATATAAAACACGAATATTATATTAAAAGTTATCTTTCACAAATGTTTGTAGAATAAACTTTATTTATCATCAAAAAAGGACGATAAAAACAACAATCAATGAAAAAAACGCCAGATTTAATTGACAAATAATCCATATATGTTATGATTACAACAATCTAATATAAACAAGGGGAACCCCCAAGTTGTACAAATTAGCGTTATTTCTAAATGTTAATTTGTATTTAACTTGGGGTTTTTTCGTGTAATTTTAGGAAAGAGGGATTTATTATGAATAACACGATTACTGAAAAAAGCACGTTGGAAGAAGCATATCTAGATCAAGAACTAGATAGTGTATGGTCACAAAATTCGAAGAACGTATATCGAAGAAATATTAAAAAGATTTCGGAACATATGAAGGGTCTTGGATTAGAACCTACAATCGAAAATGTAACAACTCGATACTGCAAAAAATGGTTAAAAGATCATCATGGAAACTACCAACCAAGTACACTTAACCAACAAAAAAGTACAATGACTTCATTATTTAGATATTTAAATAGTGAGGGGATAGTAAATAATAATCCGTTCTTGAACTTAACCATTGAAGATTATTCAGGTGATACACATTTATCAAAAGACTTAAATATTTTGGAGTTGTACCAAGTTTACAAAGCTGCACACGAATTACAAGCAGATGGAGTAAATATACTCGCGCCAATGCTGCTGGATATTTATACTGGATTACGTTCTACTAATCTAATTAAATTAAAGGTCAAGTCGCTAGAAGAGGAAGAATGTTCCATTAATATTACACTTGATAAAGAAGATATCGAGGATAATCAAGAGGATAAAGAAACACCAATTATTAATTCAAAGAATAGGGAAGGAGTACTCCCAATACCACCAAAAGCAATGGCTGTACTTTGTGATTATGCTAAAGGTAAGTCACCAGAAGATCCATTACTTTATGGGTTAAAAGGAAAGGCCTTTGCCAACAAACAGATGAATTACATTGTTAAAAAGATTTGTGAACATCTAGGATGGATTGTAGAAATGCCGGTCTCCGATGGAAGTGACAAGAAAAAGAAAATTAAGACCAATAAGTATTTCACACCACATGGATTACGTTATTCCATAGCAGGCATATTCCACGATATGGGGGTCGAAGATAATTCTATTAGAATGCTACTATTACATTCTAAGAAACAGTCTTTAGGTTCTTTAAGTCGCTATATTCTTAGATTTTCCAGAGAATATAAACAGCTTCGTGCAGCACAGATTTTATTAGAAACAGTCTTAGAGACTGCATTAGAAATGGAAGATAGATTTGGTGTACCAATGGATCTAGAAACTATCTATGAACAACTTCCAAATGCATATGAAAACCTAATAAAAAATTCATCCTATATTATTGTATTTAAAGATCAGCTAATTCGTTTTACTTTTTCGAAAATGGAACACGCAATGCTATCGAATCCAAGTACTAATTCTGTACTATTTTCTAGTTCAACAGAAGATAATAGTACAATATCACCATTTCAGGCCACTGGAGTAAATCCTTATACTTATCATCAACAAGAAGGATTTACAATGCCGTCAACAAATTTGAATTATCCATATCAACCGCTGTCAATGACTAATCAACCTAATTATCCAACGCATTTAAACGGTTACGGTACTTTCAATAAAAGATAACTACCCAATAACGGGTAGTTTCTTTCTATTAAAAGTAAGAAAGGAATCAAAAAATTCGAAAAGAATCAATTGCTTTCTTTTTCTGCTCGTACTCGACATGTGTATAGACTTGAGTTGATGTAATACTTTCGTGGCCGAGTAGTTCTTGAAGTGTTCGCAAATCCACGTTTTCTTTATTTTGCTGTAACATCAATGTTGCAAAAGTATGCCGTAAGTGATGTAGCGTGAAGCGGGTAGGTGGGAGGCCTGCCTTTTTCAACATATCTTTAAAGATGACATGTAAACCCCGCGGATCTAGTGCTTTACGATTTTTATTTAGGAAAACAGGTTCTGATGGATAAATTTGATATGATCTTAAAGAAGCTTTATAGGCTGCCAGAAGCGGAACTAAATGTGGATGAAGGGGCAATATTCGTTCTTTTTTCCCTTTTCCATTAATTCGAATCGTTTCATTTACCAAATCAACTTGTTCCCATGTTAATGAAACAAGTTCAGAACGTCTTATACCTGTTGTTGCTAACAATTTAAACATTAGCTCATTCCGCATCGAAAAACGCGATTGGGCGTGTTCTAAATAGTCAAATAGCTACTTTAGATCGGTTAATGTCATATAGACAGGTAGTTTATCATCGGTCTTTGGCGATTCAATCCCGTGCGTAAAATCATTAGCAAGGTATTGTTCTTTTAAACAAAATTTAGTGAACGATTTTAAGGAAGAAATTTTTCTGTTCACCGAGCGAGGTTGTTGTTTTAATGATCCTAATAGATATTGGATAAATCGACGTACTTGGGTCTTAGTGATCTCGTTTAATCCGGTTGAACAGCCATGATCCGATAAAAAGGTTAAGAAGAGTCGTAAATCGTATTCATAACTAGTGACTGTATTAACCGAGTAATTTTTCTCAATCTCGATATACAAAACAAATTCATCAATGGCTGCATGTAGTTGCAAGTATAAAACCTCCAGATATCGTATTAAACAATAATTATTATCTGTACAAAATCATCCCATTATCGTAAAAAAGGAGAATTATCGTTCACATGAAAATTATAAGGAACTTGAGAATTACAAGTAGAAAAGTACAGATATTATGGGTAGTTGAAGCATTCAGGCCCTCCTCCACGCCAAATAATTTTAGTTTACATAATATAAATTATAGGAAGTTACGTTTCATAGTTAAGTATACTTATGATAGTGAGACAGAATAGATGTTCTTGGACATCAAAGTCTAAACTTTACTTCAGTGTCAAAAAGTTTAGACTTTGATGTCTTCTTTATTTATTTCGCATAGGATTGTTTTAATGACTATAAAAATAAAAAAAATCCATGATAACTTGGATTGATTAAGATCAGTTTTTAATTCATCCATTTTTTCTCATTATTGTACTATCTGTTCTTCAAAAGCTAAATTTTTAGACATGTTGCACATCGCCATTTGTATGCATTTTTACAAGCATCGCTACTTGGTTTCGTAAATCCTTCCTATGGAAAACTGCATCAAGCTGACCATGCGCTAGTAAAAACTCTGACTTTTGGAAATCATTTGGCAATTTTTCTCTTAATGTTTCTTCAATTACACGGCGACCAGCAAAGCCAATCAATGCTTGTGGTTCTGCAATATTAATATCTCCAACAGAAGCAAAGCTTGCTGAAACGCCTCCGTATGTAGGGTGCGTCATGATTGAAATAAATAACAGTCCTTCTTCACTATGACGTTTTAATGCCACACTCGTTTTTACCATTTGCATTAATGATAGAATACCTTCTTGCATGCGCGCGCCACCACTAGCAGTAAAGATAATAACCGGTACACGTAATTCAATAGCTTTTTCAACGGCACGTGTGATTTTTTCTCCCACAACGGAGCCCATTGAGCCCATACGGAAATGAGAATCCATAATTGCTACAACAATTTCTTCTCCATCAAGAGTACCTAACCCAGTCAGTACAGCTTCGCTTAATCCCGTTTGTTGTTTAGCCACTGAAATTTTTTCTACATAATCAGGGAAATTAAGTGGATTACTTGTTTGTAAATGATCATCCATTGAAACAAATGAACCTTCATCTAAGAAATAGGCTACGCGCTCCTGTGCAGTCATTTTGAAATGATGGTCGCATTTTGTACACACTTTATGATTTTTTTCTAATTCCTTTGTTAACTGAATGTGACGGCATTCTGGACATTTTGTCATAAGTCCTTCTGGAAATCTCTTTTCCTGTCCGTCCTCTTTCTTTTTACTAAATAAGCTACGTATTGCCATGTTTTACTCCCCCTATTTCAGCATTTTTGTTCGTAAGCTTTTAATGCTTCTTTTTCATAGCCAAGCTGCATCGATTTAAACGGTCACAGGCATAAACTGCTAATTGAAGCAGACTTTTAGTGAAAATCGATTATTTCTGACGTGATGATTATTTCTCGTAAAACATCCAGACAATTAGTCGTACCTCTATCTCTAGCTTTACAAAAAAACTGTCCCACACACTAGTGTTCGCAGAATCACTGTATAACTTATAGTGAATGGCTTCCTTTTCATGAATTTGTCGTGTTAATTTGATCCTTTTTTTGATTTTTCATCTTCTAATATAAACATTGACAATATTTCTACGAGCTGATGCTTTTGTGTAGAAGCTAGAAACGTACTTCCCCTAAGTCTTGTTTCAATAAGACCTAACAACTTTAAACTTCCCAATGCCTCTCTCATAGAGGATTGCCAGACACCCTGACGTTCTGAAAGGGCTCGTTCGGTTGGTACTTTTCATCAGCCTGTATTTTTTCCATTTTTATAAGCTGTCGTAATTGTTGGACGATATCTAAAAACACTTTCCTTTGTTCGGTTTTTTTATCCATACGATTAACTCCTTGGTCAATCTATTCCCTTGGCATAACTATGTTGTCGCTTTCCTTTCGCGCTATAAACAATGCATCCAAAGGCTTTATCTTCATTCAGTAGGTGTTTGGACACCTAATTATAAAGAAACAATCTCCACCACCTTTAGATGATGGCGTCTCTTACTGAATGAATCCAAAAGTGGTCTGGCCACTTTTGGATTTGGCTTTATCTTACAAAACAATTATTTAAAAGTAAAGAAAAAACTGCATAAAAATTTTATGCAGTTTCTAAAATTCCTTCAATTTCATATTCTTTTCGTCGTTTGTGCATGTTTACTTTCACTTGTGGTCTACCAAAGCGCTTTTCAAGCGTTCTCTCAATGTAAAGCAAAAACTTTGCGGGAATAAGGTTACAGAGACCGTTCCAAACTCATCCTGAAGAGCTAATAAAGGCCATTTGTAAACGGCGATCAACAAGGGAAAGCATGTACCTGGCAACGTCCGTACGTGCCCACTGAGCCAATATTCAGGGTTATTAATCGTAACTTTTTTTAATTGTTGCAACTTTACTAAATCAAGAGTTTTTCAGTATGGTTGTATATTGCGAAATATCAATAATTATGAACAAACTATCCGTATTAAAAAAACAAGGAGAGTTAAAAAACTAGCTTGTTTGAAATTAACTTTCATATAAAAATCCAAATAATATCTAAACACAATTTATAAATCATCAAATATGTTTATTTTATTGGTTTATAGACTTTATGTCCTTTTCTAATAGAAAAAATAAACTCAGCTAATTGTTTAATCAACTGAGTTTATTTTGCGTTGTATTTAGTTTTTAGACAATGCTTTCATATCTGCTACGATTGTTTCAACCGGTACATCTGTCGTGCCATCATAATCTTTTACGACAACACCATCAGCATTTACTAAATAAAAACTCGACATATGTACTACTTGATCAGAATTCGGATCATTTTTTACTAATGAATTAAATGATTTTCGCGCAAATTGCTCAATATATACTTGCTTATAACCAGTCAGCAGCTGCCATTTGCTATCATCAACAACCGAGTACGTTTTTAAATAATTTTTTAATACTTCAGGTGTGTCAACTTCTGGATCTACGCTAAATGCTACGATTTGATAGTCCTTTACGCCTTCATCTTCTAATGACTTTTGCACATCTGTCATATTATATGTCATCGGCGGACAAATCGAATTGCAATTTGTAAATATGAACATGGCTAACCAAGGCTTTCCTTTAAAGCTATCAAGGTTCACTTGCTCATTGTTTTGATTTGTAAAAGAAAAATCTTGTACGTCAATACTCATTTCAGGTTCAAATTTATAACTACCACAAGCTGTTAATAAACTACTTATTACTAGTAATCCAACTAGTACGATCCATTTCCTTCTTAACAAAGTGTACACTTCCCTCCAACTTATCATCGTTTTTTATTGTATAAATTATAGATTACAAATACAAGATAATGGTCTTGAATCTTTTCCTTCTTTATGTCAAACTCCTTCATTTGTATGTTTTTGGCAGCTTTAAACCCATTTTATGCCATCTTATTAAAAGTTTTTTTAAAAATTTTTTCAGCATTTTTTTACTAATTTTCTTATTTCCCAAGACAGCATATAATTGTTATATAACAAGGTTTTTTTGCTATTCATTTATAGACTCTCTTTTATAGAAAAATAAGGAAAACACTAAATTTCTCTTTTAAGTTCATTTTTTCTTTTACATTCGAAATTATTATCAATAAGCTATTTCAACAATACTATTTCAAGAGTGAAATGCGTTCTCTTTCATACAGATAATTTCTATTAAATCCTTATTATTTCTACTTTATTTCGACTATCTAAATTTGACTAAAAATTTGAAAAACTAAAATTTTAGTATTGCATTATAGGATTCTTCCTCATAAAATAAGTGAATATAACGACGAGACAAAAAGAAATATGTCGTTTTAAACAGCAATATATAACTTTAGGGGGAATAATAATGGCTAACATTACTGAGAACAAAAACGTACAATCAGTTGACTATAATGCAATTGAAGCTATGGAATCGTTCAACAACTTCGTAAAAAAGAAAAATACTTTCCTTTTTTCGATCACAGCAGGGTTTTTAATTCTTTATATTTTACTACCAATCCTTGCTTTCCAGCCTGTACTACAACAAAAAGTTATTGGTAGTATTACGGGCGTTTGGATTTACTCAGCAGGACTTTTCATCATGACAATTGTTCTTTGTACAGTATATGTAAAAAAAGCTTCTTCATTCGATAAAGCTGCAGCTGCAGTTCTTGCAGAGTATCAAGCGAAAGGTGGAAAATAAATGAATTTAGTATCAGTAGGATTCTTCTTAGGAATCGTAGGTTTAACATTAATCGTTACGTATATCGCTGCGAAGCGTACTTCTTCTGCCAGTGATTTCTATACTGCCGGTGGTGGATTAAAAGGATGGCAAAATGGCTTTGCGATTGCTGGTGACTACTTATCAGCGGCTGCATTTCTAGGGGTTTCAGGTGCTATCGCATTAACTGGTTTTGATGGTTTCTTCTTCTCAGTAGGTTATGTTGTTGCGAACTTAGTTTTACTATATGTAATTGCAGAACCAATGCGTAATTTAGGACGCTATACATTAGCCGATATGTTAACAGCTCGCTTTAATGAAAAACGTATTCGTGGAGTAGCTGCTACAGGCACAATTATTATCGTTATTCTTTATATGATTGCTCAATTAGTAGGTGCAGGTGCTCTTATTAAATTATTATTTGGTATTGAGTATTGGGTTGCGGTGTTAATTGTAGGCGTTATGATGACTACTTATGTATTATTTGGTGGTATGACGGCTACATCATGGGTTCAAATTATTAAAGCTGGACTTTTACTATTTGGGACAGGTTTATTAGCAACCCTTGTATTAATGAAATTCGATTTCTCTTTAGTGAAAATGTTTGATACGATTTCAACTGATCACGGCGATAAGTTTTTAGTGCCTGGTATGAAATACTCAAGTTCAATTGACTCTGTTTCAATGATGATGGCACTAGTATTAGGTACTTCAGGTTTACCACATATCCTAATGCGCTTCTTTACTGTTAAAGATGCAAAAACAGCTCGTGCTTCTATTTCTTGGACAACTTGGATTACAGCTATTTTCTTCTCATTAACAATTTTCTTAGGTTTTGGCGCTATGCACTTTGTAGGGCTTGATAAAATCATCGCTGAAAGTAAAGCTGGAAATACGGCTGCTCCACTATTAGCTGAATTCCTTGGCGGTGATGTGCTTATGTCATTTATTTGTGCGGTTGCATTTGCAACAATCTTAGCGGTAGTTTCAGGACTAGTATTAACAGGTGCATCTGCAATTTCTCATGATATTTATGGTGAGATTATTAAAAATGGTAAATTAACTGAAAAGCAACAAGTTTTAGCTGCTCGTACAGGCTCAATTTCAATTGCCATTGTATCGATTATCCTTGCATTATTTGCACAAAGTTTAAACGTTTCATTCTTAGTATCATTTGCATTTTGTATCGGGGCTTCTGCCAACCTACCTGTTATTTTATATACAATTTACTGGAAAAAATTCAATTCAACTGGTGCGGTAACTGCCATGGTAACAGGTTTAGTTTCATGTTTAGTTCTAGGTGCTATGGGTCCGAACGTTTGGAGTCCAGTTGAAGGTGCAGCAATCTTTGTTGGAAATCCACTAGTGCCACTTGCAGTTCCAGCAATTATCACGATTCCTCTTGGCTTTATTGCTGGCTACTTAGGTTCTGTTCTTTCATCTAACAAAGTATCTCAGGCTGAGGCAGATCGTATTTACAAAGAAATCCGTGTAAAAGCAAATACAGGGGTATCTGTTTCAGATATTTCCCATTAATCAGATTAAGGTTTTAACGACCCCTTTTTATAGTAAAAAAAGACTCGACTTCGGTCGGGTTTTTTCTTTTTTTATTATAAAAAATTAAACATTTTACTTATCGAACAATACTATTCTTTTTCCAAAAATAAGAAAATAACCATTTTTCACTAGAGAAATAGTGTTTATTTTTTCTAGAAAAAACGCATTTTTTCTCGGTTATTACAACTGATTTTTTGTCAAGAACCTAGTAATATCATCATCTTATAAATTTATCTGAATTTTCGAAAACCCTTTAATTTCTAGGCTTTGTCATGTATTTTCTGTTTAAAGTCTATTTTTCAGAAAATTTTTTTTACATAATTTTTCTGAAATGTATTGCAATTTCGTGAACTGTCTCATAAAATTAAGATGTGAATTCACTAAAGTAGCAAAAAATAGTATTTAAGCAGTAAAAATAAACACAAAATGGGGAATGTTTATGGCGAACAATCAAGCAAGCAAGAGCATTGTTATTGATTATGATGCAATTGCAAAACAAGAATCGTTTAAAGCACTTGTAAGAAAAAAGAATGCCTTTCTATGGTCAATCACTGTATTCTTTTTAGCAGCTTACATGTTGCTACCTATTCTTACATCTTACACAACAATCCTACACCAAAAGGCTATTGGGGAAGTCACTTGGGTATGGATTTACGCAGCAGGATTATTCATCATGACTTGGAGTTTATGTCATCTATATGTTGCGAAAGCAAATAGCTATGACAAAGAAGCAAAAGCAATTATAGCTGAATATGAAAACGGAGGTGGCCGCCTATGAGCTTTATCGCAATATTTTTCTTCGTAGCAATTGTTGGTCTTACATTAGTTATTACATGGTGGGCATCTAAACGTACTTCTTCTGCAAGTGATTTCTACACTGCAGGCGGTGGTTTAACAGGCTGGCAAAATGGACTAGCTATCGCTGGTGACTACTTATCAGCAGCTTCTTTCTTAGGAATCGCTGGTGCCGTTGCATTATTCGGATTTGATGGATTCTTCTTCTCTATTGGTTATTTAGTAGCTTACTTAGTGGTGCTATATATCGTAGCTGAGCCATTACGTAACCTTGGTAAATTTACATTAGCGGACATGATTACAGCACGTTTTAATAATTCTAAAGTTCGTGGTACAGCAGCTCTAAGTACCATTACAATTGTATTATTCTACATGATTGCACAACTAGTTGGTGCAGGCGCACTTATTCAATTACTTTTAGGAATTGACTATTGGGTTGCAGTATTAATCGTTGGTGTTATGATGACTACTTATGTTTTATTCGGTGGTATGACTGCAACTTCTTGGGTACAAATTATTAAAGCTTGTCTATTAATGTTAGGTACTGTCATTATTTCGTTCTTAGTATTAAAAGAGTTTGGCTTCAGTATTTCAACAATGTTTACAGAAATGTCTACTGCTACTGACAGCGGTGCAGCATACTTAAACCCTGGACTTAAGTATACAAACGGTATTGATACAATTTCTGTTTTAATTGCCCTTGTATTAGGTACTGCAGGTCTTCCACATATCTTAATGCGTTTCTTCACAGTAAAAGATGCAAAAACAGCTCGTTCTTCAGTTATTTGGGCTACTTGGATTGTAGGTCTATTCTATGTATTAACAATCTTCTTAGGCTTCGGTGCTGCTGCATTCGTTGGTAAAGAAGACATTATCGCTGCAAACGCGGCTGGTAACATGGCTGCTCCACTTCTTGCAGAAGCACTTGGTGGCGACATTCTGTTCTCATTCGTTTGTGCAGTAGCATTCGCAACAATCTTAGCTGTAGTAGCAGGTCTTGTACTTTCAGGTGCATCTGCCCTATCACATGATATTTATGGTCAAATTATTAAAAAAGGTAAGATTACAGAAAAAGAGCAAGTACTTGCTGCTCGTATCGGTTCTATTACAATCTCTATAGTATCAATCCTTCTTGCACTTGGTGCACAAACATTAAACGTTGCATTCTTAGTATCACTAGCATTCTGTATTGCTGGTTCAGCAAACTTACCAGTAATTATTTACACAATTTATTGGAAACGCTTTAATACGGCTGGTGCAGTAACAGCGATGTTAACAGGTTTAATTTCTGCTTTAATACTTGTGGCTGTATCTCCAAACGTTTGGAATCCAGTTGAAGGTAAAGCAATCTTCGTAGGTAATCCGTTAATTATGTTAACGAATCCTGCAATAATTTCTGTACCACTTGGTTTCCTAGGTGGTTTCATCGGAACGTTACTTTCTAAAGAATCTGATGATGCGAAATATCGTGAAGTTGATGTAAAAGCAAACACTGGTATTTCAGTTCAAGACGTATCTCACTAATACTATCACTAAAACCCCGTAAACTTTATGCTTACGGGGTTTTACTTTTCTCCCTCTTTTCGGTAATATATTGGTAATGTGAAATGGAGGGATTAGCATGGCACTATCTAAAGCTAAAAAGAAACGTATGCATTTAAAACGGACGCAAGGTAAGGATGTTGAAAAAAAACGTCAAACTGCCCCTTTTAGTACGCATGAGCGCGTGACAAAAACGAAGCATGCTACATTAGAACACAATAGAACAAAACATAGGAAACAGCCACACGGAGACGATTACTCGTTCTAAATGTGGCTGTTTTTGTCGTGTCTTTATAAATCGTAAAATAATTTTGTGTTTCGTGTCAAAGTATTGGCCGCTTCTTGCGTTGTTATACCTTTAAGCGTTGCAATGACTTCGATACTTTTAGCCATCATAGACGGCGATGTTCGAGCCTTATCAAAAGGTCCTTCAAATGGCCAAGGTCCATCTGTTTCCACCATCATCAGTTCCAATGGATACTTTGTAATCAAATCTTGTATTTCCGCTTCATAAACACAATCAGGCGTAATGGAAATATAATAACCATTATGTATCATACGTACAATTGCCTCTTCACTTCCCTTGAACCAATGAAAATGAGCTTTCTTTACACCATGTTTCTCAAGTAAATCACAAGCGATTAGTGCATCCTCATAAACAGCATGTAACACTATCGGTTTGTGAAGTTCTTGCGCTAACAGAATAAATTGTTCTAATAACGCAATATAAGGGCGCTCATCCAATACATGCGTCTGTTTTCGATAATAAGGTAAACCAACCTCTCCAACAGCAATCGTCTCACTAGCATGCAGTCGTATCCAATCAAATAAAGCTTCTTTCTCCCTATCATTAGGCAACGACTGTTCAGGATGAAAACCATACGCTGCCTTGACCTTCGCATAGGCTCTCGATAACTTCAGCGTTTTCTCACAAGATTGTAAGTCCGTACTGACCGCTATAACCGTTTGCGCCTCATCAAGTAGCAAAGGTACTTCTTCTTCTTGATACTGATCTAAATGAATATGTGCATCAATCAACATATGCATCGTCCTTTTCTTCCTTTAAATACTGAAAAAGTTGTTGTTTTAACTGTGTAAATTGAGTGGAATGACGAATTTCCTCGGAACGTGGTCGTGCAAACGGCACAGTTATTTCTTCCTTAACCGTCGCTGGACGTTTCGTTAATACAATAATGCGATCCGCTAAAAATAGCGCTTCTTCGATACTATGTGTCACGAATAGGATAGATTTTTTATGTTCCTCCCAAATAGATAACAACCATGCCTGCATTTCTAATCTTGTAAACTCATCGAGTGCTGAAAAAGGTTCATCTAAGCAGAGTATCGGTTTCCCACTGACGATAGCACGCAAAAATGATACACGCTGCTGCATGCCTCCTGATAATGCATGCGGATAAGCATTTTCAAACGAAGCAAGACCAACCTTTTCTAGCCACGCTTTGGCAAGCTCTTTATTCGGACGACGCTGCAATTCCTCAACAATCATGACATTTTCTAAAATCGTCCGCCACGGTAATAAGCAAGGTTGTTGGGGCATATAGCCAATGCTACCTGTTTTTCGTTGAATATTGTCTCCATTTAACAAAATAGCGCCGTGATCGACAGGCGTTATTCCTCCTATCAATTGAAAGAGTGTGCTTTTTCCGCTACCTGAAGGACCAATGATTGCCACAAATTCACCTTCCTGTACGGTAAAGGATAAATTATACACTACTTCAAGCGAGCCAAAGGACTTAGATATGTCTTGAATGTTCAGCATGTGCGCCCCTCCCCTTTACAACAAGCTTTTCTACAAAACGAATCACACTAAATAACAATAAACTTAATAAGACAATCGCAAATATCGCTACAAAGACGCGATCCGTTCGAAACGATGATTGTGCGAGCGTCATATAAACACCAATTCCCTTTTTTGCACCAAGCCATTCAGCAATGACCGCTCCCATCACACTATAGGTCGCCGCAATTTTAATACCGGAAAAGATGGATGGATACGCATAAGGCCATTCTAATTTCCAAAATGTTTGCCCCTTCGTAGCACCAATCATTGCAAAATAATGTTTGAGCTCAGGGGAGGTTTGACGAAACCCATCCATCGTCGCGATAACGATTGGAAAGAAGCAAACGAGACAAATAATAATCAGCTTGGGTAACAGGCCAAAGCCAAACCAAATAATTAATAATGGCGCTAAAACGAGCACTGGCACATTTTGAGACACAATAAGAATCGGATAAACAAACGCTCTAATTGTTGATGAGCGATGTAAAAATACCGCAACGCTTAAGCCACACATCACACCAATAGCAAGCCCTAATAATGCTAGCTGAATCGTGGCCCAAACATGGGGAATAAACGTTGAATACGATTCAATACCTTCAATCATAATGGCACTTGGCGCTGGCAATAGCCAATGCGGGATATCAGCTACACGTATAATAAGTTCCCATATGAATAAGAGGAAGGCGATAAAAATAATCGACCTTCCTTTCAGCATTACCTGTTTCACCCTCGATATTTCTCCGTTAATGTTCCCATTGTAATACCAGCTGGCTGATATAAAATTTTCACTTGTGTAATAACATTGATAGCGCCTAAGTCAATCATCTTTTTATTCATCTCTTCAATAATTTGTAACAAAGTGGATAATTCACCCTCCATTGTTGTTTCCAGTGGATGCACCTCATAGTGCACACCGGAAGCATCGATTACAGCAATTGCCGCATCTACAAATGGGATCACATCCTCATATTTTTCTGTTTTAGGTATGATTTGTACACTAATTAATGTATTCGCCATTTATTTTGCACCTTTCTTTGGTAAGAAGTCGTTTGTAAATGCTTGTTGTGCATTAAAGTCGCCTTCTAAAACGTTATTCTGTGTCATCCAGTCCGCATAGTTTTCCCAAACTGCTAACTTTTGTTCTCCCCATTGCGCCGCATCGTCTTGATATTTACCCGCTAACCATTCCTGACTTTTATGCACAAGCTCTTTATCCAAATCAGGTACCGCTTCAAGTAAAATATCAGCCGCTTCACTCGGATGCGCTATCGCATATTCATAGCCTTTGGCAGTAGCTGCGACAAATGCCTTTACGACATCAGGATTATCCTTTAACATCTTTTCATTCGTTGCCAATACAGGTGTGTAATAATCAAGCTGCTCACTATAGTCGGTTAAATACTGCATATTTAACTTTTCCCCACGAAGTTCTGCCTCAATACCTGTCCAAGCATAATAAATCCACGCAAAATCAATATCCTTTTGCATCATTGTGAAAAAGTCGATATCTCCCGCATTGACGATATCTAATTTGTTTATATCAGCATTTTCTGTTTGCATCAGTGACTGTAAAACAGCTTGTTCCACTGGAGCACCCCAGCCACCATAGGTTTTTCCTTCGTAATCTTTTGGTGATGTAATGCCTTTTGAAGCGAGTGATGCAAAACCTGAAGTATTATGTTGAATAATTGCCGCAATCGATACAAGTGGTACACCTTGTACACGAGCTTGCGTAATGCCTTCTTGGATGCTTACGCCAAACTCTGATTTCCCAGACGCCACAAGCTGATCAGCACCTGCATCACCTGGTAAAATAATCTCTACGTCTAAGCCTTGCTCTTTAAAATAGCCAAGCTTTTGCGCCACATAAAGTCCCGTATGATTCGTATTAGGTGTCCAGTCCAGTACAACTGATACTTTTTTTTCTGAACTGGCTTCCTCTTTTTTGTCTTCTTTTGCGCTACACCCAACTAATGTAATTAGTGCAGCAACCATAATGATTAACCATTTTTTCATGCTATATCCTCCTAGCAAGTAATTTGAAAGTGTTCATGATTGAATGTTTCACCAGAAGAAAAGCGTATGCTGTTTTTAATCCGTTTGCAGACGATGCTCATTGTTTTCTATCTGCTTAAGGGAATTCATCATCCTTAAACAAAAAACGCCTAGGAATTATCCCAGGCGTTTGCAAACGGTATCAAAAAATAGTGTACGAATATTTTTGAATAGATGTTCCCTACGCTGGTACGAGCCAAATCAGGTTCAAAGGGTCAGCATCTGAACGGACGCAATCTCAGCTGGCAACTTCCAGCCCCCCTACATTCTTAACTTATGAACTTTTCGTTGATTATTATACCCCTATCTATCTTCAAATGACAAGCTCGTATTTTTAAACCTTTAAAATCAGCCTTGCTGTCGATGCCTATCATAAGCGAGCAAACTTCTTTCTAATTAGTAATTCGTTTTCCAAAGCATTTTGCTAGATGAAAAAAGCCCAGTTCTGTATAAGAACATGGGCATAATAAATTATTCCTCTTCTTTTTTCATTTTCATTACATGAGAAATGGTACCGTCTGTAGCGATATCTATTTTAAAGGAGCCATTCGAATGGCGATCTGCGCGCGTTAAACCTTTGACATCAATGATTTCTTTTACGCCTTTTTCTGTTTCAACAATGACTTGCTCCTGATCACTTGCTTTTACTACCGCAACAATACGATGTGGATTGGCTTTTAATTCGGTTAACACTTTTAAACCACGTTTTGCTCTACTTGCCATATCGACTTCAGCGACATTCATCTTCTTCACAGCACCTCGTTGGGTAACAATCACGACATACTCTGTATCAGACGGCTTTAATATTGTTACACCAACAAGTACTTCCCCATCTTTTAACGTGATACCTTTCACGCCACCCGTTTTAACACCTGTGACAGGAAGTTCTTCAATTGGGAAGCGGATAGCGTAGGCTGTATCAGTAATCAATAACAGCTCTGCCTCGTCTGAAACAATATCCGCCATGATCATTTCATCGCCTGATTTGACATTCATCGTCTTAATCGGCTTCGAATAACGTGTTACTGCATAATCTGGCAGTGGCGAGCGCTTAATTTGCCCTTCCTTTGTAGCGGTTAAAATATAGGTGTTTGGCTGTTCAAAGGAATCAAAACCATAGACCGCAATAATTGTTTCATCTTCCCCTGTTGGCACTATACTTGAGATATGCTGACCAAGATCTTTCCAACGAATATCCGGCAATTCATGTACAGGCTGATAAATATAATTCCCACGATTTGTGAACAACAACAGATGATGCTGGGTATTTAACGTTGCCTCATACAGTAAATAATCGGAGTCTTTCATGGCAAAATCTTGTCCATTAGATGCTGCATGCGAACGTGTGGATGTGCGCTTAATATAGCCATCCTTCGTCACTGTGACCACAACATCTTCACTTGGAACAAGCACGTCTAACGTAATTTTAATTTCTTCAATCTCTTGTTCGATTTTCGAACGGCGTGGTTCATAAAAACGTTTTTTAATGTCGAGTAATTCTTGTTTAATGACACGTACAAGTTTCGCCCCGCTATGCAAAATACCTTCTAGTTTCGCAATCAGTGCATTTAACTCATCTTGTTCACGACGTAGCTCTGTAATATCCGTATTCGTTAAACGGTATAATTGTAAGCTCACAATCGCCTCCGATTGCACTTCAGTAAAGTCAAATTTCACCTGTAAATTTGTTTTTGCGTCGCGCTTATCATTCGATGAACGAATTGTTGCAATTACTTCATCTAAAATCGACAGTGCTTTAATCAAGCCATCAACAATATGAGAACGGTCTTTTGCCTTTTGTAAATCATAAATGGAGCGGTTTGTCACCACTTCTTTTTGATGGGCTATGTACGCATCAAGTAGCAGTGGCAATGTCATCATCGTTGGACGACGATTATGGATCGCAATCATATTAAAGTTATAGGCTACTTGCAAATCAGTAGTTTTAAATAAGTAATTTAAAATGCCCTGTGCTGGCACGTCTTTTTTTAACTCAATCACGACACGTAAACCAGTACGGTCTGATTCATCTCGAATTTCTGCAATGCCTTCCAGGCGTTTATCGACGCGTTGTTCATCAATTTTCTTTACAAGATTTGCCTTATTCACATCATAAGGTAACTCTGTAATAACGATTTGCTCTTTCCCACCTTTTAATGGTTCAATGGCTGCTTGAGCTCGAACAATAATTTTACCGCGTCCAGTTTCATATGCCTTTTTAATACCATCGACACCTTGAATAATCCCTCCTGTTGGGAAGTCAGGGCCTTTAATCACCGTCATTAGCTCATCGACAGTCGAATTCGGTTGATCTAAACGCATTAAAACGGCATCTAACACCTCATCAAGTGCATGTGGGGGAATATCTGTGGCATAACCAGCAGATATTCCTGTCGACCCGTTGACAAGCAAATTCGGGAAGCGAGCAGGCAATACTGTTGGCTCCATATCCTGATCATCAAAATTCGGTACAAACTCCACTGTCTTTTTACCGATATCACGTAACATTTCAGCTGCAATTGCTGACAATCTTGCTTCTGTATAACGCATCGCAGCAGGTGGATCTCCATCAACAGAACCATTATTTCCGTGCATTTCAATCAGCATATGGCGCGCTTTCCAATCTTGACTCATTCGCACCATCGCTTCATATACCGAACTATCACCGTGTGGATGATAGTTACCGATTACATTCCCGACCGTTTTGGCAGACTTACGGAACGGTTTATCGTTCGTATTGCCTTCTGTATACATCGCAAATAAAATACGTCGCTGTACAGGTTTAAGACCGTCGCGCGCATCTGGCAACGCTCGGTCTTGAATAATATACTTACTATAACGACCAAAACGGTCTCCCATTACTTCTTCTAATGGTAAATCTTGAAACTTTTCCGTACTACTCATGCTTGGTCCTCCTCTTGTTGGATGAATTCATTGTCTAAAATGTTCGAATCATCCTCCATGCCGAAGTTAACATTTGCTTCGATCCATTTACGGCGCGGCTCTACCTTATCGCCCATTAACGTTGTCACGCGACGCTCAGCACGTGCCCCATCTTCAATCGTGACACGAATTAACGTCCGTGTCTCAGGGTTCATCGTTGTATCCCACAGTTGGTCAGCATTCATCTCACCAAGTCCTTTATAACGTTGTAGGATATAGCCTTTCCCCACTTTTTTAATGGCTTTTTGTAAATCATTTTCGGTCCAAGCATATTCAATGACCTCTTTTTTCCCTACACCCTTTGATACTTTATAAAGTGGTGGTAACGCAATAAATACTTTACCAGCCTCAATTAATGGGCGCATATAACGATAGAAGAATGTTAATAGGAGCACCTGAATATGTGCGCCATCCGTATCAGCATCGGTCATAATGACAACTTTATCGTAGGCTGAATCTTCTACTGAGAAATCCGCTCCAACTCCTGCACCAATAGCATGAATAATTGTGGAAATCTCCTCGTTTTTCATAATATCTTGGAGCTTCGCTTTTTCGGTATTAATGACTTTACCGCGCAACGGTAAAATCGCCTGAAACGTACGATCTCGCCCTTGTTTCGCTGAACCGCCAGCAGAATCACCTTCGACTAAATATAATTCGTTTTTCGCAGCATTGCGAGATTGTGCAGGTGTTAGCTTTCCTGAAAGAATCGTACTTCCTTTTTTACTTTTCTTCCCGTTACGAGCATCTTCGCGTGCTTTTCGCGCCGCTTCACGTACTTGTTGCGCACGAATCGCTTTTCGCACAAGCGATGCAGACAATTCCGCATTTTCTTCTAGCACATATAAAACTTGTTCAGAGACAACACTATCGACTACCGAACGCGCTTCACTTGTACCGAGCTTTCCTTTCGTTTGCCCCTCAAATTGTAGTAAATGTTCAGGAATACGGACAGAAACAATTGCTGCTAAACCTTCGCGAATATCTGTCCCTTCAAGATTTTTATCTTTATCTTTTAGTAATCCTATTTTCCGTGCATATTCATTGAAAACTCTTGTCAAGGCAGCTTTTGCACCGGTTTCATGCGTACCACCATCACGTGTACGGACGTTGTTTACAAACGATAAGATTGTTTCTGAATAACCATCGTTGAATTGGAAGGCAAATTCAACTTCGATATCGTCTTGCTCACCCTCTACATATTTGACAGGATGAAGAACATCTTTTTCCTCATTCAAATACGCAACGAAAGCTTCAATGCCGTTTTCGTAAAAGAAAACATCACCTTTGCCTTCCTCGCGTTGATCAATTAACTCAATTTTTAATCCTTTTAATAAAAATGCAGACTCACGTAAACGTTCTGCCAGTGTATCATAATTAAATTTTGTGACGGAAAAGATCGTGTCATCTGGCAGGAAATGTACAAGTGTGCCTGTTTGCTTTGTCTGTCCGATTTCTTCTAAAGTCGTCACAGGATGTCCACCGTTTTCAAAACGCTGTTTATATTTTTTGCCATCGCGATGAATCGTCACTTCTAAAAATGTCGATAAGGCATTAACAACGGATGAGCCAACACCGTGTAAGCCGCCACTCGTTTTATAGCCTCCTTGTCCAAATTTACCACCTGCATGTAAGACTGTGAAAATAATTTCAGGGGTAGGTTTGCCCATTTTATGCATACCTGTTGGCATTCCACGTCCAAAATCGCGAACGCTTAAACTTTGATCTTTATGAATTGTGACAATGATATGAGAACCAAAGCCAGCAAGTGCTTCATCCACCGCATTATCTACGATTTCATATACAAGGTGATGAAGTCCTCTGCCATCTGTGGAACCGATATACATGCCGGGTCGCTTTCGTACCGCTTCTAATCCTTCTAATACTTGAATTGCGTCATCATTATAGACGCTAGGTGACTGTTTATTCGCCAAAAGATTCCCCTCCAAAAAACAAACGCATGTTCTGATTACGTTCTCATCCTAATAATAATAGCATTTCCTGTCAATAGCTAGTGACAGATATATATTTTTTTAATTACGCTACAACGTAATTGCTTCTATGAACTTTGTTTAGAGGCCAATCAAGGGCAGGCTGCTGTCATGAATGACGGCACTTATTTTAAGCTTACTGCCTTGTACGACCAAACAAAAATCCACGACAACTGTAGAGGCGCTATCTTCACTAAAGCGAGCATTGAACGCCTTCTAATTACTTAACATTACAGCCTACCAAAACATCATCGGTAGGCGTTTTCTGTTGAGTGATGATTTTTAATAGCTTCACAAGAGAAATTAAAGATAGACTTCTATTCTACCAAAGGAATGTATGATTGACAAAATTGCCATTTTACCTATATTTTAAGAAAGCACTTAGGTATTAATACAATACTAGTTCCGAATAACCGTACATAAGCTATCATAAGCCTGTGACTTTTGAAATCATGAAGTACTATTTCCTTTTGTATTGAATTCAAGGCTCATGATGAAATCTCCTTCATATCATTGTAGATTAAAGAGAAAAAGTGTAAAATACTTGTTACAAACTATTAGTACCAAGTGTTATTATTTGGATGAAAGGAGTCCACCTATGTTAAACGGACTTATTATTTTATGTGCCTATCTCATCGGCTCTATACCTTCTGGGTTATGGATTGGCAAAATATTTTACAAAACAGATATTCGCGAGCATGGTAGTGGCAATTTAGGGGCTACCAATACTTTCCGTATATTAGGAAAAAAAGCGGGTTTAGTGGTGACGGTGATGGATGTTTTAAAAGGAACAGCAGCCGTGTTACTAGTGACGCTACCAGTATTTGCTGATGTCACGATCCACTCACTTATTTTAGGGCTTGTTGCGGTCATTGGACATATGTTCCCAATCTTTGCAAATTTCCGTGGCGGTAAAGCGGTTGCTACTTCAGCTGGCGTCCTTCTAGGCTATTCTTGGCCTCTATTCATTTTACTATTCATCACTTTTATCGTAACATTAAAGCTCACGAAAATTGTCAGCCTCACATCCATGATTGCGGCACTCGTCGCATTAATTTATTCGATAATCTATTATTTTGTGACAGGCGACTTTGCATTAGGGATTTTAGTAGCCTTTTTATTTACCTTTATCATTTATCGACACCGAGCAAATATTTCGCGCATTAAAAATGGCACGGAGCCAAAAGTTAAATGGCTTTAAAAATGAAAGGAGTTCTCGCATGAATATCGCACTGACAGCGCAAGCTTTACAATGGTTTAAAAATGAAATGGAAGTCGAAAAAGGTGATTCAATTCGCTTTTATGCTAGATATGGCGGCTCAAGTCCATTTCATGAAGGTTTTTCCCTAGGGATGACACGTGAAGAACCGATTGAGATAGGCGTTCAAACTGTAGTAGACGATGTCACATACTATATTGACGAAAAAGATTTATGGTTTTTTAACGATTATACCTTACACGTTGATGTAGACGAACAACTTCACGAATTAAAGTATGACTATAAAAAATAACACAGTATTTCCTTTCGCTATTGAAAGGAAATGCTGTTTTTTTATTTCAAAACTAAACCATCTTAAGTTGACTTGTTTTGGTTTAGCTCTCCGCAAAATTGACCATCCTCATACTAGTCAATCTATACTCTGAGGAGGAATATAAATGCCCGTTTCAGAAAACAACAATACCTCCCAACAGCCATTAACGAATTTACTGCACACTTCGCTTTCAGAAAATATTTTTACAATCAAAGAAGCACTTGGTCATAGTAATGATGTGATTATTCGTGAAATTATTATCGACAAACTTGATTGTTTATCTATCGCCATTATCAACATTGATGGTATTTCTGACAAAACTGTTATTACGGATTTTATACTTGAAAATCTACTGCTTGAAATTGACAACGAACCGGAAAATAAAATTGACAACATAAATGACTATATGAAAAAACATTGTTTAGCGGTAGGTGATGTAAAAGATCTTTTTGATTTTACCGCATTATTTACGTCCATTTTAAATGGTGAGACCGTCATTTTATTAGAAGGGCAATCCGTGGCAATTGGAACAGATACTAAAAACGCAAAAGATCGAGCCGTCACCGAGCCACAAACAGAATCTGTGATTAGAGGGCCCCGCGAATCTTTTACTGAAACATTGCGGACCAACACAGCACTCATTCGTCGCAAAATAAAAAGCCCTAATCTTTGGATAAAATCTCGGGTCATAGGAGAGGTAACCCAAACAGATGTAGCTGTTATGTATATCAATGGCATAGCCAATGACAAAATTGTACAAGAGGTGCTTGACCGACTAGATCGAATTAAAATTGATGGTGTATTAGAAACCGGCTATATTGAGGATTTTATTCAGGACTCGAAATATTCCATATTTCCAATGATTTATAATACAGAACGGCCAGATGTTATTGCCGGTGAATTATTAGAAGGTCGAATTGCGATATTAGTGGATGGAACACCTCTTGTGTTAACCGTCCCTGTCGTATTTACATCCTTTTTACAGGCTGCAGAAGATTATTACCAAAATTGGATTATTAGTTCCCTAATCCGCCTTTTACGTTTTTTTGGTATTTCGCTTGCATTAATTATGCCTTCTTTATATGTGGCTATTACGACCTTTCATCAAGAAATGCTTCCGACGCCAATGCTTATTAGTATCGCTTCACAGCGAGAAGGCGTGCCCTTCCCCGCCGTCGTTGAAGCACTAATTATGGAAGTTGCCTTTGAAATATTGCGAGAGGCAGGTCTACGGATGCCAAGAACGATTGGTCCAGCCGTATCCATTGTCGGTACGTTAGTAATAGGACAAGCTGCCGTGGAAGCTGGCGTAGTATCCGCGGTGATGGTCATTATCGTGGCATTAACAGCCATTTGTAGTTTCCTGTTTCCTTCTTACGGCTTATCAAATACGATTCGTGTCCTACGCTTCCCTCTTATGATATTAGCTGCGATTTTTGGTTTATTTGGGGTGATGTTCGGCATTATGATGATTATCCTTCATTTATGTAGTTTAAGATCTTTTGGTGTACCATATATGAGTCCATTCGGGCCATTAATTGTAAAAGACCAAAAAGATGCGATGGTCTTGTTCCCACGCAGAAAGTTATTGACAAGACCGCGATTGGTTAGTCAAAAAAATAATGTTCGAGAACAACAATATCACGAAAAAAAGAACTAAACATTAAAGTGCAAATGAGGAATCCATCATGTCAAACAGAAAGATGATTTTGTTATTCTTAATCCTCACTTTATTATTGAGTGGTTGCTGGAGTAAGCGAGAATTAAACGAATTAGCAATCGTCGTGGCACTAGGTATCGATAAGGTCGATGAGGATTTTGAAGTTTCCATTCAAGTAGTAGATCCGAGTCAAATTTCTTCAAAGCAACCATCCAGTGGACGCGCACCCGTTGTTACCTACCATGCTAAAGGAAAAAGTGTGTTTGAGGCCATTAGAAGAATGACAACGTTAACACCTCGGAAACCTTATTTTGCTCATTTGCAAATTGTCGTAATAGGTGAAGAATTAGCAGAGGCAGGCTTAAACGAACCACTAGATTTTATTGCAAGAGATCATGAATTTAGAAACGACTTTGATCTTGTAGTATCTCATAAAACAGCGGCAAAAGAAGTGCTGAATGTCTTAACACCCATTGAAAAAATGCCCGCCAATAAATTATTAAATTCGATCAAAGTGTCGGAAAAATCATGGGGCTCAACCTTATCTGTTCGCACAGATGAATTGCTCAACACCCTTAGTGGTAAAGAAAAAAGTGCCGTTTTATCAGCAGTTGAGATACAAGGAGATTTGCAATTAGGGATTGACCAAACCAATGTAGAAAGAATTAAAACACCTGTTATTTTAAAATATGCGGGTATCGCTATGTTTAAAGAGGATAAATTAGTCGGGTTATTATCAGAAGATGACAGTATTTATTTTAATTACTTGAATAACAAAATTAAAAGTACAGTAGAAGTTCTCGCGTGCCCTAAAGGTGGAGAGTTATCCACTGAAATTACGAGTTCGTCCTCCAAAATTAAAGGGACTTTCAAAAATGGTACGCCGCACATCACAATAAAAATTGATGTTACGCAAAATATTGGTGAAGTGAATTGTGCCATTAATTTAACCCAAAACCACACCATTCAACAGATCGACAAAAAGACAGCAGAAAAGATAAAAGCACATACAGAAAAAACTTTAGCTATTATTCAGAAAAATTATAAGCTCGATTTATTAGGTTTTAGCGAGGCACTCCATCGCAGCGATCCGAAAAAGTGGGAAAAGATTCATAAAGAATGGTCAACACTTTATCCAACTGTACCTGTTACGATTCATGTACAGGTCACAACCCAAGGATTAGGAACAATCCAAAACTCATTATTGTACAATTCAAAGGAGTAACTCACGATGTTTATTAGCATGATCGTCATACTTGTTTCGTTGATGATTGCTTATATTATGATTCCCCCATTGTTGAAAAAAGGCGAAAAAAAAACAATATTCGCCTTTTCTATTTTATTGTTTATAGGCGCCATTTTAAATATCGCCATTGGTTTAAAAATAAATATCCCTAGCCCATTAGATTTTATTACATTTATTTTTACACCTATTAGGAAAATGTTATTATCATTTTTTTAATAAGAATGACTAGAAAGGGTAGTGACTAATGGAAAAACAATTACTTAGTGCCAGACAATTTACAATCATTACCCTTCTCCATTCTATCGGGACGGCCATATTAATTGTGCCAGCGAGCATTACAAAGCAGCTTCATCAAGATGCATGGATTGGCGCAACTATTGGCGTCTTATTAAGCTTTTTAATTGTAAAATTGTATACAAGCCTTGGAACTCAAACACCGCACCTTACGTTTGTCGAAGCAAATGGAAAAATTTTAGGTAAATTTTTTGGAACTTTGACCTCTCTAGGGTTTATCACTCTCGCATTTTTTTCAGCTAGTGAATTGTTATATTTTATTGGCATCTTTATGCAAACAGAAGTAATGCCCGAGACACCTACTTTGTCCTTTGCTGTATTATTTACCATTATTCTTGTTTTTGCATCGTTTCTAGGCATTGAAGTGTTTGCACGGTCAGCAGAAATCCTATTTCCTATATTTCTATTTATATTTATTGTATTTCTTGTTTGTATTTCGCCTCAAATTAATATTGAAAATATCCAACCTATTTTTGAAACAAAGACAACATCTTTAATAACCGGTATTCTTAAATTTATGAGTATTTTTTCATTCCCGCTCGTTATGTTACTTATGATTTTCCCTTCTGCTGTCAATATACCGAAAGCAGCACAAAAAGGATTTTATTTCGGCACGCTCTGCGGAGGAATTGTATTAATTATCATTATCGCCCTCTCAACACTCGTAATTGGTCCAACGAATACTTCCATTGAGTCATTTCCTAGCTATGCACTGGCTCAACGGATTTCTATAGGCAATTTCTTTCAACGTGTTGAAATTGTTATGGCTGTCATGTGGATTATCTCCATCTATATTCGAACTTTTCTCTATTTTTATGCTTCTGTAATAGGTATAGCACAAATCCTAAATATTAAAGATCCACGACCATTGATTTTGCCATTAGGAATGTGCATGATTGCGTTGTCTCAAATTGTTCATCCGAATATTGTGCATTCTAATAATTATAATCAAAAAATTTGGCCGCTGTATTCAGGCTTATTCACTGTCTTGTTAGCCCTCTTATTACTTGTCATTGCAAAAATGCGAAAGATAAAAAGCAAAACAGCCGGTGATTGTTCAAATCAACAAACTGACCAAAGTACATTGAACTCAAGTGAAACAACATAAAAAATCCAATTTCTCAGTATTTCGATTGAGAAATTGGATTTTTTAAATCTTCACAAAAGCAAATGGAAAGCGACAAATTAGATATGGTATTCAATTTCATCAACAAAATCCCATTCATACGGCGTTTCTTGATAAACATAGTAGTTTAGCCAATTGGAGAATAATAAATGGGTATGTGCTCGCCATGTATTAATAGGTTCTTTAGCAGGGTCATCATTTGGGAAATAGTTAACAGGCACTGCAATGTCGATTCCTTTTGCCACATCGCGACTATATTCATCGGCTAGTGTTGTCGCATCGTATTCTAAGTGCCCAGTAATCATAATATTTTTATTATCTTTTGATTGGACAATAAAAACGCCTGCATCTTCTGAATACGATAGTAAACGTAATTCCGGATGATTGCGTACTTCTTCGATTGAAACAGAAGTATACCGCGAATGTGGTGCTGTAAATAAATCACTAAATCCTCTTACTAAATCGACCGTTAAATCCGTAATCACATGTGAATATACACCCGAACACTTTTCTGGTAATTCAAATTTTCCGATGCCATAGTGATGATATAAGGCAGCCTGTGCACCCCAACAGATATGCAAGACAGATGTGACATTTTTAGCAGACCAATCCATTATCTCTGAGATTTCTTCCCAATAATTCACTTCTTCAAATGCCATTTTTTCCACTGGTGCACCCGTAATAATCATCCCGTCAAAGCGACGATGGCGTATCTCGTTAAATGTTGAATAAAAGAGTTGTAAATGCGATTTACTAACATTTTTAGACTCGTGTGTTGCCGTATTTAAAAATGTTATATTGACTTGTAATGGCGTATTTCCAAGCAATCGAAGTAATTGTAATTCTGTTTTCTCTTTTTCCGGCATTAAATTAAATATTAAAATATTTAACGGACGAATTTGTTGTGTTTTGGCACGATCTTCTTCCATGACGAATATTTTTTCCTCACGTAAATGTTCTCCAGCTGGTAAGTTTTTCGGAATATTAATTGGCATATTGTTGTCCCCTTTTCTTTCATTTTTTTCTCTCTATGTAAATTAAAAAATCCCCCTCATTCCATAAGAGCAAGAATGAGAAGGATAATTATCACGTTCACTCTTATCTCTCAAAGGAAAAATCCTTTGGTGGAATTAGCACCTTTCTAACAATGTTAGAGGTTGCTGAAGCGTCATAGGGCCAAATCCCTCAGCTTCTCTTGATAAGATTATTCAATTAAAAAGAATTGTATCATGAACAATTAAGAATTTCAATAATACATAGAATATTTTGTATTTAAACGAATGGAAGCTTATGAATTGTTAAACACTACTATCAAGTTATATTTTTGACAGCCAGTCCCAATTCTAATAGGCATACACGAAAATTAATGGAACCAATAAATCGTAATGGCAATCATAGAGGTATTATGTTAACATATACCTTTAGTAACAGAGAGGAACGTGAATATTTTGATTAAAATTGAACTCCCAAAACCAGACTTAGTAATTCGTCAACGTGAGCAAGTATTAAAACCAGGGGATGTAGAAATTACGCCTTTCCACGGTTTTATTGATTTCCATAAAATCACTCGCGAAAAAGGTGGCATTTTCTTATTTTATAATGAAAAAAATGAGCTATTATTTGTAGGGAAAGCACGTAAAATTCGCCAACGTATTAAAAAGCATTTTGAAGATAATGTATCACCAATGAAAAAATACCGTGATGAAATTTTCAAAATCGAAGTGTATGAAATTGATGATCCAATGGAACGTGAAATTTACGAAACATATGCGATTAACACATTCCGCGCAAAATATAATCTAGATAAAGTATTTTATTAAGATTCAAGCCGTTAGCATACATGATGCTAACGGTTTTTCTATTCTATAGTGGCAAAAAGAAAAACCCCAAGCGTTGTCACTCGAGGTTTTCATCATTAGAAAAATAGTTTTTCATCTTTAAATTTATGAGCTGTTAGCCAACTGACAATAACAAAGATAATCAATGAAGCTACTATCGGGATGGTCACCGTATGCATACCAAAAATCGTCGGATAAAAGCGATCAATCATAATATATAACGTCATGCCCGTAATCATGGACGCAATCGCCCCGTATTTATTGGCTTTTTTCCAATACAACCCTAGCACAACTGACCAAATAAAGACAGCCTCTAAGCCACCAAATGCAAATAAATTGAGCCAAACAAGTAAATCTGGCGGATTTAACGCAAATACAACGACTGCCAAACCAATCACCGTTGTTACCACGAAGCTAGCACGCTTAATTTCTCGATCATTGGCAGTGGGCTTGATATAGTTTAAATAAATATCCTTTACCACTGTTGAACTAACTAGCATAAGCAACGCATTCACGGTAGACATCGTCGCTGCCATTGGAGCTGCTAACACAATGCCCGCTAAAAACGGCGGCAGCACTTTTAACGTAAGCAACGGCATCACCTTATCACCAATTTCAATGCCAGGAATTACTGGACGGGCTAATACACCAATCAAGTGCATCCCGAACATAATTGTCCCAATAGCAATTGTGCCAATAATAATCGCTAAATGCATACTTTTGGAATCTTTATAGCTCATGGCGCGGACTGCTATTTGAGGAAGCCCTACCACACCAATGCCGATTAAAATCCAAAATGTTGAGACGTACAATGGTGTCAGTTCCCCTTCAGCACCAAATGGTGACACTAGGTTTGGATTTTCCGCAACAAGGGACGTCATAATTTGATCGATGCCACCACCGGCAACGATTGTCCCAATCAGTAAAATTACAGTACCAATCACCATAATGGAACCTTGAACCGTATCCGTTAACGCTACAGCACGGAATCCTCCGATAATCACATAAATTAATACTGAAACAGCAAAAATAAAGAGTGCTGCTGTATAGTTAAGACCTGTTAATGATTCAATTAAGCGCGCGCCCCCGACCCATTGTGCCATCATCGCAGAAAATAAAAAGACAATAATACTAATCGCTGACAATATAACGATGACATGGCTTTTGTAGCGTTCACGTAAAAAATCAATTAATGTAATCGCTTGATAGCGGCGAGCAATAATGGCAAATTTCTTGCCTAGTATCATCAGTACAAAATAGCCTGCTGGCAGTTGAGCCATCGCTAACAAGACCCATCCAAGCCCTTTATTATAAGCAACACCCGGTCCACCGATAAAGCTGCTTGCACTACCATACGTGGCAATCATCGTCATTGCTAGGATAAAGCCGCCCATTTCACGACCGCCAAGAAAATATTCCTGTAAAAATGAATTCGATGAACGAACATGCTTATTCGCCCATATGCCAATCCCAAAAATAATAATTAAAAAAACAAGAAGCGGAAAAATAACTTGCCAATGCATTATTCATCCACCTCCCCGTCATCAAATGGTACCTCTTTAAAAAAGAGCTTTAAGACGAGCCAGATTAATACAATCATAAAACCTGTTCCAGCGATGCAACTATAGAAAAACCACGCTGGGAAACCCAATACATACGAATACGCTGTTGGATCCCCCGAACCTAGACCATAGGCAAAGCCATACCAAATCGCAAAGTTGACAAATACAAGCCCAATGCCAATAAGCGCCTCACGATGCGCAATTTTAAAGCGTTGATCTTTCAAAATAGAATCCCCCTAACCTACTCTATTTTACTGTGATGTAGGACTAATGGGAAGCATTGTGAGAAAAGTAGATAAAAAAAGCAAAAGTTAGCGAACAATCCCTATCAACTGGGTATCTTACAAGGCTCCAATCCAAATACGCTTTCTGCCTTTTCGGACGATTGTTGTGATTTTTGTGGCGATTTCCCCCATCTTATTGGCGGTGTCGGCGTCTTTCGTGGCGATTTCGCACACCTTACCTATCTTCAAGAGCTTTTTAATTGCAATTGAAGCGCTTTTTTATCAATTTTCCCAACAATCGTTTTTGGTAATTCATCAATCATAATAATTTTTTTCGGGATTTTATAGTGACCTAAATAGCTTCGACACAGGTTTTCTACTTCGTCTACTAACGTATCTGACTTATGATGGCAGACAATAAATGCTGTGACAATTTCGCCCCAATAATTATCTGGTGCTCCAATGACTGCCGCTTCTTTTACGAGCTGATGACGAAGTATGCATTGCTCCACTTCTTGCGGATAGACGTTCTCCCCACCACTAATAATCATGTCTTTCCTACGACCGACGATATAAAAATACCCTTCTTCATCCATTGTCGCTAAATCACCAGTCCTTAACCAGCCATCTCGTATCGTATTGTCGGTTTCCTGCTGATTATTCCAATAAAATCGAAACATATGCTTGCCTCTAACGAACAGTTCGCCTACTTCATGGGCAGCGCAGCTTTCACCCGCTTGATTGATAATTTTCGCCTCATTAAATTGCATACTTTTACCCACTGCCCCCTTTTTGACATAAGCCTCTTCACGTGAGATATAAAAATTGTTCGGTCCAGCCTCTGTTAAGCCATAACCTTCTTTAAAAAAAAGTCCCTTTTTAAAAAACGCATCATATATCGGCAGAGGGCACGGTGCGCCGCCAGATAAAAACACTTTTACAGTGGGAAAACTACTTTTGTGAAAATAGTTTGTCGTTATCATGGATTGATACATCGTTGGGACAAAAAGCGAAATCGTTGTCTTATAGAAATTAATTGCTTTGAGTGCTGTTTCCGCTTCAAACTTATCACCGATAACAACCGTCCCACCCGCCATTAACAATGGAATGGATAGTGCGTTAAGCCCACCCGTATGAAACATGGGCATATAGTTTAACGTACAATCGTCTTCACATAACCCCCAACTAATAATTGTATTAATTGCATTCCAATTTACAGAATTGAAAGACAACACTACCCCCTTTGCTTTGCCAGTTGTGCCACCTGTATAAATCATTAGCCAAGGTTCATTTAAATCCAGTTCTATTGAGCTCGCAATAGTCGCTGACGGCAGAACTTGTTGAATAGGGTACATCGTTGCAAGTTGTAAAGGGCATGGTATTCCTTGGTCATATAAAAGTAAAGAAGGTGTAGCATCTGCAACAATTTCATTTAACTCCTCTGCACTTAAGCGCCAGTTTAAAGGAACATAAATCAGCCCCCGTAATCCACAAGCAAATAATATAGCAAATAAGTGACTATTATTTCGAGAAAAAACCGCTACTCGGCTACCTGATTGTAATCCTTGAACTTCAAAAAAATGGCTCCATTTGGCGATTTCAAGTGTTAATTGCCGATAAGTCCATTGTTCATTTGTTTCTAAGTTCACTAATGCTAGTCGATTCGGTGTTAAAGATGCACGATTTAAAATCCAAGCTTGCTCTGCAAACATCTTGAACTCCTCCTTTATCACATCATAATAGCGCCATCCACATGGAGTGTATGACCGTGGACATAGGAAGCCTCTTCAGATGCTAAAAATAAATAAGCATTAGCAATATCCCTAGGTGTACCTAATCGTTGAAGTGGCACGATTGCACGCATTTTTTCCAGTACCGTTTCAGGCATCTTTTTGACCATTTCAGTTTCTGTAAATCCAGGTGCCACCGCATTTACATTGATGCCTTTACGCCCTAACTCTTTTGCCCATGTTTTTGTCATACCTACAATCGCCGCCTTTGAAGCAGCATAATTTGTTTGCCCTACATTTCCATATACACCACTTACCGAGGAGGTATTAATAATTTTTCCGTATCCAGCAGCTATCATATGAACACTAACTTCTTGCGTGCAGTGGAAAACCCCTGACAAGTTGACATCAAGTACTTGTTGAAATTGGTCTTCTGTCATTTTTGACAACATGGCATCGCGTGTTATTCCTGCATTATTTACTAAAATATCAATGCGACCAGCTTGCTCGATCACAGTTGTCACAAGCTTTTTCACACTCTCTCTATCTGCTACGTTAACCTGCACGAATATAGCTTTTTCACCTAGTTGATTGGCTGCCATTTTTCCCGCGTTGTCATCAAAATCCGCAAGATATACAACGGCTCCTTCTTCTATGAATCGTTCTGCTGCAGCAAATCCTATCCCGTTTGCCGCCCCTGTAATAATGGCTACTTTATTGTTTAAGCGCATTGATTTTCCCTCCAAATTGTAAAAATGTTTCAATTTCAAATAGCAGTTGTTGTAAATCATCGATTAGCGGAGAATGCCCACAATTTTTTAAACTAACAAATTGTGCATGCTTTGCTAAATCGCCCATTGTTTCCTCATTCATTTGCTCCGTAATCACTAAGTCACGGTCTCCTCTTAACACTAAAATCGGAATGTTTAGTTGTTGTACTTCATTCGTCCCTTTCGCCACTTCATTATCTACTGCACTTAAATTAAAAGTATTTAACGCGTGGTAAACTTCGGCTAAATTTCTTTGTGTGAGCATATCGGCTACATAGGCATCATAGTGTTCAGGGTCGGGCTGACGATGGGTATAAATGAATGTATCCCAAATCGACTTCAGACCTTGGCTATTTTTTGTATCGTAGAAACCTTGTACCGTCTTTGTTTTCGACGTATCCATCAGTACTTCTTGATACGTGGCAGCTCTTTTGAATGCGGCTGGATTGCCCGTACCGAAATCACTATAAAATGGATACCCCCTTGTCGAAGCGGAAGCTAATAAAATCAGCCGTTGACAATAACCCGGATAATTTGCAACAAACTGCATGCATACTGCTCCGCCTGTGGACCAGCCAATCATGTCAAAATGGTCTAAGTCAATGGCATCCACAAATAGTTTGACATCATCACTAAAATCTTGAATAGCGCGAATAGGTTGATGATAAGATGAACCTCCAAAACCTCTTAAATCAATGGCATAAATCGTGTAGTTTGTATCTAGAGATTCCAACAGCACATCCCAATGTTTGGAGGAGGTCATATTACCATGAATACACAATAACGTTTGGTTACCTCCATCCCGCTTACGATAAGCCATTGTTTCCCCATTTTTTAGTTGAACCGTTTGTAACATCGTGCTTCCTCCCTATCCCCAGCGAATTGTTATAGCTCCCCATACATAGCCGATACCCGCACTAACAAGCGTGACAATGTCCCCATCCACAATACGCTTTTGCTCTAACGCAAGCTGTAATGATAATATTTGATCAATTTGTCCAATATGACCATAGTCTTGAAGATAAATGGATTGTTCCTCTTTCAAACCCAGTTCTGATAGGATATATGCGTGCGCAGAGCGCTTCATATGAAGCATGGCGATGTAGCGAATATGTTCTTCTTTTAATCCACTTTTCGCTAAAGATGTACGAATGACCTTTAAAAAATTATTTAAAGATTTTTGCTCAAGCCGTTCTTTCATACCGACTGGATCTAAAACATCTAATTGGTACAAGTTATTCGCTAAATCTTCTGGTGTCAGAGGCTTTTTAGTGCCTCCAACGGGGACAACAACATCCTCTGAAAAAGAACCATCTGTCATAATATCCGCCTCTAATAAATGGTTGTGCTTGTAATTTTTTTGTAAAACAATAGCACCCCCGCCAGCGCCCAAATTATACATAAAGCGTGTTCTCGGATTGCGATAATCGATAAAATCAACATTTCGATATCCTCCTGCAAGTAACACGGTGTGAATGCTGTCATCAGATTCCATTAAGCTTTTCGCTAACTTTAGTGCCATAATCGTCGTCCCACAGCGTAACTGCACATCGAATGCCCAAGCATTGACGGCACCAAGCTCTTCTTGCATTTTGATGGAAGCCGTCCAAAGTGGATATTCCTTATGTTCTTCCCCTATATACATCACGACATCAATTGTTTTAGGTTCAATCCCTGCTTTTTGTATAGCCTCTTGTGCAGCCCAAATGCCCATTTGCACCGTATGATCTTGTTCATCAGGAATTGGTTTTTCGTGTATACCCAATTTATGTCGAATAATGTGCTCAGGAATCATCGAACGCGCTGCAATTTCGGTTGCGGTCATTTTCCTTTTGGGCATATAGATTCCTGTACTGACAATACCTACAGTCATTCAAACCCCTCCTTTTCATGTGACAGGGCAGGTGGTGTTTTCCTTTTTGCTTTAAGCTTCCTTCTCCAATTCCAAATCATAAAACGGATGGAGCCTATAATCCCTTTTGGGAAAAAGATGACGGCTAAAATATAGAGAATGCCAAAGAAAATAATCCAACGTTCAAAAATTGGATAATCTCTCGCCATGCCTGAAAGTGTATGTTGTGCATACTCAATCACGGCAGCACCAAGCAATGGTCCAACTAATGTACCGACGCCTCCAATAATCGTCATTAATAATGCATCTAGCGTGATGTCCATCGTCATAACACTTGTATTAACAAATCGTAATGACAGCGCATAAAGTGAACCCGCTAAGCTAGCTACCGTCCCAGCTATAATTGATGCGATTACTTTATAATGTAAGGTCTGAAATCCTAATGATTTTGTTCTTTGCTCATTTTCGCGCACCGCGATTAAAATACGCCCGGTTGGTGACTGTACGAAGCGATAGAGCGTAATAAATACAACTACTAAACATGCGAGTACAAAGAAATAAAAGGTTATACGATCTTTAAACATTTCTGGCGCTCTAAATGTAAACCCGTCATTGCCATATGTAATGGAACGCCATTTTTCAGCAACAACTAAAAACAATCCAGAAAAAGCGAGTGTGAGCATCGCAAAAAAGTGACTTTTTAAACGCAAAGTTAGTAATCCAACAACAAAACTAACAATGCCTGCTAAAAACATCCCTACAACAATGGACAATAAAAAGATAGAAAGTGTCGTATCGACTTGCTTCAGCATGACTGCTGTTGTATAAGCACCTATTCCAAAGAACATGGCGTGCCCAAACGATACTATCCCTGTATAACCAAGCAAAATATCATAGCTCATTGCTAAAATACCAAAGATAAAAATTTGCGTTAATAAGATAATCAATGTCCTTGAATCATTGACGAATGGCAGAAGTACGAGGATGGCTAACATAAGAATAAAACTAAGATGCTTCCACGTCAGCTTTTTCATCATGTCGATCGCTCCTTCCCGATTGTAAATAAGCCTTGTGGTCGGAAAATTAGCACGATGGCCATGAGGATCATATTGACAGCAAGTGATAACACCGGTACATAATAAGCCATAAAACTACCAGCAAGCCCTACTAAAATTGCAGCGAGCAGCGAGCCTGAAAAACTTCCCATGCCTCCTATCACAACAACGATAAAGCCTAATATTGCATATTCCATCCCCATCTCGGCATAAATAACACCCGAATATGGTGCCATTAACATACCGCTCAATGCGGCTAAAGCAGCACCTACCATAAAGACATATAAGAATACTTGTTTAATATGAATACCAAGTGCTTGCGCCATTTCTTTATCCTGTACACCTGCTCGTACAATTAGCCCAATCTTTGTTCGCTTCAGCATGTATTGGAAAATCCCGAAAATCACAAAACCTACTACAATAATAAATAATCGATATTTAATTATAATGACATCGCCAAATTCCCAACTCCCTGCTAAATAGCTAGGCGTTTTCACGGACACACCATTTGGGCCAAACACGACCTTAATCATTTCTTGTAATACAAGCATTAACCCTAAAGTGATTAATATTTGTTGAATATGATTACCATATACTGGTGTAATAATAAACTTTTCTGTTAATAAACCTAAAATGGCACCTGCAACAAGCGCTCCAATAATGCCAATTAAGAAACTTTCTGTGTACATATACGTAAATATCCCTGCATAAGCACCCCAGACAAATAATCCACCATGTGCAAAATTCAAAACATCCATTAGCCCAAAAATTAATGTCAGCCCTGCTGCAAGCAAAAAGATTAACATGCCTGTAGCCAGCCCGTTAATAACCAAATTTACAATTAGCTCCAATAAACTACACCTCCTTTATCCAATGCCAAGATATTTACGCTTCAACTCTTCATTTTGAATAAGCTCTTTCATGTTTCCTGAATGTACTGTTTTACCATCATCAATTAATGTATACGTATCGCCAATTCGACTGGCCATCATAAAGTTTTGCTCCACAAGGACAATGGATGTTTGCTTCTTCATTTCAACAATGGCTTCCATCACTTTCTCCACAACAATTGGCGCAAGCCCTTTAGAAGGCTCGTCAATCAAAATCAATTGACTATCATTGATAAATGCTCTTGCCATTGATAGCATTTGTTTTTGACCACCAGAAAGATGGCCACCAGCTTTTTTCCAAAATTTCTTTAAATCCGGAAAAAGCTCTAGTACATATTGCTGTCGCTCCATAGCAGCCGTATTCTCTTTGCGCATCGCCACTTTCATATTTTCTTCTACCGTTAAATCGGAAAAGATTCCTTGGTTTTCGGGTACATAGCCAATACCTAATTTCGCCACTTTATGGGTTGGGCTTTTTTTTATCGATTGCATTTGAAATTGAACATCGCCTTGTGAAGCGGGTGTCAAGCCCATAATCGTTTTTAATGTGGTTGTTTTCCCCGCGCCGTTTCTCCCTAGCAGAACACTGACCTGCCCTGCCATCGCCTCAAAATTCACACCCTGCAAAATATGGTATTGCCCAATATGCGTATGAACATCATGTAATTTCAGTAAGGTGTTCATCATACAGACCTCCTAAATAAGCATTTTGTACGGTTTCATTTTGCATAATGGCATCTGGCGTTCCATCGGCAAGAAGCTGACCATTAAATAACACCATAATGGAATCAGACAAATCCAAAATCATATCCATCTTGTGTTCAATTAACAGAATGGTTTTATCCCCTTTATGTTTAATTGTTCGAATTACTTCTAAAATAGCTGGTACTTCTTCTAATGACATACCGGCAGTAGGCTCATCTAGCAGTAAAATTTCCGTATCCAGTGCAAGCAACATCGCAATTTCTAATTTGCGTTTTTCCCCATGCGACAGCATCGTTGTCAACGCATCTCTTTTGTTATGGAGTAAAACAAGCGTCAATAGCTCTTCCGCTTTTTCTGTAATTGCTTGATAACTTTTAAAATGACGAAACATTTGATAACGTATTTTTTCTTTAGATTGCACAGCTAGTCGCACATTTTCTAACACTGTTAAATTTGGAAAAACATTAGTAATTTGAAATGAACGGCCTAGCCCCATACGTGTTCTTTCAACCGAAGATGCTTGCGCAAGCGACTGTCCTTTAAAATACACATCACCAGCAGTGGGTTTTAACTCTCCACTAATTAGATTAAAGAATGTCGTCTTGCCTGCCCCATTCGGACCTATAATGGATTTCAAATGTTTTTCTGGCATCGTAAAGTTCACGTGATCGACCGCAATATGACCACCAAATCGAATCGTTAAATTTTCTGTTCGCAAAATAGGTTCCATATTAATCTCCTTTCCAATGTTTCTATTGCTCTTCACCTGCTCTTCCAAAGAAGAGATGAAGAGAGACAGAATGACATTGTTTTTCTGTCTCTCCAAGTAAAGGAAGGATCGTCTAATTCGAAATCGGTGGTGCCGTTTCCTCAGGACTAAGCTCACGAATTAGCACGGGCACTGGATAGTCAACACCCTCTTGTTGTTCTAAACGAATCGAATACATCGACTGTAAGGCTTGATGATCTTCTTTTCGGAAAGTCATTGTGCCTTTTGGCGTTTCAAATGACATTCCTTCCATAATGCCAATTAGTTTCTTTCCGTCCGCGTCCCCTTGCGATTTTTTCAACGCTTCTACAATCGAAATCGCGGCAGACATCCCACCAGGTGTAAATAAATCTGGCACTTCATCAAAGCGTTTTTGATGCTCCTCAACTAACCATTGATTCACATCATTTTGTGGCAACGTATGATAGTACACCGAGAACCCTTCCATTCCTATTAGCGGATTCATAAACTTTAGGGCAATAATATCTGGCGCGCCTGTAGAAATTTTAATGCCTTTCTCTTGAATTTTAAGATCGGCAATTTGATTCCAAGGCGAGTTAGCCCCAGCCCACACAACAAATAAATAATCCGGCTTGGCATCAATCACTTTTTGCAAATTAGATGTAAAATCCGTTGCTGCTGGATCGGCATATTCTTCTAAAACAATGTCTGCACCTAGTTTTTCCGCCGCTGTTTTAAATGCTTTTACCCCATCCCAGCCGAATGAGTAATCAGGAGCAAATGTTGCAATTTTAACGCCCTTGTTAGCGATAGCAGCCGCTGCAGCATATGCATCTTGTGAGGAGTTTCGCCCTGTACGGAATATATAGTCATTAAATTCTGCACCAGTAATACTATCAGCTACTGCTGGTTCAACGACCATAATTTTTTCGTATTCCTCGGCTAATGGCAGGACAGCGAGCGTATCACCAGAGCTAGATGAACCAACTAAAAAATCGACTTTATCATCTTCTAGCAGTTTGGTAGCCTTTTGTACGGCTACTTCGGGTTTCGTTTCTGTATCTTCATAGACAATTTCTATTTTTTTACCGTTTACCTCCATGCTACCGTTTGTTGCATATTCGATACCTAAGTCAAACCCACGCTGTGTTTGCTTTCCGTACGATTCTAAAGCACCTGTCAATGACGCCAGTACTCCGATTTTAATCGTGCCACCTTGTTCTCCTTCCGCTTCCTTGGAAGCAGAACTGTCAGTGGAGCTTTCTTTTGCTCTTTCCCCATTACAAGCTGCTATCAACAAAGTCAAAACGGCTAACAGTAACACTAACCAATACTTTTTCATCCCAAAACCCCTTTCATTGTGAACTATAGAAAGCGCTTTCTTCGCCATGCATTTACTATATAAAAGTCCAGTTACAAATCAGTTACAAATTTGGGATATTAATTTAAAGAAAATAAAAAATGAGTTTGGCTCATGACCAAACTCATTCAAGTAATGTCTATACATTCCCCTCTTTTATACTAGTACTTGCGCTACAAGAAAAAAGAGCAATTCGTTTCTTCTACTCGATCTAACCATTCGCTAACAAGCACATGAAAAAGATGTGATTGTTCTATTTGGAGATTATGCCCTGCTCTATCTAAGATGGTGAATGTTGCTCTTGGGAAAAATTTAAGCAAGTCAAGGGCATCTTGATAGCCGACGACCGAATCTTGCTTGCCTACTAAAAACAGACTCGGTTGTTGGAAAGGAATGTCCTTTAAAGCAAAGGAAAACCCATAGTTTTGCAGGATTTTTTCAAGAAAAGCCTCATCTGCCAGTTGACAGCCAACTAATACTTCATTCGTATATCGATGCCAGTTATATGCATCTAAGACCACTTGATGGGTGCTGAAATCGTCTACTTCTTGTTTCGTCAATGTGGCTAAAAAAGGTTGATCAGTTGCAACAATCGTATGTGCTGGCACAATGCGATCTTGTTTTTCGGGTACAATCATCGGACAAATAAGGGCAACACCTAAAATACGATCCTCAAGTTTCTGCATTATACCTCTTGTTAAGTACCCACCATAAGATTCACCCGCTATAACAAAAGATTGACTCGGCAAAACTGTCTGGATAAATTCTACTACTGCTTCTAACATATCATCTGTATTATGGATGTGTTCATATTCTTTTGATTTACCCATACCTGGTAAATCAAGATAAATACGTTTCCATCCCTCTCGTTGCGTAAAAATCGGCTCCATACATCCCTTCATCAGTCGATGATCGGGAGTAAATCCGTGGAGCATAATAATAGGTTGTCCTACACCTATCTCTTCATAATAGATTGTTGCATTCGTTACTTGACAAAATGGCATTTGAGCTCCTCCAATAATTCGACAGATATTACGAAATTATTTAAATAACATTTACAGCTTTACCTATGCTTGCTAGCTCATTATTAAATCATACACAGCCATTGTTGATTCCAACGGCGTTGTTTTGAGCTCTGTTTGTAATTGTTGTACACATCTTTCATACCATTTCAATGCCAGTGAGCGGTTATTCAATTGGTAATAACTATACATTAAAAGACGATACCCTTCTTCCCAAAGTATATCTTCTTGAATTATTTTCTCTGCATAAAAAATGGCTTGTTTAAACTGATGTTGGCGCGTGGCATTTTGGGCTAATCGTTCAAGTACTTCAATATATAAAGTCTGTAATTTATCACGGTCTTGCGTCAACCAATCAATTTGCTTTTTTTCTGCATATAAAACATCTGTATAACTATGCGCAGCCAGTTGTAGCCACTCATCCGAAAAATGAGGGTCAAACTCCTCCATCCCTAATGCATAATAATAATAAAATCGTTCGACATCTATATGCAAAAACTGAATATGCTGTAGCTGATACATATTGTTTTTGCGATGAATAAAAAAGCTATCCTGACGGGCATTTCGCCTTGGTTCTAGCACTTTTAACAAAGTATTTAAAACAACTTTAAAATCGCGATCTACTGTCTCCACAGAACGTTCTGGCCATAACGCATGCGCAATTTCCTCTTTAGGCATATACCGTTGGCGATGACAATACAAATAAACAAAGAGCTCCTTCGATTTTTCGCGTTGCCATTCTTTATCTCCCAGTTTCTGATGATTTCTGATTAAATTTAAACTACCAAATAAATTCACTTGTATGTCATCTGTAGGGTACACGATATTGCCTTCCATTTGAAAATCATTTCGCAATGTTTGAATTTCGGCATTGTCTAGCCCACAGTGTTCACTATACTGCAAAAGCTCATAAAAAATCATTAAATTTGCTGGGCCAAGAATCGATTTCCTTTGAAAAAAATAATGATAGCCATTAGCAATACAAGTACTAGCAAAGTGCTGAAAACATTGACAAAATAGATGGGCGTTTTTCTCTTGCAAGGCAATAACAGATTGATAGAAAAAAACATGCATCTCCCCATATTGATCGCCACAATCAAGAAATAGCTTATGTGCCTTCACTAATATTTGTTTGGCTTCCTGCCACTCCTGACATGAAATCATCACCTTCACTTCAGCAAGTAAAATAAGGGCTGTCATCCAAGCATCTTGTACTTGCTCCGTTTCCTGCAAACCTAAAGCTAAATATTTTCTGGCAGCAACGTTATCCCCTTGTGCATGTTTGGCAATGGCAAGTCCCATATAGGGTTCCGCCTTTACACGTGAAATATTAATGGTATTCATTAACGCAATCGCCTTCTCATAGGCTTCACAAGCTCCAGCATAATTCGGAAAATCTAATAATAGCAAGGCATGTGCTTTTCGATTGTAGCCTACTGCTTCAATAAAAATAGAATTTTCTCGCACGCCTCTTCGAATGCCATGCTGAGCGGTATACCACGCTTCTTTGCCTTGACCTAATAGGGAGAAAACAAAGGATGCTAAAAGTTCACTTTCCCTATGTGTAGCTACTAATTGCGGAGGCATTTCCAATCTTTCAATCAAAAGATTCTTTGCTTCCACTAGTTGACCCGTGCGTAATAAAATCCGTACATCTACATTTGCCCTATGCAACACAGCTTCATTTAACTTGACTTCATCTATAAATTGTTGTGCCTTTTTTGCCTTTCCTAAATTCACTAGATTCTCTGCATACTGACGTTGCAATTCTAAAAGTGCTTCCTCACTTAACGCAGCTTCCGGAGCCAATTGTAAGGCACGCTTTAAATAGGGTTCTGCTAATGCAGGTTGGATTGTATCAAGATAAATGTGCGCTAATCCAGCCTGTGCCTTTGTCATATAGAGCACATCATGATTGCTTTTAGCGATTCTTTCAGCCATTTCGTACGCATATTTAGCCTTTTCATAATAAGCTCGATATCGATGGCACTCTCCTTCAAAAAAATAGAGACGATAAAATTTCACTTTTTCCGCCGCCGAAAAACGATGAATTTTCTCTAATAGCCACTCAAACTGACCAGCTTTTACTAGATTTTCCGCATAATCTTGCAATAGTGTGCCACTAAAGTTGGAATCATTTGTTTTAAATGCATGATGTAAAATAGCATGCACATCGTTTTCTTGAACGTAAAACAAGGCAGCTTTTTTATGCAATTGAACAAATTGTTGCGGATTTTGCTGCCATTTTAATACTAAAAATCGACGAAATAAAGCATGAAAACGGTAAAAGCCATTTTCAGCCATTGGTTGAATAAATAAATGTTTTTGCAACAACTGTTTGAATGTCTCAGCAGTTTCACTCTGATAAAACTGCGCAATTAACGCTTCGGAGAAAGTAGGAAATATCGCTAATTGAAGTAATGTCTTTTGCTCAAATTTAGGCATCTTGAAGAAAACTTCCTCCGATAAGTAAGTAAACAAGTCGTTTGAATGGATTGTTAACCAGTAGTCTAGCGCTTCATAGTTCCATTGTTCAGCTAGTAATGTGATGGAGATTGCCCAGCCTTCTGTAATGTCCAATACTTTTAGTATTTCATCTTGTGACAAGTGTGTGGCTACATAGTCTTCAAAAAACACAGCAATTTCTTCAGCAGAAAATGCTAAATCCGTTTCTGTTATAAAATGAGCTTTCATCTGCATTTTTAATTTTCGAATGATATCCCATTTCGGTAGTGTTCTAGAGGCGATTATAAAATGAATATGAGGTGGCGAAAATTCAATAATTTTTTCCATAACATAGTTTATATGAAATTCATGGTCGACTAAATGATAGTCGTCAATTACTAGTAAAAAGGAGTGTTCAATCTCACATAAACTATTGACAAATATCTTATACCAACGATTCAATTCTTCAATTTTAGGAAAACGTGATACCTGATTCCAATTGTCAAATTGTACACCAAAGTGCGGTATCACTCGTTGAATACTATAAAGTAAATGTCTTAGAAAGGGTAATATATTATCATCCTCTTCGGAAACACTATACCAAGAAAACGGGCTCGATTCCGCATGTAAAAACTGTGCTAAAATTGTGGTCTTTCCGTAACCAGCACCGCTATGAATAAAAGTACAGGTGTGTTCAAGACCTTTTTTTAGTTTTTTCATCAATACAGCCCGACGAATACAATGATTGGATGGAATTGGTGGAATACATTTCGATTGAATAATAATATCTGCTGTCATTTTTACACTAACCTCCCCATAAGAACGGTAAGACGGGTTGTGGAATAGACTACATTCCATTCTTTTTGAATAGTTAAATTATTGACAGTTTACCATATACTATATGTAGTTTTACATATTTCCAATAAATATTGCGACAAGCTATTATTTTATGTAGAAAATAAAAGATAGAGAAATAAAATAATCCCGATTATCATGGCTAGATAATCGGGATTGGGGCTTTATTTTTATAATAGTTCCTTACGTAATTGTGCAGCTGATTTTGGAGATAACAGACCGAACGGAATATCGAATACTGTTTTTGCACCTTTTTCACCCGCTTGACTTAAGCGGTGTGCTGCACGTGCATAAGCCACAAGGACACTTGACGTGAAGTTTGGATTACTTTCAAGTTTTAACGAGAATTCTAAAATTTGTTTATCATTAGCGCCGCTTTCACCACTACGAATAACGAAGCCACCATGTGGCATGCCTGTATGGTTGGCATTAAACTCATCTTCAGAGATAAAGTTTACAGTTGTGTTATACTCATCGAAATAGTTCGGCATTGTTACAATTTCTTGCTCTACTTTTGCCGCATCTGCACCTTCTTCAAGCACTACCCAGCATTCACGTGCATGCTTTTCACGTGTAGTAAGCTCTGGATTCTCACCATTACGAACACGTTCAACAGCATCTTTGATAGGTAATGTATACTGTACAGCATTTTTAACCCCTTCAATACGACGAACTGCATCCGAGTGACCTTGACTTAAGCCATCACCCCAGAATGTATACGTTGTACCTACAGGTAATACTGCCTCGCCTAAAACACGATTTAAAGAAAATAGACCTGGATCCCAACCTACAGAGATAACAGATACTTTACCAGATTTTTGAGCAGCAGCGTCAACCGCATCGAAAAACTCTGGAATTTTCGCATGAGTATCAAAACTATCAATTGTATTAAACCATTGCGCAAAGTGTGGACCTTGCTCAGGTAAATCTGTTGCAGAGCCACCACATAAAATCATTACATCAATGTCATCTTGAAATTTTTCAGCATCATCTACTAAATATACGCTCGCGTTACTTGCAACGCTCACTGTTGAAGGATCGCGACGAGTGAATACCGCTACTAATTCCATATCTGGATTTTGTGAAATAGCGAATTCAACACCGCGCCCTAAATTTCCATAACCGACAATACCTACTCGAATTGCACTCATTAAAATTCCTCCTCACGTTAACGTAACAATGTGAAACCTTTCACGTTAATTCTACTTACAATAATACTGTGAGTTAGAAAAATTCACAATAGTTTGAGTACGTGTTTTTCTTTAGAAATTATACAAGTTTTCTATGATTTCTATACACATATGGCATGAATGCGGTTACAAATTACTAAAAAACAAGGAGAACTTTTAAGTTTTCGTAAAAGCCATGTAAATCAAGACTTTTTACTCGCTAGGTCTTGTACAATATAAGTAACGACGAAGGGGGCATGATGAATGAAAGGTTATGGTTTCTCACCTAGTACAACGAAGGTTTTTCTAAAAAACGATAAAAAAGCCAAACAGCAATCGAACTCGGTATTCGTTAGACAATTGAGAATTCCCATTGCAACAAACAAAAAATCTACAGCAAAAAACCTCATGAATCACCAAACGGCACTAAAGGTAGCTTATTTTGTGAATATGCCTTTAGCACCGATAAATGACCTTCCTAACAGTATCATAAAAAATGGTTGCAAAGTCCGTAACTGCTACCATAGTGAAAAGCAAATAGCCCGCTGGCTCGTTAAAAAAAGTGAGTACAACAGAGCAAGACACAAACTCCACCGTTATTATTGAATTTCTTGCGCTAATTGCATCAGACGTTGCTCATCCATAATATGATAGCCGTTCTTTTTCTTTTGTAAAATGTTAGCTTCGCAAAATTGAGCAAGAACATATAGTAAATGCCGGTAAGAGACCCCCAAGTATTCACATATCTCTGTATGTTTTTCTTTATAAATGCCTTTGTCAGATGATAGCTGGATAAAGGCAGCTAACCGATTTTCCAGTGGATAAGCCTGATTTTGCGTATACTTAGATGTCATTTTGGAAGCTTTTTCCCCTAAAAAGACACATAAACGACGTAAAAACGGAGCATCTGCTAATAACATGTCTTTGCATCCCTGCGTCGCAATGGATAAACAGATTGTCTCTGTCACCGTTTGAATCCCCTTTGTATACCTCGCCTCATTCAACAATTCAATTTCTCCCATAAAACATGGCGCTTCTATATATTCAATCAGTGATACCTTTCCATTTTTATGGGTCATATACAACTTTGCTTTGCCTTCCATCATATAGTACAGCGTATCTGGAAAAGACCCTTCTTTAAAAATCCATTCCCCTTTCTCAAATTTACATATTTCTATATAAGGATGAATATTAAACGAAAAAAAATCTTCAATTTGAAAATCTTCTATATAGTAAGAACGTTCTTCCCCTGTAAGTTTTTGCATTTTTAATGGACTCCTGTTTAAAATATGAGATATCTCACATTATTGTAGCGAGGAACGTGCTATTATTCAACTTAGTTAAATGGAGGTACCAAATTTTATGAACAATCAACGATGGCTTTCTCAAAATTTCTTTGCTTTTTTTATTACATGGGGTATTTTCTTACCTTATTGGACAGGTTGGTTAGTCGATGCAAAGCACCTTACTGTATCTCAAGCAAGTGTTGTAATGGGCTGCGGTCTTTTAGCACGGGCAACATCGAATCTATTTTTCTTTCCAATCCTTGCAAAATATGTGCACAATAAACGACTGATTACGATATTAGCAATTGGTGCATTGCTGACGGCTTTACTTTATATTCCAAGCACAAGTTTTATCGCTCTTCTTTTCGTTACCATTTTATTTAGTATTTTTTACCCTGCTCTATTGCCTGCCGTGGAAAGTAGTGCGGCAACGCTTGTACAATATGGCAATGTCCATTACGGTAAAAGTCGTTCTTACGGATCATTTGGCTTTGTTATCGCTGTACTTATAATTAGTATGTTAACAGGCGTTTTTGGGAAGGATATTATTTTTTGGAGCATGATTTTAGGGATTATCGGGATGTTATTCATGCAACAAATGGCAACACCAAAAGAATTACTTATTGTACCCACGAAAGAACAACGTGCAAAATCACTATCAATGAAAACATTATGGAGCATTAAAGGGTTTCCGATTGTATTATTGATCGTTATTTTATTACAAGGTGCCCATGCATCCTACTATAGTTATGGCTATATTTATTTAGAAGATTTACACGTCGATCCATTCTATATGGGGATGATTATTAACATTGCGGTTGTTTGTGAAATTTTATATTTCATGAAAGCTGATACACTGTTTACGAAATGGCGCTCCTCTTCACTATTACTATTAGCAGCTAGTGGATCGTCGTTACGTTGGTTACTCATCTTCCTCTTTCCTAACGTTTGGGTATTTATCGGCTCACAAGTATTACATGCCTTATCATTTGCATTAGCACACTTTGCCTTTATCGGCTATTTAACAAAGAACTTACCGAAGGAACAAATTCCTAATGCACAAGGCTTATATTCAGCACTGGCAATGGGTTTAAGCACTGCCATTCTCACATTTTTAGGCGGCTATTTATACGAAATATCCCCTGGTCTCGCCTTTGCGGCGATGCTGATTTGTACAGTGCCGGCTATTGGTATATTGCTAGCTACTCGTAAAAGATTCCAGTACTAAAATTAGAATAACCCCAATGGTTTGATTACCATTGGGGTTTTATTATGTAAACTATTTTTCATTGATTTTATGCAAAGTAAACCCTCTAACCAATAACAGAATACCTAAGATAAAGAAAACGATACTAAAAAGAAATAATACATAGCCAGAATCAAAAAAAGAATTATAGAAAGTTTCCTGACCTACATACGTTAAATTTGAGACACTGATAGCCGTAACAATATACTGAGTTGAAATTAAAATAGCTGCAATAAGTAAAAACAGTGACCCTACAATTTTATCTTCCATATCTACACTCACCTCATGCATTATTGAGGATTTTTCTTTTTGTAAAAAAACCCTTCGAAGGTCATATATAACGCGACTGCAATACAAAAAATAAGTAACCATGTGTTATTTTCTTTTAGGTCTGTAAAAATTAACACTGCACCCAACAACGTTATTAGTATTTTAATGATTAGTTTCATCAAAATAACCTCTCCTCTCTATACGATAGAAAAATAAAGATATGTCCGAGCAACTACAAGCTAACATTTTTAAAGGTAAAAATCAACATTATATGCACGCCAGTACCTTTTTTAGAATAAACCTGTCATTTTGTTTGACCTATAAAAGTACCATTTCAATTATTGAAAATAAATAATTGAATATTTTTGGTACACTCATAGAATTTCTCGCTTACTTATAACGCTGAACATACCAGTAATGCTAGTATGTAGTAGCGTTTGTCCTCATATGAAATTTTCAAAAAAAAAGTTGAAATTACTCTGATTTTTCTTAAAATAAATTATATATAATTTATTTTTTTAAGGAGGAATCTATATGGCATCTATTCTTTTACCTCGTAACTAGCTATTAATTTTCTCGTCACTTTCCTTATCACTCCAGCTATTCTACCTAAAAGGCGTCAAAAAGCCAACACCACTATTTCACATGAAAATATACTAATGAAAGGGAAAAGAGGGATAGTATGACTTCGAAAAAAAGGTCGATTGTAACAATTGTTTCAATGTCTTTAATTTCAAATTTAGTTATTGTGCCATTGAACCCTAGTGATGCTAAAGCGGTGGAAAATAAAACGATTGAAGATGCTACTGACAATGCAATATTTTCTGAACAACAACTAGAAGAAGTTCAAATTATCGCAGATCACGTATCTTATGAAAGAAGAAATGGTATTGGTGTTTTTACAATTTCTAATATCGCAGAGATGGAGAAAAAATTACAAAACATTCATTCTACCGTTACTGCTGAAGAAATAAGTTCTGCGATAGCAGATATCAATACTAAATTAGCTGATGAAAACGGAAATGGTGAAACTACGGATTTACTAGTTAAATCTAGAAACCTTATTCAATATGGAACCGAGACTGCACCACGTATCGTAAAAAGATCATGTAGTAAATGGTTAGGTGGCTTAGGTCTTGCTCATGTCGCAGCTACTACAGGAGCAGGTGTACTATTAGGTATTTCAGGTCCAGTAGGTTGGACAGTTGGGACTGGGATTGCTGCGGCATACTATTTAGGTTCACTGGCATGCCCAAACTAAATTCTTTTTATAAAAAACACCAAATTTCCGTTAATTTCTCCACTTTTTTTATTTTTACATGTTTAACCATGTATCATATCACGCATGCTATTTACCCTACTGTCATCCTTTATATTCTAATGGTGTTAAACTTATTTTCTTTTGAATATTTGTTGAGTCGTAAATACAATAGTCCTCAAAAAAGAGCTATTCCAGCGACATTATATTTTATGTTCACCGGTATTCTAGCTATATTAGCGTATTTATGGTTAACAGATAATTTAGTTGACTAGTGGAAAATATTAAAAAGCGTTTTGCATCGATATTCTACTATGCAAAACGCTTTTTGTTCCTTCTTAATGTAAATATTCACCGATTTTCAGTCGGCTTTTTTCATCCTCGACTTTGCCACTTGACACAACTTCTCTACCCCATATTGCAACTGTTCTCGTGTTGCATACGCATATGAAAGTCGAATATGCTGTGTATCTTGCGCATCATAAATATAGCCTGGGTTAATCAGAACATTGTACTGCAATAACTTTATAAAAAATGCTTTATCCACGATTGGTGCGTGAAATTTTAGCCATATATAAAATCCACCTTTTGATCGTTCCCAACTCGCAATGACCTTCAGTTTTTCATGTAATAACTGTTCAACAAAGTTTGCCCGCTGCTGAAGCGCTTGTCGTAAACCAACTATATGGCGTTCGTACTTTCCTGATTGGAGCCAATGCAAAACAATTTCTTGCGAGATAGCACTTGATCCATAATCTGTTTGCATTTTAATATCCGCTAAGCGTTCGATCACAGTTGTTGGCCCGATTAACCAACCAATGCGCAGTCCAGGACTAAGTGTTTTGGAAACACTGCCGATATATAAAACTTGTCCGCTATCATCTAGTGATTTTATAGATGGGGATCCTTCATTGAAAAGTAATTCATGATAGACATCATCTTCAATAATGGGAATGCGGCATTGTTTACAAGCCTCGTAGAGTTGCTTTTTTTCTAATGATGTCCATACGCCTCCAGTTGGATTATTTAGCGTAGGAACAGCATAAAAAACAGCCTGCCTTTTTCTTTTCTTGTGCGCTAATGTTTGAGCAAGCCCTTCATCTCGGTCAATCGCCACCATTTGCATCCCGACAGATTGAAATGGATGAACAGAATTTAAATAAGATGTTTGTTCCTGAAATACGATGGAACCTTGCTCTAGCAAACCAACTGCAATAAGCTGTAATGCTTGTAGTCCACCCGAAACAATGCAGACATTTTCGGGTTGTGCCTGTATGCCTCTTTTTTGTACATATTGGCAAATTGCTTCCCGCAGTTGCTTGTTACCTTGCGGAGATGAATAACCTAACACTTTCGGTAGTAAAGAGATTTCCTTTAAGGATGCTTCTATTTCTCTAGTAGGTAATAAGCTTGGTGCTAATTCTCCTGTTCCTAAGCGAATGATACTATTCCGTTGCTCATATTCGTTGATTAATTGAATCGTATGATAATTTGGTTTGTGGAGACTTGTTTCTATGTACGTCTGCCAATTCGGTTGTCTGTGTTTAATTAATGTGTGCCAAGAAGTGTTAGCAACATAAATCCCTGAGCCTATCGTCGTTTCTAGTATGCCCGCTGCCTTTAATTCCTCTAGTGCTTGCTGTACTGTACTGCGGTTAACACCTAATTGCATTGCGAGTTGCCTTTGCGTTGGTAACTTTGTTCCTGCAACCCAATCCCCTCGTTCAATGCGCTCTGTAATCCATGTTACAATTTGTTGTTGTAATGTACGATTTCCTTGTCGAGTTGGTTGCCAGTTCATATGTTCACCTCGTAAATTGGGTGGGTAAAATACCATCCAATTGGTCGTTTTCTTTTAGTTATAGCACAGGTAGAATGTGAATGGAAAGGAGGGATTGTCATTGGAGGCATTTCTGCATGGTATGATTTTAGCATTTGGACTTATTTTACCTTTAGGTGTACAAAACGTCTTCGTTTTTTCACAGGGTGCTACGCAACAACGTTTAATATTAGCCCTACCAGCTGCTATGACAGCGGCACTATGCGATACTTTATTAATTTTGCTTGCTGTTTTTGGTTTATCCGTTATTGTTTTGCAATTTGAATGGCTACGGCTAGTCTTAATGGGCGTCGGAATTGTATTCCTTTTATATATGGGCTATAGCATTTGGCACTCGGATTCGACAACTAGTCAAAAGAGCGAAACGTTGCCCGTTAAAAAACAAGTTTTATTCGCGCTGTCCGTATCCTTATTAAATCCACATGCTATTTTAGATACAATTGGTGTGATTGGCACCAGCGCATTAAAATATAATGGCACAGCACAAGTACTCTTTACTGTTGCATGTGTGCTCATTTCGTGGTTGTGGTTTTTCGGTCTAACATTGGCCGGTGCTTCTTTCAAAAAGCTTGATGGCTCCGGCAAGCTGATGAATTTCTTCAATAAATGTTCAGCAATCTTTATTTGGGCAACTGCTATTTATTTACTGAGTGGATTACTTTAATCTAGTACATAATTTAGAGTTCTTTGATTGATCAACGTTTTGCGTAATGTTTCAAAATCTTTAATTTACAATATATTTATTTACAAATAAATCCAAGTAATAGCTATTCTATATAGCCCCTTTTTGCTCACATTATTAATAAAATAGCTGTAGCGAGTGATAACAAAAATCATTAGCTAACGCAAAGACGGAATCTATATATTGAATTAAAACGTTTATTTTAACAATTAGAAATCTACATATGTGGTGTAAGCTTTGTGAAAATCATCTCAATTTTTTTAAAATTATCTGGCTTATTTATCTAGCGAATTCTAATATATGAAAAAATATTTCTTTTATTTTACTTAATTTTATTAAATTTAAGTATCTTCAACAGCTTTAATAAGAGCTTAGTATTTATTATTTTTCTACATTTAGAGGAAGCTACCCCCTCTTTTCATGTAATTATCTCATTTTTAAAATATTATATTTTTTATAATAGTCTGACTTATCGCTATATACTTAAATTATTATAAGAGGGAGGGGTATAGAAATGAGCAACTTACAACCTATTTCTTCAGAAGAATTAGTAAAGTTTGAAGAAGTTCGTAACGGTGACAAAATTACTGTTATTCGATGCTAGTTTTAAGACACAAAGAACGAATATTATTCGCTCTTTGTGTTTTACTTTACGTTTGAGTTTTGATTAGGAAAAGTAAATTACAAATGATTTTCTTTGAAGGTTGGGGAAAATGATATTATTTTATCTATTTTTATTCTTTATAGTTTTTAATTTATATACGTATTTAAGTCTATATGTTCATGAATTTGGACATTTTATTGCTGCAAAACTTCTTGGAGCAACGCAAACAAGAATTATACTAAATATTAAAAATGTTAACCCTTGTACTACTTTCAGTTTTGGAAGGAAAATAAGCAATTTTGAAAATTGCATTATAACGCTCTCTGGGGTCATATTGCAACTAACGCTTTCCATACTGATTTTGTTACAAAACTATAGCTTATTCATAAAAATAGTTGCAGTTATTCATATACCGGCAATTTTAATTAATATTTTGCCTTTAAAACCGTTAGACGGATATTATTTATTGCCACTATTGAAAAATATAAAAGGTTCTATTATTTTCTTTTATTTGCTATTTATTTTATCTATCCTTATATCAATCTACCTCACATGGCAATATTTATTTTTACTATTCGATAGTTCATTCAATAATACATTAATTATTATGATATTACCCGCGCTAATACTATATAAAATTTTCAGAAAAATAAGTAAATATAGGAGGGTTGAATATGGAAATAACTCATAAAAAATATAAAGTAAGATATGGTAATTCCAAAATTCTTTTAACAAACGAGAACAACTCCTTATTTTGGGAATCTGAAATTTGCCATACAGAAAATACAGAAAAAGAAGAAAGGAATTTCTTTACCGCCACGGATAAAGCCTTCTTTTCCTACCCATTAAAAAAATTAGGGAATGTTCATTTATTTGGAATCCCTTTTAATAAAGGTTCTAATAAAAGTAATTCAAAAGTGAAAAATTTTGCTGCTGCTTTAAGGGAATCGAGCCTACGACTTCCAATATATTTAGATGAATATAATGAACAAACTTCAGGTATTTATGATTATTTAAGAGATAAATATTTGATGAAAAATTGTTTGTTAGTCGATCATGGTGATTTATCAATAGTCAACGATAGTTTAGAAGAAACTAATCACCAAATATTTCAAGTATTGAACTACATAGAACCTCAAAAAACAAAATTTTGTGTAGTAGGTGGAGATCATTCAATCACATATACTCTTGTAAAAAATCTAACAAAGATATTATTGAAAAGAATGCTTATTATTCAATTTGATGCTCATCATGACTGCGGATCGGATATTTTAAAAATGGATAAAGAGATTTGTCATAGCAATTTTGTTCTTTTTTTATTACAAGAGGAAATGATTGCTGGAATCATTCAAATAGGTGTTAGAGGGCTTAGATCATTAGGGCAATATTATAATCATCCTAAACTTTTTCAACTCAATTTTACTGATATAGATAAGCTTCATTCAATTGTATCTGAATTATTAAATACTGGCGATGAAATAATTGGGTATGTTTCATTCGATGTTGATGTATTAGAACCTAGAGATTTCCCTTTAGTAGATTTTCCAAAAATTGAAGGACCAAAATTACAAGAAGTTATCAATATGATACAGGAAATTTTTAAAATTGTACCTTCCATAAAAGCAGTAGATATAGTCGAAGGACAATCAGGTGGTGAGCCTGAACAATATGATTCGGTTCTTCATATTTTATTATATTTACTGGATGAATTAACTAAAAATGGAGGTGAAAAGTAGTCATGTTAAAAAGTGAAGATCAAATTCAACATGATTGTATGCTGAAATTAAGTGAGGAATCGATATATGGTTCTGATTTTGATAATTTTATAGCATTAGTAAATTTATCAAAAGAACTACAACCTTTATTACAATATGATAAATTAAAAATAATACAAGTATGGGAAAAGTATCGCTTTAATAATGAAGTACAAAACTACTTAAGACAGGAGCCATTTGCTTTTTCGGGATTCAAGGAAAAAATAGGTATGGAGAATATTATTTCTTGCTTTGAAAAAGGCGGTATTTTTGCTACTTTTCATTTTGGCCATTACCGTCATGTGCCTCTTGAGTTAACAAAATCTTTGAATAAAGGTAACAATTTTTCATTGGATATTGTAGTAGACAGAGAATCTTATGATAGTGAATTAGAATTAACAAAGTGGAATGAAATTAAGCAAGAGAATAATATAAGTTACATAATAGCAGAGGAAAATATAAGTGGCTTAAAGTTGCTTCGCTTACTTAAACAAGGAGGCTCATTTCTATTATATTTGGATGGAAATACAGGAGCTGGTGAAGATTCAAAACCAATTGAAGTTCAACACATTACATCATTAATAAGGTTAAGAAGCGGTATTTTCCGATTGCTGCTGTTAACTAAAAAGCCACTGTGTCTTGTAATGGCAGATTTAAATTCGGATGGAGAACCTCGTTTGAAAGCTGAGAATCTAAGATACTTTAGAAAAGAGAACTTTGAGCAATCTGTAAATGAAATTTACACGATTTTTAGAAACACACTAATCAATCATCCTGAATTATGGAGGTTTTGGTATAGACATCATCTTTTTGTGAATAGTTGGATAGAAATAAACAATTCAATGACAAATAGTCCATCGATTGATTGGCGAAGTAATAATGGCTTAGGATTAGATATAACTACAGGAAATGTATACAAGTTAGATTATTAAACAGCAGATTATCTTAACTTAATTCAGCTAGTCAAATCTGTTCAGCATGTGGATACAAAGACAGCAAGAAACCGTCGAAATTCTAGAATGGACTTGTCCTATTTGTCATGCATATCATGCGATATAGAAGCAAGTATCTATATTCTGACTGAGGTCTAAGAATGAGAGCCATTTGCTTAGCTAGAAATAGATACCATAGGAACTACGGAATAGCTTAGGAAATAATAGACACCACTGCAAGTAAAGACACACTTGCAAGTATGCTCTATCCCCAAGAAACGTCCACTTCAAGCGTTAAGAATTGTTATGTTTAACTGAGTGGTGAGTAGTTTACAAAGTAAAGATGACCAACCAGTAATCATTTGCCTAGGGGGACTACTATGTTTAAAAATCATAATTTTGTTTTACTGTTTTTCTCTCGTTTTTTTAGTGTATTTGCAGATGCTATGTTATTTATAATTCTATTATCTATGTTAGGCAATTTTGGTATTCGCGCTATCGGACTTTCAATTTTCTTTATTTTTTCTACACTTCCAGCAATAATATTTTCTTTGCCAGCGGGGGCAATTATTGAAAGAAAATACCTTCAAAAAGTCATGAGTTTTACTGACATAATACGATTTGTTTTAGTTGGATGTCTAGCATTAATTAACACAATTCATTTAACACCTGCTACCATTTATATATTTGTCTTTGCCATTGTCTTGTGTAATATATTTTACATCCCGGCCAATTCTTCTCTATTGCCCAAAATTGTTAAGAAGGAATATTTAGCAAATGCAAATAGTTATATCCAAATCACAATGCTCTTTGCAAAAATAGGTTCTTATAGCGTGGGGGCGTGGTCGATTAAAAGTGGATTGAGTTATTCTAGTTTGCTACTTATCGTTGGCTCATTTTACATTATTTCGATGATTATGATTTTAGCAGTAAAGCCATATCACAAAAATTTATCAACCAACGAACCAAAAACTATTATACAGGACGTAAAAGCTGGATTAGCTTATATTAAAATAAATAAATTATATAGTAAGCTGTTTCAAATATTTGGTGCAGCATGGTTAGTTGGTTCGTCAGTGGATCTTTATTTAATATCGTATTTAGTGGAAGTATTGGAACGACCACATGAAGATTTATATATAATTACCACATATAGTTTGATTGGAATTGGTTTAGGATCTTTCATATCGCCTTACTTATACAAACGAATTAATCCTAAAATAGGGCTTTATGCTTCAAGTCTATTCTTTGGTATTATTATCGCTTTATTCTCATTGAAATTACCATTGGCGGTATTGTTAATAGGATTACTTTTCGGTGGATTTGCACAAGGTTTATTTTTAATTTTTATAAATACGTATTTACAAAGCAATGTAGAAGAGAAATATCTTTCACGAGTATACAGCTTATACCACTTCGTTTACACTGGAGTAAGCTTGCCAGGTTATCTACTTTTCGGATACTTTATTGATCGTATCGGCATAATTAATACAGGTTTTATTATTGCATCCTATTTAATATTAATTGCTTTAGTAACGATTTTCTACTTACCATCTTTACGAAATAAAAAGGAAATCTTAGAAGAAAGGCATTCTTAAAAAAATCCAGCTATCTGTTTTTTTATTGATAGCTGGCTATTATATTATTATTCTTTTTTAAGCCTTTTTATATATGTTTGTAAGTATTCTTCATAATTTAGAGCATGATTCAAGGATTCAACCTTATGCAATATATATATTGATTCTTGAGCAAGTTCAAGACCTTGTTTATATTTTGTATGCATTTTAAATATACCAAAGTAAAAATTTAGAATTGTTTTTTCTAAAATAAAGGTTTCAGGTATATTTTGATTTTTTAATTCATATAAGTATGCTTCGGTTTCTTTCAACTTATTATGCTCCAGACATGTTCTAATAGTATTAAAATAGATATCAAATAAATTACGCTTGTAACTTAACATGTTTTTGAAATATATACTCTTTTTAATGACTTCTGATGATAGCAAAATTACAACATCTATATCCAATAAATGTAACGTATTTCCATAAAGAATTATTTCATATTCTCCCCAGACCTCTACTTGCCATAAATAATCAACGAGTATTTTTAAATTTTCTTGTTTAACTTTGTTGGCAGTAAGGTCCGAAATAATTGCTTCGATCATGATGCTGTTTAATTTATATGACAATACATTAGTTAGTTCAAATTTAAAAATTTCATCATTTCTTAACTTATTCAAAAACTTTAAATCTCCACGTAAATAAGATTCCTTCATGTTTATAATTAATTCTTCAAAATGCTCTACTTTAAATTCATTATTGATATAGATAAATTCTTCAAAACTTACATTAATTCGATTAAGTAACAATAATAACTTAGAAACAGTTATGCCAGTTTCATCTCTTTCAAATTTAGATAAATGAGAAACAGACATTATATCTTTTGCTGTATTATTAAGACTATAACCTTTGTGTAACCGTAACTTGCGAAAAGTATTACCTAAGTTATCCATAAAAATCACCTTTATCATGTATTAAAGTAGAAATTATTGATCAAATTGTCTAAAAAAATAATAATAAAGAAATAGTGAATAAATATTCTTTTGAACCTAATATTAAAGAATTAGCGTTCTTAATCAAAAAAGCAGGTCGTTCAATCAAAGCGCTTATACTAGGGAACCACTTTTCTGAATAGCTTACTTATATTTTCTACTTTTATTAATTTTAAAGACATTCTACCCACCCTCTTTGAAGATAAATATTATTTTTACAAATTAGTATAAAATGCCTTTTACAAGATGAAAAGCGTCTATTTTTTGAATATTTTGTGAACAAAATTGATATATAATATAATTTAACAATAAAGAATATATACATTTTTAAAAGTAATTTATTGTTTGCTGGAGCTGATATCTTGAAAAGATTAATTATAAAAACCCTATTGTGGCAAGCTATCTATTTATCGGTGGAATATTTATAGTCTTAGGTTTTTCTAAAGGTTTAATCTTCTTTCTAATAGGGGCACTTTCTACTGTTGTGGGCATTAAAAAAACAATAAGCTTTCTTAAATAAAGAAAATATCTTAGTACTAAAACATTGTTTAATTTGTAATTATGTCTAAATATAAATAGTAAGAAAAGTCGATTGAAAGGTTTTAGCGCATCCTTTAATTGACTTTTCTTAAACTATATATAATTAGAAAATAAACGTAATCCCCATTTCCCTATCAAACAATTTCTCCTGAATCACATGTTCTCCAAATTACACTTCCCCGAACAAAATGTCATTTAACCATACATTAGCTTTTAATAATGCCGTATACTGTTGGATGATTTTCACTGTTTCAGCATCCGTAGAAATAGAAAGCGAGATATATTGTACAACTGGTAACTGCCATTTTTTGCGGGTTTCTTGAATGGTACGTATTAACTCTCTTATTTGACCCTCCTGAAGTAAGTCTTCTGTTAAATGTGTATCAAGTAAGACACGACATTCATTCTCTTTTGCTAACACATAATGCTCCTTCACTATGGACTCTTTTAACACATGTGTTATTTGCTGTAGGTGGTCCTTCGTAAAATACAAAGGGCTTATTAGCAGAACGATTACTGATGGATGCTTGAAACGTTCGTTCTCCCTCCCATATTTTACGAATTCTTGTTTCCCTTTCTACAGTTGTCTCTTTGTTGTTGTCAACTTGCATGTAAATTCCTCCTATACAGTCGTGTATAAAAGGCATACAAAAACCCCGTCCCAAGTAAGGGACGAGGTTAACCGTGAATACCACCCTAATTCTATTGAAACCCGCTCAATAGCACTTAGCAACGTACAATCATACGTGTTCACTTTAACGGTAGACACCCGAATTAGCTTACTTTATTTAGCTAATCTTCAGAGAGGATCTTCATGAAACATTTGCACACCGACTTCCACCAACATGTCAGCTCTCTGTAGAGCAAAATGTAACACTACTCTTTCTCATCAACGAATTTGTATGCTTTTATTGTGACTCACCTTAACAAACTGGCAATTACTTGTCAACTTTCAGACAATCCGCGATGCTTTGATGAAGGGCCACATATTGAGGACTGTTTGCAGTTTGAATATAAAAACTTTTTAAAAATGATTTCCAGTTAAAGCGTAATATTCGATAGTGCCAGACATCAAGCTGTGCCTTTTGAGCAGACAGCATTTCCGTAGTTTCGCTTAATAATGTAATAATTTCTTGCTCCTGCAAACCTTGTTCTAGCATAGTGAATATAGGTACTAACAACCTTTCATCTTCATAATGAATAAAAGCATAATTTGTTTGTAACATCATTTGCCATAAAGGACGCAAAATATCTAGAAAAGAAGCTGTATTGAATTTAGGGCTTTTCACTAATTCATCTATTACGTCCGAGGCATGTGCTACACTATGCGCCCAGCCTTTATCCGGCACATATCCCCTTACATCTTTTTCAGCTAATAAATACGCGATTAACTTATGTGTTAATTCTTCTATCTTGTTCGCTTCAATAAAATCCGACTCATTATCTTTTGCTAATATTAGTGCAACTAGTAACATTGTAAAGGTTCTTGTAAAAACTGAATCGGATTCGCTCTCTCCAATGCCTTTATCTAGTAAGTCCGTTACACAGTATTGTAAAGTGTCGTTTAATAATGCAGGATGTAGTAAATCTTGTTCTACAATCATTGTATAAAAGCAACCATAGATTAGTCCGTCTCGTAGCTCACTATCAACTGAGCCAATATGCACTAGCATAGACTGTATAAGTTTATTTTGATCTACTTGTTGCCAAGCATTACTGTCATTTAGGAATGCTTGAAGTTCACATTTTAAATCCGCTTCACTAAATAATGTTTCATATAATATCATATGTAGTAATTTCTCCTTATGTTTAGAATACATACAATTAATAACATTAATTGTACCTTAATCCATAAGAAAAAACAGCTTATCATGATAAGCTGTTTCCAAATGGTGCTAGTCTGAGATTTCAATCTTCTCCAAATCCGCAACAAAATCATATTGATTTAATGGTTCTTGCCAATTGTACGTGACAGTTACACTTTGTCCAATTGCAATTTTATCCTGTACTTCCTGAAGTGGAAACCAGACTCCATTCGTGTGTTTAGTAATGATTTCTTCATTCGATAAATGCCCGATTTCCTCTTGTAATGCCCCTGTCACAACTAAAAATCGGTCTTCCTCCATAGCAACGACTGTACCATATTTATACTGTTTAGACATGTTAGGTTTAGACACGTTATATTTGTTCTCTAAATAAGCAATTTGTTGACCATATTTAGCAGTGAAATAATCCATCGCTTCTTTTTTCACTGCAAAGTAAGCCTGCATTTGGTAACTATTTTCGTATTTTTGATAATATTCCTTCATTAGTTCTGCTTGGGCAAACCATTTAAGTGCATTTGCTTTCAGATATTTATCGAAAAATTCATCAAATGTTAGATTGAGTTTTGTTAAACCGTCTTTAAATACTGCACTCTCTTTATATGACTTTTCATATTTTTCTCTTTCCGCTTGCATGTGCTTAGCAATTGCCTTTTCGCTAAATTTGATGTTTTTACTTTCTGCATAGACATAATAAGCATCCAATTCGAATAATGATTGAAAAGTCATATTAATAGATTCTTGGCTTTCATTTGCCTCAATTGCATCTTGGAAAATCATATCATAGTATGTTTCATCTAATATCGGTACAGCATTTGCTGATAACTCGTCCCCATTGTTGACTTGTGTGTATATAAATAACCCTATACATATTGTCAGGATTACAGTATACATACTATACTGCCCGCGTCTTGATTTCATCGGGATAGCACGTTGTTCAATTTGCTTTACTACATTTGTCATCACACGTTTTTTACTTTCTGTTAAATCTCTTATTACTCGTACATCCACTTTACTCATGCAGCAACACCTCCCATTCAATATGCTGTAACTTAGGCTTTAATAATTCACGTCCCCTGCGCAGCCTTGTTTTCACTGTACTGTCAGGGATGCTTAAAAGCTTCGCAATTTCAGCAACAGGCATGTCTTCAAAGTAAAAATAACTTAGTACCTCTCGTTGCTTTAATGGTAGTGAGAATATAGCATTTTCGATTAACGTTTGTTCATCTTGCTGAACGAGCATATCCCTTCTTGAGATTGTCTGCTTGGCAAAAATTTTCTGTTGCACTTGAATTTTGCGATAAGTCCAACTACGTAAATAATCTTTACTTTTGTTCATGACAAGCCTCGATAAATAAGCTTTTAATTCTCCACGTTCTTCATATTTTTGCCGATTGTCATAGAACTTAATAAACACATCCTGAACAATATCCTCTGCTTCTTGTAGGTCCTTTACATAATAAAAAGCAAGACGAATAAGTCGTTCCGTGTGCTGTTCCATTATTTCTTCTAGTTCCTTTACTTGCAACGTCTCGCGCCCCTTTCTGTACCCTATAAACGGTGCTCAGAAGCGAAAGGTTTGTTTTTTAGGGAATTATTATTATTTTTCATCAAAAAAAGGAAGAACCATCGTTTTTTCTGTTGAAGATAACACAATATTTGTAGAGGGTGTACCATAAGGCATTGCAGCATCAATAAACTGCTCTAATGTTTCGACAGAGTAAGTTGCGAGTTTAACAATATAACTAATTTCACCAGCTACTCGGTAACATGCCAAAACATCTGGATGGGCATTACAAAAGTCTGACAGGCTTTTACAGTCAATGGACTTAAACAAGACAATCGCTTGAATGGAGCGATCCATTTTCTTAAGATTTACTTTCGTTGTATAGCCTTCAATACTGCCCTGTTCTTCTAGTTTTTTAACGCGTTCGATAACAGCTGGTGAAGATAAATGAACGATTGTCGCTAGCTCCTTCATTGAGATTTTCGCGTTTAATTGTAATTGGCGTAAAATTTCTGTATCGATATTGTCCATTAGAATCCACCTTTTTTTATTAATTGTTTTTTAATTAATTCCTTTCGTTATAAGGAAAATAGACTTGATTACATTATATAACTTCTGTTATTCAGTTACTCCATTTATTACAATTAAAGCAATAAAGGAGGCATCAACCATATGAAAAAAATCTTACTACTTTTAGCAAATGGCTTTGAAGCGGTAGAAGCAAGTGTCTTTACAGATGTGCTAGGCTGGAACAAATGGGAGGGAGATGGCACAACAGAGGTTGTTACAGTAGGATTACATAACAAATTACAATGTACATGGAATTTTCAAGTTACGCCCGAAAAATTATTGCATGAAATTACACTCGAGGACTTTGATGCACTCGCCATTCCTGGAGGTTTTGAAGAAGCGGGTTTTTATGATGATGCTTTTAGTGAAGCATTTCAACAAGTTATCCGCCATTTTAACGAACATAAAAAGCCCATTGCGACGATTTGTGTAGCATCGCTCGCTTTAGGACATAGTGGCATTTTACAAAATAAGATGTCAACTACTTACAATCACCCAACAAGTAAACGATTAGGTCAGTTACAATCCTATGGAGTAGAAGTTATCAACGAACGGATTGTTCGCACAGAACACATTATTACCTCTTCAAATCCAGGCACTGCGTTCGATGTCGCCTTTCACTTACTCGAAATGCTTACATCTACTCCAAATACATTAAAAGTAAAAGAACTAATGGGATTTAAATAATCATTTTTACGAAATAGGATCAGCTTATATTGCTTTCGTCCATTCACTGTGCGAAGCCATATAAGAAGGTCCTATTTATTTTATATGACGAGTTATATTAAAAGCTATGTAAACATAACTTACTGTAAAGCGTAACGATTATCATTTATAAAATAATCGTTACTACCCGATTAAGTCAAAGAATTAGGAGGCAAATGTGAATCGTCCACTTTCCAAACAATTATTAAATGCTCGATTTTTTCTGTTGCTCATGATTATTTTGTTTCTAACCCCATCTTTTTTTCCTAGTAGTGCCTGGCTCTTTTCTTTCGCAACGCCACTATTAAATCTCAATACTATATTTTTGAGTATTTTAATAGAAGCTTTACCATTTGTTTTAATTGGGGTTCTAATCGCTGGGTTTATTCAAATTTTTATTACGGAGCAACATATTCAAAAGTGTATTCCAAAAAATAAATTTTTGGCAATTATCATGAGCTGTGTCGTTGGTGCACTATTCCCCGCCTGTGAGTGCGGAATAGTACCCATTGTAAGAAGACTTGTATCAAAGGGGGTACCTATCCATGCCGCAATGGGTTTTATGTTAACGGGGCCTCTTATAAATCCTATTGTCATTATTTCTACATATATGGCTTTCGGTAATGATCTAAAAATTGCAGGGTTGCGCATGATATTAGGCTTTATCATAGCCATTATCGTCGCACTGCTTATTAGTATGCTGTTTACTGGAACACAATTTAAAAAGAGTATTCGAACTAATCATGCGCAGCATGGTACAGCAAAACTATCATTCTTTAAAAAATGTTCAAACATGGTCAATCACTCGATTGATGAGTTTTTTGATATGGGCAAATATTTAATCATAGGAGCTTTTTTAGCAGCTTTTGTGCAAACCTTTGTATCTACTAAAACGCTTGTAGACATAGGCGATCATTTTACATCTTCTATGATAGTCATGATGCTGTTAGCCTATATCCTTTCGTTATGTTCCGAAGCAGACGCCTTTATAGGTGCATCTTTTAGCTCTATTTTTCCAACGCCATCAATACTTGCTTTCTTAATTTTTGGACCTATGATTGATTTTAAAAACACGATTATGATGTTGGGCGTATTTCGATTGAAATTTGTCCTATCCGTACTAACAATCGTGTTTCTCGTTATCTTTTTTATAATATGGCTAATCGCACCTTTTCTTTAAGGAGGCAACTAATGAAATTTCACTTGCAACAAGCTGTAAAGGCCGTTATTTTATGTGCTTTCTCTGTTATGATTTTCAATTTACATGCAACTGGTGAAATAACGAAATTAATTAACCCAAAATATGAGATGTTAAGTAAAACCGTAGCGATTATATTTTTAGTACTGTTTGTAGCCCAATTAAAAAGAATTTTCTCTTTTTCTAATCATCGCAATCATAACGAGTTATGCGAGTGTTGCGCACATAACTTAGTCAACCCACCGTTTAATTGGAAAAGAGTATTATCGTATCTCATTTTAGTTGTTCCATTGTTTACTGGATTTACATTGCCTACAAAATTTTTAGATGCATCCATAGCGCAAAAAAAAGGCGCGACGCTAATGATGACCAATCAATCTCAAGCCTCAAAAAAAGATGAAGTGGCAAGTCGTAACGAAGTCAATAACGATGGTTTGTTGGTAGATCATCCTATTGATCCAAAACTATTAGAAGAAAAACAGGAAATGTCAAAAAAAGAATACGACCTTTTAAAGCAACAACTGGCCCAAAATCCAATTGTCGAGATGACAAATTATATATTCTCAGTATATTACGAGGATATTAATAATAATTTATCACAATATCAAGGCAAAAAAATACGACTAAGTGGTTTTGTGTTAAAAGAAACTGATTTACTAGAAAATCAATTCGTCATTTCCCGATTTTTAATTACGCATTGTGTTGCTGATGCAAGCATTATTGGATTTCTAACGGAAATGCCCGAAGCTGCGAGCTTACAAGAAGATAGCTGGATTGAGGCTGAAGGCACAATTGATATTGGTTACTATAATGGTGTTGAACTCCCTATCATTCGAATCGAACAATGGAAAAACATACAGGAGCCTGCTGAACCGTATATCTATCCAATTGACATTCTCATTAGTATGTAAAATAAAAAAAACCGACCTCCTAAGAGATCGGTTTTACTAAAATAATTATTCAGCAGCTTTCGCGCGAAGAACCATTTGTAGGATACCACCGTGACGGTAGTAGTCTACTTCTACTTCTGAGTCGAAACGAGCTAAAGCTTGGAAAGTTTTAACTGTACCGTCTTCAGATTTAGCAGTAACTGTTAAGATATCACGTGGTTTTACATTGTCAGTAATGTTTACAGAGATTTCTTCTTTACCAGTTAAACCTAGAGAATCAGCAGATTCGCCGTTTAAGTATTGTAAAGGAAGAACACCCATCATTACTAAGTTTGAACGGTGGATACGCTCGTAAGATTGTGCGATAACAGTTTTCACGCCAAGTAGGAATGTACCTTTCGCAGCCCAGTCACGAGAAGAACCCATACCATAGTCGTTACCAGCAAGTACTACTAAGCCAGTACCTTGCTCTTGGTATTTCATACATGCGTCATAGATGTACTCTACTTCGCCTGTTGGCCAGTAAGTAGTGAAACCACCTTCTGTACCAGGAGCTACTTGGTTACGGATACGGATGTTTGCAAATGTACCACGCATCATAACTTCGTGGTTACCACGACGAGAACCGTATGAGTTGAAGTCACGGATTGCAACACCGTTTTCGATTAAATATTTACCTGCAGGTGTATCTTTACCGATTGCACCAGCTGGAGAAATATGGTCAGTTGTAATTGAGTCACCGAACTTCGCCATAATGCGTAAGCCGTCTAAGCCTTTGATAGCCTCTGGCTCTTTTGCAAGACCTTGGAAGAATGGTGGGTTTTGGATGTAAGTTGATTTGTCATCAAATGTGTATAGAGACTCAGTTGATGTTTCAATTGCATTCCATTTTTCGTTTGCTGTGAATACAGTTTCGTATTCTTTTTGGAATAATTCACGGTTAACTACAGTACCTAATACAGCGTTAACTTCTTCAGTTGAAGGCCAGATATCAGCGAAGAATACTTCGTTTCCATCTTTGTCTTTACCGAATGAATCTTTTTGTAGGTCGATATCCACAGTACCAGCAAGTGCGTAAGCTACAACAAGTGGTGGTGAAGCTAAGTAGTTCGCTTTTACAAGTGGGTGTACACGGCCTTCGAAGTTACGGTTACCAGAAAGAACAGACGTTACGAATAAGTCGTTCGCTTTGATAGCTTCTTCGATTTCAGGAAGTAATGGACCTGAGTTACCGATACATGTTGTACAACCGTAACCTACAGTGTTGAAACCGATTTGGTCAAGGTATGTTTGTAAACCTGAATCTTCAAGGTAACCAGTTACAACTTTAGAACCTGGTGCTAAAGAAGTTTTCACCCATTTTGGTACAGTTAGACCTTTTTCTACAGCTTTTTTCGCAACTAAACCAGCAGCGATTAAAACGTATGGGTTAGATGTATTTGTACAAGAAGTGATAGCAGCGATTGCTACAGCACCTGTTGGAATTTCTACATCACCTTCAGCAAATTTAGCTACAGAAGTTTTTTCGAATTCATCTTCAGTTAAACCGAAACCTTGAGTTCCTTGTGGAGCCACTACTGCTTCTTTGTAACGAGAACGCATTTGAGATAGTGGAATTAAGTCTTGTGGACGTTTAGGACCAGAAAGGTTTGGTTCGATTTCAGCTAAGTTTACTTCTAATACGTCAGTATAAACTGGCTCTAATGCTGGATCAAAGAACATGTGGTTCGCTTTTAAGTAAGCTTCAACAACCGCGATGTGCTCTTCGTCACGACCAGTTAAACGCATGTAGTTTAATGATTCTTCGTCAATAGCGAAGTAACCACAAGTAGCACCATATTCAGGAGCCATGTTAGAGATTGTTGCACGGTCAGCTAGTGGTAATTTAGATACGCCAGGTCCGAAGAACTCAACGAATTTACCAACTACGCCACGTTGACGTAAAACTTGTGTTACTTTTAATGCTAAGTCAGTAGCAGTCGTTCCGTTTGGAAGATCACCAACTAATTTAACACCGATAACTTCTGGAATTGGGAAGTATGAAGGTTGGCCAAGCATACCAGCTTCAGCTTCGATACCACCAACACCCCATCCAAGAACGCCGATACCGTTGATCATTGTTGTATGTGAGTCAGTACCTACTACTGAGTCTGGGAATGTTTCGAATGTACCGTCAGCATTTTCGTTTACGTGTACAACTGGAGCTAAATACTCTAAGTTTACTTGGTGAACGATACCTGTTGCTGGAGGTACAGCACGGAAGTTATTGTAAGCAGTTTGAGCCCATTTTAAGAAGTTATAACGCTCAGCGTTACGTTCGAATTCAAGGTCCATGTTAGCTTGTAATGCAGATGCATTACCGTATTTGTCAACTTGTACTGAGTGGTCAATTACAAGGTCAACTGGAATAGCAGGGTTGATTTTGTTTGGATCTCCGCCCATTTCTTTCATTGCTGAACGAAGAGATGCAAGGTCAACTACTACTGGTACACCAGTAAAGTCTTGTAATACTACGCGAGAAGGTTTGAATGGTACTTCAGCTTCTGGATCAGCACCGTTACCCCATTTTGCTAATTCGTTTACGTGCTCTTCTTTGATTACGTATGCATCATATTGACGTAAAACTGATTCTAATAATACTTTGATTGAGTAAGGAAGGTTTGAAACTTTTGCAACGCCAGCTTTTTCAATCGCAGCTAAGTCATAGTAATTGTAAGTTTTACCATTAACTTCGAATGATGCGCGGCTGTTGTGTAAATTACCTTGTGCCATTTGCGGATCCCCCTAAATATCTTTTTGAAAAGGCCTATGTAAAGCATCTTTTCTCCACCACCCATAATAACGTATTTATATTCATAAGTAAATTACATTAATATTATCTTTTTCAATAAGTATTTCTTATGACAAGTGATGTCTTTTATTTATTTTACATGAATGAGCGAATTTGTGACGAAAATGACATATTTCGGCCTGTTTTATTTTAGACATTTTTTAAAAAAATATGCACATTTAGTTTGCAACAATAATAAAATTAGTTGTTTACTATAAAAATACAGGCATTGAACCCCCGAAGCACCAAATAATAAAGGAAAATCAATCCATTCAGTTCGATACAGTATCCTTTGTGACCAGAGACTTTAACGCCATACTAAGCTCTTGAATTTGATCGGTTGTACTAGTCATCATTTCAAGCATTTGATGTTCGTCCTCAACCGAAAGTAAAATGGCACTAGTAGAAGCAGCATTTTCCTCCGTCATCTCATTCAACTTTTCAATTTGTTCTTGAATTTTTTCAAATTGCAAAATGGCACTACTTAATTCATTCATACCACTTGTTAAATCCGTATTGGTTATAGCAAAGGTATCCTTTAAAACGTTAAAGAAATGGCTGACATCCTGCAACAGCAATTCACCATATTGTAGTGCTTGTTCTCCATCATTCGAACGTTGTTGAGCTTCCGTTGATTTTTCGAATATTGTTTTAGTTACATTTGTAATGCTAACCGTAATGGCCGCACTTTCTTCTGCCAATTTCCGTACCTCATCAGCAACAACAGCAAATCCCTTTCCTTGTTCGCCTGCTCTAGCAGCTTCAATCGTGGCATTTAATGCAAGTAAGTTTGTCTGTTCTGCTATATGTTGGATGCCTTTCAACAAGTTATCCACTGTGTGCAAACTTTGTTGCAATGCTTGGACGGTCTCGGCAGTTGAACCGATTGCATTGTTCATAACACTCATTTGAGCCATCGCCTCTTGCATTTTGCCCCACCCTGCTAATACTTCCTGTTGGAGATTACTAGATTTCGCTACCGTATCCTGTGATATGGAAAAGGTTTTATTAACAAATTGTACGGATTCCTTCATTGTTCCGTGAATCATTTGTAAACTTGAGGCTTCCTGTTGAATACTAGCCGCGATATCTTCTGTGGCTTGTAATATTTGCTTACTTGACCCCGAAATACTGTGCATAGTTTGTTGAAAACGTGTAATATGCTCATCTAGTCTATAGCTACTTTGTTCAATTTGATTGAAGGTCATCTGTAGTTGAGCGAGCGAAGCTTTTACTTCATTTTGCTGCGCCGCTGCATGTGTAATTAGCTCATTTCCCCATTTTGCCAGTAGAAAGAAAACAATCATAACGCCATTGGTAATGGCTAATAATGTAATGAATACAATAATATCGTTGAAAGGTCCCAAGAGTGATTCCGATTTCACTATATATAAAATCACGAAGCTTACGTTTAGTATGATCCCAAAAAAGATAATCAGTTCCTTTTTAAAGTACAACGCAATAATGGCAATTGTACAAAGCAAAATATAATGCTTGTTCAATGAAAAACTATCTAGTAAAAACAATGTGAAAACGATACTGGAAGGGATCATGCCAAATATAAATCCTTTAATATATGTTTGGATAGGTAAAAAATAATTACATAAAGCGAAAGCAATTACCGCCAGACCAATAAATAAGAACATAATTCCTTTTGTAAGTATCATTGGGCCACAAATAAGAATAGCTAAAATTGAAATGATGGCTAAATTAACACGATGAACTTTCCGTGTATCATAGCGAATATTGACCTCCATTATATTTCTCCCCCTAAAAAATGAATGGACATTCAGTTTGTTTTTCTATTATTATATAGTATAAACATTACTTTTTGTAGACAAAAAAGGTATTTTAGAGAGAATTTAGCTTTTTTAATCAGAAGGGAGATTTTTTAATGGAGAGCGTACAAAAAATAGCACCAAACTTTTTTTGCATTGATACGCACGATTTGAATCGGAAGGAACGCACAAGCGCTTATTTACTTATCGATGAGAAAATTGCGTTGATTGAAACATCTGCAAGTCCTTCCGTGCCCTATATAATAGAAGGTTTAAATGAATTGCAAATTACACTAGATGATATTGACTATGTCATCGTTACACATATTCATTTAGATCATGCAGGCGGGGCTGGTCTTTTTCTTCAAAGTTGCCCGAAAGCAAAATTAGTCGTACATCCCCGTGGTGCTGGGCATATGGTTGACCCAACCCGCCTAATTGCAAGTGCAAAGGCTGTATATGGTGAAGAATTCCAACGCCTCTTTGACCCAATCGTACCGGTTGCGCCTGAACGGATTATGGAAGCTAGGCATGGCGATATTTTATCATTGGGCAATCATCAACTAACTTTTTACCATACAGAAGGTCATGCCAAGCATCACGTATCCATGCATTACTCTGCGACGAATGGAATGTTTGTAGGTGATACAACAGGTGTCTGTTATCCAGAGTTGGCCGATGAAGCAATTGATTTAATTATCCCTTCAACTTCCCCGAATCAGTATGATCCGGATACGATGGAGCAATCGATTCAATTATACGAAAAACTTAACGTTCAGGAATTGTATTTCGGTCATTACGGTGCTTATCAAAATCCAACAGAAGCCTATCGTCAAGTTCGTTACTGGACGCCGTTATTTCTAGTTGAAGGAGAAAAGGCACTAGCTTCACCGGGTACTTTAGCACAGCAAGCTAAATTATTAGATACGAGATTACAAGCACTATTACATCAATATCTACAGCGAAATGGTATTGCAGAAAGCCATCCCGTCTATCAAACACTTCCTTTTGATACAGCAGTATCAGCAATGGGCATTCTTGATTATTTGCAAAAAAACAAACCATCTACTAGCAAATAGATAAAGAATCTGCTCATTTCTCACGATAACTTTGAGAAATGTTGCAGATTCTTTTATTGGTTATTTAAATGCTGAAGCACTGCCTGAAAGTCCTGTTCTTCCCCTATCGCTTGAAAATGGATCAATGGATTACCCACTCGTTTGATTCGCTCTATAACAGCAGGTATCGTAAATTGTTCCGGTGATAGTTTGTCGTTTACTTCATTCCAATGTAGAGGTGTTGCAACTAAGCCCATTTCGTTACCTCTGGTGGAAAACGGCGATATAATGGTTTTCCCTTCCGCATGTTGCACATAATCTAAATACAATCTATCTTTGCGATTTTTCTTTAAACGTTCAATCGTATATAATTCGGGTTTTTGCTCACATAAAAAACGACAGACAAACTCTGTAAAAAGGCGAACTTGTTCATAAGAAAATGTATTGAATGGTAATGGAATATAAACTTGCAAACCTTTGCCACCAGAAGTTTTAACAAAAGACTGTAGTTTAAAATAATCAAATATTTCTTTTAAGTGTAGTGCACCGCTTATGGCAAGTGAAAATGCGTCGACCGAAGGAGGATCTAGGTCAAAAACAATCTCTGTAGGCTTTTCAGTGTCAATCGTTTGAAAAGGGATGTGAAATTCTAATGCAAGTTGGTTCCCTAACCACAACAGTGTTTCAAGATTATTGCATAGGATACTATGATGTTCGCTCATTCTTTCTGTTTCGACAAATGCAGGTAGATGTTCTGGACTGCTTTTTTGATAGAAACTCTCTCCTGGTACCCCATGAGGAAAACGAATTAACGTAATAGGTCGATTTCGTAAAAATGGCAGTATAAAGGGTGATACAAGCTGTAAATAGTACAAATAGTCCTCTTTTGTAATCGCGATAGCAGGCCACACCGGCTTGTTGGGATGCGTGACTGGCACACTATCCGGTATTGGCATAAGCTGGCGTTGCATAAGTTGCCAATTACAGTACTGGTGTTCCATTTCTAATCGAAAGGCATGAAAACGAGGTTCTCTTAACTTACTACCATCAAAGTCGATACATGCGATATCAATACAGATGGATGGTTCTAATTGCCATGTTTCGTTGTTTTGTTGCCCGTTTGCTTGAAAAAATGTAATAAGGGTATTTAACTCGTCCTTTTTCATCCCATGCCTAAAAACAACCACTTCCGTTAGCACACCCTGTCGATGCACACAACCGTGAAAATATCCATTTCCTTTATCAAATTTGTTCACAATCACTGTGACAATTTTCCAATTTTTAATTTTTAGCCAATGTGTTGACCGTACAGCCTCCTGCCATTTACTCGTCTTTTTCTTGGCAATAATACCTTCACCATTATAAATTTTGATGAAATGCCACAAAGTTTGGCTATCTTCAAAAACATCAATTGCTTGTAAACGATGGTTTTCTTCATATTTAATAGCAGTCGGTAGCTTTAACGATGTAAAAAGAGTGTTTAGTTGCTGTTTTCGCGTTTTTAAATAGCGATTCATTTGACTTTCCCCTTGATAGGAAAGTAAATCAAAAACAATATAATGACAAGGAAAGGATGTGGCATGTGCAGCAATCACTTCTTTTTTTTGCATTCTTCCCCGTTGTTGCACGATTGCAAATTCACTTTTATAGTTGTTAATTAAATACACTATTTCTCCGTCAAATACTAACGGTAAAAATTCTTTGATGTGATTATAAAGACTTCTGCAATAATCAATAATTTCCGGAAACAAATGATTTAACACATTGCCATTTCTACTTTTCAAAATAGGCTCTTCATCAGTCCACTGTAATAGACAGCGGAATCCGTCATATTTCCCTTCGTAAAGCCAATCATCTCCTTTTGGCGGCTCATTTACTTCTACTAGTAACATTGGTTTAATCTTGTACACCTACTTTCTTATTTTGTACTGTTGACACTATTTTTATTTAGCATACATAAAACACATCAAATTATTACATAGTAAGAAAAACGAGGTGACAACATGCATACAGTTTGGAAAGGTAGCATTTCATTTGGTCTTGTCAACATACCAGTTAAACTACATGCTGCTACAGAAAATAAAGACATTAAATTACGACAACTTCATAAAGAATGCCATACACCTATTAGCTATAAGAAAGTATGTGAGGGTTGTAATCAAGAAGTAACAGAAGAGAATATTGTAAAGGCATATGAGTATGCAAAAAATAAGTTTGTCGTTCTAGATGAAGAAGAGCTAGAGAACTTGCGTAAAGAAAACGAAGATAAGGCTGTTGAAATTATCGATTTTGTTAAATTAGGCGAAATTGACCCTATCTATTTTGAACGAACTTATTTCTTATCGCCTGATACTACAGGCAGTAAGGCATATGCCCTATTGCGACAAACATTAGAAGAGTCAGGTAAAATTGGCGTTGCTAAAATTATTATTCGTTCGAAGGAACAGCTTGCGATTGTTCGTGTTTATCAAAATGCCCTCGTAATGGAAACAATCCATTTTCCTGACGAAGTTCGTAGTGTGCAAGATGTTCCAAACATCCCAAGCGAGCCAACCATTGTTCAAAAAGAATTAGACGCTGCACTGATGCTAGTTGACCAGTTAACAACGGTATTTAATCCAGAAAAATATACAGATGACTATCGCAATGCTTTAATGGAACTTATCGAAGAAAAGAAAACGACAAATTCAGTATCTGCCAGTGATAAGCGTCCACTACCTGACAACGTTACTGATTTGATGTCAGCACTCCAAGCTTCTTTAGATAAAACAAAAAAACCTACAACAAGAAAAAGAGCAACCAAAACGAAGAAAAATGCGTAATGCGGCGCTCACCAACCATAGAACAAAAGGCATCGAGTATATAAGTTCTCGATGCCTTTTTCTTGTGATATAGCTAACCCCCACAAAAGGAAACGTATGTTTGTTCATCATGTTATAATTAGTATAAAAATTGATGGATGGTGTCTAATGATCAAAGTAAATATTGAGGAACGTATGAATCACTATCGTGTTCAAGGGTTAAGCCTTTTAGTAATTGAAAAGGGGCAAATTAGTCAAATAGAACATTATGGATATCTTATGGCAGGAACTAGGCAAAAAGTAAATGACCAATCTATTTTCAATGCCTGTTCTATAAGCAAATTTTTAACGAGCATGGTAGTAATGGTATTAGTAGAACAAGGCTATTTAGATTTAGATGAGGATGTCAATAACAAACTGAAATCGTGGAAGGTACCGGAAAATCAATATACGAAGCTAAAAAAAGTAACATTACGAAACTTACTTTGTCATCAATCTGGCATTATAGATCCAGTGAATAGTTTTTCAACTTTAAACGCTGCTCATGCGAAACCGTCAATGGTAAATTTGTTAAATGGCACAACACCTTACTGTCAAAGCCCTATAGAAGTAAGTGGTGAACCTTGGCATGCATTTCATTATTCGGATGCTGGTTTTTGTATTATACAGTTATTAATAGAAGATGTAATGGCACAATCATTTGACTCGATTATAGAAGAGCATATATTTAAACCGTTAACTATGACACATAGCACATTTTCTACAACATTTGCATCATCAAAAGCACAATCTTTCGCTAGTGGTCACCACAAAAATGGAAAATCGGTGACAGATAACTACCCAATTTATCCTTACCCTGCGGCTTGTGGTTTATGGACATCCCCCGCTGATCTAGCTAAATTATTACTAGAGTTAATAAATGCTTTAAAGGGCTCTAGTAAAATCGGTATCTCTGCAAACCTAGTCAAAGAGCTAATTCAACCACAAGGTGCTAAAGAATGGGCTGGTTTAGGTGTATTCCTTGAGGGCTCAGGACAAGAAGTAGAAATCTCCTCCCTTGGCTGGGGTATTGGGTTTCAATGTATGCTTGTATTATTTCCTTATATAGAAAAAGGAATGATTGTTATGACAAATACTGATTTAGGCGTTCATCAAATGCAAGGAATCATAGGTGAACTATACAAATCACTTATCTCCTGTTCATAAAACGACGTTTTCCCCTACCAAATCCAAACAAAACTAAGCAACCAGTCGTTGGTATAATACCGACAACTGGTTGGACAATGCTTTTTTGACCGCCTTTTAGATATATCTCTTTATTGCTAAAACTTACTTAAAAAACATATGCGACAGCCATAAAATCAACTTTCTTGTTTTACTTGATAATGCATTTGCACCATCTGTCCATAACATGTTGTCTTTATTAATTCTAGATTGATTTGCGGATTATCCTTTTTAAATAGGGCTATGCCAGAACCTAATATATGCGGGGTAATGGTAATAATGTATTCGTCAATTAGATTTTCTTTCATAAAAGCATCAAGAATCTCTGCTCCACCAACCATCCAAATATGTGCTCCTGATTGTTTCTTTAACTGTTGGGTAAACGATACAACATTTTCATTCACAAATTCCACATCGTCATTTTTGTTCTTTGCTGATTTCGAGAAAACATAACATTTTTTATCAGAATATGGAAAATCATCAGAGTGTTCCATCACATAATCATAGGTGCGTTTCCCCATTATGATGGTATCAATTGTTTGATACATATCCATGTACCCATTATCCCCTTCCCCTTCTGATTCTAATAACCATTGTAAGTCATCATCCTCTTTCGCAATAAATCCATCTACACTAGTCGCAACAAATAAAACAATTTTTCTATTCATTAGGTGGTCTCCTTTTCTCATGAGCGTTTTGCTTTTGATTAAATCATTAGCACAAACTATACTAAACAGTAAACATGACAAGTAATGGCATGATTAAAAGAAAAGGTGAGAATATGTCTAAAGCAAAACGTTTATTAGATATTCTACTATTTGTAAATGCGAAAAGAAAATTTACAGCGCAAGAACTAGCCGATGAATTTAAAATATCCGTCCGAACTGTGCATCGTGATTTATTGGATTTAAGCGATATGGGTTTACCCATATATGCAGAACAAGGGAGGAATGGAGGATATACCGTTATTACAACACGTCTACTTCCACCTATGTTATTTACAGAAGAAGAAGTTGTATCCATTTTCTTTGCATTTCAAGCGCTCAATTATTATCGTGATTTACCTTTTGATGCTGAAATCCGCTCCGTCACGCATAAATTATATCGTTCACTTCCAAAAGATGCCCAAGCAAAAGTAGATAAACTTCGCTCTTATATTGCCTTTTGGAATCCTAAGAGAACAATCGATACCCCTTTATTAAAAAATGTTTTAGATGCGTCGATTGAAGGAAGTCAGCTTCACATTCAATACCACTCAAAAAAAGCGATAACAACAAAGCATATTCGTCCTATCGGTGTATATGCTCATAATGGACTATGGTATATGCCTGCATACGACTTTCATAAAGATAAAGTTTTATTGTTTCGAGTGGATCGTATCCATGCCATTATTTCAAGCATAAAAGACGACAGCAATTTTACAAACTTAGAAGAATGGTTTGATTCATATGAAGTAAAAACCCCTATTAGATTGCTTGTTGAACTGTCTAAAGAAGGCGTACGCCAATGTCTAAGCGAGCCAAATTTCCAAGGTTTCGTGACCATCAACGAACATGGGACTGGTACTATAGATGCGGTGATTGATGAAGGTGAGCTTCACTTTATCGCTCCTCTATTTTATAGACTAGGATTACATGCAAAAATTATTGAGCCAGAAGAATTAATCCAACATATGCGGAAACAGGCTAAAGAAATTTTAACGATGTATCAAGAAGGAAATTTATAAATGGCTCGTTCCAATTAGAATCTGCGTGGAAAATTTTTCGTTGGTCTGAAAATAAATATTTTATAAGTTATTAAAAATAAGGAAAAGTAAGCAGTAAAATAGAGTTTGCGCCTTGCCCAAATGTATATTATGTAACGTTGTTTGTGAAATCCTTAGCCTTGTTAAATGTAACTATACTGCCTCTCTCATTACGTATAGAGATGTTTCTTGGATAACAAGACCTTCTATGTTAACATTTACAAAAACCCCAATTAAGGAGTGAAATTATGGCGACCATTGAAGACTTTATGGCACTGGATATTCGAATCGGTACAGTTATGGAAGCGGAAGAATTACCAAAGGCACGAGTTCCCGCTATTAAAATGAGCATTGATTTTGGTGAAACATTGGGCATTAAGCAATCTTCTGCACAAATTACAAAACGATATACACCAGATGAAATCATCGGCAAACAAGTAGTAGCAGTTGTCAATTTCCCGCCACGACGAGTAGCAGGTTTCAAATCAGAGGTTCTCGTAATCGGTGGTGTGCCGATAGAGGGAGATGTCATTCTATTAACACCTGATCAATCAGTACCCAATGGCACAAAAATTAGTTAAAGCACCCTATTCCCATTTTCACTGTCACTTTGCCATCCGTATAAAACATTTTATTTGATTGCACTGACAAATGGCTAAAGCTTGATAACTTCCTCTGCATATTCATAATAGTGTAAAGCTTAAAAAACCTTTACAAAAACTCTCCTGTTTTGGGGTCACTTTCTTTAGGGAAGTGACTCTTTTCTATTTTTAGAATATTAAAAATCGCCCACAATAACGTACGCTTTTTTTGTTCATTTCAATTATTGATGAAGTTGTGATAGACTTGAAGTTTAGTGCCTAGAGACATCTACAATTATTTGACCAATATCAAGTGATCAATAATAGAAAAGGATGATAACCCATTGATTAATGAACAACATACCAATAAATATATATACACATATGTCCATCATGTAGATGAATACGATTTATGTAGAATGGAGATGCGCTCTTTTTTCGGTGTAGATTCCTCATCAAACTATATGATAAGCAATCTAGAAGTTGACCCTAGTCGTAGTCCTTTTATACAAGATCGACTTGAAGTGCTGTTTGAAGACCATAGCGTAGAAAATATAAAAAAATTAGTGAAGAATTTAATAGTTGGTGAAAAAACTTATAAGGTAGTTTGTTTAAATAATTTTGTTATAGGTCAAACAAAGAAAATTTCTCAGCCAGAGCGGCGACGAATAGAACGCGAGCTAGGGTTGTGTATCGAGGGAGACCCTGATCTAAATTATCCTGAAATTATTTTTGGTCTTATTTTAATAGATGGAAAATGGTATTTCGGTAAACATCTGAAAAGTGAGTCCATTTGGCGTAAACATTTACATAAACCAAATAGTTATTCAACAGCACTTAGTACAAGAGTTGCTCGCGCCGTTGCCAATATCGCCATTCCTCAGCCACAAAATATTCGTGCTATTGACCCTTGCTGTGGTATAGGAACGGTAATAGTAGAAGCTCTTTCTATGGGTATTGATATTGAAGGAAGAGATATCAATCATTTTGTTTGTAGCGGTTCTCGCGAAAATATAGCCTATTTTGGTTTACAAGGAAAGATTACTTTAGGTCCCATTTCAGAAGTAACAGAACACTATGATGTAGCTATTATTGATTTACCATACAATTTGTTTACGCATTCATCACGTGAAGATCAATATAATATACTTAAACATGCTCGTCGAATTGCGGATAAAGTAGTTGTCGTTACTATTGAAACAATTGATGATTTAATACATGATGCTGGTTTCATGATTGCCGATCGCTGCATTGCGAAAAAGCAGTCTTTCTTACGTCAGATTTTATTATGTCAATAAGCCTTCTCTATCACAATAAATGATTAATAACCCATTGGTGCTGATAGGAATTTCTTTCATCGGCCTGAATGGGATTTCAAAATAAACATCCCATATAGCCTATCAAAATTAAAAAGCACCTATTAGTCCTCACTAATAGGTGCTTGCTTGTTTACAATTTATTAAAAATAAGTATTATTTCTCGCCGCTTAATTCTACTAAAATTTTAGCTTGTGATTTATCGTTTGTTAAAGCTTCAAAGCCTTTTTCAACGATATCATCTAATTGAATACGGCCAGTAATAATTCCTTGAGGTTTTAATTGACCACTGCCCATTAAATCAACTGTTTGTTGGAATGATGTTGGTGTGTAAGCAATACTTGAAGTAATTTTCACACCTGTATTTGTTAAATGAATTGGATTCCATTCAATTGGACGAGCAAAGATTGATACAATAACCATAGTACCACGAGCTCTTGTTGCATCGATTGCTTGTTTAAATGTTGGCGCAACACCTGCAACTTCAAATGATACATCCACACCATCTGGAACGATTGCGCGAATTGCTTCTACACCATCTACTTCACCAGAGTTAATCACGTGCGTTGCACCAAGTTCTTTTGCTTTTTCAAGACGTGTTTCAGATAAATCTAATACGATAATTTTACTTGCACCAGCTGCTTTAGCTGCAATAGCCGTTAATAAGCCGATTGGGCCAGCACCAAAAATCGCCACAGTATCACCGAAACGTAAATTACCCTCTTTTACAGCTTGTACTGCTACAGCTGTCGGTTCAACAAGTGCACCGTCTTCAAGTGTCATTGTTTCAGGTAGTAAATAAACATTACTTTCAGGAGCATTTGCATAAGTAGTGAAGCCACCATCGCCATGTAAACCGATGAAGCTAAAACCATCATAAGCGTCCATATCTTCAGGTTTGTTACCGTGCGTTAATGTAGGGTTAATTGCAACGCGATCGCCCACTTTAAACTTAGTAACGTTTGCACCAACTTTTTCAATAGTTCCTGCAAATTCATGCCCCATAATCAGTGGAGCGATTTCACCAGTTAATTCATCTTTTTCTTTTGTTGGAATAAAGACAGGTCCTTCTTGATATTCATGTAAATCACTACCACAAATACCAGCCCAAGCTACACGAACTGTAACTTCATTATCTTTAAGAGCTTTTAATTCTCTGTCCTCAATACGAATGTCTTTTTCTCCGTACCAAACTGCTGCTTTCATAATGTCGAAACCTCCGATGGAATTTATGTCTTTTTGTCACAACTTCATTCTATCACTAAAATAAAATGATACAAATATAATGACTCAAAAAAATTATAGTAATCCTATTAATTTAGTATACAACTAAACCAAAACAATATATTGATGTTCTAAAACAAATAACACTATATATTGTATATCATAAATTTTGATATTTTCTCTATAGTAAAATACATATTTTATTAGTATATTAATAAACGTTTTAAATATTGAAATATTTGCTGTTTAATTAGGGGGCATTTTGCAGTGAAAAGAAGATTAACAATATGAATTGTTGTTAATCTAATCTTTTGGTTATGATAATCGAGGATTTAAGAAATGTCGTTTCCATCATTGTCGGGAGCGTTGGAAAGAATGAACACTCTCTTTCCAAATCTCGAATGAGAACGACATGAAATGGAATAGTTTACAACGGAATAAGAATGCAAAAAATGTTTTCCTACCAACAAAAATAGCAATCCAATTATCTATAGCAGAAAAAGAAAATATTTTCGATACTACAAAAAATCTCCTAAATATGAAGTAATTATAAACGAACCGAAATCTCTTCTTTTTTCATAAGACTTCCCTTTCTTTAGTATCATTGCCTTGTAGTATATAAGAATAATTTTTCTATATTACATCTCCATATGGGGCATTGTTATTCTCACAGCTAATTCTACAATTGGCTGTGAAAAGGTACTTGGAATCATTGGACTTGGTAAATCGCTAATTTGCAAGTCCAAAAGATGCTTCTCCTACTTGAATCCAATCTAAATCATCTGTGCCTTGTATAGCACCTATAAAATGATAATCTGCACTATATGTATCAAAACCGTCTTTATTAGGAATAGCTCTCCAGACCTCTGCTAAAGAAATCCAAAACTTGTGGACTGGCATATAGAATTTGCTTAGCGAAAAGTTGGCAATCCTCACAACCACAATGAGCTTTTTTGGATACTTTCGGCAAGTCTTTAAACAATCCAATAGTTTTTTCCTTGTCTATTTTTACAATACAATCATTTAATATAATTTCTTCCATAGTAACACCTCAATTATAAATTTTCATGTAAGCTACACCATATTACAAGCTTCAATGATTAGATAAAGCATTACAAGAAAGTAACTTCCTATCTTTACAGTGAAATAATTTCTAACAATATATTAACATTCCACAAACCTTTTTAATTCTAATGACCTTGTGTATTTTACTATCGAAAAAGAGCCCCCCATTGTTCATATATCTAACAATCGGGGGCATTTTTTAATACCTTGTACTATATAATAGGCAATTTTTAGCTCATTACATTTACTTGATTTAATTGCTTAATATCTTGTTTACGATCCCACTCAAATGTAATTAAATCTTGACTATTTAAATTTTCAGCCATTAAGGAAACGGCTGAAATTCGACTATTGTCATACAGTTTAAAGTAATAGTTTTTACTTTGTGCACACATAGCTGAGGTATAGATGGTATAATCCGTTTTCCCCTCATTTGTCAAAACAACACCTTTTGGGATATTTACAGAAGATAGAATATGGAACAAGTTTGTTACGCCTTCTGTTTCATTTTTGGCTTTTTTAGTATACTTTTTCCAGTATGCTACCCGAAGAAAACGTGCTGACGGCGTAAAATCACCTGGTAATCCTAAGCCCCCTGCCCCTTGCCCAAACGGTGTCAAATCCAAGTCTCCCATCATTATATCTTGTGGCGGATTTGGTGTGACACCAATGTAAGCTCTTAAATTTGTCTGATGCCATTCATAGCCAGGGCTATTCGTCATGACGCCAATCGTTTTTCGATGAATGGTAATGCCTGTTTTATCCGGTTCAATAACAATCGATTCACCAGAAGCATCTGTAAATGTATAGTGAAGTGGGGGTGCAAAGCCAAGTATTATATTGGCCTCATTCAATAATGTATAAGAAGTTAATTTTTCAATAACATCATCGACAGTTACACAATTTCCTAAAACTTGAGAAATTACATACACGGGATTGATGCCTCTTGTGCCTTTTTTAGGTTCGTCAGCATAAGTCGCAAATGTAGCATAGTAAAGCATTGCGCCCATTAATCCCTTTTCGTTTACCCCATCATAGAGAACTGGTGATGTAATGTCAGTGCTTCCCATTCCAACAAAAGCATATGAATTGTTAATGACTACATTTTCTTTTTCTAACAATCGAATGCCGTAATTACGTGGGACAATAATCACTTTACTATCTGGTTCCATTGTAAAATCCATTGTGCGAGCGAATAAACTTTTATCATCTGTTGTACGAATTGATAAGCTACTGCAACCTAACATAAAAAACACTCCCTTGAAAAAGTATTTTAAAAAAATGTAACGGAATTATTTTTAAATCAACTAACGTATCTTCATAATAAAGAATTTACTTCACTTATCACGAGTACCATAATTAACTAAAAATAGATTTATTCCGCTTCCAAAACCATACTATCACTTCCATTAATGGAAATTCAAGGATAAATTTACGCCGTTTTTTGGCGGTCATACCACCTTTTTTTAAGACTGAAATTTCCAATCCCATGCAATAACGCCACATCGCGCCACATACACCGTCATTTTTTGGCGTTACTATTATTTTCTAATACTATGAAAGTAGTATTTTTAAAAAATACACTGTCTAACAATTGACTTTCTAATAAAATTCATATTTTTATAGACATGTATTTTTTCACTAAACTGTCAAATTTGATATACGTTTACACATATAAAAGACCCTCTTTGCTTAGCAACTGGTGCAAATATAACTATCTTTTATGATTAGGAGGTAGGTTAAAGGATATGCTATTGAATAGGTAACTTATTATGAACTACTAGTAAATTACAAAATCACCATTTAAGGTTACATTTCATAGAATGGCATTTAATTCACACGATTATTACTGACAACACTTACCAATATTGATACAATCTTAACAATGATGGCAATTATAGATTTAAGATAAAACATTACATATCTTCAATGTAATTTTTATAAATTAAAATAATAGGAGGATTTATTAGTGGGATTATTTGATATCTTTAAAGGGGACAAGGTTCATAACAAACAAGGTATGAATCCCCATTTTGCATTTGTAACATCTTTACTTTATATGATGGGGGCAGATGGTGAATATGATAATGAGGAAATAGGTCAGTTGTTATCAGTTATTGGAGGTAAGAAAAAAGGCAGTACAGTTTATGTAGGTGGTAACAATAATGATTTAATGGACCAAGTTATTAAATACGTAAATAGAAATTCAGTAGACCAATTTTTACTTGAAGCGGCTCCAGCATTAACTGATGCTCAAAAGATGTGCATTTTAGTTAATATTATCGATTCATCTTTATCTGATGGTGAAGCTGAAATCCAAGAACAAAAACTATTTGCTAAATTCTTAAAAGCTTTCGGGATTTCTGAAGAAAGATTCAAACCTTTCTTTGAAGTTATTGTTTTAAAAAATGATCGTTCAGTATTCTTAAATCCAAACCATGCGAAAAATCAAACTGGATATAAAGTAAATCTTTCAAAATAAAATCCCAGTCACTCATTTTAAATGAGTGACGTTTTTGTGTTTATAATAAAATCAAAGTTAAATTCATCTCGTTCTTTTGCTTGTGTAGATTAGGCTGCTGTATATGACAAGATTATCTTCCCTTATACAAAAGCATTTGTTGCAATAATTCTAGAACAACGTTTACACAAGTATAATTGGGTAAAAATAAATAACCAGATAATGAGCATCTGATTATTTAATCGACCCACCCGAAAATTTCATCAAATGAGTTTAATAGTATTAGATTTTTAAATTCCTGCTACTATTTAAGTGAAGTAAGAAATAAAATTTAATTACTATACTGTGATTTAAGAACGTTATTTGAAATATCTTTAAAAACCCGAGACAATATCAAAAGGCGTAGCGTATCCGTTTACTAACACTTGAACTGTGTCATATTTTGCATCACCACGAGTAATTTTAAATACGTACTGTTTTAACTCACTATTTTCTTGACTTACACTATCTAACTTTATGTCTAATATGTTCTCTTTCACTTCAAGCTGAGCTATAACTGTTTCTAAAGATTGAAAAATAATATAGGCGTCTCCCTTTTCACTATCATGAATGTATTGCAGTGTGGAATTAGGATTAATTCTTTCCGTTACTTTTGTTGGAACACTTTGAATTTCAATAATACTTAATTCTTTTGAATAACAAGCTGCTACTATGATTGCCGTAACTAACATTAAAGAAAATTGTCTCCTCAATTAAGCACCTCATTTCTATTAGGTAACCTTGTTTTCACAAATATTATATAACTCAACATGCCGAAAGCGGATGGAGGACATTTTGCTCTTAACGCTGTATATCCAAATGAACAACAATAAGTATTTATTTTTTATTTTTTCGTTCTAATAGGATAGGTGCTATATTTAGTAAAATTGAAACAATGGTTAGTAACCATAACGTTTTTTCCATAGTTGGAACAACATCCAATAAAGCCGCCCAATCTTCAACTTTTACCCAATTAGATACAAGGCTATGTTCTGCACAGAGTGTCAATGCAGTAAATGATAACCCCATTGCCATCGCGAGTTTATAATCTTTACCTGTTATATACCTATATAGATTGAAAAAAGTTGCTATTATAGTAATAAGGCCTAATATTAACCACATAATGATACCTCCCTTTTTCAATATAGACATAAATTGTAATTAAATGGTTCCCACTTCCTCATTCGGACGCAGTATTGGCGTAAATTACGACACCATGGAAGGAAGATTTTAAACAACTATTTGAAAAAGAGCACCACAAAGGCACTCTTTAAAGATTCATTATTGCAGTTCAGTTGTTTCACACTTGCAAAAAGAAGCAGCAGATTAAACGATTCTCCGCACATGTACTACTTCACACTTATGTAAGTATTTTTATTGCCGAAGGTATTCCCGTTACCAAGATAGCCAAAATGATCAGAGATACTCCAGAAATGGTTATGAAGGCATATGCTCAGTCGTTGGCTTATGAAGAACTAAAACATGAATGACATTTGGTTAATTCCTATTTTTTACCTTTATTTGGGGTACAAACGATATTTGTACCCCTCCACTCTTGCTATATAAGCTTTTATTAGTCTATCTAAATATATTATGTTCATATAAAAAATCATAGGAAAGATCGACAAATAAATATTCGTGTTCATTAATGGCAATCGAAAATGTTCGCGTAATTTCTCCTGTCTCGATATCTCGATACAGTTCTGAAATTTCCCCATTTTGATCATTTCGCATTTTAATAATCGTTTGTAGGAAATACGGTCGCCAACTCCAATTTTTATTAATTGCATTTGGCTGTAATTCCCATATCCCTTCTACACGCATCACGTTAGGCGTTAATTGGAAACCATCCTCATTACAGATATATAATCGGAAAGAGTAATGATCTAAAAGCTCTGCTAAATGTTCTAATTGAGAAATGTTATCGCTAGAAGGCTTTACTCGATGAACAATCGCTTCTAACTCTTCTCTTAATTTCTTCAACTCGAAATATTGTGCCTGAAGCATCTTCTTTTCAGATGTTATAAATTGCTGACATTCCTCTTTAAAACGTTCCTTTAATATATCTTTCTCCACAAATGTCTTTGCAGCATTTGCTAAATAAGAACCTTGATAGAATCGTCCCCCGTTTTTCCAAGCAAATTGCAATTGGTAAACAGTTCCTATTCCTTCAAACAATAAGTTAGCCCCGATTTTATAAGCTAAGCTTCCAATGGCTGAAATCATATCAGATTGTGCAGACCATGAGTCATAATTCAAATCACGTATATTAACCTTTAAAATTTGAGGTGATAATAATGCGATATGTTCTAAATGACTTTCAGCACCTACTTCTTGCACAGCAATTTTCATACCGAATGTTGTAAAATAGCGAAGAGCGTGGTGCAATTTATTAATATCGCCTAAAAATCGATGCTCGGAAACAACTAAGACAATACGATGTAAATCTTCTTCCCCTATATATTGTTGAATAATATTAAAATGACTTTCACCGAAATCTTGCATTAACAAGTTCGGATTACTTGGAATATAAATATCAATATCGGGTGCTACTGTGTCTATCTGCGTTAATGCAGCGTGTAAAATTTTATGCTCCATATCAATCCGATATTCTTCTGGAATATCTTCATTATTCACAAAATCTTTTAAATTGATTTGTTGACCTTCTATTTGTAACTGTCCGGAAATTTCGTAGGCAATCACCGTATGCGCATCAGCGCTAAATATAGGTTGAAAATACCCATGTATTTGATCTAAATTAGTTAACACTTCAATTGCGTCCATTGTCGAAACCTCCATACTTGAATAATCTATCATTATTCAAAAATAACATTACAACTACAGTTCATTTAATGAAAAAGCTCTCTGACTGTATAATAGTTTGTTTATAGGAATTTCGCAACTTCACATGCCATATTTTTGTTATTCGTTTGTTCGTTTAGACCGTCACTAATTCTTTTTCCTGTTGTTTTTGTGCGATTGTCTCCGGTCTGCGTACCCAACTCAGTCCAAGTGTTCCTTCCCCTGCATGCACACCGACACAAGCACTCAATGGCAGAACGTGAAAAATAATAAACGGATACGCTTTTTCTAGGGCTAATTTCCAATTCATCGCACCTTCTTCATTATTACAGTGAATAACAGCTACTTCTGGAATTTGATGTGAGTCTAAATCATTTATTAGAAGGTTTTCTACATATGCTTTTGCTTTTGCTAGTGCACGTACTTTTTCCTTCATGACAACTTTACCATTATCAAAAGAAATAACGACTTTTATATTTAATAGTTGACTCAAAAACGCCTGTGTCCCTGACACACGGCCACTTTTATGCAATTGTGATAAGCTCGCTGGGATAAAGGACAGCTCGCTATGATCTGCAAGTTCATTGATTTTTTCAACGATTTGTTGTGGTGGGACGCCTTCGCGTTCTAATTGCTGCCCGAGTTCTATCATTTTCATCATTGGGAATGAACCGATTTTAGAATCAACTGGATATACTTCAAATTGTGCTTGTTGTGCTGCTGTGAAAGCGCTTAAATAAGTGCCCGACAAATGTTGCGAAGTATGAATAGCAATAGCACAGTCATAGCCTTGCTGTTTTAACGATTTATATAACGCTACCACTTCACCAATGGCAGGTTGCGATGTCTTTGGATGTGTTTTAGTAGTACGAAGTTTGTCATAAAATTCATCATGTGTCATATCAACAGTTTCTCGTAATACGCCCTCTTCAAAAACAATATTGAGTGGTAACACGTGAATTTGATTGTCCTGTATGAATTTTTCATCTAACAATGCTGCTGTATCTGTAACCCATGCTATTTTCTTGTTCATTAAATGCTGTGCTCCCTGTCTATTGTAAAGTATTAATCCTTATAACTTATGCAACTATACATAGACAGAACCGTGATGAATAGTGACATTTATCATAATTGCACAATTTTTTTACAGCGTTCGACATTTTTTCGACAAAATTCACAATAAAAAACCGTGTCCTAAAAGTAAAAAATGTACACACTTCTAGGATACGGTTATTATTCGTTATTCATTCATAAAGAAATACCAGACTACCGCCGCAATCATTAACGATACAAGGACTGCAATTGTTACACGCAATGGCGAAATCGGTGCGTCTCCTCCAACACGACCTGTCTGACCATTCACCATAAATCGATAAATTTTCTCTTTATATCTAAAAGAAGAAAGCCATATTGGTAACATTAAATACTTATATGTAATGTCATCATGTGTTGTAGAAAATCGCAAATTGGAGACAACATCTGCAAATTTTTCTATACGAATCTTTGCCGTAATTTCCGCTTCTAAATGATCGTGAATTTCTCTCTTTGCTTGGTTCCAGCCATCCTGTAAACCAATGCTATAGCGTTCTGAGAGAAATCCTGCTACATACTCTGGTTTATAGGATTTATTATTTAATAAGTTAAATGGCTCTATTTTTCGCATCATCTGACGATCATAGCGAGTTGTTGCACTAATTAAATAATCATCTATAAATTCCTGATAGAAACCACTGGTAGTATACCAATCTGTAACTGTACGCTGATTGCCATCCTTATCAGTGACCGTTCGATGCTTACCATAGCTTGCCGAATAGCGTGAGCTTGTTTTTGTATCAAACGTCCAATAAGGTAGATAAACACCTTTAAAAGCATCCGGCTTTGCACTAATTTTAGCAGCCTTTGGCGTAAACCATTTACTTTTAATCCACTTTTGAAAATTTTCGCCTGCTTGTTTATCTGTTACTTCAAATGTACATACCCCATTTGGTGCAAGTGTATTTGAAGCACTCGCTTCCATTACTTGATTTGAGCCACAATATGGACAGCTATCTGCTACTTGTAATGCATCATAAATCGTTTCAGCAGCACAAGCTTTACAAACAACCGTTTTTTTCTCTACACCCCAGTTAAAGTTTCCTCGCTCTTCGGCCTTTGCAAAATCCATTTCTTGGGCCACTTTTTCTTGTTCCTTTTCCGGTTTGGCAATCTCGGTTTCAAAGCCACAATATGGACAAGTTAGCTTGCCTGTTGCGGGGTTAAACTCAATTGATGCACTGCATGATGGACATTCAGCATCGAATTCTAGCTTTGCCTCTTTGACGTTTTCCATTTCTTGCGTCGTCATCATCAGTCATCTCCTTACTTTAGATCATTATCATCGAAAACATCGCCACATTCAGGGCAAAATTTCGGAGGATTTGCAGGAGTTTCTGGCTGCCAACCGCATTTATCACAAGCATATTGCAATGCGCCAGACGGTTTTTTCGCCCCACATTCACTACAGAATTTACCTTTATTGATTGTGCCACATGAACATGGCCAGCCTTCTTCTACTGGCTTTGCTGCACCACAGTTTGAGCAAAACTTACCCGTATTCTCTTGTCCACATGAACATGTCCAAGCATTGGATGGGCTCGATTGTTGTGGCGTTGTTGCTTGTCTCTGTTTATTTTGCTCGCTCATTTGGAATAGTTGGCTTGCATTGACGCCACCCGCTTGTGTTGCCATATTCATCCCCATGAACCCAGCCATTGCACCGCCGTCATTGTGTGAAGCTGCAATCATCGCCTCTGCTTGTGCCCCAGTTAAATGCGCAGCCGCCATCCCAGGATCACGCATCACTGCATTGCGCTGTAGTTGTTTTATCATCGCTTCATCTTCTTCAGAAGCTTTTAATGAACTAATGCCAAATGATACGACTGCTAAACCACGTGTTGCCAACCATTTTTCAGATAACACTTTGTTAAGAGCATCTGCCAGCGCCACTGTATGCGCAGGGATTTCACTATAGCGCACGCCACTTGCCGAAATTTGAGCAAATGCTGGTTGTAATGCCGTCATAAGCTCTGTTTTCAATTGACTATCAATGGCATCCCGCGTATATTCACGCTCTACATTTCCACAGACATTTGTATAAAATAATAATGGGTCTACTATTTTATAAGAATATTCACCATGACAACGAATGGTAATATCAATATCTAAGCCAATATTGCGGTCAATGACACGGAAAGGAATTGGCGCAGGTGTTCCGTACTTATTGCCAACGATTTCTTTTTTATTGAAATAATACACACGTTGATCTTTAGCAGGCTCTCCACCAAATGTGAAACGCTTTCCAATTTGCTTAAACGTTTCCGTAATGTTTGCTGACAAATCATCCCCATACATAATAGATGGCTCTGTAGATGTGTCATAAACATATTCACCGGATTCGGAAGAAAACTCCACTACCTTGCCTTGCTCAACAATCATCATACATTGCCCTTCATTAATGGCAATGATTGAGCCATTACTAATCAGATTGTCGTTTCCTTTATTTGAGCCACGTTTCGAAGTGCGTTTAATACCTTTAGCAACAAGGACATCTGCTGATAAGGACTCACAGTAGAAATACTCACGCCATTGATCTTCTAATACACCTGCTAATGCCCCAATACCTGCTTTTAATAAACCCATTCTATTTCCCACCTTTAAATAAATACTTAATGTTATTTTATCATTAAAAATATTGTCCTTCCTATTGTACTACGCAAGAAAGGACAATTTGTTTCAAAATTTTCACTTGTGCATTAGGATGCTTATTACTTCCCTACTGAAAAACCGTCAAATAATTTTCCACCATATGGTGCAAGGCGAAGCCAAGCGAATTAATAATTTTCGCTAAAGGTCTTGCATAACTAATTTTTATAGGGGTTCGGAATATTCTTTATAATCATCATGTTACGATTAACTTTGCTCAACTACACATTTATTGCACATATAGTTTTAATTAATAGCAATAGAAAATGACCAAATTCAATATTAATAGAGAACTTGGTCATTTTTAAATGTTAAGTAAGTTAATCATAGTTATATTTATTTGTTAAATATAACTTCCCCTGTATCTGCTAATTTAATAATTACAGGTCTTTTATCACCTATTCCTATTTCGATATATTTGTTATTCGTCACCTCTTTCACCAATGCAACATGATATTCTTCATAGCCTTCGTCATGAAGTTCTAATCCGTTGTCTGTGTCATAAAATGTATCAATTTCGCATAAACTGGTCTGATTATTATCCCAAGTTATTTCTATTTTAGGCTTTGAAGTACTATACTCAAGTAATTTTAAAACTACATTATCAATATTCATTTTATCTAGCTCCTCATTAGGCTGTCTTTTGATTTTTATCAAAAACGACAATATCTAAATCCGAGGTCTCTATCGCCTCTCCCCGAATGACACTTCCAGCCAATAAAGCCCCATCGCAATGAGGGAAATGTTTTGTAATAAACTGAAGTGCTGCTTCGACTGCGTGATCCCTTTTTAAATAATCAAAATTGCCACCTATTCCTGAAAATTACTGAATTATATAGAATATACTTTCTACACTTGCAGAAAATCTCCTGTTAAAGCGAATCAAATTTTTACAAAGGAATTTGTAATTAATAACAGATTGCTAAAATCATGTATAATAATATATAGCACGATGAAAAATGGTGCTAATACCGTTGTATGGTTAATTTTCTAAACAGAAAGGAGCTATAACATGGACCAACAAGAGATTTTAACGATTATGAACTTAACGAAGAGCTATGGCAGCAAAGAAATTTTAAAAGGAATTGACTTACATGTGTCAAGAGGCGAAATTATTGGCTACATCGGTCCGAATGGCGCTGGCAAAAGTACAACTGTCAAAATTATATTGGGGATTGAAGGGGAATATGGTGGTGAAATTAAGCTATTTGGGGAGGATATTAAACAAAATAGCATTGATTATAAACGGAAAATTGGCTATGTGCCTGAAATAGCCGATGTTTATGATAATTTAACTGGCTATGAGTATTTGACTTTCATCGGCCAGCTTTACGGATTGCATTTAGATGTAGCGACCGCCAAATCTAAATCATTAATGGAATTGTTCGGTGTTGGAGAAGCCTATCATGCAAGAATATCTTCTTATTCAAAAGGCATGAGGCAAAAGCTATTAATTATCGCTAGCCTTATACATAATCCAGATTTACTGTTCTTGGATGAACCTATAAACGGCTTGGATGCAAATAGTGTCATGATTTTCAAAGAGATTTTAACGCAATTAGCAGCCCAAGGTAAAACGATATTTTATTCCTCCCATATCATGGATGTAGTCGAGAAAATCAGCAGTCGCATTATATTACTGAATGATGGAAAAATCGCTGCTGATGGAACATTTGCTCAACTACAAGCAGCTAATACGGCCGGAACGTTAGAGGGGATTTTCAACCAACTAACAGGTTTTCATAATCATAAAGAAATTGGTGAACAATTCGTAGCGGTTGTCCAGGAGGTGTAGTAATGAAAGATTTCAAAGTCCTGCAACTACTTGATAAAATGCAATTTATTTTTCGGAAAATGGGCATTGATTATTCGATTATGAGACAAATCCTCCATATTAAACTAACGATGGATGAACGAAAAGTACCAACCATCTTTAACCAAAATAAAAAAGATCAAAAAAATAGCTACTTCAAATCTTTATGGATTTACGCCCTTTATGGTCTTATACTCATTCCTTTTATGGGGTTTGGTGATAACTATCATTTTCAAATGAGCATTGCATACGGCATAGTTATCTTTATCGTGATGACTACTTTGATTTCCGATTTTTCTTCTGTACTACTTGATGTCCGTGACAGAAGCATCCTGTCAACGAAACCGATCAATGCTAAAACGATAAATGCCGCTAAAATATTGCATATCCTTATTTATTTAACTTATTTAACAATTGCCTTAACAGCGATTCCCCTTTTAGTCAGCTTGTTTACACAAGGAATATTATTCTTTCTATTAACCGTATTCGCTCTTATCTTCATCAATATTTTCATTGTCGTGCTTACAACCATTTTGTATATTGTGATTTTAAGATTTTTTGATGGAGAAAAGCTAAAGGACATCATTAATTATGTGCAAATTGGCTTATCCTTAGTGTTAATGATTGGTTATCAAGTGCTTATTCGCTCCTTTGAGTTTGTCAACCTTGAAATGGTCGTAACGTTCAAATGGTGGAGTATTTTCATCATCCCTATGTGGTTTGCCGCTCCTTATGAGCTTATCTTAAATGGTAATAACTCTTACTTCACGTTAGTAGGCACTATCTTCTCCGTCTTTATACCACTTATTTCAATAGGGCTCTATATAAAGTTAATTCCAACATTTGAGCGCAATTTACAAAAGTTATTAAGTACGAGCAAATCAAAGAAGGAAAAGAGAAGTCGTTTAAAAGATTATTTCTTATCTTTTATATGCCGAACAAGTGAAGAAAAGGCGTTTTACCGTTTTGCCTCTCTTATGATGAAACAAGAACGGGATTTCAAATTAAAAGTGTATCCATCATTAGGGTTTTCTTTCGTGATACCATTTATTTTTATGTTTAATATGATGCGGTCAGATCATGTTGACTACTCGACCAGTATAAGCTATTTAAATATTTATTTTAGTATGCTGATTATTCCATCTGCTGTGATGATGTTAGGTCATTCCGCAAAATATAAAGCGGCTTGGATCTACAAAGTCTTTCCAATTAAAGACTATACAGACTTACAAAAGGGTAGTTTAAAAGCCTTTTTAATAAAGCTATATATTCCGCTGTATCTCGTTCTTAGCATCGTATTTTGCTTTATTTATGGCCCGAGAATCATTCCAGATTTATTGATTGTTTTAGTAGCAAGCTGTTTGTACACAATCATTTGCTACATGGGCTTTGAAAACAAAGTTCCTTTCACGAAGCCCTTTGACGAAATCGGTGATGGGCAGAGTTGGAAGGCCTTAATATTATTTATTCCATTAGGTATACTTGCATTTATACACTATCTACTGGCAACAAGCATTTCTTATGGTACTTTTATTTATTTCTTTGTACTGGTCATTGTCAATTTCATTTCTTGGAAATTCTTGTTTAAACGAGCTAAGTAATACTTCAAAGTATTAGACATTGCTTATCTAGCTAGTAAAAATCCACTTTGCTTTAATGGCTCAGTGGATTTTTTGCAATTCTTTTTACAAATCGTAGCTCATAACGATTAATTCCCCTTTTATTCCCATCACTCTTACACCTTTATCGGTATAACCGCACTTCTTATATAGTCCTCGTGCCGCCTCATTTCTTACATTAACAGCCAATACAATTTCATTGACGTCACAGTAATGCTGTTTGACAAAGTCAGGTAATAACATTAAAGCTTTTTTTGCATAGCCCTTCCCTTGATGTCGATAATCTGTAGAAAAAGCTCTTATTAAAATGGCATCATCATTTTCACAATATGGCTTTACACCTTCTTTTCGATGTAACACAAAGAATACTACAAGCATTCCATCCTCAATTGCTAAAATGGCATGTCGATTGACATCCTCTTTAGCAAGCGCAATACTCTCTTGCGGTGTTCCTGTATATTCAAGTTGTTCAGCTGTTAATTGATACTGGTCAATGAACGCTTTAAAGCGATTATCGTATATGTATAGTTGCATAATTTCCCCCATCTCCATACAGAACATTTGTTCTAATCATAGCATATAACAAATTTTATGCAAGATAAAAAACTTGATGCATTTAACATGGTTAAAAGAAAAAAGACAGCACCAGTTATTATTCTGGTCCTGCCTTTGGCTTACTTCAATTCAATTAATGTAAACATCAAGCTGCTGATATTATTTCGTTGCCACTGCAATTTCTTTATATTTAGCATCCCAAACAGGGTCAATTTTACTTAAAGAAACAGGTCGTAATGTTTCTTTATGTGCTAGAATATGTACGGACTGTGCTGTTGCTGCAATCGTGCCATCTTCATGTAAAATTTCATAACCATATGTTGTACGTAGACGATCGTGTTTCTCTACCCAAGTACGCACGGTTGCCACCTGTCCATAGTGCATAGCAGCCTTATAGGAAATAGATAAATCCATTACTGGCGACACATACCCTTCCTTCTCTAATGCAGCGTACTCAAATCCCGCATCGCTCACTAACTGCGTACGTCCAATCTCCATCCAAATGATATAGTTGGCATGGTAGACAACACCCATTTGGTCTGTCTCCGCATATCGAATCTCAATCTGTTTTTCACTCACAAACATTTTCTTCACCTCGTCCTACATTATAGCGTAAAAATGCTGATTTGGCGGGGTTTAGGCTTTGGAGATTTCGATAGGTTGCAAAATGAAGGTTATAAAATTTTATTTTGAATTCAAAAATAAAATTTTAAGAATGAATACTTTAACACATATAAACACATATATACTCTTTTAATTGGGGTACTTTCTGGGGTACCGTGGGGTACCATTATTATAAAAGTTAAAATACAAGCAACGAGCAGGTGCAATAATTAATAGTCACTCATTTTGTACTGCACCCCAAAAGTTAGGCCAAAAATCTAACTTTTGGGGTGCATTTATTTTAGCAAAATACGATTATGAGTTTAAGAAAAAAGTCGTTGAAGCCTACATTCAAGGGCATGGAGGTTATAGACAATTAGCTCTTCAATTTAGTAATTCCTCAGGCCATGGAGTGGTGAGAAGGTGGGTGAAACAAGTAACTGCATTAGGATTTGTCTCTCTTAGGAAACAGGAAAGACGTTCGAATTACACTATTCAATTTAAACTTGATGTCATAAACTATTATTTAAATAGTGGAGAATCTATCCGAGATGTCGCTCATAAATTCAATCTGCCAAATGACTCGATGGTTTCATTGTGGACTACGGCATTTAGAAAACATGGTATCGGTGGAATTTCTCCAAAAACGCAAGGACGTCCATCCATGTCAGACAAACCGAAGAAAACAAAGGAAGAAAAGAAATTATCGCGTGAACAAGAATTAGAACGAGAAAATGAATTATTTACGTGCGGAGCTTGCGTTCATAACGTATCAGATGAGACAATACGCAAATCTACTGAAAAACAATAAAATATTTCAAAGCATGTCTCGAAAAGGAAACTGCTTAGACAATTCGCCAATGGAAAATTTCTTTGGCCTACTGAAACAAGAAATATATTATGGGACTACCTATACTAGTTTTGAAGAAATAAAACAAGCGATTGATAAGTATATCTACTATTACAATTACAAGCGAATAAAGAGTAAATTTGGATGTAGTCCAGTAACCTATCGTGTAAGATTGGCTGCATAGAAAGGACAAAAGTCGCTATGGAACTTCATAAACTACAAAAGTTGAAAATAATAGTAGATCGGCCAATGGGCTATAAGGATGATTTTGATAATGTCTATCCGATAAATTATGGTTACGTACCTGGAATCATTGGTGGCGATAGAGAGGAACAGGATGTCTATATCCTTTCAAATAAGGTAAAGGGGCCAATAGATGAATTTACAGGTAAACTTATCGCAATTGTCCATAGAAATGATGATATTGAAGAAAAATGGGTCGTTACTTCAGAGGATGAAAATTACACAAAAGAGCAAATTAGAGAACAAATAAATTTCATGGAACAATGGTTTGATTCAAAAATTGAGCTTTTAAATTAAAATAACGAAGAGGAAGAACTCCTCTTCGAAATAAGTCTAACTTTTGGGGTTCACTACAAAATGAATGGCTTGATTAGATATTATTTTATAAAAATTTTTTAAATAGTTGAGTGCTATTGATATAAAGCTCCCGTCAGTTGAATCATTAATCCACTTTATTCTCAATTTCCAATCTTTTTTGTTCCAAAGCTACTTTATCTCTTTCTAACTTAATTTGTTCAAGTTTTATATCATTTTTCTTTTTTATTTCATAAACAACAGCTGCAATAAGTGAGACAAATATAATAGCAATCAATGAAAAATAATCCATTGGTTCTCCACCACCTCTTTCCTTAACTTACTCATCGTTCCTGGGAGTGCATCACCAATATTATACTAAGCCCTTGTCTCCCTTTCTTTGTTGCATCACTAATGTTCATTCCCTTTTCAGTCCATAATACTTTATATAAAAATGCGAGCTCAGCTTCCTCCAAGCCGTCGGGTAATTCACCATTTTCGCTTGCGATAGTACGTTGATATTGAAGTATATATTTTGAGGACTTTATTTATTCCACTCTTCCCTGACAAATGCCATAGCGCTTTCAATAGTTGTGACGTTCTTATTGAGCCAACTTTCCCCTATATCTCTCACCAACGAGTGAATAAACCCAATTTTGCTAACAATTTTTACATAATCCAGTAATACATTTATAACACCATCATTTAACCCCAACTCTTGTAAATCTTTAACCAGTTCTATATCGTCCTGAGAAACAGAGCCATTGAGATTTTTAAGATAATCAATTGGTGTCGAAGAAATAACCTTTTTTATATACCATTCTTCGTAACTCATTCCTGTTTCAACTTTAAATCTTTCTTCTCCTTTTGATTTCCATTCCTCAATTGTTATCCCGTGCACTTCTTTAAATCGTTCTTCAGCAGTCGAGCCGTATATTACTTTGTCACTTATTTTCTTAAATCGTTTAATATCATTACTCACTCCATTTCATCCCTTTTCAACTTAATTTTCACTTAAACTATATTTCAGTTAGCAGATAGATATTTATTGAAAGTTATTAAAAATTAAATTGAAGAAACCCAAACATGTTCGGTAATATAAAGATTAAAAATAGCCCTGTAAACGAGAAGGTTATAAATCTTTTTCTATCTATACCTAGTCTTAATTCCCAGAGTCCCAGACACACTAAATATAAACCTAACAACATACTAATCATTGGTAATATCACTATGTAAATACTCATTTCGTTTTCTCTTTTAATGATTACGTTACATATATCTCTTTGAACTGACACAGTCCCTTTACTTTAATACGTCTAGCATGAATAGAAGTTCCAATTTTAAGTGATTTATCCATTAATATTTAACAGTTAACAGATGCCTTGATATTAGGGAAATTTTAAAACATGAAAAGGAATAATAAAAACTTAACCATTCTAGAGTTGCTACTTTTCATAGAACCGCTCTCTGCATAAAAAGCTGAATCAAAAATGTCACAAGAAAAGTCACAAACGTTGATTTAACAACATTCGTGACTTTTTGGTGTACGTCCAAACTTCTATTTGGGAACGTTATTTTGTATGGGATTGTATAAAATAACTCTAACGAACTTGATATACCTCATTTAGTTTATGCTCTTCTATTAAATCAATGTTTCTAGGATTTTGCGTATATTCCTGTAAATAAGGTCCGATGTTTGCGTACATTTCAATATTTTGTAACTCTAAAATAGGTAGCCATTTTACATCTATTTGATTTGAATCCGGGTTTTTTGGAAATTTTGGTGTACTAGGGCTTTTTATTTTGCATTCAAACATCATAACCAATGTATGTATTTTACCAAATTTATCTAAATTAAGGTGAGGTGTGTATTCATAAACAAAAGCTAGTGGACCTACTTCTACATCTATACACGCTTCTTCTTTGGCTTCTCTTTTTACTGTATCTATAATTGATTCATTGGGTTCTGCACCTCCAGCAGGTAAATCATAAACGATACCTCTTATTGGGTCATTATACACCGTTAATAATATTTCATTATTTTCTATTATTATTGCACCAGCTCGAACTCTAATATGAGAAGACATTTAAAACCTCCTAAGTTGATATATTAAGGTTTCTAGAAGATGTTATTGAATTCCTTTCAATGTCACCAAAGTTTCCTTTGGGAACGTTTATAAGGTTTTTTTTGTATACTTTATAAATCCTTGTAACACTAAATATCCGTTATTGTAATTATAGGTTCTCTGATGAATCGTATTATTTAACAATACCTACACTGTCAAATGGATAAAATCTAACGTTGGCTTTCCCTAATACTTTATCCATTGGTACTAATCCCACACTAGAATATCTACTATCAATACTATTTCTCCTGTTATCACCTAAAACAAATAAGTAGCCTTCTGGTATCGTGGAATGATCTGTTAAAGACTGTAAAGTGAAATCTTTTGTTAGTGTACCAGTGTCTAGTAGTTGTTTTTTATACAAATCTAAATATGGTTCTTCCGAGGCTTCATTGTTTACATAAAGGGTGTCATTCTCATAAGCAATATGGTCTCCTGGTAATCCTATGACACGTTTAATATAAATCTCATCATTAGGGGTTTTGAATACGATAACGTCAAACCTTGCAATACCAGAAATTTTCTTACCAATTTTATTTACTAGAACGAAGTCTCCATCTTCATATGTTGGCATCATTGAAGCACCACCTACTCTAGTTGGGGAAACAATAAATGCCATCGTAGCGATAACAATAACACACGTTATTACTGTAGACTTAACCCAGTCTAATAATTCCTTTTTCTTAGATTTCTCCAAAATAATCAACTCCTTGAATTACCATTATATAAATTATAAACTATTTTTTCCATCTACTCGTAAATTAAAATATATACCTTCCCAAAGTGTCGTTATTTGTACCATATCTTAAAAAATTGATATTCCGCAATCTGGCCCTTTAATGAAACCGAGCACTAATCCTTATTATAGAATCGCGCCCGATTGTAGAAGATTGTTCCAACATAATTGCAAAAGAAAAAAACACACCTTTGTTCAATAAGATTAAAAAGAGATTTAGTTACCAATTCTATTTATAACAACTTCAGGAGTGCTTTGTAAGTTTTTTACTTCCATAAACTATATTTAAGTTATATACAAAAACCATACTTTGACATTGTCTAAAGCATGATTTTTATTTGAACTAATATAAAACTGCTAAGTTGATTTTTTAGCTCAGCTATTTATTGAATTCATTAACTGGAAGAAGTATTCAGGTTTATGAGTCTTATTTAGGTTATACCATGAATGTAATGTGTCGGGTGCAAATACATCTAATTTTTTCAGTACTTCCATCGTAAATTCTAGAGGTGCTACTCCTGATGCAGTAATCAAATTCTCACCAGATACCGCAGGTCTCATCTCATAAAATTTTTCCCCTTTATAATTAGGACAGACCATTTTAATATACTCTAGGTCATTGCTTGTGTGTTTTCTAGAATCTAAGTATCCCATATTCGCAAGAGCCTCAGTTGCACCACAAATTGCAGCAACAATAGTGCCAAACTTTAGAGCTTGGCCAATTCTCTCCAAGACAGGTTGATGAATTTCTTCACTCCAAATAGTCCCTCCTGGTAAAATTAAAAGATCCTTACTCTCAAGAATACATTCATCAAGTGAAATATCTGGTTTTATGCTCAGTCCTCCCATAGTAGTAATCATTTCTTTATTAGCTCCTACTGTAATTACTTTTAAAGGTGCTAAATCTTTTTTGAAATATCTTCCTGAGTTAAGTTCAGCAATTAAATATCCATATTCCCAGTCCGACATTGTATTAAATACATATAGAAAAACTTTTTTTGTTTGCATCCAATAACACTCCAATCACAATTGATATAGCTATTATAAAATAACTTCCCTGACAGTTAACGTCAGGGAAGTTATCATACTTGATAAAATTTTATTAATTCCGACAGAACTTCAATAATTCTTTTCTTAAGACTTGTTGGCTCAATAACTTTAATAGATTTATTGTATGGTAAGAGTAAATAAGGTACATATGTATGTATTATATCTTTATCAAGAAGAAAAACTGCTTGATTTGAAGTCCGTGTTTGTAAATAATGTCCTAAAAACCAATGTTGGCAAATATCAGCCAATACACTTTTATCCCCATTAATAACCAAAGAAATAATCCTATCTTTATCTTCTATAGTTGGAAGAAGATTTTTTATAAAAATGTCACGTGCTGAAAAATTTTCTGGCCGGTTAAAATTATTTTCGGTTAGCATTAGACTTTCAATTCGATCTACTCTAAAACTACGGATATCATTCCTCAGATGACAAAATCCAATCACATACCACTTATTATTCCAATAGATAATTCTGTACGGATCGACCAATCTATAATTTAATTGCTTTTCGCCACTTTTATGGTAAAGAATTTTTACTGAGTACCCGTCAGCTATGGCCTGCTCCAACTCCTTCAAAAAAGCTTCCATAGAGAGTGAACTTAATCGACTTATTACTTCAAGACTAGTTAAATGTTGGTTGATCTTTGTTTTCTGCTCTTGATTTGAATATTTGCTTAGCTTTGAAATAGCCCTATTTAGTGCTTCGCCGCCATAATATCCAGCTTCTTCTGCAAAAACAGCAGCATGATAAAGTGAAGTTTGCTCCTCAAAATCAAAAAAAAGAGGAGCCTCAATAAAATTGTTCAATAAAGTGTATCCACCGTTATGTCCTGGTTCTGAAATTATAGGTACGCCACTTGTTGAAATTGTATCAATATAACGATACACAGTCCTTATATTCATCTCTAACTTTTCCGAAATTTGTTTTGCAGTAATTTTTTCACCTGAACGAAGCATCCATAGAATTGCTAACATATTGTCAATTTTAGGCATATAATTCCACCTCTATATAGTATTTATTATCTATCATATAAGTTTATTTTTCTTAATTAGTTATAAGTAAACTCTAGTTTATCATTTAAATTTAACTTATTTCCTTGAATTAGATTATTCTGTCTTTTTAGTTTAAGTATAATTCTTAACAATCTATTTCTGATTTTTAGTATACCCCATCATCTGCGTTATTAGTTTAAGTAAAATTCCCCACTAGATAAGCATAAATCCCAATAGAGCACGATTATTGAGGAAGATTAATAACACATATTTTCTCTTTATTTTTACTCCTCTCTGCTAAATTTCTTTCTCCACTCGTAATAACTTACATAAGGTAAAGTCACACTTGGTGGCTTAACTTCTTTGTAAGCTTTGTTAAACTCCTGCCTATACGTTAGTCCTAAATCATCCATGTAGTCTCTGCCTCGTCTATATTCAGGAAGTTTATCGTTTACTAAGTAAATCGAAAGAAACCTGCACTGAATATCCATGGATGCAACGCCCCATATTCTCAATCCTGTGTGCCATTTCAGTGTAGCTTTCACCTGCTTGTAAACTTTGCGCTATCTCGATATTCAAACTTCTTATAATGTCGTTCACTACATTCCTCCAACCAGATAAGTGAGATATTGTTGATTGATTTTAGCTTTTCTGGTTTATCCATACCTCGGAAGATGATTTTTGATCCGTTCGGAAACTTTACTGTCATTAGTGATGAGCTTATCTTCATACTTACCCCTAACCCCAAATCTTCGATGATTTCGCTAAATAAAGAAAACATACTTTCCCTGTGGGTATCGTAAACTTCACGAACGACTAAAGCTGTACGTTTTTCCTCAAGTAATTTAAAGATCATTTTTAATGCAGCATGATAGGATTTCGATGAGCCATAACCACCGACGAGGAGTTGAGTCTTACAACGCCAGTCGAATAGGAAAGTTTCGAAATGTGGATTTACTTCTTTTTCAATTAATAGTGTCATTTTACTCAACTCCTTTAACATTACACGCATAAAAAACACGCGTATTTTTGCACTCCAAAATAGACACGCATTATTAATGCGTGTTATAATAGAATTAGAAAGGAGGTAAGGTAATGGGAAAGCAAGTAACCGTAAGAGAAGCGCTAAAAAGACTCAAAAAAGAAGGATTCATCAAATCTCCTACTCATAAGGGTCCTGGCAGTCATCAAAGATACATACATAAAGATGACCCAACAAGATTTGCAGACATTAGCTATCATAGTAGTGGTCAAGCGATTCCTAAAGGAACTTTAAGAAGTATCGAACGGACATCAGGGGTTAAGTTTTAACCTCTCCGCTTTGCTTATTACCTTACCTCGTATGGATAAACATATAATAATTAAATAATTAAATAAAACTAAATCAGAAATGAGGTTTTAAATTGAGTTACCCAAATCATTTTATCTTTCCTGTTGTTGTTGAAGTTGCTGAAGGTGGTTTAGGAATGTATTTCCCTGATTTCGAAGGAACTGCCATCCTGGCCGAAAATATTACTTCTGGTATTCGAGAAGCTAAAGAAATGTTGGCATTTCGTATTTTAGAATTAGAAGAAAAGGACTTACCTGTTCCTGCACCTTCGACTCCTGAAAGCATCGAGCTATTAGATTCTACTGATCGAACTGTATTTATTGACATCTATATGCCCCCATATCGTAACGAAGCAGCTAACAAAGCAGTAACTAAAAACTGTACGCTACCTCGCTGGTTAAGAGATGCAGCTGAAGATGCCGGTTTAAACTTCTCTCAGATACTTCAAGCATCCCTTAAAGAAGCTCTTGGTATTGAACAAAACGACAAAAAAGCAGCCAATTAAGGTTGCTTTTTTTTTGCAGACAATATTAATTTCTATAGGTTTATTTTGTTGATCAGAACCAAGCTTTTCAATCTCCAATTTGGTTTTATCAATATTCACCTGCATCTGCTCTAGCTTCAATCGACTTTCATCATCCATATCTACCATTTCTTCAAACTGACGAATATTTAATTATCATTTCATGTGCACAGTGTCGTTTTGTACGTGTCCTTACTAAATACAGTAGATCACAATAATTTAAACATTCCTGTTATACCATCGTATCAGAGTTGTCGCATCTATATTTTTAATTTATACATGTTGTAAACGCTCCGTTCTTCCCCCGACACAAGCTCTGAGTAAAAATGAAAGTCATTGAGATGCGATTAATAGGTGCACCAATTAAATAGAAGTTTATTTTAATATAAAAAAGCCATTTCCGATTCGGAAACGACTTAAAAATTAATCGCACGAAGAACCTCCAGAATCACTGTTACTTGAAGTGGTGTCTGAACAATCATTTCTATCTGTATCTTGTAACGAAAAGACTGAACCTGATGAAATAAAATCAGTTGTATTATTTCCTGAATAGTTAGAACGGCTTCGATTGGTAGAACTATAGTTAGTACTTCTTATCTTTTTTAAGGTAATTATAATCCCTACTATCAAGACTAAAATTACTATTGCAATAAAGAACTCCCCCACGCATTACACCTCCTTTGTACAACAGTTTAATTTTACCATTTAAAAACAAATTAATCATTAGCTTACTCTCAAAAGCAAGTACCTGTAATTCAGCAGGGAGAGCTGTGGCTATATTTGCTATAATTTAATTAAAAATATTGGGAGGTATTACAATGGATTCTTCTGCTATATTTACTATTTCAATAGCAATTGCAGCTTTCTTCATTACTGGTATTAATGAAAAGAAAATTAAAAAATTAGAAAAACGAGTTGAAGAGCTTGAAAGAAACAAGGAATTTTAATTATATAATAGTATTCTAGAGCGATAGTAATCGCTCTATATTTTTTTACTTCCCCCATTTGTTGAAAACCTTTGTCCTCACTGAAACCACTATGAACTTATTTTAAGAAGTCATTGCCTCCAAACTTATCAAGATTATATTTCTCAATTTGAACAAATTGACAATATTTCTGACAACACATCCACTGTCTTGAATTATGGTGGACTGCACCACTACACAACCTTCAGACGAATAGAATCATCAGTTTGAACGCCATCACTAACTATTGATAATTTTTTATATTTCCCTCTCATTAGGTGTTTCTATCAGGTATTATGCCTTGCTAGACAGTCTCACCTTTGTTTATATTTTCACTTATTAGTTTTTCTATTTAATTTTTATTAAAAAAGACTTGGTTAATATGACTAGAGAATGTAACAGAGCACTGCATACTATAAAAATGTAATCTGCAGATTATAACTTTTTGTTTGAAGGAGGTGAATATATATGCCTTTAACTACTGGTCCAATTGAAAATACAGGTAATCTACCAGCTAATGCCTCTAGTGTGCGTGTCAAAATTCTTAATCTAACTGGAGGTTCTCTATCTGGAGTAGTCCGCGTTTATCGACTTAATGGCACAAGACAATTACTATCTACAACTCCTTTTTTAGCCGCTGCAAATGCTTCTACTTTTGTAACACCAAGTGTAGCTGGTTCGTTCCAATATGAAGTTGAAATTGCTCCGAATCAAACTGGTGGATTATATAGCGTTTACGGGCGAACAGCATCAGGTGTTATCATTGATGCTCAAAGATTTGTGAACTCAGAATTAACACAAATTCTTTAATTTTATAAATCTAAGGGTTAAAAACGTATAAGCCCTATTTTTTACATGCTTATATTGTTGACCAAAAGGCATAAAGAAGTGCACTCTTTATGCCTTTCGTTATTTTTAGCTCTATTTGAACATTCCTAATGTCTTATTGGAAATATGGTTGTAAGGTCAGGAAATAAAAAAATTTCCCGGGTAAGCGCAAGAAACGACATGTTTTAGCTAAACTAGCAAAAGCATTGCTCACGGATTCTTAAAAACCCCCTATCCCTGTTGATAAAGGCATGCAATTCTCTAAGATTCTAATGTCGATTTAGCTCACTTCTAGCATCCCGTTCCATATTTCTTGTGAATCAAAAAAGAACTTACGTTTGTTTATTACCCTTTTATCCGTAGTGAGCTTTAACTATTAATTTAAAGCAAAATTGTTAGATTGATCCACTACTAATGCCATCGCTAAAGCGTAGAATGCTCGTCGTGCTCCAGCACAGTTTGGAGATTCTTTATCAGTCGTAGTAAGGTCTGTAGCTAAATCAACAGTCCCATTTGTATTGCAAGCATCGGCTAATATATCTAGGCGGGCTAAATCCCAAAGACCTGAACGACCATGGGAAGGAAACTTACTTTGACCATGTAATGATTGCCCAATATCAAGTTGCAGTTTTATGGCCTTTGATACTTTATTATCAATGCTTGTAGAACCTTGCCCCGTAACGCCAGGATAAACATTAAATAATCCAATCATTGCTTGATTGATGCCCTCACCTTTATTAGGCATTTGCCATGGATTCTTCATTAATTCTGATGAACCCAACATGGCATTCTCAGGAATGTACATTCCCCAATATTTAGCATGGCTAAACAAATGACTAATTAGGTTATTTTTAATAATTGAATAGTTATCAAAAATAGCCTCGTAAGTATTAATTAACTGCGTAACCATAACTGCCGAATCCGAATCGTTATTAGGAACAAGACTGTTCCATGATGAAGCTGTCGGATTTTCTATTAAGCTTGCATAGATTTGCAAGAATGTTATAGCAAATGCATTATATGCTGGAGAATCGAATCGGGCACGTAACATATTATTTGTCAGGTTCACTTCAGAAAACCCATGCACTGGAAGAACCCTTTTTGCAGATAATGAATTGTTATAGGGCTCTTGCTGGAAACAACCTTTAGAGGCATTAGCCACTGAAGTATTGATTCCCCATTGAGTATAACTAAGTACATCACGAATTGCGTTTTTCAAATTATGTGCAGGTTCTAAGGAAGCTCCAGTCTCATGAACCTTTACATCATATATATGTGCTGCCATCCAACACGCAATCGCATTCAGCGAAGAATTCAGAATAAATCTTTGGTTTTTCGTATTAAAATCTGCATGATGGTTCAAATAATTTTTACTACTAGTTCCTGGTTGAATACCAGCAAACACAACCTTTCCTCCATCATCAAGAACTGTTTGTTTATCTAAGTAAGTTTTCTGTGGATCTGTTAATGGCTCTGCCGTTGTTATCCAATAGCCAATTTGACCGGCATATGGCCCCGTAGCAAAACGGTACGATTTTTCTACATCATCATATGTCCAAGCAGATGGCGTACGATAGTACATAATAATATGGTATTCTTTAGAATTTAATACTTCATTAGCAAAATGGTTTCGGTATTGCGCTAACAACGCATCTAAATTAGAAAAGGAAACATCGTTCTGTGTTTCATCTAACTTTTTTAGCATTGCTGCACCTAAATAAATTAAGCCTGCTAATTGATCAATTGGATTTGTTGGGAAATTTAATGCTTTATCGATTAGTTTTGGAATAATTATATCAACAATTTCCTTGTAAACTTCATCACGTTCTCCAGTTTGAGCCTTTTGTTGGGCGAACTGAGCACAAAACATCATTAATTGCCCAACACCTTGTTGTATTGGAGAGGAATTGAATGTTTCACTAGAACCATTTAATAAATAGTTTTGGATAAATTTTCGTACTCGTGGATATCGGCCTTTATCCTTTTTATAAGGATGTTTTAAAGATGACGGCTCAGTAGTTAGTAGAAATGCCTCTGCGAAGGCATGAGCTTCTTGTAATGCTGTAAATTGTGTCAAATCAAATCACTCCTATTTTTTCATCGTTAATAAATATACATTTTGCCAAGATTTATAATTGTAGCGTACTGGTCAGTTATCATTCTATTATGAAGCTAATACATAAATAGAAATATTTACCTTAATACCCCTTTATTATACATGTTAAACTTATAAATCCATAATATGTAATATCATTAACCTAATCTCTCGAAGTTTTAAGCTTGACCAAGCAATACAAAAAACAGAATTAATCTATGTAGAATTAACTCTGTTTTTAAATCGAATATTTAATTCTAGCACTAGATTATAAAAGAGAAAGCGGTCGGTTTGCCCAAAATATTTCCAAACACTAGGGGTGTTATTAATTTTTATTGCGTTCCAGTTGTTTTTCCATACCAGCACGATCAATTTGAATCCAATATTCTGCTATTTTTTCATTTTCAATGCGGTATACAGCACTTGCTATTTCAATGACTGGAAGACCTGTAGGCTGAAATCCATCAACTTCACCAATATGCTTGCCAACCTGTTTCCAGCGAACATAAACTTTAAAATCTTGGACCATCAACTCTTGAATTTCTAATGAGAAGTCACCATAAGCCTCTATCATTTCTTTTACATGATCAGCGTATTCTTTAGGCGTTCTTAGTACTGTTAATTCCTCTTCAGAGATTACTTGGTGGGCCAATACTTGCTCTGCCATTAATTCCACTGCGTAATCTGGATTACGCCCCGAACGTACTTCTTTAAAAAATTTCTCAACAATTTGCTTTGGTGTCATTTGAACCCTCCACTGAACTTTACTATATATTTTGGTGAAGATCATTAAATATTTCCATGATTAATCATAATGCGAACGCTTATAAATTGAAACGTTTATCTTGTTTTGTACTCAAAATCATCACTTTGTCCATTGGCAAAAGTGTTTAATATAGGAGCTAAACCATTTTATGCCTAACTTTTGATTTAAACTCTCGAATTAAAAAATGGATAAGGAATAAGATGTAATAAGGATTTTCGGTTAGGGAGGTGAAAAGATGAGTAAAAACAAGGATAATTTTACTGATCTTTTAGCGGGTATGGAAAATGATGCTGCTAAGCTAGCAGTTATTGCGGGAATTATTACTACATTAGGAGATGTCTTAGCTACTATCGCAGCAATAATGGCATTGGAGGAAGCACAGAAATCAAACAACAATAATAATAATAATTCAAACAAAATTGATGAATTAGAAAAACAAGTTCAATATTTAACAAAGGAACTACATAAACTTAAACATTCAAGAAAAGTTTAGTGTCAGGCACACAAACAATTCAGAATTGTTTGTGTGCCTGACACCCTAAAGCGTTGTTCCACGAATCGTTGCGTAACTTAATTTATTTGCTAAAATAGCGCGCTCGGCAATGATTTTTGCTTCTTCTATTGCGTTATACCAACCACTTATAAAACGCCAGCCATTTTCATTTGAGCTACCTTTTACTGGTTCTGCATACGCTAAATAATATTGTTTTAATGCGTCGTTCATCGCAGCTAACATTGCCTCTTGACTATTATATTTCCCACTTTGAATACGGAATTTCTTTGGCTCTTTGTCAATCTCAATATATTCTATTTTTTTACTTACATCTATTATAACAACAGGCTTTAAAAAAAGGGCAATTTCGTCTAGACGACGATTCACAAGCCCTTGTAGCTTTTTTCCACCAGCATTACAGTATAATAGCATTTCTTTGCTTACTTGTTCCCATTGCTTATTATTTAAATATACTAATAGGGCACTATTTCTTAAAATATATCGTCCTAAATTATATTGGAAACTTGCCAGTGCATCGTACTGATTTTGGTTAAGTGGCACTTTAACATAGTATTCAATGGTAGTAGCATGCTCTTGTGCTTGCTTTCGTAATAGTTCCCACGCATCTTCTTTTGTAATGGTTTGCCCCTTTTCAACTGCTTTGCCACTTGGCCATTTTGTTGTTCCGTAGCCGATGGTCCAAACATTGTCAGGACCTATATAGGCATCGGAGCGAAACCCTTCCCACTTCGCTATGAGATTTAGTGCATTATTTGAAATTTCCATCTATCTATTATCCCCCTTTCTTTTTCTGCACCTTCTCTAGTCTATTCAATTCTTAATATCCGAACGTTTACATAGATACAGAACAAGGAAATATAATCGTCATTTATACAATTAAGTAACAATATGAAGCTTTTGGAATACCCACATTCAAAATAAAAGCCCTCCATAATAGGAAGGGCTTTTGAAAATGTTAAAACCGCATTTTTCGCTGTTTCAATATTAGTGTAAATTCAAAACTCTTTTTATATCCGACTCAATGCTTTTTGGCTTATCAGTTGGACCAAATCGAGCTACTACTTCTCCTTCTGGATTAACTAAGAATTTTGTGAAATTCCATTTAATATTACTTCCTAAGAAGCCTTTCGAATGCGTTTTTAAATAATTATAAAGAGGATGTGCTTCTTTACCATTTACCTTGATAATTTCATGCATAGGAAATGTAACGCCATACGTTAAACGGCAAGCTTCAGCGGCATCCAGCGCTGAAGACATTTCTTGCTTAAATTGATTAGATGGAAAACCTAGCACTTCTAACCCCATATCTCGATAAGTAGTATACAATTGTTCTAATTCTTCAAATTGTGGAGCTAAACCACATTTTGTTGCAGTATTGACTATTAACAAAGCTTTACCTTTGTATTTTTCTAAACTATATTCTGAACCATCTTCTAATGTTACATTGATATCATAAATACTCATCTTTTACCTCCATGTTATTTAATTGAGTTAATAATTCATTTAAATTTTGCAACTGTGCCCTTAAATCACCGTCTATTACTGTCAAAGCATCACAATGTGCCATTTTCTCCACTAACTTTTCTGTAATCAACGTTTCAGTTGCTCTTGCCTTCTCAGTCAAAGAAATAATTACAGCACGTTTATCCTTAGACGATGTTTCTTTCGTCACCCATCCTTTATCAACAAGCTTATTTAATATTGGATTTAACGTGCCTATGCCCAAACTCAATTTTTCGCTAATTTGTTTCACCACTAGACTATCTTGTTCCCATAAAGCAAGTAGCACCAAATACTGTGGATATGTCAAACCAAATGGCTCCAGCACTTGCCGATATAACTTTGTAAATTGGTTAGCTGCCTTGTATACAGCAAAACATAGTTGATCTTCAAGTAAGAAAGCTTTAATTTTTTTCACCTCACAATATATCGCATACGATGTATTTTTATTTTATATCGTATGCGATGTATATGTCAATTTATTGAACTGTTTAAAATACTAATGAAACTTGCAATTACCATAGCCAATATCTAGCTCCCTGTGTAACAATAAATCTGTCCAGCCAAGTTTCAAAGTTCATAGGTAACCTTTAAATGTCTCCTTCATGAACAAAGATAAGATAATTATCCTCCCCATTAGCAACTTTTTGAGAATCAACGAACATATAATCACCATATCCTCTATAATTACCCATCATAAACCAATTTTTATCATAGGCACTTTGATAGTATATATTGGTCTCATATTCATGGATATAATTTAATATCTGGCTTAATTTAAATATTTCAAAGAAATCATAACCAAGACCATTATCATTAAATAATTTCGCTCCATTACTATGTTTTAAAAATAAGCACAATTCCTTCGGTAAAACATGCTGAGTTTCTAAAGTGAATTCCTGTAGTTCATGATTTGATATTGGACAATTCCAATCACAGGTTACATTTAAAATTTCTCCATTCTCCCTTTGTATGATAATCCTGTTCTCTTTATCTAACCTTTTATTTAATGCTGTTAAGATTAATTCAATCGACATATTATCTTCACCTAATTTCTAATAGTTTACCCACCAAGGAGATGTAGTACCTCGTAATTTTCGTTAAAACAGAAATAATGATAATATTTGCAATATAGTTACTTTATCGACAAAATACTATAAAAACCCAGTACCTTTTGTAGAGGGAACTGGGTTTTCTCTGTTGTTTTAATATGTTTAGCGTTTAATCTCAAATTCTTGTGGACCAGCATAGGGTGGAGCAATGTAATATTCATAGAAAAAGATGACTGGATTTCCTTGTTCATTAATATAGAAGTTTTTTGACGTATATTCGTCTATTCCACCATCTCCCTTTGAAGAATAATATTCTTGATAGTACGACCAAAGATTTTCATCGGTCTTCGCACGTTCCTTCACTTGACGCTCTATTTCTGGATCTACTATTTTTTCGTAATCTTTTCCTAGTAAATCTTCTAACGTTAGTTCCTTTCCTGTTGTTAAATCAATATTATAAAAATACTTTGTATCAAATGTTAATCCATTTGTAGTTTCTGTTTCATTAATGATAAATGACAAGATTTTTGCATTTGAGCTTTTTACTTCATAATCAAATTTGTATGTGCTAGGTGTATATTCATTAATATCCCTTGCATCCTCGCCCTCTCCAAGGAAGTTTTTCTTAAATTCCGCTGAGTCCTGTTTTGCTTTCGCAGCAAGGCTCTCAATTTTTTCCTTAATCATCGTATTAATCTGATTTTCTAATGATGGATTCCCTATATCAGAGAATTGAGGAATTTTAATATGTGCATCAATCGAATCTGTCTTTTCTATATATTCATCAATCGTAATCACTTTTACTACTGCTCCTAATACAGGAACCTTTGACATTGCCAGAGCAAAAGTCGGACTTAGATTTACAAAGAACATGAATAGTAGACAGGCCGTTAAAGGAATCACGATAAACTTCATTTTAAAAAAAGTTAAAAAATCTTTCTTCTTGGGCTTCGTTTCATTTTCAGCCATTGTTAATACTTTTTTTCGTATCCTTTCCTTATTTAATAAGTTTTCTTCTATAACACGTTTTAATACCTTTCGTTCATGCTGCTTCATAATCGCCTCAACCGTCCTTCCCAAACTTTTTTCGTATTTCATGAGTGGTGCGGTAAATATAATTTTTTATCGTGGATTGATTTAAATGTAGTAATTTTGCAATTTCAGGAATTGAAAGTTCAGCATAATAAAATAAGTAAAATACCTTTTGCACTTTTTGAGGTTTGGTTTGCAAAAAGCTCCAAATGTCAGATAATAATTCTTTGTTTTCTATTGCCATCTCTATCTCATTTTCATATTGCTCTATGTCCGTATCTGCATGATTATATTCTTCATCTTCTTTATTTATATCAAACAACGGTATGATACGCTTTACTTTTTCTTTTAAAGAATAATGTTGGTAGATTTTAGATTTAGCGATTCGTATGACATAAGCCTCTGGGTTCTTTAGATAATCAATGCCCTTGTCCTTTAGTATTCGATACAGCGCTATATAAGTTTCTTGTATTATATCCGGGATAACACTCGTATGATTGCATTTGCTAATGACATACACTACACATTGATGATAGGTTTTGTCATAAATTTCATTAAATTTCTCTTCGATTCTTTGAGTATTCAAAGGCTCACCTCCCGTTAAACGTTACTAGGGAATGCAATATACGAATGTTGAATAACATTGTTATTATGTCATGGTTTTATGGACTACATTCGTTTCCTTTGCACAATCAATTGCCGAAATAGGGATCGACTTTTTCACTTTTTAGCGATAACAGTTCTGATACTGTTACAAATTCATATCCTTCTTTTTTTAATGCCATTAATATTTCTGGTAAGGCTTCAGCTGTTGCTGTATGAATATCATGCATTAACACTACCGATTTATTTGCGATTTGATTTAAAATTTCGTTTTTTATAGCTGCTGGGTTGCGACTTTTCCAATCTAACGAGTCGACAGACCACATAATTGTAGTATAATTTTCTGACGCGGTATAATTTAGAATGTCTTGGTTGTATATCCCGTATGGAGGTCGAAATAAGGTTGGAGTTACACCTGTTGTTGCTTCAATAATTTTGTTTGTTTTATTGATTTCTTCTGTCATTTCATTGTGCGTCAATTTCTTTAAATTTGGATGACTAAAGGTGTGATTTGCTATTTCGTGACCTTCAGCAACGACTTGTGCCGCAATATTTGGATACATCTCAACTCTGCTTCCTAACATAAAGAATGTTGCCTTTGCTTCATGCTGCGCTAATGTTTGTAAAACGCGTGGTGTAACTTTGACACTCGGGCCATCATCAAATGTAAGTGCTATATATTTTCCGTCAGGATTCAATGCAACTGTTTCATTCTCTAATTCTTCTTCCTCTTCTTCTGTCCCTTCTTCCTCTATTACATCCTCACTATCATCATTTTCTTCAAATCTTGCCTTATCACTTGCAAGATTTTCAGCTTGCCCATGCTCTTCAACTTGTCCACCTAAAAAGTAGTATCCCGCACCTAGCATGATAGTAAAGAACAAAATGACCGCTACAAATCTTGTCCATCTAATTCTTTTCCTTGCTTTCATTCCAATACACCTTTCTTTGCTATTTTTTCTTTCTTAATATAGAAGAGAATTAGAGAGTTGAAAAAGTTTCAATGAAACTAAAAAAATTTTAATTATTTTGTAGGACAATAAAAAAGCATGAAAAGTCTTGATAAATATCACGTGTTCATCATGCGCAGTGGATGCGGTCTACAGTTCGGTATGTGATAGTGTGGGTAGTACGCGGCATTAATGGCGGACAGGCGTATAGTGGAAGAAGGGAAGATTAGAAGTAATGTAGAATATAAAAATGAATACTTTGCCAATCGTTTTGCCCCGTCACATGGGGTACGGGTATTAAAAAGTTGGCTCAAGGAGATGAATGCCTTTTTCGTGTTGTTCCCTTGAACCGAAGCAAAAGGAGTGAAATATGCATGAAAGAACCATCTGAACAGCTTATTGACATGCTTGGCCATCCATATAGTCCTAAAAATGTTCAAGCTTTGCTACAATCATTCAATGTCAAGCGAATGCCTTCCCCGAACAGCTATTTCAACGACGATATTATTTGGTCTGTAAAAGCATCGATACGCATTGATATTTATCGTGCCTCAAAAATAAATGATTTGACTGGACTCCACTATACAAATCAAGATGAATGGATTATTGGTGCTATACATTTTCTTGCTCCTGGATCAGATGACCGAATTAAAAAGCCGTTTTCTGGAAAGCTTCCTAAGGGAATCACGATGTGCTCAACACCAGATGAGTCAATAAAGGCATATGGTCGACCTGAAATGGATGAAAAATGTGCGTGGCCTGGGTTCTCTGGTCAAATTTTGGCTTGGCGCAAGCCGAACATAAATATCGCAATTGAATATGCGGATAGTGCAATCGATTGCGTAATGAGAAGCTACACTGCCTGTTTAATTGGCTGCATAGGCGCATGGCGAGACGATAACCCTGGGGTCTTTTCTCCCTGATGGTCAGTCGATTATACCGTGCTACGGGTGGTAGTTCGTTCGCTCTCAAATAAATGGCACTCTTTATCAAACTTTAAGCGCATGTTTTGAAAAAAGATTTCAAAACATGCGCTTTACATTTGTTCTTATATCAAGGTTGATATGGTTATGAAGACCTTCATTAATCCTTATGTCACGATTGAATTTTATCTTGCAAAGAATTGTCGATAATATAAAAAAGACACCGAGGTGTCTTATGTATTGTCAAGTTACGTTTATGGACAATCTGAGAGTTAATTATAATAATGAAATGCAAAACCATCTTCTGGTTCGCCCACTTCATATCCCAATAATTTTGTAGCGCGTTTCTTAAATAATGTAATCCATTCATTCCATTCTTCTGATGGCAATTGAGCATAAAATTGTAGTCCACTTGATTCAATACTTACTTCTATCAATTTACCATCTGAACCATACCACTGTGGACAGCCGTTTACAAAGTGGTTCCAGTTAGGCATTTCTCTATATAAACGCTCCAACTTATCCCAAACTTCTTGTGGTGCAGAATAATGAATATTCAAATTCATATTGTATATTTCCATATATTCTCCTTTAAATTTAGATTTATAAGTTGATTTGCGACTCTTCAAATTATTGTTTTACTGTGGGTCAACTGTGATAAAAACACTTTTTAATCCGTTATCCGTATATAAAAACTCCATTTGTAAACACATATCTGCCAGTTTTGAATTTGAAGTTAAATCATAATCAACTGCAAATCCACTGTTGTCCTTGAATTCATAAAAGTTAATTTGTGCATATTCGTATTGGGGATGGAAATTACATGGAGCTCCATATTCATCAAATGAATCCAATCCATTTAAGTTTAATGTTTCTTGGACATAATGGAATAAATCACCAATATCATACACTTTAGATTCATCCACATAATTTAATATTTTTTCATATTCTTTACTATGCATTACTTTTAATATATTGGTAATAACAGTTATGGCATATTGTTTATTTTCACTTTTCATATTGAACCTCCCAATTCTATTTTTCTTTCCATTCAACTGTATAATATCATACATTTTTGAGAAAATTTATTTGAACTGGAGATACCAGTGTAATGCCATTTTCGGTTTGCCTTAGCGAGTGTTTTAGTTGTATACGACTCTAATCAAATTTTATAAAATCTTATACTTAGTTAAAAATATTAACTCCATTTTGACAAATCTCTTTGCAAAATGGAGTATTTTCGGTTTTGCTAATAAATAAAGGTTGAAAGAATTTTTGTCATCACTCTTTATTCAACGCGCCGTATATGATTAATCAACAGCTTCTCCACCTGTGATTTAAGAGCTTGATTTGCATAACGGAGTACTACATCATTCCCTGCAGTAGCAACTTGTACGTCACTAAAGTATTCATCTATCGGTTGCCAACCTACTACTCGTATACGTTTTTGTGCAAGTTCTCGTTTGAGATTAAAATATTCTTGTCTTAGCTCCTTTAGTAATGAATCCATCATTGGAAGAAATACTGTTTTCATTTTAAACTGCTCTAATTTACAATAATCAACCTGTAATGATTTAACTGCTAGCTCTAACAAAAGATACTTATGAAGTAACTGTCTTTCATCGGCTTTAATCATAGTAATCAGCATCCAGTTGGGCTGATTGAATATTTGGGATGGGGATACTCTCCGTTTTAAGTAGCGTTTCAAGTATGAGGTCATTCGTATTCATCGATTTAACTATACCAGTCCATTGTGTGATTGTATGGTCCTTCCACACTTCTACTGTAACGGTCAACTGTTGATTAAAAGCTTGATTAATTGTTTTTTGTAGTTCTTCCAGTTCCCATTCAGTCAATTCTCTTGGCTGTTCCATATACTCTTCTTTGTACTCTCTGAGAAGCTCTAAATGTTCTGGCAACATCATCGATGCCCATTTAATCGTCCCTCTATCTTTTATCATTCCAATCACTCCTATGCCAAATGACCACCAACTAAGCGATCTCGTTTTATAGCTGTACCAGCTTTTGTATAAGAAACGGCTCTTAATATTGAGGTAGCTCCAAACCTGTTACGTATGGCATCCATTGTAGGACCAATTATCTGACGTTGCGGCTTACGTTCATCAAATAAATCCAATTGAATACTATGCTCTTTCTCTAGGTTGGATATTCTGACTGATAATTGTCGTGCTGGCTCTCCAGCAAAATGTTCATCCAGTAATTCAATACAAGCTTTATACATCACAAGCGTTTCACTTGTCGGCACTGCAATGGTTTTCGAACGATGAAACCCTTTGGTCATGGCATTATGACTATAGGAAAGACCTAAGCTAATTGTACGGCCAACAAACCCTGCATCACGTGTGCGCTTCATTACGTCTTCACACATTTCTAGAAGCACTACCGCAATCTCTTTTCGTGTGTGATAATCCCTCATCAGCATTTGACCCTTACCAAAACTTAATGCTCCGTTTGTTATTAACGGCTCCCCTAATTTAGATAGATCTATTCCCCATGCATGGTAGTAGAGTTGATTGCCCATTACCCCAAAGCACTTTTCTAATTCTGCTAAATCTGCATTAGCCAAACCACCAACTGTTTGTATTCCCATAGCATTTAGATTTGCCTCCATTCGTTTTCCTATGCCCCACATTTCAGATAAAGGTCGAACAGGCCACAGTTTCTTTGGAATATCCTCATACGTCCATTTAGCAAAACCTGTTTTCTTTGCTTCAAGGTCTAAAGCTAATTTGGCGATTAACATATTGGGTCCCATACCTACTGCACTAGGTATACTAAATTGGTCAAGAATAGCCTTTTGTATTTCCTTGGCCGTCTCTTCGGGTGAACCCCAAAGCTTTTCCGTGCCAGTTAAATCAACAAAACTTTCATCCACACTATACACATGTATCGCATCAACAGGTACGTAATTAGCGATCAATTTTGTAATCGTCATCGACATTTGAATAAAGAAACTCATTTTAGGCTCAAATAATCTAATGTCAGGATGTTTTGGTATCTCATAACGTCTACTGCCAGTTTTGATTTTATATTTCTCTTTCATTAATGGTGATGCAGCAAGCACTACGCTACCTGGCTGGTCAAAATTTGCTACTACTGCAACTGGTGTTTTTAAAACATCTAATCCATGTAACATCGCCACGATACTAGCGTAAAAACACTTCATATCGATACACATAATAGGTCTATTGGGCATCGCCTCATAATTCACACGACATCACGCTCTTGTGTTATAACTGGAATAATTGCAAGAACATTGCTGATAATAAAAGTACGCTTTGCTTGTCGTGTGAAGCAATATGCAGAAAAGCAGTTATTTACAACTTTTATGATTTTCACTTGCCTTTTTGTAATTTCACCGCATTTGGATACATACATCATATGAACTGACTGATTGCGTTGCATTGCTTTTATTAACTGTTCTTTCATCCAACATCCTTCTCCCCTCGTCCGTAACAAGAACGTTTGTTTGTATTTATATTTTACGCACGTACGTTCCTTTTTACAACTGGGAATTTAAAGAAATATTAAAAGTGTCAAGCACTATTTGGGTGCCTGACACTTTATGAAGTTGCCTTATTTACTTCTGACAAACAATAGTTTAAACCACTGATTAACTAAAAACGGCATAAACGATAAGCTATAAATAAAGCCTAATTGGGCGCCACTTAATGCGGCCACTTCGAAGATACCCGTAAATGATGGAACAAATAATACGGCATGTAAAGCAACAAAACCGATTAAAAATGCTAACCAAGTATATTTATTCGAAAATACACCAATGGCAAAAATCGATTGCTTCGATCTGGAATTAAAGCCATGAATTAATCTCGACAAACATAAAGTAGTAAACGCCATCGTACTAGCTGTTAAAGTATCTCCTGTTGACAATCCGATTTCAAAAGCAACAGCTGTAGCAATTGCAATTAATAAACCTTCCAGTATAACTTGCGTCGTAAAAGCTTTATTTAACAATGGTGTGCGAATATCTCTTGGCTTGTCCTTCATGGTGTTTTTATTATTTGGTTCCAGTCCAATGGCAATGGCCGGCAAACTATCGGTAAGTAGGTTAATAAATAATAGATGAACAGGTGCAAATGGAACGGGTAAACCTAATATAGTAGCATATAAAACGACAAAAATTGCCCCTGCATTTCCAGATAACAAAAATAAAATCGCATTTTTAATGTTCGTATAGATGCTTCGTCCATTCGAGATTGCTTTGACAATCGTTGAAAAATTATCATCTGTTAATATCATAGATGATGCATCTTTCGCTACTTCAGTACCGGTTATCCCCATTGCTACACCGATATCAGCTTGTTTTAAAGCGGGACCATCATTGACACCATCACCGGTCATCGCAACGACATTGCCCTTTTCCTGCCACGCTCTCACAATACGAATTTTTTGTTCCGGCGTTACGCGAGCATAAACTGAAACATCTTGAACTTTTTCTTGCAGTTCGCGATCCGTTAAACCTTCAATTTCAGCTCCTTCAATCGCTTCGGATGGGTCCTGTAAAATCCCGATTTGTTTGGCTATGGCAGTGGCTGTTATTTTATGGTCACCTGTAATCATTACAGGTTTAATACCTGCTTTAATACAGCTTTCAACGGCTGCCTTCGATTCCTTTCTAGGTGGGTCCATCATTGCTATTAATCCTACAAAAATTAAATCTCTTTCATCAAATACAGTAATTGGACGGCCTTCTCTTACTTCCTTATATGCAATGGCTAATACTCTTAAACCATTCATTGAAAAATCTCGATTCACTTCTTCGATTTTTTTTCGATGTTCTTGCGTCAGATTAACTAGACCTTGCGACGTATTCATTTTTGACATTTTGAATAGCAGAACGTCTAGTGCTCCCTTAGTAATCATAATACTTTGCTGATTAATCCGATTAACCGTACTCATAAGCTTCCGATCTGAATCAAAAGGGAGCTCTGCCACCCTTGGACAATGGTCTCTAACAAGTAATTCATCAAAATCATACTGCTTTCCTAATTTCACAAGGGCAATTTCAGTAGGATCCCCGATTTCCTTATGATCTCTTTCCAACGCATCATTACATAATAACGCCTTTAAAATCAGATCTTTCTCAATTGCATTTTTCATATATAGTTGATCGTGTGGAATCACTTTCTGATTAACGTATACATGTTGGACAACCATTTTGTTTTCAGTTAAAGTCCCTGTTTTATCTGAACAAATAACCGAAACACTTCCCAAACTTTCAACAGCAAAGAGCTTTCGTATTATAGCATTTTCCTTTGCCATTTTTTGTGTCCCAAAAGCCAAGACAATTGTGACAATCGAACTTAATGCCTCTGGTATGGCGGCAACTGCCAACGAAACAGCAAACATAAACGATTCTACTAATTCACGGCCTCGAACCAAATCAATTGTGAAAATAACAACACAAATCATCGTGATGCCTAAAGCTAATTTTTCTCCAAATTGATCTAGACTTACTTGTAGAGGCGTTTTCTTTTCTTTTGCAGTATCAAGTAAATTAGCAATTTTCCCAATTTCCGTGTCCATTCCGATAGCTGTCACAATAACAACGCCTCGTCCATTCGTGACAAAGCTTCCAGTGAAGACCATATTTTTCTTATCCGCAATGGTTACATCTTCCTTAATCGAATCGGCACTTTTTGCGACAGCTAATGATTCACCTGTCAACGAACTTTCATTAATATGAAGATTATGGCTTTCTAGTAATCTTCCATCAGCATTTATATAATCTCCAGCCTCCAAATATAGAAGATCTCCCACAACGATATCTTCAGAAGGAATTTCTATTATCTGATTATTACGCATTACTTTCGCTATGGGCGAAGACAGTGCTTTCAAATTACCTAAAGATTTTTCTGCCTTTACATGTTGAACAGTGCCCAGAACTGCATTTAAAATAATTACAATCAAAATAACAATCGTACTTTCTACTTCACCTAATAGAAATGAAATAAAAGCCGCTACCATTAAAATAATCACTAATAAATCTTTAAACTGGCCGAAAAAAACGGCAAGTGTACTTACCTTTTTACTTTCCTCTAAAACATTATACCCGTAAACCTCTTGCCTCTTTTGAACGTCATAATCACTCAATCCCTGATTGGTCACATTCAGTTTATTCATGACTTCAACGGACGACTGCTGATGATACTGTGTCATTTGATTCTCCTTCCAGTGTAAATTATTAATAATAGTTGTGTTATTCAACATAGAGCGGACTATTGCAATAGAAGGAAAACAACTTTATCTTTATTGCACAGTCTTTTAGCTATCAAAATGTCGTTTCTATCACTTGGCCCCTTTTGACTTGTATTTTTTCTATTACAAGCCGTGATTTCTGTTACATAATAGTAAAAATTATGTGCTCTTTTGCTCTCGACTCCATATTCCTAATAGTAGAACTATAACAATCTATTCCGTGTCCTAATCCAGTATGATAATAATTGATAGAGAGATTAAATTTTTTGTCCGATTAACAAAGCTAACTTTGCTCTCGCAAATAAAATAACAAGCCCCTCTTGACGTTCAGCATCAAGAGGGGCTATGGGTAAAAAACTTATCAAGGACTAGATTTCCATAATATGTAGAAAGCTAATTACTAGTGACAGACACCTGTTATTGGCTATTAAAAATGATGACATCACGTACTTCCATTGATTTCAAAAGATTTATAATACATAAATATCACAATTATTTAGTAATCTATGGTATACTGCTTTCAGTAGCACCATCAAAGGGCACAAACCAATTCGAAGCTGTAGCGTATTTTATACGATGCAGCTTTTTTATTTTAGATTTACTCAATTCCCACTTTACAATATAATGGTTTAACTAGAAAATATTGAATAAATACTTATTTAAATAACTTTACCAAATGAAAATTCCAAATCATTAAAACAACTTCGCCAAATGACAAGCAAAGGAGAAAATCCAATGAATGTAGAAAAAATCTTTGAAAGCTTCCCATTATTACATTCTAGCAACCTACAATTTAAACAAATAGAAGAAAGCCATTTAGACATGTTATTCGCTATCTACGATAATGAAAAAGTATTTCAGTATTGTGGCATTATCCCGAAACACAATATTCAAACTGTCCAAAAAATGATTAGTCATTTTGAACGTGACTTCACGAAAAGAAATAGAGTGAAATGGGGGATTTTTTATAAAGATCAACCAGATTCTTTAGTCGGTATAATCGAAGCGATGGATTTTAACCAAAAAGTAAATATGGTAACAATCGGCTACTATTTAGCAGAGGACTATTGGAATAAGGGCATTGCAACGGAATCTGTACAAACCATTTGTAAATTTTTATTTGATGAAGCGAACATTAATAGAATTCAAGCAGAGGTTATGCCGATGAACGATGCGTCAAAAAAAGTGCTTTTAAAAAGTGGCTTTATGAAAGAAGGTTTATTAAGAAAAGCTTCTTTCTGGTCTGGTAAAGGTATTGTCGATTTGGAAATTTACAGCATTTTGCAAGAGGAGTACAATAAATAAATTGAAAAGGCACGCTAAACAGAACTATTCTATTTAGCGTGCTTTTATTTGTTTATCTTCATACATGTTTGTAGCGTTAAACGGTTCCATAAACCGAATTTACAATCGTTTAATATCTGCTCATCATCACCTACTATTAGTAGTTTAACAAGTCAGGCTTTGTAATCAACAAGAGTATCATATAGCTTACCGACATTTGCAAAAGCTATTATTTTCTATTGTATGAATGTAGACATCCTACTCCGTTTTCATTCCTTTTTTAATCGTCTTTTGATTTCTGATGCATGTAAATCAATATTTCTTTTATCTTTCAAAGTGTTTTTAAACTCCAAAGTTCCAAAGATTAGCATTGCTATACTTAGAGGCACATATAAGAGTAAAAACACCTCTTTGCTGACTTTATTAGTAAAGAATAAAATTAGTATAAGGATAGTTATCGCAGTAATAAAGCTTACATATTTATTATCTTTGTAAGACATACAATCACCCTTTCTACCTTTTTAAATAGCTGGTATTTTACAAATAGACTGAACAATATACAGTTTTAACCAAAAATAGCCACGCGCATATAAATGAACGTGGCTTTTCTTGTATAGTAGAACGTTATTTTAGTTAATAAATGTAGAAATCTTTCCACTATATGTAGCTAAATAACCCTTTCCCGCTGGCACAGCTCCTTGTAATCTTAGATTTCCTTTATATAAATATCCATCAATCCATTTTTCATAAGGATACAATGTTGGTATAGAGCTATTAAATGTATAGTATACTTGATGCGATGCATCTGCATAAAGATAAAAACCTCTTGGATTAATATCAGATTTAGTGATTGTCTCTGATATTATTTCGCCATCTTCATATTCTTTATTGATGTCAAAACCAAGAGGTAGTTCTGTTACTGGTTCTGCTATTGGTGTAAATTCCCCAACATCATTAAAGCTTGTTTCCTCTGCAGCTAAAGAGATTCCTGAAAATGCAAAAATTCCAAAAACTAATGTAAACGCGCACAACAAAATACTTAGTCTCTTCATTTCCTTCATCATCTCCTTTATATTATAAATCATTTTGATTATAACTAATAACATCATTATTTTCAATATTATTATAATTCAGACTACTATAAAAATTTACTATTGGTAAGTGTTATATTTCTTGAAATAAAAAATCCAGGCTGAATAATCTATATCACCACTTTTAAGTTAATTTCCAAAAAAATCCTCAACTATCATTGCTGAGCCATTTCCTTAGTGGCAGCTGTTATTATTTACGCCATACAGTTTAAAAAGTTCACCGGATTGATATTGTTCAAGAACTATGCCGGCATGAAAACCGGTCATATTATTCTGTTCGATTCCTGCAATCTTTTCAAGCATTTTTACAGCATCAGCTCTGCGATAGTCCACTATAATTGCATAGATACTGCAAACATATAGGACAAAAGAATTTTCATGTAAAAACAACTCATCTAACACGGCTGTTGCAAGTTCAGATGATTGCTTTAATTGATCCAAAATAGCTAGCAACGCCTTATTTGATTTATTTCCTCTTTTATAATCTCCATTCATCTGTGTTTGTTCTGCTATTAAGGCATGTTTGATAAACTCTTCAACTAATATTTTCGTAGCTTTCATATATAAACACCTACTATATATTAGTTTAGCAAGGCTAACTTTGTATTAAATAAGCTTACCGACATTTACGAAAGCTGTTCTTTTCTATTGTATAAATACAGCCATACTACTTAGTTTTCATTCTATTTTTTAAATTTTCTTTTGATATCTGATGCATGTAAATCAATCTTTTCTTTATCTTTCAAAGCGTTTCTAAACGTTAAAAATCCCAATATTAGCATTGCTATACTTAGAGGAGCAAATAAGAGGAAAAACACCTCTTTGCTTACTTTATTAGTAACGAATAAAATTAGTACAAGGATAGATATCGCAGTAATAAAGCTTACATATTTATTATATTTGTAAGACATATAATGCACCCTTTCCAACTTTTAATTATTTGATTTTTCAGTTATTTAATTCTAGTATATAAATTACGTAGTTTTACATATGAACATTTATGAGGTACTTCAGAAACAGATAAGAGTAAGAGAGAGGTGAATTTCGTGAAAAGTAAAACTATTTTCTTTATTTTTTTAACATTACTCTTCATTTTCTGTTTAGGACTGCTATCATTCTATAGTCTTAGCAATGAATAGCAACGTTTATCTATCATCATTTGTATCCAAGCAAACAGCCCAGTCTATAACCACTTTAATGCAATAAAAGTACTCTAAACAGATAGATGTAGCCTTGTTTAAAGTACTTTTATTGATTAGCTGTATGAATTTTTAAAAACTATCCACAAATCAAATCTACAATCTTAAGATTTCAATTCTCGCCATTTCCAATATGCTTCATATAGCATATCATGTAGAAATTCCTCATACTCTCGTTCCTCATCTAGACCTCTCTGTTCTAATTTTAGCCCTAACCACACCGTATTATCTTTTCTAAATTTAGGATCACCAACACCATCTACAATACAGAAAAAGTGAAAAAAGGTTGAAAGCATCCGATCGCGAACAATCTTTTCAATGCCACAAATACTATGAAAATCAAATTCATTTGCTTTTAACGCTTTGACTTCTTCAACACTTAATTTAAGCTCATCCTCTATGCCTATTATCGCGTTTTCTGGATTTCGTAGACTATCACCCATTTTAGAGTATTCTTCAATTAAATCATGAACCTCCATTAGTAAACTCATTTGACTATCCATCTAAATCACCACTTTTAAGTTAATTTAGAAAAAACCAACAACTATCATCGCTAAGCCATTTCCTTAATGGTAGCTTATTTACTTACACCATACAGTTTAAAAAGTTCGCCGGATTCATATTGTTCAAGAACTATACTTGCATGAAAACTGGTCATATTCTGTTCCATTCCTGCAATCTTTTCAAGCATTTTTAAAGCTTCAGCTCTACGATAGTTCAATACAATTGCATAAATACTACAAACATATAAGACAAAAGGATTTTCATGTAAAAACAGCTCATCTAACACGTCTGTTGCAAGTTCAGATGATTGCTTTAGTTGCTCCAAAATAGCAAGCAGCGCCTTATTGGATTTGTTTCCTCTTTTATAATCTCCAGTCATCTGAGTTTCTTCTGCTATCAAGCAATGATTAATAAACTCTTCAACTAATATTTTCTCATCTTGCACATTATCACCTCAAGTTATTATCGTAATCTATCCATAATTTTTATACCATAATCGTATTGATAATCCCAACTCTTTCCTGCTAACCAATCCCTTACTCGTTTACCTTGCGTATGAGGTTGAATAGAATTATAGTATCCTGTAATTCTTTGATGATGTTGTATATCAATGGATACGATATTACGAGTATTGTGAATAGATGTTTTACTAAAGCCAGACTTTGCAATTTGTGATTGTTCAACAATATGATGCCATTGTCTATTTACACCAGCATTCCCCAAGAATTTCCTTAAAGAGTCAAAACTATTAAAGCCTCTATGAGATAAGTTTTTAATTGGTATTCCAAGAACATATCTTGCAGTTGTTCGAATTGCAACTCCTCCAACAACATACACAAAGACCGGTAATACAGAAGCATTTAATTCAGTTGTGTCAATATTGTAAACTTCACCTGTTTCGATGTCTTGTAAACTTGCTTTAAATACATCGTCATTGTTCTCATGTACAACTGCGGCAAGTTTTTTATGAATCTCTTCACCTTTTTCGTCTATAAAGGTACTAGTTAAGATAATAGTATCGCTTTCTGGATACATATCTAACTCAAATCCAGCTTCGAAATCAGTTGTATTCAAATTAAGAGTTACAATAATTTGTCCATTTTTAAGGATTTCAATGCCTAAGTCCAAAGATTCAATATCTTCAAGTGTTTCCTTTCCATATAAATTTGTAATTTCTTTTTCTATCTCTTTCCTTATTTCCTTTTCTGCTTCTTTAATTTCTGTATCAATATCATTTTGAAACTGTTTTTCATCATTATTTTCGTTAGAAAGCTTATTTATAGGAATAATCGTACTTGCACCTGCATGCGGGATAGTTACACCGAAAATTAAAAAAATAACCATTAATATAGAGATAATCTTTTTCATAAATAATCTCCTTTCGTTATTAATTATCTTCTATAACCCCATATCCATATTCACGATCAAAACCTTCTTCACCTAAATCTTTTGCTTGCTGCTTTAACAGTGCCACTATTGATTCCTTACTTAACGATTTATTTTGTGCAACGATTAGACTGGAAATATATTTAGTAGCCTTTGCAGTTGCAAAGGACGTCCCAGTAAATTTTCTATAATATCCATCTTTGTCTATAGCTACGACGTCTTCTCCCACAAAGGCAAAATCAATTTTTCCTTTTCCTGTTGAACTAAGTCGTCTCAATTCTTTATCAGTCGCAGTAATAGATATCACTTCATCATATTTTGCTGGATAATCAACACCAAAACCGAAAGTGTTACCAGCCGCTGCTATAATAAGAATTCCATTTGCAACGGCTTTACCAATAACAGTTTTGACAGCTAAATTTTCCGTTTGATATCCAAAGCTGATATTGATAATATCTACTTTTTGCTCAATACACCATTCTATGGCTTTAACTAAGTCATCTGCCTTCCCCTTACCGTCCTTGTTCAAAACTTTCACATCAATCAAGTCTATCTCACTATTTTCAATAATATTGGCAATTGGAGTTCCATGACTCATTTCATCAATAGTCGGCGATGTCGGGTCGATAGCATTAAATTCATCAACAATACCACTTTCCAAAAATTCTTCATTAATGCCACTATCTAAAATTGCCACCTTAAGCTTTTCCTTTTGGACTTCCTGATTTTCTGATACAACATGATGAGTAAACACTAAGATAATGATTAAGGTAGCAAATATAAAAAAAGATACTTTTTCATATAAACCTCCTTTAATACATTTAATAGTTTTGTCTTTCTCGACAATTATATATTAATTGAATATTTAAAAAATTTTAATACATTTAATACATATTTACTCTTAAAATTCATTTTTTCGACATTTTTTCAGTTCGAATACGAGAATTTCTTAAATATTCGACATTAAATTTGATGGTTCTATTAAAAGGAAATTTAACAAGAGAGTTCAGACAGCCTAAGAAAAACAACATCTTAATGAAGTTTTTACGCAAAATACTGATTTCGCTATTTCTGCCTAGTTCCTTCCCCCAAAGAAGAACATGCATTCCCCCTCTTTTATTTCTTTATCGTGAATATTTTGTATTGCATAATAAAGTTGGTGCGAGAGGATAATTTAAAAATACAAATTATAGTGTCGGATAATCTGTAGTTGTTATCTATCAATTAAATTAGCTACCATCAAAAAAAGATTGTAGATAAACCTGAATCGCAGGATTATCTACAATCAAACTGTAGCTATACTTCTATTTAATACTTTTAGCAGCTTGTTGTATAAGCGCAGCTACCATTGTATCCATTTGTGCGAAACGATCGTCCTTCGTTTGTCCGTTGACATAACGATAATAAATTTGTTGGCAAATGACCGCTAATTTAAAATAAGCAAACGTTATATAATAGCCGATTGTTGAGACATCTCGACCACTTTTCTCCGCATAGTGCGCGATAAATTCCTCTCTCGAATAAAATCCAGGATGAACCGTAATCGGTGGCTCCCCTAATGCATACAACAACATTTTTGGATCATCTGCATGCATCCAATAACTCATCGCAACACCGAGATCTGCTAACGGATCACCCACTGTTGTCATTTCCCAATCAAAAAGCCCAATCATTTCTGAGTAATCTTGTGAAAACATCGCATTGTTGAACTTATAGTCATAGTGAATAATTGTCGCTTCATTATTTGTCGGTATATTAGCCTTTAACCAAGCCGTTAGCGCTGCTACCTCTGACAGCTCAGCTGTTTTTGCTTTCTCATAACGGTCAACCCAACTAACCACTTGGCGTTCCATAAACCCTTCAGGCTTGACCATATCCTTTAAAGCCGTTTCCTTATATGGAATGGCATGGAGCGCTACAAGTGATTCCACCATTTTTTCAGACAATTGACGTGCAAGTGCTATTGTCGATTCTGTCCCTGATGGGAAACGTGTGTCCAACACGACACCTTTTTTTCGTTCCATTAAGAAAAAGTCACTGCCGATAATGCAGACATCATCGACGTATACATATGGTTTTGGTACAACAGCTAAAAACGGATGAAGCGCCGATAAAATGGTAAATTCACGCTTCATATCATGCGCTTTTTTTGCCACTGGCCCAAGAGGTGGTCTGCGAAGTACAATTTCAAAATCCGCTATTTTTAAACAGTAAGTTAAATTAGAATGACCCGCACTAAATTGAGAAATTTCTAGTTTCCCCTCTGGTAAGTCTGGGAAATGTCGCTTTAAAAAAGCATGTAATTGCTCTGTATCGATTCGTTCACTTGCCCTTACTTGTATCGTATCCATAGGAACCCCCCTTAAATAATTGCACTCATTCCACCATCTACCACAATCACCTCACCTGTAACATAATCCGAAGCTGCAGCTGCTAAAAATAATGCAACGCCCTTCAAATCATTTTCAGCACCTAGACGCTTTAAAGGTGTAGCCCCCATCAAATAATCTTGTCCTCGTTCTATTAAAACATTTGACATTTTCGTTGGGAAAAATCCAGGGGCAATGGCATTAATGTTTATGCCTGATGGTCCCCATTTCACCGCTAAATCTTTGGTTAACGTAATAACTGCACCTTTACTAGCGTTATAACCAATTGTATCCATAAAATCAGGGAGTGTACCACCAAGCCCTGCAATAGAAGCAATATTAATAATTTTCCCCGCTTTTTGTGCAAGCATCACCTTACCAACAGCCTGCGTCATTAAAAATGTACCGTTGACGTTCACATCAAACACCTTTTGCCATGCCTCGTATGGCATATCGACAGCCGGCGCCCCCCATGAAGCACCACTATTGTTTACTAAAATATCAATCTTACCAAAGGTCTCTAATGTTTTTGACACAACATGGGCAATTTCCTCTGGTTTCGTCACATCACAGGCAAGCGCAAGTGTCTGGACACCTAATTGTGCGAGTTGTGTCGCCATTTCCTCACAAGCCTCCACTTTGCGTGAGCACAGCACAACGTTGGCACCAGCCTCTGCAAAGCCTTGCGCAATTTGTGCACCAAGTCCACGACCACCACCTGTAACAATAGCGGTTTTCCCTTGCAAGCTAAATAGGTCAAGAACAGTCATTTTACCAGCTCCTTTTGCTTTGGGGCATGTTTTTTCAGTTCCAATTTCGCTACAGTATTACGATGCACCTCGTCTGGTCCATCTGCTAAACGCAATGTGCGTGAATTGGCCCACTGAGCAGCGAGCGTCGTATCAGGTCCAACGCCAGCAGCACCAAATGCTTGAATGGCACGGTCGATGACACGCAATGCCATATTCGGTGCGACTACTTTAATCATCGCAATTTCAGCCTTCGCCTCTTTATTCCCTACTGTATCCATCATGTATGCTGCTTTTAACGTAAGCAGCCTTGCCTGTTCAATATCAATACGTGATTCTGCTATTCGTTCACGCATCACGCCTTGGTCTGCTAGCGGTCGATGGAAGGCTTGACGCTCTAGTAAGCGGCTACACATTTCTTCTAAAGCGCGTTCAGCTGCTCCGATAAGACGCATGCAATGATGAATGCGGCCTGGGCCTAAACGACCTTGAGCAATCGCAAAACCTTTCCCTTCACCCCATAAAATATTGTCCACAGGTACTCGTACATTTGTAAACGTAACCTCTCCATGACCTTCAGGTGCATGATCATAGCCAAAGGCAGTTAGCATGCGCTTTATTTTGACACCTGGTGTATCCATTGGAACTAGAATCATTGATTGTTGCTCATGGATCGAAGCTGTAGAATCCTTATGTTTTCCCATAAAAATCGCGACTTTACAGCGTGGATCGCCAGCCCCGGTTGTCCACCACTTATGACCGTTTAAAATATACTGATCACCATCTCGTTCAATGCTAGCCTCAATATTGGTCGCATCACTAGAGGCCACTGCAGGCTCCGTCATCGCAAAGCAAGAGCGGATTTCTCCACGCAATAGCGGCTCTAACCACTCTTTTTTTTGCTTATCCGACCCATAGCGTACAAGTACCTCCATGTTCCCCGTATCCGGCGCATTGCAGTTAAAGACTTCCGGCGCTATTAATGATCGGCCCATAATTTCACATAAAGGAGCATATTCTATATTCGATAAACCTGCGCCATACTCGCTATCAGGTAAAAATAAATTCCATAGCCCCGCTTCCTGTGCTTTACGCTTCAATTCTTCCATAATCGGAGGAATCGCTCCCCAACGATTCGCCATTGCTTCCACCTGTGCCGCATACAGTGCCTCATTTGGATAAATATACTGCTCCATAAATTTCGTCAGTTTTCCTTGCAGTTCTACTACTTTTTCACTATAAGAAAAATTCATATGAAAGCCCCCCTTTGATTGACAACACGAATGAAAAATGAATGATTATTCATTCTTATTCTTACATTAAATGTTACCGCTATACGGCATGTAAATCAATCATCTATTCCATAAAAATTTGAATAAAAGAGAAAATCCATATGCAAAAACAGCTAAAAAAAGCATCTCCATTATGTCTTCTTTTTACAGCCATAAAAAATAATAACTATATTAAAATATCATCAACATTATCTTTTACTATCAAAATAATGTATAACACCATCAATGAATTGTCGGATTGCAAAGGGCAGATGTCGATTTTTTAAATACACTAAATAAACATTCCTTTGTAAATTAGGGCAATCAATTTCTTTTTGAACAATCGTCTTCGCGGTTGGCCCCTGTAAATAGTTTTCAGGCAGAATGGTAATACCTAGATTTTCGCGAACAAGGGATACAGCCGTTTCAAAACGTTCGATTTCAAATTGAACATTGATTGCTTGACCCGCTTGTTCAAATGCATTCAAAATATCCTGCCTTGTTTGAAATCCATCTGTACTAATAATGAAAGGCTCATTGCTTAAATCTGCAATGGTCAGTAAATCTTTCGTCGCTAACGGATGATGTAAAGGTAATACAGCGACAAGTCGTTCCTCATACAAACACTTCACTTCTAGCTCTTCATCGTCCATCAATTGATTGGTAATAATTACATGCGTTTTATAGCCTTTCAGTGATTTCTTGACACGCTTGCTACCTAAAATATCGACTAAATGAAATTTCATCTGTGGATAGCGCTTTTTATATTCGACAATTGCTTTTGGTAACCAATGCTTAATCGACTCCATTACACCGATGGTCAAATCACTTGTACCATGTACAATGACCTCGTCCATTTCAATTTTTAGCACTTCCATATTTTTTAAAATAACTTTTGCTCGTTCATATAGAAGCTGACCTGCTTCGGTTAATTGCAAATTTCTTGTATTTCTTTCAAGTAAAGAAGAACCAACTTCTTGTTCTAATTTTTTAATAGCATTACTTAAAGAAGGCTGAGAAATATGCAATTTTTCAGCTGCTTTCGAGTAATTCATATGCTCAATAACAGCGATAAAATATTGTAATTGTTTTAAATCCAAAACAACCTACCCCCCATTTATAGTTTTAAACTATAGATTAATAATAATTATATATTAGTAAATATAATTATGTGAATATATAATAAATTAACACTACAACAATAATGTTAATGGAGTTGATAAAGAGATGTATACAATGACAGATCAAAAACAATGGAAAGGTCGTATCGATTCAACTACTAATCCAAGTAGTTTCCGATTACATCAAAAAGTAAAACGATTGGCTATTACCGATGTAAGCGCTTCACAACAAAAAAATGCTGGGATTGTTGGGTTTATATGTGATGAAGGGGTACGCCGCAATCAAGGGCGTGTTGGTGCAGCGAATGGACCCAATGCACTTCGTGGTGCACTGGCAAGCTTACCGTGGACATTTGATGAGCAACAGGAAATTATCGATGTCGGTAACATTCTTTGCCTCAATCATGCGCTAGAGGATGCACAACAAGAGCTCGGTGAAATTGTTCAAGGTCTACGCGCTAAAAACATGCAATGTATTATCCTTGGTGGCGGTCATGAAACATTATATGGGCATTACTTAGGTGTTCGTGCAGCATTACAAAAAGATGCCCGTATCGGCATTATTAACATCGATGCACATTTTGATTTACGACCATATGATGAACAAACTTCATCCGGTACAATGTTCCGTCAAATTTTAGAACAAGATCCACATACAGACTATTTTGTACTAGGTATTCAACGTTATGGAAATACACAAGAGCTGTTTGATAAGGCACATGAGCTGCAAGTAAATTATGTGTTAGAAGAACAAATGACAGCAGACAACAACGCGCATATTATGAACGATCTACAGCAATTTATGGATAATCATGATTATATTTTACTTACTTTATGTATGGACGTTGTCAACACAGCTTACGCACCTGGTGTTAGTGCACCCTCTCCTTTTGGTCTAGATCCCAAAACGGTTCGAGCTGTAATTCAAAAAGTAGCATCCCATCCACATACCCATTCTTTTGATATATGTGAAGTGAATCCGTTACTAGATGAAAATGGTCAAACAGTCAAATTGGGTGCTTATTTTGTCTATGATGCACTCAACAACTTACTTAGGAGGAACGGTTCATGATCGAAATTAATCAAATTACAACAATATTTCTCGCAGTCGCGTTATTTGCATTCGGGAGCTTCCTTATTAATAAAATAAACTTTTTAAAGCGTTTCTGTATTCCAGCACCAGTTGTTGGTGGCTTACTTTTTGCAGCACTAGCCACAATATTAAAAACAACTGGCCTATTAGAAATATCTCTTGATACATCATTACAAAGCTTATTTATGATTACTTTTTTCACGACAATAGGTTTAGGTGCTAGCTTTAAACTGGTAAAACTAGGCGGTAAGCTATTAGTCATTTATTGGCTAGCATGTGGGTTCCTTGCGCTAATGCAAAACGTTATCGGTGTATCCCTTGCTTCACTAATGGGCATTCATCCATTAATCGGTATGATGGCAGGTGCAGTTTCTATGGAAGGTGGTCACGGTGCGGCGGCTGCTTTCGGTCAAACATTAGAAGATTTAGGAATTTCATCTGCTATGACAATCGGTGCGGCGGCTGCAACATGTGGCTTAGTGGCGGGAGGTCTAATTGGTGGACCGATTGTCAAATATTTAGTCGGAAAATACAATTTAACACCAGATGAACAAGAAGCAGAAGCTATTGAATATGAAAACAAACATGAACAAATTACATCGGATTCATTCTTTACACAAGTGGTAATCATCACATTTTGTATGGCTGTCGGAACGTATGTTGGAACTCTATTCTCCGAAGCTACAGGTTTCGTATTACCAGGTTACGTAGGTGCCATGTTTGTCGCTGTATTGGTCCGTAATATTTTAGATAAAGTGAAACCAAATGCCATTAACATGAAAAGTATTTCTTTAATCGGTGACGTCACATTAGGTGTTTTCCTATCTATGGCGTTAATGAGCATTAAACTATGGGAAATTGCGGATTTAGCTTTACCTCTATTTGTCATTGTTTTTGTACAAGTACTATTCATCGTTCTATTCTGTATTTTTGTATTATTTAAATTACTCGGTAAAAACTACGATGCAGCAGTTATGGTGGCAGGCTTTGCAGGACATGGCTTGGGTGCAACACCGAATGCAATGGCGAATATGTCAGCAGTTGTTCAACGCTTCGGTCCTTCTACAAAGGCATTCCTCGTTGTACCAATTGTAGGTGCATTTTTAATTGATGTCTTTGGTATTCCTATTATTATTACAACCATTAACTTATTTAAATAACATGAAAAAAGCCGTGCATAGTCTTTATAAGACCGTTGCACGGCTTCTTCCATTATAGAAAGAACTTCATAGAATGCATTATTGTAATATGTCACTTACCGTTACACATTCATAACCTTGTTTCTGTAAATAAAGAATAACATTTTCGAGCCCGTTGGCTGTCGTTTGATGAATATCATGCATTAAAATAATACTGCCATCTTTGACAGATGCTTTGACATACATTAATATTTTATCGGCATTGCGATGCTTCCAATCGAGTGTATCAATCGACCATAAAATAGAAGGCATTGGGATAACAGAGCGCACTTGGTCATTTGTCGCTCCATACGGTGGGCGAAAAACAGTTGGATATTGACCAATAGCTGCGTAAATGGCGTTGCTTGTCCGATCCACTTCTTCTTTAACGCTTGTTTTCGCTAAATTAGTTAGCTTCGGATGATTCCATGTATGATTGCCAATTTCATGACCATCCTTATACACTTGCTCTACAATTTTGGCATTGCTAGAAGCATTTTTCCCAACCATAAAAAATGTTGCTTTTACATTGTATTTCTTTAAAATGGCTAATATTTGTGGCGTAACTTTCGCATTCGGTCCATCATCAAATGTTAAAGCCACCCGCTTTTTCGCTCCTTTTGCTACTGGTACTCCTTGGTTGTAAACTTTATTATTTACGGTTAAGTCCGTTAGCTCTGAAGCCTTTATGTACCCTTTTTGATTGTCAGCTTCCACATACGCCCAGCCTGCTACTATTGTATATTGCTGCACAATGGTTTTATGCGCTAGCGTGCCTAGCACTTCACCGCTTGGGCTCGCAGTTAAATGAATAATAGCCCCTTTAGGTGCATTTACCTGCTTTTTTGTCGCAGTTGGTTTTTTCAGCGCATTTGTCGCGACATAGCCAAATTCATGTCCATATTGCACATATGACCAACCACCAGGTGCTATGCCATACACTATTAACATACTATTTTCATATAGCTGTCCAACTTTTTGTGCACTTGGACTTGGATAGGACATTAAGTTTAGGCTGCCTTTTTTCGCCACTACAGCTTTTTCTGGCGTTAGCTCTGCTAATGTTGAGGCTTCCACATACCCCTCTAACTGTGCCATTCGGATATGTATCCATTCCTCATTGAAAGCTGAGGCTTGCACAAAATTGCCTTGTTTAATATAGCCATTCACCTTGCTTTCTGTGGAAGCCTCTTCATACACCGTCGCATCCTTTAGAACTTGTTGGATAGCAGGCATACTAGCTTGAGCGGAAACATGATTCCCAATAGCCATACTACATAAAAATGCCCATAATAACGCAAAAGGTAATAATTTTTTCAATATTCTACACCGCCTTTTTACAATCACTGATGTCGTCTCCCGTGTAAAATATATACAAAACATAGGATTGAAATCTGATAATGTTATTATACCAGAAAATAGTAAGAATCAACTAGATTTGCTAATTGAAAAGTTCTGTAAGAATGATTTTTGATAATCCACATCGGCGGCATACTGTTAAATTCCTTCTTATACTTTTGCAAAAACTTTATTTGAGATAATGTAATCTTATCCATTCAGAATCTAAATTTCACTGTATTTCCATGCATACGTTAATCGCTAGTTTGCTAACCTTCACAGCATCCCCAACATATGTGCCAATCAGCAGCTTCCAAGTGGTTTACTCTACTTTTGGTGCATAAGCCGTTCAGCTTGCTATGCCATATCTTCCTATAGTGCTTGATATGCAGCCATTGCATCTTCAACATGTAAAGGTGGCGTCCAAACATGCCCTTCCGCATTTGTCGTAACAAAAATATACACTTCGCCATTTTTTTCAATTAAAGAAGCTAAGCAAAGCCCTGCTTCAGGTGTATAGCCAGTTTTGCCACCAAGAATGGCACCTTCGACCCCATCCATTTTTGAAAATAAAGTGCTAGCAATCGTTAACTCATTTGGCACTTGTGTTGTGTAGCTTTTTGTCGTCATAATCTTATAAAAAGTAGGATTTTCAATCGCATATTGAAAAAGCTTGCTAATATCACGAACACTCGATATATGTGCTGGATCATGAAGCCCACTAACATTTTGGTAATGAGTATCATTTAACCCTAGTTCAAGTGCTTTATCGTTCATCAGTTCCACAAACGCTTTCTCACTCCCTGCAATGGCCGTTGCTAGCGTGGCTGTTGCATCTGCACCTGATGCAAGTAAAGTACCGTATAGTAAATCCTCAATCGTTACAAAATCACCTGCCTGAAAGCCTGCCATCGAAGCATTTTGCGCAGTATATGTTGCAATTGTTTGTGGTGTAACCATCGTTTGCATTTGAAGATCTTTACTCGCCTCAATCGCTACAATGGCTGTCATAATTTTGGTTAATGATGCTGGATAGATAATAGCATCCGCATTTTTTTCATATAACACCTCTCCGCTATCGTTTACCAATAAAGCATTTTTACTATGTAACGAAGGTAGCTCAATATCCACTACTTGTTCTTTGGACTTATTCGTATAGAAAAAAAATGCGATGACACCAATACAACAAATTAATACAAACTTTTTCATAAAAAAACGCCTCCCACACATTATAATAGGAGGCAATTATGAATATTCCTGTAGGATATTTATGAAGAAATTCTTAAGGATTGCGCCAATATTTCGCGTTACGTAATAAAAGCTACTATATATCAATAAAAATCATCGAACGCTAGAGAAATGTTTTGGATTTTCTTATCGGATAATTTAAAAAATACATCCTGTGATACATCTAACTTTAGTGCATGGTCCTTGGCTAATCCAGCATAAATGCCCCGTAAAATCCGCCCAGTTAGACCATGGGATATGACAATCACGTTTTGTTCATCTTTTACACTATCGAGCCAATCAGTCAATCTAGCAACAACCGAGTCGTAACTTTCTCCATTCGGTGCATTGAAATACCAATTATAATGGTCTGTGTTTTCTAAAAGACTTGGCCAAGACTTTTCAATTTCTTTTATTGTAAGCCCAGCCCAATCTCCAACAGCCACTTCGGCTAGTCGATGATCCTTTACTACATCATTAAAATCATAGCCTATCGTTTCGCAAATAATTTCTGCGCTCTGCAATGCTCTTCCTAAAGAACTTGAAATAATTTTCCAATCTTGAGGATTGCCTAGTAAGCTTTTTAACATAACTGCGTTTTGTTGAACTTGTTCGATGCCAACATCGGTTAAGGGTGAATCCAACTCGCCTTGGTATCGTCCTTGCGTATTAAAAACCGTTTCTCCATGACGAAGTAAATAAATAATTTGCCTCAATCCCGTTCCTCCTCTATCTCTCTATTGCCAATTGCTAGTCAGATTGTACAAGCAAAGTTAAAAAAGTACAAATAAATACACTAAAGAAATGAAGAGACAGAGTGGGCTATACAACCATGTATCATTTCTTGCAAACTGTGAATGTTTTATTTTTTTAAAAAATCCTACATATTTAAAGTCGCCTATTGCTCGTATCAAGAATATAACTGCACAAACCGTACAACCAAGTGTAAAAAAGTTAAATTCTTGCACATTCCGTAAGTAAATCCCTTTTATTAAGAGTAGGAAAGCTGCTACCACAAGAAGGAATGCTACTAATAACGTTCCTATTTTACGAGGAACGAAAGCCGGTTCTTGGCCGCCTTTCTTTATAGGGAGTACTACCATCGCACCCCAACGACCACCAAATGCCCAATAGACGTGTATTATGCTTATCAAAAACAGAACACATACAACGAGTAGTAAACTGATCATTACCTATTCCCCTCCCACTTTGTATACTACATACCAAAACATACGATAACGTATGTTTTGGTCATTTATTTGTCCCTTAAGTTACTCAACTGCAAGGGACATGTTTCTTTTCTTGTTATATCTTTAGTAATAGTTCAAGCATTTTTCCTATCGTAAAATTAGGATTTTCTGTAAACCTTGTCATCCATCCTATATACGTTAAATAAGCAAGTCTTGCTCGTTCGACCGCTTCTAATTCATCACTTCCTTTTTTTTGATATAAATGAGCAATACAACGAATTCGCTGTTCCTCAATGTCGACTAACCGCTTTGCAACAACTTGGTTATATTTAGCCCAAGTATAAATGCCTATTTCAATTTTTTTATCACTACTAAAACTGATTGTAAAAAGCTCTTCTAATGACGAATCTTCCTGCTCCATACTATGAATAATGCGCTTTGTAGCAACCATTTCCCAATAATTGAACATAGCATCTAACAGTTCTTGATGGTCACGAAAATGGTGATAAAAACTACCTTTACTTATGTTCAATATACGTGCGAGCGTTTCAATACGAACTTTATGTATGCCTTCGTCCGCTAATTGATGTAAACCAGCCTTTATCCAGTCTTCTCTTGTTAATTGCATCATTTCACCCTCCAACATACGCTATCGTATGTTTTCAACAGAATATAACATATTGTAAATTTTGTCAAACAACATTGGTACAGAACTTAAACGAGGATGGGACATAACTAAAAAATTTAAGGAACAGAGGAAAGGTGTTCGTAAATTTTTCCTATTATAGGAACTTGACTATTTTAAAAAAATAGAAGTGTTCACTAGTTGTTGGTAGCGAAGGCGGTGACTCCTGCTCAGAACGCATACAATGTAAGACGCGGGTATTCCGCGCGTTAGCGAGGGTTGCGGCTTACTGTGCTGAGCGGAAAGCAACGCTGAAGCGGACAACAACGGCGCAGCAAAAAAGTGTTAGATTGACTGCCATCAATCTAACACTTTTTCTCTTTTGTCCCAGCCTCATCGCATTCATATAAATAGCTAATCTTCTTTCTTACTACCCTTGTTGACATTGATGTTGTTATTAAAGGTGATTGTAATGTGTAAAAATGTTGGTAAAACACACCCAAGTAACAATAGTAACGGCACTATTTTTTTCATCAAATTCTCCCTACTATATAAAAATCATCTATTCACTATATGAATCGTTCATAGTGAATATGATGAATGCTTATAGGTCGTCAACTTCCTAGCTATTAAAACGTACTATCAAAAAGATTTTCCGCAATCGCTTGTTCAATATCTGAAGCCGTAAATTCCATCAGTTCATTTCTTGTAATAGTAGGCTGTTGGATTAAACGATTCGACTGGATTGTTACCAGCTTTTCAAAGACATTTCGGATATAACGTCCATTTGAAAAGTTCGGGATGGATTCAACAGGAATTTGAGTTAATTGTGCTTTCATATGGTGGGTAAAGGTATCACCATAACGATAATCGTTATTTTTACAGAGCATCGCAAAAATTTCATACAGCTCATCCGTAGTAAAATTATCAAACTGCACAAAATGATTAAAACGCGATTTAAAACCTGGATTGGCTTGTAAAAATGCCTCCATCAGCTCGGTATAACCAGCTACAATAATGACTAAATCATCCCGTAAATCCTCCATTGCCTTTAATAAGCTATCAATGGCCTCTTTACCAAATGCATCTTGTTTATCATGAATTAATGAATAAGCCTCGTCGATAAATAACACACCACCGGTCGCTTTTTTCACTACTTCCTGTACCTTTAAGGCGGTTTGACCAACATAACCTGCTACTAATCCCGCTCGATCGGTTTCAACAAAATGCCCACTAGACAATACACCAAGATGTTTGTATATTTGCCCAATAATGCGCGCAACAGTCGTTTTGCCTGTTCCAGGGTTACCGGAGAAGACTAGATGATACGTAATTGGAAAACTCGTTAAGCCATGATCGACACGTAAACTTTGAATTTTAATGAAGTTGATTAAATTATGTAATTCCTTCTTGGCATTCGGCAGCCCGACAAGGCCATCTAATTGCGCCTGTAGCTTGTTAATCTCTCTCTCTACTTCAGGCGTAATACGTAAACGTTCTCCGTGGATAAACTCCCCGCTATAGATAATTTTACCAGCCTCATTATAATAATCCCCGCGACCATGCTTTTCCCCATTTACAAGGTCGCCAATATAAGATGCCTGTCCATTGGCATAATAAAGAGTGCCTTTCCCTGTCATCGCATCCTCTTTAAATTGACCTTCCGCTTCTAGCACACCCTGTCTTGAATACACTTTTCCTTTACCATGCTTCATATCTTCAAAAAAATACCCTTCATAGTAAAGGGGGGTTAAAGCAGATTCAATTTCCACTGTGCTTGGTGTTTCGGGGGCATAGTACAGCTTCCCTGCCCCTTGCATATGGTTCCACATAAAATCGCCTTCATATTGTAAAAAACCACTTGGGTAATATTGTGTACCTTTCCCTTTTTTCATGCCATGTACAAATTCACCTTCATAATGTGGTCGATTTAAATGCGGATATTGCGCCCGTATTTTTTTAAAAGGTGCAATGACAGTCTCTTCAAAATACAAAATACCATAGCCATCCATTAAATCATTGCGAAAATGGCCCTCGTAATAAATCTTTCCATCTTTATATAAAATACCATTGCCTTGTTTTTTATTTTGAATAAATTCGCCTTGATAAATCATTTGTCCCTTTAAATACATGATGCCGTTACCTTGCTTCATATGGTTAACAAATTCACCTTCAAATAATCGTTCACCTTCTTGATCAAAAATCGTCCCCTTGCCATCGTATATATCATGACCAAAATCATTTTTCTTAACGCCACCACGGTACATTAATGTCCCATCTGGGTAAAAAAGCTCTTTTTCTTGATGATTATCGTTCATTTTATTGCCATCCTTTATCATTTCAGTATATGCTCAATTATAGCGTGGAACAGAATACATATGTGCGAATTTTTAGAATTTAAGGAGAACAATATGAAAAAAAGATATAAAATACTTTTCACGATTCTATTACCCCTTATCATCCTTTATGTGGCGACAACTTTACTTACTCGAGATTCTACTTTTAATAAGGAAGTAATCGAACAACTCGATATTGAACAGATTAAGGAAATTGAAATTATCCGAGCATCTGATGAGAAAACAATTACAATAACAGATACAGCGAAAATCGATGAAATGATGCATTTGTTCGAAGATAAAGCGATTCGCAAAGTGCTTTTTGCCAAGTCTGACGTAAAAGAGGCATACTGGTTAACATTCAAGATTAATGATAATCGTGAAATCGGCATACGGATTGATGATTCAACCCACCTTTTTGTATATTTATATGAAGAAAATTATATGAAAGACTATAAGCTATTAGATAAATTGGACACGACGTATATTGAAAAATTATTTTAATATGACATAAAAATTAGCAAGAAGACCTAGTAACAGGAACAGCATATGTAGTAAGACGCAAACTGCGCCATCCAAAATATTGCGTCTTACACTGTACCTTAATAATTCCTTATTGACGTGATTAAACTAACTGTTTAACCATCGTGAAATAGCTACTTCCAGGCGGATAATCTTTTATTTCCCCAACAACTAGATAACCTCTTGCTTCATCAAATGTTCGCGCTTGAAAATCATAGGTAGTTAACAATGCCTTTTTAGCGCCCATTTTGATTGCAGTGGCTTCTGCTTGTAAAAGCAATTTTCCACCCAAGCCCTGTTTTCGATACTCCTTGCTAAACCAAAACTTATTGATTTCTAACCAATCCCAATAAACCTCTCGTTGGAAACAATAATATTTAAAGGCTGCACTGCACCCTTCTTTCGTATTTCTTTATGATAAGATGAATGTTCATCATTAAACTCTCTTAACTTAGTATTTAGAAATGTAACAAATGCTTCATGATTTTCTAATAAAACTTCTACATTGTCATTCATCTTTTTCACCCCAACTTAAAAAATAGTGACAATTGCGGTAACACCTATCGTTCTTTACGTTTCTTCATTGCCACGACCGTGACCATAATGACGCCAAATTTTACTATTAAAATAAGCACGTAGATACTAAAAGAAATCATCGCTGGCAACAGCACCAACCACCACGACCATGTTATAACCTCTGTTAGCTTGAGCACAATAAAAATAACCGTTAACACTTCTGCGATCCCCATGTTGTCACCACCATCGTTTGCATTCTATAGATAGGAGGTACTGTATGGAAGTAAATTCAAATCTAGCATCCATGGTACTATTCATTTGCACCCTCCTTTTATTTTTTATCATCAGTTCATCTGCCACATATTTAAATTTTTTTATAACTTATTTTCATTTTCACCCTTTAAGCGCTGTATTGCTTATGACAATCACTTGTTTTTTTCTAGCGCTGATTGGTTTGAAAGATGTCAAAAATATACAGTCATTATTTTTAAGCTTTATACTAATCACATTAACCCTGATTTTTGCAGGAATCATCTCTTTTACATTATTCATTGGGCATATGTTCAGCTAATAGCCCCTGTTGTTTTAAAAAGAATGGTTTTAGTCTCCCTTCTCTTCATTTACAATATAAGCGAAATAGACAAAAAAGGAGCTTGCAAATGAAAATTACACAGCTAGATCATTTAGTTTTAACTGTAAAAAATATTGAAGAAACATGTACTTTTTATCAACAAATATTAGGAATGGAAATCGTGTCATTCGGAGAAGGAAGAAAGGCACTTCGCTTTGGCCAACAAAAAATAAACTTACATGAAGTAGGTAAAGAATTCGAACCTAAAGCCATTATACCTACATCAGGCAGTGCTGATTTATGTTTCATTACGGATGTACCTTTACCCGCTGTCATAAAACATTTACATCAATTTGCTATTCGAATAGAAGAAGGACCAATTAATAGAACAGGAGCTCTTGGCCCCATTACTTCAGTCTATATTCGTGATCCTGACAACAATTTAATCGAAATTGCTAATTATTAATTTGAGGATACAAACAACGAGATATTTATAATACACAGAGTACACCGGAAGATAATGGCTATGCTGATATAGTTATAAGGCCAATCCTTTATTTCAAATATTGAATAAATCTTCAACGTACAATGAATTTAAACAGCACCGGAAAAATGAGCTTGGAAATGATTGTCCTAGCTCATTTTTTAACAAAGGACAAGTTGTTCCCTTTTTCTATAGTTACACTTTGTTTTACTATAAAAGCATAGTTATAGTCTTCGTCCTCACCCATTCACCACTGTAAGCTCCCAGGTAGATGAATTCTCCATTGCGGATTATAACTCACAACCTCCTGTTAAATGGTCAACTGGCATATTTAGCAAAATTCTAATATCGAAGGATGTCCATCATCTTTTCAATCTTAGGGACTCTTGACACACTACACTCGAACATTAATAAAAATCACAGTACACAATCCAATCCCCTTTTTCTGGATTGTAGAAAAAATAAAAACTACCACTATCTATAATATTGAAGCGAGCCTTTTCATCAGAACTTATTTGAAATATAAATGGGTATTCTTCCCCGAAAGAAACGCCACTTTGAGTAAAAGAAGGATACCCGCCAATTTTATGCGTGGCATATATTTTTTCAACAATGTCATCGTAATATTCAATGTCCTCCTCAAATTCAAGCCGTAAAATTTCATTTTCAATTGCTGGGGTAATACTATCCGAATCTTCCCAAGCAGGGGCATCATTATTAATGAATACAGGGGTTAAAGGAAAAGGCTTTATTTTCTTAGATTGTTTATTTACCTTTTGTAATTCATCCAGTTCCGTATAACAATTGATCTTAAAAAATGAAACTAAATCATCTCTATCTAGATTATTGAATACATCGAAGTCCATATATAGGGTTAATAGTTGATAACTTGTTAATTCCTTTGGTACATAAGGTAAATTATATAAAAACATTGTACAAATAGGGTCGAAATTAGATGGAATAGTTTCTCCTTCTTTTTCCCATACGACTTTGCCAATCCAACTTTCACCTAATTCCTCTGTTGGTCGGTATCCTCCTGTTTGAAAGATAGTAGCTTTTTTAAATAGTGCATGTTTAATTTGTGCAATATTCAATAATTTCTCCTCCTAGTATGTTTGTTATCTATTATATTAAATATCCTAAAAATTCAAAAAGCCTTTTTACTGTTGGCTAACTATCTCATTTCTGTAGAGACATGAAAAAATTAATCTAAATGTTAATAACCTAAATATTAACATTTATCAGTATTGCATTTCCATTTATTGTTTTACAGTGATAAAGAGGTACTTATTAAATACTAAGTATCAATAAATAAAGTAGTAAAGGAGGTTTCTTGGTCGGAAGCACTCAATTTATCATCGAGGTAACTCGCACAAAGTACGTATATACTAGGAGGAAGATACATGACAACTCAACTAATTCGAGAAAAATTTTCGTTTGCAGATTTACCAGCAGTGAATTCAAGTTATGACAAAGTCAGAGAAGCATTCAAGGAAAAATTCAAAGTCAACCCTGATGGAATCGCCGTCAATAGTGAAACGTATTTTAAGGGGGTTAAGCCTGCAATCACTGAACAATATGGTCACCCATGTTTCAAAACACTTGGTGATTTTTCTTATACAAAAGGAGATGGGGCACCACCTAAGTCAATCATTGTTGGGAGCAATATTGCAGTAAATCATGGAGATGAAGCAGCTACGATGACTTTAGAAGTTCAAGGTAGCTGGCAAAGTCAACAAACATGGTCTTCTGAAAGTACAACTGGGTTAAATTTTTCCTCCAAATTTACGATTGAAGGAATTTTTGAATCAGGCATGGAGTTCTCTTTTAGTACGACTACAGGAGAATCAAAGAGTGAAACAGAATCTAAAACAGCCACAGCAAAAATTGAGGTGACAGTACCCCCAAGAAGTAAGAAGAAAATTGTAATTGTTGGTACATTGAAAAAAGAGACGATGCATTTCCGTGCACCTATTTTTGTCAACGGCATGTTTGGCGCAAATTTCCCAAAGAAAGTACAAGATCATTACTTTTGGTTCCTTAATGCAGCCAGTGTCCTAAAAAATACTTCCGGTGAAATAACTGGAACAATTCGAAACTCGGCTGTCTTTGATGTGCATACGGAGATTGGTCAAACAGAACCATTAACAGTTGAAGAATTAAACGAATTCATGGCATTAAACTAAATAGCTGGAAACTTTATCGGTGGGATCCTTCAACCCACCGATTTTCCATTAGTAGCCACTATCACCTTAGCTTCTTAGTTTACGATAATCGCCTTGTTATGCTATGATTTTTTTGTATTTTTAAGCATAAGGGGGAGAGATTATGTCAAAAAACACCATGATATGGACCATTATTACTGCTGTTCTGACTGCTATGGTATACATAGATGGCTATTACTTGTGGGGTATCTTTTTTGTCACTATTCCTTTAGCGGTTGTATCAGCTATCATTTCGATGGTTGTTACATATAAAGAACAACGGCCTGTCTATATGCTTGTAAATGTATTGTTCAATTTTATTGCGATTATTGGTTTTTTTGTTTTACACAAATAACTTGACGGTAATAGCTATTTTAGCGCGTACACCCACTCGTAGAATTTAACTACTGCAGTTGATTTCCGCTACGTGCGGACGCTTCTCATTCATCATAGCGTTAGCCGCAACCCTCTGCTTGTAAGCGGTTTGGTTGCGGCTAACGCTGTGTGTATTTTCCCTACTCTCCGCTAAAATCTCATGACCTTTTTCAGAAGAAGGTTAATCCTTTCCGTTCTTTGTCTACAAACATCATATACTCACCTACTCCAACCGTTCCAAATGAATCCTCATCAGCGCCATTAATTTGCCATATTCTATCAATTTCACCCTGTCTATTAAATGTTTGTAAAACAGTTAGCAAGAAGCTTAACAATTTCTCCAATGTATATCAAAAGCGCCTCTATACCAGCGTTTCTAATCGTTAAATTTTATCGTCCCTCCATCACTTTTTCATAAATGTTTACGGTGTCCGCACAAATTTTGACGGTCTCCGAAAGCAAAAATTTCGGAATCCCACCATTGTAATGTCGGAATTTGTAATGATAGGATTAAATTAACTCGAGGGTATATCTATTGCTGTTGCAGCAAACTTATGAAATATACAGATTCTAGCGATTAACAAAAATTTACATTGCTATTATTTTTCATCTTTCCATAAATTCGTGAAGGAAGGTTCGTGTGAGAGATTTAAAAAAGGGCACTATTTATGCAATTATTTCAGCTTTATGCTTTGGCATAATGCCTATTTTCGCAATAAAAGCATATAGCTTTGGTATGTCCGTTTATACATTACTCGTTTTAAGATTTTCAATAAGCTCTTTATTATTTTTTATATTTCTAATATGGAAAAAAACAACGTTTAAAATAGGCAAAAAGGATTTCAAGTTACTTTTTCTATTAGGTGGTGTGTTATTTACACTGCTTTCAGTCTTGCATTTTGAATCATTAAAATATCTAACATCATCGATGGCCGTCTTATTATTATTTTCATTTCCTATATTTGTATCAATTTTTTCTTTTTTTATCTACAAAGAAAAGTTAAAGATACAATCAATCATCGCTTTATTATTCACCTTTATTAGCATGATTTTTTTATTAGGGGTTTCTTTTCAAGGTATAAATATGAAAGGTGTAGCTTTAGCGTTACTAGCAGCTATTGTCTACGCACTTTATATGATCCTTGGAAAAAAAGTCACTGATAATAACTCCCCAGTCGTAACAAGTACGTATGTTACCTTATTTGCTGCACTAGGTGTAATTTTAATTGGCCTAATTAGAAATGAACTACATTGGAATTTTACTTCAAATGCATGGATTTACGTATTCTGCATTGTTGTTATTTCAACTATTATTGGCGAAATAACGTTATTTAAATCTCTACAGATTCTTAATTCAACAAATGTTTCTATGATAAGTATGGTCGAACCGATATTTACTTCTATTTTTGGCTTACTATTTTTGCAGGAAGTTATGCAACCGCTTCAATTATTAGGAGGCTTATTTATCTTAATCGGATTAACTTTTTTAATATATTTTCAAAACAAAATTTAGTTCAATTCAATTACTCATCGAAAGGAAGATTCTAACATGGTTTTAAATCTAAGTGAACAGAAACTATCCATTCCTGAAGGAACCGAAGATGTTTTAGGGCTTGATATGAGATATCGAGAACACATCATCAATATTATTAAAGAAGTATATGAAAACTATGGTTTTAATCCACATAAAACACCTATTTTAGAATACTTAGAGACATTTAACGGACACCACGGAGAAGGAGAAAAGTTATTTTTTCATATAAAAGATAAAAACGACAAGGATTTAATTGCTCGCTATGATTTAACCGTTCCACTGGCTAGAGTAGCAAGTATGTATCCAGATTTACCAAGACCTTATAAAAGGTATCAAATTGGTCCCTCTTTTAGAGATGACGAGCCTGGAAAAAGTCATTTTAGAGAATTTACCCAATGCGATGCTGATATAATTGGCGCAGACAGTTTATTAGCTGAAATCGACATTACAGTAATGGCACATGAATTACTAACTATATTAGGCATAAAAAACTTTGTTTTAAAAATAAACCACCGACTACTTATACAAGCTTTAGCACTGAAAGTCGGTTTGCAGAGCAAAGAAGAGCACCTCGGATTACAAAGAGCTTTAGACTATGCTGATAAAGTGTCTAAAGATGGATTACAAGGTGTTAAAAACAAACTATTAGAAAATAATATTCCTTTAAATATCGCAAATCAAACCCTAATGGAAATTGAGAGTTTTGCTAACCTTTTAACGCAATTTGATGATTTACAAAATCAAATCAATCAAATTGAAAAGTTCTTTGATAACTGCCCTTCCGCAGCAAAGGCGGCAGCCGATTTGAAATTTATCATGTCTTATTTGCCAAAAAATGTTCAATCCAATATAAAAATAGATTTAACATTAGCAAGAGGAGCAGATTATTATACAGGTTATATATTAGAGGGCGTTGCAATCGATACTGAAATCGGAGCAATTTTAGGCGGTGGGCGATACAATCAGTTAGTTTCAGCTGTTGGCAATGCAAATGAAGCAGGCGTTGGCTTAGCCTTTGGTTTAGAAAGACTGTTATCCGTTTTGAAAAGCTTAGATTATATTGATAAAAATATCGAGCTACCTTCCAAAATATTGTTAGCTAATACCAACGTAGAATTCCATCCAAAACTATTTGTGATTGCTCGGGAATTAAGAAAATACTATGATGTGGATATTTATTATAATCAATCTCCATTTGGTGACATCGTCCATTTCGCTCAACAAAATAAGCATCAAATGATTATAGAACTTATTGGAAAACGACCATTAATTCACGCTGTCATAGAGAATGAGACCATGCAGTCAAAAGTGACTGATATTTTAAATAATTTAGACTGTATCTAATGATAACTACAAGATGTTAGGAACACGATTGTTAAACAACTTTTCTTGAACGCCAATTACTAAACATCCCCCATGGAAATATTGATACTAGGATTGTTACGTTAACTTTTGCAAGACGTAGCAATCCTATTTATATGTCGTAAATGTCAATTCATAACCAAAACTTCACAAGGCATACTAAAGCTAGCCATGATTATTAATTAGCCACTTTTGCCGTCATTCACTGCGTAATTCCACTCATTTGGTATAACATAATTCTTTAAAATTACAGCCCTTACAGCGCCATTCATCCGTCGTTTGCTGAAAGTCTTCAATATCCACTGGCTCGTTTGTCAGAATATCTGCTTGAAACTTAATTTAAGCTCTCATACAGGTTCTGAGTAAATCAAAACCTTTATGTAACAACGGTTTTCAATTATAGCATTATCATTATTAATCGCTAACTGTTACTGTAAATCGTTTTTGGTCGCTTTTTAGTCACTTATTTTATAACGAAAGACCATTCATTCTCTCGGAGTGTTCTGTTCTATTAGCGTTACTCACGCCCCTATAAATTCAGTGTTTTTGATATTTCTAACAAATTTAAATATATTAATATCGGAATTAAGAAAAATTAAAATGAGGTTTCAAAATGAACAAACTAGAACAAACAACCCAAGAATTACTGAAAGTTGGTTATACGCTTGAGGAAATAATTGAACAAACTATTATGCAGCATGGAACCGCTAACTAATTAGTTGTCTGTTTTTTATATACTTTCCACTCTTTATTTCCTACAATAGGAACAGAGAAGGAGGATAAACAAACTCATGAAATTAAACAATAATATCCATATGAATAAATTCCGCATAAGAAGATGGGTAAACTTGCACCGTGAGCAAGAAATCCTTATTACAAGTGAACATTATAATCGTTTGGGTGATATAGGATTGCTGAAAATTATAAAAATAGCTTCATATAAAGATAAAATCATTTCATACGACCCGCAATTATTTGAGGTTATGCAATCTAATGTTGACCCTACATCACTTTCAAAACTTACTAGAGACTACACACAATACACTAGAGAACGTTATTTAAATAATCAGAAAAAATCAACTCATTATATTTGAAAAAAAGATTGAGGCTGAGACATAACTAAAAAAATTTAAGGAACAGAGGAAAAGTGTTCATAAATTTTTGCTATATGGAGCAGAAAGCACCACCGAAGCAGACAACAACGACGCAGCAAAAAAGTGTTAGATTGACTGCCATCAATCTAACACTTTTTCTCTTTTGTCCCAGCCTCTAGTTATTTATTTTGATGACTTAATAATAAGTACTCAACTTGTGTTTTAAGGGCTTGATTAACGTTCTGTGTTGCACTAATTTATACTGCACCAGTGATTTCTTTATAAACTCAAAAACTATTTACCTCAGCTATTAAACTGTCTACAAATTCGTTAATTTGTTCCATTTTTACTTTTAGACATAGTGAAGGACCACTTTCTGATGCTCTATGACTATTCTTCTCCCCTGCATCTAATACAAAAATTAATCTATAATAAGGCTCCCACTCATCCCTTTCATGTTCGGGTACTTGAAGAAAACCATGTCCAGGATAATAATAATTACCAAATAGAGGAATGTGATAAATACACAAACCTGGATCGTGAGGCTCTAGCATACTTAGGTGCATAATATCAATTTGTTTTAAATCATCTAATAACCTTAAGAAATCTCTTTTTAAGCAAGCGATTTCTGTATGTACCTCTGGAAAAGCAGGTCCGGAGCGGAAATGAATGTAGAATTTTACACTCTCATCATTAACTAATTTTAAATTTATTTCAACTTCACAGCTAGGTTGACCACCATAATCTTTTAATAAAGCCATAAATAATTCCCCTTTACCCTTATTAACATTTGGTTATACTAGATAAAACACAACAATCTACAGTTACTATACCATGGCAGCCGAAATATAAACTTTAAGATTATCCAGGAGCAACTAGCTCACTCATATATAAAAATGATGCGTGCGACTATTTAAATTAATTGGTCTCTTGCGGTCACTCGCTCCATATTCCACTCATTTGGTATAACATAATTCTTTAAAATTACAGCCCTTACAGCGCCATTCATCCGTCGTTTGCTGAAAGTCTTCAATATCCACTGGCTCGTTTGTCAGAATATCTGCTTGAAACTTTTTCATTTCCAGTACACTACGTCGAAATGTATGTAAAATAGTGTCCATATCAAATGATGTAAATGTATATTGTTTTCGCTGCCCCGTTAGTAAATATTCATTGTATACCTCAATTTTCTCTAACGTTACCCCGTATTTTTGTTGGACGTAATAGGCATAGAGCGCTAACTGCTGACGATCATCATCGGATTTTCCTCCGGTCTTCCAATCGATAATAATCCATTTATCGGCCATATCATCGTAATAATGAAAGTCCATCACCACAAAAACCTGTGTATCCTCAATTTTCATTGAGCGAAACTGTTCGGGTTCACCAATCCGTAATGAACCTGTTTGCGCAGTTATTTGCATAAACGTCTCACTTAGTAGAAAGTTTGTAAATACTGCTTCCAACCTACTTTTATAGTCTGTTATCAATTCAGCATTTAGTTGACCATCATAGTAAATTTCCTGCATCATGTAATACTTATTAGGCTGATGTCGCCACAAGTCTCCATGACGGGTTGAATCAATAAAGGCGGCATTTAGTTGACCACGAGCACGATTAACAAGCTCCGCAACTGACGGCACTGCCCCCGTTTGCAAATAATCAATAATGGTTTGTTCGATGAGCCGGTGAACAATTTGTCCAAATAAAATAGGCATCGCTTGCAACTTTTTTAAGCGATACACATGCTGATGAAAGGGCTCAACTTGATAGCTCAACCAGCCATTATGAGCAAAATAATATTCATATCCATATTTTCTGGCGCAGCTCGTTAACGTTTTATGGCGTGAAAGTGACCAAGAAAAAGCTGGAAATGGTGATATGTCAAACATGGAAACCCTCCTTATAACTGGTGGAAGAAATCATAACAAAGTTGCAAAATCAACACAATTGTGACAACGCGTAACAGAATTTTTACTTGATTCGCTTTTACCTTAGTAGCTAGGATAATGCCTATTTGTGCACCAATAATGGAACCTATCATTAAGACAATTGTTAGCGGCCATTCAATTTTTCCCGTTGCAATATACGTAATAGCTGCCCCAGCACACATGGCAAAAACGCCTACACGAGACAAACCTACTGCTTTTATATAGGAAATTTTTTCATGGGCATAAGTATATAACGCTAACGTACTACTACCCGGACCAAATAACCCATCATAAAATCCTACCCCAAGCAAAATGGGACCTGTTTTTCGATTCATTTTAAAACTGTCCACTTCACCAAAATCAGCCCCACCGATAAAGGACATGATTAGTGCAAAGCCTAATAAAATAATAGCAATTAGTGTTAACGTCTGACCATTCAGAAAGGAAGCAAAAAGCCCACCTAATGTTCCCCCAATTAAAGATACAAGCAAAACGGAACGCATTTCCGCCCATGACAATTCCTTTCTTCTATAAATCGTATAAAAGCTAGAAAAAGCACTGACCATATTGGAAACTTTATTTGCCCCAATCGCTGAGTGAACCGGCACGCCCATCAGCATCATCGTTGGCAATGTGATTAAACCCCCACCGCCGACTAATGTACCAATTAGATTTCCTGCAATACCGATCACTAAAAATAAAACGTATTCCATCTAATCCTTCTTTCTACATCCAAATGATGTTAATCTTATGTTACAGTATAACAGAATCCTATTTTGAAAGATGAACATATTGAGGTGATCTTCATGCATGCACAACAAAAAACACCCATGCCGCGGCTTTGTAAACAACTAACGATTGTTGTAGCAACCATTTTTACTGCTAGCATTACTGCAACGTTAATTCAATATCGTAAGCTCCCCTCATCCATTCCTGTTTTACAAAGCTTTACGACTGACCATGCACAGTTTGGCCCTAAAATCGCCATTTTCTATTTACCCTTTGTAGCGTTAATGCTTTTTTTACTTTTACACTACTTAGAAATAAAGGCTGCTTATCCAGTAGTACGAAAACACAAGCCATTCCTTTCTCATCTGGAGCGACAAAATGGTATGATTACTTTTTGTCTTATTAAAAACAGTATTTTGCTATATTTTACATATTCACTTTTTAATGATTTAACAGTGGCAATGGGACATCATCGTATTTTACAACAATGGCATGCATATGGATTTCTTGCTTTGTTATTCGTTATCTTTATCGCCGGCATTATTCGCGGGCTATTACTTCAACATAAAGCAAAAAGCTAGCTGCACAATCACCTTTGCGCACTAGCTTTTTCTTATAATAACACAGTGCCTAACTACTGATTTTAGCGCCCCTTTTTCCTTATCAACTATTAGCAAAAAAATAATAAAATTTCCCCATAAAACCATTGACCGAGAATGATTCTCAATGATAAAATTTCCGTAAAAAAACGACAAAGGAGGACGACTTATGTCGAGTTGGGGATCAAGTATTGTAAATGCTGCTAAAAAAACGGCTAAAGATCAGATTTGGCCCGTTACAACTATCGCTAGTGCGGTGGGTGGTGGATTGCAGGGTGCAAGTATTGCTAGAGAAACAGCCAACCAAAACAAAGCAAATGCACACATAAAAAATGTTGCTAATGTTCACTTACCCGTTAAAAATGTTGCCAAGACTGTTGTTTCAACAGCAGTAAAAACAACTGGTATTGGCTTAGGCGTAACACTTGGCGTAAACTTTGGCTATCGTTTAGGGCAAGAAAGAGGATGGTGGAAATAATCGCTTCTTTCAAACTTAATTTTTCTGAAAATATAAAACATTTGGATATTTTCTACAAAATACATGATGAGTTATTGACTCAACAATGCTTTTATAATGAAGTAAAAGAATATTGGGAAGTAAAGATTGAAAACTTTCCTAACAATACATTATATTACTTTCAAACAAAGGATAACTACTTTTTAGATCCGAGCAATCCAATAATTCACCAAGATGGGCAAATGATTTATTCTGTTTATACAGAAAAGCAAAAAACACAACAAGTTAATATGACAGCAAGTGTTACTATAAACAATCAAAAAATAGATGGTGTCAATATTACACCTACAATATTTGTAAATGATGTTGTTATTTCATTGTCAATCACATTGCATTTCAATAAAATGGCGCAAACAACAGCGCATATTATCACAATTGAATGGATTAGTCCTGAAGAAACGTACTATATAATGGACAACCTTTTACGATTCGAAAAAGGCGCAACTAAAGTTCAGGCAAATCCTCATTTACGAATTGACCCTTCTACTATGAAACTAGGTATTTGGCATGTAAGAATTTTAATTAGTAACATTCTCGTGCAAAAAGTACAATTCAAGTTATCAACCATTTCGTACTTCAAGGAAAGTTGGTGAAGTATTATGTGGTATTATCAATCACTCGCTTATTTTTTATATTTTACTTTAATAATATTTATACCTTCATTTGTAAGGGGTTCTCCATACAAAGAGACCCCGAAGTCTTCTTATACAAGAAGGTTACTAGCCTCTATGGTAGTGGCTCTTATCATGACATGTATTGTTACTCTTTTAGATATAAGATTTCCTTTTGGATTTGATTAACTCACTCAATTACTACCCGATAATGCTAGGTATCTATTGAGGAAAGATTGTTATGCCAGCTTCTTGTGCAAAAAGTACAATTTAAGTTATCAACTATTTCATACTTCAAGGAAAGTTGGTGAAGTATTATGTGGTATTATCAATCACTCGCTTATTTTTTGTATTTTACGCTAATTATTTTCGTATCTTTATTTGTAACAGGTTCGCCTTACAAAGAAACACCAAAATCCTCCTATACAAGAAGGTTATTCACGACTATGGTATGGGCTCTTTTCTTAACATGCATAGTTACACTATTAGATATAAGATTTCCTTTTGGATTTGACTAGTACTGCCCTTACTATGATGATAGTTTAAATACATTGCTATTGCATGCCTCTTCTTCAAACAATCAGGAGGTGTTTCCAATTAGGAATACGTCAAAAAAAGATAAAGTAATAATCGCATCAGGCTTTTTCTTTCTTGTTTTTTTCGTAAAGTTAGTGAAGGAAATGGATGATTTAAGTTTACTGGATTTACTAGCATCTTTTCTTTTAGCAGTAATAGGTACTGGGATATTTTTCATTCTTAAATATCCATTTAACAGCAAATAATCTCATTTTATACGATAATCAACCATAAAAAAGTCGATTGCATCCTAAAATTTTGGACCAAACGACTTTTACAATTTATATTACATCATTCATTTTCTTTTTATTGTGGGAGAAGATACTTTCAAAATATAAATTCATTAATATCAGCCCTAATGCAAAAGCAATAAGACCTCCACTAATAAATGCAAGTAACAGTTTATAAAATAATCCAAAGTCAGCTGTATATTGATAATAATTTAATATTAGAAAAATGCCTATTGTGCCAATAATCGAAGTAAAACTAGAAATACAATATGCCCATATAAATTGTTTTCTACTGTACAAAATATTCCCACATCCTTTCAATGTGCTTGTATATATTAGAATGAGAAAAATAAAGCAAAAATATGCATTTTATAAACATTTATTTGAAAATAACAAAGGTTTGTTTTTATTATAGAAATAGAAAGAAGCAGTACTTAACGCTCCCCCAACAAATTTTCCGTTTTTTGTACTGGGTTTCACAAATTACGGAAAATAGATTATACTGGAACTAACTATTAACAATCTTATTCAAAAAGGGGAATCTCCTATGACAGAAAATAATCAGACAGAAGCACCAAAAAAGAAAATGAGTCTGCAAGAAGCAGTAAAACAACAACTAGAAAATAAAAAGAACAAAAATGCTGCGACTAAAGGGAAAATGAATGGCGATACTTCTACAAAAAAAATGAAAAGTCAGCAAACTAAAAAAGCAAGTAATACGCGTAGAAAAATGGGCGTTTAGTGGACATAGCACGCTAGATCAACAATCATTGATAATTCCAGATCCACTATAAAAGAAAAAGCATTCAAGGAACGGCTATGTTCCCAGAATGCTTTTTCTCTTATTAAATCTCTTGGCGTAAAGATTGAACTTCTTCAAGTGATAAGTTTGTTAACTCGATTATCTCTTCATTGCTGTTACCTTTTCTAATCATCTTTCTTGCAATGCCTTCTATACCTTGTTTCATTCCTTTTTTCATGCCTTTTTCTATGCCTTTTTCCATGCCTTCCTGTTCTGCATGATATTTTGCATCTTCGATATTAGCAGCTTCATCTAGCATATATTTGACCCTTGATTGATAAGCAAGAATGGTTTCGGGATCTTGACTAATTTCTTGCCATGCTTGAAACGCTTTACGTATGTTTTCATCTGTCATTGCGATGTCCTCCAATGCATTGTATATATCTTGACGAACTATCTTTTTACTGTCATCTACCATACCTAGCAACAGTAACCACCTGTCTAATTTATTAGAAGGATGTTGTTCCTTTGCCCATGTCTTCAAAAACTTATCCATTTCAATAAAATGAATTTCTAACACATTATCTTGTATACGTTGTAAAGAAATATCGTCATATAAATGATAGGTGCTATGATAATGGGCTGCATTTGGAAAAAAAGTAAAATCACAAATATTAATTGTAATGGTCGGGTTCAATGTATGGTATCCCTTTCCCTTTTGTAACTGAAGGTTGTACAATCTTGACCAATAAAATAAAGTACGTTTAAACATGTCTTTTTTATTGGCTAATTGGATTTCGATATTTATGAACTCTCCATATTGTGTTTTGACAACAATATCTAAACGGCATTGTTTATCCTCTTTATATTCGCCACTGACTTCTTGAGTAATAAAAGTCACTTCATTTATAGGTACTCTGCCAGTACGTTGTAAAATAGCATTTAACAATGCGATTGTTAATTGCTTATTTCGTTCACTACCGAAAAGTTGCTTAAAAGCAAAATCGATCTTTAAATCCAATAATTTTAAAAGCGGAACTTGACTAAGTGTATTCAAATTATCATTCACCTCTGTATCGTTTGCTCTCAATGTTCTCGATTACTAGCTTGAACAGTTAAGACAAAGACGTTTTACTGAACTGAACGAATATTTGTATTAATCATAATTCGTAATAATATCGTCGAACAAATTATTATTCCCGCATACGGGTAAAATAACGGTACATGAATAAAACCCATTAAAGTCAAAGCAATGATGACGCCACAAAGCACTAAAATTAAGGAAAGAATGTTTTTCATTATTGATTGCCCCCTTTCTGTTTTGCTTGCATTGATTCTGTTACTGCTAGAGTAACTTGCCCATAACCGACATTTCAACCGACAATATTTTTGTCGGTTGTCGTTCTATAGCGGAAGTACATCCTCATCTCTATTGCTAAATTTTGTAACATTCATTTTTTCTAATTTTTTATTATTGAATTCAAGTACCTCATCGCATATCAATTCAATATCTTTTGACATATGGCTCGTTAGAAGAATCGTCACACCTTTGTTCTTCAGTTCAAGTAATAATGTACGAATCTCTCGCACACTCGTTTTATCTAATCCGTTAAATGGCTCGTCAAGGATTAATAAATCAGGATCCTCCATAATAGCCTGAGCAATCCCTAATTTTTGTTTCATACCTAAAGAGTACTTTTTTACAGGTTGTCTACTTTCAGGATTTAGCCCTACCTTTTCAAGTGTAGACTTAATCGTTGCATCATTTATTTTATTTTGTATTGCAGCTAAATAGCGTAAATTATTAAAACCAGAATAGTCATCAAGAAAATGAGGCGTTTCTATCATGATGCCTGTATTTTTAGGAAAGTCTATTTCTTTTCCGAGCGTTTGTCCAAATACTTTTATTTCACCACTATCAGGGGAAAGAAAACCACTCAGTATTTTAAATAAAATAGATTTACCGCAACCATTATGACCGATAAAACCATACGCCTTACCCTTTTCCAATGAAAAAGATACAGCATGAAAAATGCACTGCTTTTTAAAAGTTTTTGAGATATTTTTTACTTCTACAATAAACTGTTGCATCATTTAACCCCTTTCCGAAAAAATTAACATATTTTTTTGGCTAGAAATGGAGAGATAGATCACGCTTCCTCCTATTACCAGTAACTGTGTTATCAGAAAGCGTATGTAAGTTACGTAATCTACTAGTATATTTGCAACAAATGTATGCTGTCCTATTATTATTGGGAAAACTAATTGTAAAAAATAGAGGATAACTACAAAAATAAACCCACTATTTAGTCGGTTAAATTTAATTGATACCGCAAGTTGCACACATGCAACACAAAAAGTACCGATAAATTGTCCAACAAATGCAGGAAGTATTAGCTTTAGAAACATGTTCTCTTGGGGGATTTCTATACCTGAGAACAGTGATTCAGTAATTGGCATTGAATGGTCATACAGCGTAAACGAACTAATCCATAATATGATTTGATAGACAAATAACACCAACCATAGTACAAAAGCGAGGGATACAACATGCGAAATAATAAATAGGTATCGCTTTTCTATTCTTAGCATACTAAAAATAGATTGCTTCCCCATCATATGCGCTATGTATACATCTACTATCATGGCAATTCCAAAGTAGGGAAGCAATAGAATGAGGATTTGTATAACATGTAGCTTCTCCATTTGTATCATCCCTATACATACTAAATAAACATCTATCGCCGAATAGTTAGTATACCCCTGGTTATATAAAGTATGGAAAATCAAGGTTGCTGTTATCCAGCCTAAGAAAAGGAATACTCGTTTAGAGATAAAACGAATATTGTATCGTATAATCGACAACAAATGGAAAAACAACGTTATAAATTCACCCCCTTAGATAGACGCAACGCAAGAAAAAGAAGTCCAATACTTAAAAGACTTAGCGGAGCCTGTGACCTGAACAGCTGGAACAAAATTGAATTATCTTGCGGGTTCAAATAATAGATATTTACAAAACTTAAATCTAAAATATTCAAAAAAGGGATGTGATGAAAATTTACAATAGCATTAAAAAGCAGGAGAAAAAACATGATGCTCACGCCTAACCTACTGGATTGCCTTTTCGTTATACTTTGCCAATACAAATAAAAACTCCCTAGAAAAATAATTGCCATAAAAAACTTTATCGCAAAAAAGCTACTTATAAGCATCGGTGACAATTCCAAAGGAAAAAACGTATAAGGATCAAGTCCGAATGCGGTTTCGTTGCTCCATGCAAATGTTCCCCCAAGAATTAAAATAGCTTCTATAATAACAACGACAAAAACATAGATAGTTAGAAAGAAGCCATATAAAATCATTGTTTTAATTTGAACTTTTATTATCGTAGCTTTTGTAAGTAACCTCCCCGCACAATAACGTAGGTTTCCTTCATTTGCAAGATCATATAGAAAAATAAGAAACACAGGCATAATGAATAAAAAATAGAGATACCTATTGCCAAAGATAAAAAATAGACCATTCCAATTGTTACTATCAACTGACCAGTCATTCATCAGCAAGACTATGAGGGGAAGAATGAGTAAATAAATTAAAATACATAGAAACTTTCTACTTTTTAAAATTCTTTTACAAGTGATTTTAAAGAAATTAGATACCATTTTTTAACTCCCATTGTCTATTTAAATAAAATGCTACTGTTCCTAAGAAGATTAAAAATAGATGCATCATCACTACATCATTCCCTTGTAAGTCTATACTTGACATGACGTAATAAATTTTAGTTAATGCGAATTTTTCTAGTCCATTAAAATTGGAAATAAAAATATCAAATGTTAAGTAAAGGGCAAAAGAAATAGCATAAACGTAAACAATTTTTGAAAAGAAACTTGTTATCCCCATAGCAAAAATAGCTATCGAAAAACCTAAAGAAAAATGCAAGGCTAAAACAAACAGAATATAAAACAAAGGAGTCGTAGCAAATAAATCTCCTAATAATCCGTCTGGTTGAAATTCAAATGGATAGAGAATTTTATTTTCGAAAAATGCACTCGTCCCTAAGAAAAAAAGAGCATTAGGTATAAATAATGCCAAACCACCAGCAACGCCATTGGCAAATAATTTAGTAAAACGATATTTTATATGCCCCATACGGATAACAGAAAAATAATGAAAATGTCCTCTTTTCTCATCTACAAAAGAGGCAGCGTAAGGATAGATGGCGGCTAATACAAATACTATTTGTGTATAATGGAAACCATTCAGCCAAATATGAAATGTATTCCCCCCTACTTCAAGAAGATGTTTTAGGCTTTCAGGTGTTAAGTCATTTGCATCCCTATCAATAAAAAAGTGTGAACTTAATAGATAACTATAAGCAGAAAAACAGGATAAAATAAACATAATTATAATAACTAAAACCATTCTTTTATTGAAGACAGCACGCCTTAATTCCCTCCTCAGCATAATCATCACCACCTATTTAAAAATAGTAGGCAAAAAGGTTTTCCTCCATGAAAATATGGAGGGAAACCTTTTTGTTAGATTCTAATAGGAATCAGGATTCCAGGCCCCCCTGACATTGTACCGATTATACCAACTTCCATCATCTGTTTGTATGCCCATCCGATATTGATGATTTTGAGCCATTCCTAGATTATTCAATAAACTAGAAGTAGCACTACGAGTTGTCAAAGTTGAGCTTCTGGCATCACCATTGGAATTAACAACTCCAAATTTTGTCCGTACACTCGATTCAATAAAATCCACTCTTAAAAATGGATCTTCGTCTTTTGTATACTTGTACGCTGGAGAAGTATAGACTTTTCCATTGAAAAGACCTGTATTCATATCAAAACTAAATTTAGCATTATATGCACTTACTCCTGTTACCCCCAAAAACATCATTACAGATACTCCTAATACTGATAAAGCTCTCTTCTTATTCATGAAAACTCCTCCTTATTAGCTCAGCGAATATATTTTGATACTGCTGTTATCATATAGTTGTCATCTTGTTAATGAGTGGCTATAAAATTCGTCTTTTATTCTGTCCAGATATAAATTACTATCTTCCCCATCTTCTTGAGGGAAACGCGCCATTAAAACAGGCATTAGCTTATCCCATAATGTGTCTATCACATAAAAATCTCGATCAAAGCTATAATCTAATTTATAAAGAGATATCCCCAGTGCCTTTGCGTAGCGTTCCTTTTCTGGCAATACGATATCCGCAACATTTGTAGCAATATATTGATTGACTTCATCTTGGGAGATACTTACACCATAAATCGCTTTCGCAATTCGTATCGCATCTATATACCTTTCTGTTTCCTCTACAGCGGCTTTTTCCAAGTAAGCATTGTTATGTTTCAAATGACTCATTTCATTATGAACTTTTAATCTAAACTCTGCTTTTCTTTTATCCAACGATTCTTCTACTAAAGCTAAACCACTTTCTTTAGTAGTTTCTTGAAGTTTATGGGCTATATCAGGCATTTCGTCTAATACTTTAGCTACAGCATATTCATGCTCAATCCTCTCCCTACTTACAGCATTTTGTTCTTTACCAAATACAATTTTGCTACTAATGCCGATTGTTAACAGAAGTGCATAGACAGCAATCATAATTCTTTTCTTAGGGCATACAAATTTCTCCTTTCGATAAGCTGTTAAATTAATTTTATCTTGCCCATAACCGACATTTCAACCGACAATATTTTTGTCGGTACCGTCAAAATTTCTGTCGGTCACGATTAAATTTCCTTTTTAACAATCTTCTAAATACCCTAAGTTCGAGCTTTTTCGCTTCTAGTAAATGCTAATGGCAAATGATGACGTCCAATTAAAAAAACTAAAAAAGTGCCGATTTCCCTCGACACTTTTTATCATCAATTATCTTTCATTTCATTAAGCAATTGTTTCTCTTTTGCAATCTCAACCGCTTCTAGCCGTGTAGACACACCTAATAGGCTAAAAAGCTGTGTTAAATGGCGTTCTACCGTACGTACAGAAACATTGCATATTGCTGCAATTTTCTTATTTGGGTAGCCGTTCATTAACATCTGCAGCAATTTTAGTTCTCGATGCGTTAACTTTAAATTAGCATATCGATCATTTATTTTCTCATTTACATAATCTAAAAAATCGGTTGGAATCACAATCTTCTCTTGAAAGCTTAAACGAATTGTTGAGATGATTTGATCAATCGGAGCGGTTTTTACAAGAATGCCCTCCACTTTTTTCTCCACTAATAGGGGATAATAGGAACAAACACCATCAGTCGTATATAAAATAATAATTGCTTGTTCCTGCTGTGCTTTAATTTCTGTCGTAAGTTCTAGATTGTTATTGGTGGCAATACAAGCATCAATTAAATATACATGGAATTCTTCCTCTTGCATTCTATCAAGAACCTTATGAGGATTCTTCTCAATTTCAAAATTAAGATCTTCTATCTCCAGTGACAACGTTTTTAACCCTTTTAAAACAATTGGATGATCATCCACAACTAAAACTGAAATCAATCGTATCCCTTCCTTCGAAAAGTTTTCATTTAAAGTTGCGACACATTTACAGTATCAACCACATTTTTTATGTACTATTTATTTACTTACCAATCTTACTTAAATAGTATCTAGCATTAGCAAAAAAGATCGTTCCAAAAAAGAACAACATACAAATAATCCAACTAGCATGGCTGAATAACGACCACCTAACATAAATTCACTAAACAAATTTACAAAAATAATAAGCATCATCATTACATATAAAGCGATTAAATATTTCATTTTATCCACCTCTAACTAAATTCATCGTAAGTCTAGAGCAATTGAAATAAATACTACCCTCTACATAACTTCCCTACAAATTTTTTTAAACCTATAACATGTGAGCTTAGAAAACACGAAACGAATAAAAAAACAGTCAATTAAAGGGCTTTTACCTTCTCAATCGACTGTTTTCTTGTTTTCACACGCCACTTACAATGTTAAGACATGGGATAAATTACGTTTCCAGCCTATTGATTGAATTGAAATTGTGAATACAAAACATACCTATGTACTTGCCTCAACCTCTTTATAAGAATTAAACCTACTGTAACTTCTTGCGCATCCTTCTTGAGTATATAAAGCCTGCCCCAATAAAGAAAACGAGCATCATTCCTTTTATAATTGGAAACATAAATAGCTTACTTACAATAAAAATAACAAGGATATAATAGACGACCATGGCTATTAAAAATAATGTGAGTTTATTCAATCCATTACCTACTTTCTTTTAATGCCGCTTCTATTGCTGCGAGTGCTTTGGGGCCTATTCCATGTAGATTTTTTAATGTCGCTAAGTCGACCTCTTTTAATTGTTGCAATTGTGTATAGCCAGCAGCATTTAATGCTCGAATAGCTGGCTTAGCGACGCCTTTGGGCCATTCCGTCATAGAAGTACCACCCTTTCTTTTTCCGATGAGTCAGCTGTATTTAAGTATGACTACCATAGCCATATCTTAATCAAGAGTTTAAACATTGACAGTCTTTCTTAAGACTTATTATGCAAGTGGTCCTAATGAAATGCAATGATGTACTTAGTTTAGTATTGCTTTATTTCCTGTTCTACTAACTGTAATAACATGAATTGTTCAAGCGCCATCAAAATATTTTTCCCCTTTCGTATCCATTTTCCACCTGCTTGTCCGAGGTGATTCAGACAGATCCCCTTTCTGACATAACAAATACCCAATAAAATGAAATCATTTTCTGTTTTGCATAAAGATATCGCGTTTGAAATTTCTTTTTGTGCTTTTGAATATTTTTTATCTTGTATTAATAGCAAAGTAATATTCATCGAAATATTAATTTTCAAACGTGAAACATGACGAAAGTTTTTATACAAAGCAATATGCCGTAAAGCAAATTGTTTGATTTGAAGAACTGTTGGTAAAGGGAATAAAAATAAAATGGCGTTTAACATATATAAATCCGCTACAAAAAGTTGGTTATATTTAGATAAGTCTTGCCAAACTGGTTCAACAATAGCCCTCGCTTGCTCCAAATCACCTGCTTTAGCTAGAATGATTAATCCATCTAAAATAGTAGAAATATGAATAATCTGTTGATCTTCCCTAGCTTCTTTTAAATAAAGTCTACATTTTTCCTTCAGTCTATAAAGTACTATTTCATTGTTATAGGGTAAACGAAAAAATTGGATGATTATATCATCCCGTTTACTATATTGATAGCCATTTTGAATATAAAAAAATTCCTCAAATGTAATACCTAGTTGATTTACTATCCCATGCATCGAGGCAAAGGTGATGTCCGTATTGTTATTCTCAAACTTTGAATACGCACCCTGTGTTAAAAAATGAGCTGCCACATGTTTTTGCGTATACCCTTTGCTAATCCTTATTTGTTTTGTAATCTCACCATAACCTTTCACGTTACCATTCACTCCTTACAAAATATTCTTTTATGAATATTTTTCTAAAATGATTGAAATGTATGCAATGATGTAGTTAACAAGGGGGTATTTAAATTGATCAATGAGGTCAAGATTGAAATAACAACTTCAACACTTTGGTTAATCGGTACTGAGAGAGGAAGCTAATTTGAAGAAAATCAAACTATTCTTAAAACCACTCTCCCCTGTTTCAAAATCGAGTAACGTACCAAATCTACCTTTATTGTACAATTAGCGTTTTTTTGTTGTCCATTAATAAAAGCCTTGCAAACCTCTTGAAAGAAAGGGGCTTGCAAAGCGTATTAATGGAAGTCAGAGCTTTCGCTCCATCAATTCGAATATTCGATTTTTTTCTTTTGTTCACGACCTAATACTTTTATTGAGACTAATGCAGTAACGACAGTTAGCAAGCCTAATATCCCCATAACAAGGTTTGGATTAATAGAATCTAATAACACACCCGTAAAAACTTGTCCCACCGGAATGGATATTAATAAGGCAGCACTTAAAAATCCAAAAAATCTTCCTTGCTTTTCAACGGGAATTTTTCTTCTATACATTATGCCAAAATAAGTATTCCTCATACCAAATGCTATTCCAGATAAAAAGTAAAAAATCGTTAGCACGAGTGGCGTATTAGCTAGACTCATCAATATATTAAAAAACCCCATGACCGCACAACATATAAAACCGTAAATAAATATGCTGGATTGTACTTTCCATTTCATTGACATAAAAGCCCCAATGATTACCCCAACAGGTGAGCCAACAAAAATAAGGCTCCACCATAATGAGCTTACTTCCATATTAATAACGATTACTCGTAGTGTTAACATAATTGCTGCACCTAAAATATTGATAATAGCCGCGCTAAAAAGAAAGGTTTTTAATATCTTATCTTGGAAAAGAATAGACACGCCTTCCTTTAAGTCTACTAGAAAAGATTGTTTCGCTTTAGCTTTATGCTGTTCTGTAATATTTGAAGTTAACAATATAAGAAGAGAAAGAACGAAGCACAACCCATTAATAAGAAAGAAGTTTCCTGGACTAAACACGCTAAATAACAGACCACCTAACGTTGGCGCTAAAACGCTCTCTAGCTGATTCGATGTTTGTCTAATAGCTACAGCCTCCTGCAGCTCATCATCATTGACAATAATTGTGAGCGCAACATTGGCTGCTGGGGAATGTATCGTACTGCCAAATGAATAGACAATAAAAATAAGAAGTATATACAAAAAATCAAAATAGCCCACAATGGTAATAACGGCAAGTAAGATTAATAACATACATCGTATACTGTTTGCGACAAGCATTAAATTTTTTTTATATAATCTATCGACAAAAGTCCCCATAAACGGAGAAAGAATCACGATGGCAATTGTACTGCAAGCACTTAAAATGGAAACGAAGATGGATGATCTTGTTACTTCCAAAATCCAAAGCGGTAAAATAAATAGGATAATTTTATCTGCAAGACCTGATAAAAATTGTGCATAAAAAATTTGTGTGAATTGTTTATTAATAAAATAAACTTTTGGAATGAATTTCACACTTCCTCACTCCTTACTCCCTCTTAATTTATGTAAATCCTATCAAACTTCTACTAGTTTTATGCTTACCTCCCTCCCCATTAGCATTTAAGCAATGTTGTTTATACAAATATACAAAAATCCCATCTTATTTTTACGAAATATTCCTAAAAGAATATAGCAATCAAAAATCTTCAATATTCTTTTAGGAATATTTTGAAAAAATCGATAAATCATCGCTTATTATAGAAGCATCAAAATTAGGCTATTCGTTCAATCATTACTATCCAAGTGTATTTCGTTTTAGCAACCAGTGCTTTAGATTATTTGAGGAAAAGGGTGATGAAAATATTAAAAAACACATTATAGTTGTGCTTTTTTTGGTGTTACTAGCGTTCCTTATAAATTATGCCATGCAACAGTTTGCTGGATATGAAGACAGTGCAATTTGGGGGTATGATGCGGTTCATTCAACTTTGGGAAAGAACGAAAAACCAACTAATAAAAAGATTAAAGTAGCGATATTGGATAGTGGTATTTCCCATCATGCTGCTTTAAAAAATAAAATTGTTGCGTCGTATAACGCTATCGAATCGGACCAAGAACCAATTGATGAGTTAAACCATGGTACAGCCATTGCCGGGATTATCGGTTCGTCTCAAAATAAAATGGGCTTTTCTGGAATCGCAAAGGATAATGTAGAGATTTATAATGTCAAAGTTTTAAACAGTCAAGGTAAAAGTGACTTTCAAACAGTTATCAACGGTATTGAATGGAGTATCAAAAATGATGTAGATATTATCAATATTAGCTTTGGATTTGAAACAAATAATCTGGAATTTGAAAAGGTTATAAAGAAGGCTTTAGCCGAAGGAATTATTATTGTAGCCGCTTCTGGTAACACACTAGGATTAAGGGTTGATTACCCAGCGAAATACGAAGGTGTCATTTCAGTTTCTGCATTAAAATCTGATTTCACAAGCTATAGCTACTCTGGAAAAGGCAAAATCGATTACGCCGCACCAGGTAAAAATATCTTATCTACTGACAATAATGGTGGCTACAGCATATTTAATGGGACATCTTTTGCGGCAGCTTTCGTTACGGGCTCTATCGCTTATATACTTGGAAACACTAATGAAAAGATGAATAGTACTAATTTAAATAGCTTTCTAGCACCTTATGTGAAAGATTTAGGTCTACCTGGATTTGATGAAGAATACGGACATGGTTTTATACAACTTAATTAGGAAAAGGAGTTATGAATGATGAAAAAATTCTTAATTAAATTAATTGTAATAACAATGCTAATTTCTCTTGTGCCAAGTGTTGATCCTCTCAAATCTTACGCAAATGATGAAGCGAACACGATCGAATATAATACGATTGAAGTCGAAAATGAAATATTACAAGAGCTCGGGATAGATGATACTGAACAATTAGATTTACATGTTGAAGAAGAAAGTGATTTGGTCACAGTATATACTGACATCAACACTACGGATGTTCATGTATCCACTGTAATATATTATGATACTATTACCGAATCCATTTTATTGCATGGTACAGTGGAAGAAGATGGAGAAAAAATCTCCCATGAATATGAAGTAATCGTTCATACAAATGAAGGACAAAATTTCTCAGCAACTTTTGTCGATCAATCTGATGGCGAAATTTATGATATTGATACATTAGAAGCTCAAGCTTCTGCTTTACCAGTAGTCATTATAGCCGCCGTAGCAAGATACGGTATTTCATATGCTATAAAAAAATACGGTAGAAAAGCTACAACGAATGCGATTCGCAGTAGAAATTTTGATAAAATATTGTCTTCTATAGAAAGATTAGATGCTAATTCACGCAAGCACATCCTAGATCCAAAGCATGATTGGCATAAAGTAACGAAGAATAATTGGGATGATGTAGCAAAAGTAATGTCTTACGTGATGCGCTACGGGAAAGAGGGTCCTTATGGCTCTGCAAGAAAGAAGACATTAAATATAAATGGTCATACAGTCACAGTAACTTTTGTAAGAAAAAATGGTAAAATACACGTAAGTAATGGGTGGGTGAATAGAAAATAGAAAATTGAATTCTTTCAGTAAACAGTTTTCTTTAAAGATACTGAAAAGCAATATTACAAAACAATGTTAATCAATTTACGTACTAGCCCTAGGTTAAAAATTTCAAGTTAGTTGTTTTAACTTAGGGCTACTTCAATAGATACAAGCATCTTTATTATCAAGTAAAATAAATAGTACAGAGGTGAATAAAAATTGGAAGAAAATTTAGAACTTTACATTCTATCAGCCAACTTTAAAGAGGCTGAAGCGTTATATCACAAAATGGATTTCCAGCAATTTGATGATGAAATCATAATTAGTGCTTATAATAACAAAAATATGATTAATTATACCTTTTTGCATTATTTATTAATGAAAGAAGAGTCAGCGAAGTTGCACAATCTTGCCTGTTCATTATTTGTAAATGCTCTAACACCTATTGAAGGTGCTTATCATTGTGCTCTCTATCACGCACAAAGAGCTGTCGAATTGACAAATGAACAAGATACATTTAGCTTAGAACATTTATTATTTCTTAATATTGTCCCCGATCAATTAGTGAGTGATGAAAAAGCGATTGACATTTGCCATAAAATTTTAGCACTAGACCCTTCGAATAAAACTGCGAAAACTTCTCTTCAAGAATTACAAAGTAAAATGAAGTAAAATTATTCATTACATTTGTGAAAAGACCTACAAGCACTGGGTTAAAACATTATAAGGTTTCGTTTTAACCTAGTGGTATTTCAAAAATTTCAAGTGCCCTTCTTATCTATTGATGCTATTTAAATAGCAAAAAATCAGTAATATGTAGGTGATGATTCCATGTTAAAAAATCTAGAGCAACTTATTTTATCAAACAACTTTAAAGAAGCTGAAGCGTTATATCACAAAATGGATTTCCAAAAATTTGATGATGAAATCATAATTAGTGCTTATGATGACGAAAATATGATTTATTATACCTTTTTGCATTATTTATTAATGAAAGATGAGTCAGCGAAGTTACACAATCTTGCCTTTTCATTATGTGTACATGCTTTAACACCTATCGAAGGTGCCTATCATTGTGCTCTCTATCATGCACAAAGAGCTATCGAATTGACAAATGAACAAGATGTAGGAGATTTAGAAAATTTATTATTCATATACGGAGTGCCCGATCAAGTCGTAAGTGATGAAAAAGCCCTTGAAACTTGCCATAAAATTTTAGCATTAGAGCCTTCGAATGAAATTGCCAAAAGTGTACTTAAAAAGTTACAACGTAGAATGAAGTAAACAATCGTATGCACTTGTGAAAAAAGTACAAGCGCCTTTCTTATCTACCCTATTACGCCTATTAATAAATCGGCGTAAATTTTTAAAACTAAAAAGCTCCTAGAAACTATAAAACTTTCTTCATTACGAAAATACAACCAAAGGAGAATGAAATATGTTAAAAAATGTAGAACAGCTCATTTTATCAGCCAACTTTAAAGATGCTGAAGCGTTATATCATAAGATGGATTTCCAACAATTTCACGATCAGCTGCTATGTATCGCTAATGATAACCGCAATATGATAAATTACACCTTTTTGCTTTATTTATTAATGAAAGAAGAGTCAGCGAAGTTACACAATCTTGCCTTTTCATTAATTATCATCCCTCTAACCCCTATCGGCAACCCCCATCATTGTGCCTTTTATCACGCACAAAGGGCTGTCGAGCTAACAAATGAACAAGATACATTTAGCTTAGAACATTTATTATTCCTTAATATCATTCCTGATAAATTAGTAAGTGATGAAAAAGCGATTGAAATTTGCCATAAAATTTTAGCGTTAGACCCTTCGAATAAAACTGCGAAAACTTCCCTTAAAGAATTACAAAGTAAAATGAAGTAAAATTATTCATTACATTTATGAAAAGACATACAAGCACTAGGTTAAAACGTTATAAGGATTCTTTTTAACCTAGTGCTATTTAAAATGGTTAAGTGCCATTCTTATCTATTAATGCGCTTTAAAATGTTTAAATAGCTAAAAATTAGTAATATGTAGGTGTTGATTCCATGTTAAAAAATCTAGAGCATCAAATTCTATCATTCAACTTTAAAGAAGCTGAAGCGTTATATCACAAAAGCGATTTCGACCAATTTCAGAGTCAACTAATATCGATCGCTTACGATAACGGCAATATGATGAATTATACTTTTTTGCACTATTTATTAATGAAGGAAGAATCTGTTGAATTACACAACCTTGCATTATCATTATTTATATGTTCATTAACGCCTATTGAAGGTGCCTATCACTGCGCCCTCTTTCACGCTGAAAGGCTAGTAACTTTGACAAATGAACAAGATCCCGATACGTTAGAACACTTATTATTCCTAAATGAGGTGCCCGATAAGTTAGTGAGTAATGAAAAAGCTCTTGAAACTTGTTATAAAATTTTAGCATTAGACCCTGCGAATAAATACGCTAAAGAAACATTGAAAAAATTAACAAAGAAAAATAAAACTTCTCTTAATGTGCTACAACGTAAGCTTAAGAAAAAGTTTTAATGCATCTACTTAAAATTAATTAATAAAAATGGAAAACTATAATACAAGCAATCTATTGAGACATGTCATTTCAATGTGTCAATAGAGTGATGCGCTAAAATTTTAATTTCTCCAATCACAATTGCCATTTGAACATGCTTCACCCTACTATAAAGCAATTATCCCACCATGATAACAATAGTACGTGTCAGCTTGAAGGTTTTGAATTTTTCGCAAAGAGTGTTTTGCGTTGTCCATGTTTAAACAAAAGTGTGGATTTGCAATAACTAATTCATGATTTTCATTAGCAGCAGCATCCCCTGTAATAACACTATTTAACTTTGGAAAATATAATGAAATATGCCCTGATGTATGACCAGGTGTTGCAACTACTCGACATTCGTGATGTAAAATCATGTCACCGTCATGGACCTTTTGATTGATTGCAATATGCTTTAAATCCTTTAGTTGTTTGATAAACCATTTGCCAAATTCCATTTCTTTAAGTGGCATATTTTCCAGTAATTCCTCCGCCTGAACTAATCTCTCAGAATTCATTTCGCCACTAATATATGATGATTCTATTTCACTAGCAATAATGTTTATCCAAGGATATTTTTCTTTGAAATCATGTAAAGAGCCGATATGATCATCATCATAATGCGTAATGATAATATTCTTTAAATATTTCATTTCATAGCCACGTTTAATAATTTCATTTTCAATCAATGGTAAAAAATTTATATACCCTGTATCGACCAATGTTAGTTCATTGTTCCATACAATTAAGCTAGGATATATCGTGTTCCTTTGTCCGTTAAATTCAAATTCAATCGGTAATTCTAAAATCTCCATTATCTTTTTCCCCCATACTGTCCGCTTCTATAAGAATCAATAGCATAATTTATACATTTATAATGCATTTGGATTTTTACAAAGACAACTTGTATAAAGAGATGCACATTTTTTTATTACCTTTCGCTAGATATAGTACCATTTGTCATCGTCTACTTGAACTCATAAAAAAGAGAGCCATTATAGCCCTCTTTTAGTTTCTTTTAAAAATTTTTACTTGCTCATATTTATGAACATAATCTTCTGGTAAAGGAAGTCTTCCGTTTTCATCCATTTTATACTCTTTCCCTTGAATTAAAAAAACTGTATTTTCGTCGTGACCATATTTGCGCCAATCTTGTTCGCGCATTCCTTTACTTTCTAAATCAACATTGTGCAAAATGCCGCTCGGACTAATTCGATATCGTTTAGACCCATTATTTATGGTAAAGGGTTCCTCAGTCGTAATGCCAAAACTTTCAAAGCCCTGTAAAATCTCACCATTATCTCTTGCAGTGTGTAACCATGAAGAACTACCTGTATGAATAAAGGTTTGGATGTCCTGTAACAATTGCCGTTTTCGCTCTAAATGAACACGTTTGTGATCGGATATTTGATTATCATAATGTAATAACTTTACATATCTAGATGACCCATCATCAATAAACTGATAATTAATAATCCCATAATCAGTTGGAATACCATAAACTTGATTGTTTTTGATAGTCAAATTAAAATTTGAATCGACATGGAGAACCTTCGCTTGGTATTGATTATGAAAATTACTTTCTCTTGATGGAGATTCTATTATATTAGAGTTTAATTTAGTCTGTTTTTTTTGAATATGTAACTCCATTTTTTTCAAAGCTGAAGCTACACTTCCTAAACTTTGAAACCCCTTTAAAACCTTATTCTTATCTCTTACACTATTTAGATAAGCAGGATTACCGGTATGAATATAATTTTGTATGCTCGCTAACATTTGGCTTTTTCCCTCTAAGGAGAAGCGTTTATAATTATTTGGATTACCTACAACTGGATGTTTCTCGATGGTCAAACGATTATCCCGCTTATGGTGATGTACTTCCCGTAATTGTGAGCCTAATTGATTTGAGTTTAAAGGAGCCTGTTGTTCTTTACGAGAAAACACCATTTTTGGATAAGATGGAGAGTTAAAAGTTTGTCTTTGAGAAATTGAACGTAATGAGTGCAACATGTTTAAATCCTCCTATTATTTCATTTCCCGTTTATAGCTTATTAAAACAAAGGGTTGTAAAGTATAGGTTCCCGGTAAATCGAAAGAAGCAGAGTATTTAAATGCATAAGGTTGCTTTACTTTTATTTGAGCATGCTTTGGAACAGCATCTAATTGTTTTGGATTATATAAAGGGAACGTAGCATCAATCCAAGAAAAACTAGATGTTGGACGAAGACTTCTCTTAATTGAATACAAACTAACTAAATAGCGATTTGTCTCCTTACCGCCTATTGTAAAATCTGTTAAAATAGCATCGTCAGGAATACTGCTAATATTCGTTAAATCAAAATATTGAATATCACTCGTTGTTTTTCTTGAAGATATAGAAGAAGTACGTAAACCTACTCGATAGCTTGGATTAGCATAAAGATAGACTGGCTCTCCTACAATTGTTCGTAAACTATAAGGATAATTATTTCTTCCATCTTCCGAAGGTTTAATTTGAATATAATATTCACCAACAATACTTGTTTCAAATTCTACTTGTCTATTACCCTCGTCCCCTAATCCCGTTTCTTGAACGATTCTATCACCATTTGGATCTGTAATAGTTACATCAAATGTTTTTCTAGTTACCAAGGTTAATTTCTCACTTCTGTTCATACCAAGGGCAACTTTATAAATTTTACTATCCCCATCTCCCATGATTGATGTTAAATCGCTTTTTTCAGGAATAGAAAAGTCGGTTCTATCATTACGCTGAAGTTCTATGGCCTCTTCAGAAAGATCATTTGCGTTAGTGACCAAGGGCATAAATACAAACAAAGATAAAATAAACAACAGAGAGAAAAATTTCTTCATTTCTAATCATCCCATCCTTCTATTCTTTTTTATTGAAAATAACTATACAATATTTTTGGTTAAATCATTTAAAATATTCCTAATTGAATATTAAGAGAATGTAAACCATATAGTAGCGTCGATTTCAACACTTATAGATTGTTCCAAGCAACTCTTTTGGTTTTATCTTTATAACCACTCAATATTTAAACATGCAAAAAAAGCGCTTATCCCCTGTTGTAGGCAATCAAGTGCTTTTAATTTATATCTTATGTAATAACAATCGTGATTTTTAAAATGCTCATAGTATTGACCATATGAATCTTTTATACCACATGTTAATTATGCTTAAACCATTCAACTTACATAAACTGGTTGTTTGTTTCTTGTTCAAATCAATCTCTTATATGTAAAAATAAACCTTATCCTGTTCTTGCTCTTATTGCTTTATTGTAAAAATAGCACTTCTCAATCGTGTAGGCTAAATGAGTCAAATACAAAGGGCTTATAGCGCACTCAATATCAATTAGTACAATGGTAATTTTCCAATCTTACAAATAGTCATAACTTTAACTATAGTGTCTTTTAACACAATATAAATTTGTTCAAATAGAGCTTATGATTTAATTGTATTGCAACATTATATGGTAATCTTGCTTTTTTAGCAATTCATCTTATTTTTCACTTAAATTTTTCCAAATCATAATAAGGATTAGCAATATTCTCGCCAACTTCATTTATTGTTTCCTGAATTTCATCTAGGGTTGATTTATCTATAGTATTATAATGCCCCAGTGATTCTTTTATTTTCTTAAAACAAATTTCTAGCCCCAAATTTACTACAATAGAAAGAATAGTATCTACTTCATCATATGAATCTGTCTTCCATAATCTAGAGAGAGTTCTATCAATATCATTTCTTATATCACTTCTTAATAACTCGTATGTCATAGTTTGCCTGTCTGTTAGTTGACTAAGGGTTAATAAAAAATTATCTTTTTTAATTTCATTATTTTTAAATTGATTTAATGCATTTTGAAACATCGATATAAGTGTTTCAGTTGGTACTCTATCAGGTAGATTCTTAATTTCATTTATATCCATTATTTCTCCTTCTCCAGAAGTATTTGAGAAAACTAGAAGACATACTCTCTTCTCAATAATTCAATAGGATACTTTATGCAGTATGTTTGTCCTCATAAATCGATTTAAATAACAATTACCTTCTAAACTTATGAAAGTGATACATGAAAAGCACTTGCTTCCTGCTAGTGACAAACAAGTGCTTCTTTTAAAACTTAGAAAACTTTTACAAACTAAATTCACTTCACACTTGAATCTTCTATTCCGGAACAAACCTCTATTAAATCACTTCAAAATAAAACATTTTTATTACTTCTTTAATCTTCACAGCGGGGTGCTCCTACCACGCCCCATTTCAGTAACGTTCAGAAGATCGCTCATCTAATTCATTACAACAAATTTTTTTGCCTAAAATAATGCCTGCTCATTCCATGCGGGGAGAACTTGGGCACCAGCATATTTCTCGTTTACTTTGCAAAATGTATGTTGGTAATAAGTGATGTAACTCTTTCTTTATCATATTTAACCTAAGCTTTTTAACCACCTATAATAATATTTAAGCTGGTCTTCAATTTTAACAAACTTCAAATCATCTTCACACTCAAATATATCAACTATATCTTCTGATATAGCGGGTTTTCCAAATTTTAATTTATATGCCAAACGCCCACTCCCCATCGAAAGTTGCATTTGAGATGGATAGATATTTAGCGCAGCTCCATTACACATAATCTGTATTTTTTTCTCTTCTAAATTTTGACGCAAACTTTGAAGCGCTTGAAAAAAGTTCTCATGTTGATAACTTATTGTGTGCCCCAAAATAGATAACACTATTAAAACCATCTCTTCATCATCTGGAGATTCTTCATATAATGTTAAAATTCCATCAAAAATCTTTCCATCATTCATATATAGTTTGATATTTTTATTTTCACAATTCACAATAGCACCTTCCAAATAAAATATTAAGAATAGATTTACAAATCTGTATCGCATCCATTTTTACATGTGCTCTAACTGTTCCATTTTAACTGAATCTATGGATATTTTAATGTTTATAGGATTCACAATAAATCTTCTATTAAGCGTCGAACGTAAAGGGACAACTTTATTTGTTTATCTAAATAGCCTTCCTTTTCAATTTAAAGAATAAAACAAAAACCTTCTTTAACTTCTATATAGAGATACTAAGGCTAACTCTTTATGGATAACACTCAAAATCAAGCGATTACCTCCTTAACTCCAAGATATCTTTGAAACAGACATTCTTCCATCCACTTATCATCCAATTCCTAACGGACACATTAATCCAATACTTCAGCTAATTGAAAAATAAAGTTTATTTTCTACAGTATTTGCGGCAATGAGTCTTAAATTAATCCCTTTATCATGTACATACTGCTTTTTGGCTTTCCATACATGTAACTTTTCTGACTATATCAATTAACTTTTTGATAAGGTACTTCAACACCTTCATCAATAAATAATTGATTCTCGATATTTACATAACTCATCGTATTACGTATCCAATAATACGACTCATCTATTTTATAAAGTGGCACAGGCAACTGATGTTCAAATGAAATCATAAATTGTCTTTCTTTTATAATCGTAAATCTTGTGCCAAGTTCATCTCCTAATTCATATCGACCCGTAATATCATCATTTTTAGAGAGCGATAAAATGTCGATATGTTTTGGTGCTTCTACAGAAGATTGTATTCCCATTAAGTAATTCATAATTTCTTGTTCATATTGAGGAAACACTTCTTGATTCGTTGCTAAAACGATCAATTCCGATGTGGCTGTGTTAATAAAAGCTTGTGCTGAACAACCAAGCCATCCTCCTGTATGACCAACCCAACCATCTTGAACAATAAAACCATAGCCATAATTATCAGCTAATTCTGTTGGGGTTAACATCAATTGGACATGCTCTTTGCTAATGAACTGACCTTGCAAAAATGCCTTTAAAAACTTAGCCACCTCTGCCACTGTTCCATAAATACCACCGTCACCATATGCATTATTATATTTTTCAATTTCATGAAAATACGGGTCATCAGAAACGTTTCTATATCGTTGCTCCTCATAATCATACGTTTGACCATGCGCTTCCCATTGTTTGGCAGGTTGAGTTGTTGTATAGGTAAGATTTAATGGTTCTGCAATATATTGTCGTAAATATGTTTCATATGATAAATTGCTAACTTTCTCAATTATTTTCGCAAGCAAAACATAATTCGTATTACTGTAATACCAGTACTCTTTTGGCGCAAATTGTGGTAGCCCTACTTCAATAAATGTTTCAACACTTATTGTTGTATCTTCTACTATGTACTCTGGTATACCGGATGTATGTGTTAGTAATTGTGCTACTGTTACTTCGGTAAAATAAGGTGCATTAAACCAATTTGAAATTTTATCTTCTAACTGTAACCTTCCTTTTTCTATTAGCTGGAACGTCATTACGGCAGTAAACATTTTACTTAATGATGCTAAATTAAATTGTGTATTTTGGTTAATATTATGCTTCTTTTCGAGTTCTTGATAACCATCATAATAGTGCTTGTTTTGTCCGTTTTTTTCATAATACACTGCACCTTTAAAAGCGATATTTTTAAGTATACTCTTCATTTGTTAACCTCCTAAATAAATTAGCTATCTAACATATCGGGTATGAAGAAGCTTTATAATAACTCCTTCATCGAAATCTCCTTCAATTTTTCAACAATCCGTTCTAATTCATCTAACTCATCTGATGAAAGTTTGCAATAAATTTTATCAGCAATTTGTCGTTCTACATAATCTTGCTTCGAAAAATACTCTAAGCCATTTTCAGCTAACGTTATAAATACTTCACGCCGATTTTGTAAATTAATTTCTCGCTTGATATAATTATTCTTTTCCAACTTCGCTATTAATTGGCTAACTGCGCTAGAGCTAATATTCATTTCAATCGCAATTTCACCGACCGTAATACGTTTAGATAAGTATACAATATCTAATACAACCGCTTGTTGCGTTGTAATACCGCTATTTAAATATTGCTTATAATGTTTATAGATCAAACGGTTTATCGTATATTCTGCTTCATTGATGCGCTTAACCTGTTCGTATAAAGACAAAAAACCACCCACTAATATGTTAGATGGCTAATATATTAGCAAGTATTTTGTCAATCGTCAACTTTATATAGAAATGTCTTACCGTTAGGGCATACAGGAGGTAAAAGGCTGATTTAGTGATAAATGTCTTGTCACAATTATGTAGTACGTGTTGCAAAACGAAGGCCATAATCCAGGAATAACATGATTAATCAATCCTTTAATCTTTGCTCTTTTGATAAATGCTGTATATAAAAACTTTTCTTTCTTAGAGTTTATGAACGCCTTATCCATTCTAATCCTTTAAATTCTCTAAGATTACGGCCCAACCATCCATTGGGCTGCCATATCCCCATAGAGGCCCCGTCATTTTATCCAATTGATGAATCTTTTCCTGATATTGTTTCACCATCGCTTGACGCTCATCTTGTGTGTACACATTCAAACGTTCTTCACTTACTTTATGTCGCATATTGTGCAGGAAGTTAATCATGTCACAATAAAGTGAATTATCCTCAAATGTTATGAAATCTGGAAAAATTGCATAAACTTCGTCAAAAGCATGCTGCAAATGAAGCAAGCCAAATTTCGCCAAAACCTCTGAAATATGCGGTACCAGTTCAGACTGATACGCAAAGATATAGTCCCAACCATCCGACTGCCAGTTGCCAATCGTATTGATGGCAATGTGAAGTTGAAATAACTCTGGCGAAACCTTTTCTTTAATCGTGTCCAATCCGCCAATTTCCCATATTTTATCAGATAGTTCCGCTAAAGCCATTTCATCTGCTGGGATTTCCCCATCCCATATCTCTTTCAAGCCAATACTCATCGTAACACCACTCCTGAAATTATAATTTTACTCGTTCGCACTGTGCTATTTTCATAGCCCTCCATAAATTCTTATCTTTGCTTTTTCAATCACTGTTTATATGTTCAGTTCTGCTATAATTTCCTTACAGTGTTTTGCAATTTCTCTCATATCATCTTCAGAACAAAACTCAGCCAAATCATAATGTAAAGGGTGATGAACAAAATCCTCTACTATTCCCCTTAACAGTGCAAGCTCTTCTTTTTCTACTTTTAAAGAAATAACAGCATTTTTGTCCAAGCTACCTCCATCCAAATCCACAAGACGAACCTTTTCGTTTTTTTGACATTCAACTATAATAGCCGTAACATCCATTATAAAATTGATTGCACAACCTATATCCTGACGATGACCGTTATCGTAACTAAAGTAAATGTCCTTCGTTTGACGAAAGTCTTTTATTTCCCGAGCATTAGTCAGTTGGAAGTCTTGCAACAAATTTTTAACGTCTATCTCTACGGGGATTTCTATCTCAAATTCTCTGTTAACCAAATAATCAATTAAAGTGCAAGTATCATCTGTTCCGCCAATATATTCTCCCCACCATCGTTCAATGTACATCCTCGCTTCCATTCTGATTCCCTCCAAAGCCTTGTTATTCAAAGTAGTTCTACAAATAGCCTATTACTGTCCACTATTACCTTTGCTTTGCATGAAGATGTTACAACCATTGCACCTTAAGAGGCAGATATCCCTCTACCATTTACAAAACGAAAAAAAATTATTTATTAACCGTATAAGTAATCAATTAAATTATCAGCGTATTCCTCTTTTTTCAAAATACTAATCAAAGAAGACTTTAATATTTCAACAAAATCATCGTAGATTTCAAAAGTTTCCTCATCCATTATTTCTCCTTTGAATTTTTCATGTATTATTTCTAATGTCACCGAAAGAGCATCTAGAAAGACAGAAAAAGAATCCGCGATTGGAAATAAGGCACTCGTTTCATAACTTGCAAAAACAGGTGAATTTTCTTGGTTTGTGACAACTACAATTGGATCATCATCCTTATCTGCAACTACAAGCCAATTTGGATTCCAATTTGGATTTTCTCTTTTTTCGGTTCCAATCCAACGAAATCCTTCTTGTCTACGAACCAATTTATCTGCGGCATACAAAAAAAGGAGGCTATTCCCTAAGTCAATATCTGTACAATCTAATTGATGGCCATCAGGACGTATATTACAAATTATTTCACACTGTTGATAAAATAATACTAATTCAGGAGAAAGATAAATTTTTTCATCTACATCAAGTTTTGCTAATTTTGACCTATAACGGACTCCTCCGTTTTTTTCAACGGGGGATTCTTCTTTTGGATATTCATTCATCGCCTGTATAAATTTTAATATTGATTTTTCTAGTTGTTTCATAAAATGTCTATCCTCTCGTTTCTATGTGATGTTTTGCTACATCATTTTTTAACGGTCTTTTATTTTGCATTTTTTAACATATTCAAATAAGTTAAATCTTTCAAATCATGGTCATTTCCAAGTCGATATATATGCATGAACAACACACCTTTTTTGTAAATAAAAAACATATGTAATGAAAGCGTCTTTTGGCGTTTTCTTTACATATGTCCGAAATATTTATCCTTATTTTACCATAATATTTTAAATATCTCTAATTGTACAGTGATGTTTTTATTTCTTTGTAGTTGCGCTATATTAACTAATTTTTCTCTGGGCTAATTATAATAACATTCTTTGAATTACGAACCTCTATACAATTGTATTTTTGATTTAAAATCTCAATTGTTTTGCCATACTTCATAATTGTGATATCTTGGAAAGCCAAAAAAGGTAAACTATTCAGTTTTTCTTTTATATCGTTAATAGAAAGGTTCAAATTAAAACATTTTCTTAGTTCCATAATAAATTTATTTGCTTCATTTGGTTTTCTGACTATATAAACTTTTACCTTATCTATCAAATCAGGTTCGTCTAAAGTAAAATCATCATCTTTTATTACAGCATCATTTTCCAGCCATCTAAATAAATCGGTATCTAAAGTATAAAAAGGCAACGATAATGCACCGAAATCTTGATAGAATACGTTAAGATCGCTATTCTTTTTTAAAAACAATCCTTGCCCTCCTCCATCATCTCCTATCAAAATATATTCTGGTGCATAAGTACTTACTTCGTACAAACCGTTTCTTTCGATTGCGATGTCAAAACCATAAATATTGATTCCGTTTTCAAATGAAACTTCATTATAAGATTTCCAAAATTCAATTAGTCTCGAAGGTATATAAGTTTGAAAATAAGTATTGATTTCAGGCGCATCAATATTTCTTGTTGTTTTAGTGATTAAGGGTGTAGACTTAAAATTTAAATTCATTTATTTCCTCCAAATAACAATGACCTAGTCTTTTTTATTATTGTAAGTTTTTGATAACTAAGGAACTTGATTATCGATTATAGAAAGAAAAATATTGAGGTACATCTGCCAATTCTATAAATTGAATTCCTTTCATTTGCTTTTCATCACAAAGTTGCTTAAACCTTTCTGAACAAAATAGATATCTTGCTAATTTTAAGTCATTCAAGCAAAACACGTCTCTATCATTTTCTTGTAGAACAATTTTTTGATATTTTCCAACCATATAATTTATGTCAAAAACCTTATTTTCTGGAACACTTCTTTTTGTAAACTCTGACTTCTCGTAATCAACGAAATCTTCTCTATTATAATACTTAATAAAATAATAGGGTTTTTTTACTTTAGATTTTCCCTTTGAACTAACAACTTGTAGATTTGATGTAACATACTTTTGTAAAGTATTTACTTGATTCATCAAAGTAAAAAAATCACTACTGATAATATGACCATTAAAACCCTCATAATAGTCAAATTCAATTTTATTATTAGTAATTAACCATAAATCTTTTGGCATTTCTTGTTTTTGAAAAAAGATTTTATTCCATTCGTATCCCATTCCTTCATTATATTTAGTTTCATCAAATGATTCGTGAATAACGCCCTTCATAAAAATAGGCGACTTTACATTTTTCTTAACAATCATATAGTATCTCATACTATCCCCTTAATCTTTGATATACTTAGAAGATTTCCTAGATTACACAGTACCTAAGTTTTGTATTCCTAGTGGTTTTCCAAAATAAATAAATCAAAGCTGTTGAACAAGCCTAAAGTTCAAAACGTAATATTTTATCACTTTTTTAACTTAAATTCTATAAGCAATGAGAAAATTGCAAACAGTGGAATAATCAAAAACATAGAAGTTAATCCATCAATTTTCAACACCCAAAGGTTGATACACCCTACCTATCCACACCTATGATATTGATTAAAATAAAGATCAATAGGTACCGTAATGATTAGCGTAAATAAATAAACACCTAAAAAAATCAAAATAAATAGCATGAGATTTTCAAACATCGTAAAGTGGAGTAATTCCGATTTGGAATTGCCCGTGACAACTTGACTAACCAAGGTGTAACAAATGCCACTAACAAAGGCAAAAACAGAAGCTTAATTGTACTGTTGTGATTTTTTTCATGTAGTTACCTCATATCATTGTTGTGAAAAACATCGCTAGACACATATCTTCTCTTAATTATCAGGATGAGAAGATTTTAAGCTTCTGACCCTCCCTATGTATTTGAACGAAAAAGTATTCCGTAAACACGAACCATATTATTAATATTGCAATGCATATATTAATCCATCTTTTGCATAAATATTACTTATAAAAATCGTCAATATTTTCCTGATTTAGTATTTTCATAATATAAAAAAGACTGTCATGAATTTCTTCTGCAATCTCTAAGTCTTCTGCACAACCTGTATTTTTTGCCAGAAGTTCTACCCCCACTTTTATTTCACCTTAATATATACGTTCTTCTTCCTCATCTTCTAGTATCTGATGAAAAAAGTCAGAAAAATCCTCCCATACATCTGGCTTGGAGATAAAGTCTTGCTGCTCTAATTTATTTATTTCTACAGAATCTAGCCAAATGATTGATGGTGTTTTTTCAGTATCCATAACAATAATACTTTCAGTTTGTTCAGCAATAACAACGAATCTATTCGGTAAACCAACAGCTTCTCTTATTCTTATAGTTTCGCGTATAAAATTAGTTGGCTCAGAAAATTGAAAAGAATGGATATCTATTCCACCAACAATACCTCCACTATAAAAGCCAGATATTTCACGAAAATTATTGGGTAGCTTTATTTGGAGTTCATTTTCAATTTTATCTAAAGACTCTTTAGTAACTCCATCAAAATCATATAAAGCCTGGTATTTATTTTGTAATTCATTTATATCTTTCATATTTTATTTACCTCCAAAATTCTATTTATCGGAAAAATAGAATCTAGTTTGTTTCTTCTAAATACTTCTGTTTTGTATCTTTGAATATTTCTTTAATCCAATTTATTATTACTTTTTTTATCTTTTCAATGTTATTATTGTTCAATGTACAAACTATTACTAACTCGTTCGGGCTGCTATTTTCATTAATCCAATAAGAAAATACATCATCATTATTAGAGCTTTCTTGGATAATTTTTATTATTTTATTCTCTTTTTTTGATTTTGCCGAAAATATCGGATTTCCATCCATCATTTTTTTTCCATTACTGAAGGTAGTGTTGTAATAAGGACATATCCAATCACTTCCCTCAATATTCTCTTGATGCAACCACATGAAAAACATATCCATCCAATATTTTTCTAAAGAAGAATATACATCTTCATCATCTAAATAGTTAACAAAATCATGAAGCAATTTGCTATTTTCCACGACACTTCTCTCCTCCAGCATTATCAAGTAAGTAAGTCATGCACAAACGGATTTGAATAAAGTAACCAGCAGGTGCGCATTTTACACGTTAATAGCAAGGTTGTTCAAGAGCATTGCCAGAAACCAGCAATAACCTCTCCTGTTTCATTATGCTTATATAGATATAATGCACCGTACATAAATACATAATCCATATTATCACTATAGCCTTCTTCGTCTATTTGTAGAAAAAAGGAGTAATTATCATTTTTCAACTCTTTATCATAATAACTTTTCGGTTGAATAAGACGTGGTTCTCCTAAAACTTTAATAAACAAATAATTATTCCCTTGTTTTTGCGAATAATCGCTTATGGAGTTTATACCTAAATCTAAAATACGCTTATCCGTATTTCTTCCAATTTCGGAGTATTTATGCTCTATAACCCGTACTTCAATTGAAGGATATATATTTCTTTCCAATAAAGTATCAAAATCCTTATGAATAATAATCGAAAGCATAACATCCTCTTTTTCTGGATGAACTAGAGTTGCATAAAACCTGTAATCATCAGATATTTTTTCTTCAATGAATTTTGGAGGATTACCACCTATTCTACCCCTCACATTATCATTAAAAGGAATACATTGAGCAAACAATTAAAACCCTCCCTTCCATCTGCTTTAAGCACCATAGACATAATCTTTTTTTGTTTTGGTGCTGGTAGATTGCTGATATCATCGGCGCTACGAAATACTGACCTGTGTATTCCAACGCTTCAAAATACACCATTTATTCCCACTGTACTTTTTCATTATTTTACCATTATTTAAAATTACAAACTAGTATATATCAAATGCATATTAGCATTCCCTTTCTACAAAGATTGCTGTACGCTAATACATAAGTAACTGACATATAAAAAGCGCGTTTTTTGTATTTTTTAAAATGTCATGGAGGTTTTGATATGGACGATTTTATATTTCCTATTCACAATAATGAGGCGAAATATAAGCAAATTTATCAGCAATTAAAGACTTTAATTGAGCAAGGAATCTTAAAGTCCAATGATTGCCTTCCTTCTATTCGACGATTGGCGGAGACGTTACAGGTCAGTCGTAATACGACATTAACTGCTTATGAACAGTTGGTAGCGGAAGGCTACATACGTGGTGAAGGTCGTAAAGGCTATTTCGTTAATGTATTGGAACAAGTGTTTTTACAGAAAGAGGAACAAACAAGTAGGACAGAAAAAATACAGCAGGTGTTGCCAGCTATAAAAATTGATTTTCGGGCTGGTGCTGTCGATCAATCCCATTTTCCGCTAAAAACTTGGCGACAATTTGCTAATCGAGCACTCCAGTTAGCAGATAGTTTTGTGTATGGCGATCCTTTTGGGGAGCCTGTATTAAGAGAGCAGCTTGTTCACTACTTACTTCAAGCACGTGGGGTAAAATGTGAGGCGGATGATATTATTGTTGGTAGCAGTACACAGCAATTGTTATTGTATCTCGGTTTTATTTTGAAGCATGATTTTACAAGTGTAATTGTTGAAAATCCAGGTTATGTTGGTGCACGTCAATCATTTACATTAAATGGTTTTGAGTTGGAAGCACTACCTGTTTTGGCGCATGGCGCTGAACTTCAGCTATTGACACACATGCAATCACGGCTTTTATATGTAACCCCCTCCCACCATTTCCCTTACGGTGTTTCAATGTCTATTCAACAAAGGCAATTGATGATTCAATGGGCAAAAAGAGTACGTGGTTACATTATCGAAGACGATTATGACAGTGAATTTCGTTATACGCAGCAACCATTTCCGGCACTTGCCTCTATCGACCATTCGCGCGTTATTTATATGGGAACTTTTTCAAAATCTTTTTTACCAGGTATTCGTTTAAGCTATATGGTATTGCCTAAGTCACTTACCCATCGTTACAAAGAACAATTTGATCAATTTGAACATAATGCCTCTTCTCTCCATCAATTAACGATGGCGGCATTTATGGAAAAGGGTGAGTGGACACGTCATATTAAAAGAATGCGTATTATTTATAAACATAAAATGAACTGTCTTGTAGAAGAACTTAAAAAGCACTTCGGGCACAATATGACGATATTGGGGGAGCATTCAGGTCTTTATGTATTGATTAAGTTGCATGTGCAGCAAACCGAAGAAGAGCTACTCCAAGCTGCTGAGCATTGCGGTGTAAAAGTGTACCCAACTAGCCAGTATTATCTGCAACAGACAAACACTGAACCAATATTACAGTTAGGATTTAGTATGTTGTCAATCGAGGATATCCAACAAGGCGTTCAATTATTATCACAAGCATGGCCGTTGCTACGTTCCAAACAACATTAAAACGCGGGCTTTCAAAAACCCGTGTTTTTACTATGTATCATTTTTGAGCGTATTTTTGCAAATGCTTTGGTATTTCCCGTAAATCCATTAACAACGGCATCATCATCAGTAAGGTCAATAAATAAATAGCAATTCCTATTGCCACAGCCGAACTTTTCACTTCCTCCTCAATAACATAGGGCATTGTAATATAAGGTACAAAGACCAAAAGTAAAATAGAAATACGAGTCATTGAAGTGAGCATTTGTTTTTTTGCGCAATAAGGGCAACTGATAAATCGTGAAAATGTTACAATCGAACGCATCGATTGCTTCCAAGTCCATTTCTCCTTACATTCAATACATTTTGGCATACAGTGCATCCCCTCCATTCACTAATTATGCCATATTCTTTCACAAAGAAGCACTCCATTAAAGCAAAAAAGAATTGCACAGGTTTTCCCTGCACAAATTCTTTTAAAAATAATCTATAAATGTCGGGATACCTACAGGTAGAACAGCTTCTAAAAGGGCCAATTCAATTGCTTCACCTTGTAAGCGCTCGATTTTTTCTAAATAGCTAGGTCGTTTATAGCCCAATAGCATCGTAGCTAACGTCTGTACGGTTAGTTGTATAGCATTTTCGGATAATTGTTCGCTCACCTTCTCAACAGATACTTCTCCGCTTTGCACTGTGACAACAAAGGTACCATTATTCCAAGCGACAATACGGTCAGTTACCGCAAAGCGCAGTTGGAAGTCACTTCCTATAAACGGATAACGCATTAAAAATTCCTTTACGTCCACAATGCGTGCCATAAAGTAAGGAGAAACCTTTTGAATAATTTCACTATCCTCTAGTAAAAAAGCGACTGCTTCATTGCCCGTTGTTTTCCCATACACGTTATAGACCATTGAGCTATGGGCAGAGACAAAGTTCCATAACCCTTTACGAGCTTCTTCCTGCATATAAACAATCTCATCAATATAGAAATTTTCTTCCATTATACGGTAGAACATATAACCTTGTGCCACATCGTCCTCATCGTAATAGATTGCAGCTTGTAGTTTGACATCACTGTCTATAAACTTTTCTTCCCAAAAGTCTTCTTGAAATTTTTCATTCCACGCAATACTATTACGCACCATAACGCCATGTGTTTTTTTGGCATAGCGTGCATAAATAGCGACTACATCCTCATCTTTTGGATCGACTCGGCGAATTTTACCGTTTAGTCCGCCATAATGAGGGAGTTGCGTATCTTTTACTTGAAACTCCACAATATCGCTCATAATTTCCCAACCCTTTTTGCGATAATATGGAATGGAATAAGGAAATAAATAAGAAATATATCGACCTTCCTCTCGCATTTGTTCGAGGCATTTCAAAATAAGACTTTCCATCAAGCCGTGTCTAGAATATTCTGGATAGGTACCAACAGCCGTAATACCACCCATTTCATAAAATTTTCCATGTACATTTACTTGAAAAGGTAAATTTAATATTTGTGATACTAGTTGAGAGCCGTCAAACCAGCCAAATGCATGCCCTTCATCGAACTGTTTACTTTTGGCATTGACGAAACGACGATCCTTATGAATGGACATAGACATTTGAAATACATAATTTAGTAAATCAATTGACTGAGCCATCTCATCAAGTCGTATTTCTCGCATTACTAAACCTTTTCGTTGATTCATGATTCTCTCTCCTCATCAAATAGCTCTGCAAAAATAGTGTCTGGTGCATTTAAAAATCGCTTCGTTACAATATAATGTATAGTGTCTTCGTATCGAATCGATTCAATTCCCCCATCGTCAAAACTGTAAATGGTCGCATTCGGATAACCAAGTAAAACGGGCGAATGGGTAGCAATAATAAACTGAGCTTCATGCTCTAAATCTTTCATGATTTTAAGAAGACTAAGTTGTCTCGTAGGTGATAAAGCCGCTTCAGGCTCGTCCAATAAATAAATCGCCTTGCCTTTAAAACGGTTCATAAATAGCGATAAAAAGGACTCGCCATGTGATTGGTGGTGTAGTGATTTGCCACCAAATGCAGCATACTTATTCGGATGTTCTAACAAATCAATATGACTTGCAAATTGATAAAACGTCTCTGATCTTAGAAAAAAGCCGTTCGTCACTTTAGGCCACCAAGATAAGCGAATATAATCTCCTAATGCCGATTCCGCCTTATGTACTTCATAGGTATTTTGACGTCCCCCACCTGCTGTATTAAATTCACAGCAATCCGCAATAGCTTCCAGTAACGTCGATTTTCCAGAGCCATTTTCCCCAACAAAAAACGTCACATTCGTTGGAAACGCTAACTCTTGTAAATCCTGCAAACTAGGTATATTAAAAGGATATAGGTGTTTTTCCTCTATGTTGTCCTGTAAAACTTTGCATGCTTTTAAATACATCCTTATTCCCCTCCCTTTTACTATTATAACTCCCAATAACTATTGTGAAACGGTCTTCTTTTCCAAATACAATTAAAAAATACCTGCTAGCTATAACAGCATAATGCCAACTAGGGAAATAGGTGACCAGACTAGCGTTAAACAGAAATAAAAGTCAGAATATTAAAATAAATCACAAACTCATCATTCCTTTTAATACCGAACAATACCGAATGCCTACTTGTCATACCTATATCGGAAACACGACATCCCTTGCCGTTACAGTAACTACCTACACAATATTTCCCGAGAAATATTTCAGTTATCCAGCGCAAATTACTAATAAAGATAATAAAATTATGCCATTATAACGATTTGAATAAGAAGGGGTGGTACTTCCTATACTTGATTGGCGTTCAACACTTAGCTCATAGTGGTTAAAAGCGTAGAAACTACAAGTGCTAGCAGTCCTATCATTGATACGTTATTGTTTGTTATGATGTGCATATAGCCTCCTCTACTTTTCATTATTTCTTATATTAAAAAACCCCATCTCCCAAAAATAGAGAGACGAAGTTATCCGCAGTACTACTTTGATTACATAAAGGCTTCCTTTAACAATATCAGTAGGCTGACTATAGCTATCTTATTTAGTACAAAGACGCTTGAACGAGTTCTCGAATTGTTTACCAGCAGCCACCGTGTAAACTTTCCCCACTATTATTTCCAAGTCAAGTTGCTATGTTAAATATCCTGTTGAATGGATCTACCAGGATAAAACTTCATTTGTCCATTATCTTGATGTGCTTTAGCGGTCATCGTTATTGGTTTCAATTTTAGAACAATCGTTTTACTTCCTAAAGAAGATTGATACTTCTCAACATGTGCTTTTGATAAGGGCGCTTGATAGTAAGCTGGGACATATTTATCTAGCATTGCTTGCATTGCTGCCGTTGCTTCGTCTAAATTTGTTACTACTTCGATGATACCGTTTGCGATAACGCTCATATAAGCAGTATCTGTATTAGCAGGAATCGGATCGGCAATTGTTCCGTAATTTTCACTTATGGTCATACAAGCATTTGAATTCGTATGTAAGATGGTGATTTTTCTTCCTTCATTTGCGCCATGAATATAAAAAATCCCTTCTTTGAATACAAAATTAAGCGGAATGACATATGGCATGTTATGATCTACCAAGCCAAGAAAAGCTGTTTGAGCTTCTCGTAAAAAGTTATAAATTTGCCCTTCATTTGTACACATTCGATCCGCCTTACGAATATTAGTTTCCATCCATATCACTTCTCCTTACCTATGATATTGGAAGTTTATAATAGAACCGTGCGATTAAGAAGGGACAGTTTTGGGAATATCCATGGGTACAAGAAACTGTTAAAAAACCAGCACGTATTTTAAATTACGTGCTGGTCTAATATTTTTGGATAAATAATTGCCCATTCGATTGGATTTCAGCATAGAATACTTCTTCAATATTTTCGATAGACATCTTTTTCAGTTCATCTTTTAACCATTGTCGATTTTTCCCAACTTCTAATAAATTTCTTTTTAATAATTTTCCATCTGATATTATTTCAATTGGCAAAAAAGGTGGATTTTCTGGTGAGATGTTTATATCTATTTTTTGGGTACCTTGAAATGGCGGTTTCTTAAGAATACTAAGCGTACCATTCGGTTCTAGAATGGCAAAATCTATTTCATCAATTGAAAAAACTTGGTATTGTCTAATCATCATCGTTAAGTCATCAATATTGACACCAGTTCGCTTCAATGCTTTTCGATCGATTTTGCCATGTTTTATAACAATTGTAGGCTGACCGTCAAGCAACATTCTTATTTTCCCTGATTTCAAACTAATATAGCCGATTAGTGTCGTCAACGAACACCAAATAATTAAGCTTACCAAATCTTTCATGTAATCTTTAGTACTTAAAACAATCATATTTGCGGCAATCGAGCCAATTGTGATTCCTGTTACGTAATTGAAAAAAGTAAGTTGACTTAATTGTTTTTTCCCTAAAAAACGTGTGAGGGCAAGAAGTACGAAAAAAGTTACAACTGTTTCTATGGCTATTTGTAAGTAGCTTACATCTTTCATATCACCACTCCTATCTATACAATAGAATGCGTTATGCAGTCCATAACATACACTCAAAACTAGGTGCATTCCTTGTTCTCACCACTAGCTTGCTTCTAGAAGAAATTTTTGTAAGGCATAAATAACCCCTAAGGTTAATTTAAGTGCTATTTTTTATTAGATTGATACATAAAATACAATCCATTTAGATTGGCAATTGGTGTATGATTTAGATATTCGATTTATAGGAAATATTTACATATAATTTGTCTTTTTGCTCAAATAAAAAATCGGAGGTATGTCGCATGAAAAAAAGGAAAAGTTGGTATCGTATGTGGAAAATACTTTCCTTCGCTTTTTCCATGTTGTTGCAAGTTTATTGGTTTCGCATTCGAAAAAAATCGGAACCACAATGGGAAATGCTCTGGGAAAAGCTTGGTCGACAATTTCGAGAAACGTTATTTGAACTCGAAGGTGTGTTGATTAAAGTCGGACAACTTTTAAGTATTCGCGAAGATTTACTACCAAAAAGTTTTATTAGCCAAATACAGGATTTAGTAGATCAAGTCCCTCCCTCTCCTTGGGAAGACATTCAACTTGTTTTGGAAAAAGAATGGGGAAGTCCTGTTGACAATGTACTTCTTTCAATCGAGACAAAAGCTGTCGCTTCCGCATCCATTGGAGAGGTTTATCGCGGAAAGTTAAAGGATGGTACGAATGTAGCAATTAAAGTACAGCGACCCACTATACCAACTATTATGCGAACGGATTTTCGTTCGCTAGCTATTATTATGTGGTTTGCGCAATATATTGCTCCAGTACCTAAAGGCTTTATTAATTTTAAATTGCTTTTTAATGAAGTCAAACATGTCATCAGTAGGGAATTAGATTTTAATAAAGAACTAGACACCATGACACATTTTCGCGAACGCTTTGCATCGATTGATGAACTTAAGATTCCTAGTGCGTATCCCGAACTTAGCACCTCTCAAGTATTAGTAATGGAATGGATAGATGGTGCAAGAATAACAGATAACGCATTTTTAACTTCCAATCAAATTGATAAAGAAGCATTATCTGAGCGATTAATGCGCATTTTCTTACCACAATGGCTAGAGGCTGGGCTATTTCATGCTGATCCGCACGCTGGCAATGTGCTAGTAACGGAGGATGGTACAATTGTCCTTCTTGATTTTGGTATGGTTGGCGAAATATCAAGAAAAGATGCAGCCAATTTTCAAATTTTAATGCAGGCTATTTTATTAAAAAATTATGCTCAAGCGGCTGAAACATTAAAAAACTTAGGATTTTTACTACCAGGAGCGGATTTAAAAATCATTGAAAATCTTCTAAGAGAAGTACTACTATTGGATTTAAACAAAGTAAAGGAAATGGATGTATTTGCTGTCAAAAAAGAAATGAATGACATGATAAAATTACTTCCTATACAAGTTCCTACACGATTTATCTTTTTAGGGCGCTCGTTTGTGACAATTGAAGGTATGTTGCTGACCCTTACTCCAGAGAAAGAAATTTTAGACATTATTAAACCTGTATTTTCAGATTGGATCAAGCAAGGAAGCTCAAATAATTGGAAAACTGTTTTACAATGGCTTAATGCGCTCCCAATTTTTAAAGTATTCCATTCCCTGCAAGACCTTGTGGAGACACCCCAGCGAATGTTAGTACAAAAAGATGCATTGCAGCAAAGGGATTTTGTCTTTGCAATCTATGAAAATCAAAAAAAGCAAGTCTTTATCATTAGTGTACTAGCATTAGGCGCAGTTTTCTTTGGCCTGTATTTACAATATGCCCTCCTTATAAAAGCATCGAGTGGCGTATTAGCACTTTCTAGTCTTTTTTATATCGTAAGTAGTTGGAAACAAAAAAGATGGTTACAACGGCTCTCCAAAAAAACGCTATAGATAACATTAGCCTCCTAATTCTAACGTTTAAGAGGCTTTCCTTATGCTTTCCAATGGGATTTTCATGCTATTCGTCCTGTTATACCAACTGTTCTATAATCAGCCAGTTACTCATAAATTGACTAAAATACAAAATAAGGAGAACTGCGAAAATGCATGTTGTTCATTTTTATGAAAATAAGATTTCCGTTTTGAATCAGCTATTAATTCGCATTCCAACTATTGATGAAAACATCCAAATTAAAGGTCGAAAAGCAAAAGTAGTGGACGTTATTCAAATGAATGAGCGCCAGTATCATGTCATTGTGCTTTTTGAAAAAATATCAAAAAAACAACCTTTAACAAAAGATCTTGGGAAGAAGAAAAGATAGTTCTTCCCTTTTTTAATGTTTATCAACATACAAGGTGTGGGTAGACAAAAAACATAACAGTACTCGCAATAATAATTGATTTTTTTGAACAAAATGCGAACTATTCTCATTAATAGTATTTTTATTGAGCAGAACAATTGACTTTTTAATTGATAACAATTATCATTATCATATAGATTATTTCTTTTCTCTAAACTGTTTATTTCAGAATCCCCCCTTATTTTTTGAAATAAACATGCATTAAACGGATATTCTTACATCACACTAAGAATATCCGTTTTTTAGTTACATAAATTGAAGGAGCTGTTCTCAATGGATTATCGTATTGAAAAAGACACTATGGGTGAGATCAAAGTACCTGCCAATAAAATTTGGGGTGCTCAAACCCAACGTAGTAAAGAGAATTTTCAAATTGGTACTGAACACATGCCGATTGAATTGATTCAAGCTATGGCGATTTTAAAGAAAAGTGCAGCAATCGCAAATAATAAATTAGGAAAGCTTTCGGATATTAAAGCCAATGCAATTGTGCAAGCGGCAGATGAAATTTTAAATGGTCAATGGGACGATCAATTCCCACTTGTTGTCTGGCAAACTGGTAGTGGTACCCAATCGAATATGAATGTCAACGAGGTGATTGCGCATCGTGCAAACCAAATTTTACAAGATGCTGGTGAAGCTGACCGCATTCACCCAAATGACGATGTCAATAAATCTCAAAGCTCGAACGATACGTTTCCAACTGCGTTGCATATTGCAGCCGTACTAAAAGTAGAAGACTATCTACTGCCTCGCCTTCGTTTATTAAAGGCAACATTGGATGAAAAAGCAGAGCAATTTAAAGATATTATTAAAATTGGACGTACCCATTTACAAGATGCTACCCCGCTGACATTGGGACAAGAAATTAGTGGCTGGTCTGCTATGCTAGGTAAATCCGAGCAAATGATTAAACATAATGTGGACTACATGAAAGAGCTTGCGATTGGCGGTACGGCTGTCGGGACGGGTATTAATGCACATCCTGAATTTGGTGAGCGTGTAGCAGCTGAAATTAGTGAACTAACGGGCAAACAGTTCACTTCCGCAGCAAATAAATTCCATGCTTTAACAAGTCATGATGAAGCGGTTGTGGCACATGGTGCATTAAAAGCACTTGCTGCTGATTTGATGAAGATTGCCAATGACGTACGTTGGCTAGCAAGTGGTCCACGCTCTGGTATTGGTGAAATTACTATTCCAGAAAATGAACCAGGCTCATCCATTATGCCAGGTAAAGTGAATCCGACGCAAAGTGAAGCGATGACAATGGTTGTTACGCAAGTAGTTGGGAACGATGCAACAATTGCCTTTGCCGCTTCGCAAGGTAATTTTGAACTGAATGTCTTTAAACCTGTTATTATTTACAATTTCCTACAATCGACACGTCTGCTAGCAGATACGATGAAATCATTTAATGATCACTGCGCTATCGGCATCGAACCAAACAAAGAGGTACTGGATCATAACTTGCAAAACTCGCTAATGCTTGTAACAGCCTTAAACCCTTATATTGGCTATGAAAATGCGGCAAAAATTGCGAAGAAAGCACATAAAGAAGGCACGACTCTAAAAGAAGCGGCCATCGCTTCAGGCTTATTAACTGAAGAACAGTTCGATGAATATGTTGATCCAGCTACAATGATTTATCCGAATGCATAAATACAAAAGGCACCAAGAAGTTTTGAACTCTTGGTGCCTTTATATTTTGATGGTCGTGTAAATACTGCCATCGTTGAATTCCACCCCTATTAGCAGTTCGTGGTGGTTTACCCGCGATTTACACTGGTTTATCAGCGATTTAATTCGCCTTTTCAACTACATAGCTTTCAGGAACGAAAAATGTGCTGTAAAGGTCAGATTCACTATTAAACGTCACTGCATAATAGTTACCAATTTTAAAACCTTCACTTTTAAGAACAGTACCTGTTGGCAATGGACGTGCAAGTCTTTGATAATAATCGTTATTGTTAATTAAATATGGTTTAATATGCTGTCCCGTATCTTTTGTGACAATAAATAATATATCCTTATTCACAACTTGCGGTTCGATTAGTTGAATATCTGTTGGATCAATTGTTCGCTTTTCAATACCGCCACCTACAAAACTCATATCATACGTATTGACAAGTTCCCCCTGTTCAAAGATAAAATTCCCCCATTTATTTAAATAGGTATAATAAGAGTGTGCATGCGTTGCCAAACTATCACTCTCATTATAAAACGAGTAAAATGGTTTATCTCTATTAATCCACATATAGGCAGGATTTTGATAAAATTTTACACGTTGTTCAAACGGAATCGCTTTAAATACAGTTAAATCGCTTGCTTGTACACGATATCCAGAGCTCATCCAATAATATGTTTGTTTATTATATTTTTCAATATTATATACACGGAAGTAATTTCCCTTTCTGACTAACATCGATTCAAACTGACCATTGGCCTTTTTCTTATACACTTTTACATCTTTCGAAAACGTTAGCTTCCCCGTTTGCCCTTTGACAATTTCTACGCCGTCATAGATTACTTTCGCTTTGGATGTTGATGGATTAACCATTAATACTACAAATGCTGCAAGTAACATTAGAAAAAATTTTTTCACTATTCTCCTCCTACTTCTTGATTCAATTCTACTAATCTATTGTTATTTTACCAATAAATAGATTTAGCCATCAAAAAACTATCAAAAATAACTTTTCCCCTTCTTGTCTTGCTTAGGTTAAAAGTTATTCTCAAATAGTTTATTCTTACCAATTTTTTGGACATCTACAATTTGTCCAATGTTCAGCAAAGACAAATAGCGAAACTGCATGTCGTTGGTCACTCCCAACTCCCCCCTGCAATATGATACAACAAGGTAATTTCCATTTTCTTAAATTAATTTTCTTTAATTGGAAGTTCAACAGTAAACGTAATCCAACCATTTTTGTACTCTGCACAAATATCGCCATGATGCAGCTCCATAATTCTTTTTGAAATGGAAAGGCCCAGACCACTACCTTGTGCATCCATTCTCGCTTTATCCCCTCTAAAAAACCGTTCAAACATTTTATTGATATTATCCATTGGAGCGTTTGCCATTCTGTTTGATACTTTTAAAATGGCAGTATTATGATTGGCCTCAAACGATATTAGTAATGCTGATGGTTTTTCGCTGTATTTTATCGCATTAATAAAAAGGTTTTCATAAACACGCACAATTTTTTCAATATCGATTACAGCATGTATGTCTTCATCAGTGATTAAATTTTGAACAGTCAATTGTTGCTCTTCGAATATTGGACTATACTCTCCTACGATTTGCTGTAGTAAACTCGCCATGTCCACATTGCTCAAATTCAACTTCACATCAGGGCTCGATAAACGGGTAAATTCAAACAGTTCATCAATCAGATTTTTTAGTCTTAATGATTTGGAATAAATCGTTTCCAAGTATTCTTGAAGTTGTTCTTTATGTGTATATTGACCATCCTTTAACAATTTCAAATAGCCAATGATTGATGTTAATGGTGTCCGTAAATCATGGGATATATTTGTAATAAGCTCGTTTTTTTCTTTTTCTATTTGTCTTTCATGTATAAATTTCTGTTCTAACTCTTGCGACATGTAATTGATATTTATCGCTAGCTGAGATAGTTCGTCTTTCCCTTTAATATCAATTGTTTGTCCTAGTTCTCCACTTGCAATTTGTTGAACGGTATCGGAGATTAACTTGACATACATGATTTTTTTCCTTATTAGCATGCTAAAAATTAACACAAAAGTTATAATGGCTGTTGAAAACCAAGCAGTAAAAGCTACACTTGCTTGCCATACATTGAGATGATTATTGTTCATGATGAAATTAATTAACTCAAATATAGGACGAGATATAATACTCATCACAAAAATAGCACCGAATAAACTGATGACAATCATCATAAGAAGCTGAAAAGAGATTTTATGACGAAACTTAATCGTTCTCATATTTTATACCCCACACCCCAAATTGTCTTAATATAAATTGGATGTTTTGGATCGTCCTCGATTTTTTCTCTAATTTTTGTAATGTGCACCATCACCGTATTATCAGATTTATAAAAGTCATTCTTCCAAACTGCCTCATAAATTTTTGCAATACTTAAAACAATCCCTTTGTTTCGAGCAAGCAGTTCTAAAATGTCGAACTCTTTTGGTGTTAATCTAATTTCTTGCTGTTGTACCCAAATTTGACGTGTATCTGTATTGATTGTTAGATTCCCTATCTCGATTACACTTTTTACGAAAGTAGTTTCCGTATTGTACTTTTTATACCTTCTTAATTGGGATTTCACCCTAGCGATTAATTCCAATGGATTAAATGGTTTAGATAAATAATCATCAGCACCAGCAGCAAGTCCTTTAATTTTATCCATATCCTCTGATTTTGCTGAAAGCATAATAATAGGCATGCTACGCTCTTCCCGAATCTTCAAGCATGCTTCGATACCGTCCATTTTCGGCATCATAATATCTAAAACAATAAGGTCAAACGCTTTTTTTTCGAGCATTTGTAATGCTTCCACTGCATCTTCTGCCTTTTCAGTTTCCATCCCTTCATTTTCTAAATATACTGCAATCAGATTTCTTATCTCTTTATCATCGTCAACAATTAGTATTTTTGACATCTACTATTTCCTCCGGATGTTTATTTGCTATAGCACAGCTAAAGATGTAAGCAGGTGGCCAATTTCTATATTCTCTTGTTATTTCTAATTTGGCAAAAAACTGTTTAATGAATGCCTTTTTACATTTTGTATATTGAAATGTAATGAACAATCCATTGTCTTTTAGAATTTTTGTAGTGTTGTCTAAAATCTTGTATGATACCTTTTCGGGCAAACTTGAAAATGGAAGCCCTGAAATAACGTAATCAGCATAAGGAATTTGATACTCTTGCAAATATGTTTCAATATTTTCAGCAGATCCACATTTAATGTATACATTATCATGGTCTTTATAGCGTTGTTTAAGCAACGAACAAAATTTCATATTATTTTCTACTAATAATACAACGGTCTTGGCATTTTTTTTGGCAAGCAATTTTTCTGTGAAAACACCTGTACCTGGGCCATATTCAACTATATATTTTGCTTTTGTAAAGTCAATTTTTTCAATCATTTTATCACCTAGAAAACTCGAACTTGGCACAATCGCGCCTATCATTTTAGGATTCACCATAAATTGAAATAAAAAAGAAAGCTTTTTCACAATTATTCACCTCTTGGTTTGAATTCATAATCTTACTTTAGAAATCAAACCTTAAAAGAACATGCCGAAAAACCTTAAGAATCCTGAAGAAAAATAAGTGCCAGTCACCGAAAATATTTAGAATATTCAGTTTTTGATATAGTAAAAAAACCCCTCCATTGTACTTTGGAGGGGTTTGGGACATGTTATTGCATTAATTCTTCAAAAAATTCAATAGGTACATACGTTTTCGTTGGTTCTAATAACGCAGGTGCTACTTTAAAGTAACGAAGTGCTTTATTGTAGCCGTATGCTTTTTCACCACGTGTAATTGTGTAGGATAGCGCCCCTTTTGAAACAATAGCGCCAGTACCTGTTGATTCCACTTTAAAGCCTAATTCTTCTGCAATTAGACGTAATGGCACCATTGTTGTACCATCCACTTCATAAAAATCTGTTTTAATAATTTCTTGTACTGCTGCATTAGCTGAAGCTTCCTCTGTTCCTTCACCTTGTTCTTTCGCTGTAGCATCTAACACAATGACTTTTGTTGGCGGTGTTTGTGCAGGAATACTTCTTGTTGTAATTGTATAGAACACAAGTAAATGTTGTTCGGCTAAATCTTTAGCTGAGACTTCTTTAGCTGATTGGCTTTGGATCACCGTTTCTTTGCCAACATTTAATTTTAAACTGTTATCCGTATTGACTAAATCCTTATTGAAAAAGTCAACAGTGACACTACCCATTTCCTTTGTTTCCACGATTATAACTTCTGGATTATACTGTGGTGGATATATCATCAGCATTGGCTTATTTGCATACGTATATGCTGTTACTTTATCACCTTTTTGTAGCTTTACTTCTTTTCCCGTATTATCAAAAATAAGTGTGTCCTTATTTACGACAAAGACGTTCGTATTTTCGCCATCTTTCGTTGTGTAATACGTTGCATTATTACGTTCTTCCACGCTTTCAATTGTACCGGCTACTTTAATAAAAACCGGCTGCACTTGTGGCGTTTGTTCATCCTGTTGGGCATTTGTGACAACTGCTTCTCCTTCATTTGCTGATGCAGTTGGAGCGATTGCAACGCCCCCTAATAATAATGCTGTCATTGCAAATGGTACGACCTTTGTCATTTTCATAAAAAATACATCTCCTTCATTTCACGAGTTCATTGAAGTAGTCGATTGTAAAAGGAAATGGTTACATTATTACCATATTATTTTCAAAAAAATTTCAAAAGAGAATAATTGCCACTTCACAGAGCTAAAAGATGAATGATAATCGATTTAGGACGCGTTGTAGAAAGTATTGCTGTTCACTTTGTTTTGCTCTTATCTCTAACGCTATATCTGGATGATCTGTAATTACGCCCGAAACGTTTTTCTCAATAAATTCCTGTAAAGAACGATCCTTATTTAAAGTCCAGATAAACAAATCTAGATGTTGAGCATTGAGTTCTGCAATTAAGCTCTCGTCCACCCACGATGCTTCTAACGCAATGAAATCTACAGTTAAATGATCCATCGGTCCAATATTCAGCGCATAAACAATTCCTACACGCAAATGAGGTGTTATATTTTTAAGTTGTGTCATCAATTGCGCATCTGAGGACTGTACATAGTACGTATCAAGCACTTTATAGGCGCGTAACTTTTCTACTAATCGAGGCAATAGGTCTTCTCTTTCTTTCCCATGTACTTTTAACTCAATTAATAATGTAACATCTAGCGCCTTGGCAATTTCGATAAAATCATCCAATGAAGAAATTTTATCGCTCATCCCATTCTCATAAATTGTAATGGTTTTTAATTCACTTAGCGTCATATTGGCAATAACCCCATTTTTCCCTGCTAGACGCCTTAATGTACGATCATGAAAGACCACAAATTCTCCATCTACTGTTTGCTGAATATCTAGTTCAATTAAGTCTGCACCTGCACTCGCTGCACTAACAAGCCCGCTAATTGTATTTTCCACATTGCCTGCTGTATAACCACGATGTGCAATAATTTTAGTATCTGGTGCGTACACACTTTTCTCTAACGAAAAAATATTGATTATGCTTAAAATTGAAAAAATAACACAAAGCACTAATGGCAAAGGAAAATAGTGTTTGTTTTGATAAGCGTTTCTTGTTAGAGCCAAAACACGCGTATTATACGTAATGGCAACCATGACTTGTGAAAACATAGCTTGCAACAGACTAAACAGCACAATAAAGGCCATTTCAAGAAATGCCAAAGTAAATCCTGCTGTTAACAGCGCTGTGCTTGGCATAAATCGTTCCAGGAAAAATAGTGGTAGTATACCGACTACTGTTACAACGATTAAAAGTAATAAATGAATCGTTAAAACCATTGCCAATAATACAAGTAGTTTAAACAAGCCCCGTCTTGAAAAACGCCAACTTTGGAGAAATGATTGCCTTAGTGAAATTTTTGGCTGTATTGTAAAAATAGGCAATGTCAACATACTCCTTATTCCAACCATCACTAAGATACTAGCAACAGCAGCATACAGTATTCTACCTGTAGGTGTACCCATTATTTCATTTGTCATAAAGTGTGGAATAGCTATCCCCTGTGTTAGCCAAAGAGGGAGTACAAATGAAGCTAATGGCAATAAAAGAGCTATATAGACAATTAAATAAAGAACTTGTAAGCTATAAAAATAAGAAAGTTTTCGATTTAGTTGTTGCCACATTGTCAAAAACCGATAACGAGTACCCCTTTGCTGATTAAAAGCCATTATAAACAGAAAACCCATCTCATAGTAAATAAAGAGCAATACGACCATTACTAAAAGGATCATTATCGCTATGACAAAGGGGTGCATTAAAAAACTTTGTAAATTTTGTTCCGTTATATGCGTGTAGCCCGTTACATTAAGCATTACATTAAAAACGAGTGTTGACACCGGTATTGCTAGTGAAAATTGAAATACACGAATCATAACGAAAACCCGTATATAGTCGATACGATACGTATAAATGTTATAGATGGCTTGTCGCATAATTTGACGAGCTTTTTGCATTCCCTCACCCCAGTTTCGTACTATCCCATTCCCTGATTGACAATTTGCTATCCGTTTTAAGTTATTTCTTCTTACTAACGTATGATAGATATTGTAATTCAATTTACTCTCAACATAGAAAATGTTATCCAATACGGCTGTATGGAATGGCACCCAGACTTTTCATGCGACTTGTAAGCGCATTTAAACATCTGCGGCATTTTATTTATGCCTTTATTTGAGGCAATTGTCATATTTGTATGCAATGTTCGTTAAAAAATTGAAACTTTTTACTTGCCCATCCAGTAAATACAGATAGCAAATAAAATTAGGAGGGGAAATCCAGTTGCAACTACATATTGGGGACATCATTAGTACTATTTTTATTCTTCTCATTTTTCTTGCTATGTTTTTCGTTATGATAAAAATGATTAAAAATGTAAAGTCAACAGCCGTCCTTCCTTCTCGAGACACACTACAACAACATGTGGATGAACTGACAACACGTGTCCGAGATTTGGAGGAACAAGTGCACAATTTATCAAAAAGACAATAGGAGAAACATCAAAAAATCGTTGTGTGGCTATGCCTCACAACGATTTTTTGTCTGTTCATAAACGATACGACCATCGACAACTGTATATGCAACTTGAATATGTGGGATTTTTTCAATATCAACTGTAAAAATATCATCGTCGAACACGGTAAAATCAGCACTAAATCCTTCTTTTATCTTACCTCGCCTATGCTCCTGACCGATGATTTCAGCAGACCCAACTGTATACAAACGCACCGCTTCAAAGCGCGAAATTTTCTCCTGAGGACCAAAGCCTTCATGACTCTCTCCAAAATTTCGTCTTGCCACGGCAGCATAAATTCCGTATAACGGATTCGGCACTTCAATGGGTGCATCACTACCTCCTGCTACAATCAGCCCTCTATCTAAAAGAGATTTTAGTGGATGTAGACCTTGTGAACGTTTCTCACCTAATTTTACTATTTCAGCTAAATATTCGCCTTGTACAAACTGTGGTTGCATATCTACGGCTATCGGTAATGCTGCCAACTTGTCTAAAATCTCTTCATCAACTAGGCTACAATGAATTAAACGATCTAATTGCCCCTCAAGAGGTGGATATGCCGCGAAAACATTTAGTATTGTCTCAATGGCTAAATCTCCGATTGCGTGCACAGCTACTGTTTGTCCATAGCGCCGTGCAAGTTGCACATATTGCTCTAATTGTGCTGTCGAATGTACAAGTATGCCATAATTATCTGGATCATCACAATAAGGCTCGCGCAGTGCAGCAGTATGGCCACCAAAAGCACCATCGACGAATATTTTCATAGCACCAAATTCCACATACGGCGTGGATTGTTCCTTTAACAACGCAACTTCCTCAAAAACGGAATGGTGCTGTAATAAATGCACTTTAAAAGATTTTTCGGCATCCACAATTTTACGAAAAGCTTGAATTGGTTGACTCGGTGGCCCAAAGTAGCTTAAATCTTCTGAATGCCCTCCAACTAAACCATAAGATTGAAGAGATGCAACAGATTTTTGAAGCGCTTCCTCTATATATGCAGGCGTATAATAAGGCATGTTGTTAACAATCAAGTACAATGCTGTATCTTTTAAAACTCCTGTTAATTGACCTTGTTTTTTTTCAATAATGCCACCTTCTGGAGAAGGTGATTCATTAGTAATCCCTGCAAATGCAAGTGCTTTAGAATTAGCTAAAATTAAATGATGGCAGCTTCGTTTAATAATTAAATGGGCTTCACCAAGTGCGTCAAGCTCCGACAAAGTTGGAAAAATGGGCTCTGTATACGCTGTTTCATTCATACCAATGGCAACAACCCATTGCTCTGCAGAAACGCCTTCCATACGCGCACCAATGATATGGAGCAGCTCATCCTTACTAGTTACGTTTGAAACATCTATATGCAGTAACTTCTCTCCATAGCCAATAATATGTAAATGGCTATCGACAAATCCTGGGTACATAACGTTCCCTTGCAAATGCTGGATAGTAGTTGCCTGTGGTAATAGGGTATCTACCGTTCCTACTGCCACAATTTTCCCGTCCTTCTCAAGAACAGCTTCAACTGTTTCACCAGCTCGTTCCATCGTATAAATTGTTCCACCTGTCCAAAGCGTTGCCATCCTTTATAACCCCCTATGCTACTGCTTCAATTAAATGTGCACTTACTAAGCGTCGACGTACAACAACACCAAGCCATGCAGCAAGTACTGCTTTCAGAACACCCACAATAATAAATGGTGCGGCTCCTCCCATAAATGCTGCAGTCCATGTTAAATCACCAACAATTTTTAACCATACTGTACCGAATGCCAATGTTACAACCATGCCGATAATGTTGGCAATCATTGCTTGTACATAAGTAATACCAAATTTATCTAAGTATACCCCCATTAAAACAGCCGCTGCAAGGAAGCCTACAATATATCCGCCTGTTGGACCTATGATAATACCATATCCCCCTGACATACCACTAAATACAGGTATTCCTGCTGTGCCAAGTAAAATATATACAAGTACAGATAGTGTACCAAGCTTTGTACCTAATATTGTGACAACTAAGCCTACTGCTAAAGTTTGTCCTGTAATTGGAATCAATGGTAGCGGTATCGTAACCTGTGCAAGAACTGCGATAATAGCCGCTCCGAATGCCGCTAACACATAATTGTAAGTACTACTCTTCTTCAAACGAAAATCCCCCTTTAGTTAACCTATCTTTAAAATAGGTTAACCAAAAGATAAAGCAAATAAAAACAGTTGTCAATCGATTTTGACAAATTCATATAAAAAGAGACTTTTATATTTCGTATCGTCCTTTAAAAACTTACCACAAGGGTTCATTGCTAGGGTCATCTTCCTGTAGTTTTATGACAACAGGAATTAAAATATAAAGATAAATGGCTACACTTACAATATAAAAGCTAATACCCATTAAAAGATTACTAAAGAAATAATTGATAAAAACCATAAATGGTATAGGTAAATTAGTGAATGCGTTTAATTGTACCGACTTTTTTGTGCGGTAATGTACTTTTTGACAATGTGGACAAGACATTTGTCCATTTTTCCAATAATATTTTCGGACTAGCTTAGCCGTCCATACTTCTCCACACGCCAAACATACTGGCAAACCATATCCTTTTTTTAGCAATATACGCTTGATCCACAATGCGATAGTGACAAATAAACTTAAGAGCACTAGTCCTTTTATCCAATCATGTTCTAAAAGCATCCATAAGCTCCATTTATTTGTCTCTTGCTGTAAAGCCGCTCCTTGCATTGTCCTTGTAGGATGTTCCGTTTTTAGTGTGACAAGGACGCTAAAACCAATGGCAAGCAATGTAAATGTTGCTAACACAATACGATACTGCCGCTGGCTATTCTGTTTTTGTCTATTTCTCCCCCTAGCTTTTTGTGCAATCTGTTGCTTTTTTTCAGCGGACAGCTTTACATGCTGTAGCTCATTTAACACGTTTTTTTTAAATTGATTCATAACGTAACACCTCCCAATCATCGTCACCAATTATTGATGCTAGTTGTTTTCTTGCCCGCTGTAACCTTGTTCGAATCGTTGCTTCTGGGCAACGAACTAGCTTGGCAATATCTACAGTGGTCATTTCCTCAAAATAATAGAGAATTAGTACTTCTCTGTATGGCACTGATAAAGTGAATAAAGCTGTTACTAGCTCCTGTTTAGTCGTTTTAGCGAGCAATTCTTTTTCCGGCGTAATGGTCGTTGCGCGTCCTATTATTTTCTCAAATAATGACAGCCGTTTGCTTTTCCAACTGCGTAAATAATCATGACTGCGATTGACTGTCATTTTGACCAAATATGTACGTAAAGAGGATTCTTGTCGAAACTGCTGTTGCTTTTGATAAAAGGCAATAAACACATCTTGAACTATGTCCTCTGCAGTTGCTTCATTCTTCACATATAGATAGGCAACCTTCAGTAGATAATCCCCGTGCTCTGCAATTATTTGTTCAATCTCCATTGCTGCCTCACCTTCTTTCTACACTACTGACGTTTACCAAAGACCTTCCGATTCACGATTGATAAAAAATTTTTTCTCTTGTTACTGACGTTAACTCTTGATTACTTACTGCTTAATTGGTTTGCAAGCAAATGGTAGCACGTAAAGCACACTGTACTACACTCAACTTTAGTTTTTATGTCAACAAAAAATCCGCTCACTTTTTATGGACTTTACAAAACCTTACACCTACTAGTAAGGTATTACATTGATTTGTCCTTTGAAAGGTCACGGATGTTTATACACGATTGAAAGTACAGACCAGTAAATATTTTCCTTTATTTACTATTTCCCGCATCGTTATATTGGTTATAGAGTGTTATTTGGTTACGTCCATTCCGTTTTGATGTATAAAGTGCACTATCAGCATTATGGATTAATTGTTCGAGTTGCGTAATATAACCATGTTCATTCGTGCTTACACCTATACTAAATTCTAATTGCACGACAGCTTCATTGACTGTCAATGCCAGTGAAGTTAATGAATGATATAGATTTTGAGCTATTATAGAGATTGACTCCCCTTCTCTTAGATGGAGGAGAACAATAAATTCATCACCACCAAAACGTGCGACAATGGATTCGTACGGTTGAAAAAACTGCTGCAATGTGGTCGCTGTAATGGATAATGCATCGTCTCCAAATAAATGACCATTTGAATCATTGATGGATTTAAAATGATCTAAATCAATCATCAAAAGAGCAAGTAGCTTTTGATTGCTTGCTGCACTTTTCACCATTTCTTTCGCCTGTTCATCAAAATAACGTCGGTTATAAATATTTGTAAGCGGATCTATATAGGAAGTTCGCTCAAAGTGTTTTTTCTGATCGTTATACTCCATTTCGAATAGTACCTGAGTATAATTCTCCCTTTGTATTTCTAATAAAATATTAATATATTCCTTTTGTACAGCGCTTAAAATAATTTTATTCCCTTGTTCTTCAATAAGCTTAACTAATGAATTGTAAATTGTCTGTAACAAAGATAGATCATTATTTTGCAATGCATAATGCTTTGATTTTTGATACATATCAATTGCTTCACCAATACGACCCTGTTTTTCATATAGTAGTGCTTGCGCATTAAACACCTCTAATTGTGCCTTATTATAAGGAGGGTCTTTTATTGTCATCAATAATTCCTGTAAGAGCGTATTCGCTTCTTCAAATTCCTCCAGCCAAATATGGGCAATAGCTAAATTAGTCTTGGCATGTATAATACCCTTATAGGGGGAATCGTGCTTCAAATCAAATTCATTTGTATAGAATAAGCTTTTTAAGGCAAGTCGCTTTGCCTTTGCATATTTACCGAGTTCAATTTCTAAACCACTTAGATTGTTATAAATTTTCCCCATGCTTTCAATATGTTGAATACGCTCTGCAATTTCTAGCCCTTTCATTAAAAGCTCTTCGCATTTTTTTTGTTGTCCGAACGTTCCCCAATAAATGGAGGCAAGTGAATAATATTGAATGACGTCAATATCATTCCCATATAAAAAAGTCAGTTCGCGGTATTTTTCTAATAAATTGATGGATATTTGTAGATCGCCCACTTGATAATAGCTCATACAGCTATAGCGCAATAGATGCATTGCCTTATCATACAACGCTAGTGCATTGGCACTTTCAATAGCGGGACTGCTTAACTCAATATATTCTAAATAGCGATTTGCACTATATAATTCATTTAGGGTAATCCATAGTTCTTCAAATTCTTGTAAATCCATACCGCATCCTCCTTTTTCTTTTCCTACTCCCTTAATACTACATTCGCTTCTAAAATATTACAATTCTTTATCCTTATTTATTTTCTATCATATGAGTAATTTAACCTAATTTAGGAATTTAAAAAACAAGCCTCTTTAAAAGAGACTTGTTTTAATTTATATATTTTTAACATTTTCTATTTTTAGCTCTTTCTTAACTTAGTTAAATTTCATCGGACTCCTGCGTATGAAACGAAAGTGAACGCCCCTAACCATCCAATAAAAAGAGAAAATCCACTTCAAATAGTAGTGGATTTTCTCTTTTTTAGATAAATCGTTTAACGATCGTCTCATATATTGCCACTATGAGTATGCCACCGAGTAACGGAATAAGAGAACTAAAGCTAAAATAAAAACCTTCATTATTGTATTCACCTAGAAATTGAAATTGTAGCCATGGAACGCTATACGTTTCACCAACACCGTATAAAAAACCAGTAGCAAATAAAAATAATGCTATGCACTTTATAAAATTCGCCTTTTGCACACCGTTCACCTCACTGAACATTGGTCATTTCCTCGGCATATGCTAAAATTTCTTCTTTAGTAAATTCAGGATTTTCACTTATAATGTTATATTGGTAGCCATCTTCAGACCAAGAAATAACAAAAAGTTCTCCTAAATCCATGCATGTGCCTTTTTTGCCTCGTACTTGGATTTCTTCTTCATTCCCAAGATTACCAAATTCCTCATTACTAACTTCTTTAAGAACTGAAACTGAAAATGCAGGTTGGTCATCTTTTTCAAATTCAAAAGAAAATTCTGGGCGCTCTTTCACTTTCATATCGACGATTGTGGATATGGACAAGCCATTTACCTCAGGTACCATTAAAAAGTTACCCAGTTGTTCCTTCACCTCTTCGATTGTTGCCGTTGATGTTTGATTTTGGGGATCTATTTTTTCTACCGTTGCATCTTTTGGAATATCAAAAGTAAACAATTTCTCCTCCATTTTCTTATTAACATCGAGCTTAGAATATTCTTGCGTCGTCACATTGCCTGCGTTCGTCGTAATTGTTTTTAACGTCAACCACGTTTTTTTATCAATCCATACTTCAACATCACCTAATAATGTATTCTTTTTTTGTGCTTTCGCTGTAATATGATAAGTATCTCGACCAGCAATTGATTCTTCTCCAGCAATGGTTATATCGTGAGAATCCTTTACTAAGTTTAATAATACTTGGGCGCTGTCTTTTGCCGATTGCCCCATAAAATCTCCTAATTCTCCATTTTCAAATGAAATAATCGTTGCCTTGTTTTCTTTTTTACTATAGGAAATAATTTGTTTACCGTCATTAACAGCAATAACATGATCGCCATCAACAGACATCTCAATCCGACGTTTGCCATCCTTCATCCATTCTTTTACGTTAGCGACTCCGGATTCATCTATATCCAAAGTATATTCTCCATAATAACTTGCTAGCTCTTGTGTTTCTTGTAATGATTGGTCTATAATCTCTTGCGGGGAATAAGATGTCTCTGAATTACAACCAACTAAACTCAATGTCATCAGCGTTATAAGTCCCCCAACTCGTATTGTTTGTTTCCAGTTCATTTGTCATTTTCTCCTTTGTAAGGCGGTAACCAACACAGTACTGCTGTGCCAACTCCACGCTTGGATACCATATTTATTGTTCCACCATGTTTTTCAATAATTTGTTTCGCTATGCTAAGGCCTAGCCCTGTGCCTCGTTGCCCTGTCTTTGTTCGGGCATGATCTGATTGGTACAATGGTTCAAATAATTGCTCGATTTCTTGTTCACCTACACCTGCTCCACTATTTTGCACAACTAAATACATGCCGCTTTTTTTTGTGAGCGCCTCGTTCACAAAATCAAAACCCCAATCGAGTTTTTGATTGCTGATAGCTGCTAAATAAATAGTCGTGCCTAAAGTGCCAAAATGAGTTGCATTACTCATCAGATTGTCAATCACACGTTGCATTTGTGAGGGCTGAACAGCAAAGGTACCCTCTACATCACAAAACGTTTGCAAGGATAGCCCTTTACTTTGACAAAGTGGTTCATAATCCGAGATTGCCATATCAAAAAATTCCTGTCCTTCTACTGGGACCAGTGTTACATCATAGGTTGTCGATTGAAGCAACGTGTACATAAGTAAATCTTCTAGCATTTGCTTCATATCCATTGCCTTTGTTAAAATCACTGCCCGATATTCTTCCTGCATATGCGCAGTGAGGGAAGCATTTTGTAGACTCTCTGCATATGCTTGAATTGCTGTTAAGGGTGTCTTTAAATCATGTGAAATACTGGCAATCATCAGTTCCTTCTGCTTTTGCTCATTTTTTAAATGGACACGTGCGACCTCAATTTCCCTTTGCATACTTAAAAAAGTATTTGTAAGCTCCCCGATTTCATCTTTTCTTGTAGCCATCACAGCGTCAACATGTTGTCCCTTCCCAAATGCATCCATTTGTTGCATTAATGCTTGTAACGGTCGATGTAATTTACGGTTAAGCAACAAAATGACTGCTGTATAAACGGCTAGAAATAACGTAATCGCGCTCGCTATCACGAGCCATGAACGCCTCTCTACACCTTGAACCCAGTCCTTTCTGATAAGTTGAATTTCATAAATGCCAACTAAATCGCCTTGTTGAAAAACGGGTTCCTTATATGTAAACGCATTGTATTTTTGCTGTAATACATATAAGTTTTTTAACACATTTTCTCTTGAAACAAATCCGGAGGTTAACGGATTAGATGAATAATAAACAAAGCCAGATTTTGCGTATAGCGTAATAGCTAGTTGATCACTCGTAAGTACTTTTACTTGTTGTATATCTGCATCTTTGGCATATAATGTTGGATCGTTCAGGACCGACTTGACATCGTTTAGTGTCGTCCATTTCTCAATATATTCTGCAAAGCTTTTATCATGGTAATAGGCATTGATCCATATATATAAGCCATACGCCCCGCCAATTGGCACAATCATCACAATAAAAAACATCATCAGTAGCCAAGATTTTATTTTCATAACGGTTCTCCTATGAAGCGATAGCCCTTGCCCCAAACTGTTTGAATATAATGTGGTGTTTTAACCGGATCCTGTAATTTTTCTCGTAATGCTTTAATATGCACAGTGACTGTATGTGTCTCGTCTACACTCGCTTGTTGCCAAATATGCTGATATAACTCTTCCTTTGAAAATAGTTGGCCTGGATTTTTAGCCAATAGCTTTAACAGGGCAAACTCTTTTTGAGTTAAGGCTAGTTCTTTGTTTTCCAGTGTTGCTAGTTCTTTATGCCAGTCAATTGCTAAGCCAAATGTAAATGTAGCGACATGTTCTGTCACTTCTATTTTCTTATAGCGTTGCCATCGACGTAAATGGGAGGCAACACGTGCCTTTAATTCTGCCAAGCTAAAAGGCTTTGCTAAATAATCATCAGCACCTTGTAAGCCTTCCACTTTATCAGCCTCGTCTTTACGGGCGCTCATCATTAAAATGGGCACATCACTTTCCCAACGAATATTTTGACAAACAGTAAGGCCATCCATTTCAGGTAGCATCCAATCGACTAATACTAAATCAAATGGTTGCGCTTGAAAGTCTGCTAGCCCTTCTAAACCTGTAGTTGCCCATGTGACGAAGTATCCCTCTTGCTCTAGTGTATCTTTGACGATACGACCTATTGCGTGATCATCCTCTATTAGTAATAGCTTTTCATTCATCGTTTTCCTCCTGTTACATAACCTTACTATGGATTGATGTATTTCTTCTGAACTTTATACTTTCTTTATAATTACCATAGATGGACTCACATGTATTAACAAGGGCAAATTCAAAGCAAAGAAAAAAGAATGCACATAAGTTGTGCATTCCTTCACTATTTTAGAAAAATAAGCTTAAAATAAAGTAAATTGTAGCAGCCATCACGGCAGAGATTGGCATTGTAATTACCCAAGTCGTAACAATTTTACGTGCCATACCCCATTTCACACCTTTGACGCGATGTGCAGTACCTACGCCCATAATAGAAGAAGAAATTACGTGCGTTGTCGATACAGGTAAATGAATTAACGTCGCACCAAAGATGATCGAAGCAGATGCTAAGTCCGCTGCTACACCATTCACTGGGCGTATTTTCATAATTTTACCACCGACTGTTTTAATTATTTTATAACCACCAACCGATGTTCCGAGACCCATCGCACAGGCAGCTGCAAAACGAACCCAAAACGGAATATCGTCACCTTGGTGTAAACCACCTGCAATTAATGCAAGGGTGATAATCCCCATCGCCTTTTGCGCATCGTTCGTACCGTGTGTAAATGATTGCAATGCCGCTGTACCGATTTGCATCGTTCGGAAGCCTTTATTTGTTCGATATAAATTCATATCTTTAAAGATTACTTTAAACAGTGACATCATGAAAAAACCAGCTACAAACGCAAGTAATGGAGAGAAAATAAGCGCCTGAAGGATTTTAATAAAGCCTGTGTAATTTAGAATATCAAATCCTGCCGCAGCAATTGCCGCCCCTGCAACTGAACCAATTAAAGTATGGGACGAACTAGACGGTATCCCAAAATACCATGTTAATAAATTCCATGTAATAGCTGACAGTAAAGCTGCCAAAATAACCACTGACCCTGTAATATCACCGTCATACGTATTTAGTGTAAACGGGTCAACAATATCTTTCGTTAATGCTTTCGCAACTCCAACAAATGTAATAGCTCCGATAAAGTTCATTACCGCAGCCATGTACACAGCAGTACGTGGCTTTAGGGCACGCGTTGATACAGATGTTGCAATAGCATTGGCTGTATCATGGAAGCCGTTAATAAAGTCGAACACAAGTGCGAATATAACGACTAATATTGTTATCAGTAATATTGTATCCATTTAGTACACTCCATCTTACGCATTTCGCATAATTATTGTTTCGATTGTATTCGCTACTGTTTGACAACAATCTGCAATATCTTCAAATTGTTCGTAAATATCTTTGAATACGATAATGCGCATTGGATCTTTTTCTTGAATAAATAATTGCTTCATAGAAGAACGGAATATCTCATCACATTCACGCTCATAGTCTTTAATTTGAATGGCATGTTTACGCATTTCTACAAGCTTTTTACTATTTAGTAGCTCCATTGCTTGTACCATTTCATCTGTACTTTTAGCAATGTACGTTAGGAATTGACGCATCGGCTCTGTTACTTCTGTTAAGTTGTACATATTAAAATGGGCAATACAGCCTTCCATCCCGTCAATTACATCATCTAATTTATTTGCTAGCGCTAATATATCTTCTCGTTCAATAGGTGTCATAAATGATTTATTTAGCATAACAATTAGCTCATGAATCAGCTTATCACCGCTTGTTTCATATTGTTTCATTGTATCGGCGATCTCTTTTAATGCATCGATATCATGAATACGCGCGTTATGAGCGAAGTAAATACCTTCTTTCACATTTTGAGAAATTTTTAATAAAGCCTGAAAAAATGGATCTTGCTTACTTGAGTTGAACATTATGTTCCTCCTGTTGAATAAATATTGTCGATTTCTGCAACTATCATAACAAAATCTTTACATAATTCTACATAACTTTAAAGATAAATAAATTGAATTTACAATAATGTAATATTAAAATTGCCATATTTCATTCAAACATACGTAAACAAGTTACAAACGTTGGAAATCTTCTAATAAAAAGACGTTTTTTGCTGTTGAATGTAACGTTTTTTCTTTAATTTTTATAAAAATACTTGAAAAAAATTTTTTCTTATAATTTTACAATGTAAAGGAATTGTAAATTTTAAATCCACAAAATATACAAACACCATTGTTATTTTTAGCCATAAGCAGTACGCTTACAAGAAAACATTGTATGATGCAAAAGGATGGTTATTTTCATGGATATTCATTTACTTTCACTTAGTACATTATTAGTATTTGGCTTTATCGCATCCTTTTTAAATGCCATTGTTGGTGGCGGAGGCTTGATTTCTTTACCAGCATTAATGGCGGTAGGATTACCACCAAGTACAGCCATTGCAACGAATAAACTAGCGAATACCATCAGTAATGGCACTAGCATGCTGACTTTTTTGCGGGCAGGTAAAGTCGATTTTAAAAAGATTGGAAAAATCTTACCTTTTATTTTTTTAGGCTCTTTAATTGGTGCATACACTGTGCACCTTGTATCACCTTCGATTTTAAAGCCACTTATGCTTGTTATGCTCGTACTAGTCGCAACTTATACAGTTTTAAAAAAAGATTGGGGACAACAGCCAAAGCAACGTATGTTAAGTATAGGAAAGAAAATAGCCTTTCTTTGTGCGTTTACGGTGGTAGGCTTTTACGATGGTTTTTTTGGCCCAGGGACAGGTTCTTTTTTTATTTTCATCCTTTTAATGATGGGAAATGATTTTTTGCAAGCTGCTGGGAATGCAAAAGCATTTAATTTCACATCGAATTTGGCTGCACTTGTAATGTTTTTAGTATTAGGACAGGTCAATTTTTTATATGGCTTGCCAATGGGCTTCGTTATGATATTCGGTGCTATTTTAGGGTCTAAATTTGCGTTAACACGGGGGACGAACATGATGCGTCTTATTTTTATTGTCATGACGTGTATCTTAATTATCAAAAATGCATGGGATTATGTTGCGCATTTTAACTAGTAGATAGCGAGAAAATATCGCTATCTTTTTTAACGGTCTATATAGACAGAATTTTCAATCAATTGACAATATTTATAAGCATGCTATAATACTTTTGGGCTTCACCGCATTGAAGCGCAGAAGTAATTGTTAGGAGGATTCGTATGTTTCGCATTGAAGCAAAAAGTAACCCTCGATTTATTGAGGCTTGCTTCATTACACTTTTAATTATTGCCACAATGGCCATTAGTATTGGCTATTTAAAAGCAACGCCACATATCCCCATTATTTTAGTAATCTCACTTTTAATTGCCTATGGACTATTGAAAAAAGTACCTTTCCGTGAGCTTGAATCTGGGATGGTTGCTGGTGCCAGTGCTGGTTTAGGTGCTGTCTTTATTTTCTTCTTTATCGGTATTTTAATTTCGAGTTGGATTATGGGCGGCACCATTCCAACACTGATATATTACGGTTTTTTAACTGTTTCACCTAGCTTTTTCTTTGCCATTGTTTTTCTTATTTGTAGCATTGTCGGGATTTCCGTTGGTAGCTCTTTAACAACAGTTGCGACAGTTGGCGTGGCCTTTATGGGAATCGCTGGCGCAATGGATATTTCGTTAGCCATCACGGCTGGTGCTATTGTTTCCGGCGCCTTTTTTGGCGATAAAATGTCACCGCTATCTGATACAACTAATTTAGCATCGGGTACAGTAGGTGTTGATTTATTTGAGCATATTAAAAATATGGGTTGGACGACTATTCCTGCCTTTGTGATTTCGTTTGCTTTGTATGCCTTGTTATCACCGTCTGGTGCCAATACTTCTTTTGAAACGGTTGAACAATTTAAAATAGGATTACTTTCTACAGGTCTTATTCATTGGTACACATTACTACCAATCGTTGTTCTGGTTATCATGACCTTATATAAAGCACCTGCTCTTATTACACTTGCAGTGGTTTCAATCGTTGGCGTTGGACTTGCTTACATACAAGAACCACTGGCCCTGTCCCACGTATTTGACATGCTGTTTAATGGCTATGTATCCGATACAGGAATTAAAGACGTAGATGCTCTGCTTACTCGTGGCGGATTGAATAGTATGCTCTTTACAATCGCTTTAGTATTACTTGCACTTACAATGGGCGGATTATTATTTACACTTGGTATTATTCAAAGTATTTTAGCAAAAATTGAAAGCTTATTTACAAGTGCTGGCTCCGTTATTACGGGTGCTGCGCTAACAGGAATTGGCGTCAACACATTAATCGGTGAACAATATTTGTCCATTTTGCTTACTGGAGAGGCATTTAAAGCGCAGTTTGCAAAGGTTGGACTTGCGCCGAAAAATTTATCGCGTGTCATGGAAGATGCAGGTACTGTTGTGAACCCGCTTGTACCATGGAGCGTGTGCGGAATTTTTATCGCTAGTGTACTAGATATTCCAACAACTACTTATCTACCATTCACCTTCTTCTGTTTGCTTGGTCCAGTTTTAACAATACTATTTGGCTGGAGCGGCAAAACGCTCACAAAGCTTTAATTATTGATATTACCTTAAAAGAGTCTGCTCGTTTACTACGAATTACCCGTAGAGCGAGCGGATTCTTTTTCTTTCTATCATTCCAAATTGGAATCAAAACAGCCCTTTTTTCGAATTTTCGTTCCACACCTCTCTTTGTTATGCTAAAAAACAAAGGAGATGGTAGACAATGACAACAAAATGGAATGCAACTCTTTACGATCAAAAACATGACTTTGTTTCAAAATTCGGAGAAAGTTTAGTCAACTTACTTGCACCACAAAAACAAGAACATATTTTAGATGTTGGCTGTGGCACAGGAGATTTAGCCAACGAAATAACGCAATGTGGTGCAGTTGTACATGGCATTGATGCTTCACATGATATGATTTTAAGCGCTCAACAAAAATATCCTACGCTTACCTTTAACACACAAGATGCAGCTACTATGGACTACACCCATCAATTTGATGCAGTCTTTTCCAATGCAGCGCTTCATTGGATGAAACAACAAGATAAAGTGATTGACAATATCTATCGTGCACTAAAACAACAAGGACGTTTTGTTGCAGAAATGGGCGGCCACGGGAATATCGCTTCTATTGTCGGAGCACTTAGAACAAGTATGGAGGCGCTTGGGCTGCCATATGAAGAGCAGTATTTCCCATGGTATTTTCCAGCAGCTGACGAATATCAAACGATGCTCGAAAAAGTGGGCTTTACTGTACAAATGATTACTTTATATAAACGTCCGACGCCGCTTCAAGGTGACGATGGCTTACGGAATTGGCTTGTTATGTTTAGCAACAACATTCTCCAGCATGTAAGTCAGCATGAAAAAGAACGCGTTTATGCAAAATGTGAAGAACTGTTGCGACCAACCAATTATCGAGATAAACAATGGATTGCTGATTATTGGCGCTTACGTTTTGTTGCAACAAAGGGCTAAAAAAGGGCTAAAAAATGATTAGCGTCACGAAAAGGTCATGATACGCCACAAAAACAAATGCTAGCGCCACTAATCTTTGAGAAACGTCCCCCGTAGTGGACAACTTCGTTCACAGCAAAAAAAGTGTTAGATTAATGACCGATAATCTAACACTTTCTCTCTATTATGAACGCGGCATTAACATAACCATGACTCCGATAATACAAATACCAGCACCTACTAAATCTAACATGTCAGGCTTTTGCTTATCTATGCCCCAGCCCCACAAGATGGACAGCACAATAAAAACTCCTCCATACGCTGCATAGACTCGACCAAAAGTCGGAAATGATTGAAAAGTTGCCACCACGCCATATAAAGCTAATGCAATCCCTCCAAAAATGCCCCAATAAAATGGTTTGCCTTCCCTTAACCAAAGCCAAATTAAATAGCCACCTCCGATTTCACCAATACCTGCTAATAGAAATAATGCGATTGCATAAATCATATGTTCCCTCTTTCCTTTCCTTTTTACAAATAAAAATAGAGACTGTCCTTACAGCAACAGCCTCCAAATTGTTCCACTCAAGCGCAACGTACTTCTTTTTCATATCGTTATACCCCAATAGGTAATAGTGTCCATTACGCCAATCATGATTAAAATGATACCTGCTACGATTTGTATTACTCTTCCCATTTTCATACTTGTTTTCATAATGGCGCGTTTTGTATCAAATATTTGAATCAATACCAACATTAAAATAAGTGGCATGGAAGTCGCAAGACCAAAAACCGCTGGCAAAACCAATCCATAGGAAGTAGTAACAACTGTAGGCATCAGCCAAACGAAAAATAGCACAAACATCGTCGGACAAAAGGCAATGGCAAAGCATGCCCCCATTAGAAATGAACCTGCCTTCCCTTCTTTCAATACAAGCGGGATATGGGATGATATTTGATGCAGCCATTTTAATTTTAAAATGCCGATTAGGACAAGACCTGTTAACAACATAATGGGTCCTATCGTCTTACGAAATATTGGAAAATAAGTAGTTATTGATGTTTCAAATGATTGTCCAAATAGCCAAGCTAATAAGCCAATTAAACTAAAGACAGCAACCTTACCGATCATAAAAGCCATTACTTCGCTCCAATTATTTTTCATTTGAATGGTACGATGACCATAGAATGTTATGGCGCTCAAGTTGCCGGTTAATTGACAAGGTGCTAGTGCGCCAACTAGGCCAAGAAGTAACGCGATAACAAGTGGAGAATGTTCGTAGGAATTTAAAAATAACGTGATGGGTCCACTAACGACTCGACTTATTTCTGACATCATATTATACATGCAAATATCACCTTCTCTTCTAGTAATAGCTCCCTCTGTTTTGATAGACAGCATCACAAACCGTAAAAAAAGCTTCAATATCAGCCGTTACGTACTTTGATAAAAAATAAGTGTTGGACACAATATGCGAGAATTCCTTTACCGAATAACTATGGAGCGATTGCTCATCATAAGCAGCTTCAATAACACTTTTCGGTAAAAAGGCAATTCCTAGCCCTTGTTTGACAAAGTTTTTTATAACTTCTGTTTGGTTAACCTGCATGCTTTTATAGCTTGGCAATTGCTGAAGTACTTGTTGTACTTCTTGCCAATAAGACGCGTATTCATGTGTTAAAATCGTTTCTTGTTGTAAAAGCGTCATTGGATCAGTCCATTTTTTCCCTATCGGTACGATAAGTTGGAGTGGCTCTTGGGCAAGCATTTTCGTGTGCACCGCACGGGTGGAGGTTAATTTCGAAATCCCTATATCTATAGCTCCCGCATAAACCGCTTCCCCAATTTCATTAGATTTTAACAGTTCAATAGAAAGATGAATGGTAGGGTTTTGTTGCTGAAAACGATCGATAATAGCTGGTAATGTGGAATTCGCTATTTGAGGTGCTACACCTATTGTTAATTTCGAAGTAAAACCACTTTTCATCAATTGTGTACTATGTACTGCTTCATCAACGATTTCTACCACTTTTTCAGCTTGTTGTAAAAAGTGTGCACCAATCCGATTGAGTTTGACATGCTTTGTTTGACGTTCAAAAAGCGTTGTCTGCAATTCCCTTTCTAAATGCTGAATATGTTTGGATACCGTCGATTGCGTGATAAAGCGTCTTTCCGCCGTCTCACGGAAATTTTCCGTTTTCGCCGCAACGATAAACGTGCGTAACCATTCTGTTTCCATATACGCGCCTCTTCTAGTTTTCATTTATTATATCGAAATGTGATGTGACATGAAATCTTTTCTACAATTTTTACATAATGAACGTTGATGCTTAAGCGCTATGAAAAAGAGAGCCCAAAATGCACGTTGGCCCTCCCCTTACCATTTTAAAATCAAGTTAAAAATTGCTTTAATGCATCTATTTGTTGCATCGCTTGCTGATAGCCCATGTCGTAATTTTTACGCATTTGCACTGTATCTTTCTCAAAGCTATTAAGTGCTTGTGTTGGGCGGAATATAAATGCCTTTCCTTGTGCCTCTAATTGTTCACAATAATCAAGTGAAGCGTTATAATGGTCTGCACGTTTTTGCATGCTTTTTACTAAATTCGGATAACGTTTAGCTAGTAGTTTCATAGCCCATTTACTTTGCCGATCTAGCTGTTTACGGTAGCCTTTAGGTCGGGTTAATACTAGTACATGCTTTTTAAAACCCGTTTCAACACCATGCATGATCGGAATTGGCTCTGCTAAGCCACCATCGTAATATGGCGTATTATTTAGTTTGATTTCTGGAAATAAGATTGGTATAGCACAAGTTGCACGCAACATCGTACACTGGCGATCCATTTCCTTTGCATCCATATATTCAACTTGTCCTGTTGCTGCATTTGTTACGCCAAAAAGCAATTTCCCATCATACTGCTTATACGTATCCCAATCAAAAATATCTAGCTCATTCGGAATCACATTATACGCAAAATCCAAGCCAAATAAGCTTTTTTCTTTAAGGAAATTTTTCAAGCCCATGTAGCGCTTATCATGGCGATAATCCATTAATACACGTAAAGACCGTTCCTTTTGCTGTGATACATACGAGCATGCATTGATTGCACCTGCTGAAATAGCGACAACATAAGGCATCATAATGTCATGCTCTAAAAAAGCATCCAAGACACCAGATGTAAACAATGTACGAAACGTCCCACCCTCTAATATTAAACTTGAATCCTCCACATTTACCTGTAGCATGCCATCACTCTTTCACTCTATATTCTCTTTAGTTTACAGCAAACTTAAATAAGTTTCTTGATTTTTTACAGTATAAAAAATATTGATAATAATATCCATTAAAAGTTATTTAATATTAAAATTATAGTAAGTTAGTAGAGAGGCGAGGAGAACAAATCATGTCGGAAGTGACGGATATCACCTAAATTATACGACAAATTGCATGAACAATTAGAGACATTACTAACTCTTTCTAAATTAGAGGCAACAGCATTAGTGGTTCTAGATATTCCTCCAATCCGACAACCTGTCAACAACCTATTATTAGAAACCAGTGCACAAATTCGCAATAAGCTTGTATTCAACACTGTAAGTAAAAAAAATGCGCCTCACCATAGAGGGGCAAATTGGATTGGAAAAAATTTAAAGGGGAAAGATTTAACAGCAACAGACACTGCGATGTTTTTAACGCAAATGCAAATCAATTCGGCAATCGGTAATCACCAAACAAAACTACCATTTTATTTGCGTATGCCTTCGCATTGGCATACTGCACCATAAAAAAAGGGGCTGGGACAAAAGAGAAAAAGTGTTAGATCGATGGGAGTCAATCTAACACTTTTTTGCTGCGCCGTTATTGTCCACTTCGGCGGTGCTTTCCGCTCAGCACAGTAAGCCGCAACCCTCGCTAACGCGCAGAATGCCAGCATCTTACGCTGTGCGCCGTTCTGAGCAGGAGTCACCGCCTCCGCTACCAACAACTAGTGAAGCCTCCTAATTTATTATTCATTGCAAAAGAAATAATAGAAAATATATTCTATATATTTTCTTAGCAAAAATTTATCATAACCAATGTACCTCTACTTAAGATTTTAAGGTTATGTCCCAGCCTCTTTTTTCGCTATTTTGCTTGTTTCTTTTTATAGATAATAGTTGCTACTACTAGCACAAGTAAAATCGCTTGCCCTATCATTGTTTCTAGTGTTGGATAGAAGCCAATTAAGCTAATGACTGGCAGGCCATCCACAATAGTCGTTGGTACACTATCTCGTAGTTGTAATGTATGCAAGCTGACACCGATGATTTTAAATGCTAACACATAAATTAACACAGTTGCCACCGCAAAAAGCTTATGAATGGCAATTTTACCACTCGCTTTGAATAAGACGATTGCGATAACAGCTAAGATGACAAGCGCCAAAACAATACCGAGTATAAATTGAGAGGTCGCCATTTTCGGTGCAATTCCCGCATAGAACACGAGTGTTTCTGCTCCTTCTCGGAACACCGATAAAAAGCTGACAGCAGCCATAGCAAATACGGAACCACTTGAAATAGCATTGCCCATTTGTTTTGAAATATAACGATTCCAGCTCGCAACGTTGGACTTACTATGAAGCCATATCCCGACTCCTATCATCATTGCAGCAGCTACAAGACCGACATAACCTTCCATTATTTCTCGGTTTGTATCGACCGTTGCTGAATGAAAGATCGTTGACATTAATACTGCCGCTACAGCCGATAATACTACCCCAGCTAAAGCCCCGATATAAATCCATTTACGTAACGATGTTTGTCCTGATTTATTTAAAAATGACACTAACGCAAGGATAATCAATAATGCCTCTAAGCCCTCACGCAACAAAATAAGTGCTGAATCCCAAATGGAATAATCGGCATTACCTTGTATTAATTCAATTTCGGTACGGAACTGATTAAGTTTACTTTTAATGGCCTTTTCATCGACCTGAGTCTTTAATAAGTCACTTACTATAATCGGCATATCACTTTCTATTTTAGTATAGAGATTACCGTTGCGTGTTGAAATTTCAATCTCTACACTTGGCCAAATCGTAATAAATTCACGTATTTTATCAGATGCTGCCTTGTAGTCACCATCGTCTATCAAATCGTTAGCTTCATCTATATACGCAATTAAAGATGCTAAAGAATATTCACCTGCTACAATTTGTGCTGTTTCGTTACCTGCTACAAAATCTTCAATCGTTTTCTTTAGTTCTGCAAATTGTGATTGCATTAATGTTACATCAGGCTGTTCTGAAGAAATTGTAATACGTAAAAAAGCCATTTGTGTTTCAATTTGACCGTACATTGCAATACTTTGTTCACGTACTGGTCTTTCATTTTTATTCCATTTCATATTAAACTCTTTGTACGCAGCGTCAATCGTTGTTATATCACCACTTGCTAACGCTTGCTCAAAGGCAGTCATAATTGGTTTCATTTTTAGACCAAAGTCAGCTCGTTGCTCCGCTTCATCTACTGGATTTTCGAGCTTTTCTAATACACGTAATGCATTCGATAGAGCCGACAATGCAGTTAAACGCTCTTCTTTTGAAGAAGCCTTTACAGCTTGCTCAAGTATTTGATCAACCTTTTCTTTTGCTTCAGTTTGTTGTGAATTTACAGTTGCCCAGTCCGTTGCAAATTGTTCAAGTGCACGCGTTGCTTCAGCTTGCTTGTCTTGCTTCGTATTCATCAGAGCGTCACTAATGGAAATGTACAAGTGACTATAAGATTCTGCTGCTTGTACTGGTACCGCAAGTGCCAATAATAAGCATACTATAATGCTACAGCGCGTTAAAAAGTGCTTCACCTAAATAACTCCCTTTTTGTACTCCAGGGAAGCAAGCAAAAACGGCACTGCCTCGATGAGTAATATATTCATTCATTTTGTCCATTCGTCCTAGACTGTTTTGTACTGTTGTAAACTGCGCTGGATCTTTTTGGAAAGAGATAAATAGGAGCCCTGCATCGTGCGCTCCTGTATTCGACATAACGCCTGATGCGTAAGAATAAGAGCGACGTAGTATGCGAGCACCTGATTTACGTGCTAAATGGACATGCGATGTATCGGGCATAATATACTCGCCCTTGTTATCTTTTGCTTCTACATCAAAATCATCGAATTCCTTCGTTTTACCAAATGGCGCACCACTATCGCGATAACGCCCAAACGTTGCTTCTTGATCCTTTAACGATGTACGATCCCATGTTTCAAGATGCATTTGGATTTTTCGAGCCACTAAATAGGAGCCACCCTTAAGCCACCCTTTATCGACCCATACTACTTTGTTTAAGTCTTGTTCATCTTTAATAGAAGGGTTGACTGTACCGTCCTTGAATGCAAATAAATTTCGAGGTGTCCCCCCTTCAGCTGGGAATGAGTTAAAGCCCGCTTGGGACCATTTAATCTCCACTTTGCCAGAAGCAGCGCGTACTAAATTGCGTACAGCATGGAACGCCACTTGTGGATCGTCTGCACAGGCTTGAATGCAAAGATCTCCACCTGTATATTCCTTTTGTAGTTGGTCTTTCGGAAAATGTGGTAAGTCCGCTAATTCGGCTGGTTTTAAATGAGCCATGCCAAGCTTATCGAACAGTGAAGGACCTACACCAAACGTTATGGATAAATTCGAAGCATCTAAGCCTTCTGCTTCTCCGGTATCACCCGTTGGAACTCTAGTATTTGTTGTTAAATCTACCATTAATTCACCATTCATTAAACGAACAACAAGAGGTGTCCATTTCTTGAACAACTCTTGTAGCTCCTCTTTTGATGTCACTAAAACCGTTAAAGAAGCAAAATATATATGTTTTTGAACGGGTGTATTAATGCCAGACTGATGTTTACCATAGAAATTAACTTTATTTTTTGCTGTTGTGCTATCAGCGACAGGTTCAAACATATCGTAACCCATCGCTTTCATTACACCACCAAAGCCAGAAGCACCTATCGCAATGCCAGCCACGCCCATGCCTGTTAGTTTTAACATGTCACGGCGAGATATTTTTTTATTTATCCATTTTTCATCATTAGACGTTGTCATTCTTTATCACTCCAAAATAATGCCCATTTGACTTAATGGCTCACCTAGTTGGTTCACTGCTGCTGCTAATGCTTTTGTATTTTCTTCTGTTAAATCTTCGTAAGAAATATAACCGCCATCAGCTGTTGCATGTAGTGCTAATAAGTCATCCACTGCTTTAAATTTTTCATCTAACGCTGCAACTAACTCTTTGTCTTTTGCTTCTAATTTTGGTCGAAGAATTTCAAAGATTTTTTCTGCCCCTTCAATATTCGCTTTAAAATCATAGAGGTCTGTATGTGAATAAATTTCTTCTTCACCCGTAATTTTTGAAGTAGATACTTCATTCAATAAATCAACTGCACCTGTAATCATTAAATCAGGTGTTACTTCTACTGTTTGAACAAGTGCATGTAATTCTTTAGCGTCTGCTAGTAGCTGATCTGCCACTGCCTCATAGCCCTTTGTTGTATTTTCTACCCAAAGTGCATATTCAAGCTTATGGTAGCCAGTCCACTCTTCTTTCCCTTTACCTTCTTCTTCAATATCGGCTAAACGGCCATCAATACGCGGATCAAGGTCACCAAAGCTTTCTGCAATTGGTTCAGAACGCTCGAAGTACATACGTGCTGGCGCATACGCTGCTTTTGCACCTTCCATATCACCCGCTTTAAACAGGTTGACGAACTTTTCTGTATCTAGCAAGAAATGATCCATCTGTTCTAATGCAAATTGTTGATAGGCTGATAGTTCAGTAGTCAAATCTACCGCTGCCGTTTGTGCTGCTTGCTCCGTTGCTGGTTTCTCTTCTTTTTTTGTGTCTTCTGTATTGCCACAGCCCGCCATAATTATGCCACCTGCAACTAACACTGATAATAATGATTTGTTTTTCATGCTAAATACCTGCTTCCCGAATTAGTCTCTATTGTGAATGATAATCATTATCATATTTGATTGCAAGAAGTATTTTTAATTTAAGAAAAAAACGTCATTTTGCAGTTGAATTTTATTTCCAACAAGCAAAAAGACGTTTGTTCTACAATATAATGATTATAATCTACTAAATATTGACTTGTTTTACTTTTTCATATTTCCCATATAAGACATAATAGAGCACGATTGAAAGGAAAATTACCGCTACCATCGATAAAAATATAGCGCTGTAACCAATCGTCGGTGCAAAAAGCCCTAAGAAATAAGGCCCTACACCTAATCCTAAATCGTACAAAATAAAATACGTTGAAGTGGCGAGCCCTAAACGCTCATGTGGTGTAACCTTAATAGCTATTGCTTGGGCTACTGAGTTAAAATTACCATAACCAATACCAATAAAAGCCGCAGCTATTAAAAATACAACAGTGCTTGTCGCTGTACTAAATGCATACATGCCCATCGCAAACAAGATTAGACATGGATAAATAATAATATTCGCGCCTCTTGCATCAAGCATTTTCCCTGTAAATGGACGAGTTGCTAAAATAACAAGGGCATAAACGATAAAGAAGTAACTGCCTGCTGTGACCAAATGAAGCTCTTTTGCGTAAAATGTCATAAACGACATCACACCTGAATAAGCAAAGCCAATAACAAGAGCTACAACAGCGATAGGCAGTGCACGCAATTCAATAAAGCTGGATAGCTTGAAGCCCGCTTTCTCTGCCATTATCTTTGGATTTTTTGGCGCATCTGGCACGGTCATCATAAAATACATCATGAAGCAAACTACTGCTAAAACCGAATCGACCGCAAAAATCATACGATAATCTTCAAACAACTGCGTTAATAATATACCGATAAACGGACCTATTGCAGTTGCTAAAATCGCACTTAAGCTGTAATAGCCAATCCCTTCACCTCGTCGCTCTGGTGGTAAAATTTGTGCAATAATCGTACCTGTAGCCGTACTCGCTACACCGAGCGCAATCCCCTGCATTAAACGATTCATCATCAGTAAAGGAAGATTTAAAGCAATAAAATAAGACATAGTCGATAGCATAAATAATAATAAGCCAATGAATAATGTTTTTTTACTGCCTAGATCACTGATAATTCGTCCTGTGCCAAGTCGTCCAAATAGTGTCCCGATAATAAAAATACTTGACACTAGACCAGCCGTACTTGTTGAAGCGTCAAATTGCTCCACTGCATAGCCAGCTATTGTCACCATTAATAAATAAAAAATTAACGTAATCGTAAAATTAATTAAAGAAACAACTAAAAAGTCTTTTGTCCATAATTTATGTCTTGTTGATTCCACTTGTTTTTCTCTCCTACTGATGAATATTCATACATATGGTCGCTAAAACCCGAGTAGCCGTTTCAATATCCTGTTTCGGCACACCTGCTAGTGCTTTTTCTAAAAATGGTTTTAAGTGCTCCTGCACTTCTTGCACGATGTTTTCTCCAAATGGCGTTAATTGTACCACTTTTTCTCGCTTATCTTTGCCTGCCACTGTCTCCACATAGCCAAGTTCTACAAGCTTTTGTACAAGCCTCGTTACGCTCGGCTTTTCAATTGACATAAAGCTCGCAATTTCAACGAGCGAATGTGGCCCTTTATCAATTAAAAAACGCAATACTGCCCACTGTGAACTATAAAGTTGAAAGTGTTCCAGTTGCATATTGAGTTGGTTAGTAAACGGTCGGTACATTAAGCGATACTCATTAAAAAACTGCTGTTCGATCGTCATATTACCCCTCCTTATATAGTTAGCCTAGCTAACTATATAGCACTTTGTTCTTCTTGTCTAGATAGAAGCTTAAATAAAGAAGCGATTCCTAGGCTTTACCAACAAAGATGGATTCAAATGGAAAAGCTTCTCTTTCTTTTTAGTTATACGCATGATATGATAGCAACGAATCAATATTGATAATCATTATCATTTAAATGATTGAACTATCCAATAAGGATATACAATACTTTTCCAATAAATTTTTAAGGATGTGGCGATACAAGTGCAAGATTTATATGATGTAACGATTATTGGCGGTGGACCTGCAGGTTTATATAGCGCCTTTTATAGTGGATTAAGAGGCTTGAAAACAAAATTAATCGAAAGCCAAGAACAGCTAGGTGGAAAGGTGTTACTTTATCCTGAAAAGTTAATATGGGATATAGGCGGTCACCCGCCCATTTTAGGCGAACAATTTGTCAAACAATTAATTGCGCAAGCCAAAACATTTAAACCAACAATGCTAACAAGCACAAAGGTTGACTTTATCGAACGTCAAGGGGATTTATTTGTAATACATACAGCACAGGGAGAAAAACATTATTCGAAAACCGTTCTGTTAGCTGTTGGTGGTGGTATTATTAATCCGCAAAAACTGACGTTAGAAGGTGCTGAAAAATACGAAATGTCCAATCTACACTATACAGTCCAGTCTTATAAACGCTTTGTAAATAAAGATATTATTATTTCGGGAGGCGGAAATGCGGCACTCGACTGGGCAGTAGAACTTAGCCCGATTGCCAAAAACGTAACGATTGTCTACCGTAAGGACACGCTTTCAGCACACGAAGCAACCATACAAGAGGCGCTAGATGTTGGTGTACAAATCGAATGTAATACAACCATTACAAAACTATCTGCCAATCCAGATAAAACAGCGATTCAATTCGTTACATGTGAAAATTCTCGGACCAACCAAAGCTATACACGCCAAATTGATGAAGTCATTGTAAGTCACGGTTATAATCGCGAAGCCTCGCTCACATTTGATGAAGCCATTGCCATTCCTAAAAAAGATGACTATTATTTTGAAGGAAAAGCAACTGGCGAAACAGCACAACCCGGAATTTTTGCAGCAGGTGATATTTTATCGTTTGAAGGGAAAATTCATCTTCTACTTGGCACATTTCAAGATGCAGCAAACGCCGTTAACTCCATTAAAACGTACTTGGAACCAACGGCTCATCGACATGCAGTAGTATCCTCTCATAACGAAGTATTTAAAGAAAAAAATCGCTCGATTATCGAAAACAGCTTATCGAAATAAAGTAGATAAACAAAAGTGTTAGATTGACAGCCGTCAATCTAACACTTTTGTTTATACAAACTTGGTGCCCGTTTTTAGAGCGTATTCTTAGGGTTTACTGGCGATACTTGGGCTTTTAATGGCGATTTCTATTCATTAATTGGAAATTCTAGGGGCTAATCATTTAACCCCTTACCATCAAGAATTTGCTGCGTATATTTTTCCATCCTAGAGACACGTGTTGTGGCTTGCTTAGCTTGCTCTTTGCCGTCCAGTTAAAAACTCATCAACTTTATTTGCACATTCCACCCCATCAAAAAACAACTTTTATTACCAATTTAATTTTCCTACATTTTTTAGGGCTGTATTAATATCCATGTTCATTTCTTGTATGGCAATTCGTGTTGTCTCTTGAATTGCTTGTTTTGACTGCGCATTTGCTTTTTCATAGGCAAAAATAATACTTCTTGATGCACTAATTAATGCACCGAAGCCATCTGCATTAAAAGCATTCGTAATATCTTTACCATTGCCACCTTGTGTACCATAACCTGGTACTAAAAATAGTGATTGTGGCATTTTTTTGCGGTAAATAGCCTGTGCTTCTGGATATGTTGCACCAACCACAGCACCAACCGATGAATAACCATATGTACCTATGTCACGTTGTCCATATTTCTGTACTAATGTAGCCACATTTTCAGCAATCGTTCCATTTTCAGTTAATAATTCTTGTAACTCACCTGAAGAGGGATTGCTCGTTTTGACTAAAATAAACAAACCTGTATGCTTCTCAATGGCTTGTTGAACGAATGGCTCTAAGCTATCGCTTCCTAAATACGGATTGATTGTTAACGAATCTACTTTCTTAGGTGTTTTCCATTCATTCTTTAAATTACCAAAAAAAGAAGTTGCATATGCTGTAGCAGTTGTATCTATATCACCTCTCTTTGCATCTGCAATCACGATAAGTCCTTTTTGTTGAGAGTATTCAACTGTTCTCCAGAAAGCTTCTATTCCTGGTGCACCATACTCTTCATAATAGGCAAGCTGAGGTTTCACAATGGCTACATCCTCAGATATTGCATCAATTATTAATTTATTAAATTCTAACAAGGCAAAGGCTGCACCATTCTCATTTTTACCATATTTCTCTTCGGCTTCATCTAAAATTATTGTTGGAATACGTGTAATGACTGGATCCAACCCTACTACTGCATGTGATTTTTTTTGTTTTATAGCAGCACAAATACGGTCTGCAAATTGAATATTATTCATTAATACCTCCAAAATTTAGTAATTCTCCTTTTAATTATAACTAAAATACAAAAGACAAATACAATTAAAATATTACCCTTTTATATTTTTAAGTATTTTGCGCAAAAAATAGAGGATAAATGTTCATTTTTCAAACATTTTATCCTCTATTTAATTAAGGGCTATCTACTATTTATTTTTAGTGATTTCTCATTTGATTCAAACAGCATGCATTTATAACCGAAACTAATCGCTGTATACATGCCTTGACTAAATTAGTACTGTGAATTCTTCATTTATTATCTAAATAGACTTAATAAAGACCCCATTTGCCTTAGCATATTAACCCCATTCGTTATTGTTCCTGCATGGCCCATCATTGCCTGTAAATTATTTGATAAATTTCCAAATCGAGAAGTTTGGGGTTGTTGATTGTTGAACGTAAAAGGTTGTGGACTATTAAAATTGAAGGGTTGTACGCGTCTACCTTGATTCATAGGATCAAAACTTTGTCTATATCTTCTTGGGACTGGTCTCCTTCTAGGATTTTGCGAATAATATTGCATCAATTCACCTCCTATACATAAAACGTTTATATAGTATACGTTTAGAAATTTTTTATGTTTAGACTTTTGAAGAACCTACATCAAAATAAATAGTATAGAAGCGTTCGATGGAAACCTATTGAAAACTTATAATTAGACATTTCGTTTTGCTTTTTATCCTATCGTTCGTTTCATTCCTCCACTAGGAACCATACTATTTTTCTTTTCATATCATACAAACAAGAAGAAAAAAGAAGGTGATCGTTATTCAAAAATCCAAATATCTCGAATTTTTATCTAAATTTGGCGTTGGCGGGGCACATCCTGGGGGCATGGCGTTAACAAAGCAACTTTTGAAAAATGAGAACATTACCAAACACTCTCAAATACTAGATGTAGGCTGTGGTACAGGCCAAACCGCCGCCTACTTAGCATCTCATTATAAAGCAAATGTTACGGGCATCGATAACAATGCCATTATGGTTGAGAAGGCTCAAAGCAGAATGGCAAAACACTCCCTACCAGTTCAAATTATTAAAGGTTCCGTTGAACAACTACCTTTAGCTAAACAACAATTCGATTTCATAATTGCGGAATCTGTTCTGTCCTTTGTCAACAAGCACAAAGCGCTCAACGAAATTTATCGTTTATTGAAATTTGGTGGTCAGCTAATTGCGATTGAATTTACGATACAACAAGAACTTGACGACGTGAGTGCGGAGGAAATCAAACAATTTTATGGCTTTGATCTGTTGTTCACGAAAAAAGATTGGGTAACACTATTTAAACAAACTGGTTTTCAGACGATTCACATTCGCAAAAATAAATCTTTTTCTTCAGCGCCTGAATTTCACTACTCACAGCAGATTGAGCCTGAATTGTACAAAGTCATGGAACAAAACATTGAGATGAATGTAAAATACGATGGGGTATTGGACTATCGAATTTATTATTGTACGAAGTAAGTTAAGGCGCGTATACTTTTCTTCTAAATAAAGAAAAGCATACGCGCCTTTTAAATAATTATGGAGATGTGCCCCTTATGTAGCGCATAGCTATTTTGAATAGGTGTGAGGAACAAAGCTGTGGAATGTAGCTATTCTGCTATTTTATCAGTTCTATAAAGTGTTTTAAAATTCGGGCGGTTAAACCCCAAATCGTGTATTGCTCATAATCAAAAAACCATTCTTCCATTGACCGCGTTCGCCATTTATACTGCGCACCATTAACAATTTTATCAAATGGAAAATCGATTGAAGGCATTGGTTCAACCGATACTAAATGCATATATGGCTCATAGTTTAATAACCAGTCAATTGGTACAGTCAATACTTCTTCCACTTCGTCTTTGTTGTATTCATGAATAATTTGATTGGTATCAATAATCGCTACAAATGGGTACGTTACAAATGAAGAAGATGTAATATATGGACTTAATGGTCCTACAACATGTACCGTTGTTGGATCGATGCCTAACTCTTCATGCGTTTCCCGTAACGCTGCAGCTAATGGAGATGCATCTGTGGCATCAATTCGCCCACCTGGAAAACTAATATCTCCTGGTTGCTTTCTCATTGTCAATGACCGTACTTCAAAAAGAATATGCCACTTGTCATCCACTTGTACTAATGGAATTAAAACGGCCGAACGAAAAGCAGTCTCTTCTCCAATAAATAGCGATTGATTTTGCTGTAACTGATGCTTCAATTTATCTAGAAACATGAGATTGTGCTCACCTCAATAGTTCATATTGTATTTTATCGTATCATGAATTAGTAGTTGGATAAACACTATCATATTCCAACTTTCAAATATGATAGTGTTACAATATCAAAGTAAAGGAGACAAGCAATCCTCCATCTGCATTATTTAGGGTTGTAATAATATCTTACCGATACTTTTGCGACTTTCCAGTAAAGTATGTGCCTGAGCACCGTCTTCAAGGGAAAAAATAGTCGGCTCAGAAATTTTTATCTTACCATCTATAATCCAGTCGAACAGTTGTTGTGAACGTATTTTTCTTTCCTCAAAGGAAGTCAGTACATTCCAAAGGTCTCCCCCCGTTAACGTTTTCGAAGTATCCATTAACAGACGAGGATCCACCGCCACAGGATCTCCCCCTGACATGCCAAAAAACACCACTGTTCCACCGATTTTTGTTGCCTCTAAACTATCTTGCAGTGTAGAGCCTACCGATTCGTACACAACATGAACCCCTTGACCATCAGTAGTATCCTTCACATGTTGCACCCATTGCTCTTTATATAAAAAGACATGGTCCGCTCCGATGGCGTATGCTACTTGTGCTTTTTCTGTTGAAGATGTGAGACCAATGACGTTAGCCCCTTTTAACTTAGCCATTTGGATTAAGTTTTGACCAACACCACCTGCCGCTGCGTGAATTAAAACCGTATCACCTGGTTGAATCGCATAGCTATCTGTCACTAAATATTGTGCCGTTAACCCTTGTAATAATATGGAAGCTGCCGTTTCAAAAGATATTTCAGCTGGTAATAACATCACTTTATCATGTGGCACTGCCACTAATTCAGCATTCGCAAAGGGTACGTCCGCAAATGCAATGCGGTCGCCTACTTGGATATTGTGTATATTTGCACCGACTTTTTCAACGACACCAGCCCCTTCATAGCCTAAAATAAATGGTGGCTGACCTGCTAAATGATAATTGCCTTTCCTTCGATAAATATCAGCAAAATTTAACCCAACGGCCTTTGTTCGTACTAAAACTTCGTTATCTGTCAGAATAGGATCAGCTACTTCTTGATATTGTAATACTTCTGGTCCACCAAATGTTTCAAAAACTAATGCTTTCATTTTCTAACCCCTTGTTAAATGTATGTAGCACTATATTACGCTAAAGAAAAAGGTCAATACAACTCTTTAAGCTTGAAAAAAAGCCAGTAGTGAAAGCATTCACTACTGACTACTTGCCTTATTACTTTGCTGTTAACGTGACATTATCCGCAGTTGCCCAATTGTTAATGGGTAGCACTTTATATGTGCCACCAGCCTTTAATGTTTGGTCCTTTACATCAAATATCCCGACAGCCCCTTTACGAGATGAATAGCGATATTGTGCTTGTAAAGTCGAGCCATCTTCAGCCTGCAATTCGACACTGCGACCTGCAAATAACTCCATACCAAGGTCCTGATTGAGTGTCACTTGGAATGACGTAGCATCAATTGGTTCAACCGACTTAATCGTTAAAGGCGCTATGTCAGTTGCTTTGAAGGTTGGATTTTTTATAGTTGCCCAGTCAGCTGACACGGTATAGTTTGTCCCCGCCTTTAACGCTTTTCCTTCTGGCAAGCGGAATTTTGGTGCTTGTCTGCCATCTGCAGCTTGTGTAAACAACACATAATCAGCTTGTAACTTTTCACCATTTTCTGCAGTCACTGTTACGACACGATCCCGTAAAGAGGAAATGACCTGATACTGCTTACCTTTTTCGTCCTTATTGTCATCATTCAATTGGAACGACAAGTCACCTCTCGCCTCTTTATAGGCTTCAATAATATTCGAATAATCAGTTACACCTTCATCTTTAAATGATTCAATTTCAAAAGTATCATTTGTCACTTGTTTCGTTTGGCTGAGCGTTATTTTTTCATCGATGCCATCAAAGGCCTTTGTTTCGCCATCTTTGTATCTTAGTGTGTAGTTTGTTCCTGCATTCTGCATAGTGACTGGCACAATATACGTACTTGTAGCACCAATTTTCAAGCGTGGCACATTGACAATACTTAAATCATGATTGAATGAAAAGGCTTTTTTTATTGTATCTAAATTTTCTACTTTCACACCTTCTTCGGACAATGGTTCAGAAAAAGTGACTTGTAAAGTCATGATGTTTATTGGCTTTATTTCTGTGATTTGCACTGCTTCTTTTGCTATCTCGTTTTTTGTTTCTTGTTGTGCTTGCCCTTGCTTGGATGTCTCCTGTTTATTGAGAAAATTACATCCTGTTAACGTTAGCAACCCTGTTAAAAGAATGGGTATCATAATGCTTTTTTTCATAGTCAATTGGCTAACCCCTTTCGAATTTTTTGCACACGAATCCTTCAACATCGCAATTAGTTGGTCTACCTCCGTTACCATTCTTGCCCACTCCGTAAGATTGTTATACGTAGGGGGTTGATACTCATTGCAAAGATTTCAAGTCAAAAAAACTAGTATGCTAGGAGAAATTTTTAGCATACTAGTTTAAAAGGTTTTTAGTTCATGTCATTTGTCGGTTTATTTTTATTCATTGCTTTCATCGCGAATTCAACGAATGCGACAAGTATTAAAGATAGGCCAAATAGCGGCATCATAACACCTAATAGAACGATTATCACGATAAAAGGAATCGAGATTTTCTGTGATAATTGAGGGGGTGCTGATAGTAGGCCTTTTTTCTTGCGCAATAACCATGTACGGAATCCCCAGAAAATAACACCTAAAAAGGCTACACAAACGAGTAAGTTAATTAGCTTATTTGGCCAACCAAATAAGTGACCTTCATGTAACGGAATTCCCCATGTGAACCATTTTGCCAAAATGCCATAGTCATCATAGTTTACCTTAGAAATAAAGTCACCACTATATTGGTCAAAGTACATTGTCGCTTCGTCATAAGGGCTCACATCGAGTCCTGTTACCCCTGTATTACTTGATTTAGCCACGGTAAAAACACCGTCATTACTTGTCGGATAAATAATGGAATATGGCTTTGTAATGCCATTAGCCTCAATTTGTTGTTGTAAACTTGCCACATCTAACTGATTTTCGTTTCTGCTTGTACTTGCAGCACCCATTCCATGGTGTGCATGTTTAGACGAAGATGGTGCTTCTTCCTGACGTGTTGCCCACGGAATTTCACTCATATCAGATGTCGGCGGTTGTTGTTGTAATAACGGAATACCGAAGGACGGATTATCTTGTGCTGCTGTATATATAAAGTTCCCCATAAATGCAGACCAAGGTAATCCAGTAAAAATGATAATAACCATTGGAATTGTAATAATCGTTCCAAGTAGGGCGTGCCATTTTCTATTTTTTTGTCGTTTATTTGCTTGTTTTACTTTCTTTAATACTTTTCCTTTAAAGGTCATGTATAGACCTGATAGCAATAAAAAGATTGCCCAACATGCCGCTAATTCTACTAAATAATTGACTACCGTTCCACCAACAAACAAGGAGCTATGTAAGCTTCTTAACACATTAGAAAATGTGTATGTAGGGTCTTGATGACCAACAATTTGATTATTATCATCTAAAAACACATAGCGTTGATCGCCTTCACTATTTGACAGTGTTAATCGTGTATTGTAAGGCTCATCTAACTCAATAATTTTGGTTGTTGTATAACCCGCAAATGCCGCTTCCGCTTGTTGAACCCCTTCGTCGATTGTCAATACTTCGGTTTTGTTACTATTGCCAAAGAAGTAGTCCTCATATAAATGATCTTCTACATCTGTATAAAACAAGTACCCAATGCCACTTAATGTCAGTGTGATTAGAAGTGGTGTAATAAATAATGCCGCATAAAAATGCATTCGCCAAAAACTTGAATAAGTTGCATTTTTCATCTCTAGTTCTCCAATCGATTTTATATTAAAAGCAAATTTATTATATAAAATAAAAGTGAAATAAGAATGAAGTCCTAGAAAAAAATTAATAAAATAAAAAGACTACTCTCGCATCCCTTTAATGGGTTGTCGAAAGTAGCCTACGCTATTTTTAGCCGATTATTTCTTTTCTAACATTGCAATAAGCTGTATAAATGTCTGAATGATGCGCTTCATCTTGCCCAAAAAATTGTTCGACAAGCTCATTTAACGTTTTTCTAGCTCCATCAAACTGCTTTTGCATAATTTCATATTTAAAAAGATTTTCATAATACTCGATAACATGTGGATTCATGTGATACACTCCTTCATTTTTAGCATAAAAAAACATCTTTCCTTCTTTAGAAAGATGCCTACTATGACAAATACACGACATAATACGTCGATGGCCATGACAGAAAAAGCATTCTATTATGCATAGAAGCTACCCTTTTGACAATCGTCGTACTATGAGCATGCAGAAGAAATTCTCTAGTCACACTCAACACCCCCTATCCTCGTAGGTTTTTTGGTTGTACTAGATAAAGGCAGGTCTCCTGGCTTATGTTCATCACACGTTTCACCTTCCCATTACACAAACGTAACAGTGGTTTTTTGAAATGTGCTCCCATCTACAGTTGCGGGACAGCGTCGGCTTTTCACCGATCTTCCCTTTTAAACAAATCGAATTTCGATTTGTACCTCTATCTTATTATTCCGTTTTTATTATTATACCATAAAGAATTATGTACGTTGACATGTGTATATTATTTCGTGAACATGATACTTATCATGTATCAAATCTGATTGTAAAGTTGGTACTACCTAAAGCCAAATCTCATAAGGCCCTCCTTCACGAGTGTTCTTCATTGGAAAAGTTTTAGCGGATTGTTCAAACCCTTAGTTTTTCTTTTTGAATTAAATGACCTCTTTAAAGCCTATTCGGTGAATAATCAGACGATAGTCAGCGTATCCTTCTTCGGATAGATACTGCTCATATTCGCCATAGACAATTATAGGCATATTGTTTTTGTATGCGTGCTTCAAATTGCTGAGAAGTTTTTCGTTCACGTCAGCATTAGCGCCCTTATAGTGACAATTTACAAGCACAGAGTATTTACTTAGATAAAAAGATTTGGTCCCATCACTATGCTCTTCGAGTCCATCTGAAAGAATACCGGCTGTCCACAATAGAGGAAAATGTGTTGCATAATAACTATCCTGCATGCCTAGTTCTTTCAGCAACACATTTGTATATTTATCTTGATCCTCAAAAGTAGAGTCCAGCTCTAACGTATCAAGCCGTATTTCTCCTACGTTGTCATACTTTTCAAAACTAGAATCTTCTCCGTCTAAAATGTCCGACTCTTTAAGTTCTACTACCGTTGCTTGATTTTCTCCGATAGCAGTATGCTCAGGTGGTACTATATAATCTGCGCCGCCCCGTTCCTCTATTCGTTCTTTCGCTGCCTCCAGACTATCTTCACTGAACATAGACTCTACCTGTTCTTGCGTATAAATTTCCTTTTCAACTTCGCCCATAGATGCTTCTTCTGGCTGCGAACTACACCCTGCAATAATTAAAAGTAAAGGTGCGAAAATTGTTATAACTAAGCTTTTTATTTTCATATTACATACTCCTCTCTCTCGTTCAATTTAATTCGAACTCTTTTATAATACCTCAAATAAAGTATATTTGGACAACTGTTTCCATTTGTAATAAAAATAGCCAATTCTCCAAAGTAGGTCTATTTTATATTTAACCAATTATAAAAAAGCGCTGGACGTTTCAATAAGGAATAGCTTCTATTAAAAAGATGAGCCCCTACAAGTATATGGCTTTTAACGTGCTTACTTTAATATCTACAGCAATTGAAATAGGCCAATACAGTTTGACCTGTGCTGCTCATACAACCTTATGCATTTCATGTTTCAAGTCATAACATCTGTCTATTTTCATCAAACCATTTCCTTTTTATATAATAAAAGCCCTCCACAATCAGCTGTGGAAGGTAAAAGAACTAGTCCTCTTTAATTAATTTTTATAATGAATTTGCTAAAAAACATACCACTTGTTCCATTTAGTCTGTTAAAGAATTGTGTACATTGACACTATTCAAATAGATTACTAATATCTAGTATAGTGGCAAATTTTCCATTTAATACATATTAATGCAATATTCATATATCGTTGTATAGCTTACTAAATCGAGTTGCAACAAAGTCAATTTTTTTTGCAACAAATCGAAAATTCATGGTAAGAACAAACCGGTGTTGCTACGATTAAAACTGAAAGGAGTACAACATGAAATTCAACTTTATTTGGAAAAACAAACAACCGTCATCTGAAATTGACATTATTAGTAATCCATCAAATCAAACATTACTTTCTACATTGGAACAGCATTTTTTACAATCTATACCATTAAGTGCAACAGATTTTAAAACAAATCGGCAGGTACTGATTGACCTCCATACTATCGAAGCCATTGAAGCAGCTGGTCATTTTACTAAAATCTTTTTAATAGATGGTACTGAACTATTACTGAATAAGATTTTAAAAGAACTAGCTTACTTAGAATCTTTTAGATTAGTACGCATTAACAATTCCATGATTTTAAATTTGAATCAAATCCAGTCGTTTGCATCAGGAAGCCACGCAAGACTGGAAGTTATAACAAAACAACAAAATAAGTATATTGTCAGTAGACATTATGCAAAATCTATTAAGGAGAAATTAATATGATCAAAGACTTAAAAAACAGCTTTATGTCCACTTCATTTTTGGGATTGATTTGGATTGTGTTTTTAATAACACTTTTTAATTTACATAAAGAACTGGTCAACTTTTATTATATTTGGAATTTAATTGGTATTAGTGTACTACTTGGTATCGTTTTTGGTATCGCCTACCCTTACTTATGGAACTACTCCACATTAAAAGGTACGTTCAAAATTATCATTAGTACGTTTTTAAATTTTTTCTGTGGCGTAGGCATGGTCTACCTTTTTTCAGGGCAAATGTTAGCATTTATTCAACCTTATTTGTTGCTGATTTTCGCCATCACGTTGATCGGTCATAGCTTCGGAATTTACTTTTTCTCAAAATATGAAAATAAAAGACTAGCAGCTAGCTTGAATCAATCGCTAGAACATGAAGGAGACAGAAAATGAACATTAATACTAGCTTACACGTCCTATTAAATGATATTGCGCAAAAACAAAAGAAGGGGCTCCCGTTTATCATGGCTTCCCTCTTTATTTGGGGAGTGATTACAACAATCGCATTACTTCCTATAGATTTAATGATTAAAAATATTGGCATTTTATCTTGTGGTGCTTTACTGTTTCCCGTTTCCATTGTTTGTGCCAAAATAGTAAATGTCGATTTATTTTATAAAGAAAATCCATTGATTAATGGTCTGCTGATTGCGACAAACAATCAAATTTTATACTTAATCATTTGTATTCTTCTATTAATTAAAGCACCGATGTTAGTCTTACCTGCATATGCAATAATTTACGGTGCCCATTTGTTACCCTATGCATTTTTTTACCAATCAAAAAACTATCAATATAGCTCTATCTTTATTTGTATAGCCATTTTGGTAAGTATGCTATTCTTCCATTTAAATAGTATGTATATCCCGATAATCGTAGAGGTTGGTGTACTTTTCTTATTTTTAATGTTAAAGAAGGAAATAAAAAAACATAGGGAGCTCTAGTCTTCCTATGTCATTCATCTTATTTATCTGTTTGTTCTTGCTTCTTTTTCAAATACTCCGCACGTATTTTTTCAAGTTGCTGCTTTTTATCAAATTTGGCAGGTTTGTTTTTTTCATGATACTTTGCCACAGCTACCTTACCTTTAGTATCCAATTGATATTTCCCCACGCTTGTTCACCTACTTTACTCGTCCTTTAAAAAATCTACTCAACACATATACTATACCTTATTTTACTGAAGTAAACCTTATTCGGGTACTGCTAGCCCTGCATATATCCATAAAAACAGAATAATTTACTTAAAATAATTCATTACTTAAAATTACCGATTATTATAACCTCATCAATCAAATCTTTAATTTTGACCAAAATAAAAACCACCTTTCTAGTTATTTGTTACACATAACAAAAAGAGAGTCAGCTTTTGATATATAAAATAATCGTATTATAAAACTAGTACTAACAATACATTAGGCACTGGTATGACTGCTTTTTATATTGAAGTTTCTAATAACAGCGGATGAAAACGCATAAACCGTCACTAATGTGTAGATCATCCCCGCTAGAATATACACATTCACGATTCCTATTTTATCCGCAAGGAAACTACCAAAAAATAAAGCAAAAGCATAAAAAAATTGAATTAGTATATTTCTAACAGCAAATACTCGTCCTAAAATTTTGTTTTCAGCATATTCTTGAAGTAAAGACTCCTGTACTATATTTCTTATTTGATATGGTAAACCCGTAAAAAAGGAAATTACTAATGCGATAATAGGAATAGTGTTTAATCCGTATGCAAAAGTAATTAATGCAACACCTAAGGAAGAGTAAATAATCACTTTTCCACCAAAAAGACGAATTCGATCTGCATACTTGGCAGTAATTAAACCTCCCACTATTGATCCAATAAGAAACGTGGCACCCTGATAGCCCCACCATTTTTCACTTGAATCTAGAATTTCTACAGTAAAGGATAAAAGGAACGTTGAAGCCCAAACAATATTTGCAAATGCTTCTCCTATATCCATCATAGTTATCGATTTTAAAACTTTATTTTTCCATAAAGTATTTAAACCTGTTTTAAAATTGTAGATAAATGAATAGCCAACAGGAATAACGTTGTCTTCTTGCTTTTCAACTGATAAAAACATAATTAAAACTGTTGAAATTAAGAATGTAAAACTTATTAGATAAATACTAAGAATGGAACCAAACGTTAAAACAATTGGTATTGCGACAATCCAACCCGCTGTTGTAGTAATTTGAATCACACTTACTAAAAAGCTGTTTGCCCGAATAAGCTGTTCTTTCTGTACGATGTTTGGTACTATAGCTGATCTTGCTGGTATAAAGAAGCTACTTATAATCGTTGTTAAAAAAGTCGTGATATATACAACAATAATATTTATTCCAATATAAGAAACTATTAATGCTAAGAAAAAAACTAAAATACAACTAAACAAATCTGAAAATAACATAATTTTCTTATGGCTGACTCTATCTAGAAAGTTGCTTGCAATAAAGCCTCCAACAATCGAAGCAATGGTATTTAGAACTAATATAAAAGAAGCACTTGCAATAGAGCTAGTAACTGTATAAACAACTGATATTACAGCTACATTTAGTAATAATCCACCAAATGCATTAAACACTAGGCTTGTTAATAGAAGAATAAAATTAGCATTTTTAAGCACCATTTGATTGTCTTTCATATAAGCCCCCTAAATAAGAAAATAAATGATTTTAAAAATCTTATAGCAAATAAGTATTTTGTTTTTATCATAATACTAAAAATTCAGAAAAAATAAAATAATATTTTTTTACTTGCTTTTAGTATTATTTTCAAAAATAATTATCAAAAATTTTAATTTAAATTTAATAAATTTCAAGATATTATAATTTTCTTAATTCTGAAATACTAGCTTTTATAATATTTTTTTATGTTCACATTAATTTATTGATTTTAATAAAATAAATTTAATATTAGCATTTATAAAACATATAACAATTTTGCATAGTCTTAAAAAACCCCCTAAGCACTTTTACGCTTAGGGGGCTGTCTCAATTAGTACGTTGATTGTTGGATTTGTTGACGCAATGTTTTGGTAGCTGCCACCATATTGGCAAGTGCCGCAATAGTTTCTGGCTCTTTTCTCGTTTTCAACCCGCAGTCTGGATTGACCCAAAATTGATTAGTCGATAATACTTGTAGGCTATCTTGCATGATTGTTAACATTTCTTGTTCATTCGGTACACGAGGGCTATGAATATCGTAAACACCTAATCCAATCCCTTTTTCATATGGACGGATGTGTAGCGATGCAATCAGCTCTCCATGGCTACGAGACGTCTCAATAGATAGTACATCAGCATCGAGTGCACTAATTGGTTCTATAAAATCATTGAACTCACAATAACACATATGTGTATGAATTTGAGTTTCATCCTTTACGTTCGCCGTTGCTAGCTTAAATGCATTCACGGTCCAGTCCAAATAAGCGCCCCAATTTTCCGTGCGTAATGGCAAGCCCTCACGCAAAGCAGGTTCATCGACTTGAATAATAGCAATACCGGCCGCTTCGAGTGCCTCTACCTCTTTCCTTAAAGCAAGTGCTATTTGATAGGTCACATCTTTCCGTGGAATATCATCCCGTACAAAGGACCAGTTTAGGATTGTTACTGGCCCCGTTAACATTCCTTTCACGTAGCGATTTGTTAAACTTTGAGCATAGGCTGTTTCTTTCACTGTCATAGGTGTCGCCCAAGCAACATCTCCGTAAATAATCGGTGGCTTCACACAGCGGGAGCCATACGATACGACCCAAGCTTTTTCTGTAAAAGCAAACCCTGTGAGTTTTTCACCAAAGTATTCCACCATATCCGTACGTTCGAATTCACCATGCACAAGTACGTCGATCTCTAAATTTTCTTGTATTTCAATCCAACGTTTCGTTTCTTGTGCAACAAATGTTGCATAAGCTTCATCGGACAACTGTTTCTTCCGCCATGCACTACGTGTCCGTTTTACCTCATCCGATTGAGGAAAGCTACCTATTGTAGTCGTTGGGAATAACGGTAATTGAAGTGCCTGTTGCTGAATTCGTTGACGCGTTTTAAAATCACTTTGCCGTTCAAAATCCTGTGTTGACACTGTTTGTACTACCCTGTGAACAGCCTGATTATTTCGAACAGGATGTTTTTTTAACGCTTCGATCGCCTTCATACTTTCGGAAATAGTGTAATTTGTTGCATGATTTTTTTCGTTTAAATACTTTGCTACCTCTGTTAGTTCCACTAATTTCTCATCTGCAAATGCAAGTGCATTTTTTAAGACTGGCTCTAATTTTGTTTCTAGTGCTGTGGAGATTGGCACATGCTGTAAGCTGCATGATGATTGAATCCATAGCTCCTCGGCACTGGTCAGTTGTTCAATTGCTCTAACTGTTGTACTAACCTCTGCTAAATTAGCGCGCCAAATATCTCGTCCATTAATAACGCCGGCTGCCAATACTTTATCCTGTGGAAAACCAAATTGACGTAGCGCCTCCATATTATGCGTATAGCCATGCACAAAATCTAAACCAATTCCTTTTACTGGTAGTTCGATAAGCATTTTATAAGCTGATAATGATTCAAAATAAGTTTGTAGCATGATGTTCGCCTCAGGGACAGTTGCTGCTAATTGTATATAGATTTCTTGCACTAGTTTAACCTCTGTCTCATCTAATGAGGTAACTAAGGCAGGCTCCTCCAATTGAATCCAATTAGCACCGGCTGTAACGAGTTCTTTGATAACCTGCGTATAAAGTGGTAATAGTGCTAAAATAAATGCAACTTGCGATACTTTATCGTAGCCTTTTGTTAGCTTACAAAAGGTATAGGGCCCAATCAGTGTTGGTTTGGCTGTAATACCAAATGCTTCTTTCGCTTCAAGGAAATCCGCAAGAATTTTATTTTCTGTTAACTCCAGAGCTTGCCCTTCAAATTCTGGTACGATGTAATGATAGTTGGTATTAAACCACTTTGTCATTTCGCTGGCGACTGCATCCTGATTACCACGCGCGATTCCGTAATATGTTTGTAATTCCACTTTGCCTCCTTGCCAACCAAAGCGCTTGGGAACTAAGCCAAACATTACTGCTGTATCGAGCATTCTGTCATATAGTGTGAAATCCCCAACAGTCACAATATCTAAGCCAATACGGAGCTGCTTATCAATACGAGCAAGACGAATTTCCTTCATTTTTTGTAAAAAATCAATTTCTGTCAGCTCATTTCTCCAAAAGGCTTCTAATACTTTTTTCCATTCACGTTCTCCCCCTATATATGGGTAACCAATTGCTGTCGTTGAATACGTCATATCCTTCTCCCCTTTAATTAAAATAAAAAAACCATCTTCCTTTTCAGGAAAATGGTAGTCATTGTCAATACAATTTAGCTATGATGAAACGATACGATAAAGGTTGATTATCGTATAAAGATTCGTTGTCGCACAGTGCCAATTGGGTCACATCTCACCACCTATTTCCACGTAGGTTATTTGGTGTGTACTAGATATTGGTAGGTCTCCTGGCTTCTCATCAACACGCCTCACAGCCTTCCCAGTCTCCCAGTGGCATTTGTGAATTGCTCCGATTTACAGTTGCGGGACAGCGTCGGATTTGCACCGACTTCCCTTTTAAGCCAAACTTTCATTTGGCACCAACTCTTACACAATATTTAATTATGTTGTTACTATAACATATATTTTTCTGAAAAGTATAACTTTTCTAAAATCAATTTATTGATTAAGTACTTATTTGCTGTCAAAATAAACGATACTTGTTATTAAGGAAATATTATTCTAATAAAAGATAGACTTATTATCATACTTTAGAAGGTATTCCAAGTAGTGAAGCGAAGTATATAGTTATACGTAAATATAAAGGAATTAAAGGAGGATTATGATGATTGTCGGTTTACATCACGTACAGCTTACCATTCCAAAAGATTGTGAGGAACAGGGGAAAGCGTTTTATTGCCATGTACTGGGGCTAAAAGAAATAGAGAAACCCACCTCCCTTCAAGGACGTGGGGGCTTTTGGTTACAAGTAGGAAATCAAGAAGTACATGTTGGGACAGAGGACGGGTTTGATCGATATACAACAAAAGCGCATATTGCCTATCAAGTTGACAACGTAGCGCATTGGAAGAACGTCTTATCCGAACACCAAATCGAAATACTTGATTGCGTGCCAATTCCACATGTTGAACGCTTTGAATTTCGAGACCCTTTCGGTAATCGAGTAGAGATGATGCAACCCATCTAAATGACAAAAGCAGCCAATATTGCAAAGTGGCTGCTTTTATTGTTTATAATTTAAAATGCTGTACTTCTTTGTTTAAACGTTCAGCCATCGAAGCGAGATCATCTGTATTTTTTGAAATTTCATCCATCGTTACGACTGTCTCGTCGATTGTTGCAGTCGTTTGCTCTACACCTGCTGCGGACTGTTCGGATATAGCAGCAATTTCATCAATAGAACGATTGATGTGCTCTGTTGTTGTTGAAATACCTTGTAAATTTTCTGTTATTCCTTGAATATTACTAAACATACTATTAACCGCAGAGGCTATTTGTTCAAAGGTTGTATTGGTATTCGTAATTTGCTCTGTTCCTCTTTTTACTTCTTCATATCCCGTTTGAAGGGAAGCTGTTACACCAACCGTTTCGTTTTGAATGCGCCCCACAATGGATGATATATCTGTGACCGAATAAGAAACCTGTTCCGCAAGTTTGCGCACTTCAGCAGCTACAACTGCGAAGCCTTTTTCCTGTTCTCCAGCCCGTGCCGCCTCAATTGCAGCATTTAACGCTAATAGGTTTGTTTGATTGGCAATATCGTCAATAACTGATACTAACATAGAAATTTCTTGCGATTGTCTATTTAACCCTGCTACTTTTGCAACAGCCTCTTGCACGATCGTATCAATGGCAAACATTTGCTGTGTCGATGTGTTCATTAATTGTTGACCGCTTGTCGTAAGTTGTAATACTTCACTTGAATAGCCTTGTAAATCAATGCCTTGTGCATTTGCTTGTTGGACATTTACTTTAAATGTATCAATTATTTGCGCTAAGTCACTTGCATTATGTGCTTGGGATTCCGAACCACCCGCTAACTCAAGCATCGTCAATGCTATTTGTTCTGCACCTGTTTTTACATCTAGCGAAGATTGTGCAAGCTGCTCACTATTTGCAGCTACATTCCCCGCAACAACATGGATTGATCCAATAATTTCATGAAGTTTTTGATTGAGCGTGTTTGTCGATTGTACCAGCAAGCCAATTTCATCTTTCATTCTTTCTGGCAATGGAGGCTGACTTATATCGCCATCTGCCATTTGCGATATTTTTTCAATTACCGCTTTTATCGGATTAGCAATCATATGCGCAGATATGTAAGCGGTTACAATTGCGATTAAAGTTATCATCACGCCTATTGCTAACCCTACATTCAGTGACTCTTTCGATTGGGCAATCATTGCCTGTCCTAGCTCATTAATAGAAGCTTCTCTTGCCTGCGCAAGCCCCTCATAACCTTTTCTAACCTCTGTAGCAAGCGAGTCAATAGAATTTAAGTTTTGTATAGCCAATTCTACATTTCCTTTATCATATTCATCAAACACTTTCGTTTGCACAAAACCTCGCCATTCCCTTGCTTTTTCTACAGTTTTCGATAGATTTGTATCAGTTGATAATTCCGTTAATAGTTTATTATTTTCTTCAGCAATTTTTACGTATGCTTCAAATTCTTTTTTATATTTCTGATCACCAGTCAGAACATAGCTTTTTGCAGCAGTTGTTCGAACACTGATTGTGGATGCTAACTTTTCATTTGCTGTTAACAACTGTAATTCTTTATAAACAATTTCTTCGCCAGCAGAAATGACACGCTTATTGGCAAAGTAGCTATACGTGTTAAAACAAGCAATAAAAAATACAACAATGAAAAATGCACTCAAAATTTTTGCTCGAATGGTTTTGAACCTCAGTTTCTGTAACATACCATTTTCCCCTTTCGTTAGTGAAATTATATCAATTACTTCTACGAAACAACATTTTTCGCTAGCTTTTGAGGATGAAAGTCTTGCTTGTTTTCTCCCTAAATATAACATATTATCCCTTTAACTCCCATGACTCGAACTATGTATTTCATAACAAAAGATGATAAGAAATAAGATTGTAAAGCGTGCTTATATAAGCATTATTCGAGCAAAAAAGTTATTTTTCTATCATAAAATATTCTTAATTTGATTTATAAAATTCGTATGGCAGTACGCTCTATTGCCACATTGCTTATCATTTTTTAAGTATTCTGACTTCCTTTTAAATTCTATTGTAATGTTATTTAATATAGAAAAAGATCCGATTGTTTATAACACAATTCCCCTTTTATCATCACAAACTGAAACATTTGTAATGAAACTGTAAATTCAAGCGATAAAGCCTTTACTATCAAGGTTTTCAAGTAGGTTAACGTGCACTGTGGAAACATTTACCTAGCAGAACCTTGTGTTTTTCATGCTACGATTATTGCAATGGCAAGCAAACAGAAAAATTTACTGCTCGCTTACAGGAGGTAAAAAACAGCATGAAAAAACATTTTTTAACAACTACATTAGCATTGTCGATTGGGTTTAGCTCATTCGGAATCGTTCAAGGGACATTTGAACCAGTAAAAGTGGAGGCAGCGACGACAAATGCGCAAAATAATGACCAGGCCGTTGCAGCAAAGGCCGATCAACTGATTCAAACAGGGAAAAGCTTAATTGGTAAGGCTACATACAGTAATAGCGTGTACAAGTCTACATATCCTTACAAATTTTCTTGTGCTTCATTCCTTATGTATATTTTTGAAAAGAATGGTGTAGATCTTGGTACGTATAATGAAAATTACATGATACAACAAGGGACATATGTTGCAAGAAACCAGTTGCAAAAAGGTGACTTAGTATTCTTTAAAAGTAAAAAAACAGGCACGGATCCTGATCATGTAGGTATGTACATTGGTAATAACAAAATTATTCATATGGCTGATTCCAAGCAAAATATTGTCATTTCAGATATGAATAGTAAGCCATATTATAAAGACAATTATGTATCTGCTCGCAGAGTATTACCAACATTATTATCTGCCAACCCCGCAACAAAGGGCGATAAAATCGTAGAAAATGCGATTACTTATAAAAATAAAGCAACAATTAGTTCCACAATTAATGAACAAAGTTTACGTTTTACAGCACCTGGTTTCGTTGAATATGTCTACCGTAAAAGTGGCGTAAAACTTGGTACTACAAACTTAAAAGAACTTATGGCGAAAGGAACTACGGTGTCACGTGCCAATTTGAAAAAGGGTGACTTAGTATTCTTTAATGGTGTGAAAGGTTCGAAAAACCCATCGCTTGTAGCTATCTACGCTGGCGATCAACGTCTCATCATCCCAACTTCAAGCGGTGTTACGACAAGAGTACTATTTGTTGATTATTATAAGGAACATTATTTAACAGCAAAACGAGTATTTTAAAAGACAAACAATCTAGCAATAAACATTTGAATGACTGCTAGCAATATATAAACATAAACATAGCATACAAAGCAGTGTCATTGACACGTTTGTATGCTATGTTTTCGCTTTAAATGGTTGGATGGAATTTTACATCGTTAAAGTATTGCTTGTCATTGCTGCCATAAAGATTGCCCTGCTATGCTGTTAGATTTTCTTTAGATGATTGGCAAATTCAATCATGGATCTACTCGACATTGGGCCTTTTATAAGCACAATCGTATCTTGGTCAAGTTTTGGTTTGAGTAATTCTAAAACTCCTACAACATCTTTAAAAACATGAACTTCCGCAGTAGTACCATCTTTTTTTGCTTGTTCTGCTATATGTTCGGCTCTTTTTCCAATAGTAATCAGCATTTGAATATTTCGCTCAGCCACCATGGAGCCAATCTCACGATGATACTTCTCTTCGAAAAGACCCAATCGCTTTATATCACCTAATATAAGGATTATTTTTTTATCTTTTCCTATCGTATCTAAAACTTTCAAGGCTGCTTCAACCGATGTAGGATTATTCGTCCATGTATCATCTACGATAGTACTTCCTTTAAGACCGGTTGACATTTCTAGATGCCTTGCCATCGGTTTAAATGTTTTTAAACGTGAGATTGCATTCTGAATGGACATGCCCATTTCTTTTGCAGCAACGATGGCCGCTAATGCATTATATACTTGGTGTTCTCCATAGCCAGGTACAAATACTGTATATTTTTCCTTAGCTACTTGCAGGGTAAATTTCATACCGTTGTTTATAAATTGCATGTTCGAAGCTTTATAATCGGCTTTTCCCTGAACCCCAATCGTAATAATTTTCCCTTTAAACGTATGCAGAGGAATTTTTTTTGTGTTTTCATCATCTGCATTGATGATTAACGTGCCATCTTCAGCTATTCCTTCTAAAATTTCAGATTTAGCTTTTATATAGCCTTCAAGATTTTTACAGCCATCTAAATGATGGACACCGATGTTTGTAATAATACCAATCGTCGGTCGATAAATCATACATTGATGCTTAATATTCCCCGTATTCCCTAGCCCTAATTCAAAAACCGCTGCTTTTGTCGTTTCATCGATGCCTATTAAATAAGGTAAAGATTGGCGAGGTTCATTTTTGCTACTAATAGATGCCTGCACATTCCAGTCTTTGCTCGCAATATGTTTAATCATTTCTTTTGTAGTTGTTTTTCCACATGTACCCGTTAATGCGACTACTGGTATGTCAAATAGCCCTCTATAATACTCAATAAACTTCCAGTATGCCTGCAACGTACTTTTTACTCTAATAACTGTTGTATTCGGTAGTGCTTTTTTTAGTTCTTCTAAAGGTTTATCTGAAATAACGAGGGATGGTCCCTTTTTATCGATTTCTTCCCAATTAATGGTCTCACTTCTATTGATAAACATGAGTGTATTCTTTTGCGTCAAATCATGGCGATTATAATAGATGGCATGTTTGATAAACCATTGCTCAGAACCACTTACTAAATCCCCTTGTAGTAACTTTCTAACCACAGTCACGCGAATATTTTGCACGTGAACTCCTCCCCCCTCTCAGTATAGTATGAAATATAATCACTAGAAGTGTGGGTAATGAAGAACCATTCTACCCTATTTCTAGTAACAACTATTATTTGATGACATGCTTTATCCTTTATTTAAAGCGCTCCTTTCTAGAAGATTACTATACAATATTATGATATGACTTTATGCGACACAGTCTTTAACCAGCTTTCATGACAAGTGCATTATTGCCTAGAATCATTTTCTTTTGGCAACGTTTTTTTAACTTTTAAATCAGCGGCCAGTTGGGAAATTTGCTTACTATACATATCTCCTTTTATTAGAATAATCGTATTGTCATCTACTATTTCATGTAATAACTTATAAACGAGAATATTATTATTAAATATATAAACGGGCTTACTAAAGCCTAATTTTACTGCACGATCAGCCATAATTCGGGCGTGCTCTCCAATAGTAATAAGAACATCTACACCAATTTTATGGATTAATTCTCCTGCTTGCTCATGGATAATATACCCCCAGGACCCTAAATCCGTAATCGTTCCGATAATGGCAATTTTTTTCTTGCCTTCTCCTAATGAATTTAAGACCTTTAAAGCAGCTTCTAAGGACGTTGTTGTTAAGCTCCAAGTATCGTCGATCAATATAGAACCATTGATTCCTTCAAAAAGTTGTAGTTGCTTATTCACTTTCTTGAATGTCGATAATTGTTTAATCGCTACGGAAATCGGTACACGTAATTCATGAATGGCCGCAATCGCTCCCAATGCATTATAGACTTGATGTTCTCCAAATCCAGGAACGAAAACTTCATATTTTTTCTTTTTATGATGCAATGTAAACTGCATACCATTTTCTACATAGCGAATATGACTTGCTCTATAATGGCATGATGCTTGCTGGCCGATGTAAATAATACGTCCTTTAAATTTCGATAAATCAATTTTTCGTATATTGACATCTTCTGCATTGAGAATTAATGCACCTTCTGGATTCACTATTTCAACCATTTCACCTTTCGCCTGTATATAACCTTCCAAAGTTTTACAGTAGTTTAAATGGTGCGCGCCGATATTGGTAATAATACCGATTGTCGGTTTAAAATACTTCCCTGCTTTTCTTACATCTCCTGGTGATCCAACAGCTGTTTCAAAAACTGCTACTTCTGTTTCCTCTTCAATACTAAGTAAATACTGCAATGAAGCGGTTCTAGAATTACTACTTAAAGTCGTAGCGGTTACTTCTTTTTCAGCAGAAAGAATATGTTTTATCATCTCTTTTGTTGTAGTTTTGCCTGATGTTCCGGTAATTGCAATAACAGGGATTTCAAATTGACTACGATAATAATGTACAAACTTCCAGTAGGCCTCATCTGTATTTTCTACTTGAATAATTATTACGTGTTGAGGAATTTCATGCTGACTATACACCCACTCTGTAACAAGCACTAGAGGAGCAAGCGATTCAAGACTTTTCCAGTTTACTATGCGTTTGTCTGTAAATAGAGCTGTGTACGGTTTTTTTACTTGTTTTAGCCGATATGCGCCATACTGGATCAGCACCTCATCCGACCCTTGCAATAATTTACCTGCAGTAATCGCTGTTAAATTCTTCACCGATAGAGGCTTCATATCATTTCACACTCCTTTCTTCTCTATTATATGAAGCACTTTAAAAGTTGCTTGGATGTAAACATGATACATAACTAGAAGAAAACTATTTCACAGCATATATATAAGGTGTATATTAATAATCCAAGTGCCAATTGAAGGAGTGATTTCACTGAAGGCAATTATATTTATCGGTACAAACAAATCTGGGTCTAGTCGTGAAGCGATAAAAGCAGCAGAAAAATTGGGCTACTTGACAATACTGTTCACAAGCAATGAAAAACAATTACAACAGAGAAAAGCCTATCCAGACATTCATAAAATGATTTTTATCGATACTTCCAATATAGAAGATATGATAGAGGAAATTCATGATTTGCTTGATACCGGTTTAGAGATAAAGTCCATTGTTAGTTTTGTAGATCCATTTGTTCATATTGCCTCTATTTTATGTGATGAATTTTGCCAAAACTATACTTCATCAGCAGCAATTGAAATGATGGAAGATAAAGAGAAAACAAGAAATCTATTAAAGGATCAGCCATACTCCCCAAAATTTTTCCTAAAAAAACCGCATGAATCATTTTCAAATAACATGGTATTTCCATTGATTGTTAAATCTCCTAAATCAACGGGTTCAAAAGACGTACTACTGGCGACAGATAAAAACCAACTCGATTCACATCTTACATTTCTCCAAAATAAAAACCCTGGTGAAACCATCATGATTGAGGAATATATTGATGGACCCCAATACTTAGTTGAAGCAATGGTCTATAAGCGACAAGTTCACACAATCGGTATTATTGAACAGGAGATTACACAAGGTAAACGATTTATTATTACAGGCTATGGTATACTCGCGGAAGTACCTTCTGATATTCAAAAAGGGATTGAAGAAGTGCTCCATTCTATTGTCAAAGTATTTGATATTGAAAATGGAACATTGCATCTAGAGCTTCGTTTAACAGAACAAGGATGGAAGCTCATTGAGATTAACCCTCGAATTTCAGGTGGCGCTATGAATAATATGCTACATGCGGCTTTCGGATTTAGTTTAGTAGAAGAAACACTGAAATTATTTTTAGGGGAACAACCAAATGTCCAACCTAGGCATAAAAAATTCATCTTTACAAAATATGTCATAGTAGAGAGCAAAGGTGTGTTAGAAAGAGTAATTGGTAAAACAAGGGCAACAAAAGCACCTGGTGTTGTCGATGTATATGTAAAACCGCGAAAAGGAACATTGTTAACCCCACCGTTGTCGATGGGTCATCGCTATGCCTATGTCATTGCCGAGGGTAAAACTTTAGCTCAAGCGAAAACCAATGCTATAACCGCCGCCAAAGAAATCAAATTTCTATTAAAAGCGCTCTAATTTGGGGGCGATTGCTGCTTATCGTTCCAACTTAATCTATCTTCTTAGTAAATATGCTGTAGTTGCGGATGTGGCTTTTGCTTCATCCGCTTTACTATGAGCAATTTAGGCAATAGCGCGCTGGATACATCGTTTTACTTTGTTTACGTTCACAACAATCAACCCGAGTAATTGCCCTATCCAATAGGCAACTACTCGGGTTTTCCTCGTTATGCTTTAAATGTTTGGTCTAAAAATTTAACGGTTTCAAACATATTCGTTTTACTAGCACCTTTGACAAGAATCGTGTCATGAGGTTCGATTATTTTCTCTAACAGCGCATGCAATTGATCTTTATTCGTAAAATGATAAATCTTGTTTGAATCCATGCCTTTTGCTATGGCCGCTGCTCCTATTTCTTCTGTCCTAAAGCCATAGGTAATTAAAAGATCAATGCCTTGTTCAACAATAAATTCGCCTAATTTGCGATATTCTTCTTCTCTTAAATCACCTAGCTCACGCATCTGCCCAATTATTGCCACACGCCGTTTGTTGCTAACATTTGTTAGCACATTTAGGGCTGCCCTTACGCCTTGAGGATGGGAGTGAACAGTATCATCGATGACCGTTATATGATCGCGGCAGTTATACACTGTCAACCTTCTTGGCGGCTTTTTAAAATGCAAACCTGCTTTTATTTCCTGTGGCGTAAACCCTAAATAATCTGCAACCGCAACCGCATTCAGAGCATTATAAACGTGATGTTCTCCTAAAATCGGAATAAATAGTTGGATTTCCTGACCTTGCAGTTCCATCTTAAATGCCATGCCATTTTCTTTATATTGTATGTCGTATGCTCGATAGTCCGCTTCTGTGTGAATACCAGTAGTCAGGATTTTCCCTTTAAATTGATCGGTCAATAAATAGTTTGAATTGTCGTCATCTTTATTTAAAATAAGTAACCCTTGCTGATCCATACCTTGAATTAATTCTGACTTAGCTTTCGCTACTTTTCGAACATCTCCATCAAAATTCCCAACATGCGCAAGTCCAATATTTGTAACGATACTTATATTCGGTTGGATAATGCTACAGTGGTTTGTAATAATACCTGGATAAGCCATTCCATATTCGAGCACAACGGCTTGGTGAGAATCGTTGATTTCTTCTGCATGTTTTTTAGTATGTTCAGTCGTATTCCAGTAATCCTTCGACTCAAATACATTCCATTTTTTAGACAATATAGACCCTAAAAATGCCTTAGATGTGGTTTTTCCTGCACTACCAGTAATCGCAATTATTGGTTTATCGAATTTTCCATGGTTCGATTGTGCTGTTACTTCGACTTGCTTTGGTTTTGAATCTGTAGGTTTTGGTACCACTGTTTTTGTGTTTGAAGTTGCAGGTTTTGCTTTTGGTTTTTTTATCGGTTGTTGGGTTTCTGCTAAGTACTTTGCATAACGAATCGAATGGATAACAACATCTAATTCTAAGTAAAACGCCGGCGGACAACCAGGACGCCAGTTTACCTCGTAGATCCATATTTTTTGTTGCGCATCGAGCCCGACATCTATTCCAATCTCATCAATGACCTCTCCAAACTTCGTCATCTGAATGTCATCTAAATGGCGTGCCAAAGATAATGAGAAATGTTCCAACATCCGACGAATATTAAAGGCTTCTTCTTTAAACTCTTGCTCTAAAAATGGATCCAAATAATTTGTATAACCTCCATTGTTGATGTTTGGAATAATTGAGCCATGTGGTGCAATACGTGGATAAACTGTTGTCACTACCCATTTACCTTCCCCATTTTTTTGAACATGTAGACGAAAATCATAAACTTGACCCGATTTCATTTTCGATTGAATATACGGTTGCATAATAAACGTACCCGTTTCAAGAAGTTCATGGATTAATGCATTTAACTGTTGCTTTGAGTACATACGATTCTCGCTATTTTGCCGTACCTCAAAATGGTCTCCTATTTTGATAATAAAATAGATTCCTTTTCCTTTCCTGCCGTCAATCGGCTTAAATACGATTTTTTTATGGTGGGCTATATAGCTATGAAAGACATCTGTGTTTTTTACTATTTCTGTTGGAATAATGTATTTATCAAATTCTTTCGCCTCTTTAAGTCGCTCCATAACATTCCATTTATTACCGATTGAATGTGTAGTAAACGGAATCTCCTTTTTCAATCGCTCTATTATTTTTTTTGACACCGCTAATTTTTCTGGACTTCCAGCATTATAAATTACATCTGGAAAGGGCATCACTCTTTCATGCCATTGCCCATCTTCTAATACCTGCCCATTGATCGTACGATTGTCAAAGTTTACCTTTTTAGGTGTAAAGTAAAAAAATTCTACTCCTTCTGCTTTTGCAACTGCTGCATATGCATATGACTTGATAACAGTTTTAGGATCTAGACGATGATGCAACATTCCTATAATTGTCATGCGTTAATCTTCCTTTCTATAGACTCTTTCTATTAAATTCAGATTACGCAGCTTGCATATGGACAGATGCTCTAGTTCTGCAATTATTTTAGTAGTTTTATAGGTAAATCATCTATTTTACCATTTAGGCTCAATGATAAATTTCTTTTTTAATAAGTCTGGATTTAATAACTGAATAGCTGATATACTGCCTAACTCAATTGATTTTTCTGTCGATGTTCTTTCTAATCTCACAACATCAGCAATTACATTTGTTTCATTGCCTTCATAATCATAGGCTCGTAACAGCGAAATAGTGCCTCGACAACGATCTATATCAATCGCTTCTATACGAAAAAACTCTGTTTCAAACTGTTTAACTGTATCTATTAATCGTAAATGTGCTCCATTATGCGTTATTAAAAAAAAGGGAATGGTATCACTACCAATTATTTTTACAAGAAGCTGACCATAATATTTTGAATGAAAATCTGTTATGATATCCTGTAGTGCTTTTATATCGTATAGCGCTTCGCATACAAAGTGCTTTCTTCCTTTTTCAATACCCAACGTTCCCAGCCCCTTCCTATTGCGTTTTAGCAATGGCTCCTTACTCGAACGATAGCAAAATCATTATTTGACCTATCTCGTTATAATATGTCCGTTTTTAAAATATGACGACATGATTTGTAAGGGGAGCTCTAAAAAAATAACAACTTCTTACATAAAAATAAAATACTTATGAAGCCGTACGCTTTACCCGCGGAAAAGCGGGATGTACCAGCGAAATATCGCACTTTACCCGCGATTCATCGTGATTTACCCGCGAATTAACCCACTTTACCCGCGATTCATACAAATGATTATAATAAACCTGCATTTTTCAAAAATGCCCTAGCTACATCCTCACTATTTTTCCCTTCCACGTTAACTTGATAATTCATTTCACGCATTTGATCATCCGTGATTTGATTGGCCAGTTTCCCTAACACCTTTTCAAGCTCAGGATATTTTTCAAGTGTTTCCTTTCTTAACAATGGCGCGCCTTGATACGGGGGAAATAACTGTTGATCATCCACTAATACAGTCAAATCATATTGGCGTAATTCGCTGTCAGTTGAATAAGCATCCAATAAATCGATATTACCTGATTGGATGGCTTGATACCTTAGCTTTGGTTCCATTGTTGTAACAGAGGCAATATCAATCCCATAGCGCTTCTGAATGCCTACGTAACCATCCTCACGATCATTGAACTCCAACGTAAATCCCGCTTTAATCGACTCTTGCATCGCCTTGATATCAGAAATCGTCTGTAATTGATAAGCTTCCGCTAGTTGTTTTGAAACGGCCAAAGCATATGTGTTGTTATACTGCATTGGACTGAGCATAACCATATCAAATTTCTTCAACATACCTTCTTTTGCCTGTCGATATACTGCTACTTGATCGTTACTTACCGCTTGTTCTTTTAAAAACTCTGCGATTGCCGTACCTGTAAATTCTGGATATATATCAATGCTTCCTGATTTTAGGGCATTAAAAACAAAGGATGTCTTGCCGAGTCCAGGTTTTAATTGAACATCTAAATCTGTATCATTTTCAATCAATAATTTATACATATTAATCAGGATTTCTGGCTCTGAACCAAGTTTACCTGCAATGACGATATCTGCTTTGTTATTAAAGTTTAGGAATGGCAGTGCAACCATCATCATAGCCGCAACACTAATGGCAAGTAATACCGAAACTGTTCGTTTAAAAGATAGTGATTCTAGCTTTTTCAAAAGATAATCGAACACTAATGCTAAAATGGCCGCTGGAACTGCACCTAATAGGATGAGCGAAGTATTATTACGATCAATACCAAGCAAAATAATATCGCCTAATCCTCCAGCGCCTATTAATGCAGCTAATGTAGCCGTTCCAACTATTAATACCATGGCTGTGCGAATGCCTGCCATTATAACGGGCATTGCAAGTGGCAGTTCCACCTTCACTAATCTTTTTGCTGTATTCATCCCCATTGCCATTGCCGCTTCCTTTAAAGACGGATCGACTTCGTTTATGCCTGTAAATGTATTGCGTAAAATGGGCAGGAGGGCATAGACCACAAGAGCGATTATAGCAGGCGTTTTCCCAATACCGAGTAACGGAATTAACAATCCTAACAACGCTAATGAAGGGATTGTTTGTAAGGCTGCACTAATGCCAATTATACTTTCCGCTATTTTCTTTTGATGCGTTAAGTAGATACCCAGTGGGATGGCAATGACTACTGCAAAAAATAAGGCAATAAATGATATTTGCATATGCTCTATTAACGATGCAATGAGTTGACCTTTGCGTTCATCCAACACATGTAAAAAATCAGTCATTTGCCTCACCCCGTTCCGTGGAATGGTTGGCTAAAAACTGCAACATTGATTGCCTTGTAATAACTCCAATAATTTCCTCTTCGCTTTTCACTGCCAGACACTCATAGTGCGCCAATTGTTGTAAAATGACTTGTAAAGTAGCCTGATCACCAACACTATGTATCACATAACTTTGATGTTTCGCCTCTACAAACGGTTCAATCACTTGTTGAATGGTAAACACATTCAATGCATCTTCCTTGACCCCAATAAATTTTCGAACAAAATCATTGACGGGATTTTGTATTATTTCCTTTGGTGTACCGATTTGTACTATTTCTCCATCTTTCATCACACAGATGCGATCCCCTAGTTTTAACGCTTCTTGCATATCGTGTGAAACAAAGACAATCGTTTTATTTATTGCACGTTGAAGCTCAAGCAGGTCATTTTGTAATTTTGTTCGACTAATTGGATCCAATGCACTGAATGGCTCATCCATTAATATAATTTCGGGATCTGCTGCCAATGCGCGGACAACCCCAACCCGTTGTTGTTCCCCACCCGACAGTTCATTTGGCTTCCTGTCACTATATTGAGCTGGTTCTAGCCCTACCATTTCTAATAATTCATGAACTCGTTGTTGAATTTTTGTCGTTTCCCATTTTTTCATTTCAGGAACAATGGCGATATTTTCAGCTATTGTCATATGAGGGAAAAGTGCAATTTGTTGGAGCACATAGCCAATATTCCATCGTAGCTCATGAATATTATAATCACTAATTCTTTTACCGTTAATTCGTATTGTTCCTTCAGTCAATTGAATTAATCGGTTAATCATTTTTAGTAATGTCGTCTTGCCACAACCACTAGGGCCTATAATGACAAAAAACTCCCCTTTCTGTATCTCAAAATTAATGGCATTTACTGCAATTTGGTTATTATCGTATTTTTTTGTAACATTCTCAAATGCAATCATTGACTAAGCTCCTTATAAATTTGATAGATTAAATGTCCGTGTTCTTCCCACTAGTATATCTTTCCACATATTCAAACGGTTAAACTAACAATAGGACAAAGCGATTTTAATAGACTTATAGTTTCATGTACATCTTAGACGCGCTATATGAAACTTTTTCATATGAAAGTTCGTTGTATTAATTATGAATTCTAGTGAAAAACGATGCTTTTTTTTATCTAGTTGTTTTACAATATGAAAAGAGTAAGCGATTTTTTAAGAGAAAAGAAAGGAGGAAGGTGTTGCATAGATTCAACATCTATAACTACATGAGATTATTCAAAAAACTATTAATCGGAATGATTGTCATAGCGTCTGTTATCAGTATTTCCACTTATTTTTTGATTCAGCTATTGAAGCCAACCGACACTGCCGTTCAAAAATATGTAGATGAAGGCCCAAGTGTGGAAGAATTTATTGGCTCTATTGCAGAAACAGCACGACAACTCGGTGCTGAAAATGACTTATATGCATCTGTCATGATTGCGCAAGCCATTTTAGAAAGTAAGCATGGGCAAAGTGGTCTTAGTTCCACTCCTAACAACAATTTATTTGGTATGAAAGGCAAATTTCAAAATGATTCCGTGACACTTGAAACAGTTGAGGATGATGGCTCTGGTAATATGACAACAGTGATGGCTGAATTCCGCAAATATCCTTCCTACGAAGAATCCATGAAGGATTATGTCCAATTACTCCGCAATGGTGTATCTTGGAACAAAAATTTTTATACAGGTGTCTTTAAAAGCAACACAACATCCTATGCAGATGCGACAAAATTTTTAACAGGCTCTTACGCAACAGATTCAACTTACAATGAAAAGTTAAATAGTCTAATTGCGAAGTACGACTTACAACAATACGACAGCCCTGTAAAAAATAAAAAAACCATTACAGTTGCGGATGGTGACTCGCTGATGCATATCGCACAGACGCATAATGTTAAAGTAACATCCATTAAACAATGGAATCAATTGCGTTCAGATAATATTGAAGCTGGACAACAGTTAAATATTTATCAATATTAGCGTAAACATACACAAGGCGAGGTATTCGACGATGCAACTACCGTCAAATGCCTCGTTTTTTTGCATCCATTTTTCTTCAAGTATTACATACATTTAAAACAAGCTTCCGATTGCGGTAATAGTCGTTGCTAAATCTTGGCGATATAACGGATGTTGTTCATCAAGGCTATTGACATTGACCTCATTGCCACCAAGTGAGGCATGAACATAAAGAGTCTGCCCTAGATACAGTGCTACATGCCCTGGGAAAAATAGCAAATCTCCTTTTTGCATACGATCAATTGTTATCTCCTTAATTGGAAAACCTTCTACAATTCTAGCATCTCGGAAAATAATTACGCCATTTAGCAGATAAGCCATCGAACATAAGCCTGAACAATCTATGCCTAGCGGTGACTTACCTCCCCAACGATACGGTGTGGCTATATAGCTTAGTGCTGTTTGTACAACATTTTCTCGAAACGCATGCTCTTCAAAAGTATGTTCAGCAATTTTAGGATGCAACCATTGTGAACGTAAATAGCCAATTTCGCCCGTCGCTAATTGAACGGCAGTCCATGGCGTGTTTGATGTCGTGTCGGAATCTACATTGTATAAAATAGAACCTTTTACCAATGTGATGATTTTGGTGCTTTGTATTTTCGGTTCTTGTAAAACATCTGCGAAACGCTGTCCAATAACATGTTGAGCCTTTTGAATCCATGTATTTGTAATCGCATCATCGAAAAGGACATGCTTTCGCTGACAATAACCTTCATAGCGATAGGCAGTGCGAACATACAGCCAATCATTTTCTAATTCTTCTATAATTTGAACAGGCATACCGTAAAGTATTTCATCAACAAGCTCGGCATGACGATTGGGTTCAGCATAAAGATTAGCCATCATAGCAATGACAATTGCGTTCATGTTGTCTCTCCTTTCACTCCTATCATCTTGTCATAGACTACCTTTGAAAGACGACCGATTAATTGTCGAGCGACATCATTTTGCTTGACCTCTGAGATAAAAACGCCAATACCATAATCTTGTACGTGACTGTAAACAATACCAACATCATGGTCAACGGTATCAAGACCACCTGTTTTATGGGCGATTGTCACATCATCGACGATGTAACGGCGCAAGCATTCATGAAAACGCTGACGACACAAGATATCAATAGCAAGCTGGCTTAACACTGGAGATAGCAGATTTTGCCTATAAATTTGGCTAAATAGATGCGCCATATCGCGCGCTGTTGTTATATTATCAATGCCTTTTGCAAGTCGCTCAAAGTCCATCATTTTTCTTTGTAATTGTGTATGGGTCAGTCCGATTTTATGAAAGTACTTATTTAGCGCTTCCATACCGATTACATCAATTAACACATTTGTCGCAGTATTATCACTTGTCGTAATCATCCAAACGCACAGTTCATAGATTGTGCAGGATGTTACTCGCTGTTCACTAATCACACTAAAATCAACCCAATCGCTAGGGCTAATGGCTATTACTTGATTGATAGGTATATCGCATACATCTATATAATCGAAAACAGCAATGAGTATAGGCACTTTAATTAAGCTAGCACTGGAAAAAGCTTCATCTAGACGCTCGTTGATAACAAAGTCATTTGTCTTAAAATCTTTTACAAACATATGCACTTTATATGGAGCTTCCTGTATAATACGTTGAATCGTTGGCTGCATCATGCACCTACCCTACCACTGTAATGTTTTGCGTTCCCGCATCTATGGTTACGATACGACCTAAAGGCAGTGACATCGTTGGTAAACAGTGACCACAAGCAAGATTTGATAAAATAGGTTTCTTCAAAGGTGTTAAGATTTCCTTAAAAATGGTGTTTAAGGATAAGCTATGTTCTGGCTGCTTCGGGTTTTCAGGCCCGCAATTTGTCCATGCCCCTAATAGTAAACCTACTGCATCATCAAGCTTCCCAGCTAATTTTAACTGTGTCAGCATGCGATCTATACGCTGCTCACTCTCATCTATATCTTCTAAAAATAAAATTTTACCTTTTGTATCAATTTCATATGGCGTGCCAAGTGACGCTGTAATCAATGTTAAATTGCCCCCAACGAGTTGACCTGTTGCAGTCCCTGTTAGGAGTGTAGTCATTGGTTGCTGTGGAGGATTTTCCAACAGAAACGGCATGGTATCTGTTGCCATCACACAATTCAAAAATGAATTCCATGTATAATGATCCATATTTTGTTGAATAAATTCTGTTGAAGGCATTGGTGTATGATACGTCACTAAATTACAATTTTGATTAAAGGCGATATGTAGTGCAGTCACATCGCTATAGCCTGCGAATACTTTGGGATTTGCTTGTATCATCTCATAATCTAGTCTTGGTAAAATTTTCGTTGCCCCGTATCCTCCACGAATACAAAAAATGCCGTTCACATGGGGATTGCGGAACATTTCATTGACATCATATGCGCGCAGTTCGTCTGAACCAGCTAAATATCCATGTCTAACACGACATGTTTCCCCCACAATGACGTTAAAACCAAGTTTCTCAATACTAGCAATGGCGGGAGCTAGCTTTTCTGGTGGTATAGCACCAGAAGCACTAAGTAGACCAATCGTATCCCCTTTTAGCAAAGCTTTAGGCACAATCATTCGCTCACCTCTACTTTTCGTAATGTACGATAATTGGCTATTTCCGCTTCATTAGCTAAAACATAATGCCCTTCTTCTATTTCTGTAAATGAAGGAGGCGCTAGCTCATATTGATGCTGTAACGGGTTGTAAATTTCTACGACCTTTTCTCGCTCCTTATACGGATTGGGTTCTGGCACTGCTGATAACAATGCTCTTGTGTACGGGTGAATTGGATTAGAAAAAAGTTTTTCGGTCTCTGCTAACTCCACAATTTTGCCTTTATAAATGACTGCCGTACGGTCTGTAATAAATCGAACAATTGATAAATCATGGGCAATAAATAAATAGGTTAAGTTGTTTCGTTGTTGAATCGTCGATAATAAATTGAGCACTTGCGCTCGTATCGATACGTCGAGGGCTGAAATTGGTTCATCCGCAATAATAAACTCTGGCTCCATTACTAATGCACGTGCAATGCCAATCCGTTGACGCTGACCGCCAGAAAATTCATGCGGAAAGCGACTCGCGAACTCGGGTAATAAGCCAACATCTAAAAGTGCGTTTTGTACTTTTTGCTGACGCTCCGCTTCATCTTTAAAGTTTTTCGTATTAATCAGACCTTCCGATATAATATAATCCACCTTTGCCCGTTCATTAAGCGAAGCCATCGGGTCTTGAAAAATCATTTGGATTTTTTGCGTTATTTGTTTGTCCCAATCCTTCGAGATTTTACCGTTAATGTTCTTTCCACGGTACAATATTTGACCACTCGTTACTTCATTGATGCGCATTATAGCGCGGCCAATAGTCGTTTTCCCAGAGCCCGACTCGCCAACTAATCCGAATGTTTCACCTTTATAAATATGAAAGCTGACATCATCTATTGCCACAAATTTATGTTTGCCTTTACCAAACACAATGTGCAAATTTTTCACTTCTAATAACACTTCTTTATCGCTCATTGGCGTACTGCCTCCCTTCTTCAAAAAAAGCTTGTAACGCTGCTGGAGGCTCCACTTTGGGCGCACGGGGATCCAACAGCCAAGTGCGCGCGAAATGTGTATCGCTTACTTGAAAAAATGGCGGACGTACTTCGTAATCAATTTTTAAAGCAAATGGATTGCGCGGGGCAAACGCATCACCTTTAATTTTTTTAAAAAGATTGGGTGGCGTCCCCTTAATCGAATAAAGCGGTTGCCCTTTTAACCCAAGTTGTGGTAGTGACGAAAGAAGCGCCCATGTATACGGATGTTTTCCATTAAAAAACACTTCATGTGTACGACCAACTTCGAGTATGTCCCCTGCATACATGACCGCGATACGGTCCGCAACTTTTGCTACAACGCCTAAATCATGTGTAATATAAACGATTGTTAAGCTATATTTTTGCTGAAGGCTTTTTAGAAGTTGCAAAATTTGTGCTTGTATAGTTACGTCCAATGCGGTTGTTGGCTCATCACAAATTAAAATTTTCGGTTTACACGCGAGCGCAATAGCAATCACAATTCGTTGCCGCATGCCTCCTGAAAATTCATGAGGGTATTGCTTGTAGCGTTTCTCTATATCACCAATACCGACGTCGGTTAATAATTTAAGTGTTTCAGTATAAGCTGCTTTGCCCTTGAGCCCTTGGTGTAACACCACGCATTCCTCAATTTGTTTGCCAATCGTTTTCAATGGATTCAATGATGTCATCGGATCTTGTGTAACGATTGCGATTTCTTTTCCTCGAATAGTTAACCATTGTTGTTCTGTGTTAAATAGCGCTAAATCCATACCATTGTATATAATTTGACCTTGGGCAATCGAACCATTTTTATCGAGCAAGCCCATAATTGATTTCATTAGAACGGATTTTCCTGAACCTGATTCACCAACAATGGCTAGACTTTCTCCTTTATATAAATCAAGAGAGATTCCCCTAATAGCTGTTAGTACTTGCCCTCGTAGTGTAAATGTAATGACTAAGTTTTCAATCGTTAAAATACGGGAATTTATTTGCTTCACAAACAATTATCTCCCTTCTATACATGATTTTTTGGATCTGCTGCATCTGCAAATGCATTCCCAATAATATAAAATGCTATCGTAATAATACTTAGTACAATACTTGGGAAAATTAACTGATACCTTAAATCAGGTGACATCATCAAGACACGCCCTTCATTAATTAAATTCCCTAATGATGGTTCACTAATTGGTAGCCCTAAACCGATATATGTTAAAAACACTTCTGCGCCAATCGCAAACGGAATCGCTAAACTCATGCGAAGCATAATAACTGAGATTAAGTAAGGTAATAAATTTTTTACAATAATTCGATAATCTGATGTCCCCAAACATTTCGATGCTAAATTGTATTCCCGATCTCGTAAAATTACGATTTGATTTCGAATAAAGCGCGCCATTTCTACCCACCCCGTAATGCACATAGCAATGATTATGGTGGAAATGCTCGGACGTAAAATATAAGACATTAAAATAAGGACAATTGTTGTCGGGATATTATCTACAACGTTATAAAGCTGTGTAATCGGCATTTCTAGCTTACGAGAAAAGCCCCACAGTGTTCCGATTGTAATGCCGATAAACGCTTCCACCAATGCGACCACACAGCCAATCATTAACGAGGTCCTTGTGCCAGCCCAAATTCGGGACCATAAATCTTGTCCAATGGAGTTTGTACCAAACCAAAACTCGGCATTGGGGGCAATATTACGTGCCTGTAATCCCGTTTGGTCATCGAGATAGATTTCGGTCGGAGATTTTTGTGCTGGCAAATACGGCTGAAAAATGGTGAACGCCACAATAATGCAAACCATTACTAATAAGAAAACAGCCCCTCGATTTTTTAAAAATGATTTCCAAGTGGAGCGCCAATAAGAATAATTGGAGTAGGCGGTGTCTTCTGCCTGACCATCAGTCGCTTCTACAAAGTCAAATAGTTGTGCACGGGACTTGTCTGATATATGATCGATTTCCTCTGTATACATGCTCATTAGCGCACACTCTCCCCTTTCCCTAATTTAATCCGTGGGTCCACGAGTGCCATCGCAATATCACCTAAAATTAAGCCAATAATGCCAAGTGATGAAAAAACTAGTACTAAACCTTGTACAATCGTATTATCCTGTCGTTGAATAGCATCCACGAGTAATCCACCCATCCCTGGAATAGAATATAAAGATTCGATATAAATGGAGCCTGTAATGGTAAAAAGAATCGTTGCGGGCAAATATTGTGCCATTGGAATAAAAGCATTGCGTAATACATGACTAAACATTAAGGTACGCTCTTTCACGCCTTTCGCACGTGCAAGCTTAATGTAATCTTTGTTTAATTCATCTACCATGTACCGGCGCATCCACATCGCATAGGAAGCAGTCGGTGCTAACGCCATCGAAGTAAGCGGTAATAGCCAGGTGATTGGCTTATATTCATCAAACAACATCGGCAAACGGAAAATATCTGTAATATACATTTGAATAACTAAGTAATACACTGCTGCTGGTACTGCAACGACAAAAACTATATAGCCAGTTCCTAACCGATCCAGCCAGCGCCCCTTCATTTGTGCCATTAATATTCCGAGCGGTACACCGATCAACAGCGATATGCCAACTGCTCCTAACCCAAAGAACAATGAATACATGATTTTATCTGCAATAATTGTCACAACAGGCACATCCGTACGATATGTAACGGATTTGCCTAAATCACCTTGCAATAAATCCGTATAAAAATTCCCCAATTGAACAAGCAATGGATCACGTAATCCTAAATTCGTTAAATACACTTCTTTTTGTGCGGGTGACATTTTCTCTGCCGCTGCCCCTAAGTAGCCTTCTTCTGGCATTAATCGTAGTAATGAGAACACAATTGTGATAATAATAAATAGCGTAACAATGGATTGTAACAAGCGCTTTCCTACATACCAAAGCATTTAAGCATCCTCCCTCCAGTAAAACTGTTACAAAAGCAGGAAGGAGATGCCGAATCAGCATTTTCGGTCATCTCCTCGATATTAAAAAATCACCACTATACGCCTACGGATTGCATTTTGGCAATGATTATTCCTTTCTTTTATTTGGCTGCGTTCGCCAATGCATCCATACGTTCTTGCTCCCACTGTGCCAATGCTTTCTTAAAGTCATCATTACTCATTGGCTTTGCTAACACTTGCTGTCCTTTAAACTTCTCTGCTGTCACACCAAATGGTGAGTACTGGGCTTCAAATGGATTTAATTTTGAAGCAACATAACCGCTACCACCTACAGAGTATGGAATAACAAAGGCCTCTTCAATTAAGAAAGCTTCTGCTTGAGCAAAAAGGTTATAACGCTCGGCCGTATCGATTGTCGCTTTCGCCTTTTCTAATAAATTTAAGTAAACAGTTTGACCATTTGCTTCCTTATAGCCTTCAGCTAATTCTGGCTTATTGTAAGTACCATCCACACTAAATGGTTCTGTATACGTTGACGGGTCTGCATAATCTGGCCCCCAGTTCGCTTCTAGTAATGCAAATTTACCAGGGCGTCGAACTTCTGATAAGAAACCTGTCGAAGGACCTGCTTCAACGATAATATCCACATAGTCAGTACCTAATAATTTTTCGACTTGTTGTTCAATGACTTGGGTACGATTGGCCCAGTCAGGCATTCCGGCGTTATATGGCATTAATACCTTTACTGGGAAAGTCGCTTTCCCTTCTAATGCCGCCTTCGCTTTGTCCCTATACTGTAAAGCTAAATCTTTATTAAAAGAATCATTGTTTGTAATCGCCGCTAATGAATCAAGTTGTGTATAGTCGACTCCTTCAACATCAACAAAGTTTTTCGGTGTGATCGTATTGCTTAGTAAATCTTGAGGGTTGAATGGTTCCACCGTTAGCATCGCTGATACACGATCAAGCCCATGGAAAAGCGATTTTCTGAAATCTTTATTATTAACGGCAATCTTCCAGTTTTCAGGTTCATATTCCGCAGCGAATTGCGGGTCAAAGTTTAGGGCATAAAAATACGAATAAAAATTATTTTGCGTTTGACGTACTTGGGATTTTTTCTTATCATCCTTCAGCCATTCGTCAATGATCGAAGTAGGAATGGTTGCTGTGTCGATTTCGCCCCGTAAAAATAGTTCGGGCGCAACGGTTGCTGCTTCTTTGTTATATTTATACCGAATGCGATCAATCAGCACGTTGTCTTTATCCCAATACGTATCATTTTTTACAAGAACACGCTCATTTTGAGGTTCGAATTTGTCTAATAGATAGGCACCGTTATACAAGAAATTTTCATGTGTAGTTCCAAATTGCTCGCCCTTTTCCGTTAAAAACTTCCCATTTACAGGGAAGAAACATACATAGTTCAACATCGACAGAAAATAAGGTGTAGGAGCCTCCAGCGTGTATTCAACCGTATGTTGATCGATTGCTTTGATGCCCACTTTTGAAAAATCAGTTAGCTCACCGTTATAAAACGCCTCCCCATTTTTGACTACCATGGCACTCCAGACGGTCGAAGATTCATTTTTTGCATCGAGCACATACTGCAAACCATCCACAAAGTCTTGTGCCACTAAATCTGCATATTCCTTTCCATTATGGGTAACCCATTTTACATCATCACGTAGCTTAAATGTCCAAACAGTCGCATCTTCATTTGACGACCATTCTTTCGCTAAGCCTGGTTGCACAATCCCATACTTATCATATTCAATGAGGCCATCCACTAAATTGGCAGCTACAGCAAATTCATTTGTTTCAGAGGTTTTTAAATAGTTTAATGTTTTAATCTCACCTGAATAAACGACCCGATACTCTGATTTTTTCTCATCAGAAGAATCATTACTACAGGCTGCACAAAGAAAGACGACTAGACATACTAAAAGAAACCATTTCCTTTTCCTCATAAGCATCCCCCTACGTATTTTTATCTTGAAAATCCTATTCCATTTTCATCCGTCATTGTGATTCGATCATTGTTAAAAATAGGACCACCTGCAATAGGATCTTTCAAACATAAACTTGGTCCGTCTAAATCTATCATTGTGATATTTTTTTGTGATGCAGCAAAATGTGCAGCCGCACTCACACTAATTTTTGTTTCAAGCATGCAGCCCATCATACAAGCAATGCCATGCGCTTCTGCAATATGGCAAATCTTTTGCGCATGAAAAATGCCACCTGTTTTCATTAATTTAATATTGATGAAATCAGCAGCACGTCGTTCGATAATAGTGAGGGCATCTTTTGCCGAAAAGACACTTTCATCAGCCAATATATTTGTCAACGTATTGGCTGTTACATATTGCATACCCGTTAAATCAGCATAGTGCACAGGCTGTTCCACTAATTCGATATTGCTATTTGCATCTTCAAGTGCACGAATTATCCGAACCGCTTCTTTTGGCGTCCACCCTTGATTGGCATCTACACGTAATGTAATGGCTTTGCCTACTGCATCCCGTATAGCCGTCACGCGCTGGACATCTGTCGCTGGATCCTTGCCAACCTTGACCTTCAATATTTGAAAGCCACGTTCAACCGCTGATAGGCTATCTTTTATCATGTCCGCTACACTATTCACGCTAATTGTAATATCTGTTGTTAATGCCTTGCGATAGCCCCCTAATAATTTATACAATGGCGTCTTGTGATGCTGTGCCAATAAATCATAAAGCGCCATATCTACCGCCGCTTTCGCACTCGTATTTTGATAAATACTGTTGTCCATTCGCTCCATCACAACGGCTATTTCTTGTAAATCCATACCTACTATGGCCGGCTTAATATAGTGTTCAATAGCATCTCTAATCGAACCTAAAGTTTCCCCTGTAATAACAGCAGTTGGCGCAGCCTCACCTATGCCAATTTGTCCGTGCTCACTATGAACGTAAACGGCAATATTTTCAATGCTACGCACGGTTCTTAATGCTGTTTTAAATGGCACAATAAGGGGGGCTTCTACTGTTGCAACAACAATATCTTTAATCTTCATGCATTCACCTACAGTCTATTCTTAAGTTAAGAACTGTAAAATTCGAAGTACTTCAAAATAATCATCCGTGACAAATTCAACCGTGTTGTGGGGCTTAAACGTTGCATTTGGATAAAAGGAATTGCGGTAAGCGCGTGTATGGTCACGGTAAATTATTTCCACTATAAATCGCTGAGGCAATGTCACTTGTAAGTCATCTCGGGAGACCTTCATAGAGGCTTCCACAAGTCGTTTCGTTTCAGCAATTGCCAATTGAGGACTGACACTTATTGTGGCATTCCCCACCCCTTCCTTGGTAGCAAATGTCACAATATTGCGATTGAAGGATTGAATTTCTTCTGTTAGTCCAACATCTCCACTAACAAATGAAACAGGAACACCATGTAAAGCAGCGGCATACGTATTGATAAGAAACTCACTTGCGTATTCACCATTAATTTTAATATCAGCAGTAACACATAGCGTGTGTGCTAATGGATTACGTTCACTGCCTCCTTTACTGTGATAGCCGATGAAAATAGCACGATCAAAACTACTATCAAGTCCGGCTACCATACACATCGGATCATATGTCCATCCGCGAATGACCTTACAATTAACTGGCAAATTCGAAATATCAAGATTACGAGCTGAATCATGCGCATCCTTTAGTAAAATTTCTGTGGCGCCTCCTAAAATGGCACCTTCAATTGCTGCCTCCACTTCCTTCGTCATCTGCTTTTGAAAAAAATAATAGTCAGGCGCATTCAGTTCCGTTTCACTCCAAGATGTTGTGCCTGTAATGCCTTCAATATCTGCACTAATATAGACTTTCATAAATATCGATACTCCTTTATCAAATTGTCATCAATGTGTGCCTCTATTGCACCGTAAAAAGCTTGTTTGGCATTTATCCTTCTTGCCCAAGCTATATTGTGTAAATCATAATGCCACCATTCCTCAGCATAATTCGTAAAGCCAACTGCCGTCATACAGTGATACAAAAGACGCCGATGAACACAGGCTTCCTTATTTTCATTAGGATGCTGTTCAAAATAACGGGTCGCAGATTTCTCACTAAGCTCATCAAATGCTGTCCCAAGATTTAACGCTTTCCCTTTACTATTTGCGAGCGTTAAATCAATGGCACCTCCCGTTAAATGTGGTAGTAGATGCTCTTGCCCCTCCCTTGGAAAAGCGACAAACTTTAATGTCTTGTTAAAAATTTCTTCTTTTGTGAAGTTTGGGTGTTGGTCTTTGAGTTGCGCAGCAAAATGTGTAAATAAATATTGTTGCACTTGTAGCGGTCGGTACCCGTCATAGACAATGAAACTATAGTTTTCAGGTAATAGTAATAAAGCTTGTTGTAATCGTTCATATACTGCTTGGCGCAAGTAAATGGATTGTAAGCTACTAGCAATTTGTTGCTTATAGTACACGGGCTGGGTAAAGATTCTTGGGTGTAGGTGGTCAATGTTCATCAATGGCTCACAACTGTTAAGCACAATAGGATTGGATGGATTTGTCGGTGTCTCGTGTGCAATTAGCAGCAATAATTTTTCATGCATTCGCATCACCTTTTATCGTAAAGAATGTTAAATTGTTAGATAATTCAGTATTTTCATTGAATATTAACACACCGCTTCATAGTTGACTAGATAAAAAAACAATAATTACATAATAATGGTTATTATCTAATCGTTATACAAAATTTGCTATGCAGCGCTTAAACACTACAATATATGGTCGAAACATTTATTTTTTTATACGACTTTAGCGATTAAGTAAACTTTAAAAATAGACATGATTGCCCAAATATCTTAATGAAAGGGAAGTTTTTATGGAGGTGATACCATGGTAATTATTAAGAACAATATGGTTCAATACTCGCTACAAAATCGAACTGATACACTCCAAATACCGTATGGGCTTATTAAAATGAAATCCAATCGGCATACAACGAATCCTTTGTGGCACCATCACTTTCCGTTCATCGCATAGAAATCTATTACGAAAAATATAAAACCATTCAGATTTCCCAATAGATAGACAGGCATTTGTAGAAGCGTTGCAACAAAAGAACCCATCCATTCGCCTTGATAATTGCATCTAGAATTGCGGCATGCGTCTGAGCTCTTCATTGAACTTTTTCTTTTTCTGGACGTAAACCTAGTTTCATTGCTTGAAATAAGTGCAATCTGCTCTGATTTTTTTCATTCTACAGTAGCATTGCCCTTACACATTATGCTAGGAATGTTAGGTAAAGAATGTACCTCTTGAAGCAACATATCCAGTTACCCGACTTTCTAGTTAGTAAAATAGTACCGCGTGGATAGCATAAGAGTTGATGTATGTATTAGATGATTATCAGGTGTATTTACACTAAAAAGAAAACACTATAGAGACTGCTTTTTTGGCAAGCTTTCAACATGTAAACAAAAAAGCTATTGAAACATTCGAATGTTCAATAGCTTTTCGTTTATTTTTTAAATGAATAGGCTTCTACTACGTGTCCGTCTCGACCCGTTGTTGTTTGCGCTTGTGACAGGGAATTTAAAATAGCTTCTTCTGTTGCTTCCGCAGCAGCGGTAAATAAATGATTCATAATAGGATGATCCTCACGTAGCTGTATACGTGTCTCCAAATGTTGGGACGAATGATGCGCAATATGGTGTGCCGTTGTAAAGCCGATGACTATATCACCACTTCCATGAGAAAAATGGCTACCTGTTCGTCCAAGCCCTATACCACAACGTTTAATAACACGTGTTAATTGGCGACTACTAAGCGGTGCATCTGTTGCTAACACAATAATAATGGAACCATCTGTTGGTGAGAACGCAGCATTGCTATTAGGATTTGGCAGATTGTAACGCTCAGCTATAAACTCTGAGCTATGACCGAAATTACTTAGCACGATAATCCCCACCGTATAGCTAATTTTATCTTGTTCTAGAGTCACTATGCGCGATGCAGAACCTATTCCGCCCTTATAGCCGAAACAAATCATGCCTTTTCCCGCTCCAACTGCACCTTCTTTAGCGGTATTTTCGGACGCATTACGAATTGCTTGGAGCGCGTGCTCTGGTGTGATTGGGCAAGCTCGAATCGAATTTAAATAACTATCATTACATTCCCCAACAACCAAATTAATTGTCCCTGTAGAAAGACCAATATCCTGATTAGTATTTAACATATATTGCAATGTTCCTTGCGTTACTGCGGGCACCCCAAACGTATTTGTTAGCATAATAGGAGCTTCAATAACACCTAGTTCATTGACTTGCACGAGTCCTGTCGTTTTGCCGAAACCATTTAGCACATAACTAGCACCTGTAACTTTTTGTTGAAACAAATTGCCACCATGTGGTAAAATCGCCGTCACCCCAGTACATGCATATGCCCCCACATCATCTAGCTTTTCATCCAGTGTGACATGCCCAACTTGAACACCTTGTACATCCGTAATGCAATTTTTTTTACCGACTGGTAATGTGCCAATGACCATACCCAACTCCCGCACTTTTTGTGTCATTTTTTCACCCCTTCTCAATGCTTTTTACTCTTTTAATGCATGTTCTACAGCAGCAAGCGCATGAATAATAGTCGTGTCGAAAACAGGGACTTGGACATCTTCTTGTTGTATTAGTAAACCAATCTCCGTACAACCTAAAATAATTCCTTGCGCACCTGATTTCACAAGGCGCTCAATAATTTGTAAATAGCTTTCTTTTGAAGTTGGTTCAATCTTCCCTAAACATAATTCCTCATAAATAATTTGATTAACCATTGTTCGTTCATCCGCGTTTGGCACCATTACATTTATGCCAAACTGTTCAATTCTATGTTTATAAAAATCTTGCTCCATTGTATATTTTGTGCCAAGCAACGCAATCGTTTGCAGACCAGCCTGTTGAATTTGAACGGCTGTTGCATCGGCAATATGTAAAATTGGAATAGTCAAACGCGCTTCCATAAATTCTATGACCTTATGCATTGTATTCGTACAGATCACAATGAAATCGGCACCTGCTTTTTCTAAAGACCAAGCAGCCTCTCCTAGTATTTCTCCTGCATTTTGCCATTGTTCATTTGCTTGATAGTATTCAATTTCTTGAAAATCGACACTATATAAAATGCATTTTGCCGAATGTAAACCACCCTTTTGTTGCTTCACTTGCTCATTTAGAAGGCGATAATACATAGCTGAAGATTCCCAGCTCATACCACCAATTAAGCCAATCGTTTTCACATCATCCACTCCCTATTCTATTAATCGTCATTTTTAAATAAACTGCTCTCGATACATTTTCATGTATTCAAATTAAAGGTATAAAAGAAAAAGCAAGTTGAATACTAATTTGGAAAAAGTATTGTGTTACCACAACGGTGAACTGTATCCATTTTACCTTTCCTATATATTACCACCACACAGCAAATCATTTCGAGAAAAATATCTTTTTATTATTAAGAATTTTTAAAAATTTGATATTTTATAAAAAAAGAGTGTAGACTAAAACTTATTAAAAAAAGGAGGAATATAAATGGAGTGGATATCAAATATAGTAGATAATACAAATAATATTCTATGGACGTATCTTTTAATCATATTATTATTAGCTGCTGGATTATATTTTTCATTTGGCTCTAAATTTGTACAAGTACGTCTTTTCCCAGAAATGTTTCGTTTAATAACAGAAAAAAGAGATGGTGAGTCGGGGGTTTCTCCGTTCCAAGCTTTCACGATTAGCGCAGCGTCTCGTGTAGGTACGGGTAATATAACAGGTGTTGCACTTGCTATAGGTGTCGGTGGTCCTGGTGCCGTATTTTGGATGTGGATTATTGCCATTCTTGGTATGGCAACCGCTTTTATTGAAAGTACACTTGCTCAAGTGTATAAAGTAAAAGACGGCGATACTTTTCGTGGTGGCCCTGCCTATTATATAGAAAAGGCATTAGGTCATAGAAAGTTAGGGATTGTTTTTAGTATCCTTTTAACATTAAGCTTTGGCTTTATTTTTAACGCAGTACAGTCTAATACGATTGCGACTTCTGTAGGTGAAGCATTTAATATTAGACCTTTTATTATCGGCATTGTATTAGTAGTGTTAACGGCTATGATCATTTTCGGTGGTGTACATAGAATTGTTAAATTTACACAAGTAATTGTACCTGTAATGGCCGTCTTTTATTTACTCGTTGCACTTTATGTCGTTGTAACAAATTTAGGGGAAATCCCAACTGTATTTAAACTTATTTTCTCTCAAGCGTTCGGCCTTCAAGAAGCTGCGGGCGGTGCCATTGGGGTAGCCATTATGCAAGGTGTTCGTCGAGGCTTATTTTCCAATGAAGCTGGTATGGGGAGTGTGCCGAATGCAGCAGCAACTGCCAATACATCACATCCTGCTAAACAAGGACTTGTGCAAAGTTTAGGCGTATTTTTTGATACAATTATGATTTGTTCTGCCACTGCATTTATCATTATTTTAGCGGGCTTATATAAAACAGGTGAAAGTAATGGAATCGTTCTTACACAAAATTCTCTAGCAGTGCATGTTGGTGACTGGGCTCCTTATTTTATCGCCATTAGTATTATTTTCTTCGCATTCAGTTCTGTTATTGGTAACTATTATTACGGTGAATCCAATATTGAGTTTATCAATGCTCATAAAAGCTGGATGACCGTTTATCGTCTACTTGTGCTGGCCATGGTAATGTTCGGCTCAGTAGCACAAGTTCAACTTGTTTGGAACTTAGCGGATTTATTTATGGGTCTTATGGCGCTCATCAATATTACGGTAATTATGATACTTGGTAAAATAGCTTTCCGTGTATTAGATGATTTTACACTACAACGAAAAGCAGGCAAAAATCCTGTATTTTACGCAAAGTCCATCCCAGGTTTGAAAAATACAGACTGTTGGGAAGATCATCGCTCATAAGAAAACGCCATTCCCTCAAGGATTACTTGAAGGAATGGCGTTTTTTCGTGCCCTTTTTTGGTGCCTGACACCCAAACAATTTTGAAAATTAAAAATTAGCTTTTTTTCATCGCTTCTGTAAATAGCTGCGATTGTCCTCTTGGAATACTCAATGTTTTCCATTCTTCCCCTTTTATTTGCTTCCCAACATAGATAATTTGCCCAACATGTGCTGCATAATGGGCCATCTGTCTTTCTATCGCATCAATCACTGTATGTTGTTGCCCTCTTATGAAAACATGTGCCATTAAATCCATCTCGGTTAAGCTTAGTAGTGAATCTAAGAAGACTTGCCAACCCTTTTCCCAAATAGTTAGTAGCTCTTCTTTAGTATCAATACTATCAATAAATTCTTCATCACGATTTCTTGTTGTTTTTTCTCCATCTGTCGTTAAAAAGTCTGTCCATCTTGAAATCATGTTGCCACTTACATGTTTGACAATGACTGCAATACTATTGGACTCTTCATTGAAAGCCCAGTGCAATTGCTCAATATCTAATTGTGCGATCGCTTTATCACCGTCCGCTTTAATCGTTTTAAATCTTTCTCGTACAGCTTTTAAATATGTTTCACCTATGCTCATTTCTAATTACCTCCCCCTTGTGCCTGTCACCCAAACAATTCCCAATTCTCAAACTATTTCTCTGTGGATACAAGTTAATACCCGCGGAAAGCATGGTATTACCCGCGATTTACCACTGAATACCCGCGAAAAATCATGAAATACCCGCGATTTAACCTTAAATACCCGCGAAGTATTGTCATCATGCTACAAAAAAGCTAGCGCTATGTCAATGTAGCACTAGCTTATCATGTTATAAGTTTTCATCTATATACGTTTCTAAATCCGAAACAATTGTATCGATTGGAACATCGTTTGCATCTTTTGCGTATCCGTCATATTGTTTTACAAGAATTCCGTCTTTATCCACTAAGAAAAACTGAATACCGTGGATTACTTGATCTGAATTCGGGTCGTCTTTGACAAGTAATTTTGTTGATTTCACTGCATATTGCTCAATATATGACTGTGAATATCCTGTAAGGAGATTCCATTTAGATTCGTCAGGTACAGTGTATCTCGTTAAATAATCAGCTAGTACTTCCGGCGTATCCACCTCAGGGTCTACTGAAAAAGCGACAATATTATAATCCTCTATCCCTTTTTTCTTCAGCTTTTCTTGCACTTGCGTCATGTTAAACGTCATTGGTGGACAAACTGAATTACAATTCGTAAATATATACATGCCCAACCAAGGTTTCCCTTTTAAACTGTCTAGTGAAACAGTTTCTCCTCGTTGATTAATATGTTCAAAATCCTGCATTTCCAAACTATAATCAGCTTTAAACTTTGCGTTCCCGCATGCACTAAGTACAGTCACTAAAGTCAATAGTAGTACAAACCCCATTACTTTATTTTTCATCTTTACACACTCCCTACTTACACTACCCCCATCTTATCGAATGATGTAAGCGTTGACAACCACCTGTCGTGACAGCTTTCGTACATCTTTGTGAAGTCAACTTCACTTAAGTGAAACAATCACATCATGAATCGCATCAAGCTTAACCTCTACTCGATGTAATAAGTAAAACGACATGAGGATAGGAAAACCAATATCAGATAACATTGTCAGCCATTGTTCCATACTGCCCTCTCCTTTCGACATGCTTTGCTTGTCTTAAAAATGGTCTTTGCAACAACTGCAAAGACCATTTCATTCATTCGTTCATGTTAAACGCTGAAACTTGACGATCAATCATACGTGCACCTTTTATGCCAACCAAAGCACCTGCTTGTCCACCAAATACATTACTCATAATGATTGTTTGCATCACTTGTTGAATTTCAGCAGATGTAACATGTGGCTTCGGTGCATCAATGGCAATCGTCGCCGTTTTTCCTAATGCTGTATGAAATTGCAACTCTAAAACTTTTGCCATCAGTCCTACCTCCTTTTTATTGTAATGACGACAATTCTGTTATTTCTTGCTTACTAATACTGTCAAGTGGCTTTGATGAAAGACTCGCAATCGCTTTCGCTACCGTTACTAACGCTGTTGGTGTATGCGTGTCGTTTACATTACGGTAGGTTTTAATTACAAATTTCGGCTTATTTGTTTCAGTATGTCCCACCACATACTTTAAGCGAAGTGATGCATCTAATAATTGGGTTTTTGCCATCCGTAACACCCCCTTTCTACACAATATATACAGCTATTTGTAAAAATAGGGACATGTTTCTCTTGAAAATTTAACGTAGAAAGCCATCAGCCACTGGGATAGGCATCGAGCAGTCCGCTGCTACCTGAAAAAACCCTTTTTCCACCTTCATTATTCCTACATAAAAAAAGCCCAGATACTCATATCTAATGAGCATCTGGTTGTGGCATCATCACCACTCGTTGCAATACGAGCATGTAATTTTTAACCTTCACTACTTACAAAATATCTAACCATGTTTTAATAGCTGTACCTAAAATTAATACTGCTAAAATTGCTTGTAGTGCTTTTGTATTGAGCTTGCCACCTATTTTTGCGCCAAGTGGAGCTGCAAGTAAACTTGCCACAATCATGATTGCTGCTGGCCCATAGTCGATTTGACCTGTCATAATTTTCCCTACTGTTCCACCGATTGATGAAATAAATGTTATCGCTAAGCTAGTGGCAATCGTCATACGTGTTGGGATTTTCAAGACAACAAGTAAGATTGGTACTAATAAAAATCCACCTGCTGCTCCAACAATCCCTGAACCAATCCCAACGACAAACGCTAAACCCGCTGCTAATGGTTTACTAAATGTAATCTGATCTAACTGCTTATCGTCAATTTGCTTTTTCGGAATAAACATCATAACAGCAGCAATTAAGGCTAAAACACCATATACAATATTTACTGCTGCTTCTGGTAACATGCTCGATCCAAAACTACCGATAAAGCTACCTATTAAAATTGCCGTACCCATAGTAAGAATTAGCGATTTGTTTAAATAGCCACTTTTGCGATATGCCCATACTCCTGCAATCGATGCAAAAAACACTTGAATAGCACTAATACCGGATACTTCATGTGCACTGAAAGCTGCTAACCCAAATAATGGTGGAATATATAAAAGCATAGGGTATTTAATAATGGATCCCCCAACGCCTACCATTCCTGATACGAATGATCCGACAAAACCAATTAAAAATATGACAACGATGAATGAAAACTCCATCGTCACACCTTCTTTCTACCTTATTTTCTTTAAGTATAGAGTGTGAATTGCTTTAAAAATATAGGGGGAAGCCCCTATCCTTCAGAAGAAAAGGCGATTATTTATTGTCGATAAGAGGAGGAAAACGATAGATATAACACCCTAGCATAGAAAAAGCGATAAAGCAGATTGCTTTATCGCTCAGGGAAGATATATAGAAGGTTGTTCCATTACAAAACGTCAGACTTTAGAAAGAAAAAGACTTTATTGGGCAGCCCACGTATGCTACGTAATATACTTATTTGTAATACCGTATTGAATAAGCTCTGCCTTGCTTTTTAAATTTAGCTTTTGCATAATGTTGGCTTTATGGTTTTCTACCGTTTTAGCACTAATAAATAGCTTTTCTGAAATTTGCATATTCGTAAATCCTAAAATGGTTAATCGAACAATTTCCTGCTCACGTGTAGATAAGATATCGGCATTGTTTTTACCTTTTTTCTTAAATAACTTTTCTAGTTGACCTTTTGGTAAGCCCACTTCATAGTAGCGACGGCCTGTATAGACACTTTGAATCGCTTCGTACATTTCGCCACCTTGACTATTTTTTAAAATATAGCCATCTGCTCCTACTTCCATCGCTTGTTGAATATAGGCTATCTCATTATGCATTGTCAGCATAATTATTTTCGTGTCAGGTAAATTTTTTTTAATTTCCTTTGTCGCAGTAAATCCGTCCAACCCATTTGGAATCGATATATCCATTAAAATCACATTCGGCTCAGTCTGGTAGGCAAGCTGAATCGCCTCTTCTCCATCACTTGCCTCTCCTACAACTGTCATATCTGAATAATTCCCTAAAAGGAGCGCAATGCCCTTCCGTATTAAAACATGGTCATCGACAAGTAATATTTTAATCATATTGCGGCCTCCATCTTGGAATGACGATATCGATACATGTCCCTTGTCCTACTTTGGACAGAATTGAACAAGTACCACCCAACTGATCGACCCGTTCCTCCATATGCTTTAACCCTAGCCCTGCATTTTGAATTTTGTCCCGTTCAAAGCCAATCCCATTATCTTGAATGGTCATATAAATATGCGTATTGTCCTTTTTAATATGGATATGCACTTGGGTTGCTTTTGCATATTTAATAATATTATGCAATGCTTCTTGTGTAATTCGATATAAATTAATCTCAACTGCTGGGTCACATCGATCAAGACCACGTGTCGTTAATTGAATATCTAAACCCGTTATTTGTTTTTTTATCGCATCAATTGTCGCCTGAATAGTCGGCTCTAAACCTAATTGGTCTAAACTGTGCGGTCGTAATTGGTGAGAGTATGCGTTAATGTCATTCATAACTTTTTGCAGTTCCGCACGCACCTCGGAAATATACTCATTCAACTGCGCATTATCTTGTACAAAAGATTCAATCGCTTGTAGCGCAATAGATACCGAAAATAAAGATTGGCCAACTCCATCATGTAGTTCTTGTGCTAAGCGTTTATGTTCTGATTCCTTTGCTTCGATTAATGCTCGAATCATTTTTTTATTAATGGCAGCCTCTTGTGCTTTTTTTAATGTTTCCTGATCACGTAAGACAAGTAAATATTCTGTTTCCCCTGTATTTTCATTAGCATAAATAGCGGCTGTGCTCATTTCGACATCAATCTTTCGACCATGATAAATGGGCATTTCCGATAAAAATGAAGGCACTTCATTGTTTGCAATTAAATAGCATGTTGGTTCACTCTGCTCCCTTTTACGAGTCATACAATAAGAACAATACGGCACAAAATCACCTTTTTGCCAACCAGTTAAGCGTTGTGCAGCAGGGTTCATCATAATGATTTCCCTGCTTTCCTTCATAATAATAATCCCATCTTGAATATGCTCATAAATTTGCTGTAAATACTCATTTTGTAGCTGGGAATGCATACTTTACACCTCCTTATACATCATTCCTTTTACTTTACACGGTCTTTTCATCATCGTGTAGCTATTTACACTATACCCTTTTTTTCGTAAAAAGCGGCTAGCCAGATTTAAATCCATTTGACTCTCTACTATCAGATGGACAGGGCGATTTTCGATTTGTTTATAAAAACGTGGTAAATAGCCGTATGGAATATGCTTACTATTATAAACTAAACAGCCGGTTGTATTGTAATCCCGTACATCAAGTATTTGATGTCCTTCAGCTACTTGACGGTACGGTATATCTTTTACCTGTTTGACAGGGACAAAACGAATATAATAAGCCCGTACTAAAACAATGGCTAGGGCAACAATTAGAAAAATGATCATAGAAACCTCCAAAAAGAGTGCCTCACATGGAAGGCACTCTTTGCACTAATTACTTTATTTTACTTCTTTCACCCATTGACCGTAGCCGCCAGTCATATTGACTAAATTGTGGAAGCCATTTGCTTTTAATACACTTGCTGCAATGGCTGAACGACCACCTGCTTGACATTGAACAATGAGTTTTTTATTTGGTACTTCGTCTAAACGATTTTTTAATGTACCAACCATTATGTGCTGTGCACCTTCAATATGTTCTTCATTATATTCTGTCAGATTACGCACATCTAATACAGCTACATCTTCTGTGTCCATCATCGCTTTTGCCTCAGAAGGTGTAATATTTTCATATGAATCTAGTTCATTTGCTTGCTCAATCATCGCTTCTACATCGGCATAACCTAGTACTTGGTCAATACCGATTGAGCGAAGTGCAATTAACATGTCTGGCATTTGAGCAGGGTTAGCAAGTAAATATAACGGTTCCTTGTAGTTAACAATCCAGCCCATCCAGTTTGTGAAGGAGTTATTAAATGGCACGTTCATCGTTCCTTTAATATGTCCTTGTGAGAAGGCTTGAGCATCTCGCGTATCTACTACTTGCTGACCAGCTGCAATCAGGCCTTCAATTTCTTCAACAGTAGTAATGGCTTTTACCTCTGGTAAATTTTTAATTAACTCAATGCCAATTTTATTAACTGATTTCATCACTGCAAAGTAATAAGGTGGTTCTGGTTGACCATCTAATAAAGCTTTCACAAAGTCTGGCTCGTTGTCGAATTGCATTGCCCAGTTGAATTGTTTTTCATAGCCTACTGTTGTCGATGGTACTGCACCAAGTGCTTTCCCACATGCGCTACCTGCACCGTGTGCTGGCCATACTTGTAAATAGTCTGGTAATTGTTTAAAGCGCTCTACAGATGTATACATCACTTTTGCCCCTGCATCAGCAGTCCCTTTAATACCAGCTGCTTTTTCTAATAAGTCTGGTCGGCCAATATCCCCCGCAAATACAAAGTCACCTGTAAATATTCCAATTGGTTTATCTGCTGCTGCACCATCTGTTAATAGGAATGAAATAGATTCTGGCGTATGACCTGGCGTATGCATCACTTCGAAAGTAAGTTTACCAAGTTCAAATTTGTCACCATCTTTTAATAGTACGTGTTGAATGCCATCTAAGTTTTGATATTTCCAGTTTTCATCGCCTTCATCGGAAATGTACATCGTAGCACCAAAACGATCAGCTAATTCACGAGAACCTGCTACAAAGTCAGCATGGATATGCGTTTCTAATGCTCCAACGATTTTCATATTTTCCTTTTCAGCTACTTGGATGTATGGCTCAATGTTGCGCATTGGATCCACAATCACTGCCTCGCCTTTTCGTTGACAACCTACCATGTAAGAAGCATGTGCTAATTTTTCATCATAGAAATAACGTAATAACATAAAATTCTCTCCTTTTAATTGGATTGTTTATTTAAAATTTGGATTGTTGCTTGTACATATTTCAGTGACTTTTGAACACTCGGGTCTTTTAACCACTTCATAATCGTAAAGAGTTTAATTGGTTCAGTTGTTGCTTCTGCTTGTTGTTGTATATCTTTGACGAGCGAGTATCCTTGTTTTCCTTTTTCTACAATCGGTTCTGTGTAAGATTTAATACTTGCTGTCGCATAATCAATTGTTTGCTGATCGGCTAACACAGCTGTTACAAAATCCACTATATCCTCTAACTGATTGATCATTTGTAAAAGCTTCGGCAATTTTTCTAGTAAGCCAACTAATGCTTCCACCGTTTCGAGATTTACGTTATAGCTTCGTACAAGTTCATCATATTTTTGAATGGATTGCTGATCTTGCAATACCGCTTGTCCAAAACTTACAACATTCCCGATGGCTTGTAAGTTTTTTTCATATGTTGGCAATTGACGTAGCAATGATACGAGCGCTGCTTCAATATCCGGCTGCTTTAGTTGCTCTAGTAACGGATTCGTTTCCATCACACATGCCTCCTTTCTACATCGTTCCTTTTAACATGCCATCCCAATACATGATTGGTAATAAATCTTTTTTCATCATATACATGCTTGCACGTTCCACCGCTTGGTTAAATGGCATCGATTCAGCAGGCTCTTTTTTATAGTCGAACTCTGCTAAAATTAGCTTGTTGTAGCCTGTCACGATTGGACAAGACGAATAACCGTTATATGTGTTGTCCATTGTTTGATTGCGCATACATGCCACAACATTTTCAGCTACCACAGGTGCTTGTTTGCGAATGGCTGCTCCCGTTTTAGATGTTGGCAAGTTTGCACAGTCGCCAATGCCAAAAACGTTTGCATATTTCTTATGTTGCAATGTATACATATCCACATCTACCCAACCATTGTCATCCGCTAAAGGGCTGTTCGCAATAAATTTAGGTGCATTCATATAAGGTGTGACGTGAATCATGTCATATTTCAATTGCTCTTTTGCGCCAGTATCTAGATTTTCAAAAATGGCGATTTTTTCATCCGCTTTAATCTCAATTAGGTTACGTCTGAATCGTGCATCAATTTGTTTGCGTTCCACTACTTTTTCTAACGCTTCACGGTATTTCAGTACATCAAAAATGGCTGGATTGGCAGAACCAAATACAACTTGCATATTTTGACGAACACCTGTTTTTCGGAAGTAATCTTCTGCTAAATGCATTATTTTTTGTGGCGCACCACCGCATTTTACAGGTGAATTTGGGTGTGTAAATAAGGCGGTACCCGATTTTAAATTGCGTATCGTTTCCCAAGTATAATCAACATGTTCAAATGAATAGTTACTGCAAACAGATTTTGTACCAAGTGCTTCTTTTAAGCCTTTAATGGCACCCCAGTTAATTTCAATCCCTGCTGCTACAACTAAGTAATCATATGAAATAGATGTTTGATCTCCTAGGATGACTTCGTTTTGTTCAGGTTTAAATTCAAGTACGGGTTGTTGGATCCATACTGCACCTTCTGGAATAAGAGATTCCATAGAACGTTCAGAATCTTCTTTTTTAGCAGCGCCTCCACCAACTAACGTCCATAACGGTTGATAATAATGTTTTGAGGCTGGATCTATTATCGCCACTTCATGATTGAGGCTTGGCGATTTTCGTAATAAGCGGGCAGCAACAGATATACCAGCTGTTCCCCCACCAACAATGACAATTTTGAAAGAATTTTTCATGCTTCTTCCTTCTTTCTGCATTTTGTGTTTGAAACTTACACTCTCATCATAGTGAAATCTATATGTAAAAAATATAGGGGTTTTCCCCTAAACAATGATTGTTTTAAAGGAAAACCCCTAATTTTAGTTGTGGATGTAACTTTTAAGGCAATTCAAACACTATTCACTAAAGAAGTGGATTACGCTATTGTCCATTAAGATGTTCTCAGCATCGGGTGAAACAACAGTTGATGCATTCAACCAACAGCAAGTATTCTACACAAACGCATAGAAGTGCAAATACGGCTTACAATAAGGAGGATCGGATACAAAATGTGCAATCGTTATTTGAAAAACGCTATCATTCAGTAAGTATACGCTGATTAGTTTGACCTCTTGAATAATCTACATGGAAATTGCATTATGTAGATTCCCCATCACGTAATGACATTTCCGTTCTAATTGTTCTTTTTTTCAATCTGTATCGTCATATGATGCAATGCAAATTCGTCGTGTAACAGATTTTGTATTTTCCGTAATACAATTTGTTCATCTGCTACTTGATTCACCACTACTTGACAAGTTAAAGATGGGAAATCCATTGTAATTAACCAAATATGTAAATCGGTAATCTCTTCGACTTCCTCAACAGTCATTAACTTCGCTTTAACATCATCCGTTGGCAAATTTTCTGGAGCACTTTCCATCAAAATATTAAAGGAGTCCCGCGTAACACGATAGCCGCTAATAATGATAAGAAACGCCACAATCATACTTGCAATAGGATCGGCTAAATTCCATTGAAAAAATAAAATAAGCAATGCTGCCGTAATAGCTCCTACAGAGCCGAGAATATCACCTAAAACATGCAAAAAAGCACTTTTTACATTGAGATTATCATTATCTCCTCGTTTAAGGATAAACGCTGCGCCAATGTTGACCAGTAAACCAAGTGTTGCAACGATTAACATACCCGTACTTGCCACGGCTGGTGGTTCTGAAAATCGGCGAAAAGCTTCATAAAAAATATAAAGCGAAATGGCAATTAACGTAAGACCATTTATAAAAGCGGCAAATATTTCAAACCGACGATAGCCATACGTTTTTCGATTTGTTACGGCTTTTTGACCAATGGATACAGCAATATAGCTTAACCCTAACGCTGCTGCGTCACTTAACATATGGCCTGCATCTGATAATAGCGCTAAACTGTTTGTCATGATGCCACCGATCACTTCGACAATCATAAACCCCGCTATAAGAAAGAAAGTCCATTTCAAGGCTATTTTATTTTTACTCCCATCTTGTTGCCCATGATTATTAAAATGTGACAAATTCATCATCCATTCTTTAATTTTTATATATTTTAAGCTGAAGCAATAGAGCAGTTGGAGACCCTCACTGTTCCATTGTGGAATTTTACCTTGCTATCATTATGCCGCTCAATGGCTCTGCTATACACTCCTTTATCTAGCAGTTTCGCTCGTCCATTCAAGTATGTTTTTTGAATAATGTTTAGAGCTGTCAAAAAAATATCATTTTGTAGACGATTTAGACAAAAATACCAGCCACTCCCTTTTAAATGAGTGGCTGGTTCTATATTTTATGGTTGGTAGCCCATTATAGAAATACTTTTTTACTACGTCTTGCGTTTTTTGATAGAAATTAATGATTTGCATGATAGATAGAATGCCTCTGACAGTCAAATATTTTACATATTTTTTCTAATACAGCACAGAGCAATAAACCAAATAACCAACAGAAAACAATAGTAAGTTCTAACCACTTGGCTAGTTCCTTCTGTTTTATAACCCACCACCTATCAACTGTCTAAAGAATAACCGATTATATTTCATAATTCAATATATTTTTATCGAAATACAATATATTTTTGAAACTAGTATTTGAATTAAATATTAGTCTCTCTTCTGACAAGCAGCTTGTAATTTGCAGGTTAATGTATATTTATTAAATACTTCGGAATCCTTATTTATAGATGAGTTAGAGTTAAAACGCCGATAGAAAAGTCAGGCTCAATATCACTCGGATATTCAGGCTTAACTTCTAAAACTATTAGTTCATAAAGAGTTTCCTAAAAATTTTTTAAAAAATTATTTTAAAATATGTATACTTTTTTAATACTTATTCGTTATACAAATGTTAACACAAAAGAACAGGTGGGCCACATGACAGTTCAAACTTTAGAAGAGTTGTATAAATTAAAGTTTCATTTGATTTATCGATATTTATTAAAAATCGGATGTACACGAGAGGATGCTGAAGACATAGTTCAAAACACATTTTATAAGGCTATTTCTAAAATGATTCATTTAGAAACTGAAAACCCTTCTTCTTGGCTATTTAAAGTTGCTATTCACAACTATTATGACTTATGTCGAAAACAAAAACGGCACCCTAAAGTAGAAGTAAACGATGAATTTATTGAAAATCTTTTTGCAAATGTAGAATATGGTGAAGTATTTATTATCAATAAAGAAAATAGAGATGATATTCAGGCAATTCTAGAACGACTTAAACCTCTTCATGCAAATTTGCTATTACTGAAATACGAAATGGACTTAACCTATGAACAAATAGCCAATCTTTTAAATATGAAGGTTGATACCGTACGTACGACACTTTATCGAGCCCGCAACCAATTTAAAAAAGAATGGAGTGAATCCTATGGAAGAAGATGAAATTTCAGAGGATATTTTTGAATTTAATAATGAAAAAAATATAATTAAAAAGGCTAAACGACATAGTTATATACGAATAACATTAATAAGTGGACTTGTATCCATTATTGGAATAACATTTTTAATAATTTTAAAACTACAGATAACTCCTTTTTTGTTAAACAAGGAGATTTTAGCGAAAGATGCTTATTATCAAGTATACGGTGCAAACTCATATTTAAGCCCTTGGAATACAGATATTGCATTAATAGGATCAACTGCTACATCAACTCAATATAAACTGTTAAATGGTCACCCTGTATTTAAAAAACTAATCACATTAGATACAACACCACATGAAACGTATATTGAATCTGCTCCAAATAAAACGTTTACCTACTATGGACAAAATGTCATGAACTTTTACCATCCTAAAATTGACTATGAGAATGTAGCACATGACGATTTGTTACAAAATAAAACGTTAGACGACAAATTATTTGAATTGGGCATTTCTTTTGATAAAGACTACACAATATCTGAGATAAATGCCATGATCCCAAAAGGGTTAACAATACAATGGTATTGGCTAGATACATTTAGTAATGAAGAAATTTCAAACATGCAAAGTTCTGTTCAAACAGATACTAAAATTTCTGGATACGTATTTAAGGAAGATGAAGTTATTGGAATAAAAACTTTTTCCAATACAGGAGAAAAATACAGCAATCCCACTAAAGAATTTGTAAACTCTATCCAATATTTAATAGAAAATAATAGAGCATATAAAACAGATATGCAGGTTATTTTAGACTCAATCACCACAAATAAAGAGTTAGATAAAAGTAAAATTAACATAATTGGAGCTGTAGTTGTTGGGAATGCAACAACATTATCTAAACTTGCAAAAGAACCGTTCGTTCGAGCTTCAAGCTTTGGAGCGAATATTGATTCATATTAAAAGGAGAACATACACATGAATAAACCTATTCAATATATAATTTGGTCACTTATCTTCACTGTAGTTAATTTATCCGCAATTCAAATTGCTTCTTTTTCGTTGTTCACAACAACAGAAGGTACTTCAATTTTCTCACTTGATTATCTGATTGCATTTACAATTCTACTTGTAGCGAACTTTACTACTATCCAACTATTTTTAGCTATTAGAAAAAGTCATTATAAAGGATTAATAATTGGTTTAATAATTGCTGCATTACAAGCAATTGGGTTATATATCTTTATTTATACCACAATGTTTAATTTCGGATTAATCCTTAGCGTGATATCTGTATCTGCCGCTCTTGTTTTATTAATTTTTGAAATAAAAAAGCGATAGGTTAATATATTTTCTTTTAAAACTTATCTTTGTTTTAATAATAAAACTGGATAAAATCGTGTAAAAAGTACGAGAAATCATTTAGAAACATTAATTTCCCGTGCTTTTTCTTATTCTTTACTAGCAAGTGACCATTAGTCATCATTGTAGAAACCTTCAAGTTAGAAACAGACATACACCTTAATCCTGTGCAATAAAATTTATCTAATCCTACATTTGTGTCCACCTGCACCTTACTATGTTACGATTCTTGTAGATAAAATTTTTTAGCTAGTAAAAAAAGCATTACTTTTAAGGGAGAATATGTCATGAAGAAAATAGTATTTCAATTGTTGATAATTGTATCGTGGATATATTGTTTGGGGTATATTTTATTCGATTTCCCTATTGATACTTTTGTCATGCGGGCGGTTAAAGGTGTACTGTCTATTGTTTTTTCTTGTAGTCTATTGTTGTTTCTATTTAAAATTATTGATACTAAGAAAAAGAAAAAAAGAGATGATTGAAGCTTTCAATCAATCTCTGCAACAGAAATGGCAAATTAACTGTAGCTCCTGCATCCATTCATCGCTCATTTCATTTAATTTGTGAGGTACGCTTTACAGCAAGACATTAATGCGTATTGTTTTTTTCTCCCCACTCACATAACTGTTCCAAAACAGGCAATAACGTTTCCGCTTTAGTTGTAAGACTGTACTCCACTTTAGGTGGAATCTGCGGATACTCTTTTCGACTGACTATTCCATCTGCTTCTAATTCTTTCAGTTGTGCACTTAATGTTTTAAAGGTAATTGCACCTATTTTGCGTTTCAAATCATTAAACCGAACCGTTTGATGTTCCGCCAAAATATAAATAATTAGCATTTTCCATTTACCACCAATTACTGATAATGTATAGCCAAACGGGGTTTCTTGGATAGTCCCCGTGTCTTTGTAATCAGCCAAACCCATATTTACACTATCCTTTCTGATAGTACCTTTCAAAAAAGTGCGTACTATTTTTTTGTTCGCGTTCATTTTATACTGACATTACTTTAAAGTAAAGGAGAGAAAAAAATGAAGAATATTACAATTTATAATCACGATCTTTGGGATCACGGTATTTCACAGGGCTACAGTGTCAACGGCACTATCTACATTTCGGGGCAGTTTTCCCATGATACGGAGGGTACATTCGTTGGCGATGGCGATATCGAAGCACAAGCACAGCAAACGCTTAAAAATCTAGATGGCGTTTTGGAAAAATTCGGTGCAACAAGATCTAACCTTGCTTATATGGAAATCTATTTAACAAATGCGGAAGCACATACTGAACCAGTCCTTCGACTATTCAAGGACTACGTTGGGCAACATCGACCAGCCGGTAGCCTTATCGGCGTGACTTACTTGGCATCACCAGAACAATTAATTGAAATCAGCGCCATCGCACATACCAACTAAGGAAAGGCATGTTGTGTCAGCGAAAGTAAGCTTCGGCTTCGGACCATTAAGTTAGGAGCCCGCTTATAACACTAACCCCGAGCAAAGAACCTTTCAAGAAAAGCGGAACTATTCGGGGTTTTGTGTTTTTGAAAGGAATTTGCCATTCCATCACTACTAATTAAAACCTAGAAATTTTGTTGCAAGCTCTTTCTCTATAACTTTATCATCATCATCATATACTTTATACGCTTTGGCATTAGGTCTTGAACTTACAATAGTATGGATTTCCTGATCAATGAAATGGATGGCAACACCGTCATCCGTTGCAAAACCGGGTTTAATTTTTTTATTAGTAATAAGCTGTTGATACGAAGGTCTTCTATCCGATTCTCCATCATAATGGGGACAATTACTCCCTTCTAGGAAACCTAAACACTGTAAAGGTTCCAATCCATCCCCATAAGAATCTGTCACCCCTTCCTCGAACCAGCAAATGGAGCCCGCGCTAATACCAGCGAGTATTATTCCTTGCTCCCACGCTTTTTTCAAAATAGTATCCAATCCCCATTCTTTCCATAGCACTAATAAATTCTTTGTATTCCCCCCACCAACATAAATAATATCTTTGTCCAGTAAGAAGCTTTCTATATTTCTTGTAGGTGGGTTAAATAATGATAAGTGCGAAGGCTGACAATCCTGTTTTTCAAAGAATTGATAAAATCGACAAATGTAATTTTCTGAATCTCCACTTGCTGTTGCAAGAAAGCAAATTTTCGGATTTTTTTTCATAGATTGCTGAAGAATATATTGATCCAGCAAAGGATTTTCTGGCTCCATAGAAAAGCCACCGCCCCCAAGTGCTATAATTTGTTTTATAAGTCTACGTCCTTTCTTGTTTAATACGTTATACATTTTTTAACTTTTATTACCTATATTATTAAATAGTACCACTGAACAATAAATATCCCCATTGTTTTTAAGAAAAAAAGTTGGACAAACCATGATTGAACCGATGAATAGAATATGTTACACTCAATGAACGCTTATATTGGAGTGAGAAAGATGATACACATTTCAAGTTTACAAAACCTATATTTTTTTAATCAAAACCTTTGACTTAAAACGAGTCAAAGGTTTTTGTTGCTTTTAGGAAAGAATTTTATTGGAGGTATACATTTATGAATCAAAGCACAAATTCCAATACTACAATCGTTGCTGGATGGATTAGTTTAATAAGCAACATCGTTTTAACTATTTTAAAAATAGCAGTTGGTACTATCTTCCACAGCCCCGTTCTTTTAGCTGATGGCTATCATAATGCAGGTGATGTAATAGCAAGCGGTGCCGCTTTAACATCTATGCGTATTTCTAAACGTCCTGCCGACGAAGATCATCCATACGGACACGGAAAAGCAGAAGTAATTAGTTCCGCCATTGTAGGAATTATATTAATAATGGCAGCTCTTTATATTGCTTATGAATCCGTTACAGCATTCTTTCAGGAACCTGAAAAAGCAAGTTTAATTGCCTTTATTACGGCTATCATATCACTTGTTTGGAAGCTCCTTTTATACGTATATACGATAAAAATTGGCAAAAGAACAAATAGTAAAGGCTTAATTGCCACTGCTTATGATCATCTTGCTGATGTATATGCTTCATTAGCAGCCGTATTAGGAATCGGGCTTGCACTTGTTGGGGAAAATTATCATATTCATATCCTTACATATGGTGATCCCATTGCAGGTATCATTGTGACCATTTTAGTTTTCAAGCTTGCCTATGGGATGTTATTAGAAGCTATCGACACACTTATGGAGAAAAGCGTAAGTCCTGATACACTAGCTAGTTTCAAAACGTTAATCCTCACTATTCCTGAAGTAAAACGAATAGATCGTCTACGAGCGAGAGAACATGGGCACTATGTATTAGTCGATTTGCGTGTGGGGGTACCTGCTGATTTAACAATCCAAGAAGGACATGATATTATTCGTAAAATCAAGAAAACGATAATGGAGAAACATCCGAATGTAGAAGAAGTTCTGATTCACCTAAATCCCTGGTACGATCATAATCAATAGAAGGAAAATCATTTGCACCTCCTAACGAAGCTTTATTCGTTAGGAGTTTTTTTAAAATTACAAGCAATGTTCTATGTAATAAACAAAATTTTTCACTGCAAATTGGCATATATCTACAATTGCAGGAGTATGGTAAGCTTGGTAAATGAGCTAAAAGTTTTTGTTAATCATATAGTTAGAAAGATGGTGTTTCATATAATTGGCTAGTGTAAATCATTCAATCGGGCAGTATGTAAATTCTCCCGAAAAGCTGAAAAAAATGTATAAAAGGGTTTTAATTGTAGTTAGTTTATCGCAAATTTTCGGTGGAGCAGGTCTTGCTGCTGGTATCACGGTAGGCGCTCTCTTAGCCCAACAAATGCTTGGCACGGACGCATTTGCCGGATTACCCTCTGCCCTATTTACATTAGGTTCAGCAGGGGCCGCTTTTATAGTGGGAAGACTTTCGCAACGCTATGGTCGCCGTATAGGGCTCTCAACTGGTTTTATCACTGGTGGTCTTGGCGCTATTGGCGTTGTTATCGCAGCATTAATTAACAGTGTTTTTTTACTATTTGCTTCCTTACTTGTTTATGGTGCAGGCACAGCAACAAATTTACAGGCTCGATATGCCGGTACAGACTTAGCAAATAACAAACAACGCGCAACGGCCATTAGTACTACGATGGTTATGACCACATTCGGGGCCGTAGCAGGACCAAATTTAGTGGATGTCATGGGCAAATTTGCGCTTTCTATCGGTATTCCTTCATTAGCTGGTCCATTTCTATTATCTGCCATTGCATTTATATTAGCAGGTTTGGTTCTTTTCATCATGCTTCGTCCAGATCCTTTACTGCTAGCAAAATCGATAGAAGCTCACCAACATCAAATTGTATCTGGAGAAGCTCTTCATCAGGCGCCTCCTTTAATGAATAAAAAAGGTATCATCGTTGGCGCAGTTGTGATGATTCTTACGCAAATCGTTATGGTAGCCATTATGACAATGACGCCCATCCATATGCAACATCATGGACATAGTTTAGGTGCTGTAGGAATCGTTATTGGTTTCCATGTTGGTGCCATGTATCTTCCTTCTCTTGTCACAGGTATCCTTGTTGACAAGATTGGTAGAACAGCCATGAGTATTGCTGCTGGTGTTATTTTACTGTTTGCAGGTTTAATAGCGGCCTATGCACCAAGTGATTCTATGTTTATGCTAATCGTGGCTCTTTCTTTATTAGGTATAGGATGGAATTTCGGCTTAATTAGCGGAACTGCTCAAATTGTTGATGCCACAGAACCTTCAACACGCGCTAAAATCCAAGGCACAATTGATGTTTTTATCGCATTGGCAGGTGCTTCAGGAGGGGCACTTTCGGGGATGATAGTAGCGAATTCCAGTTACGCCACTTTATCATTAACCGGTGGACTATTATCTTTATTATTAATCCCTGTGATTATCTGGTACCGTCAAGCAAAATCATGATTCAATCGACCGATCCAGGCTCTCAGTTTAATGAGACCTGGATTTTTTGTCGATGTTAACCATCTATTCATCCCAAACTTGTCAGCAAAACCATCATGCCATTCGTTAAGCCGTGAATGATAATGGAAGGCCAAATAGAATTCGTGCGTTCATATGCTAAAGCAAAAATAATGCCACTAAAGAAGTTGACGGGCATGACATTATAGGTGGGGATATGAGCAATCGTAAAAATAAATGAGCTAAGGATAATGGCACCGACCAATCCTAAGCGTGTACGTAACCAGCGATATAAAAAACCTCGATAAAAAATCTCTTCGTATATTGGTGAAATAACAGCCGCAGAGAGAAAGGCTATTAGTACCGTAAAGAAGGTTACGTTCTGCTGTATGGCCTGTGTTTTGCTATTTTCCACCGAAAACCCAATATAACTTGTTAGCACAACGATTAGTAAGGCGCCAATCATTAACAGAACCGAATAGCATAGTATCGTTTTCCATTGCTTTAACGAAATTGATGTTATTCCTACTTCACGCCATGAAAGCTTTTTAGGACGTAGCGCTATAAAATAAACACCAAAAACAAGCGTAATTGCAATCGTGAACCCTGTTAATGTTCCAGCATATAGCTCATTACGAAACAAGTGAGCATACATTGGTTTCACTAGCCATTTAATAATGCCGATGACAACAACAAACTCTACTAGCAATAATAAAATAAATTCTCTCCATCCCCAATTATCTTGATTTTTCCAGTTCATTTGTTTCGTTTCCATTCTCTATCCTTCTTCCTTTATATGATGTAATCTAAGTGTATGAGATGACGTAACGTCACCTGCAATCTTTTTTTCAGGAGGAATGAAAATGAAACAATGGACGACTGGAGAGGTAGCGAAACAGCGAAATATTTCCATTCGCACACTTCGGTATTACGATCAAATTAATCTGCTTACACCAAGTTTTAAAGATGATTATGGACGACGATACTATTCAGAAGAAGACTTGTTTAAATTAGAGAAAATCATCATTCTAAAAACGCTGTCACTTCCACTCGATAAAATTCGTGATTTATTAGATAAACTTTCCTATAAACAAATTTTAATTTCACATCACAATTACTTACAAGAACGACTTGCTGAACTGCAAACAAGTATCTCTCATACGACATCATTGATTAATATGATGGATTTAGAAGAATCATTATCGTGGGAACATGTGACGGAACTCGTTCAACGTTCTCAAAGCACCTCTAAAAAATGGGTGGACTATTTCCAAGAGCATGAACAAACATTTTTACAACAAACTATTCCAAACCTCAGTAGCAATGACATAATGACACAGCAATATATTGGATTACTACGACAAATTGAATGGTGTATCAAAAACAATATTCAAGCTGAATCGGACGAAGGCTTTCAAATTGGTTCCAAAATAATCGAATTATCAAACGATACGTTTCAAGGCGACACGGATTTAATGGATCAATTTTGGGAGGTTCGAAAACTCCCTACAGAGAAAACAGGATTATACCCGATTTCAGCAGAGGTACTAGCGTATGTGGAACGTTGTATTGCTTATGTAACAGCTTGAAAGCAGGCAAATAAAAAGCTATAGGAGATAGCGTCCCCTATAGCTTAGGCAAGTCTTACGATAAAGTTAATCCATCTAAAAAAGCTTCAATCTCTTGTTGTGTTTTACGGTCCTTACTAACAAAGCGGCCAACTTCATTGCCTTTATCATAAGCTAGAAAACTTGGAATACCAAATACATCTAATGCAACACATAAATCGATGAAATCATCGCGGTCAATTTTCACAAAATGATAATTGCTGTAGTTTTTTTCAATTGTCGGCATAATCGGATCAATAAATCGACAATCTCCACACCAGTCTGCTGAAAAAACAAATATTGTACGTTCACCTTTTTTTAAGTTTTCAAATTGCTCTATTGAGAGTAAATTTTCCATTAAAACAATCCCCTTTTTCACAGTTATTAGTTCATCATAACATTTATTAAAATATGGTTAAACAATCATGCTTTGCATGTCCATCTAGCGCAATAAAAAAGATGCCTCTCGTTATTTTTTACATTGCTTTGCCATTTGCTCTGCTATTTGTTTTGAATTTGGTGTTGCTTCATTATTCAATTGTGCAATAATATTTCCATAGTCTGCATCATTACGGTTTTGACTTAATTTATAGGCAGCCTGTATATCGCTAATCTTTATTTTAAATCCAACAATACCTTTCATTTCTTTTTCTAATAGCTCTGGTGAAAGGTTTTCCCATAAAACAGGTTGCTCTCTATGCTTCTCATATTTTTCTAACAGCCACGTTAAATCTTCGCTTAATTCATCTTTATCTAAAAGTGATACTGTGCCATAAATATGGACCGCCTGATAATTCCACGTTGGCACATTTTCGTGCGAATACCAAGAAGAAGAAATATACGCATGCGGCCCATGAAACATCACGAGCACATCCCCACAAGATGCAAATGTTCTCCACTGTGGGTTTCCATATGCCATATGGCCAGTAAGATACGTGTCCTCGCCTTTTTTATGTAACATTAACGGTAAGTGAGTGGCAATTGGTGTGCCTTGTTTTGTTGTGACAAGTGTAGCAAAAGAGTTCATTTGAATAAACGCTTCAATTTCATGAACATCTGTCACTTTATAGTATTTAGGAATATACATAATCGTCCGCCTTTCCAATTTAGTGATTTGTATTTACTTTTAAATAGCCCGCAGCGTCTTCATCGAAATAAATGAAATAAAATTGGGAACCACGATTCACTAGTTCCCGCTCCAATTGTTGAGGGGAAATGCTCTATCCAAATAGGCTAGCATATTTTCAGGCTTATTTTGTTTGCTATATGTATCCTGAAACGTTTCAATACTTTTTTCTCGGAGTACATGTACATCTTCAAGCTTGCACTTTTTGATTTGTATAGTCATTTGATATACAGCCCCTTTATAAATCTTATTTCCTTGATACAGCATGAAAACATAGCACGGAAATCTGCCATAATTCAAATACCAAAATCCTAACTTTATTCTAGAAAAAAGACTTCACATGCTTTAAGTTACACAAATGCGACACATATGTACTGTTCGTTCTGTAAGGTTTCAAGGTGATGGCTTTCGATTTCAGCAATATGGATACGACGGCTTTTTAATGTTCGGTCATATTCTCCTGCCCAAAACCTAATTAAGTCCACGTTTTGCTCCGGTTTGATATGTTGCTTTAAATAGCTTAATAAATCATCTAAAAATTGCGGGCCCCAATTGCCCTCAATGCCATATACATAACTTTTTTCATTATACAGCGCTAAATCATAGGGCGGATTATTCCATTCGAAAATATGCAATTGACCGAAAGCTGATTCATCTGGCGCATAGACAAGCCTTGCGTCATCATCCATCGAGTGCCAAGGCTGTTCTGGCGTATCCCCTGTTATCGGATGTAATTTTTTTAATTCTCTTACAGTGATTTCAGTAATTCCTGTACAATCTACTGTTTGTAATTCGCAATCTGCTACTAGAACGGAATATAACGTCATCTCTTTGACTCCTTCTATTTGCTCAAAACTGGCTTATTTAGTCTTCTACATTATAGTAAGTTACATAGAATTCAATTCATCCTATTTCGACACGCTTGTAATGAATCCCTTTTTACTTCCACTTTAACAAAAAAAGAATTTCCTAACTATTAGGAAATTCCCCTTGTTATCTCTTAACCTATTGTTTTGGTTGTAAATCCTCAATGGAATCGATATCCATATATGTAGGAACAACAAATCCATTTTTGGTCCCTGTTAAATTCTCTCCTAAATCAACAAAGTCATCTTTGTATTTTGCATAAAAGGAGCTATGTGTCGTTGGTAACCAAGCAGCGACAGTTGCATCGGCTACTCCTGATGCGATTGCTTGAAACATGATGGCAGGATCAACTGGGGTGATTGTGACTGTGTATCCAAGTTCTTCAAATACTGCTTGTAGTACACTGCTTGAAGCTCTTTCTGAATCCCATGGAGTGGATGCTAATTCAATTTCTTTGCCTTTCACTTTTGTCATCCCTTTTGTCCATTCATTTACCTTCTCTTCGTTTTGTGCGATCCATTTGTCTGCCGCCTCTTCAAAAGAAGTTGTTTGAGCTTCATACATTACAGCTTCCATATCTTCTGGTTCCCAATAGAATTGATCTAGAAGTGTATAGGCATCGGGTAAGTCTTTAGCCAAATCTTTGCGCACAAGTGTATTAATATTTTCCGTTCCACCTAATGTCCCTTGAGGGTCCTCTAAAAATTTTAAATCGTAGGATGAAAACATCCAATGCGGTGTCCATCCTGTAATAATAATAGGCTCTTCATTTCGAATAGCTTGCTCTAATGAACCCAACATCCCAGGTGTTGAACTTTCCTCCAGTTCCCAACCTTGCAAATTTTGATATTCCGCTAGCGTGTTTTCCGAAAGCTCCGTCAATCCTGCTCCTGGTTCAATCCCTATAATTTTATAATCAACCTGCTCACCTATGCTTTTGGTCTTGCCTGTTGCATCTGCATCATTTTTATCACCACATCCTGCTAATAGTAACGAAACAGCTATTCCAAAAGTAAGTCCTACTGTTTTCAACTTGACCATTTTACATCCCCCTTAATTAGAAGAGACTTTCCTTGTCTCTAGACCTTTGACCAACTTTATATAAGTTTATCCGGTTCAAAGTAACAACTTGATTTTAACAACAAGTTGTTACTTTTGTCAATTAAGGCAAATTTATATTTCCATTTAAAGGGATGTAAAAATAGCCCTGTTGGCTTTACTTTACCCCTTCGATTTAATTTTCAAAATGGGCATCTTGTATCTTCCTTTTTAGAAATAACGAAAAAGACGATGACCTAAAACGTCAATCATCGCCTTATGTTCGAGTGTTCTGAAAAATACATTCATTACGAACCCCCTGTGCAGTATTTAGCCTAATCCTTGAGGAAAACTAAAGACATTAAACGGATCATACTTTTTATTTACCTGATGCAAGCGTTGTGCATTGCCTCCAAAATATTCTTTGTCATAATTTGAGAGATGATTGATTGGAAAATTTACATAAGAGCCTTCCGTAATGGTTTTAATAAATTCAAAACGTTGACGCACCCATGCTTCATTTTCCTTTGCGTATTGATCTTCTGTCCACACAGACTGAATACCCATAATATACTTAGCATTGCGATAGAAAAATGCGGTTTCCGCTTTGCCAACTTGGCTAATTTCTCCGCCTAATGCATAAAAAGATATAGCCGTATACACGGAACCTTGTGGAGGATTATTTAGGAGCGCAACGGTGTTTTGAAGCTCCGTAAGTGTATAATGTCTTTGAACAAATCTACCTGTTGACTTAAATTTTTCATATGGTGGATAGGTTGCTTCTACCTTTTTAACCGCTTCTAAAAATGATAGTTGTGCTAGCTCTAGCTGAAACCCTTCTACCTCAGCAAAGGGTTGTAAAATTTTCTTAGCCATCTCCGAAGGTCCGTAAAAAAATCCGCTAGCAAAAATACCTAACCCTTCGCCTTCCGCATTATAAAAGCTTGCAACCACTGTCATTCGTTTATCTAACTGTGGCAACCAGTTTTGCCAAATATTCATTACTTGCATTTGCTTAGCTTGCGTTGTACCTACATAAAAAAATCTAATAAGTGTAATAGAAGCATTGATGGGCTTTGGCAACTGAAATGTCATACTGACCACAACTCCAAAGTTACCTCCCCCTGCCCCACGACACGCCCAGAAAAGATCCGCGTTACACTGTTGATTTGCTTTAATAAGCTTTCCTTCGTAATTAATTAACTCAAATTCAACTAAACTATCACATCCCAAACCGTATAGTCGACTAGAAAATCCCCAGCCTCCTCCGAGCGTAAAGCCTGCTACACCAACAGTTGGGCAAGTACCACCTGGAAAAGTATAACCATTCGTACCAATAAACTCATACACCTCAGCATTTTTTGCTCCGGCTTCTATTTTTAAGCGATGACGTTTTTTATCCATTGTCATCGCATTCATTCGACTAATATCAATAACCAATACATAATCACCTGTAGAATATCCTTCATAATGATGTCCACCAGATCTGATTCGAATAGGTACACAATGTCTACGTGCCCATCGAATAGCATTGATAACATCTTGCTTTCTTTCACAATAAACGATTACAATTGGATACTTTTGTATTGCACGATTCCATTCCTGTCGTGCCTCATCATAATTCGCATCTTTTAACGTGACAACTTCACCAGTCAGTCCTTTAAAAAACAATGAATCCCGCTCCATTTCTTCACCTCTAGTAGTCCGCGTTGTTTAAACTAGTATATTCGTTGTAGGGTGATAGGTTTGGGTATAAGGAAACTTACTGACTAGAAATAAATTAAGAGACTTAGATTCTTCTGAATATGGGCAGCAGCTCATCTTGCTTGCTCATCAAGCCCAACAACATACTGTGCCAAACTTAGTAACTTTTTTCACTAGAGTGCAATACTTACATTTATTTAAACGATTTATAAAAAGAGGCACAATAAGGATGAATTTTTTTGTTGAAGCTTTTATAATAGAGTGAGAGAAGACAAAGAGGTGAACGATTTGTTAGATGGTTGGTTTTTATGGTTTATTTTATTTTGGGTAGTCGTCCTTATTTCGCTAATGGCTATTGGCGGATTTTTCATGTTCCGCAAGTTTTTAAAAGCTTTACCAAAGCAGGATGGGAAATCAGATTTAGATTGGCAGGAATTTTACTTAGATAAAACGATTCATCTATGGGGACAACCTGAGAAGGAATTTCTATATGAGTTGGTGAGCCCAGTACCTGAGCTATTTAGACAAGTGGCGAAAGAAAAAATTGCAGGTAAAATTGGCGAGCTCGCTTTAGAAGAAAAGGCGACAGCTATAGACAATGATTTAATTATACGCGGTTATATTCAAGCTACGCCTAAACGTGACCACAAATTTTTACGTAAAAAATTAGATCAAATGCAAATTGATGTTACCCCATATGAGCATCTTTTTGACTAATAGGATGCAAAAAAGCCGCACTACAATAGGTGCGGCTTTTTTTGATATAGAACGATTTAATTAGTTTAGCGATTTATGCTTTATTTAAATAAATGATCAAGCGCTTGGTAATCTTGTTGATAGCGCCCACCGTCTGCCACTTCTGCATGATACAGTGCTTTTAATGCATAGTTTTTTTGCAAATCCATATCCGCCATTAGCTCTTTTAATCGGTCATGCAATTCACGGTTTTCTTTTACAAGCAACTGCATCTGTGGTTTAAAATATTTCATCTAAGTAACTCCTCATTTTTTAACATGGTTCCTAGTATACCACGTTGTCGATTAGAAATCGCTTATTGCACCATATCCTCTTAATACAAAAAATTATTGTATACGTTAAAAAAACTACAACAGCAAATGTGCTAGTGTAGTTTCTTTTCTTTACATATTTTTTAATGGAATCGTTTTCTTGATTTTTTTAAATTGAATCAGCATTGCAATTCGCCAAGGCAATAGCATTGCAAATGCTAAAATCCAAAACATACCTGCTAACTCCCCGACATCTATCGAGCTACTTAAAATCATTTTTGCCACAACACGGAAGATTAACAGCCCAACTAAAATAAATACAAACGCTTTTGAACGTTTTAAATAAATATCGTGACCTTTTACTTCAAATTTCGAAGTAGCAATTAAAATGGTCGAGAACACCATACCTACCGCAGCAGCTTCTAAAATCTGCATAGGTGGCACTCGAAATTGTGCAAATAAAAACATTAACGCACCTGATGACATGGCAATAGGTGGAATGATAATTTTCTTCTCATTTGTAGGTTTTTTGGAAGCTCGCATACGTAATACCATCACAAAGCTACCCATTATAATGGCCATTATAGTCGAACCTATAACATAATATTGAGAAGGGATATTGCTTAACATAAAGAATCCTCCTCTGATGTTAAATTAGCAACTTTGACCAACTAGCTGGTCTGCTACAGCTCTTAATTTTTCTGGCTCGAAAGGCTTTGTAATAAAATCTTTCGCTCCACTTTCAATTGCTTCTACAATTAATTTTTGTTGTCCTAATGCTGTAATCATAACTATCTTTGCATTAGGAAATTCTGGGATGATTCTTTTTACAGCCGCAATACCTGTCATAACGGGCATCGTTACATCCATTGTTACAAGATCTGGTTGTAACTCTCGATACAGCTCTACAGCTTCTTTACCATTCACTGCATTGCCAACTACCTCATAACCCCATTCAGTAAACATATTACTGATTGTAACACGCATAAATAGCGTATCATCCACTACTAAAACTGTAGGCACGTATTCATCTCCCTCCACGTTAAAGTATGGTATGCCCTTTAGTTTAGCAGATTAGAAGCCAATAAATCCACCGAAAATAGGCTGCAATAATCGCGTGATATATGTTAAACCATCAAAGAATAACAATATCCCCACCGCAATCATAATATAGCCGCCAACTTTTACGATTTTTTGACTGTGTTTGCGAATCCAATTCATACGTGAAATGAAGAATGATAACACAAAGAATGGAATGGCAAAACCTAAATAGTAAGCAAACATATAGCTAAACCCTGAAGAAGGATTTGCTCCAGCTAACGTAATAATGGACATTAGAATTGGACCTGTACATGGTGTCCAACCCGCCGCAAATGCGATGCCAATTAATATGGAACCTATATAGCCGGATGGTCGATTTTTGAATTGAAATTTTCGATCTTTCATTAAAAAATCAATTTGCAGTAACCCTACAATCATTAACCCAAAGATAACGATTAAAATGGCGCCAACTTGACGCAATAATGTTTGATAGTTTAGGAAGAATTCCCTTGCTAATGATGCGCCTAGACCAATCATAATAAAAATAATTGAAAATCCTAATAAAAAGAATAGCGTATGCAAAATAGCACGCCTTTGCATCATGCCACGTTCAGATTTTAGCTCATCCAAAGTCATTCCCGTTATGTATGATAAAAATGCTGGATACAGTGGCAGAGTACACGGTGAAATGAAGCTTAAAAAGCCCGCTCCAAACGCTAGAAAAACGTTAATATCAGTTTCCATATTTTTCATTCTCTCCTTACAGTTACTGCCTCCATCGTACCAAAAAACAATGGAAATTGCGCCCTTAATGCTTGTGAACGTTTCTTGACGAAAAGTTGTAGAAACTGCGAAATCTTTTTGCTTTGCAAAAGGCACTTCTGAATTATGCGCCCGCTACGTTTTTCTGTCAACGAAATTTGCAATAATACAAGAATTTAAAATAAAGCCTTTTTATGTTTGCTAATCAGAAAAAAGGTACTGAGAAAGCGATTCTCAATACCTTTTACTAAAAAATTCACTGCTCTATGGAATCATCCAAGATAGGACATTACTTTGTAAAAAGGTTAGTATACAGATAAATAATAGCAACATCACACTATACTTTAATGCGAAGCGCAGCAATTCTGATTCTCTCCCTACAAGTCCAACCGCGGCGGCGGCAACTGCGATAGATTGTGGTGAAATCATTTTACCGGTTACACCACCCGATGCATTCGCTGCAAGTGCAAGCACCGGTTCCATTCCAACAGAATCAGCCGTCACTTGCTGGAGCTTGGCAAATAAGACATTTGAAGATGTATCAGATCCTGTAATAAATACACCGAGCCAACCTAGCACAGGTGAGAAGAATGGGAATAATACACCCGTCTTCGCTAAAACTAAAGCAAGCGTTGTCATCATACCTGCTGTATTTGTCACATAGGCATAGGCAACGACACTACAAATCGTAATAAGCGGGTACTTAATTTCATTTAATGTTTCAAAAAATGTTGTTCCCCAATTGCGCCACGAAACGTTAAAAATAAATTTAGAAACGATGGCAGATAATAAAATAGCTGTACCTGCCGCACCTAGAAGTTCTACCTTATAGAAAGCTGCAATTGCTTCCCCCGTTGCGCCACTCACTACTTGATTATGTAAAAGCGGTACTTCAGCCGTAAATGTCATCGCTTGCCCCACTAAATTTACCCCTTTTAAAATAACATTTGTACCGTCATAATTTCCCGTTAAAGCACTTTTGACTACAGGAATCCCCCAGCAAGAAATAAAAGCCGTCAATATAATAAATGGTGACCAAGACTTTATGATTGTTCCTCCGCTGTACGACTCTTTTTTAGACATTGTATCAGCTGTACTCTCTTGTTCGGAAGCAAAACGATAAATCGTTTTCGGCTGCCAAAACTTCATGAAAACGGCAAGTGCAAAAAGTGATACTAGAGCAGATAAAACATCCGGTAATTCAGGACCGAGAAAATTCGAACTTAAAAATTGTGTGACAGCAAATGAAATACCAGATACTAAAATGGCTGGCATCACTTCCCAAGCTTTTTTAAAACCAGTCATAATAAAAATTAAGAAGAATGGAATAAAGACTGCTAAAAACGGTAATTGACGTCCAACCATTTTTGAAATTTCAAATGCGGCGATACCCGTAGGTCCTTCCATAGCCGTAATTGGTACACCGATGGCACCAAATGCAACTGGGGCTGTATTTGCAATTAAACAAAGACCTGCAGCATATAACGGATTAAAACCAAGACCTACTAATAATGCTGCTGAAATAGCAACCGGTGCGCCAAAACCAGCGGCTCCTTCTAAAAATGCACCAAATGAAAACGCGACGAGTAACGCTTGAATACGGCGGTCTTCGGTTATCGATAAGACGGAATAACGGATAATATTAAAATTCCCTGTTTTAACCGTGATATTGTATAAAAAAACCGATGTAATAATAATCCAACCGATTGGTAGTAGACCATACACAGCCCCTTGTGTGGCGGACATTACCGCTGTCCCTAGCGGCACTTTAAATGCAATAGCAGCCAATAATAAAGAGACAAGCAGAGTTGTTAAACCTGCCATATAGCCTTTCATTTTTTTTATGGCTAACGCCCAGAAAAAATAAAGTATTGGTATAACAGCAACGATTGCCGACCACGTCAAACTATCCCCCACAGCAGTAAAATTTTGTGTAAATGTCAAATTGCATACCCCCAAAATAAAAAGTTCTCCCCAATCATGACAATACGGCATTAACAGATTATTGATGTTTTCAGTTGCAGTCTAATAGAAGCAAGACACGACTATCACGAGCCTCTTGCTCCTCCAATGCTACTATCTTCGTTTTGTCAGACTTGTAAAAACGTCAATTGAAGTTATCTTGTAACTAAACATTCAACACTTTTTTGCTAAGCTGGTTTACGCCCTCCAAACTTAAATAGATTAGGTCATCTGATGACTATATGTTAAAATTATATGAACTAAATTTTAAAAATTCAATATATTTTTAAAATAAAATTTCCATTTTAGCTACTTTAAGTAGCAATTACTAGCAAAACTGTACAATATTTTAATCCTAAACACCCAAGAAAAGTATTCATGAGAAACAGTGAGTAAATTAGCATTCTTCATGTATAATATACTTATATAGAGCAATTGATTGAGATGAATGAGGTGTAGCTCCTTGGAATTAAAGAAAATTAAACCGAAAAAAATATATGAGGAAGTATCAGAAATGCTCTATGAAAAAATTCGAGCTGGCGACCTGAAACCAGGAGATCGTCTTGACTCTGTCGAACAACTTGCTGAACAATTACAAGTAAGTAGGTCTGCCATAAGAGAAGCCTTATCTGCACTAAAAGCAATGGGCTTAATCGAAATTAAACAAGGTTCCGGCACTTTTGTTAAGAGCACTCCATCCAAACAACTTGACTTCCCACTTTCAACACTCACATTAACAAATAAAAAAGATGTCTCCCATCTATTAAAAGTACGCAAAATTATTGAAGTGGGTGCCGCTGCCAGTGCTGCCATTCATCGGACAGATGAAGATATACAAACAATGTTGCGTATTTTAGATGACATGAAACTAGCACAGGGTGATGGAGAGCTTGGCGAAAAAGCGGACTTTCAATTTCACGCGGCAATCTCTGCTGCCTCTCAAAACCCCCTACTGGCAACAATTTTAGACCAAGTATCCGGTTTAATGATTGAAACAATGAAAGAAACGCGTCGTATTTGGTTGTATTCTAAAAAAACGACAAGCGAAAAATTATATGATGAACATATGCAAATTTTTCTTGCCATTAAACAACAAAACGAAGAGCTAGCAAAGCATGCAATGTCTTCTCATTTAAGCAATGTAGAGGAAGTTTTAATGCACTATTTCGACACAACCGAATCTACAAAGGAATAAAATTCATAAATTGCCAGAGCTGATGTTATCGCAAAAAGTGTTAGATTGATTAAACACAATCTAGCACTTTTCTTTTTTGTCCCTCCCCTATTTTTTGAAAATTTGCAAATAGCACTTCCACCCATCTTATAGGTTGTAGTATGATAAAAACAATCTAACTGTCCACCAAGTCATCTGATGACCAGTTGATTAATCAATTGAAATTGCAAATCCATACAAAAGGAGCGAAAAGCATGAAAGTAACATTGTTTGCGACTTGTTTAGTCGATATGTTTCAAGGTGAGGTAGGAAAAGCAGTTGTCGAAGTTTTAGAAAGACTAGGTTGTGACATCGACTTTCCAGAAAATCAAATTTGCTGTGGACAGCCTGCTTATAATAGTGGTTATGTACAGGATTCGAAAAATGCGATGAAAAAAATGATAACTGCTTTTGAACATGCACAGTACGTCGTCTCCCCTTCTGGCTCTTGTGCTTATATGTTTAAAGAATATCCTGAAGTATTTAAAGGGGACCCTATATGGGAAGCGAAAGCACAGGCGTTAGCTGCTAAAACATATGAATTCACGGAATTTATTGTAGACATTCTACAGATTGAAGATGTAGGTGCACATTTAGAAGGTAAAGCGACATTCCACACCTCTTGCCATATGACTAGATTGCTCGGTGTGAAAGAAGCACCAATGAAATTATTAGGAAATGTTAAAGGTTTACAATACGTAGAACTCCCAGGAAAAGACCGCTGTTGTGGTTTTGGCGGCACATTTTCAGTAAAAATGGGGAATATTTCTGGAGAAATGGTCAATGAAAAAGTACTAAACGTGGAAGAAACGGAAGCAGATATTTTAATCGGTGCGGATGCGGGCTGTTTAATCAATATCGGGGGGCGTATTGAGCGACAAGGCAAACCCATTAAAGTGATGCATATTGCGGAAGTACTAAACTGCCGATAAGTGGCTTTTAGAGGAGGATAATCGAATGGCAATGAAAACAAGCGATGATAGGTTTAACAAGCGAGTATCGAAAGAGCTAGAAAATACCTTTATGCGAGGTGCGGTATCCAGTGCACAAGAACGCTTTCAAACGCGCCGATTACAACAAGCAGATGAGCTTGGGCACTGGGAAGAATGGCGTTCACATGGTGAGGAAATTCGCCAGCATGTTCTCGCCAATTTAGATTATTACTTATATCAACTGAGTGAAAATGTAGCAAATCGTGGTGGACATGTATATTTTGCTAAAACTGCCGAAGAAGCTACTAGCTATATTCAACAAATCGCCGAAAAAAAACAAGCGAAAAAAATCGTCAAATCTAAATCCATGGTAACAGAAGAAATCAATTTAAATCCCGCGCTCGAACAACTGGGCTGTGAAGTGATTGAAACAGACCTTGGCGAATATATTTTGCAAGTTGGAGATCATGAACCCCCATCGCATATCGTCGTACCAGCATTGCATAAAAATAAAGAGCAAATTCGCGATATATTTAAAGAAAAACAAGGCTATGAGCAAACAGAAAAACCAGAAGAACTAGCCCTTTATGTTCGTGAAAAACTACGAAATGAGTACTTAACAGCAGATATTGGCATTACTGGCTGTAACTTCGCTATCGCAGAAAGTGGCTCCATCACACTCGTTACAAATGAAGGAAATGCTGATTTAGTAACCGCCTTACCTAAAACACAAATTACTGTGATGGGCATGGAACGAATTGTGCCCACGTTCGAAGAAATGGAGGTCCTCGTTAGTTTATTAACGAGAAGTGCTGTTGGGCAAAAGCTAACAAGCTATATTACGACGTTAACTGGTGTAAAAGATGAAGGCGATACGGATGGGCCAGATGAATTCCACTTAGTTATTGTCGATAATGGCCGTTCAGCTATTTTAGGGGGGGAATTCCAACCAATTTTGCAATGTATTCGCTGTGCAGCTTGTGTTAACGCTTGCCCTGTATACCGTCATGTTGGTGGACATACGTACGGTTCAATTTACTCAGGTCCTGTCGGTGTTGTGTTGTCACCATTGCTAGGTGGTTATGATGATTTCAAGGAGTTACCATATGCCTCGACTTTATGCGGCGCTTGCACAGATGCATGTCCTGTCAAAATCCCATTGCATCAACTGATTCATCGCCATCGTCAGGTCATCGTTGAAAATGAAGGAAGAGCCCCGGTGTCCGAAAAGCTTCTTATGAAGGCGTTTGGCTTAGGTGCTTCCTCCCCTACTTTATACAAAATGGCAACGAAAATGGCAGCACCAGCCATGTCTCCATTTACAAAGGATAATAAAATTTCAAACGGCCCAGGACCATTAAAAGCGTGGACAGAAGCAAGAGATTTCCCAGCTCCGAATAAAGAAAATTTCCGAAGCTGGTTTAACAGCCGTACAAAAGGAGGTTCTGAATAATGGCAGGAAGCATTGTAAATAGAGATGCATTTTTATCGAATATTGCCAAGCAACTTGGACGAGCACCAAAAACACAACTAACAAAACCAGTTTGGCAATACCAACCTCAAGACCGTGTGTTAAAAGATGCTACGAAAGATGAACTCGTTGCTGTCTTAGCGAAGCAATGTAAAAATATTAATACTGATGTTATAGTTACTACTACAGAAAATCTAGCAACGGATTTACAAAAAGTCGTAGAGCAATACGGTGGTCGCTCTGTCATCACATGGCAAGACAAACGCTTTGAAAATTATGGTTTAGCTCAATTGATGCATACACAATGGCCACAAGTCGATATTGAACTTTATGTATGGGATGAAACACAGCCAGAGGAAAATATCCGACAAGCCGAAAAAGCAAATATCGGACTGACAATTAGTGAGATGACTTTAGCCGAATCTGGAACAGCCGTCCTATTTAGCGATAAATATAGAGGGCGAACGGTAAGCTTTTTACCAGAAAAGTCGATAATTTTGATGCCAAAAAGCACCATCGTTCCACGCATCACCCAAGCAGCTCGATGGATGAGCCAAAAAGTTCAAAATGGGGAGCATATCGCTTCTTGCATTAACTTTATTACAGGTCCTAGTAATTCCGCAGATATCGAAATGATTCCTGTCGTTGGTGTCCACGGCCCGATTAAAGCCACTTATATCGTTATCGAAGATCAATAATGATGGAAACAGGCATGCCAGATGTACTGCATGCCTGTTTTGCTTTATATTGAATCAATCCGATAGTGGTTATCGCCACTAAATCCCCGTTTTCGCCACTGCTAGAATTCTACCTATTTGGTATTAGTTTGCTATTCTTTGCTAGCGTTTTGTCATCGTAAAATTCAGGATGCGCTTCCTTTAAAACTGACCTCCGCAGTAATACAAGTGTCATTACCACTATAATTATACTTGTCACTAGCAATATACCAGTTGCTGGGAGAGAATCGTATAGTACTCCATAGACAAGCATACCAATTGGCATCATGGACATCGCCATTGTTTCCATTAGTCCAAATACGCGTCCGCGATACTCCTCGGAAATAAGCTTTTGCATAAAAACGCCTAGAGGCATATTTACACCCATTTCAAAAATAGCAAAAATAAAATACAAGCCAATATAAAAGATAACAATCATTGCATACGATAGATTCGTCACTAAAGGGATTACCGCAAAACTTAAGCTATTTGAAAGCAACAATAAACTTATTTTAGAAAAACGAAGTGGCACTTTTATTTCGGCACGTGATGCAAAATAGATGGAGGCCACTAACATACCACCCGCCCCCGCTGCTTCAATAAAACCAAAATGGGTAGATTCAACCTTTAGTAATTCGATGATGATATACGTTCCACCAACGACAATGGCAGAGAAAAATAAATTAATCCACAACGATAGCCACATCACAACTTTAATGACCTTATGTTGTTTGATATAGCTAAAGCCTCCAACAAGTCCTTGCCATATCTTTTCCGCTTTAGCAGTGTCCCCTCGCGTACTATACAAATTAAAATTCATCGTGGCCTCTAAGCAAAAGGCTATCGCGTACGCTACCATATGAACAATTAAAAATACTTCCATAGAGAAAAAGCCGTACATCATCCCACCGATAACAGGTCCCCCAACAGCCGCTACAGACACGGACATTTGGTTAAATGACATTGCCCGCTGTAAACGTTCTGGATTAACGAGTGTTGCAATTGCTGAAGTAAAGGTTACGCTCGAAAATGCTGAACAAAGCGTATAAAATACGGTAGTCACATAAATCGCATTAACAGACATACCAATTGTCTCTGTATAAAACAATAAACTTGCCATCGTTAAAATCGTTCCAGCTTGTGCTATTAATATTGTTCGTTTCTTTGAATAATTATCTGCGACATATCCTGCTAATGGCGCAACAAGTGCTCTAGGTAATATGGAACAAATCATATTTGTTGCAAAGCTGGTAGCGGAACCCGTCATCGCTAAAATATACAAACTAATACCAAAAGACAATACATGCGACCCTAACATTGCAATCATTTTACTGGCGGTAAAAGTCCACAAATGATAGGTCGCCTTTTTATATTTTGCCGCTTCACTCATTAAAAAACCCCTCCATATTTTAATTTAATTTAAAAGTTTAATTTTATTAAACAAAATATAACACGATTCCCGCTTTTCGCGCAATAAAAAGTTTAATATAATTAAACAATTAGGTGGCATCGAGTTTCTCTTTTGCTTTTGGCAAAATGTATAGACTTTACAAAGATTAGTGATTATTGTTAGTAGTAAAGAAAGGAGGCGGGGCAGTGGACTCTTTAGGCACGCGAATTCGCAAATTACGAAAAGAACGAAAATTAACATTAGAGGCGCTTGCTGCCGATCGTCTAACAAAAGGTATGCTCAGCCAAATAGAAAACGATAAAGCGAAGCCATCGATGGAAAGCTTAGAATATATTGCGGAACGACTTGGAGTCAAAGCAAGTGAACTACTTGAACAAGTAGCATCCTCTGATATACGTCAGTTGCTGGAGCAAGTAGAAATTATGTTTGCTGAAGTAAGACGAGGAGATGCGGATAACCATCAGCAAATTGTTGATATCATTCAACCTTATATAGAAGATTTCCCTCTCAGCTATGAAGCAGGACGTTTACTGTATATCTATGCTGATGCCCAATATGAGGCAGGTTTATTGACATGGGAGGCGCCGCTACAACAAGCACGGCAAATATTTAGAGAAATTAATTTATTAAGCCATTGGTTAAAAACTTATATTCTACAACTCGCTATTTTGTCAGAAAATCGTCGATACAATGAGGCTTATCGCTGTATTCTACAAGTAAAAGAAGAAGTTGCACATGAAAACTATCAGTTAGATTCCCGAGATACTGCAAAATTAGCTTATTATATTTGTATTTTTCAACTAGCCATCGGTGAACATGAAGCTGGTAAACAACTCATCAAAGAAACGATAGAACATGCACATCAAAATCAATTGTTTTATCATATCGATGATTTATACCGTATTGGTGCCTATTGTGCGATGATAGATGGTGACTTCAAACAGGCGGATAAAATGATTATGAAGTTGGAGCAATATCGCATGTTTGTTGAACAAGCTGATGTCGACGCCTTTATATACGTCTTAAAAGCCCATTATTATAACAATTATACACATGATTATAAGCAAGCATTAGTTGAAATCGAACAATTCCGTACACTTACTGGCTCCACTAAACTAGATTCGAATTTTTATTACGCTGAAAAGGGAAAATCGTTGTATTTACTTGGTCGTTATGCGGAATCACTTGAGGCCTTTAACCACTTTACAGAAATCCCTATTTTCATCTCACATCCTTATGATTTGCTTAGTATGAATGAATGTTTTTCCTATAAAGCTCTTTGCTATGCACAGCATGGTGAATTGACGACTGCCTATGAAATTGCCAAAAAAGCTTATATTGACTCAATCGATTTAATTGACCTTCCATATAAGCAAAAAATTAAGGAAACCTATTTAACGATTAAAGCACAAATCGATTCGAGGTAATAAACGAAGAACGGGACATTGAAAAAAGTGTTAGAATGACCGCTGTCAATCTAACACTTTTACCTTATGTTACGCAGATTTATGATGTGCTTTTCTTATTTCTAAAATTTTTGAACCAGAAAACAATAATAAGGCTACCCAAATAATACTGAATGCCAACAGCTCTACTGGACTGAACGGTTCCTTATACAGAACGACACCCAAAATTAACACGATGGTCGGTGCCACATATTGTATAAAGCCCAATAAATAAAGCGGAATATTTTGAGCACCTTTTGCAAATAAAATTAAGGGCACTGCTGTTACAATCCCACTCACGACCATGAGTACATCCGTTTGGATATTGACGTGTAAAAATGACGCTTGGCTTGTTGTAAATAAATAGACGTAATATCCTAGTGCAAACGGCAGGATAAATAGCGTTTCAATGGCAAGTCCCCTTGTTGCATCCAGGGTAATTTTCTTCTTCAATACCCCGTAAATAGCAAATGATAACGCAATAAGAATTGCCACCCAAGGCACTGTTCCATAGTTTACCGTTAATATGATGACCGCAATAAAGGCAATTGCTGTTGCAACCCATTGTGCACGACTCAAACTCTCTTTAAAGAAGACCACACCAAAAATAACCGACAATAGTGGATTAATATAATAGCCAAGGCTTGTCTCTATTAAATGTTCATGTGTTACTGCCCAAATATATAAGTACCAATTCATTGAAATAACAAAGGAAGCACAAGCTAGTTGCCAAAAACTCTTCTGATGCGTCCATAAATATTTTAAATCAGCTATTAAATCTTTACGCATACCGACAATAATCACTACTAATACTGTAAAGACGAAAGACCATATGACACGCCCTAATAATATTTCCATACTCGGCACATGCTCAAGCAGTTTCCAATAAAGTGGGAATGCTCCCCAAATAGCATAGGCTAAAAACGCTGCCCATACTCCTTTTTTCTCGTTTGACATTGTCTTGAATTCTCCTACTCTTCTTAAATCACTTACGATTTCTCGTATTTCCACATGATGACATTCATAATGTAAAGAATAGACTAATTATAGGACTTTGATTGGCAACTGTAAATGCGCAAAATTACTATGGACGTGTTGTTTATCGCTTAAACACGTTTTGTTACGCTTTATTCTCACTTTCTAGCTCAGAAATATATTTTCGCACCATACTATAACTTATATCAGGATTAATTTGACGTTTTATACGAATATGAATTTCTTTAATGCCTACACCTTGCTCTCGCATATCTCGAATCATTGATTTTAATGGGCCTGATAGCGATTCCTTTGAAAGAGCTGTATATTTACTAAGCTCAATTAGCAAGTCGGTATTCTGTCGACGGAGTTCCTTCAGCTCATCGATTACACAATTATATTCGGTAAGCTTTTTTTGTAGCACCGCATTTTGCTGCGTTAGTTTTTGTATGTCTGCTTCAAGCGTTGTGTTTTGTTTTTTTAAACTTTTCTGTTCTTGCTCCAAAACAAGTTGCTTCTCATCTACATCAAGATGCATGTCATTTAATAATTTTTCAAAATGAAGTAATTCCTTATAGCGACTTTGCGTTAACACCATGAGCGTTTCCGTCGTTTGAACAGCTAGTGTACCATCTTGCATTTTTTCCCATGTTAATGCTGATTGATCCATTTTGCTCATCACTTATATCTCACTCCATTACTAAATTGTTCGTGTAATGGGATTACCTTGTTCAACATCTTTCAGCTTCCTTCGTTATGATAATCATTCTCATTTACCTTATCATAATGACAAAAGTCTTTTTTGTCAAAATAAAAAATACAGGCTTCTTAAATTTAAGGAACACAGCAATCCAGCCCAGCCAGTTAGTTTACTAGAGACATCCATCTTAGTGTTGCTTTACAGTCCATAATAAAAAGAGAAATTGCGCAGTGCAATTTCTCTTTTTGTTTGGACTGATTGTAATTATAAGTCACCCTCGGTAACTTCATTATTATTGTTATTACCTTTGCCATTACCGTTACCATTGCCATTTCCATTTCCATTTCCATTGCCGTTACCGTTACCATTGCCATTACCGTTACCTGGCTTTACAACCAACACATCAAATGTTAGTGTATGCTCACCATACGTTACTGTAATCGTCGTATTCCCTTGACCTTTTCCTTTTACGGCACCTGCTTTTACAGTAGCTATTTTATCATTTGCTACTTCGTATGTTGCCAGATTTGTCACATCTTTTTCTGTCGTTTTACCTTCAAAAGTAGTAACTTCCGTAATTTTAATCGCAACCTCTTTACCAATTCTTGTTTCTACCTGCGCTTGGTCAATTTCTAATGTGACAATTGGAGTTTCTACATTAGGTGCTTTCACTGTCACATTCATCGTCACTTCATTCGCACCGTATGTCATAGTAATTGTCGTTGTGCCTTCCCCTACTGCCATTACTACGCCATTGACTACAGTGGCAACATTTTCATCTCCAACAACATACGTAGCTTTAGACGTTACATCTTGCACTGTTGCTTCACCTTCTGCAGGTGTTGACGTTTCTGTTAGCGTTAGTTGTGCTGTTTCTCCAGTTGTTAGGTTGAGCTCAGTTGGATTTACAGAAAGTGTCACTACTGGCTCTACCACTTCTTTTTCATAGATCACTGCTTCCCCAACATTCCCCGCAGCGTCATTAATTTTTACTGTAACCGCATTCGTTTCTGCTGTTACTGGGAATGTAAAGCTACCGTCTTGATTTAGTTCAAATGCAACTGGCGCTTGTACTTCCCCATTTACCGTCGCAATATAGGAAGCTTTTAATTTATCATTTAAATTGTAATTTAAACCGTATGCACTTAACGCTACATTGTAATCAATATACTTATCTGTTACCTGCCCAGTAGCAACGCCTTGCGCTACTGAACCAGTAATTTCTGGTTTAGTCGATTTGACAAAAATTGGTCCAACATAGTCTGACACTACGCCTGATGCTGCAAGACCAGTAAAGTCAATTGTATACACACCATCTGGAATCGTTGTGGCAGGTGCCGATCCCCATGGTTTGTATTGCCCACCTACTTTTAGCGTATAAGAACCTTTTCCTAGTGCAGTCCCTGCATGTATATAGCCAATGTAGCCATCTCCATATTCTCCGCCTTCTGGATTCATAATATCCCAAAGCTCAATATAGTTCGTTGTTACATCTCCAGTTAATGTGAATGATAGTACAGCCGAGTCTTTCACTCCATCTCCGTTAAAGGAAAGATCCGTTTCTGTAATAGTCAAGTCTTTCACTTCAGTTGTTGCCTCTGCGCCAAAATCGGCTGCAAATGGCAATGAAATTTCTGTAGCTCCATTACCGATGTAAATATAACCTAGTAATTCAGAGCCGTTTGGAGCGGAAGCTTGCGAAGCTGTTAACGTAATATTTAAAACTTGCTCACCTACTAGATTAAATGTTGGCTGGTCTACTGTAACAGTTGCATCACCAAATGTTTTTGTTACATCAACTGAAACATTATAGTTACCGCCGTTCCCTTTGATATCTTTTACTAATACTTGTTTCGTGACAGAAATATCTCTATCTTTAAGTGATTGTGGACCGAAAGTAACGGTACCTTTCAAGTTTTCTGCCACTGCACCCGTTCCATCTAAAATTGCGCTATCAAGTGCATAAGCAAGAATTTCCGGATGAGCTGCAGCATATGCATTGACACGCCCTGCCCCTTGAGAAAATACATCGTATTTTGTCTTATCTAAAACTTTTGCTGTATTAGAAAGCGCTACTTTTACATCGAACGCATTCCAATCAGGATTTGCTTGTTTAACTAACGCCGCAATACCTGCGATATGTGGTGTTGCCATAGAAGTACCTGTTTTACGAGCATATGCTTCAGCATAATTGGCATTAGGGAAATCTTTTTTATACATTGGAATCGTAGACATAATATTTGTTCCAGGTGCACTTACATCTGGTTTAATATCAAAGTTTGGTGTAGATGGGCCACGTGAACTAGAAGAGTTTACCTCATCGCCCGTAGTATTTGTTGAAGCAAATTTACTAAAGCTTACTTTTCCTGCGCCACTTGCTAAAGCAGCGCGAATGGCAGCACCATCTGTTTGGGACATATCAAATGTTGGTAAAAACTCAAATGAATCACCAAGGAATGTGCCTGAAATGTTTGGTGCATTCGTTCCACCAGCAAAGTTATGAATAATTGTTGCAACTGCTCCATTTGCCTTTGCATTGGCGATTTTATCAACGAATGCGATACCGCCTCGAGAAATCAAGGCTACTTTCCCCGCCACATCGATTCCTTCATAGTCTTTTACTTCACCGTTTCCAGGGACAGCTACTAAATCAAATTCCCCTTGCAGCTGTGTTGCTACATTTTTCCCAAAAGTCGTACCCATTAACGGAAGTTGTTTTGTTAAGTTGTAATTGCCAACGGTAACTTTGACTTCCCCGTTATACATTGTTTCAGGATTCGTTGTGTTCCCTACAGCAATTCCTAAACGAGCCGTTGCAGGCGTACCCATTGTTCCGCGATTTGGACCAGAGTTTCCTGTTGCAATGACTCCGATTGTGCCAGCTATCATTGCGTTATTAATCGCAAATGAACCAGCGTCTGTTTCAGAGTTTGCTCCCCCGCCAAGCGAAAGATTGATAATGTCCATTTTTTCTAATACAGCCGTTTCAATTGCTTTTACAATACCGGATGTAGCACCACTTCCGTAAGCCCCAAGAACACGGTAAGCATAAAGGTCTACTTTTGGTGCAATTCCTTTAATACCGTATTGATTAGCTCCGATTGCTGCAATTGTTCCCGCAACATGTGTACCGTGAGAAGTATAGAATGCGCTTCCTTTTTCATTAAACTCCGGTGTTCCAACTGGACGCTCCGAAGGTAATGTTTCTGATGCATCGTTATCTGCACGAGGCTTCGAGTAAGTTGATGAATATGGAATAAAGTTTTTTCCACCTTTATAAATTCCAGCAAATTCAGGGTGATCGGCGTCAATACCCGTATCTAATACGGCTACCTTAATGCCTTGTCCTTCCAATCCTTCGTTCCAAAGCTGTTCAATGCCAAGGAAAGAATTACTTGTATTCATTTGCGCTTCTACCTGATCTTCCTTAACCAGTTCCGATGATTTCATCGTATCATCTTCTGATGCGTAAACAATGGCATCTGGTTCGATTAATGTAATGCCTTCGATTGTAAGCAATTTTGGAAGATCATTTGCTTTTACAGTTGCTGCGAAGCCATTTAACACTGTATCGAATGTGTAGCCTTGCGTCATCTGAACATTTTTAACAGCTAACTCTTTTTGTACTTGTGCTTGTTGTGCTTTTACATTAGAGCGAGCTTCATTTGCCTGAGCTTTAGAAAATCTTTGGCCTTTAAGTTGGCTTATTCCTTGCTCTAGTGCCACAGGCATTTCAGATAAATGAACAATAACTGCCACCTCTTGATTGCCTGATACATTTTGTAAGCTTTCATGGAGCGTTGGACCATCTTTAGACAAGCTTAGCTGTTCAGCGATAGCAGCCTTTAATTGAATAATACTTTCGCTTTGACCATCCTGCTTGAATGGTTTCGATTCTTCAGCACTAGCACTCGATAATGGAGCCAAGAGAGAAAGCACCATAATGAAAGCTAAAATACTACTTAAAAATGTCGTTAACTTAAACTTTTTCAAATCTCATTTCCCCTTCCTCCTTTAATTGTCACACTTTTCAGTTTAGTGTGATATTTCCAATTTATCACAAATAAACTAATTCGAATATCGTAATATTTGAATATTTTGAAATATTGATAGAAAGTAGCATTTTCAATTAGTTGTGTTATATCTATATACCTAGTAATTTATTAAAAATTAGAACTTAAAAAGGATAAATGAATTATAAAATTCATATTCAATTAATCCTATAAAGATAGGAATTTTATATCAGATAGTTTAGTTGTTTACAGAACATCAGGAGAGTAGGGAGGGGGAAATCGGGTGAACATTAAAATAGCTGGCGATTATTAAAAACCGCCAGCTAATAGCATCGTAATAGAAGATAATGGAATGTCCTTATTTTGTTTCATTTGTTGCAGCAGCTTGAATTTCATAGAAAGCCCAGTGATTGTTTGGAATATCCTTAAAGATTGGTACTGTGCTATCTGTCAATACTGGACGATTGAAAAGTCGATTTAGGACTTTTACCGCCTGTGCACGTGTTAGTTTCTCTTCAGGTCTAAATTGACCATTACCTGAGCCAACCATAATACCCATCGAGCTTATGCGTTGGATTTCCTGTGCAGCCCAATTCGTAGATGCCACATCACTGTATGTTTCGCCGTTTGCTGTTATTGCACAATACGGCGTATCTGTAGTTCCTTCTGCACATTGCTTATCAATCCACCTTACAGCAATGACCGCCATTTGGGCTCTCGTTATCATATCGTTCGGACCAAATGAACCATTTTGACGACCTTGCATAATTCCTTCGGTACGAACATACTCTATATCATTTTTTGCCCACGAAGCAGCTGTATCTGCATAAAAAACATTAGATGCTTCTGGTACATTATGATTACTTAGGTTTCTTGCTAGCATTGCTGCCATTTGCGCACGTGTGACATAGGCATTCGGACGGAATGTACCATCTGCGTAGCCTTGAATATAAGAAGCAAATGACTTGCTATCTTCTGTAGGTTCCTTTTCGGGTTCTTCTTGTTGTGCTTGTTCTGCATATAGTAAAGTAAAAGTAGAAAAATGCTGCACATCAAAAGCAATCGCTGTTTGCCCTTTCGCAAATTCTACAATACGTCCACTGATGATTTCGGCTGAACCATTACTATGCTCTACGTAAACCATCAATTGTTCCCGTTGAGCTGAAGTTAAATTCGCAGGTAATGGTAGTAGCACTGTTACTGGACGATTTTGTAGATTTGTGTCAATCGATATTGATTGACCAACAAACTTTACATTAGCGCCATGACTCTGTTGTAACACTATTTCCGCTTGTTTCGCTCGGTCTTCGATTGCTTTTTGCCGTAGGGCATCCTTAATCGGAACGATTCGGAAGTAAATATCTTCATTGAAGTCTGTCATAGAAGTAAAGGGAACATCTATTTTGACCATCGTCATATCAATACCAAAATAGGATTTACTCTCTAGTAATCGTTTAGCAGCCTCTTTAGCAAGTATCACCTTTGTCTCACTTGCTGGTTGCGCCATCTCGGGAATGACAAGTCGAGATTTTTTATCTTCTTGATTTGCTAACTTTCGAAGAAACTCGTTTGCATTTGCCACCGTAAAATGCACGCTATCTTGGAAACTACCGTTACTAAATACACGTGTTAACACGGTTTGTAAGAGTACCTCGTTTGGCTTACGCGGATCTACTATATTCACCATAACTTGATTACTTGGTACAACGGGGTCAGGACTTGCTGTTGATGATCCCCCATCTCCTGGTACATAGTTTGCTGACCATAGCGCATACAATACGAGGTTCCCTTTCCCCATTTGAAGCGTTTGCCCTGCTTTATAAGTAACGCCTTTTCCATCAGCTTTCGTATTCCAACCTACGAATGAAAAGCCAACTTTATTTAAATTCCCATGATTTAACACCGTTATTGTTTCCTGCGTTTTATAGCGCTTCGAATCGATAGGCACGTTCCCCCCATCCGCTCCGTTGCTGTCATAGATAACGGTGTACGTTGGCAATGCGCTCGTTGTAAAATGCCAAGTCGTAGTATTCGTAATGCCGTCATACACATTACCAGCCAAATCAATAAATGCTCCTGCATCAATTTGAATGCTATAAGCCGTGTTATTATTTAAATCCTTTGTAGGATTTATTGTCACGCTGTGATTCGCGATTGAAACATTGGCATGCGTAACGTCAATCGTTTCAACAATTTGATTTGTAGAAGCATTGCGAATTACAATATTTTTATTCGTAACTGGCAAGATCTTTTCATTAAACGTTAGCACAAGATTATCTGTAGGCTGTACATTCGTTGCCTGATGCGCTGGGAAATAGGTTGTTATTTCAGGAGCCTTTTTATCAAACACGACAACTGTTCCTAATGAAACGTCTGTCACTTGTAAGCCATCATTCCCCGCTAAATCTTGATAATCCATTGTAAAAGGAATCGGTCCCTCTGCATCTACTGACTGAAGCGTATAGCTTGCTTGCCATGTTTTAGCATCCCCATCACCTTTATCGCTTACATTTGCTGTTTGTCCTAGAATCGTAACATTTGGCGATTGAATTGCCTCACTTGTCTCAAAGTCGATTGTAATACTATCATTAACCTTAGCAACTGTTGGATTAGCATTGTTTGACACCATAGTACCCTTCTTTACAGTTGGCTTTATGCCATCAACTGTAACAAAGCTGCCATCCGTTACGTCCGTTATCTCTATGGCTGCATTACCTAGCACATCTTTGAAATTGATGGTAAAAGGTGCTATGCCTTCTAAATCACCATGCGCTATCACATAAGTCGCCTGCCAGTTCGTTGAAGCGCCACTTACAGTAGCTGGTTTTCCGGCAATGGTAACAGATGGTGTTTGGATCGTCTTATCTGTTTTCATTGCTAAAGTGATGGTATCGCCTACCTTCGCCTTTGTCGGATTTAGATTAGTCGATTTAATGGTCACTTCTACTGCTTGTGGCACAACTTTATCAATCGCAAAAGTAACGGTAGTCGTGTTACCTGCGCTATCTGTTACAACCAAAGTATAATTTCCAGTTGACTTTACAATAGTGCCACTTGTGAAGGAAGCTCCATTCAAGGTAGCAGTTCCTTCATTAAAGCTTATCGTTACGTCGGTGTTGTAAACCCCACTATTTGCAACACCTGTTATAACTGGAGGCATTGTATCGAGCACAATCGTATCTGAAAATACATTCGATAGATTACCAGCCGTATCCTTTAGTTGCATATAAACCGTTTTATTACCATCCCCGCTTGATAATGTCCAACTTTTTGTTGATACGTTTGGCTCCCAACCGGACCACGTAATCCCATCATTCGAAAAGCGCATTTCTATCGCTTCTCCTTCTGTATCCGTTGCCGTCATTGTTAAGGTAACGTTAGGAGTACTTGTAGATGCTAGTCCATTATGAATAGTCATTGTGCCTGTAGGTGCATGATTTTTAGTAACTTGGATTATAAACTCTTTATCAAACGTATTGCCAGCCTCATCTGTTACGCTTATCGTAATCTTATAACTATTTTTCGTATCGTAGGCAAATAACGCATTTGTCTTCAATACATTTCCAACAATCGTAAAGAAGCTTGTATCCCCTGACTGTAATGTATAGCTGAATGTTGGTGAACTTCCTGAATCTGTTGCTGTCAGTGTCCCAACTGTTGTACCAATGGGCGCCTTTTCTTGTACAGTCGTATTACTAAGCGCAATATTGGTAGGTGGTGTAGCATCATAGATTATTTGCAATTCATTTGAAGCTTTATTGAATGCACCACTACTATTCGCAACAACTTTTTCGGGAATTTTAATTTTCACAGCTCCATCTGCAATCGGTGATATTTGTGCCGTATATGTGGTACCGCTTCCTGATAGAGATATAGCATTTCCATTTGTAACAGCTATATCATCCACCGTAAAGCCTGTTACTGACTCACTGAATACCGTCGTTATAAGAATTGGATTGCTATTAGTTGGGCTAGTCTTATTTGATGAAATGGTCACGTTAGGGCGTGCTTTGACAATAAGGTTCATCGTATAGACACCGCTATCATTCATACCATCGCTTACCTTAAATGCAAACGTTGAAGCAGTACCATTGTCGGTAATGTATTTTAACTTACCTGCATCTAAGTCAACTTTACTAACTGTCATACCATTTGGAATGGCTTCGGCAGCATCGAACTGCCCATTCAGATTGCTATCAAGGAAAAGTTGGCCACTAGTTGGGATTGCAGAGATTTGAATCTGTTTTAACGTGTCGCCAGCATCTTCATCAGAAAAAGCAAAAGAAGTAGAATTAAATGTATACACTTGACCTTCATTAACATTTACCGTTCCATTACTGGATGTAGGTGGTTTATTTAATGTAAGTGTTGTGACCTGCTGCATCGAATAGGCACTCTTGGAGCCATCAGCATCTTTGACAATAACATTGAAATAATAGTTTGTATTAGCAGTAAGTCCTGTAACATTATAGGACGTAATATCTTTAGCATAACCGCTTCCTAAAGCTGTTCCATTGGATTCAATGGCACTAACCGTATCAATATTATTACTACTAGATTGATAGACGCGGTATTCTAAATCACCTTGAGCTGTTAAATCGTCAGATGCTTTCGCCCAGTCCAACTGTACTCCTGATGCAGTGATAGTTGAAGGCGTAATTGCGCTATTGGTAACGGTTGGCGGATTATTAGGAATATCGATTGTAAAGTGTGTAAATGTTACATCCCATATCCCCGCCTGTACAGTACCTATAAACTGTACACTCACAGTAATGACAAATGAGTGAATGCCCTCTAAATTTACTGGAATATCATAAATTGGTTCATGAAAGGCAACGGTCTTAAAGGTTACGGGACTTCCTTTTGGGTTTCCGTCTTGATCATATCCTTGAATCGTTAAACTTAGCGCATCGTTTGCGTTATGTTTATTAATCGTATTAATCTTTAATGATTTTAAATTAAAGACACCGCCCGCAAAGTTTTCGCCAGCGGAAATTCGAATTGATTTTGGTGGCGAATATTCATCTGCATCGATATAATAACCAGCAGGAAATTGTGTCCCATCACTATACTTTAATAAATCAAAACCATCATCACCAGTACGACTTACTACAAAGCCATTATTCGTATCAGCTAGCCATGTAGGTAGTGTTAAATCTTGTGTACACTTAGGAAAATTCGGTGTATCACAACTAGCCGCCTCTACTTGAACAGGTGACAAAAAACTAATCCCAGTCAATTGGCTAAAAGTAATCAACAGCAAACATAGCATCATTATAAAAATCTTTTTTCCCATTTTGGTTCTCCTTTTTAGTTGATTCACACCCTTCGCCAAAATCATTCCTAGTTTCTAGAAGGAAACTCTCCAAATAAACAAATAATGAAATTCAACCCTAAATACGGTTGCATATTATTATGTGGTTGACTTCCACCTGCTTGATCGATCGTCATCGCATTCATGGTTGTATTTCCTGAAACTGAATAAGCAGGGAGTGAGCCCCTACCTTGCTGTTCGGTCCAAATTGCTCCCGTTGGCTCATTACTTGTTGTTGGTACATTGTTACAAGCGGCCAGATGATGATGACTTGGCATTTCTGTTGTTAGTAATGTAACAGTAGCAGAACCTCCAGTTGTTCCGATATTTCTTGGCGTTAATCCTGCACCTGTTCCTTGATGAATCGCTGCCCTCCCACTTAAATTGGGTAAAGCAAAGGTTGTCTTTCCATCTCCTCCATAAGTATTACCTATGATGGCAAATAACGTACTATTCGAAGCTATGCTTAGTAACTGACCATTACAAAATGCCCAATTTTGTGGCGCAAAATTACCACCAAATATTCTAATTTCTCCCGTGTAGGCTTCTGACATGATTTCTTCACTTCCTTTTTCTTTAATTTCTTGGTGGATAAATGCCAACTAAAGCTATGCAATAATTCGCCACACTGTATGGCTGCATATTTTGATGCGGCTGTGAATTGCCAGATAATGATAAAGCTTGTGCATTCATATTCGTATTTGGTTGATTAACTGAATAGACATTATCAGTGGATGTGCCCCATACATTACCAGTAGGCGTTTTCAATGAAGTATTTTCCGAACTAGCCGTGACAGCATGGTTATGCGTCGGCATTTCATTCAAGGTTAACATATGTGTTTCTTGTCCAGCTTTTTGTCCTCTTGTCACACCATTACCTACATGAACTGGAACCCTGCCTCTTAAATCAGGTAAGGCAAATGTTCGAATGCCATCACCTCCATAAGTTGTGCCCAATAAGGAGTATAAGGCTTGATTTGAATTAATTTGTAATAATTGCCCATTACAGTATGCCCATCCATTTGGTACGCCTGCAAAGCTAAATAATTTGATTTCACCTACAAATGCTTCAATCATCTTTTCTTCCTCCTAATTAAATGATGGGTACATACCGTAAAGAGCGATGATATAACTAATGGTTAAAAAGGGCATTACATTGTCATGAGGCGCATTTCCGCCAACACTTGAAATGCTTGTTGCCTTCATTGTGCTATTTGGTAGTTGTGTCGAATATTGTATGTTTTTCGCCCAAACAGCATTTTCTGGACTAGGTGTTGTACCAGCAAGAGAAGAAGCTTTCACTAGGTGCGTATGAGCTGGAAGTTGGGATGTACTTAAAGTAACAGTCTCTGTTCCCCCCATTTGTCCCATTATATAATTAGTCCCAGTTATTGGGTTATGTCCTTGGTGAACAACGACTCTACTTTGATAATTTGGCAAAGCAAAATTCGTTTGTCCATCCCCTCCATAAGTCGTACCAATTAAAGAAAAGAGCATTTCATTTTCTGCAATAGGTAAGAGCTGGCCATTGCACAAGCTCCATCCTTGTGGAGCATAGTTACCTGCAAACATTCGAATTTCTCCGACATATGGTTCCATCTAAAACACCATCCTTTAAAATTTTTTAACTTCAAACATTACATTACTGTAAAATAGATTAATTTGGTTAAAATTTTAGAATATTTACATAAAATAATATAATATACCTATAATTAACATTTTAATTTCAACCATATCGATTAGCCTATTATGTAGTGATGATTTATCACTCCTTCATGGCAAAAATTAAAAATGTACGTATATAAACGACAATGCAAGCCTGCTAAGGTTGACAGCATGCCATTGCAAGATACTAATTTTCTCTCATATAAATACATTCAAATTAAAAATACTAAAAAAAGAAACTACCTAATACTGACAAATGTTAATAGTTAGAAAATTAACATTAAAAAATAGATGATCTATGACCTATACATAATGAAAATGCTATGAGAACAACTTCAGGTTGTATAACTTGTAATTTTTGTAAAACCTATTATCTTTGTATAACATTTGAAATGCCATACATACTACAGTGAGATTCATTTATCCTCATCCCACTTCTAAAGGAGGTTTTACAAGACGATGTACGATGCAGATAATATTGATGTCAAGCTAAAGCAGGGATTTCAATCATTATTCCCTGAATATGCTACCTTGTTAAATCAAGCTACTTCTCAAGAACAAATAATTAGTTTGCATAATTCTTTTATTGAAGAAAGAAAAAAAGCATTAGCAACAGCTATAAAGGCAACCAATATATCAGACAGTAGGAATCCTAAGTCCCCCATTGCGTTAACACAAGAAGAATATGAAAACCTAATTAATGCAACAGGTGATGATATTAAATACCGAATTCAAGCTTTGCTTGATGGTCTTCAACGATTAAAGGGCATGGAGAATGATCAAATAGAACATGTAGCCGCACAAATGATTGTCACAGGTATATTAGGCATTGGCGTAGAATCCACTACAGCAGCACTAGCGATTGCAGGCGGAGGGGAAATCATTGAAGCTTACATTGCTCTTGCAGCCCTTACATCTACTACCGTAGCAGTAGTTATTGCTGTCGTTTGTCTTGTGATTATTGCCATTATTATTCCACTTATTTATTTTATGGAGAAGCCCGCAAATGCACTTATACTATTAATTAATGAATTGGACAAACCACTTGTATTTGCTAACGATTTTAATGTGCATGGAAAACCCACATATCTCACAGAAACAATTAACAATGCGGTTATATTCCCAGATCGTAAGTTTGTAACAGCAGGATTTATTGGCAGTCAAAAACTAGACAGCGCTTTATATGGCACACAATATGGCTTTACAATGAAGTATGGACTTACAGACACTCAATTTACTTTTGGAGTAGAATGTCCTTTAAGCTCCTTGTATACTGACAATAACTGTTTTTGTGCCTTTGATAAAAATGCACAAGAAGCTGCTGAATTAACGGCTCAAAATAATAAACAGTTTTGGGAAACCGAAAAAGATGGTATTAAATTAAGCATTCGTTGTAATTCAAAAAGTGGCTCATTGGCCTACTACGTCGCTCGCGCCTATCACGTTTAACGATTTTCATCATGCGAATGGATGGACATAACGCACAGTTGTAAACACTTAAATGCCAATGTAACGAAATAAGCCGATGCGCTGCTATCTGATGTCCATCTGTCTAAAAAACTGATAGCAGCGCAATTATTGTGCTGTATTTAAATAAAAATACGCTACTCGTTATAAGTAGCGCAGAATATTAGAGCACATGCTCTTCGTCAAATGTAATTATTTAGTCGTATTAATCAATTCTTTCATTAATGCCTCATTCATTGGCCCTTCAATGATATTTACCATGTTTCCTTTTGTATCAATTATATAAGTCGTTGGCAGCGTAATAACTTGATATTTACTTCCTACAAACCCTTCTTCATCTAACATAATGTCAAAAGTTAAACCATGTTCCTTCACAAATTGAGCAACCACTTCTTTTCCCTTATCTTTATTTGTTACGTTCACTGCTAAAATTTCTACCCCTTGATTTTGATATTCTTCGTAAATCTTTTGCATATGTGGCACTTCTTCTTGACACGGTGGACACCACGTTGCCCAAAAATTTAAAAATACCTTTTTACCTACATAATCGGATAAGTGGACTGTTTCACCTTTTAACGTTTGCAACTCAAAATCGGGTGCTCTATACTCTACTTGATTTTGCGTATCCTCTGTTGCATGCGGAGCACTGGTTTCAGTTTGCGCTGTTTCTTCTGTTTTCATTGTTTCTTTTTCATCGATCGGCTTTTTCACATTAATAGCAACAATGATTATTAAAGTGATAATAATTATGATGGAAATCATATTTTTAACCACAAAAAGTAATACCTCCAATGTAAATAAGGATAATAGATGGCTACATATAATCACACAAAGCGAAAACTCCTATCGTGATTTGTCTCAACAACAAATACGATATTGGAGTTTTCGCTTTCTATTTAGTCTCAATGACAAACGTATATTACGGCGCTATTTTATCAACCTCATATTGATAATTCATGCCCTTATTATTCGTTTTCGTATATTCCATAATATTTTCTAATTTTTCAGCCACTACATGTTCTTTGCTCATACCTAAGTAGTTTGCTGCACTTGATAAATCAGAGAAGTGGAATAGTTTCCATCCCATAATGCCTTTAGCTGTTTCGCTACTATTAAATTTTACCGTTATCGCCTTTTCAACATCAATCCAGTTATTTGTGCGTGGTGCTGTTGCGCCATAATCTCGAACATATTTATTCGTAAATGCTAAACCATTTGAATGTTCTTGATGGTACATACATCCAATTCGACAAAAGTAATGCGGATATCCTTCTTGGTCAATTGCTTTGGCAGCGTACACTTTATTTGGATCAGTATTATGTAGATCCATACGGCAAACTTCACAATGAACCCCCGTTTGTGTTACTTCTGTAAATTCAGAAATGCCATCGATCGTAATTGTTTTTACTGCTTTATTGCCTAATTTATCTTCTGCATATACTGTATAAACGCCATTTTTCAGCGCAATAATTTTATCTTTTTGCTTTTCATTTTGCAAAGTGGCAATTTTTGAACCTTTATCTATAAAGTATTCGACGTCTTTATCTCCATAAGCCCATTTCTGATTTTGGATTTCATTATCATCTGTGGTAAGAACTTGTATTTTTTTACTAACCGCTGTTACATCGCTTTCAGGGATTGACAATGTAATGGTTGGTGCCGCTTTATCAATATTTGTGATTGTTATGGATTTCGTTCTTTTGTTCCCATTATTGTCTATAGCAAAAACCGTATACGTTCCATTTTCACTTACTGTAAATGCGTTCTCTGTGAATGTTGTATCGGTTTCTGAAAATTGATTTGCTGGCTTTGTACCCTTTGCCCACTGTTTCAAGATTACTTTCTCATTATCTGTAACAGCTACATTCACTGTCACATCTGTCGTCGTCGGTGTTGTTTTACTTACATTCAATACAAGGCTAGGTGCTTCTTTATTATATTTTTCCTCAGCACTCGCTTGAATCGTACTGAATTTAACTTTTTTCAAAGTACTATTATTTTTCTCTTTATAAGCCTTAATATAATTATCTGCCGCTACTTCTTTTGCGAAATAAATATTTTTTAATGCATTTAATTTAACGATTGTAACCGAATCTAACGGAACCCATCTTTTTGTACTATAATCCTTTACATTTTTCGTGCGTGTTACCCCTTCATTTAATTCATCATATAATGCTGAAAACACATCTTTATAATAAACGACTTCTCCATCTTTAATCACTTGCACATCAGTCATCGCTGCAAGGGCAGTTGAATGTTGATTACCAGTTAAAAACGCTATTACCATAACACATATAAGCAATCCGAGGCGTAAAATTTTTTTCATTTTTAATATGTTCCTTTCACAATTAAGCTCTTTTCTATAACCTATTGATATTTTTCAATGCTCTCTTTTTGTACGGTTTTAAACGAAACAATTTCTGTATCTGAATGTTTGGCAACATAGGCCTTTGCATCAGATGCTTTTGCAAAACAGATAAACCCATCGTCCATTGGGGATGCTAGCGTAGTTCTAACATACGTCGCCTTTTCAGCTTGCACCCACTTTAGTGTATTGAAATCACGAACATACTTTTTATAAGTTGCTTTATTTTTTACTTCATCATATAAAAGGCACCCAATGTCGTCGTAATAAACTACCTTCCCTTTCTTCTTTATAGCCTGTCCTGAAAAAACACCCATTTTGTCTTTTTTTTGGTACACAACCATATTACAAAATGCACAATTTGTATTATTAGGTACATCCTTTTCTAAACTAGACTTAGCTGCCTCCGCATTCAGGTCGTGCTTATTGTCTATAAAATTGATAGCGAGAATACTTAACAAAATCATTCCTAAAACGACTAGTTTTTTCATTGTTTCCAATCTCCTTTCAATTCACCATGATACGGTAAAAATATGAAATAAGTTGAAAATAACTGTGAAATAAATGAAAAATTTCATCGGAATGGGAGTTTTTAAGGGGATTTCCGTGCATTCAGTTTGCTTTGAAACTTGTTTTGAAGCTAAAAAATAGCCGTTTAGCTGAAAAAAATCAGTTAAACGACTATTCCTTGGGCATAGCTTATTTATTACAGTTTAGATAGTATATTACTATTCTTTTCGGTCAATCTTCCTTCTTCTATTTCAAAAAAACAATTTTACATTCTTTTAATAACTTGTTAAAGCAGTATATAATTCATGCATTGTTTTAATAATAAACTTCGGCTTATAAGAGATGCCTTTTAGTTGTTCTAATGTCGAAGCCCCCGTTAAGACAAAGCAAGTATCAAATCCTGCTAGGTTACCGAGTGAAATGTCTGTTTCAATTCGATCACCAATAATTAATAACTTCTCCCTTTTGACGTCTATCATGCGAACGATATGCTCTGCAAAATACGAAGACGGCTTGCCAACAATAAATTCAATTGTACTGTCAGATGCAACTTCAACTGCTTTGGCAATTGCCATTGTATCTACTTGGAATCCACTCGGCCCTGGACAAGCTTGATCTGGATTTGTAACGATAATTTGCGCGCCATTACGAACAGCAATCATGGCATTATTTAGCTTGTCAAACGTAATTTGGCGATCTAAGCCGATAATAACATGCGTAGCGTGAAGTGGTTCAGTTGTTGTTTGAAGCTGCTTATCTTGAAACTCCTTATTAATAGCAGCTTCACCGACAATATAAGAAATGCTTGTTGACAAATGTTCCAATACATATTGAGCTGTTAAATAAGCTGATGTAATCACTTGTTCGGCCGTTATATGAATGTTGAATTTCCGTAGTTTTTCAACTACATCTTGACGTGTTTGTGTTGGTGAGTTGGAAATAAAGCAGATATGCTTACGTAGTTGCTGTAATTGTGTAATAGTATTAATTACACCAGGAAGAATTTTATCGCCCACATAGATGGTGCCATCTAAATCGAAACAATACGCTTCATACGTTTGGATAGTCTTCAATGTATTAGCCTACTTTCGCACGATTTGCTAATTCGTTTAAAATTAAAGCTTTGCCATCTGCTAATAATTGTAAGTCTATAGCAGGTGCATATTCTAAAATTAATTGACAATCAATATTTTCTTGTGCAATCACGTTGAAAATAGAGGACCAGTCAATCGTTCCTTCACCAATCGGTAAATGATCATCACTGGTTGCTGTGTTGTCATGTAAGTGTAGCGCAAGTAAACGGTCCTTTACATTAAGGATTGTTGAAGTAATGTCCCAACCATTTAAATTGGCATGTCCAACATCAATTAAATATCCAGCTATTTCATCAACATCGTCTAAAAAGTGCTCAAACTCGTCTTTTGTAAATAAGGATGTGCCGTTATAACCTACATTTTCAATTGCTAGTGAGACATTTAATGGTTTTGCAATAGCGCATAGCTCATGAATATATTGCTTCGCGCGTTTTTTTCCTAATTCTTTATTAAATTGTGAGCAAAAGCAAAAACCTGGGTGAATTACAACGTGCTGCGCATTAATCATGCTAGCAAATTCGATTGCTTTACGATATTCGTGGAATGATGCTTCACGAATAGCTTTATTTTCACTCGTAATATTAATATCCCAAGCAGGTGGATGAATCGAGTAGCGCACCGGCAATGCCTTTAATTCTTTTGCCAATGTAGGGAATAATCCTTCCATGTCTCCCCATTTGTCGCCATCCATCATCAATTCAACAACTTCTGCACCAGCAGCGATTAATTTTTCTACATTCCCAATAATATCGTGTGTGAGTAGTGGTAAGTCTGAAAAACAAATTTGCTCTAACATTGTATATCCCCCTTAGTTTAAAGTGATTGATTTGTTTTTATATGCAATTGGGTAGCCAATAGAGTTCGTTGTAGCTTTATCAAATAAATGAATATGTTCCATTTTAAAGCGAACATATACTTGCTGATTAAGAGGCCAGTTTTTATGTGAGCTTAATGCTATCATTTCTTCATTATTAAATGTCAAATAGACAGCGTATTCTGCACCTAAATTTTCAATGGATTTCACTGTTGCATGTAGTACTTGTGGTTCTGTCGATAAATCAATATGTTCAGGCCGAATACCGAAAACTAATTGTGTTGATGCTGCTTCATACACTTTTTTTACCCACTCAGGGGATAGTGAGAAACTTTGCGTACCAAAGTGAATATTCCCATCTTGATACTTCATCGTTAAAATATTAGTCGGAGGTGCACCGATAAACTTAGCTGTAAAAATATTCGATGGATGATGATACACATTTTCAGGTGTATCAAGCATTTGTAAAACACCTTCATTTAAAAGCGCAATACGATGCCCAACAGTCATTGCTTCTATTTGGTCGTGCGTCACATAAACAATAGTTTGTTTATATTTCTCATGAATGTTTACTAGCTCTTTTCTAGCAGATACACGTAGCTGAGCATCTAAATTAGATAAAGGCTCATCTAATAAAAAGTAGTCAGCTCGCTTTACAATAGCACGTGCTAATGCAACACGCTGGCGTTGACCACCTGATAAATCTTTCGGCAAACGTTCTTCTAAGCCGTTAAGTTGAAGCATCTTTAACGCATCCTCTAAGCGTAATTCAATTTCTTTTTTCGGAATCTTCTTCATGCGAAGAGCATAAGTAATATTTTGTTTAACAGTCATATGTGGGTAAAGCGCATAATTTTGGAAAACCATTGCAACGTTACGCTTACCGCTAGGAATATTATTGACGACTTTGCCATCCATAATAAGTTTACCGGAGGAAATATCCTCAAGCCCTGCAATCAAACGTAATGTAGTAGATTTCCCACAACCCGAAGGACCTAATAGAATAAGACGTTCTCCTTTTTCAATTGTCAAGTTGAGCCCTTTTACAACTTCAGTTTGTCCATAGTTTTTTTTGACATCTTCAAATTGAATTTCTTTCATATTATCCACTCCTATTTAATGCCCGATGATATAAATGTCCCTATTATATATTTTTGGAATATTAAATATAATGCTAATGGAAGGATCATTGTTATTACAGAAACTGCCATTGCAACAGTAAAGTTCGTACCCCCTTCCGAGCTAATGTACATTTGAAGTGCTAATGGCAGTGTAAAATTCTCTGTACTTTTTAAAATTAATACTGGCCATACATATTCATTCCATGATGTTATAAAAAACCAAATGCCTGTTGATGTTACAGCAGGCTTTACAAGTGGCAGCACAATATCTTTCATAATGTGCCAATGACTCATATTATCTAGACGTGCAACTTCAATGAGAGAAATTGAAATTGAGCGTAATGCTTGAGTTAATAAGAAAATACCCATGGCATCTGCCAGTTGGGGTAAAATAACACCCCAAATCGAGTTTCCTAAGCCCATTTTTGAAATAACTAAATAGTTCGGAATCATTGTTACAGTAAATGGTAAAAAAATCGTACTAATTAAAATAAAATACAAGACATTTTTTCCTTTGAAAATAAAATAAACAAAGGCATACGCTGCAAGAAATGATGTAATAACTTTAAAAATTGTTACAACCGATGCAATGATAAATGTATTTAATGTAACTTTGAATGCTGGTAAACTTTCGAAGAATACTTTATAGTTCACCAATGTTGGACTTGTCGGAAAAATAGATAGTGGATTATTATACGCATCTTGTAATGTTTTAAATGAAGTTCCAACCGCAAAGATAATTGGAAAAATCAATAAAAATATAATGAAAATTAAAATAATATGCCAAGGTATAGTTACTTTTTTACTTATTTTCATAGTAAATACCTCTTTCTACATATTTAAATTCAACAATTAATAACACTACGAAAATAGCCATTGTTAATATTGATAGTGCAGCGGAGTGCCCAGTACGATATAAGACGAATGCTTCATGATATGCGTGATAAATCGCATTTGAACTAGCATAGTTTGGGCCACCTTGTGCAATGATTTTTATCGGTGTGAACGAAAACTGTAAACCTTGGACAATTGTAATGATGAAAACATAAATACCTGTAGCACTACTCATAGGTCCAACAATATGAAAGAATATTTTCCATAAGGGTACATTGTCTAGTCGAGCCGCCTCAATAATTTCTCGTGAAATACCATTAATTGAAGCATATAGTAAAATAAAGTTATAACCGAAAATTTTCCAAGAAGTAATTAAAGTTATAACAACAATGATCCACCCTTCAGATTTACTCCAAATTGGCATACTAAATCCAATCCACCCCATAACAATCGCAACGGGACCTGAAACAGGATTTAACAACCATGTGAATAAAATAGAACCAACAACTAATGAAATAAATGATGGTAAGAAAAAGGCACTTTTATAAAAACCCTTCATTTTGCCAACAACAAAATTTAATACATAAGCAAAAATGTATGAAATTGTAAAATTAAAGACTAATAAGATGAAGATATATAAAGCTGTGTTTAATAAAACTTTATAGGTGATTGGATCTTTTAAAACATCAATATAGTTTTGCAACCCAACGAAATCTTTTGTTAAACTAATCATATTCCAATCAAAAAAACTTAAATAAATCGTATAAAGAAACGGCCAAAACATAAACATTGCTATTATCGCTACAGATGGGAGTAATAAGCTATAAGCAAGTAAGCTTTGCTTATGCACAAAGCGCTTTTTTGAACTTGACGTCACTACTTGCATGTTGTCACCACTTTCACAATAAGGTCGGTAGGTAAAGGAATTTCAATCCACTGTCTTTTTTCTTTATTTCAACAATTCATTAATAGCATTTTCAGTCGATGTAAGTCCTTCTTCAACGCTTACTGAACCACTAAGAATTTGATCTCGCACGTCTAATAATAATTGCTCTGCTTGTAAACCTGCATCTCCAGGAAAGGAGGTCCAAGGTACAACTCCTGACATTTGATCGATTGCTGCTTTCATCATTTCATTTTCAGCTAAGAATGGCTTTAACCCATTTTCTGCATCCGCTACTCCCTCACGTGCTGGTACATAACCTGTACCTTTTGTCCACTTTGCTACTGATTCAACACTGTACAAGAATCTCATAAATTCCCAAGCTGCTTTTTGTTGTTGTTCCTCTTGTGCAGTAATCGTTAACATGGCACCACCAGCAGGTAACTTTACTTCTTTCCCTTCCCAAGTAGGCGATTTAATAGCTGCTACATCAAATTGGGTATTGTTTTGAATGTTAGAACGCTGTGCAATAGTTGTATAAAGCATCGCTACGTTACCATCAATAAAGCTTTGTATACCTTGGTCCCACCCGATATGTAAAGCTGTCTTATCCTCTACTACCATGTCTCTTAATAATGAATAAGCCTTAATTCCTTTTTCAGAAGCAAAACTTGCTTTTCCATCAGTCATAATTTTCGCGCCATTGCTTTCTAATAAAGCTTGCGTTGCCCAGTTATCAGCAGGTTCTTGCATATAGAAACCGTATTTACCTGTTTTATCTAAAATGACTTTTGCATATTCTTCCAATTGTTCCCACGTTGTAGGACCTGTTGTTGGTAAGCCTGCTTCGTTTAATAAGTCGCGATTAATATAAAGAACTGGTGTACTTAATGAGTATGGAATCCCTACTTGAGAACCTTCGCTATTTTTTGCTAAGTCCATAATATTTGATAAAAAATTATCTTCTAAAAATGTTTTATCTTCTTCAAAATGTGCATTAATAACCTCTTGGGGTGTTACGTAAGAAAAGTTGTTTGAGAAATAATCTAAGAATGCCCAACCAATTTGTACAATTGCTGGTGTAGAACCAGCAGCCACTTCAGCTTGTAAATTTTGCATTAACCCTTTATATAAATCGGGGTTATACTTTGCTACGACTTCCACTGTGTCGCTTTGAGCATTGAATTCTTCCACTAACTCTGCTACTGTTTGTCCGCCTTGTGTTTCAGCATTTACATGCCAATACTCAATTTTTGTTTTACCATCTTTTTTTGAACTGCTGGATTCTTCACTATTTCCACATGCTACCAGTATCAATATAGCAGAAAATAGTAATCCGATTTTTGACCATAACTTCATTTTCTCTCCTCCTCGAATGACAGGGTATAAAAAAGAGACCGCAAAAAGTCAATAAAAAATGACAATTTGCGGCCTCTCTGATATACGCCTATTACTATTTACTTTATGATTCTTACTATAATGGAAAATAATTAAGTTAATATGTCGAGAATATTAATTAATTATTTATCTTTTGTTAATCGGTTTTCTCCACAATTTCACATTCGATGTTGTGACAGCATTTGCGCCATGTGCTAATGCGGCTTCAGCATATTCAACCTTATCTAATAGACCTCCAGTAATAATAGGTTTATCTGTCACCTGAATTAACTTATGTATAAAATCTGGAGCTCGGCATGGCATAATTTCTATCATATCTGCTGCTGTATGATGAATTGATTGTTCAAGCTGATAGTACACCTCTGTATCTATTAGAAAAATACGTTGAATAACAAAAATTTTCTGTTGCTTCGCTCGCTTAATGACATTTGCTTTTGTTGTAACAATCGCAAATGGCTTAACGACTTTACTCACAAAATCAATGCCATATTGATCTAGCTGTAAACCCCCAATTTTTTCAACGTGTAAAATTACTGGTAATCCTGCATCATGAAAAAGTTGTACGTAATGTTTGACATTTAATATATCGCCCATCATTAAAATAACAGCACTAATATTGTCTTTATACTTTAATGCAGCTTCAATCGCTTTTGGCTCTTTAATAGCAGCAACAAGCTGTTTATCAGCAAGTCGATCTTGAAATATTTTATACATCAACTATCCCTCCTCTTAGTAAGCATTATAAAGGTAACAAGATGTCTATAAGCATTTCAATACGTTTCTTTACAAAATATTAAGAAAAATCATACCTCTATTATTCTCAAATTAAAGGATTAGAATTTTATAACCAAGCTAATTAATTCAGTTAAAAGGTTTTTTTATATCGTATAATTATTAAAATCCCGGACTATGTTATCTTTCAAATTGCTAATAAAAAACTGTAGGCAAACTTGAATTTTGTACAAGTTTGTCTACAGTCTTCTGTTTTATTATTACATTTTTTTAAGTTTTTCGTATTCAAGTTGTAGTTTTTCAATACGTTTACGGCCTTCTTCGCGATTTCTTGCTGTTTCTGCTTGAATTTGTTTTGTCTCTTGAATGCCTGCCATAATTGTTTGCCATGTTGTTTCAATCGTTTCAATTTTAATGCTTGGGCTACCTGCGGCACGGGCAATATTGACGCTGTTTTTACTAATGTTTTCAGCATTGCGAACAAGCATTTCATTTGTACGACGATCCAGCTCACTCATAGAATCTGAAATTAGCTTTTGACGCTTTAATGTTACAGCGTGAATTAGACCTTGTTTAAAAATTGGAATTGTTGTAACAAAGGCTGAGTTGATTTTACCGATTAAATGGTTATTACCTTGTTGCATTAAACGAATTTGCGGTGCCGATTGGAATGATACTTGCTGCGCCATTTCTAAGTCATAACGTCGTTGTTCCAATAATTCTACAGCACGTTGCATCGTTTCAAATTCCATAGCTGCTAGTTGGTCACCTGTTTGCGCTTTTTGCTCTAACATAGGTAAGGCTGAACGTACTTCTTCTGCCTTGACTTCAATAGCTGCAATAAATTTACTTAATGTTTGGAAATAGTTTAAATTTTGGTCATATAAATTTTCTAGGTCGATTGTATTTCGTTTCATTTCAACTTCATATTTTTGAATTTCACGGTAAATGACATCGACTTCTTTATTCATGCTGTCATATTTCGATAAAAATCTTTCTAATTGTTCTTTACCTTTACTAAACAGCTTTGTCAGGAAGCCGCCTTTTTTCTCTTCCGCAAAATCTTGCGGGTCAAATTTATCCATTACTTTATTTAAATTATTTAATAAGACACTGGATTCTTCAAGTTTGCTAGCTCTCATTGTTGCCAACATTTTATCTGAAAATGTAGAAATACCATTCGCTGTTTCTTTGCCTAGCTCTAACATGGCGATTTGGTCTTTCACATCAATTTTTTGCGCAAGTGCATGCACTTCAGGATCTTTCTTTAAAGCCAGTTGATTTTGTGCAATTTGTGATAACTCTTGTTCAGAAATAAGTGTCGGTGTTTGTACTGATTCAGCCTGCAACAACGGGTTAGGTTGTAGCAGTGGATTTTCGGTTGCGAATGGATCTTTTGATTTTAACAAGTCGTTGTTCATTTCAGACATAAGTAATACCCCCTGCGATTTATCTCTTTTATTACATACGATTACGAGATGAAAAAGTTTCATCTATCTCAAGCGTTTACGTGAAAGTTAAGTTAGATTGCGACACTTATCGCATCTTCAACAAAATGACTACTCTCCAAATTATAGCTTGTTTGAACTAAAAATTCGACTGATTCTTCATTTCACCTTACATCTTTTCTAAAAATTAGTATATTGATGTCGAAAATAGTCACATCCTAGTAACTATCAGACTGCTGACTACAATAAATATGGTGTATTTTTATGAATGTTCCCTCGTTTACTCTATGTGTAGAAGGAAATTATTGCAGTGAAAAGCATGACACTCCAGCAGGAACAGCACGAGTGGAAAATCCATTTTTGTGGCGTCCGCCGCAAAAATTAGTTGGAGCCGTGCTTGCAAAAAAGGGAGCGCATGGAACGGAAATCAACGTTTTTTATATTATTTAAAAAAGCAGCTACATGTAAATAGCTGCTTTCCATCATTATGTTGTTACTTTTAAAACAGTTTTAAACTTTTGAATTACGCCGCCTGTGCTATACGTTAAGACACTGCGTTTATAGAATGATAAGCTAAATAAATAAGCCACAATAATCGTCATCAATAAAATACCAAGGGACAGTAATGGTTCGATCATGCCAATATCCGTTGCACCAATACGCATTGGCATCACCATTCCAGAAGTGAACGGAATATAAGAGAATACTTTAATAATAATTGTATCTGGATTGCCAATACCTGAAAGCATCACATAGAAACCGATTAATGTAATCATCATTGCAGGCATCAATACTTGACCTGCTTCCTCTACTTTCGATACTAATGAGCCGAATAATGCACCGACTATTAAATATAAAATAATTGTTAATACTAAAAATAGCATCGCATATAACACATAGCCAACTGATAGCTCCTTCACAATGCTTGTCGCCATTTCCCAAATCACACCGTTTTTCGCGAATTTTGCATAGATAAGGAAAACTACTGCAATGATGCCCATTTGCGTCAAAGCTAGTAGCAAAACACCTGCAATTTTCGCTTTAAAATGTGTTGCTGGTTTCACACTTACTAATAGCATTTCCATCGCACGTGAGCCTTTTTCAGAAGCAATTTCAGTTGTAATCATTGATAGGAAAGTAGAAATAAAGAAGTAAATTAAAATACCGACAGCATAGGATACCCAAAGCCCTGATTGCTTTTCTTCCTCGCTTTTTCCGCCAGTAGATTCTGCATTTAAATTTTTATTTGAAATAACCGTTTTTGCTGCCATAATTTGTGCCGCTTGTTCTGAAGTTAGAGATAGCTTTTGCACAGCATAATGCTGACCTGCATATTGCAATAAAGATGATATCGTCGATTGATCATTTAGTTTTAACGGTTGAAATGTTGAAATTTCCGCATGCAATTGACCGTTCTGATCACTTACTTCAATAAGTGCGGCGAGCTTCCCGTCCTTGACTTGTTGTTCCAACTTTTTAATATTTGATTCATCCTGAATAAATGTCATATCGCTATTGGACACAAAAATGCCGCTTAAATCTGCGCTCGTATCATTAACAATTGCAATTTGCTGCGCCTCATCATCGCCTGTAAAAAGCTCCTTAATATCCGACCAAAAAATAGCAACGGACATCGCAATTACATATAGAAGGGTCATTGAGATAAATGATTTGGATTTTAATTTTGATTTGTATAATTGCTTCATTAACAAACTAAACTTCGACAACAGTACCACCTACCTTATCTTTAAAGATTTCGTCCAATGTTAAATAATCTAAACTAAATTTTTCAATATATTTGCCCGCTGACAACTGTTGGAAAATACTTTCTGCAAAACGTTCATCTTCAAGCAATAACACTGTTTGCTCTTTTTCTACACGCACATCTTTCACACCTTCGAGCTGAAGTAATTCCGTAGTAGACCAATTGCTACGCACAGACAGCTTTGTTTTCCCATATTGTTTCTTTAAATCTAATAGACTGCCAGAAAATAAAGATACGCCCCGCTTTAGTAAACATAAATGATCACAAAGTTCTTCCACATTATCCATTTGGTGACTTGAAAATAAAATAGTTGTACCTTGTTCTTTTAGTAGTAAAATAGCATCCTTTAGTAAATCTTTATTGACTGGGTCAAGACCACTAAAAGGCTCATCTAAAATTAAAAATTGGGGTTTATGAATAAAGCTTGCAATCAACTGTACTTTTTGCTGGTTGCCTTTTGATAGTGTTTCTGCTTTATCTTTACGCTTCTCTTCTAACTCAAAACGACTAATCCAAAAATCAATATCTTTTTTAAGCGCTGCTTTTTTCATGCCTCGCAGTTCTCCAAAGAAGTATAATTGGTCCTCTACTTTCATCGTAGGAAAAATCCCACGCTCCTCTGGTAAATAACCAAGTACATCTCGGTTAATCGAATTGACAGGCTTTCCATTCCATGATATCGTACCAGCAGTTGTTTCCTGTAAATCTAAAATCATACGAAAAGTCGTTGTTTTGCCCGCCCCATTTTGACCAATGAGCCCGAAAATTTCACCTTTCTCAATAGTGAAATTTAAATTATCAACCGCTGTAAAATCTTTATATTTTTTTGTGACATGCTGTAATTGTAATGTCATCTTTCATCCTCCCTACCCCTCAAATATATGTAAATCATGTTCCAAATGCTTTTTACGTCTTTGAATTTTTCGAATCGGTACATACATTAGCAGCGCCATCACCATATTCAAGATGCCAAGATTAATAGACATGAACGCTACTGGAGACGCTGTAAATCCCGTAATGATATTAAAAATGCCAATGATAATATTGAGCAACGCAATTGGGATAAACAATCTAGTGATTGATTTTAAATATTGTATTTTAGAAGGTGCGTCTGAGAATAATTCAAAGTCCCCATCGATCGCTTCTTTTCGATAATATGCCCAAACGCCGAATTTAGAAACGCATTCAATATTCATCGATTCCAAAAATTCATAATAATCTTTCTTTTTACCTTCAACTAATTCATTGCGGTAAATATACTTTCCTGGCTCGCCTTGTTCAAATACAAAGAAACTAATTATGTTCTTTTGTAAATGCCATCCTTGTGCAGCCAAATCATTTACCCATGCCTCTTCTTTTTCATAATCTAAAAAAAAGCGAAATTTAATTTTTTTCATGTCAACACCTCCTACATGCAAATGCGCTTTTAAGCTTTTCCATTCGTTATACGGATACCATTGTCAAAAAGTTCCCTTAATCTCAAAATTTCGTAATCAACCACTTTCTTTCCATTTTCTGTAATTATATATTCCTTCTTGCGTCCATCATCTTCTAGTGCCTCAATCCATTGTCGCTCCAACAATGTTTTGATAGCTCCGTATATAGTACCTGCGCCAAGACGAACACGGCCTTTACTCATTTCTTCAACTAATTGCATAATGCCATAGCCATGACGCGCCTCAAATAATGCCAACAAAATATAATAAACACCCTCAGTTAATGGAGGATATTCCTGTGTCATACTAAAACCTCCCTCAATATATCGTCTAACAATATATCGACTGACGATATAATTAAAATATATCAACGTCCGATATAGTTGTCAACAACGATAATAGAATAGTATGGCATAATAATTTAAATACCAACCTCTTTTACAATTTAGCGCTTTATTTTTATTGCCAATCTAAATCGTGCATGGTAGCATGTAAGTAACTACTTGCATAGGAGGACTTAGTTTATTGGCAACAAAAGAAACAGCACAACGCATAATAGATGCAGCCTTACAATTAATTAGCGAAAAAGGTTATACCGCAGCCACAACAAAGGCAATCGCCGACTTAGCACAGGTCAATGAAGTCACTATTTTTCGCCATTTTGGCAATAAGGAGGGGCTCTTAAAAACGATTGTAGACAAATTTTCTTACAACCCAATTTTGCAAAAAACAATGCGTGAAGAGGTTACATGGGATTTAGAAACGGATTTAACCCGCTTTTCAATGCAATATTTCGAGTATATGATGTCTATCAAGGACTTTGTGATGATTGGCTTTAAGGAATCGATGCAATTTCCTGAAATAAATGCTGAAATAGCAAATGTTCCTTTACTCTTTAAAAATGAACTAATACATTACTTTAAGGAAATGCATCATAAAGGAAAAATTCGTGAGGTCAACTTTGAAGCGGCTGCACTATCTCTTATAGCCCTTAATTTTGGTCACTTTATTTCACGCGCTCGATTAGGTACAATCGTTTCTACCCTTCCAACAGAAGAATTAATAAAGACAAGTGTTGCAATTTTTTCTAGGGGCTTAACTTCCTAGAAAAAATTTTTCCCGCTATGCAAGCAAGCACTTACTTATTAGGAGGCAATAAGAGGATATGACAAAAGGATTACAAGCATTATTTAAGATTCGTGAAACCTATATTGGCATTGTCGCTACAATTGCATTTCAATTAATATTCTTTTCTATTTGGATGACTGCATATGATGGCATAAATGATCGAACAGATAACTTAACAATCGGCTATATTAGCGAAGATGCTGCCTTTGGGCAAGAAGTGATAGATGGGCTTAAAAAGTCATTGCCCTTTGCGTCAAAAGATTTTACCTCCATCGATAGGGCGGAAAAGGATTTGGAAAACCGTTATATTCATATGATTATTCATATACCTGCAGAATTCACTGCTCAGCTCAAAGCAGGTAAAGAAGCAAACATTATTTATTTTATTAATCAAGCGAACGCAAGCCTTGCCAAAACAATGATGGAGGGTGTAGCAAAACAGACTACAAATGAAGTTAATCATCAGTTATATCCTGTACAGCAAGGCGAAATTGTCAAGGCGTTTTCCCAACAATTTTCACAACTTCCAATGGAACAAAATAGCGCCTTGCTTGTTCAGGACACTGTCACGACAACCATTATGGGTGTAAAAGATCGTATCGTTGAATCGACTATTATTAAAACAAATGATGCGAAAGGGTTTGCTGCGAATTTCGTCCCGTTAATGGTGATTATTTCTTCATTTGTTGGTGCGATGGTGATGATTATGCAACACCAACAAGCAGCCCAAATGGTTCAAGATAGCGTTTCGAAATGGTCTTTATTCTTTGCACGACAACTGCTCAATTTTGCTGTTTCATTTATTTTGCCCTTACTAACAATTGGTTTAATGCAGCTATTTGCGATTTCAAGTGATGAAAGTTTATTCACTATTTATTTTTTCCAAGCGTTTATGTTTTGGGCTTTCCTATGTTTAGCACAAGTTTTTGTTATTCTATTTGGTAATCTTGGCATGATCTTTAATATTTGTGCACTGTCATTACAACTTGTTACATCTGGTGTCCTCGTACCGAATGCGATGCTTTCAGATTTTTACCATCGCGTCGCTTCTCTTTTGCCAGCGACATACGGTGCTGACGGTTATTATACAATTATTTTTGGCGGTAACACTGAAAGCTTGATAAGTAATAGCAGTGCATTAGGTATGATTATCGTTGTTACACTAGCAATCGCAATCATAGCAGTTGCACTTAAAAAACCTAAAGTCCTACAGCTCAATAATTGAACAAAAGAGAAAAATGTTAGATTGATGGCTTTCAATCTAACATTTTTTTGCTAATTTATGATTATTTCAAGTATAGTGGCGTTTCCCATAGTTTAATAGCGATTTCCACTATTTTCTTCAAAACGCAAAATGGCAGCGAGTTGCTTGTTTAGTTCACTGGCACTTTCCGCAAAATCATGCCGATACCACTCAATTATTATGCCAATTATGGCATTTGCTTGATAAGCACTATAAAAATCCGTCTTTATTTCCCCAATTTTATTTTGCGCTAAATCTCTTTTTAGTAACGATTGTATTTCATCAAACAACATATAATAGTAGGTTAGCGGAACATTTTTAGAAAAAACAATGCGATAAAATAGTTTAAAACGCTCTATATGATGAAAAATCTGGATCGTATTTGGATCTAGCTCGTTTTTAATAATAGTCGATGCTGCACGATAAGGTTCCTCATAAGCATGATATAAATCCTCAACAATTTCCTGAAAATATTCTTCAAACAACTTTTCCTTTTGTTCGTAATGTAAATAAAATGTCCCCCTATTCACTTTTGCCACACGACATATTTCAGCAATCGATATATTTTCTAGCGGTTTGTCACTTAGCAACGTGAGCAATGCATTATGTAACGCCTGCTTTGTTTTGACTACTCGTAAATCGTTCACGGTCAATTTTTTCTACCCCTTACTAAACAATTTTTTTAAATGTGTTGCTTACTGAACAGTTCTACGAATTCTGCGTATTGAAATCGCTTACACGGACATTATAATATTTTAATGAACACATGTTCAATAATTAATCGTTAGAATAGGAGGTCTTTTGACATGAGATTAGAAAATAAAGTAGCAATTGTTACAGGTGCAGCATCAGGTATGGGGAAAGCAATCGCAGAAGGTTATGCTAAAGAAGGTGCGAAAGTCGTTGTTTCAGATTTAAATTTAGATGGTGCGCAAGCTGTTGTGGATGGTATTCAGGCGGCTGGTGGCACAGCTATCGCTATACAAACAAACGTTGCTCTAGCAGAAGACTTGCAACGCTTATTTGATGAGACCAAAAACAATTTTGGTAAACTAGATATTTTAGTTAACAACGCGGGTATTATGGATGGTATGGAGCCTGTCGGTGAAATTTCCGATGAGCGTTGGGATAAAGTATTTGCTGTCAATACAACAGCTGTTATGCGCTCTATGCGTATGGCAACAGAAATTTTCCTTGAGCAAGGGCATGGGGTCTTCGTAAATAATATTTCTGCTGGCGGACTTTATGGTGCTCGCGCAGGCGCTGCCTACACTGCCTCTAAACATGCCGTCGTAGGCTTAACAAAAAATACAGCTTTTATGTATGCCAATCAAAATATTCGTTGCAATGGGATTGCACCAGGTGCTGTTATGACTAACATTGGCTCAACAATGACCAATATGAGTGAAGTCGGGGCGGCTCGTCAGGCACTTGGCTTAGCCATTAATCCTCGGGCTGGTCAACCAGAAGAAATTGCCCAACTTGCTATATTCTTAGGTTCAGATGAAGCGAGCTTTGTAAATGGTCAGGTTATTGCCGTAGATGGTGGTTGGACTGCCTACTAAGGGAAATAAAATGCACGCAATGGCAATTGACCATTGCGTGCATTTTTTCAATTTTCCTATACTTTTTCAGTGGCAATGCGAACACCAATGCCTACTAACATTACACCTGTTATTTTATTAAACATTGCTTGTACAGTCTGCTTCATAAACCATTTGCGAATTACATTCATCACAAGAATGACAATGCCAAGCCAAACAATGGATAAGGCAATTAAAATGCCTGCTAACACTATTAATTGCGCGTTAATATTAAAATTTGGTTGAATAAATTGAGGCATTAATGTTACATATAATAACAATGTTTTTGGGTTTAATAAGTCCGTTGTAATGCCTTGTGTCATGCAACTAAGCGGCACATTTTTTTCTCCATTTTCTTTGATAGTAACCTCTTCTTGCAACATCATATTTTGTGCCCTTGCACGCCATGATTGAATGCCTAAATAAATTAAATAAGCTGCACCCGCATACTTGATGACTAAAAATACGACCATTGATTTTGATATAATCGTTGCAAGGCCAAGTACTGCTAAAGTTGTCCAAACTAGTAGTGCTAGAACAATCCCTACCATTGTAAAAAAGCCTGCTTTTTTGCCATGTACGATTGTATTTTTTAAAACTAGTAGTGAATCTACTCCAGGCACCATAACAATCATTAGCGCCACTGCTGTAAACATCCAAAGTTCGTGCATTTGCTCACCTTCTCCTTATCACAATCATAAGTAACATTATAAATTAAATTGAATAAATTTTCTGCATATATTATTTTCGTATATAAAAATAAGAAAAAGTGTTAGATTGACATTCAATCTAACACTTTTTTATTAAGTAAATCACTAAAATGACAAAACTAGTGAATGATTTTCGTTTGTTTAGAAGGCAAAATCAAGCCAATCACAACACCGATCATAGCCGGTAATATCCAACCTAAACCGATATCATATAGTGGTAAAACATCGGAAAATAGTTGCTCTACTGTGTCTAACAAGCTTAATTGTGCTCCAGGAATACTAATAACAAGCGCTTTGTAGCCATCGATTAGACTAACGAAAAACGTCAAAAACATAGCCGATGCGTATACAGCCTGCTTATTGTTAAATAACGAAGAGCTTAAAGCAAGTAAAATCAGAACAATTGCAAGTGGATATAAGAACATAAGCACTGGAATAGCAAATTGTATAATATTATTTAAACCAAAGTTCGCAATAGAGAAGGACACGACACACAATAATAGAACAAACATTTTATAGCTAACCTTTGGAAACACTTCATGGAAAAATTCACTACAAGAAGTAATTAAGCCAATACTCGTTTTTAAACAAGCTAGCACAATAATGACCGCTAATAAAATTGCACCAAATGAGCCAAAATAATGATCCGCAACCGCAGCGAAAATTAAACCACCGTTGTCAAATGTTCCAATAGATTCAATACTAGATGCGCCCATATACGTAATAAGTCCGTAAATTAACGTCATTAGTGCCATCGCAAAGATGCCTGATTTCCATGTTGCCTTAGCAATTTCTTTACGATCTGTAATCCCTGCATTTTTAATGGCATTGATAACTACAATACCAAACGCTAGCGATGCTAGTGCATCCATTGTATTATAACCTTCTTTAAAGCCAGTCATAAAGGAAGATTGAATATAGTCACCGATTGGCTGTTGGAAGTGCCCCATCGGCTTTACAATACTAATAATAATTAAAATAAATAATACCACTAAAAAGGCTGGTGTTAACACCTTACCGATATAATCCATAATCTTCGCTGGATTTAACGAGAAATAATAGACAATGGCAAAAAATATAAAGCTAAACAACGCAAGTAACATGGTTGTATGTTCCGCATTAATATACGGTTCAAAACCAACGACAAATGGCACTGTTGCCGTTCTTGGAATCGCAAAGAAAGGACCAATTGTTAAGTATAGCGCTAATGAAAAAATAACGCCGAATAAAGGATGAATACGACTCGCTAAATCACGCAGTCCATTACTGCCCGATAAACCAATCGCTAAAATACCTAAAAACGGTAACCCGATTGCCGTTACTAAAAAACCGACAAGGGCAAACCAAAAATTAGTCCCTGCTAGTTGTCCAAGTTGAATTGGAAAAATTAGATTTCCTGCTCCAAAATACAGTCCAAATAGCATCGTTCCAATGACTGCATATGTAGAAAAAGGTATTTTCTTTTGCATAATTGATGTACTCCTTAGATGTGTTTGACTATAGCAAATAATCAATTACGTTTTAGCGTAATTGCGTACTGATTTTTTTCGAGCATGCTCGAAATGCTCCATATAGAATGGAAGATATTCAATGAAGCTTCTCTTACTACAGCTAGAGTTCGACCCCCTACGCAATTCAGTGATTTTATCACATTCGTTCATCACTAATAAAAATAAAGCGTTTTGCTGAAATAAGTTAAATCGAATGAATTTTCACTACAATTTCATTATGGTAACAGGCATTTATTATAAAAACAATAGTTTTTTCTAAGTTAAATGCTAATAGTACAGTTCCTAGCTTATTAAGTAAAAATTAACAAATAAAAAGAGCTGTCAGACGACAGCTCTTAGTTTGCAACAGACCACTCTATATGGTTTAAAAAATTATACACGTCTTCATACACTTTATCACGTTCTTTATCTAACGTAATAATATGACCAGAATTTTCATACCAAATAATTTCTTTATCATCTGTTTTAACTGTATCTAAAATAAACGGAGCGCTTTGTTGATATAGCTCATCGTCTAGTAATCCTTGCAATACTAAAGTTGGTGCTTTAATTGCAGGTAAATCTTCACGTGTTTCTTCTGTTAAGCGTGTTACGCCATCTAAAGAATCTTTTGGTGAAATACGTAATTCGTGTAGTTCAGAAATAATTTGATCTTTGGACTTGTTTTCAAAGTGTTTGTAAAGTCTTGCATAATTGTATAAACGTGTAAATAATCCTTTTGAGCTATCACGTGTTATCGGCGCACACATGGCAACAACTCCTTTAACAGGAAATTGCTCTGCTACTTTTAATGAAAAAACTCCGCCAAGTGAAATACCAACTACTGCGATTTCTTCATATCCTTTATCTTTTAGGAAGTTGTAGCCTTCTACTACATCGTTCCACCAGTCTTCAGGTTTTGTTTCTAGTAGGGCTTCCGGTTCTACCCCGTGCCCACTATAGATAGGTGCATGAACGGTATAACCACGTTTGGATAAAAATTCCCCTAGCTTTTTCACATCTTTTGTGCTACCTGTAAATCCATGCAGTAATAGTACGGCTTTTTTGCCTCCCTCAATTGTTAGAGGTTGCGGCTTTGATAACTTCATTTTATAATATCCCCTTCACGGAAATTTGTATTTGTGTATTTTATGTGTCTATCTTAACACCCTTTATTCATAATGTACAATTTATAGTTTTTATCGTTTCGATACGTTTTATGCATGAATGGTGTAAGGTTGATGCCTTCTGTAATCACCCTTTAGAGGTACTTCTAAATGTAAAAAATTCATTTGTTTAATTTCCGATGAGCTGCCATTTAAAATTTTCCCAAGTTGCCTATACTTCCTATCCTTTTACCGTTATAATGCAGGTAACTAATATCCATACTATTATTAGAGGTGAGTGAAATTGGAATGGCAACAATTGGAATATTTTGCAACAGTAGCGAAGCTTGAACATATGACACGTGCAGCAGATGTTTTAGCGATTTCACAGCCTGCACTTAGTCGTTCGATTGCAAAGCTTGAGGAGGAATTAGGTGTTCCTTTATTTGACCGCCAAGGACGTTCAATCATGCTAAATCGCTACGGAGAATTGTTTTTATACCGTGTGCAACGTATGCGTAAAGAATATGAAAAAGCTGTTTTAGAATTACAGGAACTCAATAATCCTGAGCTTGGAGATGTGTCACTAGGCTTCTTACATACACTTGGCACAAGTATTGTTCCTGATTTGATCCGCGCCTTTCGTCAGCAACATCCGCATATCCGCTTTCATTTCACACAAAACTATTCGCACTCACAGCTTAAACAATTGCTGGCAGGTGAGCTGGATCTTTGTTTGCTTGCAGCGATTGATACAGAACCACCTGTTTGTTGGAAAGAACTATGGAGAGATGAGCTTTATATCATGGTACCCATCGATCATCATCTAGCCAATCGTAAAAGTATAACGATGAAGGAACTAGAACATGAAAACTTTGTCCTTATGAAAAAAGGCTATGCATTACGCCGTACTGCTGATCGACTGTTAAGTGCTGCGGGCATTAAGCCTAAAATTACGTATGAAGGTGATGAGGTCTCTACCGTTGCAGGCTTTGTTGGAGCCGGTCTAGGGGTATCCCTCCTACCTGATGATGAAGATCTTAATCCAAATAAGGTTGTAAAAATACATGTTGAAGATATGGTATGTGAACGCATAATTGGAATGGCTTGGATTGAAAATCGTTACCTCCCACCGTCCGCACGTCAATTCCAGCAATTTGTTCTTGATTATTATGAGAAGATGGGCCCTTCGAGAGAACGCGACTAAAGAGGCTGGCACTCAAAATAAAGGAACAAAAAGATGAGTGACCTCTGCTCAAAAAGTAAGATGCGAACAACAACATAACAAAAAAGTGTTAGATTGACTTCAAATCAATCTAACACTTTTTCTCTTTTACGATTACCTTATTGCCCGATATAGTTTATTTTATATGCATTTATATCCGATGTGTCACCGCTTATTTCAAACAATCCTTGTTGAGCCAAGTAGAGTAATCGATTTTCAATAAATGTTTCATTTATATAGTCGTCCGTTATATTTACCATTTGCCCGATAACATTCACTGGTGAAAGCCATTGCTCCTTGTTGCTAGCTTGTAAATATTTTGCACTGTTAATAATATTTATATCAAACTCACTCTCTTCTACATGAACAATACCATTTTGCCAAACTCGCAATATACTTTGATTTCGCTTGAGCTCGCCCCATTCTTTAGCTAGACGCTGACACTCCTCAATTGTAAAACGCTTCGCTTCTGGACGTAACTTCATTAACATATCCGATGATAACTCACCGGTATAACGAATGGCCATGTCTTGTTGTATGCGCTGTAAACCAGCCGTCGCATCTATACCAAATACCATGCTGCATTTATTGACAAACTCACTCATCACATAACGTAAAGCAATTTCTTCATGCGTATTTTGACTATACCAAATCCAAACATCCAGATCACATGGGATGCCAGCTATCGCTTTTGTCCACTTGTTGTGGATGTCTTCATATAATTCTTGTTCTTCTACATCCTTAAAAATATGTGTATCCAACCAATTTTTTCGCTCTTCCATACTTGTAAGTGGGCCAATGGAGAAATTATCATGAATACAAATCACTGACTCTTCCCGCTGTAAATGGTTTTGTCGAATCGCGTGTTTAATGGACCCTTGTGTAGACAAGCTAAAGGTAATATGTAAAATAGCCATACAATCTCCTCCTTTTATTGTTTACTAAGTGCGATTTTTATACCGATAAATGTAAATAGTACACCTTGTACGATATTCAGGCGTTTTGCAATAGTAGGTTTACCTATAATTATTTCCCTTACTTTCCCAGCAAAAACACTAACTAATGAAAATAGAATCAGTGCCTGCACTAAAAATACCATACCCAAAATAAGCATTTGTAACGCCACATGTCCAAGTAACGGATTTACAAACTGTGGCAATAGTGCTAAGAAAAATAAAGAAACTTTTGGATTTAAGATATTCATTAAAATTCCTTTTCGATATAGCAAAGCGAACGTATGAATATTTTGGTGCTCCAATGTAAATGCATCATTCTTCGCTCGAAATGATTGCCATGCTAAGTATAATAAATAGGCAGCCCCTGCAAATTTGACAATCGAAAACATAACGGTCGATTGATAGACAATGGCTGAGATACCTAAAACTGCAGCTCCGATATGTACCAGTAAGCCCGTACATAAACCTAGTGAAGTCGCAATTCCAGCCTTTTTATCTTGTGTAATGCTTTGTGCAAGGACAAATAAATTGTCTGGTCCTGGCATTATAGTTAAAATAATGGCTGCTCCTAAAAAAGCTAGTAACGACGAAAGTTCCAATTTTCCCCTTCTCCCCCGCTATTTGTTAGAAAAAACCATAATTACAATGGTTGTATTTACATTATACTACACGCCTCTTGTAACTTTATGACTATATATAAAAAATTTTATAAAAAATTATTATCCTTATTAATGCTCGTTCACGCAACATTTCTCTTCGTTTATGCATTATAATAGAATTCAACACTATGAATTCAATCCCTATTGTATTAAGAAAGAGGTGATTCGTCGATGGCAGTAAGTGATATTGTACAAGAATTTGAGGACGAGCAAGGAAATGTCTTTTATAAAATGAAAACACACGATATCGAGGTTCAAGCAATGCATTCTGCTGGCTTAGCACCCGTTATTACCTACTGGATTGGCGAAAAAGATATTACGGAAGATATTCGAAATCTACGTTTTAGCCCAAGGCCCCCATCTAGTTATATTCAAGATTATGATGAATTTCAATCAATGCTCTATGCAAAAGAGCAACGTGCTATTAACGAACTCTATGAAAAAATGAGTATTAAACCTAAAAACATGACAACAGGGAAACAAATTTTGTGGAGTTTCTTTGTGATGATATTGGCGATGCTCCCTTTACTCGTTGCCATTTGGTGGTTAAAATAATGGTCACTTCCCAGTATTCAACTAATTATTGGCGGTTGCAAACCTCTGCAATTTATCCTTATTTATACACAATTTTTCTATTCAGCTTGACAGACACAAAGAAGTAGTGCATTCTTTATTCAATTAGTAGTACGAAAGAGAACTTGTGGTTATACTCTATGCCATAATCTCTCCAAAATACATGATACCAATAAAACGAACGAAGATTAGTATGTAGAAACTAATTGGTAAGAGAGCGATGTCCATCGGCTGTAAGACATTGTACAAAAAAGACTACAGAACCTACTTCGTGAAACGTCCTAGCCAAACTAGGCGCAGTCTCAAGCGTTATGAGGAAAGTGGAATATCTCAAGATATTCAATGTAGGTGGTACCACGGAAAGCAACCTTTTCGTCCTAGTTTTTAGGACGAAAAGGTTTTTTTATCTTTATTCAGCAATTTGTGGCTTAGGCGGTAGGAATGCTCCCAAATGGTGAACTGGAGGAATTAGGATGGAAAGAAAAAGAATTGTTGTAAAAATCGGCAGTAGCTCTTTAACAAATGCAAAAGGCGAAATTGATAAAGTACGCTTAATGGATCACGTGCAAGCTATTGCGGAATTAAAAAAATGTGGACATGAAGTATTACTAGTTTCGTCTGGTGCTGTAGCAGCAGGCTTTAAACAACTCGGCTACCCTTCTCGCCCTGTGACAGTAAAAGGGAAACAAGCAGCAGCAGCAGTCGGCCAAAGTTTGCTTATCCAAACCTATCATGCACTATTTAGTATTTATGATATAATGCCTGCTCAGATTTTACTTACACGAACTGATTTTTCGAAAAAAGAACGTTATAAAAATGCCTATGCAACATTTGAGGAATTGCTTGAGCGCTCGATGCTCCCAATTATTAATGAAAACGATACGGTATCGGTCAGTGAATTAACATTTGGCGATAATGATATGCTATCCGCACTTGTCAGTGGGCTTGTCCACGCAGACCAGCTTATTATTCTAACAGACATTAATGGTTTATACGATGCCAATCCCAATAAAAATCCGCAAGCAAAACGCATTGATCGGTTAACTGAAGTCACAGATGAAATGCTAGGCTTCGCTGACGGTGCTGGCTCTAAAGTTGGCACAGGTGGTATGGAGTCCAAACTATTAGCAGCACGTGCAGCTTTAAATGCAGGCGTTAAAGTATTTATCGGGACGGGCTACGGGGCTCAAAAGCTAATCGATATTTTAGATGGGCAAGGCGATGGGACATATGTAGAGCATGAAGCACTCGCTGTCTTAACAAATAACAAACAGTGGATTGCACTAACGGAAATTTCTGGTAAAATTTTTATAGATAACGGTGCGGAACATGCATTATTAGAAAATGGAAAAAGCTTACTGCCTGCAGGTGTCTATCGTGTTGAAGGAGACTTCGAACAAGGTGATGTTGTCGAGGTATACAGCCATAATAAACTGATTGGGCGCGGCGAAGTATTATATTCATCACTTGAGCTAGCACACGCCATGGGAAAACGAACTGATGAATTAACCAATTACCCGATAGAGGTTATTCATCGGGATAAATGGTTAAAAATACAAACGAAATAGGAGGAATTCAAATGACAAGTGAAGTATACCAAAAAGGAAAACGAGCAAAAGCGGCAAGCTATGTTTTAAATATTAAAACAACATGCGAAAAAAATGATGCCTTAACAAAAATTGCGGAACAATTACTAATCGATCAAGATATACTAATTTCAGAAAATTTGAAGGATTTAGCAAATGGGAAAGAAAAAGGCATGGCTACTTCGACACTTGATCGTATTATGCTAAACAAGGAACGTATTACAGCAATGGCTGATGCCATTCATTTACTGGTGAAATTAAATGATCCAGTTGGAACTACGCTTGAGCATATTGAAAAGGATAACGGCTTACTCATTGAGAAGCGTATGGTGCCAATTGGGGTTATCGGCATGATCTATGAGGCTAGACCAAATGTTACGGTGGATGCAGCCACATTATCATTGAAAACGGGTAATGCTGTGCTATTACGTGGTAGTTCCTCAGCTAAATTTTCAAATATTGCCCTTGTTTCAAGTATCCACCGAGCACTTGAAAAAACGTCGATCCCAGTCGATGCAGTGCAATTAATCGAAGATACAAGTCGTGACACAGCAAAGGAATTATTCCATTTAAAAGAATACCTTGATGTACTGATTCCACGCGGTGGTAAAGCTCTCATTGATTTAGTTGTTCGAGAAGCTTCCGTGCCTGTGCTTGAAACAGGCGCAGGCAATTGCCATATTTATGTGGACCAAACTGCCGATTACATAAAAGCAGAAAACATTTGCCGAAATGCAAAAACACAACGTCCTTCTGTTTGTAATGCAGCAGAAAGCTTACTGATTCATCCGGAGTGGTTTAGTGAACACGGTATACAGTTGCTAAATGCACTACATGAAGCAGGCGTGACAATTGTAGGTGATGCGACAGTTTGCCAAGCGGTAGATTTTGCGCAGCCCGCTACAGAGGAAGACTTTGCAACGGAGTACTTAGATTTGAAGATTAGCGTCAAAATTGTTGAAAACGTTTATGAGGCTATCGAACACATTAATCAATACGGTACGAAACACTCAGAGGCCATTGTTACTGAAGATCAGCTTGTGGCAGATACATTTTTAAATAATGTAGACGCAGCGGCGGTTTATCATAACGCTTCTACTCGCTTTACAGATGGCTTTGAATTCGGCTATGGCGCTGAAATTGGGATTAGTACACAAAAATTACATGCCCGTGGACCAATGGGCTTACCCGCATTAACATCTACAAAGTATTTCATCCATGGAAATGGGCAAATCCGTGAGTAATCGTTTTCTAATGATACAAGAGCCGACAGTAGACAACGCTGTCGGTTTCTCCATTATTGTAATAGCTAAAAAATAGTAGCCATTTCATTACTACTAGAAAGCAGGTTTGTTATGAATGTCTCAGCAATCATAAAACTTACAGTGTCTATGGCCATTTTTGGCTCCATCGGCTTTTTCACAATCCATACTGGCTTACCCGCTACAGAGCTAGTCTTTATCCGCTGTGTTTGTGCAACGCTCTTTCTTGGCGCTTTATGGCTAATAACGGGCGGGCATAAAACGGAGGTGTGGAACAAAAAGGAACTATTGCGCACCCTTCTTTGTGGTGTCTTTATCGTCTTAAACTGGGTATTTTTATTTAAAGCTTTTGAGGAGATGTCGATTTCGATTGCCATTTCAATTTATAATTTAGCACCTATTTTTGTGCTTATTTTAGGGGCGTTATTGCTTAAAGAAAAAATGACTGTACAAGCCCTTGTCGCAACGATAACTTGTTTTATCGGCAGTATTTTTATTATTGGTTTACAAAACTTTATTTCATTATCTGAATTTATGCAGTCAGGCTTTGTGTGGGCATTGCTCTCAGCTTTATTTTATGCATTTACGATGTTAACAAGCCGAACGATAAAAAATTTAAGCGCCTATGCCTTAACATTTATACAAACGGCGGTAGGTATTGTGATGCTAGTACCGTTTGTAGATTTTTCATTATTTGAAGGATTGACAACAACGAATTGGCTTTATATTTTAGGGACAGGCTTTATTCATACCGGATTCGTTTATTATTTATTTTTTGATAGTATTCGTAGCCTATCTACTATACTAGTGTCTGTTTTAGTATTTGTAGATCCCGTTGTCGCTATCTTATTAGATATGCTACTGCTTGATTTCATGCCTAGCCCTATTCAAACGCTTGGTATCTTACTCATTTTTGGTGGGATTTTTTATACTATTTATATTCCAAAGCAAAAAGCTCATTTGCAGGAATGAAGCATTGATTGGACAAGGAGGTATTGTATGCGAAAACTGTATGCAATTGGTGAGCTCTTAATTGATTTTACGCCCGCTGGACAAAGTGGTTCGCTTTTATCGGTCGAACAGTTTACGAAAAATGCGGGTGGTGCACCGGCGAATGTAGCAGCAGTCTGTGCAAAATTAGGCCAACCCGCTGCCCTACTAACACAGGTTGGACAAGATGCATTTGGGGACTTTTTGATTGCTACCGTGAAACAAGCTGGTGTAGATACGCAATATATTGCACAAACAACTGAAGGTGAAACAAGCCTTGCCTTTGTGTCCTTGACTGCGGATGGTGAACGTGACTTTTTATTTTATCGAAAAAATGCGGCTGATTTATTGTACAGCCCAGCACAATTGCCGACAAATTTACTAACAGCTCATGCTATCCTCCACTTTTGCTCGGTGAACTTGGTGGATAGTCCAATGAAGCAAACACATCAGGCGATTATTGAGCAAGCGCATGCTACGGGGAGTCTTGTCTCTTTTGACCCGAACGTACGACTCCCCCTTTGGCATGACGCTGAAGCATGCCGGCAAACGATTTTAAACTTTATTCCGCGTGCGCATATCGTGAAGCTTTCCGATGATGAACTATCGTTTTTAACGCATATAGACGATGAGCAGCAAGCCGTGCAGTCATTATTTCAAGACAAGGTTCAAGTCATTTTCGTCACGCATGGTGCACAAGGAGCTAGTCTTTACACGAAGCAACAGCATGTAAAAGTTGCTGCTGAAGTTGTACAAGTGCTTGATACAACAGGTGCAGGTGATGCCTTTATCGGTGCCATTTTAAGTACGTTGTTACAGAAAAACATTACAGTAGAGTCGCTCGAAGCCTTTTGCGAAACATTTGCTACGCCCCTTCTTACCTTTGCCAATCGTTATGCCGCTACATCCACAACAAAACATGGTGCCATCACATCTTACCCAACATTACAGGAAGTCCCTATTTCTTTTTAAATTAAAGACTCCATTTTGACATACGCAAAATGGAGTTTGTTTTATAGGTAATACATTATCCATAGCCCCCTCCATATTTTTGTAATAATCATATAGAAGACTTGTAACTATTTTCATTATTTTGAACAATTTTCTTGAATTTTTACGTCTAAGAGTTAAAAGACATGTAAGGTGGTAGTTTAATGGAACAGCTAGTGAAGGAATATGGTGAATACCTTTTCCATCTGAGCTATTTATATGTAAAGGATCAGCAACTCGCAGAAGAGATTACGCAAGATGTTTTTTTGACCTTTGTCACAAAGGGTGACGCTTTTCGCAAGGACGCAACACTGAAAACCTATTTAACCCGAATTTTAATTAATCGGTGTCACGATGAATTGCGTAAAATAAAGCGCAGAAACGTGCTGCAATTTTTAACTCCTTTTTGGTCGAACGAAAAATCTGCTGAACAGGAAGTCATGCAACAACAACAATTTCTATCTTTAAAGGAAGAAGTAATGAGTTTACCAATTCACTATCGAGAAGCTATTATTTTGTTTTATTATGAAGAATTTAAGGCATCAGAAATTGCAGACTTGCTGAATATTTCTCAAAATACTGTGCGCACAAGATTACGTAGAGGAAAAGAATTACTAAAATCAAAATTATCAGCACAGCCGGAGGTGTTTATCCATGAATAATTTAAAGGAGCAACTAAAGCGAGAACTTCGTGCAGACGTTCCATTTACGGAGGACATGAAACAACGTATGCTTACACCTAAGCGACCTGTAAAAATACGCACTCCAAACCAGCATTGGCAAGTACCCTTAATAGCGCTGACATTTGTTTTGATTGTAGGCTTCGTTTTGAAGTTACAATTTACACCGCATGAGGCAACTGCGTCTAAAACCGTTTCGACATTACCTACAGACCCTGATGACCTTGTTTCACTACTGCAAAAAAATGAAACTGTACTACCGATTATCGAATCGAAAAACTTAAAAGTCATTAACCCAACTATCTCTTATGTTATGGGGAAACAGTGGGCATTATCAAATCTACCCATGGTGATTGATCCACAAGGAGAAATTGAAGTAGGTGATTACATTGCATACTATGATCGTTACGATATCGTAGTTTCTCCGGTATTTGGTATTGAAGGCGATCACGTACAAACATCGAATGGACAAGTATCGTTAAATGGCAAGTTCCTTGCTTTGCCGGGGGCAGTGGCTCCTGTACAATTTCCTCAACCTGAACAGCAGGAAATTTATAAATATTATTTTAACAGTCGCTTCCATATGGGCGATGCTAAAATGCAAACGATTGATGTAAACCTTGCACCATTGCACGAAAATGAGTATGCCGTTTATATGAATAAAAAAGGTGGGACAGTTGGAGTAGTAAAGAATGATACATTCATCGGAAAAATTGTAGGAGTAAAAAAACTTGAGCCAACCTTTACGTTAACCACCGAGGAACAATCACTTTATAATGCGTTTAAAGAAAATTATGATTTAAATATCCTTAAAGGTGTTAAACCACTAACTGTTGCAAAAATGTATGCATTTTCAGAAGCACAAGGCGATTATTTAACACATTATTCATTATTAGCGAAACATACACGTTCCGAAATTGAAAAGTATTTAGACAAACAAAATATAAAAGAATATTATTTCACAAGGGAAATTCAAATGCTTATAAGCGCTTATAATTATAATGGTATTGAGGAAGCAGAATTTGAACAACTTAGTCAATCGCAAGGAACCATTCAATTCTTTATCCCGTTTACAAATGTACCTTTCAAAATGAAAATGATTAAAAATGAACAAGGTGTATGGCATCCAACCACTGATTTTTAACAATTAGAATAGTCTTCTCAAAAAAATCATTTGAGAAGACCTCTTTTCATTCTAGTACATCGCGGGTATTGGATCTCGATTCGCGGGTATTCCTATGTTTTTCGCGGGTAAAAGCACTCATTCCGTGGGTATTTAACCTACTACACGTTAAGCCTTGTTAAATTGCTTTTTCATTAAAACATGTGGAATGCCTGCGTCCAAATATTCCTCTCCTGTGCGACGATAGCCAAACTTTTCATAAAAGCCCTCTGCATATACTTGTGCACTAAGTTTTGATTGCGTTAAACCTTTCTCCTGTGCCAACCCTTCAAGCTTGTCAATAATCACTTTTCCGAGCCCGCATTTACGAAATGGCTGTAAAATACAAATTCGTTCCAGTTTGCCATAGTCGTCTACTACACGTAATCGAGCTGTACCAACGGGTTGTTCATTGATATACACAAGAATATGTTCACAAGACGCAGCGAGTGTATCAAATTCATCGTATTCTTCGGATGCTGGAATTTGTTGCTCTTCTATAAATACAGCTTTGCGAATAGCTAAAGCCGTTTGCAAATCGCTGTCTGTTGTAATAATGGTTGCGTTCATTAATATAGTCCTCCTCTGTTATGAGCATATAATTACTATAGTATAGAACGTTTTATATTACATTGCCAATCACTAAAACTATTTGGAGCGGGGGTCCATATAATCCCTCACAGCATTACTCAACATATACAACCCTAGCACTAATAGAGTAATAGCTCCACCTGGTGCAAATGTATACCACGAAGCTTTTACTAAATACGCTTGCGAATCTTTTAACATACGCCCCCAACTAGGATTTGGTGGTTGAACGCCAAGCCCTAGATAACTTAGTGCTGCTTCAGCAAGCATGGCCGTCGCAAAAGTAACCGTTGCTGCCACAATAATTTGGGATGATATATTAGGTAAAATATGACGAAACATAATGTTATAAGGTTTGACACCAATTAATTTAGCGGCTAGTACGTATTCGGCATCCCGATGTTGGACAAAGCCACTGCGTGCAATTCGAGCAATAGCAGGTATGGCAATCACACCAAGGGCAATTGCGGTATTGACAACGCCAGGCCCGAAAACAGCTACTAGCATTAACGCTAAAATTATGCCTGGAAACGCCATTAGCGCATCCATTAAGCGCATAAATAGTTCATCGACCCAGCCACCTAGAAAACCTGCTAGTCCACCGATTAAAATACCAAATGATGTACCGATAATGACCGTTAATAAACCTACCGCAAAGGCTGTTTGTGTCCCCTTCATCATCCGACTAAAAATATCACGTCCAAATTCATCTGTACCAAATAGATACTTACTACTTGGGCTGTGTAATTTTTCGGGAATATTCATCATATTCACATCATATGGCGTATAAAAGAAGCTAGTAATCATAACAAGTAAAAACCCGACGATGACGAGTAGACCAATGAGTAAATTTATATTTTTCATATATCGTTTCACAATGTCCATTGCATCCACCTCTCATCGTAATCGGATTCTTGGATCTAACACAGAATATAAAATATCGACGATAAAATTAATAACAACAACGGCTACCGTAATATACATCACGATGCCTTGCACTAGTGGGAAATCGCGATTACTAATCGCTGTAATCAATAGCTGTCCAACACCTGGCAATGAAAATACCTGCTCTACTATAATCGTTCCTGCCACAACTTCTGCCATTATCAAACCAAAAACGGTCAAAATCGGAATCATAGCATTTTTTAACACATGCTTATACATCACATTTTGTTCCGACATCCCCTTACTGCGAATTGTCCGTACATAATCAAGTTGCATTTGTTCTAAAATGGCCGTACGCACGTAACGGAAGTTGACAGCAATTTGAGGTATAGCGATAGTTAACGCCGGCAGAATAAGCGTACTTAACGCCCCGGCGATACTTTGTGACCACGGAATATAGCCACTAATTTTAAAAAAACTAAACTGCATACCCACATATAAAATCAGCATCATCCCGAGCCAAAATGAAGGCACCGCCATCCCAATTTGTGTCAATGTCGATAAGGATACATCCCTCAGCTTATTTTGGCGTCTCGCAGCAAACATGCCAAGTGGCAAGGAAACCATTAATACAATGGTTAATGTCAGGACAGCTAGTGACATCGTGACAGGCAGTCTATCCAACAATAAATCTTTTACAGGCACGGAGAAACGAATGGAATGACCTAATTCTCCTGTCAATAGTCCCTTTATCCAATCAGTGTATTGTTCATAAAGGGGGCGGTCCAAACCAAGCTCAGACCGCAAGTTTTCAATTTGTGTTGCATCCGCTTCTGTTCCTAACATTGTTCGAACAGGATCCCCAGGTAAAATTTGAAAAACGCCAAACGTAATCATCGACACTAGAAGAATCGTTGTCATTAACAGGATGAATCGACGTATCATATACATCATTTGCAATCATCTCTTTCTAGTTTGAGAATTTTACCTCGGTCATATCATGGAACCAGAATGGATAGCTCTTTAGCCCTGTTACTTGCTTGTCAGAACCCCAGACGATTTGGTAATCCGCTACATAAACCGACACTGCCTGCTCCGCTAAAATTTCTTGTGCACGTTGGTAATAAGCCATTTGCTTTGCCGTGTCTGTTTCCTTTAAAACGTCAGCCATGATGTTGTCGTATTCCTCATTCTTAAATAAGAAGAAGTTTTCACTCTCATTGGTAGAAATATAGTCATTTAGAATTTCATAGGCAGAGGCACGACCTGTTAAATCAATCGTCGTCATAGTATAGTCGCGACCAAAGTACACACGATCAAGCCAAATCCCCCATTCCACCACTTCAATCTCTACATCTACACCAATTTCTTTGAGGTTAGCGGCAACAATTTGCGCTATATTGGAATAAATATCGTTATGAGAAGATACAGTAATTTTGGTTTTAAAGCCGTCTGGGTACCCTGCTTCAGCTAATAATGCCTTGGCCTTTGCCACATCAAGCTTGTACTTATCTTCTAACCCTTTCTTTTGATAGTCTCCCATTGCTGGACTCATGTTCGAGCCAAGTGGTACAGCATAACCAGCAAAGACAGAATCAATAATATCCGCTTTACTGATGGCATAGTTCATGGCCTGACGCACTTTGATATTATCAAACGGTGCTTTCGTTTCATTAAATGTGACAATTAAAGAAGAGTTATTGTTTTGATGCGATAAATGATGACTATTTTCCACCTCATTTACCCGTTGCCAAGGGACACTTGTTAAATCAACTTCATTTGCCATTAAGCTCATAATGGCTGCTTGATCATCGGATTGGAACGCAAAAGTTACTTTATTTAAGTAAGGCAAGCCTTCTTTCCAATAGCTTTCATTCTTTTTCAACACTAAATTTGAACCTGGAGCATATTTCACATAAGCAAAAGGACCAGTCCCGATTGGGTTTTCATTATGCTTGCCGTCATTACTTTTCGGTATAATGGCTGCTTGGCGAGCAGTCAAGGAATAGAGGAAATTGGAATTCGGTTCTTTTAACTTAATGACAAAAGTCGTTGTATCTGGGGCTTCGGTAGATGCTACATTATCAAAGTTATTCGACATTTTTTCACCACCATTTTTGCCCATTAAGCGATCAAACGAATATTGAATATCTTCTATTGTTAAATCCTCGCCATTATGAAATTTCACACCTGAACGAATTTTAAACGTATAAGTTAAACCATCCTGTGAAATTTCATAGCTTTCCGCAAGCCCTTCTTTTAAGGAGCCATCTGTTTCGGGTGCCATCAATCCTTCAAAAATATTAAGAATCATCTGATAGGAAATCGAGGCTGTTGCTTTATGAGGATCTAAAAAATCCGGGTCGTCATTAATGCGGACTACAATTTCTTGCGGTGTATCTGTTGTTACTGGCGCATTTGTCGGTACTTTATTTGTATCTTTTTTGTCATTATCATTTGAACATGCGCTAATCATCACCCCTAAAAGCAATAACAACATTAGGAAAACCCAATTTCTACTCTGCTTCAAAGTATTTCTCCCCCTTTATGCTGTTGTTGAATACTTATATAACTTTCTACGTCCTCTAATTGAGTAGCACCTTTAACACCAGCAATAATCGCTTCCTCCACGACCTTTGTTGCTAAGTGTCCAATATAGTCGACTGGATACGTTTGCTGTCCTGTACCTAAAACAAAAATCGTATCACCGTCTAGCATAGTATGGACAGGATAAATCGTACGTGCTAAGGCATTTTGTGCTAGTTGTGCGATTTTTTTCGCCTCTGCCTTTGTTAACTTTGCATTCATCGCAACAACGCCAATGGTCGTATTGGTACCAGCGAGTGCCTGAGATTGACCATGCTCTTCTAAATAGGAACAACTATCCAGCCATTGCCCTGTTGCTCGGTTACGCGCCCCAGCAATCGTTGTTCGAGTAGTAGGGTCCTTTACATCGCCTACTGCATTGACCGCTACCATAGCGCCTACGATAAGCCCATCCTTCCCTATAAGTGAACTACTGCCTAAACCACCTTTCATACAAAATTGTGGACCTGCTAATTTCCCAACTGTTGCACCATAGCCTGCGCCAATATTGCCATTTACAAAAGCACCAATCTTGGCATTTTTCGCTGCTTCATAACCCATCTGAGCTGATGGTCTTATATGTGCGTCACCAATAAATAAATCAAATAATACTGCACTAGGTACAATTGGTATTTTGGTAACACCCGCATCTACCCCTACACCTTGTTCCTCTAAGTAATGCATAACACCTGTTGCGGCATCCAAACCAAATGCACTGCCACCCGCTAGACAAATGCCATGCACTTGTTGAATTTCATTAATAGGATCCAATGCATCTGTTTCACGTGTGCCTGGTGCAGAGCCTCGCACATCGACTCCACAAACAGCACCATCTTCCACTAAAATAACGGAGCATCCCGTTATGCCTTCTCTATCTTCCGCATGCCCTACTTTCACGCCTGGTACATCGGTAATATTGCCAAACATTAACCCACCCCCCCCTTTGTAAAAATTGAATATTCTGATTATTTTTCGTATAAAAAGCACGCTACTTGCTGATGCTCATTTTTTTGTTGCAATGGAGGCCGCGCTAGCCGACATTGCTCCATGACAAACGGACAGCGTGTATGGAACACGCAACCAATCGGTGGATTCATCGGGCTTGGTAGCTCCCCCTGTAATGGGACTAATTGCTTCGGTTCATCAAAATTCACAACAGGAATCGCAGAAAGTAACGCTTGTGTATATGGATGAAGTGGATGTGCATACAATTCTTTTTTTGTGCCTACTTCCACAATCCTTCCTAAATACAGCACTGCAACACGATCGCTAATATGTTTGACAACACTTAAATCATGGGAAATAAATAAATATGTTAATTGAAATTCATCCTGTAAATCCATCATCAAGTTTAATACTTGTGATTGTATGGAAACATCTAAAGCAGAAACTGGCTCATCTGCTATGATAAACTCCGGATTGATGGCAAGTGCTCGGGCAATGCCTATTCGTTGTCTTTGCCCACCTGAAAATTCATGGGGAAATTTGTGCATAGCATCTTCCGGTAAACCAACCTTTTGTAATAGTTCTCTGACCCGTTTTTTTCGCTGCTCTTTCGTTAATGACAATTGTAAAGCCATTGGTTCCTCAATAATGGCGCCTATACGCATGCGTGGATTTAATGATGCAAAGGGATCTTGAAAAATCATTTGCATTTGGTTGCGATATTTTTGCAATTCGCGCCCCTTCAAATGATGAATGGCTTGGCCTTTATACAAAATTTCTCCAGCTGTCGATTCAACAAGCTTTAAAATCGCGCGCCCAAATGTTGACTTTCCAGACCCTGATTCCCCAACAATACCAAGTGTCTCCCCACGGAAGATGTCAATTGAAATATCATCAACAGCCTTAACGACTTTTTTTGCTTCTTTCATAGACTTACGTTTCACAGGAAAATAAGCTTTTAAATGATGAATTTCAAGTAATACTTCTTTGTCCGTCATTTACCAACGCCCCTTCCTCCGTGTATAAATGACACCTTACATGATGTTGATGCTGCAACAACGTAACTTCTGGTAAAACATGACGGCAATGCTCCATCACAAATGGACAACGTGGTGCAAAACGACAGCCTTCTGGTAATGCATAGGCAGGTGGTACAGTGCCTGGGATAGATGGTAACCTTTTTATATCAGTTTCTAAGGTAGGCATCGTTTTTAATAAGGCAATTGTATAGGGATGTTTCGGTTCGAGAAATAACGCACGAACAGGCGCTTGCTCCACAATTTGCCCAGCATACATCACCATGACGCGATCTGCGGTTTCAGCAACAACACTCATATCATGTGTTATAAACAAAATGGCTGATTGCTGTTCTTTTTTCAGCTTCATCATTAACGTTACAATTTGTGCTTGCACCGTAACATCCAATGCCGTTGTCGGCTCATCTGCAATCAATAGTTGGGGGTTATTGGACATGGCAATAGCAATCATCACACGTTGTCGCATGCCACCAGATAACTGATGCGGGTATTCAGTGAGAACCTTTTCTGCATTGGCGATACCCACTTCTTTTAATAGTTGTAGTGACTTTTCTTTCGCTTGTTTTGTAGATATTTTTTGATGCCTACGAATCGCTTCCATCATTTGATTGCCAATGGTAAAAACGGGGTCAAGTGATGTCATCGGTTCTTGAAAAATCATGCTCACTTCATTGCCTCGAATCTTACTCATTTCTTTATTATTCATATCGAGTAGATTTTTATCGTTTAATGTAATGGTACCAGCGGATATTTCTCCAGGAGGCATCGGAAGCAAGCGCATGATTGACAGCGATGTTATACTCTTGCCACTGCCTGATTCCCCTACAAGTGCTACCGTCTCACCTTTATAAATAACAAAGTTTACATCATCGACTACTTTTGCCTTTTTCCCATTTTTCAAATGAAATTGGACGTGTAATTGCTTTACTTCCAACAACACTTGCTTGTCTTGTGCTTGTTCCACATGCTCCCCCCTGTTCACGTACGCTCAGGTGTTGCATAGCGTATCGCAATATTTTTCATTTGGGTATAATTTCTTAGTGCCACAAAACCTTTTTCACGGCCGATTCCGCTCTTTTTATAACCACCAAACGGCATTTGAATCCCACCTGCTGCGCCGTAATTATTGACAAATACTTGTCCTGCCTTCACTCGACTAGCCACATAATGAGCCGTGTCTAAATCTTTAGACCAAACACCAGCTACTAATCCATAATCCGTACCATTGGCTAAGGTAATTGCTTCCTCCACTGTTGAAAATGTCAATATAGTTAACACCGGTCCGAAAATTTCCTCCTGCGCCAGTTCAGCGTCGGCATCTACGCCATCGAGAATCGTTGGTTGGATATAGTAACCTTTTTCATAGCCTTTTATTGTTAGCGTGTCGCCACCCGTGATCACATAACCATCCTCTTTTGCTTGTTGCAACAGTGCGGAAATCTTTACATATTGCCGTTCATTTAATAAAGGGCCCATATCAACATCAGCTTCCCCCGGGCCAATCTTCAAAGTTTGAAACCTGTCAACTAACCGCTTGATAAACAACGCTTTTGCATCTTCTTCAATTAGTAAGCGCGCACCAGCAGAGCATGTTTGCCCCGCATTTTGAATAATGGCACGGACTACGCCTTCTAATGCCTGTTCCATTGGCGCATCCGCAAACACAATATTCGGGGACTTTCCACCGAGTTCTAATGTGACAGGTACGATGTTTTGGGCTGCTGCTTTCATCACTTCTATACCCGTAGCAACAGAACCAGTAAATGTAATATGATTAATGTCAGGATGCCTCGTTAACAACGGGCCTACCTCACGACCTAATCCCGTAATATGTTGAAAAATCCCTTTTGGGAATTTTCGGGCAAACCATTGTGTCATCGCATGGGTTGTCAACGGGGTATCTTCTGCACTTTTGACTATGACTGCATTTCCTGTTGCAATTGCTGCGGCAACGCTTCTTGCCGTAATTTGTAAAGGATAATTCCACGGTACAATATGGACGGTAATCCCTACAGGTTCTAGCACGACAGCATTTAATATACCGTCTTCGATAGGGATCGTGTCTCCCATAAGCTTATCGGCAGCCCCACCGTAAAACTCAAAGTAACGTGCTGCTGCTTCAACATCGGCACGTGCTTGTGTTAAGGGCTTTCCAACATCCCGACATTCTAGCAAACTCCATTCTTCAGCATGCATGCGAATATACTGTGCCAGTTCGAGTAATAGCTGACCACGCTCAAAAGCTTTCACTTGGCGCCACTCTTCACTTTCAACCGCAATACGTGCAGCTTGTACCGCCTCATCTACCTGTGCCTTACTAGCATTTTTTAGTTGCGCGAGTACTTCACCAGTAGAAGGATTGACAACATCTATAAACGCCTGACCATCTCCTTGTACCCACTTTCCATTTATTAGCATCGGTATAATTTGCATCGTACTCCTCCTATAAGCCACGGCCTCCGTCTACATGTAACGTTGTCCCTGTTACCATGCCTGCTGCATCTGATAGTAGGTAACTTACGGCACCTGCAATATCAGATGGGTCGACTAAACGGCCAAGTGGCACTGATTGTATAAAAACATTGTGCTTTGCATGTTCAGCATCTGCATTATGTGCAGTAAACTGCGCTAGCATTTGCGTGTCTGCTGGTCCTGGATGAATGGTATTGACCCGAATTTGATGGGAGGCAAGCTCAATTGCCAGCCCACGTGTAAAGCTTTCCGCCGCTCCTTTAGAAGCAATATACACCTGCAAACCGGGACGAGGACGCACCGCAGAAATCGATGCAATGGTCACAATCGAACCTTTTTTCCGCTTCTTCATATACGGCACAATGGCCTTTGTTGTAATAAACAGACTTTTCACATTTACGTCCATTAGTCGATTCCAATCATCCATTGTTACTTGCTCAATCGGCGTCGCAGCCTGTGCAATGCCTAATGCATTGACCAACCCATCAATTCGTCCATACTTGGCGTAAACTTCATGGACAATGGCTTGTATGCTATCTTCTTGCAAAACATTGACTTCATATGTTTGCAAAGATTGTTGCGCTAGATGTGCCAGTGAAGTAACCGATAAATCAAGACCTATCACAATATGCCCTTTGCCCAGTTGGTCTTCTATAATCGCCTTCCCCATTCCTCCCCCAGCACCTGTCACAATGATTACTTGCTGTGTAACTGCCATCTTACACACCCCTTGCTGTTTGTTTAATATTTTCAAGCGCCAGACAAATGGCATCCCCCATTTGTGTAGTTGTTGCCTGTCCGCCAATATCCGCTGTTTGCACGGCTCCCTCGATTAACACTGCTTCAATTGCCGCAACGATTCGCTTTTCTAAATCAGGTCTTCCAATATGCCCAAGCAATAACGCAAGTGACCAAATTTGCGCAATCGGATTAGCAATCCCTTTCCCTGCAATATTGGGTGCAGAACCGTGCACTGGTTCAAACATTGATGGAAATGCTTTTTCAGGATTTAAATTTGCCGAAGGAGATAACCCTAGCCCTCCAACAAGTGCCGACCCTAAATCCGATAAAATATCGCCGAATAAATTCGATGCCACCACTACTTCAAAATCTTGCGGCCGCTCTACAAAATAAGCGACTAATGCATCGATATAGAGAGATTCCAACGTTAAAGTTGGCGAAGCTTGTGCCACAACATCTTTCGTCATCTCATCCCAAAATTTCATAGCATAGATAATGGCATTTGATTTCGTTGCACTGGTAATTTTCGACTTGCCATTTTGATGAGCATAATCACACGCGGCTTGTACAATTTTTTTAACACCGAGCCGTGTCATTATCGTATTTTGAATCGCCATTTCCTGTGGCTGGTTATGATAAATATGTCCACCACTATTCGAATATTCCCCTTCTGTATTTTCACGGAAAATAACCATATCGATATCTTTGCTATTCGCCAATGGTGAAGCAATGCCCTGTAGTGATTTGACTGGTCTAAAATTGACATATTGCTGGAATTGCTTACGAATCGGCATAATAAATTCCCATACCGTAACATCATCTGGTACACGCGCATCACCAATCGCACCGAATAATATCGCATCATAGTTTCTTAATGTAGTGAGCGCATCTTTTGGCATCATACAACCATGCTGTACATAATAATCCGAGCTCCACGGAAAAATGGTCGTTTCAATGTCTAAAGATGGTTCATCTTGGCGCAGTTGTGCAAGCACTTTTAATGCTTCTGCCATCACTTCCTTACCAATACCGTCTCCAGGAATAACTGCGATTTTGACCATTATGCATCACCTGCTAAAAACTTTAATGCTGCTAAACGATAAATAGCTGTCGTTTCTGCAAGCTCTTCAATATCGACATATTCATCAATTTGATGCGGTAGTTCACGGTCACCCGCCCCAACAGTGACGATTGGTATACCATGTACATGGAGGAAGGTTCCATCCGTAGCACCTGGCACTCCGTTATAAATTGGATCTTTTTGCGTCACCTCTGCTACCGCTTCGTAAATAGCTTGGACAACTGGCTGTTCTTTTGCAGTAGCGGTTGCTGGGCGATTATCCAGCACCGTAAGCTCCACTTGAAAGTCTGGATCATCTGCTTGGAGTCGTTGAATAATGGCATCGATTTTGCCTAATAATTCATCATGATCCTGGGCTGGAACGGTGCGAATATCTAGCGTCGTCATACAATGATCAGGGATTACATTAATTTGCGCATCCCCTTTTACTGGTGCACGTAAAATCGTTGGTGTAATGGATGGCCAGTTAAGCATTGGATCACGACCTAAACGCGCTTGCTCTTCTTTTTCTAACTTTTCAAGCTCCACAATCAAGCGTGCCATCCGCCAATTCGGATTAATGCCACTCCAAGAAATCGCGCCATGTGCCATTTTGCCGAAAATATCGACCTGTAAGCGAATAGCACCGCGTTGTGCAATGCAAACATTATTTTCTTGTGGCTCACAAATAATGGCACCATCTACGCCATCCGTCCAGCCATTGCGAATAAAATGTTTTATGCCTAACATGAGCCCTTCTTCATCACATGGGATACATAAAATAATTTTGCCCGTAAATTCCTCGCCATCTAGTAGCAATGACTGACAAGCTGTTATCATACAAGCGAGATTACCTTTTGTATCATTCGTCCCGCGTCCATACATACGTCCATCAATAATTTCCGCACCGAAAGGATCATATGTCCATGCTTCACGATTGCCTTCGGTTACAACATCTGTATGTCCTTCAAAAAGTAGCGTTTTCCCTGGCTTTCCCGAATCAATAATGCCAATAACATTCGGTCTACCAGGTACAACTTCTTCGACAAACGTTTCAATACCGCTAGCCCGCAAATATTGCGCCACGTAATTGGCTACTTCCTGTTCATTGCCATGCGGGTCATTTTCGCGATAGACACTTTCAATCCGCACGAGCTTTTGTGTTAAGGCAATAACCGTTTCCCGATCTCGTTGATACGTTGCCGTTGTCTTGATCGTTGGTTCAAGCATGTATAAAGCCCCCTTTATATTAGAAAATATTTACAATTTATATTTTCATATTGTATATTTACTAATATATTGGACAAAATGATAATCATTCATAGAATCACACGAACTTTTTTTACCGCTTTTTCCCAATAGAAAACACTCGCCCAAAACGCAATAAAAGTTACGTTTTGAGCGAATGCTTTTGTATTTTAATTTCTAGCTTTTACGCATACTTAATAAAATCCATCGTGTGCTTTTGATACTAGTGCGCAATATCTTCGGTAATTAAGGTGGATGCTATTAGCTCCAATAGTCGATTTCTTTCCTTTCAGATAGGTTTTTAATAAAGGTAGACATTCACTATCATGTTCTATAAAAACACCTTATCAATTTCCGCTCTGTCATAGTCTAAAATCCAGTCATTCTGCTTCTTGTAAATATCTTTTATTGTAGCGGGAGAAGTTGCCAACAAATCACAACCTCTGTCATCGTAGACGTGAAAAATGGTTTTCCTATTAATATTTATGAAGTAAACATCATAGTAAATCTGCGGTTTCAATCCCAAGTCTTGATTGCAAATGGCTTTTAACAGTGGAATATAGTTAAAATCAAACGTTTTACATTGTAAAGTAAATCGATGGGTTATTAATTTCCCATCTTCATCATCTTCAGGGAATATATACGGTAACGCTTCATGCTTTAATTTCAACAATAAAGATTGGTTCACATAACGTGGAAAATTTTTTAATTTACGTTTTAAGTTTCTATTATTTTTAACATCATGAATATCCATCACTACAAAAATCTCTTCATTTGGACTATGCAGTGCTTCAAATAAAGTAATCGCTCTTTTATAACACCCTAACACATAAGGGTTATTTGGATAATCATATTCTATTTTCCAATTAACCCCAAGTTCAAAACGGATCCCTATATGCCAATTATAAAATAAAGGTGGTTGAAGTAGTAAATTGGGGTAATTTTCGTGCATAAAGTCATGTAACTGCATTTTATCACCTCTCATTATTATCTCTTCAATATTTCGAATATCTGGGAAACACAAACTACTATGTTTCAAATAATTATAAATGTTAGTATATTAGCTCCTTCCCAAATAAACAGTGGTTTGTAATAACTTACACGCGCCCAAAACGCTTTAAAAGCAACGTTTCAGGCGCGTGTTTGTGTTCATATATTATACTAATAACAACTTCGAACATCTCTATTTACTTAACTTCCAGCTAATAAATAGTATTCATACTTATTAAAGTCCATTTTATGCTTGATTTTCTTTTGGAAAAACTTCGCATTGTCCTCTGTAATTTTGTAAGAGCCTGTAACCGGATGAATAGAAGAGAGTTGAAAAATAGTTTGCAACTCCTCTAACGTAATATCGGTCAATAATTCACTATCTTCGATTATTGCCTCTCCTGGAAAACTCCATGACACTTCTCGTATAACATTCTTTTCAGAAAGATAATAGGGAGACATCATTTGCTCTACAAAAAGACATTGCTCGCTCGCAAATTGAAGTGCTTCCTGTTGTATGCTGTTCGCTCCAATATACATATAGTAGTCATAACCGAACTGGACAAATAAATCCTCGGTAATCAATTGGCAATGAATAAACTCTCGCAACACCATTTTACAGACGATAGGAATTTGAGCAATGGTTACTAGCATATCTTCTGCCAACGAAATTGTATCAAACGCAGCATCATATAAAGGAGAACTTTTATCCACGTCAGACAGACCATATGTCTCAAGATGGATTAGTCGGACATTCTCAATTTGATAAACCTCAAGACATTTCATTACCGTATCTACATACGCATTCTCGACCTGTAAATAGTCGCCTAACGTTAATATTTCTCCATGAAAAGATTTCCCGATTTCTGAAGCACTTGTCCACTCATCTCGCAAATAATGTCGTTCTGCATTTCGATAAGCAGGATTGTACTTAGTAATACGCCATTGATAGTCGATTTCTCTATGCACAGATAGATGCACCTCCATTATTAAAATAAGTACAGAGTCTACGAGTCTTATTCCCTACCACCTATTGACTTCTATTCTCCAAAATATCTTGAATTGTATAGTCTGCCAGTACCGATTGAAACGTTTTTTCGGCTTTTGCAATAACCATAGAGATAAAACGTTCTGAACCGGTAGATGGCACCGACCAATAGGGTGTTTCATTGTCATTTCCTAACACTTTATAAATATCTTGCATCGTAATTTGCGCTGGTGTTTTATTGAGACAATAGCCCCCATAACGACCACTATGCGCCTGTACATAATCCTGTTCTGCAAGTTTGGCGAGCATTTTTCTAATGAATGTAGCATCTTCCCCTAGTGTCTCGGCAATGACATTACTTTTTAGTAGTTCGTTCGATTCCGCCATGAGGACAATTGCTCGCAATGTGACATGGAACCATTTTGGCCCAAGATCACCCGATTGGATAAGTAACTGCATTGTCATTCCCCCAATTTTCTAAATACTCTTTTTTTCGTTTGACTTCTCTTAATCATTGTACTATATTTTAATTGTGATATTTTAATCACAATTAAAATATCGTTTCAATATAAGGAGGGCATGCAAGTGGAAAATCGAGTACACCCTGAATTAAAAACGTTCTTATCAGCTATGGAAGATTTGCATTTAACAAGAGAGAATATTGCACAGTCGCGTGGTGCGATGAATGAAATGCTTAGCGGTGACGAAGTAAAAATGGAGAATGTTATGATATCAGAGCGCTTTATTGCTAGTCCTAACGGGGCCCCAGACGTTCGTATTCGAATTTATGAACCAGTTGAAAAATATGGCGCTGTACCTGCTATTTTATATATTCATGGTGGGGGATTTATCATTGGCTCAATCGAAATGTTTGATGCAAGTTGTCAAATGCTTGTTGCTCAATTAGATTGTGTTGTCGTTTCAGTTGGCTATCGCTTAGCACCTGAACATCCTTACCCTGCTGGTGTAGAAGATTGCTATACAGCCCTTGAATGGCTAGCGGCAAATGCTTCTGAACTAGGGATTGATTTAACACGGCTTGCAGTCCATGGTGCAAGTGCTGGAGGTGGATTAACTGCCGCGGTTTCCTTGTTGGCAAGGGATCGAAAAGGGCCGAAAATTGCTTTTCAAATGCCACTTTATCCAATGATTGATAATCGTTGTATTTTACCGTCAAATAATGAAATTACTGATGCTAGAGTATGGAATGGTCCGCAAAATCAGCGTGCATGGGAAATGTATTTAGGGCCTCATTATGCTAGTGAAGCGCCTATTTATGCAGCTCCTCTGCATGCAGACGATTATGCTAATCTTCCTCCTACGTATACATTTATCGGCGATTTAGATCCATTCCGTGATGAAACTATTGAATATGTTGCGAGGCTTACAAAAGCGGGTGTACCGACCGAATTTCATCTATATCCTGGATGCTTTCATGGCTTTGAACACATGGTCCCACAAGTAGAAATTAGTCAACGAGCAATTAAAAATTATATGTATGCCTTTAAGAAAGCATTTGAAAAAGCGGCTTCACCTACTACTTAAATTACTTTTCCACGCCTGATTAGCGATACTGGAGAATTTATCGATGATTTCGGATGCTTTAGTGTCTCTTGATTCTAGCAGCGAAAAATACAACAAGAGCATCGAAATTAGATGCTCTTGTAATGACTATTATGCAATTATTGTTGACGTGATTCGGTCATTTGCTTCCACACTGAGCCTTTTGCTTCTTCTCCTTGCTCAATACGGGCAATCGCCATTTTCACTTGAAGTTTTACTTCAAATTCTTTGTCATCTTCGACTGCCTTTAACGCTTGTAAAGATTGCTCTGTTCCTACTTCATACAGGTACATTGCTGCGCGCCAGCGGACAAGTTTATTTTTATCTTGTAATGCTTGTTGCATTGCCTCTTCAAACTCCACAAAGCCTAGGTCACTCATACAGTCTCCTGCCGTACGGCGCACCGCAGCACTTTTATCACGCAATGCTTTTTCCAAGTATGGTACTACTGCTACATCTTCAATCATGCCTAAGTAGACCGTTGCCAAACGACGGATGGACATTTGCTCATCTTGCAACGCTAAATCTAAAAGTGGTAAATCATCAAGCTCGGGATCTGCCATTTGATCAAGTAATTGGAAACGTTTTTCCCATTCAGGCTGTTGGAACTGTTCCACCGTTATTTTTAACTTAGCTGGTTTTTGATTGGTCTTTTCTGTATCATTCGCCGTTGCAACAATATCAGCTAAACGTTGTACAGAATAGGTCACATTGATTTCCTGTTTGACCGCTTCCGCAATTTCCTCAAGCTCACCATAACGAACGCCATAGTCAATCCATTTACGTTGGAAGATGTAGTTTTCATCGACATCTGTTGCAATAATGTTATTAAATGCATCGACAAAACGATCACCACAGCTCACACGGTATTCTCGCTGATTGTCAAATACTTTTACTTGTAACGGCACTTGCTTGTAGAACTGGACATGGACATAAACTTCACCGAAAAATTCATTGGCAATTTGGATGTCGCTAGCCTCCGCTACATCTTCCCCCAATACTTGTCGAATGCTCGATAAAATACTTTCCCAGCCGTACTTTGCATTACGTTCGACTGCAAAGAAGTCCGCTACATGATAGACGCCTTTAACCCCTTCTATGGCTAAAATAGCTGCCGCTTCTCCTGTCGCTTCGTCTTTGTTGTCCTTTGTAAAGTTAAAGCTTTTGCCAAACGGTAACTCCGTATCGACGATAATCTTCATTGAATTAGGACTTGGTGTCGGTTCAATTGTAAGTATTTTCATGTAATACACTCCTTATCCGTTTACGATTTCATCTAAGTACGACCATCTTTCAATGAGATGCTCATAATGTGCATTTAGTTCATCTAATTTCGCCGTTAACTCCTGCAATTTAGTAAAATCAGCGCCAGCGTTTGCAATCCCTGCCTCGGTTTCCATAATCGTTGTCTCTGTTTTTTCGATCTCATCTGCAATGGTTTCCCATTCTTTTTGTTCTTTAAACGACAGTTTTTTCTTGTCAGATTTTGGCTTATCAATCTTTTGTTTCTCCACTTTTGGTGCTTCTACCTTGACAGATGTTTCCTGCTCACGCTTTTGTAAATAATCGCTATAAATATCAAGCGACTCATCGACATGTCCTTGCCCGTCTAATATCCATAGCTTTTTAGCTATACGATCAAGGAAGAAGCGATCGTGGGAAATGGTGATGACGACGCCTGGGAAATGTTCGATAAAGTCTTCTAATACTCCTAGCGTTTCAATATCTAAATCATTTGTCGGCTCATCCAATAACAGGACATTTGGTTGTTCCATTAAAAGTCTTAATAAATGCAGGCGCTTCCGTTCTCCACCGGATAATTTACCGATTGGTGTACCGTGTGCATGCAGTGGGAATAAAAAGCGCTCCAACATTTGGGCAGCGGAATAGCGTACACCTTCTGCATCGGTAATGTCATTTGACGCTTCACGAATATATTCAATCATGCGCTCATTTTCATTCATTTTCGGTAACGTCTGTTTAAAATGGGCAAGTTTGACGGTAGAGCCAACATGAATCTCTCCCTTATCCGGTGAAAGTTCGCCAGCTAGCATATTAAGTAAAGTGGATTTACCAACGCCATTGGCACCGATAATACCAATACGATCGCCTTGTTGCAGTAAAAACGTAAAATGCTCAACGATTTTTTGTGCACCAAAAGCCTTTGATATATTTTCAGCCTCTAATACTTTGCGTCCAAGGCGTGTTGTCGCTAAGCCCAATTCCAGTGACACATCATCTGACTTGCGTTCTAAGTTGTCTTCCAATTGTTCGAAACGCTGAATACGAGCTTTTTGCTTTGTGGAGCGCGCCTTTGCACCGCGACGAATCCATTTTAACTCCGAACGATAACGATTGCGATCTTTTTGGGCTGAAGCCGCGGCCATTTCCTCACGAATCGCACGAGCCTCTAAAAAGTCTCCATAGTTGCCTGTATGTCGATATAGCGTTTGGTCGGCAATTTCATATATATGGGTTGATAATTCATCTAAGAAATAACGATCATGGGTAATGAAAATAACAGCACCTTTTAAGCGCAATACCATTTCCTGCAACCATTCTGTAGACTGTACATCTAAATGGTTGGTCGGCTCGTCCAATAAATAAAGGTCTGCTGGCTCAATTAACACTTTTGCTAAAGCGACACGTTTTTGTTGACCACCTGAAAGGGTTAACACTTCTTTATCAAACATTTCAATGCCAAGCTTTGTCAGCGCGGTTTTCGCAAGGGCATTGACATCCCAAGCTTGCTCCTCATCCATACGTTGCTGTAAGCTAAACAATGTTTTTTGTAAGCTTTCTGACGTTGGGTACATCGCAAGCGCAGCCACAGTTTCTTCATATTGTCGGTTCAGTTGTAAAACGGGCGAATTGCCTGCAAACACGGCTTGTAGTACCGTTTCACCACTATTAAATGTTGGTTCTTGGGGTAAATACGCTATACGATATTTATTCGGACGATCAATGGCAATTGCATCCGCTTCGATTTGACCAGCTAAAATGGACAGCAACGTAGATTTCCCTGTACCATTAATGCCGATGAGACCCGCACGCTCCCCTTCATAAATTGTAAATTCGATATTTTGAAAGAGCGTTTTATCGCCCACTGTCTTCGTTAAATTTTGTACGATTAAATGACTCATTATGCTTTTCCATCTCTTTCGTTCTGTAATTGCTGTAAAAAGCTGACCATAAATTGATGGCGTTCATTTGCCATTTGCTTGCCTTTATCAGTCGTCATTAAATCTTTCAATAATAAAAGCTTCTCATAAAAATGGGTTACAGAAGATGTATTTTTACTTCGATAATCTTCCTCGGTCATTGTTGTACGTGCTTCTTCTGTATCATCGTAGAGTTTACGACCTTTGGCACCACCATAAGCAAATGTCCGTGCAATGCCGATTGCGCCAATCGCATCCAAACGATCAGCATCACGCACAATTTTCGCTTCAAGTGAAGTGGCTTTCAGTTCATTGCCCCCATTAAACGACACTTGTGCGATGCAGTCACGAATATGTTGTTTTTTTGCATCACTAATCGGCAATTCATTAATAAGCTGTTCTTCTTGTTCTTTGCTATCTGTATACTTTTTATCACTCACATCATGCAAAAGCACCGCCATTTTCACAACCTCTGCATCTGCATCTGGTTCTGTATGTAAAATCGCTACCGCATTTTCATAAACGCGCTCAATATGTTGAAAATCATGACTCGCATCAAATTGCTCATAGATACCACGTACCTTGTTTTTTAAATCATTCATATCCATTCTCAGTCCTTCCTCTTTGCCTATTATACTGTATTGCTATCGGAAGTTGGTAACGATGTAGCCTTTTCTAGAGAAAAACAAATAAAAAATACATATCAATTGATTAATTATTCAGACTATTGTAAAATAAACATACAGAACAACCTCTATTGTTCTGTACACTTACAATTTGCGTAGCGTACAAAAAACTATGTGTTTTACTAGCTTAAATAACTTCAGCGGGCTTACAATTGAATACTGTTTGACAGAATGATGAAATGCGTATAGTGTAACCGATCATCTTCAATAAAAGTGAACATTTTCCCTTATTTTCAAGTTTGTCAACCCGCATAGTACATGTACAATACAAAAATTTGTGAACAACCAGTTAGTTTTGTTTGCACGACCACGAAGGCTTTTACCAAATGTAGCAAGGTATGATGGATTCTTCATTAAACGATGTTACCTTCTACTATTCGATACCTGAGTAGATTGGAACGTAACGCCTACCTTTAATGATTCATGTATCATCCACTATGTGATCATTTTGCGAAATGCCGCATCATTGGAGTCGTGCTAACAAGGATCGATAATTCATTTAGGAACATTTTTCCGAAGTTCATTTTAGGTAAAAAGGAAGTAATACGTTACGAAGGAAGTAGGAAAGAAATTGACTGCATGTAATACCCTCCCGCTGAAGGAACAATAAAAGCTGCCCATCTTATTGAGATGTTGGCAGCTTTTATATTGTGAATGTTTTACCCGCGAATTGAGGTATTTTATCCGCGTTTTTTTAAACTTTACCCGCGAAACAACTACTTTTACCCGCGGTTTTTAATTAAAACAACCCGACCGCATGTCCTTCACGATCGACATCCATACGTAGGGCAGCTGGCTGTTTAGGTAAACCAGGCATCGTCATAATATCACCTGTTAAGCAAACTAAAAATCCTGCACCAAGCTTTGGAATGACTTCACGAATCGTTACGGTAAAGCCTTCAGGACGTCCTAGTAAACTTGGTTGGTCAGATAACGAATATTGTGTTTTGGCCATACATATCGGCAACGTATCCCAGCCGAATTTTTCGATTTGTGCCATTTGTTTTTTCGCTTGGTCTGTAAATTGGACATCTTTCCCGCCGTAAACTTTCTGCACAATAGTACGTACTTTTTCTTCAATTGATTCGGTTACATCATATAAAGGAGAGAAATTATTTTCTTCATCTAACACAGATATTACTTGTTCTGCTAAGGCTAATCCACCTTTGCCGCCCTCTTCCCAGACATTCGTACGGGCAATGCGCACATGATTTTCTTGACACCAGTTTAGCACGGCTTCTAGTTCTGCTTCTGTGTCTGTAATAAAACGATTTAACGCGATAATTGGTTCAACACCAAATGTACGAATCGTCTCCACATGTTTCGCTAAATTTTCGATGCCTTGTAACAGGGCAGGCACGTTTTCTCCAACAAGTGCTGTTTTCGCTACTCCGCCATGCATTTTCAATGCGCGAATTGTTGCCACGATGACTACCGCACTTGGTTTAAAACCTGCTTTACGTGCTTTAATGTTCATGAACTTCTCAGCGCCTAAATCGGAACCGAAGCCCGCTTCTGTTACGACGATATCAGCTAGCTTACGTGCTGTTTGTGTTGCCATAATGGAGTTACAGCCATGTGCGATATTCGCAAATGGGCCGCCATGAATAATAGCAGGTGTCCCTTCTAATGTTTGCACTAAGTTTGGTTTGAACGCATCTTTTAATAGCAGCGTTAGTGCACCTTGTACTTGTAAATCACGCACAAATACTGGCTCACGATCAAATGTATAACCAATCACGATGCTTGCTAAACGCTCACGCAAATCATCTATGCTAGTTGCCAAACAAAATACCGCCATAATTTCAGAGGCAACTGTAATATCAAAGCCATCCTCACGTGGCATCCCTTGTACTGGTCCACCAAGACCGATCACCACTTTTCGAAGCGCACGGTCATTCATGTCCATCACACGTTTCCAAATGATACGACGAGGATCTATGTTTAAAGCATTCCCTTGATGGATATGATTATCAATAAATGCTGACAGCGCATTGTTCGCTGTTGTGATGGCGTGTAAGTCACCAGTAAAATGTAGGTTAATATCCTCCATCGGTACAACTTGTGCATAGCCACCACCCGTTGCGCCCCCTTTGACACCCATTACTGGGCCTAGGGAAGGCTCACGCAATGCAACAACAACATTTTTCTTTAATTGATGAAGGGCATCTGCTAACCCAACCGTAACTGTTGATTTTCCTTCACCAGCTGGCGTTGGACTAATGGCGGTCACTAATACCACCTTTGCATCCTCACCATGAGCTGTTATTTTTAAAGGATCGATTTTAGCTTTGTAGCGACCGTATTGTTCTAATGCATCCTCTGGAATGCCGGCCGCTTTGGCGATGTCTATAATTGGCTTCATTACCGCTTGGCTAGCAATTTCTAAATCTGATAAAGGTTGATTTTTCGTTGTCATATGGAACCCTACTTTCTCTATATATGATTCAACTCCATTATAGACTTTATTGTGAAAGAATACACAGTTAGTTATGCAATATTTCGACAATCAATTGACATCTCTAATGAATTCATGTATGTTCTAAGAGAAAATGCAATTTTTCATATTTTTTCAATTATGTCACGATTTAATTGATAGTATTTTACATTCAAGCGCATTGGAGGCGAATGCTTATGCAACAAGGAATCGTAAAGTGGTTCAATAACGAAAAAGGTTATGGCTTTATTGAATGTGATGATGGAGAAGATGTATTTGTACATTTTACGGGCATACAAGAGGAAGGCTTCCGTACACTTGAAGAAGGGCAAAAGGTTTCATTTGATGTAGTGGAAGGCAATCGCGGTCCGCAAGCATCCAATGTTGTGAAATTATAAGGTACAAGGAGCTGTTCAACAACTGAACAGCTCCTTATTTATAAACGGTCCTACTTTAAACATCTCTAAGGGTTAAGCCAATAAAATGCCGAAGGAAACATTAATGTTTCCTTTGTTCGTTCAGTATCCTTCAATGTCACTCCGAAAGGCCCTTCACTTTTATGTCCAAGCATCATTTTTGTAGCAGCAGCTTCTTCATAGAAATCTAAACGAATATTTGGCAAATGTAGGGCAATAAACTCGGAATGTACAACTGGCTCCGGTAATTGTAATACTTCATGCCATAACTTTGCTGTTGCCTGTGCATCTTGCACATAAAATTGCACAGATTCCATTGAAATCGTTTGTGATGTTGTTACCGCCCCACTGGCTATTAACTGCGCATAGCGCTCCTCATCTCCATCAGCCCACTCAATAAAAAATGGAAAATCAATTGCTTGCCCTACTTTCCCAAAATGCAATAGTTTCCAATGCACAACTGATCCATCTGGTCTCGTTCGACTACAAGCATCTGGTCCATAAACATCGAAACCAAGAGCACTTAATCGTTGTGCCTCTTGCTCTATATTTGTTGTACGTAAAGCAATTCTTGAAAAACCATAGCGCTCATTGTTCTGTTTGAACGTATAATGCAGAGAATACGGTAATTTAGCCGCTTCCTCAAATAGTGCATGATCGTATACTGCTATTTGTTCAATATAGCTTAATCCAAAATAGCTTAACGTATTATATGTCCCCCACATTGTGTGTTGCCCACCATTCACGGTATGGATATGACGTTTATTTAAAAAGACTTTCATATTTTCTGGTGACTGAACTTGATGAACTAAATGATCAAAATACAAAGTCATACTTCTACCTCCTTTTGTCCTTTCATTATATACTTTACCAGTTAGTTTTGTTGGTTTAAATTAAAATTAAAAATATTTAAATAGTTATAGTACTTTCTCTATACTATGAAACTATTTTAAATGATGTCATTCAAGGCCTACAATGGATTTTGTTTTAAGATTTTGCGAAGTTTGTAGCTGCTTAAGAGGATTGTAATTGAAAAAATAGACTAAAAAAAATGACCAATGCCAGTGTTCTTTCTTAACATACAACACTGCTATTGGTCATTTTTTATGGGATGGATAAGGCGAGTAGTTAATATTTGTTTAACGTAAGGATTACGTTTTGTACATCATTTTATATACGAAAGTTGTCAGCATATTTTAACACGAGCTGCGTTCGGGAAGTGACTTGAAATTTCCGATATAAATTTTGCAGATGCTTCTTCACCGTATTTTCACTGACATATAAAATACTAGCAATTTCTGCATTTTTAAACCCTTTACATAAATAGCGTAACAGTTCCTTTTCACGTTGGGTAATTTGCAATGATTGTGCTGGCTGAACGTATTGATGTAATAAATAACTATTTTCAATCAAGCGCTTCACAACTAATAGCTTTTGTCGATCCTGTTCGGTAAAGGGCTTTTCCCCCTTTTTGCGCAAAAAGCCAATTGCCGCGGATGGCTTATGTTGTATAGTCAAATACATCACCATTTCATCTATAAAATCATGGTATTGTAAAAAGGTTTCTATATAATAACGCTTATTCTTTCTTGATATCACTTCGTTTTGTTGCATTAATTGAATATCAGGCTGGTTTTGCATATTCATCGGATGTAAAGGATCATAAAATTTATATACATTTAAATAATTTTCCACTGTATACGCTTCTACATTAAAACACACTGGTTGATTAGTTAACTCGTCATCTATCACTTCCCAGAATATAGCATGCTCGTAGTGACAACATTCACTTAATACTTGCAAAACATTCAATTTAAAATCTTCACTTGTTTGTTGCAAATTAATATTTGAAATTCTAAACATTGCTTCTAGTAAATAGTTCACCTCTTTTATTTCGAAAAATATTATAATCACCTCTATCCTCTCTTTTAAACACATATATTCTCTTTAAAGCAATTTTATCCTTTTGGGTAATGTTACTTTTTCATTTATCATTTTAAAATAAACTTGTAAGTCAAACTAATAATGAGGTGATCAGATGAATTTACAAGAATATGCTTCCTATGATGGGCTTGGATTAGCAGAGTTAGTAAAAACAAAGCAGGTGACACCGCAAGAACTTACAACATTAGCGCTACAAGGAATTGACAAAGTGAACGCTTCGATTAATGCCGTTGTTAGCGTATTAGAGGAACAGGCTGAAAAAGCAATGTCAACTTTACATGAACAACAACCATTTGCAGGTGTCCCCTTTTTAATTAAAGAACTTGTCATTCATGCGGAGGATGTGCCACATAGTATGGGCAGTCGTATGGCAGAAAAGGCGGTGATGTCCGTTGACAGTGAATTAATGAAACGTTTTAAAAACGCAGGTTTTGTATTAAGTGGTACAACGACAACACCGGAATTCGGTTATAATGCTGCAACAGAAGCTGTGGTTTACGGCCCTACTCGTAACCCATGGAATCTAGACCATAGCCCAGGAGGTTCAAGTGGTGGAGCATCTGCTGCTGTTGCTAGCGGCATTGTCCCTATCGCACATGGTAATGATGGTGGTGGATCACTTCGTATTCCCGCATCATGCAGTGGTGTCATCGGTTTAAAGCCCTCACGTGGCCGCGTACCGATGGGCCCTTACAATAGCGAAGCATTAAATGGACTAGCCATTGAATTTGCCCTTACTAAAACCATTCGTGATACCGCTACTTTACTGGATCAAGTAGCAGGGCCAGACTTAGGTTGCTACTCGGTTATACAAAGCCCAGAAATGCCCTATAGTAAAGCGATACTACAAAAGGGAAGACCACTAAAAATCGCCTGGACTACAGCAACTAATTCTGGTGTATCCGTCGATATGGAATGTATTGAGGCCGTTCATAAGACGGTAAAATTATTAGAACAGTTAGGGCATGAAGTAGTTGAAGCACGACCAGTTTATGACCAAGCAACCTTTTCCAGTGCAACGGTCAATATTTGGACAGCGAATATTTATAAAATGATTGAAGGTGCTGCCGCATTAACTGGGAAAACACCTTCACGCGATCATATTGAAGCAGCCATTTGGCAGTGTTATGAATATGGCAAAGAGTTAAAGGCTAGTGCACTATTAGAAGCCATCCATACCAATGCCCTTGTGTCACGCCAAGTTGGAACATTCTTTACGGATTATGATGTGCTATTAAGTCCAACAATCGCCACTTTACCAGCCAAAATCGGGGAGCTAAATGCCAATAATCCAACTATTTCAGCAATTGAATGGACAGAACAAATTTTCACATACGCACCGTTCACAAACTTGTTTAATGCAACAGGTCAACCATCGATATCATTGCCACTTGCGATGAGTGCGTCAGGCTTACCAATCGGACTCCAATTTACAGGGCGCTTCGCAGATGAGCTAACACTGCTTCAGCTTGGGAAACAATTAGAGGAAGCGGTTCCATGGAAAGACCGTCTTCCACCCGTACATGTAGGTACTGAAGTTGCAGAAATTGCTAGAAAGTAAGAAAAAGGAGGTGCAAGCATGAATCTTGCACCTCCTTTTTCTTGTTTATCGACATTGGACATTCTATTAAGTCAAACGTTTGAAATAGGAGACAACGGGTATTGTTTGGATAAAGGCGCTTCGTGAATGAATACATAGCTAAAGGATAAGCGTTTAGGTGCTGTTTCAATTGTTAGTTAGTCTAAGAAAGGATAAGAAACATGAAAAAAACTTTATATGCAAGCATCATCGCTCTAAATTTATGTTTTTTTACCATCATGCAGGATGGTAAAGCAAAGGAAAATGATGAAACGGAACGAAAGATTGTCCTTATCTCATTTGATGGCATGAAAAATGACTATACTAAAAAATATATACAAGAAAATAAATTACCTCATATCAAACAAATGTTAGCAAACGGGGTTACTGCAAAAAATTCTTCTACCATTACCCCTTCTCTTACTGCCCCTTCACACGCAGCCATTGCCACAGGGGCGACACCGAAACAGACGGGCATCGTAAGCAATCATTTTCACGAACCAAATACAGCTATCGATAATGAAGAAAGTGGTTTCCAAGCAGAAAGCGAAGTACCGCCCGTGTGGGTAGAAGCTAGGAAACAAGGCAAAACAACCGCTACTATCGCTTTTCCTGGAGCAAATCCTAAAGAAGAAAAACAAGGTGATTTTGCTATTTATTTTGGTGAAACATGGTCTCCAAGCACTTTGGAGTCATTAACCTTTCAACTAGCTTCCGCATGGATTGATGCCCCTACAAGCTACAGCCCTATTAAGGAAACCGAATTGTCTATTGACATGAAAAATGAAAAAAATCGCCTTCTCCATATTTTAGCGATTGACTCGTCTAACGATCAAATACAAAACTATGACACCTTTATAGTATCTGCAGATAAAAAGGTCGATGCGGAAGACGTGATGGTAACAGCAAAGGAATGGGGAGCTCTTTCCTTCCAGTTAAAAGACTCTCTGTCCGCAGGTTTTTACTTTAAAGTAAAAGCCGAGATGCAAGACCTTAGCCATCCTGTAAAGTTTTATAGAACGGCCGTAACTTCTAGCTTAATTAGTGGTCCTAAAGGATTTTCCGATGAGATTGAGCAACAATTTGGTTTTTATCCTGTCCAAGATGACGACAGTGCCCTAGAAAAAGGATGGATTACGAGAAAGGAATATGAAGAAATCAGCGCCCGATCTGTTATGTGGGTTACAAAAGTTGCTCTTTATATAAAACAGCAATACAACCCTGATTTACTTATGTTTTATACGCCCCATATAGATCATGAACAGCATAAGTATTTATTAATCGATCCACGGCAACCAGACTTTTCAGTTAAAAAGTCCGAAAAATATATGGGCTATATCGAATGGTCATATCGTTTAGCGGATCAAGTAGTTGGTGAAACATTAAATTCCTTGAAAAAGAATGATGCATTATTTGTCGTCTCGGATCATGGAATGGAACCAGCCCATACTACTCTTTTCCCTAATAAAGTATTAAAAGATGCTGGGTTATTAACTGTAGATGAAAAAAACAACATAAACTATGCGCAATCAAAAGCTTACGCCATTCCTAGTGGCTCCGCGGCACATGTCTATATTAATTTGAGAAACCGTGAAAAGAAGGGAGTTGTACCACGTGAACAATATAAACATGTCCGTAGCCAAATCATGCAAGCTTTTAAAGAGGTAAAAGTCTCGGATAATAAGGAAGCACTTATTCAATATGATGTGCAAAAAATGAAAACTGCCATTAAAGTAGAGAGCTTTTCATTCCCTACTGTCCAACATCATATCAAAGATCTTTGGCACCATCTTTTGAAACCAAAAATTCATCCCTATGAAAAGGTCATAAAAAATACAGACGACAATAGTACCCTTTTAGAACATCAAAACGCAGGTGATGTTCTATTAATTGGCGCTCCTGGCTATGTGATGGGCAGCGACATGGAAAAAAATAGTGCACCACCGATTGAATTAGGGACACATGGAGGAGATGCTGCTAGAAAGATGTTACAACCTATTTTTATCGCTACTGGGACAGCTATTGTAAAAGGGAAAGAAATAAACACCACATCTAATTTAGATATTGCACCAACGATTTATCATGTACTTGGCTTAGATATCCCCTCATTTGTTGAAGGCGAAATTATTGAAGACATTGTTACCGTCCAAAAAAGGGAATGATTCACACAATCATTCCCTCAAAGTATGAGCAACACGCAACCGTTTGTTCTTAATCGAACAATAGTGTACCCGCATAAATTGCGTTTGTTCTTACCCCTGGTTTAATTTCTCCATTTATAGAATAAATGTTGCCATCCATTAACACTAAGCCCTCACCACAAGGTGCATCAAATGGGACTTTTCCTACAGAACGCCAAGTATCTTCTTGCGCATTATAGATGAGTACATCTTTATTCCACTTAAATTCATAAGGGTCTGCAGTAAAGTATTTTGTTCTAAATGCCAAAAGTTCATCATCTTTTAATGTCCCTAAATTTTTTACTGCATCATCATAAACTTCTTTATTGAAACCGCCAATGACCATCATTTCATTGTTATTTAATTTGACTGAATTAGCGCCAAGTAAAGATAGCTCTTTGTCATCCAGTTTTACAGAGGAGGCTTTGGACCATTGATTTTTTTCAATATTATATTGGTAACCATCTGTATAGGCAACAGATCCGCCACCACTAAATACATAAAGGTTTCCATTTAATATTTGGGCCACACTTTGGTTTCGAACACTTTCCCCTGGTATCGAAGCTAGCTCTTTTATTTTCAATGTTTTTAAATCATATTCATATAATTTATTACTTTCTTTTGCATTTTGCTTACCAAGTCCAATATACAATTTACCATTCTTTTCAGCCGCTATCCCATCACTAAATGTAAATGGCAAATCCCCTATTTTCTCTACTTTCAATTTTTGATTTTGGTCAACCGTCAATAATGTGATATCATCTGCATATTCTTTGTCAGGACTGCCACCAATATAATAGATTCCCTTTTCTGTCGTGATAGACGCTCCATAACCAATCTCATGATTAAGGTTCGTATGCTCTACCAGCGTTAACTTGTTGTTATCTTTTTTATAGACATAGACATCGGAGTAATGTTTCTTTGCCCCTCCATTTAAAACTGTATCATAAGGGAAATTAGCACCTCCTCCTACGATTAAATAATCTTTATAAGAGCCAGCTAAGACGCCAGCTGTTCCAATATTCTTGTCAAATCCTTTTTGTGCCTTAAGTTCTCCTGCATATTCCCATGTTATTCTGTCCACTGATTCTCCGTCCCTAGAAGCTTCTACTTTTTTATTTGCCATACCAACACCTAAAACCAACATTGATGCCATAGCTACTACCAAAAATTTTTTCATACGTTCGCCTCCTCTTTATTTGGAAATATAAATTTCTTATTATGGATATAAAAAATAGTGCGCAAATCACCTCCTTTGGGGGATTGCTTTTATTTCTAAATAGCCCTATAAAAATTCTAAATATTCCGAATATTTAAGTGTGAAAAAGATTATTCTTTTGAAGGAAAACGATAAGAAAAGAGGTGAAAATAGCGTTTATATTAAACGACGGACATCGTAACAAAATCTATGTTGAAACGATACTTACTAGTATTTAAGAAAACAATCAGCTTCTTCGACAACAAAACTCCTTAAATAAACCAATGCTAGTCATCCATTGATAGTTCTTTTTGATAAGATAGGACACCTCTACAAAAAGTCATTAGTACCTCGTAATGATCGTCTAAAACTACTATATCTGCATCCTTCCCTACTGCAATACTTCCTTTTCGATGACTAATATTTAACTGCTTTGCAGGATTTCTTGACGTCATGTTAATAACATCTTCCAGTGTACAGTCATCACAGTAATGCAGCATGTTTTTCATTGCATCATCAAGTTTTAACACACTGCCCGCTAATGTGCCATTTTGTAATTCAGCCGTACCATCTTTCACGAAGACCAACTGACCGCCTAAATCATAATTGCCATTTTGTAAACATTTTGCACGCATGGAATCTGTAATTAAAATGAGCTTCTCACTTTTTTTACTTTGATATGCTAACTGAATCATTTCAGGACATACATGAATGCCATCTACAATTAACTCAGCATATAATTCTTCCAGCAACAAAGCAGCCCCCGCGACGCCCGGCTCTCGGTGATGCAATCCTTTCATTTGATTAAATAAATGCGTTACTTGCGTAGCCCCCGCAGCCATTGCCTTTTGGACTTGCGCAAATGTCGCATTCGAATGGCCGATTGAGATGACAACACCATGTTGTTTCAAATACTGGATTAGTTCCAAGCCCCCTTTTTGCTCAGGAGCCAACGTAACTAGTTTAATGGTTCCTTCAGCTAGCTTTTGCCATTTTTCAAATAGCGAGATTTCTGGCAGCACGATAAAATCCACTGGTTGAGCCCCTGCCATGCTAGGGTTCACAAATGGCCCTTCTAAATGAACCCCTAGCACCTCTGCCTGACCTGGTTGTTGATGATTTTTTATAAAATTTGCTGCGTTTTTTAACGCCTGTGAAATATGGTCGTCCGATTGTGTCATTGTCGTCGCTAAAAAACTCGTTGTCCCTTCCTGGGGCAATGCTCCGACAATTGTTTCCAGCGATGCAATTTCTCCATCCATTACATCAGCACCAGACGTACCGTGAATATGAATATCAATGAGGCCAGGTATTACGTTATGTCCCTGTAAATCAATGATAACCGCTTGCTCATCCGTTCTATAATTGTGCATCCATCCTATAGCTTGAATGTTCATACCCGTCATCTTTATAAATCCATCATCAATAATGCCATTTTCTGCATATATTTTGGCATTCGTTAAAACAATTGATTGTTCCATCAACCTCACTCTCCCCACCAATCAATTTACTTGTCCGAATATTTTGTCTGCCTTTATAACATCTTCTCTATAACCGCTTGTGCAGTCAGTTCTTTGTTATGAACGGAGTCCTTATTTGTTTTCTTAAAGTATTCTAAATAGAGTAAATCTAAAAGATAGAGCTGTGATATTTTTGCAGATAAACTGCCCCCTTGAAGTGGCCCTTCATTCGCGCCGCAAAGCAATGTAATATCAGAAAAACTTGTTAAAGGAGACTTGGCAAATCTCGTGATTGAAATAATTTTTGCCCCTCGTTCTTTTGCTACTTTTGCTACTTCAATTGTATCCTTCGTTGAACCCGAATAAGATATAAGCACAGCTACGTCTTGCTTTGTCATTAAAGCAGCAGACATAATTTGCAGATGTGAATCGAGCGAACACTCGGTTTTATTCGTAATTCTCATAAACTTGTTTTTGGCCTCCATTGCTGTCATTAAGGACGAGCCGACGCCAAAGAAGTGAATTCTTTGGGCATTAATCATGCACTCAACAGCTAGTGCAATATCCTGTTCCGATAGTAAATTAAAGGTTTCCGTTAGCGCTTGAACGTTTGAAGATAAAACCTTCGACGATAGTTCCGCAATTGTATCTTGCATCGTAATGGCACTAGATAGTTGCGGGGTTTCATTATCGAGAGAAATGCTATGAGCTAACATAATTTTAAACTCCTGATAGCCTTTTAAATCCATCGTTTTACAAAATCGAAATACACTTGATTCTCCTACATGACACGCATCAGCCAAATCGGTAATCGACATGTAAATAACATCTTTAATATTTTCGAGAATATAATCAGCTACCTTTTTTTCCGTGTTAGTAAAAGAATTGTATCTCGAATGAATAAGTGAAAATATATCTTGTTTTGCCATTTTAATACTCCTTCTATTAATCGCCTCGTAAATGAAGTGACACAGCACCTAAAACGCCGGCTTTATTTCCAAGTGAGGCTTGCATAATTTTAACATCTGTGAAACTCTCCATCGTTAACGCTTTCACTTGATGTGCTATAATCTCAACAAGATGATCTTGCTCCATAACACCACCACCTATTATAATCGCTTGAGGATTAAAAATGTGAATGAAGGAAGTTAACCCTAATGCTACTTCTACTATCCAATCTTGAAAAACCTTTTCTAAGCTTTTTTCTCCCTGATGCATTCTTTCGAAAATGACTCTACCATTTATAAAGTCAGCGTTTATTTGCTGTGCTTTTTTTATTAAAGCCGTTGTCGAAGCGTACGTTTCATAACATCCTTGCTTACCACAGTTACACTTATTACCGAAAGGATGCGTAATCACGTGCCCAAATTCTGCTGCTAAGCCATTATGCCCTTTATAAATTTTAGAGTCTATGATAATGGCACCACCAATACCTGTACCATAAGTTAAACAAATAAAATCATGATAGTTCTGTGCTGCACCAAAATGCTTTTCCCCTAGGGCAGCTGCATTGACATCATTTTCAACTTTAACAGGCACTTTAAAATGCCTCTCGAGAATTTCCTTTAATTTAGTTCCCGTATAGTTTGGAATATTATCATTAGCATAAATAATAGAACCATCTGCACTATTAACCTGACCTGCCGTACTAATGCCTATTGCTTGAAAGCCTTGAAACTCATGGATTATCTTAATTAGTTTTTCAACTAAATACTTTCCGCCTTTGTTACTTTCCGTATCATATTCTTTAAATACTTCTAAGCGTCCATTATAATCTGCGATCCCTACTTTTATCGATGTTCCACCAATATCAGCGGCTAATATTTTCACTTGCATCATCCTTTAAAACACTATTCTTCTTCGTCTAGCAATCTTCACTATTGTATAGCCTGAACGAATCTTTTCGTAATTTCCATCGGTCTAGTGATTGCTGTACCGATCACTGCTGTATGAACACCTAAATCAAAAACGCGTTTCAATTCGTCTGGAGTCCAAATACCACCTTCCGCAATAACAGGAATCGGAAAACTTTGGACTAATCTTTTAATTAACGCTGTATCCGGCAATTTTTTATCATTTGTATATTCCGTATAACCACTTAATGTTGTACCTAAGCAATCAAACCCAAGTTCATAGGCCACTTTTGCTTCTTCATACGTGGAGCAATCAGCCATAAAAATTTGGTCTTTAAATGTTTCCCTAATTTTAGGGAAACATTCGCTAATCGTGGTGCCATCAGGTCGTATCCTTTTCGTTGCATCTAGCGCAATGATATCTACCCCCTCCTGATAAAGCAATTCAATCTCATGAGCAGTAGGTGTTATCACTACGTCGGACCCTTCACACGTCTTTTTTATAATACCAATAATCGGCAGTTCTACCATACGCTTAATTTCTCTAATATCTTCAATACTATTTGCCCGAATGCCCTTAGCTCCCCCAAGCATCGCCGCATAAGCCATTTTCCCCATAATAAAAGGGCTGTGAAGAGGTTCTTCTGGAAGTGCCTGACATGAAACAATCAGTTGTCTTTTAATACCGTCAAATACTTTTTGTTTTTTATTCATTTGCATACATCTCCATGGATAAACATTTACTTATCTGCTCCAATCGTTATTCCTTTTGTAAAGTACTTCTGGAAGAAAATAAATATCAGTAACATCGGAATTGCTGCTACAGTAGCACCAGCCATCTTATAAGCAAAGTTAGGATTTAAATCTTGCATTAAGGTTGCGATTCCTACCATTAATGTTTTGGAATGAACGTCTTGCCCAACAACAAGTTGCCATAAATAGTCGTTCCAAACTTGCACAAAGTTAAGAATAAATAAAGCACCTATACCCGGTTTAACTAATGGCAACATAATCTTAAAAAATATACGGAATTCGCTTGCGCCATCGATTTTGGCCGCTTCTCTTAATGAATCTGGAATGGTATCAAAAAATCCTTTTAGTAAAAATACCCCGAAGGCTGTTGCGACATTAGGCCAAATCATACCACTTAATGTATTGACCATATTCATATCTTGAATAATTCTAAATAGCGGAACAATCATAACCTCTTTAGGTATCATTAAACTTGAAATAAAAATAATGAAAATGATGTTTTTCCCTTTAAATTTCAATTGGGAAAAGGCATAGGCCGCAAGTGAACTAACAACAATTAAAGCAAATGTGGACATTAAAGCTACAAACAAACTATTATAAGTCCATATAAAAGCTGGCTGATTGTTAAATACATCTACATAGTTACTAAAGTTTAAGCTTTTTGGAAACCAATCTGGTGGCATTTTTACTACATCCGCACTGTTCTTAAAGGAACTTGTCACAAGCCAATAGAGCGGGAAAAGACTTAAACCGGCAAAAAATAGTACAATGCAATTTGTTATGATTTCTATTTTTTCTCTTTTCCTCTTGTTGTTCTTTCTTCGCATACTCGTTCACCTCTAATTCTTCTTGAGCATTGTTCTTAGCTGTGGCGTAGATAACACTAATGTAATGAGGAACATAATTACACCTACTGCAGAAGCAATACCAAGCTGATTATACTTAAATGCATTATTGTATAAGTAATACATGAGTGTCGTAGAGGCGTTGTTTGGCCCTCCACCTGTTAATAACTGAATAACGACAAATATTTTAAGTACTGCGATAATATTCATAATAATAATGTAAATCGTCGTCGGTTTAACCATTGGAATAATGATTTTGAATATGATTTTCATGCGACTTGCACCATCGACTTCAGCCGCTTCAAAAAGTTCCTTTTGCACCCCAATCATAGAGGCAATATAAAGGATAATGGCCTGCCCCACATTTGTCGCAAATGTAACGAAAATAATGACTGGTAATACCCAATTCGTATCCCCTAAAAAGTTGACGGAGGCTAGTTCCATTTTTCTTGCTATAAAAGGAATAAGTCCATTTGCAGGGTTTAGCAAAAAGCTCCATATCATACTCATAACAACCGCCGAGACCATTACCGGAATATAATATGCACCTTGTATAAAAGACACATATTTCGCATTTTTATCAAATACAGTAGAGGCAACAAACAGGGCAAAAAACACCGTCAGCGCGACAATACATACTACAAAAATAACGGTGTTGATTGTAGACTGAACGAATACAGGATCACTAAATAATTTTTTATAGTTAGCAAAACCAACAAACACTTCATCTTGATAATTTATTTTAAATAAACTTAAACGGATTCCTTCTATAATAGGGTAAACTAAAAATATAAGAAAAAGTAAAATTTGAGGTGCGATAAACAAGTAACCTGTCATATTTTCTTTAAACGATTTTTTATTGATTTTCATCGCTATCATTTACCTTTCTACAATTTAAGCCCCAGCATCTAGGGGCTTAAATTGTTGTAAAGTTATATACACGCCATGCTATTTTTTATAAATTACAGAATCTGCTTTTGATTCTTCAATTACCTCATTGCCTTTTGTTTCATAATCTTTCACAACCTGCTCCGCCGTTTTTCCACCCGTGTATAGTGCTTGTAGTTCTGGATATAAAACTTGTCTTAATTGGCTGTAGCCCGGTACGTTACCTGTGAAGTTAAACATGTAAGGGTCGTTAGCAGAATACGCCTCGAAATAAGGCTTTTCAGATTTGAACTCGTTGGCAACTGATGTTCTAACAGGTACACCATTTTTAGAAGCCTTGACAAGTTCAGCATCTGTGGAAATAAATTTCACAAAATCTTTACTAACTTTTATTCTCGTTTCATCTTTTGTGTCAAATACAGTTGCACCCGTTACATACGTGAACGATAATGGATCGCCACTTTCAGAAGGAATGTTTGCTAGTCTTATATCAAACTTAGGCGCTTTTGCACTTTCCATATCAGCCTTTGCGTTATTGAATAATATTGCGTTAGTAAAACTAATTGCAAGCTGTTGATTTTGGAACATCGCATTCACGTCATTTGAAGAAACGGATTCTACCCCTGGATTTGTTAAGCCATCATCGTAAATTTTCTTTAACCAATTGGCTGCTTTCACACCGTTAGCATCATCAATGATTAAATTGCCGTTGTTATCAAAAAATGGATTGCCAAACATTCTTAAATAAGCAAGATTCCAAGTATCACCTTGATTATTTAACGCATATAATCCCATAGGGTACGCATTGGAATATTGATCTTTCGGTATATCGGACTTTAACTTGTTTAATATGTTTTCATAGTCAGCTAGTGTCCAAGTTTTAATTTCATACTCTCCACCAATGTACTCGTCTAGTCCTGCAGCTTTAAACATGTCCGCATTGTAAGCTAAAGTACCTGGGTTATGCGAGAACGGGAAGAAGTACACATCTTCACCAAATGTCACACTGTCCCAATAACCTTGAGCAATATCTTTTTTTGATTGCTCATCCACAATATCATTTAATGGTACTAATGCTCCTCTATGCGCGTAGTCTCCCATGGCAAATACACTTTCAAAGAACACATCTGGAGGTGTTCCACCATTCAGATTGACATTTAATAGCTCATCTCGTTGCTCCCCTGCAATTACCTCTACATTCACCTTAACGTTATGCTCCTTATACTCAGCAGCGAAACGCTCCCCTGCATGTTTGAAGAAGCTATCATAATCTGCTCCATTTTCAGAAGCATCTAAAACCCCTTTCCATTGCGGAGTTAACCATACTTTTAGCTCTACCACATCAGATGAACTAGAGCTAGATTTTGAACTATCAGTAGAATTACTTGTACATCCTGCTAGCACTGAAAGTACAAACAAGATTGCTATTGCAGTTGCGAAATAACGCCTTTGAAACATAAACGACTCCCCCTTATGAATGTCATTAAAATAAAATTGCCTATATGAAAGACAAGCTTTTTATTAGCTTGTGTCCTCCCCTATGTGAAATTACACTTGTAATTATCGACAACCTTTATTACTAACGGTTGACCTTTTCAAGTGGACTACCCTTTATACTTTTGGATGGCGTTGTCGATTAACGCTTTAATACTAGCGATTTTATTTAAATCGTCACCCGATACCGGCTCTAATGGAGCTCTGACACTGCCTATATGAACCCCGTTTTGTTTTAAAATTTCTTTAATCGTGGAATATAGAGAACCATTTAACGAACATAAAGCAACGATAATATCATTAATATCATGTTGAATTTTTCTAGCATTCGCGAAATCCCCTGCTGACACAAATTTTTCTGCCATTAAAAATAGCTCAGGCATCACGGCATATGTTCCACCAATTCCGCTATCGGCACCGATTATTCTGCCTGAAACGTATTGCTCATCAGGCCCATTAAAGACGATAAAATTGTCACCGGCAGTAGCCTTAAATCTTTCAATATCCATAACAGGCATAGAAGAATTTTTTACCCCTATCACTTTTTCATTTTCTATTAGTTTTTTAAAGAGATTGAGTGAAAGGTCAAAACCTGTCGTTTGTGGGATATTGTAAATAATAAATGGCATTGTCGATGCATCCATAATTTCCGTCCAATACTTATAAACCGAACTTTCTGAAAATTTAAAGTAAATAGGTGGAATGGCCGAGACAGCATCATAGCCTAATTCTTCTGCATATTTTGCTAAAATTACACTATCCCTTGTTGATGGTGCCCCCACATGTGCGATTAATGTAAGCTTCCCTTTTAGTTGGTGTGCCACATATTTTAGGGTCGCTTTTCTTTCTTCTAAGCTGTGATAAATACATTCTCCTGAACTTCCACCAACGTAAAGCCCTTTAACACCTTTTTTGTATAAATAGTTACACAATTCTTTCGTTCTACTTTCAGATATTTCTCCTAGCTCATCATAACAAGCATAAAAAGCAGGAATGATTCCTTTATATTTTTCTAAATTCACCTTTGAACACCACCTAAAAAGTTTTTATATCATTGTCCGTTGACAAAACACCACGAAAATAGCATGGTTTAATGCCCTATTTTCGAAATGATAAAGCATGGCATTAACCTCTTGCGTTTTTTAAACGCCAAACATTACTGTTAACGCTTACAAGTAATATTATAACAAGTCAAAAAAGTTGTAAATAATTTTCTTTATTTTTTTAATTTACGGAGAAAAATTCCACCTTCGTAAACAATAATAAAAAACTACTCCTTATAGACATGACCGAAATCTATTTAAAAGGACCGATATAAAAGGCTTCAGACTAGCCCACTTGATGTCTAGAAGTATTTAAATTGTTTTACAGATGAAGATACGATTGTTTACAATCAGTCTAAAAAGGAGAAACCAATGCTTAAGAAATTAGAAAATTATTTTCAGACTGCCTTTACAACTACCTATAATGCACAAGACAACAGTAAATATTGGTTTATAACAGAGGATAATTGTAAATTCGGCATCGTCAAAACAGCCCTTTCAGATGCCGAACGTAATCTTTTACTGACTTTATTTCATCCCATAGACAATACGATGAGTGGACAAAATAACTCTAGCGTTCAACAAAAATGGTATGATTTTTTAAACAACGATGGAAAAGAGCTACCCTTTTTACAAGATGTAAAGACTTTGCGTTTTTGCTATTTCTATCTCAAACAACCAATTGATGATTTACATAATTTTAAAGAGGCCATTACAGGAGGATTTCAGCAACCGGTAATTTTAATGATGGACGATACACATGGCATTATCGTAGAGGAAAAGCCTCAAGTCGTTTTTGATAAAGAGGCATTTAGCCAACTAAGTGACACATTAACGAGTGATTTTTTTGTTAAAATCTATAGTTATATCGGTCAACTGCATCAAGCTGATTTATTCGTAAAAGAAAAGTTTAGCTATGAATACCAATGTTTCAAAGCAATCCATCGATTCGCTGATCGTGAAAAATCACTCACATTTCACGAAGCATTGCCTTTATTACTCATTAATGCTCCATCATTCGTCAACAAAAACATACTCTCGAATTTGTTTGTTGAAAGTATGCAAGGACAGGAGATGCTTGATACAATTCAAGTCTTTTTACAATGTAATTTAAACGCATCTTTGACTGCAAAAAAACTTTATATTCATCGCAATAGCCTACAGTATCGATTGGACAAGTTTATAGAAAATACAGGAATCGATATTCGATCCTTTGCCAATGCCGCATTTGTTTCACTCGCTATGTTGTTGCTAAAATCAGAAAATTATTATTAGTTGTTCAATGTGCCCAATGATATTTTGTGTAATGTATACATATACATTTTGCATAATTTTCTCTTATACTCTAAAAAACCATTACAAGGGAGATGAACCAAATGGCAGAACTAAAATTACAACATATTTATAAAATCTATGATAAAAACGTCACGGCTGTAAAAGATTTTAATTTGGACATTGAAGATAAGGAATTCATTGTTTTCGTAGGTCCTTCAGGTTGTGGTAAATCTACCACATTACGTATGGTCGCGGGTCTCGAAGAAATTTCTCAGGGAGATTTAATCATTGATGGAAAACGCATGAATGATGTTGCACCAAAAGATCGTGATATCGCCATGGTATTCCAAAACTACGCCCTTTACCCACATATGAGCGTATATGAAAATATGGCATTTGGATTAAAACTGCGCAAATTACCGAAAGATGAAATTAACCGTCGTGTCAACGAAGCCGCACGCATTCTAGGTCTTGAGGAATATTTAAATCGTAAACCGAAAGCACTTTCGGGCGGTCAACGGCAACGTGTGGCATTGGGACGTGCCATTGTTCGGGATGCGAAAGTATTTTTAATGGATGAGCCTTTATCGAACTTAGATGCCAAGCTACGCGTTCAAATGCGTGCAGAAATTACTAAACTTCATCAACGCCTACAAACAACAACGATCTATGTTACCCATGACCAAACGGAAGCTATGACGATGGCAACGCGCCTCGTTGTTATGAAAGATGGTATTATTCAGCAAGTAGGAGCACCAAAAGAAGTTTATGAGCAACCTAAAAATGTTTTTGTTGGCGGTTTTATCGGCTCCCCTGCCATGAACTTCTTTACGGGTACGCTTACCGATGGCAAACTCAACATTGGCAGTACTTCTATTGCTATTCCACAAGAAAGAATGAAATACTTACTAGCGCAAGGCTACAACCATAAAGAAATTATAATGGGCATACGTCCAGAAGATTTCCACGATGAACAGGCGTTTATTGAATCATCGCCAGGGTCTAGAATCGAGGTAACGATTGAAGTGGCGGAATTAATGGGGGCTGAAATCATGCTCTATTCACAGGTCGAAGGGCAGCAATTTATTGCACGTGTGGATTCACATGCCAATGTTAAACCTGGTCAAGTTATCCCACTAGCACTCGATATGAACAAAGTCCACTTCTTCGATAAAGACACTGAAAACCGAATTATTCCAGGTGATAACAAACATAACGAAGACAATGAGGACAATGAAACACCACTTGTTGTAAACTAAAAAAGGCGACTAATAACCAAAAAAGTGTTAGATTGGGCGCAATCAATCTAACACTTTTTACATGGTCATTGCTGTTTGCTACGGCGTTGCATTCCACGGTCTATTCTTATTTGAAATGAAAAAAGACTGTAGAACCGATTTTTATCGGTTCTACTTTATAAATTATATTAATATCAATACTTTATTTTTAATCTTAACTACTTTTCTCTCTTGTCATAATCCAATGCTTTTAAATTGATTTATATACGGGTTTTTAATTTTTGAATTTTTTCAATTTGGTAGCTGTATCCAGTCAAATCAAGTTCTTTTACAAGAACATTAAAAAAGACTTCAGCACGATTCAAAAAGATTCCTAATAACATTTTTTGTTCAAATTCTAACACATGATTGTCGTTATCAAATAAAAATTGTATTTTTTTATTTTTTAATTGCTTTAATTGAATTCTAACTGGTTGATCGGGAAAATAACATTTCCCAATTCCTTCTTCTAAGTATTCTTCAATACCATTTAAAATATATGCCCATAGCTCCGGAAGATAATCCCAATATCGAACACCTAAAATCTCTTTATTATATTTTTTAATAGATACCCCCCCATCAAGTGTAAGAAGGCCGTCTTCTATATATTTACTCCGATTATTATTGATAAAAGAAACAAATTCATCCCAGTTATCATTTATGCTTATCGTGTACTTATCAGGATTATTTACCGCATCTTCCAAATCGTTTATAGTTCTTTTTACAATAAATTCGTTAATTGTTACGATCTCCATTATATATTTACCTCACATTCATTTAATCTGTCCCTTTAATATCTCCATCTAGCAATAACTGCTACTGAAACAAATGACTAAAGATAGAATAACGTAGAAGCCCAGATACCCCATCAGAAATTAAAAAATCCTTTCAATGAATTGTTTTAAAATAATTGATTGAATCACGCTTTACAGTTGCTAGATTATTTTGTAGGCTTATCCATAATAGAACGAAGAAAATGCTACAAGAACAAACAAACGGATTTCTCCATAACATAACAAGAGGTGATGTGTATGACGGACAAAGTAACTGCATTTAAACAGGCATTAGGGAATTATCCAACAGGTGTCACAGTTGTTACAGCTTGCAATAATCTAAATGAACCGATTGGCTTAACGGTCAATTCCTTTGCATCGGTTTCCATAGATCCGCTTCTCATTCTATGGTCATTGGACAAAAAATCACAACTACATCCATTTTTTAGTACTACAGAAAAATTTGCGGTCAATATTTTAGCGCATGAGCAAACACATTTATGTACGGTATTTTCAAGTAAAATCGCTGACAGATTTGCGCAAGTTCATTGGTCTACTTCTGCACATGGTTTACCTATTTTGCATGATACGTTAGCTACGCTACAATGCGAAACATATAATAAAATTGATGCAGGTGACCATACGATTTTTATTGGGCAAGTTTTACAAATTGATAATAGACAGAAGGAACCTTTGCTCTATCACCGTAGACATCTTGGACAAATTCCAACGACCTTTTACCAATAATCTGGTTTAAGTAGGTATTTCAAATTTCCCCTTTGAGATACCTTTTTTAACGTTTTAAAATCGCTGCTCATCGCAATATTACGAGTGTAAAAGGAGTGAAACGATTATCATGCCCGATTATAGAAATATACTTGTCCCTTTATTATTCGTTTTCATTATTGCAGGTTGTACAAGCTTAGAAAAACAAAAAATTGAAGTTCAAAAAATGGCAGAAGACGGAGCTTATGAGGATTTCAAGGAAATTACCCATTCCAAAGAGGTAAAAGCGGTTAAACAAATACTACATCATGCTGACTGGGAGAAACGAAAAGTCGATATGGCAAGATTGCCAGACTATGAGTTTATATTTCAATTTGTTAATTCCAATACCAACGCAAAAGCCATCACTTATGCCGTTTGGATTGCTCCAAACAAAAACACACTAGAGGTCGTACAAGGTGAACAGCAATATGTTCATTTGAACGAAAAGGATTCTAGCACTTTGTTCGAAGCATTAACAGACAGTAAACTAGCAGATGTCAAATAAAGAAACATTTAGTGCGTTTTTTCGTTTATCGATTTTTAGTGTAAGACTACCTATGTGGCGTCAAAGGGCGCTTTTAAGGTAGTCTTTTGTTGAGTCTTCCGCATTCTATTAAAACTTTACTTTTTCTGTGGAAATCTTTGCTTTTCAAGTCGATTAATTTGTACAATCACACCATCTTGAATGGTAATTTGCACTTCACCAAATTCCAAATTTTGAATGGCCTTCGCAATCACTTCTAATTTCTTATCATCAATCTTAGACAGTTGAGACATACGATACACCCCTTCTTTTTTCACTTTTTGTATAAAAGACATTCAAGCATCAAAATGACTAGTTCTCTTATCTCTAAAGATAGTACTGAATTTGCATTTTACTCTCCTAGCTTCAGTACTACGTTTCTTGGAAATAATTCTATAATTCAGAAAACCTATTGTCAATATAAACATTATAAAACCTAGCTGAATACTTTGTAATTAAGGAAAAAGTTTCATTTTTCCCTTACAATTCCATATTTTTAATAACTTATTTCATCGATAGTGGTAGTGGCAAGTGGTAAATCACCTTTACTTTATTCATATTTTGGAACGGAATGATGTATGACAACAAAAAAACTGTGCAGAATATCATCTTCTACACAGTTTGTTGTTATACATTTTGTAAGTAATTCATCAATACTTTTGCCGTTTCTTGTTTGCCAATTACTTTGATGGGATCACCTTGTGCAGGTACAATCCAATGAGGCTCTTGACCACCGTACAGCGATTGCGAGCTATTAGCAACCATGCATTGTGCGTTCGCCGTTTCCATACGAAGACGTGCACGCGATAGTAAGAACTGTTCATCCTCTGTTGCCTCTAGCTTAAAGCCTACTAACGTGACATTCGGTTGCCAGCCCTTTATTTGTCCTAACACTTTCGGTGCTTTTTTAAAGTGAATAATAGGAGGCTCGTCTGACGGCATTTTACCCGCACCTTCCATGAGATTGCCCGATTGATCGTAAACTTTATCAATTACCCAATCAGAGCCGGCCGCTGCCATGATCACGATATCTACTTGTCCTTCCTGTACCGCATGGCGAACCTTGTCACCTAAATCTTCAATCCCCTCAAAGCGTACAGTACGCATTTTATCTTGGTTAACTGGAAGTTGTGCAAAATAGCCATGCATATAGATAACATCTGCCCCAGCTTCTAATGCTGCTTCAGCCAAATAGCAGCCCATCGTCCCCTTCGATAAATTCGTATGCCCGCGCACACGATCCCATTTTTCAAGTGTTCCCCCACTTGTAATGAGTACGGTTTTTCCTTGTAATGTCCCCACTCACACTCACCTTTTCTTTTCAAACTATCATGAAATACTAAGCTTTCTTCATGTTCTATTTTAACGTAAAAAGTTAAAATAACCTATTTCTTATTTTGTTCTTTCAGCCATGCACTTAAAATTTCCGCAAATTTTTTTGTCACTGGTGAGGCTTGGTATTTCATTGCCAGCCCAATTGTTCGATAACCACCTTGTTTTAACGGGATGGCCTTTAATGAAGACGGCAATCGATTAATAACTAAGCGAGGTAAAATACTAATTCCTAAATGATGCGAAATCATTGAAATAATTCCTACTTCCTCTGACAGCTCAAAGCGGATGTTTGGTTTCACATGATACTGCTCTAAAAGAACTTTTACATCATTGGTGCCCCGATATGACGTCATTATAAAAGGCATATCCTCTAATTCAGCAATATCAATTTCTGCTCGGTTATAGAGAGAACTTTGATTGGAAACGATACATAAAAGAGGGTCTTGTACTAACTGGATAAATTGGAATTGTTCCGATTTTTGACCATTTAAAAACCCAGCATCCACTACACCGCTTTGTAACCACTGTTCGATTTCATAATAATCGCCTTCGCGCAATTCTACTTGTATGCCTGGAAACTGATTGTCCATAATACGAATAATTTCGGGCATCCAATTGGATGAAATACTAGAAATAACACCTATTCGCAATTTACCACGGGTCACACCAAGAATATGGGCCGCTTCTTGCTGTAATAATTCATTTGCATCGAGAACTTGACGCATCGCACGCAGCATCGTTTGTCCTTCGCTCGTTAATGTTACACCTGTTCGACTTCGATGGATTAGTGCAAATCCACATTCTTTCTCTAAGCTTGAAACAGCATGACTAACTGCCGATTGGGTTAATCCAAGCGCATCAGCTGCTTTTGTAAAACTCGATACTTCAGCAACTTTATTCAAAATCTCGTATTTGACTAAACTCATTCACTTTCCCTCTTATACATGAATTTTTTTAATATTAATCATTATAAACATTCGTTTTACTAATCACAATACAAGATATATAGTAAATTTTAGTATAAAACTGTTTTAGTACACAGATTGAAGGTGGCATAATGAGTAATCAAGGAAAAGCAAATTTACTAATGGTAATTGTAACAATGTTTTGGGGATTGTCTTATACGTTTATGGTTATGGGGCTTGAAACATTGGCTGTTTATAATGTGGTAGCGTTGCGTTGTATTATCGCATTTTTTGCAGCAGGCATACTCTTTTATAAACGCATGATCAAAGTCGATTTCAAAACATTAAAATACGCAGCTATTCAAGGTTTGCTTTTATTCATTGTGTTTGCACTTAGCTTATTCGGACTGGAGACTACTTCCGTTTCCAACGCAGGATTTATTTTAAGTCTGACAGTTGTGCTAGTGCCTATATTCAGTAGCTTTATCGACAAAAAATTGCCTTCAAAAGCTGTTAGTTTTGCGATTGTTAGCACAATGATTGGTATTACTGTATTAACTGTACAACATTCATTTACTTTCCAAACAGGCGATATTTTAGTCGCTATTGCTGCGTTAAGCTATTCAATTTATCTGCTGTTAAACGGTCGATTTACTCGTAGCGTAGAGTCGATTTCATACGGTATCTATCAACTCGGCTTCGCTGGATTGTATGCACTTGTTTTAACGCTACTTTTTGAAACACCGACACTTCCAAATTCTACCACTTCATGGATTGCCATTTTAGGGCTTGGTATTATTTGTAGCGCATTTTGCTTTGTTGGCCAAACTGTTGCACAACAGTATACATCTGCTACACATACAGGGCTTATCTTTTCATTGGAGCCTATTTTTGCCGCGATGTTTGCCATGATGTTTATCGGTGAGGGGCTTACGGTTAAATTACTGATTGGTGGTAGCTTTATTTTAATCGGCAATCTTGTTGCCCAACTGGAACATCTTCACCTTTTACGCTTTATAAGAAAACATGAACAGGAAAAAGTGATGCATTAATCAATACGAAAAGAGTGAGATTGACCATAATCAATCCCACTCTTTTCTATTATCTGCTGCTCTGCCCACTCGGTGAGCGCTTTTCGCGACAATAATCATTTATCGTTAACTACAAATATCTTCTTATTTGTTCCGCATCATTCATACGCTCTTCAGCCTTTAAGCGTTCCTCACGTTGAGCTGGTGTCTCATCCACAATCGATTCAGGTGGCGTGACACGTGTATCCAGCGCATCCGGTTGTGCACGTTGTGATTCGACGCCAAGTGTAGCCGATGTTGGATCGATGTTGTCATCATGTTCGGCATATAATACAATGGCCCCTTCTTCCACAAGTTGTGCGTAATATGCTGTCTGACCCTCTGTCAAATCAAAACGTTTTAATCCTTCTGTGACCGCTGTTTCTCCTGTAAACCATGATTTAATTTGGTCAAACCAATTACCAGCTTCGTGGGTTTTCACATCAGCGTTCCATTTGACATCTTCCAAATCGCTAGCTTCTCTTGCAATAATATGGATTTCATCCGTGTGGTAACCTTCCATGCGCATACATTTTAAAATGTGAAACATCTCTTCTCTCGTATGTGCAACTTCAATTTTTGGGTTTTGTTCATTCATCATGTTCAATTCCTCCTAATTTGTAAGGCTTACTATGTATGTACCCCGACACTTTAAGAAAAAACCCTTTTTGTGCATCCTTTATACAACTGTAATAATTGTCATCTCAATTATTATTCTGTTGCCTGTTTGTCATATTGCCTGTCCTCCCAAAATTAAAAAAACACTTGGAGCTTTAACTAAACTCCAAGTGCTCTGTATTTTAAGCGCCTTTTTTATCAAGAAAGGCTTTTAACATCCAAGTATGTTTTTCAAGGGATTGATACATCGCATTCAGCAAATCTTCTGTACGGTCATCGCCTTCTTCTGCAGCAAGCTGCATCGTATTATTGATAGCTTGCATTTGCTTTTCAAAGTCAGAAATAGTAGTTGCGACCATTTCCTCTGCTGTCTCTTTTCCCGTTGCTTCTTCTACATAGGATAACTCAAGGTATTCTTTTAAAGTAGCGACAGGCTCGCCACCTTTGGATAGAATACGTTCAGCCGTATCATCAAAATTTAATGTAACCTCATTGTATAATTCTTCAAATTTTGCATGGAGTGTAAAAAAGGCATTCCCGGTTACATACCAATGATAGTTATGTAGTTTTGTATACAGTACCGACCATGTTGCTACGAGTTTATTCAATTCCTTGTTTAAATCTTGTGGCATAATTACCCCTCCAAATTATTGTTATTTATATAATTTCAGTATGCAATATACTGTCGAACCCTGTCAAGTAGACACCTTAAATAAAATAAAAAATAACAAAAAGGGTAAAAATCTTAATACACTATGTACGATTGGCATCCAAATAAAAAGAACTCTACATTGAGTACTTTGAACAAGCATACTTGATAGAGTTTGTTAAAGCATTATGTCCTTAAATTACGTATAATGGAATAAAAATGTTGGATACATCTTTCCAAAAAGGAGACTCTATGAATATTACATTAAGCCAATTGACATACGTTGATATGGAAAGTTTATATACATTCGAGCTTACTAATCGGGCTTATTTCGAAAAAATGGTACCAAGTCGTGGTGATGATTATTATGAATTTAATAATTTTCAAAAGCAAAACCTTATGCTAATACATGAACAAGAGCAAGAACGATCTTATTTCTATTTAATCAAAAATGAACTTGGACAAATCGTTGGGCGCATCAATTTAACCGACATAGATAAAAAACAACAGTTAGGTCATATCGGTTATCGAGTTGGCGATGAACATAGCAGCAAGGGCATTGCTAATAAAGCGTTAAAGTTATTATTAACAATCGCGAGCAATAAAGGCATTCGACAAATTGCTGCGAAAACAACAACAAACAATATAGCTTCACAAAAAGTATTAGAAAAAAATGGATTTATATACACTGGCACAAGTTCTGAAGAGTTTGCAATGAATGGACAAAAATTAAATTTTGTTTATTATAATTGGAACGATTCGGAGGCAAGCCGTTTGTAACAATAAGGTTTATTTAATCCTAGTATCACTTAAAATAGTAACTACTTCAACAAAGGGTTATAGCCAAAATATAGTAGTAGACGAAATAAACCGAATGCATATTATATGTACTACAAGCGTCCTTCATTTTAGCATTCGGTTTATTAATTTAGTTTATATATTTTTAGCAGTATTCCGCAATTTCTAAACTACAATCAATACTATTCCTCATTGAATAGATTTCCAACAGGATTTTTTAGAGTTGGGGTAGGCTGTGGTGCGCCCATTTGCATACTTTGTGATGGCGAAGCAGCTAGTTTCATCAATCGATAAATCCGTTTATGATTAAATTGTTTATTGTATTTATGGTTTAGATGGAGCTTCATTTTGCGATAGCCAACGTTTGCTTGTCCCTTTTCATGTAGCGCGTTTAATTCTTTTAAAATCTCGTTATTTTCAAGTTGCCTTTTTGTTGGTACGCGCTGTGTCCATTTATAATAGGCTGAGCGTGCAATTCCTGCGCATTCGCATAGTAGCGAGATAGAGTAGTTGTCGTTGTGATGCAATGCTTGAATGGCTGTATATTTATTTACATAACTCTCCTCCCTTCGATTTCCTCTAGCTTTTTTAGCAATGCATTTTCTGTACGTAGACGTTCATTTTCGCGTTCAAGATATTTTATTTCTTCTTTAAATTGTTCTTCTATTGTACGCTCCTGTTCTTTTTTAGTTCGCCCGCGTTTATCTTGTAGCGATGCTTCGTCACCCGCTTCATATTTTTTAACCCATTGGTAAACTTGTTGGTACGACACTTGAAACCTATCTGCAGTAAGTTGGTAGTTTTTATCATGCTTTAAACAAAAGAAAACGATTTGAACTCGTTCCTCTAATGTCGTTTTTCTTCCCTTTGGCATCAGTTCGGCTATCCTTTCAGCAATTCCTTTTTTATACTATTATAATAGTTAGAACAATAAACGAGAACAGAATAGTAAAGCAATATATTGTAAAAACCCCCTTCTTTAACAGAAGAGGGTTTTACTTACGTATTATCTTTATTCAATTGTTCCGCTTCTTCCAAACTTTCTTCTGCTCTTAACCGATGCTCTCGTTGCTCAGGCGTCTCGACATGATCAATCGTATCAATAAATGGTTCAGGCGCAGTAACGCGAGGTTCAAGTGGATTATGCCAATAGCGATTTTCCTCTTGATCAATCGCTATTGTTACTGGGGCATCTGTGTTGGCCTTCTCGCCAAACACAACAATAGCACCATGCTCTACAAGTTGTGCATAATAGGCCGTTTGCCCCTCACTTAAATGAAAACGTTTGACGCCTTCTTTTACAGCAGATTCACCTGTAAACCATGATTTAAACTGATCGAGCCAATTGCCTGCCTCATGCGTGTGTATATCTGTTTCCCATTTAATGTCCGCAAATGGCGTAGCGTCCTTCGCAATAATATGAATATCATTCGTGTGAAAACCTCGGTTATGCATTTGTTTTAATATTTCTAGCATTTCCTCTTTCGAGTGTGCCACTTCAATATATGGATTTTGTTCATTCATGCAATATATGTCCTCCTATTTTTAATGGCCACTCCATACTTATTCGTATCAGAGGAACTGCCTTTACTGTTTTTTTGTCTTCCTTTTAAAGTTATTCGTTCAGGAATGCTTTTAACATCCATGCATGTTTTTCAAGTGACTGATACATAGCGTTTAATAAGTCTTCCGTTCGATCGTCGCCCTCTTCTGCCGCAAGCTCCATCGTTGCGTTTAAAGCTTTCATCAACTTTTGGAAATCAGAAATTGTTGTAGCAACCATTTCTTCCGTTGTTTCTTTACCTGTTGCTTCTTCTATATAAGAAAGCTCCAGATGCTCTTTTAAAGTAGCTACTGGTTTGCCATCTTTGGATAGAATACGCTCTGCGATTTCATCTAAATTTAATGTTGTTTCATTATATAATTCTTCAAATTTTTCATGCAGTGTAAAAAAGGCACTGCCAGTTACATACCAATGGTAGTTATGCAATTTTGTATACAGTACAGAGTATGTTGCTACTAGCTTATTTAGTTGCTTGTTTAAATTTTGTGACATAATATCTCCTCCAATAATTCATACTAGCCTTTAGTATGCGTTGCTTTGTACTCTGGCTATACTTCATTTTTCCCTACTGACACAATTTCAAACATGTTCTGCTTCTTTTTAAAAAAAAATCATGATTTCGCTAGGCTACTAAAATCTTATTCTTCCCCCTGTAATTATTTCACTTTTCGAAATAGTTTCGTTATAATGGAATCACTTACGTTAAAAGGGGTGTTCTGACATGGAAGTATTACCATTAAGGAAAGATGTTGCAGTGGAAGAAACGTGGAATTTACAGGATTTACTTGAAAATGACGCTGATTTTGAACCTGCATTAGCTCAGTTTGTAGAAGATGCAGTAAAATTTGAAAGCACCTATAAGGGGAGCATTACGGATGCGCAAAAGGTAATTGAGGTACTGACAGCCTTTGAAGCATTACAAGTAGGCATTATCCCTCTGGGAACCTATGCGAGCTTAAATATACAGGCTGATCGTACGGATGACGTTGCACAAATGCGCGCAGCAAAATTTAGCACTGCGATTGGAAAAATTAGCAGTTCCATCGCATTCGTGAATAGCGAATTGCTTGCATTAGACGAAACCATTTTAGAGCAAGCTGCAGCGTCAAGTCCCCTATATAATCGCTATATCACACAACTGTTAAAGCAAAAGCCTCATCAACTACATCCTGAAGTAGAAAAAACGCTTGCTGCTTTGCGTTCTACATTCGACGCACCTTATGAAATTTATAACACGACAAAGCTCGTGGATATGCATTTCGGGGAGTTTGAAGCAAATGGCAAAAATCATCCGCTTAGCTATGTGTTATTCGAAAATGATTGGGAACTTGAAAGCGATCCAACGATACGTCGAGCAGCATTCAATGCCTTTTCTAACAAGCTTCGTGAGTATCAACATACTACGGCAAAAGTATATAACACGCATATCCAGCAAGAGAAAACAATCGCCGATTTACGAGGCTTCGACTCTGTCATTGACTTTTTATTATTTGACCAAGATGTCGATCGTTCGCTTTATAATCGTCAAATTGACCTTATTACAAAAGAGCTTGCCCCACATATGCGTCGTTATGCCAAGCTTGTACAAAAAGCGCATGGCTTAGATAAAATGACGTTTGCTGATTTAAAAATAGCACTTGATACAAGCTATGATCCAAAATTAACAATGGCAGAAGCAAAAGATTATGTTGAAAAATCATTAGCTGTAATGGGTAAAGATTATGAGGAAATGATTGAAAGGGCGTTCAACGAGCGCTGGATTGATTACGCACCAAATAAAGGAAAATCTACAGGCGCATTTTGCTCAAGTCCCTACGGTAGCCATCCGTACATTTTAATGTCATGGAATGAGCGTATGAACGAGGTATTCACACTAATCCATGAGCTTGGTCACGCCGGTCATTTTGTTAATGCACATGCACATCAATCGTATTTGAATAATCGCCCTTCCCTCTACTTTATCGAGGCACCATCTACAATGAATGAAATGCTATTAGCAAACTATTTATTGACACATAATGATGATAAACGCTTTAAACGTTGGGTTATATCAAACATCGTATCGAAAACATATTATCATAACTTCGTCACACATTTACTAGAGGCAGCATACCAACGTAAAGTATATGAACTAGTGGACGCTGGCGAATCAGTGAATGCTACAGTATTGAATCAATTAAAACGTACTGTTTTAGAAGATTTCTGGGGCGATACTGTCCATATCCTAGAAGGCGCAGAATTAACATGGATGCGTCAGCCTCATTACTATATGGGCTTGTATCCATACACATATAGTGCTGGTTTAACGATTTCTACACAAGTATCGCAACGTATTTTAAAAGAAGGTAGTACGGCTGTAGATGAATGGTTAAAAGTACTGCAAGCAGGTGGCACTAAATCGCCTGTAGAGCTTGCCCAAATGGCAGGTGTTGATGTCACGACAGATCAACCGCTGCGAGATACAATTGCTTACATCGGTCAGTTAATTGACGAGCTTGAAAGACTAACAGCAGAGATTGAAGTCTAATAGTATTACCATCTACGCTCAATTCAAGTGCGTAGATGGTTTTCTTTTTTTAGTTCTAAGCTAGAAAATACATACATATAATAGAATTAGGGCGTCCCTCTAATTTTTTGATATTTCAAAATAGATAATCATTTTTCTTCATACAAAAGTACCGTTATTATTAAGTGTACGCAATTTATTTAGCAAAAATCGACTAACAATTTTCAAAGGAAGTGTTTCTAATTATGGTAAAACGTAATGATCCATGCCCATGCGGTAGCGGCAAAAAATACAAAAAATGTTGTGAAGGTAAACAGCAAGTTACAGTTGAAGCTGTAGCAATCGAAGAACTAGAGCGTGTACTACAAACATTCTATTTAGAATATCCAGAACGCAAAGATGTTCGTGCTTATATCGAGCATGTTGGCACATGGCAGCCTAAATTAGAGAGCGTACTACAACGTGAGCTTATTGAAGCGATTGCGTTAGACGACTTCTTCTTCCATCAAGAGCCATCTATTTGGAAAGGGTATTTAAAGAAAACGAAGAAAAAGACGGTAAGACCTTCAACTTTAAAAGTACTTGAAGGCTGGTCACAACCTACACTCTTTATTGGTACGGTAACTGTTGTAGAGGAAAAATATTTTAAAGCTAGTCATGTTCTTTCAAATGAAGAAATTTATATCCGTCGCGAAAATGATAAGCCAATTCCTGAGGGAATGCATGTCTTTGCGTTTATCCTGCCAGATGGCACGAAGCAGGAAGCGCATTATCTAGCGGTATCAACGCTTATATTCTTCCCACATGACCATGAACAAGTATTTGTGAAGTTAAAAGAAAACTTCGAGGCTTCAAATAAGAAAGTTCAAACATTCTTAAAAGAAGATCATCTAACATTCTGGGAGCTACTTGTGTCTAACGGCTACAAGGGCGAAGAATTCACAAACTTCGAGAACGGTGTTATTACGCAAGTTAAGGAATTCCTTGAACAAAATGAGCGTGAAACAGCACCGATGCTTGAACTATTAGAGGATTACTTAATCGAAGGACAACCCTCTGCACGTAAAGAAGCGGCCATCGCAGCAGGTGCTATTCGCTACGGTCAGGAAAAAGAGCTATTTGAATCACTTTCTATGACAGTCAAAGAAATTGCAGCGACTTTCGATATTTCCCCTTCCTCTTTAACAAAATACTACCAAGATTTAAGTCAATACGCTTCAACAAAATAAAAAACAAAAACAAGTGTTAGATTGAGTTACAATCAATCTAACACTTGTTTTGCTAAAGCGGTATTTGCCTTCTATCCGCGATTTCTTCTGTTTTACCCGCGTTTGATGGACCTCTATCCGTGATTTACACTGTTTTACCCGCGTTTGATGGACTTCTATCCGCGATTTACACTGTTTTACCCGCGTTTCAAAAAATAAATAGAAAAAAGCTACGTTCGTTATCTGCATAATAACAGATAACAAGGTAGCTTTTTCTATGGTAACCAACCAATTTTATTATTTCCGAACATATAGTTATTTATGCAAGAAAAGCACTACATATGCTTAATTTCATGCATAAAAATTTCTTATTGGATATTTTTATGTGAGTTCTCACAATCGGCGCCTTATTTGCTATACACTTTCATTAGCTCTTCCCCTAAAAACTGCAGTCGCTCTCCTACTGTACACGCCTCAATACAAAAACGATGGGCCCCTTGTTTCCCACGCTCTTTCCGCAGTTGCTTAATGACTAAGCAATCAGCACAGTACATATCATGTAGTTCATCAATATCTTTCATAACCGTCACTTTATCCATTAAGAACATTCGCCCCCTTCACGTCCAAATTTCATGTCTTTCTATTATGAAGTCAACATTGTATTCAAGCAACTATTTTGTTCATCCTAATTTAACAAAAATTGTTTCAATCATTTGGAGGTTGTCAAACAGCCCCATTGCTGTACAATAAAATGGAAGTCTAATCGCAAAGTAGGGATTTTCATGTTAGAGGTCTATATCGATGCGGCAAGTGCAGGTAATCCTGGCCCTAGCGGCATTGGCATTTTTATTAAAGGAGAAGGCCATCACGTACAAATTAGTGAGTACATCGGTCATACAAATAATCATATCGCCGAATTCACCGCATTAGTACGGGGCTTAGAAGAAGCACAAAAACTAGGTACAAGCATTGTGTCCGTCCGTTCCGATTCAAAAGTGGTCGTTACATCTATAGAAAAAGAATATGTCAAAAACGAAGAATTTAAACCTTTTCTTGAACAAGCATTAACACTTGCAAATAATTTTGATTTATTTTTCATCAAATGGATTCCAGATGGGCAAAATAAAGCAGCAGATGCACTAGCACGCAACGCTATTCAAAAAGAAAAAAATTAAAACAATAGGGGGACCGCCCGCTAAAACAAGCAGTCCCCTATTCGCTTATTTTATTTCATTGTACGTTTCTAAAAGTCCACGATAAGAACTTTCTTCGGAAAACCAAAGTTTTTCATTGTTACAAAACTCCACAAATTTAAAAAACTCCTTCTTCACCTCTTTTTTGAATGGCTCTTTAGGCAACAGATAACGTTGAGAACTAACAAGTTGAATTTCATAGAATTGATCAATTTCTTGAATTGTTGTATAAACATAGGGATAATTATCTAAAAAATTTATCTCCTCTTTGCTCCCATCATATCTACTTTCTAAAATATTACTTAAACTACTCCATGTATCTAATAAACTTTCCGTCATTTGCTCTTCGCCAAAAATAACTTCATCATTGTAAATCAAACTCACAAAGCCACATAAGCAGTCGCCCTCGTTTTCTTCTAATATCTTCTGTGCCTTTTCCACAGCTAATGGATTGGTAATAGGAAAACTTTCGATTTTATAAACAGGAGCAGTTATATCTTCTTCCCCTATAAAGGTCTCAATTTTTAGTTTATTCATAAAAAGCACCACACTTTTTTGAAATGAGTTCCAAGTTTTTTAAATAATACTGTATATTGTGGGACTGCTCATTGAAAATAAACAGTCCCTTGTCTGTATTTTTACCTTTCAACTTCTTTCATCTTCATCATAAAGTAATTCATCATACGTTTCTAAAATTCCACGATATAAACTGTCTTCGGCGAACTGTAGTTTTTCATTTTTACAAAACTCCACAAAATTAAGAAATTCCTTCTTTACCTCATTCCGGAATAGCTCTATAGGTACGAGAAAACACTGGTGGTTTAGTTTAATTTCATAAAACTTGTCAATTTCTTTAACTAATGCATTTCCTCTATAATTATCTAAAAAAGTAATATCAATACTTCTTCCGTCATATCTGTAATTTAAAATATAGATTAAATCACACCACGTATCTAATAAATCCTCTGTTAATTGCTCTTCTCCAAAAATCACCACATCATTATATATCAAGCTGACAAAGCCACATAAGTAATCACCTTCGTTTTCTTCTAATATCTTCTGTGCCTTTTCCACTGCTAAAGGATTGGTAATCGGGAAACTTTCGATTTTATAAACAGGAGCAGTTATATCTTCTTCCCCTATAAAAGTTTCTATTTTTAGTTTACTCATACAAAGCACCACACTTTTTAAAAACGAGTCTCATGTTAAAAGTCTTAAATCAGAGGAACTGCTCATTGGAAATAAGCAGCCCCTTATCCACTAGTTTCATTTACCTTTATCATAAAGTAACTTGTGATATGTTTTTAAATGACTTTTATATAAACTTTCTTCAGAGAATAAAAAGTTTCCATTTTTACAAAAGTCCATAAATGCAATAAAACCTTTTTTTACCTCATTTTTAAATGGCTCAATAGGTAATTGGATGCTATGGGAACTATCAAGGTGAATTTGATAATACTGACCAATTATTTCAATTTCAGTATCATAAGATGCATTGTCCAAAAAGATGATATTATGAATACTACCATCATATCTGTGGTCCAAAATAAAAATTAAATCACTCCACGTATCTAATAAATTTTCCGTTAATTGCTCTTCTCCAAAAATAACTACATCATTATATATTAAGCTTACAAACCTACTTAAGTAATTCCCTTCGTTTTCTTCCAAAATCTTTTGAGCCTTTTCAAAAGCTAAAGGATTCGTAATCGAAACTGCCTCAGTTATTACTTCTGGAAAAGAGCTATAATATTGCCGACCAATAAATGTTTCAATCTAATATCTTCTGTGCCTTTTCCACAGCTAATGGATTGGTAATAGGAAAACTTTCGATTTTATAAACAGGAGCATTTAAAGCTTCTTCCCCTATAAATTTTTCGATTTTTAGTTTATTCATAGAACACCCTAGTTATGGGGACTGCTCGCTAAAAACAAGCAGTCTCCCTAATAAATTTTAGATTTTAGCCTTCTAGTTTTTATCTTCTTCATTTTGTATTAATTCATCATACGTTTCTAATAGCGCTTGATATAAACTCACTTCTGCAAACTGTAGTTTTTCATTTTTACAAAACTCCACAAATTTGAAAAATTCCTTTTTCAGTTCATTTTTGAATGATTCTTTTGGCAAGAGGAATTGGCTTGAACTATTAAGTTCAATTTGATAAAACTGCCCTATTTCTTTAATTACTGTATCATCATAAGAAGCATTATCTAAAAAAACTATCCCATGCCTTCTCCCATCATAATGATTATCAAAAATATAAATTAAATCACACCACGTATCTAATAAGTCTTCAGTTAATTGCTCTTCTCCAAAAATAACAATATCATTATAAATTATGGATACATAGCCACTTAAGTAATCTCCTTCATTTTCTTTTAAAATAGTCTGTGCCATTTCAACAGCTAAAGGATTTGTAATAGAGATATTTTTAATAGTTGTATCTGAAACATTATCCCGACTAATAAATGTCTCAATTATTGGTTTGTACATAAAAATGATTCACCTTCTTTTTTTATTTACCAAATGGATAAGCAGAATTTATATGCCCAGTTCTACTAATCCTAACTCTATATTCAATTCCGTTTACTTTCGCCTGCACTTTTATCCCTTCCTTTTTAATTAGCTGTCTAGATATCTCAGATTTATTATTATTAATTACCGTTGTGACAATATTTTTAATATCATTTACAGATAAATCTGGATCAAAAAACGACTTTCCTTCATTTCCAGTCCAATAATTTGGATGATGATTTTCTAGAATATGTCTCATTTTAGCTTTCGTAAAGTAAACCTTTTTACCACCGCCTACATCCAAAGTGATATCTGTAAAGTTGGCTACAGCCTTTTTCGCCGCATCTTTTGATTTACTAAAAAATGTACGTTTGCCAATTTTCAGAACCTGTTTAAAACCAAATTTTTGTACTGTATATCTAACGACCGCACCACCGATTAAGTATACCAATTGCGGTATTACGTGTGCCTGCAACCTTACAGGATTGCTTTCAAAGATTTCATCCGTTTCTAAATTCGTAAAGATTGTACTAAAATGGTCATCTTCCAATTGTTGCATCGTCACACGATAATGGTTTTGCTCAACAGTGCCGTTTTCTTCGATGACACTATCGATTAATATGTCTTCGCTTTCACTATCAAACTTGATGTCTAAATCCGCTTTCAAATCCTCGGACTCAAAAGTTGTTTGGACAAGTAATTCGTTATCATATATTTCAATATTCCGAATATTTATCGTACTATCGTCTTAATAAATAAGATTTTTATTTAATTCATCGTATAGTTCTTGTTGGTATTCTTCTGTATTCACATCCTGTATTTCATCTATGGAAATCATCACAATAGGCTCATCAGATACTACATCATATTCCTGTGCAGAAATCAAATTGGGTGCAATATTTGCAAATAGCAACGCTGCAATAATAATAGATATAAAGTGTTTTTTCCATTTCATCGTTTCATTTCTCCTTTATTATTGTATAAATATCGTACCTTTGCCATATTCAGCTTCATTCCAAAAATCTTTTGTCACAGTATATTGTTGTAAGATAGCGTTAAAATTTTCTTTTGACTCAACCTCCTTATATATTTCTTTCAACTGAATGAATAGATGTGTTGCATAGGCAGCTGCAAAAGAGGTTCCCGTAAAGACAGATGCTTGCCCATTATGATGAATACTTTGTACATTCTCCCCGTTAAAAACATAATCAATTTTTCCAATAGCTGAAAAAGAGGATCGTTTATTTTTTTCATTAATAGAACCTATTGACAATACACCATCCAATTTTGCTGGATAGTCAGTTGCTAAACCATATGTATTACCTGCTGCGGCGACAATAGTAATTCCTTGTTCTACTGCTTTTTCAATAATAGATTCTAGTTCAGCATTGGGCGTTTGAAAGCCAAAACTAATATTAATGAAATCTACCTGTTTATCTATGCACCATGTAATAGCTTCTATTAAATGATCAATGGAGCCATTGCCTTGTGCATCTAAAAGTTTTATATCGTATATTTTTAATTTAGCTTTTGCTTCTCCTACAATAATTCCCGCGACTGGCGTACCATGATTAAAATCATCTTTAATTTTTTCCCCAGGATGCGTTAAATTGACTTCTTCAAATGCGACACCTTGAAAGACATCCAAATCTTTATTTATACCACTGTCCAGTACAGCAACTTTTATATATTCGCCGTCACTTTTTATTGCCAATTGTCCGAAGGCAAAATAACAAAGAATGCAAATAATCAATGACAACAATACACTAAATTTTTTATTGATAGTGTTCGCCACCTTATTATGTAGTTGTTAAAAAATATTTCCAACATGGATTTCGTAAAGATAGTTATTCTGTAGGGTTTTTCGAAGACAAATGAAGTTTTTCAATAATTTTTTAGATTATTCTAAATTATCTCGATAAAGGTTGTCAATCAATTTAATGTAGATTTCCATGCCAATTTTAATGGCGTTTCCTATTAGTTTAGTGGCGTTTTCTGTAGGTTTTGTGGCGATTCCAGAGGGTTTCGTGACGTTACCTGAAGTTTTACTAGCGATTTCCTTATGACTCTATCAAAAAAAGCTATCTCAAATGAGACAGCTTCTAGATTATTTTAAATTCCTTTGTAAAAATGCTTTTGTCCGTTCGTGTTGTGGATTAGTAAAGAACGCTTCAGGATGGTTGGCCTCGATAATGTCGCCGCCGTCCATAAAGACCACCTTGTTTGCGACCTCTCGTGCAAACCCCATTTCATGTGTCACAACAATCATCGTCATTTGATCTTCCGCTAAATCTTTCATGACTTTTAATACTTCACCTGTCAGTTCTGGATCAAGGGCAGAAGTGGGCTCATCAAATAATAAAATTTGTGGGTTCATCATAAGTGCTCGTGCAATAGCCACACGCTGTTTTTGCCCTCCAGATAGATTCGCTGGATAGGCCTGTGCCTTATCAGCAAGACCAATTTTTTGTAATAAGTCTTGACAACGTTTTTTAATTGCATCCGATGACTCCGTTTTTAGTAAGCCTGGTGCAATTTCAAGGTTTTGTTGTACTGTTAAATGAGGGAATAGGTTAAAATGTTGAAATACCATGCCCATTTTTGCGGTAATTTTTTTAATGTCTTGTTGCTTAGCATATGCCCCGTTTTGTACTAAATAGTCACCATCTACACAAATGCTGCCGCCATTAATTTCTTCTAAATGGATTAAGCTTCGAAGCATTGTACTTTTACCCGATCCAGAAGGCCCAATAACAGCCACGACATCATTTTTCTCTACGTTCAATGTGATGGTCTTTAGCACCTCTAACTTGCCAAAGGATTTCTTCAAATTCGATACTTCAAGCAATGCCATCTGTGTCCACCTCTATTCAAATTTAAACCGTTTTTCTAGCCACTTAAAGAATACCGTTAAAACAAGCGTCATAACCAAATAAATAGCGCCCGCAATAAAGAACGGCACAATGGTAAAGTCACGGTTGACAGCTGTTTGTGCAAAATGCAGCAGTTCAGGTACAGCTACCGCATAAAGAAGTGCTGTGTCTTTAATCAATGTAACAGATTCATTCGATAAAGCAGGCAACGCTACACGGAACATTTGTGGCAATATAATGCGTGTTGTTGTTTGCCATTTTGACAGACCTAACACTTGCGCTGCTTCGTATTGGCCTTTATCAATTGCTAATAAGCCACCACGGAATATTTCTGCAAAGTAGGCAGCATAATTTAAAATAAAACCAAGACATGCGGCAACAAAGCGGTCAAGTACCAGATATTCACCGATTACCGGCACCATCGGTAAACCGAAGCAAATTAATAACAATTGTAGTAATAGCGGTGTACCGCGCATGACATAAATATACGTATTGGCTAGCCAAGACAGTGGTTTGATACGGCTTTTCACAGCTAAAGTAAGCAAAAAACCTAGTGGAATCGATACCAAAATGGCAATAATGAACAGCAACACCGTCATTTTTGCGCCTTCAAGCATCGGCAAAATCATTGTTTGCCAGTAGTCCGCCATAATTATTTTCCCTCCAAAAAGATAAGAGTTTCACGAGGAAACTCTTATCGACTGATAACATTCAATTAAAACGTGCCGCATAAGTACACGATTTATTACCATTATTTTAAAACCTTATTTTCACCAAACCATTTTGTTGAAATTTCTGCGGCTGTGCCATCTTCATTCATTTTATCTAAAGCGGCTTGCAGTTTTTCTAATAATGCTTCGTTACCTGGTTTGACACCAATTCCATATTGTTCTGGTGCTAATGATTCATCTAATAATTTGAATGTGTCAGGCTCTTGCGTCATGTAATATTCTGCTACAACAGCATCAATAATGACTGCATCTACACGCCCCGTTTTTAAATCTGTTAAAGCTAAAACATTGTCTGCAAATTCTGTTACGTTTTTCACTTCTTTGTGGATTGGATTTGAATTCAGTGCTTCAGCAGCAGATGATTGTGATTGAATACCGATTTCTTTTCCTGCTAAATCACTTAATTTTTTAATAGACGATTTATTTAATATCATTACAGCTTGTGAGTTTTCTAGGTACGGTTTTGAAAATAAAACCTTTTCTTTACGCTCATCTGTAATTGTGTAACCATTCCAAATTACATCGATACGACCGCTAATCAATTCTGCTTCTTTCGTTTTCCAATCGATTGGTTGGAATTGAGCTTCCATTCCCATATGTTCAGCAGCAGCACGTGCTAAGTCAATATCAAAACCAACGATTTCATTTTTATCATCACGGAATCCCATTGGTGCAAACTTGTCATCGATTCCTATAATAATAGTATCTTTGTCTGTTGCTTTCGTTGTTTCCTTCGAGCTATCCGTCGTACTCGATTTATCTCCAGAATTACCACAAGCTGCTAAAGCAAGAATAGCTGTAAGCATAAAAAGTAGTGTAAAAATACGCTTCATGATTTAATATCCCCTTACATTGTAATTTGTTTTATAGCAAAAACTACACTTTCTCTTGCTAAACTACTAATGTGTTAAAGAATATCAAACTGGCGCATTATTGTCAATATCCTGATTGAATTATTAGAATATTATTCAATAAAAATTTCTCTATTCTGAACGATTGAATATAACAGAAGCGTAACTTGTTCCACCAAAAAAACAATTCACCTACTCAACGTAACTGAACTGTTTTTCAAGATATTATTTATGCTGTTGTTTTAGCCATCCTATTGCTACATTTGCATGTAGAGCAGCACCATATTTAAAAATCTCTTCATTTTGGCGCATGCGCGGGTTATGCACTGGAGCCTCGCCTTCTTTGCCAGTTCCTAACACAACAAATGCAGAAGGTACTTCCTGTGAAATGTAAGAAAAGTCTTCCGAACCTCCGAGGTATCCGTTATCCACCACATTTTCAGCTCCTACTACATGTTGTAAAAATGGGGTAATGGCATCAATAAATTGTGGATTATTATAAGTTGTTGGTGTATGGAATTCGATTGTATGATACTCTCCACGCCATGCTTTTACCGTATGGTCAATCATCTCCGGAATGCGTTTACATAAGTGGTCACGTGTTTGTTGGTCATAGCTACGCATATTGCCTTGTAACACTGCTTTGTCAGGAATAATATTGGTCGCCGTACCGCCACTCATAGCACCTACCGAAAAGGTGACACTATGGTTTGGATCTGCTTCTCGTGTCATTAATAGGTTTAAACTAGTATATAACTGATTCATAATCATATTCGCATCAATTGTTTTATGTGGCTGCGAGCTATGGCCACCATTACCTTGAATTGTAACGATATACGTATCCATCGCTTGCGTTAATGTCCCTTTATGGACAGATAATGTGCCCGCTTGTTGATCGGGCATAATATGAATCCCAAAAGCAGCATCCACCTTTGGATTTTGTAGTAAACCATCATCAATCATTAGTTTAGAACCATAACCCCACTCTTCACCAGGTTGGAACAATAATTTAACCGTGCCCTGTAACTCTGCTTCCCGGTCCTTTAAAATTTGTGCAGCGCCTAAAAGCATTGCCACATGGGAGTCATGACCACAAGCATGCATCACACCTGGATTTTTTGAAGTAAATTCACAGTCTACTTGTTCTTCAATGGGTAGTGCATCCATATCAGCGCGCAAAAGTATACAAGGGCTTCCTTGCCCAATTGTCGCAACTACGCCTGTACAATAATCTTGCGAACCAAATCCTGCTACTGCATATTTTTCTTTTATCTCAGGGGGGACTACTCCACATTGCTTATGGGCTATCCCCATTTCATCAAGCCGTTGTTGAATATATTTTTGTGTGTTCGGTAGTTCAAAGCCAATTTCCGGATATTGATGTAAATAGCGCCGATCTTGAATAATTTGTTCTTCATATTTCTTAGCATGTTGTAAAATATTCATCATGTTGCAATCCCCTTTATTTTTTAGAATGAATTAATCTATTAGAATGGTCCTAGATCCATATATTGAGCAATTAATATTAAGACAAATGCCGCGAAGTGTAGTAAAAGGAATAGTTTCACTGAAAATTTCACCCAAGCGGAATAACTAACATTTGACATACCAAGCGCTGCCATTAGCCCTCCTGATGTCGGCCATAAATAGTTCGTGAAGCCATCACCAAATTGGTAGACGACAACCATTACTTGCTGATTAATGCCTAATATTTTCCCTAAAGGTCCCATAATCGGCATTAAAATAATAGCCTTTCCACTTCCTGAAACAACGAAGAAGTTAAAGAAAATCACCACGATGAAAAGGACTAATAAAGTAATAATAGTTCCTGTATTACTTAATAGATTCGATAATGAATGGACTGCTGTATCAATTATTTGCGCCTGCGTCATTAAAATCATCACCGAACGTGCAAACCCAATGGCTAGACCTGTAGGCAATAATCTCGCCGCTCCAATACCAAATGTTTCAGCAGCCTCGCTTGGTTTAAGTTTTAAAATTAGGACTAGTACGATCGCATAAATCGCATAGACAGCCGATAGTTCAGGCATGCCCCATCCTAGTTTAATCGCACCGAAAGCACTACCAACTAATACAAAAACTAAACCTACTAATGCCAACTTTCTAGACCGTGTAAATTCTTCTTCTTCATATTCTGCTGTTTTTGAATTCTCCAGCTCTTCCAAATACTCTGTAGCCACAATACTTTTACTCGGATCTTCCTTTGTTTTATTTGCATAGCGAAGAATGTAAATGATTGAAATAATGACAAAGACCATTAAGGCAACGATACGGAATGCTAAACCCGAATAAATTGGCAATCCAACAATTGATTGACTAACACCCGTCGTATAAAAGTTAACCACTCCTGATGTAAAACCAATGGCTAAGCCCACAGTTGGAATGGCAAAAGCCGTGATGCGGTCATACCCCAAGCCCATCACAACAGCCATCGCAAGTGGAATAAATGGAATGCCTCCTTCTCCGAAGCCAATTGTTCCCAATACGGAAAACAAGATGAGTAAAGTAATAATAATTAGTTTTTCTTTTCCTGCTGCAATGCTTAATAATTTATGGATACCGGCTGCAATCGCACCAGACTTTTCAAGAATAAATAGGGCGCCACTTGCAAACAGCAACATGACAATGATATCTGCTGATTGCACTACCCCGTTATGTAAAGCTGTGAAAAAATCCATAAACCCTATTGGTTTTGCTTGTTCCACATACGTAAATTTTTCTGTATTAAGTTCGGTAATACCCGTATCTGGATTGACAATTCGCTCATACTCCCCACTTGGAACAATCCAAGACAATATTACAACGAGCAACATGACGAGCATGAACATAATGTAAACATGTGGAAAGTTAATTCCCTTTTGTTTGTCCTTTGATGACATGTGAAATCCTCCAAATCCCTATTGTTATTAGCAAAATTAGTATTTAATTAATGCTTTAAAAAGCTCCACACCCGATTCAATTAATTCATCACGGAAATCATATTCATGTGTATGGACATGTGGGTAATCTTCACCATTCCCTATGAAACAATAGGCTCCTTTTGTTAACTTCGTAAAGTGTCCAAAATCTTCAGACCCTCGAAAAGCTTCGCTCAATTCAACGAATGCGATACCTTCCGATTTTGCAGCACAACGAATCTTATCTACACTTTCTTTGTGATTGACCGTTTCCGGGAATTCATCATTGTAGTGAAAACTTACCTGTAAGCCGTATTGTTGCGCTTGAACTTTGGCAAAATGTTCAAGGTTTTCTTGAAGCGTATTGAGTTCCTCTTCATATAGGGCACGTATCGTTAAACGTAGATCCCCTTTCGAAGCTGCGATACCAAAAGCATTTTCTCCAACATCAATATGTACAACTGTACAAAGGACAAGCCCATTATGGCGTTCTGGAGCTGTAAAATCAGGAATTGCTTGGACAATGTTCGCAATCGCAAATGCTGGATTAATGCCCTTTTCCGGCTGACTGGCATGGGTAGGTGAACCTTCCATATGGATGGTCATACCCTTAGAAGCACATAATGCTGTACCATCAATAATTCCGACGGTTTTATAAGCGAGCCCACTCATATTATGGTAGGCGAAAATTTCATCAATATTATGTGCTTTAATAAAATCGACACATTGAATGGCTCCATCGCCCGTTTCTTCCGCAGGCTGAAAGAGGAAAAAGATATTTTTATCAGCGCCCATTTGATCGACTTCCAGTGCCAAACCCGCTAAAGTCGCTGCATGACCGTCATGTCCACATTTATGTGCTTTACCTGGAAATTGAGAAGCCCAAGGAAGATCAATTACTTCATCCATCGGAAGTGCATCAAAATCTGCACGGAACGCGATATTTTGCGTAGCTGATTGGGCATAGTAAATGGCATAAAACCAGTTTCCTTTATCTACAATTTCTAGATTTGTATACGTTTTCAAAAAATTGATTAAATGTTGCTTTGTCCACACTTCCTCGTTCGAAAGTTCCGGATGTTGATGCAATTCGTGTCGCAATTGTTTTGCTAAATCGAAATTTAAACTTTTCACTGTGTAATTCCCTCCTAAAATAACCAGATTTTTTAATCCCTAACGCTTTCAATTTATACAAATTCGTATAATGTATATTGTATATTATATTTTATATTTTAATTTTTTCAACAAAAAAATAATTCTGTCTTTTTAAAGACAGAATTATTTATTGTGTATAAGCGAGCATTTTTCATCCTAAAGTGGGATAAGCTCTGCTTTATCAATATTCCAATGTACTTCTTTCATGTATCTCTCTAGTTCAGCTAGCTCACCTTTTTTAAATAATTCCATCATTTTTCGATGTTCATTATTAGTTTGAGACAATCTTTTCTTTGTCAGTTCTGCCTCACCAGAATGAGCGAAGTTTTTCAAAAACTTTTTTTGTAATTGTAAAAGAAGATTTACAAGACTTTTATTTGGGCAGACAGAAAGATAGACGCCATGAAAAGCTTCCTGCATTTTATGATACATCGAGAAATTACCAGTATTAATGGCTAAATCAATACTTTGAATATAAAACTCCATTTCATTCATATGTTTCTCGGTTAAAAAAGGGGCTGCTAATGAAGCAGCTAAACCATCTAATGCCCCAATAATAAAATACGTTTCTTTCGCTTCTTCTGTTGTTAGGTTTTTAATTACAAAGCCTTTTCTTGGCACATTTTCTAATAACCCTTCAGAAGACAATTGTATTAATGCCTCTCTAACGGGTGTCCTGCTAACATTTAAGCTTTCACTAATCGCACTTTCATTGACCTTTTTTCCAGCAATCAGATTCCCGTTGTTGATTTGATCTACGATATAATTATAAACATGGTCTTTTAACGATAAATAATTATTCATAAAGTAACCTCTATTTAATAATATTTTTACAATCCTTTTTATCTACTATACACTATACACTTTTTTCAAGTATCTTAGCCATAGTCATGAAATGGATTTTTATTTGTTAAATCGCTTTCCCTTTTACGTTACTTTACAAATATATTAAAAAACCATTATACATTGCGATATTTCGCTAACATAATTTCATCATAGTATTTATCGAATTGAGGTAAACCCAACGCTTGTGCAATCTGAAGCTCAGCCTCTCTATCGTACTTTACCCTAATAAGTTGAATAGCATTGTTTGCATAGGTTCCATCTAGTATTGCATAGGAAGCTGAAGTTAAATCCAGTGAATTGCCGACGCTCCCCACGTTACACAAAATACCATTTGTATATGTATGTAAAAAAGTTGTATGAATATCGCCGTAGAATACAATATCAGGAATTTTATTGTTATGGTTTGGATCGGTTATTGTACTATTGTCAAACATAGATAATCGCTTCTCAAGTGGATGACTATCCAAAATACGCTCAAATTCACTTCTTGGAGACGCATGGAAAAACCTTATCAATTGTCCATTTAATTCGAGATCAATGTGAAATGGTAACGATTTTAAATACTGATAATCTTTTATTGTTAATCTATTTTTGAACCACTGAATAAAATCATTGTCTGTAGGCGATTGAATAAATACGTCCCAATTGCCTCGCACAACTCGTTCGCAATTCTTTTGGATAAGTTCTATACATTCAGATCCACGCGGACCTTTGCCAATTAAATCACCTAAACAAAAAATTCTTTCAATTTTTCTTAAGCGAATATCTTTTAAAACTGCTTCCAATGCCGTTTTATTTCCATGGATATCCGAGATAATTGCAATTTTCGTCACAAAGCTTCCTCCTCTTACCCCACCTAATCAGGATTACCTATTACTGGAAAAACGAGCAAAATGTCTTCTACTTCCTTTACTAATCTTTGCAAATAGGATTGATCAGATTTAAATTCAAATTTTAACACCGCTCCGTTGCCTACTGGATAACATGTTTGACCTGACCACAATAGTTGTCCCATCTTGTTCATTTGACATTCAAGTTGTATATAATCTTCCATATTTAATAGCATTGCTTTACCACTTAAATCACTACTTATCATAGTTAATTCAGCAAGAAAATCCCTTAATTCGTCTGTTCTTAAATCTGCAGTAAATTGAACTAAGTAACCTGGGATTTCTATTTTTATCGTTGATGTAATCCAATTGGCATCCCAATAATCTGTGCTATTAGGGTAAATTCTTATTAGTACTTCAATTTCTATTCGTTCATTTTTTTCCCCTAGTATATAAAATTTCATTTAAATCACCTCCTCAATCAAAATAAACCTTAAAGTGTCCCTTTAAATTTCTCGGGCTTTTTGACATAGCTTTCGATAATAAAACCGCAGTCTGTACAAAGAATATATTCAACTTCTGAGCCAAAGCTCATCTTGTTCACTGGGTGCATTAATGCATAACCACTATGTTTTCCCTTCCCTAATTCTAGTCCACCACATTTTGGACATTCCGTTATTGTCGGATATTGATTCATGCGAAAACCTCCTTATTTGATCTATGTAAAAGTTCAATAGATGCCATATTATTCATAGTTAAAAAATGTATGCTTATCCTTACTATATTTACGACCGAATAATTATTTCGTTTCATTTCAAAGTAATCGTTCACATTTACCAATAGTTTTTCAACAAACAATCTCTAAAAATATTTCCTTTTATCATAATTATACTATATTCATCTTAGTGCCAAACAACGCGAAGAACTTTTAACCAAAAGAAGTATTATAGATACATGTTTGTGTCCATTTTGTTAAAGATGTATTTTATATATTGCTTTAAAGATTGTTTAAGCATATAGTAAAGCACGAAAGGACGTGTTCAACATGTTAGATCAACATACAATTAACGTGATTAAATCCACAGTACCGGTTTTGGAGGTACACGGTGTAGCCATTACAAAAACTTTCTATCACAATTTATTTAAAGATAATCCATCACTATTAAATATTTTCAACCATACTAATCAAACAAAAGGTCGCCAACAGGGCGCTTTAGCAAATACAGTGTATGCCGCTGCACAACATATCGATAACTTAGAACCGATCGTACCAGTTGTCGTACAAATTGCACATAAACATGTAAGTCTTGGCGTCTTACCTGAGCATTATCCAATTGTCGGTCAATACTTGCTTGCAGCTATTAAAGAAGTTTTAGGTGATGCAGCAACTGATGAAATCATCGAAGCTTGGGGCAAAGCGTATGGCGTGATTGCAGATATCTTTATTTCAGTGGAAGAAGATTTATATAAAGCGGCAGAACAAAATAATGGCTGGCGCGCATTTAAACAATTCAAAATTATGCGCACTATCAAAGAAAGCGATGATGTTACATCCTTTTACTTGCAACCAATAGACGGCTCAAAAGTACCTGCGTACAAACCGGGCCAATATGTTTCTATTCGTGTAACAATTCCAGGTGAAGATTATTTATTAAATCGTCAATATACATTATCCCAAGCAAGTAATGGGCAAGAATTCCGAATTTCTGTGAAACGAGAAAGTGCACACAGTCCAAAAGGGAAAGTTTCCAACTTCTTACATGATGCTGCACTTGGAACAATTATTGATGTTAGTGCACCAGCCGGTGTATTCACATATGAGCCAACAAGTGCTCCCGTACTATTCATTAGTGGTGGTATTGGTGTAACACCGTTAAATGCGATGTTACAAACGATTGAAAATAAAGAAAATGTTACGTTTCTCCAATGTGCACGGAATGAACAGGTCCTTGCTTTCCATGAAGATATTCAAAATAAAATGAATGCTTTAAATGGTCCTACTGGTTTAAGCAAGCTGTTCCGCGTATTCAAAAAAGACAGCAATGCCCATCATAAAGTGTTGTATTCTGATAATAAGGAGTACATTAATGCGAATGTGCTTCGACCTCTGTTAACACCAGATACGCAAGTATACATTTGTGGCCCAACTCCGTTTATGGAAGCAGCAGTAAATGCTTTACACGAATGCAATATCGCAGACAGTCAAATCCATTACGAATTTTTCGGTCCCGCACTACAATTAAATACAAAGTAACAATGGACTAGCCCTGTATGCGCAGGGCTAGTTTTTTCTATTGCTTAAGTCATAAGCTTAATTAGCGTTCCTTCATTATTATATGAATTGTATCCTTAATGTTATTTTGTTGACATAGAACTGTAATATTAGCATGTTAATATCATTATTGTACCAAGTAATACGTTTTAATGTTTTTAGGAGGATACATATCATGAAAAAGAATAAACGAAATAAGTGGGGGATGAAATTAGCAGTATTAGCGTTAGGCTCTTCTGTACTTTTTTCAACAATTGACACAGCATCTGCTGCAACATATACAGTGAAATCTGGGGATTCTCTATGGAAAATTGCCAGTCAAAACGGCATTTCTTATCAAACATTGATGAGATGGAATAACTTAACTTCTTCAAATATTCGTGTTGGACAAAAATTAACGCTGAATAGCACGCCTGCAAAAGTTCCAGCAACCCCGAGCGCACCGAAAAGCCTTGTTCAAGTTGCCAAACAGCAATTAGGTGTAAAGTATACATTTGGTGGTAGCAAACCGAGCACAGGATTTGATTGCTCAGGCTACATTACTTATGTTTATAATAATGCTGGTATTTCGACAAGCCGCAAATCAGCAGCAGGCTTTTATTATGCTGCAAAAAAAATAACATCACCACAAGTTGGGGATTTAGTATTTTTCGCCAATACTTATAAAGCAGGCATTTCACATGCAGGTATTTATATTGGCAATAACCAAATGATTAATGCTAGTGATGGCGGTGTTAGCATTGCCAACATTCACAGCTCCTACTGGAAGAAACATTTTGTAGGTTATGGACGCTTATCATGATTTATAAAACAGTTAGGCATGCCCTAACTGTTTATCTTTTTTTATAGCATTCAGGCTAATCACAAAATAAAATCGCCCTTTACAATCGTAATGGGCGATTTCTAGGTTTACGGCATCACAAATATGTTACGTGTGTGCTACTTTCTTGGCTTTTAATTTTGCTAAACGAAGCAAATAGATAATAAAAACAATCCCAAGTACAGCTGCTGCTGTAAAATAGACGGAAGTGTACCCTACTTGCACCGCGACCATACCTAAAATATAGGATCCAAGGGCAATACCAAGATCGAACATTGTAAAATATGTTGCGGTTGCATAGCCACTACGAGTATGGGCAGTTGATTGAACTGCTAGTGCTTGCAAGCTTGTCGTCACAGCACCGTAACCAAAGCCAATAAAAATGGCCGAAACTAAAAATAGTGCTGCTCCTGCAACATTAGCAAGGAGGATTAGTCCAATTGCGAAAGAAATAATACCGGGGATAATAACAAACTGCGGTCCTTTCGTATCATAAAGCTTGCCAGTATAAGGTCGTGTAATTAACATAGCGGCTGCAAATACAGCATAAAAAAGACTTGCCACAGCCATTAAATCTTTTTGCTGTGCGTATACTGACAAAAATGATAACACACTTGCATAAGAAAACGCGACCATACTTGCAATGGCAGCTACTGGCAATGCTTTCCGTTCAAATAAATCATCAAACTTAAATGTCAATTTCCCCGTATGTTCAGGCTTGGGTAAATCCTCTGTATCAACTGTTACAGCTAGTATACCCCCTACTAAAATACAGATACTCATAACGATAAACAAAACATTAAAACTACTATATTGAATTAGTAGTAAACCGATAAAAGGACCAATGACTACGGCTAAATTTGTGGACATTGTAAAATAGCCTAGCCCTGCTCCTTTACGGCTTGCCGGCACAATATCAGCCGCTAAAGAACCGGCTGCTGTCGTAATAATGCTAAAGAAAATCCCTTGCACAAAGCGCAAAGTTAATAAAAGGCCAAATGGATGAATAAATAAATATAAAATGGTACATAAAAAATAGCCTGCAATTGCGATAACTAATAGCTTTTTCTTACCGAACACGTCTAATAACTTACCAGAAAACGGGCGTACTATAATGGCAGATAACAAGAACCCCGATAGTAATAATCCCGCTTCTTTATCCGTTTGGTGCAGTTCACCAATCGCATATAAAGGTAAAGTTGTGACTAGACCATAAAAAACAAAAAATACCGCTATATTTGTTAAAAATAAACTAATGAACCGCTTCGTCCATATTTGTGTGTTTTCCTCTTGCTGCATATCAATCAACCTTTCATTTTTTGCAATAGATTTATAAATTGTGACTGTTCTTCTTCAGTCAGGGAACCAACCATTTCTGCTTCAAATGCTAATATCGTTTTTGTAATAATCGGTAAACGTTCTTCCGCCATGGCTGATAATGTCACAATTTTTTCGCGCTTATCTTCTCCTTCAACTCTTTCCACCCAGCCTAAATCTTCAAGCCGCGATATAGCTCTTGTTATACTTGGCGCCTCGACATTTAAATACTTCCAAATTTGTGTCAAAGTCATTGAACCGTGCTTATGTAAACAATATAAAATGGTCCATTGCGAACTATACAACTGATGTTGTTTTAAAACTTCGTTTAAACAATTCGTTAAATATCGACTTTTTTGAAATAATGCATGGAAAATTGGATTCATTGTATCTCCCCCTCATTTATTTACCTAGCTAAATAAATACTATACGCCTCATTTTTTATGTTGTAAAGGAAGATATTTATACTGGCGTTGCGCATGCATTTTATGGCGTTTTTCTTATGGTTTGTGGCGATTCTCACGAGTTTAGTGGCAATATGTCCTGTTTTACCCCTACTAGCAGGGAATTTATAGTAAATGTCGAATAAAGCTACTAGACTAAAAAAGGGAGATGGAAACATGGGGAAAAACATACTAATTATCGCAGGTGATGCAGTAGAAGCTTTAGAGATTTACTATCCATATTACCGCTGTTTAGAGGCGGGCTATCATGTCACTATTGCTGCTCCATCAGTAAAAAAGATGCAAACGGTTTGTCATGATTTTGTGGATGGTGTGGATACGTATATCGAGCGTCCAGCATATGGCATAGAAGCAAATGCAGCCTTCGCGGATATCGATCCAGCACAATTTGATGGTTTAATTATTCCTGGTGGGCGTGCCCCTGAATACATCCGATTAAACGAGCATGTTCCGGCGCTTGTAAGCCATTTCTTTGAAGCAAATAAACCAATCGCAGCTGTTTGCCATGCCGCACAAATTTTCGCGACAATACCGGAAGTCCTAAAAGGGCGCGAACTAACAGCTTATATCGCCTGCAAACCGGAAGTTCAAGTCGCAGGCGGTACGTATATTGACGCAAATCTGCACTCCGATGGTAACCTTGTCAGTGGTCATGCATGGCCAGATTTACCTGGATTAATGCGTGAGTTTATCAAAAAAATAGAAGCATAAGGAAGAAGAGGTTGGGACATAACTAAAAAAAATTAAGAAACAGACGAAATGTGTTCATAATTTTTTGCTATATGGGAACTTAGCTATTCTTGCTTTTGTAATTAAAAAAATTAGAAGTGTTCACTAGTTGTTGGTAGCGGAGGTGGTGACTCCGGCGGGAACAGTACACAATGTAAGACGCGGGCAGACCGCGCGTTAGCGAGGGTTGCGGCTTACGGTGCTGAGCGGAAAGCACCGCTGTAGCGGATAACAACGGCATAGCAAAAAAGTGTTAGATTGATTAGGTTCAATCTAACACTTTTTCTCATATGTCCCAGCCTCTATTTCGACGTTTCCTGAAGCTCGATATCAACTACTTGTTGTGTTTTGGTCGTATATTTTATTGTTACATAAACACCAAATTCTTTGTCACCCTCTTGTAACCACAGTTTAAATTTTTCAATCGTTGCACCTTCTTTTATTTCACTGCCTTCATGCAAATAATCAATAATTTTTGAATTAGGATAGGATGACTGTGTTTTTTCAATCGCAAGCTTGCCCCATTTTGCATAAGCAGGCGTTTGTTGTTGAGCATTGGCATCTGGCATTTGTTGTGGAAGCGCCAATACTGTCATCATAATCCCAAGTGCTGCAAGTATTTTTCGCATGTTGTAAGCCCCTTTCTTTTTTATAGAATGTGCAACATCCTAAAAATCATTATGCCTTAAGCAAAATAAAGAAAATCGAATCGTTTAGATGTATGTATTTGTTTAGCCTTGCTGAAACTAAAAAATGCTCCAAATAGTAACTTGGAGCATTCCACTTAAATTACTTAACGACTTTTTTTGCTTGGTTGCTGGGGATTATTATGAATAACTTGATTAAATTCGGCTGAATATTCTTCCCGATCATTTCTTTTATGTGTATCTTCTTTCTTTTTCTTTTTGAAACTTGTTTTACTTTTCTTTGCCATTGCTAACTCCCCCATTTTAGTTCTTTTTATTGGATTGTTGGTTTTTATCATGGTTCGTTTTATTGTTTTTGTTTTTCGCTTTAGCATCAAATTCTGCACTGAATTCTTCGTTTAAATTATCATTTGGGTTGTTATTGTTACTATTACTATCATCAAGGTCTTTACTTTTATACGTTCCAAAAGGATTATGTGTTCTTTTATTCATTGTTTTATTGTTATTTTTATTATTTCTATTTCCCACAGATTTTCACCTCCTCCTTGTAATGTGCGCACGCGTGAAGGTTTTATGCTATGGTGAAAACTTCAATGGAAAAATTCCAACTACTGTAAGACTTACCATACTGACAAATTGGAATAAACAATCTAGCAAACTTCATATATTATAAGAAGATATACTACATAATACTTTCACTGTACGTCATAACTTAAATCATAAAAGGAGACATACCATGTCAAGTTCTCTATCATCCGCGAAATTAAATGTGCCTTATAGTACGACCGAAACAATTGAAAGACCTAGATTACATGATTTCTTTCGTGAAAATGACCAGAAAAGGATTACAATACTTCGCGCGCCAGCAGGCTACGGCAAAACAACACTTTTAAGTCAATGGCTTATCCATTCTCAACAACCAATTGCTTGGGTCGCCATAGACCAAGCAGATAATGATCCAATCAGATATTGGACTTTTGTCTTTCAGGCAGTAGCGCAAGCCTGTGAAACCGATGTCGATAAAGTGCTCGCACCACTATTACAAGGGCAAGATGTTTCCACTTTCGATTTTCTGATGGAGTCGTTTATCCATGAACTAAATACGGCTAAAAAAAGCTTTCATCTTGTAATGGACGATTACCATTTGATAGAAAACGAAACAATTCATCGCACGATGATTAAACTAATCGAACAACTACCATCTTATGTTCACATATATTTGACTACTCGAACAGCTCTTCCATTACCAATTGCGATATGGCGAGTAAAACAATGGGTACATGAATGTAATACCGAACATTTACGCTTTACTTACCAAGAAACAAAGCAGTTTTTTTCCTTAAAAAATTCAATCTCATTAAACGAACACCAATTACAAACAATACAAAATAAAACAGAAGGATGGATCGCAGGATTACTATTAACGAGTCTAACTAATTTTAATGAAGTACAACCATTTATTTCTAATTTTTTGTGGCAAGGCATTATTCATAAACTCCCAAAAACAATACAAAATTTTCTGTTAAAAACCTCTTTTTTACATGAATTAGAGCCTGCTATATGTGACCAATTAATAGAGGAGACGAATAGTGCAGAACTATTAGCTTATTTAGAAGAAAATGGCTTGTTCACAGTTTGTCTTCAATCATCAAAACTTGTTTTCCGCTATCACCATTTATTTGCTGAGGCATTACAAGAAGAACTGATGAAGCAATATACCGAACAAGAAATAAAGTCCCTTGTCGAAAAAACGGTTCAATTAATTTATGGAAAAGGTGATTACACTTCCGCGATTGAATTAGCATTAAAACATCATCTATATGAGCAAGCCCAACAATGGATCTCTCATCATCTTGTTCAACTTTTTTTATCAGGTCAAACTGCAACTTTCATGCGCTGGTTACAACAGCTAAGAGACAATCAACAAACAGTCCGTTATGAAATGCTTATTTTGGGCTATGAACGTGCAATTTCAATATTAGAAATGACAACCGCTACCTCCATAATGGAAGAGCTTGAACAGCGTCAACTCAGTGAACAATGGATGGAACAAAAAGAAAATATAGCTATCGCGAATATTTACGAACGAACCAAAGCATATGCCTTAGTTGCCTCGGGTGGGAAATTACAAACCGTGAAAGAAATATTAGAAAAACAGCTCACTACACAACAAGCTCCGTGTCGTTGGGATAAAGTACGAATGCCCTACAATAATTTTGAATATAAACTTTCGCGCACAAATTTAGCTTCAAAAGGCAAATTACCCGCAATGGATGAAGTTCCAAAAATTACACAGCTATTTCGGGATACAAATTTTAAAACATTATATGTGACCGCCTATATATCTGGCATTGCTGCTGAGGTGTACTATGAGAGAAATTTACTAGAAGATGCGCAAAAGGAGCTTGATATTGCAATCCAATTAACTCAACAACAGCCAGATCCTAACTTATTTGTTCCTATGTATTTGCTAAAGGCTAACATTTACATGCATCAACAGCAAACCAATACAGCGCGCGCTATGCTGACACAATTGTTAGAAGATGTTGTTGAAAAACATTGGCGGAATACTATCCAAATTATGATTGCTTTTTGTTACATTGTGGAGGGTGATGACGAGCGTGCAGAGTCTATCCTACAGGCTACAAAAACGAAACAGCCATTTTGGATGCTAGTGTATGCTAGATTATTATTATTAAAGAAACAACCAAATGATGCATTATCTATCGTTGTACAAGTTAAAACAAAAGCACAACAAGACGAGCAAGTTGGGACAATTATTGAAGCAACCATTCTTGAAGCCGTTTGCCAACTACGTTTAGACAACCATGATATAGCTTTAGATACTTTACACGAAGCGCTACAATTGGCAGCAAAGTTTTACTACGTACGAACCCTTTTAGACGAAAAAGAAATACTGCCCCTTCTCAACCAGTATTTTCAATTAGAGTCCTTAACATCTAAATGGAATCCTGTCCCTAAAAGTTATTTTGACTATTTACAAAAAAATTGTACAGTGAAGAAGGAACCGACTGATTTACTTACCCCGCGCGAACAAGAACTCTTCGATTTATTAACAAAAGGGCTGAGTAATCAAGAAATAGCCAAACAACTGCATTTATCTAATGGTACAGTTCGCGTTTATTTATCTACTATTTATAGTAAGCTAGGTGTCAATTCAAGAGCGAAAGTAATTGCACTTAAAAACCAACGATAGCCATTCGTAAAAAAAATGTACATCACTAAAATCGTTAGGGATGTACATTTTTATTTGTCCTTTAGACAATTGTATATTCAGTTATGTTAAGTAGGGCACCGACTGCACCGGAAAAACCGTGGTCATTGATAAAAACAGGTGTATGCTTTTTCGTGCGTGTATAATTAGCAATGACTTGTGCAAGATGTTCATTATAACTTAAGGTAGAGCCAATATACACAATATGTTGTGCATTTTTTTCCTCGGCATATTGAATACTAAGCGTCGTGATAACCTCACCAACGAGGCCTTGAACAGTCGCAATAATATCCTCAGCAGGCTGTTTCAATTCCTCAGTAATACTGACTTTACCAAAATTACTTGCCGTTAAATGCCCGTCAATAGGTGTATCCATACCTTGATAAATATCTTTGACAAGCAAGTCTACACCTTCACGATTACCCTTTGTAGCCATCTCTCGGATTTCATTGTAATCTGTAATCCCTGTTGTAAGCGCTGACAATCCAATCAAGGTTCCGCCCCCAACGCCTGTCCCTCCTACACGTATATGGGTGTTCCCCTCCATATAATGGATTGAAGTTCCTGTACCGATATTGGTAATCATACTACGCTCGAAGAAGTATCCTTCTTTATTTAGTAAAAAACGAACTCCCTTCAATGTAGCTTCAAACTCTACTATATAATGAATCGATTTCATTGTTTTGATGACATCAAGTAATTGTTCTGTACGCCCCCCCGTAACACCAATATCCTCAATATCTGGATTATTTCGAATCCACTCCATTACAGACTGCAAATCATTAGACGGAAAAGTTGTTAAAATAAGCTCATTGTGCTCGTCTAAATAAGCAACCTTCGTCAATGTGCCACCTGCATCAATACCTATAGCCTTTGGCATACCATTCTCCTTTAACTTTATTCAGCAGAAATTTTTCTACCTAAATAGATGGTTAGTTGAATATGAATACTAGTTTACTCTTTTATTCAGCGTGTGTCTAAACGCTAACTAATAAAAGTTCATGCCTCCGGCGATTGTCACGGATTTCAAAAGGAGTTTTTTGTGTATGCACAATTCAAAATCCTGACGCACTTTATTTTGCGCGAAAGCGAAAGGTCAGCGATCATTACGCCGAGGCATAATTGAATATTCGCTCTCCCTAAACTTTACCGCTGTTGAAATGATTGTGCAATAACTTGGCAAACTTTCATGTAAAATAACATGAAAAAAAGCTCGTTAAATAGATAAATTAAACAAATTATATAAATTTATGTAAAAAAAGAGCCCCTGTCAAAACAGTGAACTCTTTTTGAAATCGTATGAATTCTAACAAGCAAACATAATTATTGTGCAGAATATCCGCCATCAATTACTAGTTCGCCACCTGTAATATATGAAGCTTCATCAGATGCTAAGAATAAAATAGCATTGGCAACTTCTTCTGGTTGGCCAAGACGACCCATTGGAGTAGCACGAACTAACATATCCATTGCTTCTTTGAATTGACCGATGTTCGCAGTCATTGGTGTTTCAATTACACCTGGGAATACTGTGTTTACACGAATATTAGATTTTCCTAATTCAGCAGCCGCAGCACGTGCGATGGCGCGTAAAGAACCTTTTGATGCTGTATATGAATTTAAGCCAGAACCGATAATAGCTGTGTATGAAGATGTATTAACGATTGAGCCTTTACCTGCCTCTTTCATGTATTTAGAAACGTGTTTAATTCCTAAAAACGGACCGAATGAGTTAATTTTGTGCATAATCGCCCAATCTTGGTCTGTAATATCTTGTGGAGATTTTTGTGAAGAAATACCAGCATTGTTGATTAAAATATCAATTCGACCGTATTTTTCAATAACTGCTTTTGTAAATGCAGCCCAGTTTTCATCAGATGAAACATCTAATTTCATACCTTCCACATTTTCTAATTCAGAAATTTTAGCTAGATTTTCTTCGTTAATATCCGCAGCAATAACGATTGCGCCCTCTTTCGTGAATAATTCTGCCATTGAAGCACCCATACCTGATGCGCCACCTGTAATAATTGCAATTTTGTTGTCTAAACGACCCATAAATAAAAACTTCCTCTCTGTTCTATTTCGCCTAAGCGTCTTAAGCGCTGTAACGTATCTTTTTATACCAACAGTCACCAAGTACTTTAAAACTAATACCGATATTCAAATACTGTATAGCTTTAAATAGTTTACTATTAAACTTTATCATATATTTGAAGTGTTTTCAAAGATTATGACTAGAATTTAAACAATCTGTTTTATCTTTCTCCTGTTTTGCGATACGATATAGATAGAGGCTTGACCATTTGAACGGAGGAATACAAGTGAAAGATCAAAAAACACTTTATAAAGAAGCGATGCATGTTTTAAAAGAAACGAGTCGCACATTTTATATACCTATTACTTTTTTAAAAAATGATTTAAAAATGTCTGTTGCCGCTGCTTATTTAGCGATGCGTGCCATTGACGAAATTGAAGACCATGAAAAGCTATCGAATGATGTGAAGTTTGATTTACTTTCAGCAATAAGTGAATTATTAAAAAATGAATTCGATGCTGAAGCATATCAAACCTTATTAGCTCCATATGCCGATCAACTGCCGGAAGTTTCCCTTCGCCTAGCAGATTGGTTAACATTTTGTCCAGATGGATCTCGAAAAATTGTCCAAGCTTCTACAAGTGAAATGGCTTATGGCATGGGAAAATGGGCAAAAGCCAACTGGCAAGTGCATACACGTGAAGATTTGGATGACTATACATACTATGTGGCAGGTCTCGTTGGAACAATGCTGTCAGAGTTATGGGCGTGGGGTGCAGGCATTCAAACAGATCGTGATTTAGCGATTGGCTATGGTCGCGGACTTCAAGCCGTCAATATTTTACGTAACCAGCATGAAGATTTAGATGAGCGTGGTGTAAGCTTCGTGCCGGACGGTTGGACACGAGAAGATTTATTTGCCTATGCAGAGGAAAACTTAGCCAAAGCAGACCTTTATATAAAGGCTATTAATAAGCGTACCATTCTATTGTTCTGCCGACTCCCACTTGCGCTAGCGCACAAAACATTAAAAGCGATGCAAGAAGGTCGTGAAAAAATGACACGCGCAGAAGTGGAGCAAACAGTAGAAGAAGTGCAAGGAGAATAGAGGTGCCTGACACCCAAACAATTCAAACAATTCACTTCAATTTATAAAAATGCATAGGCCCTTGTCTTAAGTAAGCTTAAGACAAGGGCTTTGCTTTTATATTTCGCTGATAAATCGACTAATCAGCTCATAGCTCAAGTATAGCGAAAGTACAGATAATAATGTAAATACAATCTTTTCTACTTTTCCACCTGTTCTTGTTGTTAGTGGAAAACGAACCGACATGTTGAACGGAAAGAAAAGCTTCACTCCCTGTTTCGTTCCCATATCCAATATAATGTGACTCGACATCCCTATTAAAAGTCCCGCAACAATCGACGGATATGGAATAATTGTCTGTAACAATAGCGCGACAAGAACCACAAACAATAAACTATGTGTAAAAGAGCGATGTCCAAATAGCTTGTTTACCATTTTTGAAATAAGAGGAAAGGTTCTCCCGATTTTACTTCCTCCGTGGCAAATATCTGGAAGTAATGCACCAAGTACACCCGCTCCTACTAATACAAATGGATTATCATTCGAAATTTGTGCAAAAGCAAGGCTTGCTGTGATGCCTCCAACAATATGTGTATTCCCTTGCATGATATCTACCTCACTTTTTATGTATTAAACATGTTACTTTTCTACTGTACCATATTCCTCATTAAAATAGAACATACATTCCAAACATACGTTTTTATTTTACAACGTTCTATCTTTTTAAAATTTTATTACACGAACATCAAAATATCAGAAATAATTCAGTAACTTAGTGTATATCTAGTATGTCGAGAGAGAAAAATGATTACTGGAGGTTAATATGAAATCGTATAAAGGAATGCTATTTATTTTAATAACAATGTGTGGCAGCGGCTTACTATGGTATTTTGCCACTCCGATTGAAACGATACATGTGTTAAATAAGCTTAGTCACATCGTCGGCGGATTGTCGATTACTGGATTTTTTCTAGTATTTTTATTAGCAACACGAGTGAAAATTCTTGAAAAATGGTTTCACGGCTTAGAATATGTTTATATGTACCATAAATATTTGGCGATTTTGTCATTAGGGTTGGTCATTCTACACAGTCAATTACAGGATTTGGTCCCTCATGGAGACCAAGCTATTGAAACGCCGCTAAGTGAATTTGCAAAAGAACTTGGAGAGCTGGCGCAAAATGGCTTTATCGGACTTATAGTGATAGCATTATTTGCTAAATTTCTAAAATATGAGCATTGGCGCTATATCCACCGCCTATTGCTAATTCCTTATGCATTAGGTCTTTACCATGCATACTTCTCAAGTAGATATGATTTATTTCAACCGACACCTTTAGGGATATTTACGGCCATTACTGCTATTGTCGGGACTATGTCCGCTCTGTACATGCTGACAATGTATCAGGACATGCGCTTTAAACATACGGGTAAAGTTTCAGGCATTCGGAAATTAGGTGACAGTGCTGTTGAATTAGAATTAACTTTAGATCGCAAACTGAGTTATCAAAATGGCCAATATATCTTTTTAAAAATTTTCCAAACGGGGCTAGAAAAAGCGCCACATCCCTTCTCTATTTCAGGTGGAGATGGGCAAAAAATATATGTAACGATTAAAGCACTTGGAGATTTTACTAAAAAGGTCAATGCACTGATACAATTAGATTCAAAAGTAGCCGTTGAAGGCCCCTATGGTCATCTAGACTTTGACAAAGGTTATCAGCAGCAAATTTGGATAGCAGGCGGTGTAGGTATTACACCTTTTTTATCTTATTTACAATCTAATCCTACCGATCGAGACATTGAATTATTTTACACTTACCGTGGGCACAACGATGCGATTCACAAAGATCTTTTGCAAAAATATGCAGAAAACAATAAACATTTCAAAGTGAATTTTATTGATACGACTACTATGGACAGGCTGACATTTGATGATGTTTCAGTGCCAGCCCATACGAGTATCTTTATGTGTGGGCCTGAAAAAATGGTAAAACGTTTTACAAAACAGTTTAAACAATCTAGCACTAACGATATCGATGTCAACTTTGAAGCTTTTAAATTTAAATAATAGCCTTATTTCCAAATAAAAGAGGCTTACATCCCATAGAAGAGATGTAAGCCTCTTTATTATTGATTCATTTTGATTACAAACAACTGCCTATTTTTACCGATTAGGATACTTACTATTGCTAGTAATAGACCCGAAATCATAAATACTATTCTTATGCCGAATACATCTGCTATTATGCCCATTACTAAAGAGGCAATGCCAAATCCCCCCGTTAAGATAGCGCTTAAAGCCGTATAAACAGCAGATAATTCCTTTCTTGAAACACTTGTTTGAATAACGGTATGTTGTGGGATGCTCTTTATTTGCCCAAAAAGCCCCACACAAAAAGTTAAAAATAATGCAATGTTTGGCATGCTGTTGACACTAAATAAAATAGTGGCACAACACGTAAATAATGATCCAATCACCATCACTTGCGCTATGTTCTTTTCAATGGATGCGCTATATTTCACACAATAAATGCTGCCCACTATTAATCCCACAAAATATATGCCATTGATAAAGCCCCACCACCGCTTGTCAACATGCAAAGCATCATGGACAAATACCAATATAATGGCTGCAATCCATACCGTACCCGCAATGGTTTCAAGAATATCAATCCATACGATTTGACGTAACAAAGGGGTATTCCACAATGTTTTCCAGCCCTTAACAACCTGATCTATTTTCCCTTGTTGTTCGAGTGATTGCTGGTCTACATTTTCTAATAAAGATAATACAAAACTCGCTATAGCAAACAAACACCCCACAACCCAAATAAGTTGCTGAGAGCTGAGAACAAGTAAAAATAGGCTCCCTACAAACCACATAATGGATTGAATAAATTGCGTGACTCCTTCATCTATGCCATTTGCTTTCAATAATTGTTCATCCTTCACATAATGAGGAACCAATGTCTGTCTTATTGGGTTGGCACAGCCATCAAGAAATGCAATCATACTGATGACAATAAACAACAGGTAAAAATTTGTTGTGGAGATGCTAACTAACAATAGCCCTAAAGCAAATAATAAACACGTTTTTCCGATTTGCGAACCTGCCATTAACCACTTTAAATTTACCTTCTCGAACAAAAGCGGCGTCAATATACTGGACACAAACATCGATGTTGCAATCGTAAATGGCACAAAGGATGCGGCAATAGCTGATCCCGTTAAAAGATAAATGATATGAATAACACTTACGATATATAAAACGTCACCTATATTGGCAAGTGACTGCCCTACAAGTAATAACCAAAAATTTCTACTCAATTTCATAAACTATCCCCCATTTTTCAAGAAAATAAATTCATTGAAATGGGCGATTTTAAATTGGACGATTCATGAAACTTGCCTCCCCCATTTTTAACGAAATACCATTCATTAAAATGAGCGATTTTTAAATTGGACGATTCATACAAACGGTCTCCTTCTGCTAGAAGATAAATCAGGGGGATTTAGATTTATCAAATTTTTATAGTGAATAACTTATTTTTCTATATTTTTATTTTCCATACAATAAAACTTGCTTACAATTATACCGATATTTATAAAAAATAGTTGTTTTTTTATTTACTTACAGAGCATGTTGAACTGGATGATATCATAAAGTGATTTAATGTTCCCTAAAGTAATTAGTCCATTTTTATAGGACTATTACGATATTTCTTGGGAAATGATGTGGATTTTATGTGCTTAAATAAACGTATTGAAAGGGGAGAGTTTTAATGAATTATTATGATCCGTATTATAGTGATTATGATGCAGTCTTTGGTGGTTTCATGGTGGTTTTCTTTTTCGTATTATTGGGCATGTTAATTGTTGGGTACGTTGTGAATGCACTTATTTATTTTATGGCTTCGAAAACAAACGGTTTTAGCGATGTAGCTTATATAGCATGGATTCCAATTATCAATATTTATAGTTTATTTCTACTTACCGCCAATGGTGATGATGATGCGACAATCCGTGCAGCAGCGAAAAAAACAACATTCATTTATGCAGCATTATTTATCATTTCGTTCGTCCCATTAGTTGGATTTATTGCTTCACTTGTTATGTTCGGCTATTGGGTTTACTACACATATCGTCTTCTATTCCGCTGGACTGGTGAGTCTGGAAAAGCCGTTCTCTACATTATTTTATCTATTATTACATGTGGCTTATTCTATGCTATCTACGGCTTAATGCGTATGAAACGACCATTTATCGTATAGTTGTAGTGTAAAGAGCCTCTTTAAATCCCTTTTCGTCCAGCAAGACGGAAAGCGGATTTTTTTGTACTTATACGTTGTCGTTTCTGTTCATTCCCCTCCTATTTCCAATATTTTTTCCAAAATGAAGCCAGCGTTCCCGATGAATATGCTATATTATAGTTAGAAAATTTAGAATTTATAATTTTTAAACAAAGGGGATTTTATTTATGTATGAAAATATTTTAAGACATCCAGGACCTACACCGATTCCTAAAAAAGTGCAACTTGCGATGAACCGAGATATCTTCAGCCATCGAAGCAATGAATTTGTTGAGCTATATCGTGAAACGACAGAGCTAGTGAAAGCTGTTTTCGGCACGAAGCAGGACATATTATTGCTTCCATCTGGTGGCACAGCAGCACTAGAGGCTGCTGCTGTCAATACCGTTAATGCGGGCGATGATGTTGTTGTCATTACCGTAGGAGCTTTTGGAGATTATTTCGTTTCAATTTGCGAAAAATATGGCTTTAACGTACATAAGCTAGCAAAACAATGGGGACAAGCATGCACAGCTGAAGAGTTGCGTACTTTTTTACAACCTCTACAGCATATTAAAGCTGTTTTTATTACGTACAACGAAACGTCAACAGGTATTTTAAATCCCATTGCAGCGTTAGCACAAGTCGTGCGTGAAGAAAGCGATGCGTTAGTTATCGTTGATGGCGTAAGCTGTATTGGTGGAGCTCCTGCTGAGATGGATGCGTGGGGAATTGATATCCTCGTAACAGGCTCGCAAAAGGCGATGATGCTTCCACCTGGGCTTTCTCTCGTTAGCGTTAGTGACAGAGCTTGGAAAGTTATCGAAGAAAATACTATGCCATCTTATTACTTAAATTTATTGAGCTATCGTGATTGGGCTCACAAAGGGATGACACCAAATACCCCTACCATCACACTTATTTATGGATTACGTGAAGTATGTAAACTCATTGAAGAAGAAGGTGGCTTTGCTCACACTGTTGCACGCCATGAATTGATGAAAAATATGGTGCGCAGTGCAATGAAAGCTCTTCACATGGAATTATTGACAACGGATGAGTTCGCTTCACCAACGATTACTGCTATCATGGCGCCAAAAGGTATTGCATTAAATGCGTTTTTACATCACCTTAAACAACACTATCATTTAGATTTTGCTGGTGGTCTTGGGCCTTTACAAGGGGAAATTTTTAGATTTGGGCATATGGGCTACTGCTTCCCTAGCGATATTTTACAAGCCGTTTCTTTAATGGAAGCGGCATTGCAAGACTTTGCCTATGACTTTGAGCCAGGTGCAGGTGTCAGCGCAGCACATAAAGTGTTTTTAGCCGCACAGGCGAATACGATTACAAGCCCCTAATTAGCTGACCTATGAGCTTGCACAAAAGAGAAAAAATGTTAGATTGACTAAAGTCGTTCTAACATTTTTTCTTATCTAGACAATTTTCTTACAGACTATAAAGATAATAATAAAGTTGAGTAAAATCCTTTGCAATTAACGAATCTCGTTCTATAAAAAATTGTAATGTACCCGAGTCTGCTATCATAGCATATGTTTTTTTGGCATTACCTTCCATATCTAATTGAAATAGTAACTCAGCATTGCTATTTTTTTCATCAAAGCTATTTTTATCCATAAATGCATAGCCACCTATTTTCGTTCCACTACCATCTGTTTCATCAAAGTACTTTGAATAAGCAGGATTCTCTATTGGTAAGTCATAATGAACGGAGCGAGGATCCGTATACGGAACTAGCTCTTGAAGTAATGTTGCCTTCAATGCATAAGGACCCCCAAAAATAATCGGTTCACATAGCTCATACTCCATTTCTTCATCTGAAAATGGCTCGATATCATGAGAGGGATCAAAGTCCGAATAATACCGACAATAATAGCCATCCTTGTCAACACCATAATCTTCATCCGCCAACACAAAAAACTGTAGAAGCCCTTGCTGTGGATAATCTTTTAGCTTAGGTAGCTTTGTAAAATTAAGCTGTGCTATAAACATATATGGTATGCCACTACTATGTACTGGGAAATCATCACCTAATTTACAATACGGTCTTCCACCTAATTTACTATCCGTATAAGTAACTGACTCCTCTACTGCTTGTAAAATAATCGCCTGCTTTAATGAATCCTTCAATAACGTTCAATCCTTTCCTATTAACTAAAAATAATTTCCTAATTAACATCCTGCAAAATAAAAAGACACATACCACTCTAACAGAGCATATCTGTCTTTTTATTGACTTTACTCATCATTTTATCATTAACTGTTTTTCATTATTTATTTTTGCTACATGTTCACCTTCGCCATGTACTCTTCTCGCATCTCTTGTGGTACCATACTTCCCCCTGTTGCCCAGACAAGATGTGTAGCTTGTTCCATTTTATCCTGTAAATGATGCTTTTCTATATAGTTTTGTCCGTTCTTTAGCAAATGAATGGGACCAAACATTCCCGCATGTGCAGAAGGCTCTAATAATACCCCTTCACTTTCCATTGCCAAAGCAAGGGACATAAACAATTCTTCATCTTTTACAGTATAGCAACCGCTAATATACGATTCCATCACTTTTCCTACAAATTTAGAAGCACGCCCTACAGCAAGACCGTCTGCTTCTGTTTGATTGTCCAAGCCAATATCCTCTACACTGATTTCATCATGTAAGCCTGTCATAAGCCCAATCATCATACAAGGTGAGGCAGTTGGCTCTGCAAAGAAGATATGAACATACTCCCCGAATATTTCACGTAAACCGTATGCAACCCCTCCAGGTCCACCCCCTACCCCACATGGTAAATAAACGAACAATGGATGTGCTTTGTCCACTTGAATGTTTGTCTTTTCTAACTGGACTTTTAGGCGTTTTGCTGCTACTGCATAGCCAGCAAATAAATCTTTTGAATTTTCATCATCAATAAAATGACACATTGGATTTTGTGAAGCCTCCAGACGCCCCTGTTCTACAGCAACACTATAGTCTGCTTTATATTCAATAACCGTTGCACCTTTTTCTCTTAGCAACGCTTTCTTCCACTCTTTTGCGTCACTAGACATATGTACAACGACATTGAACCCTAATTTTTTAGCCATTATGCCGATACTGAGCCCTAAATTACCAGTTGAACCTACGGCAATCGTATACTGCTGAAAAAACGTCCGTAGTTCTTCAGTGGCGAACACCGCATAATCATCTTCTATTGTTAACATACCATTAGCAATTGCCAAACGCTCTGCATGCTTTAAAACTTCATAGATTCCACCACGAGCTTTGATGGAGCCAGAGATAGGCAACGTGTGATCACATTTTAAAACGAATTTACCTGGAATGGATAGTGCGAACATTCTCTCGAGTGCCTTCTTCATTTGTGCAATTTGTTGAATAGGCGATTCAATCAGCCCTTTACTGTGTAATAGTTCAGGATAAGCAATAGTTAAATAGGAAGAAAAGCGTTGCAGCGTTTCTTCCGCATCTTTAACCTCCTCGTTAGAAAAGAGTGTTGTTTTTGCCTTTTTCATCCATTTTGTATTCTCCCAAAATACAGTCTCCCGATTTTTTATCGTTTCTAATAGTGGATATTGGTGAAATAATTCGTGTTTTAGGTCATTTTCCATCTGCTGATTCCTCCATTTTTTGCGCTAAAATTGCTCGTTCACAAATTTGTCGAAATTTCATTTCGAACAGCATATTATTTTCTTTCGTTCTTTTTTTAGGTCCCTTGGTTCGTCCTCCAGCACGTCTAATTTTCTGCCCAACATGGCGCATATCGAGCAAACGTTCGATATTTTCATTAGACATTTCCCTGCCATTTTGATCGATTGGATAACCTCCACGTGCCAACACCATGGCCGCTAAACCGTAATCCTGTGTAATAACAATATCATGTTTTGAAAGCGCATTCACTAGCGTGAAATCAACCGAATCTGGACCCTTTGGTACAATAATTGTTATTACATTATCACGTTCAATACGGTGTGATGTATCGCAAAACAAGATAGTTTCAATCTCAAACTCAGATGATATAGATAGCGCTAAATCCACGACTGGACAGGCATCAGCATCAATTAATACCTTCACAATAAGGCATCATTCCCTTCTCATTATTAGATAAATCAAGTACCTTGATATTATTTTAATATAATATTTTCTTGACCCTGTTTGCTCATTTTTTCACAAACTTATCCAACTTGGAAAAAGTATTTTATTGAATAGTGTGAAAAATAGATATACGATACACCTATCAACCAATTTGGAGGTTTTCATAATGACAACAACAACTTTAAGCAATGAACAATTAGCACAAGAATACGTTGACGGCGTGTTCGAGCAACTAAAACAACAAAATAGCCATCAAGCGGAGTTTTTACAAGCAGCTGAAGAAATTTTCCTTTCATTAGTGCCTGTATTTGCACAACACCCTGAATATATTAAAGCAAATATTCTTTCTCGTATCGTTGAGCCAGATCGCATCATTTCATTCCGTGTCGCTTGGCAAGATGATAACAACCAAGTACAAGTGAACCGTGGTTACCGCGTTCAATACAGCAATGTAATGGGTCCTTACAAAGGTGGACTTCGTTTCCACCCTTCTGTAAACGAATCAATTATTAAGTTTTTAGGTTTTGAGCAAATCTTTAAAAACGCTTTAACTGGGCAACCAATCGGTGGTGGTAAAGGTGGATCTAACTTTAATCCAAAAGGTAAATCCGATTCAGAAATCATGCGCTTCTGCCAAGCATTCATGACTGAATTATACCGTCATATTGGGCCAGATGTCGATGTTCCTGCTGGTGATATCGGTGTAGGTGCTCGTGAAGTGGGTTATCTATGGGGTCAATACAAACGTTTAACAAAAGCAAATGAATCTGGCGTATTAACAGGTAAAACTCCTGGTTATGGTGGTTCATTAGCTCGTAAAGAAGCAACTGGTTACGGTACAGTATACTTTGTAGAAGAAATGTTAAAAGATGCAAATGATTCTTTTGAAGGTAAAACAGTTGTCGTTTCTGGTTCTGGTAATGTATCGACTTATGCAATTGAAAAAGCTCAAGCTTATGGTGCAAAAGTAGTTGCGTGCTCTGACTCTTCAGGCTATATCTATGATCCAGAAGGTTTAGATCTTGATGCCGTTAAAGAAATTAAAGAAGTAAAAGGTGACCGTATATCAACTTACGTTAATTATCGTCCAAATGCTACATTTACAGAAGGTTGTACAGGAATTTGGTCAATTCCATGTGATATCGCGCTTCCATGTGCTACACAAAACGAAATCAATGGCGACGCTGCTCGTACATTAATCTCAAACGGTGTAAAAGCAATTGGTGAAGGTGCTAACATGCCATCTGACCTTGAAGCAATTAACGAATTTTTAAATGCTGGCGTATTATTTGGTCCTGCTAAAGCAGCAAATGCTGGTGGTGTTGCTGTATCTGCACTAGAAATGGCACAAGATTCAAGCCGTGTATTCTGGTCATTTGAAGAAGTAGATGCGAAGTTACACCAAATTATGAAAAATATCTATGCAGATAGTAAAGCTGCTGCTGATAAATACGGTTACCCAGGCAACTTAGTTGTTGGAGCAAACATCGCTGGCTTTATTAAAGTTGCTGATGGTATGCTATCTGAAGGCGTATATTAATAAAATCCTTTTACAATTTATTCTAGCATCTAGTAACTAGAATCTATTGATAAAATTTAGAATCTTCTTAATTTCACTTAAGATGATAACGAACATTCGTTATCATCTTATTTTTTTGTAGAATATAGGTGAAAAAATAAGTATAACAAAGATTAAAACGAACATTATTTATATTATATATTTAAAACATTCGTGTTATAATTATTGTGTACTATGAAATATTGGAGGGTTTTTTGTGGAATTATTGTATACAGGTAAAACGAAAAATGTGTTCAAATTAGAAGATGGTCATTATTTATTAAAATTTAAAGATGATGTAACTGGTGAAAATGGCGTATTTGATCCGGGCGCAAATACTGTTGGTTTAACAATTGATGGTGCAGGTCTTGCAGGTCTTCGCCTAACTTCTTATTTCTACTCAAAACTAAACGAACAAGGTGTCCCTACTCACTACGTAGACGCAAACTTCGATGATGCTACAATGACTGTAAAGCCCGCAACTGTTTTTGGAAAAGGGTTAGAAGTCATTTGCCGATTCAAAGCTGTCGGTTCTTTCCTACGTCGCTATGGTGCTTACGTACAAGAAGGACAACCTTTAGACTCTTTCGTAGAAGTAACAATCAAAGATGATGATCGTCTAGATCCTCCAATTTCTGAAGATGCTTTAGCGATGTTAAACCTGTTAACACATGAAGAATATGCTATTTTAAAACAACGCACAATTGAAATTTCTAAATTCGTTGGTGCAGAGCTGGCGAAAAAAGGCTTAACACTATACGATATTAAATTAGAATTCGGCCGTGACGCACAAACAAATGAAATATTATTAATTGATGAAATCTCTGGCGGCAATATGCGCGCTTACAAAGGTGAACAATATATTGAGCCATTAGAGCTTGAAAAAATTATGTTAGCTGACTAATCACGGATTCCCCTTCATGCAACCAATGCATTGAGGGGGTTTTTTAGTGTGTAGTAGTAATATTTTTTACATTCAATCCAAAATTTCCAATCTAACAAATTTTTTTGAAACCTTTTACCACTTCACTCGTATATTGAATAGAAACATATATTATCATCTTTGGAGGTACTTTAATGGAAAACTATAATGAAACACCGCAACAAGAAAGGTCTAAAGTGAATCCGTTTCTGTCTACTTGGATGCATCCAAAGCAAACTGCTCGCTATATGATTGATGCCAAATCAATCGGTTATGCAATTCTTGTTATGTCCATTGCCTATATTGGAGCTATGCTTACTGGTCTTATAGATAGTAATTTTTTACTTGATGTATCCCCTTGGATTATCGTGCTATTCTGTGTGATTTTAGCACCGATTTCAGCAATTATTGGTACAGCTTTTTCTACCCTAATTTTGTGGTTAGTCGGTAAATTATTTAAAGGTAGTGCAACGTTTTCTGAAATGTTTAAAGGATTGAGCTTAGCGGGTGTACCATTTATTGCGCTTATTCCATTCTACTTAATATGGCTATTTACATCACCTGAGTCTTTAATGGATGCTAACTACATGGAATCAGCCCCTTGGATTTTTTGGCCGTCAATACTTATGACAGCTGTTACTAGCATTTGGTCTATGGTTATTACAGTTGGTGTTGTAGCAGAAGCACATCGATTTTCAAATTGGAAGGCATTCTTTACAGTTCTTATTCCTTCAATTGTTGGTGTAGTCATACTATTTATCCTTCTTATTATCATATTCATCGGAATAATCGGTATCAGTATGATTTAAAAAAATCTCCCCTCTCAAATTATTGAGAGCGGGAGATTTTTTGGACCATAACAATTTACATTATACCGAAAGGACGGTTTGTTGCTGGAATAACTCAGATACACCAGATGCAACGGCTGCTCCACTAACTGCACGTGAAACAATTTCAACAACACGCTCATCTAATGATTTAGGCACGATATATTCCTCAGTTAATTCTTCATCACTCACAAGAGAAGCAATCGCCTCTACTGCTGCTAACTTCATATCTTCGTTAATATCTGTTGCGCGGACATCTAATGCTCCGCGGAAAATTCCTGGGAAAGCTAGGACATTATTAATTTGATTTGGATAGTCAGAACGACCAGTCCCCATAATACGAACACCCCATGCTTTCGCATTTTCATACGTAATTTCTGGATTTGGATTCGCAAGTGCAAAGACAACTGGATTTTCATTCATTGATGCAATATGTGCCTCTGTTAGTAAATTCGCAACAGATACGCCAATAAAGACATCGGCACCTACGAGAGCATCATCCAACGTACCATGTAATTTTTCCGGATTTGTTAAATGCGCAACCGCATCTTTAATCGGGTTCATACCTTCCGCACGGCCTTCATAAATAATTCCTTTTGTATCACACATATAAATATTTTTATAGCCCATTTGTACAAGGATACGTAAAATGGCAATACCAGCCGCACCAGCTCCGTTAATGACTACTTTCATCGTCGCTACGTCCTTCTTCACAATACGATTTGCGTTTATCATCCCAGCACCTACAACAATTGCCGTACCATGCTGATCATCATGAAACACCGGAATATCACATTCTTGACGTAGTCGATCTTCAATCTCAAAGCAACGTGGTGCAGAAATATCTTCCAAATTAACACCACCGAATGTTGGCGCAAGCGCCTTCACAATGCTGACGATTTCATCCGTACTTTTTGTATCTAAACATAGTGGAAAAGCGTCAACATTGGCAAAACGCTTTAATAAAATTGCTTTACCTTCCATTACAGGTAGTGCTGCTTTCGGCCCAATATCCCCTAGCCCTAACACCGCAGTACCATCAGATACAATAGCCACCATATTGCCCTTCATTGTATAGTCATAGACAAGCGATGGATTTTTTTCAATTTCAATACAAGGTGCCGCTACACCAGGCGAATACGCAAGGCTAAGATCATAAGAGTCTTGCACAGGTACTTTTGAAATCACCTCTAATTTCCCACTATATTGTGCATGCATATCTAACGCTTTTTTCATAATATCCATTCAATCCGCCCCTTTTTCTTCTGTTTTATTGTATGTCAGTATCATAATACTTTGTGAAATCGTAGTCAATGAAAAAACTATAAAAAGCAGTATTTTCTTTATTAAATCAATATTCTCTATCATTTATAACGTTTTATTGTATTGTTATTAATTTCACAATCAATTATTTTAATATAATAAATAACCTTTTTCAGCTTTTAAAAAACGTAGTTATAACAGCAATCAACCTGTTCAGTTTTTCACATAGTATTTTACTGCAGTAAATGAGAAAAATTTCACAAACTCATGTAAGCGCATCCATTGTTACATCTAAATCCGCCACATTTTATTCACATTTTTTCACAAACTTTTTTAACAACAGAAAAAAGAGTCCTTACGGTAGGACTCTCAGAACGAGGACAAACTCATATTAAAAAGGAAAATACTTGCCAAGTAGTGCAGTTTACCCGCGGATTGAGCTAAAATATCCGCGAAGTAGAGTGCTTTACCCGCGGAAAGAGCTAAAATACCCGCGAAGTAGCACGCTTTACCCGCGATGTATTTTAAGACTCTTGCTTAAATTGCTTAGTAAAAGCGGTAATAATATGTTTGGATGACCATTGCTCCCCCGACACCTTGGTGATTGGGTACTCTCGGCGAAAAATGGCTTTCGTTATGGCATCGTCTGTGTAGCCTTGGGAATAGAGCTTTCGCACCTCTCCCTCCAAGTCCTCTAAATAAGCAATTTTTTCGCTTATTTTCGCCCGACCATCCGCAAGAAAACCTGCATGGCAACAATAGACCTGCTCAAAGTCAAAATGTAATAGTTTCTTTAACGATGCCAGAGTATGTACGATGTTTTCCTCATCGAGCACAACCTTTGTCTTCGTTTGAATATATAAATCTCCTGTAAACATGGCACCTGTTGCCCGATTGTAAAACGACAGATGATCTGTTGTATGTCCTGGTGTCGTAATAATGTCCCAAGTGGCAGATTTCGTTTCAAGTGTGTCTCCAAATGGCTGTGCAATAAATGCTGGTCGCTGTCCCCAGAGCGCCTGACGATAGAATGGATAGTTTCCGTCTTCCGCACAATTCGCAATGGACTCACGATGAACGTAAATCGGGATCTTTTGTTGTTGCTGAATCCAAGCAGCATTGCCCGAATGGTCTTCATGTGCATGAGTCAACGCAACTTGTTCAACCGACAGCTCGCGAAAAAAAGATTGAAACTCCTCTGCAAGCGAATTAGAACCTGTATCAATCAGGAGTCCATCCACATAAAAGCTATAGACACTCATTCCTATACCTTGAACAGCTACTTTACCATGTGCACATTGCACGTTACCATGTTGTTCGATTTCAATACTTTTCTCTAATTTATACATATGTTTCCCCCTTCCCCTTTGTAAAAAAAGTGTAGCATAAAATGAATGATGAGTCATTTTTAGCGTAAATTTCCATTTGAAGCCCCATGAGCGATCTATTTTAATCTGGCCAAGTATTTCTGAAGAAAAAAACGCCCACCAAGGTGAGCGTCTTCTCCTAATTATTCATTTGTTCCAGTTTCTACATCGTATGCTGTAATCCAATCACTATAGCTTCCTGTATAGAGCTGAATATTTTCATAACCTTCATCTGCAAGTACTGCGTAGAGCGGTGATGCTGTGACACCACTGCCACAATAAACCACTATCTGTTCATCTTGTGCAACCTTCGCACGAAGCGCATCATTAGCTTGCAGTGTTCCTTCAACTTTTAACTGCTCCCAATCAAAGTTTTTAGCAGTTGGGATATGACCCGCCACTTTATCAAGCGGTTCAACTTCACCACGGTAACGGGCAGCAGCTCGTGCATCTAATAGCGTTGCTGACTGTTCTCCATCAACAATTGCCTTAACTACTTCACGTGGCGCATACAGATGATCTTGCCAATTCAAATCAAGCGTTGTCGGCGCATATTTCACAATATCCTTTGTGAACGTCACTTTTTCTTCCAATGCCGTCGCTCCACCATTGACAATGACCACATTTGGGAAACCTGCATAGGTTAACATCCACCAAGCGCGCGGTGCAAACGGTGATGCTCCTTGGTCATAAACGACAATTTGATCTTCGTAGCGCAGACCTAATTCTTGAAAGACAGACGTAAGCTTTTCCTTACTCGGCATCGGATGTCGGCCGTTTTCGCTTTCCATATCCGATAAATCCTGCTCTAAATCAACATACACCGCTCCTGGTGCATGACCTGCCTCAAATGCTTGCTTTCCAAATTGTTTGTTTTGTAAATCATAGCGAGCATCTACAAAACGGACACCGTCAACTTGAATTTCCTCAACTGTTTTGAACACTTTTCCCATGTGCATCACCTCATGCGTATTGTAGTTGTGCGTAAATTGATTTCCACGAAGCTAATCGACTTTCCTCTTGTAACACAAGTCGTTCAGTTGCAATTTGCTCTAGTGCTTGATGGTAAATATGCAAGCGTAATCTTTCCGCTTCTTCACCTATATAGGCAATGGCCCAAGTCATGAGTGCTACTTTTTGTCCATCTAAATAATTTTGAGCATCTGGCTTTGTTAATGCTTCTAACGCTTCACTTAGCTTGACTTTTTCATTTTTCTCAAAAAATGCTTTTTGATTGCGGAAATGCGATTTCACACTTGCATATTTTGTAACATCTGCAAATGGACCTTCAAATGCTAATAAATCTGGCTCAGATGATTCAAAGGCTAAAAACGAGAAGCTACGGTTCATTTCTTTCAGCTCACGGACTTCATCTTTAAAACGAAGTTGCATTTTCTTACTAATAAATTGGGATAAGCGGAAGTTTGTAACACGCATTTCCTGTGTAAAATCAAATCGTAAGCTTTGCAAGACTTCTTTCAACGCATGCTCTAATGCTTGCTGTGCAGGCATAGCCGCAAAGGTTGAAGGGTTATAACCTTCTTTAAAGAATTCAGGGTAGCGATAAAAGACGCGTTGTAAAACATAATACAATAATTCATCTAGTTCCTGTTTTGTTTCACTTTCCATCATGCTTGTATTTAACGCATTAAACTTCGATTTAATGTGCTGTTCAAGCGTAGTCAACTCAGCTAAACGCTCATCTTTACGTTTTAAGTTTTCCTCTGTTTGAGCAATTAAATCACCTAAACGTTGCTCTGTTTTGTCCACTTCTTCTGCAAGTGCCTGCACCGCTAATGCACTTAACTCATCATTTAAAAATGTATGGAAAGCATCCTCGAACGGAGGCATGCCCGATGCAAATGAAGCACCCTCTACTTTTTCTTTTAATGCCATTAAGCTAGATACCCCATATAAACGTGGGAAACGAATACCAAAGCGTTGTAATTCTGAACGAACATAACCTTTTACATCTTCTTGTTCTTCTTCTGTCGTCGCCAAATCAATCGCATTAACGATAAAGAACATTTTATCAAGTTCAAAGGCATCCTTTACACGACCTAATTGAATTAAAAACTCTCGATCCGCTTTAGCAAATGCGTGGTTATAGTACGTAATAAATAAAATGGCATCCGCATTACGAATATATTCAAAGGCAACCCCTGTGTGACGCGCATTGATGGAATCTGCCCCCGGTGTATCGACAAGCGTTACACCCATACGCGTTAACGGACTATCATAATAAAAGTCAATATTATCGACAAAGCATGATTTATTTTCTTGTGCTACAAATTTTTCAAACTCTTCACGCTCTACACGTAACACTTGTCCAAGTTCCGTTTTAAATGTTGGATAGCCTTCTTTATATGCACGAATAAATGATTTATGCACATTTAATCGTTCATCAGTAAGCTGTACCGCTAGTCCTTCATCTGCACGGTTAAATGCTTCATCTAAAGACGAAACCGTTAAACCAATCGCCGCATAAGAACCTTGGATATCCTCAAGCATTTGTGCTGCCGTTTTTAACTGAACATCTGCTGTTTCGTGAGGATGCTCTGGTGTCACCGGACGAATTTTATTAATAGCCGCTGTTGTAGGATTAGGTGATACTGGTAACACTTTTGCACCCATTAGGGCATTCGAGAAGGAAGATTTCCCTGCACTAAACGCACCGAATAATGCAATCGTAAAGTCCTTTTTCTGTAATCGCTCTACTTTGTTTTCTAAATAGCTTGCTACTTCTGCAAAACCTTGGACCTCTTTCACCGCATTGGCTGTATGAAGTGCCCGTTTTATAACACCTTCAATAGGTAGACTAGATGTACTCACTGCATGTTGCGTTTCCTCTTGCTGAATAATCTCTTCTTTTGGTTTGAGCATCGACTCGTCAAATAATCGGATATCTGCTAAATCCTGCTCAAACGCTTTTTCCCAAAGTGTGAGTTGATCATTCGCTTCTTTTCGAATTTCATTGCTTGCTTGATGCATAACACCTGCACTATATTGCTGATAACTTTCGATTTCTAGTACAGCTTGAATGGCATCTACTTTTGCCTGCATACCAGCCATTTTCAACTTAGATGGTGCTGCCGTTTCAGTTGCAACAGTTTGTAATGTTGTTGCTTGGGCATCCTTCCACACATCTGCTTCCTGTATAAAATAACGTTTCGTTGCTTCTGCAACACGGTTGGCAAAATTAAGAACAGCCTCTCCTGTTAATATAGCACCAACTTGTACTTGCTGTTCAATTAACGAAAATGGTAAATCAAATACATAAGCATCCACTGCTTGCGCACGTTCCTCACTTAACGCCCCGACATCTTTTAATGCCTTTTTCATTAACCCTTTTAAATGACCCGTAATTTGAGCGTGTACAACTGTTTGATAGGCACTGTATGCTTCTTCTTTACGACGATTACGCTCTTCCTCAGTTTTCTTTTTCGCTGAAAATAAACCGCCTACTTTAAACCCTTCCTGCTTACTTTCTAAATAAAGACGCAATTTATCTCGCACATCGGCCGGCATAATGGCTGCATTGGCAAGTAACTCTTTACGTTCTTCCTCAAATGTTTCATTCCAAGCTTCCACTGAGAATAATTCTACTTGACGATTTAACTTATTATATTGCTCTAAAATATCCTGATGATGTGCCCAATCATCGGCACTTAAAATATCTTCATCAATATCTAAACGATCTTGCTTTTCTTCCATTAAGAAGTTGTCATGCTCACTTTGCAATAAACGTAGCGTATTGGTCGCTGTCTGTACAAGCTGATCTTGCCAATCGTTCATGCTATCCATCACAATTTTTTTCACTGTTTCAAAATCATTATTTGGATGCTCTGGCTCTCGTAAAGATGTGAAAAAGACGCCTTTTGGCACAACGCCCCATGCTGAAAATGAATTGTGAACAGTCGCTTTAAAGTCTTCAAAGCTTAATTCATTTTCCTTATGCTTATCAATCATATTAACGATTAAATATACATTCGGATTATATTTCATTAATTGTTTTGTAAATTGAAAGTTCAACTCCGATTGAACATGATTATAGTCCATTGTATAGAATACAATATCTGCAATATGAAGCGCTGATTCTGTAGACATACGGTGTGCGTCATCTGTCGAGTCAACACCAGGTGTATCCATCACTGTTACGCCAAGAGGTAATGTAGAAGCGCTATGACCAATTTCAATTTGTGATACAAGATCTCCATTTTTGCTGAGTTCTTTAACGGTTTTAAAATCATATCCCGCTTCAAACTTAACAGGTTTTTCATTATGCATATAAACGACGGCGAAATCTTCTTCTGACTTATGCACCTTCACAATATTTGCACTTGTCGGTATCGGGCTTGACGCAAGTAAATTCTCACCAGATAAGGCATTAATCATACTTGATTTACCAGCAGAGAAATGGCCAGCAAAACCGATGACATATTCTTTCTGTTGTAATTTACGTGCAAATAGCGAGGTTTTATCCATACGCTCTGTATCACCATTATGCTGATAGATTATGTATTGTAATGAAGCTTGCTTTAAAAGCCCCTCTAGTTGTTGGTCAAATTCTTTCATAAAACTGTAACCCCTTTATCCTTTTAATTATTCACAATTAGTATTCTACCTTATTAGATATGCAAAGTATAACACTAATTTACTTTGAAAAGCATATATATCAAGGTTTCAGACGTAATATTCGTCAACATAGTCATGTTTATCCAAAATGAAGTAGCATGATCCTTGTAGAAAATCTACTATTTTTATCTGCAAAATGGATAGTTAACTAAGCAATTCTTCTTTTTTTTCATATTTTAGATAAGAGTGAAGGTTAAAAAACGGTTACAAAATAACAATTTGAGGTTCAGCACTAAACAAATCTGATACAACTATAGGGGCATAAAGATCAAAATAAAAGGAGTGATTATATAAATGGTAAAGCAAAAACATTGTTTTCAGATTACACCGTTATGCGATTGTGAAAATCAATTTAGATGGCCTCGTATTATAGCTCGTGATGTCCCTATTCCCCAACCCCCTTCCATCATTGTTCCTGAAGGGATGGTTATTCCTAGAGTAAATAGATATTTCTATATAGTAACATCCGATATTCAATTGACAAATGGGGCCACTTTAGCAGCGAATCTATTTTCTGATGACAACGGCGTAAATGTACCAGAATTTATTATCACCTATCCAAATGGCTATGTAAATCTCTATATTAACGCCGTTATGCAGGAAGGTGGCATTTATTCCGTAACACCAAATGCACTCATCTTAAATGCTGATAACGCAACTATTTATAGAGGAACACCCATTATTATTGAATCTCTCGGCTTTTTTAACGAAACTCACTAGCACTATTGAAAGGAGGTGAATGCACGTGGCACTTTCCATTATTAATATTAATGTCAATGTTTCAGGCACATCCACGAAATTTTTTAATATTTTAGCAACACCACTTGCCATTACAGATGGTACAACACTTGCTGCAACAACGTTTTTGACTGACAGTGGTACTGCAGCAACTGCTTTCCCAGTCGTAATTAATGGCTACTATAATTTATATATCAATGGTGTGCTTCAAGAAGGTGATGCCTATACAGTTTCCGCAACAGAAATAACATTTAACACTGTGACAGCGACTATCTCGGCAGGCACTCCAATTATTATTGAAGCTGTAGAATTAGTGACAACTATTTAATAGCATTAGAAGAAGTATTTTGCTATTAAATCGAGTCATTCAATGTATTTTTTAATTGGATGGACGCTCTTTTATTGAGCATCCATCCATTTTGTTATCCTATTTGTTTTCTTAACGCAAAAATCTTCTTTGCAAAAGTCAATGCATGTGGGCCATCTCCATGTATACATAATGTTTGGGCAGAAAGTTGTATTTTCTTTTGTTGGACAGACATCACTTCATTGGCAGTTAAAATACCTTTGACATGCACAAGCATTTCTTCTTCTGTTTGAATTAATGCATTCGGCTCTTCTCTACTTACCAATGTCCCATCGTCATTGTAATGACGATCCGAAAAAACTTCCTCATAGACGCGTAAGCCCTTTTCCTTCGCAATATGCACGATTTTGCTACCTGCTAAACAATATAAAACATACGCTGGGTTTAAATCATATACCGCATTGACAACGGCTGTTGCTTTTTCTATATCATTGGCACTTTGATTATACAGTGCGCCATGTGGCTTCACATGATGAAGAATGCCTTTTTCTACCGAGACAAATGCTTGCAAAGCACCAACTTGATAGACCATCATATTATAAATTTCTTCCGCACTAACATCCATATTTCGACGCCCAAATCCTTGAAGATCAGGATAGCCTGGATGTGCTCCAATACGAATATTTTTACGAATAGCATTTTGTACAGTCCTATGCATGATTGTATGATTCCCTGCATGATACCCACAGGCTATATTAATTGACGTTACATAGTCTAAAATTTCGTCATCTTTGTCGAGTGTCAAAACATCCATACCTTCGCCCATATCACAATTAATATCAATTGGCATACGATTCCTCCGTTAGTACAAATCTTATTGTGTTAAACATACGCATTTGGGCAACTTTATGTAAATCATCTTCATGGATGGTAGCAATGATTGGATAGCCGCCGACTGTTTGGGCATCGGCCATTAAAACAATAGGCTGACCGCTTTGTGGCACTTGAATTGTCCCAAATTGGGTCGCTTCTGAAAGTATATCTTTCCTCGTTTTCAAATCGAGGACGTTCCCTTTTAAATAATAGCCCATACGATTCCCGCCAGAAAATTGATAGGAGCTAGCTAAAAATTGTTGGCTACTTTCTTCTGTAAATAATTGAAAATGAGGCCCTTTAAAAACCCTTACTGTAATAGCCGTATGAAAATAAGGGCGGTAAGGTGCATAAAGCCCTCTTGTCCATGATAATGGCGTTGCATGTTGCCCATACAACACACTGCCCACACATGGAGTACTATCTACCATTGGTAAGCTGGCTTTACTACCAAGTACAAGGTCTGTTTGAAATCCACCTTTAGGTGTGAGATAAACAATGGAGCCGTTCTTTACGCTTTTAATAGATAAAATATCTCCCTTAAATAATTGAAAGGTTTTCCACATTTCAATGGGACGTCCATTTAATAAACACAGACAAGGTGCACCAGTCAATACATAAGTTCCATCATTTAACGCTTGAAATTCAAAACCACCTATAAACATTTCAAACGACGTTTGGTCCACTGTCGCATTATCTACAATAGTATGTGCAACTTGAAATGATACTTTGTCCATTGGCCCTGATCGAGGGACCCCAAATGCTCGGTAGCCCTCCCTCCCTTGATCTTGTATGCTACCATAAACACCTTGTTTTTTAACAATAAGAAGTGGCTTCAATTGCTACACTCCTTTACTTTTATTTCTAAAAACGCCTGTTTGGTTATTTCGTAAAATTGTACTTGACCTCCAAGAGTAAAGAGAAAAGGGGCTTTCCTATGAATATCAAATAATGTGAAAGGTGTCTTACCGATAATATTCCATCCCCCTGGTGAATCGAGGGGATATATCCCAGTTTGTAACCCGCCAATACCGACCGATCCTGCGGACACAAGCGGACGTGGTTTTGTTAAACGTGGGACAAATAATTGGCTATGTAAGTCCCCTAAATAAGGAAATCCAGGTAAAAAGCCGATTAAATAGACACTATATACTTTATCCATATGCAATTTTTTTATTGCCTCAAATGGCAAAGCTGTAACATCCATCACACGGTGCATATCCAAAGCATATTCCTCATCATAACAAATTGGTATTTGTAATGGTTGGCTTGTTACTTCACCAACCTGGGCGTTCCTTTGCATTGTAAGCCATTGTTCTTGTAAGAAGGCTATATCTACTTGGTGTTTCACATATGCTGTAACCGTATGATAACTAGCAACACTTTCAATAAGATTGGTATGTAGCATTTTTTTCAAAAAGCGGTTAAACTGTTGGACTAGCTGAAAATTTTCTTGCGAAATGGCTTCATCGAAGGCAAAACGGATAGTGTATTGACTAATCCACATTGTATGAGGGAACTCAATGATTTGTTTCACGAATGGTTTCCTCGATACAAAGCTTAATGCACGTCATTAAATCTTGCATATTCCAACCTGGTATTTTGCCGTGCTGAATCGCTAATTCAAAAGATGCCGGAATATGAATAAAGCCAGCACGAATCCCTGTATGTTGCTTAGCATAAGCTAGCCCTTCATACATAATATTATTGCATAGATAGGTACCTGCCGTATTTGAAATTTCTGCAGGATAACCTTCTTTACATAATCGATCAACCATTTTCCGAATAGGTAAATTGGTTATATAGGCATCCTGCCCCCCATCATCAATGCTTTCATCAACAGGCACATAGCCATTGTTATCAGGCTCTCCATCTTTCACATTAATCGCTATGCGCTCTGGTGTGATCTTAAATCGTCCACCAGCTAACCCTAAGGACATAATAATTTCAGGCTGTATTTCCCCAATATATCGCTTTAACTGCTGCGCGGATTGCTGAAAATCAACGGATAGCGTCCGTCCAACAATTTCATAGCCGTCCATTATACTCCCGTTTAAACTTTCTACAATTTGCATCGTAGGATTGATTGTGTAATCTAAAAATGGGACAAAGCCCGTTAATAGTATTTTTTTCATATTCTTCACCTAATTTCAATCGGACATTGCTTTATCGCAAGCCCTTTTCATTTTTTTAATGAATACTGCAAAGTCGGTTCTCCAATTCCCCGAAATCTATAACCTGCAACCTGCTTCAATTTTATCAAACATTAAAAATAAATGCCCTTGATGGCTATTAAATTATGCTATTATTCTAAATTTTTTGTCCTATACTATTAAACTTTAGATGTTTCTTATCCAAGTTGAAATCCGAACTATAAAATTCATAAATAAAAGAGTATGACACAAGTCATACTCTCAGATTTCAGAAAATAGAATTTCATAGATTTTAGTAATGGATTGTCGTTCACCAATTTTTGTGTATCCATACTTCTTTAGGAGCTATTTGCTTATAAGAAGTCACTACTACATCTCCAGCTTTATCTAGTACTAAAGTAGTTTGCGTTGGAGAATGATAAAGAATTTTCGCTCCGGTATTTTTATCTACATATTTTGTTCCATATGCCATTGCGGATGCAAAATGCCTCTCAGTTATACCTCTTTGAGCAGCTCTTTCAGCTGCATGCTTAGAAATTTTCTTTACAGCCTGTTTTCCTACCCATTTGGCAACTAATCTTACTACGACTCCAATAACAATAGGAACAAATGGAAGAGCCCTTGCTTCAATTTGAGGCTCTTCTAAATTATTGTCAGAACCTCCATTATCATCTGAATCATCCAGATAAATTGCCCAATCAAAACCTTCAACACCCTCGTGGTAATCAACTATGTAATCATCTTCAAAAACTTCATCATCTTTTGCATAACTTACAGTTGTCCCAATAGTAGCAAATAAAAGAGTAAAAACCATTAAATGAACAAGTACTTTTTTCATTTAGAGTATTCCTTTCTATTTAATTACTATTCAAAAACATTGAAGAAGGTTGAAAAACAATTTTTTTATTTTTTATTTCACTCATCACTTTTTCCGTTAATCTTAGTCCTATTTCATTATGTTGTTTTTCTAGATTCTCACCTCCAACAATTAAGCTATCAGAGTCCACATTTATCCATGCTCCATAATCATTTATCCATGATCTTAACTGTATCTTTAAGGAATCAGAAATCTCCATTTTATCCATATCCAAATTAAAGCCACAAACCTTACACCATAATGGATCAGCACCAATATCTGCTTCCACTTTTATTTGCACAAGTTCCTTGCAATTACATAATGAACCCATAAATTCCACTCCCGAAAAATTGTGCATCAAATATATTATCTAAAGATTCAAGAGTATGACACAAGTCATACTCTTGAATTAAATATTAATGTACTGTAAAAACGATTGAAAATCAGTACCACAAACTATAGTACTATTAATTTAAATGTGCAGTCGCCTGCTTCATCACGTATTTCCCTACTCCAATATAAATAGCTACTGTTGCTCCAATGAAAACGAATGTCATTGCTGACCGCTCCTTTTCTTCTTATTATGTACACTATAGCACAAATTCGTTGATTTTGAAAATCATTCTCATTAATATAATATAAATTTCATCCGATTTCGTCAAGACATACTTTCATCTTACCCTTTCAGCATGGTAAGATGTAGAAAAGTCGGAAAAAGGATGCGGTAATGATGAGTAATTCGAAGTACTTTCAAACTATTTTAAACGGGACAATCCATGCATTAAAAACAATCCTACCTATGGACATCCAAGTGAAAGCGCCAAGTATTATTTCTGAGCCCTTTCAACAACAGCAAATGGGTGTATTAATTGGCCTAATTGGAGATGTAAAGGGACGTGTAATTATAGATTCCTCCCCTGAAGTATTTAGCGGTATCGGCAGTACAATGTTTGGTATGCCATTAGAAGGAGAAATGCTAGAATCCTTCACTGGTGAATTTGGCAATATGATTGCAGGTAATTTATGTACAGCAGTAGGACAGGAAAATTTAGAAATTGATATTACACCACCTACTGTTATGGTTGGTAACACAAAACTTTATGGTTTTGAAAAAGCATTTGTTCTACCAGTTACGATTCCCAACATTGGTGCACTTACGGTATTATTGACGATTGAAGAAGAAGTCATAACAAGTTAACTGTGGCTCTTTCAAACGATACATTCTATGTAACTACAGCTAGTATTTATGAATACGCTTTGTTATACGCATAAAAAGGAGTTGGCTCATATTAGAGCCAACTCCTTTTGCATTTCAATATTTCACATTTTTTTCACACATTCTACTTAGATGTGTGATTTTTTTCACATCAAATTGAATTGGATAGTAATATTATGACTTTAAGAAAGCTACTATGAAAGCTTAGGAGGGAGTAAAAATGGCTAATAATAAAAAACCAGAAGATAATCTAAAAGGTTCACTTTATGGCGTGTTCGGAGTAGGCTTTATCATTATTTTAATTTGGATATACTGCTTCAATTTATTTATGGACCGCTTTTAATTTCCTTAGTAAAAGGCACTATTTCATTAACATGATGTAAGTAATACAACAGAGGAGGACAACAGAGATATGCATATACATAAATATGAGAAGTACTGGTTGGTATTTGGCGTAGCTACGTTAGTTGCATTTCTTATTATTCTTGGTATCGGTGCATTCCATCAAGGCTCACATCCAAACAGTAATAAGAAAACCATCGATTATGAAAAAGTAAAAGAAATTGCACCATTTACAAATCCAGGTGTACACAAAGTGGAAGGAAAGGATTGGGATTATGAGGTGGTTATTTTAGCATCTGCTTTCTTTTACAATCCACCTGAAATTGAAGTACCACTTGGTTCAAAAGTAAAATTTATCGCAACAAGTGAAGACGTGATTCATGGGTTTGAAATTGCAGGCACTAATATTAACATGATGCTTGAACCTGGATATATTTCTGAATATGTAGCTGAAATCAATCAAACTGGTGAATTTTTAATAGTATGTAATGAATACTGCGGTACAGGACATACGCTTATGCATTCTATGCTGAAGGTGGTGGATCCAAATGAGTCTAAATAACGCTATGACAAAGGTGGATCGTCGTGATGCGAAACTAGCCCTTGCCCATGTTTATGTGGCATTTATCGCATTATTATTAGGTGGTCTCGCCGGTTTATTACAAGTATTTGTACGTTCAGGTCAATTCAAATTGCCAGCTGGTATTGGTTATTATCAAGTATTAACAGTTCATGGTGTCTTACTCGGTCTTATTTTAACAACGTTCTTTATATTCGGTTTTCAAATCGCAGGTGTTAGTCGTACATCTGGTACTTTTACAGATAAACAACGCTTGCTTGGATGGATTGGTTTTTGGTTCATGACGATCGGTACAGTTGCAGCTGCAGTCATGGTGTTATTAAATAAAGCAACTGTCCTTTATACATTTTACGCACCATTGCAAGCGCACTGGATTTTTTATCTCGGTTTAACACTCGTAGTTGTTGGCTCTTGGATTGGTTCGGCAGGACAAATATTGCGCTATGTTCAGTGGCGCAAAGAACATAAAGGCCAAACGTCTCCCCTACTATCTTTTATGGTAGTAGTCAATAATTTACTGTGGTTCGTTGCTTCTTTAGGCGTAGCCGTTTCTGTTTTATTCCAACTATTACCGTGGTCACTTGGTCTTATTGAACGCGTAGATGTATTACTTTCTCGTACACTTTTCTGGTATTTCGGCCATGCGCTCGTTTACTTCTGGTTATTGCCAGCCTATATGGTGTGGTATGTAGTCATTCCTAAAGTCATTGGCGGAAAAGTTTTCTCTGACTCATTGGCTCGCTTATCATTCATGCTGTTTTTAATTTTCTCAGTACCTGTTGGTTTACATCACCAATTAACAGAGCCTGGTATTGATACAACATGGAAATTTATTCAAGTAGTATTAACAATGGCAGTTGTTGTGCCTTCCTTAATGACCGCATTCTCTTTATTTGCAACGTTTGAATTACGTGGTCGTGAGCTTGGTGGTAAAGGACTTTTCGGCTGGTTTAAAAAATTACCTTGGAAAGATGCACGTTTTATCGTTCCATTTATCGGTATGCTTGCTTTCATTCCTGGTGGTGCCGGTGGTATTGTCAATGCATCTTACCAGATGAACCAACTTATTCATAATACTATTTGGGTTCCAGGGCACTTCCATTTAACATTTGCAAGTGCAGTTGTTTTAACGTATTTTGGAGCAGCATTTTGGTTAATCCCTCATTTAACAGGTCGTAAACTGACAAAGTCATTAAATTCACTTGGTATTGTTTCTGGCGTGCTATGGGCAGTAGGTATGACGATCATGTCAACAGCCATGCATATTGCAGGATTACTTGGTGCTCCACGCCGCTCTGACTATTCAGAATATGGCGGTGCACAACAAGCATATGATTGGATTCCCTATCAGATTGCGCAAGCGGTTGGTGGTACTATTTTATTTATTGCGATTTTAGTTATTACGTATGTCGTGATTAAGCTCGCTTGGTTTGCACCAAAAGGCGAAGAGGAATTCCCAATTGCTTCAATCCATGAAAGCAGTGGTCCAACACCACCTATGCTTGAAAACTTTAAAGTATGGCTGGTCATTTTAGTAGCGTTAATAATTTTTGCTTACACAATTCCAATCTTTGATATTATTTCAAATTCACCAGCAGGCTCAAAAGGCTTTAAGCTCTGGTAAAATATTTTAAAAACAAGCGATTTCTCATTGGAGAGAAATCGCTTGTTTTTTAGAGCTGATACAATTTTGTATATTTTTCTTGTAAATAGTTTGCAAGATACTTGGCATTTAAGCCTTCTCCTGTCGCCTCTTGTAGTAGCTCGAACGGCTTTTTCAGCGCACCGTATTGATGGACTTTGTCTGTTAGCCATTCGCGAATTGGCAGAAGCTCCCCTTTTGACAGTAAGTCATCAAAATTTGGAAGATCTTGATCCATCGCATGCTTCCATTGTGCCGCATAAATCATTCCTAATGCGTAGGATGGGAAGTAACCAAACATGCCCCCTGCCCAGTGTACGTCTTGTAAAACGCCCTTCGCATCATTGTCAGGTCGGATGCCTAAATATTCCTCATACTTCGCATTCCACACTTCTGGAAGGTCTTTTGCTTGTAGATCCCCATTGAACAAATCACGTTCAATTTCGTAACGAATCATAATATGCAGTGGATATGTTAGCTCATCTGCTTCAATACGAATTAGTGATGGCTCTACCATATTAATAGCACGAAGAAAATCATTTAACGGAACATCTCCAAACTGTGCTGGTGAATGCTTTTGCAGGCGTTCATAGTTGTGCTCCCAAAACTTTTCATTTCGACCAACCAGATTTTCATAGAATAGTGACTGCGATTCATGGATGCCTGTCGATGTCCCAGTTGCTAATAGTGTACCGGCAAGCTTGGCATCAATATTTTGCTCATACATCGCATGCCCACATTCATGAATCGTGCCAAAGATAGCAGAACGGAAATCATGCTCATCATATTTCGTTGTAATACGTGCATCGCCATGATTAATGCCAATCATAAATGGATGGACACTTTCATCTAAGCGACCTGCGTCAAAATCATAGCCAAGCTGCGTTAGCATCTCTAATGACAATGCTCGCTGTGCCTCTTTCGGAAATTGTTTAAATAACATCGTTGTATCTGGCTTATTTGGAGAAGCTGCGATTTTTTGGACAAGCGCCACAATCGTTTCACGTAATTCGCCAAATACTTGATCTAACACCTCCGTCGTCATATCTGGTTCATATAAATCAAGTAACGTATTGTATGTAGAACCGTTTTTAACGCCCCAATATTGTATAAATTTCTTTTGCCATTCAATGATTTGCTCTAGATAAGGTAAAAATTGCGCAAAATCATTTGTCGCTTTTGCTTCTTCCCAAACTGTTTCCGCTTTCGCTTGTAAAATAACATATTCTTTATATTCTTCAGCGGGAATTTTCTTATTTTGATCGTAATTTTTGCGTACTTCCTCGACTAAACGGCGTGTTACATAGTCCAGTTCTGTGTTTTGTGCCTCTAAAGCCGTCAGTAGTTCCCCTAATTGCTCACTCGTTTGCATGTCAAACAAGGAGGCCGATAATGTGCCAACTACTTCTGAACGCTGCGCTACCCCTTTCTTAGGTGCACCAGTACGCATATCCCAATAGATTACCCCCAATGCTTCCTGATAGTGCTGCATTTTTTTCACATAGTCTGTAAATTGCTGTACAGTCATATCCAATCATCCTCCTTTTTTACGTTACTAGTTTAGCATATTTCCGAAAATTTTGTATATTCGAGTGCCAGTCACCAAAACAATTTTGATAATTCAGAGTTTTAACACTACCATTATGCAATCTTCTGTGGAATGCACATCTCTCATGTCTTATCAGCGATTGCACAAATTATCATCAGTAATCTTTAGGCTTAAAAGCAAAGAACTCCCTTCTATTTGAAGGGAGCATTTATTTTAAAATGGGGGTTTCAACTAGTTTTATGCTCGGTTTCCAATCAAACATATTGTAAAGCAGACATATAACGTTGGGGAAACGCTATTTGTCTTCAAACATACTAGTTAAATGTTTTGGCAAATTTGTAATACTTGCTTAACGGCTTGTGCTGATTGATTGAGCGCCGTTTGTTCTTCCTGTGTAAGGTGCAATTCAATAACCGATTCAATGCCATTACCGCCTAAAATCGTCGGTACACCTAAAAATAATTCATGGTAGCCGTACTCTCCTTCTAACAGGGCAATGGAAGGAATAATTTTTCGTTGATCTTTCATAATTATTTCCACCATGTGCGCACAAGCAGCAGCTGGCGCATAGTAAGCACTACCATTGCCCAATAAGCCTACAATTTCACCGCCGCCTTTACGTGTACGTTCGACGATTTGTTGTAGTCTATCTTGGGGAATAAGCTTTTCTAACGGGATGCCTCCTGCATAAGAATAACGGATTAATGGCACCATTTCATCACCATGTCCACCTAATACAAATCCCGATACATCTTCGGGTGCAATTTGTAACTCTTGTGCTACAAATGCATTAAAGCGTGCGGTATCTAATACGCCAGATTGCCCGATAATACGATTTTTAGGAAATCCTGTTTCTTTATAACATACATATGTCATCGCATCTACTGGATTGCTTAATACAAGAACAATGCTATCAGGTGCATAGTGTTTAATTTGTCTCGAAACTTGTTGAATAATTTTCGCATTTGTCGTCACTAAATCATCTCTGCTCATCCCAGGTTTACGTGGAATACCGGCTGTAATAATAACGATAGATGCGCCTGCAATATCTTCATAATTACTTGTTCCTTGGATCGACACATTAAATTTTTCAATCGGCCCTGTTTGTAATAAATCCAGTGCTTTCCCTTTTGTTGGATTCTCAGCTTCTGGAATATCTAGCAACACAACATCGCCTAATTCCTTTTGTGCGAGGAATAAACTCAATGTTGCACCCGTGTGACCGGCTCCAATAACAGCAATTTTATTTTTGCGAAATGCCATTATGCTTCACCTCAATTGTCCGTAGTGGCTGCTTCTGTTGTTTTTTTAGCACGTGCCGGTGTTGAGACCGGTTTTTTCTTTGGCGTCTCTGGTCCTTTAATCATATTGAAAACATCTTCGTCTGGTCTAGGAATGACGTGTGCGCCTAATAATTCTCCAACGCGTTTTGCCGCCTCTTTACCAGCTTCGACTGCTGCTTGAACTGAGCCAACATCGCCTGTTACGACGACTGTTACAATACCACCATCGACAAATTCTTGTTTAACAATCGTGACATCAGATGCTTTAATCATCGCATCCGCAGCCTCATAAGACCCCACTAATCCCTTTGTTTCAATCATGCCAATTGCGCTACTCATTGTTTTCACCTCGCATTACATCTGTAGAGTCTATAATTCCGATTACAACTGCATCAATAGGGAGGGGATTGTCCTTCATAATATAACGGGAAGACCCTCCACTCGTAATCAGTACATCATCACCAATCCCTGCACCGATGCGATCAGCTGCTACTATTTCCGTACGAATTGGCTGTTGGTTGGAATCAATTGGTTGGATAATTAATAGTTTTAAGCCATTTAACCCTTCTTCCTTACGTGTTGCCCATACGCTGCCAATCACTCTTCCCATCTGCATAAACTCACCCTCTTTAGGTTGTCTGGATAATACTTATTATTCAGAGCGAATCGTTATTTTTTTATTCAGCTCTCGTATTTTGTCATAAGCTAATGCTGTCACGATGGTTCTTTTTGGCACGACAATTTCTTGAGCTTCGATTTCCAGTACATCTACCTGTGAAAGTAACTTTTTTTCAAAGTGATAGATAGATTGTTTTGCAGGCGCTTGCTTTGCGACTAGTGGCATTTCCTTTACAGTCAAAGGTTCCATCACTTGTCCATTAACAATTTCTGCAAAAGCACCTTGCTGAATTAAGCCTGCATTTGCTTCATCCGTATCAATATGCATTTCCAAACGATAGCGCTCAGATACACGAATCATCACATTGGATAAAATAATCGGTCGTAGTCCTTGCACTTTGATTTGTACCGACTGCCCATCTACTACTTGAAATCTTTCGCTATCGGCAGGAGACATATGAATATGCGCTTGTGCAATAATAAGACCTTCTGGCAAAACAACACTACCTTTTGGACCAATTAACGTCACAGGGCTAGAGTCTTTAATATCCCCAGAGATTCTTAATGGCGGCTTGACGCCGAGTTTCATCGCATCTGTCCAACTCACTTCTACTTGTGTTAACGTTCGGGCTGGACCTAATATGCGAACTCTTTCAATAGAACCTTTTGGTCCTGCAATGACGACCGTTTCTTCAGCAGCAAATTGTCCTGGCTGCGAAAGCTCAAACTTCGGCGTTAATTGATAGTTTTCTCCAAAAAGCTGCTCCACTTCTGCCTGTGCAAGATGTGCATGTCGCGCGGATACGCCGATTGGAATTTTACCGTCATCTGGGCGGGAAGGCTGATTTTTTAATACTTGCTGTAAAACTTCTTCGACGATTTTTTGCACTAATTGTTCTTGCATCAAACCTCCTCCTTACGAACATGATTTCACAATTCTTCCTTGTGCTTGTTGTGCAATAAAGCCCGCATTGGCCTCATCTGTATCAATATGCATTTCTAAGCTAAAATCATTCGAGACACGTACTACTACAGCACGAAATGTTACAGGTCTTTCACTGTCAACTTCTACAGAAACGATTTCATTATTGTGTACTTCCAATGCTTTCGCATCTTCTTCTGTCATATGAATATGGGCCTGTGCTATAATGACTCCTTGCTCGATCAACACTTCTCGTTGTTGATAGATAAGTTTAATACTAGCTGAATTTTCGATATCTCCCGATTGTCTTAGGGGAGGGTTTAAACCTAGTTTCATCGCATCTGTTCGACTTATTTCCACTTGCGTTGCTGCCCTTACAGGTCCTAATACACGCACATTGTGAATGACTCCTTTTGGTCCCTCAATGGAGACACGCTCTTTTGCTGCAAACTGTCCTGGTTGCGAAAGGTCAAAATCCTTTGTCAACGTTGCGTTTGGACCAAATAGTGCTTGTAAATCTTTTTCACTTACATGTATATGACGGGCTGAAATGGCAACTGGAAATGCTTGTGATTTTATATTCAAGTTAGCCACCTCTAAATCTAGTAATTGATTTTTTTACTGTTGATAGTAGGCATTCATCACATCAAATTGACAAGCGATGAATGCCTCTTCAGTCGTGTAATTAAGCTTCTGCTTTTGGTAAAATTAATTCTAATTCGTTATGAGGGCGTGGAATTACATGCACAGATAGCAATTCTCCAACACGTTGAGCTGCTGCTGCACCTGCATCCGTTGCTGCTTTTACTGCACCTACATCGCCACGAACCAAAACAGTAACAATTCCGCCACCAACATGGACTTTCCCTACTAAATTGACACTTGCCGCTTTTACCATTGCATCCGCTGCTTCAATTGCTCCTACAAGACCTTTTGTTTCTACCATTCCTAATGCTGTACTCATTTGTCATTCCTCCAATTATTTAGTTTGTAATGTAATTTGCTTTAAAACTTGATCAACAATTTGTTGCACCACTTTTGTATCCAATGATGGTGCTTGTGCCTTTATATTTTCTACCACCGGATGTAAATCAAATTCCGGAGCTGGCACCTCTACATCTTTCATGCCATAAGCCATGCGCTTAATATTTAATAAATGTCTAGCTGTAATGTTATCGGACGTAATATTACCACCAAATGTCCCACAACCTAATGTAAAGGATGGTGCTAATCCAGTCGTACCACCAACCGCACCAATTGAAGATAGCGTGTTCACAACAATACGCGACACTGGTAAATCAAGCGAAAACTGCTCTGCTAGCGCTGTATTTTCCGTATGAATAGAACAAGAATGTCCCCGTCCTCCAATATTCAGTAGATCAATCATTACTTGTTTGGCCTCTGTGCTATCCTCTACTGTGTAGAAAGCAAATATTGGTGATAGCTTTTCTAGTGAAAATGGAATGTTTTTTCCAATCATTGTCTCCAACCCAACAAGTACTTTCGTCTCTTCTGGCACCATAATGCCGATAGAATGTGCTAAACTCACCGCTGATTTTCCAACAATTTGTGGATTCACTTTGCCAGGAACAGGAGATATTAACTTTTCCATCTTTAATTTTTCTTCAGCATTCAATATATAAGCATGCTGTTTCTTTAATTCTGCTAAAACTTGTTCAGCTATCACTTTATCCACAATAATGGCCTGCTCTGTCGCACAAATGGTGCCATTATCAAAGGATTTACTTTGCACTAGCTGACGTGCGGCTTTTTGAATATTGGCTGATTTTTCGATGTAAGCTGGTACATTGCCAGGACCTACCCCATAAGCTGGTTTTCCAGAGCTATATGCCGCTTTGACTAACGCCCCACCGCCCGTTGCTAAAATTAAGTGAATCTGTGGATGTTTCATTAATTGTTGTGTCGCTTCCATTGAAGACATTGTTAAACATTGTAACAACCCTTCTGGCGCACCAGCATTTTCTGCCGCAACTCTACAAATATCTAAAGCTTCCTTTGTACATTTAACGGCATATGGATGCGGGCTTAACACAAGGCCATTTCTCGTTTTTAAAGAAATAAGCGTTTTAAAAATGGCTGTAGATGTAGGATTTGTTGTTGGCACAATTCCTGCGATAACGCCAAATGGACTAGCAATCTCTGTTACTTTCTTTAGTCGATCTGTGCCAATCACGCCAACTGTCTTTAAATCTTTAATATCTTCATATACATCTCTAGACGCTACTTCATTTTTCATTTTTTTATGATTTTGGATACCCATCCCTGTTTCTTCGACAGCCATTTTGCCTAATCGTTCTGCCTCTTTAAATGCGGCATCCGCAACAGCCTTCACAATACTATCCACTTGTTGTTGGGAATATTGCATATAGGCCGCTTGTGCTGCATTTGCTTGACTAACAGCGTCTCTCATTTCCTGAATGGCTAATAAGTCTTTATCTAATGTCGCCATAAAGCCGCCTCCTTTCTAAATAACCGGATTTCTCGCAACATGTTCAATTGCTTCTCTAAATGCATCTGCAGCAGCTTGGCAGGAAGACTGACTGCCGCTAACTATGCCACCACCAAAGTTGGTTTCGGAAGGTGGTCCAAAAAATAGTTTTAGCTCTACATCTGCTGCCTTTAAAGCGGCATCTAAACCGACAACCGCCTCAAGTGGTGGTGCGATTAAATAAGCGAGCGCAGTGCCAATCTTAACGTCTGCTAACTGTGCTAAATAGCTGCCACAGCTTGCCACAGTATGCGCAAAAAGTGCATGGTTTTCATTATTATTAATGGCTTCGAAATACGTATCAAATTGCACCTTTTGCTCAATTGCCTCCAGCCCACTGCGAATTTCATCTGGGGAGCTACCCGCTATAATGCCAATCATTTCACCAGATAATGGTCCTGACGCATGAGCCGCTCCTGCATAGAAGCTTTTTGCATAAACCACTTCCACATCTGCTTTTTTTGTCGCTTCATCTAAAGCCACATATCCGACATCATCAATGGTTAGTGTGACTAGCCCAATGCTATGCTGATTTGGCTTCAACGCAAGCTGTGCTGCCAAGTCTCTATTCACTCTAGGAATCATCTGCATAGCCAAAATATCAGCCATAATTTTATGAGGATGCATTGCTTGTTCCCCCTAACCTTCTTTTGCGACAAGGTTTACGCCACTTGCCTTGTATTGCAATATTTTTTGCACGACAGTTCCTAAATAAGCTCCTGCCTCTAATGGAGGAATACCACCTTTATGAATGTTGGAAATGACCATTCGATCTGCTTCAACCGTACCTATTCTCGGCTGATAACATAAATACGCACTCATCGACTCTGCTGACACTAGACCAGGACGTTCACCAATTAAGTAAACAATGACCTCTGCTTGCAATAGCTCGCCAATTTCATCCATAAGCGCTACACGCCCTTTATCGATGTAAAAAGTAGTGCCTATTTCAATATTTAAATTGGTAAGACTTTGTTGTAATGCTAAATATACATCTTGGACATTTTCTTCAATCGCACTCGCACTTAAGCCGTTGGAAATAATAATTTGCACGGTTGGGCGTGCTTTACATGTTGATTGAATAAGTGTCTTCGCTTCATCAGATAAGCGGCGACCTAAATCAGGTCTCGTAATGTATTCTTCTTTATCCGTTACTTTTGTTGTTACTTGGAAGACATTCAGTTTTTGTAATAGTGCTTCTGTCACTTCTCCATACACTGCATCTACTGCAGCAGCATGATCGAGTCGGAATTTCAACCAAGTTTTTGTTTTTGGTCTTGTCCCCGCTCTACCAACACCAATTCTTGCAGGTGTATGCTTTTTAGCTGCTTGCACACTTTCTGATACATTATGCTCTTCAAATTGAAAAGCCTTCGCCGTTTCTACAGTTGTGGAAACATCATAATTAGTAGTATTTTGCGAATAATCCTTTGTTGAAGCTGTTTGGTAAAGCTTAATTAACGATTGATCTGATGTTGCCTGTGGACTTGATAGTTCTTCTGTATGCTTAGCCGCACTATCATAAAATTTAATTAATGGTTGTTTTTGTTCTTCAGCTGGTGGAGCTGTTTCTGAAGAAGTGCCCGATGTATTGGTCATTTTCTCCATCACAAGCTGTGTAATCATGGATACTAGCTGTTCATTCAATGGTCTCACCTACCTTTCAAATATCGATAAATCGCCAGCTCTAGCTGAAAGACGACCATTTTCGTAAATGCCCATTTTTTCTAACCAAGCTAAATATTCAGGTGCTGGTGTTTTACCAAATGTTTGGAGTAATGTTGCAACATCATGGAAGCTCATAGACTGATAGTTCAGCATAATATCGTCTCCCATCGGTGCCGCAATAATAAAGTTGACACCAGCTGCAGTTAGTAACACACTTAAATCTTCCACATCATTTTGGTCAGCCTTAATATGATTGGTGTAACAAATATCCACGCCCATAGGAATGCCGTGCATTTTACCCATAAAATGATCTTCTAACCCTGCCCGAATGACTTGCTTGTTGTTATATAAATATTCAGGGCCAATAAAGCCAACAACTGTGTTGACTATGTACGGATTAAAATGTCTAGCAAATCCATAGTTGCGTGATTCGAGTGTTACTTGGTCTATGCCCATATGTGCTTCAGCCGAGAGCTCGGAACCTTGCCCAGTTTCAAAGTAAAATAAATTTGGGCCCGTTCCCGTTCCCTGTTTCTTCACGAGTTCCTCTGCTTCTCGAATTAAGTCAGCAGAAATGCCAAACGAACGGTTTGCAATTTCTGTCCCTGCAATACTTTGGAAAATCATATCGGCAGGAGCTCCTTGCTTAATGGCTTTCATTTGTGTTGTAATATGAGCCAATACACAGTTCTGCGTTGGAATCGACCAATCAGTAATAAATTCTTTTGTCGCCTGTAACACCTTTTTAACGCTTTCGACCGAATCATCTACTGGGTTAATGCCGATAACTGCATCACCGATTCCATAGGACAATCCCTCTTTTAATGAGGCAATAATGCCATCGATATTGTCTGTTGGATGGTTCGGCTGTAGTCTTGAAGAAAGCGTACCCTTTTGCCCTATCGTAATATTGCAAGTTGATAAGATTTCTACTTTATTGGCTGCATGAACAAGATCTAAGTTAGACATCAATTTCGTAACGGCTGCAATTACTTCTGAATTCATGCCTTTACTTAAACGTTTTAACTCTCGATCACCTGTATCATTCGATAAAATGTATTCTCGAAGCTGTTCAATACTCCAGTTTTTTATTTCGCCATATATTTGTTCATTAATATCGCCTTCAATAATGCGTGTCACTTCATCATTTTCAGGTGGAACTAGCGGATTCTCGCGTATATCCTTGACTAACAATTCACTTAAAACAGCTTTTGCTGCAATTCGTTGTTGGACAGATTCAGCAGCAATCCCTGCTAGCTGATCTCCTGATTTTTCCTCATTGGCCTTAGCCATCACATCTTTTAATGACTGAAAATTATATTTTTCTCCACCAAATATCACCGATAGATTCACGTTCATCCTCCTTACTTTGAGTGGAAAGCAAGTGTTTTCACTACAATGGGGACAACACCAGAAGGTAGCACTTCCCCAATGTCAATGTAATCGCCTGTTTCTACTTTAATTTGATCAATGCATAGTATAGGAACTGTTGGATTAATGGCTTGTAGCGTTTGCCCTATGACCTTTGCATAATCTGATTGAATGACTATGATAATTGGTATGTCCTTGGAGCTTCTTGTTCCTAAGTATCGTAAAATGGCCTCGCACAATGCATGGACATCTTCAAAACTTAAATACGGTAACTCACTAAAATAAAGTGCAAAGGGTGCGCGGTGATCATCCAGTGAAAAAAGTGCATCTGCTCTGTCCACTGCTGTCTTCACGATTTGATCAAACGCTTTCGTTGCTACACCTGAGCAATTAAATACAGGAATATTTTTTAACGGTAATACATCCGCATCAACTTGAATCGTTGCACCACTAATTTCGGTTGTTTGGGTTCCTGCTCCAGTTACTGTAGCGCGAGCAGTTTCCTGCGGCTGTAGCCATAAAAACGCTTGAAGTTGCTCATGTTGTAAAAGCATGTTCGCTAGTTTTTCACCAATATCATCATATTGGCGCTGCGAACAATCATGATCATAAATGCAAGAAGCTACACCACCTGAAAAAACGATTGCATCCACAGGCTTATGCCAATTTGGTAAATGTCCTAACAATAATGGATGTTGTGCATCTTGTAGTTGTCCGCTTAACGTGTTAGCTAAAAAGTCCGCCATTTCTTGAATAAGTTGTGCAACGCGCACGTCTTCTGCAGAGTCACCTACTTGTAATGGATTAGACCAATGCTTCATTAATTGCTTTATAGGAGGTGAGATAGAATAGACTTTGCCATGCTGAAATTCGATTAATCTACCGCCAACATGTAAGGTGCATGTGCCGATCACTTCACCGAACTGCATCACTGCAATATTTGCCGTACCGCCACCAATATCTATATTGGCAATTACTTTAGCTGTGTTTTTGGACTGTTGCACAGTCCCCGCCCCTTTTGCAGCAATAATCCCTTCTAAATCCGGACCAGCAGTGGCAACTAAAAACTGTCCAGCTGCATCTGCAAGGGTATGGACAACCTCCCTAGCATTTTCTTTCGTAGCAGATTCACCTGTAATAATAATGGCGCCTGTTGAAATATCCGCTGGTGAAATTTGAGCCAATTGATATTGCTGAAATATAAATTTTTCTATTTGTTCCATATCAATAATGTCTTTCGTAACAAAAGGTGTTTTAATAATAGGACTTTGATGCAACACCGTTTTTTCAATAATTTCTATTCGTGGCACATGGGTCACACCAGCAACATTTTTCAACAGAAAACTACTGACAACCATCTTTGTTGTACTTGTCCCAATATCAATGCCTGCACTATAAATTTTTTCTGTCTTCAACCTATACCTCCTCTATGCCACTATGGGCAATATATGAGATAGGGACTATCACGGTCCTTGACAAACTGGCGAATTTCTTCGTCTGACCGCAGTTGAATAAGTGGTGCAATCAACTCAATGCCCTGCTTTTGCCATGCTGATGTTTTCACAATTGGACCGTGCGTCATCACATTTTTTAACAATGCTGTTGCTCTTTCTACATCTGCAAGGGGTGCATCAATTTTGGTAATGACACCAATTTGAATTTTGGGTATACCCAAGCTAAACTGCGGAGGAAAAACACTCCTTGATGACGTGGCATCTTGCAAATAAATCACATGTGTTACTTCAAGTGATGTTGCCATAATATTCCTGTAGTACATTGGATTTTCTATATATTCTCCAGGTGTATCAACAATCCAGTCATCAAATACGAGTGCTTGAGTTTTAATAGCTTGTCCATCTTTGCCTAATAACGCATTCATTAGCGTTGATTTACCAGCTTGCACACCACCTATTATCATTACTCGATTTTTCATTTGACACATCCTATGACTTCGTTATTTTAGATGGCGTATAACCGAGCATTTCCGATAAAAAACGATTAATCTCCAACATCGCCATTTCTACTTCAGATACACTGCCAACAATAACGAGACTACCTGTAAAACGGTCTAAAAAACCTAGTTTTACATTGGCTGCCTTTGTTGCTAAATCCCCAGCAATAATAACTGTTTCGCTCGGTGTACAAGTCATAATGCCGAGCGCACCTGCTTCTTGTATACCAAGTTTTTGAAACATATCTGGATCAGGATTTGCAATAAGATGACTCAATGTTAGTTGCTTACCCGGCACAAACTCCTGAATAAAACGTTTCTTTTCCTCACTCACATTTCATCACCTCTTTCTATCAAGACTTTTGATCTGTTAAATATTCTCCCTCTTTAATAATGCCTGCCTTACGATCCTCTTGTTCTAGTTTTAATGCGGTCGGTACTGATAGCTTGTAAGCTAAAATAATGGCAAGCACCCCTGCTAACAGCTTCCCTGCTATAACAGGCAATATAATGGTTGGTTGGAAATTAGCCGTAAAAGATAAATGGTCGCCTAACAGGAATGCTGAACAAACCCCGAAAGCAATGTTGATTACTTTATCTTTTGGTGGCATCTGACGAACAAGTGTAAACATGGCCAAAATATTAGCACTTGTCGCTAAAATCCCTGCGCTTCCTACTGAAGAAAGACCTAATTTCTTCCCTGCTGTTTCAAGCGGTTTAGAAGCATATTTTCTTATTAAGTACACCATTGGGAATGCACCCGCTAACATAATACCGATATAACCGGCCGTTTCTAATGCACGGAATTGGTCTACACTATCTGCCATGATGGGATCAAAGCCCCATGCCCCAAAAATCTTAGTAAAAATGCCTGTGAAAATTTCGACAATAGAGAATACAAGCACAAGCTTAATACCTGCATCCATCACACGACCGAAAATCATAAACCCTTTGATCATGCCATTCGGGATAAGCTTTAGCCCTAACGCAATTAAGATAACAAAAATAAATAACGGTAATAAATTAAGTAATATTTGTAAAATAGAAATGGCAAACACATAGGTTGGTGCAGATGTTGTACTAATCACTTCACGAACCTCTGTGTTAAACATCACAATCATAATCGACGAAATAAATGCACCAATCGGAATCGTTAATACGCCTGCCATAATGCCTAATGCCATATACTTATGATCACGCTTGTCTAACATCGCAAGCCCCATTGGAATCGAGAATACAATGGTTGCACCTGACATAAAACCAACGACAAGCGCCATCACCCATCCTTCATACGACTCTTTTAAAGCATTTGCTAATTGATATCCCCCCATGTCCGACGCTAAAATTGCTGTAGCTGCAATTGCTGGGTCAGCTCCAATCAATTCAAAAATCGGACTAATAAAATGACTAATAAACCACGTTAAGTAAGGTATAGCTGCCATGATTCCTGCCGCTGGTACAAAAATATGACCTACTGTATGGAGTCCATTCATAAATTCTTTACCAATTCCATACTCTGCATCTCGAATCGCTCCGATTGCACCTAAAACTGCACAAATCATAATAATATAAACGATGATCGTTCCTATCATTGCCATCCTACTTATCCCCCCTTTGATTTTGATAAATATATATAAAAAAAAGACGCATTAAAGAAAAATTCTCTTTAAAGCGTCTTTGCTTCATCTATTTACTTGTAATGTATTTATAATTCGTTTTGCAATTGTTACCATTTCCTGTTGACTTTGCATACTCTCATTGCGAATTTTTTTATATGCCTCGTCTTCACTAAGATTTTCTACTTGCATCAGTAAACCTTTCGCTCGTTCGATGACTTTTCGCTTTTCTATCTCGCTTTGCTTATGCAATAATTCTCCGTTTAAACGGTTAAATTTATCGATTTGATGAAACGCCACTTCCAACGCTGGTAGGACATTTTTCTCAGAAAACGGTTTCATAACATACCCTAAAATATTATCCTGTTTCATGTATAATAACAATTCTTTTTCACTATAAGCAGATATAAAAAGCACTGGTATACCGAGCTGCTGTTCAATAATTTTACTCGCCTTTAGTCCATCTAGCTTCGGCATTTTGATGTCCATTAGTATCAGCTGAGGCTTATGTGTATAAGCTAGTTCAATCGCAGATTCGCCATTATTTGCCTGTGCTACTACTTCGTAACCATTATCTTCTAGCATAAACTTCAAATCAATTGCAATAAGTGATTCATCTTCGACAATCATAACTTTCCTAGTCATTTAGGATAAATACCTCCTCACTTACAGGAAACTGAATTTGAGTATGTGTACCTTGTTCACTAGGGATAATTGTAAATGTGCCAGCTAAATCATATTCAACAAGTCTTGTAATAATCTCCATTCCAAAAGATGCCTTCACCTCTTGCATCCCAACGCCGTTGTCGGAAATATGAAGTGAAATAGAAGATGCATCCTGAAGAAATTTTATATCAATTGTTCCTTCCTCACGATCAATAAAAGCATACTTTAAAGCATTTTGTAATAACTCACAAATAATTAATGCGAGTGAAACCGCCTTTTTAGAATGACAATATAGCTGTAGTTCATCGTGATGGAAGATTAATTGAATGGCTGCTGTATGAGAAGTGCCAACCATTTTATACCCTATTTTTTTAGACAAAGCGATAACATCCACTTTTTCTTCCGCATTATCCTCATTTTCTAAAATAAGTTCGTAAACAGAAGAAATACTATAAATGCGATTTAATGCTTCCTGAAAAGCACTTGCATTTGAAGCCGCTAGGTCATTGCGCATTTGCAGTCGCAATAGGCTTGTAACCGTTTGTAAATTATTTTTTACACGATGATGAATTTCCCGTATAGCAAATGTTTTCATCATCAGTTCATTTTCTTTCAGCTTTAGCTCTGTTAGATCATGAATAATAAGCAGTGTCACTTTATCATTTTGACTGCGGATAGGAATTTTTTTCACAATAAAAGATTTACGATCAATTGTAATTTCTAAGAAAAAGACATCATCGCCTTTATCATAGACCTCTTGTAAAAAAGGTAATATTTTATCCAAAGCAACATTATCGAAATTTTCTAGTCCTGAAAGTTCCGTTATAAATCGGTATCCTGCAGGATTGCTATAAATGACCTTATTTTCATGATTTGTCAGAATAATTGACTCTACTAATAAATCAGACACAACTGGAATTGGCTGCGCGTTGGGTTCGACAATATGCTCAATTAATGCAAAAGGCATATTTTGAAAATCATCCTTTGGTGCAGTTTGCATCTTAACCTTTTTTTCTTGAATCAACACGGCGATAACCTGTCCATCATCATTAAAGAGGGGGACAACGTTTTGTTCTACAGTTAGACCTTCCTGTGTGATTGCTCTCGAAATGGATGATCTTTCTTTATGTTTAAAAGCTGCAAATACTGCTGGCTCGAAGCTTTCAAAGACAAATTTTCCAATCACTGATTTTTCATATAAACCAATTTCTTTTGTAGGGAATGCCTCTGCTACAACAATTGCATGTGGTAAATTTTCCATCATACAATCTATGAACATATAGCAATCTGTCAACTCAGCATAATAAGATAGTGTAGTTTCAATTTCTACTAACTTCTCGATATCCTTACCTGATAAGCTTGTATATTTACTACACAACGATTGAATGCTCGACAGGTCCACCCCCTATCATAGAATACTCAACAGTGATTGTGACTATTCCTTTAAATTTCTTGTCATCATTATAAACCTTTTGCAAAATTATTTTCAAGAAGAAAAATTTTTATATTTAATAAAATTCATTGCATTACAAAGAACTATATAGTTTAAAACAGAAATATTCAACACTTTTTTCGACAATCTCTAAAAGCGGCACAATAATTATTATTTTAAAATAGCAAAAAGGCAAGTTTACGCCAATGGTAAACTTGCCTTTTTTTACTTTATTTCTGGTGTCACTGCTAAAATATTTTCAAATGTTTTCTGCTGTTTCGCTTCTTCCTCATTTAACAATATATGAATATCGCCATGATCATTCGATGTGCGAATTAATCGTCCCATTCCTTGTTGCAAACGCAATTGCATAAATGGTAACTCTACTTCTTCATACGGATTTTCAGCAAACGTCCGTTTCGCGTCAAATAATGGATCATGTGGTGGGAAAGGTAAGTCATATATTATCACACGTGTTAGCGCCTCTTCTGGCAAATCTAAACCTTCCCATAAATGGTACGAACATAGTGTTTTTACTGTACCTTCTTGGAAATCACGAACAATAGCTGATAGTTCACGATCTCCTTCAAACGCCACATACATTCGCTCCATTAGTGGTAATTCTGCTTTAAAGTTTAACATCGCTTGTTTTGATTTGAATAATATTAATGTTTTCTCACCGTCTCGTAACAATTGTTGGACACGGGCTGTTTTATTATTTTGAGATAGCTCATGTAAATAAATTCTCATCACTGCTTCGTAATCAAACGGTGATGGAACTGAGAAAGATTGGTAATTATGGATACCAAGACTATAAGCAATATAGGAGAAATCCTTATTGACGGATAATGTTGCAGAAGAAAATACGATTGGAAGCTTTTTTGAGAATAACTTTTCTTCTAAAACTTCTGTAATCAGTCGTGGCATAATAACTAATGTTTCTTCACCATCTGTTTCCTCTAACCAATCAACAGCATCGCCTTGTGCAGTAAAAATGCGAAGTGACGCTTGATATTGCTCTAAATATTCCTCTGCCATATTTAACTCATACTCTGGAATCATATACATTTCTGATTCAAAAACAAATTCTTCTAGTAGTACATCTACATCGGCAATCAATTGTTTACCATACTTTAAAAGTGTCGCAGATTTATTAATACGCTTCCGTTCTTCCTCAGACGCCACAATATCATCACGCAACTGATCGAAAAATAGTTCGTGATCGTCTTGCAATTTTTCCATTGCATACAAAGTTCGTTCACGTACTCCATCTACCATTAAACGCTCTAACAGAGGAACAATCGTCGTTGCCTGCACCTTATATGTCATTGCTCTTTGCGCCGCATATTCCAATAAATGCCCCTCATCTAGCACCATCATTGATACTTCGGGAAGTAACGCTAACTGCCCTTCACGTTCACGGGACTCTTTCGTTGCTAAATGCTCCATTAAAAAGTCTTGCGAGCAAATAATTAAATCCGTTGATTTACGATAATGTGCACGATGTAATGTTTGACCACAGCGATTACGCAAATCACATACTGAACATTGCATAATCGCATTATAATTCACTTTATGCCAATCTTCATCACTAACCGTTGGATAATCACTGCGATCACCATATGGTTGCACTGCAATCATCGAGCCTTGTGCATAGACACCATCGGGAATTGAAAAAGCAATATCATCGATCCACTCATCCGTTTCGACTTTTTCTGCTTCTTCGAAACGCTTTAAGCATAAATATTGATCACGTGATTTTGCTAAACGGACATCAATTTCTAAACCGAGTGTTTTTTGTAATTTATAAATATCGCCGCCCTCTTTCACGAGCTGGTCGATTAATGTTTCATCTGCACAGGCAATTAGCGCTGGTTTACCTGTATAGCGTGCATAGGATACAGCCGGCAGTAAATAGGCAATCGTTTTTCCTGTTCCTACTCCAGCTTCAGCAAATAACACATTTTTTTCTTTTAACGCCTGTTCAATTTGATAGGCCATGAAAATTTGCTCATCACGGCATTCAAATCCTTTTTCTGGTAATTCATCATAAAGGACATCGCCCATCCAGTCACCTAATGACTCGAAAAACGAGCGATCCTTCGTTAATGCAAATGGTAAAGATTTACGCAATTGACGTTCCCCCTCATACAATCTGTTCCTATTATACGCGACGAAACGGAAGATAAGAAAAAATCTTATCTTCCGTTATTCTAGTTAGTCTCTCTTGGACTTTTGTCCCCAATATTGATAATAATTTGTTTCAATAAAACCATTGAATAATTTACGTTTTTTCGTTGTTTGACGACCGTATAATTCTTCGAAGTTTTTCATGGAGGATAGCATATATACCGACCAAGTTGGGTAGTTTTTCATGACTTGTCCTAAATCACGAATGACTTGCTCTACAACTTCTACATCGCCGATACGCTCTCCATATGGAGGGTTCCCAATCATTACACCATCTGTTAGCTGTGTTGTAAAATCACGAGCTTGCATTTGTTTAAACGTAATAATATCCCCAAAACCTGCTTCTAGCGCGTTTTCTTGTGCAATACTTACCATGCGATGGTCAATATCTGATCCAAAAATTTCAAGTGGTTGGTCATAGTTGGCTATACTATCCGCTTCATCTCGCACAGCATCCCAAATTTTCGCTTTCATCCACGGCCAACTTTCCGAAATAAATTCTCGATTATAGCCTGGTGCGATATTTTGTCCATACATTGCTGCTTCTAGGGCAATTGTACCTGAACCACAAAATGGATCGACAAACGGACGGTTCGGATTCCATTTAGAAATCTGAACAAGTGCAGCGGCTAATGTTTCTTTTAGCGGTGCTTCCCCTTGCGCTTGTCGGTAGCCACGCTTATGTAAGCCAGCGCCAGAAGTATCAATAGTAAGTGTAGCCACATCTTTTAAGATTGAAACTTCAATTTTGTATGTTGCACCTGATTCATCTAAAAAACCAAGGCGTTTGTAGTGTTGCTTCATGCGTTCTACGATTGCTTTTTTGGTAATCGCTTGACAATCTGGCACACTAAATAATTTAGACTTTACTGATTTCCCTGAAACAGGAAAAGATGCATCCACCGGTAAATATTTTTCCCATGGTAGTGCCTTTACACTTTCAAACAATTGTTCAAAAGACTTTGCAGGAAATTGTCCTACAACAATTTTCACTCGATCTGCTACACGTAACCATAAGTTGGCACGAGCAATGGCCGTTTCATCACCCTCAAAATAAACTTTGCCATTTTCGACTGTCGTTTTATAACCGAGTGCCTGTACTTCTTGTGCTACAATCGCTTCTAAGCCCATTGCAGCTGTTGCGACTAATTTATAGTTTGCCATACATTATTTCCTTCCTTGATGTTCAATTTCCCAATACTCAATATACTCCAGCAATTCGGGAAGTGGTAACGGTTTGCTGTAATAATAGCCTTGGATAATATCACAGTTCATTTTCCGTAGTATATCCACTTGTTGCGCTTGTTCTACACCTTCTGCTACAACTTTCATTTTTAGACGATGTGACATTTGAATAATAGCATCTACAACTGCCTGTTTTTCATCAAGCGAGCAAATATGCTGAATAAAACTACGGTCGATTTTTAAACAGTCGAGTGGGAATCGAACTAAATAGCTCAATGATGAATAGCCTGTACCAAAGTCATCAATAGAGATTTTAAAGCCAAGCTGCTTTAGACGGACAAGCTTGCTTACCGTTTCCGTTGCACTATTCATGACAGTGCGTTCTGTAACCTCTATTTCAAAATTATTGGCAGAGGTGTTATAACGTTCTAATATTGTTTGAATGGACTCTAAAAAGTTTTGCTGTTTAAAATGAATGCTCGAAATATTGATAGCAATCGGTATTTTGCGACCAAATTGTTGTAACTTAGCTGCAGCTTCACATGCTTTCTCAATAATTACTTCACTTAAAGGAATGATAAGGCCCGTTTCTTCCGCATAAGGAATAAATTCAGCAGGCGATACAAAGCCAAGTCGCTCATTATTCCAGCGAACAAGCGCCTCTAGTCCTTGTATATGTTCGTTTTCCAACATAATTTTAGGTTGGAAATGCAACTCAAATTCACGATTTTCAATCGCTCTACGCAATTCAGAATCTAACAAAAGAACGCGTTGCGTGTCTGTTTGTAATTCATCAAAATAAAACGAATAGCCGTTAAGACCATTCTTTTTGGAATAGGTCATCGCCTTATCTGCACAAGTAATAAGTTGCTCGGATGTTTCGCCATCAGCCGGATACATACTTACGCCAATGCTTGTTGAAACAAAAATTTCTTGTCCATTAATGTTCATTGGCTGTTCCATTATAGCAATAATTTGCTCTGCAAATTTTGCTGCTTCGCGAACATTTTTTACATTCGTCAATGTGACGATAAATTCATCTCCACCGTATCTTGCAATGATATCTTTGTTTTTGAGCAATGTTTGAATACGTCTTGCTGCTTCTATCAGAATCGTATCTCCCACCGCATGCCCTAAAGTATCATTTATTTGTTTAAATCTGTCCAAATCCAAGAAATAGACAGCATGCTGTACTGAATGAGAAATAGTAGAAGACGATTCCAGTAAGCTATCCATTCTCTCAATATAAGCAAATCGATTCGATACATCTGTTAATGAATCCGTTAACAAACGTTTTTCTAGTTCATTTTCTACTATTTTTCTTTCAGATAAATCTGAGAAAATGCCACAATAGTTAGTAATTTCTCCACTATCATTCGTTATGCTAACAATTGTTAACCATTCAGGATACACATCTCCTGTTTTACGACGATTCCAAATTTCCCCTTGCCATATTCCTTCTTGTCGTATCTTTTCCCACATTGTCAAATAGAATGATAACTCATGTACACCTGACTGCAATACCGCGGGCGTTTTTCCTATCACTTCATCGCGTTTATAGCCTGTAACGAATTCAAATGCTGGATTAACCATCTCTATTTTTTTATGTTTATCCGTAATCATAATGCCTTCAGATACATTTTCAAAAATTTTCTTCAGTAAGGAAGTGGGGTATTTAGAAATCGAATTAATCTTATCCAGATTAGTAATTACTCCGCCCATATTTCCGCTCCATCCTATTTATCGATACTACCCTTATTTTTAGAAAAGCGCGTTCCTACTCATTTAGTAGGTATGTATGTCGCGTTCATACGATAACGGTGATGTTATAACTTCGAAGCGTATCGACAAAGGCACAATCCATGGTATTCATATTACCTCAGGCCTATATCGCGTATGACTAGACATCGTTAAGTAACAGTTACTTCTTTTATTAGTTCAAAAGAAAAGCTCTCCACCGAATTGGAGAGCGCTTGTTATTTCGTAGATAAGCATCAAAAAATTCAATAAGCCATGTTTTGTTCCCGAGTACTCAAACAGCTTACGCCTCGTACGACCGGGTAGTAATCATCTATCTACAGAGCGAACTCTGTCCCTCTATCCGTTCAATTCCTTCAAGAGAGTGCCCCTACCATAATTTGGGTTTCTCACTCGTGGGGTTTACCTCGTTCCACCTTGTATGTTTCCAAACAAGCTTCGTCACTGTGGCACTTTCAGGAAGTGTCGACCATATCCAATAGACTTAGGTCTTCCTTCCGCCGTCAGCTTTAAGCTGCCTTACCTTATTTTTTCAGTAAGCACGAACACTACGGCCATCGCAGAACCGTGTGAGCATGGACTTTCCTCTACGACGTCTAGCGCCGCAGCGATTACTCGAATTTCATGATGATACGAAGATTATACTAGACTTTTATGATAAATACAATGTAAATGATAAAAATTATTCGTAAAGTTTACTACCAAATACATGTTTTTCTAAATTTGAAAGACGTTTTAGAATATCAAAGTTGGTTGTACCCGCTGCGGATGCGGCTGGTTGTGGTTGTCTCTTTGGTGTATTCTCGATTTCTTCTTTTAGTTGTCTATTCTCTTCTCTTAATTGAGCAACTACTTTTTCAAACGATTCATAATCTTGAATAATTTCATCAAGAAAAGAATCGACCTCTTCTACATTATAGCCTTTAAAATTTTTCTTAAATTCCTTTTCAAGAATCATTTTTGAAGTTAATTTAATGTCCATACACATCGCCCTTCCTCGCACTACATACACGAATTCATTATAGCATATTTCATAACATTATATCGTCTGCAAACATTAATTGTAAGGCTAAACTTGTCGTTTCTTGCGCTTCCCCGGGAAATTATTGCTTATTTCCTAATCTGTGCAATCTCTTTTCCCAAGAAATTTCCCATTTTTGTTTTTGTTCCATTCGCCAATCCTCAGTCGAAGTAATCAGTTGTATGCCTTCTAATGTATAAACAAGGGCCTGTTTCATATCTTTTAAGTGATGCTCATAGATTATGGCTAGTTGTTCTAGTGCCTGCAACTTTTTTCGTGGCTCTATAAAATGGAGTGAAGCAACGAAGGCATCAACAGCTTTGCTATACTGCTTATTTTTTTTAAGTTGCATAGCAAGATAAAATTGGGCATTTCCCGCTTCACGCGCATCAAATTGAGCTGTTACCTTTTCTAAAACGTTAACACTTTGTGGACGTTTCTTTAAATCAGCATACCATTTCCCAATATTCGTGTAAGTATTGGCTGATTCATCACTCGATTGTTCAAATAATAAGTAAGTGGAATGAACATACAAGGTAATGAGCGACAACAAATCCCACTCGTTATGAACAAGTACCTTCATAAGTGCATCTGGCACACCACTTTTCACAGCATCTAAGTAAATAATTGGCGCTAAGTGTCCTGGGATATCCCCAACGCGTGAGAAACCAAGCTTTTCTTCTTCTACTGATTTTAGTTTCAACCGCTCCATATCATTTTTCCATAATCGCTTCGAGCTATGCAATAAATCGATTTGGCGCTGGGTACGAAGTTTAGGTAAAACTTTTTGGTTGAGTGTCCAACGTGTTTCTAGCTGTGGCCAGTCAAAGCTTTTGCCATTATACGTAATAATTGTCGCTGTTTTTTGCCAAAGCCTTGACTCAAACAGCAAGGCTGCTTCATGTGCTGGATCAGCTAAGACATATTGTGTTAATACAAAATCGTGTTTGGTCACTTCTAAAAAACCAAGAAGAAAAATTTGTGTTCCAACACCCTTTAATCCTGTTGTTTCTGTATCAAAAAACAGGACATTTTCGTCCACATCTAATGCATAAGGATGATCAAAATCAGCGGATTGCCATTTAATTAGCGCGTCAAAAAATGACTGTAATGGATAATGACCGTGCTGATAATGGAAAGGATAATGTACTTGTCGCTTAAAAACAATACCAAACTCATTATCGATACGCGTAAGACCAGCTTTCTCCCACTGATTCACATAGTTTGGTATAACCGGCTTTTGATACGTTGATTGCTCATTGGCAACTGGTTGTTGCACCTTTTTTCCGAGCATTTTTTTCATTTGTAGTATTTTATTTTCGTAAGACATCGACTTCACTCATTTTCTACCTGTAAGATTTTTTAATATTGTTAGCAAGCTATCAATTAAGGTGGAAAGCCTGTTGCCAAAGCAAACTTATTACAATATGTTCCACTGAATAACCTTATCGATTACCTAGAATCTTATGCTACATATATCATACCAAATCTAGACGACTAAAAGGCTCATCGCGCTATTCTGTACCTATCATTGCCTCAATTTGTTAGTCAAAAAAGGTGTACGATAATCACGTTACTTTTAGATATGGTGAATAAAGCCAATGTTATCATACGTACCAAAATGAATTTTAATGAATTGTTATGCACCGATTGTTTGCATATGAATATCTTCATTTACAAAGTTTAAATTGTTTAAATAATGAATATTCCAACTAAAAACGCTTTTATGCCACTATTTCCCTCAATAAACAGGTCCTCTAAAACTATCATATTAAATCTTAATCATTAGTAAAGCACATCTTCTCACTTATGTAAAAAGTGAAAAGATGTGCTTTTTCGATTAGCGATTCATTGCTCGGTACATCAATGCAACAAATTGTGCACGTGTCAGAGGATCATTCGGTTTAAAATAGCCATCATCCCCTAATGCAATTCCTTCTTGTTGTAAGGTCGCTATATAGTTGTAACTCCAATGTGTCGGTGGCACATCTTTAAAATGGCTTATACCATTGGGTGTTAGCTGTAACGCTTCTACAAGCACTTTAGCCATTTGTGCACGTGTCAGAAAGGCATCTGGATGAAATTCTCCATTTGAACCATCGACAATCCCTGCCTGATATAATTTCGTAATAGCTTCATAATATGGATGACTCGGCAAAACATCCTTAAATGATACCGTCTCACGTATTGCTTCTAGCTCAAAAGCACGCGTAAACATAACGGCAATATGCTGACGTTTAATATAATCATTCGGACGAAATGTTTTATCGGGATAGCCAGTAATAATTCCTTTTCTCGTCATATCCTGAATCATCTCCCAAGCCCAATGCGTTTTCGGAACATCAGAGAAAATAATGTCTTGCGCCTCCGTCTCTGGTTTTGATGGCTCAGTATGTGGCGTTTCCACAGGATTACTTGGTTCATTTGATGGCGTTTTTGGATTCTCTGGAACGGACGGCGTTGTTGGTGTCGAAGATTGACCATCACTACCAGATGAACTATTTACAAACCATTTTGCATAGAGCGCTGTATCTTTTGTCACCACATCTATTAGGAAATCCCATTGTGTTGTCAAAGTATCGCTCTTATACCAGCCCGCAAACGTATGACCTACCTTTGTTGGTGCTGCCGGTTTCGTTATTTTTTTATCATATGTTATAGTGACGGGCGCTACGGTAGTTCCACCATTTGTGTTAAAGGTCACCGTATAACTATTGATTGCCCACTTACCATACAAGGTTGTATCCTCTGTCACTGTTTCAGTCGCAAAATCCCACTTGTTAGTTAACGTCGCATCTTTGTACCAACCGGCAAATGTATAACCTGTTTTTGTTGGCGCTGTTGGCGCTGTTGCTTTTTCGCCATATGTTGCTAAGATTGGGGCTACCGCTGTACCCCCATTTGTATGAAACGTCATCGTATAGCTATTTGCGTCCCATTTCCCATACAGGGTTGTATCCTCTGTCACTGTTTCGGTCGCAAAATCCCACTCGGTAGTCAACGTTGCATCTTTGTACCAACCGGCAAATGTATAACCTGTTTTTGTTGGCGCTGTTGGCGCTGTTGCTTTTTCGCCATATGTTGCTAAGATTGGGGCTACCGTTGTACCCCCATTTGTATGAAACGTCATCGTATAGCTATTTGCGTCCCATTTCCCATACAGGGTTGTATCCTCTGTCACTGATTCGGTCGCAAAATCCCACTTGTTAGTTAACGTCGCATCTTTGTACCAACCGGCAAATGTATAACCTGTTTTTGTTGGCGCTGTTGGCGCTGTTGCTTTTTCGCCATATGTTGCTAAGATTGGGGCTACCGCTGTACCCCCATTTGTATGAAACGTCATCGTATAGCTATTTGCGTCCCATTTCCCATACAGGGTTGTATCCTCTGTCACTGTTTCGGCCGCAAAATCCCACTCAGAAGTCAACGTTGCATCCTTGTACCAACCGGCAAATGTATAACCTGTTTTCGTTGGCGTTGTTGGTGCATTGATTTTCTCGTCATAAGAGATTGTTAAGTCTCCTACTGGACTACCACCGGTTGCATCAAAGCTGACCGTTAATTGTTTTGGCAAAAGTGTAACACCTGAGCTTGTTATCTGACCGAGTCCTGTTGCGTCGAATGACAACTGTGCGCCAGAAACATTCGCTGAATTCACTGATCCTAAATCAGAAAAGCTGACGATTCCAGCATTTGCTTTCGCTGTTAACGTCCCTGTTAATGTCCATGCGCCTGCGTCTTTTTTCGCCACAGTAATAATTTTAGTATAATCATTGACACTGACATTTTCATAAGCATCATAAAGTGTCACTACAGGTTGTTGACTAAATAATCCTCCATTCATTGTGGGGGCTTTAAGTGCTGTCGTCACCTTCATGCTAGCCGCACTTCCCGCAACTGGTGTAATCGTTACCGAATTGCTACTAGCTGTGTTTACACCTAACACGCTAAACTCAATTGACTGTGTCGTTGCTGCATTCAATTTCAAATTCGCTGTAGCTATTCCGTTCGTGAAGCCTATAGCGACTACTTGACTTGATGAAGTCAATGGCTCTCCATTTACATTCCCAAACGACCCATTGGGTGCTTGGTTGTAGCCCAAAATCGTAACGTTTTTAATGCCATTAAAGGTTGTATCTATATCTCCCAGTGCATTTTTTACAGATAACGTAATCATATTATTGGAACCTACTGTTGGCGTATTCGATGCCACCGAAGCGACCACCGTTTGCGCAGGTTTTGGAATGAATTGCACACTGGTCGTGGCGGCAATGGCATTGCCATTAACAGTTGCACTGAGTATACTCGTACCAACAGTGCTAGGAGCGGTTAGAGTCGCTGTATAGGTACCATTGTTATGAGTTGTGACGGTACCAATTATCCCTAGAGTTGACAATATACTTACTGTCGCTCCACCAGTTGTAACATCATTTCCTTGCGCATCTTTCAACTTCACGGTTACAGTCGTCTGGCTTGTTCCGTCCGCGAGCAGCGAACTATCGTTAACAGTAACGGTGCTCTTTGCTAATGATGGTGGACCAGAGACAAATTGCACGCTAGCCGTTGTTGGTATCGTTCTTCCACCGACACTTGCATTGATGCTACCAGTACCAATTGTCGTCGGGGCAGTTAGAGTAGCCGTATAGCTACCATTGTTATGATCCGTCACAGCACTAACCGTTCCTACTGATGACGCAATCGTTACCGTCTCCCCACCAGTAGTAATGTTATTTCCTTGTGCATCTTTTAACTGGATGGTCACAGTCGTCTGGCTTGTCCCATCCGCTACAAGGCTAGTATTATTGATTGTCACTTGACTCTCTGCTGGGGATAGTGCGTAATCAGGAATCATATACGTTTTGAAAGTGAAATCTATTCCAAACCCTGATGAGTACCCTCTTGAATACGCATCATAGTTACTTGTAAACCACCCAAAACCAGCACTGCCACCGTTTTCAGTAGAAACAACCATTCGATACATCGTTTCCCTCGTCAAATATGGTAATATGCTTGAAAAATCAACCGATGTCCAACCCGAGCCGAATGATGCTAATTGTGCAGAGCCAAGGGGTGTCGATAAATCCCCTTCCTTGTAAATACTTACTTTTAGTGCTCCAGGTGAACCAAAACGATCCATTATGCCAATATCAATCTTGCTTAGTTGCCCAGAATAGAAAGGCGTAAATGTTTGATAGCGTGGATAATCAGAATTAACCCAAATATTACTAGAATAACTCGTCTGCTCTTGATCCAAAACATCAGAAGCAGCGGCTTTAGCACTTCCCCCAAAAAATAGAACGATACTTATTGTAACTACTAGAAGTAATACAACCGATAGCTGAAATTGCTTTTGATTGTTCATCCGTGTCCCCCACTCTTTAACCTAAAATTACCAGTTAAATATTTATCTTTTTTCTACTTTTTAATAATACTGATTTATGGCCTAATAGAAAATATTTTTTTCTGATTCATACTCAAATTTTTTGATTTTTTTATAATTGTTAAAATTGTAAAACTACACAATAAAAACATTCTACCTATGGGAATTCAAAATGAGGTATTCATCTTATGAGAAAAATATGTTAAGAATAGAGTAGAAAGCGTCCATTCGAAGTAGTCTAACTTATTTAAACAAACACCTCAGTTGATATGCGTCTTTTCTAACACACAAAAGGACTTCAAACAACATTGGTCTGAAGTCCTTATATTTGAAAAAAGATTGTTCGATATAATATATTTGTGTATTCAAGCTCCCTATTGGCGCTACTTTGACAAATTTGTATGAACAGTCAAACAATGTACGATTAAGCCCATTAGGAAGTAACAGACCATGTTGATAAGGAACTGCGGAATGCGAAGAAAGGGATGGAGCCAGTCATAACCATCATTCAAACCCCTCAACCACTACTTTCCCAATGGTTTTTCCATTTTCAAGAATTGCGTGTGCTTTTCTCAAATTTTCCGCATTAATTGGATAGAGAATTTCAGATATTGTGGTTTTTAAAATATGACTATCAATTAAAATAGCTATTCTATTTAAAAGTTTATGTTGGTTTATCATATCTTCAGTTTGATACATCGACCGAGTAAACATGAGCTCCCAAACAAACGTTACACTTTTATTTTTTAATAAAGTTAAATTAAGTGGTTCATCCGTTTCCACAATAGAACAAATCGTTCCTTGTGGAGCTATGACCTCAGCCATATTAGTCCAATAATTATTTGTGGAATTTAAACACAGAATATAGTCAACCGCTTCAATATTAAGTAAATTTAACTGTGAAACAAAGTCCTCATAGTGATTTATCGTATAGTCTACACCTAATGCTGTTGCCCAATTTTGTGACTCTTGTCTCGAAGCTGTACCTATAACAGTTAATCCAGCCCATTTAGCCAGTTGGATTGCAATAGAGCCCACTCCCCCAGCCGCACCAATAATTAAAATGGTTTTATTTTTATTATCCTTTGAAAAACTACTAATTTTCATTCTATCGAATAATGCCTCATATGCTGTAATTGAAGTCAATGGTAATGCGGCAGCTTCCGCAAAATTTAATGTCTTTGGCATATGACCTACAATTCTCTCATCAACAAGATGAAACTCACTATTACAACCTGGACGTGTTATATCTCCCGCATAATATACCTTATCGCCTGGTTTAAACAGTGTGCATAATGGCCCTACTTCTTCGACAATCCCAGCCACATCCCATCCTAAAATTTTTGGCATGTCTTCAAACTTGTCTTTCGGAGATCTCACTTTATAATCGACAGGATTCACTGAAACCGCCTTTACTCGAATTAATAAATCTCGGCCTTTCGCACTTGGCTTTTCTATTTGTAAATCTAATAAACTCTCTGGATGATCAATAGGTAAGTATTGTTGTAAACCTACAGCTTTCATTTTTTTCATAAAGAAAATTACTCCTTTATCACTTATTTTTAATCATTTCCCTTACGTCTGTTATAATAAGCTAAATGATTATTATTATGTAAGTACGCACATTTTTGTTTGATAGTATCAATTTTTATACTAATTACTTAGGAGATATTCAAATGTCAGACAGTAAATTAAATCTTTATACAGCTTGTCCAGATGCCTATGGATGTCCCGTTGAAGCAACACTTGGCGTAATCGGCGGAAAGTGGAAAGGTGTTATTTTATATCATCTTATGTCAGGAAAGAAGCGTTTCAATGAATTTAGACGCTTAATGCCCGATATTACCCAAAGAATGTTAACGTTACAACTTCGTGAATTAGAGAAGGATGGAATAATTCATAGAGAAATCTTTAAAGAAGTACCGCCTAAAGTAGAATATTCACTAACTGAGTTCGGGCGAACACTTGAACCTATAATTAAACTAATGAGAGATTGGGGAGAGCAGTACAATTTAAAAAATAATAGTATCTTAAAGTAAAAGCGTATAAATAAAAAATAACCAAGTCTACGACATATGACTTGGTTTTTGTTTTTTATTCAACTACATTCGCAATAACTTTTTAATACCCCCGTTACGTTAGTGATAACCTCCCCCAGTTGCATTTTTGAGCTACACGGTGCACCTTGTTATGTAATCCACCAGTTTCTATCTCCTCTTACACATAAAAGAAAAAACAATTCTTTTTATCCCTCACCTCTATTACCCAACTTTTTTTCTTGCAAGTATTGAAATTAAAGTGATGTTATATCGTTCATTCAATAAAATTTATTATTCACTATATATTTAATTTTTAAAATTATTAGAATATAAAAATGCCATTTCATTATTCCTTGTCTATTTTTTAACAAAAAAATAACATTTTATAACTTTATTTCTAAAATTAAAATGATAGGATTATAACATTATTAGGAATTGGAGAGGACAACTTATGTCAATACGGAACAAACTTTACGCAGGATTTGGAACTATCATTTTATTTTTACTCATTAGCTCATCATTAGCCTATTACCAAATGAACAAATTGAATAACCAGTATACATTCTTACTGGAAGATAGAGTATACAAAACTATACTAGTGAATAAGATTTTGAATGCATCCTCATCTCAAGGAAACTACATTCGATCGTATATACTAGAGCCGGATAATCCCACAACACTAGAAAAATTAGAATCTCACAAAGAATTAATAAATGATGAAATTACAGAACTAGAGAGCACTTTTAATGAACAACAATTACAAAAAGAAATACAAACGCTAAAGGAGAATCAAGCAAAATTTAACGCAGCTTCACAAGAAATTTTAAACATTTATAACGGTGAAAATTTACAGGAAGTTATACATATTCTAAGTAATAATGCAGGCCCAGCAAATTCAGCAATCCAATCCTCTATTAAAGAAATTGTCGATTTTCAAACTAAAAAAATGATAGAAGTACAGGCGAATTCCACTAAATCTGCAAAAGTTGCTTCCATTTTAATTATTGTTATTTCTGCGATTTCAATTATTTCAGCTATTTTTATTGCTTTAGTGTTAACTCGTGCAATTACGATCCCAGTTAACAAATTAGCGGCTTCTGCCAAAACGATTGCTGAAGGTAATTTAAATCAAGAAGATGTAAACGTCAGTACTAAAGATGAAATTCGCAAATTAGCCGATTCATTTAATCTTATGAAACACAATTTACATAAACTAGTAAATAATGTGGCGACAAATGTGGAACTAACTACTTCTTCTGCTGAAGAACTAGCAGCTAGTATAGACGAAGTATCTCATTCTTCGAAAGATGTAGCTAAACGTGTAGAAAAAATGGCCTTAAATGCAAGCCAAGCCTCATCTAATGCTCGTGAATGCTCTATGACTCTCGATGAAACTGCCAACGGTGTACAACGTATTGCAGAAGCCACGCAAATATTGAATACCAAAGCTTCAGACACTCAATTGATTGCAAATAATGGTGGCGAAATATTACAAGCAGTTGAAAGTCAAATGCTTGTTATTCAACAAACTTCCAATGATACCAATAATCGTATTAAACAACTAACCATCCAATCAGCGGAAATAGAAAATATTACAAAAGTTATAACAGACATCTCAGAACAAACAAATCTTCTTGCACTTAATGCTGCTATCGAAGCTGCTCGTGCTGGGGAACATGGAAAAGGGTTTGCTGTGGTGGCTGAAGAGGTTCGCAAACTAGCGGAAGAATCAAAAGAATCTGCTAACAAAATAGTGAACATAACATCTCTTATTCAGCAAGATACAAAAGAAGTGGATAAAGCTGTATCTGTATCTGTTCAAAAAGTTGATGAAGGCGTGTCATACATTGCGGATGCACAATCTGCATTTGGTGATATCCTAAATGCTATTGGAGAGATAAGTTCTCATATAGAAGAGGTATCTGCCTCTACACAACAAATTTCTGCTAGCACTGAAGAAGTAGCTGCATCGATCAATGAATTATCATCTATTGCTGAGCAGGTAACTGTACAGTCTGAAATGATTTCCGCCGCAGTAGAAGAAGAAACGGCAACTATTCACGAAATTAATTCTGTGTCGAAATCAATGAGTGAAGGTGCTATGACGCTACAAGACGAAATCAATAAATTTCAAGTTTAAAATAGGTTAATTCATTTAAAACTCCAGAAGAAGTATTTGCTGGGGAACTGAATAAAGGAAAAAACGAAAGATTTGTTTGATTCTTATGCTACAAGGATTTTGTGTAGCTTTCAAGAAGCTTAAACAACCGTTAATTGCAGTAAATGTGATAAGCTTCCCAAGTAGTATTTAAAGATAAAATCTATCTACTTGGGGAGCATTTTTTACATATTATTCTAATATATTGTGTGGAAGAATACGATAAAGGCAATTACTAGCATCCCACCGAAGAAAATAATTTGGTGGTATAACAATAATACACCCCATCCCCTCTTCTTTTGTGTATATTAATATAAAATTTGCAGTAACTCTTTAACTTTCCGTTTCATGTTTACTAAAGCATTTTGAGGCCCAATACAGGATGGGCAGCCCGATTCACAAGGGCAGTTTACGACATGATTCATTGTCTTGGTCAATAAGTCTTCCCATAAATCATACACTTTTTCACTTAAACCAATTCCGCCTGGATACTTGTCGTACACAAAAAACGTTGGCAAATTATTATGTGTAGCCTTTACCTGTGGAACTACTGCTACATCACTGGCGTCACATTGGATGAATAGCGGGATAAAGGCATTCATTGCATAGGCTGCACCTGTCATCGCCTCTGTTAATTCTGCCTCAGACCATTGTAGTGTATTGCTAAAGGACAACCATGACGAGCTTGTATGCATTTCATCTGGTGGTAGATGGATTGGACCCGAGCCAATATTATCTTGTTTATCATTCAAGCTTATTTTCTTAAAGATGGTAGCCTGTGCGACTAATCCTACATCACCAAAGCTAATAGTCCCACCTTGGTAGATGCGACTTCGATCTTCTTCAAGCACTTTCATCTCTACTGCTAAATTCGCGTCTGTGTAATAATCAACATCTACTTCTCGCACAAAAGCTTTTTTTTCTTCCCAATCAAGTTTTTCTACTTGATATTGAATGCCCTGATGCAAATAAATTGCTTCTTCATGTAATAATGTCATAGCACTATGGCGATCCATTTCCCCAATGACTTTTGTACGAGCAGGTACTGTCATATCAATAATTACAACATTTTCTTGAGAAGCTGAACGGAGGCTTATATCATGTGCAGGAAAACGATCACTCATCCAATGCCATTTTTCACTCGTTTTAAAAACAACACCTTCTTCTGCTAAATAGTCGAGCAGTTCTTGTATGTCATATTCTCCGTACGTATCGCTTGTTGTGAACGGTAACTCAAACGCCGCACATTTAAGATGATCCATTAAAATCAACATATTTTCAGGATATATACGTGCCTCCTCGGGGTCGCTCCCTAGTAAAAATAGTGGATGATCTACCACATATTGGTCTAGTGCAGTAGACTGTGCAACATAAATAATAAGCGCCTCGTCTTGACGTCGACCAGCTCGGCCCGCTTGTTGCCATGCACTTGCGATATTTCCCGGGTAGCCTGTCATAATACATGCCTGTAATTGACCAATATCCACTCCTAGCTCCAGCGCATTCGTACTAACTACGGTTTGAATTGTACCATCACGAAGCCCACGTTCTATAACACGTCGCTCTGACGGCAAATAGCCTCCTCGATAGCCACGCACAGATTCATCTTTTAGCTTATTGCGCGTCAGTTCTTTCAAATAAGTAACAATCATTTCAACACGCACACGACTTTTAGCAAAAATAATTGTTTGAATGCCAGCTATATAAAGTCTTTTGGCAAGATCACTTACCTCTAAAACCGCACTACGCCGAACACCAAATGTTTTATGGATAATTGGTGGATTGTAAAAAAGGAATGTTTTTTTACCAACTGGAGCACCTGAATCAGCAATTAAAGTGTGGGTATCATTTGTTAAATTTTCAGCTAATTCTTTTGGGTTTTTTATCGTTGCTGACGTACAAATAAACACAGGTTTACTACCATAAAATTCACAGATACGTTTCAATCTGCGAATGACATGTGCCACATGTGAACCAAATACACCTTTATATGTATGTAATTCATCAATAACGATATACTTTAAATTTTCAAAGAGCGATACCCACTTCGTATGATGCGGTAGTATACCTGAATGCAGCATATCTGGATTGGTCATCACAATATGCCCTGCTTTCCGTACCTTTTGCCGAATACCAGGAGCCGTATCACCGTCATACGTATAACTTAAAATGTCCTCTCCACTCTGTTCAATCAGGTCATTTAAATCATTTTTTTGATCCTGTGCTAACGCTTTCGTTGGAAATAGATAAATTGCCCGTGCATTGCGGTCTTCTAAAATTTTTTGTAATACAGGTAAATGATAGCAGTAAGATTTCCCTGATGCTGTCGGTGTTACGGCAGTAAAGGATTTGTGACTCGCCGCCAAATCAAACGCTTCCCGTTGATGTGTATACAATTGTGTAATTCCTCGGGCATGTAATGCTTTCACAAGCGCAGGGTGTAAATTTTCTGGGAAAGGCGCGTACTTCGCTTCGCGGCCTTCTAAAGTGTGCCAATGAATAATTCGCTCTTTTAATTCGTCATCATAGCGCCATTCATTTAACAATGCATTAATTGTTCGTTTTTTCGATAACATGATGTTGCGCCTCCTTCACTAAGCGATAAAAATTATTTAACGTATAGGAAGTAGAATGCGTTGCATCTAAAAAGCGTTTTTTACTTGTTTCTTTATAAAAAGATTGCACAACAAATTGCTCCATCGATTCAGCCGCTGAAGCAATTTGTCCTATATGCATATATTTCGGTCTGTTTTTTTGAATCCAAGCAGTCGCCTCTTGCTGCCACTCTTTCAGCAGTTGATGAATGACATCCGCATGCGGCTTGACTTCTGCAAAAAAATCTGGCGTCCGATCCTCCTCGCGCATTTGCCAAAAGCGTGCAACACATTTTTCACATTCATCTATTAATATGGAAGTTTGCTGTATTAATAACAATTTCGCACCTCATCTCTTTCATTGTACCTTTAGCTAATGATTGTGTGATTATCGTTCACAACCAATAATACACTGTGTCAAATGTTGAAAAAACATAAGTTCAGGTTCATATGCCTTCCTCTTCTCTTTACGACATACTACTGCAAACTATCTGAAAGTATCTCTTCGTCATTCTTAACACGCGCTAAAAGCATTAAACGATTGCATCTAATGAATCATTTTTATAGGTATGAGGTTAGTGTACCAAAGTCTATCATTTTTCACTACTAATAGGCGAACAAGCATTCTTTACTTGCCAGTTCTTTTCTGCTAAGCTTACTTTCTGGCTAACAGATTTGAGCTGCATAAAAAATTGCAGGCTATGTGCATTATTTTCTAATGACACCCTCGTGATAAGTAATTGATTGACCAGATCCAACTGCGCAACTAATTGTCCTAATTTGTTCAATACAACGCCTCCTTTTATCTTTACTTATGTATTCCTCGCATGTATAAAATAACCTTCATGCGTGACAAAAAAAGCGTAAGTTAGCTGAAAGAAGAAGTATTTCGATAAATTTTTAATAAATACTACCTAAGAGCAGCATTCGTAAATAGGCTGATAAAAGACTCTATCTCTACGAATCTAGCAATAAATGAAAGTATTAATAGGACAATTTCTATGACGAATGCAGTTGTTTCCTTGGCGAATTTTCTACTTTAAACAGCGAATCATGCTACGAATTAGCAATTGTCATCTAACTTTAGAGCAATGTGCTGACTGTGGTGAAGTTCTACAAAAATCATGGTAAACTATTGTGTATAATAGCAGTATTATAGAGGGTGAGCTAAGTGACAATTCGTTATCCAAATGGGAAAATCTATACCCCTGCACAAGCTATTCAAAAAGCAGAAAAAAAGGGGAAAAAGAAGGATTTCTCCTATAGTAATCGAGGGAAGACGCTTGAGGATGAAATTAATGAAGCAAACGACTATTATTTAGAAAGGCGACTTGCTATTATTCATAAGAAACCTGTTCCCGTACAAATCGTCAAAGTAGAGTATCCATCACGAAGTGCTGCCGTTATTCGTGAAGCTTATTTCCGAACGCCCTCTACAACTGACTACAATGGTGTTTGGAATGGGCACTATATTGATTTTGATGCAAAGGAGACCGCCTCGAAGACGAGCTTTCCACTAAAAAATATACACACACATCAAATGAAACATATGCAGCAAGTGAAGGAACAAAATGGTGTGGCATTTATTATCGTTCGTTTTTCAGCTTTTGAGCGTTATTTTTTAGTGCCATACGAAGTTTTACAAAAGGCCTGGCATGCAATGAACAATGGTGAACGTAAATCGATTCCCTTTTCAACCATTGAAAAGGAAGCTTATGAAATTCCTACAAGCTACTATCCACGTATCGATTATTTACCTGTTCTCCAGCGGTTTATTGAAGCAACAAGTCATGGCTCTGAAAGTGAGGAGATAAAAAAATGAGTGAACGTCGTCAAACACGCGGAGAGCATCAAAAAGCTCTCGCTCAAAAAAATAAAAAGAAAGCGCCGAAAGCAGCGAAATCTTCGACTAAAGTTTGGTTGAAGCGTATTGTTCTAACAATACTTATTATAGGGATTGTTGGTTTAGTCGGCGGGGCAGGTGTATTTGCCTATTATGCAAGTACAGCTCCTGAACTGGAAGAAGATTTATTGAAGGACCCCGTTTCCTCTGAATTTTATGATAAAAACGGTGAAATTTTCGCCACAATCGGTGCAGAAAATCGAAAATACGTAAAATACGAAGACATTCCTGAAGATATGATTAACGCCATTCTCGCAACAGAAGACGTTCGCTTTTTTAAACATCATGGTATGGACTTTTATCGTCTTGGTGGTGCAATACTTGCCAACTTCCGTGATGGTTTTGGGTCACAAGGGGCTTCAACATTAACACAGCAAGTTGTCAAAAATTCATTTTTACAAAATGAGAAAAAATTAAAACGTAAAGCACAAGAGGCATGGCTTGCTTTCCAACTTGAACGCAAATATTCAAAAGAAGAAATATTTGAAATGTACTTCAATAAAATGTTGATGTCCGGCCGTATTTATGGCTTTGGGACAGCAGCTCAATATTTCTATGGTAAAGAGTTAAAAGATTTATCATTGGATGAAGAAGCGCTACTAGCTGGCTTAGTTCAACGTCCAAACGCATACAATCCATTAAAAAATCCAGAGCTGGCAGAGAAACGCCGAAATACAGTTTTGGGCTTAATGTACCAGCATGGAAAAATTACAAAAGCTGAAATGGAAGAAGCGAAAAAAGTTGATGTGCAAGCAGGTCTTTCAGACGACGCTACACGCCAATCATTTGCTGGTTCTAAATACGATGCCTTCCTAGATATCGTCATTAATGAGCTAGAGAAAAATGGCGATGGTTCTGCTATGGCTGAAGGTATTAAAGTTTACACAACACTTGATCCAAATGCACAGCAAATTGTAGAAAACATCATGAATGACGATAGCAATTTCCCAACAGAGAAAATTGAATCAGGCGTTGCTGTTATTGATACAAAAACTGGTCAAATTCAAGCAGTCGGCGGTGGACGAAATTACGGCAATCGTACATTTAACTATGCAGATGACTTAAAGATTAACCACCCTGGTTCAACAATGAAGCCATTACTCGATTACGGTCCAGCAATTGAATATTTAAAATGGTCAACAGGTAAAACACTTGTCGATGATCCAATGAAATATACAGGTACAAATCAAACGATTACAAACTGGGATGGGAAATATTTAGGTGCTATGACAGCACGTAAAGCGTTATATGCTTCTCGCAATGTGCCAGCTGTTAAAACGTTTAAAGAAGTTGGCGCTGACAAAGCGAAAGAATTTATCGGTCGCTTAGGAATTAAGGCAGAAATTGCTTACGAGACAGATGCAATTGGTGGTGGTGACATTACAATATCACCTATTCAAATGGCAGCATCTTATGCGGCATTTGGGAATAACGGTGTATATACTGATCCTTATGCCATTACGAAAATTGTTTACCGCGATGGTAAATCAACGAAAGACTATACACCAAAATCTACGGTTGCCATGGAAGATTACACGGCTTATATGGTCACAGATATGTTACGTGATGTAGTCAGCAATAAACCAGATGCATCAGGTACAGCCGCAAATGTTTCAGGCTTAGATATTGCTGGTAAAACAGGTACAACCAACTATTCAAACGATGAGTTTAATAAATATAATTTACCAGATACAAGTGTGCCAGATTCATGGTTCGCTGGTTACACTACTAACTATTCAATCGCTATTTGGAGTGGATACGAAAAACGTTCGGATCCAATCACTACATGGGATGAACGCCGTTTACCACAACATCTATTTAAAAATATTATGAAAGACCTTTCTGCGAACATTGAAACTGCACGTTTCAAAAAGCCAAGCTCGGTTGTAGAAGCGACGATTGAAGTAGGCTCTAGCCCACTGAAACTAGCTAGTGATTATACTCCAAGTGAATTGCGCCAAACAGAACTATTTGTTCGTGGTACAGAACCTACAGAGGTTTCAAATGAGTATGAAGCACCTGAACTTTCTACACCTTACAATGTAAGTGCAAGTTTAGATTTAGCAGGTCAATCTATTAATATTGGCTGGGAACATGATGCCATTCTTGACCCAGAAACAGATGAACCAATGGCTACTACTTTTGAAGTATCTGCTACACGCGAAGGTGGCGAAACGGTAGTGCTTGGAACTACTGACAACAAAGGTTTAACTGTTAGCAACACATTAGAAGATGGGAATTACACGATTTCTGTCGTAGCGATTGTAGATGGTGCACGCAGTGAACCAGGAACGACATCTTTCGAGATTTCGAGCATGCCTGATGAGGATTTAGGTACCGAAGATCCAGATAATCCGGATATAGAACAACCTACACCGCCTGATCAAGGCAATGGTGAGGACAATGGCAACAATAACGGCAATGGCAATAATGGCAATAACGGCAATAATGGTAATAACAACGGTGGTAATAACGGCAATAACAGCAATAACGGTAACAATGGCAATAATGGCAATGGTACTGGCAACAATGGCAACGATGCTGGTAGCCAACCTCCTGTAACACCAACTGACCCCGTAGTGCCAAACCAAGAGAATGATAGTGAACAATAATTAATTTAAGATTTACTAAATACTAAAAAACAGGTGCAGAAACCGAAATGTTTCTACACCTGTTTTTATATTTTATAAATAAAAGAAGGTTGTCCTTTTTAAGTTCAATCACTTATCGGACAACCTTATACTTATCATGTATACTTTAGCGTTTAGTCGCCTGTAAGCGCAAACGTGCCGTTCGTTTTTTCGTTTCTTTAAATAATTCATCTATTTGACGATAACACGCATATTGACCTGGTTTCGTTTTAATAAAAGTTAAACGTTCCACTCCATTTATGGGCAATACTTCTTCACCTGCTTCGTTAACTAAACGTTCAAACAAACGTATAGCCTCTTCCATAAGGCCTTTTGCTTTCCCATTACGTGCTTGATGGGCTGCATGTATTTGCGCTTCTAGCAATGCCCACTCTGCAAACCATTCATCAATTTTTTCTTTTGTGATTGCATCGATATTCATGCTTTGGTCACCAGTCCTTTTTTAAAACGCTTTTGTCCTTCACGACAATCACCTAATAACGGACATGTTGCGCAACCTGGATTTTGTGCCTTGCAATGATAGCGACCGAAGAAAATTAGCTGATGATGGGTTTTCGACCACTTGTCCATCGGTGTTTTTTTCATAATCGTTTCTTCCACCTCAAGAACTGAGTCTTTCCAGCGACATAAGCCTAATCGTTTAGATACGCGCTCTACATGTGTATCGACTGCAAGCGCTGGTATGTCAAAGGCTACGGATAGCACAACATTCGCTGTTTTACGACCTACACCTGGCAAGGTAACAAGTTCCTCTCGACTTGCAGGAATTTGCCCACCATATTCAGTCAAAAGTCGCTCACATAAAAGTTGAATATTTTTTGCTTTATTTCGATAAAGACCAATAGAACGAATATCCAGTTGTAGCTCCTCTAAGGACACCGCTAAATAATCTTCGGGTGTTTTATATTTTTGAAACAATGCTTTCGTTACTTTATTAACAAGTACATCCGTACATTGTGCAGATAATAACGTGGCGATTGTCAGCTCGAACGGGTTGTCATGCACAAGTTCACAATGTGCATCAGGAAACATGCGGTCCATTTCAGCTAAACAATGCTCCCACTGTTTTTTTGTTAACATTCCCTAAAATCCCCCTATTCTCTTTCTTCTAACCAGTTATAAAATGGTACTTTATTTGTCGACTGCGTTTCTTGCTGTAACGTGCGGGATTGCGGTCTAGTCAAGTTTTGCTTTTCACGGAACTGTTCGCCTTGCTTATGTGCAGCTTGTGGTGTTGTTATATTTTTCTTTTTCCACTCCAACAAAATCCGATCGATATAGCGAATGCTTAGTTTTCCAGCAAACACAGCCTCTTTTAACGCTTCTTTAATAAGTGAAGGACTGTGCCTATCCTCATCTAACCAAGAACCAATTTTTTCTAGCTCTAAAGGAGATAAAAGACGCCCCATTTCTTCTTCAAATAAACGGAATACCTCGCCCTCTTCTTGACGAAGCGTAGTTGCTGATTTTTGTTGCTCTTTCAATTCTATAATCTGCAAGATACGTTCCCAAAGAGGGTACACCGAATATTTTTCGTACAGCTTGCCAGTTGTCTTATCAACGTCACGTGTAATCTCAAGGAAGCCTTTTTGCATAAGTCTTTGTAAGCGCGATGTAATGTCATTACTAGGCATCGTGAGACGATTCATCAGGTCTGTTGGTGTAGGAAAATCATTTCCTTCAACATGATAGGCAAGTAAATGCAAGACGATAAGCGCCTCATCATCCTCAATATTTAACTCCTTATAAAACTGAAAAAAGAGCTGAGGAATGTGTATCGTTCTCTGCTCAGTCCATGTACGGAGTCGATTATTTTTTGTATTCATGTAGACATGACTCCTTTTTTCTAAGTAAGTAGAAAAGCCGCGTAGAAATTTCACTACGCGACTTTGCAATTGTTTCTGTTTATTGCTAACCGATTATGGATATAAGCGGTTTAATAAACGTGGGAACGGAATCGTTTCACGAATATGCTCTGTCCCAGAAATCCATGCAACTGTTCGTTCTAACCCTAGACCGAATCCAGAATGCGGTACGGATCCTTGCTTACGAAGTTCTAAATACCATGCATAAGCATCTAATGATAAGTTATGTTCTTCTAGACGAGATTTTAATAATTCGTAGTCATGAATACGCTCTGAACCGCCGATAATTTCACCGTAACCTTCAGGTGCAATTAAGTCAGCACATAACACAACATCATCACGATCAGGATGTGGTTGCATGTAGAATGGTTTGATGCCTGTTGGATAGCACGTAATGAATACTGGTTTGTCAAATGAATTGGCAATGGCAGTTTCATGTGGCGCACCGAAGTCATCTCCCCATTCAATATCATCAAAACCTTGTTCATGTAATAGTTTAATGGCATCGTCGTATGAAATACGCGGGAATGGCGCTTTGATATTTTGAAGTGTAGATGTATCACGGCCAAGTCGCTCTAATTCTAGCGTACAGTTTGCCAGAACAGACTGTACAATATGCTCAACATATTGTTCTTGTACTTCTAAATTTTCTTCAAATTCCACAAAAGCCATTTCCGGTTCAATCATCCAGAATTCGATAAGGTGACGGCGTGTTTTAGATTTCTCCGCACGGAACGTCGGACCGAAAGAGAAAACCTTCCCTAACGCCATTGCCGCTGCTTCCATATAAAGTTGACCAGATTGAGATAAATACGCATCTTCATCAAAATATTTCGTGTGGAATAACTCTGAAGTTCCTTCAGGTGCTGAACCCGTTAAAATTGGTGGATCCATTTTCGTAAAGCCATTATTGTTGAAAAACTCGTATGTAGCACGAATAATTTCATTACGAATTTTCATCACCGCATGTTGCTTACGAGAACGTAACCATAGGTGGCGGTTATCCATTAAAAATTCAGGGCCATGCTCTTTAGGCGTAATTGGGAAATCAGTCGCTGCATGTAGCACTTCAATGCCTGTAACTGCTAGTTCACAGCCAAAGCTTGAACGCTCGTCGGCTTTCACCTCGCCAATTACATACATCGACGTTTCTTGCGTCATACCTTTTGCAATCGCAAAAATTTCTTCGCCTACTTCTTCTTTCACAACAACGCCTTGCACAAAATCTGAACCATCGCGCAGCTGTAAGAAAGCAATTTTACCACTTGAACGTTTGTTAGCTAACCAAGCACCTAGCTTGACTGTTTCGCCGATATGCTGTGGCATATCTTGAATCATAATTTTTTTCATAGAAATCCTCCAAAGTTGGTTAGAAGGATTAGTCTTGCCATTTTGATTTTACGAATGCATCAATACGACGGACTGCCTCTTCTAATAATTCTAAAGATGTAGCATAAGATAATCGCATTGTAGTTGGTGCACCAAAGCCAGAGCCCGGAATCACTGCTACGTTTGCTTCAGTTAAAATATCCGCAGCAAATGCATCTACTGAATCATAACCAGTATGAGCCATCGCTTCTGCTACATCTGGTAATAAGTAAAATGCGCCTTGCGGTTTTAATACATTGAAGCCAGGAATTGCACTAATTTGTGGATAGATTTTTTCAAGACGAGATTCAAATGCTTGGCGCATTTCTTCTACAGTGTCTTGTGGTCCATTATACGCTTCCACTGTTGCATACTGTGCAGTTGTTGTCGCGTTTGAAGTAGAGTGTGAAGCAAGGTCAGTCATTGGTTTAATAATGTCTGCATCACCTGCTGCATACCCGATACGCCAGCCTGTCATAGAGTGAGATTTAGCTACACCATTGACTACAATTGTACGTGCTTTCAATGCATCTGAAAGTTGTGCAATTGAATAATGCTCAATACCATTGTATACAAGCTTCTCATAAATTTCATCTGACACGATTAAAATATCTTTTTCTTCTGCAACAGCCGCAAGTTCTGCTAGCTCATCACGAGAATAAATCATACCAGATGGGTTGCTTGGCGAGTTAATGATGACTGCTTTCGTTTTATCCGTAACAGCTGCTCGTAATTGATCCGCAGTAATTTTATAACCTTGTTCGCGTGTTCCTTCAACATAAACAGGCACGCCACCTGCTAATTTCACTTGCTCTGGATACGATACCCAATAAGGAATAGGGATGATTACTTCATCGCCTTCATTTAAAATAACTTGGAATAACGTGTAAAGAATATGCTTAGCCCCAACACCTACGATAACCTCGTTCGGTTTATATGTAAGATTGTTGTCGCGTTGAAGTTTGTCAATAATGGCTTTCTTTAGAACTGGAAGACCGCCGGCAGGTGTATATTTTGTTAAACCTTTTTCCATAGAGTCAATAGCCGCATCTAGAATATTGCGTGGTGTGTTGAAGTCTGGCTCACCAGCACCTAGACCAATTACATCGATACCTTGCTCTTTTAATTCTTTTGCTTTTGCAGTAATCGCTAATGTTGAAGATGGTGTTAAAGTTTTCACTCGGTTTGCTAATAATTTTTTCATACGGGATCTACTCCTCTTATAAATTCTTAATGCGCTTCCACCAGTCGCCGTCCTTAAACAAAATATAGACATAGTTGAGTTTATCTTGATCGTTCAGGTATGAAATTTCCCAAACAGCTCCAGCCTCCTCATAGCCTAATTTCATATGAAGAACCTTTTGTACATTTCCTTCTTTTTTAAAAACCGATAATGCTTGCTTTTCCGTAATACCATCTTTCAAAAATACTTCCTGAATGGAATCCTCTTCTAGATTCGTTGGAACAAAGACAGCCTTTTTGTCACCGTATTCGTCTACCCCGAATACAGTAACATACGAATTTTTGCCATTATATGTGTAGGACTCCGTGACAATTGCTAGGGCTTTGGCATCAAGTGCCAACTGTTCAGCCTTTTCTTCAATTGAACTAAACGGAGCCTCGGCTTTCCAGAGTACTAAAATACTAATGACAAGTGATAAGGAAACCATAAAGACAGAAATGAAAATCAACCAGTTTTTCATATATTCACCTTATGTTTCACACCTAGCTTTTTGTTTGCTAAGAATGCCTGATATTTTTGCGTGTCGAACACTGCGCACACTTTCATTTTGCTTACCATTTTTGCCAACCTGCTTTCTTTCCTCATACCACAACATTATACACCAAAATCCCGTTGTCGTGTTTGCTAATTTCATTTATTGTACGTTGATAAACCAACGTTTTCAAATGATTAGAGTATCTATTTTCGATTTTTACTCTTTCATGAAAATAGACAGCCCTTTCCCGTCAAAAGTTCCTATTCTTTTTCACAAAGAGAAAAGTTTTTTTGAGGGAAATCTCTTTTTTCTATATTAAAAAGGATAATTATATGAAAACAAATTTATTCCCACTGCCTAGTATTGACAGTGGGAATGATGAAAGCGGATTTTTACTAAAATAGACAATGCATTTAAAGCTGCAAAACTTTTTATTGTACACTAATAACATAACTAGCACGACCGTTATTTTTAGCTTTGTACAAGTTGCGATCTGCTTGCTTAAAAAGCTTTATATATTCATAATTTTTTTGGTCATTCAAACAAGCGCCTAAACTAACCTTTAATGGATAGCTATCATATTCATGTTCTAGTTTTAAAGTTAACATGTAGGCATGCAATTCTTTTATACTCTCATTTAAAAACATCTTACTTTTATGCCGAAGACAAATAATAAATTCATCTCCACCATAACGGATAATCACCGCTTCTTGATTATACAAAAAATCTTTTAACCCCGTAGCAAGGAGTTGCAACACCATATCTCCAAATAAATGGCCATATTGATCATTGTATGCTTTAAAATAATCAATATCGAGTACAATTACACCAACATATTGGTGGCATGCCTGTGCCTCATTTAACCAATCATTCAGTTCTATATCAAGAAAATGGCGATTTAGGACACCTGTTAACGGATCATATAGCGCTCTTTTTTCCAATGTCTCTTTTTGCCGATTAAATTCTAGATTCATCACCTGTTGAAGCAGATTATCTGCACTCATTTTTTCTGATAGCTCTATATAAGCGCGTTGCACATCAAATATTTCATTACGATAATCCAATTGATAAAGTACGTTTAAAAGCATTCGCATCACTTTCTTCGTAATGGGGTTATCACCATAGGATTGTGCTAATTCTATCGCTTGCTTATAATAGTCTACCGCTTCTTCAAGTCGATGTTGATGCTCGTATAAAAAACCATAGCCAAACAATGCAGCTACCTTTTCTCGTTTATGATTTTGAATAATTTCAGAATTCAATGTCTGATCCAACAAAGCTTGAGCAGTAACAAAATCGCCCTCTAAAATATACACATCCGCCATATTATTATGAATGCGAATCTCTTGTAATTTCGCTAATTCTGGAAGTGTCTTCGCAAGCTCCACATTATAATTTCTTGCAATAAAAGCCGCTTCCAGAGCCTCCATATAACAGCCATTTTCAACTTCTAGATAGCATAGATTACTATGGCAACGTACAAGCATTTTAATATCTTTTAACTGCGTAGCATATTCTATAGACTTTTTTGTCATTTCCACCGTTTTTTCTCTGAAACCAACCAGATCATATACTAAAGACATGACCAGATTGTAATTCATAAAGTCCTTTTTCGTGCCGTACTTTTGGCAGCACTCCTCATATTCTTGGATATGACGTACCATGCTTAATGTATCACCTAGCGCATGATGAATTAATATCTTTTGGAAGAATAAATCTAGTCCATGCCTATGATTATCATTTTCTAATGCTACTAAAAGTCCCTGTTCAGCAAGAGTTAGAGCTTCTGTCAACCGCCCTTTCGTCCGCATTTCTAGGATTGTTTTGTTTAATTGTTCTAATGTTAACTCCAATTCATCACCACTTCTCTAAGCTCGGATTTTCCCTTATCCATCACACCTTAATGTAGCAGTTAGCCTATTCATTAATTATAAGCGAAGTCCTATACACTCGTCCGTCATTTCTATCATATCCCATAAATTACTAAACATATCGAATGATGAATGTTTTGTAAAAAGCGTATAATACTTGCCCTTCCTTTATACTAGTAAGCCACAATAAGCAAAGGGACTGCTCGTTCATCAGCGGCCCTTACGCTATCAACTAAAAACGCTGCTTTCGTTTTATGTATAGTAAATATATGCCTTATTGGCTACTCATTAGCAGATTGCATGAATTTTTGAAATTTAATATTTTTTATATATTAGCACAAATACTTCCATTATTGTCCTCGTTTCTTATTGTTTTTACCCATATGATGAAGTTAAGTTTGTAAAAATGTAAGGGAAGTGATGTTTTGAATAAAAAAATCAATCCTGCTGACCCAGCAACAATCCCCAAATTTGTAGATGCCTTACCGAAACCCGTTACCGCAAAACCAAAATTCAGTAGCAGACATCCGAAGAAAGATTATTACGAGTTGCAGATGTTGGAAGCAGAGCATAGTTTTCATAAAAACTTTCCAAAATCCACGATTTGGGGATATAACGGGCTTTATCCAGGACCGACCATCGAGGCTTCAAAAGACAAAACGATTTATGTCAAATATAAAAACCAATTGCCGACCAAACATTTTTTGCCAGTTGATTTTACTCTTCATGCGGCTAATGACTCCCAAGAGGTTCGAACAGTAACTCATCTTCACGGTGCCAATGTAGATTGGGAAAGCGATGGACATCCTGAAGCTTGGTATACAAGAGACTATACGTATACTGGTCCTAAATTTAATAAAGAAATACATGAATATACGAACCATCAACCAGGTACAACTTTGTGGTATCATGACCACGCAATGGCTTTAACGCGCCTAAATGTTTACGCTGGACTTGCAGGTTTTTACCTGCTTCGAGACTCCATAGAAGAACGTTCAAACTTACCATGTGGCGATTATGAATATCCGTTATTAATTGCTGATAAATCCTTTAATGAAGACGGCTCACTGTTCTATCCAGAAGGTCCTCCATTCCCAGTGCCGGTGAATCCATCCATTACACCTGGATTTGTTGGAAACACAATCGTTGTCAATGGTAAAGTATGGCCTTATTTAAATGTTGAACCTCGCAAATATCGTTTTCGTTTGTTAAACGGTTCAAATAGAAGAGGCTATGTTTTAAGCCTGTCCAACAAGCAGCCAATGATTCAGCTTGGCACAGATGGTGGCTTTTTAACTGCCCCAAATGCAATTTTCTCGGTTGAATTATTGCCAGCTGAGCGAACAGATGTCATCATTGACTTTTCAACATGCGAAGGTCAAGAAATCACTTTAATGAACGGTGATACCGATTTTTTTGATGAGCATACTAGCGTCATTATGCAATTTAACGTAAATTGCCCACTTCGATATGAGGATACGAGTGAAGTGCCTGCAAGACTTGCAATGTCAATGGATTTACACCCTCATCATGCACAGGTTGAACGCAACTTACCGTTAAGTGCCACTACGGATGACTTCGGAAGACCTATGTTGTTATTAAATGACCGAATGTACCATGACCCTGCTACCGAAAAGCCTGCGCTTGATAGTATAGAAGTTTGGAATTTTATTAATGCTACGCCGTTTATACACCCTATTCACCTGCATTTAATTCAATTTAAAATTCTTGAACGACGACCATTTGACGTGGAACTCTATCAAAATGAAGGAAAGCTAGCATTTACTGGTCCTGCAGAAAAACCACGTGACTACGAACGAGGTTGGAAAGATACCGTCAAAGCTGATGCAGGGAAGGTTACAAAAATTATTATGCACTGGAAAGACCATATCGGAAATTATATGTGGCATTGCCATTTCCTCGAACATGAGGATCATGATATGATGCGACCTATTCTCGTAATGAAAGATGTACATCCCGTATCGGAGCCACATGTTGAAGTAGCGCATGTTACAGAAAGTCATAGCACCACAGCAACAACCATTTCAAATGATTCGGACACCACTCCCCCCTTGTTGAATAATGCTCAAAATATTACAGTAGCGCCTGAGCCAACACAGCACGTATCTAGAAGGGCTAATAAGCAATTGTCCGTTGCGAAGGAAACTGCACCTCATGTTGCGACTCATACACAAAATGTCTCACAGTTTGTACCGCTACCTATATATCCTTCAAAAACAAGCCAAACACAAGCCCACACGGCAAATAGATGGCGTAGAAGACGGTCATAGCAACCTACTTCAGCCCATATAATGCCAAATAAAAACGAGGTATTTGACATTAGCTTGTCAAATACCTCAGTTTGTAAAATAAATATTAGCTATCTCACATCGAGTTTCATTTCTCTATAATTGGATAACGGGCAATAATAAGTCTAATTGCGTAAAATCTTTATCACCTATGATAGATAATGCATTGTAATTATTGTAAATAATCGTCATTTTTTTATTTCCATTTATAGTATACTAAAAGTCTAGAAAAGGAGGTGAACAAAGTAGATTAAGATAAAATACATATTCTTCACTACCTACTAGTAGTATTTGAAGAAAACAAAAAAGCGGCACAATCTAAACCACAACGTCGCAAGTAGTCATTTGAAGAAGGTGAAAACCTCTTTTTACTTAGTATTTTATCGTAACCACTAATTATGCGAAGGAAAACCATACGAATATTTAACATTGTTATCATCATAGTACTAACTTTTATAATGGCACAAACAACAGACTTTAGTAATTTAACAACGTCGGACTATGTATATTTATCACTGTATGTTTTGATTATTATTCTTTTCATCGTTAACACTATATTAGAAGTAATCAATAAACGACGTGATATTAATGAGTAATATCCGTAACACAGATAATCCGTTATTCAAAGGTATGGATATAGCAGAAGCATCCGGACTATGCGGACTGTCTCAACTACAGATCAAATTGTTATGTAGTATACACCTATAATTGAGGAAGAATGACACCTTAGAAGCAGATAGTGAAGGCATATTTCAATTAAGTGGAGACTTTAGCACAGAGTAAAAAATAATACGCGTGCATTTTAACTAACAAGAGGCTGGGACAAAAGAGAAAAGGGTTAGATTGATGGCAGTCAATCTAACCCTTTTCTGCTGCGCCGTTGTTGTCCGCTTCTGCGGTGCTTTCCGCGGGCACACACGTAAGCCGCAACCCTCGCTAGCGCGCGGAATGCCAGCGTCTTACGCTGCGTGCATTCCCGCAGGAGTCACCGCCTCCGCTACCAACAACTAGTGAACCCTTCTAATTTATTATTAATTGCAAAAGAAATAATAGTAAATATGTTCTATATATTTTCTTAGCAAAAATTTATCAAAACCAATGTCCCTCTATTTAAGATTCTAAAGTTATGTGCCAGCCTCTAATTGTTTGCCTTTTATCCATGATTAATAATCTTATCTGTATAGAAGACTTGCTCCTTGACAACTCTTTGATGATTGGTGCATATACGACGCTAAAACACGATGAGTAATCGTAATTACTGTAAAATAATATGGATTCAACAAATAACTTTAAAAAATCATCTCACTTTTCATTTCTCTCCAATTGGATGACGGGCAATAATAAGTCTAATTGCGTAAAATCTTCTCCTCGGTACCACTCGATAATTGAGCGGGTAGGCACCCAGCTATGATGAAAAGCATATTGTAATAATTTGTGATAACCGCTTTTGATTTTTGTAGGATTTTCTTTAAATGGTAATGCTAAGCAAATACAGGCAGGCATATGTTCGATAAAATCAACACCCTTTAATCCATTTAGCATGGAATCTGCTGTCACTCCAAAACCGATTTGTACTTTTATCAAATCTTGTCCTGATAAGTAGTTTACATAATAACTTTTAATGCGTATATTGTTCTGCTTTAATTTATTCGCTCTTTTTGCAAAATGCTCTCCAAACTTCCCTGTTGTCGATTGCTCAATGAACCAAATAATTTTTTCATCTTGTTTATCGATAAGATAAATATCTTCTTGAATTGAATCACTTTCTAAAAAACGTAAACTAACATCTATTAGATCACGTTTTTTCTTAATAGAACGAATCCAATTTTCCATCATGGTTTGACGAGCTATTTCATCATTTTCCTGTAAATAATGTTGAATATCTTGTAGAGGGACATCTGCAATTCGCAAAGTGGTAATTAATTTGACTGTAGCAATTTGATGCTGCGCATATACACGATAGCCATTCTCTCTTCGTTCTACTGGCAATAATAAATTTTTCGATTCATAAAAACGTAACGTGCTTTTTGCAATTCCAGTTCTATTTGAAAATTCTTGAATCGTCATATCCTTTTGCAAAGTCATCTCACTCCTTCGCTTTAACAGTAAACCTTAAAGCTACTTGAAGGTCAAGAAAATTTTCAGAATTGTTTGGGTGACTGGCACTGCCTAAAATACTGATAGACTTTTTCTAACTTTTTTTGTTGCCCTCCCTTTTTACTTTCCATATTGCCAAATTCAAAAAACTTCACCTTTTTAATTCCTACAAAATTAAACAATGCTTTTCGCATTAACACTTTATGCGCATTATTCAACCAAAAGAGTGGATAATTTGTCGGGCCTTTCATTGTTGACACACAGACGACCGACTTCCCTTTTAAAAGTCCTTCTGGAAACAAGCTTTTTTTATCTCTATAAGCAAAATTAGATGCAAATAGTTGATCGATATATCCTAAAAGCATTGCAGGCGGTCTTCCCCACCAAATCGGATAGATAAAAACAATCTGATCTGCCCATGTAAGTTGTTCTCTATATTTCTCTAAGTTAGGCTCGCGATACATATCACGTCTTCGTTTATGTTCGTGAAAATGTAAAATTGGATCAAATTTTTCCTCATATAAATCTAACACTTGTAATTCGGTTATGTACGGATTTTCATTACAGCCTTTAAGGACTTGCTGTAAAAAAGCATAATTCAAACTTTGATGATTTGGATACGTATAAATGACTAACGTGTTCATAACATCCCCCTATTACTTATCATTTGATAAGTAAATAATAACGAACATTGATTTAGTTGTCAAATGATAATTGTTTTAAGATAAGTTCTTTGATATCTTGTCAGTAAGAGGTGAGATATTTGGACAAGAATGCATTATTCAATCAATTTGTTACGTTTACCGCAGCCGTCCACCAAGTAACAAGTGACTTAACACAAAACATTAATACGGATGCTATTACGCCTGTTCAATACAAAATTTTAGAGTATTTAAAAGTAAGCCAACCTGTTACGATTACCGAAATTAGTGAATGTCATCATATGTCGTTACCCAATACAAGTCGCGAGCTCAAGAAACTTCAAGAAAAAAATTTAATTGAAAAAATAAGTGATATAGCGGATCGTCGTAAATTTTTTGTACGTCTATCAGCAGATGGTGAACAAATGATGCATGAAGCGTTTGCCCGTATCGAAGAACGCTTTCAACAGCTCATTCAACATGTTCCAGAAGAAGATTTAGAGGAAATCAAACACGCTTTGGATATTTTGCAACAGAAGGTTTTTAAACAACCTTAATCGTCAAACATTTTAATGTAAATGAATCATACTAATGCTACAGGTATTGTGGCTATCAACTCATTTAGAATTTAATCCCTAATATTCGTCACCCAATGACACTTTCCTTAATAGTCTAAAGATGTATAAAGGAGGTGACTCATGTGGGAGCAGTTTTTGATAAAATTTGGCTTGAACAGCATTTGGCTTCCCTTCCCTTATGGCAACAGATCGCATTTCAAGATTTTGCTTCAATGGTTGCAGATGATGCAAATGCATTCCCTTGTATTCCTGCGCGCACAGGGTTTATTTCGAATCAACTACGCTACAGTTTCGTTGGCGATCCCCGAGAGTTACAATCAGCTAAAGATTTGGCAAATTGCTTAAGGGCGTATGGTGACTGTGCTCGATCTGCTGGGAAATATACTTCGCACGCCATTTTCTTTGAGACGCCAAAAGATATGCTTGAAAATTATGATGTAGAAGATTACAGAGCTTTATTTTGGACCATGCTAAATCATGTAACTGCCTTTGACGAAAAAGAATGGCCTAGAGAAATCCCCGTAAATCCGTCTAATCATACATGGGAATTTTGTTTTAATGGGGAGCCTTATTTTGTCTTTTGCGCAACACCTGCCCATCAATTGCGTAAAAGCCGCCAGTTTTCAACTTTACTAATGGCATTTCAGCCACGCTGGGTCTTTGAAGATATAAATGACACGACTGTGCTAGGCCAAAAACTAAAAAAGTTAATACGAAAGCGCATCGAACAATATGATGCTATTCCAGAACACCCCGACTTAAAATGGTATGGGCAAAAAGATAATTTTGAATGGAAGCAATACTTTTTAAGTGATGATGAACATAGCCCTGCCCAATGTCCGTTTGTAAGAGGCAATTTACCACTCACTTTGCCACAAAAACGAAAAAATTAAACGGAGCGATGGTTGCTCCGTTTTTTCATAACAATTAATGTTGCCAGTGCAATGAAGACGATGAACAGTAAGCTTATGTAAAAACCGAGCCTGCTTGTTTTTTCGCCTAAAGTGCCCGAAACAGTTACCGCAATTAGCAGCATCCCAACAATATTTTTTACATGTTGCCACTTCGTTAATGTCATAAGTTTTGCATAGGTTACTAAAATAAAAAGCCAATTATAAATTAACATTAATCCTGCTGCCGTTATTAAGTATTCAAAAATCTTTTCTGGAATCATGAAACCGATTGTAATAGTGATAATTAAACCACCCGTGAGGAACAGAAAGGCTGGTAATGGAACTTTCATTTTTCCTTTTTTCGCTAATATCGCTGGTGCATCATGATCTTCAGCTAAAGCCGTTAAAATCGTGACAACAGCATACAAGGACGCAACCATTGTAGAAAATCCAGCAATAATTAAAATACCGGTTATGATATCCGCAACAAATGGGATATTAAAATTTGCAAGAGCAGTAATAAACGGGCTTTCGTCTATTGTGAATGATGCCCAATGTACTAATGCAAGGGCACAGACTAGTGCAATTACATAAATCGTAGTAAGGATAACAATCATTACTTTTCCGGCTTTCGGTGCCTGATGGGGATCTTTTAAATCGATTACGAGTAGCCCCATTACCTCTATGCCACCAAAAGCAAAAAATGCATAGAGTAAACCAAGCCAAACACCCTTTACTCCTTCCGAAAAAAAGCCTTGAAAGTTTGCTAGAATAACATCTACTTGCCTTGGCTCACTATTCATCCCCTTTATCATTAGGATAGCAGTAACTACAATAAACATGACAACAGCAGCGGCTTTCATTGCCCCAAATACATTTTGAAATTTTTCAAAGCCTTTCATGCCCGTCAGTATAATGAGCAAGCCCAGTGCACCAAAACCTGATGCAGTCATCCATAGCGGTATGCTAGGAAACCAAAAACGCGTGAAAATTCCTAATGCCATTAATTGGCTCCCCATAATTAATAGTTCAGAAATTAAATAGACCCAACCATTACTAAAACCTGCCCAATTGCCAAAAGCTTGTTTTGCATACGTACGAAATGATCCTTTGTCAGGATTGGCAACAGACATATTCACGAGCGCATCATAGACAATGTAGGTGCCAATGGCTGCTAAAATAAATGGAATTAAAACAGCAGGCCCACTCTTTGCAATGGCCATGCTTGTTCCAAGAAAAAAACCTGTCCCTAACGTACACCCTACACCTAATAGGGACAACTGCCACCAAGACATTTGGCCTTTGCTTGTTTTTGACTCCATAGAAATCACCTCTATACCGATTTTCGCACTAATGGTAATGTCATACAGCGAATACCACCACCGCCTTTTTCAAGCTCTGTCACGTCAATTTCCACAATATTTTTCTTTTGTAATTTTGGATGCGCTTTAAAATGCTGTTTAGTCGCCTTTTTACTGACTAACAATGTTTCGGGATTGAGATTTAAAAAATTGATATCAGGAATGGTGTTATACTTTTCTAACCAATACAACTCAAACCCATGACGATTGAAAAATTGTTCGGTCATATCAAAACGAGTCCCACTTGTTGTAATTATTTGGATAGGAAAATAACGCATAAAACTTTTAGCTATGACGACATCGTTGTTGGCAATATTACAATTCATATCTAAATGCAGTGTATCCGAGCTTCGAGGCAAATCAATAATGCCTATTTCAGAGTAACCTGCTTGAAAAATACTGTCTTTTATCTGCTCTACACCCTGCCTTGTCGTTCTTACACCTATATTAATAAGCACAGCATCACGATTTAACACCATCACATCTCCAAACTCTAATACATGGCTACTTTCCTTAGCGGGCATAAAGTGTTGCGGAAACCATTTCTGAAGTAATGTATGCGCATGTCCATATTCAGGTCGTCTAATCGAGCTACCCGCTGCACCTGGTAGCATTCGGTTACCAAACACACATGCAAGATCACGCACAAAATAACGATTTAGAAGTTGTTCGCTAATGTGCTGCGCATCTGCTAATAAATGTGTTGCGTAATCTATTACGTGCACGCCTGCCTGTTGTAAAGTCTCTTTCAACTCCATAAAACTTTCCATTGCTTGGGTATGTGAAACAGCCGCACTCCATTGTACATTTTCTGCCGTTTTTAAATCGGGTACATCTAATTTGGAAGGCGCACAAAGCATAACCGCAGTAAGCTCTCCGTGCTCCGACCAACAGCTTGGTTGAAATGACATCATGATGGTAACTCCCCCTTTTCGTCGCGATTATTGTTAGCCTTACCAGCAACTTAAAGATTATACGATGCAGCGCTACAAGAAAACACACCATACATAATTTTCAAGGAACAGCAAAAAATGAAATACTTCTTTTAAACGTTTACTATGACAATCTCATGACCACGTAGAATTCTTTGCAAAGGCGAGGTAGGTATATTGTTACCTCAAAAATATTCGGCATGCTAGGAGCTTGACTAGTTGAGTGGAGTGGAAGGTGCGACACTCCAGCTCAGAACAACACGAGCTGAAAATCCATTTTTTACGGCTTTTGTCGCAAAAATTAGTTGAAGCCGTGCCTGCGGAAAGGGAGCGCCTGGAACGGAATTCAACGATATGTTTACGTAAAATACTCTAGTTTCGCATTGGGGAAAAATTTTTTCATATAGCCATAAAGATGTTCTTTTATGTCTTCCTCTTCTTCTTTTTGATAAATATATTTACCAATCCCATATTTCCCCCACTTGTATCTTCTCGCAGTCTCATCCAATTCTAATTTTGTCATCGGATAGTTTTTTTCGATTACCTTTTTCGCAGGCTTTGTAAAGCGATGTTGAATAAATTCAAAAGTAATATCGTCCCTTACATCATGGGGCAATTCCGCATCTAGACGCTCAAACATATGATAATAGCCTTCCTCCCAACCTTCGTGCAGATAAATGGGCGCAACAATAAAACCTAGAGGATAGCCTGCTCTCGCTACTTTTCCAGCCGCTTCAATGCGCTTATCTAAAGGAGATGTGCCTGGCTCAAAGTTTTTAATCACATAGTCCGCATTTACACTAAAACGAAATCTTGTCTTGCCATTATGTTTCGCATCTAATAAATGGTCCACATAATGGAATTTCGTTACAAATCGCAGTAAACCAAACTCACTTTGTCCAAAATGCTCAATCGCTCTTTTTAACGTATGTGTTAAGTGATCAATTCCAACAATATCTGATGTACACGATGCTTCAAAGCGCGTAATTTCAGGTGCTCGTTCTGCCATATAGTTGTCTGCAGCTTCAAGTATTTCCTCAACATTGACATATGTGCGAATATAAGGTTTGCTGCCCATCGTTGTTTGCAAATAACAATAATGACAATGCCCCATACATCCAGTGGCAAAAGGAATAGCATATTCTGCTGACGGTTTAGAAGTATCAAATTTTAATGTTTTTCGAATACCCACGACGAGCGTTGACTTGGCAATCCGATACTTTTGCAAATCATTGTCTCCAGGAAGATTGCGCACTTGATTATGAGATGTAGTGTAACGAATTTCTATGCCCATTTGCTCAAACTTCTCTTTTAGTTCTTGTCCAAGCGGATAGTCGAGCGCATCAGGTTCAAAATAAACGAGCTGAGGTGTAAATGGTTTTCGCATCCTCTACCTCCATCAATGAAAGTATTGATGATATGCTTGCTCCGCATCCATCTCACTTGAAAAAATAACAAAGTCATTCGTTAACGGATAGTAAGTTTCAAAAAGAAATAACGCCAATTCATTTGGATTTTCCGGATTAGTAACAACTGCCGCTTCCTGTATATTTGCGACATCTTGAATATGTGGATTGCGGTAAAAGATATAAACAATATCCCCTGCATTGTATGATTGCTGTTGCATTTCTTCATCCTCCTTTAGTCATTTCTATTAGTTTGGCTAAAGAAAGTGAAATTATGTTGTGTATTGAAATCATATTTTCTCCTAGCTATTTACTTGAAGAAATTATTTTAAAATAACAAATCCCAAGACAGATCTTCTTATAATTAGATAAGTAATTATTTCCTTTTTCTACTCTATTCTTTTTATCAAATTCCGTTAACAAGCAGAGTTTACTTCATATCTCTAAGTACCAGTTAGTGCAAGATGTAAAACTGACCACTATTTTTTTTACAAAATTGATACTTTTAAATAGGCCAAGCCTTTGCTAATGTTATCCTAGCATGCAGCATTGATTTACGAAGTAAGGTTTTGCGCAACTATTCTTTGACATTGAAAAAGCAAATAAGGAAGGTTTACAACTATGCAAAAATCAATAAGCTATTCACATTCACGCACTTTTGATCTCATTCTATCAGCCATGTTAATTGCACTTGTGTTTGTAGCAACACTCACATTGAATATTAAACTACCTATTAAAGCAAATGGTGGATTGGTTCATCTTGGTACAGGTATGCTCTTTATCGCATCTATTCTTTTTGGTCCTAAAAAAGGTGCCATTGCAGGTGCAATAGGCATGGGTTTATTTGACGTTGTATCTGGATGGACATTGTGGGCGCCTATTACAATCGTAGCTCGTGGCTTACAAGGCTATATCGTAGGGAAAATCGCTTGGTCAAACGGACGCAAAGGAAACAGCATTGCTTTTAATGTTCTTGCTATGATTATTTCAGTTCCATTTATGGTAGCCGTTTATTATGTTGGGGAAGGTATTTTATATGCCAATTGGGTTGCACCATTGACTTCTATTCCTGGAGACTTAGTTCAAAATGTTTTAGGAATGATTGTGGCAATTCCGGTTTGTATTCTCTTAAGAAAAACACCGATTTTCAAATAAATATTCGTAGTTCTTTGAGTTGTTCTCGCTGTTAAATCAGCGAGAATTTTTTATTTGCGATACACGCCTGTTCCCTTTAAAAATAAAAACACACTCGCTTGCGCGAATGTGTTTTTTCTATTTGGATAAATCTATTTTTTTATTTAATAAGTAAATGGTCACGCCACCAACAGTCATCGATAATAATTCTCCGACACCAACCGTAAACCATGTCGCCCAAAATGGCAGATCATACAGTATCGTTAATTGGCCTGCAACAGTAAACATCGATAGTGCAAAAATCACTGCTGTGATGACCATTTTCCAACTATCCTGCTTAATGTTTTTAGTTACCATTCGACAAAGAATTAATACTAGAAATGTTGCAATTCCGCCAATAGGCACATCAAGAATCCAAGTCGGCGACATAAAATTTGCTAATACAACACCTAGGGTTACTGCTACTACATAGCGTTTATTGTACAGCGCCAAATAGTTGAACATCTCTGACAAACGTAGCTGCACTGCTCCAAAGCTAATCACTGACAATAATACAGTTACAGCCACATATAAGGCTGCGACAAGTGCTACTTTAGTAAGTTCCCTTACAGAAGTACGCGGTGAATCTTTTACAATAGATGTATTCAATTTACATTCTCCTTTGTAAAATAGCAAGTTGCTATTTTAGTAATAACTACGACCAAAGGAAGAGAGCATATTGCCCTAACTGAAGTGCCGTAGTGTAAGCTATTTTTGCTTACTTGCGTATTATAGCAGAAGAATGATTCATTGACCAATACTATTTCGCAATCCAACCACCGTCAATTGGTACCACAGCTCCATGCATATAATCAGCGGCATGACTCGCCAAAAAAAGCGTTAAATTCGCCACTTCGCTTGGTTGTGCCCAACGACCCGCTGGCGTCTCATTGGCAACCCATTTTGCCATTTCACCATCGCCTTCAAAATCCGCTTTGGTCATAGCTGTTTGAATAGCTCCTGGTGCAATGGCATTCGCACGTATCCCCTCGCGACAATAATCTAAATCCAACTGTTTCGTATAGCCCACAATGGCATGCTTGGATGCTGTATAAGCCGCACCCCCACCTCCTGCAATCAGCCCAGCAATAGACGCCATATTAACGATGATGCCCGATTTACGCTTTACCATATGAGGCAAAATCGTATTCGTTACAAAAAAAGTACCCTTTACATTCGTATTCATAATTTTGTCCCATAGCGCCTCATCGGTATCTAGTGTTTTGGCAAAACCATCTAAAACGCCAGCTGTATTCAGTAAGATATCTACGCTGCTAAAGCTTGCCATTGCTGCTTGAAAAGCGTGCTCTACATCACTTTTTTTACAGACACTTCCTAGCGTATAAGCAAAGCGCTCAGGGTATTGCTGCTGTAATTGCCCTAACCCTCGCTCATCTACATCCAAACCAAAAACATAAGCACCGTTTTCTAAAAAAGCAATAGCTTGTGCTTGGCCAATACCTGACGCAGCACCTGTAATAAACACTGTTTTACCATTATATTCTGCAAACTTCATAGGATCTCTCCTTTATAAAAAGTAATCTACTACTAAAAACACTGACACAAGTCGCAGCTCTACATGCATTGTGCCAGCTCTTATCAACTATACCGCCTACAAAGCTTAACCTTCATATCAAAAAAATAGCATACTAAGAATCACTTAGCATACTATTATAACCTTTGAAACGACACTGAATTTAGTTTACGATTTTCCAATCTTCGGCTAATAAATCACATACTGTTGGTGTGAACATCGTGTAACCCTCGCCACGCACATTAATTAAAAAATAGGGGTTCAAATTCTCTCCGTCGTGCACGCTTTGACCTACAAGCTTAACATATAATTCAGCACCGCCCCATCCTTCACGAATTACTTTCTCGCCCGCCTTTAAACGCGGTAATACTTCTTCAAACGTCATCTATACTCATCCTTTGTTAATCTTTTCTAATATGCCATACGAAAAAAGTATACTGGATATTTATTTTGTTTACAACAGAAGCTAGTTCATTTATAATTTTCATTCTAACTACTTTTTTGTTATATTAGTTCCTTATTTAGTAATATATTGGAAATTTAGAAACAACAGCAATATGAAAAAAGAACCCTCAATCCAAAATGGATCGAAGGCTCATAAGTTGTTTAGTTTTTGTTTAGGCCTAGAGTCTCTGCTGTTGAAGTATGAACTTCTTCAAGAAGCTCTGGATTTTGTAATAAGGAGATACCATAAGATGGAATCATTTCTTTTAGTTTTGGCTCCCACTCTTTAGCTTGTTGAGGGAAACATTTTTGAATAACTTGCAACATAACGTGAACGGCAGTAGATGCACCTGGTGAAGCACCTAATAATGCAGCGATTGATCCGTCAGCAGCACTTACTACTTCGGTACCAAATTGTAATGTTCCTTTACCGCCAGCTTCAGTATCTTTGATAACTTGTACACGTTGACCTGCTACGACAATATCCCAGTCCTCGCTTTTAGCAGTTGGGATAAACTCACGTAACTCTTCCATACGTTGATCTTTTGATAATAACAGTTGTTGGATTAAATATTTTGTTAAAGACATTTCTTTAACCCCTGCCGCTAATAATGTTGTAATATTATGCGGTTTTACAGAAGCGAATAAGTCCATGTTCGAACCTGTTTTTAAGAATTTTGGTGAGAAACCAGCAAATGGTCCAAATAGTAATGATTTTTTGTTATCGATAAAGCGAGTGTCTAAATGTGGAACAGACATTGGTGGTGCACCAACTGCAGCTTTACCATATACTTTTGCATGATGTTGTTCAACCACTTCTTGGTTTTTACATACCATAAACAATCCACTAATTGGGAATCCACCAATGTGTTTTCCTTCAGGAATGCCTGATTTTTGTAATAATTCAAGACTTCCTCCGCCAGCTCCAAGGAAGACGAATTTTGCTGTATGGTATTCCATTTTACAGCCATCTTTATCATGTACTTTTAATTCCCATAAACCGTCTTTCGTACGTTTAATGCTTTCGACACTATGGTTGTAGTTGATATCTACATCTTTCGCTTTTAGGTGGTCAAATAAAATACGTGTTAGAGCACCGAAGTTAACGTCTGTACCAGTGTCAATTTTTGTCGCAGCAATGGCCTCATTTGCTGGGCGGTCTTCCATAATAAGTGGAATCCATTCTTTAAGTTTTTCTGGATTATCAGAGAATTCCATCCCTTTGAAAAGAGGATTATTTGACATTGTTTCATAACGTTTTCTTAAATACTCAACGTTTTTTTCACCTCTTACCATACTCATATGTGGTAATGGCATAATAAAATCTTGCGGATTTTGGATCAGCTTGTTCTTTACAAGATATGACCAAAACTGCATCGAAACCTGGAACTGTTCATTAACATTAATTGCTTTGCTAATATCAATAGTACCGTCTGGTTTTTCAGAAGTGTAGTTAAGCTCGCATAGTGCTGCATGCCCTGTTCCTGCATTATTCCATTCATTAGAGCTTTCCTCACCGGCGTTTGAAAGTTTTTCAAACACAGTAATATTCCAGTCCGGTGCTAATTCTTTGAGCATTGTCCCCAAAGTCGCACTCATAATTCCGGCACCAATTAAGATGACGTCTGATTTAGTTACTCTGTTACTCATTTTTACCATCCTTATATTTTAAGATTTGCAGAAATGATGTAGGTGTAAACTAGTCACACACCTTTTCTGTATCAACTATAAACTTACAATAGTCTATCACAACTATTTAAAGAATAAAATATCTACTACAATATTATAGTAATAAACTAATTAAAAAGTAGTAAAAAGTGCGAAGTCCGCTCATAATGTCCTTTGTACATATTTAAAACAAAAACCTTCCCCCTGTTTCCAGGAGAATGGTGCATTGATCAAATCGGATAAATGCATCGTCTGAAAGATGTTTTATGTTGTATAAAGTCAACTGATTGAATTTTAGTATGCTACTACTAAAATAATTTATCCATCATTTTTTAATGAAAGATATTTTTTAACTTCACTCATACTAAAAGCACTAGACCTTTTAGTCTAAAAGTGCTTAATCGACTCTATTTTACATGATTTGCTAACATTCACAAGGTACCTTCAAACTAATTTTCGCTTTTTCGACGGGATATTCCAGCATTTTCACTCCAATTATGTATAAAGGTCAAAAGACACACTTCTTTAAACAAACGAAACAATTACTTCCAATCCTCTTCAATAACAAAAGCTCAACAATTATTTTTTCTCATTAAGCTAAGTGTTACAAATCAAACGATTATCTGTCACTTGCCTCATTAGTTACTGTATACGCTTCCATTAAATCTATCAAGACTTAAACCTTGGTTTTATTATTCTCTTCCTTTTTAAGGAAATCATATACAACCTACAAAAATATTTTCTTCATATTGTTATATAACACAATCAAGTTTACCATACAACAACAAAAATTATTAGAATATTTTATTTTTTAAATAACTTATACATCAAGTAATTTATCTTTTCCAATAAATTCATTGCCCTAAACAGACAACTAAGGTAGGTCACTCAATATAAGTGACCCGCCCTTTCGGTATACAAAATACAAATAATTATAAATTTAGATGTATATTTAATCGATTTTTACAATCTACCATACTACAGCGTACCTTCCTTATCTACGAAAAATAAGAAAACACCATAAGCTCTAATAAACGCAAGAAAAAAACGCCAATCCTGTATATGGATTAACGTCTCTATAAATCGGTACCGTACTTTTTCGTCGATAGAATATTGAACTATTGGTTGCCACAAACTATTACGCCCGTGCATATTAGTCTGACAGCACAATGACATTTTCTGCAACCTGCTTTTGATCAGTAGAATTGGGTATTTCAATTAAATCAAAGGAGACTTTTTGGCCTTGTTTCAGAAAGCGAAATGCATTTGGAAATCTTTCCTTATCCGGCAAAATCGAGCTAAAATGAACAAAAACATGATTGTCTTCCTCACCATTCAGCATAATACGTCCATAGCCTTTTTCATTTTTATACCATTTTACAATTCCTTCTCGTTTCATTTCTATCCCCCAAAATTATTATTGTAACGTCCCTAAGGTTGCTAAATCGGCTAATGTTAGCTGTTTTACAATTTCGTAGCCATTACCCACACCTTTGGGCTTAATAATAACGGTTCCCATGCTTGTCATTTCACCTATGGCAGTCCCTTTCGGAAAACTGTGTGCAATAATTACTTGATTAGTCCCAGGTGGTGGTTTTACTTCTAGATGTTTTTGGGCTTCCATTACAATTTGTTGTTGTTCCGTAGTGGAAATCGTTTCTGCTAATTTAGTAATTGAAAACCAGAACGGGTCAATTTGTAGATACATTGTTGGAAATGCAAGCTGTGCCGTTTCAATTGTTCGACAAAACGGACTTGTCATTATAGGTGAACTAATTGGAATTTGCCAATACCGCAGCATTTGTCCATAGTAAACGGCTTCTCGCCGACCGTAATCAGATAAATTTCTTTGCGTATAGCAGTTTTGAAAATTAACATATGGCTGATCTTCACCAACAGTTGCTTCTCCATGTCTAACATATAAAATCAATCCACCTGCTCTTAGTAAATCAAGGATTGGCTGTTCCAAATTGTTTTTATCCTCCTAACCTGCCCTATTAGGTTTACTGTTAATGTATGATTGATATTAGCTCATACATGCTATGCAAAACAGCCGGATTTTCTTAGCAACAAAAGCCTCCTACTCTATATATGTAGGAAGCTTAAGCTATTATTCTATCCTGTTAAAATGACTTTGCTTCACGCGAAAATTAGCCGTGAAGGAAAAAATGCTAACAAACAACCCTATAGACAAACCACATCAGAAAAATTTTAATACTATCAGTCAAGTACATCTGCCCATTTACTTTAAAGGAATAATGACAATCGCTGTTGTTTCAAATTCCGCAGTAGATTGGATAGAAATAGTGCCGTTGTATTTTTTCACAACTTCTTTCACAATAAACAAGCCTTGGCCTCTAATTTTCCCTAGTTCAGCTTTTTTCGTTGTAAACCCTTGCTTAAAGATTTGATCAGGGTCTGGAATTGTTGGTCCTGTATTAACAATTTCAAATACATACTTCATTTCATCCGCATGACAACAAATTTTCATTTTGCGTTCACTTTCAGGCAATTCAGTTGTCGCATCAATCGCATTATCAATTAAATTTGATAATAATTTAATGATATCAGTTGTTTTTATTTTATCGAAAGTATCCTGTGAAACCGATATATCCATCTCAATATTATGATTTTGAGCAGCTAACTTTTTTGTTTGCAATAAAATTGACAGCCCTGGATGGTTAATATTTAATTTCAATGACTTTATTTCCTGTACCTCTTTAGATAATGATGATAAATACTGTTTCGCTTGATCTGGCTCTCCCAATTGTAAAAGCCCATGCAACACTTGAATATGGTTGGTAAAGTCATGTCTTAAGGACGATACAGAGGTAATTAACGCTTTTATTTCAGTTTGGTAGGTATCTTCTGTTACCTCTACTTCTTTTGTCACTTCTTTTTGATACCATCTCTGTAAAAAGAAAAACGATGCAATAACGATTACTATAAATATTCCATTATAAATAAACAAGAATAAATTATTTTCTAATACTTTTCCTTTGATACCATTAAGTTTGTCTGCGCTTATATCAATCCCGAGATAGCCAATAACGTGACCTTCTTCATTCTTAATAGGAGCGCCTACAGAAAGATAATCTCCGTGTTGAGGGTCATTAATGACATTCGTAACATATGTCAACCCTTGATAAGCTAGTTTGATTTGCTTTTCTGGAACAGTACAAATTTGTCCAATATCAAAGCCTACTGTGAGATGATTAGGAACACCGGCAATCATCGTTTTTGATACTTTAGGATTATCAATTTCTAACGTATAGACATTTAAGGCCCCTATTTTTTCTCGTGCATCATTTAAGTATTTTCTTATTTCCCAATAAGTTGCATTTTTCACAGGATTATTTGCAAATTTTTGATACAACTTAACATCAATTGATGATGCGATGGAAATAGCCGCTTCTAAGCTTTGGTTAGCGATAGATTCTTCCACCGTCTTTTTCATTTTCACATATGAAGTGAGCACATTTAAACTTGTGAACAATGACAATAAGACTGTCGCTAATACTAATATTAGTTTAATTTTACGATTTTTCATACAAACTGGTACTTCCTCATCTATTGTATTCATTATTTAACGATGTGTAATTACTCCTAGAACAAATTAATATTTATATTAATAACAATAATATTATACTATAGTAATTTTCGTTTTTTCATGTATATTTTTTAAAGTACGTTGAAAACAATACTTTTATCCAAGTTTATTTTTAAAACTTAGTAATTGTTATGCAAAAATGGAATAATTTATTTTTCTTTCGAAAAGCGAAATAGCTACAAAACGAAAGGAGAATAGCCCAACAAATGTTACGCCATTCCCCTATTTATTCTATTAAATTATAAACCAAGCCTAACAAATTAGATAGCCTGAATTATGTTTCCTTTAATGGTTATCGGAAAAATAAGTTTACCTTCGATAAATTGTTGGAGAGAAAATGATTGCGGCTCACAATTTTCACCTATTCCAACAACTACCTCTAATTGCTTCGGTGAGTATATAACAGTATGGAGAGTACCAAAATATTCTTGATATTGTTTAAAAAATAACGGAGAATCTCCATTATTGAAATGGTGATAGACAGACATGGTCGTACGCGCATCTACTACATAGCGATTTATAAAGCTTTTTCGTTGTTTTGAACCCTCAATGCAAGCTTTGTTTTTCCCTGCCAATTGTTGAGACTCAAAATGATTTGTGCATATAAGCGGATGTTCAGCAGAAACTACCCGCTCTATTGGTGTAGCCTCCACCACAACTGCTTTTCCACTTTGATCTGTCATGGAGTAATTGTAGCAATAGCGATGTGGAATTTTATTTAAAAGTGCAATAGCCTCTTCAATATTTTCACACTGTTCAAGCACTATTTTAACGATTGTAGTCGCCAAAAAGCCATCTCCTTTCCAATCATTATTGACAAAATGCAGCCCTACTACAAGCCCTTTTTCATTCATTCCATCTAACCTACCAATAATTTGCTGGCTAAAACCTACACTGGCATACCCTTTAGACGGTTTAGAAAAAACGAGTCTTGCATCATACATAACTGGACTAAAATCATAATTTCTTACATACTTCCCATTGTGTACAACCGAGGTACATCCCATATTTGGAAATATTATATTATAACCGCTATACATTTTTATAATGGTTTCATACGGCTGTTTTAAGCCAAACGCTAATCCCTTCATCTCTTGCAAAAGATTGGGCGAAACATGTCGCAACAGCTCTTGTACCCGCTGTGTATTACAAGTAGCAGATAAAGCTAACAGTTGTTCATTTTGCGCTAAATGTGCATTTGTTTTTATTTCGTTACTTTGTTGAAAACCTATTTCATAAGCATCGCCTCTTAAAGCTACTACAGATACGATTAATTCTTGATATTTATTCATTGAAATCCCTCCCATACAGCTATTCAATCTTCAGTATCATCGTAATCCTTCAAGTAACTGGAAGGTCAAGGGTATAAAAAAAGTTGCCTTCCTATAGGAAGACAACCTTTAACGTGACCAAATCAGTAGTAAAAGGTACAGATAAATTATTTTGGTGAAATAAAGATATTGTCTTTATTTACATTGTCCAAAACAAACGATACCCATTAGCTAAAGTTTTTTTCTTTTGATTTGAATGTTTTACAACACGTATCGGATGATTGAATGGCTGCTGCCTCTTCTGACATTGTATGCATTTCAAAGTCAGAAGCAAACTCCGCATCACGTTTGTTCGTATTACGTTTATCCATGTCGATTGCAATTTTTTCAGCTCCGCAATAATTACCTTTGGCATGGAAAACACAATTTGATACTGCACAGCTAACTTGGACATTCGGCATAACTATCCACCCCTTATGATTGGTCTTGAAAAATATAGAATGGAAAATCTAATCTATACTCTTCACTTTGTATTTTGTCCAATCCATAGGTTTTTACAAGTAAAGCTTAAAAATAACTTTAACATAATCGGTCAATACGATTGCAAGTAGCACATGTGATAGATGTAATTGTCGTGCTACTGAAAGACATCTAATTTTTGCCCGATGACCTCGTCTCATCTTGAGGATGTAGAAATTTTGGTCGTTTACTATATCCTTTTGGCGATAGACGTATTAATGTTTTCTTGGTATCGGACCAGTTTAAATTGGCACCAATATTTAAGTACGGAACGCTTAATACACGGATATTGGCAAAGTAAATAAGAATGAAAAACAAGGACAAAAAGAAACCAAATAATCCAAAGAAAGCGGCCATTGAGATAACAAATAACCTAAAAATACTCATTGCAGTTACAAACGATTGATTGACAAGAGTATAGGCGGCAATACTTGAGATGGCAATCACCACGATCATGGAAGGACTCGTTATGCCTGCCTTGATTGCCGCATCTCCGATGATTAGTCCACCTACAACACTCATTGTTCCACTCAAAATAGACGGTAAGCGTAGATTTGCTTCGCGAAATATTTCAAACATAAATAACATTAGCAATATCTCCAATATCGTTGGAAAAGGCAAGCCAGTACGTGATTGGACAACCGTCGCTAACAGTAATATTGGCATCTGCTCTTGATGATAAGTCGTTAATGCTAGCCAAAAACCGGGTAAAAGCATACTTATTAATATCCCTACGATTCGTAACAGACGCTCTAATGTACCGACCATAGATGGATAATCATTATCCTCACCTGATTTAAAAAGTAGAAACATATTAGGCGGCGTAATAATTGCGTAAGATACGCCATCGACAAAAAGAAGTATTCGTCCTCTGACTAGCGCTTGTATTGCGAAATCTGGTCGCCCTGTATAATCATGTCGCGGTAAAATTTTCGCGGTTTTTTCCACACTTTCCATCATTATATCGCCACTAAAGACAACATCTGTATTAATTTTCCTTAATTGCTTTTTTAGTTCCGTGACCATATTTTTGTCCGTTATATCACCCATGTATAGGACAGCCACTGTCGTTTTAGAGCGCTTTCCGACTTCCACTGTTTCCACGCATAAAGAATTTGTAGGCAATCGCTTACGAATTAAGGCCACATTAATAAAAACATCTTCTATAAAATCATCTCTCGGCCCTTTTACCACTAGTTCTTGCTTTGTTTCTTCAGGATTTCGATTTGGTTTTTTTGTAATTTTACTTGAAAATAAAATTTTTTCCCCTTCAAAGTAAAGCAAAACAAACCCTGAATATACACGCGTAATAGCATCATCTAAATTGGTTACTTTTTGAAGATTAGGAATGTGTAAATCGTTTTTTATTTTTTCCTCTAATAAGTTTACAGAGCTGTCTTCAAACAAAGATTGAACTCGATCGATAATGACCTTATTCAATAAAAACTGATCGACCATCGACTCACATGTAATAAAATAAACATGCTGTTGTTGAAAGGTAAAGGATTGAAAAATTACGTCAGCAGAGCGTTGAAATAATTCTTTCAACATTTTCAATTCGATTTCTTGTTCTATTGATTGAATATTCCTCATCTCCTACTGAACCAAATTCAAACAAATTATTTTACTAAAATACTTATAAACATATATTTCCCAATGTCCAAAAAATTATGCAATAAATTTTACGACCATGCATCCTTTTAGCCAATCATTTTTTGTAAATTAGCCATTTCAATTGCAGACATCGCTGCATCATAACCTTTATTGCCAGACTTTGTTCCAGCACGTTCAATCGCTTGTTCAATATTTTCAGTTGTGACAATACCAAAAATCACTGGTACATTTGTCGAAAGCGATACGTTTGCAATGCCTTTAGCTGATTCGTTACATACATAATCATAATGCGTTGTAGAGCCACGAATAACTGTACCTAGACCTATAATGGCATCATATTTTTTCGTTTCAGCTAGTTGCTTTGCGATAAACGGTACTTCAAATGCACCTGGTACCCACGCAACATCTATTAAATCATCGTCTACACCATGACGCTTTAGCCCATCTAATGCACCACTTAATAATTTACTTGTTATAAATTCATTAAAACGACCAACGACCACCGCTATTCTTAAATCATTGCCAATTAATTGTGCTTCAAATGTTTTGCCCATCATTTCATTCTCCTCTTTTACATAGTAAGTGAATTTTCTATTTGCATATGTTGACGACGGTATGTTGCTAAAGCGTCAATCGAAATCATTTTTAATTTATGTTTTTTTGCATATTTCACTAAATCATCAAAGCGTAACATTTCCCCATCATCGCCCATAATTTCACATATCACGCCAGCTTGTACACTGTTGCAAAGTTTAGCCAAATCGATAGTAGCTTCCGTATGCCCTCGACGCTCTAATACCCCATTGTCTTTTGCTATTAGCGGAAAAACATGTCCAGGTCTACGGAAATCCGATGCTTGTGCATGTGACGCTAGCATTTTTTGAATCGTCAAAGCACGTTCAAACGCACTAATGCCTGTTGTTGTCTCTTTATAATCAATACTGACAGTAAACGCTGTTTGGTGATTATCAGTGTTATCTACGACCATTGGCTGCAACGCTAATTTTTGTGCAAGCTGCTGTGAAATGGGTGTACAAATAAGCCCCCTACCATATTTCGCCATAAAATTAATCTTTTCTGGTGTCATGAACTCTGCAAGGGCCAGTAAATCTCCTTCATTTTCACGGTCTTCATCATCCACGACAACAATCATATTGCCCTGTTTTAAATCGGCAATCGCTTCTTCAATTGAATGTAGCAACATTGCCACCTCCTAATAGATATCACTTTATAAATTATGTTTTTTCTTTCTATAGCAGGTTAAAAACCATGCTTCGCTAAGTAATCTTTTGTAATAGTCGACGATTGCTGACTACCCTTTAGCTGGTGAATAATGTATTTGCCTACTAAATCGGTTTCGATATTGACTAGTGCCCCAACATTTTTAATTCCTAGTACGGTTTCTTTGTATGTGTGTGGAATAAGTGATACTGTGACACTGTTTTTTTCAACATGAAAGAGCGTTAAACTCGTTCCATCAATTGTGATTGAACCTTTAGGAATACAATAGCTCGTTAAGTCTTCTGAAAGTTCGATCTCAATATAGACCGCATTTGCCATTGGACGTTTACGTAAAATTTTCCCTACACCATCTACATGCCCTGAAACAAAGTGGCCACCAAATCGTCCATTGGCTGGCATTGCACGCTCTAAATTGACCGCATTTCCAACAGTTAGTTGCTGTAAATTCGTCGCTTTCACTGTTTCAGGCATTACATCCATTGTTAGCTCTTGGTCATTATAATGAGTTACTGTCAAACAAACCCCATTTACGGCTATACTATCCCCAAGCTTCACATCCGCCACTATTTTGGGCGAAATCACCGTTATTTCCATACTTCGCCTATCGCTTTGCAAGGTTTTTACTGTACCAATATCCTCAATAATACCTGTAAACAATTTTCCACCTACTTTCTTAACCCTATGTCGTAAACCTTTTGATAGTGATTATTTTAATTCCCCTTTCATTTTTTATAATCGAAACAAACAAAAAACCCCTTTCATATAAAAGGGGTTTGGGAGTACTTGTACATAAGACGTCACGAAATAAACCTAGTGGATACAAAAATTTTCCACAGGCTGCCATCTCATTGTTCTTCTCCCATCCAGACTATCACTGTCGGTTTTGGATTTGCACCAAATCAGCTTGCGCTCACGGACTTTGAATTGCTTCATCACCGCCGATTGGGAATTTCACCCTACCCCGAAGAACAGATATTTATTCAATTTTTGCCTAAATAAAAAACTTCCCAACAGAAGCGATGGGAAGTAGTATGCTATATAAGCGTAGCCAAATAGACCTTTTAAAGTCATACGAATTTAAAAAGCTTATACTTTCACCCTTCTCCCATCCAGACTGTAACTGTCGGTTTTGGATTTGCACCAAATCAGCTTGCGCTCACGGACTTTGAATTACTTCATCACCGCCGATTGGGAATTTCACCCTACCCTGAAGGATATATTATTTAGTTACTTCATACGATAACATTATTTTAATAGATTATCCACCTAAAATTTTTTCATGCCTGCATGCTGATAACTGATTTTGTCAAAAAATTATACTTTATTAATTTTTATGGTATTTCTTCTCCGAAATCCAATAGTGCGAAATTGTTACAGTTAAAGTAATCCATATGAACGTTATCACCATATTTCCATATAGTTGTGCATCCATTGAACCCGTTATTAATACCATCATTGCTTGTTGACTCATGCCAGCAGGATTCACTAAATCAATTATTGGATGTAAACCACTAATGATTTTCAACAGTAGCAAGCAAACAATACTAATTAAAGCTATAACGCCCTGTCCATTAAAAATAGTACTGACCATCGCAGTAAAAGAAATCATAAAAAGTACCCATACTAAGTAAAATCCAAGCGCTAATATCATCGTAAGAAATGGAATATTACTAAACAAGAAATTTACATAAACGTAAGATACAAAATAGCCAAATGTCACACTAAGTGCTACAAATGAGAAATTAGAAAAAAGTTTTCCACCGATATAGGATCCTACCTTTACAGGCCTTGTTAATATAAAATCAAGCATTCCATTCGCTTTATCTGACTGAATAATGCCCATAATGGCAATAGCAATTACCATAATGCCTAACTGATCAAATTGGGAGCCTAGAGTTGCCGCCATTACTTGTGCTCCATCCTGCTGCATCATTGCAGGGTCGATGGTAATACCTTGATTTCCACCAAGCGCTGTTAAAATTGATGGTAAATAGTATGTGACAACTGGTTGTGTTGCGCCTAAAAACATAAAAACAAGAGGTAACCAAAGTATCTTAAACTCACGAAACATTTGTACATATTCTTTTCTCGTTAAAATAAATAAAGATGTCATACACTCACCACCATCTTTAAAAAGATTTCTTCTAATGTCTCACTGCTTCCAACTTCAAATTTAACGATATCCATGTTGTTGTCCATCGCATCACGAATCAACCTATCTTTATTTTGCTGAATATTATCGAGGGTAATCTTCGCCTTCTTACCCAATACTTCAACATTTTTAACATATGGGAGCTTTTCAATGATTTGCACCCAAAGCATATTATGTGATGCCAATTCAAGATGCACAACCGCATCATGATTGTTAGTTAATTTATCTAATGTCGTATCTTCAATTTTTTCACCTTTTTTCATAATGACAAAGCGTTCACATATTTCTTCTGCATCACTTAAAATATGAGTAGATAATAGGATAGTCGTTTCATGTTTAATTTCTTGTATTAAATTTAAAACCTCTCTCCTGCCTATTGGATCTAATGCCGATACAGGCTCATCCATGACAATAAAAGATGGCTTATGTAACAGTGTTTGGGCAATGCCAAGCCTTTGCTTCATTCCCCCAGAAAATGTTTGAACTTTCTCATGTTGTTCATTTATAAGTCCAACTTTTGTTAAAATAGCTGGCACTTCCTCCGTAAGCTCTTGTTTTGTTATGCCAGATAACTGTCCCATAAAAAAGAGTGTTTCTGTAGCTGTCATCCAATGAAAGAAATCAGGATATTGTGGAAGGTAACCAATTTCTTTTTTCATGGTTGAAATTTTTTTCCCATCTAGTAGGACTTCTCCTTTATCCGCATATAAAATATCTGCAATAATTTTGATTAACGTAGACTTTCCAGCACCGTTAGGTCCAATAAGCCCTACACATTGTCCAGTTTCAACCACCATCGAGAAATTATTGACTGCTGTCTTTGCCTTAAATGTTTTAGTCACCCCTTTAATTTCTAACTTCATGATGTTTCGCTCCTTTTCGCCCAATAGTAAAATATAAAATTGGACCAATGGTATTAAAAAATAAAATAATGATTGTCCACAACACAACATTTGATCGTGCATTTCGGTGTCGATACAAATCAATTAATGCAACAAGGATAAGGATGAAACCAACCATCATAAATGGCAATATAACCTGTAATACAGCCAACCAATCAATGTCATTCAATTCATCTAACCCATAGTGAAGTTTCAATAAAAACGCTCCTCTCAACATTCATTATCATTACTAATAATGATAACATTAACACACATTTTTTGGAATTGCACTTGTTATTTTATTAAATGATATGCTACAGTCAATATTATCTATAATGATAATATTATCATTATAGATAATTATTTTTACATTGATTTCACTGCCAATATTGTTAAAAGGAGAAAATCGCGTGAAAGTGCACCGGATAAGAATGAAAATTAGTCAAACTCAAAAAGAAATTCCTATTACGCCGATTTCAGCTAATTTATTTATTTTAGGGGGAATACTATGCTACCTATTCATATAGATACAAATAGCCCATTGCTATTATATAAGCAAGTCGGAAATCAATTAATTGAACAGATTGCAAAAGGGCATATTCAGGACAATGAAATGCTTCCTTCCATTAGAAATATGGCGCAAGATATTGGAATCAATATACATACTGTTTCAAAAAGCTATCGTGAACTTGAGAAAAAAGCGATTATCAAGATGGAAAATCGCTTGAAAGCAACAGTTATCGCTCGTTCAAATCGACGGTTAGACGAAAACCAATTACATAATCTCGAACTTTCTATAAAAAACATGATAATGGAAGCTTATGTAATAGGTTATAGCAAGAAACAAATCAAACAATATATCACAAAAGTATTAGACCAAGTGCAGTAATTTACCTCATACTGAAGAAGCAATGGTAAATAATTCTTTCCTCTCATAATGTAAAATCAGATAGTATACTAATTCATTTCTTTTTTTCCGCATTCATGTCATCATGAACGAATGACTATATTGATTTAAGTATTATGAATGGTAAAGCCAAATACCCTTTAAGGAGAAAAATACAATGAAACATATAATATTTGATTTTGATGGCACACTTGCGGATTCCACGGCAGTGTTTGCATCTGTATGGAATACGATTGCTAAAAAACATGCATTCAAAGAAGTACAGTTAGAAGATATTGATGCACTAAAAAAATTATCGATTGCTGAACGAAGTAAATTATTTAACTTCCCGTTACACAAACTACCTACTATACTCCCGCAATTTTATCGTTTATATCAGCAATCATTACAAGATGTTCATTTATTTCACGGTATGAAAGAGGTCATACAGGAACTTGATAAGAAAGGATATACAATTGCCATTATTTCCTCCAATTCAAAAGATAATATTTTGGCGTTTTTACAAACTAATGGTATCGACCATGTGTCCGAAGTACTTTGTTCGAGCCGTATTTTTGGTAAAGATAAAGTGATAAAAAATATTTAAAACAAGCCAATTTAAAAACATCCGATGTTTTATATATTGGGGATGAGCAACGTGATATCGTCGCCTGCAAAAAAGTAGGTATTCCAATTATTTGGGTTGGTTGGGGGTATGATGCCATTGAGATTGTCCAATCCGCAGAACCCGATTACAAAGTATTTACTCCTGCAGAAATACTAACTATTATTTAAGGTTTATGAAATCTATCACCACTGCCTAGGCTCTAAAAAAAAAAGACACTCTTTATAAGTGTCTTAAAATACAAGAGAAGTTGATTATTATTCCTACATCAACTTCTTTCTTATTGTGGGGGAAGCTTTGTTAAAATTTCTTGGTATTTTTTTGCTGTCCTTATTTCCACTGTCAGAAAATCTTGTCCATAGGCCGCCTTAATTAAAAATGGTACATCACTGGTGTTTTGAAATCTAAAATCTAAGCCACCATAGGACACCGTTGCATCTCTGCCCTTTGGAACATATCCTACATCTAATGAATGATGGTGTCGCTCCACAAATTTAATCGGGAGTTGATCGACTGCATTAAACAATGTTGAAGATGTTTGGCAAATCCCCCCACCAATCCCCATAACAAGCTTTTTATTAATAATTTCAGGTGCGGGCTGATAGCCATTCGCTTCATCTCTAGGGCCTACAACAGTATTAAACGAAAAAGTATCTCCGCTACCAACAATCACATTGTGAATGGCTTTTGCTGAAAGTTCAATATTTTTATTTCTTCCAGCATCCGCTCTATTGAAGTAGGTTGTATAAGAAGCCACTACAACATCTTCTAAATAGGGTATGTCTTCAAAATAATAGCCACTTTCAGTAATATACAGCGGCATTTCTACTGTACCACCCGTTGCTGATGCTGCCATAATTTTCTCTACCAATTCACTTTCTTTTAAAATAACTAATGGATTACCTTTTATAATCCGACCATTGTCATCGACTTTATCAAGCATCATTCGCTTATCAAAACCAACTTTTGTTTCTGTGCCTCTCGCTAATTGTTGTGCCAATTGTTCAATGTTCTTTTTATACAAGACTGGGTCTGTTTCAAAGCCTAATTCTATGGGCGATACGATGTGGATGATTTCTTTAGATTGTGGATTAACAATTTCAACCACTACAGGACCTACTTCCTGCCCCTTGTCCTGCGTGTACATAACGGGTTGTTGCACGTCGTCTTTTTCAATTTGTTCATGCTTTATTTTACCCTGACAACCTGCTAAAGCCATTACACTGCCTAAACAAAATACAACCATCCATTTTTTCAAGTTTAAACACCTACCTCCGACTTACTTACAGCAACATCTTATTCGACTCGTTAGGATAGTGTGTTTCTTTTCTTAGATTTTTATTGATGTATATCCAATTGAAAAATGTTTTTTTGCACAGCTTAAGGAAAAAACACCCCACAAAAGTTTAGATGCTTACTTTTGTGGAATGCTTTTGTGTAAATAAGTTTGTCATTATCACATAATACTTATGTAACTTTCTGGACAATAAGATAACAATTATACATGTTTATATTTAATTATTGTATATCTTCTACCAATTTCAATTCTAAGTTAGTAATATCATACTCTTTTATTTTTTTTTGAAAGTCATTAAGAATAAAAGGTCCTTCTACATATTCATCTTTAACATTTAAAATCCAGTAAAAATACTCTTCATTAGGGTAAGCCTGCTGTTTTGCAATTATGTAATCTTTATTCCAACCAACTTCTACAACTTTTGCAGGAATAACATTCTCATCCCACATTCCTTCACCATTCTGACTTTTAGGTGCAATCGTAATATTATGACTTGAAGTTCGCAAAAGTGAATAATTCCCAGATAAGTTAATACTATAATCTCCTAAACCGGCACAACCACTTATGAATAAACAAATCAGAATTACTATCCATCTTTTCATAATAACCTCCATCTCTAAAATGTTATGAATACTTATAAATATTTCTTTTTTATGTAAAACACAATTTGAAAAATCAATAATTTCTTGAAAATAATTCATTATAAAATTAGATTATATAAATTTCACTAACAGAATATCTAATGTCGAATCTCCCATTATGTTAAACTCTTTAGACTCTGAAAATATATTTAGATTCTTTTTTTCTTCCTCAAATTTATATTGATATCCGTTTAAACTCAGTAATTCTTGCATCAAAATCACTTCCTAACACTATTTTTAATAAGATTTATAATTTTTAGACCATCACTTTCCAATCCATCTTCTCTATACTTATATGGTATTAAAGAAAAAATTGCTACTAAGTATGATACAACAATAAACCCCCTATACCAGTCAGCCCATTCTACGTTACCAACTATCCAAACCAAAGTTGCAGATACTATATTAATAGCTGGTCCCCCTAAACTTATTAAAATTTTTTTTGTCGTTTTAATTTCATTTTCAAATTCATAACAAATTCGACCTGTATACCACCATCCTATTTCTCCTATTCTAAATATTTTATATTGAAATAATTTATCACCTGCGCCTAAACCTATATAATTAATTTTCCCACCGAATAGCTTAACAAAAATTGCGTGTCCATATTCGTGAATGATTACAACAATTGGAGCATAAACGATATGAGCAATGACATTAATTAATGAAAAATCGAACATATCATACTTCTCCTTAATCTGATTTTTATAAAATTTCAAAACTATATACTTTATATCCAATTCTTTTTTTTAAGTAGAATGTGGAAGTCACATAATAAAAAAGAGATAACTGCTATAGCTCTAAAAAATTCTAATATTTTAATATTAGAATTTAACGATAATGACAAGCATTATAGGCATTGAATGTATCTTATAATTACTTTCCATAATCACCCCTTTAAAATTTTCCTTTTCCAAATCCCCAATTTCGTTCTCAAAAATCTTTATTAAGTAACATCAAACAATAGACTGAACAATGAGAGTTTTAATTTATTTATAAAATAATTGATTTTTCTTTATATTTCAGCAATTTTGTATATTGATTTTTTATTTTTTACAAACGATTTTTACAGCAATTTACTCTATTAAAAATCTATCTTTTTTAGAATTCCATATATAAAATCACATTTCCTATGGTAAAAAACAAAAGGATAGTACATTATTTGGTCTTTTCTCACTCATCCACTAAACGGAACATATGTTTGTTTATTTTCACTGTATTCTGTATAATAAAACAGAAATGGTGCTAAGAGGAGAAGTTTGGAAGTATTAGGGATGATGTTTTAATGGCATTTGCAGTAGCTAGAAGGAACATTGCAAGTATGCCAAATTAGAATAAGCTATTTTGTAAGAAGCATGCTACACTGACTATCCGTAAAAAGATTTCACTTCACGGTTTCGTTTTTTGTTCTCCACTCTCCTGAATTACACTAAAACTAGAAGTAGGTGCATAGATGATTCACTTAACAAACCGCCAGGCACGGCAATTTCTGTTGTTGAAACACGGACTTTTGGACGACTATAAATTTAGCGGGAAACGGGGTGTATTGGACTTTACTCGACAAGTTGGTTGTATTCAATACGACCCCATCGATGTTTGCGGAAAGAATGCCGAATTGGTGTTGCAGTCCCGAATCAAAGAATTTACTAAAGGAATGCTCGCCGATTTGCTGTATGAGGAAAGAAGCCTTGTCGATTATCCCGACAAGAACCTCGCTATTATCCCTGTTGAAGACTGGCCGTATTTTGAACGCTATAGGGAAGCCGCCCGACAACATGCCAAACGCTATCCCGAAATGGAAGCGTTGACAACGCTAGTACGGGCTCATATCCAAAATCATGGTGCACTAAGTTCAGATGATTTAAAATTGGATGGAGATTTCTCTTGGCAATCAGCCATTCACTGGAGTAGCGGAAACAATCCATCTCGCTCAGTACTGGAACAGATGTATTCAACGGGGGAGTTGATTATCCATCATAAAAAGGGCAGCCGTAAATATTACGATTTAGCCAAGAAGTACATACAGCCGAATCTGCTGACTGCATCAGAGCCCCTAGTTGATGAACTTGCGCATTATAAGTGGCGGGTACTACGTCGAATCGGCTCGGTCGGTCTCTTATGGAATCGTGCGTCAGATGCATGGTTGAATATTTGGGGGTTGAAAGCAGCACAACGCAAAGAGGTTTTTAGCCAGCTATTGCAGGAAGATCGTATTGTTGCCGTTACTGTGGATCAAATGAAGGATATGCTGTATTGCCTTGCGGAGGATTTACCGCTTATTGAAGTGGTTTTGCAAAATCCAGAACCAAAATGGCGTTGCGAGCTGATTGCGCCGCTCGATAATTTCCTTTGGGACAGAAAACTAATTACCGCATTGTTTAACTTTGATTATACGTGGGAGATATACACACCTGTAAGCAAACGAAAATTCGGCTACTATGTGCTCCCCCTCGTATATGGCGAACGCTTCATTGGACGAGTTGAGATTATCGCGGAGAGAAAAACTGGCACACTCGTTGTTAAAAACATCTGGTACGAGAACGGTGTGAAGCAAACAACTCAATTGCGTACAGCTTTGAACAATTGTCTCACAAAATTTGCTCACTTCAACGGGTGTGAGACCATGTCAGTAGAATATTTGAACGAATAGCCATAATTTTGTGCAGTATAGGAACCATAGTTTATGTGCAACCATTCTCATCGTTGCCAATTGCCATTTTCACCATAGTCTCTCCCCTACTATTAGACAACAAATTGTTACAGAGTCGGATTTCCAAAGTAAAAACGGCGGTTCTGAAAGATTCAAAACTGCCGTTTAGGTCTATTGCTATTCGCTACATTTAAAAATTAATTCATATCATCACGCAGTGCATCGACGATATTTTCTTTTTTAATCATGCGAAGTGCGTACATTGTTGTAATAAATATAACAAGGAATACCCCCAGTACACTAATGCCCATACTGCTCCAAGGGAATGTGAATGCGACTTCCGCTCCACCGATAAACATCCCTTTATAGATTAGCCAAGCTAAAATACCTGAAATAGGGAGTCCAAATAGTAATGTTTGGAACCCATAAAGAACACATTCAAAGCGCATCATCTTATTGAAATCACGATTGGACATACCAACTGAGCGAAGCATTGCAAGCTCTCGTCTACGTAATCGAATATTCGTAGAAATGGTGTTAAACACATTGGCGATTGCAATAAGTGACATCATTATGACGAAAACAATGGTGAACAAATCAATGATGAAGATAATATTGCGGTTCTGGTCAAATATTTCATTGGCATTGTATATCGAATATTCGTATAAGGTTTCTTCCGATTCGATTATTTTTTTCAGTTCATCAACTGACTGCGATGCATCCTTTGATAGGAACGTTAAGCCCCAATCCATCGGAACATCAGCTAGTGCCCATGTATCGATTAATTGATATGGTGCAACAATCATAAACGTGTACGGTCTTACTTCAGACGGTAACTTTGGTAATGGATCGACAGGATACGTATCGACAAATGTAATCGTTACATTTCGCTCTTCATTTAAGATTGCGCTAGTATTTACGTTTGGTGTAATAACTAAATTCATCGACTGTTTTGTAAACATATCTATTATGTTGTCTTTTTCCGATGCAGTAGCCGTTTTATTTTTCACTTTGGCAACGGCAATGACTTTCGCATTTTCCCCTGTATATTCAGCTATATCTAAACCTAAGCTTTTAATAAAATCTAGGTAAACACTATCCTCTAAAAACTGCATGTCTAGCGGTACATCAATCGTCTTATCGAGCTCACCATAACCTGCTGCTTGACGGTAGTCTGCTGAGAAATCATGTAAGTTAATTTTACTTGTATATTCCATCATGGATTGATAAGAGCCTTTATAAACCCCATCTACATTTTGTAGTTTGTCAAATAGCTGAAATGAATCGTTTTCTTTCATGTTCTCACTAAAGAACATAATATCGTAATCCGTATTGACAACGGATGACTTTGCAGCCTGTTGGAGCGTTGTTTTAAATGCGCTAGACGATACAAACATAACTACACTTAATAGAAGTGATAGGACGATACTGCGATATCGTCTTTTGTTTCGTTTAAAGTTTTTAAGCGCAAGTGTGCGTTCTAAGCCGTAAATACGCTCCATCCATTTAGGCGTATTAATGGCTTTTGATTCCACTTTAATTTCATTTGTTTGACGAATACAAGCCATAACTGGAGTATTAGCAGCTTTGCGTGCTGGGATATAAGCTGAAATTAAAATGGTCATCAAACTAATAACGACTGTGACGATTATGATAGGTATCGAAACGGTCAAAGTTAATGGTACATTATCATAGGCGATATTTTCGAAATTTTTCGACACAAGAGAAAGAACACCTTTGATACTTGGGATGCCAACTAGCACACCGATTGGTATACCAATAGCGCCAATACAAAGTCCTTCAAATAATACAGAATTTCGCAATTGTTTTGCCGTTGCACCTACTGACATCAAAATTCCATATTGTCGCATACGTTCGTTTAACGAAATGGAAAAGGCATTGTATATAAGGAAAACTGAACCGAGCATAATTAAGGCAACTAAAATGCCACCAATTGAGTAGAGTAGACGATTAAATAGTTTATCATTTGACAGACCCATAAATCGTAACACGTTGTCATTTGTAACAAATTGATGTTCCGTTGCGAATTCATCTGCATAATCATGTACTTTACGAGGACTTTTCATTTTAATAAAGGTACTAAAGCTACTCGCTTTTTTCATAGCATCAGTTGTTGTAATTAATGTATAACCAGGTGCCTTTACCTCTTCGAATCCAGGTCGTTTGAATGTCCCAACGACTGTGTAGTTTTTCTGACGCTCAGCTACAAAGCTTTCTGGATTAGTTGAAAGGTAAGGGTCATATTGTGAGAGCTGTTTATCATTGCTTATACGTCTTCCAACATTCAATGCAAGGGTATTACCTACAGAAATCGTCACGCCCCCATTTTCCTTAAGGTGCGAAGGAATGAGAATTTCCGTGTTATTTTTAGGGTATCGACCAGAAGTAAGTGTTATTGGTAAATGGGCATACGTGTCTTGGTCAAAGCCAGCAATAAAGAGATACGGCTTGTTGACGTTTTTACCTCCCTCCAGTTTGGCATAACCAATGTTTTCAAAGGTAATGGTGTTGGCTATTCGTTTATCTTCATTTTGTTGTTCGATAAATGTAGCGTCAACATCAGAAAATCCAACGTGCCAATCGCCATATTTTATTATCGAGCCATTAATCATATAGTTTTGTAGGGAGGTCGCAAAGGTCGTAACGCCTGTAATCATCGCTGCAGATAAAATAACGCCAATAATGGTCACAATCGTTCGCGTGCGGTTTTTTAGTAAACTTTGCAAGGCGACTTTATTGAAAATATTCATTATCTTGCCACCCGTTTCTCATCTCGAATAACTTTGCCGTCAGACATGGAAATAATCCGATCCGCTTGTAAGGCGATATTTTCATCGTGCGTGACTACAATCAGCGTTTGCTGATATTTTTCGTGGCTGGATTTTAACAAACGCATAATTTCATGCCCATTTTTGCTATCTAAACTACCTGTAGGTTCGTCAGCTAACATCACGGCTGGCGCGTTCATCAGTGCACGTCCAATCGCAACGCGTTGCTGCTGACCACCTGATAGTTGATTTGGTAAATGGGTTTTTCGGTCTTCGAGGCCAAGTAAGTTTAATAAGTCCATTAATCGTTCTTCATTCACTTTACGTCGATCCATCAAAATCGGTAATGTCATATTTTCTACGACATTTAATGTAGGAATAAGGTTATGAAATTGATAAATCAGACCAACTTCTCGACGACGGAAAATTGCCAGTTTTTCATGATTTTGAGCATATACATCTTGTCCGTTCAAGTAAATTTTTCCGCTTGTCGGTACATCTACGCCAGCAATTGCATGTAGTAATGTCGATTTACCTGAGCCGGATGAACCGATAATGGCAGTAAATTCCCCTTTTTCTATCGTAAGTGAAACATTGTCCAATGCTGTCACTTGATTTTCACCTTGCCCATATGTTTTGCATAAGTTTTCAATTTTTAAAAACTCCATTATGTGAGCCTCCTTTTGTGCTGTACCCTTATAATAGAATTTTTAACTTACATCCTCGTGACTCTAAAGTGAGAGATTCGTCACTTTGGGAAACGAATAGAAAAAATTGCGCCACCTTGCGGATGATTTTTGGCACAAATAGTTCCCCCTTGGCGCGTAATAATGGTTTTGCAAAGCGCTAGGCCAATGCCATATCCTGTCGTGCTCGTATTTTTCCCACGGTAAAATCGTTCAAATAAGTAGGGCACATCTTCTTTTTTAAAACCTGGTCCACTATCATGCAAGGTGATTTCTGTATACAGTATATTTTCCTGACAAACTATTTGAATCGTCCCGTTATTGCCTATACTCTCTATGCAATTTTTTAAAATGTTTTGAATGGCCTCTGAAAGCCAACCGAAATCTCCATGAATAACTAGTCTGTCCGCTATATTCACTTGAGGTGTAATATTATGTAAATCCATCGACATAAGAAATGGATGGAGCGAATCCTTTATTAAGGTTATGACATCCAATGGTTTCATTTTGAAATTTACAATATCTGCATCTAAACGTGATAATTTTAACAGAGAGGTTAATAGCCAATCCATTTGTACAAATAATTTTTGTATATCCCATAGCAACGTTTTACGCTCATGTTCCTCTGGATTGTTTTTCAGTAAAGATACAATCAAATTCGCTGAAGTTAGTGGTGTACGGAGTTGGTGTGCAATATCGGCTAGTGAATCAGCTAGATAGAGTTTCTCTTTTTTCAGTGCTTCATTTTGTTCTCGTATGCGAAGCGTCATTTTAGTGATTTCATTTTGTAAAATAGACAGTTCGCCTTCTTCTGCATTACTAATAAACAAATGATCTGTATTATGCAGCACTAAATTTATTTGCTCTGAAATTTGTGTAATCCTTTGATAATGCGCTTTTGTAAATAGGAAAAATAAGGTACCAAACGCAACACAAGTAGAAAGAATTAATAGGCCAGCTATGGGCTGAATAGTAAAACCTAAAATGGCGGTAATGATTGTGATGCCGGTAAATAAAAGTGTAAATTGCCGAATCTCCCTATTCCGCAACATGGCTAGCTCCTAGGCGATATCCTGTACCACGAACCGTTAAAATGTATCGCGGGTTGCCAGGATCTGTCTCAATTTTTTCTCTTAGGCGTTTTATATAGACGGTTAGGGTATTGTTCGTTACGAACTCGCCCGATGCATCCCATAATTCGTCCAATAGCCTGTCGCGCGTGATAATACTTTTAGGGTTATTTATAAACACTAATAGTAATCGGTATTCAAGCGCAGAAAGAAAAACTTCTTGCCCATCCTTTTTGACAACGCCAGTCGTTGGATCAACATGAAGGTCCCCCATTTCAAAGACAACTGGAGAATGGCCGTTTTTTCGTAATGCTGTTCCAATTCGAGCAATCAATTCGCGTGGACGAAAAGGTTTAGTCACATAGTCATCAGCCCCTATGTTCAGCCCCGTAACGACACTGGCTTCATCGCCAGAAGCTGTTAGAAAGATTACTGGAATGTTCTGAGTTTGCTTGATTTCCGTGCAGACTGCAAAGCCGTTGCCATCAGGAAGGGAAATATCAAGCAATGCCAAGTCATATTTCTGCGCAGCAAGCATAAGTATGGCTTCTTTTTGCGTCGCAGCATGGGTGATGGTAAATCCTTCAGAGCGGAGTAAAAAAGCGAGGTTTTTCGCAATTTCCAAATCGTCTTCAACTAAAAATATATGTTTCATTTATTATCACCAACCTTTATTAGCATATTTTATATTTTTAATATACTGATTTTCTGTTTCAATCGGACCATAATCCATACTTCAACACCTCTGAAATTGATTTCAAGAGAAATCATACCATGTATCTCAATGAATCCGTACAGACTATAAAGTTTTTGCATAAAAATTAGCTGTGGTACCTGTCACACACTTTTCATGGATTACGTCGCACTTATGCAACGTTTCGATTAAAATAGACAATGATTGGAACTGTGAAGTGTTGAAACGAACCTATCCAATAAAGGCGCCAAGTGTGCCGAAATCGGGTCCGTTTACTTTAGGAAAAGAGGTTGAATATGACGAAACATCATTGTTGTGAGTATATGGATTACCATGCAAATTTCAAATGTGATATGCATATTGATCCATTTGATTGTCCTGACAAAATAATCATTTTTTCGGATAAAGATAATGAATACGGTTTGATTATTCATGATGGCGGTTCTTCAAGTATAGCAATTGAATTCTGTCCATGGTGTGGTTCTAAATTATAGTTAGTTGTTGGTGCATGTGTTTATCGAATACATGAATAGTAGAATCAGATACTGAAATTGTATTGAGGGAGAGTTATAAATGAAAAAAATTAGAGCAATATATATTGGCGATGTCAGATTTGACCAATGTCCAGTTTTTGAACTTAATGTTGAAACAAATTATTTTGAAATGCTGATTGACAAAGAGTTTAGATATGAAAAAGAAGTTGTAGAAGAAGATCATGATTTTTTAGTTTTTGAAATAGAAAACGATGTCGCAACATTGATTAAATAAAATTATGGCATTTCACAATGGTGAATAAAATTTTCTAAAAAAATTGCGAATATAAATATGAATAATCTATACTTGCACTCGAATCTAGCATGTTTAACTAACAAGTTTTGATTGCGGTTTTGGACTTCCTCACGTCTTGTAAATATTAGATGTTTGGGGTAGTTACCAACGTAAATATAAAAACCAATATTCTTTATATTAAGTAAATAATGTTACATTTAAATCATAAGTAATTGAATACTATGCATGAAGGTGCTCCACACACAAGCCTGCTTAATTAATAAGCTTATTGATTTAAAGGGGGTTACATTTTTGAACAAAAATATATTAGGCGTTTTATCAGTTTTGACAGTAGCAATAAGTATCATTTTTTTCTTTATCATCAGAGGACCTAACGCAAACTTAATTTTGGGTATAAATGTGTTTACAGTGCTTTCTGTACTAGGCATTCTCTTTGCTATCTTATCTAAAAAACTATGGTTTATTATTACAGGCATCTTGTTAAATGATGCCGTGTTAGTATTTGTTTATTTTCTGTTGCTGGCAGTAGGAATTAGTGAACCATAAAAAATACGTCAAGAAAATGGCATGATTGTTGTATATCCTCTTTCCTGATTCGGCTAACGTGTGCTTAAATTTTAAGGATTTATAACATTTACATAAATAAACCTACTAACGTTCCCAAATACTGTTACGTTAGTAGGTTTATAATGAATATAAAATGGTCTTAGGAGTTACTTATTTATATCTTTCAAATTGGAATAAAGCTAAAGACGATTTGCGTTCAAGAGTGGATTTTCAGTTCATTTATAATAGATGTGCGCATGACCGACTGGCAGAGCCGTCATGACTTTGATACTCTCTATTGTCGCTAGCTTAGGAGAACTTCCATTGAATTCAACTCACACTACATTAAGTGCATTCCTTCCTCTTCTTTTAAAATCGTTCAGAACCCAAACTTCCCTCTTTTTATTCCAATTGGCAAGTAATACGATAAATTGTTTGTAATCATTCCACCTATGCGTAAACCAATTGCACTTGGCTTTCCGCTAATTAAAAAGCTACCAACCAATATTTCTCCTGTTTGTTTGCCTTTTTCACTGTGAAATGTTGTTTTTGGTTGCTCGATATATTGCTGATACACCTTTGTATAGTGATGATAAGATTTTTGTGCATCCGCCTTTAGTAAATGTCCATCTGCTTCATAAATCTCTATCGTATCCCCTTCACGACCAAATACAGGTTTTTTTACATAGCGCAGCCCTTTGTCAATAAACGGGCTTTCTTCTAAATAGGTAGGTAACAAATAATCGGCAATCCACTCGTGCTCTTCAGCAGAAAAAAATTCATTTCCTTCCTCGTGCAAGCCCCAAATGACAGCTTGTACCGCTTTGTTTTGTAGTAAAAAAGCAGAGGGTGGGTTGATAATCGTTAACAAATTTTGTTCAACTAACTCTAATAGCCACAAGCCGATTTTATTTTGTGCTTCATCCTCGTCTAGAATTAAATTTTCAATCGGAAACGTTTGACGATACAGGACATCGATTTGCTTCCCGTCCTCATCAAATAACCCGACACCTCTTTGAATTTGTAATTGATGCAACGGCGTAAATTTGGCTCCAGATATAAATTGCATTAAGTAAAGCGTTGTATAGTAGTCTTCTATATTTTGTTCATGCGCAGTAAAGACGATATGTGTTTTTTGAGAACATTTATTTTGTTTAACGCTTTCTTGAATCAAATCTTTTAAAACCTGCTCCGCTTCAGCATTTGGATTTTCCATTGCAAATGCATGACAAATGCGTTCGTTGACAAAAAATAATTCCTTAATAAACGTCGGTGTATCTGCATTCATTTCAATACATTTATAGCTACCGTTATGTGGAATAAAGTCAAAGCGCGCAATTACGCTTTCAACCTCCATCGTTTTTAAACGAAGAAAATGGAGCGTTTCTTCCGGATAACCCATTTCAAGTAATGTCTCATTGGATACGTTGCGTAATAAATGAGCCGTTTTAAAAAAAATTTTACCCGTTCGTTCCGTTGCTAACCGAATCTTTTCAACTTCTTCCTCTGTTATTTCATACATATCATAAAGGGCATATTCCTCGTCATATAAATCGGCCCAAAACTGTTCAAATTGCGTATAAAACTGCTGGCGCTCGCTTTTATTCATGAAACCATTCAGCTCACTTTCAATTCCGTTACATAAATCACATAAACGCCACGGTCCTCGTCAATTTCAGTAGAAGTAACAAGCATTTGTCCGATATTCGGAATATCTACAACATTCTTTAATAAGTAGCGAATAACTTCAGTATGTGTCTCACAAGGGATACGTAAGAGCAATCGATAATTTTCATGTTCATTTGGATTTCTAAATTCGATATGGATGCCTTGTTCACGGAAGCTTCTCTCATCCTCACCTGATAAATTACGGCCCATCTCTCTTAATACAAGTACTTCCACATTCCCTTCCATCTCATTCGATATAAGCTCATATTGTATACCTTGCATGATAAAATATGTACAAAGCTGTCGCGCATAAAATTCATCTAGGCCAACATTGGGTTCCATATATTCAAAAAACGGCTCAAAATATCCATTTCCTTTATCAATATAATAAATTAACTCCTTCAGAGCTACCCCTCCTCAAACTAATATGATAAACATTTCGCAACAATCCAACCAACTGCTAATGATAACGATAATAACATTGTTCCAACTGCTCGATTGTCTTCTTCAATCGCTTTTTGAATGCTAAAACGAATCGTTATTAGTTCTGCTATGAAAAACACAACGACTTGCGCTACAATGCCGATTGCACCCCAGATAACCATATCAAATAAAGAAATCGAATACTCTACAGCCGCCCCTAATACGATGGCTAAGCCGATTACTTTACCACCTAATAGCATCGCAGCACTTACATTTTTTTGCGCGATTAATTGGAACTCTTTAATTTTTGGTGTACTTAGCGTAAATAGCAACATACCGATTACTAATAAACTAATGGATACACCTAGATATGATAAAAAATTTAAATACACATTCATATTTTTCGCCCTCTCTTATCCTCCGAAACTTTTTAATCCACTGCCAAACCCTGAGCTGGATCGCCCTGCTTTAGAGCTGGTACTGCTTTTATAATTTTTGTAGTCGCTGCTACTCTTTAACGCTGACTTGGTATTATAATAGCTTCCCCCGTAATAGTAGGCTCCATAATGCCCTGAACGACTTTCATCACATTGCCATACGCCCTCTTCCACTGACCAATCCCAGTCATTACAGCTTTCATCTGTTGGCTTTGATGGTAAGCTACTTGTTGATGTGTCACAACCAGCTAAGCTTAACGTTAAGGCTGTTGCTGATATACCAACCATCATTTTTTTCGTTTTCTCCATTTCTATGAGCCTCCATTTCCTTTCCTACTTTAACGTACGAAAAAAGAACGAAAAAAGATTCAAAAAATTTAACATCGTATAAATCTTGGAAAAAAAGTGAAACTGCAATCATCGGAAAATTCACTAGTATAGGTTTTTTTGCAATGTTAACTATCTTTGTGATTTTTCCCATGAAAAAAGACCGCAAATGATGGTCTTTTAACTAAACATTCAAATCTCTTTTTTTATAATAAACATAGGTTATGACCAAAAATGATAGAATCAATATTAGGGAGATTACGACAAAGCTTACATCTAGCCCACCGCCATACATTACATTTTTCGCTTCAAAATATTTAAATGGTGTAAAATATCTTATTCCTTTTATACTCTCATTCAGATCAATAATCATTGATAACATATACATAAGTAAGAGAATTCCAGTAGCCACTGATGCAGCCGTTTTTGGTTTCTTCTTTACAGCAGCAATGGCACTGCCAATAACCATAAACAAAACCTGCAAAATGAACATTGCTACCATTAAGATTGCAATTTCACTATTCACCGCTTCGCCATCGCTGTATTTCCCTAAAAGAATAATAGACGAAACGAATGTTGCGAGATTGAAGATCACAATATTTATCAACGCAGCCAATAGCTTGGCTGTAATAACTTTACTTCTAGATACTGGTTTAACGAATAAAAACTCAGATGTTTTATCTCGCTCTTCTTTGGCAATAATGGTCGCTCCGAGCATGACTGCATGAATAGTTGCCATTAACACTAAATAGAGAAAAAGCATACCATAGTAGCCGCTAGCTTTCGTTAAATCCAAATCATTGAAACCTAATACAGCCCGTAGCGATTTTGGCATATCTGCCATCAATTTATTTATCGATTGGCCCGATGACGAATACGCTTCATATTTAGTCATTCCTGATGCCACCATCAGGAAAACACCGATGCTCCAAAATATGAGTGATTTTCGATGAGACTTCAATTCTTTTAAAAATATATTCATTACCGAACCCCTCCATTTCGCTTTCTACAAGTAAAGCTAACATTTTTAAACCGCATGGATATCCTTCTTACTATAGACAACATAACTAGTTGCGATTGCAAGAATAATAATCACTGCACCAGCAATTAAAAATGTTGTTTCATAGCTGGAATGCTTTATGATATAAGCGGTGTCGAAGTATTTAAACGGCGAAAAATAACGTTTCACTTCATCACCAGTCGTATCGCTGAACATTCCGACAAAGTAGAAAGCAAAGACGGTAGCAAGTGAGACGGTCAGCACAGATTTAATCTTTTGGACAATAACGGAAATGATTATTCCTAAGGATAGGAATATCAGCTGAATAAAGAATATTGTAAGTGAAAGCAGCAAGAAAATTTTTAAGCTAAAATCATCAGTCTGAACTTGTAATGCCACAAAGCTAGCGGCAGCGAAATAAAAGATATTCGTCACGACAATCGAAACGAAGGCTGCTAATAATTTAGCTGTCAAGATTTCTGTACGGGTAACAGGCTTCGTTAGCAAAAAGTCCGCTGTTTTTTCACGGACTTCCTTATTGATAATGGACGTGCCGAGATTCATCGCCTGGATTGCTGCGCAAAGAGTAATAAACGATAACGGGAAACTATAGAATCCTAAAATAGTAAAAAAATTTTCTTGATTAAACCCCATTGCATTTCTGATCGCCTCTGGATAGTTTTCAACGATTTTCATAAAACCCTTTGCATCTTCAGCAAATGTAGAATACATTGACATAAAAATAATCATAATGGCAATTAACGATAGCGACCAAATAATTGTAGACTTTCGATACGTTTTCAATTCATGTATAAAAATATTCATTAATGCTTAGACCTCCTTCTCATAATAATGTAAAAAGATCTCCTCAAGGTCTGGTTCTTCAATCCACAAATTCGTAATTTCAATGTCAGCGATTTTTTTCATCACAGTATTAATATTACCTTTAAATAAAAAGCTAGTTACGTTATTGTGAATATCTAATTTATTGACCCCATCGATTTGGAAGTAATTTTTGTCTAGGGGTGCATCCGTCTCAACTTTAAACTTTTTATAGTTATTCTCTTGTAACGTACTAATCTTTTCTACCGTTACAATTTTACCTTCTTTAATGATGGCAACACGATTACATAATCTTTGAACCTCACTGAGGATGTGGGACGAAAATAAGATCGTAGCACCTTTTTTATTCTCTTCCTCTAATAGTTCAAAGAATTTTTGTTGCATTAATGGGTCAAGCCCGCTTGTTGGTTCATCTAAAATAATGAGTTTCGGCTCATGGAGGAGCCCTTGAACAATCCCGACCTTCTTCTTATTTCCTAAAGATAGGTCATCAATTTTTTTATTCAGATCCAAGTCCATCATTTTTGCTAACTCTTTCATTCTCTTACTGCAATCTTTTTTATAAAAGCTAGCTGAGTATTTTAATAGGTCCTTTACTTTCATATTGTCATAGTAAAAGATTTCTGATGGTAAATAGCCGATCTCCTTTTTTATTTCGGGTGCAAATTGAATGCAGTCCTTGCCAAAAATCGTGGCGCTGCCGCTCGTTGGGTAAATAAGCGATAATAATGTGCGAATTGTTGTCGACTTTCCAGCACCATTAGGTCCAATAAATCCGAAAATTTCACCCTGTTCAACGTTAAAACTAACATCAGCTATTCCCCTTGCTTTGCCGTAAGTCTTCGTTAGATTTTTAATTTCTATTACGTTCATTGATAATACCTCCCTTTTTCTTCTCAAACAGTTTCGCAAAATGACTAATAGGATTGGATTACTGTCTTATTCGTAAGTCAGCTCACAGTCAACAACGATATTTCTCTTTTCACTTTATATATACATACATTAGTATTTTTGTAAATTACAACTTGCAACATTCATTTTCTCTAAATGGAATCTATAATAAAAGGGGTGTTAATATGAATAAAAGACTTTTGTTTTTAAGGTTGAGGTAAAATAAAAATTACAACTACTAATTTTAAGTATTTGCTGTTAGGGAGAGGTCACGAGGTAGCTCTTTATATAGGGGTGCTGTTGAAGTAAGCTTACTGTTAAGCCTAGAAGCTTGTTCTCTAAAATCATAAAAAAGTCAGATCACTGTGACTATCCTAGCTTTTTGTGAAATGACCTTTATTAGTAAGGTTCACCTTCTACTTTTATTACTTAAAGGTATATACTGATTTTCCACATTAGGGGGTAAATTCGTGAAATTGAAATGCAAGTGTTTGCTATCTATCGTCTTATGTTTGAGTATATTGAGTGGATGTAGTAATGAGAATCGTTCTAACGGGACATACGTTTCTTTTGCTAGAAAAGAAAATTTATCAGACGCGTTACGAAAATCGTTATTCGAACAATTAAAAGAAAATGATATAGAATATATAATAGATACTGAAGGTTCCGTGTATGTAAGTGAAAAAGATATCAATAAAGCTGTTTCGTGTTGTTCATAATATAACAAAACTTGCTATACGTCGTTAGGCTATGGAACAGTTATCAACGACACCGTCAAAGAGAGTTACATCCATTAATGGATGTCCTCACACTTTTGCAATGATTCTAATAAATAATGGGCAAAACGTAAACAACATTGCTGAACGATTAGGTATAGCTCAGCAATGTTGTTTAATTTTACGGACTTGTAATGAGAGCGTTAGAGAAGCAATCAATAGAAGTGTGTAGCATCATTTATTTTATTAATATTAAATCTGGGGATTGTGATTTTCAAGATTATTAACAAATCGCTGAATACGTTTCATCGCTTCTTGTAGTTGTTCCATAGAAGCAGCGTAGGAGCAACGAATATTTCCTTCACCGCTTTCACCGAAAACATCTCCTGGAACAACAGCAACTTTTTCAGTTAATAACAACTGCTCTGCGAATGCTTGAGAACTTAGTCCTGTTGACGCAATGGATGGAAATGCATAGAATGCTCCGCCCGGATAATGACAACTTAACCCCATATCATTAAAAGATTTAACGATAAAATTACGACGTTGGCGATAAATGTTTCTCATATCCTCTATATTGGATCTGCCATGTTTTAGTCCTTCTAGCGCTGCATATTGGGCCATCGTTGGAGCACACATAATAGTGTATTGATGAATTTTTAACATGCCCTGTGATATTTCTTCAGGAGCACAAACAAATCCTAAGCGCCATCCTGTCATCGCAAATGCCTTTGAAAAACCGTTAAATAAGATCGTTCGCTTGTGCATTCCTTCTATAGAGGCAATGCTCGTATAGTTTTCATCATAAACAAGTTCTGCGTAAATTTCATCAGAAAGTACAAGCAAATCATGTTGTTCACAAAGTTCAGCAATCTTCTCTAATTCTGTTTTATTAAGCAAAGAACCAGTAGGATTATTAGGAGAACAAATCATAATCGCTTTGGTCTTTTTTGTAATAGCTGCTTCTAATTGATGCGGAAGAATTTTAAATTCATTTTCTTTTAATGCTTGCACAGTAACAGGTACGCCTCCAGCCATCGTTACGAGTGGAGCATACGAGACAAAACAAGGCTCCACAACAATGACTTCATCACCTGGATCTAGTATTGCTCTTAAAGCTATATCTATTGCTTGGCTAGCACCCACAGTCACAATAATTTCTGATTGCGGAGCATAAGTAACTGAAAAGTATTTTTTCATATATAAAGCAATCTCTTCTCTTAGTTCAAGTAGTCCAGCATTTGCTGTATAAGAAGTATAGCCTTGTTCTAACGATGAAATTGCAGCTTCTCTGACATGCCAAGGTGTGACAAAGTCTGGTTCTCCTACGCCAAGAGAAATAACACCTTCCATTTTTGTAGCCAAGTCAAAAAAGTGGCGTATACCAGAAGGCTTTAATTGTTCTACAGCGTTTGCTAAATAAGATTTTGTTTCGATCATTATGGGACACCACGATTCTTTTATCTTTATCTTTTGTTCGTATTCTATTTCAATAATATGTAAAAATATTGCTAAGGCTAATATCTGCTTATTATTGCTCTATCCATCATTTCTCTTTACTTTAAGTGATTTTTCAATGATCAAGTCAAGTAGCTGAGGATACGGAATACCTGCTGATTGTGCACTTTTAGGTAACAGGCTGTTTTTCGTCATTCCAGGTAATGTATTAACTTCCAATACATATGGAACGCCGTTATTGATGATCATATCAATACGGGCATAAACGCTACATTTCAATGATTTATAGCAAGAAATCGCTGAAGCAACAACACGATGATATGTTTCAGGCGGTAGCTGAATCACCTCTTCAACTGTAGTCACATCATTATATTTAGAGGTGTAGTCAAAAAACTCGTTCTGATGACGAATAGAAATTACCGGCAAAATTTTGCCATCCAATATCGAACAAGTGATTTCCTCGCCCGTTACCAGCTTTTCGATTATCACTTCGGAATCCCATTTGAATACTTCCGCAATCGTAGATTTTACCGCTTCTTTGTCATACATAATTTTTACGCCTACACTTGAGCCACCTGCATTAGGTTTCACTACTACTGGGTATCCCATGTTATCTAGTTCATCCATATTAAGCTCTTCCATACTCATAAGATGAATCCAATCTGGTGTTTGCACACCTTCAGACCTCATGATTTTTTTCGAAATATTCTTATCCATACATAAGCTACTGGACAGGACACCGCTTCCTGTATAGGGAACTCCCATAGTTTCAAGGGTACCTTGAACGGTGCCGTCCTCACCATACTTGCCATGTAACGCCAGTAACGCAACGTCAAGATTCCGTGCATTTTCCACTAAATCTTCTTTTTTCTCTATGTGGATTGATACAATTGTATACTTATTTTTATCTAAATTAGCTATCATTTCTTCACCTGTCATAATCGAAACTTGCTTCTCGGAAGAAACCCCGCCCATAATGACGCCAACTCTCATTTTTTTAACCTCCATAATTATTTTTTAAAGTATCTCCTATGATTTTAATTCCTTGAATAATTTCTTTCTCATGTAACCTAGAAAATCCTAACCGCAACGTATGTTGTCCACTACTGTCTGTGTAAAATACATTGCCTGTCGAAAAAACAACTCCCTTTTGGTAACACTTTTCTAAAAGCTTTTGTGAGTCAATGTTGTGATCTAGTTCTATAAAAAGGTGGAGCCCACCGTCACTTGTGATTCGCTTACATGGAATATATTGCTTACAATAATGGACAGCTAGTTCATATTTTTTCTTATAGACTGCTTTTGCTTTTTTTATATACTTCTCAAAGTAGCCATCATTTAAATATTGATATAGCACAGCTTGATCTAAAGTTGACGTATGCACCGTTCGAGCTCTTTTCATACTTTCCAAATAATAAATCAACTCTTTGTCTGCTAAAATCCAGCCAACTCGCAAGCCAGGAAAAAGAATTTTAGAGAAGCTACCAATATAAATCACATTATTGCCGTTTCCAGCAAAAGCAGCTAATGGAGCCTGATGGGACCCTGAGTAACGTAATTCTTCATTAAATCCATCTTCTATAATAGGAAGCTGATAGGCCGAAAACAGGTCCATGATTTTCTTTCTTTTTTGAGAGGATGTTACGATTCCAGTTGGATTATGATAAGACGGAATGAAATAGGCAAAATCATATTCCTGTTTAGATAAGCATTTTTCTAGCTCACTAACATTGACACCGTCATCCTCCATTTCAATGCCATCAATCTCATAGCCATGTAATCGAAAGAGCTTGAGGGCTGCATGATGGGTTGGATTTTCACAAATCACACGGCCGTTCTTTTTATTTAAGGTGGATAAAAGAATATCCAGTCCTTCTGTAAAGCCATTGGTAATTAAAATATCTTTGTTTCGAATGTCTACTCCCTTAATCTCCATGTAGTTAAGGAGGTAATCGATAAGCGGTTTATAGCCCTTTGCATAACCATAGTTAAGAACAATGTCTCCTTCAATGGACATACGATTTAAAAATGCCTTTTTAAAATTTTCTACATCAAAAAGCTTTTCATCGGGCGCGATACTTGTAAATGAAATCATTTCTTTATTCCAACGTACTCCGTGTTTCATGAGATCTAATTTTTCAGATAAAAAGGTTTGCTCATTGATTTTTTCAGTCCAATTTAACTCGATAGTTGGAGCTTGAAAGGTCTCTACATGACTTACAAAGTGTCCTTTTCCTTTTACTGCATAAATCATGCCTTCTTGCTCTAAATCTGCATAAGCCGTAAGAACGGTATTTCGACTGATAGCTAATAATGAGCTGAGTTCACGAGTGGATGGAAGCTTTTGATGTTCAAGTAAATGCCCGTTCGTCATCATTCTTATTAAATATTCCTTAAGCTGAATATACAAAGGCCTGCCTTCCGTTATCTTAAAATCCTTAAACACTGAATTCATCTCCTTATTTACATTTTTACATTTCTGCACCGATTCCAAAAGGTCCACTCAACATGGATTTTTATGGTCTGGTGGTAGGGTGTGGAACGATTCTTTTCTTTCAAATAACCTACAAACGATGAAACACGTAATTTTGGTAGTATACTCACCAACATGTGAATACAATCAGGACAATTTGTTACTTCACTATTTTCTACTCTATTTCTTTCACATCACTATCGAAGAATCATCTATTATTTGCCAAGGACGATGTGATACTTATAATCCTGGCCATGTGCTTTCCTTTCGTACGGCGTTGCTAACCAAACTTGATTTCATGGTACGATTGTTTTTTCTTGTTGTACTAGAACCTGTTTGGCTGTCTCTATTACGAACGTAGCCATTCAAAACTATTCAGTTATTCCATTATAGAGCGCCTTTCCAGTGTAACGATAAACTAAATTTCTCGAGCAAGTTGGTTTGTTATATTGTACAGGTTCTATTGTTGTAGCTATAAAAAGAGTATTATTACATCAACCTGTTCTTAATGGTTTTTAGGATGCAGCGATTACTTCGCAAGATATATCAAAAAACGAAGGAAGAACCTTGATATTCTATATTTAAAGGAGGTGTCTTCGTTGTATAACCATGAAATTATAATTAAAAAAATTATTTTATATGTGGAAGAAAATCTACATGAACCACTTACATTAAAAAATATTGCAGCACAATCAAATTTTTCAATGTATCACTTTCATCGAATATTTCAAGCCACGGTTGGCATGACGGTAACTGAATATATTCGGTTAAGAAGATTGGCTAATGCTTCTTCCGCCTTGCTTTACACAAGCAAACGCATTCTGGATATTGCTTTATATTATCAGTTTGAATCACAAGAATCATTTACGAGAGCATTTAAAGAGATTTATAAGCTACCACCTGGTAAATATCGCAGAATAATGTCAGACGTGATGAAAATGAAGGAGGAAACAAATATGGATACAAAGGTGAAAGGTTGGTTTTTAAGTGGATCAAATCCATTTAATTACGAAATGGGAATTGATTATGAAGTTGTTCATCAGGGGAAAGCATCAGGTTATTTAAAATCCAAAACAGTGTTAGATTCAACTGAATTCGCTACTATGATGCAAACATTTAAGGCTAATCAGTTTGTTGGAAAGCGTATTCGACTCTCTTGTTTCATCCGTACGGAAGAGGTAAATACGTACGCTGGGATGTGGATGCGAGTAGACAACACAACGGAAGATGTTCTTCAATTTGATAATATGAGTAATCGCCCCATTAAAGGTACAACAAAGTGGAACCACTACTCTATTATTTTAGATGTTCCCACCCAAAGTGCTGTTATTTCGTTTGGTATCATGCTGTGTGGACAAGGAACTGTATGGGCAGATCAATTCACTTTTGAAGAAGTAAATAAAAATATTCCAACAACTAATTTAGATGTGCATGGTGAACTGCTGGACGAGCCAGTAAATTTATCGTTTGACGAAGAAATATAATTTAAGAGATGGTGATAACATGGCTAATTCCGGTAAAAAGGCTATTGGTGTAGTATTAAGTATTATCGTTATACTTATAATTATGTCTGTTAAGTTTGCAGGAATTAATACGTTAGTACATTACTTAACGTTTTGGTGAATATACGCCTAACTACACCGCAAATGTGCGCATTTCTTTAATAAAGAGATGCGTATTTTTTCATTAAAGGCTATATTGTAGTCATTCCGAATATCATTTTTGAAATTTAAGGGGCAAAATGAAGAGTCAACTTACTAACTAGAATAAATGCATCGAAACATTTGATTCGATGCATTTTTTTATATCTAATTTGTAAACTGGTTATCTTTTGAAGTAGTTTTAGAGCATGTCCTACCATCACTATCCTGTTATAAAGTATATTTGTCCATTAAAGCATTTAAATCTCGATTTAATTCCGTTAGTGTTTCAGCAGCACTTGCAACATCAGCAATTGCTTTAATGTGCTCATCTATGGACGATGCAATTTCCTGTACTGAAGCCGCCGTCTGTTCTGATACACTGGACGCGCTTTCGATTCCTTCACTCATCAACTTATTATAGGATGTCATAACGTCCATTTCTTTATTTACTGCTAATATCGATTCTACTATTTGTTTAACAGAATCAGACATCTGATTGAATTTGCTTTGTGTTAGAACAACATCATCATTTAACTTTTTAGCAGTCTCCATTGTTACTTCTACAGTTTCAACTGTTTTAGTAGTTTCTGAAACAATGGATAAAACGACTCCTTGTACTTGATGAGTAGCATTTTTTGATTGTTCCGCTAGTTTCCTTATTTCATCGGCAACAACTGAAAATCCTCTACCATACTCACCTGCTCTTGCTGCTTCAATACTCGCATTTAAAGCTAGTAAATTTGTCTGTTCTGCGATTGTTTCAATTGTTTCCATTACCTGTGTGATTTGATTTATTTTACTATTTAAATTTTTTATTTCATGACTGACTTCTCGTGATGCTGCTAATGAATCCGTATTTGATTTTTGTAATTGGTGAACGATTTCAATTCCCTCGGATGATAGTTTTTCTGCATGTTTTGTAATGTCGTACATAACTTTACTTTGTTTTTCCGTAGTATCTATTGAACAAGATAATAGCTCTACTGTTTGGTTTATCTTGTCCAAATCATGGGCTTGTTCTTGTGTACCAGTAGCAATTTCGGTAATTGCTCTACCAACTTCATCACTACTAGCTGATGTTTCTTCTGAAATTGCTGATAAGTTTGTAGCTGAATCCAATAATTGTTCACTAGTATTTTTAGTATTTTCGACAAGCGTACGTAATTGCTGTGACATTTTATTAAAAGCAATCGCAAGTTGTCCAATTTCATCACTTGATTCAGGCAAATTGGTAACCATTATATGACCATCAGCAATTTTTGATGATGTTTCAGCTACATCTTTTAGTGTATTTATTTTCCTACGAATACCTAAATAAAACACAAGTGAGCTTAAAATAATGAGTACAACTGTTGTACCAAAGATAATATATTGTAAAATGTTTAATCCTTCATAAAATTCATCTTGAAAAACAGCAATTCCAATAGTCCAGTCCCAAGGCTCAAAATATTCTGTATAGGCTGTTTTATCTTTAAAAGAACCATCAGGCTGTTTGTCGGAATAAACGACATAACGATCTGATTCATTTTTGGATTTACCACCTGCAACTATCTTTTCTCGATTGCTTCTGTTAAGTTCATCGGTAGGAGCTCCACCTATTTTAGAAGGGTGCAGTTGCAACACTAAATCTTCGTCAAAAGCTAATATATAACCATTTTCTTTGTAAGTAAAATGGGATTTTTTATAATCGTAGTCTCCATTTTCATTTACTGGTCCATTTAGAATAATTCTCGCTTTTTCTTTCCCTTCCGCTAGTGTTATTTTGCCACTTTCTACTTCTTCATTAATCAATTCTAATGAAGTATAAGCCCCCTTAACAATGCTTTGTAGTTCTCTTTGACCTGATTCTAAGAGCTGATTTTTGGCAACCAAATAACTTGTTGAGCCGATAATCACAACTGTGACAAGTATAATAGTTGTGATAAGTAGCATTAACTTCCCTGAGATACTTCGTAACTGTAAATTTTTCTTCTTCATTTGCTTCCTCCCACAACTATATATAGGTATATTTCGACAATAATCTACATAATTCAATAGTATCGAAATTATTTTTTATATTAGGAGAATGGATCTACGAACAGCTAGAAGCAAATTCTTTTTTAATCATTTGTCTTTTTCCACTGCCAATAGCCTTTTAAAGTTGTAACACTCTTGTGAGATGTCATCTAAAAGCAATCGCGTATAAATAACTATACATTGCTCATTCTTTAGTACTTTATGGTCTCCATCTTCCACAATCGTGCGTTTTTTGTGAGAAGCTATGAAAGTGTTCATCTTGTTAAAGATTATATTGTTGAGGAACGCTCATTTTTTTATAATTCATTCATAACAAAAAAACATGTTAGGGGGCATTGTTATGGAAATACATTGGGTAAATGGACAATATAGAGAAGATAATAGAATTTTTGATTCTCCGTTTGAAGTATATGAATGGACGGACTCTTTGTATCAAGATTTCTCAAATCACTTTTTGAGAGAAGAAAATGTCGGTTATGCCAGTCCTGATGTAAAGGTTATTGATTGTTTAACTGAACTAATACCACAATGGGCGAGATACATTAATGTGGTTGTTATATTACATAGAGATGTGATAGAGGTAGATGGTAAATATGTGTATAGGGTTTGGACGTCATATAGTAGATAAAGTTAATCAACAATCGGGCGCATTTCTTTAATAAGGAATGCGCATTCCTCTTTATAAAGAGCCATTTTGTTGATTAACATGCTTTTGTGAAAGGTTTGAAACGGAAAAGGTGCGCTTATTATGTATCATTAATATGTTCTTACCGAGACCGGTGTAAATTCTTTTATATATTGTTCCATTTTTGTAATGGAATCCGTAAATAACATCGCTTTTTGGTCAACCATTGTTAAAAATCCACTTGTTACCATACCATTGTAAAAATCCTTTAACTTATCGTAATAACCTGCTACGTTGAACAGGATACATGGATTTTTGTGTTGCCCAATTCTTGCCCATGAAATAACTTCTGATATTTCTTCTAATGTCCCTGGTCCACCTGGTAATGCAATATAGCAGTCTCCTAATTCAATCATTTTATTTTTTCTTTCAGACATTGAATTTACAATTTCTAAACGAGTTAAATTTGGATGACTTAGCTCTCGGTCTACTAAAAATGTCGGAATAATTCCGATTACTTCACCATTATGGTATAAAACTTCATCAGCAATGACGCCCATTAATCCTGCTTTTCCCCCACCATACACTAGCGTATGACCATGATTGGCAATCCACTTACCTAACGCTTTTGCTGCTTCAATATAATCTTCATTGTTTCCTAAACTCGCGCCACAATAAACTGCAATATTCAAATTTAACGCCTCCTTCATGCTATTATTATCATTATAGAAAAATAAGGAGTAGATTGCATTGAATATTGTAGAATATCAAAAATGGATTACAGAATTTTATAAAAAACGAGGTTGGTATGACTTAAATCCATTTATTCGTGTGAATTTTTTAACAGAAGAAGTAGGTGAAGTATCAAAAGCCATTCGTACACTTGAGATTGGTCGCGACCGTCCAGATGAAATTACACAATCTAAAGAACAACAAATCGAAAACTTGAAAGAAGAACTGGGGGATGTATTGGATAATTTATTTATTTTAGCAGACAAATACGAAATTGATTTGACAGAAATTATGGAAAGTCATAAAGATAAATTAACGAAACGCTATCAATAATACATATAGAAAGCGTCCCAAACACTGCTTGAAAAAAAATGCGGATTATTAACGTTAAAAATAGGCAAATTCTTATTCACTAATGATGAGATTGAAAGGTTTCAAATGCGCAATGCTTTTATCATTTAAATAGGGGGATTGTTAAAAATTTTACTCTGTTGCTTCCTTTTTTTGGGTCGTCCAAAGTCTCCTTTTCCGCTTACTAAATAGCATAGAGGCCACCATTAATAGAGTGGTCTCTATGCTATGTTGATTAACTGTTGAATCACTTCTTTTACATTTTTTTCGATTTCATTTCTTTTATTTTCTATGACTTTGCTTAATCCAAAATTAAATGATATTTTATATGGCTCAATTCCAATTAGATAACCTTTAATTTGATTTCTCAATTGATACAATACTTGGAATAAATGAAGATTATGAACTGAAAAGTCGAATGAACGAGATACAACAAGATGATCTAATGAATGAATTGTTATCTCTCCTGGTTGCCCACCTGTAATGGTACAATCTATTATAATAACAAACGTTGCATTTTCGATTTGTTGAATACAATAGTCGATGTCTGACTCTCCGATAATATACTGGATATTTTGTGCACTTGCATCTCGCATCATTTCTTCCACTAAATAAATGCCAATCCCATCATCCATCATTAACCGATTTCCAATACCAAGTACGATAACTTTTTCCATTAGAACACCTGTATAGTTTTCACTTTTTTTCCAGGGCTGTATACATGTGTTGCACATGACATGCACGGGTCGAAAGAACGTAGTATTCTGCCAATCTCAACTGGTTCATCGGGATTGGCTATCGGTGTACCAATTAGCGCTTCTTCAGCTACTCCTCTATAACCATTCTCATCTCGGGTTGAAAAATCCCATGTTGATGGTGTTATAATTTGATAGAAGGAAATTTTCTGATTTTTAATCTCTAGCCAATGCCCTAATGCTCCTCTTGTAGTATCTACTAGTCCCCTACCAGATGCTGATAAAGGGAGGTCGTATTTTTGCTGCATTTCCACATCCGGTATAATTTGTTTCAGTAGTATTTTCATAATTTCTGCAATTTTCTTTGTTTCTAATGCTCTGGCAATTGTACGGTCCATTGCTGAAATACGATTTATATAATTTCCACTTAAAATTAGTCTTGCTAGTGGTCCTACTTCAAAAGGAAGTCCATTATATCGTGGTGCCTTTACCCAAGAATATGCCCCTTTTTTATCCATGTCTGGTTCTAGAGCCAATTGATTTTGTTTATCAGTTTTCTCTGACAACTTGTAATAAGAATAATCTATTTTTTCTTCTATATTATTTTCGTTAAACACTTCTAGTCCTTTATTGGATAGAACAAGTGGATTCGTATACAGTGTTCCTAACTCTTTATAATTATGAAATGAACCATAAGATAGTAAGTTACCGTACCCTCCACCTAGTTGAAAATATTCGGGATAATAATGAGCAATATCATAAACGTCAGGAATCATTTTTTCGTCTATAAATTCTACAATTTTTTGTAATAGTGAATCAATCAATGCTACCTTCTCAGATGTTGCTTTTGTTGTAATACCACCGATAAACACCCCATGATTATGTGGTGCTTTCCCTCCTAATACCGCTAACATTTGGTGTGCCGAACGACTGATAGCGAGTGAATCTAAATAATGCTGTGCAATCCGATTATTCATTTCTTTAGCTAATCGAAAATCATGATGATCCGTTTCTAAGAGTGTATTTTGACCTAATTTAACATAATCTGGAACAGTATATTGATAAAAATGACGAATGTGATTTTGTAAAAACTCACAGCAATGAATGATATCTCGTAAATAGCGTCCTTGTTCCATAGGCTCAATTTTTAGTGCATCTTCTAAAGCCAGTGAGGAAGCCATAGAATGAGCCGCCGAACAAATTCCACATATTCGTTGTGTAAAGTAAACCGCATCAAAAGGACTCCTACCTACTAACATTTGTTCAAATCCTCTAAATAAGTTTCCTTTTGTTTTTGCATCCACAACTACATTGTTTTCAATCCGAACGTCAATTTCTAAAAAACCACTAATACGTGTCAAAGGATTTATGATAATTCTTTTATTCATCTTTTACCACTCTCGTTGTGTCATAGCTAATAAAAGGAGCCATCGCATCTGGAAAACCAAATTGCGCACATCCAATACAAGGTGTATCATCCCCAATTGGCCAATTTACGTGTCCGTTCCATTGCCTTGTCGGACAATCCGTTCTCGTTACTGGGCCACGACATCCAAGTTTGAATAAGCAAGTTTTATCACTTAATTTCTCCGCAAAAATTCCCCGATCAAAAAACGGTCTTCTTGGGCAACGGTCATGAATAAGCGTACTATAAAACATCAATGGGCGGTTTAAGCTATCTGTATCTGGCTCCCCATATAATAAAAGATGGGCTAAGGTTCCTAAAAACCAATCTGGGTGTACAGGACAACCAGGTAACATTATCATTTTTTTATTTGTTAGAACTTTGTTTATACCTACTGATTCAGATGGGTTTGGTTTTGCTGCTGACACTCCACCATGTGTAGCACATGCACCGACTGCCAATATGTGTGATGCTTTTTCTCCTAACAACTTGATTGCTTCTAGTCCTGTTAACGGTTTTCCTTTCCAACTACCAATGATGTTGTAAAGACCATTATTTTTTAAGGCTACTGCCCCTTCAACGGCTAAAATATAATCTCCTTCTAGTGCGTTCATTAATTTTGCAATAGCTTTTTCACCCTCCGAAACCATTAACGAATTACTGTAAAGAATATTGACCATTGATGTAAAAGCGTATTCAAAGTCTGGATTTTGCCCGTTTAACAAAGATATAATATTTCCTGAACAACCATTCAGTTCTAAATACACAAGATTCTTTTTGTTAATCAGTCCATTGTTCACATTATTTAACGCATTTGTCGTTAACCTTTTTGAAATAGCTTCATTACTTAAATCTTCCGGCGGTAAAATAAGCTTATTCAAGATATAACCTCCCCACAACAGGTAGAGTTGTTAAAATAGATTGTTGTCCAGCATGACATGAAGCAAATTCTTGTGAATATTCTTTACCAGCTAGTAAACCAAAGTGGGTCGCTGCTGCCCATGCTCGATTATTGGTGATATCATAAACAGTGCCGTTGACAGCAACATAAGCAGGATTTCCATTTTTACCATTGAAATTTGCTAATTCTCCTATTGTAAAATTACGTCCGTTTAAATGTGGAATGGATTGATTTGGCGATTGAGGTGTAGTAGGTGGCACTTGAGTGTTTTTAGGGGTACTGTTTACAGAAATTATTTGTGAATTATCAGATATTGGCTGGTAACAATTTAAAGCTTGATTGACAAGTAATTCACCAATGAAATGGATACTAGAAGTTGTATCCCATAACCTTTGAAGAATTACAGGGGTTATTGATGATTGATTAGTTGTAGAAAGTGTATAAATATCTTGTTGTACTTGCGAAACAAGGCTGTTCAACTGCCATCGAAGCATCTCGATATTTTGCATGTTTTCCTCCTAATTAGAGAGACTCCACACATTTTATGCTTCATGTTTATTTTCATTAACAAATTCTAGGTAATAGCAGGCCTGAAAGACGGAAAAGACGTCTTGTAGAACCTATAGGTGTTTTTAATAACACCTTCCCCTCTTCTTTTTGACATTCAGTAATTTGGCCAATTACTTTTGCATCTTTGCCTAGTTCGTGATTTTGTAGGATATCTAAAACACAATCTATTTGATTTTTGTCAACAATTAGCAATACTTTACCTTCATTAGCAAGATAGAGTGGGTCAAAACCTAAAATATCGCATGCTCCTTCTACCTCTTGCCGAATAGGAATTGAACGGTCTTCTATTTCAATTGTACAATGCAATTCTTCGCATAGTTCGACAAGTGCCGTTGATACACCACCACGTGTAGGATCACGCATTACACGAATCCCATCCACTTGCTCTAAAAGCTCTTGTAGTAAATGATTTAATGAAGCACAGTCACTTTGTACATCTGTCATCAAACCCAATTCCTCGCGTGCAGATACGATAGCAATACCATGGTCTCCAACTGTTCCACTTACAATTACCATATCGCCCACGCTTATATTTTCTGGATACAATTGATGTGTTTCTTTTATAAAACCAATTCCGGTTGTGTTAATAAATAATCCATCAACACTTCCCTTTTCTACTACTTTCGTGTCACCAGCTATAATTGACACACCTGCATTTTTGGCTTCTTCCGCCATACTTTTAACGATAAGTTTTAATTGCCTTATTGGAAATCCTTCTTCAAGAATAAAACCTGCAGTAATAGCTTGAGGTGTTGCACCACTTACTGCTAAGTCATTGACTGTTCCCGTAATAGCAAGCTTACCAATATCTCCACCTGGGAAAAATAAGGGTTTTACAACGTAACAATCTGTTGTAACTGCTAATTTTGAAGCGTTTAATTTAATGATTGCTGCATCAAGTTGTGTGTGCTGAAGATTACCAAAAGATTCGATAAAAACATCTTTAATTAACCGATGAGTTAACTCGCCGCCTTCTCCATGTGTTAAACTAATACGCTGCACCAAATTATCCCTCCTTCATATATTGGTAATGTGCTGCACAAGTACCTTCTGCCGAAACCATACAAGGACCAATTGGAAATAATGGTGTACACCCTTTACTAAATAGGATACATTCCTCAGGTGTTATTACCCCTTGAATAATTTCACCGCAGCGGCATTTTGTTTTTCGCGGCTCTTCAACAGACACATGAAACTTTTTCTTTGCATCGAATATCGCATATTCAGGTTTTAAAATGAAGCCACTGTTTTGAATTACGCCTATACCGCGCCATGCTTCATCGTGGTAATCTAAATATTTTTCCATCAACTTTTTCGCGACTATATTTCCGTCATTTTTGACCATATATTTATAATCATTAATAATTTCATTTTTTCCGCTTAATAATTGCTGTAATAGTTTATAAATCGCTCTTAACAATTCAACTGGTTCAAACCCTGTTATTACACCAGAAATACCGTACTCTTTTACTAAAAAATCAAAACTATTCTTTCCTGTCACCACAGAAACATGACCAGGTAATAAAAAACCATCTATATTAATCTCTTTGCCATTAAGTAGCGTCCTTAGTATAGGCTCCACTAATTTCGTTGTCATCCAAATAGTGTAATTTGTTAATCCCTTTTTTTCTGCCTCCTGAATAGTTGCCACAAGAATAGGTATAGTCGTTTCAAAACCAATACCTAAAAAAATGACTTCTTTTCCTGGATTCTCTTCTGCAATTTTAATACTGTCTAACGGGGAGTACACAACTCGTATATCCTTGCCTTCTGTTTTTGCCTCCATTAAAGAAAACTTTGATCCTGGGACACGCACCATATCACCAAATGTACAAAGAATGCGATTGGTATCACGCGATAATTCTATCATGGTATCTATGGATTTTTGATCTGTTACACAAACTGGACATCCTGGTCCTGCGATTAAACGAACATGGTCTTTCAGTCTTGTTTTAATACCAGTTTTTGCAAAAGCCATTGTATGTGAACCACATACTTCCATCAGTACAGGGATTCTACCTTTTTCTTTCTTATATTGCTCAGCAAGTTGAATGACTGCTTCCAAAGATTTTCGTAGAATAATAGGATTAGATAAATGTATCAGATGTTCCATTCATTATATTCCTCCATTCTTCCATACTCTCTTTTGCAAATTTCTCATCAACTATAGTCATGGCTTGCCCAGCATGTAACAAAACAAAATCGTTTAATTGAACTTCTGGTACAAAAACGATTCCAACAAACATCTTTGATCCCATTACATCCACTAATGCTTTCTCCGCTTTTATTTTTATTACTTTAGCAGGAACCCCTATACACATTGTTTCAAGTCTCTCCTAACTATTTTTATCTATAATTTTATGTGCAGCAATTAAAAGTTGTCCTATAGCTAAGCCACCATCATGACATGGAATCTTTTGATGTGTATATACTTGAAACCCTTCCTCACGAAGCTTATTCGTTATTTCAATTGACAAATAGTTATTTTGGAACGAGCCACCCGAAAGAACGACATTTCTATTTAAAACAGGGGATTTTTTCACAATTAATACAATCATTTTAACGCAACTTTCAACAATCGTTTGATGGAACTTTTGGATGATTTGGACAATAGGTTTTTGTTCTAATTTATCAATGACTATTTGACGTATCATAGCACTCATATCAAGTACAAATTCTTGAGGATTTTCTATAATTTCGAAGGAATACATATCCTTCGTTGATTTATTCATTGTGTCACGAGTTAAGTAATCAGATAACTTGATTGCTGCTTCTCCCTCATAAGTAGAACTTGTACAGATGCCCAATATTGCACTAACCGCATCAAATAAGCGTCCACAAGTTCCTGCCATTACTGTATTTAATTGTTTTAGAATCATTTGTTCTATGACATGAATTTCGTTTGATTTTTCAGGGAAAAGTTGTGTAGCAAATCTATTTCCTTCTTCTTTCAAAGATGAAACAATCATCCCAACTGCATTTCGCCACGGTTCTTTAACTGCCTTTTCACTTCCAGGTAAAGGTGTGTACTTTAAATGGCCTAATCTTCTGATTCTTTTTGCATCTCCATATAAAAATTCAAATCCCCAAATATGACCGTCATTACCGCAACCAGTACCATCTAAAATAATACCCAAACATGGTTCTTTGAGATTATGTTCTGCCATACAAGATACGTGATGAGCGTGATGATGTTGAATCGGTATTACTTCACTTTTCGATTGTTTTGCCAGTATAGTAGTTGCGTATAAAGGATGCATATCAACGGCGATATATTTTTCGTCAACAGTGTACCATTCTTTAAAAGATTGAAGCTGTTTGTTCAAGCTATTCATCATTTCCTCATTTTCTAAATCTCCAATTTGCGGACTAAGTACTAGACCTTTTTGACCCCCTATAGCAAATGCGTTTCTTTGATTTCCACCAAGAGCAATAATATTTGAAACATTCATATTGGATTTAATTACTTCAGGTGCCAAACCTCTAGCACTTCTAATAATGACCGTATTCTCTCCATTATGTTGTATTACTGAATCATCAATTGGATGTGCAATTTCACGATTATGCGTTAAGATATAATCACTAAGTTCACTCAAACCGTCATAATCTGAATCTTTGTAATAAATGGGAGAGCCACTTCTGTTGGCACTTGTCATAATTAGACATTCCAGTTCTGGCGTATCAAATAACAGATGATGAATAGGTGTATAGGGTAACATAACTCCAAGCTTGGTTAATCCAGGAGCAATATTAAGTGGTAATAAATTTTCTTTCTTCATTTCCAATAAAACGATAGGATTTGCTGAACTTGTTAATAATACGGCTTCATCAGATGTTATATAACAAAATTTCCGCGCGACTTCTAGTGATTTTACCATTATAGCGAATGGCTTTTGAGGACGTTTTTTTCGATTCCGTAGTAAATCTATTCCTTTTTCTTGGGTGGCATCACAAACAAGATGATAACCGCCTATTCCTTTAACGGAAATGATTTTCCCGAGTTTCAATAACTCTGTGGTTTTGGCGATTGCGAAAAGGTTATGCGCTATTAACTCACCTTTTGTATTTAGTAGATTCAATGTTGGTCCACAATTAGGGCAACAAATTGGTTGTGCATGGTGCCGTCGATTATTTGGGTTATGATATTCATTTTGACAGTCTGAACACATCGGAAATTTACTCATAGTCGTCTGAGGACGATCATATGGAAAACGATGTATTATCGTATAACGTGGACCGCATTGAGTACAATTAATAAATGGATGTTGAAAACGGCGATTTTGTGGATTCATCATTTCTTCTAAGCATAATTCACAAATTGCAGCATCTGGAGTAATAGCAAGAGTCGTAGGATGTTTGCTTTCTTTACTTTGAAGAATAGAGAAATCTTTGTAATAATGAGGCGGTATTTTTTGTATTTCCAAATCCGTGATGTTGCATATTTTTGGTGGATTACTTTTTAATTCGTGTATCATCTCGTGTAGTCTTTCTTCTTCACCCTCTATAATAATTGATACACTGTCAACGGTATTTTGTACAGTTCCTTTTAAGTCGTACTTTTTTGATAGATCATACACAAAAGGACGAAAACCTACACCTTGTATTTTTCCCTGCACAACGACATTTAATGCTTGATACATGTACGATAAACATCCTTAATCCAATTAATCCAATCATCTATACCTTCCCCTGTCGTTGCAGATACTAATTTGAATTGTGCGGTGGGATTAATTTGTGCTAAATCTTGTTTCGCCTCTTCGATGTTGAAAGCTACATATGGCAAAAGATCTATTTTATTAATAATCGTTAAATCGGTTCTTCGAAACATGACAGGATATTTCGGTATTTTATCATTACCTTCTGGAACACTTAAAACGACAACTTTATAATCTTGGCCTAAATCATAACCAGAAGGACAAACTAAATTACCAATGTTTTCTATAAAGAGTATATCAATAGATTCAAAGTTGAATTCTGGAATAGTCTTGGCAATCATTCTTGCATCTAGATGACAACCACCCACAGTATTAATTTGAACTGTTTTGATTCCAAGAGAGCGTAATCTTTCTGCATCTCGTTCTGTCGCTAAATCTCCTTCAATCACAGCAATATTGAACTTGTCCGCTAGTCTTTTAACTGTTTCTTCTAATAGGGTTGTCTTACCCGCACCAGGTGAACTCATTAAATTAATTACTAGTGTTTTATTCTCTTTAAACAAATTCCGATTAAATGTTGCCGCTGCATTCAGATCGGTTAATACTTCTTCTTTAAGTTTTATTTTCAAACTAATCACTTCCTTCATAAAATTCAACTTGAAATGTTTCTCCTGATATAATCAGACTATCTAGTAAATTGCATTTTGGACAAAGGGCGATGCGATAGTCCGGTTCAAACTGAAATAAACAGTTTTGGCATTGTGATATTGCCTTTTCACGGATAATTGTTAGTTGTGATTCTTCATTCAGAAGACAGGCTCTCTCTTTACAAAAATACAAAAATGCCCATTCTAACGCATCTGGCAACACGTTTGATAAATCTCCTACAATCACTTGGATTTGTTTTACTTTTTGAAAACCTCTTAATTTCGCATCCTCTGAAACAAGCTGAATGATTTCATACATTAATGACATTTCATGCATCTAATAGGCGCCTTTCTTCAAACTTCTATAAAAATTTTATGTTTGATATTACTAAAAAGAACTTAAATTATAAATTAAGGATTATGCTTATTTATTTCTCACTTTGTCCATTTTGGTATGCGTGCTTCAAACGAAAGAAAGAATTCACCCCCGTAACTAGCTATGACATAACCATACATTTGGATATTAAAACACTCTAAGATAAGTAGAAGTAAAGAAAAGTCGACTGCCATCTAGAACCATTTGTAAGTCTGTATATCAAAGCCGCTAACATCCCTTCTATGAATCAATCCACTTCTTCATGCAGTTAACAAATTTCATAAAGGAATTTCTCCATTAGCCCTAGCGTAATTCCCTATAAAACATATTATGGAGATAATAAGTTGAAACTTTTTGGGGTGAGTTTATGCATAGAAATAAGACCTATAAAATCGTTCAAAGATGCTGTTCAGAACAAGAATGTAAAAAATATACTAAGATAAAAGCAGTTTGTCCACCAGAGCCACAGAGAGAAAAAGAACCTCCGGCAAGCAGCGGGCTATTGACGGAATTTGATCAAAATATCGTTATACCTACTTTTATTGAGCTTACGTTGTTACCAACACTGTTAGCTACTGTCACATTAAATATTGATGACTTAGGTGACCGAGTATGGTTTACTGGAACAGTTCAGACAAGGGTATCTACAGGTGCGCCTGCACCAGGTTTTGTACAAATTGCTCTCCAAATATTTAGAAATGACCCTACGTTCACTTCATCAATCTTCCTGATTGAAGATGTAGTAGTGAATAGCGGGTTTGTAAATGGCAATGCTACTACCTTTACCTTTGTAGACCTCTCACCGCCTACTGGTGTGAATACTTACTATCTTACTGGACAAATATTATCTACAGATCCCCAAGCTACAGGGGCTTTTGTAGAAAAAACTGTTTTTACAGGGGCAGAAATTGAAGCAAATAGTTAGCTATTTTCAATTTATTTAAAAAGTGATTATTATAAGAATGCCAAAACCGTTATATGTCCCAAACAGCAGCCGAGCGTTCTTCAATACGCTTTCCTGCTGTTTCTTTATCCACTGAATTAGAGAGCAGGCAATGGAAGTGTTTAGTAGAAGTGTAGCAATCGCGGGAATTAGTTGAAAAAAAGTATGGGTCACATATTAAAGGTAAAGAATGTTATAGCATAGGGCTCCAGCTAACCTCCCAATACTTCAACATCATCAGAAATAAGGGGGAAAGGTCCGCTCCATGTAAATGATGGGCTAGAGTCGCGCCACAAGAAATGAAGCCGGTCACCAACCAGTACGACCGATAACTTCAAGATTACCACCACCATTATTTGAAGTTACTAAAACATATCTTAACCGATGCTGGAACAAAATTATGAAGATAACCTTGTGAACCTTAAGTGAGAGGCCTTACAACATGTATGTAAAAAAACAGAGGAAACCGAAGAGGCAAAACGAATATAATATAGCGAAAGGGGATTATGATGAAGAAAATGATCAGTACACTTGCCCAAACCAACAACAGCTTGAATTTAAATACGTACCACGCTACTGGATTTATGAAAATACAAGAAGGATCTGCTCAATTACAACAAACAACAGAAACATTTAAATCTATTAATGAAGCAATGCAACAAGTAGCGAATCATGTAGTGCGTATGATGCAAAATGTTCAAGGTATGGCGGAAGAAGGACAAGAAATCAATGCTTCCATTCAAGAAATTACCGCTATTACACAAGAGGCATCAGCTGGCGTTCAAGGAACAGAGCAACTAGCTACCCTGTCTACAGAACTAGATGCATTAGTCAAACAATATAAACTATAGCCATTACCTTAAACATACAAATAAAATAGCATTATAAAAGCGCAATAATCCTTACAATACAAGGATTATTGCGCTTCTATTTATTACTAAAGTTCTTTCTCTAAATCCGTTAATAAACCCAAAACAATTTCGGAATATTTCTCTAATTCTTCAAAGGCTTTCTCTATTCCTATAGGATCATTCATTTCAAAACATTTCACTGCCAGTTGAGCACTTTGATGTACTTTCATATGCGGTTGTTCCAAGTCTTTAAATGTTTTTTTGCTTTTCACATGATTAGGTAAATCTCCGTAATACCAATTGCCTAGCCTACATTCTTTATGTGAAATCATTTCTTTTGAGTCGATCGTCCCTATACCTAAAATTAAGTTATACACTCGCCATTTCCATAGTAAATGGTCCGTTTTCGCCACTTTTAAAATATCTTTTGATGTTAGTTTCACATTGATATTTAAGAATTTTTTTCGATACGTATCCATTTTATTACTAATTTCAAAAAATGTTTTTGCTGTTCGTTTTGATATTTCTTGTGATTCCACACTATTATCATAGATACTGGCATTTCGTGAAGCGATGTCCACAATCGTAGCGGTTTGCTCTTCACTCATCGCTGCGATTTGGGAGGTTGATTCATTAATCCCTTTCATCATTTCAACGATACTGATTAATGCTTCACTTGCACTTTCTGCCCCTACAACACTCTTTTCAACTAATTTTTCCGTTTGGTCAATCCCTTCAATGACTTCCAAAGATACATTTTGCAATGACTCCATATTAGCAATAATCTTCACGATTTCTTCCTTCGTATGCTCTGACAGCTTTCTCACCTCTGAAGCAACTACCGAAAAACCACGTCCATGCTCCCCTGCACGAGCCGCTTCAATGGATGCGTTAAGTGCTAATAAGTTGGTTTGATCAGCGATTTCTTTAATGATTCTCACAATATCCTGTGTATAGTCAATTTCTTGATTCAGTTGTTCTACATTCTTTACAATTTTTCCATATACATGACCGACTTGCTTTATATCTTCCATCGTTTCATCTACGACTTTTCCGCTTTCTTCCGCTGAATGAACCGCCTCATCTGTTCCTTCTGCTACTTCAACTGCATAATTTGCTACCCCATGTATAGAAGCGCTCATTTCTTCCGTTGCCGCAGTTACACTATGGGTCTCATCTATCTTTTTCTGCATATTCGAAAGCAGTTGTTTGATTGTATCTAAACTCATCATATCATTTAACATGTCGGATACTTCGTTTAAAAAGTATTTAAACGTATTTTCCATATATACTTCAACGATTAATTGTTTGTCATAGGCTGCTAGCTTTTGTACAGCAACCACACTTTCTATCATACGCTTAGGATGTCGATGTAGTTTTTCCATTAAAATTGTGGTCATTATCTGAATCAGCAAATCATGTGCAGCAACAAAATTTTCTGCTGTCAAATTAATTCGACTATTGTACTCCCCTATTTTTATTCGCGTCACGATATAATGCTGATCTACTTCCGCTTCTAAAAATTGATCGATATATTGTTCTATCTTCTCTCTTAGACGATCGACTGTGGCGTGTTGCACAATAAGTTGATTAAATATATGTTCAGATTGTATTCTTCCGTAAAATTTATCAATCATTTCCTTCTTAAAAGGAGCTAATATATTCGCTGATTGTTTTACCCTATTAAGCGTTTCTTGGTCAACACCTAAGAACGATAAGCGCTCCTTCGCTCGTTCCCCCACTTTAGGTAAGTCTGTTTCTGAAGCATTTATATATTGATCCCAGTTGTTAGATTTATTTATGAAAAAGACCATCTTTTCCCCTCAACTTTGCATAATATTATTTTTCATTTGAATACATACATTCCATTTCGTATTTCTATTCGGTTAGTAACTTGAAGCTATTCTAGAATTAGGTATTTTAGACTATACACAATTAGAAGTTTCGAGGGCTTTTCGTATAATAATAAGGAGGGCAAAAAATCTAATAAAATCCCCTATAGTAAGTAGTGATACAAAGGTATTTCACTACTAGCTTACATCCATTCAACCGTTCATCACTTCAGCTACTTTACTCTATTATAGTTATATATAACTAAAAATCAATATTTATTATTACTTTTATGAAAAATAAAGAGCACAAAGAATCAATGTGTGTGTCTTTCATTTAGAATATAGATTTTCAATGAGATAACATCTTTTCTATCAGCATGATTTTATTAGTGGTATGTTTGATAAAAGGGCTCTCTCGTTGATTGAAGCGGAAATTAATGTATTTCCAACAGGGGTACCGTCACATGTCCGTCAAGCTAACGAAACTAATTTCCCAAAAATCAAAAAAATCCTATTTCCTATTCTTTCTGTAAAAATATTCGTTTACGAGAAAGGGTGGCGTTTTTGATGAATCCAATCATTTCAAATGAACTACATCTTTTCGCACAAGAATTACAACGCTGTCTCTCCCCAATAATCCTACAAAAAACGGCAAAAAAGTTGGCTTTGTCCAGCGAGCTAGTAAGTAGCAAGCAAACGAACTGATAGCCCTTTGTGTATGGCTTAGTCAGGAAATAGTTTATCCCCTTAAAAAGACGAAATGAAATGATTATAAACATTACGGGATTGTTCATTAAGCAATTTCATTTAAGGTATATTCTCTTTTTTAAACAGGCAAAAAAGCCTCATCTCCTTTTTAAATGGAAATGAGGACTTCTTTTTAATAGAAAAGGATGATTTTTTTCATAAAGCAACTAACCAATTTAATCCTTTCATTATATTTTAAATTTATTAATTTCTTCTTGCACTGTCATTGCACCTTCACTTAACGATTTAGCTACAGCATTGATTTCTTGAATCGTTGCTGTTTGTTCTTCTACGGCTGCAGCAATCATTTCGGATTGTTCTGCGGCGGTAGTTGCAGCAGAAGCCATTTCATTTACTGAAGCGGCAACTTCTTCAGTACTTGCCGAAATTTCTTCAGTAGAAGCTGAAACGTCTTCAATTTGAGAAGTAATTTCTTGAATGGCCTTCATAATAGTATCAAATGATACTTGGGCATTTTGGATAAAGGTAACACCTTCTTCGACATTTTGCACAGTGACACTCACTGCCTTTTCAACTGCATTTGTTTCTTGTTGAATAGATGTTGTTAAGTCAACAATTTGATGAGCAGAAGCCTTTGATTCTTCTGCAAGCTTCCGAACTTCATCGGCAACGACTGCAAAACCTTTTCCATGCTCACCAGCACGTGCCGCTTCGATAGCTGCATTAAGGGCAAGAAGATTTGTTTGCTCCGTAATATCCGTAATAACTTTTATAATTTTTTCTATCTCTGTTGATTGTGCACTTAACTGTTTAATTCGCTCATTTGTCTCATGAGAAGATTGTTGAATAACAGCCATTTGGTTTTCTGCGGTCTGTAATGTTTTTCCGCCTTCATTAGCAATCACTTGTGTGTCTAATGCTTTTGAATTAAGTAGCTGTGTTGCTTCTGCAATTCGTTGTACACCATGGGCAGTTTCATCCATCGCGGTCGCACTTTCTCGTCCCGTTATAGCTGATTGATTAGCCCCCTCTGATGTTACCTCTATTCGATTGGCTACTTCATTGGATGAGATAGCTACTTGATCTGTACTAGCTGCTAATTGTTCAGCAGCGGCCGTTGTCTGCTCTACATTTGCAGCAACATTATTAATAATTGAATGTAATCTCCTTTTCATTTCATTAAATGAATCAGCTAATACTCCAATTTCATCGTTTGTTTTCACATTTATATCTTCTCCGCTTAAATCACCCTCAGCAATAACTTTTGCAGTAGCATTTAGTTTATTAATAGGTACAGTAATTAAACGAGTAATAAATACTGAAATGAGAAGAGCAAGAATTGTGGTTACGATAGCAATACCTAAAATGATCAGTGAACTATTTTTTGCAATTTTAGTTGCTTCCGTGTTCGCCTTTTCCATCAACTCCTTTTGATAAACAGAAATTTTATTCACCGCAAGTTGAATACCTTCGTTTGCAGGACGCACCAATACTTGTATTTTTTCAATTGAAGCTTGAACATCTTCTTTGTTATATGTATCGATAATATCTTGCGCACCTTGATTAAATTTTGCTTGGTTCTCTTTTATACTTTGAAGTTGTTTTTGCATTTCAGGATTTTTTATTATTTTTTCTAATTCTGCAGTTTTTTGTTCGATTAGTTCTTCCTGTTTTTCCAGGTTTTTAATTGTTTCATCACTTGGATCAAGTATGTAAGAACGAATGTAAAGACCTTGTAAAGAAGATGCGTTTAATATAGCATCGACTTGTAAAAGTTTATAGACTCTGTCTTCTATAGTAAATGTATACTTGTTATCAACACTTTTTAATTGGACAAATGCAATGGTAGAACTAAGTAGTAGAAATAACATAATACTACCAAACCCTAAGTAAATTTTCTTTTTAATTGACATAAATCTAAACCTCCCATATTTTGAAACACCTTTCTTTTTTGAAAAGTATATTAGAATAATAATTCAATAATGCATTAACCTTTTTAAACAGTTCAATCAAATAGCTTAATAATAAAGGTAATGCAGGAATCGCCCTTCTTACAGTAACGAATCTTCCTTTGTATGTCCATAACTTAATCAAATGTTCTTCCGACTTTTTAAACTTGTTATACTCAGAGTCATTATTTAATGAATTAACCTAATTTAATAATTTAGAGTTCACTTTTTATATACAATAAGTCATCTAGGTCAATGGTGAATTTTACAAAATCCTCTCAATTATTGTACTAAATCAATAAAATAATGTGGGGAATTATACATATAACAAGTTAAATCATACGTAAAAGAATTAATATATAATAAATAGTTTTATAATACAGAATGCCTTTTTAATTGTCTTATTAATGTACAGGTTCAGATTTTTCCAACAAATATTTAGCTGTTGTCACTCCAACCACTTCCTCTCCAATTCTGCGTACTTTTTTAGCACCTCCATTTGTTGCTTTAAATAACGGTTTTCCAATGTTAATTTCGTTTGTTCATTGTCCGGTTCAGGACTTTTATTAAAGCTATATTGTTTGCCTACAGGTTGTTTCAAACGATTGACTTCGCCATTTCTATACCAACGCATCCATGTTTCCACCTGTGTTTTATGGCGTATATTTAATTCCAATAAAATCTGTTTGATAGGTACACCTGCTAATCGCATCTCAATGCTTTCATTTTTACATCATAGGGATAACTCACTCTTGTTCCCATAGAAAAAACACCTCCAAATTGAAATTTAAGTATCTATACCCGAATTTCAATCGAAGATGCTTTTTTTATTTGTCTTTACCTATTGGGGTCAGTTCCCCAAGTACATTTTGATTTATATATATTACACCTTTACAGGGAGAGACGAGCATGACATCCTTGGCCGGTTAGTAAGCCCTTGATATAGCTGGGTTCTAGGCTATCGAATTGTGCGAGTAGTGGCCACGTGTCAAGTTGTAATTATTCACGCACTTGTATAGGAAAGTAGTTAATCAATGAAAGTGTAGATGCTCAGACTAGCAAAAATGTACATTGTTATTTCGACATTTACAATCGCGTAACAAATGTTTAGAGGGGATATTCCAAAAGTTCACAAATGGCTTTTAGAGCACCCCTTTTATTTATCTTCATTCAGAGGTAGAGGAAAACAGTTGGTGATTAGTAATCCAAGTAATCTGTACTAACCGCTTTCAAGTCAAAGTAAAATTCGACTCCATTTTTAGTATTATTTACGCCAAAGCTACTATGATGACGTTCCAGTATTTGTTTTACAATAGCTAAACCTAAGCCTGAACCACCAAATTCTTTGCTTCTTGATTTTTCTACTCTGTAAAATGGATTCCATATTTGTTCCATTTCTTTATAAGGAATGAATGTGTTCTCATTCTCAATTTTGAACATATATTTGTTTAAACTCTCTAGATAGATAATTTTGATGTTGATACGGTTTTGTTTTGGTGTATATTTTACAGCATTTATAAATAAGTTGGTGATGACTTGTTCAATTCTTTTTATATCCCCACTTACATAAGCTTCGTCATCAATTTCAAACAGAATCTGCAATCCTTTTTCGTCAGCCATTACTTTGAATTTATCGAACACCTTTAAGAAAGTATGCCATAAGTCAAAAGTGCTCTCAATAAGCTGATATGTAGGAGACTCCAGTCTCGAAATATCAAGCATTTCTTGCACCATTTCTGTCATTCTGTCAACTTCATCCAAAATAACATCACAAAATTTTAAGTCGTTTTGGTCGTATATCCCATTTTTTATACCTTTAATATAACCGTTTATTACAGTTAAAGGGGTCTTTAATTCGTGAGATATATTGGCAACAAACTCTTTTTCTTTTTCCTTCAACTTCAACTGTAATTCATAATCTTGTGCAAGTTTTTCATTGGCATGGACTAATTCCGTAATTTTCTGTTCTAGGTTTGTAGAAATTTTGTTCAATGCCTCGCCCATTTGTCCTAGCTCGTCTTTGGAATGGACAAGATATTTTTCGCTGAAATTTTGATTTGCAATCTGATTCGCGATAGTGCTCATTTTAACTAGAGGCTTGGATAATGTCTTAGAGAAAATAATAGCTATTAAAATAACGATAATCATCGTGAAAACAAATAAAATAATATAGTACTGATTTAAATTTCCAATAACCTCATCTACAGATTGAAGAGAAGTGACAGCGAATATTACTAAATCTGTTCCTTCCACATTTTCAGTTAACACTAAATTATTAATGTCTGTCTGTGTATCCCGTACCGTATATATTTGATTTGGAGATACTCGTTCTTCTTTTCTATTCATCATGACAAGCATTTCTTGAATGAGGACATTTTTTTGCGCTATGAAGGATTTACTTTCAGTTGGTTTCGAAATCACTTTCCCTTCAATTGCAATAGGCTTAGGCTGCTGATTTATTAAGTCATTATCATCTATAGTGAATCTTTCAAAAAATATCGAGGATATCTCGGGTGGCACTAAGACTTGGGTACCAATTTTGATTTTATTCGGGAGAACCAAGGATTCCTTATCATCCAGTAAAAGCCCGTCTATGGATATGATGTCTTCTTCATTTATTTCTTTATAGTCGATGGCTAGTAAATCATCTATGATATTATACTTCTTGTTGTCCTTCGTTCTGACCACGAATTGTGTGTAGTTATTGTTTAATGACGATCCGTAATGATGCTGAAGTTGATCATCGATAACCGAAATGATAGCATTATTACTCTCTGACATTTCGGAAATGTACTGATTAATAGCGTCAGTTGGCTCATGATTATTAATCTTTGATTGAATTGCACGAGCAAACTCTTCCATATTTTGTTTCTTGTTATGGATATAATAAGGTTCGAAATAAATCGATTGAAAGACGATTTGGATTATAAATATAGAGGTAAATAATAAGATATGAATTAAAAAAAGCTTATAGGCAATCCCTCTTTTTCGCATTATTCCACCTCGAATTTATAGCCTAAACCAAATATGGTTTTAATTAGGTAGGCTTTATGCTGTAGGTTTTTTCTAAGTTTTTTGACTTGCGCATCAACTACTCTTGCGCTTCCGAAATAATCATATCCCCATACTTCATTTAATATTTGATCTCTAGACAAGACAATATGCTTGTTTTCCATCAAATATAGTAAAAGATCAAATTGTTTTGGCTCTAATTCAATGGACGTGCTATCTATCCATACTTCACGTGTAAGTTTGCTAATCGTGACTCCTTTTAGTGTCAAGGTTTCTTTATCTTTTTCTTCTTTTTTAACAGTATAGATTCTATCGAGAAGAACTTTAGATTTAGCTACTAGAATCTCAGGATTAAACGGCTTAGTCATATAATCGTCCACTTTAAATTCATAGCCCATCAACTGATCTTCTACTTCTGAACGTGCTGTCAGCATGATGATAGGAATGTCTGATTTTTTTCTAATTCTTCTGCACACGGAGAATCCATCGATCTCTGGTAGCATGATGTCAAGAATAATTAAATCGACTGATTCTTCTTCAAACATTTGCAGACCAACCTTACCATCCGTCGCAATTAGGATTTTGTATTCGTTCATGGTAAAATAGTCAGCTATTATATTAGCAATTTTTATTTCATCTTCTATAATTAAAATCGTTCGCTTCATTAATTATCTCCTCAATCAATAAAGTGAAGCTATAATCAGTGGGGGTTACTTAACCCTCTCTCATTAGTAATCTTCACTAATCGGCTTTTACGGTCAGTAAATACTCCCAGCTAATTTCTTTGCATCGCTGAATATTGAGGTCTGAGTCTTGTACCTGACGCTTCGGTTTCACTACAAATAAATTACTACCCGTTAATACGGGATAAAGCAGGCATCTTCATAGTAGATTTACTTGCCGTACGAAGAAGGATGCCTGCTAAATATATGGATACGTTAGTTCACCAATATTTGATACTCTCCGTCTTTTTCTACATACTTGGCATCAAAAATTAATAAATCATCTCTTTGAATCGTAAGTAGTTTATCCTGAGAGAACTCAATATCTTTTTTAGGAATAAATACAATCGTGTAACCCATTATCATTGTTGGATTCATCTTCTCCGGATTTTCCAAACCTTCCAAACCTTCCAGAGGAGCTTCTATGAAAATAGATTTCATTTTATTAAGTTTAATTCGAGTATCTGGAAGAAGAATTTCTCTAGTCGCTGTCTGTATTTCTGCCGGAATCTCTTTATATTGATATTCTACAATCATATCCTCATACATAACTGAAGAGTTTTGGATTGTCACAGGGATTCTAACTGCTACATATTTGTCATCCCTCTGTTTGGATGCTATATCATCTATATAAGATTTTAGCTTACTATTATAAGAATTGTAATAATCAGCGTTAGCTTTTTTAATATTTTGATGACCTTCAGCTTTTTTGCTACCGAATTGAGAATTTAATAATCCTAAAGGAGAAGCTGTTAATATTGTTTTGTCATTAAGGTTCAAGTCAACTGCAGAGGCAATTGCTAAAGCTCCAATATCATAAAATTCTTGACCCTTCATCAAGAGTACTTTTTCTTGCTCTTGATCAGCTGGAATAAAGTTATCTATGATACTTTGTGCAGTCAACTCATTTATTTCTTCTGTAGTTGCGTCTGGATGTTTAATCATCTGATATGCTTTTGCATCTAGATAAGTAGCCATTCCTTCAATATTATCGTAGCCATCCTGATGCTTATTCTTTTTGTTGCTATTTAGATATAATTCATAAAAATATACTGCTTTTTGAACCTGATTTATTTTTTCATCTTTGTTCTTGCCAATAGCCTCCTTCAGGTACTGGTACATTTCATTTCGGTAATATCTACTGTCAGTATCTTCAGGATATGTTTCAGCTCTTGTACCAAGTCCTTCCACAGAATTTCCAGACTGTAGTAGAATATGAATCCCTTCATGCACAATAAACTTAAACACACGTTCGTATGTTTTCTCACCTGCGTCAGAATACAAGTCTGACGCAAAATCAAGGTTAAATGCATAGGTAGGATGATCGTTAAATGTTGTTAATTGGAAGGGGGTGACTAACAATTGTGTATCCTTAATGGAATCCGTACTGTACTCAATCACCTCGTCTTTAGTTCCAATATCGGTCTTCTGGTTGTTAATCAAATAGGCCATTTTATTTGAAGGATTTAATAATAATATTTGCTTATCATCAGTATTGAACGATGGCCATAGCTTGCTTGCATCGTCTATCAAAATCTTTTTAATATCTTTCACTAATTCAGGCGTTATTTCTCTACTTTTTTTACTATTTTCAATCGGGTTGCTATCCATCGAATCTTCGTTCGTCTTCTGGGATTCTTCAATCTTTTTGTTTTCAGGCTTTTCGGTTGTTTCCTGAATATTGTTGTTGCATGCCGTTAATATGGTTATAATCAAAATCATGAACATTAAACGTACTGTTTTTAACATAATTATCATCCTTTTTTTAATAATTAATCCTGTTTAAGCAGTTGAATCGGATTTAACTTTGCTGCTTGGTTAGCTGGAATCATACATGCCAATACATTAATAACGATGCCAAATCCTATAGTTAACAGTATTGTAAATACATCTATTTGTAACAGCTCGAAATGAATTTTAGCTTCTAGTGCACGATTTAAAATAACCTGAACCACAATGCCTAGAACTGTACCATTGATAGAAGCCATGCCCCCCAACAAAATCGCTTCTGAAAAGAAGATCCAGCGAACTTCTTTGTTCCTGCCGCCAATTGCTTTGAACAAACCGATTTCTTTTCTACGCTCTAAAACACTGATATAAAGAATAATTCCTACCATAATAGAGGAGATTAAGAGAATTAGCATAGAAACTCCAGTAATAGCAAGCTGTATATTTTTAAATGTTTTAGTTAACTCTTTCAATACATTTTCAGGTGTTGTAATGGTATAGCTTTGTTTAAACTGGTTGACAACTGATTTGATTGAACTTTTATTATCCACATACACTTCATAGTTGTTGGTCGTTATTTCTGAGTCTTTTCCGATAAATCTTGAACGTTTAACTACTTCTGTATGGAAATCATAGGGAATATAAGAATATTCTTTTCCAATAAAAGATTGTTCCGTAATGGCAGAAATCTTCAGCTTTTGCGTGTCCCATCTAGAGGGATAGCTTGTAATTTCGTCCATAGACAGAAATTTAATAGTTATCTCTTTACCGATTAATTCTTCCAATTTGCCGCCTTCCTTCAGCATTTTTTTGGCTGTGCTTTCTGACAAGGCTATTCCGTGCTTCCCATCGTTTGGAAGTTGACCATACAATACCTTTGGCGAGGCGTAATCTTTTCTATTTTTTTCTTTATGTAAAGACTTAACATCAAAACTGATGATATCTGGCTTTTTCTCAATTCTTGCCGATAGTTCGAATTCAGGCTGCACTAATTTGATATGCTCATTTTTCTTGAGTTCATAATAATCGGAACTAACCATATAATCTTGTTCTTTTTTAAAATCTAATTTTTTACTATCTATTACTTTATCAGATGAATACTGTATATAGTTGTCTATGCCACTCCCGAACGCCAGAGCCAGTAAAAATCCACATATCCCGATAGAGATACCTATGGATACAAGGAAATAGCGCCACCTTTTTTCCTTAATCCTGTGATAAGAAAGTCTAAATGCCGATTTCAGTTGAAAAGAACGTTTCCGGGGTTCTTCTGTTATCTCCATTTGAACAGCATCCTGAGTACCTTGTTTCCTATCCTCGATAATTTCTCCGTCTTTAACTCGAACGATTCTTGAAGCTTGCTCAGCAACCGCCTCATCATGGGTGACTACAACGACCAAGTGGCCTTGCTCAGAAATACTTTTCAATAAATCAATTATCTCTTTAGAAGTATGGGAATCTAAGGCACCCGTAGGTTCATCCGCTAAGATGATGTTTGGCGACTTAACTAATGCTCTTGCAATCGCGACTCTTTGTTGCTGCCCTCCTGACAATTCATTAGCTTTTTGATGAATCGCTTTTTCCAGACCAACTTCTTGAAGGGCTTGTACACATTTTTGGTAAGCTTCCTTTTTCTCATACGAGCTCATAGCCAAAGCCAATTCAACATTTTCCAACACTGTCAGGTGAGGAATTAGGTGAAAATGTTGAAATACAAATCCCACGTTATCTTTCCTGTAATCAGAATACTGATAATCGTTAAACGTCGACATAGGGATTTCATTTATGTACACCTCTCCAGAATCGGGTTTATCCAGACCCCCAAGTGTGTTGAGAAGTGTGGACTTTCCAGAGCCCGAAGCCCCTACAATCGCTACAAACTCACCGTTATCTAATATTAAATTTACCTTTTTCAATGCAGGAATTGGTGTTGATTTATCGGGATAATAGGTTTTACTAACATTTCTAATTTCTATCATTGAACCACCCCTTCTTTTAATTGTTATCTATTAAGATAATGGGTGGTTATGATTACCTTATGAATTCCTTATGACTTTTTTGTGACTATTGGAGAAGATTATCAAGCAGAAAAGATATCCCATAACTCCGTAGTAACTGGAATGCCAAGAAAGCGCAGGATTTTCACCTCAGAATCATCATCTAATACGGTACTCAATTCAATAAGTTTAGAATTGGCATTTACATTGTCATATATTTTAGGTCCCCCTCTTGAAGAATTATTTATTTTTAAATTACGAAAGGAATGAGAAAAATGACAATTATAAAAAAGTTTAGTGTATCCAGTTCTTTAGTTATTATTACTATAGTTGGTGGTTATGGGGATATTAAGTAGAATTCTAAGCTGCATTGTTTTGAAACTTTATGGTCCATATTTCACAATCGGGCGTTTTTCCGAGAAACTATGAAGTGGCCATCTTGTTAAAGATCATATTGTTGAGGAAAGACAATGGGTAAATGGACAATGCAGAGAAGATAATAGAATTTTTTTTGATTCTTTGTATAAAGTATATGAATGGACAGACTCATTGTATCAAGATTTCTCATATCACTTTTTAAAGAAGAAAATGGCGGTTATGCAACAGGAAAACTTTGAAAATTTTATATTATTTAATGTAAAAAATCCAAATGAAACTTATTCTTTTGCCAATGACCTTAAAATGAAATTATTAAAAGAAGCTCTGAAGAAATGGCGGTTAGCATCTAATAAATAAGAAAAAACAGGCAGGGAATAACGGAGATAAGTATTATGCTGAAACAACAGGTTAAACTATTTATACATAATAACATGGTTGGCAGCATTTCTATTTATCTCTTATATGTTGCAATTTTATATGGAAATCGCGGGCATATCACTTCGAGTGAATATATTTTACTCGGTATTAACTTGATTATCATTTTTATTACTAGCATTTTTATGTACCTAATTTACATATTATCTCTTAAAATATTTAAACGGTTATTGGTCAATAATCATTTCAGTGTGAATGGCGATAGTCCATGATACGGGAACCTATGCGGGCATGATTCTCCAGCAAGGGGGCCAGCTGTATATCAGCATCTCAAGAAAAGCTTAATGCCCGCTATTCCATAAATTGAATAGAGCATAGAAGAGTAGCGTATCCGTATAGAATATAAACAAAAGCAATTTACGTGGTTTTTGTGAAGCTGTCTTCATTTTCATATAATAATCTGATTGTGTAATCATTTGGTTATCCATAATCGTCCTTTATGTTGAATGTGGTCTGGTAACTTCTTTTTACAAAAGAAGACGATTATTTTTGTATACAAAATGGAAAGAGGCTGCCCCCACGATTTCATTGCAAAGTAGTTTTAATTACAGAAATACGCTAGTTCATCTGTTTAATAAAAAAAGTTTGAGTTAAAAATAAACATCTAAATAGGTTTATTTTGTTTAATTGTCTCCCGTTAGACATCCATAAAGCAGAAAATCAGTGCTACAATACAAAGAATGAAAGATTAATAAGTTCTTTCATGGAGATCAATAGAAAATAAACTGGTTATTAGTCACAACTACTAGTGCTCACGTATATACAACCATTCACCAAAATTATCTGCTAACTGCTGTAACTCATTTAAGAATATACTGGAATGATATCCATCGCAAACTGAATGATGTACTTGCAATGATAAAGGTAAAAATATTTTATTTTCTTGTTCAAAATACCTACCGCTAGTGATTATTGGCAATAAATACCTTCCGTCATTAATAATATTTAGGTTAAACCCTGTAAAACTAACCCATGGAATGCTCGAAATCGGGAGAGTATTTTTTGGCTGAAATTTCTTAGAGGTCATTTCTTTTATAGCACCGTATAGTTCCATATCTTCTAGATAATTTTGATAAAATGTATCAAAATCAGATGAATACTCCGTCCACATATTAGAAAACGTTTTATTATCATTATGGAAAATTGTAAAGCTAGGTATCAATTCATCCCAATATCCAAGTCTATCTTGCTCATCAAAACAAGTTCTAAATTCTTCGTGTGCATTAATAATCCTAGTAACCATATATATAAAAGTAGGATAAAACTTGATGTTCTTTTTTCGTAACTGTTGTAATAGCTGTGTGATGTCTATATTTGCAGTAATACTAAATGTACATGTTGTATGATTTAAAAAATGCTCAAAATAAGGTTTTCTATCCCAATTATCAATATTAATTAAATTAAATTTCATTTATTTACCTCCTCCAATAGTTAAAGTCTAACCTTCTTAAATCATTTTAGGTAACAGTTCTTTACTTTAATGTTTTTAATCCGTATGAATATATCGAAACCCCAATCAGAAAAGAAATGAATATCCTTTTAAATATTGCTATAATTATAGCAATATTTAAGTTTTCAAACAAAGTTTGGAGGTATATGGATGATTAGATTAGAGAAAGTGAACCCTAATAACTACCAAGAAGTTTTTGGTTTAGAACTTGTAGGAGAACAGCAAAATTTTGTTTCGTCAAATATGAAATCACTTGCACAAGCATGGGTATTTTACGATAGGGCCCAGCCCTATGCTATTTATAATGATGATACAATTGTAGGATTTATAATGTTTGACTATAGAATAGAAAATAGGAAAGTAGAAATTTGGCGTTTTATGTTAGGGAGTGCACATCAAGGAAAAGGCTATGGTAAGGAAGCGTTAAATAAAGCTATAGAATTTTTGAAGCAAGAAAACTTATTCGACTATATTCAAATAAATTATGTTGAAGAAAATCTAGTAGCAAAAAAACTTTATCAAAAAGTTGGTTTTTCAGAAACCGGAGAAATGGAAGGAAACGAAGTTGTTATGAAGCTTTCATTAGTTCAAGTTCAATAATGCTTCAAAATTCAATGAAATTCATAAAATCTCTTACCTCCATTTAATGTAATTATATCAACAGTGAATATTATCCTTAATTATTCAAAAGCAACAATCTTTAAGACAACAGCCTTAGACTAAGCACAAATTTAGCCCTCGATTGGACGCTTTATTGGTATAAATCTGACGTGATCCCTTTTAGTAGAAAAAAGATTTTTCACAACTATAGGAAAAGATGGACAAAAAAGGTATTACAGTTAACTATTAGTTTTGGTGAACCGTATTATTAGCAAGCGTGGTTTATGAGAAGAACCACCTAGAACATTGAAGTAATAATGTTTTAGGTGGTTTTCTCTATAGAATGAATAGGAGCGTTATTAGTTTGATAACAATATGGTATGAAAAGATAACTTGTTCTGTGTCTCTTTGTTTCATTTGTAGGCTTATAAAAGTTATATATTCCCCGATTTAATTAAAGTTTACTGACTATAAGTTGTCCTGTCGTTGCATCTATACCAACAATCTGCTGTTTTGTTTCCGATAGTCCCAATCGATATTGTAATACTTCATCATTTTTATTTTCATCATACTGTCTAGACCATTGTAAAAAGGCATCGGCCTTTTTTAAGGCAGGTATTACGTTCTCTATAGGTTGAATAGTTGCAGAATCATAGGAGTAAAGAAGTTCTAGGTCCATACTAGGAGACCTGAATATATCGATGAATCCCGTCGTTTTATTTACACCAACGTAAAAATGTTCCCACTCTATTTGTAAGCCAGGAGCTACGTGCAGCGGAAAAGTGAAAAATGCACGGTTTGCCTCATTAAAGGAGGATTTCTTGATTTGCATTTGTAAATAAGGAACATATTGTTTAAAATGTGTCGCAATAAATGTACAAGCAATATCGCGACAAGCTTCGAACGAAAGATCCAGTTCACCTGTACGCTCTTTAAACCACATGAACTCCTTTAAATTCCTTGAATGCTTATCAACCTTCGCCTTCACCGTATCCTCTATACGTTCAAGCAGGAAATTTTCCATCGATTTATCTTTCGGAGCTTTCCAATCTTTTTTTCGCCATACAATGCCCAGTGTATTTTCATCCATTTCGACTTCCCGTAGTTTTTCCATACAATCTGTTACACCTATAATATTTTCAAGTGTCTTCTGCTTTTCGAGTGGTTGTACGTAAGGAAACTTGGTGAACGAAGCTACATCTTCCTCAACTTCCTCTTCAAATAATGCTTTTCCATCAATTGCATTAAATGACTGGTATACAATTGGACTCTCGTAAATCGGGTACAGGCCAGACTGTGGAACAGAACAATTGTCACTCACTAAATACTTCATCGATAATGTCCACGGAGCTTTAAATACTTGTTGTAAAATCCTGTCCTTGCTGGCAAGCTGCGTAGGGATTTTTGGTGGAGCTTTCGTGTACCCATTGTACGTAAAATCAATAATTTCTCCGTACTTGGAAACGATTATTTTCGTGTAATAGCTTTCAAGAGGATAGCCTCCCACAAATTGTTTATATAAAAACTTTGTTTCATCCTCTTTTTCAATGATTGTAGACACAGTTAAATAATCTAATGCTTCAGTGTATTGCGCTGTTAAAAATTGTTCTGCAATGGCTTGCTGCTGTTGCGTTGTGACAAGTTTACCTGTTGTTGAAGGAGGTCTAGTTAAATCTAATAATTTTCCGTTCGGATCAAGTGACACTTCAATTCCTTCTTCTAATTCGTCTGTAGACCACATAAATGTAGCTTGTTCGTTTGAATAATCCTCTACTAGTAATTGATAGTTATCAGGAATTGACACAAAGTTTAGCGCTAATTTCGCTAGTTGTTCCTTTAGCATATGTACCACTTCTTTCTGCTTGATTGACTTGTTCATTCGTTGTTCTAGTTGCTTTTTTAATTGGATACGACCACGATGTAAATACATTTTGATCGTATTGATTGGCTTATCTAGGAGATAGGCGATTTCTTGTACTTTAAAATCATAAAAATAAAATAATATAAGTACGTTTTGATAATCTTTTCGAAGTAAAGACAATGCCTCATGGACAAATTCGTAGTTCACTGATGGCTCTTGTTCAAATAGCTGTTGCTGTATAAGCTCGGTTTCCACTACTAGTGTACGCTTTTTTTGTCGTAGAAAAGCAAAACATTGTCGTAGTAATATCTTAAACAGCCATGTAGAGAAATATTTTGGTTCTTTTAATTGATGCATTGATTTAAAAGCTTGAAGCAATGTTTCTTGTACAATATCTGATGCGTCTTCTCTGTTACTAACATAGGAGTATGCTTTTGCGAGAAGCTTAGACTTTTCAGCTTCTACTAGCTGCTCAAATGCAGCTTGCTGACCGTCGATAGCTGCTCTTACTAATTGTTCCATCTAAATCCCTCCTATATTGTTAGAGTAACATTTTAGATGAAAAGGTTTCACTAGATAATGAATTTTTATGTTTTTCCTTATATTTTGTAGAGAATTGCCAAAATGGACGACAAAACGACAATTTTATCAAGTCGAATGTATGTGCGCTCTCGGTGAAAAAGTAAAAATTATGAGGGATCGCTTTTTCTATTGCAGCTAAGGGGGCAGATCCTGCGGAAATACGCCCCTAACACTCAACTATTACCAGTTTGTCGTTCAATCTCTCACACAGTTGTACTTAAAATGTCGGCCATGACAGCTTTCACCGTAGACATCGCGTTTTCATTCGACTCCACAGCATAATACATTGGCGTAATGACCTCTTGCTTACAAGCAAACTGCATATCTTGTAAATCATCGTTTGTAACACATACACTACTTGATCTTAATAAATACGCCAATGTATGGTGTGAAGATGCTTGGAATTGATCAAACTTCGCATCATGTTTTCATTCTCGATAAACTTCAATTCGTACAAACCTTCTAGTTCTTGTTTGACCTGAATCAAACTATTCTTACCATAGAACACACGTTGCAGCCTTTTATTAAACGTGTACTTAGACTGCTTATATTTATTGAATAACGTGATTTTGTTACGTTTTAACCATTTCTCCTTACGTTTAGGCTCAAAGAGTTATACATAGAGGAATTTGACCGTAATATTGATTGTTGGTAGACCTTCAAGTGACATTGTTATCCAAAGAATAAAAGATAGTCCATAATCCTGCTTCAATTGTTGACAAAAGATACTTCAACTTCCCATCATCTAATAATCCGTTCCAAATAAAATTATGCAACGATTCTATTAAATAGTGGGCAAAACGTAAAAACCATTGCTGAACGATTAGGAAATACTCCAGCAATGATTTATGAAATTTACGGGCATGTAATGAAAGAGTTGGAAGAGCAGTCAATGGAAGTGTTCAGCAGAAGTTTAGAAATGGGTGGGGCTAAAACTGGGGCTAATTAGTTTAAATAACCTTATAAACGTTGATAAATCAATGTTTTTATCATTTATCTAATGCTAGGACTATTAACATTCGAAATTATGTTAACACTTGTAGTAAAATTAATTACATCATTATCCTAAATTTAAAAAAATGAGGTAAAAAAAGATGTCTACTACACTAGTATCTTCTAAATTAACTATTCCTCTCAATACACCTGATTTGATTGAGCGCAAGCAATTGTTTGATCTTTTACAGAACCAAACTTATAAAAAAGTGACGGTTCTCCGTGCACCAGCAGGTTATGGGAAAACGACTGTTCTAAGTAGTTGGTTCAAATCTAAGAAGGCAACGGTCGCTTGGCTTTCACTTGATGCTGCTGATAATGATCCGATTCGTTTTTGGACGTATGCTGTGCATGCCGTTGCAAAAGCCTATCAATGCCCTATCGATCAAGTACTTGCACCGCTTTTACACACCCAAGACCTAGCTACACTGGAATTTTTTATAAATTCATTTTTAGAGGAGCTCCATGCTTTAGCAAAACCGATTCAAATTGTATTAGATGATTATCATGTAATCGATAATCCGGTAATTCATCAACTTATGACACAATTTATCGAGTACTTACCTGTAGAGATACACGTCTATCTAACGACTCGAACAACCCTAGCCCTCCCTATTGCTAAGTGGCGAGTGAAACAATGGCTACAAGAATTCGATGCGGATCATTTACGCTTTACGTTCCAAGAAACGAAGCAATTTTTTTCTTGCAAACAGGTAACACCACTCAATCAACAATTTTTACAACAAATGTTGGACAAAACGGAAGGATGGGTAGCGGGCCTATTATTAACACGCTTGGCAAATGAACACCAAGTTGACTTATACGATCATATCGCACAACCGTTTATTTCTGAATTTTTATGGCAAGAAATCATTCAAAACCTTCCGACAACAACGCAAAAATTTCTTATAAAGACCTCCCTACTGCACGAGCTAGAACCAGCGATATGTGACCAACTAACAAAGCAGTCAAATAGTCTTGAACTGTTGGAAAGTTTAGAAGCAAAAGGTCTATTTATTATTCGTCTCCAAACAAAAAAGCCTGTTTTTCGCTACCATCATTTGTTTGCCGAAGCTTTACAAGTAGAACTAAATAAACAGTATTCCGTGCAGCAAGTACAGACTATTGTCCAAGAAGTCTCACATGCTATTTATAATCAAGGAAATTATCATTCTGCCATTGAACTTGCACTTAAATATGAACAATATAATCAAGCTGCTTTATGGATTGCAGAACATCTTGTCCAGCTATACGCTTCCGGGCAAACGACAACATTCATGCGCTGGTTGCATCAACTTCGAAGTGCTCAGTATACCGTTTCGTATGAAATGCTTGTTATCGGCTTCCTAACTTCTATAACAACAATGGACACAAAAATAGCTACTTCTCTAATGGAAGAGCTTGAACTGCGACAGCATGTAGAACAATGGATGGCGCAAGAAGAGCATGCTGCAATGGCCTATATATATGAAAGTGCAAAAGCGTATGCCATTGTCGCTTCTGGCGGAAATTTACAATTGGTTGAAGAGATTATGCGCAATTTGCTTGCGAATGGTCCTGCTCCTTCTCGCTGGGATAATGTTCCGATTCCCTATAATATTTTTGAATATAAGATTTCACGTACAAGTATTGGCTCTAAAGGAAAACTGCAACTGTTTGAAGAAGGCGAAGCTGTTAGCAAACTTTTTCGAGAAACAACATTACAAACTGCAAATGTGACAGCATTTAGTTATGGGGTTGCTGCTGAATCTTTATATGAGCGAAGTTTTATAGAAGCTGCCCAAAAAGAGTTGGAAATCGCCATTGCATTAGGTCAACAACATCAAGACCCAGGTTTATATATCCCTATGTATTTACTTAAAGCGAAAATATACGCTCATCAGCAACAGTCAAATACAGCCCGTATCATGTTGTCTCAGGTGTTAGAAGATGTTTCGGAAAAACATTGGCAAACGTCGATTCAAATTATGCAAGCCTATTGTTTTATCGTCGAGGGAGATAGCCAAAACGCAGAGATGCTCTTACTAGCAACAAAAACAAAGCAACCATTTTGGCAGCTCGTTTATGCTCGTTTATTGTTATTAAAGGACACACCTCAGGATGCACTACCAGTAATCATTCAAGTTAAAACAAAGGCACAGCAAGATGATCAAGTTGCAACGATGATAGAAGCAACAGTACTAGAAGTTATTTGTCAGCATCGTTTAGGAAACACTGCTATTGCATTAGATATTTTACATAAAGTATTGCAATGGGCCGCTAAATACTACTATGTTCGGACATTGGCAGATGAAAAAGAGCTACTCCCCCTTCTGGAGCAATATTTTCAATTAGAATCATTGGCAGCTAAGTGGAATCCTTACCCAGACTATTATTTACATTATTTACAAAGCTGTACAACCAATGTAGTTCGTCATGAAGTGTTGACACCGCGTGAAAAAGAGGTATTTGATCTGTTAGCCAAGGGTGTAACCAATCGTGAAATTGCAAACATGCTAAATCTATCGGCTGGCACTATTCGCGTTTATTTATCTACTATTTATCAAAAACTAGGTGTAAAATCCCGTTCACAAGCTATTCTCCTTGCCAAAAAGTAATAAAAAGCAACTAACAGCTCTTGAAAGCTGGTAGTTGCTCTTTTTTGTCAACTTATAGACGACACGCAAAGGCCGCATAATTCATGAATGCACGTCATAAAAAAGAACTGTTCCACTTTGAGGAACAGTTCTGAATATATTATTTTTGAATAAACATTTGAGACCAATAGTTGCCGTCTTTCACAAAGCCAACTCCGATATGTGTATAGCTTTTGTTTAAAATATTTGCACGGTGTCCTTCACTATTCATCCACGCATTTACGACTTCAGAAGCTGATTTTTGACCTTTGGCGATATTTTCTCCAGCTGCTTTATACGTAATGCCAAATTTCTTCATCATTGCAAATGGTGAACCATACGTTGGGCTAGTATGGTCAAAGTAATTTTTATCATGCATATCTTGAGATTTATATTTTGCTACTCGTGATAGCTCCCAATCTTCTTTTAATGCTGGCAGACCTGCTTTCGCTCGTTCTGCATTGACAAGTTTCACTACTTCTTGCTCTACAGAAGCTTGTTCATTTGTTGGAATATTAATTTTTTGACCTATATTTATTTGATCTGGGTTTGCCAGTTGAGGGTTTGCATCTATTAATTCTTGTACACCTGTTTGTGTTTTTACAGCAATTTTCCAAAGAGAATCGCCTGCTACTACTGTATATGAGTCAGCGGCCATTGCGCTAATTGGTACCAATAAGGATAGTGATAATACGGATGCCATCGCTACTTTTTTTACTTTTCTAAACATGTAAATCATTCCTTCCTGTTTTGCTCTATATTTATGGTAAATAGATTAGTGAAATAATGCATCACTAAATATTTGGAAGGATTTTTACAGTTGTATGACATTTGAAATAATTGACGAATAGATTACGAGTTTATCAGTGTTTATTCTCAACTTGTCAGTAATAAAATTGAAATATAGTTGTAACAGGAATATATTACTACAAGATTTTAAACAGCAAAGGCACCATTCCAGTCATAAACTTCATGATAAATGGAAAACTTCCCGCCCACATTAAATTGTTTGAGTGACTGGCACTATATTCAGAATTGTTTGGGTGACTGGCACTTTATTAAGGAAATATATAAACAGTCATACATAAAGGTTGCCATAGAGATAATTGTAATAAGTGGGATGCTACTATAGAAATAGAATGCGACGGCTGCAAATAATGTTCCAATCATTTTGCACACTGCAATAGACATAGATTGACCTGCCAGACTCCCCCTTGCAAAAAACAAGCCGATAAATAACCCTGACATCATTAAGTTTTGTATAAACGCAGCATATATCCCTTGCATATCATGAAGTTCATGCGAGAGTGCCAAAATAACTAAAAAGCTTGTTGCCAATGTAAAAAGGAAAGATGTATAAAAAAGTGTGGTAGACATAGTATTTTTAAATTCTTTGCGCCCATATATTAAATACTGCCACATAATTACAAGGTCAAGGACAAACCAACTAAACGTAATGATTCTTTGAAAATCATTGTGTGGATATATAAACGTAAAGATAAACTCCCATGATATATTGGCACAAATTGCAACCATTGGCATACCATATTGCTCATCCTGAAAGCCACGTTTTATAATAAATATGTATGTCACTATCCAAAACAGACTCATGCCTATTTGACAAATTAAGAGCAAGTAGTCTTGATTCATACACACACTCCTTTTTACTTGAATGTTGGTAATGTAACCTCTACTTTGCTACTGTATGATAAGGTATGAATCTATTATGTCTGTTTAAAGAAAGTCCATTTTTTATCAGTAAACACAGTGAGGTCAAATAGCCTGTAACACCAGATACATATTGCATAAGCTATACATTGGCAATCTAATCCGATATAGTTAAACGGGGTGATGATATGAAAACTAAATTTTATTACAACAATAAGCAATTCATAGCAGGAACTACCTTAAAGGACGTTTTGGAACTTGAACAAAATAATATGGCACTACATGTCTGCACAAGTACTGAGGATGTGTTAAGCAATCGAAAGAAATTAGCAGCTTCGTTGCAATGTGATATCAATGATTTTATATGTACTCAACAAACACACAGTGCTAATTTTTATCGTGCAACTGTAGCAGATAAAGGTTTAGGCGCGCTGAGGCAAGATACAGCCATTGCCAATACCGATGCACTCTATACATTTGACCAAGATGTAATGCTTTGTACTTTTACTGCTGATTGTGTACCTGTTATTTTTTATAATGAACGTAGTGGTGTCATCGGTGTCATTCATTCTGGCTGGCAAGGAACAGTCAAGGAAGTGACATTGAAACTTTTCCGTCATTTAATAGAACAAGAGCACTGTAATCCACAGGATTTCCATGTTCAAATTGGCATGGCACTTAGCCAGCAAAAATTTGAGGTTGATGGCGATGTCTATGAACAATTTAATCGTCTAGGCTATGCCGATAATTTTATGTATTTCAATGCTGACACAAACAAGTATCACATTGATAATCAGCAAACTGTGAAAAAGCAATGTGAAATTGCCGGCATTCCGTCACAACAAATTACGATTGATCAAACATGTACGTATCTTAGTGAAGAAGGTTTCTCCTACCGCCAAGACAAAACATGTGGCCGACATGTAAGCTTTATTATGCGAAAATCATTCTAAAAAAAAGGCAATTTATCACTTTTTCAAATGATAAATTGCCTTTTTATAACTTTCAAGTCCAGTAGTGTTGATGATAGCTGTGAACATATACCTGTCAATAGTGGCACTTTCTTTACTGAATTAGTTTATTTTAATGTCCCTGTACTAATGATGGATGTTTTCACCTGTACATCAATTGCTACTTTACTAATAATCTCCCGCTTCTTTTCAGTTGTCCATTTTCCGCGATGATACATTCGGAAATGTTCACTAAGCATGCTCACTTTTGTGGAGTGCTTTCTGTTAAAAAATTGAGTTTTCGGCATATAATAAATACTCGTGTCTTGATTATACTCTTTGAAAACACAAGTCAAAATAACCTTCGCTATTGAAATCAAATTATCTCATCTTTTGTTCCTTCCAAAATATAAAATGAATAAAGTAAAAGTTGCAAATAAGAATACTATAATGGTTGTCGCTCTAGGGAAATAACCATTTTGGACTTGATGAAAAATTTCTATTAATGAAAAAGATAATACACCAAATATGATAAGTATTACTAAAATAAAATGTATCTCTTTTTTATGTTTCATGAAACCCGTACATTGGAAAAATCATCGTATTTTCCAAATCTCCAATTACGTTCTGATCCAGGGATTTTTTTATAGGAGTTTAACGTTTTATTAGTAAGAATTAAATATTCAACAGATGCAACTATTACAGAAATGCCAGGTATGCTTTTTAAATATTTTCTCAAGAAATTTGTGACGTTAGCAACTGTAGGCTTTTTGATTGATTTAAATGCCTGATCTAGTAATCCTATTAATAATAAATCCTTTAGAATACTTGTTTCAAAATTTCTTATCTTATCAACATTTCTTGTGAATTGATCAAAGTACTTATTGTATGTGCTAACTGTTTTTTCATTGGATAGTTCTCTGGCTTTTCCCCCTCCATTACTGTATTTATAATATGAATAATTAAACCCACTCGCTCTTGCTGTCACCCATTCACCTGTTGCACTTGTCGTATATACTATTTTATCATTCTTAATTTCGTTAACAGGCGAAACATTCATAGATGTTTTTGAATAAATCTGTTTACTTAATAAATTTTTCTGGCTTACAAAAATATCATCTTCATTCATATCAATAATTGTTATGAAATTTTCGACAAGTTCTTTAGCTACATTATCTATTTTATATTTATTAGTAGTTACAGCTTCATTTTCAATTTGCTCCTCATATAAAAAAAGGTCGCCACTTTCTAATGTTTTATACACTACTTCTTTATCCGTAAATTTAATAATTTCCAATATTACAAAACTATCATCTTCCAATTCTTCTGAAAGAGGTATAGCAAATGACTTAACTGGTACAAAAGTTAATGTAATTGTAGTGATTAATACAACTGTAGTTAGGTAAATTATTGAGTTTCTAGCAAAAAAGTAAAATGTTTTTTTCATAGTACCATCTTCCTTCCCTTTCTTAGAAAATATTCAATAAATTACTTTTTGAATAATCAGTATTCTTATTTATTTATAAAATATTATACACTCTTTATTTTTTCAATAATTTTGTATGTTTTTCTTCAATTCTTTTCAAACCCTTTGAACAGCAATTTACTCTATTTAAAAATCAACCACATTAAAACTTTTTTAACTTTTGCCATTAGCCACTTCCCTTATTAAACTTCAAATCCATATATAAAAAGCCAAAAGCACTCCTTTGTTACATTGCTTAAACTTTCATTAAGTTCCTAGTTTCTACTATTTAAAATGGAGGAAAAACATAATTACGACATTATTACTTACTAAATTAGAATTGCCAGACAACGCACCTGATTTAATTGAACGAAAGCAGTTCAATAATCTTCTACAGCATCATACTTATAAAAAAGTGACGATTTTACGTGCACTAGCACTCTATGGGAAAACTACCTTTTTAAGTAGCTGGTTAAAAAATAAAGAAGAGGCTATTGCTTGGGTTTCACTTGATGCTGCCGATAATGATCCCATTCGATATTGGACATACGCAGTGCATGCTGTTGCCAAAGCTTAGCAGGCATTGCATCACAACAAATTACGATTGATCAGACCTGTACGTATCTTAGTGAAGAAGGCTTCTCCTACCGTCAAGACAAAACATGTGGCCGACATGTAAGCTTTATTATGCGAAAATCATTCTAAAAAAAGGCAATTTATCACTTTTTCAAATGATAAATTGCCTTTTTATAGCTTTCTGTTGATTATAGCTGTGAACATGTACCCGTCAATAACGGTATTATTTATATTGGTTGACCGCGCTCTTTTCCTTCTTCTATAATTCTGATGATTCAACTTTCTTCACTGAAACAGTTTATTTTAATGTCCCTGTACTAATGATAGATGTTTTCACCTGTACATCAATTGCTACTTTACTAATAATCTCCCGCTTTTTTTCAGTTGTCCATTTTCCGCGATGGTACATTCGGAAATATTCACTAAGACCACTTGGATCTACTTGCCATTCATTTAGTTTATCTAAAAACTTTTTAATATCTTGCTCCAACTCTTTATTCACGTCTTTTTCTAAATCCGCTAAACTTTCTATAGTAAATAAATCATTTTCTCGTGCACCTTTATATTCACTTAATGTTCCTTTGATTGTTAATGCTATCGTGAGTTTAGGTGAATGCATATTTTTATTACTCTCAATATGCACATCATTTTCCACTAAGTCAATCAATAACTTTTCTTTGCCATGTCCTTGCTCCATTTTAATATCTAATGGCGCAAGATTTTTTCTTCCTTGGATTGCCTGAATAATGAGTGCCTCATTCGGCGTGATCAATTCAATCATCTGGTTACCTTTAAATACAGCAATCCCTTTTATTTCGATTTTATCACTATTTTTATCAATAAACGGTATAGTAGGATCAAATACCGGATTCGAAATGGTATACATAAAATCATGGATGTTCGTATTAGGATTAAATGCTGTATTAATGCTAGGTTGCAATAAATCGTTTAAATAGAAATTAATATTCGGTTTATCAGGATAATTATATTTCAGCATTTCCTCTCCTTTTTCCTTCACAATGGCGATAAGTACTTTATTCCCAACTTCGGCATTTCGGTATAAATGCTGAAGCACTTTTCGAATATTACCTTGACGTGCGAACTCTTCATTAAACAACACAACGCGTAACTGATTAAAAACAATTTTTTTGTCTGAAAGTTTTTCTATCTCCACAATGCCATTTGAAACAAGTTCCGTAGTCACAGAAAAAGTTTGCGTACTACGTTGCGCTTCAGGTGAATATTGAGGAATGGCGACGGTTAATTTCATACTATCCTTATCAATATAATCAAATGCGATAATGCCCACCATTCCGACATCTTCAAGCGGAACTTTTACTTCTTTTTCCGTACAGGCGGCTAAAACGAATAGTTGGATACAAAGAGTTACATAAAGAAGTTTTCTGCTCATACTTGCACCTGCTTCTTTTTTCGAAGTACATAAACTATCATTAATAATACTGGCCAAAGAATTAACATATAGCCAACATAATTGGCACTTGTAAATAATTTATCTTGAAATTCTCTGGAAGATGGCATTTTTACAACAAAGAAAATAATCGCAACTAAGATGTACAAATAAACATTACTTTTTTTAGATACTAAAGTCTCTACCCCTTTTTTTGCACACCATAAATAGGCGGCCACGGTCGATAAAATTAAAAAAACCCATAATGTAATGCCAAAAATATCAATTCTCTCAATAAACGAAAACTCTCCAGCTTTAAACAAGTTTAGTACTGAAAATTCCACATATTCTAGCTGCCATTCAGAATAATACATAACACTAATCGCTGTCGTAATAAAACAAAGTAAGATACTAATCCAAATGCCAATTAACGAATGACGGAATGCTTTTTTTTGATCGACAATGTAGGGAAAATAAAACATGACTAATTCATAACCTAGAACGGATAAATACCCTCTTTTTAATGCCTCATAAAAGTCATTTACACTAAAAAAATTAAATAGAGGTAAAAAGTGACTCATATCGCCCTTTTCAAATGCCCAATGTGTAAAATATAGAAAACCTATCGTTAGAAAAAAGGTCATGATACAAAAACGGGCAATTGATTTAATGCCTCCACTGACAATATAAATAAGCAATAATAAAAAACAAAAAACAGGCCCCGTAATAGTTTGCTCTTGAAGAGCAGTACTTTGAATGAGATGCATATAATTACTAATAATACCTGCAATAAAAACGAGAAATTGAATAACGAAAAAAAGATTGATACATTTCCCTAACCATTTACCTAGTAGGATTTCATTGATACGAAATAGGTTGTCATTTGGAAATTTAGAATTAATCCAAATCATTGGGTACAGTGTAACACTTGCAATCACACCAAAAATCAATGGCATCAATGCTTGGCTATAGCCTAAAGAACTAAGTTGCTGAGGCAGGGAGAGAATACCAGTACCAATCATGACGCTTTGTGCTAAAAACACAACATGATATGCATTTAATAACTTTTTCTTGCTCTTACCTGTACTCAACTAAAACCACCTCAAATGCTACAAAAGCTGTTATTTTTTTTGTGCTCTAGAAATACCCTTCTTGGTTTTTAAATATTTGGTTGGAAATCGAATAATACTATCGAATAAATCACTGGCATTACGAGGAACAACCGGTGACATATACGGTGTTCCTAATGAATTTAATCGTAATAAATGAGCAAATAGCCATGCAAATGCTAGCATTAATCCGTATAACCCAAACAGACCAGCAGACAAAATAAAAATATAACGAATAAATCTACTTGTATTACTCAATAAAAAGATCGGTGGTAGAAATGACAGTAAGGCAGATGTCGCAACCAATACAATTAGAATATTACTAAGCAATCCCGCTTCAACAGCTGCTGTACCGATCACGATACCTCCAACGATACCAATCGTTTGACCGACTTTAGCAGGCATTCGCGAACCTGCTTCACGCAGCACTTCAATAATTAATTCAATAAACAATACTTCTATTAGTGGCGGAAATGGAACTTTACTTCTGGATTCCTGAAGATTTAACAAAAGCTCATAAGGTAATACTTCAGGATGAAATGTTAAAGCAGAGATATACATCGGCGTAATCATAATGGTTAGGAAAAAGCCAAAAAATCGAAGCATTCGTAATAATGAGGCTGTTGTCCATCGGTTATAATAATCTTCGACCGAAACAAACATTTCAAAAAAGGATGTAGGACAAACAATCGCAGCCTGACTATTGTCCATAAAAATCACGATTCTTCCATCAATAAGATACTGACTAACACTATCTGGTCGTACGCTCATATAATGCTGTGGGAAAGGAGATAACGGATTATCTTCAATCAGTTGCTTGAGCTCTGATATATCTGTAAAAAAAGGGAATTGGATTTGATTGATTCGCTCTCGTAGCGTGTCTAAATTTTCTTTATTTACGATATTGTCTATATATAAAATTGAAATTTTAATATTGGTTTCTGTTCCTACAGTGCGTGTTTCATTTTTTAACATTGGATTTTGAATCCGTCTTTTTACTAATGAAATATTGGTCTCTAATGATTCAGTAAAAGCATCTTGTGGTCCAATAACTGTTGACTCTGTTTCCGTATTTGTTATCGAACGTGTAGGGGCACTATAGGTGTCAATCACTCGTAGTTGTGCTGTTTTATGGAAAAACAATAAGGTTTGGCCTGCATCTAATTTTTGCAAAATCAAATCCACATCGTCTAATTCTACTGCATCAGATACTTGAAAAATTTGATTAACATGGTTCGCTAACGGTATGAAAACCATCGATTGTAATGTCATTTTCTCTATAAGAGAAGAGAAATAGATAATTGTCGCATCCCCTGCATCAGTAACCATCTTTTTTATAACGACATCATCAATTTCTTGAACCTTGTCCTTTATCTGGTCAATTACTTGCTGTTCTCTTTCTTCCATGCCATTTCAACCCCCGTTAAACGCCCGTATGTATCATGAACACAACATATTTCTTTATGTAGCTTATCCCTTTTTTGAATAACTATGTATGGAACATCTCTAAAAAATCTTGATTCTACTATAAAAAAGGATGTATCTCAAATTAAAGAGATACATCCTTTTTCGATCATTTAGTACGCTTGCCAGCAGGTCTTTCTTTTCCAATACCAAACACATAATAACTAAGTGTTACAAGTATCAGGAAAGCAATCCCTACAATTAACGAAACACGCGTATCCTCATTAAACCACATACCGATAAGCACCATAACTAAAAACGCGATGGTTGCATAGTTTGTCAAAGGAGCTAAAGGCGTTTTAAATGGGTGATTTTCCATTTGCGCTGCTTTTACTTTTCTAAACCGAATTTGACTAATTAAAATAATAAACCAAGGAATCATCCCAGGAAGTACGCTTGCACTATAAACATAAACAAATAGGTTTTCTGGTGCAATATAACTTAAAATAACACCAATGACTAACCCAACTAATACGCCAGCAGTACCTAAAATCGGAACACCGTTATTTGAAACCTTTGCAAAAAACTTAGGTGCCTGACCATTCATAGCCAGTGTATAAAGCATACGTCCCGCACTGTAAATGCCACTATTACAACCACTCATAGCTGCTGTAATTACAACAAAGTTAATAATACCAGCCGCTGCCGTAATCCCTACCTTAGCAAAAGTAGCAACAAACGGACTACCAATCGTTCCTAACTCATCCCACGGGTAAACCGTTACAATAACAAAAATCGCACCGATATAGAAAATTAAAATGCGCCAAATAATACTTTGGATAGCATTGGTAATTGTTTTTTGCGGATTTTTTGCTTCTCCAGCCGTAATTCCGATAAGCTCTACACCTTGGTAAGCCGCCACGACTAAAGATAATGCAAAGAAGAAACCTGTCCAACCACCTGTGAAGAAGCCACCATGTGACCACAGATTGGATAAACCGATTGGCATACCGTCATTTCCAAACCCAAAGAAAATAAGGCCAATACCAGCCACAATCATAAGCACAATTGTAACGATCTTAATCATCGCAAACCAAAACTCGAATTCGCCGAATGATTTAACAGAAATAAAGTTTGCTACACCTAGTATAACCATAGCAATTAACCCAGGAATCCATGCAGGTAAATCAGGATACCAATATTGCATATATGTTCCGACTGCTATAATTTCAGACATCCCAACGATAACCCACTGAAACCAGTTACTCCACGCAGTTAAATAACCCGCCAATGGGTGAATATATTTATAACCGAATGTTGCAAAAGATCCAGTACTTGGCTCTACATAGAGCATCTCACCCATAGCTCGCATGATGAAAAATATAAAAATGCCCGAGATAGCATATGCAAGGAGCACGGATGGCCCAGTCCACTGGATAGCGCTAGCGGAACCCATAAATAGGCCTACACCAATCGTACCACCTAGAGCGATCATTTGAATATGTCGCGCCTCCAGCCCTCTCTTTAATTCTTTGTTTGCCACTTGAATACGCCTCTTTCTATCTTAATATAAGAACGATAAATTACTTTATAAATAATAATAAATTCTTCTCAAAAACACAAATGTATTTTTAGGAAAAACAATATTTTTTAAATTTTAATATAATAAATACACGATTTAATATCCTCTTTGAAAACAGTTTTACCTAGACACTACTAAAGAAGTCAACAATCCATATATATCAAGTTAAAAGAACATAATAAATGTGCTAAAGAAACAAAAATTCTTAAAATTTACTACCTGCTTTTCCCATGTATAACGCACGCTCAATTACTATATTAGTAGCGTAATAATATCGTTAAACTTCCTTCTCTTTTTAATAGTATTATTATTTCAGAATATTCATAATTATCATTTCTACACTAAAAACCTTCTTTCTTTTCTTTAGATTTTAATATTTCTTAAAATTCGACCAATTTCACTTCGAATTCGTAAAAATAATTGACCTGAATGTCAAAAAAGTATAATATTTTTACATATTTCTAAGAAAAAGAGGCTTTCATGTGAGAAATTTATTATTTAGAAGAAAAAATATAGCGGATTTATTGAAAAAGGAAGGAACTATTCAGCTCAAACAATCGTTAGGTGCTTTTGACCTGATTTTGCTTGGGGTTGGCGCAATTGTTGGCACAGGGATATTTATCTTGCCTGGAACGGTGTCAGCTACCCATGCAGGGCCAGGAATTGTTTTTTCATTTATCATAGCCGCTATTGTTTGTGCATTAGCAGGTATGTGCTATTCTGAGTTTGCTTCAAGCGTACCTGTCACAGGGAGTGCCTATACGTATGGCTACATTGTATTTGGCGAAATCGTTGCTTGGCTAGTTGGCTGGGCACTGTTACTAGAATATGGATTAGCCGTTGCAGCCGTTGCAACTGGATGGTCATCGTATTTAAGTGCGCTCCTTGCTGGCTTTAATATTTCGCTGCCAACAGCAATCTCAGGATCATTTAACCCTGCCGCTGGTACGTATATCAATTTACCTGCCATCGTTATTATTTTTGCCACAGCCTTTTTCTTAATGCTAGGCATAAAAGAATCCACTCGATTAAATTCCATTATGGTCTTTTTGAAAGTGGGTGTTATTTTACTATTTATTGGCGTTGGCGTATTTTACGTGGAACCATCAAATTGGCAACCGTTTCTACCATTTGGCGTAAGTGGTGTACTAAGTGGCGCTGCTCTTGTATTTTTCGCTTATCTTGGATTTGATGCTGTTTCATCAGCAGCTGAAGAAGTAAAAAATCCCCAACGTAATATGCCAATTGGTATTATTGGCTCCTTATTAATATGTACAGTTCTTTATGTTGTTGTTTCACTTGTATTAACAGGTATGGTGCCCTACACTGATTTAAACGTTAGTGATCCGGTCAGCTATGTTATGCAACTTGTTCATCAAGACTGGATTGCGGGTATTATTTCCCTTGGTGCAGTTGTCGGCATGATGACGGTTATCCTTGTCATGTCCTATGGAGGGACACGCTTGCTATATGCTTTAGGCCGTGATGGTTTACTGCCAAAAAGTATGGCTGAACTGAGTCCTAAGTTTAAAACCCCTGTCAAGAACACTTGGGTATTCGCTATCCTTGTAGCCTTTTGCGCTGGCTTTGTCCCGTTATCGAAGCTTACGGAACTTGTCAATATGGGGACGCTAGTAGCTTTCACAATCGTTTCAATAGGCGTCATTTATTTACGTAAAAACAAAAATATTCCATCAGGTGGTTTTAAAGTACCGTTCTTCCCAGTACTACCGATTCTGTCATTCTTGATGTGCTTATTTTTAATTTCCCAGCTATCTATTCATACATGGATTGCTTGTGGACTTTGGTTTGTATTCGGTTTAATTGTGTACTTTGTATATGGCCGAAAGCATAGCACGATGAACTAAATCGTGCCAGTCACTCAAACAATTTGCAAACAATTTAAAAGCTGTGTTGCCCTTGTGGAAACGCACAAAACGTAAGCCGCAACAATCTGCGTGGTAGCAGAGGTTGCGGCTTATAGCTATTGCAATAAGGTTTGTTCTTGAAGTTTTGCGGCGAAATATTTGCGGGCATCCGCTGTAAGAATTTTCAAATGTACAACTTCTTCCTGCCGTGCAAACTCTACAAACATACCACTTAAGTTTTCATAGACATATTGTATTTTAAAGCCGCTGTCTAAAAAGTCATCAACTTTCTTTATTTCTTCCGTACTTTGTAAAAAATCTGACATGCGCTCACCCTTTCTTTCTACTAATCAGCACCTTTTATTTCTAAAAGTGGTTCCGTTTGATCTACTGCCTCAACGTCATCTGAGCCAACTGCGGGCTGTGGCACCAAATCTTGCCCAAATAGTTCATCTAAGTTATGACCAGCTGTAATCCCTAAATACTTCGCATCACTTGGATCTTCTAATTCAGCTTGAGGATACTTTTTAAACCACCAGTACTTCGCTAATACATAGTAAACCAACGCTCCAACGATAAAACCCACTAGTGATGAATAAGCAGAGAAAATATTTGCAATGACACCGCCGATAACCCAAGCGATTAAGCCAGCTAAATTAAAGCCATTCATATATTTGAATTGACCGTTTAGCTCATACAAATCTTTGACATTGATGCGTCTTTTTCGAATTAAATAATAATCTGCGTATAAAATACCAACAATGGCTGTTAAAATACCACCTATAATTAAGAGCGCATTGACTAAAACATCAAATAAGCTCCATGGCTGTGCAAGAATTCCTATTACACCCGCAATTACAACGCCAACCCAGAATGGTACTTTTGGGCCGCCAATATTAGAGAAAATAGTAGCTGCTGGAATCACATTAGCAGACGTATTCGTTGACCATTGCGCTAAAACAATCATTAATAATAAAATTCCAAGTATCAAGCCACTTGCACTTTGCTGTAATGCATTGATTGGATCTGCAGATGCAACCGCCATATAACAAACCGCGCCAATTGTAACGATAAATGTATTCGTGATGGGCATAACAATTAAAGAACCGACTAACTGGGTTTTGTTCCGTTTAAACCAGTTGCGCTCATTTTTAGGTGCTTTAAAGAAGCGAGACAATGATGGCATATCAGCGGCTAACGTAGCCCAGAATCCCATATTTGCCATGATAACAATCATAAATGCTGTAAAAGCCGCTACACCCGTAGTTGGCGTCTCAACCCAAGACCAGACATCTTTGCCTTGTGTTGTGGCCGCATCTGCTAATGTTATATACATCCAGCAGGAAATTAAAATAATAATGGGCGCCGCTAAATCTGCAAAACGCTCAATTGATTTAATGCCTAACGAAGTATTAAATAATTGTAGAGCAGCAAAGACTAGAAAACATAGAAACCAATTATTAAAACCAAAAAGTAAATTAAGAATGCCATTAATAGCCATGGCGCCGAAATAGGTGTTTATACCGAACCAACAGGCTGCTGTTACGCCTCGCACTAACGATGGTATGTGCGTTCCAAAAGTACCGAATGGAGCACGCATATATACAGGAAAAGATAAGCCATGCTCAATCCCGATATCACCAATTAATGTCATAAATACACCGATTAAACAAGAGCCAATCAATGTCGCTAAAATAACCATTGGCAAAGGTAAACTCATAATAGCAGAACCACCAATTGCAAATGCGGCTAGTACAATAGCCATGCCTATCCAAATGACTGCAAAACCGAATGTTCCAATATTTCTTTGTTGATGTGTCACTGGAAGTAAATCAGGGGATTTCAAATAATTCCCGTCATGTTCCATACATTTCGCTCCTTTTTGAATAGATTATGCATCGGCACAAGGAATCCGAATATCATTCGTACCATGTACTGACAGCATGCATTTATCCAGACATCGAATCATTATCCCCTGAAATCTAGCATTTTGTACCAGTTAGCTCTTACATGGGGAAAATGCTCTACTGAATAAACAAGATTTCCGTGACAACTCCATGAGGCTTTCCTTCCTTTTCGAAATCATTCGTAAGGAAGGTGGAAAAACAGTTAATCATTACACAGATGAACCTTTTATTTAGATAGACTATTCATTAACAATTGGCGCTCATTCCAAGTCATTGGCGCAATAGCGGATTGTCTTTCGACCATAGAAATTGCTCCATCAACCGGACAGACAATCGAACATAAATTACAACCAACGCAATCTTCTTCGCGAACCTTTAGCATAGGCTTTCCATTTTCCGTATACAAATCGATACATTGATGGGACGTATCTTCACAAGCAATATGACACTTATTACAGTTAATACATACATCATTATTGATGTCCGCAACAATTTTATAGTTTAAATCTAGATTGCCCCAGTCCGAATATCGAGGCACCGAGCGACCAACTAAGTCCTTTACCGAAGCAATTCCCTTATCATCTAAATAATTATTTAGTCCATCAATCATATCTTCGACAATACTAAATCCGTGGTGCATAGCTGCTGTACAAACTTGCACACCCGTTGCACCCATCAACATAAACTCTGCTGCATCTTGCCAATTGGAAATACCACCTATACCCGATATCGGAACCTGAATGTGAGGATTACGAGCACACTCTGCTACCATATTGAGTGCTATTGGCTTCACAGCTGGACCACAATAGCCGCCATGCGCCCCTTTACCTGCAACATGAGGTATTGTATTCCATGTATTTAAATCAACACCTGCCAAGCTGTTGATTGTATTAATCATACTAATAGCGTCCGCTCCGCCTCTTGTCGCCGCTTCTGCTGTTACTGTTATATCCGTTATATTTGGCGTTAGTTTCACAATAACTGGCGTACGTGCTACTTCCTTCACCCAATACGTTTGCTTTTCCACCAATTCAGGTACTTGACCAGAGGCGGAGCCCATTCCTCGTTCTGCCATGCCATGTGGACAACCAAAGTTAAGCTCAAGACCATCTACCCCCACATCTTCTACGCGTTTGACAATTTCATGCCACTTTTCTTGCTTTGGTTCTACCATAAGGGAAGCAATAATGGCGTGATGAGGAAACCTTTTTTTCGTTTCATAAATCTCTTTTAAATTTACCTCCAACGGGCGATCGGTTATTAATTCAATGTTATTAAAACCTGCCACACGTTGCCCGTTATAACTAACCGCTGCAAAACGTGAAGAAACATTTAAAATCGGTTCACCCAATGTTTTCCAAACTGCCCCACCCCACCCTGCTTCAAATGCACGCTGCACTTGATAGCCTGAGTTCGTAGGTGGTGCGGATGCGAGCCAAAATGGATTGGGTGATTTTATCCCCGCTAAATCTATTCGTAAATCTGCCATGTCACTGCCCCCCTTATGCAATCTCGCTTGGTTTTCTTAAACGTTCATGAATCTTATAAGCAGCATCTTTTCCTTGTTGAACCGCTGTTACAACCATTGCCTCTCCTTGTCCGTTGCCAAAAACAACATCCCCACATGCAAACACTTTTTTATTCGATGTTTGCATCGTCGTTTCATCAATATCAACAACGCCATTTGTATGCTGTAAGCCAAACGCTTCAATTAATGACACAAAACGCGTTTGACCAATTGCTTTAATAACTGCATCCACCTTTAAAATAAAATTGGATCCTGCAATCTCTTCTGGTCTTTGACGACCATCTGCTCCTGCTTCACCAAGTTTCATGTGAACGCATTCAATGCCAATCACTTCACCTGCATCATTGCCGATGATTTTTTTCGGCGCTGTTAACCATTGAAACTCCACGCCATCTTGCTTGGCAAATTCAAATTCAAATTTGTATGCGGTCATTTCTTTTTGCGTTCTTCTATAAAGTATTTTCACATTATCCGCACCTAATCGCATGGCACAAGTAGCACCATCAATTGCGGTATTCCCAGCACCAATAACTGCAACACGTTTCCCTACTAAATCAGTTGGAAGCGCTCCCACTTTTGTTTGTTTTACAAATTCAATGGCATCATGCACGCCTAACAGACCTTCTCCTTCAATGCCCAGATGTGGCACAGCCCCCATACCAACTGCTAAAATGACACTGTCATATTGTGCTAATATTTCTTCTGCAGAAATGTCGCTACCTACTGTCGTATTTGTTTGAATGTTCACACCGAGTTTGGCAATTTGCTCGACTTCCCAATCTGCTACCTCATTTGGTAAGCGGAACGACACGATACCATAGCTTCCTAAACCACCTGCTTTCGCTTCAGCCTCATAGATTGTGACACTATAACCAAACCGACTAAGCTCACGCGCCGCCGAAAGACCAGCTGGACCCGCCCCAATAATGGCTACTTTCAGTCCATTGCTTTCGCCTTTCTTAAATAGCTGTGCACCTGTCTCCATCGCCCAATCTGTCGCATAACGCTGTAGTTCTCCGATTCTAATTGGCTTTGTTGAGGAATTTAACACACATGCCCCTTCACAGAGCTCTTCTGTTGGACAAACTCTTGCACAACTTGCACCAATTGGGTTTGCTTCTAATATAGTAGTGGCAGAACCCTTCATATTCCCTGATGCAATTTTTTTTATGAAATTTGGGATTTGAATGCTTGTTGGACAAGCTTTAATACAGGGTGCATCATAACAATAAAGGCAACGATTTGCTTCTTCCATTGCCTCATTTTTTGTCATTCGACTTGTTAACTCAACAAAATTACGCTGAAGTAGCTTGGTCATTGCATGCTCTTGCATCGGAACCATTTCCACATCCCCCTCATGTGTTCTTGTTGAACTTGCCATTGTTTAATAGCCGATTGTTTTGTTCTCCAGTCAAAACAATCGGCCATGTATTACCTATTGCTAATTACACCTTTGCATGATTGTTTAAATCCTGCTTGAAAGGTGGTGCTACATTGACTGTGTGACAACAGTGTTGAAGCCACACGGAATATTTGCAAAAACAAGTTAGATTTTTATCGTTTCCGCAGTCGTTTTCAGTTGACGTTTGATATAGCGACCACTGCCTAGTACACCAACAAATTCTTTCTCTTTAATAACATATTCCCCACGGACAAGCACAGTGACCGGTTCACCCGTCACTTCCCAACCTTCATATGGGTTGTAGTCCACATTCATATGGTGGGTTTTTGCTGAAATTTCGCGTTTTACATTAGGATCAAAAATTACGATATCTGCGTCAGAACCTATAGCAATTGTCCCTTTTTGTGGAAACAGACCAAAAACTTTTGCAGCATTTGTAGCAATCATATCGACAAATTCATTGACTGTTATTTTCCCTTTGGCAACCCCTTCTGAATATAAAATACTAAAGCGATCTTCAATAAACGGTCCACCGTTCGGAATTTTAGAAAAATCATTTAGCCCTAATTGCTTTTTGCCGTTAAAACTAAACGAGCATTGATCGGAACCAATTGTTTGTAATTGCTTCGCTTTTAAGGCATTCCATAAATGCTCCTGATGGTATTTCGGACGAAGTGGCGGTGACCATACGTATTTCGCCCCTTCAAAGCCTGGTTGTGCTAAAGCAGACTGGTCTAATGTTAAATAAGGTGGACATGTTTCGCCATAGACGTTATAGCCTTTTTCACGTGCTGCAATAATTTCATCCACCGCTTCTTTACAAGTAACATGGACAACATAAAGCGTTGCACCTGCGATATGGGCTAGTTCAATCGCACGTTTTGTGGCTTCTCCCTCTAATTGTGCTGGACGCGTAAGCGCATGATAAATCGGCTCTTTATGTCCCGCACGTCTTGCCTCTTCGACAAGCTCATCGATAACTGAGCCATTTTCACAGTGCACCATAACAATAGCACCAACATCTTTTGCAATTTTGAACGCTTTAAAAAGCGTGCGATCTGTCGCTTGGAATTCTTTTGCATAGGCCATAAAAACCTTTACAGAGGTAATTCCTTCTTGCTCTAGTAACACAGGTAATTCCGCTTCTGTCTGTGGTGTTAAATCCCCAATCATTAAATGGAATCCATAATCAATTGCAGATTTCCCTTTTGCTTTTTCATGCCATTTTTCAACAGCAGTAGAAAGTTTCTCTTCACCTGCTGTTAAACAAAAGTCTAAAATCGTTGTGGTGCCGCCAAACGCAGCCGCTATCGTACCCGATTTCCAATCATCGTCTGTTACTGTATTATTAAAAGGCATATCTAAATGGGTATGCGGATCAATTCCTCCTGGCATTACGTATTTATCAGTAGCATCAATGATTTCCGCACCTGCAACAGATAAATTTTTACCTATCTGTACAATGATTCCGTTCTCAATAAGAATATCTGCTTCGTAGACATCTGAAGCAGTTGCGATTCGTCCACCTTGAATGATTTTTTTCATACTATCCTACCTTTCGTGGTCGATATTCAAGTAAACTATTTTCACTTTCTTCTTTTAACTTGATTCATTGCAGCATCACTTTGGCAGCTTTCTAGTTAGTAATAGAGACGTAACAATCATGATAAATTTCAAATTTTAATGTAAGCTGTACGTTTGCCCCATACTGTATTTTGTTTGCATCGTTAATACCGTTTCGAGGAGAATATCTGCTCCCTTTGCGCAATCTTCAAATGATGTTTCTTCCTCCTCGCAATGACTCTTTCCATTAATACTCGGTACGAAAATCATTGCTGAAGGTATCATCGTCGCTATATATTGCGCATCATGCCCTGCTCCACTAAACATTCGATGAGCGGTATAGCCAAATCGTTGGCAAGCTGTTTCGATTTCATCACAAATTTGTCGATCAAATAATACTGTGTCTCTTCCCCATAGTTTCACAGGTTCTATACGACAACCTGTGTCTTCTGTAGGCAAGTTTTTCAATACTTCCTCGACCTTTTGCATAATAGCAGGATTTTGATGCCGTGAATCAATTGTAAACGTCACTTTATTTGGTATAACGGTATGAATATTAGGTAAAACATGCATCCGCCCAAAGGTATATACTAGTTGCTCATCAATCTTGCCAAGCTGTTCATGTAAAAATACCATTGTTTTTGCGGCAACAATCATCGGGTCTTGGCGCATTGCCATCGGTGTTGTTCCTGCATGATTGGATTGGCCAGTAAAGGTAATTTCATAACAAACCATTCCTAGTACCCCTTCAACAACACCTATTTCCATTTGCTTTGCTTCTAAAACGGGCCCTTGTTCGATATGGAGTTCAATATAAGCAAGGGCTTCCTTTAAGCGATGTTGTTGCTCACCCTCATAACCACTTGCTTGTAGTGCAGCTTGAAAAGTCATGCCATTGTTATCGACAGACTGTAGCATTTGGGCTTTTTCAAATTTTGCAGCAATGACGCCTGAGCTCATCATCGCCGGATCAAAGCGAGCCCCTTCTTCATTCGTAAAATTCACAATCATTAATGGCACATCTAACTCTACGTCATTGTCCTTTAATATTCGAATCGCTTCTAAGGCTGTTAACACACCTAAAACACCATCAAATTTCCCACCCTTTTCAACTGAATCTAAATGAGAGCCCATAACAATTGGCGGAACTTCTTTTTTGCCTGGTAGCATCGCATAGATGTTGGCCATATCATCTACTTTGATTTCCATCCCTAATTCTTCACAACACTTACAAAAATAATTTCTAGCTAAAATATCTTCTTTCGAAAGAGATAAACGCGTGACACCACCGTTTAAAGTAGCTCCAAACTGACTAAATTGTTCAATCGAATCTTGCAATCGTCTACTATTACATTTATACATATGCAAGTCCTCTCTTTCACAGTAGTTACTAAACATTCTAAAATAGATAAATTTTAAGAGATATGGATATAACACTAAAAAAATATGTGCATCTGCACATGATATATGGTAAGTTATGTTCATAATAAGGGGGGAAACGATGGGAACGATTCGCAAAATTGTGGAGGGAAATCAATTCCCTATGCTTACATTAGTAGCTGGACATAGTGGTGTACATCGAAGAGTTACAGGTATTAACGTAGTAGAGAGCATTGATTTAATTATGTTTTGTCGGCCAAATGAATTGGTCGTCACGACAGGTATTAACTTATCACAGCAGGAAGATTCCTTAGAACAACTCGTTAAGTTAGCTTATAGCAAAAAAGTAGCAGGATTTATTATCAATATCGGCCCTTATATTCCTGCCATTCCTGAATCTATCATCGCTTTTGCTAACGAGCATGATTTCCCTGTTTTTCAAATGCCTTGGCATTGCCGCGTAGCTGATTTATTAAAAACTACTTTTCAATTTATAGCTAACCATCATCAAGAACATTCCATTGAAGAAAGGGTACTTTACAATTTACTTTTTCACTCCAAAAAACAGATGGATACGACGAAAGTACAACTGGCGCAACTTGGATTCCCACAAGGTAGAGAACTTGCTATTATCACTTGCACAACAATAGGTGTACAATCTAGCATTGACCGCTATGAAGTGATGATCCAATTTGCCTTTCAACATCGTTATAAACGCTTTTTAAAACTAAAACATAAAAATCACCTCATTTTTTTAATTGACCGAGCGCAAATTAATACACCGAACATCCCCTTCTCAAAAGTAGTTGAAGAAATCTATGAAAAAATCAAACAAAAAAATGGCTTTCTCGATATCATTATTGGCAAAGGAAACTATCAAAAAGAACATGAAAATATTCGTAAAAGCTATGAAGAATCGTTAACCGTTATCCAATTAGCACAGCTTCATAACAATCGTTTTTTGTACAAATATAAAGATATCGGTGCCTACCAAATTATTATGGCTGTACAAAACCAACCATTAATGCAATCCTTTAGCCATGATATTTTAGGTCAATTACAACGATACGATGAACTGCACAATACGGATTATATAGCCTTTTTGCGCATATTTCTCGAGGAAAATGGGAGTACAAGTAAAATTAGCGAACGGCAATTTATTCACCGTAATACTGTGCTATATAAAATTAAAAAAATAGAATCACTGTTAGATATGGATTTAACAAATCCATTTACCAAAACCAATCTCTACTTAGCATTTTTAATTGAAGATGTCATAACACATCAATAATGAATGAGATACTAAGTTTATACACCTCGTTTTATATATCAGAATTTTCGATTAATAGATAACCCTTCTAAATTATTTTTCCTATTCATATAAAGTATTATTGACGTAGCCTTTAAACGTCATAGATTACCCCCACCTGTTGGTATAAGGGAAGTTGCGACAATAGGGTACTAGAAAGTTAAACAGATAAAGCATAACAAAACTACTTATTCGTCGTATCGTTTTCACAATGAATAGAGTAAGAATACCTTATGTAATGTTTTTAGTGCATATAAACGAAGGAGGAATAATGAGGATGGTAACGAATACGGACGTAAAAGAATTAGGGCATTTTATTAATGGCACCGTAGTGGCGGGTCAAAGCGGGCGCTTTTCAAATGTCTATAACCCGAGTACAGGAGCTGTCATTGCCCATGTCCCACTTGCTACAAAGGAGGAGGTTCAACAGGCAATCGCTACTGCTCAAAATGCCTTTCCAGCTTGGCGCGCACTTTCAGTTGGCAAACGGGCGGAGATTGTACTGAAGTTTCGACAATTACTAACAGCACGTATGGACGAATTAATTGACATGATTTGTACTGAAAGTGGCAAAACCATTGAGGATGCTAAGGGTGAAATTACCCGCGGTTTAGAGTCAGTGGATTTGGCAATTAATGCTCCTCATTTAGTTAAAGGGGAATATTCGGTCAATGTAGGAGGAAATATTAATGCCTATTCTACAAAAGCGCCCCTTGGCGTTGTGGCGGCAATTTCTCCTTTTAACTTCCCAGTGATGGTGCCACTTGCCATTACAAGCATGGCAATTGCAGTAGGAAATGCCGTTATTTTAAAACCGTCTGAACGTGTTCCTTGCTCTGCCCTCTTGCTTTCAGAGCTGTGGAAGGAAGCTGGCTTGCCTGATGGGATTTGGACGGTCATCAATGGTGATAAAGAGACGGTAACCGAATTATTAGAAAATCCTTCTGTTGAAGCGATTTCTTTTGTTGGATCAACACCAGTTGCTGAATATATTTACGCAACAGGCTCAAAATATGGAAAACGAGTAACAGCATTAGGTGGTGGTAAAAACAATATGGTGGTCATGCCTGATGCCGATTTGGAACAAGCTGCAAATGCCTTTTTAGGGGCGGCATATGGGGCGGCTTCTCAACGTTGTATGGCGATTTCGACAATTATTCCAGTCGGTGATACAACCGCTAACAAGCTTGTTAAAATATTAGCCGATAAAATTGCCAATTTAAAAGTAGGCCCTTACACGGATCCAGAAGTAGATTTTGGTCCTGTTATTACACAACAATCGAAGGACTCCATCATCGGCTTTATCGATCGCAGTCTTCAAGAAGGTGCTACAATCGTGTGCGATGGTCGCCAACCAGACATCTCAAAAAACTCTAAAGGATTTTACTTAGGGCCAACTCTATTGGATAACGTCAAGCCAGGGATGGAAATTTACGAACAGGAAGTATTTGGACCTGCACGAAATGTCGTACGTGTACAAACATTGGAAGAGGCGATAAGCTTAATTAATAACCATGAGTTAGGAAATGGCGTCACGATTTTTACAAATAATGGGGCTGCTGCGCGTAAATTCACTTCTGAAATAGAAGTTGGGATGGTAGGCGTTAACGTACCTATTCCAATTCCCGTTGGCTACCATAATTTTGGTGGCTGGAAACGTTCAAAATTTGGCGAAGGTCATATGTTTGGGCCAGACCAAGTACGCTTCTTTACAAAGGCTAAAACAATTTCCGAAAAATGGTTTGAGGATACGAACGAGTCTGCATCCTCTTTTGCCTTCCCAAGTAATAACGACTAATAGGAGGAGCCGTTTCATTTTTTGAGGCGGCTTCTTGTTATTAAAAAACTGACGCACCCAAAGGGCCATCAGTTTTAAAAAGCTTACATTTTTTTATTTCCTGAATCCTTTTTCTTCGCTTTTGGCACGTCTGTAAAATCGGCTTCTTCCCCAGCTTCCATACCATAACTCGGATTGTTGTGAATACGAGTATGTGCATCGAAGTCTTCTTCCTCATCTAAACGCTTCATAAGGATTGGGATTGATATAAGCCCAGCAATTCCGACAAGTGCATAAATCCATCTCGACAATACGGCTGTTTGACCGCCAAATAAATATGCGACTAAATCAAATCTAAAAAATCCTATTAGTCCCCAGTTAATTGCACCAATAATTACGAGAACTAAGGCAATCCTATATACTACACCCATTTGTAGCACCTCCTTCCTTCTGTTGTTCCAGCGAAGCAATCATTGTATGGTAATGACAAACCTTTACCATTCTTAAACGCAACACTGTTATAACTGTCTTGGCGATAACGCCAAAATTACTTGCCATTTCTTGAATGTGCAATGTAAATTTTTTACAACACTCATGATGACGGTCTTATTTTTTGCAATAACCGTTTTTTTATACAAAGAGCAATTTCAGCTCGTCGAGAAGAAATTGTTTTCATCAAAATTTTTTGCAATACAAAAATGCACTAATAAAATGACTATAAATAAGCATTCATTAGTGCGTAAATGCCATATAGAATGATGTTCATTCCTATTTTATCTAACGAAAGATTTACGTTACTATCCATTAAATACCTCTTCTTTTTCAGCAATTTTTATAAAAATGATGTATTCTCTGTCTCCACCAATCGTGTTGCATTTTTTAGGATACTTCATCCTAAAATGCTGGAAACGTTGAACACCCTTCGTTCCTCATTCTTTTCTTATGGTCTAAGGTAACATTCGATAATATAAAAATCATGTATTTTATTGGTAAATTCAGAAAATAGCAAATAAAATATGGTATATTACTTAAGGTATATTCTTCTTAAGGAGCTAATACCCTAAGTTGCTAAGTATTACGTATAATTCTAGATACGATTAATTGAATGACTTATTTATGAAACGTAGGTGAAAGAAAAATATGAAAAAGAAAATTGTAATAAAAGTTATCGTTATGATTGCAATGTTCGCGACATTAAGTACGGTAATGCTATTTCCTTTAAAAAGTTATGCCATAGAACTTTCAGAGCCTATTGTATTAGGGCAATACTTTGATATTTTTCGTGATCCTTCAAAATCCATTACAATTGAGGACATTTTATCTGGTGACTATGATCAATCCTTTGAGACAAGTAACCAAAATTATTTGTTTTTTTGGCATACAAACGATACGATTTGGCTAAGGCTCCATACCGCAGAAATTATGGATAATAAACAAGGGCCCTATTGGCTAGAATCTATTGATAAACTAGACAATGTTGAATTGTTTTTAGTAAAAGAAGATGGTTCTTATGACCAACAAAAGAGCGGAGTTGCCCATATAAACGAGCAAAAGATTGACTACCGTTCGAATGTCTTTACTATAACAGACCCATCTACTACAGCAATTTATGTAAAGTTAGATGGCGTTCTTCCAAAAAGTTTTATGTCCTATTTGTATACAACAGAGGGCTTTTTAGAAAAAATCATTTCATATAAATTTTTCTCGGGTATGTTTTATGGCTTTATGTTCGCCTTATTAATATATAATTTATTTTTGTTTTTTTCTTTAAAAGAAAAAGCGTATTTTTATTATGTCTTGTATATGCTTAGTTTTATTTTTTATCAAGCGACGATGAACTCCTTAGATTTGGAAATTGCAGGTCATTTCTTCCCAGAATGGTTTTTTATCCGATCGTTAGTGATCAGTAGTAATTTTTTACTGATATTTATGATTTTATTTTCCAAAGAGTTTCTAGAGTTAAAAACATATTTACCGAAGTATCACTTACTCGCAAATATTTTATTATGGCTTTCAATTTTATCACTTATTGCCGTATTTATTATTCCAGATGTTGCTATTGTCAATAATTTCACAACCATTTTTGCAGTCGTAGTACTTTCCTTTCTTTGGTTATCTGGACTCCTTGTATGGTTAAAAGGACAAAAAATGGCTCGTTTTTATTTGATTGGTTGGTCAGTTTTACTAGGGTCTGTTATTGTTCAAGCGTTAGCCTTTTTAAGTATCATTCCATTTCATCCAAGAATATTCGAGGATATACCAGCAATTGGAGCTACTTTTGAAGCAATCTTTTTATCACTAGCACTCGGGGATAAAATTAATCTTATTAAAAAAGAACATCAAAAAATGCAGCAAATGTTAACTGAAACGCTTGAATATAAAGTACAGGAACGAACGCAAGAGTTAGAGAAAGCAAGGCAAGAGCTTGAAAATATCGCCAATACTGATAAATTGACGCAAATACCAAACCGAGTCCGCTTAGATGATGTATTGGATGAAGCATTAAAGCAAGCACAAAATCATGCAACGCCTCTTTCTATTATTTTGCTCGATATCGATTATTTTAAAGCCGTAAATGATGAATTTGGTCATCAAGTTGGGGATATTGTATTGATTAATGCAGCGGAGTTATTTAAAAAATCTATTCGGGAACAGGATACAATCGGTCGATGGGGTGGTGAGGAATTTTTAGTTATTTGTCCTCAAACCACATTACATGAAGCACTTCAACTTGCTGAGCAGCTCCGACATCAACTAGAGAATTATCAGTTTCCAATCGTGAAGCAAAAAACGAGTAGCTTTGGTGTAACCACTTATGTACATGGGGATACGCTTACAACATTATTAACAAGATGCGATCAAGCATTGTATCAAGCAAAAAATAATGGACGTAACTGTGTCGCGTATTTACATAATGAAGAAACGACAGTTCCCCATTTCATTTAAAAAATCCCTTCTAGCCTCATGCTAAAAGGGATTCTTTTTATTTCTGCCAATTACTTAATTCCTTCAGCAATTCAGGCAATTGGAGTTTCTTGACATCTATAGGCGGTAATGCATGAATAAATTCTTTGCCATAAGATTTTGTGCTAATACGGCGATCTAGCACAATAAATGCGCCCTTATCTTGGGATGATCGAATTAAACGGCCAAATCCTTGCTTAAAGCGCATAATTGCTTCCGGTAAAGATAGCTCCGTAAAGGAGTTGTGCCCTTGTAATGTTAGATGTTTGGCTCGTGCCTTGAACACTGGCTCCTCTGGTGAAGAAAACGGTAGTCGTACAACAATGACAGAAGAAAGTGCATCACCAGGAACGTCTACCCCTTCCCAAAAGCTGTTTGTGCCAAATAGCACTGCTTGGTTGAACTTCTGAAAAGATTTAAGAATGCGCATTCGACTACCACCTGTGACACCTTGTGCAAAGAGCATATAGTCATCGAGAAGCTCACTATCTTGTATCAGCTCAACCGTTTTTCTTAACATATCTTGGGCAGTGAATAACACAAAGCAACGTCCTTCTGTCATGCGAACCGTGCGTGTAATCGCATGTGCCACTGCTTCAATATACTCTGCCTGCGTCACCTGTTGAATATCTGGCATATCTGTGACAATAAACGCTTTTGCACCAGAATAATATGATGCTGGTGCTTGTAACTGCATAACTTGCACACTATCTGAAATGCCAAGCTGACGCGTAATAAAGCGTTCATTTCCAGGTACCGTTAAAGTGCCCGAAGTCCAAACGATACTTGCTTGTTTACGAAGTGGCGCCATTACTTTTTCTATAATTGGTGTAACATTAACTGGCTTCTTATAAACATGCAGACTGCCAGGGACACTGCGTAAATCAAATTCAAACCAAACGGAATGTTCGTCCTGATGTAAAAGGAAAATTTCCTCCCATTCCGCAATTCTTAGCTTCATCTCTCGAATCCAATAGTGCCACTCAGATAAAATAAAAACCTCATTTTTGTCTAACTGTTCAATATTATTTTCAAAAGCTTTACCAGCTTCCACCGCGAGATCAAGCCAGTGCTGTAATAGTTTGCTGACTTGTAAGAGCGGCTCTTTTGCTAGTGATACATCCTCTAAGAACAGGGTACATTTGCTACTAGCCTGTTTGCCTCGAACTTGCTGTTGCATTTTTTGTACAGCATGCCCAATGGTGTCATCGAAAACGCGCTGTAATCGGATAAATTGTTTGTCAAGTTGCTGTAAACTTTGCATTGGGATGCGCTGTTTCTTTTTAGCTGCCTGACTGAATTGTTGAAAGAGCGCTGTATCTTCCATTGTTCCAATTTGGCCAAAAATATATTTCCATTGTGTGTAGGAAAAGACGGTTTCATCTTGTTGCATAGCTGCTTGAATAACTTGATGCGCTTCATCGATAATCCACCCATCGATTTGTCTAAAGATTGGTGTTTGACGAACTAAATCACTAATGACCATCGAATGATTTGTCACGATGCAATCCGCTGTCGTACTATTTTTTAATGCTTGCTCATAAAAATCAAAGCCCTTTGTCGGTTTCTCCTCAGGCAATTTGCGAATTTTTTCTAAAAAAAGCTGTCCCCCACCGGAAACATTAAGTTCACTTAATACGCCTGTCTGCGTTTTTGTCAGCCAGACAAGCAACTGTAAAATGGTAAATGTATCATCATATGATTCATCTGCATATGCCATACACTGTTCAAAGCGAGCAAGGTCGATATAATGTTGCATGCCTTTCAGTACAGCAACGTTTACTTTTGTATCAAGAATTTTTTCGATTTTTAGTAGTTCTTCTTCTACAAGTTGCTCTTGTAGATGTGCTGTATACGTACTAATTGCAATTTTTTTATTGTTCGCCCGCGCATATAAAATACTAGGTAAAAGATAACCGACTGTTTTGCCTATGCCCGTCGAAGCCTCAATCACACATTCTTCTTTGTCATTTAATGCTTGCCAAATCGTATCCATCATCGTAAATTGCGCAGGTCGTTGCTCGAAGTTGGGCATAGCTTTTGTCATCAGTGCTTCTTTTTCATTTATTGTTTTTGGATAAGGTGCTAGCTCGGATTTTAGAACCCGTTTTTGACGACCATCACAAATTGCAATATTGCGATAGTACGTAATATTTTCATCAGTTGTTCTATGATGACGTTTAAGTTGTAATGCTTCAAAGAAAAGCTGGGACAAATTAGATTTTAAACGGAATGAACGTTTATGCATTTGTTCGAGCGTTAGTTGTGGAAGGCTTAGAAGCTCTTTCCAACTACGTTTAAAAAGTTCAGCCGTTGCCAGCGCATCATCATCCGCTCTATGCGCATTTTCAAGTTCAATATTTAAGTCTGCGGCTAAATCACCTAGCTTAAAGCTAAGAGACATGGGAAATAAAATTTTTGCTAGTTCAACTGTATCCATTTTCTTACCATGCCATTTTGGTAAACCCGCTCGTTTAAATTCTGCTTGTAAAAAGGATAAGTCAAAATCCGTATTATGCGCGACAAAAACACAATCGGAAATTAATTCGTATATGTAGTCGGCATGTGCCTCGAACGGCAAGGCATCTTTCACATCCTCGTCCGTTATATGCGTTAAATCTTGAATAAAGGACGGAATCGATTTCCCTGGATGAATAAATTTTGTATAGGTGCGTTCTATTTTCCAATCCTTCATAATGACAATGGCAATTTGAATCATTCGGTCACCATTTGCTGGAGAATGACCTGTCGTCTCCAAATCAACTATTGCATACTTTTGACTTTCCATCATACATCTCAACTCACAGTTCACATTAGATAGATGAATTTTATCATAAATACATCTCGCAGGTCATCCTTGCGCCATTTCAATAAAAAAATGCACGAGAATCATATGAATTATGTGAATTTTGCGAATCGTTCCGGTGACTGGCACCCAAAAAAATCCACTTCGCTTTCTGCGGATACACCGTTAGCGAAGTGGATTTTACTAAAAGAATTGTGTAGGTGACTGGCACTACAATACAGTTGCTTCTGGCTCGTAGGCAATCATTTCTTTAATGGTATTGCCTTCTCCCATAATGGCTACTGTCGGTTTATGGTCCTTAGCCTCTGCATTATCCACATAAACATAAGAAATAATGATTACAATATCTCCACGTTGTACGAGGCGCGCTGCTGCCCCATTGACACAAATCACGCCTGATCCGCGCTCACCTGCAATAATATACGTTTCAAAGCGCGCACCATTGTTATTATTCACAATATGCACTTTTTCATTTGGTAACATTCCAACGGCATCTAAAATATCCTCATCAATTGTAATCGAGCCTACATAATTTAAATCCGCTTCCGTTACAGTAGCACGGTGGATTTTACTATTCATCATCATTCGTAACATGTTATTTTCCTTCTTTCACATTAAAAATACAATTATCAATTAAACGTGTTTGGCCGATGTAGACGGCGGCTGCCAAAAGAACTTGTTCCGTTTGGGCTGTTACAGGCAGGAGATCCGGATAAGCCAATAATTCTATATAGTCAATTTTGCCATGTGTGCGTGCTGCCATATGAGCTTTTGCCTTTGCAAGGGCTGCTGTTGCATCACCATTTGCTAAAAAGCTATGTTGAGCCAGTTGCAAAGCCTCATAAATCGCCGGTGCTTCTGTGCGGTCCACCTCGTTCAAATATACATTACGAGAAGACTTCGCTAAGCCATCTTCCTCTCGGACAATTGGTACAACACGAATCTCTAAAGGAAAATGGTAATCTCGCACCATCGTAGAGATAAGTGCCACTTGTTGGGCATCCTTTTGTCCAAAGTAAGCACGTGTTGGCTGTGTTAAATGAAACAATATTGAGACCACCTGTAAAACACCATCAAAATGCCCTGGACGGCTTGCTCCGCATAGAAGCGTTGCCTGCTCACCTGCGCGGATACGAATACCACCATCATGCGGATATATCTCTTCCACACTTGGTGCAAAGATTATGTCTACACCGACAGATTGTGCTAAAGCAGTGTCCCTTGCCAAATCACGAGGGTAACTTTCAAAATCCTCATTTGGCCCAAATTGTGTTGGGTTAACAAAAATGCTCATCACAACAAGGTCATTTTCTGCACGAGCTTTTGATGCTAATGTTAAGTGACCTTCATGTAAAAAACCCATTGTTGGCACTAGTCCAATTGTTTTTTGTGCTCGTTTAGCTGCTTGAATTTCTGATGTCAGTGCTTTGATTGTAGTAATGACTTTCATTTACTTTACGCCCCCGTATAACTGATCCAATGCTTCTTCTTTCATCGTAAAGGAGTGGTTTAATGTTGGAAATGTCCCTGTCTTCACAGCATTAACAAAACTTGCAATGCCTCTGCTGGCTTCACTTCCCATATCAGCAAATTGTGCTACAAATTTTGGCACATGGTGCGAACCATAGCTCAGCATGTCATGGAAAACTAATACTTGTCCATCAGCCTCAATACCCGCCCCAATACCAATTGTCGGAATCGTAAGTGCTGCGGATACTAAATCCGTTAGTTGATGTGGAATACATTCTAAAACAACTGCACATGCGCCTGCCGCTTCACATTGTTTGGCATTTTCAATAAGTTGAGCTGCCTGTTCCGCGGTTTTCCCTTGCACCTTATAGCCTCCAAGCACACCTGCTAATTGCGGTTGCAAACCTAAATGTGCAACGACTGGAATACCTGCTGATGTTAATTTACTAATCACTGGCACGACATCTCCTGCACCTTCAACCTTAAGGGCATCTGCACCCGTTTCTTGCATCATAGATACCGCTGTTTTTAACGTGTCATTGACATCCCCGTGATAAGAACCAAATGGCATGTCCACGACAACAAACGTATTTTTTGCCCCACGACGGACAGCTTTTGCATGATGAACCATATCGGCTACTGTCACTGGCATTGTAGAAGAATAACCGAGTACAACCATTCCAAGTGAATCTCCCACTAAAATCATATCAACGCCGGCTTGCTCGGCAAATGTTGCGGAAGGATAATCGTAGGCTGTTAGCATCACGATTTTCTCCCCATTTGCTTTCATCTTTAAAAAATCTGATGTTGTCTTCATTGTGTAGTCCTCCTTTTTTAAGGAAAGAAAACAAAAAAGACCTTTCTATTCCTAAATTTGGACAGAAAGGTCATGAGTTCGTTCAGTACCGTTTTTTCCTCAGATGCATGATGAGGTTTTAACGTTAATTAGGCAGATAAAAACTAGTCGCGACTTATCATTTGCGATTAGGTTTCCCACTCAATCAAGTTAAATTTTGAACGTATCGTTTTCTTCCGTCCCTGTCTATAAAAGATCAAGGCAGATATTTGTTGTAAATTGTAAAACGCTGTTGAAGGTGCCGTTCACAAGGATACTGCCCTTCAGCCATTACTATAACAGATTCACTAGCTAATCTTCAATTAGTTTTTTCTAGCAATTCACTACAAGGAGCATTTATTTGTAAAGATAATGGTAAAAAAAATTGACAAGTATATACTATACGTCATATACTATACACATACTATACAACATATAATATAAAACCTTGTATAGGTAATAGAATGTGAGGTGGAAAGATGACATTTCAGCTTGGCTCCGCATTACTTGACGCTTGTGTACTTGCCATTGTCGATAAAGAGGATGCATACGGTTACTCGTTAACACAGCAAGTGCAATCTGTGATGGATATATCCGAATCAACGCTGTATCCGGTATTACGTCGTTTACAAAAAGCTAATTATCTAACAACGTATGACCAACCCTATCAAGGACGAAATAGACGGTATTATCAAATTACCGAGCAAGGGCGTAAACGATTGCTCGAGCTTTTACAGGAATGGCAAATGTATAAACAAAAAGTTGACTGTGTACTTTTAGGAGGGAAATTAGATGGATAGAGAAAGCTATTTAAAAAAGCTACGAGGGAAATTACGGCGTCTTCCAGCGCATGAACTAAATGCAGCGCTTGTCTACTATGAAGAGTATTTTGATGAAGCAGGCGTAGAAAATGAGCAACAAGTTATACAACAACTAGGCTCTCCTTCTGTTGTGGCCTCACAAATAATGGCTGATTTTGCCTTAAAGGATTTAGATGCGACACCCGCTTCTACAAAGAAAAATATGACGGCTATTTGGCTTATTATTCTTGCAATCTTGTCGGCACCACTATCTTTACCATTACTTGCCGTAGCGGTAGCACTTATTATATCGGTTGGAGCAGTTATTTTTAGTTTTGTTATTGCAATCGTTGCAATGGTATTAAGTATTTTTTTTGGCGGTATTGTAGCACTTATTTCAGGAGTGCTCGTATTAACTGAACACTGGCCAACCGCATTACTCTTTATAGGCATAGGATTAGTAGTAACAGGTTTAGGCGTCCTGCTTTTCCCAATCGTTGCCCGCTTACTAAAGAAAATTGGTATGGTTTGCGTGGAAGTATTAGCAAAATTGTTCCATAAAATGACGAAAAAGCACAAGGGGGGACTATAGATGACTTCACGACATAAGCTCATCGCTTTTAGTATGATTACTTTAGGGATTTTACTTGCCGTCGTTGGTTTTACCTCTGGTGGTAAATGGGTAATTGTAAAAGGGGATAACGGCTTCTCTGTACCAAGTAATAATGGGCTCGAAAAGAATTCCCATACACTCGAAGCATTTTCAGATATCCATGTAATAAACAACTATGGAGATGTTGAAATACTTCAGGGCGATAGCTACACATTAGAAACAAATGTTGTTAAAAACACAGATGTATCTTACAGCATGGATAATGGTACATTAACAGTTGAAACAAAAAGTAAAGGAAAAAATGGCGTCACATTTGGCATTGGAACGTTTAAAACACCTTCTATCATCATTACTGTGCCAAAAGATGCAAAGTTAAATTCGCTTATAGTAGACAGTGATTTTGGCGATACGATGCTTCAAGGACTACACTACCAACAGCTAACTATCAAAGGGGATTATGGGGATATCCTACTCCAAAATATTACTAGTGACAAAACGGAGATTACACAGGCTTTCGGGGATTTGACACTCGAACAATTCATCAGTAATGGCTTTGTTGTTGAAAGCGAGCATGGAGAAATTGATATAGAAGGAACACTTAACGGTCAATCACAAATCACTTCTAACTTTGGGGATACAACGTTAGACTTGCAAAATAAAAAAAGTGAACTAGGCTTTGAGTTAAAAACAAGCTTTGGGGAGATTACAGTGAATGATCGTGAGCACAATAGCAAGGCTTCACAACCTCTTGAAGGAAATAATCAGCTAAATGTGTCTCTGTCACATGGGGATTTAGAATTATCCTTAAACTAAACGTCACATAGCCTCAGCGCTCATCATGAAACGTTATCTTACTTAAAAACAAAGAGACTAGGACAAAACTAAAAAAATTTAAGGAACAGAGGAAAGCTGTTCATAAATTTTTGCTCTATGGGGACCTTAGCTATTCTTGCTTTTGCAATTAAAAAAATTAGAAGTGTTCACTAGTTGTTGATAGCGGAGGTGGTGACTCCAGCTCAGAACAGCACATAATGTAAGACGCGAGCAACAACCGCATAGCAAAAAAGTGTTAGATTGATTGGGTTCAATCTAACACTTTTTCTCTTATGTCCCATCCTCTTTTATTTTTTATAAAATTTTAATATCACCTGAATAAATCGTTCGTATTGTCCCATCGTTTTGCGTTAGCTGAAGCACGCCATCATCTGTAATACCGCTAGCAATTCCTTCAAAGCGTTCTCTTAAAGTTGTCACTTCGATGCGTTGACCAATCGTGCACGACATCTGCTCCCAAAGCGCTTTAATACTAGAGAAGCCCTCTTTCACGTATAGTGCAGTAAACTGCTCCAAATATTGCAAAATTGTTGCGACAAGTGCAGCACGGTTAATTTCCTCCCCTGCCGCAATACGTAACGATGTCGCAATATCTGCGATGTCTGGTGAGAAATCGTTTTCTAGCTGGTTGGCATTGATGCCGATTCCTACAAGTAATGCTTGTACAAGATCTGCCTCTGCCTGCATCTCTGTTAAAATACCTGTGCATTTCTTACCGTTTATCAGTAAATCATTTGGCCATTTAATAGCAGGCTCTACATGTTTATACAATGTTTTAATCGCCATTGTAACCGCAACCGCTACGACAAGTGTGAACGAAGATGCTTGCTGTGGTGAGACATCTGGTCGTAAAATAATGGTCATCCAAATACCCGTACCATTTGCTGATTCCCATGGTCTTGCCATACGTCCACGCCCTGCTGTTTGTTCTTCACTAATCACAATTGTGCCATCTGGAGCACCTTCCTGTGCAAGTTTATGGGCAATGGTTTGTGTGGAATCGACTACATCAAAATAGTGAATTTCTCGCCCAAAACGCTCTGTATTTAAAAATAATTCTATTTGTGTGGGACTTAAGCTATTCGGTACACCAGTCAACATATAACCTTTTTTCTTAACGGTTTCAAAAGTATAGCCTTCCTCTTGCAACGTCTGCATATGCTTCCAAATAGCCGTACGTGAAACCCCTAGTGAATCTGCCAACTCCTGTCCTGAAACCGCCTCACCGCTAGATGCTAATAATCTTTTTAAAATTTCATCCTTCATGGACATACTCATACTCAAACCAATCCTTTAGTATTTTTCTTCATTGCAAACCTTAACCCATAACCTATCTCATTAGCACGAAATGCGAATAAGATTTACCATTCATGCTTTAAAATACTGAATAAAAGAGAATCTCGCCAGCCGTCTTTTAGTAGCAAATCTTGCCGTATTCTACCTTCGTAAGTCATACCGATTTTTTCTAACACTTTTGCCGAGCCTAGATTTCTTGGGTCACAAGTAGCAAAAATACGGTGTAAATTGAATGCACTAAATCCAAATTCAATCAGAAGCTTTGCTACTTCAGTAGCGTATCCCTTTGCCCAATCATCTGGATGAATAATATAACCAATCTCACCTTGTCTATTGGTAAAATCCCGAATATTCATTTCTCCAGCACCGATGACTCGATTCTTTTCCATAACAGCAAAAACGAAACGACTTCTCGGAACGTTAGCCGCCTCCAAAACTACTTGTGTTACAAAATCTTGTGACTCTTTCTCGGAATTCGGACCCCAAGGTTGATATTGGCAAACAATTGGTTGCGATGCATATGCATGCACAGCGCTCCAATCTTGTTGTTCCATTTCTCTCAGTATCACTCTCTCACCTTTTAAATGGTTCATGTCAATCATCACCCAAACACCCCTTGATTGAAATTTACTTCACGATTTATGTATAAAGTGTGTGCTATGTCCCAAAAAAGATAAAGCAAGTGACCCTTTTAATGACGTATTTTCATGGTCACTTGTTGTCACTTGCTTAATTTACTTTATATCAACAATGATTCATCCTTTATGGACATACGCACGCTCAAACCAATCCTTTATGTGGTTTCGCTCATTTATTAGCTCCCCGTTAACAACAGCCGTTAGAATCCTTTGCAACGCTTCTTTTAACCATGGACCACGTTTTTGTTCAGACCATTGTAGTAAATCCATTCCATTGACTACAAGCTCTTGGCGATTTCTTATTGGTAATCTTGCCTGCACTTCACGTATACTGTGCTGCGAAATGGTAACTTGCTCTTTCAATTGTGCAAAGTAGTGTGCTGTTTCAAGCTCCTCAAGCGAATACGTAAAATAGTCCATGCTCGTCCAGCCATTCTGTAAGGCATGGAACGCACTTAAAACAGCCTTCACAAATGCCATTTCCTTATTCGATAAACGATAAGCACGCAACACTTCCTGCCAATTTTCTTTTTGTCCAAGAGCAAAATACGCCCAACCGCAAGTTGCATTTTCTACAGCAAAACCACGCCAATGGTCTACTTGGAAATCCCCTTGTAAATAAGACACAAGTCCACTTTCTTCAAGCTTTTTAATGCCATTATATACATCTTTTCCTAGCCATAGCTTATCAAGTTCAGCCTTCATGCGCTCTTTGGCAACCCATGCAATATCGGGGGCCTTTTGCTGCATTGCCTGAAGGGTAGCCGCTTCAATCGAAAAGCCAAGCTGTGCTGAAAATCGCACAGCTCTTAGCATTCGTAAGGCATCCTCGGCAAAGCGCACCTTCGCCTCCCCTACAGCTCGAATCACGCTAGCCTCAATATCACGTTGTCCACCGTAAAAATCAACAAATGACCCATCTCTACGCATGGCTATAGCATTCATCGTAAAATCACGGCGCTGTAAATCTTCTTTCAAGGAACGTACAAAATGAACTTCCTCAGGTCTTCGATGATCTGTATACTCTCCATCTGTGCGATAAGTTGTTACTTCAACAGGCCCTTCTGGCACAATGACAAGTACAGTACCATGTTGAATACCGATATCAACGGTACGATTAAAAACAGTTTTAACTTCTTGTGGCAATGCATTTGTCGCTACGTCAACATCATGTGCAGGACGATTTAAAATTGCATCTCGCACAGCGCCACCTACGACAACTGCTTCAAAGCCAGCCTCCTCCAATTGCTCAATAACTGTGAAGGCTGCTTGCCATTCTTTAGTGTTTTGCATGGTTTATTTCCGCTACCTTTTCATACAGTTGTTCATACTGCTCGACAATTTTAGATGAATGGAATTTTTCATTGACTGCGCGCATTGCTGCTTCACGGAAACGAAGTAATTTATCTTCATCATTTAATAATTCTACAGCATACTCAGCTACTGCATCTGTATCGCCTAATTCTACTAAGTAGCCATCGACACCATGATCAATGACTTCTGGTATTCCACCAACGTTCGAACCGATACATGGCACACCACAAGCCATTGCTTCTAGCAGTACAAGGCCAAAAGATTCCTGTTGAGACAGTAATAGCTTTAAATCACTAATAGCGTATAATTCAGCTAAATTTTCTTGCTTGCCTAAAAATAAAACATCCTTCACATATGGACTTTCCTTTACTTGGTCCATCACACGATGCTTTTCAGGTCCATCTCCTACTAACAATAGTTTCGCTTTCATATTAGCGCGGATTTTCATAAAGGCATCGACAATATGAGGAAGGTTTTTAATTTTACGGAAATTTGACACATGAATGATAACTTTTTCATCAGCTTGAATACCAAACTGTTCTTTTAAGTTACCAGCGTCAAGTGGACGATATTCACGCTCATCTACAAAGTTATAAATTGTTTCAATTGGTTTTACTGTATCAATTAGTTTGTAAGTTTGTTCTTTGAGTGACTGTGATACTGCTGTGACAATATCAGATTTATCAATGCCGTATTTAATAGCTTGTGAAAGCGTTGAATCCTGTCCAAGCACGGAAATATCTGTGCCGTGTAGCGTTGTCACAATACCTATATTTTGCCCACTCATTTCTCGGGCTAGCACCGCACATACAGCATGTGGGATAGCATAATGTACATGGAGTACATCTAGCCCTTCATCTTTAATCACGTCCGCCATTTTACTCGCTAATGCAATATCATACGGCGAATACTGAAATACTGAATAATTGTTTACTTCTACTTCATGGAAAAAGACGGTCGGATAAATTTTATTCAATCGAAATGGTACGCTGGAGGTGATGAAATGTATTTCGTGTCCTCTCTCTGCAAGCATTTTTCCTAATTCTGTTGCAATCACACCAGAGCCTCCAACAGTTGGATAACAGGTAATGCCGATTTTTAGCTTTCTCATTCGATGATCATCCTTTCTAAAATCACGTCTTTTAGTCTCGTCTTTCTTGAATCAGTCTCCAATCCACAAAGCCTTCTTGTAGGCCTTTTAGTAATATTTCTGCAGTTCCCATATTTGTTGCCAGTGGCACTTGGTAAACATCACAAAGACGGATAAGTGCAGAAACATCTGGCTCATGTGGTTGTGCTGTTAATGGATCACGGAAGAAAATCACCATGTCCATATCATTGTTGGCAATCATAGCGCCAATTTGTTGGTCTCCTCCAAGAGGACCTGAGCGAAAACGTGTAATTTCTAAGCTCGTAGCTTCCATCACACGTTGCCCTGTTGTACCTGTAGCATAAAGCGTATGCTCATTTAAAATATCGCGGTAAGCAATAGCAAACTGTACTAGATTATCTTTTTTGCGATCATGTGCAATCAATGCAATTTTCATAAGTATTCCATCCGTTCTTTAGATGATGTTTTCTAAACCATAAACGAGCTGATCCATTTTCATAACTTCTTCTACACAAAAAGCAACGCCAGACATAAAGGAATTACGATTTAATGAGTCATGACGGATTGTTAACAGTTGGCCGTCTCCTCCAAATAATACTTGCTGGTGTGCCACTAAACCAGGTAAGCGAACAGAATGAATGCGCATGCCATCAAAATCTGCTCCTCTTGCTCCTTCAATCGTTTCTTTCTCCTCTGGATGACCTTGCATTTTTTGTGCACGCACCTCTTGGATCATTTGTGCTGTTTTAACCCCTGTACCAGATGGTGCATCTAACTTCTGGTCATGGTGCATCTCAATGATTTCTACATCAGGTAAATATTTTGCTGCTTCTTTAGCAAATTTCATCATCAGAATCGCGCCAATCGCAAAGTTTGGTGCAATAATACAACCTAACTCCTTCTCATTCGCAAGTGCTGATAATTCTTCTAGTTGTGCATCTGTAAAACCTGTTGTACCAATCACTGGTCGTACATTTAAATTTAATGCTTCTTTTGTATGATGATATACTGCATGTGGATTCGTTAAATCGACTAAAACATCAGGGGCCGTTGCCTCTACTAGTTCATGCATATCTGTAAATATTGGTGCTGTATAGCTTGCTGGGAACATTTCTAAATCAGCTAATGTATGACCAACCTCTTTATAATCTAGTACAGCTACTAACTCCATTTTGGCATGTTTCATGACTGTATGTACAGCTTCTGCTCCCATTTTTCCTCTTGGCCCTGCAATGGCTACACGAATCGACATTATTCCTCTTCCTTTCTTGTCCAGCGATCCTTATCTCTCGTCTCAAATTTATGTATGACACGCAACAGTGCCTCATCTAATTTTATACCTTGTGCATTTGCAAAGCATACTAAAACAAAGAAAAAGTCACCTAGTTCTTCTTCAATACTATTCGTTTCTTCTGTGCTCTTTTTCTTTTTTTGACCGTAAACGTCCTGCACTTCGCGCGACAGTTCTCCAAGCTCTTCCGTTAAACGTGCGAGTAGTTCAAAAGGTGGGAAATAACCTTCCTTAAATTGCCCAATGTAATCATCCACACGTTTTTGCAAGGCTTGCATCGTAATCTGTTCTGTCATCTAATATCACACTCCTAATTACCATCGTATAAAATTTACACCATTGTTGTCAAAAACAATAAAATGACAGATAATAGAATCCACTACTTCATAGCTAAGAACTACAGGAGGTCTTATGTTTAAACAGATTAAAATACGTAATATTATCGCAATAATGCTCGGAGCAGCCATTTTTAGCTTTGGTTTTGTACACTTTAATATGCAAAATCATTTAGGTGAAGGCGGTTTTAGCGGAATTACCCTTGTTCTCTATTTTACACTAGGTTGGGATCCCGCATTACTTAATTTACTGTTGAATATTCCAATGTTTATTTTAGGTTGGCGCTTACTAGGTAAAAAATCTTTTATTTACACATTAATTGGTACCATTTCAGTATCAATTTTCCTGAAAATTTTCCAGAAATACCAATTCACTATTCACTTAGAGGATGATTTATTTCTCGTGGCATTGTTTGCCGGTATCTTCGTTGGACTTGGACTAGGAATTGTGTTCCGCTTCGGAGGTACAACTGGTGGTGTGGATATATTAGCACGTCTCGGACATAAATATCTAGGCTGGAGTATGGGGAAAACCATGTTTATATTCGATGCCATTGTTATTTTATTATCTTGGCTAACATTTTTAGATGCACGTTCAATGATGTACACGCTTGTCGCTGTATTCGTAGGTGCTCGTGTTATTGATTTTGTACAGGATGGCGCCTATTCAGGGCGTGGCGCACTCATTATTTCAGAAAAATCTAGTGCGATAGCGGATATGATTACTTTGCGCATGGAACGAGGTGTCACGATTTTAGAAGGTCACGGTCACTTTACAAAACAAGCAAAAGAAGTAATTTACTGCGTTGTTGGACGCAATGAAGTTGTACGCTTAAAATCGATTATTCATGAGGTCGATCCGCATGCTTTTGTCTCTATTTCAGAAGTTCGGGATGTTGCGGGAGAAGGCTTTACGCTGGACGATCAAAAGCAACCTTTACATTAAGGTTCACATATTGCAGTAGCGCAGATTAAATAGATTCTAAAATACTGGCTATGTAAATAAATTAAAAAAACTTGTTATAGTGGTTAACCCACTATAACAAGTTTTTTAGTCGTCACTACGCATATTTGTAAATATTAATATTAAACGTAATAATTCTAATACAGCTACTGCTGCTGCTGCCACATAAGTTAACGCAGCGGCACTTAACACTTTACGTGCAGGGCGTTCTTCTTCATTGGTAATAATACCAAGGGAATTCATTTGCACTAATGCACGCTTCGATGCATCGAATTCAACTGGTAGCGTAACTAATTGGAACACTACGCCTGCTGCTAATAGGACAATACCTAGTAATAACATGTTTGATAACCCAGAAAAAATACCAATCATAACGAATATCCAAGATGCGTTTGATGAAATATTTGCAACTGGTACAAGCTTACTACGTAAAGTAAGCATTGAATATGCCTCTTTATGCTGAATAGCATGACCTACTTCATGGGCAGCAACTGCTGCGCCAGCAACACTTGCTTCATAGAAATTGCTTTCTGATAATGCGACTGTTTTTGTCGCAGGATTGTAGTGATCAGATAACACACCTTGGGTTGGCACAACTCGCACATCGTACAAACCGTTCGCATCTAAGATCGCCCTAGCTACCTCAGCACCAGTTTGTCCCTTCATGGTACGTTCCTTTGCAAACTTTTTATACGTACCTTTTACCTTCATCTGTGCGTACAATGGCAGCAGCATAATAATCGCAAAATAAACAATATACATGCTTGTTGACAATTTTCTAACCCCTTTCTATCTCGATACTATAATTCTATAGAGATTTCCCTAATTGGGCAAATATTTGCGCCACCTAATTGAGAAAATGGCGATAAAAATACAAGCAATTGATAACCAAAATGTAAAATAGCCAATGATACTTGTATAGTCTGCTAAATCACGGTACATTGGCATTTGTCCAAATACATAGTCAATAACATCATTGTGCAAAGTCCATACCGCAGCAAAAGCAACATGCCAATATGAAAATACATATTTACCGATATAAAGAACACCTTGGACAGCCATCGCAAAATGTGAAGCAATCAGCATCCAACCTTGCCAGCCTATATAGCCCGTTTCAACTAGCGTCCAAAGATTCATCACATCCGCCCAAATACCATATTTAACCAATGTCACAAGCGCTAATACTTCCATCAATGGCCATCGTTTTCCTAAAATCCATGCCAGCAGCACAAAACAAAAAAATAAACTAGCAGTGGGACTATCTGGTACAAAAATATAAAAAATGGGCTTTGTTATCGCAAGTTGCCAACCATACCAGTAATAGCCGTAAATGGTTCCTAACAAGTTAATAAGCAGTAAAATGATTAAAAATGTTTTATGCGTAAGGAGATACCAAATGTTTGCAGGCGTTATTTGCATGATTAAAACTCCTTTACTATCCGTCTATTCTAAGATGTCTTTTTTCCTCGATTTTTATGTATGATGTGACGGCTGCGCTTCTTAGTCCACTATGTCATATCGTAGTTTCCTTTCAAAGCTGTGCCTTATTAAGTATATCGTAAACATCCATATAATTTTGATAAAAACTAGAAAAAAAGAGTCAGTTTCCTGACTCTTTTTGAAATTATTCAGCTTTTAAGCTTTCGATAAACTCAGCAAGCTTTTGAAGATCTTCATCAGATCCTGTCCATAGACCTGCTGGCATTTTACCGCTAGGCGTACCATTGTGTGCGATATCCTTAATTTCATCAGCTGTTAAGCCAGTGTTCATAAGTGTTGGCGCACCAGCACCACCTTCTAAGCCTTCACCGTGACATGTAATACATGCAGAGCCGGCATAGATTTGGTAACCTTCTGAGCCTTTATCGAACTCTACAGTTTCCACGATAGCACCTTGAATTTTTTGAGCTTCCCAGTCATGATTAACAACTGACTCCCAAGTTAAATAGAACATAGCAGCCAATGTTAATAACATAAACGCAGTTGGTAACGGACGTTTAGACGGACGGCGTTCTGGACTCTTATCTAAAAATGGCATTAATAATAGCGCTCCAAATGCTAGACCTGGAATGACAATTGCTCCGATAACATTATATGGACCAGAAGCAAATGAGTATTTTAAGAGTTGGTACATGAATAAGAAGTACCAGTCCGGTAATGGCGTGTATGCTCTTGTTGGATCAGCTGGCCCTTCAAGTGGAGATGGGTGAGCGACTGTTAACAGTAAATAACCGATTAAGAAAACAGCACCTACCATCCATTCTTTTAGTAAGAAGTTCGGCCAGAAAGCTTCAGTTTTACCTGGATATTCGGAATAATCCTTTGGAACGTTCGGCATTCTGTGATTCGCTTTGATACGAGAATCGCCGACAAATTTCATTCCTTTTCCGCGATGCATAGTGTCCCCTCCTTTAAAAAATCATCGAACCGTCAAGAAGTATTACAACGGCCCTGAAATTCCTTGACGACGAATCATGATAAAGTGTGCTGCAAGTAACCCAAACAATACTGCAGGCAAGAAGAATACATGAATCGCAAAGAATCGTGTTAACGTTTGAGCACCAAGAATAGTACTGTCACCCGCTAATAATACTTTAATCATCGAACCGATAAACGGTACAGATGCTGCAATTTCGATACCTACTTTAGTAGCGAATAATGCTTTCATATCCCATGGTAATAGGTATCCTGTAAAACCAAGACCCATCATTACTCCAAAAATACCTACACCAACCATCCAGTTTAACTCACGAGGTTTCTTATAAGACCCTGTGAAGAATACACGAAGCGTATGTAAGAACATCATTACAATTACTAATGAGGCTCCCCAGTGGTGCATACCGCGCACGATTTCACCAAATGCTACTTCGTTTTGTAAATAATAAACTGACTTCCAGGCATTCACGACGTCTGGTACATAGTACATTGTTAAGAACATACCAGAAAGAATTTGAATTACTGTGATGAAAAATGTTAATCCACCAAAGCAGTAAACGAATGCTGAAAAATGGTGTGCAGGGTTCACGTGCTCTGGCACTTCGTGGTCGGCAATATCACGCCAAATTGGTGTAATATCTAATCGTTCATCGACCCAATCATAAATTTTATTTAGCACTGAATTCGTACCCCCTTACAAATTAAACTAGAGTATTTGCTCTTGCTGGACCAATCATTAAATAACCATCTTTTTCTTGTACTTCAAATTCATCCAACGGACCTAGAGGTGGTGTACCTGCAATGTTTGCCCCGTTTTTCTCGTAACGCCCTGCATGACAAGGACAGAAGAATTGATCTGGGTGTGCTTTATCGCCACCCCAGTCCACCATACAACCTAAATGCTTACAAACTGGTGATAGAGCAATTATTTGGTCGCCACTTTTGTAAACCCAAGCTACGTTTGTAACGTTAGATTTGTACCATGCGTCAACTTGTTCAAAAGTAAAGTCAACTTTAATTGGCTGTTCAGTAATGTCGGCGACTTTATGTTCGGTTTTGATAAAATCCCCACCTTCATGCTTTTGTAAGACTGGGTCAATTGCAAAACGAACCATTGGCATCAACATACCTGCCGCCATAAATCCGCCAACACCAGTAAGTGTGTAGCTTAGAAATTGACGACGTGAAACTCGATTGTTACTCATCCTTTTCCCCCCTCTAACTTTAAAGGTCAGTCCAACGGACATACTTTTACAAATAGTAATACTAGGACATATCTATGATATATCAAGTCCATAGCTTGGTCAATATAGCATTCTGTGGAAACCTGGAGAATGTGAACATTTATTGAAACAAATTGCTAAATTTGTGACCATTTAGTCGAAAATACAGGGATTACTTGCCGTAACTGATCTTCGAGAATGGTGTTTTTCACGCCTTTATCCATGGATTCTAACGGAATAGCTGGCAACCAAATTATATTTACTACATCTCCAATATTTGTCCAAAAATGGTCACAAGTAATGAAGAACACATGCTTAAAACCAGCAGTATGTAATTGTGCTTCTAATTGCGCTGGCAATTCTTCGTTTTTCAAGGTCGTACTATATGAAAATGGTGGCATCACTAGTAAACGTCCTTTAAACTGTTGTTCAATAAAAGCCGTTAACGATAATAAGTAATCTGCTTCTGCGCCACTTTGCTTCAACTTTTCAGCAGCAAAATCGATCCCTACGAGTGGTACAATCGCTGTATCGATAAAATCCTTCTGCGCTAAAAAAGATGTTACATCGTTTGCATTAAAATACATCCAACAACCCTCCTTACGATTACAAAATAAAAATGCCCTTTTCCACTCTTTAATAGGATAACCAATAAAAAGTGAAAACAATCATTCACTAGTCATGTTACCATATAGAGGTGGAGAAAGGGCATTCAATTTTTACCTATTCGGCTTGAGATTATTGTAAATTAGCAGTTTCCTTTAAAACTTGTAACAAATTAGACAATTCATAAAATCGTTCTTCATCGCCCTTATCTAGAGCTTCATCAATTTGCGCAAGTAATTTTTCTTCTTGGAATACGAGTAAACTATTGGAAAGTAACTCTTCAGCCAGTAAACGATCCTTTTCACTAACAATCAATGTTTCTGGCATATAAGGGTTTTCTTCAAGAACTGCTAAGTATTGTGCACTTGGCGGTATATTTGGAAAGTTCAATTGTATATACATATCTTCTTGCTCATGTAAACGTAAGTCATGGAAAGATTTCTCGGCATCGGCTGTCATCACATTGCCTTTATAAAAACGAAATGGTACACCTGTTGAGTCTACTGTAGACATCACCATTGCTCTAGGACAATAGTGTGCTTCTTCTACAAACCGTATTCGTTTTAACAACTCATCATTACTTAATAAGTAATTTAAAATCCATACACACTCACGACGTTTTAATTGGTAATTTTTCAAAAACCAGCGAACAAATGCTTTTTTATCGACAACTGATACAGAAGCAGTCATACCCACTCCCTCCTTTACTCTAATTCTAAGCCTTCTAACATCTCTTGCCATTGTGGTTCACCTGGCTGAAGCTTGATTAAATGACCGATTACCTCTTTAACCTCTGAACGCTTGCCTTCTTCTAATAAGAAATAAACATATTTCTCTAAAAATGCTGCGTCTTCCTTAAAATCAGTATATGCCAAACGGTAAAATTCGTATGCACGGTCGTACAATTCTAAATTTGCATATGCGTCGGCAGCGTAAGGGTATAAAGTGTTCCACTCAAAATCATTTTTTTGCAATGTCTCAAATAATTCAACAACATCTTCAAAACGTTCTTGCTGTGTCAGTATAGAGATAAGTGTTAATACTGCCTCCATATATTCAGGATCTAAGGCAATCGCTTCACGTAAATAACTTTCAGCTTCATTTGGCAATGCATTTTTTAATGCCATTTTACCTGCGAATAAGAATAATGATTTGTCGTACTCATCACGCTTTAAACCTTCTTTAATGGCAGCATATGCTTTTTTATTGTCTTCCGTCATAGCATAACTTTCCGCAAGTAATAAATAAGCAGAGAAATAATCAGGATCCAATTCCTTTAAGTCCTCTAATTGTTTAATCGCCATTTCATATTTTTGTGATTGGAATGCAGCGTATGCTGCGCCAAATAAAATATCTGGCTTCACTTCGTCCTCAAGTGCTGCTAAATAATAGTCTAAAGCTGTTTCATAGGCAGCGCCTGCACGATATACTTCAGCTAATCGTTCAACGAGACTGATACCTGCAAAGTCTTCCTGCTGTTCATGTAATTCTTCATAAAGGCGTGCGGCCTCTAGAAAACGTCCTGTCTCAAATAACAGCTCGGCTTTAGCAAATTGTAGTAGTGGCTCATCAGGTAAGATGGCTAGCGCTTCATTAATGCGCTTTTCTGCTACCTCAAATAACCCTTGCATTTGATAATAATCAGCTAGCACTAGTAATGCTTGCGGGTACTCTGGAGCGGTATCTTCGACTGCTAACAACATGTCTAACGCCTCGTCCTCATCACCAAGCTCCATTAAAACATTGGCACGATCAATTTTTAATTGTGCCTCTTCAGGGAATAAAAATTGCAAATGCTCCAGTACACGGTCCGCTTCTTTCATATACCCATATTGCATAAAAACTTCCGCCAGTGCGTAAATTTCCTCAGGTAACTCCTTCATTAAAAAAGATTCGAGTAGCTGGTCTATTAAAGCTAAATCCCCTTGCTCAAGTGCTTGCATCATTTCAGTCATCGCATTATTCACAGTCATTCACCTATTCTTTCTTGTATATCTTTATGCTACAAAATATTTTCTTTCGAAACAAGAAAAAACTCCCCAAAAGGATTGGGGAGTCCAGACTTTAGACAACCCAAAGAATGACGCATTTGTCTACTGTCTTGTTTGATTAAAAATACTTTTACATTATTACTGCCTGTATTAATTGACAACCTACTGTAAAATACTAGAATTACAGCCAACTGCTACATCAACTAAACTATCATGTAAGAAATTTAAACGATAGAGAATGGCAATAGATGAAAGCATACACTTGCAGACTATTTCTTCACAGCTTCAACATGCTCGAAAAACGATGGGTAGGATACAGCGATGCATTCCGCATCATCTAATGTCACTGCACCATTCGTAATTAAAGCTGCCACAGCGCCCATCATACCGATACGGTGGTCTCCGTATGTTTTTAGGCTAGCCCCTTGTAATGGCGTAGGCCCTTCAATCACCATGCCATCCTTAGTTGCTTCAATACGTGCACCAAGTTTTTGTAGTTCATCCACCACAGCCGTAATCCGATCTGTCTCTTTAACCTTAAGCTCCTCAGCATCTTTAATAATGGTTGTACCGTGTGCTTGTGTTGCTAAAAGTGCAAGAATCGGAATTTCATCGATTAGTCGTGGAATTATATCGCCTTCAATAATTGTCCCTTTTAATGTAGACGTTTCAATTGTAATAGTTGCTGTTGGCTCAAATTGATCGTCTTCATTTGGCACTACTGTCATCGACGCCCCCATATTTCGAAGCACTTCAATAACCCCATCACGCGTTGGGTTAATGCCCACATTTTCTAAAACAACTTTACTATTTTGGCAAATAGCACCCGCCACTAAGAAAAATGCTGCGGAAGAAATATCTCCTGGTACCGACACATGTGTTCCTAATAGTGTTTGTCCACCTTCAAATGAGATAACGCCTTCCTCCACAGTTAGTTGTGCCCCAAATTGACGTAACATGCGCTCTGTATGATCGCGAGAAATTTCCGTTTCGCGCACTACTGTTGTGCCTTGCGCACGTAAACCTGCTAGTAAAATAGCAGATTTCACTTGTGCACTCGCAACAGGCATTTGGTAGTCTATCGCTTGTAGCGTTGAACCCTGTATGGCAAGAGGTGTATATTGTCCATCTGCACGTCCCGTAATATGAGCACCCATTTGACGTAGTGGATCGATGACACGTCGCATCGGACGCTTCCCAATTGATGCATCCCCTGTCATTACAGAATGTACGTTAGAGCCTGCTAGAATGCCAAGCATTAAGCGAGTCGTTGTACCGGAGTTCCCTGTATAAAGCACTTCGCTAGGCTCTTGCCATGCTTCCATCCCTGCACTTTCAATTGTTACATTTGTACCGTCCACATCAATTTTGACGCCAAGCTTGCGGAAGCAATCAATTGTGCTTAAACAATCCTCTCCAAGTAGAAAGCCATCCACCGTTGTTTTCCCTGTTGCGATAGCGCCAAACATAACTGAACGATGTGACACTGATTTATCACCTGGGATTGTTAAGTGTCCTTGTAATGATGGTTTATGATACTGTAATACTTTTTCACTCATCGTTATCTCCCGCCTCCATATGAAGATAGAAAGCGCCGATATATCGACGCTTTCTTCATTATTAGTAATCCAACGTCTGTTCTTAACGTGAATGCACTTACCTATGAAATATATGTTTCAAATTTTGCACGCTGTTGAATACATGCAGCTGCACGCTCACGATCACTTTCACTTTGTAAACTAATGACAAGTATACCGAAGACATCTTCGCGAGATTCTACGATACGTAAATTAGTAATACTAATTTTTTCATCTGCAAGTAAACCTGTTACTTCAGAAATTACCCCTGGGTAGTCAGGAACATCGACATACAAATCAAACGACGTGAACATTGCCCCAGCACTAATTGGTAATTCATCACGAAGCTCCTTAGCAATTGCAAAATAGTTTTCAATATCAGCAGAGCTTCCATTTAGTAAAAGCTCCTTCACACGATTCATTTCGGATTGCCATCCCTCAAGCTGGGCTACTAATTCATCACGATTTTGTAGTGTAATATCACGCCATAATATCGGATTAGATGATGCAATACGCGTGACATCACGGAAGCCCCCTGCTGCCAGTGAGCGTGTCATCGGATACTCACCATTTTCTCCGCCTAATTGATGCACAAGAGATGCCGCAATAACATGCGGGAAATGGCTAACTACGGCTGTCATATGATCGTGCTCACGTGCAGATACACTAACAACTTTGGCATGAGTGAATTTCAATAGACTTTCAAGCTGGGCCATATTAATAATTTCTTCACCCGCTAGTGGTGTTAACATATAGTACGCATTTTCAAAAAGATGAGCCTTTGCCGCTAAAACACCACTTTTATGAGACCCTGCCATCGGGTGTCCACCGATAAAGGTAATACCTAATTCACGTAACTCCCCAGCTTTTTGCATAATCATTTTTTTCGTGCTACCTGTATCTGTTACAATCACTTTATTTTTTAACGGCCATGTTTTTAATTGTTCCATCCACTCAAGTGTAGCGTTAACAGGAGTCCCAAATATAATGATATCAACTTCTGCTGCAACATCTTGTGGATTTGTCACAATGTCATGAACAATATTTAATGTTTTAGCATGTTCACGTGTTGTTTCGTCCATATCATAGCCTATAATTTTTGTGTTAGGTGCTTTTTGTAAAGCAAGAGCAATCGAGCCCCCAATTAAGCCTAAACCAATTACAAGTACTTTGCGTGTCATGCAAAAACTCCTTGTTCTTGTAACACGGCTTCAAGATGCTGTAACAACGCCGCATTTTGCGCTTCAGTACCAATAGTTACACGAATAAAACCAGGGGCACCTAAAGCGTTCCCACTGCGAATAATAAACCCGCGCTTCATAAGTTCCTGAAAAACAACATCACTATTAGCTTTCGTATCAAATAAAATAAAGTTCGTATCAGATGGGTAGTATTTCAAATTATGCTTTTCACAAAAATCAACATATTGCTTTTTACCTAGTTCATTTGCTTTACAGCAATTTTTAATATAGTCTTGATCATTTAATGCAATCGCCGCAACTGCTTGGCTTAAAATCGTATTGTTAAACGGTGCACGCACTGGATCTAGTTTAGCAATGACTTCAGGTTGACCAATTGCGTAGCCTACTCGGAAGGAAGCAAGACCGTATGCTTTTGAGAATGTGCGCATTAATAGTAGGTTTGGATACTCGTTAATTAATGGTAGTGTTTCTTTATGACCAGGGTGTGTCACATATTCGATATACGCTTCATCTAACACGACCAGTACATCGCTTGGTACTTTCGCTAAAAACGCTCGTAAATCCGTATCTGCAATGACAACACCTGTTGGATTGTTCGGGCTACATACCCACACAATTGAAGTATGCTCGTCAATTGCTGCCGCCATAGCATCCAAGTCATGTGCACCATCAATACAAGGAATTTTACGAACTTCTGCGCCTTCAATTTCAGCATTATGAGCATATTGTGAGAATGATGGATCTGCCATGATTGTATTCACACCTGGATACAACAGCGCACGAGTAAGAATCGCAATAATATCATCTGAGCCATTGCCAAAAAGAAGCTGTGTTTCCTTGACACCTACATGATTTGCTACAGTTGTACGTAAGTTTTGCGCATAGCCGTCTGGATATAATGCATGGTTTACTGCACTATTGTGTAAATATGCTGTTACCTTAGGGGAGCAACCAAATGGGTTTTCATTTGATGCTAACTTTACGACTTCTTGTAAGCCAAATTCACGTTGTACTTCTTCAATTGGTTTACCTGGCTTATATGCTTGCATCCCGTCCAATTGTTGTTTCCATTTCATCTCAAACATCTCCTCTTATTATTTAGCTTGGGCTAAATCTGGTCTTAATTTGATTGCATCATTTAAATAAATATGCTTTACATCTTTTTGCGCCATTTCGACATTCGCATGAATTAACACGCGTATGCATAATGGCAAAGCTCCAGGCACGTCCATTTCATGCATACACATGACAGGAACATACTGCCAGCCTTCCATTAACCTAACAGCACGCGCTGGAAACGCTGATGTAATATCCGGCGTTGTCGAAATGACAATAGAAGCAATATCCTCTACCGCAACACCGTTTACTGCTACTACTTCACGTACTAACCTAGCTGTCTCATCCCATACAAGCTCTGGCTTGTCCAATTCAATTGTAATTGCGCCTCTTAAACCACGAATCATCCAAGCACCTCCGCTAATAATTGGCGGAATTCTGCATCTATTTCTTTGCATTCTGCTAACTCAATTGGTCGCACAAAAGGTTTCCCAATTTCTTCTAGCAGGACAAATTGTAATACACCATATTCCGCTTTTTTATCTTTTAATAAATATGTTGTTAACTGTTCAAATGAATAATCATTCACCGCTTCGAAAGGATAGCCGTTTTTTACAGCAAAATGTAAAAATGCTGTTGTAAAGTCACGATCCAGCTTACCATATCGCTCACTCAGTAAAAGACAATACACAAGACCAATCATTACTGCCTCACCATGTGCGACTTTCCCATAACCTGCTGCTGCTTCAATAGCATGGCCATATGTATGACCTAAGTTTAAATATTTGCGCACAGATTGTTCCGTTTCATCTTCAGACACAATTTTCGCCTTTACCTCAATGCCAGCCTTTAGCTGTTGAGCCAATTCCGTTGTACTAAAATGAATGACTGATTCAGCCCCCATTAATTGCTGTAGCCAGGAAGCACTTGAAATCATCGCATGTTTTATGACTTCAGCTGTTCCCGAACGCACCTCACGCTCTGGCAAACTCTCAATAAAGAGCGTATCGTATATTACCCCTTCAGGCTGGTAGAAGGCACCAATCATATTTTTGCCTAGTGGATGATTGATAGCTGTTTTACCTCCCACTGCTGAGTCATGTGCTAAAATCGTCGTTGGGATTTGAATAAACGGTACTCCTCGCATATAGGTAGCTGCAACAAAGCCTGTTAAATCGCCAACTGCTCCGCCACCAAAGGCAAAAATAAATGATTTTCGTGAACATTTTTGTTCAAGTAAGAAAGTTTGTGCTGCATTGTATTGCTCAAAAGTTTTACAAGCTTCACCACCCGGTAGCACAAAGACCTCAAAGTCATATGGGAAATGGCCCTTAAAATATTCCCCTTGGGCAGCCCACACATTGGCATCTGTAAAAACAATGAGTTTATCTGCTTTTTGCAGTTTATCGTCAAATGTTTTGACTGCTTCAGCTAAAAAATTATGCCCAAGCACTACTTCATACTGATGTGATGTTGTCGCTACTGGTACACGCATATATCAAAACTCCTTTGCGTAACGGCGTTGTTCTTCAATTTGAGCTTGTAGTTGTGGCAATTGATCTCCGTGGAATTGCTCCATAATCGCATTTGCTATTTCCCAGGCAATAACATGTTCGGCAACAACAGATGCCGCCGGTACTGCACAGCTATCAGAACGTTCAACACTTGCTTTAAACGGTTCTTTTGTTTCAATATCAACACTTTGCAAAGGTTTATACAGCGTTGGAATAGGCTTCATAACACCGCGAACGACAATTGGCATACCTGTTGACATACCGCCTTCTAAGCCACCAAGTCGATTCGTTGCACGTGTATACCCTTCTTCTTCTGACCAAATAATTTCGTCATGGACTTCTGAACCTTTGCGACGAGCCATTTCAAAACCAATACCGAATTCAACACCTTTAAAGGCATTAATTGATAACATAGCTGCCGCTAATTTCGCATCAAGCTTGCGATCGTAATGCACATAAGAGCCAATACCAGCTGGCATACCCTCAACAATTACTTCAACAACACCACCGATAGAGTCACCTGCTTTTTTCGCCTCATCGATTGCCTCCACCATTTTTGCAGAAGCAATAGGGTCTACACAGTAACATGGATCTGCTTCAACAATCGTACGAATTTCTGCTACTGATTTCCCTTCAATTACAGAAGTGTCTGCCTTAATGCCTACGATTTCTGTAACATGTGACACAATTGATATACCAAGCTCATTTAATAATGCTTTAGCAACAGCACCAACAGCTACGCGGACAGTTGTTTCACGCGCAGAAGAACGCTCTAAAACATTGCGTAAATCGCGATGCCCATATTTCATGCCGCCTACTAAATCTGCATGACCCGGACGCGGACGTGAAATCTGACGTTTTATATCTTCTGGATTAATATCTTCTGCTAATGGTTCGGCCCCCATAATTTTTGTCCAATGCTTCCAGTCATCATTTGTGACAACAAGCGCAACTGGAGAACCTAGCGTTTGTCCGTGGCGCACACCACCTACTATTTCTACTGTATCTGTCTCAATTTGCATACGGCGACCGCGGCCATGTCCTCCTTGACGACGTTTTAAATCATGATTAATTTTCTCTGCTGTAATTGGTAAAAGTGACGGTAAACCCTCAATTATCGTTGTTAATTGCGGTCCGTGTGATTCACCTGCTGTTAAATAACGCATAAACGCTTTCTCCCTTCAACTCGCTAAAGTATGTATTTTTCACTATAACATATATTCTCTAAAAAAACAGTCCTTTTACAAATGTCATACCACCTTGCTATTAATACGTTCAAATAAACAGCACAGTATTATATGCGAATATTCTGAACGATTCATTTAAAAAAAGAAGGTTTTCTAGTAACACATCCAACTATTCTAACGCTACACATTCTACTGGAAATTATCGGCAGCAAAATGGTGAACTTAATAAAAAAATACGCTTTTTGCTTATGACAAGCGAAAAGCGTACGATCATCTATGTCTAGTGTCTTGGCAATTTTATGTACGTGACAGTCATCTTGTTCACTGTACGAATGCTTTTCATCATATAGTTTGCTATTTTTTTCGATAGAAGAATGTATCCTCTACCTCAAATTCATAACGCGAAGGATTAAATATTTGCTCCGTTGAGCCGACAAATAAAATGCCATCTTGTCGTAATGCTTTACTGAAGTTTGCATAGATTTGATCCTTTGCTTCTTCGGTAAAATAAATCATCACATTGCGGCACACGATCAGATCATAATTGGCATCATAATGATCGTTAAGCAAATTATGCTTTTTAAAGGTCACACAACGTTTAATTTCATCTTTCACTCGGTAGAAGCTTCCCTCTTGCTCAAAATACTTCGCCTGAATATCTTTTGGAACCTCTGCTAAAGAACGCTCTGGATAGACGCCCAATTTAGCTTTTTGAATAACATTTTCATCTAAATCTGTGGCGATTATTTGAATTTGCGATAACGGTACTAATTGTGATAATACCATTGCTAATGAATAAGGTTCTTCCCCAGTAGAACAGGCAGCACTCCAAATTTTCAAACGCTTATTGGATTGCAATAACTTTGGAAAAATTTTCTTTTGCAATACTTCCCAGCGCTTTCCATTTCGATAAAACTCCGAAACATTAATGGTCATTCGATCTAGAAATTCATTCATTAAATCGCGATCTTGTTCAAGAGCCTTAAAAAAATCAACAAAATTACGATATCCCTTTTTCTCATAGAGTGAAGTTAATCGTCTTTTCATTTGCGCTTCTTTATATAACGCTAAATCAATACCTGTTTTGCGCTTAATACCTTCTACAAATTGTTCATAATCTGACATACGGTCATCTTCCCCTCTAGCGTCGTATTTCCATTATAGCGGAAAAATGCCTTTACTGAAATAGTCTTTCATGTGTATTCAAAGTTACCTCGTTGTATTTTTCTTCTCTTCTAATAGTAGCACTTTCGAATGTTCCAATTCTAGTCGCAGTTTTTCGGTTTCTTTTGTATATGATTCCAATCTTAGCTTCTCTAATTCCACTTCTTGTTCGATTGTCTTTAATTTAAGTTTTTGTCCCTTCGTACGCGCATCAGTAAATATCCCAGCCAAAGCGACCATAATGCCGCCAATAATAGCAACAATAGCGATTTCCATAATTTCTCTTCCCCCTATCTATAAAGATTATCTATAAAGATTATACGATAAAACAAGCAAATAGTTTCCTTTTTTAAGTGTACTCCATCCACTTTCTAATTAATCAACAATGGAAAAACTAGTTCGAGGAAAAACACACGTCTTTTGTTATAGACATCACGCGTTTTCTCTCAACACAGCATCCAATGCAATAAAAGGCATCAAAAGAGAAAAAGTGTTAGATTGACTGCAATCAATCCAACACTTTTTCGCTATGCCGTTGTTGTCCGCTACGGCGGTGCTTTCCGCTCAGCACAGTAAGCCACAACCCTCGCTACCACCTCCGCTACCAACAACTAGTGAACACTTCTAATTTTTTTATTGCAAGAGCATGAATAGCTAAGTTCTCCATATAGCAAAAAATTATGAACACCTTTCGTCTGTTTCTTAAATTTTTTGAGTTATGTCCCAGCTCCAGTCTATTACCATATTAATATAACTGTTAAATTTTCACACGATAATCTTTTAAATTTTCCCTTAACTTAGCTTTCATAAATTTGCCTACGGATGTTTTCGGCACTTCATCTAAAAAAACAACATCATCGGGAATCCACGTTTTATGGAACTGTGTACGCAAACTATCGAGCAGTTCCTCCTTCGTAATGGAATCTTTATATTCAGGCTTAGGAACGACACATGCCAGCGGACGTTCCAACCATTTCTCATGTGGAATGGCCACCACGGCCGCTTCAAACACTTTCGGATGTGTCATTAAGGCATTTTCAAGCTCCACAGATGAAATCCATTCCCCACCACTCTTAATCAAGTCTTTTGTACGATCTGTAATTTTAATATAGCCATCAGGGGTCATCACCGCAATATCTCCAGTATATAGCCACCCATCTTTAAAAGCTTCTGCCGTGCGCTCATCTTTATAATATTCACTAGCAATCCAAGGGCCTCTTATTGTGATTTCTCCCATCGTCTTGCCGTCCCATGGTACCTCACCATGTTCATTAACGATTCGCATATCAAGAAGTGGCATCGTGATCCCTTGCGTAGTGCGAACGTGCATTTTTTCGTCTGTCGTATAGTGTTCCATATGTGATAAGTAGGTCGATAAGCTAACAAGTGGTGATGTCTCGGTCATACCGTAGCCCGTAAAATACGGAATTTTTTGTTCTTCTTCAAAACCGCGCACAAGACCAATGGGCGATGCAGAACCACCACAAATAATCGAACGTAACGACGATAAATCACGTGGTTGTTGACGTTGCGCTTGTAACACACCAAGCCAAATCGTTGGAACGCCCGCTGTTAATGTTACTTTGTACTGTTCAATTAAATCCGCTAATAGCTGCGGTGTAAACATCGGTCCAGGTAGTACTTGAGTAGCCCCAAATAACACGCTAGCAAACGGTAAGCCCCAAGCATTGGCATGAAACATTGGGACGACCGGTAACACGACATCACGCTCACATATCGCGATGCTATCAGACAGCCCAGCCGTAATGCTATGAAGAACAATGCTCCGATGTGTATAAACAACACCCTTTGGCATACCTGTTGTTGCACTTGTATAGCACATACCAGCAGGTGCATTCTCCTCTATATCGTCTGGAAATTCAAAATCACTACTTGCCTCTGCAAGTAGGTCTTCATAAGACAGCGCATTGGGTAATGGCGAGTTTTGCAATTCCACTGCATCCCCCATAACAATAAAATACTTCACTGTTTTAAGCTGGGACACGATTGGTGCAATGACAGGAACTAGATTTTCATCAATAAGTAAAATTTCATCTTCTGCATGATTTATCACATACACGATATGCTCAGGCGCCAAGCGAATATTAATCATATGCAGTACTGCACCAGCACACGGTACGGCAAAATATGCCTCTAAGTGACGATGATGATTCCAAGCAAAAGTACCCACTTTTATACCTCGGTCCATGCCTAGTGTTGTTAAAGCATCCGCTAATTTACGAGTACGAATAGCAAACTCTTTATAAGTAAACTCATGAATCGTTGTAGGGCTTGTACGCGAATAGATTTTCTTCGCATGAAAGAATCGTTCTGCCCGACTTAAAAAACTTGTCAGTAGTAAAGGTGTATCCATCATATGCATAACATCGCTCCCTTTCATTATCCTGACGTTTATCACGCCCTAATTAAACCGAAGCTGACCGCTGCTACAAAACATTTGTTTTTATCGACGACTATTCATTTACATCATAAGTACTTCAATTTTATTATTTCGGTTGCATGCGTATCGCACCATCAAGGCGAATGACCTCGCCATTAAGCATAACATTATGAATAATACTTTCTACAAGCAATGCATATTCGGATGGTTTGCCAAGACGTTTAGGAAATGGTGTCATAGTTGCTAGTGCTGTACGAGCTGGTTCAGCTAGCGACGCAAACATCGGCGTTTCAATTAGCCCAGGCGCGATCGTCATTACTCGTATTCCTAACTCTGCAAGCTCGCGCGCAATTGGCAATGTCATCGCCGCTACTCCACCCTTTGAGGCACTATAAGCCGCTTGTCCAATTTGACCATCAAATGCAGCCACAGATGCTGTATTAATCATAACGCCTCGCTGCCCATCTTCATCAGGCTTATTATGCTGCATTTGTTCGGCTGCAAGACGAATAACGTTAAATGTCCCAATTAAATTGACAGCTATCACTTTCGAAAATAACTCAAGTGCATGGACACCTCGTTTTGAAATGACTTTACTCGCATCCGCAATCCCTGCACAGTTAACAGCTACATTAATCAGTCCAAATGTTGCTATCGCATGTTCAATGCCCGCTGCCACATCCGCTTCCTGTGTCACATCAACACGAACATAGCGGACATTATCACCTAATTCTTGCACAAGTGTCTGCCCTCTCTCATCATTGACATCAAAAATAACAGCTTTACCACCTTCTCCAACAATTTTCCGGACAGTTGCCTCCCCTAAACCTGATGCACCACCTGTTACAATCGCTACAACTTCATGACATTTCATCCCACACAACCCCTTTACATTTTTTCAATAATTGTGGCATTTGCCATACCCATACCCTCACATATAGCAATGAGGCCATAGCGTAAATTTTCACGTTGCATCCGATATACCATTGTCGTTAACAACTTCGTACCCGTTGCTCCTAATGGATGCCCTAAAGCAATAGCACCACCATCTGGATTTAGCTTTGCTGGGTCTGCACCGATATCATGTAACCAAGCAAGTGGCACAGGAGCAAAGGCTTCGTTGACTTCATACGTATCTATCTCTTCAATTGTCAGTCCTGCACGTTTCAAGGCTTGTCTTGTAGCTTCAATTGGACCCGTAAGCATAAGCGTCGGATCAGAGCCTACCACAACGCGTGTAACAATTTTTGCAAGCGGTTGAATGCCAAGCTCTTGTGCTTTTTCTAACGACATCAGCACGACAGCCGATGCCCCATCACTCATTTGGCTTGCATTACCGGCTGTAATAACCCCTTGCTCTTGAAAGACGGTTTTTAAGTTATTTAATCGTTCCATCGTTGTATCTGCTCGAGGCCCTTCATCGACATTAAATATGGTAACCGTTCCGTCTTCTTGTGTGAGATGGACAGGCATGATTTCCTGTTGAAAAAGACCTGCCTCAATGGCTGCTAAAGCTCGCCTATGACTTTCATAAGCAAAATGATTTAAATGGTCTTTTGAAAATTGCCATTTTGCCGCCATTTTCTCAGCTGATAACCCTTGATGAATAATCGTATAATTTTCTTGTAAGCGTTTGCCTTTATGGGCACTCTGCATATTTGAAAACATTGGCACCCTTGTCATACTTTCTACACCACCAGCAATGACAGTATCCATATCACCTGCTAAGATAGCTTGTGCGCCAAAATGCACAGCTTGCTGGCTAGAACCGCATTGTCGATCAATCGTGACGCCAGGAACTTTCTCTGGGAAGCCTGCCATTAATAACGCTGTGCGGGCAATATTTGCACCTTGCTCACCTGATTGTGTCACACAGCCGAAAATAACATCCTCCACTTGACCCTTGTCAATCCCTGCACGCTTTACTACTTCTTGTAATACATCTGCTGCTAAATCATCTGCACGTACATCCTTTAAAGCGCCTTTACTACGTCCAACTGCGGTACGAACAGCTGCTACTATTACTACTTCTCTCATATCACTACCCCTTTTCTAAAACGTTTCTGTCATTCCCCTTAATACATTACGTTTAAGTTTATTTGCTTGCTAGAAAATATATACCGCTTTATAAAACTATTTACTAGCAACGAATTATCTGAATATTATAGCATTTATCTAAAAAAAGTTATAGCTTATAAGGATTGCACTCACAGCCAAAACAGATGGAAAGTTTGTAAATTCATATGTCTTTCAATAGCTATTTTGTCACTTATTATGAGCCTTCCATTGTTATGCTTTCTCCAAGTGTGTCAAGAAAGGATTTATTAAACATAAAAAAGAAAAGATGACTTTTTATAGTCATCTTTTCACTTGTAAGTAGCAATTTAGTTATTGAATATTTGTTCGTAACGGTGGAAGAATGCCACTGTGTGCGCTCTTGCTAGAGAATCATTTGGTTTAAACTCTTCATTTGTTTTAGTAGTTGTTAAAGCATTATCACGAAGGAATTTAATAGCCTCTGACTGAGATACGGTCTTACCATAATGCATTGAAGCTAAAATACGAGCGAAGTTACCTCGTGTGATATCCTTCCCTGCAATGGCTTGTTTGGATGCTGTGTTTGCACCTAGGACTGGTAGAGAGTATTTTGTAGCCAGTTGGTAGTTTACGTCTCCATACCATGAAGTATTAGCTTTCGTTGAAGCTAGTTCTGATGGTTTGAAGTAACGGAATAGGATAGATAACATTTGGTTTTCCGTTAAGTTCGTGTACGGTTTAAGTAAGTTTTCGTACTTACCTGTTGATGGGTTTTTCACATTTGGGTATCCACTGATGATACCGATGTTGACTGCCCACTTAAAATCCTCAGCCCAGTATTGGTTTGCATTGTAATCAGCAAACTTTGATACATCAACGTTGCCCGTTGTGGGTGGTGTTACTGGAGGTGTTGGTGTTGCAGCTGAGTAGTTTAAATAACTTGATGCTACATAGCCCTCTGTCCCGTCACTTCTTTTCACAGGATACCACACAAAATGGTTTTTCTTCGTTGATACTTTTTCATATTCAAAAGGACCTGTAATGGTAACAATTTCACCTTCACGTAAAGTACCCAAAGAAGGACTATCCGTAGTAGGTCTTGTCCTAATTGTTACATTCGTTATTGCACTAACTTTTTGATTTTTTTCAAAATAATACTTAGATTTTGTTAATGGTAAATCAAAGTCATAGTTCATCGTTGAAAATTTAATATTTTCCCTGCTGTTAGAGCCATATTGAAAATGTTCACGTGAAAAAGGCAGCTCTGTTAAGTCTATTAATTCCAATTTATTAATAATACGGAGAATTCTTTCTTGATAGGCATTGGTATTTCTTTCACCAGTTGCTTGAACAATTGGACTATTTACTGGCTTAGTACCGTTATAAGCCATGATAGCGAAGTACCAATGTTCCAGTACATCTCTTTCTCCACCGTTGATGCTAGGTAAATCCTTTCGCTTAAACATATTATCTAGCGTCTCTACACCAGCTTGAATATTATAGACAATATCGCTTTTTAGTCTATCTTGGTTGTAGCCTGCTTGATTTGTAATTTGCATAATGCCTATTCCATTATCAGCTGTCACAATTGCTTCACCATTCTTATCAAAATGACGCCAATTTCCACTTTCACCTTCCGCTATTGCCTTCACAATTTCAGGAGGAACATCATATTTCAGTGCTGTTTCAGTTAACAAACAGTTCATTGTGGAATAATCAGGGTTTACTTTCGATGTCGAATTATACGCACATGTATTTGCAATATTATTAGCGAATACATTTTTATCGATGTTTATAGATAGAGAGAGGGTACCAATGGCAATAACACTAATCAATGGTTTCAATATCTTTTTCATATATGATTATTACACTTCCTTTCATAAGTATTTAAAGTTAAAAGATTCAAATATATGTTATCATAAACCCAATATTTGAGATAGAGGTATTAGTCATTTATTCCTTAATTTAACATAGTAGAATGATAAATGATAGCTCAAACATATATTGTTTAATTTTAATTCGGTGAAAAGTTTGTACATAGTGATTGTTATGAAATAGGTAAGCTTCCTAACGTCCATTGAAACAAGCCCAAGCAAAATCTATCAACTCTTGCAAGCTCGTTAAAGGACTCTATAAGCTTGCTACCATTGTTGTTGTAAGCTGGCTGACTCAAAGTTGAAAGAATAGCACTTTGTTACACGCCTTATTACCACCATGAGCTTGTGTTCGCTTTGTCGCTTTATATTTATTCATTAATCTATTCATATAGAAAAGCACACCAGCTTAATGATAGGCTACCGCAATCTCATCATAATCTATTTTATAATCTCGCATTTCTACACACCCATTAATTCAACTGAATTGAGGGAATCTTTGTTCATATGTTTAAATACTGAAGAAATTATTTATCAGGTCAATAACGATAATAATGTTTTAATAAAAAATAAAACGCAACCCCATGGTTGATTTATCCAAAAGCAATAACACTAATGCTAACTCTTTTTCTGTAGCAGCTTCCTTAACGCTTGAATTTACTTTTATTTTGATGTTTGTGCAAAACTTTAAGTATATCCAGCCATTATCGTAACACTTGCTTAAAACGGCTTAAACGACCATATAAAGAAATGTCCTTCACAAATATTGATCAATTTTTCATTATTAATTTTATGTAGATATTCAACTTCGGTTACCTCAACAAAACGCTTAAAATTATAGTTATACCTATCAATTGTCCTTGGTCTTAATCCACTTAGTCACCACTGTTGATTTAAAATTTGTGTCGCGTATTGAATTGTTATATTTTTGTTGTCCAACTCATCAAAAGAATCCATTTTAACTATTGAGTTATTGATTTTTTTCACCATTGCTTTCTTTGGTGTTCTATTTCAGTTTTGCTAGTCAAAAAGCTTAAATCAATGTTTGCGTTCTTCACTTTATTGAGAGATTTGAACAAACAAAAAACCCCCTAACATTTTTTTGTTAGAAGGTAAAAGTCACATCGGAAAAATAGATGATTTTTTTATTGAGTTCTATTCGTAGTTCTTTTCGCTACGCTTCTTAGAAGTGCGAATTAAACTAAATCTTCACCGAAGAATAAACCGATTTCGCGCTCTGCAGATGCAAGAGAGTCAGAACCGTGGATGATGTTGTGAGATACAGTTGTAGCGTAGTCACCACGGATTGTACCTGGGTTAGATTCTTCTGGTTTCGTAGCACCCATCATTGTACGTGCAAGTTTGATTACGTTTTCGCCTTCCCATACCATAGCGAATACTGGACCAGAAGTGATGAAGTCTACTAATTCACCGAAGAATGGACGTTCAGCATGCTCAGCATAGTGTTTTTCAGCTAATTCTTGAGGAATTACCATTAATTTAGCGCCTTTTAATACAAAACCGCGACGTTCAAAACGGTCAACGATGTCACCTACTACTTGTCGTTCTACGCCATCAGGCTTAACCATTAAAAAAGTTTTTTCGATTGCCATGTTTAAAACACTCCTTAAATTCGTCTAACAGGTTTTACACCTACCGATAAATATTAACAAAAAATAAGCTTTAGCACAACAAAAAGCTAGAATTTACGCTTGCCCATAAACAAAGCGATATCACGAAGCTTTTTCTTAATTGGATGTTTTGGTAAAGCATCTATTTCTTGTAAAGCTTTTTTCAAATACTTATCACTCATTTTATTAGCTTGTGTAATTGCGTCAGATTTACGCACATATTGCAACATATTTTGGCGCTCAAGCTCCGTTAATGTCCCTGCAAACACTTTTGCTAAGTAAGGTTGCATTTGTGGATCATCTTTTAATAACAAAATCGGCAAGGTAATATTCCCTTGCAATAAGTCACTACCTGCTGGCTTCCCTAATTCTTTATCTGTCGCCATAATATCTAATACATCATCGATTATTTGAAAGCTCATACCAACAAAGTAGCCAAAGCGTTTCAAATGGCTTACTGTTTTTGCATCAACACCTGCTGCCACTGCACCAATCTCACAGCTTGAAGAAATAAGTAATGCCGTTTTTCGTTTAATACGTCTGAAGTAATCCTTTAAGCCCTGATCCAATCTAAACTTGTCCTCAATTTGTATCACTTCACCATTACAAATTTCTACCATTGTACGTGCCAAAATTTGATGAACAAGTGGATCCTCTAGCTTTGTGATGTACTCAAGTGCACGTGCAAAAATAAAATCGCCCGTGTACATTGCTACTCTGTTATTCCATTGGGATTTGACAGTTGGACGTCCTCGTCGCATATCGGAATCATCAATCACATCATCATGCACTAGCGACGCCATGTGAATGAGCTCTAAAGGCACAGCCACACTTTTCATCTTTTCGATATCATAATCGCCAAATTTTGCGCCAAGCAACACAAAGATTGGTCGGATTCGTTTGCCACCAGCTTGTAATAAATGGAGAGAAGCATCGTTAATTAAATGCGAAGACGAATTCACCGCTTTTTCTAATTCTTGTTCGATGATATCAATATCTGACTTCAAATCGGAATAGAGTAGTTTTAACTTCATCTTTTCCACGCTTGAAAACCTTCCCCCATTAACGTACCTTTTTAAAGCCCATATGCATTGCCGCAGCACCGCCACTGTATGCTTTGTACGTTACTTTTTCTAAACCTGCCTGTTCAAACATTGCCGCTAGCTTCTTCATACCTGGGAAATCATTTGCAGATTCCTGTAACCAAGAATACTCTTTATAACTTTTCGCAAAAATTTTACCAAATATCGGCATAATATATTTAAAATAAAAACGGAATAGTTGTCGATAGCCAGGTATTTCTGATTGAGATGTTTCTAAACATACAACCATGCCTCCCGGTTTTACAACACGATTCATTTCTTTTAACACTTGTAAATAATCAGGAACATTGCGTAGACCAAAACCAATCGTCACATAATCAAATGTATTGTCTGGAAATGGTAATTCCATTGCATTTCCTTGTATCAGTTCAATTTGTGGGTAAGGCGTTATTTTTTTTTCGCCCACTTGCAGCATGTTATGACTGAAATCCAGTCCCTTAACTTCGCCACTTTCTCCAACTGCTTCAGCTAGTGCAATTGTCCAGTCAGCTGTGCCACAACAAACATCTAGCGCTTTCGATCCAGGCTTGACAGCCATGCGCTTCATCGTATCGTTGCGCCAACCTACATGCATTTGGAAGCTAATTACACCATTCATTTTGTCATAGCTTTCAGAAATACTTTCAAATACTTCGTGAACGTGCTCTTCTTTTGATTTAGCCATTTTAGAAAAACCTCTCTTATCCGTTTGTAGAAGCAATCGATGCATCTACACGTGCTTGTAGAGCTTGTTTCACATCACTTTGTAAAAATGATGCTTGTGCTATTACTTGCAACAGCTCTGTTTTTAAGCGGGCAATTTTATCTTGTAAGACGCTATTGAAGGTCGCGCCTGTCTGTAATGCACTTTGTTCCAGCACTTTACTCATCAATGATTTTTGTCCACGTTGATACATAGCCCATTCTCTTTCTAATCGTAAGATCAATAAGCTCTTCTCCATTATTGGAATATAATGATGCAATGCATAAAGCTCAAAAAATTTCGCAATTAAACCTGACTCGATATTGCTAATTGAAGAACACCATTGTTCCACTGTACGCTGTTTTGCCTCATACACTTTTATTTGATGTTCGCAACGTGACACGATACCTTGTGATAAATTCCGAATTAATGCGACATTTCCCGACATTGCTAAAATTTCATAATACCGGCCACTATAAAAATCCCCAGCCAAAACGGTTAGCTGCTGTTCCTTTGAAGTGGCATCTAATTCTTTTATATGATCATGTGCCGCTAACGCTGCATATACAATTCCAACAGTTATTGCAGCTTCCCTTTGCTCTTGTTGCCACTCTTCTCCATTCAAGAAGGGCACTAACAAGTAAAACAGTTGATTTTCATCGAGCACAGGCGCTCCTGTGTATTTTTGCAAAGTTCTATGACGAACATCCATGAAAATCTCTGTTTTTAACTGTGCAATTGAATTTTGAATGTATGTTGCATTCATAGACCTTACTCCATTTCACTTTCAAATACGTTCATCATCAACATGACTTAACGCTTGCTTACTGAGTCATTATAGCATAAGCATCGATTCGGAATAAAAAGTTTTTGCTTTCACCAACACGAACGGGCAGTAGAACCCTACCACGGAAAGTACAAGAAAAAAATGGTAGGAAATCTACTTGCCCGTAAAAGCCAGTTTCACCAACACATATTACTTTTTTCATATGCATTTGGCACATCTGCAGATTATAACTAACCAGTCATCAGCACTGTATGTTGACTCTACCGACGGAAGCTAACTTACATGACTATGCTACTTTTTACCTTCACTTTGAATAACACCATGTGCTGTGTGGATTTGTGCTTTGCCACGAATTTTCATGGCAGAAGTATGCTCAGTAAATTGAGCAATCATTACTTCCCCTGCATCTAATTTTTCAGAATGATGGAATTTCGTATCCGTACCACGTGTTAACCCAATTACATGTACACCATCTTCTTCTGCCTGTATTACTATATAATCTTGCGCCATTGTCTGTACACTCCTTAAATCCGACAAATTCTTAGTCCATCATAACATAATTAGACATGCAGTTTAAGACATTTGAATAAATGACAAGACTTCTCTACGTTTTACCTCATCTTGTTCATAAATGCCACGTGCAACTGATGTAACCGTTTTAGATCCAGGCTTTTTCAGTCCACGCATAGTCATACACATATGTTCTGCTTCAATAACGACATAAACACCTTTAGGAGATAGCATTTCCATAATCGTGTCGGCTACTGAAGATGTAATTCGTTCTTGTAATTGCGGACGACGTGCAATCGTTTCCACTGCGCGACCTAATTTACTTAGGCCCGCTACAATGCCGTCGTTTGGTATGTAAGCGACATGTGCTTTGCCGTAAAATGGCACTAGATGATGCTCACACATTGAGTAAAATGGGATATCCTTTACAAGCACTAGTTCTTCATGATCCTCATGGAAAACCGTTTTAAAATAATCTTTTGCATCTTCATGTAAGCCACTAAACATTTCAGCATACATTTTAGCAACGCGTTTTGGTGTATCGAGTAATCCTTCACGATTCACATCTTCGCCCACAGCTTCTAAAATCATTTTCACTGCTTGTTCTATTTTCAATAAATCTACATTCGACATTCGTAAAAACCCTCCTGCGTATCAAAACATTACACATTTCCCTATGCATCGTAGCATATCCAAAAGTGAAGCGCAAAACGACTTACTTGAATTAAAAGAAATTCAACATAACTTCTGTAATTAGGCATTAACTGCCGTCTTTGTTTCCAAATTTTATATTCAAGTTTGCTCAAAAAGTCATCTTAAAATCCATGATATCCTTCTAGAGCATTTAACATAAATCAATCTTTGATGGAATGCTTGCTCTTCCGTTTTCTATTTGGCATTTATCCTCATTTTTAGTAATAAGGGACTTGTGGTGAAGCAAGTTATAGTTGTCATTCATTATGCTATGTATACAAATCTTAGTAAAACGATTTCATGTTTACTGCTACAAGTCATTTTATAAATTAAGTTAAAAAGAGCAGCCCTCATGCTCGTTTACATGAAGACTGCTCTATGTAACTACTAGACGTGTATTATTTTACAGCATCTTTAAGCGCTTTACCTGGTTTGAAAGCAGGTACCTTGCTAGCAGCGATTTCGATTTCTTTACCAGTTTGTGGGTTACGACCTTTACGAGCCGCACGTTCACGTACTTCAAAGTTACCAAAACCAATTAATTGTACTTTGTCACCCTTTGCAAGAGCATCTTGAATTGTATCAAATACAGCTTCAACTGCTTTAGAAGCGTCTTTTTTAGAAAGACCTGCAGCTTCAGCAACAGAGTTTACTAATTCTGTTTTATTCACACCATTCACCTCCTCTCAAAGGGTCATGAACCAATTCTGTAAAAAGAGTAACACATAGAAAACCGCGACGCAACTGTATTCATTCATGATTATAACCAAAAAATGCGTTTTTCACGCAAAAAACAAAAATAACAGGACTTTTCGCATAAATACGAATAGTCCTGCACTATTTTTTTGCTCAGTATTTTCCATTTTATCTCTATAAAATAAATGTCACTAATCCTCTATCACCTTCATTCACCATACGCTCAATTGTTTGACGCATACGTTTTTTAGCTGTAGGTGGTACTGCATTCATTTTATAACGTATGCCCTCTTTTAACACTTCATGCAATGGCGTACCGAAAAGTTGTGTTTGCCAAAGCGCATCACGATCATGTAAATAAGCATGGTTTAAATCTTTTAATAACTGCTGACTGTGGAATTCAGAACCAATAAGTGGCGCAAATTCTGATTCCATATCAACACGAATAATATGATAGGATGGCGCTTTTGCTTTCATCCGTACGCCGTAGAAATTATTTTGCTTAATTAGTTCTGGAGCAGTTGGTTCGAATTCTTGCATCATTGGCAATGTTACGCCATAACCACTATTATCTGCTTCAGTAATGGCATCTTTAAAGCGTTTTTGGGCTTCTTTTGCTTCAGCAGCCTCTTTAATAAATAGCAGCCAATCGCGCTTTGTTTCAATCGGCTCTTCCAACCATTCATTACAAACAGCTTTATATAATTCACCTTGTAATGACACGCGAATAACCGCTGTACCGATTCCTGAATCGACATGTACCACTTCACTTTGATCGATAAAATCAATCGCTTTAAAGGCATCAGAAGCTTGTTGCACGTCCCTAATTTTCATCACAGACGAAAGCACTTCTTCCATCGAATCAATTAATGCCACGTTTAGTGGGTGAGTAGCATCAAGGACATCGAGCCAATCTGGTTTTTCAACCTCAATCGTCCGAATCGGAAACTCAAATAGTGCCTCTTGTAAAATATATTGAATATCAGAAGCACGCATTTGATCGATTGAAATCGCAATTACCGGAACATTATATCGTTCAAATAGCTCATTTCGAAGCTGTACCGTTTCTTCTCTTGCCGGCATTTGACAATTTAACACAATAACAAAAGGCTTGCCAATTTCGGTTAATTGCGCAACAATCTCTTCTTCCGCTTTTTCAGCTGCACGACGGCTGATGCCATTTACTGTTCCATCTGTTGTCACAACAATCCCGATATTCGCATGGTCACGAATCACTTTATCTGTGCCAATTTTCGCTGCTTCTTGGAAAGGAATTGGCTCAGTATGCCAAGGCGTATGCACGTATTTCGGACCATTTTCATCCTCATAGCCCTTTGTACCTTCAATCACATAACCAACGCAATCTGCTAAACGAATTTGGAATGTCATTTCATCTTCGCCAACCGCAATACGAGTCGCTTGAGCAGGCACAAACTTCGGCTCAGCAGTCATGATAACTGGGCCTGGCGAGCTTTGTGGCAGCTCGTCCTGTGCTCGCATTCTTTCTGTATCATCCACAATATTCGGCAATACTACAGCTTCCATTACTTTTTTTACAAATGTTGATTTACCTACCCGAACTGGACCAACAACACCAATATAAACATCGCCATTTGTGCGCTCTGCAATTTCTTTAAATACTGCTTCACTCAAGGTTTCTGCCTCCTTTATCTACGCTTTTTCACTATATGCGCCCATGCAGATAAATATGAAAATGTATGAGAATTGTTTGAGTGACTGGCACATAAAAAAAATCCCCAATCATTAGACCAACATCTAATGATTGGGGTGAAAAATTTATTTTGAATCCGTAGCTTTGCTTTCTTTCTCTTGCGCGGCTTTAGCTTCTTCCTTAGCTTTTTTGACGTCTGCATTATAAGCATCCATCATATAAGTTGGCTCTCCATTTTCATCCACAGTATATGGCACTGAATAAGCTGGAACAACAGGATACTTTTCGACAAGCAATTGACGAATATCATCACCTGGTTTCACATCTGGCTTGTCTTCTTTTAAAAGTTGGCCTAAATCAATAGAATAATCCACATGCATTTCGCCATCACCAGTCATAAAAATTGGTAATTCAGCACCTGAATATGGACTTTTCACCGTCACTTCTGATTTATAGCCTAATTTTTCAAAGTTAATTTGATAAACATTATCGGCAATTGCCCCCTTTGTCGGGATATATTGCGTACCCAATTTTCGAATATTAATCTCTCGCATGCGCTCAGCAGAGTTTAAGTCTACTAACTTAACTTCAGCACTGTTTTCCGGATCCCAAATAATGTATTGATAAATACCGCCCTTTTCATAGGCATTTCCAGGAATTTGAGCGATATATTTTGGCATAAGTTTTTCAAAATCGATTAAATATTTTATATAAATATCTGTATCCATTTCACTGTTTTTAATTGGCACAAGGCCACCAGTCGCTTCACGATATTCATTGACAGCACGTTGTACGGCTGCTAACTGGTCGACATCTGGCACTTGGTTTGCGGCTTTTTCTTCCTCAGGATAGGCACAGCCACCTAACAAGACGGCAATTGCCACTGTTAAAAGAAAAGCATTTAGTTTTTTCATAACACGTTCTTCCTCCTTTTAAGGCCATGTGGCAATAATCAGTACCATTAAAAATGTTCCAAGTCCAAACAGTATGTATGCTAATAAATTTACGATTGTACGTAAAAAACCATTTGAAATTTTATTGCGGCCTAAATAAATTAAACCCACCGACAAAATCATAAAGCCGATACAATAAAAAGATACCCACATGACATCTAGTGCAGGCATATGTGCTAACGGACCCATTTTCGTCTACCACCTTTCTTCAATGACACGAGACAATCAACGTTTATTATACTATGGGCAACTTCAAAAAAGAAATGGCGCTGTAGCAAAAAAGAAAATAGCCTAACGACTTTAGTGAAAATACTATTTTTTTGATATACTTATAAAATCCAAGAAATGTACTACAGAAATAAGAAGATAGCTATATTCAATTATATACCCATGGAAATTATAACATATATTTACTAAATAGAGAGAGGATTATAAACATTAAAAGGACTTTTTGCATAATTGCATTATGAGAAAAGTACTAAAAACAACATTTCTCTTTTGTCATTTAAATTAAAAAAGGTATCTCACAGTGTGTCTGAGATACCTTTTTGTGTCCATTTCATGACAAATTCTTGCTGTTTAATAAAATGAAAGTTACGGTAATTTAATGCATCATTTCGTCAATTTCACGCTTTTTCATACGCATCATTAATGCATCAACCGCCACTTTTGGTTCTACATCGTTGAACAATACACCATAAAGTTCTGTTGAAATAGGCATTGCGACATTATATTTTTCTGCTAATTGATAGGCTGCCTTTGTTGTTCGTACGCCTTCCACTACCATACCCATTTGATCGAGTACTTCTGGCAGTTTCATACCCTTACCTAACATATTTCCAGCACGCCAATTACGAGAATGCACGCTTGTACATGTAACGATTAAATCCCCCATACCTGTCAGCCCCGCGAATGTAAATGGATTTCCGCCCATTTTGACACCTAAGCGCGTAATTTCAGCGAGTCCACGTGTAATTAGTGCCGCTTTTGCATTATCACCATAATTTAGCCCGTCTGTAATGCCTGCCGCTAACGCAATCACGTTTTTTAACGCCCCACCCATTTCTACGCCTATAACATCCTCATTCGTATAAACGCGGAAAAATTGATTCATAAACAAATCTTGGACTTTTTCAGCTGCTTCAATATTGGCACAAGCTGCCGTAATCGTTGTCGGATGATGTAATACGACTTCTTCTGCATGACTTGGCCCCGAAAGTACTACAATGTCTTCGATAAATTCAGTTGGCAAGCTTTCAGCCAAAATTTCAGATATACGTTTTAATGAATCAGGCTCAATTCCCTTTGATACATGGACAAATAATACTTTTTGATCTAACGTAGCAGTCATCTTTTCACAAACTTCTCGAATAGCCTTCGTTGGTACTGCTACAATTATTGTATTGGAGTGAGCTACTGCCTTTGCAATATCATTCGTTGCATGTAAATTCTCCGGTAATAGCGTTTCAGGTAAATACTTTTTATTTGTATGTTGCGTATTCATTTCTTCAGCCTGATCTGCTCTATGCGTCCAGACAAGCGTATCATGTCCATTTTCTGCAAGTACCATTGCTAGTGCCGATCCCCATGAGCCTGCTCCTAGTACACAAACTCGTTCCATTGTTATTCCCCCTTTTAATTCCTACAGGTTAATTGCTAAAGGTCCATATGCATGCTAGACATATTTTAACCAATTAGTGATTTAGCCTAATCCTTTGAAAAAAGACGCCACCCAACAACAATTGTCGGGTTGGCGTACTGAAGTGTAATATTTTAAATTATGCACGTGCACGTGTAATTAAACGAATTGGCGTCCCTTCAAAATCGAATGTTTCACGAATTCTATTTTCTAAAAATCGCTCATAAGAGAAGTGCATTAATTCTGTTTCGTTGACGAATACCACAAACGTTGGTGGTTGAATCGCCACTTGAGTAGCATAGTAAATACGTAAACGGCGACCTTTGTCAGTCGGCGCTGGGTTACGTGCCACAGCATCTTCAATCACTTCATTCAGAATAGACGATTGAATACGCATTGCATGATTTTCACTTACGCGCTGCACAATCGGTAAAATTTGATGTACTCGTTGTTTTGTATTGGCTGATACGAAAATAATTGGAGCATAGTCTAAGAATAAAAAGTGCTCACGGATTTGCTGCGTAAAAACATTCATTGTTTTTTCGTCTTTTTCAATCGCGTCCCATTTGTTAACGACAATAACAATTGCTTTTCCAGCCTCATGTGCATAGCCTGCAATTTTTTTATCCTGTTCCTGAATGCCCTCTTCAGCATTCAGAACAACTAATACAACGTCAGAGCGTTCAATGGCACGAAGCGCACGTAACACAGAATATTTTTCTGTCGTTTCGTACACTTTTCCTTTTTTACGCATACCGGCTGTATCAATAATGACATATTCATGCCCATCATATTCGTAAGGTGTATCAATTGCATCTCGCGTTGTCCCTGCAATGTTGCTGACAATAACGCGTTCTTGACCTAAAAAGGCATTGACTAGTGATGATTTTCCGACATTTGGACGACCAATTAAAGAGAATTTAATTACGTCATCGCCATATTGATTTTCATCCTCTTGAGGGAAGTGTTTTGCACACTCATCTAATAAATCCCCTAAGCCTAAGCCATGAGAGCCTGAAATTGGCCAAGGTTCACCAAAGCCAAGTGCGTAAAAATCATAAATCATTTCACGCATGTCCGGATTATCAATTTTGTTGACAGCAAGAACGACAGGCTTTTTTGTTTTGTATAAAATTTTTGCAACTTGTTCATCTGCTGCTGTTACGCCTTCACGGCCATTCGTCATAAATATAATAACGTCTGCTTCTTCAATAGCGATCTCTGCTTGTTGACGAATTTGTTCTAAAAATGGCTCGTCTCCAATTTCGATACCACCTGTATCAATAATATTAAAATCATGTGTTAACCACTCTGCCGAACTATAAATACGGTCACGTGTTACTCCCGGAATATCTTCTACAATCGAGACACGTTCTCCAACGATACGATTAAAAATCGTCGACTTACCTACGTTCGGACGACCTACGATGGCTACTACTGGTTTCGTCATCTGTACTTCATCCTTCCAACTTCTTATCTTTCGCTATTATACACGAAAAATGCCATTATATCATAACATATCCATCGAGGAGAGTACTTTTTACTTTTCTGCTCGACATAATCGTTGTTTTTTGTCCCAGCGTGCTCTTTAATCCTCGTATTATTCACCTATTTTATTTTCCTTTGCGCACGTGCCATTTCGCTTAGTATCACCAAATCGGCAAATTAACATGTAAACAAAGTAAGCCCCACCAAATAGGCTTCTGCAAGCAGCAAACTAGACATGGCTTCACTCATTTATTAGGCAAATGCCATGGATAGAAGCTCTTACTCGCTCACTAGAAGCGCAGTGATGGGGCTTGCATCGTTACATTACTACGCAGCTTAATTATCATATGATGACAGACGAAAGCGAGGATACAGCATCATATCCTCGCATGTCATGATTATTTAAAGTTTTTCAGTTGATCGCCGATGACATCACCAAGAGAGAAACCTGTGTTTTCTTCTGGTAATTCATAATCGATTACTTCTTCTGCCTCTGGATTTTCCAATAAATCTTTTATACTTAATGCTAGACGACCTTCGTCAACGTTAACATCCAGCACCTTCACCTGTACCTCTTGCGCTTCTTTTAACGCTTCATGTGGTGTATTAATATGTTTATGCGCAATTTGCGATATATGCACTAAGCCTTCCACACCAGGGAACACTTCTACAAAAGCACCAAACGATGTAAGGCGTTTGACTTTCCCTACAAGTATTGTGCCTTTCGCTGCACGCTCTTCAATATTCGACCAAGGTCCAGGAATTGTTTCCTTAATGGATAATGAGATACGTTCATTCTCTGGATCTACCGACAGAACTTTTACCTTCACTTCTTGTCCTTCTGATAAAACCTCACTGACATCACTTACATGCTCATGTGATACTTGTGAAATATGAACAAGGCCATCGATACCACCAAGGTCAATAAATGCACCAAACGATGCTATACGTTGCACTTTACCGTCTAATACATCACCAGCTTTAATTTGGTTAATGACATTTTTCTTCTGAGATGCTTTCTCAGATTCAACTACAGCTCGATGTGATAAAATTAAGCGGTTTTTTTCTTTATCTAGCTCAACAATTTTAAAGCTTAATACTTTCCCTTTATAATCTTCAAAATCATCAACAAAATAATCTTCTACTAAGGATGCCGGAACGAAGCCACGAACTCCTAAATCAACAACAAGACCACCTTTAACAATATCCTTTACTTCCGCTTCGAAAACTTCCTCAGCAGTAAATTGTTGTTCAAGTGTATCCCATGCTTTTAAGGCATCTACTTTACGTTTTGATAATACATAGTTTCCTTCTTCAACTTTTGTAATCATCAATTCTAACTCATCCCCAACGGAGATTGCGTCAGACGCTTTTTCAATGTGTAAGCTCGATAATTCACTTATTGGTACGATACCGTCAAACGGTGCACCTGGAATTGAAACAGTTACCGCTTTTTCATCAACCTGCTCTGCAATACCTTTGACGATATCACCTTCGTTAAACGTTTGTTCTGCATAGTTCATTTCTTCAGACATATGTAACCCTCCTTCGCATCTTCCCTTACTATTTTATTCGATATTGAAGACAAAGACAAAAATAAATCCTTTAAATTCAAAAAATGTCTGAAATTTTAGGATTTATACCATTTTTTCTTGTGCTAATTTTAAAATGGCCTGTGCTGCGGCATCAATTGATAGCTCCGTTGTGTCTAAAAATATAGCATCCGCTGCTTGAATCAGTGGTGATGCTTCGCGCTCACTGTCCATTTTGTCGCGCAAAGCAATCTCTTCTTGGAGCTTTTCTATTGAAGACGCGATCCCTCTTTTTTCATTGTCAATAAAACGACGTCTTGCACGTTCTTCTACAGTAGCAGACATGAAGATTTTGAGTTCAGCATTTTTTAACACATGCGTCGCAATATCCCGTCCATCCATCACAACACCACCATTTGCAGCAAGTTTTTGCTGCTGTGCGACCAATAATTCACGTACTTTGGCATGTGCTGCTACTTGTGAAACAGATGATGTCACTTCGTTAGAGCGTATTGCATCTGATACGTTTTCGCCGTCTAAAAAAACAAGTTGACCTTGAGGAGATGGCTTTAATTCAATTGAGCTAACGGCTAACATTTCTGCTAATTTTGCTTCATCATCTAAATGTATGTTTTGTTGCATCGCTTTATACGTAACTGCTCGATACATTGCACCCGTATCGATATACGTGAATCCTAGTGATTCTGCAACGATTTTCGCGATTGTACTTTTCCCAGCTCCTGCAGGTCCGTCAATCGCAATTTGAATGTTTTTGTTCATTATGCTTCCCTACTTTCTTTCACACCATATTGTATCATACTAACAAAAAAAAGCCCTCTATTTACAAGAGGGCTACTGCGATTTTAATCATCGAAAGGATTTAATTCTTTACGGCGATTGACTAGCTGACGTTCGAAGCAGAAACGTACAATATGTTGTTGATCGATATCATCCGTATCTGTTAACTGAATGGTAGCAATTGTCTTATCTTCTTTTTCAAATATCTTAACAACAGTAGCTTCTGTTACGACATAAATGACATCTCCATTGGCAAATGGTAAGACAATCGTTAACTTAACATCATCATCGTCTTTGAAAGCTACATCACCTTTCAAAATTAGTGCAATACCACCCGCACTGATATCCGCTGTGACTAATTGATACTTAAATTCATTAAATTGAACTGCCACATCAACAGGTGTTTCAACACGAACATATTCACGGCGTTGAATTTTAATAAAATCATCTTCTTGAGGGCAATGCAACATAATCATCGGTATATTGCCCGCCTTGCGTCCTATTACTTCTGTATTGAATGCATAGGAAAGCTTATCCTCTGTTCGAAAGGTTGCCCTAAATTCTGAACCATCTATTAAAAAAGCGGTTTTCTTTGTTACTACATTTGTTGGATAGTCAATATAAAGAATATTGTCTTTTTGTTCAACTACTTTACAGCGGAATTTCTCTATACGTTCTGTATAAGTAGGTTCTAGTTGTAATAGTGTTCCAATTTTTATTTCCATGAGCATCTCCCCGAACAATATATATACCTCCATTATCGCATGGGATGTAAATTTTGGCTATATGAACTGGGAGCTTTTTCTTTATCTTAGGTTAAATATTCTACTTTTAAAACATTGTGATTTTCAGCATCAATGACAATACGGAATGTTTCTTGCGTCTGTTCATCTCGAACGGCTATCACTTCATAGCAAAGTCGTTGCTCGAATTGTCCATTATCCGTATAAATATTTTTTACTTCTTCCACACGCACATTATTATCAAAGAAAGATTTCCAATCAATTGGATTGGCCTTTTGAGGTTTGATTGATTCTTCTTGGATATATTCCATTGCATTGGCACCTAGTAATTCCCCAGTATCTTTTGCAATTTTTAACTGAACACCATCCGCATAGATTAATGCATTATCACCAGGATGAACGCGTGCAAATGTAACATGCCATGCTAAATGATTTTCACGAGCTTCAACATAAGCAACATCTTTCATTTCCAATCGCTTTAAATGTTCTTCAGCTTTTTTAATTATTTCATCTTGGGAAAGTTTTGCTTCATCCACAGGACGTTCTACTAAATAGGACAGTAAATGTCCTCCTTTTTCAGTTAAATCTACATAGCCTAAGCGAATACCTTGGTGGAACTGTATGTGATAAAACGGATACGGTGCGGTATCACTACTTTTGGTCACAGTAAATGTAGCATCTTTAATAAGCGGGAATAAATATTTCACTTTTTCCAATGCTTCTTTTTCCGTAATAACTGAATCTTGTAACGCTTTTAATTCTATTTTCTTTTGCCAATCTGCTTCACTTAAAGTAAGCGGGAAATCACTTTCACCATAATCTTTTAGTGTCTTTTGAATATTATCGAAAGAGGTATTAGGATTTTTATTGTCTACTTGACGCATCCAAACATCCATTTTTCCATCTTGCTTATAGTAATCAACCGTTGCTGTCGTCCACTCGTCAGATAAAGCTTGTAAATTCGTAGAAATTTGCGGCATTTTTTCTCGCCATGCTTCATAATCCCCCGATTTTGCTGTTTTCTTTGCTTCATCTCCTAGTTTTCCCAAATAACCTAGCCACTGATTAGAAAGTTCTTGCCCAATTGGAATATTCGCTATAGAAGAACGTACTTCAGAGCTTAGTCGCCAAATAGAATCTAACTCACTATCGATCGCCTGTTCATCCTTAAATAATAAGGATTGTGAAACGGCTCTTTGTAAGTATGATAATTTTTCAGAAGCGTCCGTTAATTTTTCTGTATACTGCGCATGTACAGTACGTTGTAAACTTTCTTTATCGCCATGTAAATCAATGCTATAGGCACCCAAACCAATTACTGCTATTGTTAAAATAACGAGCATTGTTCTCAATTGTTTTCCTCCTTTCTATGAACAGAAAATATGCTCACCTATTTGTTTTATTTGAGGACGAGTCCAAATCCACTTACTTGTTGCTGTTTTTGGATTAAAGTAATACAGGGCATTTTCCGATGGATCCCAGCCATTCATAGCATCAATGACCGCTTCCTTTGCACGTTGGTTCGGCTCTAACCAAATTTGTCCATCTGCTACTGCTGTAAATGCTAATGGTTGGAATATAATACCTGATATTGTGTTAGGGAAATCAGGGCTTTCTAGTCGATTTAAAATCACTGCTGCTACAGCAACTTGCCCCTCATAAGGTTCTCCCCTCGCTTCTCCGTAAACGGCATTAGCGATTAGCTGTAAATCTCGCTCTGTATACTTTGGTGGAATTTGTGTATCGGTACCATTACTATTGCTGCTACCACTGCTGTCACCACGATTTGCTGTACTGCCTCCACCACTATTTTTCACCTGTTGATCAAGAGGCACACCACCATAATAGGTAAATTGATTGCCTGCTTTTAATTGCGCTTTTACCCAATTCTCATCATAATCTGAATAGCCAGCTAACGCTTTTTTCGTCTTTGCCCCCGCTATTCCATCAATCGGCAATCCATATTTTTCTTGGAAATTTCGCAGTGCCCAATACGTGTTGTAGCCAAATTTCCCATCAATTTTACTTTTATAAAATCCTAAGTATTGTAGTCTAGCTTGCAGCTCAATCACGTCATCTCCATAAGCACCACGAGCAATCTGTTGATCGCTAAACGCTATGGCGTCATTTTGCGGTATCGAGACTATACTAATCGCAAATAGGAAAGCAAAAAGTATGCTTAATAAACGCACAATCATCACTCCTTTTTTTTATAGCTTGAAACAAAAGACACTTTTTATACATTGATAAAAAAGAAAAAAACGTAGAAATCGTTTTTAGATTTCTACGTTTTTATATTTTTTTATGCATATGCAAATGTTGGACAAGATGATAGTGCGCTAGCTTTACTTTACGTAAGCCAAACCACCATAAAAATAACATAAACGGTATCATTAAATATACCCAATGCCCTTTAAATGATAATATTGTATTGTATAAAATGTGTAATACTACCGGTGCGCAAATGGCCATTGCAATCATTTCTTTCGTCTTTGCATTTTTTGAAAATTTAGCACGTCCATAGTAATAGCCCATTACTACACCGAACAGAGCATGACTGGATACGGGTAATAACGCGCGCATAAAGGCCGTGTTTAAACCGAAAGAAAATAAATATAATATATTTTCTATCGTAGCAAATCCAAGAGATATACTCGCACCGTACAATATACCATCATAAGGATCATCAAATTCCACATGATTGTAAATAGCTATTAACAGAACAAACCATTTAAAAAACTCTTCAATGACACTTGAAAAAAGGACATCTTGTAAATAAAGATATCGAAAAACTCCCTCCTCCGTTAATACATATTGTAAAAACAAGATAGGGAAAGTTAGAAAAGCACCATACAAAAACGTTTGAAGTAAAGTTCTTCTTGGCTCCGTTGCCATTTGATTGCGCAAATAGAAGTAACTAAAAAGCGCTAGACCGGGAGCAATGGCAGCTGATAAAAGAATGATCATGTTGCCGGCTCCTTTCAACAATAGACTGATTTCATTATACCATGTAATGACAAAAAAACTTTTTAAAAGGAGATATATTTTTATGAAAAAAACAATTTTATTAATTCATACGGGTGGCACAATTTCCATGGCAATGAGTGATGAAGGTGCGGTGATGCCTAACAAGGAAAATCCATTAATAAAAGAGAGTAAAAAACTTGATACACTGGCATCTATAAAAGAAGTGGAGGCGTTTAATCTTCCTTCACCACATATAACACCAAAAGAAATGCTTCATTTACGTAACTTAATTATGGAAAAAACTTCAACAGAACATTTTGATGGTGTGGTCATTACACACGGCACAGATACTTTAGAAGAAACAGCCTATTTTTTAGAGTTAACAACCAATTTATCCATTCCAATTGTCTTAACAGGCGCAATGCGCTCCTCCAATGAGCTAGGTGCTGACGGCATATACAATTTAGTGGAAGCTGTTCGTGTAGCGATAGATGCTGAAGCAAAAGACAAAGGTGTGCTAGTTGTAATGAACGATGAAGTCCATTTGGCTGTCAACACAACAAAAACGAGTACGAGCTCAGTCAATACATTTCAATCCCCACAATACGGCCCAATCGGACTTATTACAAAAACACGTATTCTGTTTCATCATGCCCCGATTCGTCGCCAATATGTAGATGTACAAGGCTTAACAAAACGAGTAGCGATGTTGAAAGTATATGCAGGAATGGAAGTTGATTTACTTGATGTGGTCCTCGCCTGCCAATATGATGGTGTTGTACTTGAAGGACTTGGACAAGGCAATGTACCACCAACAGTTGTAAAAGGCATAGAAAGTCTATTGGAACGAGGTATTCCGGTCGTTTTAGTTTCTAGATGCTTCAATGGCATCGCAGAAGGCGTATACGGCTACATTGGTGGTGGTAAAATGTTGGAAGACTTAGGCGCCATTTTCGCCACAGGTATTAACGGACAAAAAGCACGCTTAAAGTTACTAATCGGTTTAAATACAGCAGGGAATCCTTTAGACTTAAAAGAGTTTTTCCAGTAATAGTACTGCCCCAATTGTTAGACACCACCTAACAATTGGGGCAGTTTATAGTTAGTTTGAGATGTCACTTATAAATCAACTGTTTGCTTATAGAAAGTTAACAAATTTTGCAAGCGCCTATAGGCTAACTCAAAATCAGGTTGAATCACCGATAACTGTATAAAATTTCGATGTTTTAAATAGTTACTATCTGCATGCACAAATAACCCGTTTAATTTTAAATCTGTTGCTAGCTTGGTTAAGCCATTTGGACATTGTATAGTGATGATCATTGGATATGCTGTGATTGGTAAACGATAATGCATAAAAGGCAACTGCAACAATGCCTCGTAGCGCTGCTGTAGTTGATGATAACGCGCTGGATAGGCTTGTAAGGCTTCCACTACATTCCCAACTAGTGCTGCTGGTAGTGTATAGGGAATTGTTCCATGTTGATAATTGGTTAAATCCAAATAGGCAGGCAACGCTGTCACAGGCTCTACAAGTTCTTGAGAAAACACAAAGGCCAAACCACTCAATGCCCCAATAGCTTTACCACTCACTGCTGTCGCTAAATAGCAATCGTCCAATAAAAACGGCATAGCACCAAAAGAGCTAATACAATCAACACAAAGTTTTATGTTATAGCGCTTAGCCAACTGCTTCATCCCGTGTAAATCATTGCATGCACCTGTTGACGTTTCTCCGTGCACCATAAGCAACCACTGATAAGCCCCCGTTTGTAATAAATCCTCCAATGCCTGCATGTCAAATGCGCTTCCCCACGCTTGCGTAACAACATCAAAATCCAATAACCAACGTTCTGCCTGCTTCTGAAGACGCTCTCCAAATTCGCCATTTGTTAAAATAAGTCCATGCCCCGCTTGTTGGGCCTTGAGTTGCCCAAGCATCACTTCATTTGCGAGCGTCCCTGATCCAACGATTGTAGCGACTTGTTTAGCCCCAGATAATTCAAGCAACTTGCTACGCATACGTGCATAGAGCGATTGAAAGGCTTGTGACCTGTGCGACATATCAGAATACACAATTGCTCCCTGCTGTTTCACTGGTCCTGGATAAAATGTATAACTTTCTTGCGCAAGCTTGTGTTGCAACGACTGTTCAAATTGTTGCCTTGTTAAGACCATTGGTAAAAACATTGCTTCGTTTGTTCCTACCGCAGGTGCGAATTGGCTAAAGCCCATTTGTTTATACATCTTTTCCTCACGTGTAGTACCTGAGATAACAGCTGCTGAGTACCCCTTTTCATAGGCAAATGCATTTAATGCTTGTGTTAATCTGATTAGTACTCGACCTGAGCGGTAAGGCTTTTTCACTGCGAGTAAGCGAATTTCACAAAGCTTTGTACAAATTTCCTTTGGTAAAAATTGCTCTACTTCGCCAATTTTTTCATCGATTGAAAACGGTCGCTGATCTCGAAAGGCTAGCATACCGATAAGCTCAGTACCTTTATACACCACTAAATACGTATTTTCTTTATGGAAACGATCGACTTTTCTTTTCAGCGCATTTGGTTCATGTTGTGGAATTTCCTCAACAAAAGTTTCATAATTCAACTGCGCAATTGCATCAAATTCCTTTTCTGTCTGTGCGACTTTACACCAGTACATAAATTCACTTCCCTCTTCTCAATGACTCCTTTATATTGGATGAATGCTTCAATAGCATACACATAATGGCAACAAGTATCGGTATGTATAACTGTAAATGTCCTGTCAGTACAATTGCGCCAATGTAAAATACAAAGCCACCTAACATGCCGAGTGTTAAACTTCTTGTTACACCAAGTACAATAGCTGTACCGACAATCATCATTGAAAATAAAGATGGAGAAAGGGCAAGTCCAACACCAATAAACGTTGCAACCCCCTTACCACCATTAAATTTTAGCCAAATCGGATATAAATGACCGAGAATCACGAAACAGGCTCCAGCCATAATAACCCACTGTTCCAAATGCCAGAAATAGCCCAATGTTACAACTAGTACACCTTTTAATGCATCCCCCAAAAATGTCCACATAAATGCAGCCTTGCCAATTACACTCCCTGCATTTCTGGCTCCTAGATTTTTACTACGTTCTTGTTGCAAATTGACACCATACATTTTTCCAACGAAATAAGCCGTCAAAAAGTTTCCAACACTATAACTAAATAGCCAATAAAGCCAAGTCATTATTCCCCTCCTTCTACAGTCTAAAGAAGCTGTATAAGCAGTGCATGCCTATACAGCTTCCTTTTTCTTTTATAGCTTTCTTTCCGCAATAGCTTGAGCAATACAATCCCCATGGAAGCGGCCATTTTCTATAAAAATTTCATTGGCATTATTCCCTGCTGCAATAACCCCAGCAATAAATAATCCAGCTACATTGGTTTCCATTGTTTCTGGATGACAAAATGGTCGACCTGTTTCTTCGTCAATTGTAACTCCCATCGCACGGATAAATGAATGGTCTGGATGATAGCCTGTCATAGCAAAGACAAAGTCGTTTTTTATCATTTCTTCACGACCATCAATATTAATGATGACTTCATGTTCACGGATTTCCTTCACAATTGTATTAAAATGCATTGTGACTTCTCCATTGCGCACAACACCTTCAAATTCTGGTAAGACCCATGGTTTAATGCTTGGTGAATACTCGCTACCTCGATAAACAACTGTGACGCGAGCGCCCGCTTTGTTTAATTCTAAAGCTGCATCTACTGCTGAATTTTTGCCACCAATCACAAGGACATCCGTATCAAAAAATTCATGACCTTCTTTAAAATAATGGTGAACTTTAGGTAATGCCTCGCCAGGAATATTCATATAGTTAGGATGATCATAGTAACCCGTTGCAATGACCACATAGGGTGTTCCATATACATCCTTATCAGTCGTAACAGTAAAAAGTTCCCCTGATTTGACAACACTTTCGACTTTTTCAAAACGGTTTACTTGAATATTTTTCAAGCGTACTACTTCACGATAATAAACAAGTGCCTGATTTCGCTTTGGCTTCCGTCCTTCAATAATAAATGGTACATCACCAATCGCTAAACGTTCACTCGTACTAAAAAAAGTTTGATGTGTAGGATAATTGTAAATAGCGTTTACGATATTTCCTTTTTCAATTACAATCGGTTGTAAACCAATTTTTTGCAAAGATATTGCTGCGGCTAAACCACAAGGGCCTCCTCCAACAATAATTGCATCAACTTGTTGCATTGTTTGACACTCCTATCAAATTGGCATCAGCGTATTAAACACAAATGCTTAACTGTTGCAGATGAGCTCCCTTTAGGGCATCTACAAAATGATTTCAAAATCCACTATCGTTTCCATTATACGCCTTCTATACATTTTTGGTTGTTTATTTATCCGAAATATCGATGTCAATAATATGACACTCTGGTTTCGCGCCTAAACGTAATGGCAATAAAGTTGTACCATAGCCATTACTTACGAGCGTCATAATGCCTTCACGTTGTCGATAGGAGCCTAGGGGATGCACCCCATATGGCCCCACTCGTATTTGCCCACCATGCAAATGTCCACCAATCATTAAGTCAGCTCTAAATTTTGCTCTTACTCGGGCAAAGACACCTGGATTATGTGAAATAAAAACGACTAAATCCTCCTCACCCACTTTTTCAAAAGCAGCATCAAAACTATATTTCATTGTCGAAGTATCTTCAATCGCACTTATCCAAAAGCGGTTCTTATTAGGCAATAACACAGCATCATTGGCGATAATCTTTACACCATGCTGTTGTAAAATAGCTCGAAGTCGCTCCTCGCCCACTTCTCTATCATTATTTCCCCAGACAAAATAAGTAGGACCTAACGGTGTCAATAAATCGAGATTTTCATGAATACGCTGAATCGGCGTGCGTCCATCTGCAAAATCTCCACCGATGATGACCGCATCAAATGTACTTTCTAATCGTTCAATCATTGAGCGATTTATTTTCCGTAAATGCGTATCTGAAATAAAAAATAGTCGAATCTTTTCTGGTTGACCTTTAAGTGATAATTGATGATGCAACACATTATTTTCGTGCGCGACCTTCCACATGTAGAGTAGGAAGGCGATAACTATTAAAAGAAATAGTCCAATATATAGCATTCCCTCACTTCTCCTTACGATAGCAAAAAGGCGATTCAATACGCTATAGAATCGCCTTTTTGCTAATTAGACGTTTGCCTCAACCTTATGTTGGTGTTGACGTTTGTCCTTTATTTTATACTAGAAAAACATCGTTGCCAAAGAATGACACCGTTTTTCTTATGGTAGTTTAATGACTTGCCCAACAATTACCGTGTCAGAAGTCATACCGTTCGCAGCTCGAATTTTCGCTAGCGTTGCTTCACTACCATCACCGTAGTGATTCAATGCAATACGATATAGATTTTCATTAGGTTTAACTGTATGTGTTTTTACTGGTGTCGCATTTTGCTTTTCTTGTTCGGCTTTACGAGCTTGTTCCGCTTTACGTGCTTGCTCCGCTTTTTTCGCTTCTTCGGCCTTTTTTGCTGCCTCTGCCTGTTGCTGTGCTTTCTTCGCTTCTTCCGCTTTTTTCGCCTCTTCAGCTTTTTTCGCTTCTTCTGCCTTCTTTGCTTCGTCAGTAGCTTTTTGTTGTGCAGCTAGCTTTTCAGCATCTTTTTGCGCTTGTTCTTTTGCTTGTTCATTTGCTTTATCATCTTTTTCTTTATCTGCTGATGTAGATGCTTCCGCTTTTCCATCAGTCTTATCAATTTCTACAACAGCATCCATCGTATCTTTTTCAGCTTCTTCAATCGTTTTACCAGGATCATAGAATTGCACAAAATAAATTAATATAGTTAATGGAATTAAGATAAATGTAACAAAAAGAATCGTCATTAAAGGAAATTTACGTTGTTTTGTATTTTTCGGCTTTTTGTTATTACTTCCATTTTTATTCATTCTTGAAACTCTAGATAGATTTTGCTGTTCTTGTTGTTCTTCTTCAAATGACTGACGATGTTCTTCGATTTTATCACGATAGTCTTCTTTACTCATTCGACTTTCCTCCAACCTTGCTACGCATTCTTCTATCATTCTATTATGACGAATTTTGCGAAAAAAGTAAATGACCGTAAGTTTAGTCTAGTCGCTTATTAAAAGCTGTTTTAATCGACTTTCCCACGCCATCATTTCTACTTTCTTCTCTTCCTTCATGCGTACTGTATTGATTTCATCATAATGGATTCCACAATTTTCACAACAGTTTTCAGGTTTTTTCTTCAATTTTTGCCCAAAATACCCGACAAGTTGCTCGCGCAAACAATCTTTTGTCTTTATAATTTTTAACATTTCATCCACTGCCTGATATTTTTCAAGTGCAAAATGACGAAGTCGTGCTTTTACTCGTTCTTCAGGTTCCTGATGGAGCCAATAATCTAGCACACGAAAGGCTGTTTCACTCAACTCACCATTTTTTAACATTTGAGAGGGGGCAATACGCTGCAATACAAGCTCTTGATAGCGATCGACATGACTAGATGACGGTAAATCTCCTGTTACTACAAATTTCGCCAGTTCCTCGTCACCATCGCTGTAAAGTAAAATCGCAAGTGCAGGTTTACCATCACGACCTGCGCGCCCAATTTCTTGCATATAATTCGCAACATTGGCAGGCATTGTCTCATGTATCACCTGTCGAATATCTCCCTTATTAATGCCCATACCAAACGCATTGGTCGCCACAATCCAATCTAACTCTCCATCGATAAACTGCTGTTGAATAAATTGACGATCCTCCGCACTATAGCCTGCATGATATGCGGCAGCTCGCAAACCCGCTTGCATAAACAGTTCACAATATTGCTCAGCACGCTTGCGTGATGACAAATATAAAATACCTGGTCCAGCGGTTTTTTTTACATGCTCCACTATCCATCTTGCTTTATCGCCCCTATCCTCGAAAAGAACACGTCCGAGGTGAATATTTGGACGATCAACATTATACATAAATTCAAACGGTGCATGCAGTGATAGTGTAGCATGAATATCTTTTACTACTTTTTCAGTTGCAGTCGCAGACAACGCTAATACAGGGGGACGATTACCTTGTGAAAACCAGTCGCCGATGCGCAAATAATCCGGACGAAAATCAAATCCCCACTGCGAGATACAATGTGCTTCATCCACAACGATAAGACTTAACGTCATATTTGCTAACTTCTCCTGTACCTGTTGTTGTAACAACATCTCCGGCGATGTGAAAATAAAGCGATACTGTTCTAAAAAATGGAGAGCATATCGTTTTTCTTCTACTGTTAAAAATGAATTTAATGCTACTACCCTTTTTTCACCAAATCGCTTCAGTTGCTCTACTTGATCTTGCATTAAAGACAATAGCGGAGACACTATTAACACTGGTTTTTGCAATAAATAAGCGGGCAACTGATAGCACAATGATTTACCCATGCCTGTTGGCAATAATGCAATAACATCTTTCCCGCTAAGAATTGCTTCAATTACCTCTTTTTGCCCTGGTCGAAAGGTGGCATAACCGAAATATTTTGCTAATGTTTGCTCTAGTTCCATTATACTTCTCCTTTCGCGAGGACAAGTCTGAGCTGGAAATAACTCAAGTCATTGACCACTTCATGCAATGCCTTTAATTTCTTTGTTTGATATTGCTTGGATGCCTGCCAAACTTTTTCCGCTTCCTCATAAGAGACGAACGGACCAATCGAAAAGTTCGGTTCGTTCATTGCTATTTCAACTAAATGATCTTCAATTGTACTTTGTTTCAACTTTCTAATTTGAACAATCTGCTCAATTGAATACCCTTGTTCATATAAATAAGCGGTTTGCTGTGTCGAATCTGTCAACAATGCCTTTACTCGCAATTCTTCTGCTATTTTGCCAAGCAACGGGTAGTTGTTTGTTGCATGCACTTCATTCAATAGTGTATGTAGTAACTCAATAAATGCTAATTGACTATCAAGTACGGTTTCTTTGCGTTCAATGGAAAGTTGCTGCCATGTCCAACCTGGTAAACTATAGCCACTCAATCGATAAAGGGCAAGTTGCTTATTACTTTCAGAAACGGCTAGTGTTGCGAACACACGCAAGCATTCATCCAGTAATTGCTGTTGCAAATGCCCTGATTGATATTGCTGATCTTGTAAAAAAGCACGTACCCATGATTGTACTTGCGTATCCTTACTAATTGGTGAAAATGACCGAATTCCCTCTTTTTGATAGGACAAACTTTGTACAACTAAGGAAAGCCGCGCAAAAAACACATGTTCATTTCCTCGATAATGCCAACCGTCAAATAAAAAAGTTGGTGTTTGCGCTGCTCGCTGTAAACCTAGCTTTTTCATGGAATAGTGACCTGATTCCTGCATAATTAACCAACTATATTGCAAAAAGGTAGAAACAGCTTCATCAAATGTCGCACGAGGTAATTTTGGGAGTAATCCAAAATAGTTATGTAACTGAAACAGTCCCACATCTTGAATTGTCTGGCCTGAACGCTTTCCTCTAAGGATATGATAGGCCGCTGATACGGTTCGTTCATTATTTAGTTTTTGAAAGATTTGCAATAAAATTTGATAAAACATTGAAGCAAATTCCTCCAATTTAATAGTATTAGGTTGAAATGTCAGTTAAACATCTTTAAAATGAGTATGAAGCTTTGTAGGAACATCGTAAAAGGAGAGAAAGAAATGGCTAAATACACAATTGTTGATAAAGATACATGCATCGCTTGTGGCGCATGCGGAGCCGCAGCACCAGATATTTATGATTATGATGATGAAGGAATTGCCTTCGTTATTTTAGATGATAACATGGGAACTGCTGAAGTTCCAGAAGATCTACTAGAAGACATGCAAGATGCTTTTGAAGGTTGCCCAACTGATTCTATCAAAGTGGCTGACGAACCTTTTGACGGCGACTCTTTAAAATTCGAATAGTCTATACCTTACTAAAAAGGCATCCAATAAAGGATGCCTTTTTGCATGGATTCACCGTTAACAATCTCAATGATTCCTAGAATTGAAGAACGCATTGAAATCAATTTTATGCCCTTTTCATCTTATTATTGCAACCATAATTTATGTATGATAAGATTTTAGTAGTTGGTACTAATAACAGATATTATTTCGTAAAGGGGATTCTTATAAATGATGGATAATTTATTACAATTAAAAGATAAAAATATTGTCGTAATGGGCGTTGCAAACGATCGCAGTATTGCTTGGGGGATTGCTAAACGTTTATTTGATGTAGGGGCAAACGTGATTTTCACATATCGTCAGGAACGTTCTTTAAAAAAATTACAAAAACAACTTGAAAATTATGGGCATGCAGATGCTCTTGTTGTGCAATGCGATGTGAACAGTGATGAAAGCACAAAATCAGCATTCGATGAAATCGGTTCAAAAGTTGGGGTTATCCACGGTATTGTGCACTCAGTAGCATTTGCCAATGCAGAAGATTTACACAATCGCTTTTTAGAAACAACTCGTGATGGCTATGCATTTGCCCAAGATACAAGCGCCTATTCCCTTATTTCTACAGCCAAAGCAGCACATCCATACATGACAGAAGGCGGCTCAATTGTAACAATGAGTTACCTAGGTGCAGAACGTGTACTTGACGGCTACAACGTAATGGGTGTTGCCAAAGCAGCATTAGAAGCATCTATGCGCTACCTTGCTGCTGATATTGGTCAAGACAATATCCGTGTCAATGCAATATCTGCAGGTGCTATTCGTACACTTGCTGCGAAAGGCGTTCCTTCATTTAATACAATTTTACACAAAATTGAAGAGACAGCACCGTTAAAACGTAATGTTCAACAAGATGAAGTAGCTGATATGACAATCGTGATGTTATCTCACTTATCACGTGGTGTAACAGGCGAAACAATCTATATTGACGCAGGCTATAATATAATGGGTTAACACCTAAAAAGTGTTAGATTGACGACAATCAATCTAACACTTTTTCTTTGCTTTTATTAATGCCTAGTTGTAACACTAACTTAGCACCTCACGCTAATGCCCAGTAAGGAACCGTTGTTTGGCAATAACGCTTTTTAAAACAAATGTTAGCCCACAAGCAATGACTAAAAAGACCGTGATCATGGCAACCACACCCATCCAGCCAAAATGCATCCAAAATATGCCTCCTACCGTTCCACCGACACTAGAGCCAAAATAGTAGAAAAATAAATATAAAGACGATGCTTGTGCTTTATCATGAGTAGCTCGTTTGCTCACCCATCCACTTGCGATTGAATGGGCTGCAAAAAAACCAAAGGTAAACACTGTAATTCCTACTATTTTTAAGAAAAGTAGACCTTGTAGAGTAATAATGGCACCAGCTAGCATAATTGCAATGGCTAACAGTAACATTTTCTGACGCCCAAAACGATCAGCTAAACTGCCAAACCACGCAGAGCTAAATGTCCCAACTAAATAAATTACAAATATCCAACCGACAATTGTGGCACTCAAATGATAGGGAGGTGCCATTAATTTAAAACCGATATAATTGTAAAGTGTTACAAAGCTTCCCATTAGCACAAAACTAATAGCAAACAAGCACTGCATGGATGGGTCCTTTAAATGCTGCATAAGTGATTTGGTTAAAGCTTTTATTTGTAACGGCCGTCCCGAAAAATGCTGCGAGTTCGGTAGCATCCAGACAAATAACACACTAATGATTAAACTAATGATACCAAGTACAATCATACCAACCTGCCAGTTATAAAGGTCTGTTAATGTACCAATAATGACACGTCCACTAAGACCACCTACAGAATTGCCACTTATGTAAAGTCCCATTGCAATACCTAGGCTAGATGGGTTCATTTCCTCTCCTAAATAAGCCATCGCAATTGCTGGTAAGCCCGCAAATACAACACCTTGAATTACACGCAATACTAATATGGTTTCAAAATTTGGTGAAAAAGCGAGTGCTAGCGTCAAAATGGATGCTGCAAATATCGAAATCGTCATTAATGACTTTCTACCCCACGCCTCAGATAATGAGCCAACAATAATCATACTAATCGACAGTGCCAATGTGGTCACCGATAGTGACAAACTCGCTACTGCTGGCGAGACATGAAATTCCTCTGCAAATGTCGGTAACAATGGCTGCGAAACGTATAAATTCGCAAAGGTAATAAAGCCTGCTAAAAATAAAGCCCAATTTGCTTTGTGGAATGCCTTTGTTCCTTTCTCTATATACTCCATTTCAATCTCCTCCATTTACGAGTCCATCTATCTATTATTCTAATACAATATTCTCCAAAATACAGTGTGGATTGTCGAAAAATAGACAAAATTAAAGAGCTTCTTTATATTTTCTACTATTTTTATTTGACAATTCTATACATTGCTAAATAGTATTATTTCTATTTTTTACAATTAATATATTTAATAGTAATAATAGTAATTTAATGTTAAATGCATGTTTTTGCTATGTTGAATTCGGCGTTTATATGCTACAGTGAGTAATATAATGACTGTTATTCTACAATTTGGAGGTATTTCATGAAAATAATCGAAGCTTTAGCACAATCAGCGCACTATATCCATCTTGCATTAAAAGAAGAAGCAATTGTAGCTGTCGTTGATAAAGAAAGTGAAACAGTTGTAAAATACTTAGCAGGCAAACGTGTTGACTCAGGTTATGTAGATGGGCAACAAGTAAATGCAAATGATCAAAATGTTTACATCGCCTTTACTGGAAAAAATGCAGATGTCATCATACCCGAGGATGTATATGGCATTGCCATTAACGCCTTTGCATTTCCAATTCGAGAAAATGGCAAAGTGATTGGCGCTCTAGCGTTTGGACTTCCTATCGATAATGAGCTAAAACTCGAACATTATATGAATACAATGGATAGTATCGTCTATAACCTTCAAGATAAAGTACATAACATCGCCTCTCATTCGGAGGAGTTAGCTGCCACTAGTGAGGAGATTAATAAACAGGCACAACATGCCCTAGAAGATTCTGAAAAAACAAATGATGTCACAGATTTAATAAAAAACATTTCTCAACAGACAAATTTACTTGGCTTAAATGCCTCGATTGAAGCTGCGCGTGCGGGTCAGCATGGAGCTGGTTTTAATATCGTAGCACAGGAAGTTAGAAAGCTTTCTTTTGAAACGTCAAGTGCCACGGAAAATATTGAAGCTTCTCTGCGCAATATTACTCGAAATCTTGATAATTTAAAGAAAAACATGGGTCAAATCTCCGATGCGACTAATGAACAAGCACAACTTGTCCAAGATTTTAGTGAAATTATCGACGAACTTACAACCTTAAGTCAAGAAATGAAGGGCTTCATGCATAATGCCTTGAAATAAACTATCGAAACGGAGGGCTACAATACCAATGCAGATTACAATCAATCACGAACTAATGTTAAGAACCATCACGCTTGATGATGCAGAAACGGTTTTCGCACTAACGGATACATCGAGAGCATATTTACGTGAATGGTTACCATGGTTAGATTTTACAAAGGAACTAGCGGATACAAAAAGCTATATAGAAGGCTGTATTGCTGGTTATGAAACAAAAAGTAGTATGTCCTTTGTGATTATTTTCCGCGATAAAATTGTAGGAATTGCGGGTTTTAATACGATCAATCATGCTAATAAAATTGCAGCCATTGGCTATTGGCTTAGTGCAGATGCTCAAGGACATGGCATTATGACAACAACAGTACAAGCGCTAGTACAGTATGCTTTTGTCGAGCTCCAGTTAAATAAAGTGGAAATTCGTGCTGCTGTTGGCAATACAAAAAGTCGCGCGATTCCAGAGCGACTTGGTTTTAAAACGGAAGGAACCATTCGCGCGGCAGAATGGCTATACGATCACTATGTCGATCACGTCGTTTACGGCATGCTTGCGAGCGAATGGACATCAGCATCAGTACTATTGGGTAACGATATTCGTCGCTAATAGTATTTGGCTTTGCGCCACTATTACTTCATAAAGTTCCACTTAACATAAAAAAGCTACCTAATCCCGAAGTTTTAGGTAGCTTTTCTCAATGTTTATTGTTCGACGGTTTCTTTTACTTGTTCTGTCGTCGCAACAGGCTCTGGCTTTTTCACTAGCTCCGTTGCAATACGCTCAAGCTCTGGACGCAATGTATGCTTGCCCGCATAGCTTTCGATTAACTCCTTCATATCAATGCCGGAAGTTTCCTTTAATGTTTCTTGCAAGGTTGACATTAAATTCGTTGCATAAGAAGTGACCTTGTTCGCACCACTGCCTCCTTCTCCACTACCCGTGTCAACAACTGTAATTTTGTCAATATTGCCAAGTGGACTTGCAAGCTCTTTTGCGTACTCAGGCATCATGCGTACAACCATATCCAGGACAGCTGCTTGACCGTAGTATTCAAAGGCTTCCGCAATTTTACGTTTTGCTTCTGCTTCCGCTAGACCACGAAGACGAATAATATCGGCATCTGTTTCACCCTGTGCACGCTCAGCATCTGCTTTCGCAATACCATCTAAACGTATTTTCTCCGCTTCCGCTTTTGCTAACGACTCAATACGATATTTTTCCGCATCTGCCTGTGCAAGCTCACGCATTTTTTCCGCCTCTGCATTTTGCTCAACTGCATAGCGGTCGGCATCTGCCTTTTTCTTCACTTCTGAATCATATTGCTTTTCACGACGTAGAATTTCTTTTTCTTCTAATTCAATTTGCTTTTGACGTTCAATAATGCGAATTTGCATTTCTTGCTCTGTTACTTCCTGCTTCGCACGTGCAGTTTCTAATTCATAAGCTTGGTCGGCACGAGCTTTGGCTATATCTTGCTCACGACGGAATTCCGCCACTTTTAATTGATTTTCTTTTTCCGCTTCCGCAATTTCTGTTGCCCGTTCTAGCTCAGCTTTTTGCGCTTCTTTTGATGCTTCTGCTCGTTTAATGCGCGTTTCTTTTTCTGCCTCGGCAGTTGCAATATCTGCATCACGTTTCACTTGTGCAATTCTAGGCTTCCCTAGTGAATCAAGATAACCATTTTTATCGCGCACATCTTTAATTGTAAAGGACACAATGACAAGACCCATCTTCGCTAAATCTTGAGAAGCTACACGTTGTACCTCTTGCGAAAATTTATCGCGATTTTTATAAATTTCCTCAACTGTCATTGATCCTAAAATAGAACGTAAATGTCCTTCTAATACTTCACGTGCTTCCCCTTCACGTTCTGCCTTTTGCTTTCCTAAAAACTGTTCAGCCGCTGTAGCGATTTCTGAAATGGAACCACCAATTTTAATAATCGCTGTACCATCCGCCATTACGGGAACACCTTGCTCTGTATAAACTTCAGGCGTTGTTACTTCTAACTTACTTGATAATAGACTTAATGGTTGTGCTTGCTGGAAAATTGGGAACACAAATGTACCGCCCCCACGAATAATTTTAATACGGTTTCCTGACTCATCTTTATGTACATTTTTTGAGCCAAGATAGCTACCTGTCACAATCAGTGCCTCATCAGGACCCGCTGTACGATACTTTGTTACATACAGTGCCACTAGTGCGATTAAAATAAATGCTACAATTCCCAAGACAATTAAAATCTCCGTTGACATGACTGTATCTCTCCTTTATATAAACTTTTTTTCATAGGCTCTTACAAAAAGAGTGCCTTCCTTCACTTCAACAACAAGGACGGTCGAATCATAATCGATGACCTCATTGTCATAGCCTGCTGCGCGCTTTGCAATCATACCGCTCGTTGTCTCAATAACAACTTCACCGAAGCCATCTTCTGGTATTGGTACAATCACTTTACCTAACTGCCCCTCAAGAGATTGTTCCGTATAGGCTAATGAAACATCCGCTGATTTTAGTGGAACAAGAATAAATAAATAAAATAGGGCACTTAAAATCACGCCGATGATAGCAGCCACACCTATGTTCCATGCGCTAGAGAAAAAGGCTAACTTTTCTAATATAAATCCAGCTGCTGACATCAATGTGAAGAATGATAAAATGACACTTGGATTAAAAATCGGTAGACCATCCCCAATGCCCTCGACTACTTCGCCGAAAAACATAAACAAAATCGTTGCAAGTCCCGCGAAAATCAACACCACCAAATAAATTTGCTCGAGTGAATAGCCAAATAGCGTCAAGTTGTTCACCCCTTTTCATCATATTACCTACTATACGGATGCCCTAAGGAAAAAGTTTCATAATTTTTAAGATTATCAAAATTTTTAAAATTAAGAAGCTAGCATTAATCCCTTCTCATTCTTTTGCGTATTTTTATTTCTCAAACTCAAACCATGTTACAATAGAAAAGAATAAAGGCATCGAAGGAGATATTGCATGAAGCGATCAACAATTATTAATGTTTGTATTTTCATTTTTTTCACTTTACTATTCGTCAATGATTTTTTCCCTGCCACTCCGTTAGCAGAAATATTGTCGAAGAAAATTATTCTTGTTATATTAATTGTCCTAGTTGGTATAAATCTAGTGTCATCAAAAGGTACATATAAAAAGCTATCCAAAAAAGCATATGCTGGTTTAACACTTTATACAGTTGGTCTTTGGATTGTGCTCACATTATTAGGTGGCGAGTCCGAAATTGGCTTATCTTATAATAGCCCTATTTTCTATCTTATCGTGATTGTACTAGGGTTTGACTTATTACGAGTTTATCGCCAATGGAAGCGTGAAGAAGCAGAAAAAAATAATGCAAAATAAAAGCATGTTGCCAATTAGCAATGAACACTAATTGGCAACATGCCTTTTTTGTATATAGCAGCTTAGGATTCTAGTACATTTAAAATCGTATCAAGTTCATTGACAGCGTGGTCTAATCGTTCCTTTGCCTCAATGTTTTGTTGCTTTAACTGACTATACTCTAATAAATTTTTTTCATGCTTTAATTTAATAGAAGATAAGCGCTCAATGCGTGCTTCTACTTTGTCAATTGCTTGCTCACAAACGCTAATCCATAATTTTTCTGATTGCTGAATTTCTGTCGTGGATGGATTGTGCTGACGCATAATACGTGCATATATTGCTTCTATTTGCTCAATCATTTCACTATAAAAATGACGCTCAACTCGCGTAGTTTGGAAAGTAGGATGCTCTATATCTTTTGCGTATGGCGTAATTTGACGTAACAGCTTCCCAGCATTTTCACCAAAACTATGCGATAAATTCAATACATTCATCAATTGCAATAATAAGCGAACTTCTTCTAGATTAATAAGCTGTGAATCGATATTTTCTTTGACTTTTAGCGACTCCATATAACGGCGATCGAAATGCTCAATTTCCCCTTTATGTTGCTCTACTAAATGGGCACTCGCATTTTCTTTTAAACTTTTAATATATCGGATTGCATGACTTCTTAGCTCCTCCATTGAAAGCATGTTGTCATTATCTTGTTGTGGTTTTCCTCGTTGAACATACGCAAATGCATCCACTTTTCGGGGCCATTTTGCTTCTTGGTTTTTTTCTGAGACATTGTAGCGTATATAAATTCCGTGCATTCCATATCCTCCAAGTCCATTTAACAAGTATCTCTAAAGACAATAAATCGAATACCACTTTTTTTCAAGTAATTTACCTTCAAAAATTTACTTATTTTGCAGACCTTATTTCTTGAATAGTTTTCCCTTCTGTAAATGCATGTATTGATTTTATTTTACCAAAAGAATAAAAATTTGCCTTTTCATATACTTTAGCGACTTGCTCATTAATAGGCAATAGCCAAAGATGTTCTAAGTTATTTTTAACAGCTTCTTTTTGAATATGTTGCAATACATAACCAATCAATCCTCTTCCACGATAGCTTTCTAATGTTGCGACACTTTCAATTCGACCTTGACGACCAGATAGAAACAAATTGGCCGTACAGCAAGCAACACCATCTATTTTTAATAAATAGTACGTAAAATGCGGTGAACAGTACATGTTTTCGAACGCCCTTTTTATTAAAGCAGGCTCACCAAATGTAGAGATAGTCATTTCTACTTCTAATGCTTCTTGTACATTTGCATCTGTCACACGTTCAATGCGAATCGCTGGATTATGCGGTAATATAACAAATTCGCCATTCCAACACTGGATGTCATCCGTAAAAGACTCATATTGAAAACCATGTGATGATAATGCCTCCACACAGTGATGATTTTCCTCAACATTATATAAATACATTCTCGGAATTAACCCTTTTGAGAGATAGAATTGTTTTACATTAGTTAAAAATGTCTCTGCTTGCTCTACTCTCTTCCATATATGTGCATGGTTGGCGTCATAGTACATAGGCATTTCCTTATTGTAAAAAAATACTCCTTCCGGACACCGTTCCATCTCACTAAACTCATTGATATAGTCAATGTCTAACTGCATAATGTCTTGGAGCTTATGCATGTGTTGTTCCTCCTTCCAACCATTTAACATATAGAGCTTCTAGCTGTTGCTCCAATTTTTGACGTTGCTCTTTAGCAAGTGTAGGTTCTTTTAATTTAAATTCTACTTTTTCAATTTGTTCTTCAATTGGGAGTTCTTTATCACTGTGATCTTTTGTCTTTGTGCTGCTATCCACTTTTACTTCAGGCACTTGCTCAACGAGGGCATGCTTTGTTCTTGCCAATTCATAATCCCCTTCATATACATAAATCTTTTCTTGCTCAATCCATGCAATTTTTGTAAAGATTTTTTGTAAGAAGTAGCGGTCATGGGATACACCAATAATAGTACCTGTAAAGGATTCAAGGGTGTCTTCTAATACCTCTCTTGCTTCTATATCTAAATGGTTAGTCGGTTCATCTAAAATGAGTAAATTAATATCTTCATGCATTAATTGTGCAAGACGCAGACGCATCTTTTCTCCACCACTTAAGTCCTTCACTTTCTTAAAGACATCGTATCCATAAAACAGAAACTGTGCTAACAAATGACGTGCCTCTGCTTCTGATACGTATACACATTCCCGAAAGGCATCAATTAAACGAATAGCAGGATTTTCATGGTCAAATTGCTGCGATAAATATCCTATTTTTACACTACTACCTACTTTACACTCTCCTTGATACGGTACAATCTCCCCTAACATCATTTTTAATAAGGTCGACTTTCCACTTCCATTATTGCCTACAATCGCGAGACGTTCTCCAAAATAGACCGATAGATGACTATTGTTAAATAATGGCTTATCAAATGCATGACTTATCGCTGTCATCTTTATCACTTCTTTCCCACTACGTTCAGCCATCGTTAAGGCGAGATTCATTTTCTTTTTTGTGCCAGGTTTTTTAACTCGTTCTATACGATTCAGTGCCTTTTCCATACTTTTAGCACGGCGAAACAATGCGGCATTCGGTGGGTTCGCTTCATTTGCCCACTGTCTTAAACGTTTAATCGCTTCTTGCATCTTCTTAATTTTCTTTTGCTGTTCCTCATATTCAGCAAATTGCTGTTCAACTTTCGCTTCTTTCTGTGCAGTAAAATCATCATAATTTCCTGCATAGGTAAACGCCTCTCCATCCTCAATTTCAATGATTTTTTGCGCTACTTGATTCATAAATTGACGATCATGCGAAACAGCAATGACAATGCCAGCAAAGTGTTGTACATACTGTTCAAGCCACTCAATTGCTTGCATATCTAAATGATTGGTTGGTTCATCTAAAAGTAAAATAGATGGGTTACTTAAAAGCATTTGACCTAGCATTACCTTTGTTTTTTCGCCACCGCTTATGCTTGCAAAGGGCACAGGAAGTAAAGATGTAATGTTCAGTCCATTTGCAATAGTAGCTAATTGCGCATCGACTTCATAGCCCCCCTGCAGCATAAATTGTTCCTGAACTTGACCATATTGTTGTAACACTTTGTCTGTACTATTCACTTGCATTGCCTGTTCCAGTGTGGTCATTTTTGCCTTCAGTTTGTAGATGTCAACAAATGCTTCCTCCAGTACTTCTTTAACAGTAAGCAAAGGATAGCTTGGAATTTGGTGTAAGTAGCCAATAGTTGCTCCTTTACTTTTAATAATACGACCAGCATCAGGTGTATCGAGCCCTGCTAATAATTGCAGTAAAGTTGTTTTTCCACTACCATTCACACCAACAATCGCTACATGTTCCCCTTTATTGACTTCCAGTTGCAATCCTTCAAATAATACGTTTCCACCGATGATTTTTTGTATTTGTTCAGCCTTTATTTGCATTGTTTTTTCCTCCATGAAACGCGCGAAAAAACATCTCTAGACAACAAAAAAGACTGCTCAATTAACAAGCAGTCTTTTCCTTCAATATATGTGAAAAAGAATGGTTAATTCGCTACGTTTAGTATTTGATTTTGCTTAAAAATAGACAGACTTATCCCGTTGTTAGCAAAATCGAAAGTTTGAACACGTGTAAAATAAATAGCTATATCTATATTTCCACCTGTTCTCGTAGCGTTTAAATTCATTCCTTTTCACCTCCGTTCAAATTAGTTAGGTATAGCATACCATATTCCATATAATTTGGGAATGTTCAATTTCAACAACTGGAACAACCATCATTACAAAATTCCACTATTTAGCAATGAAATAATCTAAATGTCACTAATTATATTTAATTTTGAAATATACAAATAGCGTAAGTAATTATATACTAGTAAAAATACAATGTTTTCCTGAAATACATACAATTACAGCAAGTTACTTTGCAATACTTGCTGTCTATTTATGTGGACAAAAACGTGGAGGGAATCTATGAAAAATTTAACGATGCAAATGAAAATGAGCTTATTGATTGTAACAGTTATTTTATTTGTTTTAATTGCTGTTGGTATTGTCAATACAAGCGAAATGAAAACGACCATTGAAGCAGAAAATAAAGCACGTCTTAGTCAAATCTATGATTTAAGTGTTTATAATTTAGATCAGGCATTACCTGGCGAATGGCATTTAAAAAATGGGGAGCTGTACAAAGGTGACGCTAAAATAGCAGAAGAAACTGCATTAATTGATAAATTAGGAGAATTATCCCACGCAGCTATTACTATTTTTGCTCAAGATACACGAGTTAACACGAATATACAGGTTGATGGACAACGTGCGATTGGCACAACTGCCGATCCTAAAGTGACAGAAGCAGTGCTTACACAAGGAAGTCTTTACAAAGGAGCAGCTGATGTAGTTGGCAAACCTTATTTTACACAGTATGGACCCATTCAAAATGCGAATGGAGAAACGATAGGTATGATTTTCGCTGGTGTTCCCTCCTCTGAAATCAATGCTATCGAACAAAAAATGCTTCTTAAAATGGCGGTTGTTGCCATCATTGCAGCAATTATCGCTGTCATTGCTGGAACATTGCTTGTGCGTAATATTGTTAAGCCTTTAAAGCGTTTAAATAGGCAGTTGGAAACCATTTCAGCTGGCGAAGGCGATTTAACGCAACAGTTAGTTGTAACAACGAAAGATGAAATCGGAGATCTTGCTACATCCTTTAATGCAATGCTTGCAACACTCCGAAAAATGATGCAACAAGTTGATGAAACAGCCAATGAAGTCTCGGCATCATCTGCTGAGCTTTCTGCAACAGCAGGCTCTACAACAAGAACAACGGAACAACTAACAGCCAATATGCAAGAATTAGCGAGCGGTGCAAGCACCCAAAAACAAAGCGCCAATGAAAATGCAGAAGCCATGCAGGATATTGCAGGCGGTATTCAGCTTGTAACGGAAACAAATATGGAAGTTTCATCTCAAGCTTCAGAAGCGTTTGATACGGCTAAACATGGCGAAAAAACCGCACATGCTATGCAAACTCAAATGCATGCTATGACGGAAGCTGTCTTACAAAGCGTCAATTCAATCGTAGCATTGGATAAACACGCCAATACAATTGGAGACATTGTAGAGGTTATTCATGCTATAGCCGATCAAACAAACTTACTTGCTTTAAATGCATCTATAGAAGCTGCACGTGCTGGAGAACATGGCAAAGGCTTTGCTGTTGTAGCAGAGGAAGTTCGTAAATTAGCCGAGCAATCTAAAACATCTGCCGCTCAAATTACCGAGACTATTCATACAATGCAACAATTAGCAAAAGAAGCAAGCGACTATATGCAACAAAGTGAAAAAGAAGCCGCTTCAAGTGTAGAAATAGTGCGTACAACAAATAGCGCATTTGAGAACATTACAACAAAAGTAGCGGTAGTCACACATAAAATTCAGGAAGTTTCGGGTATTGCAGAGGAGCTATATGCACGTATTGAACAAGCCAATGCCTCTACCCAAATCATGGCTGAAATTGCGGTTGATGCACGCGAACAATCAAAAGTCGTGACCCAAATTGCCGAGACAAATCTTTACTCTATGGAAGACATTAATAACGCAGCTACAACACTTACAAAAAATGCCGAAACACTTCAAAACTTAATTCATCAGTTTAAATATTGAGGCCAAAAGATTGTTCATCGCGGGAACGCATGGACAATCTTTTTTATTCTCTAATCATGAACTTTCACCTTTTTGACAAACACCTTTACCAATGGGACAAGAAAGACAGATACTATCAATACCCTAAATAGCTGAAAAGCGGTCACAATAGTTACATTTGCATGTATAGAAGCGGCTATAATGCCCATTTGATCGAGTCCCCCTGGTACAATACTTAAAAATCCTGTACGGAAATCAAGGCTATACAAATGTTTCATCACAAAAGATAAAACATAAGCAGCACCGATAAAAAGACTTGCTGACGCAAAAGCATAAAATACATGCTTCTTTGATAAATGTAAATCTTCCTTTTTCAATAAAAGACCAATATAAATACCGATTACTAGCTGTGCTATATGCAGCAATGATAATGGCATCTTTGGCACAGCAACTTCTGCTATATTCAACCCCATTAATAAAAATACTGGTCCTAACATATAGCCCGTTGGAATTTTTACCTTTTGAGCAAGCCACCCTGCTAAGCCGCAAATAAGTAGTAAAGTTAGCAACTGCCAAGAAAAGACTCCATCTACCATGACAAGGTTTTCACCAGTGCCTGTCACCATTAATGGCACAAAGCCAACGATTAAAAGGACTCGCAATACCTGATAAAACGTAATGACAGCCATATTCATATTGCCTTGCTCCTCGGCAAATGCAATAATTTGTGTCATGCCTCCTGGTACACAACATGTGAGCGCAGTGGAAAAATCTAAATCCGTACGCCTTGCAACTAAAAAACTGATGGCAAAAAATAAAATAGTAAAAATTATATTTAGCACAATTATACTGCCTAAAAACTGTTGAATATCCTGAATGGCTTCTTTAGTAAAAGCAAATCCAATGGAGTAGCCCGCCACGACTAATCCAATATTGCGGAAATAACGATGCCATCGCAACTGTAAGTTTGTAAATAACTGCACGCAAAGTACAGCGGCAATAGCCCCTAACAACCACGGCATCGGAATATGTAAAAGTTGAAATAAAAGCGCTCCTAACAACCCTATACATAGTGTTAGGAACATCTGCTTATAAAATGTAAACATTGCTAGCAACCCCTCAAGAATGAATAGTTCTATTATGACGTGAACATCCCCAATTTACTACTCATGCCTTTTACTCAACGTGCCTGCCACCAAAACAATTTTGAATATTCAAAAAATTATAAATGCATTGGAAATAATTGATGTTAGTTGCCGTTATTGTATAAAACAAACCTGTTAGTCATTAATTTTTACCACTTATTAAACATTTAGCCTTCGTTAAAAATTTCTATGCTACATTAATATTAAGCTGATTCAGTACATAAATGCCTTTTTCTTTTACGGGAGATGAGGTAATACGATTACCAAAGGAGGCCTCCAATGAAAATTCATTTAACCATTAATAGTGCGCTAGAAGAAACAGAGATTCATATACATGCCAAAGAATACAACGAACATATTGAAAAATTAATGAAGCAATTACAAGCAGTCCAAACAACCATGCTTGATGGCTATTTACAACAGGAAATTCATCTAATCAAAATCACAGATATTTATTCGGTTTATGCTGAAGGGGCAAAAGTTTTTTTGCAGACCGAGGAGCAAGAATTTGAGTCCAAACGCAAGTTATATGAGCTAGAAGCCCAATTAGCAAAAGACTTTGCAAGAGTCAGCAAATCGACGCTCGTCAATATCAATAAAATTTCATCTATTCAAATGGGTAAAATTGGCGCAACAGAGTTACTGCTTGAAAATGATGTATCCATTCATGTTAGCCGAAAATATTTAAAAGAATTAAAACGCCAATTAGGTATAGGGAGGGAATTATAATATGAAAATATTACGCATGATGATAATTGGACTACTGATTTCACTAAGCTCATCCTACATTTTAGTAACAATAAGTGTTATGTCGAATCATTCAACAATAGTAGGAGCAGAACTTTTCGAACAAATAATCATAGCCGCCATACTTGGTGTTGTAATAGGTTCACTATCCCTCATCTTTGAAATAGAACGTTTAGCATTTTCTATTCAGCTCATTGCACATTTTATTGCTGTGACATGTTGCGTAATGATTGCTGGTTATTTTGGGCATTGGTTTGAGCACTCGAGCATACTGTATGTGCTTGTAGCGGAAATTATCATTTACTCCATCGTATGGTGCATTTTATATGTACTGCAAAAAAACGATATTGAAGAAATCAATAATCAAATCCAAAAAAGAAAGGAATAGACGAATATGACATTTGCCATTCAAGTTGACCACTTACAAAAGCACTATGGCGAGCATTTAGCTGTAAAAGGAATTTCTTTCAAGGTGGAGCAGGGCTCCCTCTTTGCATTTTTAGGTGCTAATGGCGCCGGTAAATCGACGACCATCGAAATTTTATGTACACTACTACAAAAATCTAGTGGTACCGTTACGATTAACGGTTATACACTTGATGATAAATCACATAATGCAAAAATACGCAAATCTATCGGCGTTGTTTTTCAGCAAAGCCTCCTAGATGACCGATTAACCGTTCGAGAAAATATCCTGCACCGTGGCAAAACATATGGCTTATCGAAAGCACAGCTGACAAAAAATTATCAATTCGTCTCGACCTATTTACATTTAGATGATATTGAACTGCAAAAATACGGGACATTATCAGGCGGACAAAAAAGACGCGCGGATATCGCTCGGGCACTTATTCATCGGCCACAAATTTTATTTTTAGACGAGCCTACAACTGGTCTCGACCCCCAAACACGCCAATTTGTTTGGCAAGCAATCAAACAACTTCAGGCTGAAACAAATATGACCGTATTTTTAACTACGCACTATATGGAAGAAGCTGCCGTGGCGCATCAGGTGATTGTCTTAAAACAAGGTCGTATTGTCGCTGAAGGAACCCCTGATGCCTTAAAAACAAAATATGCCTACGACCAGATGGCACTTGTATTTCATGATCGTTCATTAGGGCTGAAGTGGCTTAAGGAAAATACCTTACCGTACACAGAAAAGCTAGGCATTTTCTATGTTCGAGTTAGCTCTACACTGACAGCACTTACACTTTTAAAAAGTGCCGAGCCCCTATTAGCCTCTTTTGAAGTTATGAAGGGCACGATGGATGATGTCTTTCTTCATATCATGGCACAAGGAGATGGTACAATTGAAAGCAATGATAAGCTTAATACAGCGTAATAGTAAAGTTTTTAGAAGAGATAAAACTCAAGTCTTTTTCTCTCTGCTTTCCGTCATTATTGTGATTGTTCTTTACGCCATTTTTCTCCAAAAAATGCAGGTGGATGCGATTGAGCAAGTAACAGAGGCTACTCCTGAGTTGATTACAATGGTCAATGAATGGCTTGTTGCTGGTCTATTATCAATGATGGCGGTTACGACAACTTTAGGTGCATTTGCCATTGCGGTGCGCGATATGGAGTCAAAAGCAACTGCAGATTTTCTCACAGCTCCTATTTCTCGTGCAACGATTCACATGAGCTATGTATTGAACGCTTTTATTATCGGTTGTCTGTTCTCCTTCGTAGCGCTAATAGGCTGTGAGATTTTCATTGTATCAACTGGCGGAGAGCTACTTAGTTTTAGCGCCTTCATCAACGTGATTGGCATACTTTTATTATCCGTATTCCTTGCGAGCGTATTTAATATGTTTATTGTATTATTTGTTAGCACGCAAAATGCCTTTTCTACATTAAGTACAATCGTTGGTACAGTACTCGGTTTTTTATGTGGTGTTTATGTCCCTGTTGGCGTCCTCCCTAGCTTTGCTCAACAACTAATCATGTATTTTCCAATTAGTCATACTACATTACTATTGCGAAATGCCTTTATGGAAAGCTCGATTGCGAAAGTTTTTGATGGCGTTCCGACGGAGCATGTGGAAAGCTATAAGCTGAATTATGGTATTACTTATGAGCTAAATGGCCATGCTGTTAGCCTAACTACAAGTTATATAATGATTTTAATAACTATTGTTCTCCTTGCTCTATTATCAATTATTATTTTCAAAAAGAAAAATCACTAGGTTTCATTTAAGATACACATCGGCGATAAATGCGGTGTGTATTTTTTATTGCTTTTTAACAAACGTTTTGATATTTTAAATATAAATAAGCAAACAAAAATTAAATACGTTTGTTTTTTAAAGGAGGTTCCATATGGATCTAAACCAATTATTTTGGCAGGCTTCTATCGAGGACATTAAACAAGGCTACACAGATGAAGATACACACTACACTTGCCTTCTTTGTGGAGAGAAAATTGAAAAAGGGATTATATATCCACATGAAAATGTCCTGTATGAAGCAAAAAAATTTATGCAACATCATATTTCGGCTGCACACCAATCTGTTTTTCACTACTTAAATGGATTAAATAAAAAAATGACAGGCTTAACGGACCATCAAAGTCACATTTTGCGTTTATTTTACGAAGGTAAAACCGATCAGGCCATTAAAGAAGAGCTTGCCATTGGCAGTGCCACAACGATTCGTCACCACCGTTTTGCCTTAAAAGAAAAAGAACGTCAGGCTAAAACATTTCTTGCCATGATGGAACTATTAAAAGAACAAGGTCAAAAGGAAGAACCTTTTGTCCCTATTCACAAAACAGCTACGATGGTGGATGATCGCTATAACATCACCTTGGCCGAAGAACAACAGCTACTGGCTAAATACCTCCCTCATGGCATTGGGCAGGAGCTTGTCCGCTTTCCAAAACGAGAAAAACATAAAATTGTTGTGCTCCGTGCCATTACAAAGCTTCTTGATGAGTCAACACACTATACAGAAAAGGAACTTAATGCAATTATCCAGCCGATGTATGAGGATTATGTACAAATTCGTCGCTATTTAATTCAATATGGATTTATGGATCGTCAGGATGATGGTAGTGCATATTGGGTAAAAAAATAAGAAAGTAGGGTTATGAATGGACCACAAAAAAGAATTAAAAGAACTTTATAAAGAAATGAAAATTGAAGCAGGCGTTTTTACCATGACGAACAAACAAAATGGCAAAGTGTTTGTTGGTAGCTTCAATAACTTAAAGCGCCTAAATGGCTTTCAGTTTATGCTAAAGACAAATACGTATACAAATAAAGCGTTACAAGCAGATTACAATACATTTGGTACGGATGCCTTTCAGCTCGAAGTAGTGGAGTATTTGAAGCAGAAAGAAGAGGGATTTTTTGATGCCAAAAAAGAACTCGAAAAGCTTGAACAAAAATGGCTTGAAGAGCTACAACCTTATGGTGAACAAGGCTATAACTCTTGAGAATTGTTTGCGTGACTGGCACTCAAATGCCTATTTCCTGTTGTGCTTTTTTTGTTAGCTTTTCGAATACGAGCTCGTAGGAATGCTGAATTAAATGTTCAAGTAACTCGTTCGGTATATTGGCATCTAAATAAATAGAATTCCAGTGTGTTTTGTTCATATAGTACCCTGGAATAATGCCTTCATAGGATTCTCTTAATTCTTCTGCACGACTAGGTGCACATTTTAACGTAATAATCGGCTTTCTCGTTGCATCCCCGCCCATCATGGCAAACATTTTGCCACCGATATGATAGCGATCAGCCTGCCATTCGTCCTTGTAATCATGCGTTGTGCCACGAAGTTTTAAACAATACGAATGAATGCTATCTTTTTGCATATTTACTCCTTTCTTCAACAAAAATTTAAAAACACACGTTCGATTATATTATAATCAATTACGTGTGTTTTTAAAATACATTTTTTGCAAATGATTGAACTTTCCTATCATTTGGAACCGCGGTCAAACATACCAATCACTTCTGTTGTTTGCAAAATATTCACAAACGCTTTTGCATCTGCTTCTTTTATTAGGCTTTTCACTTCAGCAAGCTGATAACGTGTAATGACGGTAATCAGCACTTTTCTCCCTTCTCCTGAATAGCCACCTTTCGCATCCATCATCGTAATCCCTCGATGCAGCCTAGCTAACAGTTGTTGTTTCACATCTTCACCGTTGCTAGTAATAATCATTAGCGTCAGTTTAATATTACTCGTATGGATGGTATCAACAACTTTTCCAGTGGCATATATCGAAACGAGCGTCAGCAAAGCGGCATCCCAACTAAAAACAAAACCTGAAATCGCTACTACGACCCCGTTCATAGCTGAAATAAGTACCCCCAGTGGAAAATCCCTTTTGCGACTCAACAGCATCGCAATAATATCAAAGCCACCTGAGGAGCCAGATGCGCGAAAAATCAAACCTACACAAAGGCCCACAATAACCCCACCAAATAAGGAAGCTAAAATCGGTTCCTGTGTTGCCTTATAAATCGGAATAATTAACAAGGCGATAGACATCACCGCAACTGAAAGAATTGTATAAGCAATAAAACGTTTCCCTAACTTCATCACACCTAATATAAGCAAGGGCAAGTTTAATAAAAGATTTAACACACCTGTATTCAACGGCGTTACGATGCCAAGCATAATGGCAATCCCACTTAATCCACCACTTAAAATCTCATGCGGTATTAATAAAAAATTATAAGCAAATGCCATTAAAATGGATGCAAGCGTTATAATAACAATATTGCGCATAAACTCCCCTACCATTCTAAAACGAACAAATTTTGATCAACTTATCGTTAGAATACCCAATTTATTCGTCTGAAAAACCTCGGCAATTGTGGATTATTAAACTTCCATCATTACCTCGTTTTTTTCTGTTCTTCTTTTATCGGCTTTTCTTTGATTGGTTCTTCTGTTTCCGCTACTTTCATAATACGGTCAAGCATGGTTGGATGTGTATAGCGGAACCATTTCACAAGAAGCGGTGGGTTCACTTCACTTAATCCTGATATGGTAAGCTTTTGGAATGCCGTTACAGCTGCCTGACGATCGTCCATCATTGATATGGCATATTGATCAGCTCGTGTTTCCTGATATCTTGATATAAAATTCGATAAAGGGCTCGAAGCAAATAATAAAAAGGATGTAATAAGTAAAAATAGTGGCAAAGAATTGATGTCACTTATTTTTGTAATTTTTAATGCATGTCCGTAACGGGCTATTACCCACCGCATAATTTTCGCTGTTATCCAAAGCCCGACTAAGGTCATTAATAAATAACCCGCAATGCCAAAATAAATATGTTTCTCAACATAATGTCCCATCTCATGCGCCATGATAAATAAAATTTCATTATCTGTTAAACGATTTAACGTCGTATCCCACAGCACAATTCGTGAATTACTACCAATACCCGTCACATAAGCATTTAATGCATTGGTCTTTTGTGCCATATTCACTTCATACACATGCTCTGCTGGAATATCCGCTTGTTCTGCTATTGCTAATATTTTCGTTTCTAGCTCCTTGTTTTTTAGCGGATAAAAATCATTGTATAACGGATCAATTACAACGGGCTGAATAAACATTACAAAAATTGTAAAGGGAATCGTTAATATCCACGCATATAGCCACCATCTCTTGGCACTCTTTTTCATAAGCCAATAAAGAACGGATACGATAATAAAAGTCATACCAAAGTTAACCCAAAAATCAATGACACCATCACGCATCCAAGACGGAAAAACTTGAGTGCTAATGCCATAGCTTTTACTTAAATAGTAACGATAGTATTCAATTGGGAAAAGGATTACATACAGCAAAAACGATAATAAAAATAAATAAGCAGCATTTTGTAACGGCTTCCTTCTCGTTTGGGACGTCGAAACTTTTTCAAAATAGCGAGAAACACCCATTAACAAAATCACAATATAAGCAAGCCATTCAAATGGTGTTACTACAAAAAATAAGAAATTTCGTATTTTCGAATATTCCAGACTTAAGTTTAGTTCTTTTTCAGACATAAACATAACTGGGTCCGCAACGGAGCCTTGAAACGCTCGCGGTATTGTGCCACCACCACTATGAAATATATACCAATACATGCCCAGAACGTAGGCACCAAATATTAGTAGTGCCACAACTCCCATTTTTTTCGCTATGTTATTTCCCCCTTACTCCACACAAAGTTCGTCCTATAGTAAGTGTAAGCTAAATTAAAAAAGTTAGAACAAAGTTTATAGGTTTTATTTTCACGCTTTGACCAATTCACTCCATAGTCAACACGATATTTATTACCTACTAGGCTGTTCATTATCCATACTTACTTTAAAGCCGTAAATTAACAAAAAAATCCCGTGAACGTATCACGAAATTTTTTTATTATCCGTATTTAACAATATTATTGCAGGTCCTCGTTCTTCGCGGGTATTTGTACTTTGTTCCGCGGGTAAAACCTCTCACTTCGCGGGTATTTCACCTTGTTCCGCGGGTAAACCTCTCCACTCCGCGGGTATTCTTATTGCTCCATTACAAAGGCTGTTTTTCCACGTTGATCCGCACTAAGATATCCAACTGCTGCTAGCTGATCATGCCATACTTGCTCAATTACTGCAGCTTTTGTGGCGTCGTCTTCTTTAGTAGAAAGTTCTATCATAACATCCCCTTGATAATGCCAAACCTCGATATCAGCCTCATAGCCTGCATAACTTCCTTTATAGGTTGTTGCATTGGCAGGCCCATACACGATGGCTTGCGATAACGTGTTGTTATACCATGTTGCAGAATCCCAATTTAACATTTTCTTTGGAACATTATCTAAAATCATTTTTTTCGCAGCATTTTCATCCACTGCATCGAAAGAAACTTTAGTCGTTGCTTTTAACGATTCTTTGCGACTAATTGTAAATGTACGATTTCCCCCCTTAATATCCATTTCAAACTTATAGTTAGATTCATCCCCTGTAAAGCCGTGGCTTTTGGTGATTGCTAGTGCTTCGTCAAGCGGTGTATTCAGAAATCTCTTTTTATACGTAATATCGATTTTCGTGCTATCTTTATAGACACGTAAACGGTTGTTATAATCTGCATTTAAAAATTCTTGATTATTTGTATCGAAATAGTAAATCTTTACTTCATCTTTTTTCGTTGCTGCAAAAAGTTTTAAAATGGCTGATTCATTAAATAAATCCGTTCGCAAATTATATTTAATCTCATGACTAGGCTCCAATGCTGCTTTCGCTTGTACTGTATTCAATAGGCCAAGCGTGCCCAGTACCATGGTCATTACGACCATTTTCAGTGCAACTCTTTTAAAATGATTCATCCTATATCCGCCTCTTTTCCGATTAAAGTTAATAGTGTTGTTTCTTCATTTGTAAAATGGCTGTGAAAATAAATGGTTTTCTCAGCATTTATGTGCTTGGACAGGGCAATAATATCCTCATAATCCGGATGTGTTTTGTAAAAAAACTGTTTTACTTGTTGGGGTGCTAATGATTGAGTATAACTAGCTTTATTCAAATATCCTGTAAAGATAACAATTGCTGATGGACTATTTTTGAGTAGTTGCGATATTGTTGCTTCCTCTCGCTCTGGAACAAAATAAATAGCATTTTCCTCCACAGTCTTCTCTTGTAAACATTCACTTCTAAACAACGGCAATATCGGAGTAGGTACCACATTTTCAGGTGCTGCATAGTAATCTTCAAACAATGGGAACAACTGATGATCAATACACACTTTTCTTGTACTATGCGCAAAAAGATAAATTGCAATATCAGCCGTTTTGCCTGAAAAGGACGAAGGGAAAATAATCGGTCTACTAGCGTTCGTACAAATAAACTCCACTATTTGTTGCAATACTTCTTCGTTCTTAATGGTCTTTTCAACATGCCCACTATCGATAAACGCGACGTTATACTTCCCACAATCCTCATACGGAAGATTCGCCTTTAATAGATAGGAATCTAAAACATAGTCTCCCGAAAAAAATATCACCTCCCCCAAAAATCGAATGCTGTACCAAACACTTCCTATTAGATGCCCACTAAAACCCCATTGAAAAGAAAGATGCTGATTAATATGTAACCAATAACCAATCGATTCTGGTGAAAAGGTTTGAATATTTGGATAAGCGTGTTTTAATTGTTTTGCTGTCATCTCACTCATAATTAGTTGACCATTGTAACCCCACTGTTCCAGTAAAGGAAGCGCGCCGACATGATCAATATGCGAATGAGAAATAAACACAGCATCAAGTTTTGCCACATGAGCGGGAGTTAAGGTTGGCATCGTTTTTTCCCGATTATTCATGACACCACAATCAAGTAATATCGCTCGTCCGTCCTTTTCGAGATAAAAGCAATTTCGTCCGTACTCTCCAACCCCTCCTAAAATCTCTACATTAAGCACGTACATGTCCTCCCCATCTTTGAAGCCAATTTAATAGGAACATAAAAACAACGGTCATCGCGACTGTAATAACTGCAACAGCCATTCCTATCCCAACATTGCCTTGTTCAAATTGGCTGTAAATAAATGTTGCGCCTGTCTCAACTGAAGGAGGCAAAATAAGGAGACCCGCGACTAGTTCGCGCATTGAAATAATAAATGTCATCATCATACCAGCAAGTATTCCTTGCATTAGCAGGGGGATGATGATAGCTCGATACACGTCCCAACTATTGCGTCCAAAAATCGCAGCTGATTGGAAAATAGATTGATCTAGCTGTGATAGTGAGGATTTTGTATATTGCACAGCGTAGGGTAAGAACAGCACACAATAAGTCACAACAACCATCGCCTTTGTATTGTAAATGGTTGCTGGTAACCATGGGGCATTCCAAAACATAATTAAGCCGACAACAAAGACGATACCAGGAATAATATTCGGCATTAGACTAAAGAAATCTAATAGTTGTTGCTTTTTCGTTTCTCCCTTTTTAATGTAAAGGGCAATAAATAAACCAATTATCGCTGTAATCACTGCTGTAAGTATTGAAAAAACAACGCTATTTAAAAATGCCGTTAAGCCAGCGCTACCACTAGTAAAGACAGCCTGATAAGACGCTAATGTGAAATTGCCTGCACGTAAACCGTCTCCCCTTACTTTTTGTAGCGAGGTTACAATTATTGAAAAGTAAGGAATACCGATTGCAAACAATAATACAAAACCTACATAAAACCATGATCCCAATTGGATAAACCATTTATCTTTTATTTCACGTGCAGCGGGCGTTTTTCCTGAAAGTACGCTATATGTAAACTTTCGTCCGATAAGATTTTGAAAATACCAGATAATAAGACATACGGAAAGCAAAAATACAGAAAGCGATGTAGCCATTCGAATATCTACTGGCCACCTTGAAAGATAAGCATGAATTTCTGTCGTAAAAACATGAAAACCGATACGGCTTCCAAACGTAGCAGGCGTCCCGAATTCCGCTAGCGTTTTAATGAAAATTAACAATACCCCAAGAACATAACTAGAAATAAGTAACGGCAGTATTACTTGTAGCCAGTTGCGCAAAGAGCTACGTCCGAAAATAAGTGCAGCATCCAAAAAGGAACCATTTATTCTAAGCAACGTATTTTTCAGCATTAAGTATAGAAAAGGAAATAGATGTAGACTCATAACCATGACCATGCCAAATAAAGAAAAAAAGGCATCAGACAACCAAGCTGTGCCTGGCACTAGTTGCTGTAAAAATCCATTATTTTGCATAAATAATATCCATCCCATGGAACCGATATAAGGGGGTGTCATAAAAGGAATCGTTAGGACAATATCTAGCCAATCATATTTTTGTAAAGTTGTTTTCGTGCGAATGAATGCCATAGGCAATGCTAATATCGTCGTACCTAAAATAACCAATACACCTAATAATAATGAGTTGCCCAAAGTCTGCCATAATCTTTCATTAGCAAACATGCTACTAAATTGTGAAACATCAACTAGACCATCATGGACAAATGTATAATACATAATGGCTATTAATGGTGCGATCGCAAACGTTGCGACAATCGTCAATAACAAGCCAAAACTTCGTCTGCTTTCCATTATCATGTTGCGTTATTCCTTTCAAAGAGCTTTATTTTCGAAAAATTCGCAATAGTCAGTATTATAAAGTGATGACTGACCAATAGCGAATTTTACACACGCAGGATGATTGCATCATCTAGAAGGAAGCTTGCAACTTAACGAAAAATATCATTGAACTTCGTTAAAATATCAAGTTGCTTTGCTTCTGAACCTTTCCAGCTCACATTTAACTGCGGGATTTCATCCAATGTTGCGCGATCTTTTACAGCTATATCATGATTGCCAGGTAGTAGATAAGCATCTGCCACTAGTTTTTGTCCTTCATCTGAAAGTAAAAAATTCACATAGGCCTGCGCACCTTCCACATTTTTAGCATCTTTCATAATGCCTACTGCTCGCGGACTAACAACCGTTCCACTCTTCGGATAAACAATTTCTACTGGTTCCCCACTCGCTTTCGCTTTATACGCCATATAGTCAACACCTGAAATGGTTGCATTTTTATCACCTGTAATAACAGCATCCAATGCTTCCTTATTGGCTCCATTCACTTGTAGTCCATTGTTTTTCCATGCTTGGATTGTATCCCATGCCGATTTTTCCGCTTCTGTATAACCGTAAATAAAATCAACAGCAGATCCAGACAAACTTGGATCAGGAATATTTATTTTACCTTGCCACTGTGCTTTAGCTAAATCTGTCCATTCGCTTGGTATGTCTTTCGTATTTTTCGTATTGTAGGCAATGCCTAATGCCGATGCGCTATAGCCATAGTAATAGCCTTCTGCATCTGACCAATCGGGGTTCATTTTACTAGCATTTTCAGCTTCTTTGTAACTTTGTAATTGGTTGGCTTCCTTTAATCCATCCATTGATGCAATAGAAGCTAGCACAACGACATCTGCGACCGGATTATTTTTCTCTGCTTCTAAACGCGATAAAATTTTGCCCGTTGTCCCTTGGAACATCTCTACTTTCATGCCTGTTTTTTCTTCAAAAGCTTGTTGAATACTTGCTGCCAAGCCATCAGGACCAGCAGAATAGACGGTTAGTGTTTGCACTTCATTTGGCTTTGCACTGGCTGCATCATTCTTCACACTGTCAGTCGACTTAGTAGCGTTGCACCCTGCTAATGTTAATGCCACAAGAAAGCTCGCTGTTGCTAATAATTTGAAACGTTTTTTCACTGTAAACCCTCCAATTGATAGATTTGTTTAGTATCCACAAAAACTTCCAGTTGCTGTCCGTGTTCAAGCGGTACAGCTTCATAAAAGCTCCATTGCTTCCCTTCAACTTGCGCATGTACTAAATAGCGATCACCAACAAAAGTACTTTTCACAATCATTGCCTGTTTCGCAATGCTTCCAGGATAGTGTTGTCTCGATACTCCCTCTGGACGTACAATTCGATTCCCTTTACCGAACCAATTGACCTTCCCTATAAAATCCGCTACATAAGGTGTTGCTGGCGTATGATAAATTTCCTCAGGTGATCCAACCTGCGCAATTTTACCTGATTCCATCACAATTATTTGATCCGACATCGTCATAGCTTCTGTTTGATCATGTGTTACAAAAATAGCTTGGCAACCCAGTTCATGAATAATATGCATAATTTCATCCTGCATTTTTTCTCTAAGTACGGCATCTAACGCTGATAATGGTTCATCAAATAAAATTAACTTTGGATTCGTTGCCAATGCCCTTGCCAATGCAACTCGTTGTTGTTGGCCTCCCGATAATTGTCCCGGCTTACGTTTTTCATATCCTTCCATCTTCACTAACCGCATCACGTATGCTACTCGCTCTGATATTTCTTCTTTTGGCATCATTCCTTTTAAGCCGAATGCGATGTTTTGGAAAATGGTCATATGAGGCCATAATGCGAAATCTTGAAAGACCATGGCAATATTGCGTTTATTTGGTTTAACATTTTTGTGAAGCTTAGACGAATAAATAATTGTGTCATCGAATGCAATTTCACCATTTGTTGGCTTTTCAAGACCAGCTAGTATTTTCAATAATGTCGTTTTCCCACAGCCCGATTGTCCTAAAATTGTAATGAACTTACTATCTAATTCCACATTAATGGGCCATAACGCTTGTGCCTGTCCATATTTTTTCTCTAAGTTCGTTATTGAGATTTTCATGGTATCCTCCTCGTCTATCTCTACTATAGTTTCCAGATATTTAGAAAATATTAACCTACTATTAATATGTCGTTAAAAAAAGTCTAATAAACTTAAGGAAATGCAATACTTTTTCGAATTTCCTTTAGGAGGCTAAAATGAATCATCTGAAATTACAGGCATTTTGTTTACTCGTCGATTTTAAAAAATTAGCTCCTGTCGCTAAAGAGCTAGGTATTACGCCGCCTACGGTGTCCTTTCATATTCGCTCGATTGAAGAAGAGTACGGGATACGTTTGTTTCGCACAAATGCGGGTGGCTATCGTTTAACAGAAGCTGGAGAGGGGCTCTATCACTACGCAAGACAAATCGTCCAACTACAAAACGATATGAATCGTTTCATTGAAAATCTATTAGCAGGCAATATTGGCTCCATTCGATTAGGTGCAAGTGCCCTACCTGCGCATATTTATATGCCTGAAATTATTAATCAAATTTCCACTGCATATCCTGACATCCGTATATCCTTAGAGGTTAAAACAGCACCTGAAATTGAAAAAATGGTAGCCCTGCAAGAACTAGATTTTGGGTTAATTATGGAAACAAAGCAAGAAAACAAAGCATTAATCTATGAAACAATTGGTGAAGATTCGCTTGTTTTAGCTCTAAGCCCTCGTCACGAGCTGGCAGCAAAAAAGGACATCTCGCAATCCGATGTCCTTAAAAACAAAGTATTATTACATACTTCCTCTAGTTCAACCAATCATTTTATCGAAAAATGGTTGGACCCTTTCCAACCAGCATTTAATACCATTGAACTCGATTCTGTAAGTACGATAAAAAAAATGCTGACGTTTGGTAAAACCATTGCTTTTCTTTCCGTTTCCCTTATTGAGGACGAACTGCAATCTGGCTTATTAATCAAAAAAGATTTAAATGATATTACGCTAAAACGGAAAATCCAACTAGTTTACCCGCAATCTAGACTAGACAATCAAATTGATGTATTTGTCAAAAAAGTGATTTACGATTTAGCACAAAAAATCAAAACATAATCCGCTTCAAGCAATGAGTCTCACAGCTTCAACCAACTGTGAGCTCTCCCTCATCTATCTGCACAAAATAACTTTCAACTGCATCCCAATAATCACTTACTCCCTTTTTCAACATATTTACTAAAAAAATTCAGTAATCTGACATAATTACATAGCAACCATTAATAACATGGATAGAAGACATGTTGTGCTCTAACGAAAGGAGGAATGACAAGTTGCTTACCGAATTGCTTCAGAGTGAGACTATCCAAATCACAAACGAAGTAGCAAACTGGCAAGATGCTATACGCATTGCTGCATCACCACTCTTACAGCAAAACAAAATAGAAAAGCGCTATATCCAAGCCATGATCGATTCCATCGAACAACACGGTCCCTATGTTGTACTTACACCTAAAGTAGCAATTCCACATGCGCGGCCATCTGACGGGGTAAACGAATTATCAATGAGTTTATTAGTTTTACAAAAACCTGTATATTTCGGACCCGATAAACCTGTGTATGTAATCATTATTTTAGCAGCGACAGATCATACAACCCATTTACAGGCATTAGTCGATTTAACACAAGTCTTACAAGAACCTAGCCAAATCGATAACATTATCGGATGTAAGCGTGCAAAATGCGTCATGGATAAAATCAAACAATATGCAACAAAGGAGCAATTATAAATGAAAATTTTAGTCGTTTGTGGAAATGGCTTAGGCAGTAGCTTCATGATGGAACTGACTATCAAAAAAGCATTGCTAGAACTCAGCAAAGAAGCAGAGGTAACGCATACTGATTTAACATCTGCAACTTCTGAAAAGGCTGATATTTATATTGGTGCAGGAGATATCGTCGACCAACTAGATAATGGTGTGCGAAAAGTTGTGCGAATCGTCAATATGATGAGTATCCCAGAAATCAAAGGAAAACTTGCCCCACTATTGTAATGGACAATATGATGTGCAGTTGTAACGCTTACGCTGCTTTTAAAATTGGATAAGATGAGGTGTTGGTATGTTAGATGTTATGATGAATGACATTTTAGGTACACCAGCAATACTAGTCGGCCTATTTGCGCTTGTCGGCTTATTAATCCAAAAGAAATCTGCTTCAACTGTTCTTTCAGGGACGTTAAAAACTATTATGGGCTTTGTCATTTTAGGTGCCGGTGCAGCTGTTTTAATTGGTTCTTTAACTCACTTTAGCAAAATGTTCGATCATGCCTTTCAGGTACAAGGGGTTATCCCCAATAATGAAGCCATTGTTGCTGTGGCACAAACGACATTTGGCACATCCACAGCCTTGATTATGGTATTCGGGATGGTAATGAATCTTTTGCTAGCGCGATTTACGCCTTTAAAATATATTTTTTTAACTGGTCATCATACATTATTTATGGCGTGTTTAATCGCAGCTTCCCTCTCTGTTGGGGGGATGAGTGGCGCTCCTCTCATTATTTTCGGTTCTATATTGTTAGGTTTATGTATGGTGATTTTCCCTGCCATTTTACAACCTACCGTGCGTCAAATAACAGGAAATAATGACTTTGCAGTTGGGCATTTTGGCAGCATTGGCTACTATGTATCTGCTAAAATTGGTCAACTATTTGGCAACAAAGCCAAGTCGACTGAAGCAATAGCAGTGCCTAAATCACTTGGATTTTTAAGAGATACATCCGTTGCCATTTCCTTAACAATGAGCTTATTTTTCATTGTTGTCGCTTTATTCGCAGGTCGTTCTTATATTGAAGCGCAATTATCCGGGGGATCGAACTTCATAGTTTTCGCGATTATCCAAGCGATTACCTTTGCAGCGGGGGTCTATATTATCCTTGCGGGTGTTCGTATGCTGATTGCAGAAATTATTCCTGCATTTAAAGGGATTGCTGATAAGCTCGTACCAAACGCTAAACCTGCTTTAGATTGCCCGACAATTTTCCCCTTCGCACCGAATGCCGTTATAATCGGTTTCCTCTTTAGCTTTTTAGCTGGCTTATTGTCCATGTTTGCCCTGCCGCTGATCGGGCTTAAAGTTATTGTTCCTGGCCTAGTACCACATTTCTTTACAGGTGCTGCGGCAGGTGTTTTCGGTAATGCAACGGGTGGTCGTATTGGCTCCATGGCAGGTGCATTTGCTAACGGGATAATCATTAGCTTTATTCCAGCGATTCTCCTTATCTTTATGGGTGATATCGGCTACGAAGGAACAACATTTGGTGATTCTGACTTTGGCATCGTAGGCATTATTATTATTAATATTTTAAAATTATTTGGTGCGGTGTAAGCACATCACTTCATATTTAAAAACTCGTTCTAACATGCAGAACGAGTTTTTAAATTGTCAGAATTGTTCGGGTGACTGGCACGACTATCTTTTTTACTTGGCACTGATTATAATTAGTTATGTCTTGTTATAACGAGTTATAAAAGGAGTAAAATCAGTGAAAAACTTTTATCGTTTATTTGCGACACTGGCTCTACTAGTAGGTCTATTAGTAGCTTGTGGTAACCAAGAAAAAGAAGGGACTGCAAACGAACCTGTTGAATTAACAATTTCTGCGGCAGCTAGTTTACAGGATGCCTTAGAAGAACTTAAAACAACGTATGAAAAAGAACACGATTCGGTCAATATCCTCTATAACTTTGGCGGCTCTGGTGCATTGCAACAACAAATTTTACAAGGTGCACCGGTGGATTTATTCTTTTCAGCAGCGAAAGATAAATTCGACGCCCTAGTAGAAAAAGAAATGATTGAACAACAGCAAGGAACAGATCTTTTAGCTAATGAGTTAGTATTAATCGTTCCTAAAAACAACGAAAAGCAAATCCATTCCTTTGACGATTTACTTCAAGCAGGAAAAATTGCGCTTGGCACACCCGAAACGGTTCCTGCTGGGCAGTATGGCGTCGACACGTTAAAAAGCATGCAGCTTTGGGAATCACTTGCATCTAAAATGGTATATACAAAAGATGTGCGTCAAGTACTTACTTATACTGAAAGCGAAAATGTAGATGCTGGCATCGTTTATAAAACAGATGCCCTCTTCTCCGATAAAGTCGATGTCATTGCGACTGCCGATGATGCGACCCATGCACCGATTATTTATCCTGTAGGCGTCCTAAAAGCGAGTAAGCATGGACAAGAGGCAAAAGATTTTTATCAATTTTTACAAAGTGATGAGGCAATGAATATTTTCAAAAAGTATGGCTTTAAAGGAGCTCAATAAATGGGTACCGATTTTTGGTCTCCTCTTAGGCTTTCCATTGAAATTGCCTTTGTTGCTGGAATTACTGCTATTATAGTTGGTATTTTAATGGGTAAATGGATGGCAACTCGCCATTTTAAAGGCAAACTCTTGTTAGAAACGGTGTTGCTTTTACCCTTAGTATTACCTCCTACTGTAGTTGGTTTTCTGCTCATCGTTATTTTTGGAAAAAATAGTGTATTAGGAAATCTAATTATGTGGCTTTTCGATCAACCAATCATGTTCACATGGTGGGCTGCCGTCATCGCTTCTACAATTGTTGCCTTTCCATTAATGTATCAATCCGCGAAAACGGGCTTTGCCTCTGTAGATAAAGATATTGAAAATGCAGCACGTGTTGATGGGGCGAATGAATGGCAAGTCTTTGTTTGTGTATCTATTCCGCTCGCATTAAAGGCACTTGTATCTGGTGGAATTTTAAGCTTTACACGTGCTTTAGGGGAGTTTGGGGCGACCTTGATGTTTGCGGGGAACATTCCAGGAAAAACACAAACAACACCGCTAGCGATTTATATGGCACTTGATTCAGGTAACATGACGCTAGCTTGGACATGGGTTTTGTGCATGATTGCTATTTCCTTTCTAATGCTTCTTAGTATCCATTTACTAAAAGTATAAAAGAGAAAAAGTGTTGGATTGATTGCAGTCAATCCAACACTTTTTTGCTCTATCATTGATGTCTGCTATGGGTGGTCTCTTTTCGCTCAGCACAGTAAGCCACCACCCTCTGCTTGACCGCTAAATGCCCTCGTCTTACGGTTGAACAGGAGTCGCCTCTCACCGCACTCATCAACTAGTTTTAACTTCTAACCAAAATTTATAAACAGCTTTCCTCTGTTCCTTAATTTTTTTTAGTTTTGTCCCAGCTTTTTTAATAGCTGTTAACTACGGCTGATGCTCTCGTAGCGCTACTTACCGCATAGTCTCTTTCATCATCCCCCGCTAATTGGTGGGATAAAGGCGATAGTATCACCCGATTGAACAATTGTCGTATCGGTTGCAAATTCCTCATTGACTGCTGTCATTATTTGTTGTAATGATAGCTGCGGATAGTGCTTTTCTAGCCACTCTTTTAACTGAGCAACTGTGACATCTGACAGTGCTACCTTGAGTTGTGATTCACCAACTTGTTCCTGTAAGTGAGCAAATAATAAGATGTTAATCACGCTTTCCCTTCCTCCTCTTGAATAACTGGTGTTCCTTGTGGATAGGGGATATTTTCTAATTGGTCACCAATCCATTCCGTCCCGTCCTCCCAATGCTCCTTTTTCCATATTGGAACAATTTGTTTAATGCGATCAATCGCATATTCATTTGCCATATAAGCTACTTTACGATGTGGTGATGATACAGCAATAACAACAGCAATGTCTGAAATATCCAAGCGACCTACTCGATGCGTAATAGCCACTATCGCTTCTGGCCACTGCTCTTGAATTTCCTTTGCAATCTGTTCAAACATTTTTATCGCCATCGCGGGATAGGCTTGATATTCTAAATGCAATGTTTTTTTACCATTTGTAATTTCACGTACGGTGCCGATAAATAGTGTAACGGCACCAGCATTTCGATTTAGTACTTTTTGTCTTACTTGCTCGACATCAATCGGTTGGTCGATAATTTCAAACAACGCTACCGTCATGGTCTTCCCTCATTTCTTTCAACAAAAATTCCATATATTTTCTTTCTTCATAAATTGAATACGCTGGGATTGTTAAGGACGGATTGAATGGATAGCTCGGCCAATAAATAACACAAATAATATTGGTTACTTGCTGCAATAGCACTTGGTCCTGTGCTGTTCGGAGTAGTACTACTTTTGGATAATGTTCCTGTTTATATCCTTCAATCAGCACGACATCCATCGAAAAGGACGCATAGATTGCTAGAATTTCAGCCAATTGCCAGCTATTTTGGTGAATACTCATACGTAAAGTACCCTCTCCTTCCACAGCAGTCACAATCGCACCTGCCTGCTCATGCCGACTACTATCTTTGGACGTTTCGATCATTGGCGCACCACCATGTCCGTGATGCTTAATCGTTCCTACTCGTAGCCCTTCCAGTGAAGCTTGTTTAATTAATTGCTCCATCAATGTTGTCTTTCCACTATTTTGATAGCCAACTATCTGTAAGATTTTTCGAACTTGTCCCAAGGCCACTCACTTCCTTGTAAATCTTCTAACAATAAGACTGCTACGGACATGCCTCTTTCATAACCTCGTGAACCACCTGGTAAAACGATAAAAGCATTAGCTGTCGCCAACGAAGAAACGGCACTCGATTTATCAAAACCAGATGGCACAGCAACTAGCTGCCCTGTTTCGTAATAAGCTGTCGCGCGCACAAATCGTGTAAAGGGATTCGGCTTTGTAAAATCCGCCCCTAATATAGCTTGCTCTCTGCGTAAATGAGGTTGCGGATGACAATAGGCAGTGCGTATAATGGGGCGTACAAATAGTTCAAAACCAACATAGCAGGCTGAAGGATTACCAGAAAGGCCGAATAACAATTTACCATTGCAAGCAGCGACAGTTGTTACACTGCCTGGACGCATTGCTACTTTATTAAATAATACCTTTGCATCCATCGCCTGATAAATGGCCGGTAAATAATCATAATCACCTACGGAAACGCCCCCCGTTGTAATTAGAATATCTACTTCCTGCAATGCTTTTTCCACGATTTTAATACATAATGCCAAATCATCGCTAAACTTGCCAAAATATTTGACTTCTGCGCCTGCACGTTCAATTTGTGCCATCATCATATAAGCATTACTATTTCGAATTTTGCCCGGCTGTAAACATTCACCTGGCTCTAGTAATTCGCTACCCGTGGCTATCACACCAATGACCATTTTACGATAAACCGGTACTTGCTCGTAGCCAAACGTAGCGAGTAAAGCCATCACACCGGGGTTAATATATTGACCTTTGTCAATAAGGATTGTACCCTGCTGTACATCTTCCCCCTTGTAGGAAATATTAGTCCCCGCTTCAATAGAGCGTTTAATCGACATATACTTTTGTTGATTTTCTTCAAAAGTATGGGTTATTTCTAGCATAACCACCGCATCACAGCCTTGTGGTATCGGTGCCCCTGTCATAATGCGAACAGCTTGACCTTTCTCCACTACACTGTCATAGACATAGCCTGCGCCAATTTCCCCAACGACCTGAAATCGAACTGGCTGCTGTGAACAAGCGCCTTGACTATCAATGGAACGAATGGCATAGCCATCATACGGTGAACGATCAAAAGCTGGGACATCTTGATCGGCTCGAATCGCTTCTGCTATAAAGCGACCATGGGCTTGTGTTAATGGTACAAGTTCATTTTTTGCTTGAAAGGCATAGTCCATTACACGATGAACAGCTTCTGCCACAGGAATTGGTTGTCTTTTTTCTAGCATTTAGCACACTCCTTTAACCTAATAAACGATAGTAAATTGTTTTAGCTTTTTGTATATCTTGTATACCATGAATCACAACTCGCCCATCTTGAAAAATAACGATTCGATAATCGTCCGCTTGACAAGAAAGCAAATAAGGATTCATCTGAATTTCACCATAGGAACGAAGCTGATGTGCCAACTGCTCGAACTGATAGTAAATGGGCTTTGGTGGTCGAATTTGCACAGCGTCCCGTCCACAAAGTATTTGTAATTTCGTTTGATTTTCATAGGATAAGTAAGGATATGTTGGCGCATTGCCACAAGATGGACAGTCTGCCTGTCTCATTTTAGCGACATTGATTTCATAGTGTTGATTTTGCCAAACATCAAATGTTAAATAGCTTTTTCGTAGCGCTTTGTCATCTCCAACAAGCACTTTTAACACTTCAGCCACTTGATATGCGGCAACGATTTGAACCGTTGGGCTAATAATACCTACCGTATCACAAGTCATCCCTGTTTGGGGTATTGCTTTTAATAAGCAGTGCAAACAAGGTGTTTTGCCTGGCACAATCGTATAGGTTGCGCCATAACTACCGACACAAGAGCCGTACACCCACGGAATTCGATACTTTTGTGCAAGGTCATTCATTAGAAAACGCACATCAAAATTATCGGTCGCATCAACCATTACATCTACATCTTTTAGCAATGGTAGCAAAGTCTCTAAACATGCATCCATAATGGCAACATTGATTTCAACCTCTGTGTTAATTTCTTGCAGACGTTTTTTAGCTGCGATGACTTTTGGCATTTTTTCTTGGGCATCTTGCTCTGTATATAATTGTTGTCTTTGTAAATTACTCCACTCTACATAATCACGATCAATCAGTGTTAACTTGCCGATACCAGCACGTACAAGCGCTTCGGCACTAGCACTCCCCAATGCACCGACACCTATTAAAAGGGCATGTTTTTGTTGGATCGATACTTGCCCAGATTGTCCGATAGGGGTAAATAATTGTTGTCTCGAATATCTATTTTGCATACGTATAGAGCCTTTCTTTCTATGAATTTCGTTTGACCTTTTTATTTATAGCATTATAATAAAAGCAATGTTTTTTAGTAATTTTGAAGGAGGTCTTAACTGTGCATCCCACACATCATCAGCAACCCATTCAAGTTGCTCTTTTAACTGTCAGTGACACACGCACAAAGGCAAATGATCACGCTGGACAGCGTATTCAAACTTTACTTCAAGAAGCAACATTCGAAGTAGTGGACTACCAACTCACAAAGGATGAACCACGGGATATCGCTCGTTATGTGAAACAGTGGTCCAGTGATCCATCCATCAATACCATTATCGTAACGGGCGGAACAGGCTTTACACCAAGAGACCAAACTTACGATACCATTTTGCCTCTTTTCGAAAAGGAAATGATGGGATTTGGTGAGTTATTTCGAACACTTAGCTATGACGAAATTGGCCCAAGGGCAATGTTTAGTCGTGCCACTGCTGGGACTATTCAACAAACAGCCATCTATGTTTTACCTGGTTCCACAAATGCGGTATCACTAGCTATGACGAAACTTATAGTACCCACTGTTCAACATTTTGTTGGTGAGTTGAATCGTCTATGAAAATTGCAGGGATTATATTAGCAGGCGGTCAATCCTCTCGATATGGTAAACCTAAAATGTTCGAGCTGTTTGCTGGGCAGCCTTTATACAAGCATAGTCTTATCGCTTTACAAAAAAATCAGCTATCGCCTATTATTATTGCTACAAACGCACAGTTACAACATCAGTTTGAGCAGGAAAACGTCCAATGGATTATCGACAAACAGCTACATCAAGGACCACTTTTTGCTTTACATCATATCATGACAGCCTACCCTGATGTGGAATGGTTTTTTGTCGTGGCTAGCGATATGCCTTATATGAATGCTGATTTTATCAAAAAAATGGTCGGTCGAATAAGTGACGATTATGATGCAATCGTTCCTATGCAGGCGCAAAAACATCAGCCATTAGCTGCATTATTTCGACGTACAGCTTTACCTAAAGCACAACAATTAACGAAACAAAACAAACGAAGTATGAAAGTACTGTTAGAGCAACTGCGAGTTTGTTACGTCCCTTTTGATGACGATGACACAACATTTATCAATATTAATGCACAACAAGACTGGTCTCAAACAAGGAAAAAGGAGTCTAATAATGAATAATTTTACACACTGGAACGCAGAAGGTCGTCCTAAAATGGTTGATATTTCAGAAAAAGAAATCACAACACGTACAGCCATTGCGCGTAGTACAATCACGTTATCCGATGCTGTCTATGAAGCCATCCAACAAGGTGGCATTAAAAAAGGCGATCCAACACAAGTTGCCCAAATTGCAGGGATTATGGGGGCTAAAAAGACCGCTGATCTTATTCCCATGTGCCATCCTATCATGTTACAAGGCACGGATTTCCAATTTAACTATGACAAAGTAGAGAAGGGCTATGAGCTTCATATTCAAGCTACAGTCAAATGTAGTGGGAAAACTGGTGTTGAAATGGAAGCCCTCACAGCTGTGACGATCGCTGCCTTAACTTTTTATGATATGTGTAAAGCAGTTGATAAAACGATGGTCATTAAGGACACCTATCTTGTTGAAAAAACGGGTGGGAAAAGTGGCACTTTTGTGCATAAATAAACAGAAAAATTCGGCAGCACTTTGCCGATTTTTTCTGTTTTTTTCGCACTACCCCCCAATATGAGACATTTCAATTTTGGCATTTTTCCTTGTTGTCATCGTTTGTTCATTGCGTTCATCTGAGTAACGATCGTCCCTTGTTTCCCATACCTTTGATACACATTCACGGATAGCGGCATCATCTTGTCCTGTTCGTAACAGCTCTCTTAAATCTGTTCCCTCTGTTGCAAATAAACAAGTATATAAGGTCCCTTCTGCTGAGAGACGAGCACGTGAACAATCGGAACAGAAGGAATCTGTAACGGATGAAATCACACCTATTTCCCCTTGCGCATCTTGATATTGATAACGTGATGCCACTTCCCCTTTGTAATTAGGCGCTACTTGTTGTAGCGGAGAAAACTGATGAACTCGCTCAATAATATCCTGCTTCGACACAACATCCTGTAAGTTCCAACCATTCGAATTGCCCACATCCATATATTCAATAAAACGTAAAATATGCTGTTTTTCTTTAAAATATTGTGCCATTGTAACAATATCTTGGTCATTCTTTCCTTTTTGCACAACCATATTAATTTTCACTTGTAAACCTGCTTCCGCAGCCTTTTCTATGCCCTCTAACACCGTTAATACCTTACCTCGATGTCCATTCATTTCCAAAAACCGTTCATCATTCAATGAATCTAGACTAACAGAAACGCGAGTTAAGCCTGCTTGAGCCAATGCTTGTGCATATTTTTTTAATAAAGTGCCATTTGTTGTTAAAGCAATATCTTCTACACCTTCAATGCGGTGAATGCGTGCAATTAATGCTGGTAAATCACGACGAAGCAAGGGCTCTCCACCTGTAATTCGTATTTTTTTCACATTCAACGACACAAATATTTTTACTAATCGTTCAATCTCATCAAAAGTTAATATTTTATTAGACGGTAAAAATGCATAATCTGGACCAAATACTTCAGCTGGCATACAATAGCGGCAACGGAAATTACAGCGATCTGTTACAGATATTCTTAAATCTCTTAAAGGTCTATTGAATTGGTCTTGTAGATCTGGCATTTAATCTCCTTCTTTCAGTGCATTCTGATCTGGTAATAGGATGCGTCGTGGCTGTGTATAAATATTCAAAGCTTGTTGTCGGATAAAACCTACCGTTGTAATGCCGAGCTGCTCGGCTAATTGTAATGCTAAGTCCGTTGGTGCTGATTTAGATAGCACAATTTCACAGCCTATTTTGGAGACCTTTAGTAAAATTTCTGACGATAGTCGTCCGCTAAAGACGATAATTTTATCTTGCATACTGATATTGTTGCGCAGACAATAGCCGTAAATTTTATCTAACGCATTATGACGTCCAATATCCATGCGACTTAAGACAATGCCATTGACATTACATAGTGCAGCATTGTGCACACCACCCGTTTGCTTAAAAATGTCTGCACCTTCCTGCATATCATGCATTAAACGGAAGCAATACTCGGTTGTGATTTGCACATGCACATCGTCCATTTTTTTCGCCACTAATGCATCATTCGTAAAAACAAAGCCTTGTCGACTCATTCCACAACAAGAGGTAATATAGCGTTTGTTTTGCGTCTGCTGGTAATAGGGATTAACATGCTTTGTTTTAATATGCACAAAGCCTTCTTTTTCTTGGTGCCAAATTTCCTCAATATCATCAAAACTGCGAATAACTCGTTCAGAAGCTAAGTAGCCAATAACCATATCTTCCACATACTCTGGTGAACATACCATCGTGACAAATTCTTGCTGATTGATTTTTACAGTTACAGCGTATTCTGTGACGATTACATCATCCATTTCTTTTACTTGCTGTCCTTCAACGCGCATAATTTTCCTTGTGATTGCTCGTTCCATAAGGCATCCCCTTTAGACACTGATATTCTTTTCAAAAACAAAGACGGAAATTGCAAAATCCTCTTCAATTTTAATATCTGAAAATAAGTGGAGCAATTTGCTGCCCATCAATTCTTCCATACCCTCTGGCGGTGATTGTACATATAAATCTTGAATCATAGTTGTCCTTGCAGCATGCACCATTTTTAGCCCTTCTGGTGTACTGGCAATAAATTTTTCCGTTGGTGTTATATTTCCATACAAAGTAGATACAGCCATATTCTCGACAAAAACTGTATGAATACGCTCTGGACCTTTACCAAATACTTCTTTTCTTAATTTACGTATCATATCATTAAATTCATGTATTTTTTTAGACATAGCAACGATTCTCCCATCGTAATAAAACTTTTTTAGTCAATTTGATGTGACGGTCACCCTTACAGTTTGTTAATGATATAGCAACTTGAAAAAAATTAAAAGAGAAAATACTTTTTGATAACCATTATCATCTAATAATTTTTTATGATAAATATTGTTCATTTTGTAGAAAAAGGCTATAATTATTGTTATTCCAAATGGAGTTTATCTATTTTGATCCCTTTCTCACGATGTTGGAAAGTGGTTTTAATAGTTATATTCTATTGTTATTTAACATAAAAGTAGATTGAGTTTTTAGCAAGACCTGCTAAGAATTTTATCCACCATGAATGATTAGCATGTCTTGGACATGTAATTTCATGGTGGATTTTTTTATTTTACAAACCAAGATATGGAGTACTTGTTATGAACTAGACATTTAACTATTTCTAGGTAGATTAAAGACGAAGTGGGAATTACAATAATAACAAGACAATCAATTCAATCAACAACTCAATTCGTCATTCCCTTTTTGTCTTAAGCCGTAACAAGTTGTTTCATGAGTCTCAACGTGCAAAAGGAGGAAGTATCTTGACTCAAATTCTTATTAATGGGGTACCGTATGATGTCAAAGAAGGAGCTACAATACTTGATACCATTAATCAACATGACATTCCTCATCCACAGATTTGTCATGTGCCAGCTGTAGACCCAATCGAAACATGTGATACATGTATCGTGGAGGTAAATGGCCAATTAGTTCGTTCTTGCTCTACAAAGGCAGTAGAAGGCATGAATGTGTTATTAGCTTCTGACAAAGCTAAAGCGGCACAAACAGAAGCGATGGACCGTTTACTCGAAAACCATTTACTGTACTGTACAGTGTGTGATAATAACAACGGAAATTGCACATTACACAATACAGCCGAATTAATGGAAATCGAACATCAAAAATATCCGTACAAACCAAAAGTTGAACCACATGAAGTAGACATGTCACACCCATTTTACCGATATGATCCGAACCAATGCATTGCATGCGGACAATGCGTAGAAGTTTGTCAAAATTTACAGGTAAACGAAACATTATCGCTCGATTGGGAGGCAGAAAGACCACGTGTAATTTGGGATAAAGGTGCTGCCATTAATGATTCTTCCTGTGTAAGCTGCGGACAATGTGTAACCGTTTGTCCTTGTAATGCTTTAATGGAAAAATCCATGCTTGGAGAGGCTGGATTTATGACGGGTTTAAAACAAGATATGTTAGATCCCATGATCCATTTGATTAAAGAAGTTGAACCAGGGTATAGCGGTATTTTTGCGGTTTCTGAAGTGGAAGCTGCCATGCGTAGTAAGCGCACGAAAAAAACAAAAACAGTTTGTACTTTCTGTGGTGTAGGTTGTTCATTCGAAGTTTGGACAAAAGACCGAAAAATTTTAAAAGTACAACCTTCTGATGGTCCGGTCAATGCCATTTCTACATGTGTAAAAGGAAAATTCGGTTGGGATTTCATCAATTCGGAAGAACGCATTACAAAACCACTTATTCGCAAAAATAATGAGTTTGTTGAATCTTCTTGGGATGAAGCGTTAGATTTAATCGCCACAAAACTTGGTGGCATTCAACAACAATATGGTCCAGGTTCTGTCGGTTTTATCTCTTCTTCTAAAATTACAAATGAAGAAAATTACTTAATACAAAAAATGGCACGTCAATTATTTGCAACAAATGACGTCGACAATTGCTCTCGTTATTGTCAGTCTCCCGCTACGGACGGTTTATTACGTACAGTAGGTTTAGGCGGTGACGCTGGTACGATTCAAGATATTGCCAAAGCAGGCCTTGTCATTATTGTTGGTGCTAACCCAGCTGAAGGCCATCCTGTTTTAGCAACACGTGTGAAACGTGCCCACAAATTACATGGTCAAAAATTAATCGTTGCCGATATTCGTAAACATGAAATGGCTGAGCGTTCAGACATCTTTATGCATCCAAAACAAGGTACTGACCAAGTGTGGATTATGGCAGTTACCAAATATATCATCGATCAAGGATGGCATGACGAAGCCTTTATTCAAGACAATGTCCTGCATTTTGAAGATTTTAAACAAGTGCTTGCAACCTATACCCTTGATTACGCTCAAGATATGACCGGAATTAGCAAGGAAACATTGATTGAAGTTGCTGAAATGATTCGTGATGCAAACGGCACTTGTGTTCTTTGGGGTATGGGTGTCACGCAAAATACGGGAGGCTCTTATACATCAGCGGCTATTTCGAATTTACTATTAGCAACTGGTAACTATCGTCGTCCTGGAGCTGGGGCTTACCCGCTACGCGGTCACAATAATGTTCAAGGTGCCTGTGATATGGGGACATTACCAAATCTATTGCCTGGCTACCAAAAAGTGACCGATGATGAAGCACGAGCAAAATTTGAAAAAGCTTATGGTGTCCCTATTCAATCTCAACCAGGTCGAAATAATATGCAAATGTTAGATGCTATTATGGAAGGTAAAATGAAAGCGATGTATTTAGTGGGCGAGGATATGGCACTTGTTGACTGTAATGCCAACCATGTAGATGAGGTTCTTTCACAAATAGAATTTTTTGTTGTCCAAGATTGCTTCCTATCACGTACTGCCCAATATGCAGATGTGATTTTACCAGCAGCCCCTTCGCTTGAAAAAGAAGGCACATTCACGAATACAGAACGTCGCGTTCAGCGTCTCTATCAAGTTTTGCCAACACTCGGTGAGTCAAAAGCAGATTGGGAAATCCTTCAAGCAGTCGCACGTCGATTAGGAGCAGATTGGCAGTATAATCATCCAAGCGACATTTTCGATGAAATGGCGAGTCTATCTCCGCTATTCTCACAAGCCAACTATGATGTTTTAGCAGGCTGGGGTAGCTTCTGTTGGGGTAGTCATGATGGAAAAGATACACCATTATTATATGAAGACGGATTTAACTTCCCTGATAAAAAAGCACGTTTTGCTTTACATGATTGGGTGCAACCGGTTGAATTTGAGGCACAATACGATTGTCATATTAATAACGGTCGTATGCTCGAGCACTTCCACGAAGGAAATCTAACAAATAAATCGAAAGGTATTCAATCAAAGGTACCTGAAATTTTCGTTGAAGTTTCACCACAATTGGCGAAAGAACGAGGCATTGAAGATGGCGCCCTACTCCGTTTAGTATCTCCATATGGCGCATTAAAGCTCAATGCATTAGTAACAGATCGCGTGCAAGGGAATGAATTATTTTTACCAATGAACTCTGTTAGCAAAGATTCAGCTATCAACTTCTTAACTGGTCCTGCAGCAGATATTAATACATCAACACCAGCCTACAAACAAACAAAAGTTCGAGTAGAAGTGCTAAAAGCAAAAGGCAAGACGCCGTTGCCACGCACTAACCCGCGCTATAAAAAGCGTCATCCTCAAAATGGTGTAGAGGTACAACGAAAATGGAATCGTCCTGGCTACGTTCACTTAACAACCCTAAACGAAAGAGAGTGAGAACATGGCTGAACCCATTACAAGCATAAAAAAACAACAAGTAACAGATGAACAACTCAAGGAACAAAAATTAGATAATCTTAAACAACTGCTTTCTGAGCAGGAAGAAGCGGTCAATCAAGTATTGCTTATTATGGCTGAATTAAATCATATCGGTGCACTAGAAGCCGCAATGAAACTACTAGAAGCCAAAGAAGAAGTGGCCCATATTGCGCTTGGACAACTAACACGAAAGCCTGTAACCAATATGATTAATAATTTAATGGGGGTTGCAGGAGCTTTGACAGAGCTCAAGCCGGAAACAACAGCGAAGCTTATTGAAGGCTTAAATTCAGGTGTAGAAGAAGCTAACAAAGCACTTGAATCCGATGACAAAGTTAGCACCTTTAAACTTGTGAAAATGTTAAATGATCCAGATGTCAATCGCGCACTCAATTTTGGTGTTCATTTCTTAAAGGGACTTGGCAAAGGGTTAAAAGAATAAGGTGGTTCTAATATGTTAGTACAAGAAGATGTTATCAACGCATTACAACAAGTTCAAGATCCTGAGCTTCATCAGAGTATCGTCACATTGAATATGGTACGCAATATTCACATAAGCGGCACCCATCTATCACTGGATATTATGTTAACCATACCAGGCTGTCCGTTAAAAGCGAAAATTCAGCAAGATGTGGAGGAGGCACTACAAGCAATTGGTGCCTCCAGTGTTGCCGTTACCTTTGGTGTTATGACTGAACAGGAACGTCGTGCACTATCGTCCCTGCTACAAGCGAAAAATAGTAACGAACAAGGGATGCCAAACATGTTGCAGCTTCATTCAGGTGTGCAGTTTATTGCTATCACAAGTGGTAAAGGTGGCGTTGGGAAGTCGACAGTGACCATTAATTTAGCGGTCGCTCTTGCTCGTCTTGGCAAACGTGTAGGCATACTAGATGCTGATATTTACGGCTTCAGCATTCCTGCAATGATGAACATTGAGCAAAAACCTATTATGCTTGACCAAACAGTGATACCAGTTGAAAGTCATGGGGTTAAATTAATGTCAATGGGCTTTTTCACCAATGGGAACCAGCCTGTTATGTGGCGTGGACCAATGCTCAACAAATGGATTCGCAATTTCCTTGTCAACACGGTATGGGGAGAGTTGGATTTTCTGCTGATTGATTTACCACCAGGAACTGGGGATGTGGCGATTGATATGGCCGCGATGATTCCACAAGCACAAGAAATTATCGTAACGACACCGCATTTGGCCGCTTCTCACGTCGCATCCCGTGCAGGCTTAATGGCTCAACATACGAAACATTCCATTCTTGGTGTAGTTGAAAACATGGCTTATTTTGAAGGGGCAGATGGTCAAAAAAACTATCTATTCGGACAAGGTGGAGCCGAACATTTGGCAAAATTACTCCAAACTGAAGTGATTGCCCGTATTCCTTTCGCCCAGCCTGAAGAAAATACAGGTTCCTCCATATATGATGAAGAAACAGTGATTGGCGAAATCTTTACTCATCTAGCAGAAGATTTACTATATCAATAAAACAACAATCCCTTGATTTGCTTATTCACAAATCAAGGGATTTTCATTGCTACAAATAACCCGCTTTTTTTAACACTTGTATGAAATAAAAACGATACGTATTTTGGACAAATGTATCTAAAGGTAACCCTACATGCACCTGATACTTTGTAAAAATAAAATAAAAGCGTTTATCCCATTTTAAACGTAATAACGCTCCTGCCTCTTCACCATATTTCGCTGTAAATTCTCCAATCAAAGGCTCAATTATGTTGTAACAATAGCTTTTTAAATGTGCTAATGCTTCAATATCTTTATCCCTTTGAAAGCGTATAATCCAATCTACTAATTGCTCATTCATGTTGTCTAAATGCCATCCTTCAATATAGAGTTTCTTCCTATTTAAATAATACTCCATATTAACGCAATTGATAAGCGAATAATTTTCAGAATTGTTTGGGTGCCTGTCACTAAAACTAAATCGGGGTAGCAAATATTTGTTTTTCTTTTGGGTCCCATAGAACAATGCCGATATCTTGGTTTTGATCGATAATACGAATCGACACAGGCACATAGTCAAATAAAATAGTATTTAGTTTTGTCCCTATAAACTGTAAAAGCCCAATCAGTTCGGTATCGTTTATTAAAGGGGCATGTACCTCTATTTTTATATCTGCTAGCTTGCCATTTTCATATCGCAACTTTCCAATTATTTTAGGATTTAAATGTTTGAAATTCTGTTGTATATCTTCCTTAAACTTTAATAATTGATTATATGTATCTTGATCTAAACTATATAAGGCATCAGAAGGAAACGTATAGTCTTTTTTATCTATGGCATTCCATTTATCTATTTTCTCCTTCCCCTCTGCAATATAAGAATCAGCTAAAAAAACACCTGGAATAATATCGTTTTTATTGGACTCTTGATACAACGTTAAATAGATTGGAACGTTAGGTATTGTGGCATTTTTCCTTAGATCTTTTATGATGCTTTCAGCCACTTTTTTGCCATACTCAGCAACATCATTCACATCATTATCAGTATTATCTACTTTCACTTGCCCTGTATAAATCAAGCCTTTATCGTCGGATACCCGAATATCATAAAATTCATTTAACGATATAGCTAAAGACATTCCTTCTATTTTCCCGCTTTTTTTGTTAATAAAATTTTGCTCTAACACATGTGATAATATTAGCGGATTCATTTTTTCATCCTCTAAAACATTGCCCGTACTATTTTCGATAGCTGGATTTAACCCTAAACCTTCTTCAGTTTTTCTAGCTAACCATTGATTTATAATATTTTTATCTAAATATTGTCCTTCTTGCATATAAAAACTGTTGGGAGAAAAATGGTCAACTGATAAATTCATGAGCCCTTTTTCGATTTCATTGATATTGATTGAATTGTTCATGTGACCAACAATTAGCCCTCTTGAAACGTTCGATTTGGCAGGCTGTTGAATTTCATAAATTTCCTTCTTTTGAATTGAAGAAATATACATTTTTTCTTCTTTCGTATTTACATCGTCATTATCACTACAAGCAGCTAAGAAAAACAAAGGGGATAACCAAATTAGCGCACTCTTTTTTATATCCATTTCTTTTTGCTCCTTAATCATTGTCATTTCAGGCAATTCTCTACAAATAATTCCACACCTAATATTACCATAAATTGTACAAAGATAGGTTAACGCCATAAATAACCTTTACCTGATTAACTGCCCTCTTATTCTATTTTTACACCATACAAAAAACCCTGTAATAAAACAGGGCTTTTAATGAATTCATAATCAAACATGTCTTGTTTTTTGGATTAACGACAACAATACTACCCCTACTACACAAATACAACCAATAAATAACAACAAAAATCCTATTGGTATTAAAAAGAACGGTTCCTCTAATGTACCATCAGGTGCAACACTACTCCCCTTTATCATAAAGATTAAAAAGCTGATGACTCCTAAAACAATTGGTGTTGAAGCTAACACATATTTCTTCATTTCTTTGTCCCTCCATATAAATAATTTTGGATTCAGTGTTTTAATTTAGCACCAAATCCCTTGTATCCTGTTGCTATCATAAACGAATCATTTAACCTAAGTCAATTATTTTTTATCGTAAATCGATAAATTTTTATTCTTTAATACGTTCTTTTATTTTTGACTTTTAAAATCTAATATTATAAAATAACCAAAAATCTTATATAAATATGGAAGGGTGTTTTTATGAACTATGAGGATTTAATGCAGCGAGAAGGTTATTTATTTTTAGATAAGATAACAGAGCCTGGAACAAACGCTTTAAGGATTTCGATTAATAGAGCTGCTATCAGTTCAAAAAGCGAGGATATCAACATTCATGAATTTCAATTACATGATGCCTATCCTATTGAAATTGATAAGACATTACCACAAATCCATATCGAATTCGATTCGTATGTAGCGTACACTGTTTTTGATGAGTCATTCCACTTTGTCAATAACGAAGATGAATTTCGAGGTCATGCCATACGCATATTTACAAAATCCGCCTATTTAGATTTTGTATGTAAAACAACGATTGCACAGGAAATATATTCTTATAAAGAATTAATCCACTATCAGATTGTTTGTCTAGACCATATAGTAGATATTGTTTCCTTCGAACAACCTAGCATTTGGACAAGCGAAAAATAGATTTCAAAACAGACAATCATCATATGTCTGTTTTTTTATTTTCTATTCATTTCATTGATTTTAGAGAATTTATGAAACAGCAATTCTATTATTTGGTATAAACACGCTATCATTTGCATATTCTATTAAATAGAAAACTAAAGGAGGACACTGTAGTGAGTAATGCCGAAAATGATAATCTCTTAGAAAATAAAACGATTACATCTCTTTCTACATCTCTCCTAGAAAATATTAAGACCATTAAAAACTCACTAGGTAATAGCAATGATATTATTATCCGTGAATTTTTAGTTGGCAAACCGGTGGAGATACCAATCGCTATTATTTATACGGATGGTCTGGCAGATAATACCTCGATTAACGACTTTGTTTTAGAGTCTATTATTTCTAATTTTGAAGTGACATCTGAAACTACTTTGCAGGAAATTGCGATTCGATTAAAAGCTTATTGCATAACCGTTGGCAGTATAAAAGATATTGCGGACTTTTCATCATTGTTAAATGCTATTTTAAGTGGCGAAACTATTTTATTAATAGATGGGCTTGCTATCGGTATTTCAACAAGTACTAAACGAGTCAAAGATAGGGCGATAACAGAGCCCGTTACAGAAGCTGTTATTAGAGGGCCTAGAGAATCATTCACCGAAACTTTACGAACGAATACAGCTTTAATTCGACGGAAAATAAAAAGCCCTAATCTATGGATAAAATCAAGAGTGATAGGTGAGGTTACACAAACAGAAATCGCCGTTATGTATATAAACGGCATAGCCAATGAAAAAATAGTGAAGGAAGTACTGCATCGATTAGATCAGATTGATATTGATGGTATTTTAGAGAGTGGTTACATTGAACAATTAATTCAGGATACAAAGTTTACTTTATTTCCTACTATCTACAATTCCGAAAGACCAGATGTTATAGCTGGAGAATTACTAGAAGGAAAGATTGCGATTCTAGTGGATGGTACACCTTTTGTTTTAATTGTACCTGCTTTATTCACTTCCTTTTTGCAATCAGCAGAAGATTATTATCAGAGCGCATTTGTTAGTTCGTTCATCCGTCTTATTCGATTTATAGGGATTAGTTTGGCATTAGTTGCGCCATCTCTTTATATTTCTTTAACGACCTTTCATCAAGAAATGTTACCAACATCGCTACTAATTAGTATTTATGCGCAGCGAGAAGGCGTTCCATTCCCTGCTTTTGTTGAAGCTTTAATAATGGAAATCGCCTTTGAAGTTTTAAGAGAAGCTGGTTTGAGGATGCCGAGAATGATTGGATCAGCCATTTCGATAGTCGGCACACTTATTATTGGACAAGCAGCCGTTGAGGCCGGCATTGTGTCCGCAGCAATGGTCATTATTGTTGCTTTAACAGCTATTTGTAGTTTTCTGTTCCCGGCATATGGTCTTTCCAATTCAATTCGTATTTTACGCTTCCCATTAATGGGCTTGGCAGCGATGTTCGGGCTGTTTGGCATATTTATTGGAATTATGCTATTAATTATTCATTTATGTAGCTTACGTTCTTTTGGCGTTCCATATATGAGCCCATTTGCCCCTTTAATACCGAAGGATCAAAAAGATGCTTTAATTGTTTTACCGCGTGGTTCTTTACTAACACGTCCGCGACTCATTAGTCAAATTAATAATGTAAGAGGACGAAAAAATCGCTAATCACTATCTGGTTAAATGAGGGTACCTAATGAAGAAGACCATACTAATAATTTCATTAATCTTTCTAATTTCAATTCTTAGTGGTTGTTGGAGTAAACGTGAATTAAATGATTTGGCACTTGTTGCTGCTCTAGGTATAGACTTTGTTGATGATGAATATGCCATTTCTGTACAAGTAATTGATCCTAGTCAAATCTCTTCCAAGCAGACGGCATCTAGACAAGCACCAGTCGTTACTTATCACGCGAAAGGAAAAACTGTCTTTGAAGCCATTCGAAAAATATTAGCCTTGTCTCCAAGAAAATTATATTTTGCGCATGTACAATTAGTTGTACTTGGAGAGGACTTAGCTGTAGACGGTATACGAGATTCTATTGATTTTCTAGCAAGAGATCAGGAGATACGAAACGATTTTACGATTATCGTTTCGCAGCAAGCAACAGCCAAAGATATTTTAAATGTCTTAACCCCAATAGAAAAAATACCAGCAAAAAAAATGTTAAATTCGCTTACCGTTACCCAAGATGCATGGGGCTCTACTTTAGAAGTCGATGTTGAAGACTTAGTAACAAAATTAGGAGTAGGAAATCAATATTTTGTTCTATCAGCTATTGAAATTCAAGGGGATAAAAGTTTAGGCATTGACCAAACAAACGTAGAAAGAATTGAAACACCTGTAAAACTTAAGTTTACTGGCCTTGCCATTTTTAAAGAAGATAAATTAATCGGTTATCTCGATGAGTACGACAGTAAAAGTTTTAATTACTTAAACGATAATATAAAATCAACTATTGAAATTATTGCATGCCCTTCTGATGGTGTGTTAACAACTGAAATTACGCAATCCAAAACAACAACAAAGGGAGCAATGAAGAACGGTTCACCTACTATCAACGTTAGTATCGACATTGTCCAAAATGTTGCAGAAGTTAAATGTGACATCAATTTAACAGAATTGACCACGATTGATTGGATTAATCGTCAAACCGAGTTATCTATCAAAAAGAATATTGATGAATCGCTGCATGTTCTCCAAGAAAAATTTAACGCAGATGTTCTCGGTTTTGGAGAAGCGATTCATCGTGCTGACCCTAAAGAATGGAAAAAAATAAAAAAAGATTGGCATACCATTTATCCTAATGTTGAAGTAAATGTCAAGGTAAACGTCAATACGCAAGGTTCAGGAACGATGCAAAATTCAAAATTAAAGGAGTAAAAAACACTATGTTCATTGCTCTAGGTATATTAGTGATTTCACTTGCTATTGTTTTGGTCGAACGTCCTAAATTAAAAAAGGAAGGAAAAAAGATAATTTGGACATTTTCCATTTTTTTAGTCATAGGGACATCCTTAAACATTGCTATCAGTTTGCAAACTTTTATTCCTAGCCCACTGGACGCAATTATGTATATTTTTCATCCAATTAGTGATTTTCTAAAAGAAGCATTACTAAATAAAAAATAACAAATAAGAGGCTATTATGAAAAAACAATTGATAAGCTCCCGTCAATTCACAATCATTGTTATCCTTTATACAGCTGGAACAGGAGTACTAATAATACCTGCAAGTATTGCCTTAGAAGTACAGCAAGATGCTTGGATTGTAGCAATAATCGGCACTCTATTAAGTTTATTATTAATAAAGCTATTTATTATGTTATCAAATAAAATGGCGGATCTTTCTCTTGTAGAAGTAACGGAAAAGTTTCTAGGAAAATTTATCGGGAAAGTTGTTTCTATCGGATTTGTACTGTTAACTCTTTTTTCATCCGGTGAGTTACTATATTTCATTGGTAATTTCCTACAAACAGAGGTGATGCCTGAAACACCTCCAGTCGTATTTGCTATACTTTTTTGCTGTATTATTTTATTTGCTGCATATCAAGGGATTGAAGTATTTGCACGTACTTTAGAGATTCTATTTCCTGCCTTTTTATTGGTATTTATGATTTTCTTGTTCTTTGTTTCACCCCAAATAGAAATAAAACATGTGCAACCAGTTTTTGAAGTGTCCTTTCAACCATTTATCTATAGCATTATACATTTTATGGGGCTATTTTCTTTTCCATTAATCGTACTATTAATGATTTTTCCTTCAGTAATCAACAACCTACAATCAGGTAAAAAAGGATTTTATATAGGCACATTAATGGGAGGATTTATTATTACTTCCTTTATAGCCTTATCAATACTCGTATTAGGCGTTACCAATACCACTATCAGAACATTTCCTAGTTATACATTGGCACAAAAAATTTCTGTAGGAAAATTTTTGCAGCGCATTGAAATTATTATGGCATTTATGTGGATGGTCACAATATTTGTACGAGCGTTTATGTATTATTATGCTTCTTTAATTGGCATTAGCCAAATACTGAAACTAAAGGATCATCGACCATTAATTTTGCCACTTGGCATGATCTCAATAGCACTCTCTCAAATTGTTCATGCGAATATTATTCATTCCGATAAATACAACCAACAAACATGGCCACTTGCTATCGCTGTTTTTTCTATTTTTCTACCCATCATCTTGCTATTGATAGCGATGTTTAAAAGATCAAAAAATAAGAAAAAAATTGACCCAGCTATGGACGATGGTGAAACGCCTCCTAATGCATCATCATAAGGCTCAATTTAACACTAAGAGAAACGCAAAAAAAATCGGTAGCCAAGGATTTTTCCACTGGCAACCGTTTTTTTATATTCCGTATCTATTAATATCTTGCCGCTTCAGAAGAAGGATTTAAAATATCGTGTACTTGTTCTTCAGTTACATCATAAGTGTTGAATTTAGTGTAATACTGTTGAATTTCTTCAGTCATATTATAATTGAAAATTTCTGGATGATTGTGCTGTGCCATCCATTTTAACACAAGAGGTGCATCTCCATTTGGTGGATACCAGCGATAAATACCTAGTGGCACTTTATACACTTGTTTATTTTTCACTGCTTTTAACTGATTCCAATCTTGGCCTTGTAAAAGCCCTCCTATATGATACTTGCGTGTCAAAAGCAATTGACATACTATCATACGGATGGACTGTTTAATTATAGCTTGTTCTAGACTACGTCCTCGAAGTTTATTCGACGCTTCGAGTGAAAATGAGCACTCAATTACTTTTTATCACATAAACAGTTTTAGGATACGATTAGCTTTTGTTATTGTGCTGGAATAAAGGATTCGACTATGGCTGCTAAAGCTTGAATCGTGTAGTAGCTATCACTTGTAATCACATGACAACCATGGCAATACGGATTGGAAACAATCGCTAAACAGAATCATAAGTGTAATTGTTCCTGCAACGCATAGTGCATAGAATATACTATTATATAATCAAGTGTATCATATCCATTGTTAATTCTACTATATATCTCATTTGAAATTAATCAGCCTCATACATTGAATCGAAAATAAATTCCTCGATGTTCCATTTAATTGTAAAACCCCACACCCTTTACTAATTATCATTATCTTTTCCCCCTATGTATTAACATTAGAGAAAACTATGAAAGGATTATTATTCTCAAAACTTGTGTTCATCCACTACTATTAAATGTTGGAGGACTCCGGATCTATCTAGATAAGAAAGCTTGAATGCACTCTCAGAAAGTTTTTAATAAGAATCGTTACTTTCTTTCATTTCATTTCATCGATTTTTATAATCAGACTTTGGAATTACAAATTTTGGTTATTGCTATCGTTCAAGCAAATTTTAACTCTGTTTGGGACATTCTATAAATTCTTTATAATCATTCAAAGCTTCAAAAATTGCTATATATTCGCTACTATTTATACTTCCACACTCATAATATGATTCAATTGTTCGTTCCAAAAAGTCCAGTTCGTTTATACCTTTTACGATAAAAACCCTCTTTTCAAACTGAGGAGCAACCAAATATTTAACAACTTGATAAAAATCAGTATTAACATCTTTTTCAACGCTGTAAAAAATCTTCTCTTTTGGTAATGCTAAATAGTTAGCAATAGATAAAGTTATTAGTACAACACTTACTATTACTTGAATTAAATGTACTAGTAATAGAATAAATTTACTTACACCTACTAACCCGATATCCCCTGGGTACGAAAAATTAAAAAAACTAATTGAAAAAGATTTCATTATAGATAGAAGTAAAATATGTATAGTTGAAAAAATTATATTTAATCCGTTAAGTAATCCATCACTAGCATCACCATTTTCTAAATAATCACCTATATAAAAATAATGGATAAAATTTAGTAATGCAGCAAGTATTGATAATTCTGCTAAACTAAATAGGGCCAATATTATACGATTGCTTCCATCTAAAAATGTAGTCTTAGTAACTTTTTTAAATTCTATTATATCATTATAGAAGGAATAAATAATTTCTACAGATCTTGAAATAAATCTTATTAACACAATTCCAAAACATACAATCAAAAATACTTCACTATATTCATTGAATTGAATGTCATCTTTTAAAAATCTAATTCCCCCATAACAAAAAATAATAATCGTTACAAAAATAGAAATGGAGAAATAAAAATTAAATTGATTTCTTTCCAATACAATGTAGGTCAGTTGTTCTTTTAAATTAAATATAGTTCTTTCATTTGAGTTTTTAAATTTTTCTTTAACAGTTTTTTTTATATAATCTGCATATGAATAATCAAAAAGTATTATTAGCCTCATACCCCAAAAAGCTAATATAAACATCACTGAAAAAAATAAAACAAAAGGTAATTTTTTTAATACAAAATCAAGATATTCATATTTTGGTAAATAGTATAACTCCGGTAAGTAATAACATATAGCTATTATTACAAAAATCATATTCCGATAAAAAGTTTTTAAAAGAACAAATATTAAAATTAAACCTAGTATTAGTGTAATAATTATTTCAAAATCTTTTTCTGAGGTAATATTAAACTGAATGTAAATTAAGATAAATATTGCAGTCATCAATCCTTTATATCCAAAAAATTTCTTAATATATACGAAAATATCACTTAAAATAGTATTTTTCACATGAAATCTTAACAATAACTCAGCTAATTTTGGTAAAGCTATATATAAGTAAATAATAATTAATATTAATGGTATAAAAATAGATAAACTTATTAATTCAGAAAACTCTGCCGTACTTTTTATTGTAGGATTTTCTTTGACGATAAAACCTACAGTATCAACTAATTCAGTTAATAACTTTTTGCTAGATGAATTTGTCATTATAATTATAGCTAGAAAAATAGCAATTAAATTTACTAAAATATATAACAATATTTTTATCTTTGAAAGTGTATACTTTTCATATATCAACCTATTATCTTTAAATTTTATTGATTTCACCTTATCTCCTCAATTCCAAATTATTAAATGAAGGGTTCATATTCCACAACTACATATATGAAAATTAATGTAGCAACTAACTCAATCTAATATTCTCTGCAAACCTGATATCTATGATTAGTTATATGTTACCAAAAAACGCTTTAAAATAAACAGCATTTTTCAACTCTTATAACTTTCGATAACTTGAATTGAATATAGGCTTTAAAAATCCAAATTTATTGGTAGAGATACTGCTATAATCCCTCAAACCTTCTACTGCCGCATTATCTCTATCTAACCGAGGTCTTGATATAAAGTCGTACATAAAAATTATGTAGCCCAATAAATATCTAAATATTTAAAGTGCTGAAACTAAAAAGAACTACTTACTAAAGATAGTAAGTAGTTCTTTATTTTCCAGTCGCATATCTCAAACAAAGTATTATTCACGAAAACTTCTATGCCTTACTTCTACAACTATTATTTAAAATTATATTGTGTAACAATTGGCTCACGATTTAGTTGTTGATCTTTAAAATACTCATACAAGCTAATTCCTAAAAATGAGCCCGAGATATTGTAAACTTGATCATAACCATTATGCTCTAGCACCATTACCGCATTGTAACTACGTTGTGCAGAACGACAATGGACATAGACAGGTACGTCCTTTGGAATTTCATGCATACGCTCACGTAATTGACTTAATGGAATGTTTTTTGCACCCTTGATTGCACCATTTGCAAATTCATTAGGCTCACGTACATCAATTACAACTGCGCCTGACTCGACTAATTGGCGTACTTCACTGACACGCACTTGCTTAAAACGACCTGCCATAATATTTGTTGCGACAAGAGCCGCTAAATTGACGACATCTTTCGCGGTTGAAAACATTGGTGAATATGAAAGCTCTAGCTCTTTTAAATCTTCAATTGTCCCATTCATTGTCATCAATGTCGCAATGACATCGATTCGTTTATCTGCATTCCCCTTACCAATCGCCTGTGCGCCAACAATTCGTCCAGTTGGTACTTCATAAATTAATTTAAAATGAAGTGGATTACTTGTAGGCATCAGCCCAACTTTATCTGGCGCAATGATATACACGGCATCAACTGGTAACCCCATTTGCTTTGCTGTCCGCTCATTCAATCCTGTTGCAGCTGCTGCATAATCAAAAACTTGAATACTCGATGAACCTATAACACCTTTATTAGCCGAAGTTATTCCATATATATGATCCGCAGCTGCACGAGCTTGCTTTTGTGCAGGCCCAGCTAATGCTAAACGAGTCGCTTTATTCATCAAGCGATGATACACTTCTATGGCATCTCCAATAGCATAAATGCTCGGGTCATTCGTTTGATAATTTTGATTTACTTTAATGGCACCAGTTGCACCAATCTCTAGTCCTGCCTCTACTGCTAATGTTGTTTCTGGACGAACGCCAATCGCTAAAACAACGATGTCAGCATTCATTCTTTTTCCTGAATTTAATGTAATAGAGTCTGTCGTAATTTCTGCTAAGCCATCCCCTACAATCAAGTTCACACCATGATCTAATAACTCTTTGTGTAAAATTTGAACCATATCTTCATCAAATGGTGTTAAAATTTGTGGGGCAAATTCCACTAAAGTAACACCGCGTCCAACTAAGCGGAGGTTTTCAGCTACCTCTACACCAATAAATCCACCACCAATAACTGCGATATTTTGAGCATCTTTTTTAACAATTGCTTGTTGTAATTGTTCAATATCTACTACATTTCGCACAGTGAACACATGTGGTAAATCCGTACCTTGAAGATTTGGAACAATCGGGCTAGCTCCTGGTGATAAAATTAACTCATCATATACTTCTGTTGATAGCTCTCCTGTTTGTGTACTTCTAATCGTTACTGACTTTTCATGACGATTAATGGCAATCACTTCACTATTTACACGTGCATCAATTTTATATTTTGATTCAAAGGACTCTGGTGTCATCATTAATAAACGCTTACTATCTTCCACAACACCGCTTAAATAAAATGGTAAAGAACAATTTGAAAACGATACATGTGGCCCTTTTTCAAACATGACAATTTCAGCTTGCTCGTCTAACCGTCTAATTCTCGCCGCAGCAGAAGCGCCTCCAGCAACTCCACCAATAATAATAATCTTCTTCATCAAAATCCCCTCCAAAAAATATGTAGAATACAATACATGTAATTGATTAGCACTTTCACAATACACTATATACCCACAGGGGTATATAGTCAACTAAAAATTTACCAAATTAAAGGAGCATTAGAAAAACTTTCGATTTTGCTTCACAAAAGCAACATCACAAATTTCGTCATGCACGTCATATAAAGTAACAATATATTGCTTCTTTCCATACTTTAAAACGCTAAATTTAGCGTCTCCCACAAACAGAAATACTCAAAGGGCGTAAAGCACTGGAAATGCTTCACGCCCTTAAAAGATCTATTGCTGCATTGCTCGATATAAAAAAGCTGCTAATTGTGCTCTTGTCACAGAAGCTTCAGGTCGGAACTTACCATTATCACCTAATGCTATCCCTGCCCGTTCTAGTGCCCCGATATACCCCGCACTCCAATGACTGCTATCTACATCCGTAAATGAACTTGTAGTTTGTGGTTGGAGCTGTAATGTATTCGCTAATATTTTCGCCAATTGGGCGCGTGTAAGATGGTCGGCTGGATGAAAGGCTCCATCAATCCCGTCTATAATACCCGCCTGCTGTAAGATCGTAATCTCATGATAATACGGATGATGTGGTGCTACATCTGAGAAAGCTATTGATGGACGACTCGCCTCAAATGTAAATGCACGTGTCAAGAGGACCGCTACGTGCTGGCGGCTTATCGTCTCATTTGGACGGAAAGTACCATCCTTATAACCTGTAATTATCCCTCGTGTTGCCAATGCCTCAATTATTTCCTGTGCCCAATGGTTTTCAATATCTTGGAAAGTCACGATTGGTAGCAATGGCTGTGGTGTTTTGGGTGGCTGTGAATCTTTTGACGATTCTGCTTCTTCCTCTGGTAAGGCTGTCCATTTCGCATAGAGCGTTAAACTTTCTTTCACCAGCGTCCCTTTATCCCACGGTTTCGTTAATTCCTTGTCTTGATACCAACCAGCAAAACGGAAACCTTCTCTTGTCGGTATAGGTAAGTCGCTAACTGTTGTATTATAGGCAATCTCTATGTCCTTTAAAGATAACCCTCCATTTGTCTCGAGGGATATTTGAATGGATCTTGATGGATTAGCGGAATTATTGCCTTCCGATGTGGATGGACCCGTAACATTACCTTCATTTGGTGTAGAAGGGTTCGATGCCCACTGTGCATACAATGTGACATCTGCTTTTCCCATTTGGAAGGTTGCATTTTCGACATAGGAAATGCCTTTTCCATCTGCTTGAGTATTCCAGCCTGCAAACGTATAACCAGTTCTTACTAGCTGTCCACTATTTCCTTGAACTGTTACCGTTTTGTTTTCTTCATACTGGGTACTGTCCTGTGGCACAGTGCCACTCGTTGCGCCATTTGCATGATAGATTACGGAATACGTTGACGTATTAGGTTTCGTCCATTGTGCATATAGCATCACATCCGCTGTACCGATTGGGAAAACGTCATTTGCCTGATACGTCGTCCCTTTTCCATCTGCTTGTGTATTCCAGCCTGCAAATATATAGCCCTCTCTTACTAGATTGCCACTATTTCCTTGGACTGTTACTGTTTTATTTTCTTGATAATGTGTATTATCCTGTGGTACAGTGCCACTCGTTGCGCCATTTGCATGATAGATTACGGTATACGTTGATGTATTAGGTTTCGTCCACTGTGCATATAGCATCACATCCGCTGTACCGATTGGGAAAACGTCATTTGCCTGATACGTCGTCCCTTTTCCATCTGCTTGTGTATTCCAGCCTGTAAATATATAGCCCTCTCTTACTAGATTGCCACTATTTCCTTGGACTGTTACTGTTTTATTTTCTTGATAATGTGTATTGTCCTGTGGTACTTGACCTCCGACTGCATTATTGGAATCATAGGTAACTTTATAATATTGTGTTGCTTCATATACACCTAAATCAATGGCCTTTCCTTGAATGCGTTTTCTTCCTACTAAATCATGCGGTAAACTATTTGCAGTTGAATCTCCTACATCAATCGCAGGTCCTCCAAGCTTTAAATGATAATATCCGCTAATTGGGTTAAGAAATACATCTTCAAGCGTATAAATAGCTTGACTAATAGGTTTTTCATTAGCATCGTATAACTGACCTTTGTAGCCTAGCCCATTCGCGAATACATCTAGCAAACTATTTGTTACCTTACCTAAAAAATTACTCAATGCTACTGAATTGCCATTTCCAATAATTATACTATTGATAATTTTACTATTTTCTGAACCGCCGACTATAGCTATTGGACCATTATCAGATATCGTCGCATTGATTATACTAACATCTCCATTGATATAATTGTAGATGGCACTCCCTATGCGATTTGTTGCATTATTAGAAGCAAAAAGTGCATTCATTAATGTTGGATGACTTGCCTCATTAAATAATGCGCCTCCCTGCATTGCTGTATTTGAATGAAACCCTACATCTATTATAGTTGGATGACTATCAAACTGATTGTATATTCCACCACCCCATGCATCCGCTATATTTCCATAAAATTTTACATCCTTCAATATCGGATTACTCCGATTATTTTGTATACCAGCTCCATTGCCCCCTACTCCATAGCGTATTTTCGCATTATTTCTATAAAATTCAACTTTATTTAATTGGGGTGCACTTTCTGTATTAGCCATACCGCCCCCAGCATTCGCTTCATTTTCAATAAATAGAACATTTTGTAAAATAGCGTGACTGCTCATCTCATTGCGCATGCCCCCTCCAAACCATTCAGCTTTATTTTGCACAAATTTTACACTTGTTAAGGAAGGCAAACTTTTTCGATTATACATACCTCCTCCTTGTTGCAGTGCTATATTCCCGCTAAATGTCACATCTGTTAATATTGTGTCACTCCCACTGAAATTTGCCATTCCACCTCCATAATAGCCTGCTTCATTGTCTATAAATGTTGCAGATTCTATAGTAGTGTGACTTGCACCATTATAAATACCACCACCACTCTCTGTTACTTTATTTTGACTGAAGATCCCATTTGTTATAGTCGGAGTGCTCATATTTCCATTATAAATGCCGCCTCCTAACACCGCTTTATTGTCATGAAATTCAACATTCATTAAGGTTGGAGAGCTGCCTAAGTTATACATCCCCCCTCCGTATTGATTGGCATGATTTCCACTAAAAATAACATTCCTCAAAGTTGGATGATTTCCAGAATTAAACATACCTCCCCCATGTTGATGAAAAATGGAATAACCGTCTGCTTGTCCTTTTGTAATCGTGACTCCATCAAGTATAGCCGTGGCGTTCAATTTTACGTCATAGTTATTGGGATGATAAAACACATGATAGGCCACTTCTCCGCTCGGAAGTTCACCACTTAATATCGTTTTATTTTGCGTTAAATCTCGATTATCTACGATTTCTTCATCTTGTTCACCTTTAAACCCACCATAAATGGCTACACCATTTTTCATTCTAAAGTGTGCAGTACGAGCATCCCTCACATTATCTAATCTTGTCGGTGTATATATGCCTTGCGCTATCCAAATTTGATCGCCAGGAGTTGCCCGTTCTAAAGCCGACTGTAAATCTATAAAAGCGTTTTTCCAACTTGTACCATCACCTGTCCCACCAGCAACATTTGCCTTGACATAAATAATCTTACTTGCTGCTAATTGTGTAGTTTGAGGCACTGCAATACGAATCGTCTGCTTATAAATATCTGATTGTCCTGCCACTCTAAACCAAATGGAATGGTCACCTGGCTCTGTTACTATAAGTGGTGAGGTCGTATCAAATATTGTCCATGTATTTCCCGCATCTCTCGATAACTCTACTTGAAGATTTGCACGATCGGCAGTAGTTACTGTCACTTGAATTGTGACAGGAGCTGAAGTAATATTCCCAGCTATGTATGGCTCTCCTTCTGTTGTTAAAGTAAGTTGAAGTGACTGATTCATCTCTGCTTGTACAGGTATACCGCCTATTAAAGAATATGCACTTAATAAAAATAAAGAAAAAATAGATATAACCTGTAGCCATATCTTCCTCATACCATCCCTCTTTTCATTTAGTTTATAGTAGAAATAAAAACTAAAATCCGCTTATATTACTACGAAGTAATATAAGGGTATACTATAATAATTTTAGTATAACAATAGCTCATTTCTAACACATTGAAGTTACCTTCTATTACTTACCCTCCGTTGGAACATATAAAGGAGTATGTATAGCGTATACATTCCGTCACCATATAGCTATTGCCCAATCTTTATTTCCACCTCCATAATATATTACTGAAAAGTAATATTCAACTATAAAAAGAAAAATATAAATTTTCCTTTTTAACTCAATTTGAGAACACTATTTTTCTCTATTTAGCATTCCTTCTATCAGTAAATTGACTATATCCGTCGCTATTTCTTGTGGTTGTTTTTTCTGTGGTAGTAATTGAATGAATGTTAATCGTTCAATTATGCCTATTAAGCACTCTGCCACTGTTTGCGTATCTAAATCTTTCCGAAAGTAACCGGCATCTACTTCAAAATCCAGATTGTCTTTTATTTGCTTGACCATTTGCGCTTTTATTTCATCTGCCTTTGTTGATAAATAAAACCCAATACGTGTTAAATTAGGGTTTTTAGAAAAAAACACCAGTAATTCTTTTACGTTATATATAATACGCTCTTTTACTGTTGCTTGCTCCAATGCAGGCTGTAAGCGGCTTTTTTTGGCAAAATCAATCATGCGTAAGCGAAATAAATTTTCTAATTCTTCGAAAATAGCATCCTTATTTTTAAAATACAAATAAAAAGTGGGTTGACTTAATGAAGCAGCTTTAACAATCGAACTCACTTTTGTATCATGATATCCATGTTGTGCAAATTCATTTGCTGCGATTTCAAGAAGTAGTGCCCGACTTTCTTCACCACTAGCGCCTTTAGGTCTTCCTCTTTCTCCCATTCAAAACACTCCTACATAAAAATTACTACTAGTCCCACATCTACATTTCATTATAATGTATATGTAGTTACAATTTCTAAACGAACAATCAAAAATTTACTGATACTATACATGAAAGTGACCACTTAGGCAAATACTTTTCCATTCATTCAATTACTTTATTTTGCGACCTTTTATCGCACATCAACATTGTGACACACTATTGGCAAAAGTATAACAAATACACCTCGTAAAAATTAGACATGAAATCTATCTTTTACGAGGTTGTCTTTTGTTTGGCTCACCATCTTTTTTTACTATTGAAATTTTAAAATCTGATCATTACTATTTGCCAGACTTAATCCGCCGTGGTAACAAACTACGTATTCTATGTCTAGATTTATATATTTCTTTAATGATTGGCGAGCAGCCTCTATATTTAAAGTAGTTGGAAGATGAACTCCCTGCAGTACACCGTTTACACTATACATCGAATCCCCTGCAACAAGTGTTTTACTTTGCCTCAAATATAGACTAATGTGACCTGGGGTATGTCCTGGCGTATGGATTACGAGAATTCCCCCACAATATGGCAGCTCTTGACCGTCATGTAACGTCTCATCTACTCTTCCCTTCGGTGGATTCGCTATATGCCCATCTTTCAGAAGTGGAAAATCCCCTTGAATATAAGGTTTATCTAGCTCATGCGCGTATACTTTCATATTACTTCCATCGTTTTGTAATATGTCAGGTAGGTTCCCTATATGATCTATATCCTGATGTGTCAAAATCACAACTTGTATATTGTCAAAAGCCACGCCTATCTTATCTATTGCTACGCGCAAATCTTCCATTTGTCCAGGAAATCCAGTGTCTATTAAAACGGCCATGTCTTGATCCCATAAAAGCGTGGGATAGATCATGGTGCCATTAAATTCAAGCTCCAAAACCTCTACTCCTTTAGAAACTTGCATAACTTTGCCTCCTTGACAATTCGATTTTTTAATAAGATTTTCTTACATTAGAAAATCTTTTGCTTAATAACATGCTGCAAAGTCCCTTTCTGCCAGAGTAACTTCTTCAATGTTTCGTAATTGACTAGAACCGTTCCAACAATAATCGTCAAAGTACCTATGCCAGTTAACCAAGATAGATATTCTTGATAAAAAATAACACCTAATACTACAGCGATTAAGGGAGAAATATACAGCCATGTAGAAGGAAAAATTGGATTTGTCCGTGAAACAAGCCAATAATAAATGCTATGCCCAATCATTGAGCCTACAATAATTAAATAAAGAAGGGAGCCCATTGAAGCGAGATTTAACAGATTGTTAAACTGAATGTTCTCGGTAAAAAACGATAAAATAATTAATAGCATCCCGCCGTACATCATTTGCACTGCATTTAAGGCAATTGGTGATGTCGTTTCAAATTTTTGGATAACATGTTTCGTATAAATTGTTCCTATTGCATAAAATAGCTCACCTACTATGATGGCGAGACAACCAACCATCCAGAAGGTACTTATTTCAATTGAAAAACTAGGTATAATCAACAGTGTGACACCAATAACTCCGACAACACAACCGATCAATGATTGACGATTTCCTTGTTGTTTCAATACCAATGTTTGAATAATGATAATCATCATCGGACCCGTAGCAGATAAAACAGCTGCAATTCCTGATGTCACATACTGTTCTGCCCAGTATAATGCGGCAAACGTTCCAAAAGTCAAACATACCCCTGTAAAAAACATCTCTTTCCGCCATAATAACCGGATTGTCGTTTTTTCTCTCCAAACCATAAAACTAAATAGCAGCAAACCAGCAATGAAAAAACGAAGCCCAGCTGATAAAAACGGAGGTACCCCTGCATCAACACCAATTTTAATCGCTAAAAAAGTCGTACCAAAAATCAAACACATAAAAATATAATTAATCATCACCATATCAATCTCCTCCTTTTTTCTATCATAAAAGAAGGAACGTAGAACAGATTGAAAAAGATAGAACAGATTAACATCGTTCGTGATACAATCTTTTTGAATAGGAGGAATCGAAGTGGACAAAACGATTGAACATAAAGATTATCTTTTTAAGAAAGTATATGATTATGTACTACACCGTATAGAACGCAACGAATGGAAAGAACATGAAAAGATTCCCTCCGTCCGCCAATTAGCTTCTGAAATGAATGTTCATCGATTAACGGTCTTAAAGGCTTATCAATTATTAAAAAAGCATGACAAAGTTTATGTAAAAGATAAAGCAGGCTATTTTGTCCAATCAATCGAAACAAAACATTTTGAAAATCTAAATCAAAGCAATCCGATTGTTTCTGCATACTTACAAAAAAATCATTTATCTGAAATCCATCAGCCAGCTGTTTCCTATCAATTTTCGCAGGCGTTAATTGATCCCAATCTTTTACCTAATCATTATTTTTCAGATTACGTAAAGAAAGTGTTTGATCTTTATCCAAAAGTACTTGCAACTTACTCAACTGTGCAAGGTGATTTAGAACTACGTGAAACACTCACACAGTATTTTATCAACCAGTATAAAACACATATTAGTGCAGATGAGTTGCTCATTACTTCTGGCTCACAGCAAGCGATTCACCTTATAGCCCAAACTTTTATTAAGCCTAGAGACGTCGTTTTATTTGAACGTCCAAGCTATAGTGCTGCGATTGATATTTTTAAAGCACAGGGAGCCCAGATTGTTACGGTGGATATTCATCCAAAAGGGTACGATTTACAACAACTTGAATTATATATTAAGCAATATAAACCGCGATTATTTTATCTCAATCCGACATTTCATAATCCGACTGGCTATACTGTTCCTATTGAGCAGCGCAAAAAATTAGTAGAATTAGCTGAACAATATCGACTGTTATTAATTGAAGATGATGCTTATCACGACATATATTTTGATGAACCCCCTCCACCACCCATTTATACCTATGATAGTGCTGGGACAGTCATTTATATCCGAAGTTTTTGCAAATATATTTCACCTGGTTTAAGAATTGCGACTGTTATTTGTCAATCATCATTAATGAACGCATTGCTAACAACGAAATCGTTAGCGGATAATGGCTCACCACTTCTCAATCAAAAAATTTTTCTCCATTACTTTTCATCTCTAAGATTGCAACAACACTTGGAGAAAATTCGAATTGCTCTTCAAATTCGAAAGGAAATCATGGAGGAAGAGCTAGCCATAACAGATTGGCGATGGACCAGTCCAAAAGGCGGTTTGAATTTATGGGTACAGCTTCCAAATAATTTTCCAACTGAATTATTATTAAGCAAAAGTTTCGAACAAAATATTTCCTTTGTGCCAGGACAAGTTTGTGATCCATTAAAACAATTATCTTCTTGGATTCGTTTAAGCTATTCTTACGCAAATGAAAAACAATTAAAAGAAGGGCTAAAAAGGTTTGTAGCAGTGGCACAATCACTTTCTAAGTAAGCTGCCATACAACAAAAGTGTTAGATTGACTGCAATCAATCTAACACTTTTTTGTTATGTCGTTGATGTCACCAAAGGCTCCGTTACCGACAACTAGTTTTTCATTCTATTTTTTGCAAAAGCAAAATACACGAACATTATTTCTCTGTTTCTTAAAACTTATTCGCATTGGCCCAGCCTCGATACGATAGACAAAGAAAGTTCAAGTTATTTCTCGTATGTCATTTGTCTTTTTCTTCTCATATACCATACAGATTATTTTTCTACTATTACTTGTATGACACGGCGAGTACTTGTTTGAATCGACGTATCATATTGTTCTACTTCCCCCGTAAAGTAATGTTTTAATTTATAACGACGAGCCCATCTTAAGATATTCTCCGCATTATATAAATGAGACATATCTTTTGGTCCCCCCGTATTGTATAAAAGCTGTGCGTATTCATATACCTCAAACATAAATACACCGTTTAGTTTTAAAGAGTTCATAATTTTATCAAGTACTACTAATTGGAAGCTATGAGGAAAATGCCCAAAAACCATTATTGCGCCATCATAGTTTTCTTTAGGCAGTTTGTACTCTATTAATTCTACCCTTTTTGTGTCGATCGTTACGCCATTCATATTTGCCAGTAATTGAACTTTAGCTAGTCCTTGTGAAGTAGAATTATAAACCGTTACCTTATATCCGAGTTTTGCTAAAAATACTGCATTCGCTCCCTCATTTTCTTCATACGCAGCAATTTTGCCATGCTTTGGGAAATAATGTACAGAAGACTTAATAAATCGATTCGCTTCCGTTCCATACACATATAGTGGTGGACTCTCTTGTTCACGCCCCATGCTCATACCCTTCCTCCCATTTATACGTAAAACGATTCCAGTATTTTAAACTGATGTTTTTATTACCATCATTATAAAAAACAATTGAGAAATTCTAATGAATTTTAGTAACAAAAAAGTAAATTTCATTTACAGTCGATATTTTACTCTCAACAATTAGCTTCTATTGCGTGAAATCAAGAGAAATCGGACAAACCATTTCTACGTTATACATACTATTTTGACAAACTAATGAAGTTTAGTTGCTTTGGATTTCACATATTACTCATCTGCGTTTCAAATCTATTTAGTATGATATGCGTTGAATGTCATTAAAAACAGAAAGGAAGAGGAACTATGAATTTTCCATCGGTCGATTATACTTGGTTTGGGAACGGCAGTGTCATTGCTCTTATTGCCATTATTCATGTAATTATTAGCCATGGCGTGGCAATTGGAACCTCTGTTTTAGTTGTATCTACTGAGTATAGAGCCATGAAAAGAAAGAACGAAGCATTAGATCAAGTAGCAAAAACAATGTTGAAATGGGTATTAATCATTACTACAACTATGGGAGCTATGACTGGAGTAGGGATTTGGTTTTCAACAACCGTCATACAACCGGACTCAATTTCTTCTTTACTACGCATTTTCTTTTGGGCATGGGTTGTGGAATGGGGAGCATTTATTTCTGAAGTGATTATTCTTATTGTCTATTACTATACATGGGATAAATGGAAAGAGGGAGAACGTAAACGAAAGCATATTATGTTGGGTGTCGCACTTAGTATTGCTTCATGGGTAACGATGGTAATCATTACAGGTGTCTTAGCCGCAAAATTAACGCCGGGACGTTGGATTGACACATTTTCATTTTGGAATGCATTTCTCAACCCAACTTACTTCCCTTCACTCGGATTCCGTATGTTTTTAGCAATTATGCTAGCTATCTCGTTAGTATCATTTTTCATCCGTTGGCGCATTAAAGATAAAGCGTTACGAACAGAAGTCTTTCGAGTGTTTGCATTCTGGGGTGCTATCGCCTTACCACTAACTTTTATAACAGGATTATGGTATTTATGGGCCATCCCAACTGAAGCCTATAACATGATTGTTTGGTCGACAGGCATGTCTGAGGTCATTTTCAAAAGCCTCAATATTTTAGGTTTTAGTATCCTTCTTATTTTCTTAGTATGGCTCGTTAAAAGTCCAAAAAACGTTCCGTGGATGCTATCAATTGCAGTCATGTTTTCTTCAATCGGTTTTATTGGGGAATTTGAAGTTGTAAGAGAAAGCGTTAGAAAGCCATACATTATTTATAATTATATGTACGCAAACGGAATGTTAGCAAAAGATGAAGAAGAACTGAAAAAAGAAGGATATCTAGCTAATGCAACATGGGCAAAAGAAAAAGAAGTTACTGACAACAATATGGTTGAAGCTGGTCGAGACGTTTTCGTTGGTCAATGTATTACTTGTCATACGATTGATGGATGGCGAGATACACGAGCTTTAGCTACTAGAATGAAAGGTTGGGATAAGGAAGCCATTATGTCCTTTATTCCTAATATGCATTATGCACAAGTAGCGATGCCACCATTTATGGGGACAGAAGAAGAGATTGAAGCATTAGCCACTTATATTGTAACAGAATTGGAAAATGATAAAGAGGTGACCCAAAAATGAACCATCTAGTTTTTGCATTAATTTCTTCTGATAACCCTTTACCGATTCCTGCACCCATTGGTTTACTAGAAATTTTGATTGTCTTAACATTTATTCTTCATATTATTTTTGTGAATTTTACTATTTCATTGACTGCAGGTGCTGTTGGGCTAGAAATTACGGGGATAATGAAAAAAAATAGTTTATTTGATAAAATGGCACAAATTTGTTCCTTCCATGCTTCAATACATAAGAGTATTGCAGTTGTTTTAGGTGTTGGTCCATTATTAATTGTAAGTGTCTTATATACACAATATTTTTATTCTTCCACAATTTTAATAGGGAAGGCTTGGATGAGTTTATTAATCCTACTCATTGCTGCATTCCTTTTGTTATACATTTATAAGTTCACTTGGGTTAAATTCCAAACAAACAAATTATTGCATTTGAGTATTGGCCTATTAGCCATGTTAATTTTGTTTTTTGTCCCTCTTATTTTTATTGTCAATGTCACTTCCATGTTATATCCGGATCGTTGGGGAGAAGCAAATGGTTTTTTTGAAAGCTTATTTTACTATCCTCAAATTTGGCAACGTTACCTACATTTTATGTTAGCGAGTTTAGCAACAGGTGGCTTTTATATGTTTGTCTATTTTGCTTATTTGAAACGAAAGCAGAAGAAACTAGAGCAACATGAACAAGCATTAAAACTTTTTGGTGCCAAAGTAGGCTTTTGGGTTACAATTACACAGTTAGTAACTGGTTTTTTATTATTATTTTCTTTCAATACGAATATTCGTATGCTTTATTTAGGCGAAGATTTATTGTTAACTTCTTTACTTATTATTTCTATTGTCTTAACAGTCATCCTTTGTATGCTACTCTATGCAGCAGGCTATAAGGATTCTGCTAATTCTTTTCTCGCCTCTATTCTGGTCTTCATATTAGTTATAGGTATTATGGGCTGGATGCGTCATGAATTGAGAGAAGCCTATTTATCACCTTATCTCGATGAACATCCACGAACAGAGGAGCGATTAGAGTCTACGTTGAAATAGAAATATAGACCGCAAGGAACACCGTAGACAAAGTCGATTTATTCGACTTTGTCTATTCAATATATAGTGATTACGTTTTAAACACTCGTAACTTACTATTCTTCTTGCAGCAGAAACTCTTCCTCATCTGGTTCCCACGCTTGACCAAATGAATGATCTTTAAATAGTGCTGCAAGTCCTGTAATCTGCTTCAGTCGTAATATTTCATCGCGATCCATCCCCAAATGCTTTGCAATCCATGCATCAGAGCGCCCCAGTTCGTGTAGTTCTTTCACGATGTTACTCATCAAATCTACATTATGGCTTCCTCTAGCACGGTTATGTCGTATGGTACTTGCTATTCGCTGATCAATCGGCTTATCTATGATAGATACAGGTAGCATACCTCCTTCACGCTCATAGATATCTGAAAACTCCTTCATAATTCGATAACGATGAAACCCATCCACAATAATATAGTTATCCTCTTCCTTGTTATGATAACAAACGATGGGCATTGTATAGCCGTCATTTTTAATACTATCGTACAACAGTTTCATCTCGGGTGGCGCAACGGCATTCGGATTATAATCATTCGGTAAGATTTTTTCGAAAGGGATTGGGTAAATTTGATAAACTGGACTCTTACTCTTCACTGTCCATATCCTCCAAACTTCTATATTTTTTTTTGATATAGTCAAGTTGGGATTGTTGTTGACGTGTTAAACCATATCCCATAAATCGGCAAATATGATCATTCTTCAAAATACAGAAACACATCCGTTTCCAACTTGGAATATCCTTAGTTGACTTGATATCATCCGTATCATCTGGTATTTTTTGCAAAAAAATGATGCGCGAATTCTTAAACGTCGTATAGTTAGACACGCCATTCCTTTTAATTTTATAACCGTTTTCTTCCAATTCTCGAATTGTTTCTTCTTCGAGTCCACCACCAACTGTATGCCAAAATTCAATGGATTTATTAAATTTCTTAATATAATTATTCCGTAGTTGTAAAGGCAAAGTCTGCAATAAAAATTGCGTATAGGACTTCCATGTATGCCCTTCTGGAAGTGTGACTGTCCGATATCCCATGGCTTTTGTCTTTGCATATATCTGCGTAAAATTAGCACCTTGTACTCTTCCTACTAACTTCACCCAAATTTGTGGATCAAGAATTCGGTAGAGGTTCAAGGAATCTTTAGCATAATCTTGAAACGGGGAGGCAACACGCATTTGAGAAGCTGTTAATCCAGCCTTATAATACAAGTCATAAAGTGGATTATAATCATAGTTGAAAGCATAATAGGCATGCCAAACATCTTCAACAGACCAGTCGTAAAGCGGTGAAGCTGTCCAAACATCCTTAAACTGTTGTGTAATCCAGCACTGTTCTTTATAACCATACTTCTTATTTACAAATCCACTATACCGTTGCAGAGACTCGTCTGCGCGAATTCCTAGTAAGCAGACCGTTTTCTTCCCTCCATGTGACTGTCGATACCATCGGCCAAATTGCTTTGCCAAATCTTCCTGATGCATCTTATAACGGTAAGTATGTATTGGATTATTCTCAAGATTAATGACATAGTCGTATTTCGGCATTGCTCTGACCCAACTATCTTTCTTACTATCATCCCATGGATACCAGTACATTTCGTAACTACTTAAAGCCGTTCGAGTAGCCATCGGCAAGCATACCCAATAACGCTCCACTCTATCTGTCAAGCGTTCAAATGTTTTTTCTACATATTCTGTCGTTACACTATATTGCGCTTCAAAATCCTGATGAAATACGCCAATTATCTGATGTGGATAATAAGTATCTCTAAAATCCATCAAAAGATTCAACAATAGACCGCTGTCCTTCCCACCAGAAAACGAAAGATAGATGACATCAAATTCACTAAAGATAAAATGCAACCGCTCCTGTAATGCTTGGTATACATTTTTTTGAAGATAATTTCTCCGCACACATACCTCTCCTTGTCATTTTCAACAATGTCCTTAAAATCAACAAAAAAACAGCTATGCAACTGTGTTAGATCAGTCGATACCTGTCTTTTTCTTTCAAAAACTAATCCTTCACATAGCTTTAATAGCAACTGTTTAATCCGTCAATAGATTACCAATATTGCTAGACCAGCCCTATTTTTAGCAACAACAGCTCGTTAAACACATTGTAACGATAAATTATGTACAAAGTTAGTATAAAAAATTTTCTATAGAGTGAAAAGCATCTTTTTTTCGAAAATTTCGTGAACTAATTGTACTTTGGTTTAGGTCTTATCTCTTACATTAAAACATTGTATGTTTTGTTAGAAGAATGTAATTAAAGATAATCAGGCACGATAACTATTCCGTTTCTTAAAATAATTGACATCAAAGTAACCAATGGTTATTATATAACCATTGGTTACTTTATAAGGGAAGCAGGTAATTTAGTGAAGAATAAACAGGCGGAACGGTCAGAAGAAACAAAAAGGCAAATAGTAACATCCGCGGGAAGATTATTTTCCGAAAAAGGATACGATTCTGTGACAATACGTGCAATTGCAAAGGATGCTGGTTGTTCTCATACAACCATTTATCTTTACTTTAAAGACAAGGAGGAATTATTACATCACCTTTCTATGCCTCCTTTGCAGGAACTACATCAACAATTTTTGTATCTTTCGAACTTAAGTACATTATCTTCAGAAGACAAATTGAAACAAATCAGTCTTGAATATATTCAATTTTGTCTACAGAATCGAAATTTGTATGATATTTTCTTCAATACAAAGTCAACAAGGGTAGATGAAGACAATCCAAAACTTGAGATTAATAGACTGCGGATTGAGCTCTTTGACATAATGAAGAAATTAATTCAGGAATGTCTTGCTATATCAAACGAAAATCAATTATTAGCTTTTTCTCGAATTTATTTCTTCAACCTAAATGGGATTTTAAGCACTTACTCGTATCAACATGAACCTCTTAATGTTCTAATAGAAAGATTAAATCCAACATTTAATCTTTCTATAGAAATTCTTCTTTTAGGCATTAAAGAAAAATTAAAAAGGGGAAATGAAAATGAAAGCTGAACAAATCTCCGACCATATCTGGAGTCTAAAAACGTGGATGATTGTTCCGATACATGTGTGGGTAGTTATTGAGGAGGATGGGGTCACTTTAGTAGATGCGGGAATGCCGATGATGGCAAAGGGCATTATAAAATTTATTCAACAGCTAAATGCAGGCCCTTTGAAAAGGATTCTCTTAACGCATGGACACTCCGATCATGTTGGAGCAATAAAGGGAATACTGGCTCAAAGTAAAGTACCCGTATTCGCACACGCTATAGAAATACCATATATGGAAGGTAAGGTTCTATATCCAAAAAGGAAGAAACTTGAAAATAATGTCCCTAAACAATTAGCTCACCCTCTTCTAGAGCGTACGCATGGAACGTTACAAACAATTGCTGGACTTACACCTTATTTAACACCTGGTCATTCTCCAGGACACGTAGTTTATTACCATGAAAAAGACCAAGTCCTGCTAGCTGGTGATCTTTTCAACTCTAAAAAAGGGAAATTTCGTCCACCAATGTTTACCCCTTATATGGAGGAAGCATTACAAAGTAGTTTAATTGTAAAAGAATTAAAACCTGAGCGAGTAGAAGTGTGTCATGGCAGCACCGTATTTCGTCCAGCAGAGCAACTAGATGAATATGTTCGACAAACGAGAAGAAAATTAGAGAGCTAGTTTTAGTGTGAGAAGGATAATGCCTTGACTATAGGACGGGTATTTCCTTCTCTTTTGAATGAATAGGCTAGACTCCTATACTTCTCATTTGCAATTGAATTTGCCCATGTATCAGCCTCATATAGAGAATCAATAAACAACCCTTCGACATTCCATCCACACTTACACAGGCGTTCAGACTTCAAATGGGATGAACTTTACACAAAAAATTGTACCGGATATAAAAGAAAACGGTAGCCAATGATGTTCCTCCCTGGCAACCGTTTAAACTTTAATACACTATTTTCTATTTAAATATACAACAACGAATAAAACAATTAGTGCTAAGAAGTTTGTAACCGGCACCCATTCATTCTGATTCTTCCAAATTACTAAATATCCAAAATATATATTTAATGCAAATATAGGAATGAAAATTAATATAAAAAGATAATGTTTTTTCATTATACACCCTGCCTCATTTTCCTTATTATTGAGACGTAATATTATAAATTGTTGCCCAAGTCATATCTACGATAACACCGCTACCTTTATTATTAGCATTTAAACGCTCCGAAAGTAGCCAGAAGTAACCAGATGTCAGTCCAGAAATAGCACCAACAGCAAGCAAAGGAGGGAACCAAACCCCAAGAGCAGTGAGACTCGTTGTCGTTATCGCGCCACCTGCTGCAATTGTACCTGCATCAGAACTCACTTTAGCCGTATCACAACTATTTAACTTTGTTTTATAACCCCACCAGAAATATTCAGGCGAGGTAGTTACACCTCTACACCTTGTAAATCGTATAAATGTATTGTTTTGATTTTCATTATTATTTGATAGTCTCTGGATAGTTAAATCTGATGCTACACTAATCGCATTTAATTTAACCTGCTGATTTAAAAAAATAAAATACTCTTGTTGGCCTTTAATTAATATAGAATCAATTCCAGCTTCACTTGCACCGTTTTCATTAAGGACGAAAAAACCATCTTCGACATGGACAAAAGGCTTTAATGATAGAATATCTTCAAAAGTATAATCTTTAAAGTCCTCTATGCTATCCTTTTCTATTACAGAAAGTCCATAACTTTGAGCCGTTGCTGGATTTACAGTAGGAAGCAAAAAAATTGTTAGTAATGCTAAAATAAATATTTTACGCAATTTCAATTCCTCCATTCATGTAAATAACTATTTTGTAATTATTATAAAATGGAGTACAACATGGGAAAAGTTAAATTAATTGAAAATTCAGCGAAATAAATTTATTCCATAATTAAAAAATATTTACATTAAAAGCATTGTGTATTTTGTAAGAACCTTAACTCGAGTGTTGCTAACTTTAACTAACTTGTTACCTTATTATTTTACAACATATAACCAGTCCATAGTTATCTAGATAATAAAACTTGATTCTCTCGTGCTTTTTTAAACGAACTTTTAAATCAAAAATTTTACTATTTATCTACCCTCTTTTCTCTTCATTTTATAAAGAATAATTTTTTACTAGAATTTTCTTCTTAGATATTTTTATTATTCGGATAACGGTAATAACTGCTTAGAATACTAAATATAAAGTTATAAGAATGACTAGGAAATGATTATGAAAGAGTGACCCCAAACAGTTACATTTGAGGTCACTCTTTTTAGCAGTTATGTCGAAATTTAATCATCATAGTCACTTTGAAGCTTTAGAATAGTACCTGTTATTGCATCTATCTCGATATCGTATTCTATACGACCATTTTGTATTTCGATCTCATAAATAGCAATTCCATCATCATAGTCCAACTCTATCTTTGTAACATTACCTGAAACCTTTTCCTTTGCTATTGCAATTGCCTTGTCCTGAGATATGAATTGAGCTGATGAAGGTTTTGAAGGTATAGTATAGTTTAGATCTGACATTGTATCACTCGATGTATTGAGTGTATAAACATTTAAAGCAACAGATGAAATATTAGTAATATTAGCGTAATTTAATCTATAAAAAAACGTTACCAATTGCTTTCTAGTCAGCACATTTTCTGAACCAAAATATTTTTGAATATTGATATTTTGATATTCATTATTTTGCCCTGTCGTTATTTTATTTTGTAATAAGTATTGGATAGATTCATTCAAATTATTACTTCCATTGGCTAAATAAGCAATTGCTTGTGCAACAATACCTCTATTCACAGCCATATCTTTCAACTTAGTATCGTTATATCCGTTTAATGGAACCCCATACTTAGCTAAAATATTATAATTTAATTCCGTTTCTGAAACGTTGCCATTGCTCTTATTATCTAGCTTAAAATAATTCACCAGTATTTTTGCGAACTGTCTTTCTGTCACAATATTATTCGGTCTAAAAGTCCCGTCTTTATAACCATTTATTAAACCCATTTTTCTAGCCCAATGAATAGGCAAATTATTAGGATCGTTGACATCTACATCTATAAAGTAATTATTAACCTCACGTTCTGTAACCCGTATCTGACCAGTATTAGCATCAACATCCATTTCAACTTTTTCTGTATTCGTTAGAACAGTGATTTCGAAATGGGATTCATCATTATCAAAACTCGCTTCAATTACCTGCCCCCCAAATTTCTTAATAGCAATTTCTTTTGCTGTTTCTAGTGTAATGTTTGTCGTAGAAGCAGAAGCCTTCTCTTTTACAATGCCAATTAGACAAAACAAAGTAAAAAATACAACAAGTACTGTTTGAATATTTTTCAAAATAAAGTCCTCCAAATTTAATTTTTCATTGTAACTATGAATTAAAATTTCCAACTTACTGTTGTCATTTCTGGAACTTGATATTAGGTACAAACCATAAAAATTGCGTCAGTTGGCTTAATCATTATGGTAATCTAGAAATATTTTAATATCCCTATCTATTTCAATTTATCTATTAGTCTTGATTTTGCATCAATCTCCATCTCATATTGCAATTAAGTTTTGATTGATATAAAGTAACAACCCCTTTAAGAGATACCCCCTGCACCTATCCACCGGGTCCAAAACTTGGATAATAAGAATAAATAAACCTATTATACTAAGTATAATTCAGAACAGAAGTGAATTGAAGAATTAAATCATTACAATTTTTTAACAGGTATTCCTGAAAATTTTACACACAACTACAAAATAACTTGACTAATTACGCCCTTGATTTGTCATGTCGACTAACTCTGATTATCGTTCATATTTACTTCCAATAGACCAAACTGATTGGTTAATTTCTTCAAAAAAACTTTTTGTGACACCTAATAAAGTCCTCTGATCCTAAAAGCATAAAATACTGTAAAAAGAACCTATTCTATAGTAACAATTATTTACTTCCAGCACTTGCTTGCACTGTATTTTTCAATTACTACCCGCCAACCGTAGTTACCTTTATTGATTTAATTTACATTTTTGTTCAGAATGTTTATTAATAACTCTACGCAAAAGTAAATTTACTTTCAAATGGTAAAACATTCTCAAAAATAGCCTGCCCAAAAGCAATGATTATATTTAACCCTTCATATCATAAATTTACAAAACAACTCAATGAAACCATATTTTAATAATTGATAACGTTTACTAACGTAATAGATAATAAAGTGGATAAAATCTATTACAAAGGAAGAAAGTAATGAAGAATCCATTAATAAAATATTTGATAATACCAGCTATGCTCACTACTTTATTAGCTACTCCGTTTAGCGCTAATGCCTCAGAGAATGATATACATATGTCCTATTTATATAGCGGAAATACAAGCTCTTTCATAAAAAATATAGATATGACCCAAGGTGCGTTAAATACGGCAACACCTAACTTTTTTAATTTAAATGCAGATGGTAGTTTGCGTGCTACGATTGATAAAAGTTTAGTCGATGCAATGCATAATAGAGGATTAAAAGTTGTGCCATTCATTTCTAATCATTGGGACCGTAAATTGGCACAAATCGCAATGACAAATCGAGAAATATTGTCTACTCAAATCGTCAATTCTGTTGTGAAAAATAATTTAGATGGCGTCGATATTGATATAGAAAATTTAAACTATACAAATAAAGAAGAGTTTACAGATTTCATTCGATTATTACGTGAAAAAATGCCTAATAATAAAACAATATCCATAGCAGTCGCTGCAAATCCATATGGGTGGACAACTGGGTGGCATGGTTCTTATGATTACACGAAACTAAGTGAGTATAGCGATTATTTAATGCTGATGGCGTATGATGAAAGCTATAATGGTGGTTCAGTTGGTCCTGTCGCAAGTTTATCATTTGTTGAAAATTCGATTAAATATTTATTAGATAAAGGGATTCATCCAAAAAAAATAGTATTAGGGCTTCCTTTTTATGGACGAATTTGGAAAGATGATGTGGAAATTGGAGGCGACGGCATTGCTAATAATGCCGTAAACTCTATTGTGAATAGCCATAATGGAAAATTTTATTTTGATAATACTTCAAAATCAGCATTTGCCAAATTTACAGTAAAAAGCAGTGACTCTCCAACTTATATCGGTGGCAAAAAGCTAGTACCAGGAAATTACACGATATGGTACGAAAATGATTTATCTTTAAAATATAAGTTAAGACTTGTAGAGAAATATCAGTTAAGAGGAACAGGTAGCTGGGAGTTAACTCAAGCGGATAATGGTATTTGGAAATTTTATTCTTCTTGGGTAAACGGGGAACATAACTTTATAGATACGGAAAATGATTGGGCAGAACAGGATATTATGGCCCTTTACCGAAAAGGCTGGATTAGCGGCAAAAACGAATACACTTATGATCCAAATGGTAATTTAACAAGAGCTCAGGCTACTGCTATCCTTATTAATGCCATCGGTTTAGACACAACAAACGAAACTGTACCTAATTATTTCAAGGATGTGCCAGCAAATCATTGGGCAAAACGTGCTATTGAAATTGCCTATAAGTATCATATTGTGAATGGAACAAATGAAAACATTTTCGATCCAAATGCCAATATCACAAGAGCACAATTAGCAGGGATATTATCGAGAGTATTAAATTATCCATTACCTACGGATGATTCCAATTTTTATGATGTTCCAAAAGATTTTTGGGCATATGCGGATATTTTAAAATTAAGTAGTAAAGGGATTATTAAGGGAAGAGAAGATGGAGGATTTTATCCATTTAATCATGTCACGAGAGGTCAAATGGCAGCGATGGTAAACCGCGCAAGTGCAGACTTAGAAAAGTATGCAGTAAAAAAATAAATTCTTTCACAATAGTTAATAATAACTCAACTAGTTTAAATAAAATAGCTAATCAACAAAAATGAGGAGTTATAAAACGAATTGTACATCGATGGTTTCTTACATCATAACTTGTTTATAATGTCGCACATATAATAAAAATGTACATTACTAAATTCAATTTTAATAGTGTACATTTTTTATTTTGCTTAATATTTCTACTAAGTTTTACCAAAAGGTGTAACATTTACAATTATGAAAATTACCAATATATTGTTTATTTATAGAATAATTGTTATTCACTTATCACAACACCCACAGCAGATTGGAACATGAATTACAAAAAGGAGTGCCCCCAAAGCTTATCTACTCTCCAGAACCTCATTTACTTATGATACGGTTCACCGTAGTATCACACATTACCCTCTCACAAATGCCACTGGGTTCAACTAATTTAGTTCATTTTTATGTAACAATGATTAATGAAAACATTTGTTTTAAAGCAAGACATTCTATTACAATCCAATGACTAATGGCATTATTATAAATTTGATGGAAATAATTTTTAAAATTTTCTATTTTAACCACAATTATTATGAAATGAACCTGCTGTGTATTTTTATCACATCGACTCCCTCCTTTTATTCCCGAAACTAATCACCATCTAAAATTCCTCTCATATTCTATAATTAGACCTATTTTGAGGGGGAAACTATATGGGGATTGAACTTACTTCTCTCCATTGGATTTATGTTATTTTTATTGTTTTAATTATTGGCTTTATGGTAAAACGTCGGGATACTACCCTCATTTGTATTCTTGGCATTTTCCTACTTGCGATTATCGCTACGGGTGATCTCACCTCGTCTATAAGTGGGGTTTTTAACAGCTTTATTTACGCGATTACGGAGCTGTTATCGACCATTTTGATTATCTCCATTATTGTTGCAATGAGTCGTGTGTTAATAACTTCTGGTATTAATGAGGTCATGGTTGCACCATTTACAAAAATTATTAAAACACCGACACTCGCCTATTGGACGATTGGTATTTTAATGATGATTATTTCTTGGTTTTTCTGGCCCTCTCCTGCTGTAGCATTATTAGGAGCAGTGCTACTACCTGTAGCGATTCGAGCGGGTTTACCAGCGTTGGGCGTTGCCATGGCAATGAACTTATTTGGTCACGGAATTGCTTTATCTAGTGATATTGTGATTCAAGGCGCTCCAAAGTTGACTGCAGATGCAGCAGGTATTCCAGTAGGGGATGTTGTTTCAGCCAGTATTCCGCTTGTTATGACGATGGGTCTTGTGACGACGATAGCTGCTTTTATCTTATTAAAACGTGATATGAAGCGAGGCACTCTTCAGTTAACAACTTCATCTGTAACGAATGATGGTATAGAACAAGTGACAGATGAACATTTGCTTACCCGTGGACAAAAACGATTTTTTGCGATGCTTATTCCATTCACCTTTTTGCTCGATGTTATTGCGATGTCGGTATTAAAACTGCAAGGCGGTGACGCTACTGCTCTAATTGGTGGGACAGCTGTCTTTATATTGTTTGTGCTCTGTCTTGTTGCACATAAAAAACAAGGATTTGAGAAATCAACAGATTATTTAATTCAAGGATTCCAATTTGGATTTAAAGTATTTGGACCCGTTATCCCCATTGCAGCTTTCTTCTATCTTGGTGACTCCGGATTCACCAAAATTATCGGTGACTACCTCCCTTCCACTTCTCATGGCATTGTCAATGATCTTGGTGTCGGCTTAGCCGCCGTTGTACCATTAACGAAAGAAATTGCGGTCGTGACCCTTGCGATCGTAGGTGCCATTACAGGTTTAGACGGCTCGGGATTCTCTGGCATTTCGCTAGCTGGGTCAATAGGTAGCTTATTTGGCAATGCGATTGGAGGAGGTACAGCAACCCTAACCGCACTCGGACAAATCACTGGAATTTGGGTTGGTGGCGGTACACTTATCCCTACATAAGACAAATATTAGACCGCCTTTTACGGAGTGTCTTGGTTTTATATATTCATTTTCTGTTTTTTATTTTTGGAAATAAAATTCATACAAGTCCAATCACATATAAAAAAATGATTATTTACAAAAAAATAAATATTTAGAAAATTATGTTGAATAACCATATTTATAGTGGTATATTTTACTTAACTCGAGTGTAGCTATCTTTTCTACAGCGCTTTTAAAGGATTAAATTATAGGAGGAATTAAATTTGCAAACTAAAAAAATAATTAGTGGTGTCCTACTAGGATTATCGCTAACTCTATCGGGGGCACTAATTTCTTCAGCAGAAGAAATAGATTCTTCAGCAGAAGAAATAGAAGAAATAGAAGAAATAGATTCTTCAGCAGAAGAAATAGATAATAATATTGAAAATATAAAAATCGGAATTGATAGCGAGTTTTCGCAAAACAATGAAGTAATAACTCCTTATGCTGTTCATGAAAGATGGGTTTCAGGAATCGAAAAAGTTTACTATAAGGCCTCAGAGGTTGAGCAACAAGTATACTATTGGAGCGGCGATTGGGGTGGTATACTTAATTTAGTATCTACTAAACCTGGATATAATCCACTGACAGGAAAATCCACTGTAATTGGTATTTATGAGGGTTGGATACATCCAAGAAAATAAGTTTAAAGAATCTATTTAAATGTTTGAACTACATTCAATTGAAGATGTAGATATAGAGTTGAAGGCGGCTACCAAAGCCGTGTACTTAAGCTAAATTAAATTATATTTTATAAAACCCCTCCTAAGTTAGTATAAAATGAAGTGACCCCTAAAAGTTAGACACGGTTATTTCATTTATGCAGCTTGGGTAAACTGAGTTCGGTATTGTACCGGACTCAGTTTTAATTTTGCCTTAATTCGTTTCGTGTTGTAATACGTTATATAGTTTTCAAGTTCCAATTTAAAATGCTCAACACTTTCGAACTCCTTTAAATAAAGGAATTCCGATTTCAAAATCCCAAAGAAATTCCCCATCACCGAGTTGTCATAACAGTTGCCTTTACGTGACATACTTTGCACAATGCCTTTTGATGCAAGTGCGTGACGGTATTGCTTCATTTGATAATGCCAGCCTTGATCGGAATCCATCAGTAATTGGCGTTCCTCTGGTAACTTCTCTAATGCTTTCTCCAATATTCCTGAGACAAGTGAATACGTTGGTCGATGACCAATTGTGTAAGTAATAATTTCTCCGTTAAATAAGTCTAAAACAGGGGATAAATAGAGTTTTTCACCAAACAATTTAAACTCTGAAATATCTGTTACCCACTTTTCATTAGGGGCTTCAGCTGTAAATTTGCGGTCTAAAATATTCGGTGCGATTTTACTGACTGTCCCTTTATATGATTTATACATTTTCATTCTGACTACGCACTTTAAACGAAGTGTTTTCATGATACGTTGTACCTTCCTATGATTCACTCTTCGTCCACGATTTGCGAGTTCATCACGAATGCAACGGTATCCGTAACGGCCTTCATATTCGTTATAGATGAGATTGAATTTCAGCCTTTAAGTCGGTATCTGGAACGGGACGATTCAGTTTCTTCACTATGTCATAATATGTACTACGTGGAATCTGTGCGAATGCGACAAGTGCCTTCACCGAGTATTTATGCCTTAATTCATAGATGACCTTTACTTTGTCTTCTTTGGTGATGTTTCTTTGGATTGAACTAAGGCGTTCAACTTTTTTAAATACTCATTTTCCATTTCAAGCTGCTTGATACGAGCTTGAAGTGCTTCTGGTGAGCCTTGTACTGGTGTTTGTTTTGGTTGTTTATTGGTTTCTTTTTTCATGGATGGACGCCCCTTTTCCTTTGATTGAAGGGCCGAATCCTTTTGTTTCAAACTGTTTTCGCCAATGAATAATGGACGATGGAGCTGCTATACCAAAGATAGCCGCTGTTTCTATTAAGGACGTACCGTGTTCAATCATGAAGTTTAGTACGTCTAGTTTAAACTGTGCTGTATAGTTTGTATACGATTTTATAAACGCTTTTACACCGTTATACTCATATTGTTTAGCCCAATTAAGAATTGCCTTATGATCTGTCCCGATCGATTTAGCAATTTCATGTGAACTTTCTTTGCCTTCTAAGTATCGTAAAGCTGCTTGTAATTTTTCCTCTGCAGTATATTTAGCCATTAAAAAACTGCACCTCCCATTGTTAGATGTGTCTAACAATGGGGGTGCAGTTCATAGAAGGGGTTTTTTTGTATAATTCATACAATTTGTATTTAAAAATATTTTCGACTTTTTTACCCACGAATTCTTGAACATGGATTATAAAAAAACGGAAAGAAATTCAAAAAATGAAAAGAAATAAAAAACGGCTTGAAATTATCAAGCCGAAAATAAAAAGAGAGAGTTAAATTATTCGTGAATTTATTATGCTAATTTATTTATTATAGTAATTTATCTTTTAAAGCATCCGTTAAAGTTTGGGAAAAGTTTATACCTTGTTTCATACCTAAATCATTTAAATAGCTAGGAATAGTTAACGTTTTTTTAACTGGTGTTAAATCTAAAGCTTTCTTATGTGCTTCTATATCAATATCTACAAGTGTTACAATATCATTTTCTTTTGGTGTAAAAGAAACCGTATTCGGTTTATTTATTGGTTCATCAGCAAAAGCTATAGCATTACCTATATAATCCCTTGCATACTCAATAGCTTCAGCAATAGTTTCCCCTTGGGTAATCCCGTCAATATCAGGAATTGTCACTAAGTGAAAACCGTCTGCTGATAGGGGTGAAATAACCACAGGATAAACTACAACATTTTTCATTTTCTACCTTCTTTCGTTTCTATTTTTATTGGGCTTGAAAGCAAACCCTTTTACAGGTTGTGCTTTCTAATTAACCCTTTTGCTAATTCTTCATTAACTTCTCTATGCCTAGGAATTTGTTCTTTCTTGCCTGTTGGTGACATCCATATATCATGTTTACCACCATGGGTCAAAAATTCCCATCCTTTAGCCGAGAAGCGTTTCTCTAACTCTCTCTTTTTCATTTTTTAACCCCTTTCCGCTATACGTGTATTATACGTATAAAAAAAGAAAGGAGTCAATGAATTTATACGTATTGTTTACGTATAATTAAAATTTTATGCAGTCGATTATTTTTTATGTTCATCGCCATTTCACTATATAGCCCTTATTATTGATACGATTATGCTCATTTTTTTTGGATTTTGAAGGACGAGCAGAAACGCAACACCATGTTCATTAATCGCTTTGCATAATTCAAATATTTTTGTGTTTATATTAATCACACAATTTAATGAACAATACCCTTTTATTATTCAAACAATCTGTATCATGCTATTTAAAAATAAGTATCGATTAAAGTATTCTCTATTGAAATCCAAACAAATTTTTTTGTTACAATTTTGTGTATTATACTTTCAGTTTTATGTTTTTTATTTAAAATATAAGAATAATCAGAATATTATAGGAGGCGTTATACAAATGAGGAAATTATTTTTTATGCTGACTTGTTTGGTTCTCTTATTCTTTTTCACGGCAAATATTGGCTTACCTGCATCCACTGTTTCTGCAGCTGAACAGAAAAACGATTTTGCTATTACCATTTTAAATGAAAGTACCATGCGTTTAGATTTGTTAAATGAAGACGCAAAAATTGAAAATGATGAAGTTGGGAATATAATAGTTACAAAAGGTGATTATACAGAAATACTGCCAACTCAAGCGATAGATAGTCATGGTAATGAGGTGCATTTAGTTTATAAATCAGTTGCTAATGGACTGATTATAGAATTACATAACGATGAACAACCGATTCATACGACTAGATTGGCTCGTTCTAAATGGAAATGTACACTAGGTGTTCTTGGCGGGTATTATCTTGGTGCATTAAGTGGCTTAGGGGTAGGAGCTGGTGTCGGATCCGTTCTTCCTGTTATCGGAAATGCGGTAGGTGCTGCTGGAGGAGCTATTATAGGTGCAGCAGGCGGAGCAATGTCAGGTGCAGCGTCCTCTTGTTTTGATTAGTATATAGGAGGAAATTGTATGCTGGATTTAGATAAAGTTTTTTGTTTACCCATGATATTGGCCTATTATGTCTGCTTGATTTTGTGGATTTTATTGCTTTTAGCATTAGAATCAAGTTTACTTTGGGCTTTATTAAATCCGTTAAATTTTTGTTTAATTTTTAACATAGTGTTTGGTATTACTTATCAAATTAAAACGAAAAAAAAAAGAATAAGCTAACAATAAAGCCCAGGCTCAACAATCGAGTACCTGGGCTTTAAAACGATACAAATATGCATTTTCTCACTATGTCAGCACGTTAATAAATCGGTTTTAAAATTCCAATAGGAAGCCACGTACATTGTTCATCTTTTGCTTCCAAGTCTTCTTTTACACATAGGTAAGCATTAATGGAATCACTTACTGAATAAACTATGCTTCCTTTTGGCATCGCTTTTTCCGTTTTGGAACCTTCTAATGGATAGGTTTTCGCTTCTGAGTCTTCCGTTACTTCATAACGAACACCGGCTTTTTTAAATTTTGTATCAAGAACTTTCATATCTGAACCAGGATAATGCTTTTCGCACTTTAAACCATTTCCAGTGTCCTCACAATATCGTAACATTTGATCACCATTCATATCTGATATGGAAGTATCACGCCATTCCGTAAAGATTTTACCATATTCGCCACTGTTACGATTGATATTGATATACGTTACATTTGCATAGAAAGATGCGCGAATTTTCATCGGTATTTCTTTAAAAACTACTAGATTGGTTGCTTGTACTCGATATGGCCCCATTTGATAAAAGGTTTTGCCATCATATTTTTCAATTTCATACGTTCTAAAATAATTATTGCGTTTCACCACTAACGAATCAAATGTACCATCTTCATTTTTCTTATAAATCTTAATGTCTTTGGTAAACGTCATTTTCCCCGTTTGATCTTTATATACTTCTGCGCCATCATATCTAATAGCCTCTGATTTTGTTGGATTCACAATTGCAAATACCACCGCTGCTAATAACACAATAAATAATTTTTTCATTATGCTCCTCCTACTCTGCTTTATATTACTTACTTTATCTACTAATATCGTAATATTTTATCAATAGAAATATAGGTTGTCAAAAATCTAACAAAAATAGAGATTTTTAGATGATGATAATTTAATTAATTGTAGCAAAAGGACATACTTCTATCAGTTTATGCCCAAAATCTTGTGAATGCACTATTTCGCGCCATCTTCTTTATAAACTGTAATACCCCCCACTGTTAAATCCTTTAGTGTTACCTTCCTGCCATATTCCCGCGACAGAATACTTTCAATAATCGGCAATAATTTTCGAACCTTTTCTTCTGTCAATTTGACTGCCGTCATTCCCACACTCCTTTTTATCAGAATATGTCGAATGGGCTTGTCACTTGCATAAGACCATTTATAGTCGATATTGACTACTTACTAAATCTAAAATAATATCCCCATTTATGGACCTTTCTGTTAAAATGATTGTAGAAAGGAAGGTGACTGAAAATTAAAACAACAAAAAAAGAGCAAATGTCTGTTGGTTTAACACAGTTTATCGATTTCACCGTTAGGCAAACCATGCTGGCAAAGATGAACAAAATTAATGATATTAAAAATCAAGGCGAGTATCATCCAGTAAAAGATCATTGGAAGCAGTTGCGAGAGCGTATTAAATGGTGCTATGAGCAAAATCAATCTCTTGATCATTTAGATACCTTACTAACTGAAGTTCACGAACGAAAAATCAATTCCTATACCGAAGCAATAAAGGCATTTAAAAAATTTACACGGAACAAGAAAATTGAATGGTTTGATCCACCTAAATCCCTGTGGACATCTACTAATGGCTTAGTAGTCCGTTCATCTCCCGAACTCGGTTTAGTGATAGACGGCGTACCCCATTTAATAAAATTATTTTTTAAAGGAAATACAGAAAAAATTAATGAACGCAACATTCAACCAATCCTAACGTTAATGTTAGAAGCACAATCGAAAGAGCCTTATCCACCAAACATTGTATTTGCTGTATTAAACGTGAAAACAGCTAAATTACATGTAGCCACGCAAGTAAACCCTAAAATTCTTCAAGCACTTCAACTCGAAGCACAAACATTTGAAAATATCTGGATAAACTAATTAATTTAAACCTTCAATCATTCTTCTGTTATGTACATTGACTCAAATCCCACTTTCATTATGACAACCTTCCATTAAAATAAACCATTCTTGTTTCTGTATCATGCTACTTATTGTCCCACATCGTTTTAGAATAATTGTGACATTAACCGAAGTATAGTCTTAAACATAGGATGCTCGTAATAAATTATGTTATATAAAGGCTCTTTCGTTGCAGGCATTTTAGTATCTGTGTAAAAGTCAGTTATAAAATTGTTATTCGTTCTTAGAAATAATAACGCTAAGAGTGGGAGTGACATACTTATGAAATGCGTTATCTACGTTCGCGTTAGCACCGACGAACAGGCGAAGCATGGGTTTTCGATTGCTGCACAAATTGAAAAGTTAGAGGCTTATTGTGTTTCACAAGGATGGGACATTGTTGAGGCGCCTTACGTCGATGATGGCTATTCTGCTAAAGATTTAAATCGCCCCCATTTTCAAACGATGTTGCAGCGCATTCAACAAGGGGGCATTGATGTTTTACTTGTCTATAAGCTAGATCGTCTAACTCGCTCTGTGCCTGATTTACATACGATTTTGGCTGAGTTGGACCAATATGAATGTAAATTTAAATCGGCTACGGAAGTGTACGACACGACCAATGCAATGGGACGTTTGTTTATTACGTTGGTAGCGGCGATTGCGCAATGGGAGCGAGAAAATACCGCTGAACGGGTGCGTTTAGGCATGGAAAAGAAAGTGAAGTTGGGCTACTGGAAAGGAGGCACCCCTCCCTATGGCTATCAAGTAGTGAATGGTGCATTAATAATCGATGAAGAAGAGGCGCAAATTGTAAAGGATATATTTACGTTAGCAAAAACATTGGGGTTTTACACAATTGCCAAGCAATTAACGAGTAAAGGTGTCCCTACTCGAAAAGGCGGACAATGGCATGTCGATAGTGTGCGGGATATTGCCAATAATCCGACATACGCGGGTTATTTAATGTTTAGCTTAAATCCAAAAGACATAAAAAAACCACCGCGTGAACGGGTGCTATTTGAAGGTAATCATGAACGCATTATCGATCGAGATGAATTTTGGGCACTACAAGATTTGTTAGATAAGCGTAGAACATTAGGTGGCAAGCGCGAAACGAGCAATTACTATTTTTCCTCGCTTTTAAAATGTGCACGCTGTGGGCATTCGATGGCTGGTCATAAAGCAGGCAAGAAAAAAACATATCGATGTTCTGGTAAGAAAGCTGGTAAAGCTTGTACTAGTCATATGATTTTAGAAAGTAATTTAGTGCAAGCCATTTTTGCACAATGGGATGACTTGGTCGGTGGCCATTTTACAAGTAATGAGGGGGATGCTAGCTTTCCAGCGGCACAATTGACTGCATTACAACAGGAACTAGCTGTTGTGCAAAAGCTTTTACACAAGAAAAAAACGATGTTTGAACATGATATTATTGGTATTGATGAGTTAATTCGAGACAGCGAAAAATTGCGTAACAAAGAAAAAGAAATTCAAGCAAGTTTAAAAAAGATACAGCTGCTGGACGATCGCCATCATGAGGAAATTCGGGCGATTATTCGCAATATTGATACCCTATGGATCAATGCCGATGATTACGAACGCAAACAATTAATGACCACCATCTTCGAACAAATAGTCGTTGATACAAAGGATGATTATAGGAGCAGTAAACAAGCTAGAGAAATAACCATTGTTACAGCTAAATAATATGTCTTTTATTGGTGGCGGTACACTTATTCCATGGGCACTCATTCCAGCAGCTGCGATTTGCAATGTAAGTCCATTTGAGCTTGCAAGGCGCAATTTATTACCTGTAGCGATAGGTCTTATTGTAACGACCATTGTCGCAATGTTTTTACTATAAATCTTATAGAAAAGGCCATCTACTATTATCGATTGTCGATTACTAGCAGATGGCTGAATTATTTTTTATGGTTACGATTATTCTGATTGTGGAAGATAATCTTGATTGTTTATTGTTAGTTTAGAAGCGAAGAATAGAATTTCTTTATTTAAAGCAAAATAAGGTTCTAGAATGTTGTAAAACGCTTCCCATTTTTCGTCAGCCTTTTCATTATCAAGTTTCATGGCTTCTTCATACAATTTTTTTAATTGCTCTTTATCTTCTTTACTAACTTCGAAGTCATAATCAGACATGTATTCTTCAAATGTTAACGGCTCGATGAATTGACTAAGAAGATCATGGAATTGATTCCATGCCGTTTCAGACAACTCCATATTCTCATCATTTTCAGCCTTTTGTGCATCTTCAAATAACGTTTTTAACTTCGCCATCGTTTCAGCAGGAATGTCTAATTCCATTCCTTCCATGTATTCTTCAAACGTTTGTGGTGGGTATAATTCATCAAGATATGGTTGAAGGATTGTATACAACTCTTCATATTTTAAATTAGCTTTTTCTTCATCACCACTTTTTTCAAGCTTTACCCACTCTTCATAAATAGCTTGAAGCTGTTTTTTATCATTTTCTTTAATAGCTATATTTCCCTCACTAAACCCAAAGCCTTCTAAATATTGTTCAAAAGTCTCTGGTTCCCAATTTGCTAATATATAAGGTTTTGTAATTTTATACATTTCGTCATAAATTTTTTCCATTTCTTCATATTTCTTTTCAAGCTCTTCTTCTGTTACTTCTTTTTCAACCTCAACTGACGCTTCTTTTTCTAACTTTTTAATTTCGTTAAACAACTTTTCCAATTTTCCTAAATCTTCCTTAGTTACCTCTTTAGGAAGGTCTTTTTTATACACTTCAAATGTATAAAAGTCTGAATAATCGTCTACTACTTTACCTTCTATAGAAATTTCTTGTCCTACTACTAAGTTCATTTTCTCAATTTGTTCAGTAGAAAATTTACTAAAACTAATAAAGTAATTTTTACCATCTATTCCTTTCAAGTTCATGCCATCGCCGAAGACTTCTTTAATAGTGCCGGATATTTTTTGTTCTAATTGAACATTAATATTACTATCCTTTGTTTCTAATGTTGTAGCTCCCGCTTGAAGTGGTGTTAGGATAGCCATCCCTAGTGTAAATGCTGATGCAATCATCCAAGTTTTTTTTAATGGTTTTTTCATACTTTATTTCCCCTTAATTATATAGATTGGTGTTACTAATACTTATACGCTTTTTCTACAGAAAATGTTTCATTAATTAGCAAAAAAAGTTTATTAAATTAGATACTTCAAAATTAACTATAATTCAGTACATTTTAATTAGGGTTATTATTAGTATTTTAATATAGCGAAACTTTACCAATGTATTATTTAATTATAGCTTTTTATGCTGATGCAATAGGATTTGAATAAATATGAGTGTGAAAACGCACTAGCTAAAGAATCAACCTCGATTAAAATTTTTGCGTAGATACCCTTACTCGATTATTTGCTATGCGTCTCCATACAGTTTATTTAGTAAAGGGAGATTATTATGTTTTGAACAACCTAAATTATTTTTTACTGACCTTCAAAATCTTGTTTCATTATAATTTGCATTGTTAAAAGTGCACTAATAAAAGCAGTGGTTAACAGTATTATTCCATCAGCATGAATGAAATTAAATCCATAAACGATGCTCCCACAAATGACACAACTTACCGTATTTATACCGAATAAAACGCCCCATACCACTTCTTTGAAGCGTTTATATGCTTTACTGCCTGCTAAAAACTTGATGTAAAAGAAACAAATTAAGCCTATACCCAACACTACTATCATTGAGTTAATGAAAGATGCTGTAAAGTTAATAGATTCCTCCCAAGCCATATCTACAGCAATAACATTTGTCAAATTCACCAAATTGAAAACAACAATGCAGAGTAGAACATACAAGAACAAAATCCATTCCGCTACGTACACAATTGGCACAACCAATTTTTTCACTACAGACGAACTAACCACAAATTATCCCTCCTTAGATTTGTTAATTTTAATATTAGACTGAAAAAGTATACAAAAGTTCTAGTAGCACTAAACCACTAAGTTACAAATATTTCGATAACCTAGCTTCCTTTATATTTGTAATAGAGACAGCCTATCCTTGATTGAATTGAAGGAGTTCTGATTTGTCGGGGCTCCTATTTTGCATTAATTTTTATGATAAGTTTGTTATGTCAAATATGAGTTACATTTGCCCCAGCTTAATAATGCTTAAAAAAATTCCGTTAGCATTTTACTGTACATTTGGATAAAAATATAATATATTTTTTGATAATGTTCTCAAAATGATAACATTTGTTTTGTCTTTCTACATATCATTTCTTCAATTAGGAGGCTCGTAGATGCGTAATAAAGCAGAAGTTTTAATGCATCCTGTGAGAATGAAAATTTTACAAGCACTGATGCATAATACAGACGAAGGCTTAAGTACCTTAGAGATGATTTCTGTTATTAAAGATGTACCGCAAGCTACCTTATATCGCCACATTCAAATATTAATGGATGAAAGCATCATTAAAATTGTGAAGGAGCGAAAAGTACGTTCTGTAACGGAAAAATTTTATGCATTAAATGAAGATGCTGCAAAAATAAGTAAGGAGGATTGGTCAATACTAACGAAAAAGCAAAAACTCAACTATATTTCGTACTATCAATTAGCTCTACTGTCTCAGTATCAAAATTATTTAAACTTATGTGAAGAAGATGAACATATCGTAGATTCTGCAACTTTTTCATTACTGGACTTATCCTTAACGAAAGAACAGTTTAACCACTTTCAAAATGATTTGAACGATTTATTAACGAGATACTATAATATGTCCGATTCAAGCCATACAACGGAAACAAAAACAATCGCAGTAAATATTATTCCAAAATCGTAAGTAACAACACAGGATTTAATTTGTAAGGAAATGGAGAAGATTTATGAAAAAAAGCAAGTCACTTGAAAATATACGAAAATTTATCATGATTATTACAGGGGCAATCATCGCAGCGTATGGACTTGAAGCTGTATTAATACCAAACAATGTGATTGATGGTGGCGTTACAGGTCTTAGTATTATGGGTGCCCATTTATTTGAAATTCCATTAGGCGTGCTACTCTTTGTATTAAATATTCCGTTTATCTATATTGGCTACAAACAAGTAGGAAAAACATTTGCATTAATGAGCTGTGCTGGGATTGCTGCGTTATCGATTTCCACAGTTCTATTACATGACGTTAAAACGATTTTAGGACCGAATGATCCTTTATTAATTGTTTTATCTGGTGGTATGTTACTTGGAATTGGGATAGGAATTGTTTTACGTAATGGTGGTGCTTTAGATGGCTCTGAAGTATTAGCCGTACTACTATCACGTAAAATACCGTTTTCAGTCGGAGATATTATATTATTTATCAATGCCTTTATTTTCTTAGGGGCAAGCTTTATTTTCGGATTAGAGAGTGCTTTATATTCCGCTTTAACGTACTATATTGCGAAAAATGTTATTGATATTATTCAAGTTGGTTTAGAAAAATCCAAAGACGTCCGTGTTGTCAGTGCAAAATCTGAGGAAATTGGAGATGCCATTCAAGCTCGTTTAGGACGTGGCGTTACTTATACACAAGGGCGTGGCGGGTTTTCAAACGAACCAACTGAAATATTAAACTGTGTCATTAACCGTATGGAAGAAAATAAGTTGGTATCCATTATTAAAGACATAGATAGCAGTGCGTTTGTCGTCATTTCTGATGTTTCAGAAGTGCGCGGTGGCAATTTCAAAAAACGCGATATTCACTAATACAAAAAGTAAGCAAGTGCATCTCTTGCTTACTTTTTATTTGTTGTTTTCCCTGTAATTCAGATCCTGGGTGCAACTACAGAAAAGAATGACATCTGGCGTTGGTCTAAAGGCTCTTTCAAGACAATTTCAACTAAAAAAGCTATAATTATAATAATTCTTATACTTGTGACTTTACATTTTGAAGGAGAACTTAATGGACTTATTTATAGCAAGTGATCGCCAATTGCCAATTCGTTATTATGTAAATGAAGCTATTTGGATTCGCCGTGGCTGTTTTTCGCCACCCCAATTAACTTTGCCTTTTTTTGTGGAGGTAGAAATTAAAAATAACGACAATTTGCCAATTATTACACAGTATATCCGAGAATTTCAATGTCAATATAAGTATACAGAGATGCAAATTCTAATAAAGGACAACGTTATATTTACTGAAATGCAAGATATGCTCACTAAACAGCTATTGAGTAATCATCTGATTTCTATCCACCCACTGTTATTAAAGTAGGCATTTTCTTACTGCTTTCATATTATAAAAATTACATAAATAATGGACATAAGCTTCAATCTAAATTTTGTAAGCTCATGGTCATTAAAGAAAAGATGAAAAAGGCTTGATAACCAGTAAATGGATATTTTTGTTTTGATCAACACGATTTTCTTTATGGCTGACTTCAATTGACTCTTCTATATTCGCTCTAGCATTACGTGTTTAGCTAAAACCTTGGTTTACCACCATTCTTGATTCAGTTTGTTGGAAGCACGCCATTAATGTAAAAAGGTTTTCTCACTCCTCCATTTAACAAACTACCATCTCGCTAGAAAGCTTAAAAACATCAAATAATCCTACTTTAAATAGGCATACATTTGCACTTAAAAGAATAGAAACCTAGTAGAGAGTTTAGTTCAAGAAAAATAAAGTGAGGTGTAGAAGTAATGCTAGAAATAAGTGATGCAAAAGAGTTGGTACTCGGAGTTGTGCAGCATGATCCATTGTTTGTCGTACTACAACATACACCATTAGTAGAAACACTTTATGGTGATGCCTATTTAACACATATCCATGAAAAAGAATATTATAGCATTTCAGAAGTTGCAGGTTGGTTTGAAATAACAGATGCTATGCTGCGTTACTATATCAAACCTTTCGATCAGTATATTTTTGATAGCGCCTCTTATCATCAAACCACTAATATTCGCTTAGACCTCCCTGCTATTTTACGACTTCGCATGATTCTACTTTTGAAGGATGAATACCGTGTTAAAGGTCTAAAACTACTGCTAGGTATTGATGATAGTAATCAACAGATTAAACATCAAATTACTGCCACTACTCTTGATTTTACGGATAATTTAGCCCACAAAGTCGATGTATTAGGTAGTGTCCTTCAGCAAATGATACAAACTGGTTTATTTCATATGGAACCAGATGAAAAGCAACGGACATTAAACATTACGATTAATCAAGATTTTTTAGCGCAAAATCTACAAGAGCTCTCTTCCGAATCAAGCCGCCAAATAGAGGTAATTCAAAATGAAACAGCCGAATTGAAACATCTAAATGAAAATCTCCAAAAGCAAATGGTAGAGTTACAAGAAGGTAGTGTCAAAGATATCGTCAAAAAAATCCGTGAGCGTCATATTGAAAACGAAATCGTGTCCACTTTACGCACGGAGGCACTACAGCAATACTCTATGGAGAATAAGTCAGGGTTTTTCGCAAAAATTTTTAAATCCTCGCAAATTGAAATGGAAAAAGAGCAATTTGTTGTTGGCTATATTTCACAACATTTAGAAGAACGCTTAGAAACAGCACTAAATAAATATTACAGTACCTAATTCTTTTACGTGCCTGTCACTCAAACAATTCTGAAAATTTCGAGTGACTGGCACTAATCACTAATAAAAAAGGTGTGTACGAATGAATACAGTAATGATAGTACAAAACATTTCTAAACAATATAAAACAAAGAAAGTTTTAGATAACATTTCATTTTCCATTTATGGAGAGGAAATTGTCGCACTTGTAGGGAAGAATGGTTGTGGTAAAAGTACGCTACTAAAAATTATTGGAGGTATCGTCGATTCAGATAGTGGCGCAGTTACTAGTCATGTACAATCTTTAAAAATTGGGTACGTCCCCGAAATTACTCCTCCACATGTACTCTTTACGCCAGAAGAGTATCTTTTTCATATGGGTAAAATAAGTGGTGTACCTCGTAAGCCATTACAACAAAAAATAAATCAATTACTTGAGCTATTCAATATGCAAGAGGTTCGGTCGACACGAATTACTCATTTTTCAAAAGGCATGAAGCAAAAGATTATGATTATGCAGGCAATGCTTGAAGAAACACATCTTCTAATTTTGGATGAACCTTTATCTGGACTTGATCCTCGTGCCCAAAATGAATTAGAAAACACCCTTTTGTCTTTAAAAGAGAATGGATATAGTATTATATTAACCTGTCACGAAACCAAATTATTAGAAAACCTAGTGGATCGGATTTTATTAATGGAAGGCGGCCAAGTGGTACAACTGGAATCATTTACAGACGCTTCTAACCAAAACAATCTAATAGTGTTTGAGTTACCCAGCGACCAATCACTTGATACAGTACTTTCCTTTATCCAAATCAAACAAATGCGCACATTAAATAATGGCAATCAAGAGCTAACTGTAACGGTAAACAGTGGAGATACAGACAAAACCCTTTTGGCCTTACTTCAACACGAAGCTACCATTAAACAGCTTATGCCTCTAAATTCAAAGAAGGAACAATTTCATAGTCATTTCTAGGAGGCTTATTAAATACATGATAAGTTTATTACACTATCAATTTAGTAATTATATAAGAACTTATAAATACCTTCCCCCTTTTTTCATTTTCATTTTATGTACGGTAGTCAACTATGCATTTGTACCAAATCCAATATTGGACAGTTACTCATTTACTGCGACTCTTTTATTTTTACTAATGGGATGGTTTACAGTAACAATATTTCATGCGGAGGACGAGGGACAAAAAGTCATTACTATACTACATGCTAAAGGGCAAAATGTGTATTTTGTTACGCTTTATTTGATTTGTTTTGTAATTGGCTTTTGTCTAAGCTGTGTGTCAGTGTTGTACCCTATAATAATTGGTGCATTTGGTGAACGACCAAGTTTATGGCATATCATATTGGGCTTCCTAGCTCATTTTAGCCTTTCTATGCTTGCTATTGCACTCTCTGCCATTTTCACAAGGGAACTAGTCAAGAATAAACAAAATTCTTGGTGGGGTGTACTTAGTATCTTAATTATTTCTTTAGCTATCGCCTCTTTAAAAAGCGTTATTTTACAAGTAAAGGGTCTATTATGGCTCTTACCTCCAGTACATCTTTCTTTAGAAATGATGAGTTCAGATGATAGCATCAACGTAATACCAGCCATTTTTTATTGGCAATATATTTGGATTTTTATTTATAGTATTTTAGTAATATGGTTATACTTTTTTATGTTGAATCGAAAAAGGAAAATGTAAGAAGTGCCTGGCACCCAAACAATTATGAAAATTCCGAGTGCCCGGCACCTAAAGTTTTAATCAAGTAATTCTTTTAACTGGTTAATTTCAGTAATTGTTAGCTCTGTTAATTCTGCGATTGTTTCAATATTGGTTTCTCTCTTCAATAACTTTAACGCAATTTCCTTCTGCACCTTTTTTTCTCCGTGTTTAATGCCTTGTTCTATACCCTGTTCTATACCTTGTTCTATACCTTGTGCTATTCCCTGTGCTATGCCTTGTTCTATTCCTTTCAATAGCCCTTCTTGCTCAGCTATATATTTTGTATCTTCTAGCTTCGCCGCCTCATCAAGGATATATTTCAAACGAGATTGATATGCATAATAATCTTCAGGGGACTGACTTAAATCTTGCCAAACATTCATAGCATTGAATAACTCCTCATCTTTCATGGCAAGCTCCTCCAATTCTAAATAAATTTCTTCATAGACTTTCTGTTTACGTCCATCAACCATTCCCAGTAGCATTAACCATCTATCCAAGACATTTTTAAAAGAATCCAATTGTTTTGCATACCATTGCTGTATAAATCGATTAATATCGATAAAATGTATTTCAAGTACGTCATCCATTTTCAAATTATCTTGATTATCATAAAGTTGAAAAATAGAATGATAATTTTTTGTGTGTTCAAATAACGTAAAATTACAAATATTTATAGTAATTGTCGGTCGTAATTTATGATACCCCATCTCTTTACGCAGTTGCGAAGTATAAATTCTTGACCAATAGTACAGTGTTCGTTTCATCATATCGTATTGATTGGTTAATTGAATTTCAACATTAACAAATAGCTCATCTTGTGTTTTCACTAAAATATCCAAGCGAGATTGCTTATCATCTACATGTTCACTACCAAATTCTTGACTTATAAAAGTAACTTCTTTAATAGCATTTCTCCCTGTACGATTTAATAAAGCATTCAGGAATACTATAGTAATAGCCTTATTTTTATCCGTACCAAATAATTGTTTAAAAGCATAATCTACTTTTAAATCTATAAATTTTTCAAGTGGGATTTTACGAAAAGTATTTACACTCATGCGCATCACTCCAATTGATTTACCACAATTATAACATTTTTTTGATTTAGAAAAAAACGAAAAAGGTGCCTGACACTTGAACAATTCTGGTGACAGGCACTCAAACAATTCAGAATATTCCGGGTGTCAGGCACCCTTAACTAATGATTAGATTGGATGTTTAAATTGGCTATCTTCTCTTGTTGTTTTAACACGATCCACTTACCGCATAACATTACAATTAGCCCTAGCAATACGATGCTGCCTGCAAAAATGAGTGCTGCCTTGTAGCTGCTAAAAATGACCACAAGTTGTCCAGCTATAATTGGCCCGATAATTTGTCCAAACGCATAGAACGTTGTCAACAATGACACGACTGGACCACTTTGTGTTGGAAATAGCTGTCTAGCATAGGCAGTTGTTAGCGTAACAATACCGACGAATGTTAAACCAAATAAAAATGAAGACAATAGCACACTCCATACTGTTTGTGAAAATACCGGCAACAAAATCCCTAGCACTTGTAGTATGTAAGCCACAAATAAAATTTTTATTGCAGAAAACTTCTCTAATAGTACTGTCCAAACTGGAGCAGATGGAATAGCCGCTACACCAACAATGACCCAACTATAAGAGGAATATGCTTGGAGCGATGGAATGTTGTGAATAATATCCACTAAAAATGTACCTGTTATAATATACCCAAGCCCCTCAAACCCATATGCCGCAATTAGCCAAGGCATAAAACCCCGCGACATTTTTGCATCTGCCGTTTTCGTTACTTTCACGCTATCGTGTACTTGTAAATTTCTCCATAATAGAAATGTAATCACTAAAAATAGTGCGGATAAAATGCCTAAGCCAATCCAAGTACCTTGCCAAGCAAAACGTGCTTCAATAAAAGGTACGAATAAACCTGAAATGGCAATACCAAGCCCTATACCACTAAATAAATAGCCTGACCACTTTGTGAGCGTTTGTTTGGCTAAATAATCCATAATAATACTAGAAGTTAAAACAAAAATAAGTCCCCCTGTAATCCCTGCAATTAATCGTAGAACAAGCCAAACACTATAGAGCTCAATTAGCCCCATAAGCACAACAGAAATGACATTTAATACCACACTCAACAGTAAAAAATGTTTCCGCTGTCGGTAAATAAATCCCGCCCATAATGCCCCAATAAAATAACCAATATAATTACTAGATGCTAAAAAGCCTGCAACCTCAAATGAAAAGCCAACATCCTCCCGCATAAACGGCAAAATGGGCGTAAAAGCAAAACGGCTAATCCCCATCGCTACAACTAGTAATAGTACTCCCCCAAATAAAATACCAATGTGTTGACGATTCATCGCATCCTCTCCCCCTTTGTTAATAAAAGGATACTGAATGCTCCTTAATAAAGCAATTAAATTTATAAATTTTACCAATATTCAAAATAATAAAGGGATGTGGTTTTACACTTTTCTTTTTACAAAAAAGACCCAAGCATTCACACTTGAGTCGTCGATTAGGCGATTTATTTAATAATTAGCTTTTAAACTAATAACAAGTAATACTATAAGCAAAAAAACACCAACACATACTCCCATAACTAGGCTTACTTTCCTACCAAGCATGTCCTTTCAATCCCCTCCTTTTGGGCATTTCCTAAAAATCTTATATAGCACCTATTTATTCCGAATTTCTCGCAACAAACTATGATAATAATTCTCATTTACAGTTTATATAAAGATTATTAATTTGCCAAGCCTCATTTTCCCACTACTTTCTACATCAGGTGAAAAGTAAAATATTCGTTTTTTTATAGACTTTACAGTTTTATTATCCTATAATATTCCCTGCTGATATCAAAATACGAACATTGAGGTGTAAACTATGTTTAAATATACGCAAATTTTCAAAGGAACTGCTTTTTCAAGTAAGTCTTCCAAAGAAGTACAAATTTTACAAGACTACCTGTTTTGCATTAACGCAGACGGAATAATCGAAAAAACGATTGCGCAAGAGCATCCTGACTATCAAACAGTACTACATACATATAAAGGGAAAGAAAATTTCTACCAATTAACTGATGGCCAGTATTTCTTCCCAGGCTTTGTCGATTTGCATGTCCATGCACCACAATGGGCTCAAGCCGGTACTGCTCTAGACATCCCCCTATATGACTGGCTCAACACCTATACCTTCCCTATCGAATCGAAGTTCTCGGACTTAGCATTTGCGAAAGAGGTCTATGAAGATTTAGTAAGTACCCTTCTTGCCAATGGCACAACAACATCGTTGTACTTTGCAACAGTACATAAGGAAGCAAGCCTATTATTAGCTGAAATCTGTGCTACAAAAGGACAACGTGGTCTTGTTGGGAAAGTTGTCATGGATGACCCTGAACAAAACCCTGCATTTTATCGAGATGCAAATACGGCAACAGCATTAGCGGATACAGAAGAGTTTATTTTAGCTGTTAAAGAATTAGCGAAATCTACCAAGCAAGGCGTATATCCTGTTGTAACACCTCGCTTTATTCCAAGTTGTACAGATAGTGCTTTAAAAGGTTTAGGTGAATTGGCAGCTAAGTATGATACACATATTCAATCTCATTGTAGTGAAAGTGACTGGGAGCATAGGTACGTGCAAGACCGCTTCAACAAAAATGATGCCTACGCTTTACATGATTTTGGTCTATTAGGTGATAAGTCTGTTATGGCACATTGTAATTTCTTAAACGATGAAGATGCCACACTATTTGCTGAAACTGGTACTGCTATCGGCCATTGTCCAATTTCAAATGCTTATTTTGCTAACAGCGTTATTCCCATTGCCCGCTTCCATGCAAAAGGTGTAGATATTGGTTTAGGCTCAGACATTTCAGGTGGCTTCTCACCTAGTCTTTTTGATAATGCAAGACAGGCGGTAATGTCATCTAGAATGTTGGAAGATGGTGTGAATACAGCACTTCCTGCAGACAAACGTGGCGTGCCAAATTCGCGCATTACTATCAACGAAGCATTCTATTTAGCAACAGCTGGCGGTGGTGAAAGTTTAAGTCTTCCAATTGGTCGCTTACAAGAAAACTATACGTGGGATGTTCAAGTAATCGATACAAAAGTAGCATCTGCTAAACTACCAATCTTTGATAACAAAGAAGAACTGGTTGATATCTTCCAAAAAATCATGTATCTAGTACGTCCTGAAAATATTCGAGAAGTATGGGTGCAAGGCATTAAAGTGCACGAAAGAACACAATAATCTAACGCAAACAGTGGTCTCCCCTTCTCTGTAGCAACAGATGGAGGTCACTAAGTCGTTTTATTTATAAACTTAACATTTGAGGTGGGCATCTTAGTGGAAACGCAAAAAAACAATTTAGCAAACAGTAATACCGCACATTTAACCGTTTTACCCGATGACAAAGTACCATTCGGTCAATCCGCTCTTCTAGGTTTACAACATGTAATGGCCATGGACGTCTATGTCGTACCTTTCCTAATTGCGATGTTAATAGGCATGCAATCAGGACAAGCAAGTGCTTTAATACAATCAACATTTATCGCAGCAGGGATTGCGACGATTGTCCAAAGCCATTTCTGCATGAAGCTTCCAATCGCACAAGGACCCTCGTATGTACCATTAGGAGCGATAGTTGGTATCTATGCCGCAAGTGGCAGTGGCGAACTTGGTTGGAGCGCTGTACTGGGTGCAAGCCTGATTGGGGCCATTTTTGTCATCATTTTAGGTTATACAGGTATTTTCAACAAAATCGTTAAAACATTTATTCCCCCAATTGTAGGCGGTACAATTATTTTCGTCGTTGGCTTATCCCTTATGCCCGTTGGTTTAAGTAGTAATATTTTTGAAGGCGCTGGTGCTACGATTAGCCAAAACATATACTTGGCGCTTATTTCAGCTACCGTATTAATTGGCTGCGTAATGCTAGGCTCTATATTCCGTCAAAAAGGTCGAGTATTTCGTATTGCCTCCGTTATTATCGCGTTGCTTATCGGTTGTGTCGCTGCAAATATTATGGGTATTTTAGATTTATCGGCTGTTGGAAAAGCAAATTGGTTTAGCTTACCGCAATTGCCTTTTGTAGATTACGACTTTACATTTAACTTTTCAGCTATTTTAACAATGGTGATTATCTATATTGTCTTAATGGCTGAAACGACGGGTACATGGTTTGCTGTAAGTAATGTAATTGATAAACCATTGACAGATAGACAAATTAATCGTGGGGTAATTGGTGAGGGGATTGGCTGTTTCATCGCCTCATTACTCGGTTCTACGCCGGTAACTGGCTATTCAACAAATGCAGGGGTTATTTCCATCACAGGTATTGCAAGCCGTCGTATCTTTATTGTTGCAGGTTTTTGGTTTATTTTGTTCGGTTTTTCCGGTAAATTGGCTGCCTTAATCTCTGCCATTCCTTCAGCAGTGATCGGTGGCGTCTTTGTCATCGTCTGTGGCATTATCGCCATTAGCGGGTTACAGGTAATGAAAAATGAACATATTGGCGAAAAAGAAATGTACGTCATTGCTGTTCCTGTTATCTTAACATTAGCGTTAACACTATTACCAAAAGATTTCTTATATGCTTTACCTACAACGGTACAATATTTATTCGGCTCTCCAATAGCAACAGCTGCGCTCGTTGCCATTATGTTAAATAAAGTATTACCAAATGTTAAATAGGTAAGGTTTGGAGACTGTAGATACACTCAAAGAGAGTGTATCTACAGTCTTTTAAGTGAATCCTATAATATAAAGGCAAAAAAGTACAAACTTTATAGGAAGAATAAAGATATTGGCAAAACAACAAAAGTCATTACAAATAGTTACAAATAAAAAAGCCATAACACCTCAAGCACTTGAGGTATTTTGGCTTTTTATGTTGTCTCTTTTGTCATTTTCTCAAATTCACATAAATCAATCCATTTTTGAATAGACGCTATGACTTCCTGAAATGCTAAGCCATTTGGTGTTAATGCATATTCTACCTTTTTTATCGATGAATCAATGTATTTCTTTTCAATTAGTCCTGCATTAACAAGCTCATTTAAACGTTCTGTTAGTAAACGATCAGAAATGCCGGGTATTGTGGCATGAATTTCATGATACCTTTTTGGACCAGGCAACAAAGTATAAATAATCATTCCCATCCAACGTTTCCCTATAAACTCTATTGCCTGATGATAACTACTACATATATGTGAACAGTTTGATTGTGTCATCTCATAACCTCCTGTCTGTAATTCCTTATTCTATTGTAGCACACAAAATATTTTTTATTTGACGAATAAACTTACTAATGGTAAGATTCTAATCATCAACTTACCATTAGTAAGTTTTAAGGAGGACATTATGTCAGCAACTAAAACACAAACCAATCTATATACAATTATGGAAGAGCGTAAATCCGTTCGCGTCTATGATTCAGCTTTTAAAATTCCACAAGTAGAGCTTGAAGCAATTATTCAAGAGGCTACTAGCGCTCCGTCATCTAGTAACTTGCAACCATGGAGATTCCTAGTCATTCAAGACGAAGCTGTAAAAACAGAACTACGTGCTATTGCCAATAACCAAGAACAAGTTGAAACATCTTCAGCTATTATTGCAGTGTTAGGCAATGCCGAAATGTATCAGCAAGTTGAACAAATTTACACGCAAAATGTAGCAGAAGGGCATATGGGTGAAGCACAGAAAGATTTAATGATTACGAATACTCTACGTACTTACCCAGCTGCACCACTTGAAGTCAGAAAAAATATTGCAACATTTGATGCAGGTCTTATCTCAATGCAACTAATGCTGATTGCAAAAGAAAAAGGTTATGATACGGTGACAATGGGCGGATTTGATAAAGAGAAATTTGCACAACGTTTTGAATTACCAGAGCATATTTTCCCTGTTGTTCTTATTGCCATCGGGAAAGCGGCAGCACCTGCTTATGGTTCATCACGTTTACCATTAAAAGACATTGCTCGTTTTATTTAATTCAGTAATAATCTGTTGGCTAACAGGTAGAGAAAAAGTGTTAGATTGACTGCATCAATCTAACACTTTTTTGCTCGTTGTATCATTTGTTTATGCATTCTAAGCAAGAGTTGTCCCTTAAACCACTCTTCTTTTTAGTGATGTCCCAGCCTTTTCGTGTTTTCCTATAATCCCTATTTAAGTTGTTGCAAAATTCTCATTTCTTTTTTGCTATACTAGAGAAAGAAAGTAGGGATGACTATGATTTATGATGTAATTATTGTGGGTGCTGGTTCAATGGGAATGGCGGCTGGTTATTATTTAGCGAAGGCAGGAAAAAACGTCCTTATGCTCGATGCTTTTGATCCACCACATGAAGAGGGCAGCCATCATGGCGAAACAAGAATTATTCGTTTTGCTTACGGTGAAGGAGCGAGTTATGTCCCTTTCGTGCTACGCGCAGGACAACTATGGAAAGAGCTTGAAGCGGAAACAAGTGAATCTTTATTTTTACAAACAGGTGTGATGAATGTTGGTCAATCAGATCATACCTTTCTTCAAAATGTTAGAACAAGCGCGAAACTATACGATTTACCTTTAGAACAGTATACAGCCGCCGAAGCGATGGAAAAATGGCCTGGATTAGCATTGCCTGAGGATTTAGTAGTGTGCTATGAACCAACTGCAGGTGTATTGCATGTAGAAGCCTGTATCGCTGCCTATAAAAAGTTAGCATTAGCACAAGGTGCCATTTTACATACAAATGAAAAGGTCCACGCTATTAAGACCGAAGACATTGTACAAATACATACAGAAAATGGGCTATATGAGGCAAGAAACCTCATTGTCACAGCAGGGGCTTGGGCATCGGAATTGCTCCAAACCATGAACCTTTCATATCCTATTACACCAACACGCAAAACATTTGCTTGGTTTGAAGCAGACGAACAGCTTTATCGTGACACTACTTTCCCCGCCTACTGTTTCGAATTTGCTGATTCTGCCTATTACGGTTTTCCAAGCATTCATGGGGCAGGCTTGAAACTAGGTCGCCATGATGGTGGTGAGCCTATCGACCCTAATGAGCCAATGCGTCCATTCGATAATCAGGATGCTGCTGATTTACAACATTTTCTCAATCGCTTTATGCCACAGCATGGTGCACTTGCATTCGGCAAAACATGTAAATATTCTGTGACACCTGATGAACACTTTATCATTGATTTTTTACCTAATCATCGCAATATTGTCATTGCTGCAGGATTTTCTGGTCATGGCTTCAAATTTAGTAGCGCAGTTGGCGAAGTATTAACAGAACTTATATTAAATGGTACAAGCAAGCAAGATTTATCCCTTTTTCAGCTTAATCGCTTTGCCTAAATCATAACAACCAAGAGAAATATTTCGTTCTCTTGGTTGCTTTATTGTTGTATAACATTACATCCAATAGGCTAACGAACGTTTTTTCATGGACGTACGATATTGTTTTGTGGAAATTGGTAACACTTGATTTGTTTTGTAATCCATAATAACGCCATAGCGACGTACAACGTCCATTTGATTGATTTCACCTGTATTGTACATACGCTCCACTTCATAGGGGTCTGTTTCAAGCCATTGTTGACGATTTTTTCGAATATACGCTCGCTCTTTCACGGTAGCTGCCATATCAATTTCAAATGCATCAATATCACGATCAATTTCACGGATAACAACGCCATAATCAAGTTTCGCACGTTCAAGCGAAACATATTCATCGATGACATCCTCTAAAACTGCGTTGACATCACGCTCAAGAGGGTCCCCTAATCCTCCCCCGCCAGCAGATGGACGTGTAAAGGAGTCTCCCTTTTTCAATGCGACATTAGAAAAAATAGTACCCAAAAATTCCTCACCAGCTTGATTTGGATTTAAAATAGCCCCTTGTGCAATGGATGGTAAGCCGCCCATAATGCCCCACGTAATGGATCGAGAACGGTCACAACAATATGACATCACGGTGTTGTTTATATCTGTTAATAACCCACCTTTTTCAACACCACAACCACCGCGATATTTCCCTGGACCTGCTGAATCTGTAATAATCTCATGTTTTGTCGTTAGTACAGGAGACAAGCGCTCTTGCCCTTCACACGGTTGGACACTTAAACCGACCCCAAATACAGGTGATGTCGTATTTGCGCCATCGCGATCCACACGCCCACCATGTCCTCCTGCCATCCAGTCATACCACATAAAATACCCATTATTATTTTGTCGTTGATCGTAGCCACCAATTAACAAATACTCTAGGTTAAATGAACAAGCAATTGCACGTTCAGGCATGATGTTTGACCATAACTCAAAACATGCATTCATTATCTTTTCAAAAGAACCTGAGCAATAGCCAGATACCGCAATGGGACTCGGCGCATTGACAACAGTATTTTCGGGCAAATGTATTTTGACAACTCGATAGAAACCTGAATTTAACGGAATTTCCGGAAAGAATGTTTTCGTTCCTGCATAAATACCAGAAAGTGCCGAACCGAATCCAGCATTTAAAAAGCAACTTATAGCAGGGTGTGACCCACTTAAATCATAGAAAATTTCATCTTCACGAATTGTCATTTTCACATGCACTGGTATTAAGCCATCCCCTAGCTCTGGGTCCATATCAATGTAATCGACTGTTTCCCATTGTCCTTTCGGTAAGGCTTTAATCTTTGCACTCGTCAAACGTTCTACATAATTTTGTACCTCTTCAAATGCTAGTAAAACCGTATCGATACCATATTTGTTAATCATCTCATTCAATTGTTTTTCGCCAATTTTAGCCGCTTCTACTTGTGAACGTAAATCACCAATTCGTTCCTCGGGAATACGCATATTCATCACGATAATATTCACAACATCTGCTAAATACTGACCTTTACTATAAATGCGTACAGGGGGTATTCGTAATCCCTCTCCATAATGTTCCTTTGCTGTAATATCAAAAGAACCTGGATTAGAACCACCTACATCTGCCCAATGACCGTTTGTTTGCATCAGGGCAATCAGCTTATCGTCATGGAAAACAGGTAGTATAACCCGAACATCGCTAAAATGCGTGCCCCCCCGATATGGATCATTTACTAAAAATACGTCACCAGGGTGAATATCATTTGCAAAATCCTCTAAAACCGCTTTCGCTGTTAGATGTAAAGTACCGACATGTACCGAAATATCTTGTGTTCCCTGCATAACTGTATTTCCTTGTGCGTCACATAATGCACAACTAAAATCCCGATTATAAATAACAAAAGAATAGCAAGTACGCAGCATTTGTTCAGCCATTTGATCGACTAAATTTACAAAGCCATTTTTCAACACTTCAAATGTTACTGGATCCAGATTTTTAATTTGATTATTTAGGAACAATCCTGTAGTACTCATAGATTACTTCCCCCTTATCATGTATTAGTTCACGGTAATAATGATATTTTTATAAGCATCTACTTCAGCCGTAAATCCTGGTGGAATGACCGTCGTCGTATCTAATTGATCCACAATTGCAGGACCTTGTAATTGTGCATGCACTGGAATTTTATCGCGATAATAAACGTTTGTTTCAACATATGCCCCATCAAAATAGACAGGTCGTGTCTCTTTATAAGCATCTTGTAAGGAGCCAGTTGATTCAAATTGTGGGAAATTAGGTTTTGGCACTGTACCTATTGCAGTCACACGTAAACCGTAAATCTCAACAATCTGGTCCTTATCTGAAAATGCAAATTCTCGCTCATGTTCTTGGTGGAATGCTGCTAATACTTCCTCCAAGGAAGTGACGTAATCTGGTACCACAACCGCTAAGGAACGCCATTGTCCCTTATAGCGAAGATCCATATAATTCATCAAAGTCGATGTTTCTTCAGAAATCCCTTCTTCTTCTAATAATGCTTTCGCCTCTTTCCGTAGTGCCTGATATTGAATATCGAGCTCTTCGACTGATACTTCATTTGCTTTTTTTACAAACGTTTTTGAAATATCGTGGCGTACATCTACAAGTAAGCACCCCATTGCTGCTGCTACGCCCGGATGTGTAGGGATAATGACTTTCGGGATATTTAAATCTTTTGCTAAATGTGCGGCATGAAGTGGCCCTGCACCACCAAAGGCTACAAGAGCAAAATCACGTGGGTCATAGCCCCTTCGTACAGAAATTAAACGAACGGCATCACTCATATTGGCATTGGCAACTTCAATAATGGCACTCGCAGCTTCTTCAATTGTCTGATTGAAAGCTTGCGCAATTTTTGTTACAGCCTGCTGTGCCTTTCTTTTATCTAATTGCATCATCCCATCTAACAATGTCACACCAAGACGTCCTAAAACGACATTAGCGTCTGAGTTGGTTGGCTCTGTACCACCATGACCATAGCAGGCTGGACCTGGTATAGCACCAGCACTTTGCGGCCCATTTCGTAATGATCCACCTTCATCTTGCCAAGCTAAACTACCACCGCCAGCACCTATCGTTAATATTTCAATACTTGGAAATCCTATTGGATAACCATATTCAATAGACCAATCCTTTGTAATTCGAATTTGTCCTTTGTACATCAGTGAAATATCTGTACTCGTTCCTCCCATATCCAAGCCTATCGCATTTTCAAAACCGCATAACTTTGCTATATGTTTGCTCGCAATTGCTCCCGCAGCAATTCCTGAGCTCGCTAATCTAGCGGCATAGCGAGGCACTGTACTAGACGTCATGACACCTCCGCCAGAATGTAAAACTAAAATTTCCTCCTCATAGCCTCTTTTTTGCATTTCATTGCTTAATTTACTAATATAATTGCTCATGATTGGTCCTAGAACCGCATTAATAATCGTTGTACTCATCCGTTCATGCTCGAATATTTCAGGTAGTACTTCACTTGAAGTACATATATAAACATCTGGCAGTTCCTCAAGTAAAATCTTTTTCACTTTTGCTTCGTTTTCTCCATTCACATAAGAATTGATAAAACATATAGCAATGGATTCTGTCCCGCGACGTTTCAATTTCTTTGCTAATACCCGAATTTCTTCCTCATCGATAGCTTGCAATACTGTTCCTTCATAATCTATTCGCTCGGTGACTTCAAAACGATCGCGGCGTTGAATATAGGGCTTTGCCGTATCTTTGTACGTATCCCAAATATCCTCCTTTGTGCCGCGACGAATTTCTGTGACATCGCGAAATCCTTTTGTCGTAATTAGAGCGGTTTTCGGTAGCTTTCGCTCAATTAATGCATTCGTACCAACCGTCGTGCCATGAGAAAAAATTTTAATATCCTGCCCTTTCAACTCTGCCTTCTCAACGCCATTTAAAATTCCCTGTTCAGGGTTTGATGGGGTGGATGAAGTTTTTGTGACAAATATTTCTCCTGTATCTTCATTAAAAACAAACACATCTGTAAACGTTCCACCAACATCTATTGCTAAGCGAGTTTGTGCCATAGAGATACCTTCTTTCGTTTAATAGTGTGAAAATATGCATAACAATCTACTAACCTATAAGAAAAAACAGTCTCCCATATGTAACGGGCTTTAAGCCCATTACATTCCCTGTGTGCGGATTGTCACCGTTTTAAATGTTGTAAAAAATTCTTTTGCTGCTTGCCCTTGTTCACGTGCGCCAGTACTTGAATTTTTCATACCGCCAAATGGCGCTTGTGGTTCAGCACCACCTGTCTCGTCGTTCACTTGAACAAGCCCCACTTCGCTACGCTGAATAAAATCAAAAGCTTTTTGAATGTTGTTCGTATAAATAGAAGCACTTAATCCAAATTCAGAGTCGTTGGATAATCGAATTGCTTCTTCATAATCCTTTACCTTAATCACAGCTAGAACTGGTCCAAAAATTTCATCACGCGCAATGCCCATAGCATGTGTTACATTTGTAAAAATCGTCGGGTCAATATAATAACCTTCTGATTTACCTTGCGTCGGTCCACCACCATAGACAAGTTTGGCACCTTCTAATGTTGCTTTTTCAATGGCAGCTAAAATACTCTCATATTGACCTTTTGAGGAAACTGGACCCATTGACGTGCCGACTTTGATTTCCCTCGCTTGTTCAATTAAACATGCTAACACCTCATCATAAACTGCTTCCTCAATATAAACTCGACTAGTTGCTGTACAACGTTGTCCGGTTTGCTTCATTGCTCCTTCAATTGTTAACTTTGCAGCGAGATGAATGTCCGCATCAGCTAATATAATGGCAGCGTTTTTACCGCCTAGTTCAAGCTGAATTTTTTTCTTAGTTGATCCTGCGCTATCTAAAATACTTTGCCCAACACCATTTGAACCGGTAAATGTTATTGCTTTCACTTCTGGTGCTTCAAGCAAAACTTGCCCAACTTTCGAACCGCGTCCTTGTACGACGTTTAACACATTCTTTGGTATACCTGCTTGTTCAAAGAGCTCGCCGATAAGTTTTCCCGTTAAAGCGCTTTCAATAGAAGGTTTCCAAACAACCGTATTGCCGTATACTAATGCGGGCGCAATTTTCCACAAAGGAATAGCTACTGGGAAATTCCATGGTGTAATAGCTGCAACTACACCAAGAGGGACACGCATTGTGTACAACATTTTGCCTTCACTGGCAGACGGCAATACTTCACCTGTCGCCCGCATTCCTTCTTGTGCAAAATAGCGCAAAATAGAAGCGCCACGTTTCACCTCCCCAATCATTTCATTTTTGGTTTTACCCATTTCGTTGGAAGCTGTTTCAGCTACTTTATCAATATTTTGTTCGAACAAGTCTGCAGTGACACGCAATAGTTCCCCACGCACTACTGACGATGTATTTTTCCAATCTTCAAATGCTTCATTTGCCGCTGTAACGACTTCCTTTGTCTCATCCACTGTCAAAAGCTCTACTTGACCAATACATTGCGATGGTTTTGCAGGATTAAATTGCTCTCGAATTTCCCTAATGATAGTTGTCATAAAACCCCTCCTTGATTAAGTAACTGATTCTTCATATTAGCTCGCATTAAAGCCATACATATTAATCTTTTGCAATAATCGTTTTACGCACAAATTCAAAAGTCTCATCTAGAATACGTAACATTTCGTTTAATTCTGCTTTCGATAAAATAAGTGGTGGTGCAAAAACAACTGTATCTTGCTCGTACGTGACTGTTCGTAAAATTAAGCCTCGTTTCATCGTTTCTTGAACAAATATCGGGCTAATGGCAGTCTCGAAAAGCTCGCCAGTTTCACGATTTTTAACTAGCTCAATAGCACCAAGCAAACCAATTGTTCGAACATTTCCGATAAAGCTATATTTTTCTTGAAGCGCTTTAAAACCTGTCAACATCGCTTCTCCCATAGATGCTGCGTTTTCTATCAACATTTCTCGCTCTAGAATGTCAATGTTTTTTAAGCCTACTTGGCAAGCCAATGCATGACCACTATACGTATAACCGTGCATTAAAGTCCCTTTGGAAAGCTGGCAATATGTTTCATGAATTTTTTCGGAAATTACCACACCTCCAAGCTGTGCGTAGCCACTCGATACCCCTTTAGCAAATGACATCATATCTGGTACAACGCCATAATGCTCCATGCCAAACCATTTACCCGTACGACCGAAACCGGTAATTACTTCATCCGCTATAAATAAAATGCCGTACTCATCGCAAAGTTTACGTACTTCTTTAAAATAATCTTCTGGCGGAATATTGACTCCTCCCGCTCCTTGTATCGGCTCGGAAATAAACGCTGCTACTGTTTCTGGACCTAGTGCCTCAATCATTTCTCGAAGATCGCGAACAGATTGATTGTAAACATAATGGAAATCAGGTGCAGGTGAATTAGTAAAGTTACGAAATGCCTGTATACCCGTCGCATTTGTCGCTCCCATTGCCACCCCATGATAGGATTGTGTACGTGAAATAATTTTTTGACGCGCTGGCTGACCCTTTAATAACCAGTAATGGCGAGCTAGTTTAATCGCCGTATCATTGGATTCCGATCCTCCAGAAGTAAAAAATACTGTATTTAAATCTCCTGGTGTTAAAGAGGCTATTTTCGTTGCTAAACGAATAGCTGGTTCATTACTAAATGAAGCAAAACAAGAGCTAAATGCTAATGTAGCCATTTGTTCTTTTGCAACTTCTGCAATTTCCTCACGACCGTGTCCAACGTTTACGTTCCATAAAGAAGACATGCCATCAATATAACTTTTCCCCTCTAAATCTTTTAAATAGATGCCTTTCCCCTCTGTAAAAATAGCAGCAGGACCTTGTGTTTGCTGTTGCTCAATCGACGTCGTTGGATGTAGAAAATGCTTTTGATCTAAAGTTTTCAATTCTTCTTTTAGTTGAATTGTCATCAATACCAGCCTCTTTTCATTAAAAGTTTTATACACTTTATTACAAGCAATTTTCATGCCAACTCCATAAAAAAAGAGACATTATTAAAAAATGCCTCTCTAATTTATTGAATTCGTCCATCATTATTCACTATTGAGCACCTCGAACGACTTGGCAGTTTTCAGAATGTCGATATTTTTTCGCTGCAATAAACATCTTGTTAGAAACACATACGCCTATTCAAATATCACTAGCATTTCATGCTTTTTTGCACTAATTATGCAAATATACAAGTAGTGATGCATAACTGCATCATTATTCTTGATAGGAGATATGCCGTGTCAATTGGAATTTTTGTATTTTCCTTACTAACGTAGATTGATCGCAACCGAGCGCTTTGGCTGCTTGTCTTATACTCGGATGTTCAGATAATGCTTGCTTAATCAATTGCTTTTCAAACATTGCCACTTGCTCTTTTAATGTACCTACTAAAAGTGGAACTGCAAGCTGTTGTTTTACATTTGGCTGTTGCACTGTATTGTCGACTTGTCGAATAACTAGTGGATTGCTATCAAGCTCTTGTTGAACTGTACTTGCCGTAATTTCAGGTTGGGTAGCCAATAAGCAAAGGCGTTCCACCATATTTTTTAATTGCCTGACATTTCCCGGCCATGCATACGCTTCTAACACTTTCATAGCTGTTGACTCAATTGTTCGATGAATGCCATATTTATCACCTATCAACGCTAAAAAATGATTAACTAATGGAATAATATCTTGCCGACGATGTCTTAATGGTGGAATTTCAATAGGGATAATGTTTAAGCGATAATATAAATCCTCCCGAAAGCTACCTTGCCTAACCATATCCGCTAAGTTTCGATTCGTTGCTGCGATAATTCGTACATCGATTGCAATTGGCCTGCCACTTCCTATGCGCTGTACCTCCGATTCTTGTAGCACTCGCAATAATTTAGCTTGGAGCTGCAAAGGCATTTCTCCAATTTCATCTAAAAACACCGTGCCTCCTGATGCAATTTCAAAGAGTCCGGCTTTTCCACCTTTACTAGCTCCCGTAAATGCCCCTGATTCATAGCCAAAAAGTTCAGATTCAAGTAATGTTTCTGGAATTGCACTACAATTGATTGTTAAGATTTGCTTATGACTTCGTCTGCTATAGGCATGAATAAGTTTTGTAATCTCCTCTTTGCCGACTCCCGATTCACCACCAATTAGCACGGTAGAATCTACTTCCGCTACACGCATCACCCTTTTGACTACTTGCATCATGGCGGAAGATACGGCAATTAAACTACTTTTTCTCGATTCTTGATTATGTAAGGCTTGTAGTTTGTATTTAAAATTTTCATTTTGATCTTCTAATTTTTGTACTTCTTGTTCAAGCAATTTGAGTTGTGTCATATCCCGTGTGATGGCAACAACATATTGTAATTTGCCATCTTCGTCAAAAATAGGCTGACCTGTTACTAAAAAACATCTACCGTTAATGAAAGTTTGCAATATCGTTACCTTTTCTTGCGATTCAATTACTTTCATCGAAATAGAATCACTCATTAACCCTTCAGCAATGACATCTTTTGCATATCTCCCCCGTAAATCGATGCCAACAATTTCAATATCAATATCATTTTGAAATAAAATTTTGCCGTGACGATCACAAATTGTCACCCCATCAGAAATTGAGTTCAACAACTTATGTGACAGGGGGTTCATAAAATCGATATCGTTAAACTGCTTCAATGATCTAGCTGTAAACAGCGTACCTTGAGATGTTTCTACTACATGGACGAAATATTCTTGCACCTCAAATGTTTCTTGTCCTTTACAGTATTTCTCACTTATTTGTTCAAGAAGCTCTTGTTGGATATCACTTTTGACAATCACTTCACCATTTTTCACAATAAAAAAATGTTCTTCCTTATGAAGTTCTGTTACTGACATCTGAACCGCTTCCTTTCCAAATCCATTTTATTATTTTTAGAAGTAATGCAAAAAATCCGCTCCCTATCCACGGAATCTCTAGCAAACAACTACTTGCGTAGTTGTTTGCTAGGCTTGCATTCCCGTAAGCGTGTCGCGAATTTAATCTCATCGTATAGTTCCCTCACACTCGTCTTAGCCTCGTAGTAATATTCTACTCTGAAGCTAACTTATCCTCTAATTGCTCTGCTGGTTTAGTTGAAAGTTTTCGCATGATGACAAATAGCACAATTGACACAATCAATACTAATGTACTTAAGTAAAACTGCGTACGCAACGATTCAATTAACACTTGGCATAAATAGACAATCGTTAAAACACCAATCGTAACATACGATAAGTATGGAAATAACCACATCCTAATCGATAATGGCTCGCCCGAAACTTGATCATAATACCGTCGAAATCGTATTTGTGAAATAGCGATAAAAATATAAACAGCAATCATTAATCCTCCAACACAATTACCTAAAAAATAAAAAATTACTTCTGGGGAAATAAAATAGAGCATGGCACAAATATATGCAACTAAGGTACTTCCAATAATAGCTGGTACTGGTGCACCACGGCGATTTCGTATTTGTGAGAAGATTTTTGGCGCATCTCCTTGACGTGACATTTCAAGTAACATGCGTGAACTTGTATAAAGTGCTGAATTAAGCACCGAAATTAATGAAATAAATATAACGATTTGAATAATTTGAGCTGCAATTGGAAGTCCAGCCATCGTTAAAATATTGGCATAGGGTGCTGCTAAAAACGTTGAATCATTCCACGGGATAATCATGACCATAATAGCTACTGAGCCGACAAAAAATAATCCGAGACGGAATACGACATTGCGAATAGCACGAACAATATTTTTTGCTGGATTTTCAGACTCTGCCGCAGCAATCGCTGCAACTTCAGCACCGCAAATAGAAAATATAACAAAGACAATTGCGGTAAATATTGGAACAACCCCATTTGGTGCAAAGCCACCAAATGCTGTTAAAATCCCTAATCCTTTAGGCTCATAATTAGGCCATATACCGAAAATCATTGCTGTTCCAACTACTAAAAAGATAATGATTGCCGTAACTTTAATAAATGATAGCCAATATTCAAATTCACCGAAAGATTTCACCGAATAAATATTAATAATGGTCATTAACAATGTAATGCCTACACTTCCAACCCAAATCGGTATAAATGGAAACCAGTTATGCAGCATACCCCCGATTAATGCAGCTTCTAGTCCAACAATGAATACCCAGCTAGCCCAATAAAGCCAGCCAACTGTAAAACCTGCCCATGGCCCAATATACTTTCCTGCATAAGATGCAAATGAGCCTAACTCCCCCGATTGACCAGACTTCTCTCCTAATGCGATTTCCCCAGCCGCCATTTCACCAACCATTTGCATAATTAAGACAATGAGCAAACACGCAATTGCATAGGATATGACTGCTGCTGGACCGGTACTTAAAATGTTTTTTCCGGTTCCGACAAAAAGCCCGGTTCCAATTACCCCACCAATGGAAATCATTGTAATATGTCGTGTTTTCAGTGATTTTTGCAAAGCTCCCATTAAACCACCCCTTAGTGTTTTGATATAGACATTTACTAGCCCCTTTCTCTAATGCATGTCTTCTGTTTAATGAGCAAGTTCTATGCCAAACACTACAAAAAACTTAAAATTTATAAAATTCTGTTAAATAAGTTTGTAGTTTACTAGCTTCTTATCTCGCTTCATCCTTTTATGGTGAGCACAGCTTATCAAGATGACGCGGTACGAATCGCTTTTGCACAATGCACAATTAAAATTTTGATGCACATTTGCATCATCCATTTATTTTTTACATCACATTACCCATACGCTCGATTATATGAACTTAAAATATTTAATTCCTCTCGATACTTTGCAACAGTTCTTCTTGAAATTTGAATTCCTTCTTCACATAAAATATTTGTCAATTGCTGGTCTGCTAAAGGATTTCGTTTATCCTCGGTTTCAATCAACTTTTGTAAGCGCTTTTTAATGTACATAATCGAATCCATTTTTCCGGAAGAATTCAGCAAGCCCTTTGTAAACAAAGATTGTAATGCATAAATGCCTTTTGGCGTTTGAATATACTTCCCTCGAATAGCACGACTAATGGTCGATTCATGTACAGCTAACAAGTCAGCAAGATCTTTTAAACGCATAGGTTTTATCGCTTCTAACCCCTTCGTAAAGAAATTTTCCTGCTGTTGCAATAATAATCTAGTTAACTCATAAAGCGTCTTATCTCGCTGTTCAATTCCTTGCAATAGAGCTAATGCATCTTTCATGGAATCTCGGTAGTACGTTTGATAATTTGGATCATTTTTTAACAGCGCAACATAACTTTCATCAATCGATACGATAGGTAAGTGGTGACGAGTTAACTGAATCACCCATTCTCCAGCAATTGCTTTCACTTCGATATCTGGCATCACATAGGGAATCGATTCTAATTTATCCCCCATCATGATTGGTTTCAATTTTTTTATATAGTGAACCGTTTCGATGACATCTTGTAAAGGCATCTTATATTTTTTGCTCAACTGTTTAATCGCCTGCGTTGCAACTAACTCTAAATCCGAACGAATAAAGGTCGAAGCCATTTGCGGCGCAAACTGATCATTATCCAATTGGATAAGTAAAAATTCTTGGTAACTTCGTGCGCCTACGCCAATCGGCTCAAAAGTTTGTAATAAATCTAAAATTGCCTCTACATGCGAATAACTAGTTTGAAACTTGTCTGCTACAATCTCTAACTCTACGTCCAAAAATAAGCGATTATCCAACGATTGGATTAAAAATTTTAAAATTCGTAAATCAATAGAAGATAAATTTTGGTGCATCGGCACTTGCTCTAAAAGGAATTGCTCATAATTTTCTTTTTCAGCAAGCTTCATCTCAATCATATTAAATTGGTTACTGCTAGACCTATCATAGGATGATGAAAAATGATGAACAGAACAATTTGCTAATTGCATAATCTCCTCATATTGCGTTTTTTCTTTTGCGTCGTTGACTACTAATAGTGGATTTTCTGTTGCCCTTTCATAAATGTATTGCTCTAGCTCAGTCGCCGAATATTGCAATATTTCTAAATGCTGGACTAACTGTGCTGATAATATTTGTGTGACCTTTTGAGAAGTTTTAATCGTCATTTGCATCTTATCACACCCCCAAAACGGAATTTTTCTACATAGTAACATGTTTTTTCTGTTTTTTTACACTTTTTCGTAAATTAAATACTTTTTACTATTTGTAAGGCTTATCGCTAAAAGCTATCTACTAATTTATATATGCTGTAGCCAGTTTTCACTTACGGAATTTTCTAATTATTCTAAAAAACATTTGACTTATTTACATAACGAATCATAAAATACACATATAATGTAATTGTTATCACAATGCGGTAAAAAGGAGGAGTTATTATATGTTTCAATTACCAACAGTGCAATTTACAGAAGCGCAAGAACAATTCCGTTTAGAAGTTCGAGCATTTCTACACGAAGAACTAGCAAAAGGAACCTTCGTGCCGAAATGTGATTCTTGGTTAAGTGGAGATAACCCTGAATTTTCTAAATTGATAGGGCAAAAAGGCTGGATTGGCATCACCTGGCCCAAAAAATATGGCGGTCAAGAGCGCAGTACTATTGATCGTTATATTTTAACGGAGGAATTTTTAGCTATAGGTGCGCCGGTTGCAGCACATTGGTTTGCTGATCGACAAACAGGACCACTACTTTTGCGTTATGGCACAGAACAACAGCGTGCATTTTTCCTACCGCAAATTGTGAAAGGTGAATGCTACTTCGGCATTGGGTTAAGTGAACCAAATAGTGGTTCAGATTTGGCTTCTGTCAGTACACGTGCTGAAAAAGTAGAAGGCGGCTGGATCGTAAACGGTCAAAAAATATGGACGAGTAATGCGCATCTATGTCACTACATGGTGACTTTAGTTCGAACGAGCCCATATGATGGCAAACATAAACATGCGGGATTAAGCCAACTAATCGTCGATTTACAAGCGGATGGAATTACAGTAGTCCCAATCAAATTTTTAACAGGTGAACATCATTACAATGAAGTATTCTTTGATAATGTCTTTGTTCCTGACAATATGGTTGTCGGTGAAATTGGCAATGGTTGGGTTCAAGGTTTAGCAGAGCTAGCATTTGAACGCAGTGGCCCAGAGCGTATTTTAAGCACGTTCCCTTTAATCGATGAACTCATTCAAGAATTAAAAAGACAAAATAACATTGAAGGGTTAAAACAAGCATCTAAAGTTGTCGCACGCCTCTGGAGCTTACGCAATTTATCAATTGGTGTAGCCCAGCTTTTAGCAACTGGAAACGGCGATGAAGTCTCTATTCCCGCTGCTCTTGTAAAAGCGCTTGGCACCAAATTTGAACAAAGCATACCAGAAATTACTCGTTTATTAGTGCAAACCTACCCTACACTTGACGCGCAACGTAAAATCGACCGTTTAATGGCAGAGTCTATTTTACATGCACCAGGTTTTACAATTCGAGGAGGCACTTCAGAAGTACTTTATGGCATAGTAGCGAAAGGAGTTGTCGCACAGTGAGTGAAATGAAAGAAATGATTCTTGAAGTAGTAGAACGAATGCTAAAAGAAAATGTTAGTAAAGATTTAGTTGATATTGTCGAGCAAGGCAAGTGGGCATCGGATATATGGAATTTGTTCGTGGAAAACGGTATGACGGCTGTCGCCATTTGTGAAGAAAGTGGCGGTGCGGGTGGCGATTTAGAAGATTTATTAAATATTGTTCGTTTAACAGGAAAATATGCAGCTCCGATCCCATTTACAGAAACAACATTAGCAAACTACTTATTAGCATATACTAACCTACAAGTAATGGATGATTTGGCAACCTATGCGCTAGCTGAAACGCCGAGCTTTACACTTGAAAACGACAAACTAACGGGCACAGCACAACATATTCCTTGGGCGCGCCATACAAAGCAATTAGTAACACTTGCACACAGCACAAAAGGTATCCATTTAGTTGCAATTGACTTAAGCCAAGCGGCTATTTCAACGGATAAAAACTTAGCTGGTGAGCCACGTGATACGGTAACATTCCAAAACGCCAATGTTTGCCAACAATCTACTGTCTTAACTTCTAAACAAATTCAGACTATGACAGCCATTGCAACAGCCTTTCAACTAGCAATGATGACGGGCGCTATTGAAAAAATAAATGACTTAACCGTGCACTATACAAAAGAGCGTGAGCAATTTGGTCGTCCTCTCCATCGCTTCCAGCTTGTTCAGCAACATATTGTGAACTTAGCAGGTGAAACAGCGTTAGCTTTAGCAGCATTTAATAATGTGACTGTTGCCCTCGATGCACAAAGCCCTCTGAGTGAAGTGGCCTATGCACGAATTCGTTTTGAAGAAATGATTCAAACGGTAGCGACCATTTCCCACCAAGTGCATGCTGCAATTGGTACGACACACGAACATAGCTTACAACAGTATACACGTAGGCTTTGGTCATGGCGTGATGAAGGCACAAGCACTTTTTATTGGACTGATTTGGTGGCAACTCAATTACTAGAACATAGCGGTGACAGCTTATGGGCTTATATGACGTCATTCACTAACAATTCACTACTGCTCAAAGCTCAGAGCTAAAACTATACTTTGTTAGTTGAAGTAAGCAGTGCAATTCTTCAGCACAAGCCAGACAAAATACCAATTATGTAAAGGGAGAGATGAACATGGCAGATTTATTATTTGATGTTAAAGACCATATTGCCACAATTACGTTAAATCGACCGGAGGCGTATAATGCGTTTAGCGAGGAAATGATTGCAGAATGGATTACAGCGCTTGAAACCGTACGTGATTCAGATGATATTCGTGTGGTTATCGTGAAAGGAAATGGCAAATCATTCTGTGCAGGTGGCGATATTAAGGCGATGCAAGCTGGAGAAGGTTTTTTCAAAAGTGAGGATGATATTTCTTCGACTGGCTTAGCACGAAAAAATTCGCTATGGAAAAAGATTCAACGTATTCCATTGCTGCTTGAAGAAATTGATAAGCCAGTAATTGCACAAGTGCACGGTTTCGCAATGGGTGCCGGTCTTGATATGGCTTTAATGTGTGATATTCGGATAACGGCAAAATCAACAAAAATCTCAGAGAGCTACATAAACGTAGCAATCGTTCCTGGTGATGGTGGCGCCTACTATTTACCAAAGCTTATCGGCATCGATCAGGCACTGGACATGTTTTGGACTGCGCGTGTTTTAACAGCTGAAGAAGCGAAAGCGAAAGGCATCGTTACCTTTGTCGTAGAAGATGAGGCACTCGAAGAATACACATTACAGTATGCACAAGAACTAGCAAGTCGCCCAACAACAACAGTACAATTCATTAAACGTGCGGTCTATCAAAGCCAACGCATGGATTTACGCACAGCACTCGATTACATTTCTTCTCAAATGGCGATTGTAACAGAACTAGAAGATTTTAAAGAAGGTGTAACAGCCGTCGTAGAAAAACGTAAAGCAGTATACAAATAACGTTTGTGGGAGGAAACCATATGCAACCTCTTAATAATATTCGGGTGTTAGATTTATCACGTGTCTATGCCGCTCCTGCCGGCTCCATGTTGCTAGCTGATTTAGGTGCTGAAGTTATACGTGTAGAGCATCCCGATGGCTCTGATAGTATGCGTGACTGGGGTCCATTTTTAAATGAACAAAGCACCTATTATTTATGTGCCAATCGCAATAAAAAATCGATAACATTAGATTTAAAAACAGATGAGGACAAAGAAAAATTTAAAGAGCTAGTAAAGGATGCAGATATTATTCTTGAAAACTTTAAAACTGGTGATATGGAGCGGATGGGGCTAAGCTATGAGGAATTGAAAAAAATAAATCCGCAACTCATTTATTGCGCGGTGACCGGCTTCGGTCAAACAGGTCCCCTCGCCTACGAACCAGGGTTTGATCCGGTCATACAGGCGATGAGTGGATTAATGCATGTAACAGGTGCAACGGATGGTGAGGCGACAAGAGTCGGTGTCCCAATTGCAGATATTTTAACTTCCCATTATGTCGTCATCAGTATTTTATCTGCATTACGAATCCGAGATATAACGAATAACGGGCAGTTTATTGATTTAGCATTATTGGATGTTCAAATGAGTAGCTTAGCAAATGTTGCGAGTGCCTATTTAAATACAGGATTTGCTTCTGAACGTTTAGGCAATCGGCATAATAACGTAGCGCCCTATCAAGTATTTAACTGCGCAGACGGTCCTTTAATGATATGTGTTGGTACTGATGGGCAGTTTCAAAAATTTTGCACAATGCTTGAACGTCAAGAGTGGGCAACCGACGCACGTTTTAAATCAAACACGATGCGAAAGCAACATGAAGCAGAACTGGTACAACTCATTTCGGACATTACAATAACTAAAACGCGTGATGAATGGATTGCGTTATTACAACAATATAAAATACCCGGAGGTCGTGTGAATTCCATTGCGGAAGCACTTGAACAACCACAAGTTATGGCACGTGACATGATTGGAGAAATCGAACACAAAAAATATGGCAAAATAAAATTCGTCAAAAACCCGTTGCAGTTTTCAAATTTAAATATTCAATATAAATTAGCTCCACCTATACTTGGGGAACATACAAATGAATTCCAAAAATCGTCTCTACCGAAATAAATTTACGCTATAATAGTAATAATTTTATCATCATACAACCCTCATGAAGATAAAGGTTATAGCCGCTAAGCGAAAGTAAATTTATGTAAGTAGGTGACGAGATGAATCAAGAAACTTTCGAAAAAAACTATACAATGTCATCGTTGCACAAAGCAATTAAAGTATTAAAAGCATTTACAAAAGAAGAACCTAACCTCTCTTTAACAGAGTTGAGTAAAAAAACAGGTATTAGCATCTCCAGTTTACAACGTTTTGTTTCTACCTTTGTGTATGAAGGATTTCTTCATAAAGATGAGGGAACAAAACGCTACCAATTAGGTCATTCACTGCTCTATTTAGGAAACCTAGTCAAACAAGAGTCCAGTCTAATTATTGTTGCAGAGCCTATTTTAAAAAAGCTCAATGAAGATATGGGTGAAAGTGTCTCGATGAATATTATCGACGGCTTAGAAAGGCGCTGTATAGTAAACTATGATTCTACCTACCCTCTATCAACGAAAATGTATGTAGGTGACACCTCCCCACTTTATGCAGGTGCATCTTCTAAAACATTACTCGCATTTATGCCAAATGTTGAAGATTATGTAGAACATATCACACTTGAACCAATTACCGATAAGACGATTTGTTCCAAAGAACAGCTATTAAACGAATTACAGCAAATTCGCGCGCAACGTTTTGCCATAAGTAATAGTGAGCGGGTGCGCGGCGCCTGTTCTGTATCAGCCCCAATATTAAATGCTTCGCATCAAATTATCGCTTCCGTCACACTCGTTATACCGGAAGTCCGTTACAATGATTACGATGAAAATCATTTAATTGCAACGATTCTAAAAGTCGCTGCAAATATTGAAAAACAACTGTTTTAAAACAAAAGGAATGGTACAACGAAACCCGTTATACCATTCCTTTTAATCATTCATTTTGCTTAAAAACTCATGCCAATGATGCATTCGAGGTAAATTCACATACTGGTTGTAAGATTGGTTTTTTAATATCACTTTTGTGTGGATGTCTTGTAGTGTTTCTAATACAGCCGGTTTATCATCTACATAAACATCTAATACAAGTTTTTTAATAATGTTCACTTTCTCCGCGTCTTGCATACCACAATAGAAATGCCCCTCTTCCACAGGAAAACCTTGAGCCTTCATCCATTGTTGCGTTTGCTGACAATATTGCTTCGGACGTGACGTAATATAATAAATTTCATGCCCCTCTTGATGTAATGTTTGTAGCGTTTCAAGGGCCATTTCAAAAATTGGACAATCCGTAAAGTATATTTCCTCTAAAGAACTATTCCACATTGCGGCGCCTTCTGCATCTGTTAAGCCAAAGGGCTCATGAATCTCCACTCTTTCTAAAGCATGAAAGGCTTCCAGTGTGATATCTTTACCTAGTTTTTTATTATAAAGTGAAAAAGCATGTGCCCGTAAATTGATCAATGTGTCATCTATATCAAAACCAAATTTCATCTATGTTTTCTTCCTCTCAAGATGCCCTATCAATGAAGTGAAAGGCAAAAGTCTGTTCTTTTTCAATTTGCTGCGCTAATACTTCTTCAATCGCCTGTGCTCGCATTTGTTGAAAATCTTGCACATTAAATTGACTAATTGTCTCTTTGTTTAGTAAGGATGCAAGACAATCTGCATCTTTTAGCGCGCTATTTAAGCCGAATGCGCCAGTAGGTGTCATGGTATGAACAGCATCACCTAACAGAACAAGTCCTGCTGTACCCCAACAATCGCAATGACTACTAAATACATCGAGTAACACAAAGTCCTGCCATGATTGAATATAGTGTGTAACAATATCATCTAGCTGTGGAAAGGCCTCAATTAGCTTGTGAACAAACGGTGTAAATGGCTGCTTTCTCAGCTGCGCAAAATTTCCTTGTTCAATATTCCAACCAATTTGAATAAAGCCCCCAGTCTGGGAGAATAGCGACAATTGTTTTTCATCAATTAATGCCATTTTAATAGCTGGCTCCCAATCTTGAGGAGCTGGAATTTTCGCCCACAGTAAATCAAAACCATGTTTCTGTTTTTGGCTGGCAATATGGGCTCGCTTTCGAATAGTCGAGTATCGACCATCCGCTCCTATAATAAGCTGACTTTTGATTTCAATTGTTTCATCGTCTTTCCTAGCCACAACACCGATATATCGCCCTGAAGTATCCATCAAAAGTGTTGTCACTTTAGTATGCAAGAAACACTTAAAGTTTTGAAAGTGAACTGTTTGTTGAAGTATTCCCTTAAGTAAATGAGCTTGAGGCACATGAATACCTAAATGCCCTATAATGGCATCTGGAACAATTGTTTTAATGACTTCGCCCTTCGCATAATATTCTAATTTCTCCATTCGTAATAAACCAAGTGCTTCAACCGCTTCAAAAAGAAAATGCTTTTTGAGAACCGTCTCACCTTCTTCGTTTAAATGCTCACCACGAAATGCCTGCCCAAGCGTTGCGTTTTGTTCCAATAGTATGACGGATAGACCCTTTTTAACTAGCAAATGCGCAAGAAGTGCACCAGCTGGTCCAGCTCCGACAATACAAACATCCGCATGATAATTCACTTTCCTTCACCTTTTTTCGGATAAGCAATAATGCGTAAATCTTGCCCTAACTTATTAAATGAATCAAATTCAACATCCCATGCTTCATCCATCGTTGCTGCATTGTAACCAGCGATTGGTGTTAATGATAGACGACCACCTAAAACTTTAGGCGCTACATAGATGATATATTTATTGATGGCAGCACTTTGTAAAAATGAGGCATTAATTGCGCTACCACCCTCCACTAAAATATCTGTAATACCAAGTACATAAAGTTTCTCTAACATATCATCAATATGCAATCCTTCATTATCTCTTCGCACAGGGAGGACCGTAACACCTTTTGCCTCAAAAGTGCTAATTTGCTCTTGTTTGACTTCCTCACTGCAGACAATAATCGTTTGCGCTTCTTCTACATTTAATACATTTGCATGTGCTGGTGTACGAAGATAGCTATCCATGATAATTCGTATAGGATTCTTGCCTTGTCGATTATTTAATCGCGTCGTTAAAGATGGATTATCAGCAATCACTGTTCCAACACCGACTAATATGGCGTCTACTTCATGACGAATATGGTGCACATCTTCCCGAGCTTCTGCACCAGTTACCCATTTGGAATGCCCTGTATGCGCTGCAATTTTGCCATCCAATGTCATAGCATATTTTGAAATAACGAATGGACGTTTAGTAAGCATATTGTGTATAAAACGTTCGTTTAAACGTCGAGATTGTTCTTCTAGTACACCTACCTCCACCTCAATGCCTGCATCACGTAGCAATTGTATACCTTTGCCCGCTACAGCTGGATTCGGGTCCTGCATCGCTACTACAACTCGACTCACTTCAGATTCTTTAACTAAATTCGCACAAGGTGGCGTTTTACCAAAATGTGAGCAAGGCTCAAGCGTAACATAAAGAGTAGCACCTTTAGCGTGCTCTCCCGCCATACGAAAGGCATGCACTTCCGCATGAGGCTCCCCTGCTTTACGATGCAAACCAGTGCCTACAATAACACCATCTTTTACAATAACAGCACCTACAAGAGGATTTGGGTTCGTATTCCCTCTTGCACTCGCCGCCAAATCTAATGCCAATTGCATATATTTTTCATCTGTCGTCATCTTTACACCCTCCACTTACTTCATGTCACGGATATGACCAGATTTTTCAACTTTTGTATCTAAATAAAAGCGGTTTGTCTCTGTTACCCCACCCCATAACGGGATATGTCCATTTGCTGTTAAACCGTGCATCTGTAAAGCGGCTAGCTTTTTCGGATTGTTCGTAATTAGTGTTACAGGTTTTGAACGAAGAGCCGTTAAAACCGTAATCGCCTCTTCATAAGAGCGCGTATCATCTTGGAAGCCAAGTGCATGATTCGCTTCTACTGTATCTAAACCTTCTTCTTGTAGTAAATACGCAAGCGATTTTGAGAATAATCCGATGCCACGCCCTTCATGGTCTGCTAAATAGAAAATCGCACCGCAACCATGCTCTACAATCATTTTCATCGATTCATGCAACTGGTAGCCACAGTCACAGCGTTGGCTTCCAAAGATATCACCTGTATGACAGATGCTGTGCATACGAATTAAAACATCTTCCTCATTTGCAAAATCCCCATAAACAAGTACAGATGATTGCTGAGAAAATGCTAAATTTGCTGTTGCTAGCCCATCAATTATTTCTTCTTTTGATAGATTACTATCAATTTTTAACCAGTTATACCATTGGAATGTCGCTGAAAATTCACCTTGCTTAACAGGTAATTTCACAGGACCTACAAGACAAATATTTTCAGTTTCTGAATGCTTTACAATTGTCATTTTGTCCTTCACTATATCCACTACTTTAGTAGTAATTGTCATATTTATCGCCAACTTTCTATGTTAAACATTTAGGTTATATTTACTAACTGAACATTTCATTATATTTAACTTACTTAACGTAACTTAGTTTATAATAATAACTTAAAACTGTCAAACAACAGCTCTTTTCTACTAAAATATCATATTTGAATAGAAAGCTGTTAAATGATGCTTAGAACCTATACTAATAGCTTATGGAGATGCTATTTTTTCTGTGCAGGCTAGTCTATAATAAGCGAAGGTAGGTTTGTTATGACGAAAGGAAGTTTAAGCATGAACTTAGAAAAAAATGTTCAAGTAAAGCAACCAAAATACCAGCAAATAGCGGTAGACCTTGCTTCAAAAATTGTAGAAAAAAAATATCAAATTGGCGATAAAATTTATGCAAGATCTTCATTGGCTAGCCAATACAATGTATCGGCTGAAACGGCAAGAAGAGCGATAGCCGTGTTGCAAGATTTAGAAATTGTCGAAGCATCCAAAGGTAGCGGTGTCATCATTAAATCGTATGAAATGGCGGCGCGCTTTGTCCGACAGTTCCAAGATGTTCAATCTGTTCATGAACTACAAAATGAGCTGTTGATCAGTATTCAAAAACAACAACAGGAATTGTTGCATTTACAAGAAAAAACAAAACAACTAATTAGTCGCACTGAACATTTCCGTTCCGTTAATCCTTTTATTCCATATCAAATTGAAATGACAGCTGATAGCCCGTGTATTCATCACACATTGCAAGAATTAAATTTTTGGCAAAATACATCTAGCACGATTGTTGGTATCCGTCGTGGCAATGAATTATTACTTTCACCAGGACCATATGCTTCAATTGAAGAAGGAGATATTATTTACTTTATCGGCAATGATGAAAGCTTAGGCCGCGTGCAGAGCTTTTTATATCCAAATTAAAATCCGCATAAGCGCTGATATAACAGCGTTTATGCGGATTTTTTCTCATTTATCGATTTGACAAAAGTAACAACTCTTTGTTAACGTTAAGTTGTTACTTGTTCATTTTTGGTTTTCATTATCCTCAAATAGTTTCAAATAAAACAATTCGCCCACAGATTTGTTTTTAAAGTAACTACATTCTCCCTCTACTAATTGAGGTTGTATCTCACTGTATATTTGTAAGTGGGATTAGTTTTTGAAAGGAGTGGTTCTATGGAAAAAATAAAAGTAGAACATGTTTCTAAAGTTTTTGGTAAGCATATTTCTCAAGCTTTAGAACTCGTCAAACAACAAAAAAGCAAGACAGATATTTTAAAAGAAACAGGTGCAACGGTTGGTGTTTATGATGCTAGCTTTACCGTCAATGAAGGAGAAATTTTCGTCATTATGGGCTTATCTGGTAGCGGGAAATCAACACTTATTCGACTGTTGAATCGTCTTATCGAACCAACGAGTGGCAATATTTATATTGATGGCGAAAATATTTCTAAAATGGGAAAAGAAAGCTTACGAACCGCTAGAAGAAGCAAAATGAGTATGGTTTTTCAAAACTTCGGTTTATTCCCTCACCGTACACTTCTACAAAATACCGAGTATGGTCTTGAAATACGAGGTATCTCTAAAGAAGAGCGCAAAGCTAAAGCAGAACAAGCTTTAGCAAACGCAGGCTTACTTGCCTATAAAGATCAATATCCAAACCAACTATCTGGCGGGATGCAACAACGTGTTGGCTTAGCACGCGCACTCGCAAACGATCCAGAAATTTTATTAATGGATGAAGCATTTTCTGCTCTCGATCCTTTGATTCGGAAAGAAATGCAGGATGAATTACTCGATTTACAACGAACATTGAAAAAAACAATTTTATTTATTACTCATGATTTAAATGAGGCACTACGCATTGGTGACCGTATAGCCATAATGAAGGACGGTTCTATTATTCAAATTGGGACTGGTGAAGAAATTTTAACGAATCCAGCAAATGAATATGTAAAAACATTTGTTGAAGATGTCGATCGCTCTAAAGTATTAACAGCTGAAAACGTAATGGTTCGACCAGTATATGTCAACGTTGACCTTGATGGACCTACAGTTGCACTGAAAAGAATGCGTCAAGAAGCTGTTAGTTTACTAATTGCTGTTGACAAAAACAGACATTTGAAAGGATTTATTACTGCTGATGATGCACTAGCGGCTGCAAAAAAACAGGAACAAACAGTACATTCGATTGTTCAATCCGAAATGTTAACCGTTCCTCCAGATATGCTTTTACAGGATATTTTAGGCATGATTCATAACTCCCCTACTCCTATTGCAGTTGTGAAAGACGAACGTTTACTTGGTGTTCTTATCCGTGGCGTGGTTATCGAAGCACTTTCAACATGCACTGAGGAGGACGTAACACATGAATAATTTTTTAGACAATATTCCAACCTTACCACTTGCCCCATGGGTAGAATCAGCCATGGACTGGTTGACGAGTAATTTTTCAGCATTCTTCGATGTGATACAAAAATACGGAAAACTACTCATGAACCAGGTCACGGATTTATTAATTAGCATTCCCGCTATTATTCTTATTTTACTTGTCGTTATTTTAGCATTTTTCGCTGTAGGCAAAAAATTGGGGCTTGCAAGCTTTACACTAATAGGTCTGTTATTTATTTACAATCAAGGTTTATGGGATCACTTGATGGAAACGACAACACTCGTATTATTCTCTAGTATCATTTCTATCATCATCGGTATCCCACTTGGTATTTTAATGTCCAAGTCAAGCGTTGCTGAAAATATTATTAAACCAATTCTTGACTTTATGCAAACGATGCCTGGCTTCGTATATCTAATCCCCGCAGTTGCCTTTTTCGGCATTGGCATTGTACCTGGTGTATTTGCATCCGTTATTTTTGCATTGCCCCCTACTGTACGTATGACAAATTTAGGAATTAGACAAGTACCAAAAGAATTAGTAGAAGCTGCTGATTCATACGGCAGTACCGCAGCACAAAAATTATTTAAAGTAGAAATTCCACTTGCCAAATCAACCATTATGGCCGGCATTAACCAAACGGTTATGTTATCTCTATCAATGGTTGTTATCGCGTCGATGATTGGGGCACCAGGACTTGGTCGTGAAGTATTAACAGCATTGCAACGTACACAAGTCGGTAATGGATTTGTTGCTGGTTTAGGGCTCGTGATTTTCGCGATTATTATCGATCGCTTAACTCAAAGCTTTAATCGAAAAAAAGAGCTGTAATAGCGCATTTTAGCATTATATCAGCAAGTTACAATCGCATTATGTCACTAAAATGCTAAATACGTAGAGAAGAAAGGAAGATTTGAATGAAACTAAAAACATTATCAAAATTAGGGATGGCTCTAGGGCTAAGCTTTTTACTAGCCGCTTGTAACGAAGGTGATACCACTAAAAAAGAAGATGCAAAAGATGTTAATTTAGCCTACGTTGAATGGGATACTGAAATCGCTTCGACAAACGTTGTCGGTCAAGTTTTAGAAGATTTAGGGTATGATGTTACTTTAACTCCGCTTGATAACGCTATTATGTGGGAAGCTGTTTCTAAAGGGGAAGCAGATGGCATGGTCGCTGCATGGTTGCCACATACACATGGATCACAATATGAAAAATATAAAAGTGACTTAGATGAACTTGGCGAAAACTTAGCAGGTGCGAAAATTGGTTTAGTCGTACCAAGTTACATGGATGCTAATTCTATTGAAGATTTAACAAATGAAGCAGACCATACAATTACAGGCATCGAGCCAGGTGCTGGAATTACGGCAGCAACTGAAAAAGCGTTAGAAGAATATGATAATCTTTCTGATTGGAACTTCTTAACTTCATCTTCAGGAGCGATGACAACAGCACTGTCGAAAGCAATTAAAAATAAAGAAGAAATTATCGTTACAGGTTGGTCTCCTCACTGGAAATTTGCCAAATATGATCTGAAGTATTTAGAAGATCCAAAAGGTGTTTATGGCGGAGAAGAAACGATTAATACATTTGTTCGCAAAGGTTTAAAAGAAGACCACCCCGATGTTTATACTGTTTTAGATAACTTCCACTGGACATCAGAAGATTTAGAATCTGTTATGCTAAATATTTTAAATGGCGATGACCCAAAAGATGCAGCAAAACAATGGATTAAAGATAACCCAGAAAAAGTTGCTGAATGGACGAAAGATATAAAAAAATAACGAAAAAGAACGCTGCATACAGTCCTTTAAGGGCTAAAAAACCCACCTTACTCTCTGCTGGCACATTCCAGCAAGAGTCTAGGTGGATTTTTACTTTACAATGAAATTGTTTAAAATTGTTTGGGTGACTGGCACTACTTAAGATAACAATTTTAAACAAATCGCAGCTCCTAAAACGAGCACAATACAGACGATTCTTCGCCAATCTTTCGATTCATTAAAGAACAACATGCCTAGTATAGCTCCCCCTGCTGCCCCAATTCCCGTCCAAATGGCATAGGTTGTTCCCATCGGCAAGGTTTCCATGGCATAGGCAAGCCCTAAAAAACTAACCGTAAATACGGCAATTAATAAGACTAGGTTTTTTATATTTTTCACTTCATTGTACTTACTAATCATAAAAACACCCATCATTTCACAAAGTCCAGCGATGACTAATGCTACCCACGCCATTATCCCTTCACCTCTTTCTCTTTTGGCTCACCCGTCACAAGCTTCAAGCCTACAACACCTGCGAGTAAAACGACAATACACAAAATTTTTGCTAGTTTCCACGGCTCTCCAAACAGCAGACTATCAGCACATACCGTACCTGCCGTCCCCAAACCTACAAACACTGCATAAACCGTGCCAACAGGTAAACGCTCTCCAGCCTTAATTAATAAATAGAAACTAATAAAAATAGCAATTGCTGTTCCTAGCCATTCTAGTGTACTATTAGCATGCTTTAAGCCAATAACCCAGCCAACTTCAAAAAAAGCCGCTACAAAGACACTAATCCATTGTTTGTTCATTTTAAATCCCTCCATTTTCGACAAATAAAAAAAGCCTACAGAAACACTGTTTTTCAACAGTATCTCCCAGGCTTTTATCCTTCCGTGTCACAAAATATATTTTGTGGTTTTCTCTCGGACCAGACTAGCTAGCGCTACGGAACCCTAGAAAACTATCATATCGAATTGTTACCATCATTATAGCCAATAAGCTAATCATTTTCAACTGGCACATAACCAACCTTTTCAACTAATGCCTGTCCTTCAGGCGACACAATCCAATCAATAAACTTTTTAACATTTGGATTATCCGTCCCAGCAGTTACTGCGTAAAATTCGGATATTAGTGGATATGTACCATTGCAAATATTTTCCTTTTTCGGCTCAATACCATCAATGGATAATAATTGTATTTCATTATTCCCAACCATTTCTGTCGAGTAATATCTAAACGTATAACCAATTGCATTTTTATAATTGCGATATTGAGAAACTTCATGGATTATGCCACCCATGCCAGTTGCTACATTTTCTGCAGGTGCTTCCATTATAGGTGTATCGCCCATAATTTTTTCTAACGTCGTCTGACTACCACTATCAGCTGGTCGTTGGAATGCGCGAATAGAGTCATTATCGCCACCAACTTCGTGCCAATTTGTAATTTGACCTGCATAAATTTGCTTCAGCTGTTCAAGTGAAAGATTTTCAACGCGATTTTTATGATGCACAAAAAAAACAAAAGCCTCACGCCCAATCGGGGTCATAGCAAATGTCAGCCCATTTATTTCCGCGACTTTTACTTGTGAATCTGATGGGGCTGCTGCAAAAATCACATCTACATCACCAGCAATTAAATTTTGATAAGCTTCAGGCGTTCGACTTACTTTCACCTCGCTATCATAGTATGGATAGCTTTTGTTCGGATAGGTCGCCTCTACAAAGGCCGCATATAACGGGTACATCGCCGTTGCTCCATCTATACGCGGAAGTGGCTCTTCCAAGTGTAAGGAAGCGTCTTGACTATTTTTCACAACCTTATTGTGTACTGTAAAAGGTTCATAGGCAGATACATCGATTTCGGCATCAACAGTAGCCATATTCATTTTATAATAGTACTGAATCGGTGCTACAGAAGCAATAATCAGAGCTACACCAATAATCGTGGCGAACAATGTTTTGCGCTTTTTTGTCGTAAACCAGTCAAAAATCATACATGTAATAAATAAAAAGAGGCTAATTGATAACACAAAAAGAAGATTTAAAAAATGGATATCCCCATTTAGTACTAAAGTCAAAGCAATTATTCCTGTGAAAAATAACAAAACTATAAACACTAGTATCGATTGTATAACCCTCATTGCCGTTACCTCCTTATTCTTAAAAGTGTAAATTTACACCACTACTATTTACCTTATAAGATTTCCTTTTAAAACGCAACCATTAGTTATGAAAATATTGGTAACAGACCATAAAAATTGAAGCATATAAAAAAGGATGGGACATAACTAAAAAAATTTAAGGAACAGAACAAAGGTGTTCATAAATTTTTGCTATATGGAAAACTACCACACTTAGCTATTCTTGCTTTTGCAATAAATAAAAAATTAGAAGGGTTCGCTAGTTGTTGGTAGCGGAGGCGGTGACTCCTGCTCAGAACGCACACATTGTAAGACGCTGGCATTCTGCGGGTTAGCGAAGGTTTTCGGCTTACGTGTGTGCCCTCGGAAAGCACCGCCGAAGCGGACAATAACGGCGCAGCAAAAAAGCGCTAGATTGACTGCCATCAATCTAACACTTTTTCTCTTTTGTCCCAGCCTCTAATCGTTACTATAGCAACTGTACTGCCTATCCAATATAAACCCCATCACATGTGTCAGGTGCTGGTTCATAAAAACAATGGTTTTTAAACTGTCCTGCAAATGGTTGACCGTACCATGTAGGTGGGCACGGCGCGTACGGATTAAAGTACCAGAGTGCGTATTTCCCTGGGTGCTCTCGCCAATAATCTAAATTTTGTTTAGCTAATCTTTTCTCCGTTTCTCTTGCTCTTTGATAGAACATATTTCCTTTTTGAACTGCTTCAAATGAATAATTTCCGCCTTGGACTTGATAAATAACATCTTCAATTGATCTTAAATCTTTAAAGTCTAAACAATTGGAAACTAGCCGATTGACAATCACATTGCCAACATACAACATCCCTTGTTTCCCTTCACCTACAGCTTCTGCTCTCATCATCCTCGCCATTAAGTCAATGTCTGCATCACGATATTTTACTCTTGGCAATTCATTCACCCCAAAGTTAGTGTATGACTACAAAACGATAAATGTGTCATATGAAGACGAAGAAAAATACTTTTAACACGGACCATTAGCATCGTGTCTAATTTTAAAGTAAACGCTATAGGGCCGCGGATTTATAAAACCCAATTTAGTCCCTAAATTAATTGAAGCTTGATTATCAATATCACAGTCCCAACGAGGTTGAATATGAGCGGCTAGGCAATCATCGATAAATTGTTCCGCAACGATACTTGCTAATCCTTTTCCTCTATAATGGGAATCTGTCACAATATCTATTTCAGCAAATTTTGTAGATTTAAAAATTGATACGCTTGCGCTAATAATTTGCTCATTATCCTTGACACAAAATCCTATTCCATTTTGGATAAAATTATCCGTTGAATCCCAATATGTATCGTAATATTTGTTGTCAAACTCCAAACAATGTTGGATATCCGCCTGCCCAATTTTAGCTACGTCATATTCACTTTTATCACTGTTTTTTCTATTTTTATACGTCTGTGCGTCAAATGAAAAAGCATAACGCTGGACTTTGCCTACCTGCTGCTTCAGATATTTTTCAATTTCACGATCCCACGCTGCACTAGGTGAAAATAATGTAAAGCGCTTTCCTTGCTCTACAGATGCATCAAAAATTTTTACGAGGTGCTGAAGGAATCGTTCATCTAATACCTGTCCGGCAACATAATTTAATCCTGAATCCGTTGCGATTAGCAATGTCTTGTAATCAACAGCATCTGCATAAACCGTTCCTTTAATCATCGAATCCAATATGCTAAATACAAACGTTGGTGCTTCATTAAGTTTCGTTTTAATCAACTGAAAATGGTCTTTTGATACTATAATCATATGACTATACCTCTTTATTTTATCTTCTTTTCGAGTCCTAAAGTAAATAAGACATATTTGTTCCGTTATTTTACGTGACTACCCATTATTTTAGCAATTTTTCCAAAGTAACTAAATTCCGTTCCAAAAACACAGCATTTTTCTCAAGTCCACGGCGTTTACACCATCCGATACTATTGAAAGCATCTGTAAATCGATAAAAAGGCAATACCACATCTAAATCGATTAATGGCCTAATACTGTTGTATCCTTCTTGATAAGCTTGAAATAATGTAATATCCCGACTTAAAAAATCTCGATATAGCTTTGTAAAATCTATTTCGGTGGAACCAAATCGGACAGATTCAAAATCGATTGTACCTAATACTTTATTAGCATCCACAATAATATTCGCTGGCCGAAAATCCATATGGATCAAACTTGGTCCATCAGGTGATGGGAGCTGTTGTTTCATTTTTTCAAAATGAGCCATGGCTTGATTGTATAAACAAACATCTACCACATCTTTAACATCTTCTGCAAAACTATAAAACTGGCGTTCCACAAAATTAGACCAACTAGCAAACTCATTATCAATGCCGATTAATTTGTGCAAAACAGGAGGTTGGACGGAATGGATGGATGCGTGCAAGACCCCTACTTGATAAGCTACTGTTGGTGGAGCTTCAAATGTTAACGGTTTACCTTTTAATTCGGATAATAAAAATGCTCCTGTACAGGCTTCATCACCAGCCCAACAATCCAGCATGTCTGGTATAGCTACCCTTCCTTTTAATAGCTCATACGCTTCTAACTCTCGTTGATATTTTAATTTTGAAAAAGGTATCTTCACAAAAACATTTTCCTTATTACGTAGTGCACATTTAACAACTGTTGAACTATTGGAATCTTCCACCTCACTGACTAATACAGCATCCAATCCAAAATGTTTAAGAACACGATCTACCATCTATATGAACCTCCATTTTATAAATTTCATTGTTGAATCGTTCATCACTTGCATAAATGAAAATTTTTACCATTTTCTATTATCTAGAATATTTGATGATTATGCAAATGCCTTAAAGATGAGAACATAAACTGCAATATTTCTACACAAAAAACATTGCGTAGAATAGTTTTAAGTTAAAGGAATTTCTTTATTTCCATATTGCATTTCAACTAAAAATGTCTTGATTATTTTTAACGTACGTAAACAAACAATTGTATGCTCCTACAGTACAAAGAGCCTAACGTTATATCTATTGTTATAATAAAAAAATTTATTTAGGTAGTTAATGTTTTCTTAATCATCTTATTGACGAATTAATAACTATTCTATAAAATTAATTTCGTGGCAAAAATTACCTAATAAAAGACCTGACTCAGCCATTAGTATTACATTCTTAAAAAGATTTTTTTTCAAGAAAAGAGGAAACCTTAGTGAAAAGCATCAAACATAAATTATTAGGCGTATTTTTAATTATCATCCTATTAATTACAGCTTTATGCGTATATAACTTCAAGTCCGTTGTGAAATTCAATCACGATACCGACGCTATAATAAAAGAAGATTTACCATTGTTAATCGCTGATGAAGAATTAGCCTTTAATATTGCCCAACGAATCGCGTTAGCACGTGGATACATATTGTATAATGACCCTTCCTATAAAGAGGCATTTCTTCAATATACGGAGGAAAGTAAAGCATTACAAAATCAAGTCCTTCAAGAAACAAATTCTGAAGAAGCAAAGCAACTTATTGATAAAAGTATAGAATGGCGTAAAACAATTACTGAAGAAGTGTTTGTAGCGTTTGATAAAGGGAATAAGGAACAAGCCCTTGCCATTATGGCCAACAAAGTGCAGCCCCTAGGTAGGGACTTGATGTCTGGTTTTAAAGACATTGCTGATAAAAGAAAAGACATCATTCTTAGCGAAGGTAATGATGTAATGGATACAGGAACAAGCATTAAAAATGCCAGTTTAATGATGTCTATTATTATCATTATGGTTGCCATTATTTTAGCAATAGTAACAGCGAGAATTATTTCAACGCCAATTAAAAAGGTTGTTGACCGTATGTTACAAATTGCGGATGGAAACTTACAATCTACCAATCTTGTCACGAAGGCAAAAGACGAAACAGCCCAATTAATTGAAGCTACGAATACAATGAATAGTAATTTGAAAAATGTTATTACCAATATTATTAACGCAAGTGACAATGTAAAAGAGCAAAGTAAAGGGCTTTCCGCTTCTGCCAATGAAGTGAAGGAAGGTAGCTTACAAATTGCGATCACTATGGAGGCATTAGCTTCAGGTTCTCAAGAACAAGCGCAAAACTGTGCCAATCTCGGTGAAACACTTTCCGACTTTATAGAAAAAATTAAATTATCAAATGAAGAAGGGATACAAGTAAGAACCCTTACTGAAAAAGTAAAAACAGCTACAATCAGTGGCAATAAACTGATGTCAATATCCGAGAGTAATATGCATAATATAGAAGATTTAGTGGAAGATTCCGTTACGAAGGTGAAAGAATTAGATCAAAAAACTGCCAAAATTAATGACATCATCTCTGTTATTACGAGTATTTCAGAACAAACCAATTTATTAGCGCTAAATGCCGCAATCGAAGCAGCAAGAGCAGGTGAACATGGAAAAGGCTTTGCTGTAGTTGCAGACGAAGTAAGAAAGCTTGCTGAAGAAGTAAAATTTAGTGTTAATGACATTACAAGTATTGTTAACGATGTGCAGCTAGAATCTGCCGAAGTTGCATCATCATTAGAATTCGGCTATAAAACGATCCAAAACGGAACATCCCAAATAAAAGAAACCGCAAAAACGTTTAATTTAATTGCGGAGCTGATTGAAAACATGTCAACAAAAGTTGGTTTTATTTCGAATGAACTTGAAAGTTTTGTAGATAAAGGACAAATACTTAACATGTCAGTTACTTCAATCGCAAGCGTGTCAGAAGAATCTGCTGCTGGTGTAGAAGAAACAACTGCTTCGACTGAAGAAATAGCCACTCTAATGGAACAAATATTAGCCAGCGCTCAAATGCTAGCTGACCAATCTGAACAATTAAACAACATCACCAAAAAATTTACAGTCTAATGAGGATAAGATGTGTACTGAAGTCATTACAGTACACATCTTTTTTTAGTTTAGTATGAACGTATGGCGATTCCCCCTCATTTTATTGGCGTTTCGCAGTTTCATTATTGACCCCAAGGCTGCTCACCATATCTTTTGAGCGCCACAACTTCACCGTCATTATTTTTCAATCGATTATAAACATACTTAATTTTGTATTCGTTGTATTTTTCTAATTCCAGTTTTTCATAATAGCTCTTCGATAAAGACAACTCGCGATTATCTATGAGTAAATAGTGCTCACCATTTCTTTCAATAATACTTTGCTCATCAAGTTTATAGATACTTTCGATTTGTACATCATTCATAGTATAAAAACCCGCTATAATCAGTCCACCAAAGATGACTAACAAAAAGATAGCGAAGATTTTACTTCTGCTCATGTGTATCCACCTCCCATTAACTTTTGTATTTAACTTCTATACGTTTCTACATATTACAAAGGTAAGGAATATCATTATACATCGCTTCAAAAGTATCTTATTTTCTTAACTTCGTTACTTGCACTCTAAATGTTTTATTTTTTTCTGGAATCTTTTCAAAGATTTCTAATGGTATAATAAGTAAAATATAATTTTTTATGAAACAGGAGGAACTTTTCATGTCATTATCCGATATAAATATTTGCGTTTGGAAGCCACTTTCAACATCACCGCCACCACCGTATACTCCGAATAAGCTTATATACAAAACAGATTAAGAATCTGCGAGATATAAGCTGTTTCGCAGATTCGAAGGAGTATACAATGAAATCAAACATTCAGTTTATTTTATCCATGGTCATTTTCGGTACAATTGGTTTAGTAGTACGAAATATTGACCTATCTTCGAGCGAAAGAGCTTTGCTAAGCAGTTTTATTGGATGCTTGTTTTTAACAATCGTCTTTTTTATTTTGAAGAAAACAATAGCATGGCAGTTGGTAAAAGCGAATGCTGTCATTTTGGTGTTTTCTAGTATTGCCTTGGGGGGAAATTGGATTTTCCTTTACCAATCCTACGACTATACGACAATTGCCAATGCAACACTTGGCTATTATTTTGCGCCCGTGTTTGTCATGCTTCTTTCTCCATACGTACTGAAAGAACCATTGTCTTGGAAAAAAATTGTTTGCGTTCTGGTTGCGATTACCGGTTTAGTATGTATTGTCGGTGAAGGTCTAAGTGCATCAAAAACTGATGATCTTCTTGGACTTTTTTATGGATTAATTGCCGCCGCTTTTTACGCTATATTATTGTTATTAAATAAATTCATTCACGATATAGAAAAACTGGAACTGACGATTATTCAGCTTGGAACTACCGCTGTACTTCTCTTGCCTTACGTTTTGTTAACGTCCGGTTTTGATATCGTAAAAGTATCTGGTTCATCCATTCCTTTTATTTTAATTTTAGGGATTTTTAATACGGGGATTGGATTTTGGCTATTCTTCTCGGGTATGGAGAAATTAAAGGGGCAAAGTATTGCCATGCTCAGCTATGTTGATCCCTTTGTAGCCATCTTGATTTCCGCTTTTATTCTACAAGAGCATATGACAATGCTTCAAATACTTGGGGGTATATTACTACTAGCCTCAACTTTTGTTAGTGAAATAAAAACGAAATCACTGAAATTTATAAAACACTAAATGAAGAAGACACAGTGGGAAGTATTGATTTCCCACTGTTTTGATGGAAATAACTTGATTGAAACTACCACGTTAAATCATGTAAAAAAGCAAGTATATCCTGGTTTATGTCATGCAGATCTAACCCTAATGTCATCAAATGTTTAGAGTTTGGATACCCTTTTATTATTTTATGCTGCGACACAACGTTGTGAAAAATAACTTCGGCACTTTCTTTATACAACGGATCATCCAATGCACCATACATTATTCGAATAGGTGCTGTAATCAATGCCAACTTATCCATTGTTACATCAATTAACTGTTGAAATTCCACCAATGTATGATTAGGCAAATTTTGTAGAAGGGCCATTTCCATATTTATTTGGTCCTCGTTTTTTCCTTCGAGTCGTTTGTATTCCTTTGCATAATAAAAGGCGCGCTTTTGAAGAAATAAAGCTTCCCTATGTCTTGGTACGGACATTGTCACAACACCATTTACCTCTAATTCTTGAGCAACTTTTAAGGCAAACACGCCACCAAGAGAAAGGCCGATTACCGCTATTTTTTCATACCCTTCATCCTTCAACAACTGGTAAGCTTCTCGTACATCCTCCCACCAATCACTCGGTCCAAACGTCAGCAATTCTTCTGCTGGTAAACCATGTCCTTTGTACAAAGGTGCATAACAAGTATAATTGTGCTGTTGCAAATACTTTCCTAGCTTTTTCATATCCATCGTATTGCTTGTAAAAGAATGTAATAATAAAACCGCTTGCTTTCCACCTTTATAGAAAAAAGGCTTAGGTGGTACAATGTTCATCATAATAATTGAATCCCTCGCTAAAATATACTTTGACGTTCACATAAAGTATACCATCCAAAATAGTCGCAAATTACCACGAACTCAGCTTCTTAGAACTGCGGAGAAATTATCAAATGCATGTAATACATCATCACCTAATGGATGACCAAATTCTTGTTCTTTTAAAGGTAATATCCCTTCCTTTTCAAGTTGCTGTAGATAGCTTAAAAATGCGCAAGAAATAGCTTCCATATAAGCCTTTAGCTTAAATTGATATGTATCTGTACGTTGTGGATAATGGCCTACATGTTCAATAAAAAGATTTTGACCATCACTTGAAAATAAATAATAATCAGCATTCCCGTGACAATCTAGCTGTGCCTCGCTGATTTCACCTTTATAAAGTGCCGATAACGTTATAAAAAAATGCGGAATTGCTACAAAGCCTATACCTGATTGAAAACGAAATAGCTGCATATCATCAGAAACGTCGAATTGTATATCTCCACCGCTCAGTCGAATATCGATACAACATTTATAATTACCATTCATAAATCCTACCTCCAAAAAAGAAAAGGACCAAAGAATGGCCCTATTCCTTATTCAACTACTCTATCAAACTTGTTACTCTACTATCTTGATTACTGCCATTTCCTTACCGAATCTATCCCCTTCATCCATAAATCCTAAACTTGTATATAAATGATGGGCTTCTAAATTTTTTGGATGGTAACCTACAATTATTTTCTTTGCATTCGGTAATTTAGCCATCTCTGAAAGCATTAACGCAGTTGCAACTTTTCCAATACCATTACCTTGGAAGGTCTTATCGACCATTATTCGATATATCCAATAGCCATCAAGTTCTTCTTGAACGGAATTGTACATTAAAAAGCCAACCACTTTTTCATTATCATAAATAGCATATGGCTTTAAAGTAGGCTCAAACTTTGATTGGGCAATTGAAATTGCATTGGATTCCATGAATTTTTTTTGCTCTGGTGATACTTCTAATTCACAACAGTCATACCAGTTTTCTGCATTTAATTCGACAATTCGGACATTTTGTTTCATCTTCATTTTCCCCTTTCATTTTTCGGGGAAACGCTAAATAACTTTGTTAGTAAGGCGTTATCCCCTTGTAACCATTCACATTCAATCTCGTATTTTCCATACTGAACGCCTCCTTTAACGATTGCTGTTCTTCACACTTTTTAATTATACCTTTTTTCCACTAAAAACCTTTTATATCAAATTTCCATTCCTAGTCAGCTCGAACATTAGTAAACATCAATTTCAATGGAATCCCACAATTCCTTGATTAATTGACCATCCAGTTTAATCTTTCGAAGTAAATCTTCAGCGTCTTCGCCAATTATTTCACTCGCTGAATCATAGAATTTCCAAAACATAAACTGACCAGTTCCACGACCTATATAGTAATTTTCTTTTTTATAAATGAAATGAATTTCTCTCCCCATCGTTAGATCATGCAGCAAATCTGTATAATTGTAATCTTTCATAAATCTTCATTCTTTAAATGTTTGGCATTTATAAAAAAGGCTGTGCCAATTAAAAATAATCCTAGACAAATGAACATAGCTATCCCCGAATATTGATCTTGCAATATAGTTGTGCTTATTAACATAACGACCATCATTAGTACAAGTGCTCCATATAAGCCTTTAATATACTTCATTAGTTATTCCTCCTTATCCAACACATGGATTGCTAAAGTTTCTTGCGAGTTTGAGAAAAGATAAAGAAAACGACAAATAAAAACGCTAAAATCCCCAAACCTTTAAAGATATAGTGTATATAGCTTTTTTTGTAAGTATAGGGGCCTTCTCGGAAGGCTTTAATATACTGATTGTCTCCAACTTGGACGGCAATTGTATCATCCGTATTAATACCAACAATTGAATAATATTTCGTCCCTTTTGGATATACATTTGAAAAGTTCCCTCCATATTGTTCCATATCGGAATACTTCGTGACTTCTCCAATTTCTTTATCAATATTATTTACATTTTCATCGCTCATCACATAAATATAATTGTCCCAAACAACGAAAGGATATGCCCAACTTGTTGCGTTTGCTTTGCATGGAAAAATGGCTATAACTAGCATACTTACAATAACTACAAAAGAAATAATTCTTCTATAACTCAAGTGCTCCACTTCCTCACTCAAACGTTTGCCTAATTTGACGTTGCCAACAGAAAGAAAGTTACAAAATATTCCACATTAAAACTTATTGTGCACCCAATACATTAACTTTAAATTCTGAAAATTATGTTAAAATAGATAAAGAACACAGCAAGGAGGGTTTTAAATGGCAATTGAAAAAGTACGTGAGCATTTTGCACAGTGGAATTTACAACACAAAATACAGGAACTAAGTGAAAGCTCAGCAACCGTTGAAATGGCTGCAAAAGCACTTGGCTGTGAACCAGAGCGTATCGCTAAAACACTATCATTTCTTGTAAATGATGGGGCGATTTTAATTGTAGCAGCGGGTGATGCCAAAATTGACAATGCTAAATATAAAGCGATTTTTGGCACGAAGGCTAAAATGCTTGCCAAGGAAGAAGTCAATGCACGTATTGGACATGATATCGGGGGTGTTTGCCCATTCGGTATTCATGATGGAGTTGCCGTTTACTTAGATGAATCGCTTAAACGTTTTGCAACGGTATTTCCTGCCTGTGGCAGTAGCAATTCCGCTATTGAACTTAGCATTCACGAACTAGAAGCATATACACCTTATCAACAATGGATTGATGTCTGTAAAGGTTGGAACGATTAATAAACTAAAATGGAAAGTAAAAATCCACTGAGCCTCCTGCATAGACAGAAAGCAAAGTGGGTTTTACCTTATTTATAGCCTATAGCTAACCAATGGGAATCCCATTCGGTAATTTGATTGCCTACGCGACAAGACAAACCACACGCGCGATTATCAGCGATAAAAGAGCCGATGAGCCATTTCTTAGAATGGAAGCCATCCGTCTGTTGGATATTGATGGAAGGCATTTCAACGTACTGCTGGTAAATAAACAAATTATCATCATAATGTGTGTAGGCAGATGCATTTGTTTTAGAGCCGTCTCCGGCATAAATTTCTACTGTATTGCCTTCACGAGAATAGACAGGTTTTTTCACAAAAGGCACTCCATCTGCTACAAATGGCTCTGCGGACAAATAAGTTGGTAACATGTACTTATTAATTGCAGACCGCTCCTCCGCATTAAATAATAGTGGATCATTTTTCCGCTCCCAAATTAGCCATAATAAAATTTTGGACTGAAGAACATAGGCCGCTGGCGCATTAATAATGGCAAGCTTACGATCTTTTACAAGTTCTAGTAATTGCAGACCAATTCTTTCACCATCAGATGCTATATCGTCAATTAAAAACTCCACTGGATGTGCGGGGCGATATAAAATATCGATTTTTTCCATAGAAGGTGTATAAAGCCCTCTCATTACTCTAGGCGTATCTTTAGAAAAAATAATTAGCTTTTGGATAGGTACATATTCAATATCAAATGGGACACAAGTTTTTAAAAAATTCACCTGGCAATATTCCTCAAAATCCTCTTCAGCCGTTTTTCCTGTTATAACTATTTTAGGTTTTTTAACATCATGTAAATAATGCATTGCGGCAAAAAGTGCACCAGATAGCGTTTTTTGCAATGCTGCTACATCATTAGGATTTTCTAGTTGGAAATGCTGACAGAGCTGTTCATTCATTTCAAACGTTTCTTGGACAAGAAATGGTGTTTCTCCATTCAGTTCTAGACATTTTATATCGCCTTCCTCCGTACAAATAAAATCAAAACGAGCAAGGATGGACTGTTGCTGTAAATAATCCAATTCGATATAAGGCATCATTTCCGACCGAATGCCAAGGGCGAAAAGCTGTTCGTCTGTTAAATGCTTAAATTGTTTTCCAACTTTTAAAAAGATTTGCCAAAGCATCTTCGTGGCGTAATAAATCTCGTCTATCTTCTCTTTTTGCAGTTCCATCACATCGTATAAAGCATATTCTAGATCTTCAAAATCAGAAAAGAAATTAGGAAATTGCGAATAGAATTTTAGCCGTTGCTTACTATATGTAGCGTGTTCCATCGTGCTTCCTCCTTTTCCAGTCGGTTAGGACGAAGACGAGCCTCCTCTAGAAGCCCCTCCAGAGCCGAAACCTGATTTCCCAGCGTTTGATGAAGAGCTATTATACGAACTACCACTTGAAGAGGAACTAGAACCATTGGAATATGAACGCTGACCGCTCGAATAAGAATTCGTGTTAGTCGAATTTGTGTTTGAACCACTAGATGTTGAAGCATTCGAATTCGTATTATTTGATGTAGAACTATTTACATTTGAGCTTGAACCACTTGTTGAGTTGCCAGATGACGTCGAAGAAGAACCTCCCGTTGTGATGCCATTTTTCGAGTTTGTAGCATTCGATTTATTCGTATTCGTTGTCGATCCTGCCGCGCCGCCACTGTGATTGTTACGCTCCGTGCCATTTTTTAAATTACGACTTTTGTAAATGGCACTACCAATCATTGCACCCGCAGTAGCATACATTAACCCATTAAAGAAATGCTGTGCGTAATACGAAGAATTTTCGTCTAAACATTCATATGAACCATCATCACTTTCTTGCCACTCATCACAAGCATCAGCCATCTCACTGTTATGTACATTTAGCAATTCATCTTCATTCGTTGTTTGGGAATTATTTTCAACCGTATCCGTCGTATTAACGGGGTCAGACTCCTTCACTACCTCCGTTTCAGCATTACCGCATCCTGCTAGTTGCATCACCATAAACGACGCTGTAGTCACTGCCATATATTTTTTTAATTGTTTCGTCATATTTGTACTCCCCTTATTCTTGTTATCTATTTTACGGATAACTTGTCATTTAGTTTCATTAATTTTACAAATTTATACTTTCAATAGTAACAGTATATGATTGTTATTTCAAAAAACGCCAGTGCAATAATGCCCTGACGTTAATTTTTTGCTATTTATGATTTTACCGATACTTTTTTTCCATAAGTCATCCATCTCCACACTTTTTCTAACGGACCCATTTTAAAGAATTTAAACCATATAACACTAAAGATAATTTGAATGACAAAAATGATAATGGCAATTATCACTATATAGGAAGTTGATAGGACTTCAAGTCCCATTAACTTTATTATAGCTAGCCCTATAAAGCTCTGAGCTAAGTAGTTTGTAAAAGCCATTTGTCCGACACGCCCAATAGGCTTTAATATTTTTACAATCGGCTCATGTTCTAAAATAAGCAATAAGCAAGCTACATAAAAATAGGTCGTCGGGATTACACCTAAACCAAGTAGTAAATGAAGATGCGCATCTTGATTTTGAGAGGCAAACCCAATCCAACTAGATAAGCCTATAAACAATGGACATGTTACATAAATCACCCATTGAATTTGCTTAGTATGTTGTCTTACGTTGCCTATCCAATTAGCTTTTGCAACGAGAAAACCAGTTAAAAACATAATAAAAATCGTCATGATATCATTGCCTAAGAAATCAAAAATTGTTGATAAGAAACTTATATTTGGCATAAACATTTGGCCCAATATGCTCACAATATAAACCGCAATCAAGCTAAATAGCCATTTGCTCATTGTAGAAACTTTTGCATGATAAAATGGCAACAAAAAAAGACCGATTACTGCATAAGCAGATAAAATGGAGCCCCAGAAAAAAATTAAATGGACAATCCCTATAAGAAATAATGCTAGTAATCTTCTTGCAAAGCGCCATCTCGGCTTATCACCCCGAGCTTCAGCACGTGAAGTAAAAATATAATAACCTACACCGAAGAGTAATGAAAAAATCGAAAAAAATTTCTTCTCGATAAATATATCAATTACCGTATCTAGTATGCTATTGAATTTGCTATAAACAGGCAATGGTTGTCCTTCAACTACCAACTGATAAGCCCCCACATTTATAAATAATATGCCAAATAGCGCTAAACCACGAATAATATCTAAGGAAACAATCCTTTCCTTTTGTGTAACGGTTGGATTCATTCTCCATAACTCCTTTCATCAATACTGTATTTTTTGCTCCTTCGCAAGTATAACTACGCAACCTTACAGCAGTTTTTTAATTAGCTTACAAAAACCTTAACTGTTCTCCACCTTCTACTAATTAGTAGAAACAAACTTCATAATATGATAGCGTATGTAAAAAATAAATCACTTGAAGGAGTTCATATGACCATTCGCCTCCAACATATTCGACACGCAACGTCGATTTTATTTATCAACGAAAAACGCATACTAATTGATCCAATGTTAAGTGATGTCAGTAAACTTGCACCCGTGCCATTTACCCGAAATTATCGTAGAAATCCATTAACTCCATTACCTGTTCCACTAAACATTTTTGAAGATATGGATGCCATCTTATTAACGCATCGTCACTTTGACCACCGGGATAAAAGAGCGATGGCTATCCTGAACAAACAGATTCCTGTCTTTTGTCAGCCACAAGATGCCACAGCAATACGGTCTGCGGGTTTTAAAAAGGTAATAGCTATCAATGATTGTTATGAATGGGAAGGAATTCACTTGAAACGACTAGCAGGACGACATGCACCTGGTATTACTGGCAAATTACTAGGACCTGTTTCTAGCTTTTTCTTAAATACGACGGAAGAAGGTTCCATTTATATCGTCAGTGATTGTATTTTGACACCAGCTATAGACAGAGCTTTCAGAGAGTTGCAGCCGGATATCGCCATTTTAAATGCATCAGAGGCACAGATGATATGGGGAACTGTAATAACAATGACGCGCGAAGATGTTGCACGTATTGCTCGCTTATCCCCAAACACAAAGCTTGTGATTGTCCATCTTGAAACCATCAATCATTGCAAATTAAGCCGAGCGCAGTTAACTAATTTTCTAGACGAGCAGCGACTGGCACATGCCGTATCAGTGCCGAATGATGGTGATATTTTGTCGCTTTAATTTTCACTACTTCATCCATTCTTTTTTGAGTTATCACTAGTTTTTCATCTCTTTTCAAATGTGAACGCTACATAATGTATAGTATGAAAACTTTTTTGAAAAGAGGTTATCACTGTGAATAGGAATAGAAAAATAGGATTTTGTTTTCCAGGCTATAGATATTGTGGACCAGGATGTTCAGGCCCAGGCGCACCAACAAATGCAGTTGATTCTTGCTGTAAGAAGCATGACGAATGTTATGCCAAATACGGTAGAACAAAATACTGTGATGATAGGTTTCAAAAATGTTTATTGCCACAAATGAACACCAACAGCAAAATGAGCAGGGACGCTAAATTGTTCTATAAAGTATTTCATTTGCGCCATAACTTCTTTTAGAACAAAATTTTAAGTCTGCTCGACAAACAAGTCAAAAAGCCAAGAATAAATTACATTCTTGGCTTCACTACTCTTTACGAAGTTACAAATTGTTTGAGAATTGTTTGCGTGCCTGGCACCGCCTTACTACTTAATCGGTATCCAAATTTCCGAATATAAATTTTCACTTGTAGGATCTTCATCCGTATAAACTTCTAATTCAGCTGTTCCAGCAGGTTCATATGGGTTGGATGGGAACCATTCCGAGAAAATTTTCTTCCAAGCATTTTGCATCGCATTAGGCATCGGGCCTCGCACTTCAAATACAACCCATTTGGATGCCGGTACTTCCATTGCTAACATATTTTCAGGTACTTCTCCTACGTGATCTGTTGCAATCCAATAGTCTATTAAACTGTTATCCTTATAGTTTTCATCTGGTACACACACACCAAGTACCCCTTTGATTTGCCCGTTGTTTAATGTAAATAATTGCTTGTCCATACCTTGCCCATTTAGTTCATTCCAAAATTGAGGTATGCCTTGTAAATTCTCACCTGTTTGGCAATTATACGTTCTTTTGACACCCACGACTTGAAACTTCTCTTTCTCTACAATGTTATATTTCATTGGTTCTGCTCCCTTCAAAGTCACCTGGATTATCAGGCGATTGTATGATTGTAATGGTCCTTGCTGTTTACGTACTTCACTTGGCGTTACGTTATGCTGCTTTCGAAATGCTTTGGTAAAAGCTTCAGGAGAGTCGTAGCCATATTTGTAGGCGATGTCGATTACTTTACTATCTGTATTGATTAACTCTTGGGCAGCCAACGTTAATCTTCTTCGTCTAATATAATCTGCGATAGACATATCTGTTAAAATAGAAAATGTCCGTTGAAAATGAAAAACAGAGGCATTTACTTCTTGTGCTATTTGTTCCATCGTAATGGTTTCATGTAAATGCTCTTCTATATAATTTATTGCCTTTTGAATCGACTCAATCCAACTCAAATGCCCTCACTCCTTACTTCAAGATTATCGTATTCAATTAATTTCATCCTGTCTTTTTATGCTATCTTTGGACAGGTACCCCCACTTTAATTTCCAAACCTTTACTTCAATCATAATCGTTTCGACGTGCTAATTACATACATACGTTAGCATTTGAAAGTTGAAGACTCTAATTATGCCTATCTTGGACGTCACAACTAAAGGACAGGGTGCTCACCTTATGAAAAAACATTTCTTTATCTATGTAATGTTGGAATTTGTTGAATTAAATAAATATTTCAGCAATTTTATTAATTATTAGTAGATTCTTAGTATTTCATTAATTTAAAATAAACAGTATTATTAAGTATTATAGATAAATCACCTAATGACATAAGACGCGGAGGATATGACGATGTTAGAAATTAAAAAAGAATTAACAACACAACCAAAAGAAAAACCTGCAGTAGACCAATTAGGGTTCGGACAATTTTTTACAGATCACATGTTTATAGTCGATTATACTGAAGGAATGGGATGGCATGATCCACGCATTATCCCGTATCAGCCACTTTCTATCGATCCATCAGCAATGGTCTTCCATTATGGACAAGCTGTATTTGAAGGCTTAAAAGCTTATGCAACAGTAGATAACGGCGTGCTATTATTCCGTCCAGACCGTAATTTCAACCGTTTAAATCATTCAAATGAGCGTATCGTCATTCCAGCAATTGATGAAGAACTTGCGTTAGAGGCGTTAAAGCAATTAGTAACATTGGATCGTGAATGGGTTCCAACCGCACCAGGAACATCTCTTTATATCCGTCCATTTATTATTGCAACCGAGCCTCACTTGGGCGTACACCCTTCGAATAGTTATCAATTTATTATTATTATGTCACCGTCGGGTTCTTACTACAAAGAAGGCATTAATCCAGTCAAAATTATGGTGGAACAGCACTTTGTACGAGCTGTTGTGGGGGGAACTGGCGAAGCAAAAACCGCTGGTAACTATGCAAGTGCCCTGAAAGGACAAGAAATTGCGCACAAGGAAGGCTACTCTCAAACATTATGGCTTGACGGCAAGGAACACCGTTATATTGAAGAAGTAGGGAGCATGAATATTTTCTTCAAAATAAATGGTACTGTCATTACGCCAGCATTAAACGGAAGCATCTTACCAGGTATTACGCGTGATTCGATGCTGCACGTATTAAAAGCAAAAAACATCCCAGTCGAAGAACGTCGCATTTCAATTGATGAAGTGGTTGAAGCCTATCATAACGGCACATTGGAAGAAGCATTTGGTACGGGTACGGCAGCAGTTATTTCACCTGTCGGAGAGTTGAAATGGCGCGACGAAAAAATCCTAATTAATAACGGTGAAATTGGTGAAATTTCACAAATGCTTTACGATACATTAACAGGCATCCAAAATGGCACGCTTGAAGATTCATTCGGTTGGACAATTAAATTATAGAAATAAACAAATAAAAAATAGCTAGAAAAAGCAAAAGTGTTAGATTGACCACAATCAATCTAACACTTTTTTGTTGTCTACTTTGGAAGAAGCTTTTCTCCTCCTCTACTAAAATATTTTTACAAATGGATGATTTTTAATGACATTGGAATAACACTAAAATAGTAGTACCTTTAGCGCTTTTCCACAGCTCTACAAAAAAGCAATAGCCATTAGGAAAATCATTTAAGCAAGCTTCATCATCAAGGCTAATATTATTTTTATACTTTGTACGCCATTCAGACTTAACATCATGCGTTACTAAACGCTTTAACGTACTTATTCGTTCCGTTTGATAGTGACAGATAAAAATTTCTTCTAATTCGCCACTAAAAATCATTTGTTCAAGTTCCCGTAACGTAACATTATTAGCGTAAATTTTATTTGATACGCATACTTCATCGTGAAACATCTGATTGTTTTCTTTGTCTATGAAGTAGCCTTTTCTTATCACGTTGTTCAACCCTTTTTGTTTAGTACTTGCCTAAGTAAATTTCGATAACCGTTTGTTACAAAGGTCTGTCATTTCAATCTACCTATACAAAAACTCATACATTTACGTTATAAGTTAATGTTAACTCATCTCCAGGCAGTCCCCGTATTCCCCAATTATGTTTTGGCGTTTCAAAAATCGTAATTTCGATATCTTGAGGCGCTATACGCAGTTCACTATGAATCTTGTCAAACAACAATGTAAATAATTGCTTTTTCGTTTCCACTGTTCGACCTTCAAACATGCTCATTTCAATAATGGTATAGGCATCACTTCTATCACTGGGAAAGCAAAAATCTTCTTTATCCATCGGAAAAATACGATGAAATTTCTTTTCTGAAGGCAATGCAAGTGCCTCTACCATACATGCATGAATAATCGTCGATAATGTTGCCTTAATAGGATTTAAGCTATCTTTCACACCATATATTTTAACTTGCCCCATATTATCTCACCCTTCTGGTTACCCCACTTATAATAATTCTATAAAAACTGCGAATGTCCTTTCAATCACTGTCGCTAATGTTGATTGACAATTGCATCGGCTACATGCATGCCACCTAATGTCACAAGAGGTGATCCCCCTCCTGGATGCGTACTGCCACCTACAAAGTATAAGTTTGATGCAATCGAACTCTTATTGGAATGACGAAAAAAAGCACTGCGAAAACTATTGGATGCATACCCATATAAAGCACCCTTATAGCTATTGAAATCTTGTTCAATCGTTTGTGGCGTAATAATTTGCTTTTGTACAATGGCGTCTTTTATATAAATGCTATATCGCTCAAGTTGTTTCATTATTATTTCATCATATTGGTCAGGTGGTGTTTGCCCAGCGGGTGCATTCACTAAAATAAGCAAATTATCACCTTTAGGAGAACGAGTCACATCTGTTTTAGATGAATTGCAAATGTAAATTGTCGGCTCGTTCGCATAAACCTTTTGCTCAAATAGTTGCTCAAACTCGTTAAAATAGTTTGGTGAGAAAAAGACATTATGGTGTTCCAAAGATGCTATCTTTTTATTTAAGCCTGCTAGAATAACGAAAACCGAGGACGATGGCGTAATCTGCCTCTTTTTTGCGAGAAAGCTACTGTCCATTAACGTTGGCATTGCCTGTAAAATATCTGCATTTACTACCAATAAGTCACTAGAAATTTTCTCACCCTGTTTGAGTTCAATACTTTTTGCTACACCATTGTCTATATTAATATTTATTACTTCACTGTTCGTATAAATTTTCACCCCAAGCTCTCGTGCACGCCTTTCAAAACCTTTGGCAATTGAAGCTGTCCCACCAGGTACATAATAAACGCCTTCCACAAGTTCTAAATAGGCAATCATCGCAAATGTGGCAGGTGTCTTATACGGAGACGACCCAATATACGTTGCATACCGCAAAAAACATTGCAAAACAAAAGGATTCGTAAAATAACGTTGCAAAAACTTTTCCAATGTTTCAAAGGGGCGAACTGCTAAAAGCGCGTTGGCTAGTTTCGGTGATATAAAATCCTTTTTTGATAGAAAAGCTTTATTTAAAAAATGCTGTCTTGCTAAAAAGTATAGTCGAGATATTTCTGTAATAAAGGCTGGATAATTTTTTGCCCCATGTGGATCTAAATGCTGTAACTGACGAATCATAAACGCTCGATTATTTGACAAATAAAATGTTTCGCCATTTACTCCTACATTTTTCATATGTGGTTGTACCTCAACAAAGCGAAAATAAGGGGCTGCATCAACACCTGTTTGTTCAATTACTTGATTAAAGACATAAGGCATCGTTATCGTATTCGGTCCAAAATCAAAATAGTAGTCACCTAACGTAACTGGACGCATTTTACCGCCCAGCGTACTATTTTTCTCAAATAAATGCACATCGTATCCTTTATGTGCAAGTGAAATGGCACAGGCAAGCCCGCCTAACCCACCACCAATAATACTAACCTTCATTTATAAGACCTGCCTTTCCAAGTATAAGCTCCCCCTGTTTTCGATAACACAACTGAACGCCATAAAATACATAACAACGCCACAACAGACCCTGAAATACCCAAACTATAAACGATTGGTGTTTTACTTGCGATATCACAAATCATTTTGTGTATAACTGTGATAATAAAAGGAAGTATGAAAAGTGGTTGCCACGTCGTCACACCATACACACCAAAGATCAATGGCACGATATACAATAGCGAATAAAATAATGTTAAACCAATTGCCATTGGGAGTGATCGACCAATTCCTACAAAAATATTTTTAGAAAAACCTTCCCATGTCTCTTTACTCGTTTCATACATATGACAATGCACACAATCCGTAACATTGGTCAGTAATACACGATGGCCATTCCGCTTCAGTATTTGTGCAATATGTATATCTTCTACTAAAGAGCTTTTTACTGCCTCATGTCCGCCTATTTGGTCATAACTTGCCGTTTCAAAAAACATAAATGCGCCATTTGCAGCCGTGGTAGCCGGAATTTTGGTAAAGTTTGCAAGTGCAATTGGTAAATGGAAATAGACAATAAAATGCATCATTGGAATAAGCATTTTATCAAGCCAATTTGTATAATGGAATTTAGGAAACCCTGTAACTAGTGACGCATTGTATTGTTTAGCTCTTGCTATTGCATAGGTAAGCGTATGTTGATGTAGTGTCACATCTGCATCAATAAAAGCTAAGAAACGACCATGCGCATGTTGACGGAGCTGATAACAGGCGTGTACTTTTCCAATCCAGCCTTCCTTTAATAGTTCGCCACGAATAACTTGAAATCTAGTATCATCCCCAATTTCTTGAAGTAATAATGAATAGGTGCTATCAGTCGATTGATCTTCATAAATTATTATTTCTATATTTTCATAGCGAATATTCTTCAGCATTGCAATGCAATTTTGCACATTTCTTGCTTCATTTCTCATCGGCACTAATACTGAAATCAAGGGATACTCATGCAAGGTGAAGTGGCTTTTTAAGTTAGGTAAGAAAGTGAGATTTAAAATCGTCCATATGCAAAAACCTAGTAAGATGCTCATTAAAATAATCAAATTCACACCTCATAATATATTGATATATTTTTCATAATGATTTGTAACTACATCTTGCTTCAACGAATTCAATTGGGCTGTCATGATTTCCTCAAAATGCTGTGTAAGAATTTCACTGTTTCTTCCTTCTGTCTCGATGGGACCTCCAATAGAAATCCATACTTCCCCTTTTATCATATGGCGAAAAGTATAGTATATCGTAACTGGAATAACAGGAATTCGAGGAGATTTTCCCGCTAAAAAAGCGGCCCCCTTTTGAAATTGTAATGGTCGTGCTTCTAAATGAACCTCTCCCCCTTGTGGAAACAAGGCAACACTTTTTTCTTCATATAATAACTTTTGTGCATAACGGAGCGATTGCACCACATGCTTTGTACTTTGAGAATTGACAGAAAAAGCACCGATCCATTTAAAAATCGGTACTTGTTTTATGCCATCTTCATGCGTCATCATATAAATTGGTGGTACTTTCTGTCGCTTTTCCAGTTGAAAAAATATAAGTCCATCCCACCAGCTACTATGATTGGCAATAAAAAGGGCATTTTTTGGCAAGGGCTCCTCTATAGCAAGCCAAATTTTATGAAAATAGCGATTTAATAACCTTTGTTGCACGAGGTGAAACATCCAAGCAGCAACTTTACTTTTTTTTGCCTCAAACATAATGTTCATCTCGCTTCATAGTTACAAATAGGATAGCTAAAACGATTACTGGAATGATTGCTGCTAAATAGAGTTTGTTTAACAGGGCGATAAATGCAAACATACAAATCATTAAGCTATATAAAAGAACCATACGTCGTTGCCACTGCTTATCTACGTTTAGCAAGTTGCCAAAGAGCCCTATGACAATATGTAAAACCAAAGCAGTTAAAAACCAGCCAAGAAAATTCGTCAGTGGAATGTCATAATAATACCCGCTCTGTTCCCATATCCAATATTCTTTGACTTTAAAGGAAACAGGATCAAGCACTAAATCAAACACCACTGCTAATAGACTAGCAATGATAGAGCGAATCCACCTATTTGGTAGACGAACAATATGCACTATCGCATGGGAAGTGGCAATCACCATAATCCAAGCGAAACCAATTGCAATAGGCACGCCAAAAAGATTAGGTGCGAAATATTGCGTATAATGATAAGAACCAAAAAGTATGGAATGAGTAGATCCTAAATATTCGACAATAAACGTTGTGATAAAAATGAGTGTACTAATACTCACACCATAAATTGCGCCAAATCCCCTAACAAAATAAATTACCCCAAGCACACCCGCTGTGATAATAAAAACACTGTTTGCCCATTCAAGCCATGTTGGCAATAGATTAAACCCTACTAAAATCACACCGAAGCTATACCAAATAAGAAAAAAATAAAAAATATAATGTTGCCACCTCATAAAGTTGTGCTACCCCACCTTTTTGTATTTTTAAAAAGATTCATACTAACCTTATGAACTTAATCCTTAGACATTGCTCCGGTGCGATGAAAGGAAAACGCTAGATTACTAGATTTATCATTAAATTTGTACCGCATCAATGCCGTTACCATGCCCTTTTGGCATTTTAGGGTCAAAGAGTTCTACTTTTGGTAATGGCTTGACAGCAAATTCAGTCATCTTCTCTTTTCTTAAAATACCATTTGCCGTAATACGTGCCGACTCTAAAATAATAGGTAATCCACTTCCTGGATGCGTACCTCCTCCTACTAGCCAGCAATGATCTAACTCTTCAAATTTATTATGAGGACGGAATGTTAGCATTTGTGTTAACTGATGTCCTAGATTAAAGGTCGCCCCTTTATATACATCCATTTCCTCTTCCCAACCTCTTGGTGAAATCATTTTTTCTTCCTCAATATATTGCGCAAGATTGTCAACCCCAAGTTTCTGTTCAAGCATTCCTATTAACATATCACGATAGTCTTTTTCACATTTCTCCCATTCGATATTACTAAAGTTATTCGGTACAGGTGCAAGAATATAGAGCGTTGATTTCCCTTGTGGTGCAACTGTTGGATCAGTCACAACAGCATTTTGGATATAAATGGAAGGGTCATCTGATAATATTTTGGCATTCGTAATATCTTCCACATTTTGACGATAGTCCTCAGCAAACCAAATTGTATGGTGTGGCAAATCAAATGTTTTATTGACACCTAGATATAACATAAATGTTGAACAAGAGTATTTTTTCTTGTCTAACTTTTCCTTCGAATATTTTTTTAGTACACCTGGTTCTACTAGATTCGTCATGGCATGAGCAAAGTCTCCGTTAATAATGACATCATCAGCCGCAACTTTTTCACCATTTTCTAAAATAACACCTCTTACTTTACGTCCATCTAACCATAATTTTGATACACCTGTGCCTGTAAAAATTTCTCCATTATTTTCACGTACAACTTTAGCCATCGCTTGTGTCAACTTGTTCAAGCCACCTTTAACATGATAAACCCCATAGGCATGCTCAATATAAGAGAGAATCGAAAAGGCACCTGGACTTTCCCAAGGAGACATACCAAGATATTTCGCTTGGAAAGTAAATGCAAGCTGTAATTCTTCTTGTTTATAATAACGCGATAATGTATCAATTAAAGATTTACCGACTTCTAGCTCTCCTAATGCTTTTAAAACCTTTGGTTGAAGTAAATCTGTAAAGCGATTCATACTCGTTTGTAGAACAGGGGCTAATTTTTCTAATTTGCGATTTGTTTCCTTCATATATCGCTCATAGCTTCCTTCATTTCCCGGGAAAAGCTCATTCATTTGGCGAATCATTTCGTTTCTGTCACGTGTCATTTTAATTTTTTTATCACTAAAAATCAGCTCATACATAGGATTCAAGTCAATTAGCTCTATGTAATCATGAATATTTCTTCCGGTAAGTTCAAAAATCTCTTCTACAATATATAGCATATTTAAAAATGTAGGACCCATATCAAACTTGTATTCGCCTAGCTGTATTTCGCTCGTTCTCCCACCAATATAATTCTTTTTCTCAAATACTTTTACATTGAAACCCTTTGCAGTTAGCAACATCGCTGATGCTAACCCACCCGGGCCAGCTCCGATAATAATGATTTCTTTGTTCTTTTTCATCATAAAACCTCCCTATATCCTTAGTTAGCTAGTATTTGCAAAGTTGTTTTAAATGGTCATGTTCTTGTATAAGTAATCCAGTTTTATATTATACAAGAATTCTACAACAAGTATACAACTGCTGTACAAAAATTTGCAAATAATAAAGAAGCTAAAAAATGCAAAAAAAATATCCTGAACAAAAGCTTGTACAACACAAGCTTCATTCAAGATATTATTGTTTATGATTTTACAGTTTCCGTTGAGGATGCATGCTCGGTTTTCCAAAGAGGTAACCTTGAAAAAGTTGATAACCATTTTCCTTTAACCATTCAAAATCTGCTCTGCTCTCAATACCTTCTGCTAACGAAATCGCATTCACTTCAAATGCCTTCGCTAAAAACTGCTTGGCTACTGCTTGCTTTTCACTATTTCCGCTAACACCTTGAACATATTTGATGTCCAATTTCATATATTGAGGCTTTAAGTCTGCAAGCATTTCCAGCGTGTTGTACCCTTCACCAACATCATCCAAGGCATATTGAAAGCCCTTTTGCTTATAGTAATTGAGAATGGATTTTAAATGCTCAATGTCATCGACTTTGTCTGATTCGACTACTTCAAAAACAAATTGATTCGGATCAATGCCTAATTGATTTGCTAATTGTACCGTTGTTTGCAAACAAAACTCTGGGGAATAAATAGACGTGGGAATAAAGTTTATAAACGTCTTTTTCTTCAATACTGCTGAATAGCTCACTGCCGCCATTCTACATATGCGATCTAGAGCATATAACCGTCCTCGACTTCTCGCTGCAGTAAAAATTTCATTAGGATAGATGAGAGAACCATCCTCTCTCGGAAACCTAGATAATATTTCATAAGCATAAATTTCTTCATTTGCATCGACAATCGGTTGAGAGTAGCTAATAACAGATTTCTTCCTGATTACTTCATCAATCCACTTCATCTCTAAAATCGGCTCGATTTCTGTAATAGGTTGCCACGTTCTATTGTCAAAACGAAAATAAACTTGCGCTAAATCCATAAAATCATGGCAAAAATCAACAAATTCCCTAACGCCTGACTCTTGAATCATGAAGTAATCATCCTTCACTGAAAGCAAAAAGCCTCTTCTTTTAAAATGATTAACTACCTTTTCCATTAGTGATAGATTTCGATGTCCCTTTAACTGTATGTCAAACTGTAACTCTAAAACTAAACAGCTTTTACAAGGCATATTTATTCCCCCAGTATAGTAACGAAATGACGAATTTTTATTCTTCCCTGTCGAACTCGATTAGTCTAATGAACGAACAAAATAACGACTCTCCTCTTATTTTCGTTAAATTATACAATTATGGATTTTCATTATCAATTAATCACTACGCATTATTACTAGTTCTTGCGTTTTTCTACGCCATACACTTAGCTTAGAAGGATTTCAGATGGCTACAAACTGTTAGTTGTCAAATGCCTATTTTCGTCAAACTCACTTTAAAATTCAACTTCTTTCTTTAACAGTTTTCTGTTACTAAAACTTTGAATAATATTTCTCCTGACAAACCATCAATATACACAATAGAAGCTCGATAATCTTTTTGCAAAGCAACGATGTATGAAGTAAAAAAATAGGGCAAGAATAAAAGTATAAATTTCATTATGAGGTGAATGAATGAAAAAATTATTTATCGGTACATTTACAGCAATTCTAGCAACAGGGCTATTATTTGGATGTGGTACATCAAAAGATAAAACAGAGCCCAATGATACGGAAGCACCATCTACACACAAAGAACATATGGAAGATTCCAATAAAACAGAAGACACATCAAAAGAATAACTTCTCCTATAATGCAAGAACAGTAACCAAAAAACCAGCTCAAATCATCAATCGAGCTGGTTTTTAATTATTTACAAAAACATAATGTTATTTCATGCAATCGAGGATAAAATTGTATATTTATAGAAAGAAAACTATATTTTAGGAGGGTTTTAATGTTCCAAACTGTAGACCATTTTATACACTCTTGGGCATTTGAAGCGAGTGCCACACAAAATTACCTCAACACGTTGACAGATCAATCACTTACGCAAGCCATCACAGCAGAAAATTGGACTTTAGGACGCATTGCTTGGCATACTGTAACTGCTATTCATATTATTACATCCAATACAAACTTAACGTTCGAAGCTCCAACAGTAGATGTTCCTGTCCCTACCTCGGCTCAATATATAGCAGACCATTATCACCAAGCTAGCAGTGCATTTGTCCATGCATTAAAAACGCAATGGAATGACAAGACCATGACGGAATATATACAATTTCTAGGCCAAGAAATACCGAATGGGTCACTATTATTGTTTTTAATGCAACATCAGAGCCACCACCGTGGGCAAATGAGCGTTCTTATGCGACAGGCAGGATTAACCGTTCCAGGTATTTATGGTCCTTCAAAAGAGGAATGGGCAAACTTTGGTATGGATGCCCCACACATGTAGCGCAATTTAAAAATGATGAAAAGTGTTAGAATGCCTGCCGGCAATTCTAACACTTTTTTACTACGATAGGGACTTATCGAAAATCTATGCTAATTTCCAAACTTCTATCAGCCTAGGGAGTTTTTTTGTAGTGTTGTCTAGTATAATTCGCCTTTTGTCAAGATTATGGCATTTCCTCCCACCATCACTCTTGGATCATTGTTATGTATTAATTTAGTGATAATGGTAGAAGGTCTGCCCATGCTATAGCCTTGCAAAAACGTGAATTCTTCATTAAATTTCGTTAACACGTGATTATGAAAAAGATAATACGTTAACGCACCATTGGAAGTCCCTGTTGCTGCTTCTTCATCAATCCCATAGAGCGGGCAAAAGTTTCTACTCTCTGCTATTCCCTTGTCTGTGTCCAGTGTAAATGCATGAACGCCTCCTATATTATGGCGTTTGGCATATTGTGTAAGGGCATTAAAATCAGGGTTTAACGCGTATAATGCATCTTTTGTTTTGATTGGAAGCATAATGTCCCAAAGCCCAGTGCTTACAGCTTGAGGCACTAGTTTAAAGTGATTATCGCCAATCTGCTCTTTATCCATATTAAAAAGAGTAGACAGCTTATCATAATCATCAAAGATTTTCCCAAGTCTTGGTTCAGCTTGCTCCATCATGACAAATGATTGATTCACTTCAACAGCCAGTGTGCCCGCCAGTGTTTTCATATAGTAAGTATGGTTATCTTCAATCGCTTGACAGTCCAATAGCGCTTTAAAGGAGGCTATTGTAGCATGGCCACACAGTGCTACTTGGGAAGTTGGTGTGAAAAATTTTATATCAAAATGATTATTGTCTATTTTTTTAATAAAGGCTGTTTCTGAAAAACGAACCTCTGCAGCAAACTTTTGCATAAATTCTTCGTTTAATTGTTCATAAATCACTACGCCTGCCGGATTTCCGCCAAACTTTGTCTCTGTAAAAGCATCAATTACATAATAGTACAAAGCTAATTCCCCTTTATGTTGTATAATTTGCCATGCTGAAATCGGTGAACGAAGCAGGACATCAATTAAAATGCTTTTCGTTGGTAAATTGCTGTAGTAATACCCCACGAAAGTAAAAATACTAGCAAAATCACCACTGTTGCAGCTATATAAATTGTTGTAATGGATAAGTGGATAATAAAATCCGTTATGGCTGTTAAATGTTCAGCTAAAAAGATCACAATAGACGGTCCTATACCTGCTAAAAGGATGAAACTAAACATGATAACCATTGTGATATAACCTGGTTTAAATATATAAAACATTGGCAAAGTAAGGGAAACAAATAATATAAATAACCCTACAGAAATTGCGATATCCGTTAGTGAAAACGTTTTATTAAAGACCATTAATGCTAAGCTTGTCACAGCAATGGATAAAATCATATAAACTAATGCTCCAAGATAGCGTGAAGCAATAATTTCCTTGCGTGTGTATGGTAAAGAATTTAATAAAATATTCGTTTCTGCTTTTTCATCGTAAGCATAAGCATTAAAAGGAATAAAAATACTAGCTACTAAAAAGATAAGAGCCGGATGCGAATCCATAAAAATAAAGAATGCTATAAAAGGAATAAACGTTAAGAGTAGCTTTTTTTGCATGATTACATCGCGCCAGATTAAATTAAACATAGCTTCCTCTCCCTTTCATGTAATACATAATATCTTCCAATGATGCTGGGTCAATGATAACGGACTCTCCGAAAATATTTTTCACTGCGCTAATATTATCCGTTAATGCTTCAAAACCTGTAGATGCACGATGAATGTGTACAAAGGCTTGTTCTGTATCTCGATCCAGCAGATCCACTCTTCCTTTCACAATAGCATAGTTTTCTGTAACATCATGAATGGACTTATTAAACACTAATTGTCCTTTTTGTATAAAAGCTATATAATCTGCAATTCGATTTAAGTCTGTGGTAATATGCGTGGAAAAGAAAATAGTACGATTCCCATCAATCATTAACTCTTGTAAGAGATTCAACAGTTCTCGTCTAAAAATTGGATCTAAACCTGCAGTTGGCTCATCCATAAGTATTAGCTCGGCATGATGTGATAACGCTATCGCCAACGAAGCCTTCATTTGCATTCCTTTTGAGAATGTTTTCACTGCTTTATTCATCGGTAATTCGAATTGTTCCACATATTGATAAAATAATGTATCATCCCAATTTTTATAAGCTGGTGCAACAATACGCTTGATATCTTTTAAGTTGAGCCCTTCAAAAAATACATTGCCATCATATACAAACCCAATGCGTTCCTTGATTGCCTTCTCATGGGTCTTGTAGTCTAACCCAAAAACCCTCACTTCCCCTGCATCTGCCTTTAATAAATTCATCATCATCTTTATCGTTGTCGATTTACCAGCCCCATTTGCCCCTATAAATCCTGTTACAAACCCTTGCTTTACTTGTAAATCAATATTTTTCACTGAAAAATCTTTAAAATGTTTTGTTACGTTTTTTAACTCAATTACATTTTCCACTTCTCTCACTCCTCAGACAAAATATCCAATAATTGATGCAATTCATCGAGTGACAGGCCAATTTCTTTACTATTCGTTATAACGGCACTCAACTGCTCCTCAATGACCTTCTGTTTTTTCTCTCTAATTACTTCAAGATTTTGCTCTGCGACAAAAGAACCCTTTCCAACAATAGAATAGATAAAGCCTGCTTTCTCTAATTCCTCATAAGCACGTTTAGTCGTGATCACACTAATTTGTAAATCCTGTGCGAGTTTGCGCATCGAAGGTATGGCTGCACCCTCTTGTAGCTCCCCAGCTAAAATAGACGATTTCATTTGATTTGTAATTTGTTCATAAATCGGCTCCTTTGAACTATTGGAAATAATTATTTGCATGCTAATCCCTCTTCTTCCTATTTTCAAAACCTCTTTGTATGATGTCATGTATTGCTTGAATGAGAATGGCAATCACGTGAACTGTTGTGACCAAATTAAAAAATGGAAAGGAATAAGGAGCAATCCATTTAGTGAAGAGCTTCAAATCGAGTATCCATCTTGCAATTCTGGCAAATAAGTTGCCACTATCGTTGATATTTGGCTCCAGTAAAGTGCCATCAATAGCGATAAAAATCAATTGAACAATCAAAAAGACACCAATGGTAAGCACCCATCGTTTTCCAAGTTGATTGTTATATACTTTATCAGTTCCTATCATTTAATCTCCTCTCTATAGCTCACTTAGCACTCCAAATTCATTATAATGTATATATACTATATACACATTATATACAAAATTAAAATTTGTGCAACTTTTTCCAAAAAAAATTCCCGTGGCTATTCTTCACAGTTATGACCAAACCTATCAGTAGAATTAAAAAAAGACACGCACAAAGCAGGTTATGACCCTGTCTGTTCATGCCTTTGAATTTCATTGCTCCAATTTTTAGTTATCTCCAAATTTACCTCAATTCCTTCTAAAATGCTCTTAGCTTTAGTAACTACAGCATTCGTCATCAAGTAATCATCCTTTCGTGTAGCGTCATATAGCCCACCATTACTTTTTGATTTCTTCAGCTAACTCCAAAATAATGCCCTCTGGACCTCGCACGTAGCAAAGCTTATAGCGTTCTTCGTATTGCTGTATCTCACTAAAGATTTCCTTACCGTTCTTTTTTAGTTTGGCAACAATCGCTTCAATATTTTCAACAGCAAATGCGATATGTCGGATTCCCAGCGTATTAGCACAGGGTAGCTGAAAATCCCCTTTAGCTAACGGGGAATAAAATTTTATTAGTTCTATCCAAGTCTGACCGTCCGGCATGCCCAATCCCACACACGCTACTTTTGCGTCAGAAAGCCCAGCTGCATATCCCATCAACTCTCCTGCCATTTCCCATTCCCCTTTCACCTCAAGTCCAAAATCGAGAAAAAACGCTTTAGCGGCAGAGAGGTCATTGACAATTATCCCTATATGATCCATTCTTTTAATCTTCAATTTTTACCCCTCCTATATCCCCTTATTTTACTAGTATGTACACTGCAACTGCTAATAATATCCTACCAGCATTGCCAGTAAAAATTTTATTTTATGTGCATTCTTCTCTATATATTTTTTTCTGGATTGATTAGCTCTTGGGTTACTTAACTTAAAACTTCGTTTTGGAATTACTGTCTATATAATTTTCACCTCTCCTTACATAAGAACTCGACTTTCTTAAAGATTGTCGTTATCAACTTAAAAGCCATTTTCATCTAACGAAGTTTTCACTTAAGTTTATCGAATTTGAATATGTGAAAAAAAGAATTGTTGATGTTATTAGGTGATAGAATTGTTGGCATTGAACATATAGGAAGCACTTCTATAAAGGGATTGGAAGCGAAACCAATAATCGATATTATTGTGGGTGTCGAAGATTTAGATGAAGTTTCCAGCTTTATTACCCCTCTTAGTGAAATCCATTTTGAATATGTTCATAAACCTGAGTTTATATATAGATGTTTTTTTAGGAAAGGATTATGGGGACAGGGTACTTGTCATTTGCATATTTGTGAAATTAACAGCAGTGAGTGGATTGAAAAATTATTGTTTCGAGATTATCTTAGATTACCCTCCATATAGCTAAAGAGTATGCTTCATAAAAAAAAGAACATGCTTCTAAATATAAGTTCGATAGACCAACATATACAAAGAAGAAAGAAACGTTTATTAAAACCATTATTGAAAATAGCCAAGAAGGAAATTACTGAAAATAAACATCTTTTATTCATGTTACGGGGAGCTTTAGTGAAAACAGCGACAACCATTGCATCCATCTGGTTAACCATCATAAAACATCATTATTCACTGCTCGCACGGTTGACTCAAACGATTTTGTATTTGAATTGCTGTTAGGGTAGTCGCCATGAATGCACCTCTTTTTTTAAAAATAAAAAGCCACCCAAATGAGTGACTTAATAAGTTAATTTAAATTTATTATACCTGTTTCTGTTCCCCAAAAACCAGTTTGAACTTGTAAATCAAGTCCAGTTAAACCTGCTGGAACTTCAAATAAAACATTTCCTGTTAATGCAAGACCTGGATTTATACCTTCATATAAAAAATATTTATCATCTGCAACAATAATGGATGATGGTGAGTATTCTGCCCCATTAGATGCAATTAGTTTAAAGAAACTTGAATCTGTATTAATTGATTCTGTTCCATCATTTCTCACAGTTACGTTTACATTTAAGAAAACAGCACCTTCTGCTTCAGGTTTATAATTCATATAACCACCTGCAGCACTAATCTCATTAGTTTCACCTATAGAATTAGCTTTAAATGTCACTTTACCTACAGTAAGTTCTTGACCAATACTAACTTTTTTATTTTCATTAGTAGATTCCTCTTTTTTACCATCGTCTTTAGTTGTGGCTGAAACAGGCTCTTTTTCTTTTTCAGTTACTTTTTTACTATCATCACCAAGTAATGCACCGATAATGATTAATAATACGAATAAAGCAACAATACCACCACAACCAAATTTAAAAAATTTTTTCATAAATATATCCCTCCTATCCATAAATATACATGTATTTGAATTACAATTCTATTACTATTTTCATAAAATTACTTTTTTAATTCAAATTTCAACATTATTCTCGCCTCTTCCAATGAAAAAACACCCTTAATTGAGAGTGTCTATTATCTAAAATAGTTTTACTTTCTCTATTACCTTATTCAAAAGAGTATGTTCAGTAAGAATTAAATCGATTTCAAGGACATACCATTTGTCCCAGAAGAGTTTTTACATGATGATATTTGTTCCACCGCACTTGGTATGTAGATTTAGTGTTCAACATGCTTTTTTGTATAACAAGTTACGATCAAAAATTTTGTGATAAGTATAAGGTTTTCAAGATAGGAACATTCCATTAAACCAATAAAAATTAATGGTATCTCCAATATTTATTTTTTCCAGATAAGGATTTATATATCCAATTTAAATACATACTGGATAAATCCTCTGGTATGATAAATAGACCATGAATTAACTCTTATATTATTGCGTGATAACAAATCGCCTCTACACTGGGCAATTTGTGGACAGCAAAATAAACCCATGTGGGCAAAAAAACAAAGAAGTGTTGGAGCCTTACAGCCCCAACACTTCTTTGTTAGTACATCGTCAAATATTCATCGCGTTCCCAGTCGTGGACGCGTGTGCGGTATTTGTTCCATTCAATTTCTTTCGCTGCGGTGAACTTTTCAAAAATATGAATGCCTAGTGCGTCACGAACGGTATGGTCCATTTCTAGTTCTATCAGTGCATATTCTAATGAAGATGGTAAACTATCGATGCCATTCATTTCACGTTCTACACGATTCATTTTATAAATATTTCGGTCCACAGCGTCTGGCGGTGTTAAGCCTTTGCGAATCCCATCGAGCCCAGAGGCTAAAATAACTGCCATTGCTAAGTATGGGTTGGCTGCTGGATCAACAGAACGCAATTCAATACGTGTGGAAAGTCCTCGCGCCGCAGGGATACGAATAAGCGGTGAGCGATTTTGTGCTGACCAAGCTACGTAACATGGCGCCTCATAGCCAGGCACTAAACGTTTGTAGGAATTGACTAATGGATTCGTTACTGCTGTAAAGCCGTGCACATGCTTCATAATCCCTGCCATAAAACTACGTGCCGTTTGACTTAATTGCAATTCTGCATGTTCATCATAGAAGGCATTATTTTCTCCTTCAAATAATGACAGATTAAAGTGCATTCCTGAACCATTCACTCCAAATAAAGGTTTCGGCATAAAAGTTGCATGCAAGCCGTGTTGAGCTGCTACCGTTTTAACAACTAGTTTAAACGTTTGAATGTTATCACATGCTTCAATGGCACTGGCATATTTAAAGTCAATTTCATGCTGACCCGGTGCCACTTCATGATGGGACGCTTCAATTTCAAAACCCATGCCCTCTAGCTCCAGCACAATATCCCGTCGACAGTTTTCACCTAAATCCGTCGGCGCTAAATCGAAATACCCACCGCTATCATTTAATTCCAGTGTTGGATGGCCTTTTTCATCTAGTTTAAATAAGAAAAATTCCGGTTCTGGTCCTAGGTTAAACGAAGTAAAGCCCAATTCTTCCATTTCTTTTAAGACGCGCTTCAAGTTAGAGCGTGGATCGCCCTCAAATGCCGTACCGTCTGGCCGTGCAATATCACATATAAAGCGTGCTACCTTGCCTCTTTCAGCCGTCCACGGGAAGATTACGAATGTATCAAGATCCGGGCGTAAATACATATCGGATTCCTCAATACGAACAAATCCTTCAATCGAGGAACCATCAAACATCACTTTATTGTCTAATGCCTTAGCTAACTGACTAACTGGTATTTCTACATTCTTGATTGAGCCCAATATATCAGTAAATTGTAGGCGAATAAATTTCACATTTTCCTCTTTCACCATGCGGATAATATCATCTCTAGTATGATGTTTCATTCTTCACCACTCCAATTTGTCATTTTTCTTAACATCCGTTTTTTAGAACTGCTTTTAAATTACACTAAAACAACTAGTGAGCGCAATGGGCATGTGAGGTTTTATTACATAGAATTTTTAGAATATTCTTATCTTCTTTTTAGATGTATAGAAGCCTACTTGTTGCCCTTTCATTGTCCACCCTAAATAAAAGGCTAGTGAAATAGTCTATAAGTATCAATATCTGAGCAAAAAATAAAACTTAAATATTAATTAAAATATATTTTATATAGAACATTAGTCTTGCTTTTTTTATATTTTACTGGTACATTAAAAGCGAATTTATTTTTATAGAGTTTATTGGATACTTTGAACTATTCAATAAATGGATATTTACCATTGTCTATTAAAGTAATTGTATAATTCGAAAGTACCTTTTATAATTATGACGTTGGTGGATAAAGACCTTTAATTCCATCTAGTTCTATACTCCCTTTAAACGGTCTTAAACTACCAAGTTAAAGCCCAACTTCGCAAGCTCCAAGTAAAAGATTAGTCATCGCCAAAATTTCCTTAACAATGCATGGTCACCAACTAAAATACATAGACTTCCTAGTATTTTTCACTGCTATAGGTGTGACATGTACTACGAGGGTGATAACAGCAATATTTAAAACTATACGTTGCGAGTAAACTCGTTCTCTACTTGTGAATACACACTACCGTTAAATAACGAACTTGTTTCAAACATTACGGATTGTGATTAAATCGTTAGCTACATAATCTAGCGTTTAGAAGGTTACACAGAGCCTAACAAGGTATATTTATGACGATAATGACAGCTTTTGTATGAAAAGAAACATTTTTTATGCGCTAAAAGCCTATCCCTTAATGGATTCAGGCACTTCCATTTATTATTTTCTCACTATAATGGCGATGACCTATTTTATTTGCTTACATTTTTTACTGAAATGCTAGCGAAAATGTAATTGTTATTTCAAGTACAAGATAGGTGATTGGTATTGGAATTTACACTGCGAGTTCAAGCGAATATGCAAGCAGTTCATTTTATAGATAAGACAATGGAAAATTATACAACGCTTTATAATGTACCTTTTAGTAGAGAATTACGTTTTGTCTTACACGAATTAGTTATTAATGCAGTTGAAGCAACGGAAAAATCATTACATCCCCTCTCCCACAACACAATTCAAGTGCAAGTAACACACAACGACGAGGAAATTAAGTTAACCGTTATCGATGAAGCACAAGGAATTACCGAAAATAATTTGGAAAAGGCTTTGCAATTTGATCTTAACGAACATAATTATACAGATCGAGGTCGCGGGTTATTTTTTGTCAAACAAATGGTGGATTCTATTTGGTTCAAACATATTTCGAAAACAAAATTTTTAGTCGGTGTTTCTAAGAAAATTCATGGATAGGTACATCTGAGATTAGGAGGGACTTTTTATGAAATGGACAATCCGCAAAAAAATTAACTTACTACTCATTACTTGCATTTTACTTATGATTACGGTAATAACGATTGTTGATTATACCGATGCTAAAAATAATCTTTTAGAGGCCGTCAATACAAAACTACTATCGGATATCCAATTAGGTTATGAATATTTAGATGCTAAAATCCCTGGGGATTGGAACATCCAAGACAATGAATTGTATAAAGGGGATGTAAAGATTGTTGGTAACTTTGATATTGTCGACAAACTAGGAGATCTCACAGATGGAAATGCCGTAACAATTTTCCAATTTGATACTCGAGTTAGTACAAATATAGTGGAGAATGGCAACAGACCAATCAATACAAAAGCTCCTAAGGAGATAATCGCTGCCGTGTTAGAGCAAAAAGAGCGCTATACTGGTTCAGCCGATGTGTTGGGAAGTATGTATGAAGTCTCCACCGACCCTATTTTAAACAAACAAGGGGAGGTTATTGGGATGTGGGCAACAGGCATACCGCTAGAGACCTATAACAATACCGCTATGGAAAGCGTTATTAAAAATGTTGTCGTTTTATTAATTGTTTCCACCTTAATGTTTGTCATCATCAGTTGGTTTTTACAACGCCAAATTATTGCGCCCATCAATCAATTAAGCGCCAATGCCAAAGAACTAGCAGATTTAAATTTAAATGTGAAAATATTAAATCCTAAAGGACAAGATGAAATTGCTAATTTAGCACAAGCTTTCAATGCGATGAAGACCCGTATAACTGAAACAATCAACGTTGTCGCCAATAGCGCCAATCAAATCGCTAGTTCTTCGCTAGTTTTAGCAGAATCTTCTCGCCAAACTAGCGAAGCCTCAAACCAAGTGGCATTAACAATGAATGATATTGCAAGCGGCACTAGCACGCAATCCGATCAGGCGGAGCATATTGTGAAAATGATGCAAAAAACGAATGATGAAGTAGCCAATAGCTTACAAAAGGCAGAAGCTACTTTAGAGAGAGCCATTCAATCGACCCACATCGCACGAAAAGGCGAGGATGCGATTAACGAAGCCATAAAACATTTAAACTCTGTCACGCAAACCGTTTCCTACGCTACCGATTCTATTCAAAAACTAGGCAAACGTTCCGAAGAAATCGGCGGTATTATAACTGTTATTACAGGGATTGCGGAACAAACAAATTTATTGGCATTAAACGCCGCTATCGAAGCAGCTCGAGCGGGTGAGCAAGGAAAAGGCTTCGCCGTAGTAGCTTCCGAAGTACGCCAGCTAGCCGAACAATCAAGTTTAGCTTCTGGGCAAATTACGAGTTTAATTAAAGATATACAAGCCGAAACCGCTGTAACCGTTCGGACAATGGAAAGTAATTTACTCGCTGTCGAAGAGCAGGTACACATCATTAGTAAAGGAGGCAATGCTTTACAAGAGATTGTCGAACAAGTTGTGGAAACAGAGCAAGGTGTGAAGGAAATGAAATCAGCATTCACCCATGTCAATGACAATTCATTAGATGTCCAACAAGCTATACATGATATCTCACGTATCATTGAAGATTCTGCAGCAGCGACCGAAGAAATTGCAGCAACTTCCGAAGAACAGCACGCAACCGTTGCGGAAATCTCACAAAACTCAGAGGAATTAGCCGAAATTTCGACTAACTTACAAAACGAAGTAAATAAATTTACAATCTAACTTTAAACATATAAGGAGGCGTAATTTATGAATCAGAAAAATATGATTAATATTGATACTAAGGCTGATTATATTTTAATCGCCTTTACTGGTAAATTAGAATATGGATTGATTGGAGATTTAAAAGAGGAGCTTCACGCGATTAGTTTTGACACAAAACACGGCTATATTATCGATATGCAAAAGGTGACGAATATTGATAGTACTGGTTTTGGTATGATTATCAATTTTGCAAAGAAAGTCACAACGCTCGATAAGAAAATAGCGATTATTGTGACAGATGATTTTATTCGTAAATTATTTGCCATCTCACAATGCGATAAAGTTTTCCCTATTGCCAAAAGTGAACTCCAAGCGAAGCAGTACATTAAAGAAGAAAAATGGTTAGGCGAACTCGCACTAAGTGAATATTAAATGGTGACAGGCACGCAAACAATTCTGACAATAGTTTAAACAGCAGAGCAGACATATATTTGTCTGCTCTTTTTTGTCTAAGGCTATAGAGAAATGAGTTAAATGCACACACAGGCAAAAAAAGATAAATTAAATAAACTAGTAGAAAAATGTATTAGGAGGTACAGTCTTTGAATCGTTGTCCAAAAAATTGTTCATGCGAACGTTGCCAATCTAGTTTGCCTGTTATTAAAGCCATCGATATTTGTCACATCACTCCAAACGAACAAACGCCAGCAGTATCACCTTCCACATACGGGAACTTTTTTCAAACAAATTTTATCACGCTTGCTAACAATCAAGCTATGCCTTGGAACGGTATGGGGGAAACAGCCGGTATCACTTTAGACCCCGATACAGTGACTATCAGAGTGTCCCAAGGAGGGGCGTACTATATTGATTATCATGTGAATGGAAACTTCTCCCCATTCGGGACAGGTAACGTTACAATCATTACAGCTCTCTTTGTTAATAATGCCGAAGTGAATCCAATCCAAACGAGATACGGAGCATTAAATACAGAAGTCGATAGATATGAATGCGTACCAATTACTGGAGGAACAATTGTGTTTATCCCAGATAATGGAACAATTCAATTAAGAAATATCGGTCCAGACTTCCGTACTTGCGATGGTGGAATTGTACTCGCCGCTTCAATAAATTTGATAAAAGTTAGCTCATCTTAATGTCTTGAAGTGCCAAAAACATAGTACCTGTAGTTAAAACACTTGCAAAGAGTGCTTTAATGGCAGGTATTTTTTTCACTACCACTTGGTGCTTAATCGAAAAAAAGATGGTTCCTGCACAATACAAGAACCATCTCTAAGCTGCTATACAATTATTTTTGTAGAAGCATATTTAATAAAACAACGATAATTACAATTGGGACGACCACTAACATAAGTAGCCGATACGTGTTATAAAACCCTTGCCCCACTTGACTTCCCATAAGCAATTCTTTTTTCATAAAGTCTTTATCTACTACATAGGCAATAAAAATGGCGATCAATAAATTGCCCAATGGTAGCATTAAATTAGACACTAAATAATCAGTAGCATCAAAGATTGACTTGCCAAATATGGAAACATCCGCTAATAAACTTGACGATAATGCCGATGGAATTGCCGCAACAAAAACAATGACTCCAAGTAATAACGTTAAGATTGAACGCGAAATATGCCATTTTTCAATAAATGCTGCCACGATAATTTCATATAAACTAAACGACGAAGTTAATGTCGCAAATAAAAATAGTAATAAAAACAGGGCTAAAAACACTTCCCCAAAAGGCATTTGACTAAATGCTGTCGGCAGCACCATAAATAATAAGCCAGGTCCAGCTTGTGGTTCTAAATCAAAGGCAAATACAACTGGGAAAATAGCTAGTCCTGCTAATAACGACACAAGTACCGTCAAGATAACAACGGAACCTGCTGAGTTTGGTAAACTAACATCTTTTTTCAAATACGAACTATATGTAACCAAACAAGAGAATCCTACTGCCAAACCAAAGAATGACTGCCCTAGCGCCTCTAGTAACGCTTTACCTGATATATTAGAAAAATCAGGCCATAAGAAGAATTTCACACCTTCCATTGCCCCATCTAAAGTTAATGCACGAATAACAAGAATGATAAACATCACAAATAATAATGGCATCATCCACTTATTTGCTTTTTCAATACCATTTTGTACACCTAGCGAAATAACAAGTACATTGGTTAGTGTAAATAACGCTAAACCTAGTAATGTAATCCACGGTGTGCTAATAATCTTTCCAAATAAATCGCCTGGATTAACTGAAGAATCAATAACTGCACCTGATACACCAAGGCCACTATAAATAAAAATCCATCCTCCTACAACACTGTAAAAGGTTAATAACAGAAAACACCCCAGTACACCCATACGTCCAATCCAAGCCCAAGCTGGTTTCGTTGGCACAATTTTTTTATAGGCAGTGACAGCTTCCGATTGCGTACCCCGCCCTAAAATATACTCGGATAATAACATCGGTAGGCCAATCAATAATGTAAAAAGCACAAAAATTAGGAAAAATGCGCCTCCACCACTTTGCCCTGTGACATAGGGTAACTTCCAAATAGCCCCTAGCCCTATTGCCGCACCCGCTGATGCTAAAATAAACCCTAATTTACTAGACCACTGTCCTTTATTCTCACTCATCTCTTCAATCTCCTCAAAACTAACTAATCTCTTATTAATTGTACATTAAAATAGGAAATTAGACTAGACAGTTCCTAAATTTCCCAGTACGCTATTGGCTCTATATAAAAAACCTCGAACATAAATATGTTCGAGGTGAAATGAATTATTTCGATAAATACATTGTGCGTTGTTGGTTGATCCATTTGCGCATCGTTGTGAATAACAATGCCATAATCGCCGTTAATAACACACCTTTCACGATATTAAATGGTAAAATGCCTGCAACAATCATTGTGTACAATGAATCGCAAACGACTGGCGCCATACCTAAGAAATAAGCTAAATGAGGGAATTAGCGTAAAAAGTATAAGTATCAATAGTTTATAAGTAATGAACACTAATTTATTCAATGTTAATATCGATTGTAATGGAGTTATTACTGAATTACAAGTATGTTCTTAACTGCAAGATAATCTCACTACCGAAAAGTTAGGAACTTGAAATCCTATTGCTACACTCTGCACTCAACCAGCTTAGGAAGCATCCATAGATACCATCAAAGAATGAATGAACTTTCACACTCACAGGAGGTTCACAGACGTTCCTACAACTCCATAGATAACTTTGTACTTTACATGATACAATTTAATACTGTTATAAATCTTATGCCGAGAATAATCTCAAATTAAAAAACGAGATAAACACTTAATTATCTCGCTTCTTTGCTTCCATTTGGCTTCATAGGAACGCTATCAAGCCATTCTGTAACCTTGAAATACCCCTCAGACATGCCCATTTTGAACACTCTGTTTTGTAGAAGAAAATTTCCTAATAACTAGTCCTATTCGCCATTAAAGAATCTTTCAAGTTCTGCTCTCTTTTCTTCCTCCGTCATATCTTCTATTGGCTTGTATTCTCCATCTACATTATAATCAGCAGGATTGTCGCTAGGACCATTTTCAGGGACATATTCACCGTTTGAATTGTAATCATTCGGATTCGTAGACGGAGCTAAAGGGTCATTTATTAGTTCATCTTCCGTATAAGGTGAACTCGTGTTACCTGTGTCATTTGTATCTTCATATGAATCAATATCACTTGAATCAATATCACTTGAATCACTGCAAGCCGATAAAACTAGTAATGCAAGCATGGAAAATAAGAGTACCAACCTTTTTCTTTTCAAAATTCACCAATCCTCCAATTTTGTAAATCATAGGGATTATATCATAAATGGTTCTTGTTATACTTACTATCTTTCAAGTATTTTCAGGACAACTGTACTTTCCATAAATTAAAAATATAATGGTTTATTAAAGGTGAGGAATCACATTTTATCAAAAGCAGACAAGTTTCTTAACATAGCATTTCCCTTGAGTAGTAAGCTCTTTGGTTGACAGTGAAAAGTCTACATCAAATAATCCTGTCTTATTGGTCATAAAAAAAATCCTCCATACAATTGAATTGGAAGATAATTTCGGTACAATATTTACGTAATTTTCAAGGTAATAAAAAAGGGATTCTGAATCAGTGACCGAAGACCTAGTTTCTCTCAAATCCAATTGTATCAATGGTTTGCTACTGTTTTTTTAGACGTCCCCAGGAGGGGCAGCCTCTGTTTAGCCAACTTTTTTGGGCTTTAATTATCTGGTCTGTGCTACCTCGTCAATCGAGTGGCAGATAGGGCTTAAAGATGAACTGGCATTTATCGTAAATTATGCTAATAAAAACTGGATGAATTTATTTAATTAACACGTGTGATATTTTTTGTGTAACGAAATGAAACCAAACATTTATGTCCATTACTCATGGTAAGCATTCTTTCTTTAGGAGAAAACTCTATCATGTGATCTATATTTATTAAATAACTATTATGACAACGTCGGAATCTGCTATCTAATTTTTCATAGTCTTTGAGTTTCCCATAAAATTCGTATGTTCCATCTTTGGTATGTAATCTCAGCTTATGAGCCACTGTTGCTGTTTCTAAGTAATAAATATTTGCGTATTTAATATTTTTAATGTTTTCTCCAACCTTTATCTGTAACATATTAACTCTATCACTTTGTTGACCAATAGAAACATATCGTTGGTATGCAGTATTTAAAGCAAGTGTTAGGTTTTCTTGAAAAATTTCTTTATCAGGATCTTTTACAATATAATCCATCGCAGCAATTTTATATTTAAAAGTTAACCTTAGCTTATCAGCAAACATTGTAACAAAAATAATATTTGCTAATGAATCCTTTTCTCTAATTAAGCTTGCCAATTCTAATCCACACATAATGCCTTCTAAATCAATATCTAAAAAGTAACAATCGGCTGGATATTGATTTATATAACTTAATACTTCGGCACCACTTGAAGCACATAAAACAACCTCAGTGCCGGGTAAATGAAAGTTAGCATATTGAACAATCTCATTTAAAATAAATTGCCGTTGTGAAATGTCGTCTTCACATATAATAACTCTCAAAATATCACTTCCTATAGTTTAATTCTAATTCTTGAATAAATATTTGATTCTCAATTCGAGTATTTAATAGAACATTTGGATATTTTTTAATAATTTCAGTAACATTTGCAAGACCATTTCCACGATTATTTCCTTTTTTCGTTGAATAGTTTTTATTGAAAATTTGATTAATGTCTAGAGTATCTTGAAATGAGTTTTCGATTACAAAGAGTATTGATTCATTCGCTGTTTTTAATATAGCAAGATTTATTACTCCGTTCTTAGATTCTTCATTTGCTTCAATTGCGTTATCGATTAATATCCCTAAAATTCTCGAAAAATCAATTATATCGATAGGAATACTACTGATTTTTTGCGGGAGTTCAATATGAAATTTTATATTTTTTTCTAGTATTAATAATAATTTTGTTAAAAGAAGACCCTTTAATTCAATAATAGCTAAGTTACTAATATTCTTCATAAATTGATTTTTTAATAAAGTATCGCTCTCTACTTTTAGTATTTTTTTGTTAAAGTAGGTTTTCAAACCTTCTATATCCCCTTGTGAAATATATCCATCCATAGTCAATAAAATATTCATATAATCATGCTGGAATTTTTGTATATCTTGATTAACAGCTTCTAAAGAAATTAAATATTGATTGTATTGAGACTGTTGCAGTTGCTTATATTTAAGAGCATTCTCTTTTTTTATAATTTTTATTAGAAACATAATTAATGTAGAGATTAGAACTAAATATACAAGCTGTATGGTTAAATTAATTTTAGTCAGCTGCATTTCTTCATATGTTGAAGGAATAAAAATATTTAAGTATAGTACAATGACAGTTACACTGAAAAGCAATACAAAGATTATTTTGATTATTAAAGGAAAATCAATGATGCTAATATCTTTCTTCAATTTGTGTATAATGAGATTTAATAGGCTGAACAAAGATACATAAATTAAACTAAATAAAATGAGCTGAGAATTAGTCGATTTACTAGATCCTAACATAATTTGTGATAATGACTCAGACAGAATTCCAATAAAAATGATAGTAGTTAAATCAATACATATTTTAAAAAAATTGGATTTAAAGCTTAAAAAAATAAATATAGTTATAAAAAGAAAAGAGATCACTTTCCAAGACTCAACGTATAAAAATGCTGTTGCTGCTAATATCCAAATTAATACAGTTGAACTTATAGTAACCAAATTAAATTTTAAATTCTGTAAGTAATATATAGAACCCGTTATAATAAAAAATTCAATAATTACTAATATTAAGAAATTACTTTCTATTTGAGTATCCTCCAATACTTAATTAAAATTTACTTTCTTTTTTTAAACTTTCTGGTATTTTTACTTCGTGAAAAACTAAGTTACATGCATATGTAGTCGCAGAAGTTGCGAATAAAATAACCAAGTTCGATACCTTATTTAATAATTGTTTTCTAATTTTCATAATTACTTCCTCCAAATATTTTTTGAATTAATACTGATATTGCTAATAAATTTATTGCATACAAAATAAATAATTGATAATCGCCTTTTAAAACGAAAATAATAGTCCATAGAATTGATAATCTAATGAACAATTGTTTTCTTAAATAGTTTCGGTGATTTTGATTAAAAACGGGTCTTTTTGTAGTTCCAACAGGAGCTATTAATAGTAAAAAAAGAGTCGATAATATACCAATTAAAAATATAAAATGGTCAGCATTTATATGGTTGCTATCGATTATGTATAAACCGATTGGCAAAGAAACTATACTTGCAACTAAGCAAATAATGCTACTTTGAAAATGAAAACCAAAAGATACTTGTCGTAATACAATAAATGTAATATGTGTTATTAGTGTGGCCATAAAGCAATTCAAAATGAATGCCACTATATAAATAAACAGTATTTTCCAAATATCATTTACAATTAGTTGTATACCGAATCTAATTTTCTCCTTTTCTATCTCATTGTGGTTTTCCTGAATCAGAGCCTTCGTAATGATATTTTCAAGCTTTAATAAAGCCTCCATATACTCCCCCCTCCTCTTTTTATATTACTAAATTATTTAATAATTTAGTATTGTAAATCTTAAGTGTTACAAAAAGCTTCTTAAATGTATTAAATTGGGTATTAATCGCTGTAATGTTTCTTTTTTGTTTATAAAAAAATAATATTGTTAAAATATTCCACTTACCCTATATTAATTCTTAAATTTTCTTAATAGATTAGCTATAGAATCACTCCATTCATCAGATTTTAAAGGTGAAAATAAGTTAATCAACATATGTAATTATTCGTAAATATATTTGAGTATCAAAATTTCCAGTCATATAAGTGGTTATTCGTTTTTACACTTAGGTGCATACCCGAAATTTGTGATGGTTATTCTACCTAAGGTGACTTCCTAAAATGTCACATTCGCTAACTGTTAGACAGATTTGTGACATGATTGCCTGAAATTCGATCGTAACGAGGGAATATGGACTTCGATTATTGTAATCAATTGAATCGCTTAGAATGTCAATTTAAACATCTTTCACCAGTAAAACGTTGAAAAGTTCGTCAAAAATAATCGAAGCCCATTGTGGAGAAATTCTTGAAAGGGGTAAAGGACTTATCTTTTTTTGGAAAAACGTGCTCGCAAAAGCAGCAGATTCAAATTAAATCGTGTACAAGGGTTAAAGGGCTTTTCTATTTGACGATTAGATTGAAATCGATAATCGTCCAGCCGAAAATGCAATTCGCCCAATCGTAATCGGTCGAAGAAAATTGGCTTTCTCTGTAAGTGAAGTTGGTGCGAAAGCCAATGCAATCTGTTTAAGATTACCAGAGACGGTCAAAGCAAATGGCATCAACTCGTCTTTGTCAAAAAACATCCCAGACACATGCACAAAATAGCCAGCTAGCCGAAAAAATTTCGGATAGCTGGCCATTCGTTGTGCTTGCCATAAAGGTGCGCTATTTTATATTTCTGACTTACTCTAGATAAATAAGTAAATTTAATTTAGAATAATAGCTAAATTATTTTTATCAATTTTTCCATTTATATTTATTGGTAATTTATCTAATACAACATAATAGGATGGTACCATAAAGTCTGGTAAAAATTTATATAAATATTCTTTCAAATCTGTAGCAGAAATAGTTTCATTTATTACTATATAAGCAGTTAAATATTTATTTTTATCTTTGTTTTCTCTAGCTATAACACACGCTTCTGTAACATTTGGATGCTCTAGAAGTTTTTCTTCCACTTCACCTGGTTCAGTTCTTCGTCCACAAATTTTTATTTGATTATCAATCCTACCTAAAAACTCAATATTCCCATCTGGTGACCACCTTGCTAAATCTCCAGAAATATACATTTTTTCATTCGGTATGAATGGATTTTTTAAAAAGCGCTCACTTGTTAAATCAGGGCGATTCAAATATCCGCGGGAAACACCAACACCTGAAATACACACTTCTCCTGGAACTCCAATAGGAACTGGTTTTCGATTTTTATCTAAAATATATACTTTATAGTTAGCGATAGGTTTACCGGTTGGAATGCCACTTTGTATTCTCTCACTTGTTACTTCATAATACGAGATACAAACAGTTGTCTCTGACGGACCATAAGTATTATATATCTTAACTTTATCAATTAAATTGTTTATATATTCTTTTCTTAGTACGTCTCCACCACTAATCATTGTGTGAACCGATTCTACAGGAGGATATTTGTTTAATTCATTCAATAATAAAGGGAATCCGCTAATCATGGTAACTTTATTATTTCTCATTACAATTAAAAGCTTTTCTATAGAGGCTACTTCATCTTTACATGCTATAACCAAAGTTCCGCCAGTTAGTAAAATAGGAAAAATTTCTTCTACAGAAATATCAAATGATACTGTTGATTGCTGCAACATAATATCATTTTCAGTTAATTTAAATTCATCTATAAAACTATGATAGTATCCTACAACATTTCTATGCTCAACAGTAACTCCTTTTGGTTGCCCTGTTGAACCAGAAGTATATAACGTATAGATTAGATTTTCTGCATTATGTAATCTATCTAAATTGTCAGTTGGATATTGATTTAAAGGATAATTATCTAGATATATTTTTTCACAAGGAAATGACAAATCTATATTTAAATGACTATGTGTTAATAGTAAATCAATTTCCGCTTGTTCATACATATAATTAATACGTTGTAATGGGTAAGCTGGATCGACAGGAAGATAAGCTCCGCCAGCTTTAAGAATCGCCAATATACCAATAATTAAATCTTCGGATCGATCTACTACTAATCCTACTAATTTTTCTGGTTTAACGCCTTTTTGACGTAGTAAAAAAGCTAATTGATTGGATTTCTTATTAAGTTCATCGTATGTAAAACTTTTATCCTTACAAATTAAAGCTACTTTATTGGGATTTTTTTTAACCTGCATTTCAAAAAAGTCATCGACAGTTTTAGTAATATCATAATTAATCGATTTATTATTAAATTCATACAATACTTGATTTTTTTCTTTTTTTGAAAGAATAGCAATATCCTCTAATTTAGTATGTGAATTTAAGGTAAGTTCAGATACTAAATTAAAAAAATGTTCTTTCAATTTCGATATTGCGTAATTATCAAATAAATTATCGTTGTAGGAAATACTACATTTTAACGAAAAATCTATTTCAAAACACATCTCAATCTCATTTTCTTCTAAATATTCTGACAAAACCGCTTTTGATTCACCACTCGAAAATATTGAACCAAATAAACCACTTTTTAAACCCAGTTGATTATAAGAAAAAATTTCTTCTTCTGTTACATTTTTGTATAATTTTATCAATTCTAATTCATTCTCAATTTGTCTAATATATTTTATAGATGTAATATCAAAATCAGTTTTAACACAAAACGGTAGCACTTTACCTTCTGTTGTACTTGTACCAAATACAACATAATCTGTATCATTATAGTTGTGAAGTAATAATCCCCAGGCTGAATATAAAATAGAATTTACATTGACATTATAAGTATCAGCAAATTGTGAAAGTGATTGCATAATTTTTTTATCTAAAAAAAATGTATCGTTTACTAACTTAAATCCATTATTTTTAAAAGTACCTAAAGTTACTTTTGATTTAAGTTCAAATTCTTTTAAAGCAGCACTCCAATAACTTTCCTTTGTATCTAACTCTAATGTGTTCATTTATATCTCTCCTTTTAATCATGGGTTTTGTATCATCATCACTAAAAGATGATGGAGTTGCAGTCGCTTTTGATTTATATATGTTCGTTTTGAATTAGGGTCCGATTTATTGCTGGTTTTTTTATGCTCTTATTTTGAGAATAAACTAAAACGACTAAACTAATTAAAACGAACATTCCTCCAGTAAGTTGTGAAAATTGTAATCGTTCATTTAAAAAAACAAGAGCAAATAAAGTAGTAAATACAGGTTCTACCATGCTAATCATCGAAACGTTAGAAGAACTCAACAATTCCAGCGACTTAAAAAATGTAATTTCAGCAAAAATAGTTGAAAAAATCACAATACTAACAATGTGTATCCATGCTTGGTTATTAAAATTTAAAGAGATATCTTGCTTCACTACACCAATTATGAAAACGCCAAAAGTTGCAAATAGTGCTGTATAGGCACTTATTATTACTGGTGAATTATTAATAGTTACTCTTTTCCCCACAATCATATATATTGCAAAGATCAAAGCTGCAAGAAGGGATAAGACTATTCCATAGACATTCATTTTATCTAATGAAACTCCAAGTAAATAAATCATGCTAATGAAAGTTGCTACTAAAGCTAGTATTGATCCTATACTTAATTTTTCTTTATATAAAAAATAAGAGATGATACAAACTAGTAAAGGAAAACAATATAAGAGCAAGACTGCCATAGATGATGATATATATTTTAATGATTCAAAATGGAAAATAGATAAAAGTGTGAATAGTATACCACCTAGTATAAAAAGATTTTTCACCTCATGTTTACCAATTCTTATATTTGTACCTTTCACAAGGAAGAAAAGGAAAAAGATGATAGAACTTAATCCGAATCTTAAAAAAAGTAAAGTATACACTGTCACACCATATTCATAGGCTTTAACTGTAAAAATTGGCATAATCCCATATCCTATGCTCGAAAGAACTGCATAAATAGCTCCCTTGATAAAATTATTCATAAATCTCCTCCTTTCACTTCACTTACAATAAAATTTAATGGCATTTTTACTATATAGTTATTCCCTTTTAAAACAATTACTACCACATTTCATTTAGAATTTATTATATCTAAATTTTGAAAACGAGTTCTTTAAATTTCGTAACAAATCGCATCTTAATTATTCTATTCAAGAATGTAAAAATTTGTATGAAATATCAGTACTGATAAAAAGATTATAGTATAAAAGTAAATTTAAATAGATACATTTCCTAACATATAACGTTTTAGTCTTTAGCGTCGAATTTAAGCGAACATTATAATTAAACAGAAGAAATGTAACACAAAGTTATGACATTAACTTCATATACAAGTGTTGATTTACTATGATGTCTAGAATCTTATGGCATCACACCTTCATACGCTCATTAACAGTTTTCTAGGAGTGTTTTTTGTTTTATTCTTAATTGAAGATTTATCCTTGAAAACCATTTCCAGATGGAGTTTTTCGTATAAACTTAACCATAATTTTGGTCCTTTATTAGTGGATTTGGACAGGTTACCACCTGATTTTATCCATTATAAAGGACCTTTTTTAGACATAATAAAATGATTGAATATTTTTTTTCTTTAAAGTATAGTTAATTTAATGTAACGCTAGTAATATCTTTTAATTTATTTGAGATATAACAAGAAAATTATTGGACGTGAATAAAATATGGAACTAAACATTCAATCACATAATAACGATTGTGAAAATAATTTAATGAATTATTCTCTTTATATACCTCGTTATAGTCAAAAGTTTTGTATGAATGACTGGCCAAAGGGATTACTTATTGAAGAAAGAAGTCATGACTATTGGAGCGATAGATGTTGTGGGTTGGCGTGTTTACGAATGGTTATATCTCATTATAAAATACCTATACCAACCCAATTAGAATTACTTAAAGAAGGTTTAAAAAGAAAGTATTATATTTCGAAGGGATGGTTACACCAAGGTTTAGCCGATTTAGGAGAAATGTATGGGGTGAAGGGTAAGCCTATAGTTGTTAAAAGCGGTAAACAACTTGAAAACTTGCTTGTAACAAAGGGCCCAGTAATATGTTCTATTGCTCCAAAGTTCCCTAAAAACGGAAGCAAAGGGGGACATTTGGTAGTAGTATGTGGTCGAATTCATACCTCTAAAGGAAGACTAATTTGTTTTAGAGATCCATCTCTTTGGGGAGAAACAAATAGTATAGTATTTGAAGACAGGTTCTTTAGCAGTTTTAGTGGTAGAGCAATTGTTTTTTCTTTGGATTAATAGAAGATATGATATTTTCATTAGAACTGTACGCCTGTAATCGAATAAAGCATATAACTGACCTGGCACCTCCGAGATGCGAATAAAGTAGTATACTTATTTAAAAGAAATCTCCCACGAAAATCAAAGGTATTGTCGAAATTTGCGGGAGATTGAACAAATTTATTATCTAAACTTGACTAATTTAAGTAGCAATTCGCTTCAAGTTATTGCGTTGACAATTATCCCAATAACAGCTTCAATACCTAAACCAATGGTAAATATCATACATTTTTTCATTCCCCTCATAATTTTTTTGTTATTTTAACCTAATGACCTTGGATAATAACTTTTACTTCCCTCATACTAAATTCACCTGTAAAAAGTCAATATGGTTTGCTGGTACTTTCTTTCGATATTCTTCCATGTGAGTCGATATTGCATAACCTTTTAATGTATTTCTACTTAAATTTTGTAGTTCTTTTTTGGAAAGTAAATCTGAAATTGCAAATTTAAGCAACAAAAAAACACCTCCTAGACATAACAGTCTAATAAGGTGTCATTACTTGAACACTATCCTAAATCATACTTTTTTACGCTTATTTCGATAAATACATTGTGCGTTGTTGGTTGATCCATTTGCGCATCGTTGTGAATAACAATGCCATAATCGCCGTTAATAACACACCTTTCACGATATTAAATGGTAAAATGCCTGCAACAATCATTGTGTATAATGAATCGCCAACGACTGGCTCCATACCTAAGAAATAAGTGTACATCGGTAAAAATACTGCGATATTTAACAAGCTCATGCCAACCGCCATCACAATCGTTCCTGTTGCTAATCCTCCAACAAGACCTCCAATCGTTTTAAAACGGTTAAAAATAAATGATACTGGCAAAATAAATAATATGCCTGTTACAAAGTTTGCAATATGACCAACTGGCACTCCCGTTGGCGTACCAGAGAAAATCCAATCTAAAACATTTTTAAATAGCTCTACTAAAATACCTGCTACTGGGCCCATCGTGATGGCTGCAAGTAAGGCAGGCATATCACTGAAATCCACTTCCAAAAAGGCTGGGAACGGTGGAATCGGGAAATTAAATAACATTAATAAAAACGAAATACTACTCAGCATACCAATCGTAATAAACGATTGCAGTTTGACATTTTTCTTCATTGAAAACTCTCTCCTCTTTGCTGATTCAATCTTGCAAGAAGAAAGGTTACGACGTAATCGATTGTTTTTCACGAAAAAACCCTTATGCAAATCAGCATAAGGGAGAAAAGGCATGAGTAAATAACGCCATTACTAGCTATTTTTTGTGCATAGCGTGCATTTAAAGACACACTAAAAAAACGTTCGCACATAGCTTAATTCGTAACAACGAATGACGATCGTACCTCCATCTTCTCCCATCCAGACTATACTGTCGGCCTTGGAATTACACCAAGTCAGCCATGCAAAAAAATCTTTGCACAGGTCGCGGGCTGAAGAGCCATCTAGTAAATCATGCGAGCTACTGTAGCTTACTACTACACTAGCGATTTACAACTCTATTACCGCCGGTCGGGATTTTCACCCTGCCCCGAAGATGAATCAATATTATTTTATAAACTAACTATAATGTTTTATCACATAAAAGTAAATACTTCTGCTTAAAATAATCCGATTAAATTTGTATGGTTTAATAAATCAAGCACTTTGTGAGAAATAATGGAGTAGCTTATCCGCGGAACAAAGTCACTTACCCGCGATTTATTATCATTTACCCGCGAATCAAGGTGCTTTACCCGCGGTATTTCCATTAAAAAAAACAGCTATCTACTATCTGATAGCTGTTTTCTATATTATGGCATCATTTGTTTATTGGCACCTACAGGCATGGGTAAAAACTTTGTTAAATCAAAGCCTTCCCAACTTTCCTGGACAATGTTATCTAAACGTATCTTTTTATCAAAGCTTGACGCAGTCAACATCATCGCCTCGATTAATTGTGTTGCTCGTACGGCATCCATTGTCGTTAAATCAAGTGGTGCGTCAAATGTGACCACAACCCCATCTTCTTCTTCTTTTACAGTGTATGTGACATTTTCCGGAACAACTGGCACATAAACATCATCCTTTTTGTCTCGCATCGCCAGTAGAGCCTCTGTCACAGTAGGATACGTTTGATGGAAATCAGGCGATAAATATTCAGTCCCGTTTCCCTCTGTATATAAATAATAATTGTAATGATTATCTTTTGTTAGCGCTATAGGCTCACTCGGCTCTTCTGCTTGCGAAAACTCGTAATCAGAACCATCTGCCTGTTTAATGGCAATGGCTTTATATTCGGACTCGGAAAAAGTATCTTTTAACGAGTTTAAATATTTCGTGACAGAAGCCGAAGCTACATCATAATCATTTTCTTCTGGTAATACGTGCACAAGCGTTTTACCTTCTTCTTTTAACTCACCTTTGTACGGATGATAGTCTGTTAAACCCATTGCTTCTTCATCAATTTGAGGTGCGTATTTTTCATACATTTGTAAAGTTGTTGGCTTCTTCTTCCCAAAATCAGCAGTTATTTTTTTGTTCGGAATAATATAGGTCATTGGTATGCTATCAGCCTTACCACCAGGTAATCCAATTCTGAAAACGACTGCATCGACTAAATCATCTTCGTAAACAGATGTCCGCAACGATAGGATACGAGCATGCTCAGCACCAATATTCGCTTTCATTACACTATCTGCATCTGCATTTTCACTTTCTGTGACCGACCGATCCTCCTGCACAGAAGAATAATTTTCGATTGGGGCGTTTGCTTCATCCTTTACGGAAGAATTGTTCGATACATAGATGTACCCTGCTAGTGATAGGACAAAAATTGCAGCAACACTACTTAAAATAGGCCACCTACTCTTGCGTCGTTTTATAGGTTTAGTATTTTCTTGAGCAGGCAATGATTGCGCTTGTTGTTCTTTTGCCTCAGCTACTGGTTGTATCGCCTCTTGAAGATGTATGTTGTCTTGTAAACGTGCATCAGCAAGCAATCTTTTTAACACTTCGTCTTTCGAGCGGTGGTCAGTAAGCTTCGGGGCATTGTTCAACATTTGTTCAAGTTGTTCATCGTCAAATTGTTTATGCGTCATTGCCTTTTCGCCTCCTGTTCCCTAACCTGTTGTAGATGTTGCCTTAAAAACTTAATGGCTCGATGTTGCGTCGTTTTAACCTTTGCCTCTGTCCAATCAAGTATTTGCGCAGTTTCAGTAATCGACAAATCTTGGAAATAGCGCATAATAATAACCATTTTTTGATCCCCTGTACAATTTTCAAGTGCAAACTCTATCTGCTTTAATTCATCACTGGCCTGTAGCACATCTTCCGGTGATGGTGTGGTTGAATGTAATTGTTCCGTTTCCCAGTCAAAAAAATCGAGTGAATGTTTTTGGCGCACAGCCTGCTTTCGAAAATGATCAATTGCGACATTTTTAGCAATAGCAAAAAGCCAAGTTTTTTCACTGCTATTCCCTGCAAATTGTTCATAAGATCGCAGCACACGGACATAAACCTCATGTGCAAGGTCCTCAGCAAGTGTGCGATTTTTTACTAGATAAATAAGAAACTGGAACACGTCTTGATGGTATGCATCGTATAGTCGATGGAACACGGAGTCATTCAAAGCACTCCACCCCCGTTCTCATAGTATTTGTCGTCTAACACTCGCACAAGTTACATTTAAATAATATTTTGGTCTTAATTTTGCTATGTGTCTAAACCCGAGCACAAGCCGACGTATAGCCCCTAACAGGTATTGGTATTGTTGCCAACTAGTTCAGCTAGTTCTAACTATACCAATGACCCGTGGAAGCATGAAAGAGCATTGTCAGATGGCATCAGCTACAAGGACTTCTTCATGAACTTATTCGAATGGTAAATAGAAAGTAAAAGTTGTGCCCTCTTTTAACACACTATCGACCATAATATTGCCAGAGTGTGCCTTGACAATATTTCGAGCAATTGCAAGCCCTAAACCCGTTCCGCCTTTAGAACGTGTCCGTGCTTTATCCGCTTTATAAAAACGTTCAAAGACATATGGTAAATCTTCCTGTGGAATCCCATGTCCTGTATCCTGAACAGATATTTTGGCAAAGGTTGGCTCTTGCTCTATCTTGACAATGACAGAACCTTCGTCTGTATGACGCAGTGCATTATCTACTAAATTTGTTAACACTTGTTCGATACGATCCTCATCCATACTGATGCGGGCATCATTATCAAACTCACTATTAAATAAAAGTTGCACGTGTTTTTCTTTTGCTACTTGAGCAAATTTTTGCGTAATACGTTCAAATGTCGAATTAATCGGTACTTCATCTTTGTACAGTGTCATATGTCCTGATTCCATTCGCGCTAAATCCAATAAATCGGTTACTAAACGTCCCATACGCTTCGATTCATCATAAATAATTTTCGTGATTTCATTACGTTCTTCTTGATCTTGAATAAAATCATCATCCATTAATGCCTCAGAATAGCCTTGTAGCATGGAAATCGGTGTACGTAGTTCATGTGATACATTGGCAATAAAATCAGAACGTAGCTTTTCTAAACGATGCTGCTCTGTCATATCACGGATTACAGCAACTGCTCCACGAATTAATTCCCCACTATAGAGCGGGCTAATCGTAAATGTATAATAATTTCCATCCATTTCTATTTCTTCTTCTAACTTATCTTCAAACATTAGTACATGATCGAGCATATGATAGAGTTCAGGTGGAATAGGCTTTGCGCTTTGCGAGCCTTTATTAACAAACCATTTTTGCATTAAACGTTCCGCTGGCGGGTTGCTCAGTAAAATTGTTCGATCACGGTTAAACGTTATAACGGCATCTGTCATGGATGTTAAAATATTGGACAATTGCTCATTTTCTTGATTAATTACTTCTAAGTTATGCTTTAGCTGACGCCCCATTTGATTGAACGCAACAGCTAGCTGGCCGATTTCATCATTTTGCGTTGTCGGCATTTTTGCCTCGAAATTCCCTTTTGCAATTTCAAAAGCTAGCTCACGCATTTTACGTAATGGGGATGTAATACGGGATGATAAGAAAAATGCAAAAAATGTCGTTAACACAAACGCAATAAATGCCGCTAAAAAGACAATTTTGGTCGTCTCTTTCGATGTTTTATGTAACGCATCTGGACTTTGATAAATAAATACAGCGCCATGCACTTCATTTTCCACATTTAGTGGAAACCCTAGCACGACATAGGATTCCATTTTTCCTTGATCTGTTGAAGATGGCATCATCATTTCCTTTATAATGGGTTCATCTGATTGGAAAATTTCATGGAAGGATTTATTCGCTAAAATTTCATCTTGAATTTCTTTCTTGTTGACCCCTTCTTGCAGCGCAAATGAGACTTCTAAATGATTTATGGCGATAAGTGCATTTGTACCCTCAGGTAAAATATCTGTCAGGAGTTGCGAAGTCGATTCTGCCGTCTCATTGTCATCCACTATACTCGCTATTGTTGCAGCCGTTTGACGCAGCGAAATCTCTGCTTGCTGCATATGATAGTTTTGAAGAAATTCGAGCATTAAAACCGTGAAAACAAATAATACAAATGAAACGAGAAGCAATATGGTTACCCATAGCTTCCCGACAACACTGTTCCATATTCTATTCATTGACAACCTCAAATTTGTAGCCAACGCCCCAAACAGTGACAATCATTTTCGCTGCGTTCTCTGATACACGATTCAGCTTCTCACGTAGACGCTTCACATGGGTATCGACTGTTCGTAGGTCTCCAAAGAAATCATAATGCCAAACCTCTTTTAGTAATTGTTCACGGTCAAATACTTTGTCTGGAGATTTTGCAAGGAAGTACAATAATTCATACTCTTTTGGTGTTAAATTTACTTCGATACCTTCCGCTGTTACACGGTGCGCATCATGGTCAATCATCAAATGTTGGAATACAACTAAATCTTTTGATGACGATGCATTTGTCGTAGGTGAAAATGCTTGTGAACGACGTAAAATAGCTTTTACGCGTAGAACCACCTCACGAGGACTAAATGGCTTTACAATATAATCATCTGCTCCAAGCTCGAAGCCTTGTACACGGTTTGCTTCCTCGCCTTTTGCAGTTAATAAAATAATTGGCGTTGCAGCTCTTTCGCGAATTTCTGCACATACCTCAAGCCCATCTTTTTCAGGCATCATAATATCTAGTAAAATACAGTGGTACTCTTTTTCTAAAGATTTTTCGATCGCTTCTTCACCATTCTCTGCTTCGTCAACTTGATACCCTTCGCGCTCCAAATACATTTTTAATAAGCGTCGAATACGATCCTCGTCGTCTACTACTAAAACTGAAATATTTTCTGACACTTTCACGATCCCTCTCTTCCGATCTTTCTCTACCCTTCTATTGTACATGGTACGCTACGACTTGAAAAGAAAAGAAAGCCCTTTCGCAGCAGCGAAAAGGCTTTTCGTTCCCCTGTTACGCGTAGGAGTGTAAACCTGCAAGAATTAAGTTAACGGCAATAAGGTTAAATAATATAATACCAAAGCCAATTAATGCTAACCAAGCAGATTTTTCACCTTCCCAGCCCTTAGATAAACGTAGATGTAGGAATGCTGCATAGAATAACCATGTAATCAGGGCCCATACTTCTTTCGGGTCCCAACCCCAGAAACGACTCCATGCAAGTTGTGCCCAAATCATCGCAAAAATGAGTGCACCTAATGTAAATACTGGGAAACCAATAATAACAGAACGATAACCGACTTCATCCAGTAATTGGAGATTTACACGTTTAACAAGCGGTTGGAATATCGCGCTTATGCGACGACGTGCAATAAGGCGAATGAATAAGTATAGTAATGAGCCTATTAATAATGACCACACGACCGTTGTTAATTTTTTAGCATTAATCAGTGCAGGCATTTCTACTAATGGAGACATGCCATGTTCTTCCACTACCTCATACTCATTCATCCCAAAAATAGGTGGCAAATTATAAGTAATTTGGCGAGACATACCTTCTTTATCGATATACGTGTATTTCGATTCATAATCCATCGCACTAAATGTAGATGACACAATAACAAAGCCAAGCACAACGACTAAGCAGTACATAACTGCTTCAAGCCAGAAACGTTGCTTTGAAGGTTTGTTTAGATCTACAACTTTTAATAAATAAATTAAACCTGCAACTGCACTAATCGCTAAAATCGATTGCCCCATTGCAGCCGTAATAACGTGAATTGTTAACCAATGACTTTGCAATGACGGTACTAATGGACTTACTTCTGTCGGGAACATCGATGCATAGGCAATGATTAATAACGCTACAGGTAACGCCACTAAACCAAGCGCTGTTAGGCGATAAATAAAGTAAATTAAAATAAATGCACCAACAATAAACATCCCGAAAGCAGTCGTAAATTCAAACATATTACTAACAGGTGCGTGACCTGTGTGAACCCAACGTGTAATAAAATAACCAATTTGCGAAAGGAAACCTATAATTGTTACGACAATTGCCATTTTACCCCATTTATCTGTGTTTTTGCCAGAAGCATTGGATTGTTTAATGGCGCCGCCAAATAGTAAAGTAGCTACTAGATAGGCTAAGAATGCAACAAATAATAGATTTCCACTTAAGTCAATCAAACTCATAAGGTGTTGTCACCTTCCTTTTTAGTATTGCCACGATTTGTGGACTCTTCGCCTTCTTCAGACGGCTCTAACTGATCCTTATATTGCGGTAGACCAGCAAATGCAGTCACGGCATCTAAATCTTTTTTCATGCTGAACATATTTTTATTGACATGAGCAGCCATCAGCACACGGCCATCAGGTTCTACTTGTAACCAAAGTCGACGGTGGTTCCAATATGAACCGATTGCAACGCCGATCATGAAAATAATACCACCAACAAATAAAATTGGGATTGTGCGGTCTTTACGTATTGTAAAACCAGACATATCGCGTGTTTCCACACTTTCAAACTTCATTTTGTACTGGTTTTCACCTAGTGGCTCTAATGTTTGTTTAATCGCAACGAAGCTAGTTTCACCCTCTGGTGTTTCTGGTGTTGTCATTTTAAATAGAAATGCTGGATTATTAGGAACTGACGTCGCTGTTTGCGGTACACCATTTTCAAATCCAGAGAAGTCTGGTGTGTAAACAAGTAATTTAACAGATACACCATTTCCTAAATCGTATTCTTTTTTAGGGTTTGTTAAATCAATTCCTACTTTACCAAGTGATTGCTCCGTTGATTTATTTACTAATTGGAAATTCATTTGCTTCAATTCATTTAAGCGATAATCCATTTGATATAGTGCATAGCCTGCTTCTTTTAAAGGATGATTCACTCGAATTGAATAATCTCTCACCTTTTCTAGATTTTCCGTATCACCAGCAATAGCGTCTTCAGGTTGCTTATATAACGTAATATCCGTTTGGAAGTTTTTCGCAACGACGTTAACACCTTGCTTTAGCTGTTCACCTTGTGGTGTATTATCATGTGTTTCTAAAATAAAGTCTCGATTTTCAATAAAATAACCGTCCATGCCAGTAATTGCACGTGTTTCACCTTCACGTACCCATATCGATTCATCGACATAGAAACCAGGAACTAAACGCAACATTACCCCAGTTAAAAAGATAATGAGGCCTACATGATTTATGTACGGACCGTAACGAGAGAAGCGGCCTTTTTCTGCTAACAAAGCACTGCCGTCTCGACGAACAATGTATTTCATCTCAGTCATTTTCTTTTCAACTTTACTAAGCGTCTCTTCAGGACTTGCTGTTACCTGTCCTTCTGCAACAATACGTTGGCGCTTTAAAAAACTTTCATGACGCTTAACACGTTGATTTTTCAATGATTTATAAAGTGGTATACCACGGTCAAGACTGGCAACAATAATGGATACCGCAAGCATTCCAACTAAAATTTGGAACCACCAAGAGCTATATAAATCAGACAGCCCTAATGTATAATAGATTTTCCCCACAAAACCATAAACATCCTCGTAATAGGCTCCCTTTTCCATGTCAGAAGCTTTTACGTAAAACTCTTGTGGTAGTAACGTTCCGATTGAAGCTGCTATTAATGTAATAATAATTAATGCTATCCCTACTTTAACACTTGAGAAAAAATTCCAAATTTTGTCGACAATTGATTTGTTGTACGTTTTTGAGCGAATAGCCGTACCATCATACCGCATGTCGACAACTTTATTTTGCTTTTCTTCTTCGGTTAAAGGACGACCGCATTTCTCACAGAGCTTCGTGCCAAACGGATTACTATGTCCACAAGCACAAATAATATTCTCCATCGTCTATTACCCCTCATTTTGGCTTTATTAATTCCATGTAAGAAGCGATTGTCGCCTCCGTCATTTCTCCAGTAGTAATCTTCACTACCTTACCGTCCGGATCAATTAAAACTGTTGCAGGTAAATTTCCAACATTGTAAGCAGTCATTACACTTTTTGTTTTGTCAATTACAACAGGAAATGTCAGGCCGTACTTATCAACAAAATTTTGTACTTCTAAATCCGTTTGTGCAATGTTGACAGCCAATGTCTGTACACCTAAATCCTTGAAAACTTGGTATTGGCTATTCATTGCAGGCATTTCCTTCTCACATGGTTTACACCAAGTTCCCCAGAAATTCAAAAATACCCCCTGTCCTCTATAATCAGACAGTTTGTGTTTCTCGCCATTTAAATCTACTAACGTGAAGTTCGGTGCTTCAGAGCCAACAGCTACTAACTCTACCTTTTCCTTTGTCGCTGTCCCGTATACGGTATACCCAATTGCGATCGCTAAGATGGCTAAAATAATAGTGCGGGTTACGAGACGTTTTTTCTTTTTCTCCAAGTTAATAAACCCCCTACTCAAATACGCCTCGAGGGTATTTGTCGATATTTCACTTCCACTTAAGAAATATCTGTTATCTCTCCCCCGAGACTTACTTTGTTTACGCGCCTGCTGGATAAAATTAAAACAGGTGTACTATTCTCACCTATTATAGCAAAATGATACAAATTCGCTTAGTTATTAATTATGAATGATTTATGAACGTTTTCACACGAGGAAAGTGAAAAACCCACCATACGTATAGCGGTATATACATTTTCCATGTTGTTATTCGTTTAGCCGATTTGCCCAGTTTCAGCTAACACGCGCAGTTGCTTGACTTCATGTTTCGACAATTCACGATATTCTCCTGGTGTTAGACCATATAAATCTAAAAATGCAAAACGTTCACGCTTTAGTTTGACAACCGGTGTACCGATTGCCTCAAACATACGACGTACTTGACGATTTCGCCCTTCATGAATTGTAATTTCACAAATCGCCTTGCCCGCCTGCTCATCAAAGGAAGTCATACTTACTTTTGCTGGTGCTGTTTTGCCATCTTCTAATTGAATACCACGTTGTAGCTTTTTTAAGCCCTCAATTGTTGGTATACCTTTAACACGTGCAATGTATGTTTTGTCAATTTTAAATTTTGGATGCGTTAACATATAGGAAAACTCTCCATCATTTGTCAGTAATAATAATCCAGATGTATCATAATCTAGACGACCAACAGGGAAAATACGTTGCGGAATATGTTTAAATAAATCTGTGACAGTTTTGCGTCCTTTATCATCCGTTACTGCCGAAATTGTTCCACGTGGTTTATATAGTAAGTAGTAAACTTTATCTTCTTTCTCAAGTTTTACACCTTCTACTTCAATTGTATCCGAGTTGGATACCTTCGTTCCAAGTTCACGTACAACAACGCCGTTTACCTTTACTTTACCTTCTACAATCAATTGCTCAGCTTTACGCCTTGAAGCGACACCTGCATATGCAATCACTTTTTGTAATCTTTCCATTGTTTCACCTCTAGTTAAAAATGTAACCTTTTGAAGGTTATTTTTCCCGTCAATCTGTGAAAATTATGTCATACTTTTGTGCAATATAAAAGAGAAACTCATTCCGCACTAGTAATACGATTATTCTAAATAGTGTATTATTTGCTAGTTTCTCATTTAATTGTCTTAGCACTACATAAAATAACCTAGCTATTTTTCGATTTATTTCTAATATAGACCAAACCACCAAATTTTAAAAAAAGGTGCCTGACACCCAAAAAATTCTGAACATTCATATTTGTTTCGGTGTCTGGCACCCTAAAAAAAGCTACCCTTTTAGGTAGCTTTTTTTATTGATATACATTTTCTATGGTAACGCCATTTTTACTTAATTCAAGATTGATAAATGGTTTTGCCTTTACTAACTTAGCTGTTAAAGATTGTTCAATTGTCGAGCCGTCATGCAACGTAAAAATCAACTTATCTGGTTTCGTCACACCATCTTTTTGCACGTTTGTTTGTTCTGCTTTAATGATTTCTTCCCAGCTTGTCAAATCTTCTTGCACACTAAAAAATGCATTCATATGGAGCCCTTTTTCATCCATTATTTGATAATGATTGATACATAAAAATAAAAATAAAAGGACGAGCAACCAAGATGTGCCGACAATCGCCCGTTGTATATTTCTACCCTTTTTTGTTTTTGGGACAATGATTATATTTACCAAAAGAACCGTCGCCATGCCAATTAAAGCAATCATTAATATAATATACGCTTTAAAAGTAGTCTCGAAAAGGTAATAGTCGTTAGGTCGATAAAGCAGCTCTTGAATGGGAAATAGCAAAATAAACGGAGCGATAAAACTTGATAAAAATAAAACAATAATGACTGCTATTTGATTGTGCTTTCGATTCACTTTAGTAGTAGCCATAATTGTCCCTCCTTGCCACCATGCTTTTACAATTCGACTAACATAATTTTACACTAATTACGATAAATATAAAATTCTTTTTTACATCTAGAATATATAGCATAAATAAAAATCAGCGCATCGCTTTTAACGATCCGCTGATTCTACTTTAACGGGTATAGCATAAATTCGCTCTTCCCCTAGAAAAATCGACAATACTGCTTCCTTTCTTTTTCTAGAAATTTGCAGTACTTGCCTTGCAATCTTTTTTTCCTCTTTATTTAATTGCAATTGAATTGGTTGCTCTAATCGGATAGCCAATTTATCATTGACATTATATTTTCCCTTTTTCACAACCGTCTCCATATTATAGTTTTGCCATACTTCATTCGCTAAGCCTCTGTGAACATTCCAATCATCCGATTCATTTAACGTCACAACTATACATGTTTGCCCGTCTTTTTGAAAAGCGGTTGCTAACGTTCGTCCTGCTACCTTTGTAAAACCAGTCTTTCCTGCAAAAGCTGTTCCCGTTGCCGATTTTAATGAGCTTACAGGTTGCTCCGTCTCATCATCTACTTCGACTGCGACACCCGAACCTTCCCGCAATAGACGATGCTTATTTTCCCATAGTATACCATTTACTGTATTGGCACGATAAAGGACGGTAGATGCAATTTTCTCAAAGGTTTTGTTTTGAAGTGCGATTCTTAGCATTTCAGCTGTATCTCTTGCAGAAGACAAATGCTCGTCGTGATGCAAACCTGACGGGTTCATAAAAACTGTATTGGTAAGTCCCGCAATCACAGCTCTTTCATTCATTAATTTGACAAAGCCTTCTACCGAACCGCCTGCATGCTCTGCTAATGCTGTCGCAGCATCATTACCTGACCGTAACATTAAACCATATAATAACGTTTCAACCGTCACCGTCTCGCCCGCTTGCAAATAAATAGAAGAGCCTTCAGCCATTGCAGCTTTAGGAGAAATAATGACTTCATCTTGAAGATCACTATTTTCAATCGCGACGAGAGCTGTCCAAATTTTTGTTAAGCTCGCAATGGGGAGCCTCGCATCGCTATTAGAACCTGATAATACTCGACCTGTCTCACCGTCAAGCACGACATACCCACTTCCGCCTCTTGCTAAACCATTTTGTGGGATAGTTAAGATTCCCACAGCTATCATAAACACCATTAATCGTCGTAACCGTAGCAACAAGCCACTCCTTATTTTAAGTGATAGATAAGTAGAACTATGAAAATTAAAAGGAAAGCACATAGTACTTTTCTTTTGATTACTTAACGCCATTAAACGTTTCTTGGAATTTAGTCATAAATAAATCTGTTTCTTGTTCTGCTTCACCATTGTCCTCCTCAGGTAATGGAGGCATTTCTTCAATACTATTTAATCCGAAGTAGTTTAAGAACTCCTTCGTTGTGCCATATAAAATCGCACGACCTGTCCCCTCAGAACGTCCTACTTCTTTCACTAGCCCTCTTGAAGCGAGCGTTTGCAGTGGTCGTTCACATTTGACACCACGTAAATCTTCGATGGCTACCCGTGTAATGGGCTGTTTATACGCCACAATGGCCAACACTTCTAAAGAAGCCTGAGACAATGATTGCGCTGTTGGATTTTCTACTAATTTTTGAATCGTATCTGCTAATTGTGGTTTTGTAATTAACTGGTAAACACCTGCGATTTCCTTTATTGTAATTCCTCTAGTATCATCTTCGTCAAATGCTACACGCAGTGCCTCCATTGCGGGCGCAACTACTTCTTCTGCTTCACCAAGTAGCTGTGCTAATTGCTTAATTGTTAAGCCATCATCTCCTACAACAAATAATAAAGCTTCAATTCTACTCTGTAGGATTATTGTCTTCGTCATCATCCCATTCCTCCTTCTGTAATGTGACCGTTAGTTCTTCAAAATTACCATCTTGCTCTACAATGACAATTTGACGTTTCATCAGTTCAAGCAGTGACAGAAACGTTAAAATAAGTGTTGGTTTATCTTCATAAGGAAAAAGCTCGAAAAATGATGCACGTCCACCTGTTAAACGTAAAGAATTCACAACAGAACGCATTTGCTCCTTTACTGAGCGCTCCTGCCTCGTGACAGTTGTTTTCAATGGCTTCTTTAATTTTTTTCGGCGCATCAGCTTCTGGAAGGCGCCAAGCATATCATAAATATTGACGTTCATATCGAATAACGCCATCTGTTCATCAGGTGCTAATTCCGATAAATCTGAAGGTGGTCTTGTAAATACCTGTGCTCTATCTGTTTCAAGCTCTTGTAGATTACTTGCCGCTTCTTTATATTTTTTATACTCTATTAAACGTTGTACCAGTTCTTCACGAGGGTCAGGGCCATCGATTTCGATTTCCGCATCTTCTAGCTCTCCTTCATGTATTGGTAATAGCATTCGGCTCTTAATAGCCAAAAGTGTTGCCGCCATCACTAAATACTCACTCGCCTCATTTAATTCAAGCACCTGCATCGCATGGATATGATCAATATATTGTTGTGTAATTTCAGCCATTGGAATATCATAGATATCAATTTCCAATCTGTGAATTAAATGCAATAATAGATCCAGAGGACCTGAAAAGGCTTCTAACTTTACTTCATAAGACATTATTTTACCACCCTGATATTCAATGTTCTTTTAGTATAGTGGAAAGGAGTTCAAAATGCATCCACAGCACCATACTTTATTTATTGATTACTGTGCCTATTTCAATGGCAATGGGGATTTTTTTGAATGCCATGAAGTGCTTGAGGAATATTGGAAAGACATTGCGCCCGGCAATAAAAAGCATCCTCTTGTTGGCTATGTTCAACTAGCGACAGGATTATATCATTGGCGTCGTGGCAACGCAACTGGTGCTTTCAAAATCTTACATAAAGCACTCACTAATTTTCAAGTCAATAAAGGCAATGTGTTTTTTAACGAAATCGACTACACAAAACTACTATTACAATTAACCGAAACACTTAGCCATATTCAAATGGGCAAGTCCTTTCAAGCTTTTCAATTACCGCTGACACCTACTTTACAAAATTTAGTAACAGCTCGCATACAGCTTTTACCGGAAAGCAACCCTAACTATCTTCTTCATAAACATATGCTACGTGATCGCTCACATATTCTTGCTGAACGACAAGAAAGCAAACAAAGAAAAAGCAGACGTTAACTTTCGTCTGCTTTTTCTTCATTACATTGTATACATTTGCTAACAAATTCACGCGTTTCATCCGTTGCACGCAATTGTTCGTATTGGCCAAGTTCTGCCACTTCTTGTAGCATTTCCTTTGCTACGCCTTCTCCTCTGTAAGAAGGAACTACAGAAACGTGCTGAATTGTTGCTGTGTGATTGTCTGTTACAAGCCCGACGATACCAACGTATTCATCGTTCTTTTTCCATAAGTATAATACCCAATTATCATCATTTTCATAGGATTGGATTGTCTCTGTGAGCTTTTTTATGTCTTTTTCGTTAGGCATAAACGAGAGTAGCCCCATTGCTATTTTCTCGAAAGCTTTTTTATATCGAATTAACATATTTGTCTATTCCCTCTTTTTCTAGCTGTACATAATCTTTGACTATCCTACACGATTTGTACTATTACCGCAAGCCAATTTTCTGTCTTACGAACCAGGGCCGAGAATACCTTGCGACGCTAACACCCAATAGACAACGCCCCACAACAAAATAAATGTCGTCATAGATGCCAATAATACCCATTTGTTTTTTCTCAAATTTATTCACCCTTTTTTAACGTTAGCGGGAGATCATTTTGTACAATATCTTCGTAACTTTCACGTTTAATCGCTAATTGATGCTGTCCATTTTCTACAAATACCACTGCTGGACGTGGTACACGGTTGTAGTTGCTTGCCATCGAGTAGCCATATGCCCCTGTACAGAAGATTGCTAGTACATCACCAGAAGCTGCCTCTTGTAATTTTGCATCGATAATCAATTTATCGCCCGATTCACAAAGTTTTCCAGCTACAGTGTACGTTGCTTCTTTTGGTGCATTGGCTTTACTAGCGATGACTGCCTCGTATTTTGCATCATATAATGCAGGACGAATATTATCACTCATTCCGCCATCAACTGCAATGTAATTACGTACATCTGGTACTGTTTTTTGAGAACCGATAGTATAAAGTGATGTTCCTGCATCACCGACAAGTGAACGGCCTGGTTCAATCCAGATTTCTGGCATTGTTAGTCCAAGTACAGTTGCTTTATTTTTCACAACAGTAATCATGTCCTCTACATACACTTGTGGCTCAAGCGGTGCATCTTCTTCTGTATAGCGAATACCGAAGCCCCCACCTAAGTTTAACACAGTACACGTAAAACCGTGAGTCTTGTTCCAATCAGAAATCTTGTCGATTAGTTTTTCACCTGCTAAGCCAAAGCCAGCTGTATCGAAAATTTGAGAGCCAATATGGCAGTGTAAGCCTAAAAGCTGTAAGTATTCGTGTTTAAAAGTTTGCTCAAATGCTTGATCGGCTTGACCGTTGTTTAAGTCAAAGCCAAACTTAGAATCCGCTTGCCCTGTCGTAATAAAATCATGCGTATGTGCCTCAACTCCTGGTGTGACACGTAATAAAATACGCATTTTTTGTTGACGGCGCTCAGCAATTTCTTTTAAAAGTTGAATTTCATAGAAGTTATCTACAACAATACAGCCAATTTTTGAGTCAAAGGCTAGCTCCAATTCTGCAATGCTTTTATTATTACCATGGAAGTGAATACGCTCTGTTGGGAAACCTGCTTTTAATGCTGTAAATAGCTCCCCTCCAGAGACAACATCCAAGGATAGGTTTTCTTCTGCTGCTAATTGATACACCGCTACACATGCAAATGCTTTGGAAGCATACGCTACTTCAGCCTTTACCCCTAGCTTTTTAAATGTATCGATAAAGCCGCGTGCTCGCTTACGAATAAGCGCTGTATCGTACACAAATAATGGCGTACCATATTCTTTTGCAAGCTCTAATGTATCTACTTGTCCTATTGTTAAATGTCCGTCTTCAGAAATCGCTTGTGTTCCATATAAATGCATTTGCATCTCTCCCTTTTCACGTCTCCATTTTGTGACATTTGCGTACCTCGTGGTATGTCAGTCCTTACTCAAACATTTCCATCGAGACATTGTCTTATCTTAGCAGGTATTGGCATGTCACAAGATAAAAACACATAACCATTCACTAGCAAAGATAATTTTTGCAAAAATCACAAAATACTATATGTGAACTTTATCACATGAAAAAAGTGAGTGCAACGGCTCCTATGATCTTTTTCTCTGTTTGGAAGCGACTACATATGGTCTTAGTGCATCCGACGTCATAGGGAAGCGGATAATGACGCGAAGCATCGCAGTTGGGAAAAATGGAACGAGCGGCCATAAATATGGTGCTTGTAACGGACGTAATGAACATAAATAGGTAAATAATAAAAACAATCCAATAAATAATCCATCTTCTCCCCAAATACCTGTCATAATGAGCAAAACAAATCGGAAGAGCTTAATGGAAATACCTAGCTCGTAAGATGGAATAATAAACGTAAAGATGGCTCCTACCGCTGTATACAATACAACTTCGGATGAGAACACACCAACATCAATGGCGATCTGCCCAATGATTACCCCGGCTACTAAACCCATCGCAGTAGACAATGGTGTCGGGGTATGGATGGCGGCCATCCTTAGAAATTCAATCCCAATATCGGCGATTAGAATTTGCAGTAATATCGGAATATGTGATTTATCCTGACTACCTAAAAAAGATAGCGAATCAGGTAATAATGATTCATTCGTTACAAATAAATACCATAAAGGTAATAATAATAACCCCATAATTGTTCCGAAATAGCGCATAAAACGCACAAAGGTCCCGACAGTAGGTGCTTGTCTATATTCTTCAGCATGCTGCAATAAATGGAACATCGTAACGGGCACTAAAATAACGGAAGGTGAAGTATCCACCATAATCGCTACATGCCCCTCTAGTAAATGAGCAGCGACAATATCAGGACGTTCTGTATAGCGTACAAATGGAACTGGGTGAAACTTTTGCTTAAACAGCCATTCCTCTAGTGATTTATCGGCCATTGTCAAACCATCATGATTAATTTGACCAAGACGCTGTCGCAATTTATCGAGCATTTCCTCATTAGCAATATCCTTCATAAACGCAATTGCGACATCGGTTTGACCGAGCTTGGATATTTTATGTAGCTCGAAGCGTAAATTACTGTTGCGAATGCGTCGACGAACTAAAGCTGTATTTTGTGAAATCCCCTCTGTAAAGCCATCCCTAGAACCGCGAATTACTTTTTCATTATCCGGCTCTTCTGGTGAACGCCCTGGATAATTTCGAAGCTCCGCAATATAGCAGTATCCACTTTTCGTAATAAAGGTTACTTGCCCACTTAAAATAGCAAGCAAATAGGCTTTACGTTCCGTTTCTTCAGAACGACCATGAAAGTTGAAATGTGCTTCAAAATATTCTCGCTCATCATCAATATCAATGTCTTCTTCAGGTAACATATTGGATAGTAATTGCGTCAGGGCTTCCCCATCTACTAGTCCGCTAATATATGCACAAAGAACCGGCAAATCTTTGACAAATAAATGCTTAATACCTACGTCAAATGATTCGCCGTCTCCAAATTGCTCTTTAAGAAAATCTTCGGCTTCTTCTAAGCTGTTAAATAGTTTATTTGTCATGCTGTCACCATTTTCTTAGATGTCTTTTTCTACTCCGTGTTCAACCGTGGCACTCGTCGCCATCCAACTTTTCAACTGCGCTAAAATCTTTTTCTCTAAACGAGATACTTGTACTTGTGAAATGCCCAGACGAGTTGCGATTTCAGTTTGTGTACAATCTGAAAAATAGCGTAAATAAATAATGGATTGTTCCCTCGGATCAAGTCTTGTCAACACTTCTTTTAACGGAATATATTCAAAAGGTTGCTCTGATTTTTCATCCTTCATTTGATCCATTAATGTAATGGAATCCCCTTCACTTTCATACAATTGCTCATGTAAGGAAGCTGGATCCCTTAAAGCATCCGACGCTGTCACAATTTCCTCAGTCGTGACGCCAAGAACCTGCGCTAATTCTTGAATGGTCGGTGGATGCTCATTATTTTTAATAAATTCATCCGTCGCATGGCGGATTTTAAAGTTGAGCTCGCGAATTGAACGGCTCACCTTTACCATGCCGTCATCCCTTAAAAAGCGCTGTATTTCACCGATAATCATCGGGACAGCATAAGTGGAAAATTTCACATCGTACGCTAAATCAAACTTATCTACAGATTTCATAAGGCCTATACAGCCTATTTGAAATAAATCTTCGAGCTCCACGCCCCTTGTTGTAAAGCGTTGGACGATAGACCACACAAGCCTCGTATTCCCCTCAATCATTCGTTTACGAGCTTCATGATCGCCCTGTTGTGAACGCGCAATTAAATCACGCATTTCCTCCTGTGACAAAAGCTTATCGGACGACTGTTCTATCGGCTTCACGATAGCAACCTCACATTACCGCCGTGCGAACCGAATAAAATTTTTTCGTAAACGTTACAGTTGTACCTTCCTGCCACTTGGACATGACAGTCAACTGATCTGAAAAGCTGTCCATAATGGTAAAGCCCATACCAGAACGTTCCATTGCACTTTTCGTCGTAAACAAAGGCTCCATCGCTTGACTGACATCCGCAATGCCTACCCCTTTATCCATCACAGACACCGTTACAATATCATCCTCACGCTTTGCGTGAACTGTAACGACCCCTTTTCCATCTTCTTCATAACCGTGAATAATGGCATTGGAAACAGCCTCTGAGACAACGGTTTTAAATTCTGATAGCTCATCAATTGTTGGATCTAATTGTGCAATAAAGCCCGTTATCGCCACACGTGCTAAGGCTTCGTTTTCGCTAATTGCTAAAAAAGTTAATGTCATTTCGTTATCCATTTACAATCCCCCTAACTCGATCAATCGCTTCTTCCTCTGTTGCTTCCATCATCCACGGACCTAAGCCTGAAAATTGAAATACTTTTCGCATCGTCGGCGATGGATTTAATAAAATTGTTCGTCCAGCGACTGCTTCTAACTCACGCATTCGACCAAGCACTAGGCCTACACCTGAACTATCCATAAACGATAGTCGCTCAAAATTCCAAATGATGGTCGTTACAGCCCCCTGAAAAATTGCTGTAGAAATTTTAGCCCGAATTTGCTCTACTGCATGATGATCGAGCTCCCCAAATAAACGTATAACTACTGTCTCCCTTGTTACCATTTCTAATTGAAAATGCATGAACATCGCCTCCTCCTCGTGCAATTCCACATTCCATATAACAAATCCTTGCTGTTGACAGAACTAGTGCAAAGTCTCTTGAAATAGTGTCAAATCGACATTCTTATGGCTTTTAGGTTAAGTGCAGTATGGGATAAATCAAAAGGTTTTAAACGTCGTCTACATTTTTTGTCAGTGTGTCATTGTAGATAGCTAATTTATGTAGGTATTCAATACGAGGAGAACGAAAAAAAGTGTTAGATTGACTGCCATCAATCTAACACTTTTTCGCTTCGGCGGTGCTTTCCGCTCAGCACAGTAAGCCGCAACCCTCGCTAACGCGCAGGTTTGTCGCGTCTTACGGTGTGTGCGTTCCCGCAGGAGTCACCGCCTCCGCTACCAACAACTAGTGAAAACTTCTATTTTTTTACAAATAACCAAGTTCCCGTAATAGCAAAAATTTACGAACACCTTTCCTCTGTTCCTTAAATTTTTAAGTTATGTCCCAGCCTCTTTTTGGCTATGGCGTTGATGTCCGCTCCAGTAGCCGCAACCGTCTCTGTCGCGTCTTACATTTTGTGCTCTCTACAGAGCACCGCCTCCGTATATACTAGCGTTTTCTGCTAATTTATACTTATGCCATTAAATAGGCTTGCTGTACTTTAGTGATTGTTTCTTCGTTAATTTCACTGTTTGAATACAGATAGGCAATAGTTTCATCCGCACTGACACGGTCACCTTTTTTGGCAACTAGCTGGATGCCTGCATCATAATCAAGCGAAGATTCCTTCGTTAAGCGACCAGCGCCAAGACTAACACTTGCTTCACCAATCATTAATGCATTAATGGACGCAACAACACCCTCTGTCGCTGCTTTTACAGCCACCTTATGTGCTGTGTCATTTTGCACAATATCCGCTAGATCGCCGCCCTGTGCTACGATAAATTCCTCAAACTTCGCAGCTGCTGAGCCATCTTCCAACACTTTTTTGACAGCTGCTACCGCTGTTATTTCATCTACTCCAGCCGCAATCTGATACATTAGAGAAGAAATAATAATGCACTCTTCTAATAAGTCTGCGTGCGTTTCTTCTAAGCGACCTTTTAGCAAGGCATACGCCTCTACTACCTCAAGTTTATTACCGATCATTTTCCCTAAAGGATTATCCATATCGCTAATATGAGCGACAACTTTACGGCCTAATTTTTCACCAATTGCTGTCATCGCTTCAGCCAATTTCTTCGCTTCTTCTTCCGTTTTCATAAAGGCACCAGAACCACATTTCACATCTAGCACAATACCATCTGCACCACTTGCAATTTTTTTACTCATAATCGATGCAGCAATTAACGGAATAGAGTCGACAGTACCTGTCACATCTCGCAATGCATAAAGTTTTTTGTCGGCAGGTACAAGATTGCCTGTCTGACCAGCAACCGCAATTTTATGTTTATTGACATTATCAATGAATTCTTGTGACGATAATTCTGTTTTAAAGCCACGGATTGATTCTAATTTATCGATTGTGCCACCTGTAATACCTAAGCCTTTACCACTAAACTTCGCCACTGGAATACCTAGAGAAGCAATAATTGGTGTGACGATTAACGTGACTTTATCACCGACACCGCCTGTAGAATGTTTATCAATTTTAAAACCTTCGATTGAAGTTAAATCAATTACATCACCTGATTCAATCATTGCCTTCGTTAAATAAAACGTTTCTTCGTCAGTCATACCAAGTAAGCGAATAGCCATTAGCAATGAGCTCGCCTGATAATCCGGAATAGCACCTGTTGTATAGCCTTCAACAAAGTATTGAATTTCAGCTTGTGTCAGTTCTTTGCCTTGTTTTTTCTTTTCAAAAAGCTGCACCATATTCATAGACAATTCCTCCTTATTTTAAATCATTTAAGAAACTCTTACCGAATGGTGGTGCTTCTACTTTGAAGTTTTCAGCGACAGTTGCTGCAATATCTGCAAAAGTCTCACGAAGAGCAAGCTCGCTTCCACCTTTAAAACGTGGTGAATAGACAATTAGTGGCACGTATTCACGTGTATGGTCTGTGCCAGGGAATGTCGGATCATTACCATGGTCAGCCGTAATCATAAGTAAATCATCTTCTGACATTGCCTGTAAAATTTCAGGAAGACGCGCATCAAATTCTTGTAATGCGTTACCGTAGCCAAGTGGATCACGACGATGCCCAAAATTGGCATCAAAATCTACTAAATTTAAGAAGCTAATCCCATGGAAATCTTGTTTTGCGACTTTAGCGAATTGATCCATACCGTCCATATTATTTTTTGTACGAACTGCTTCAGTAACCCCTTCACCATTGAAAATATCAGAAATTTTACCAATGGCAATTACATCAAGACCAGCATCTTTCAAAGCATTCATCGTTGTACGTCCAAAAGGCTTTAACGCATAGTCATGACGATTTGGCGTGCGTGTAAAGTTACCTGGCGTCCCGATAAATGGACGTGCAATCACGCGTCCTACTAAATATTCTGGCTGTAATGTCAACTCACGGGCAATCTCACAAATTTTATAAAGTTCGTCCAGTGGAATGATTTCTTCATGTGCAGCAATTTGTAACACAGGGTCAGCCGATGTATAGACAATAATAGCCCCTGTCTCCATATGTTCTTGTCCAAAGTCTTCAATCACCTGTGTACCACTTGCAGGCTTATTACACAGTACTTTGCGTCCTGTACGTTGTTCAAGCTCGGCAATCAGTTCGGCAGGGAAACCTTCAGGATACACTTTAAATGGTTTATCAATATTAAGACCCATTATTTCCCAGTGTCCTGTCATTGTGTCTTTCCCGACAGATGCCTCTTGCATTTTACCGTAGTATGCTTGCGGTGTATTTGTTGCTTGCAGTCCTTGCAGTGGTTCGATATTCGCTAAGCCAAACGACTCCATCACGGGCATTGTAAGCCCATTCATTTTTTCAGCGATGTGACCTAAAGTATGTGCGCCTGCATCGCCGAATTTAGCTGCGTCTGGTGCTTCACCAATCCCAACTGAATCCATTACAACGACATGGATTTTTTTAAATGCTTTATTCATAATTATTGCCTCCTAATCTCACGATTCCATTTTACCAAAAACAAGCGAAAGGATAAAGGTCAGACATCCGACTAAGTAATTTATTTTCCTTAAACAAGAAACAAGCTCTATCTGTCGCTTATTTTTTATTAGGCACGCGGATGGTACTGCTTGTAGACTTCTGAAAGTCTCGTTTTACTAATATGCGTATAAATTTGAGTTGTGGAAATATCTGCATGCCCTAGCATCTCCTGCACTGCACGTAAGTCAGCTCCATTTTCCACTAAATGAGTAGCGAAAGAATGACGTAACGTATGTGGTGTAAGCTCATGTTGGATGCCCGCCTTTAATGCGTGCTCCTTCATTAATTTCCAACAACCTTGCCTTGTTAAACGTTTCCCTCGTTGATTAATAAAAAAGGCATCTGTTTTTGGGTATTTCCCCTGTAATGTACCTCGTGCACCATCTAAATAAACACTCAATGCAGAAAGGGCACTTTTACCAAGCGGAATAATGCGCTCCTTGCCTCCTTTTCCAAATACACGTACAAAGCCCATCGTTAGATGAATATCAGCCAAATCGAGTGCAATCAGCTCACTTATACGCATGCCAGAACCATATAAAAGCTCTAGCATTGCTACATCTCGAACACCTTGTGGCTTGCTGCGATTCGGTACTGCCAGCAATGCTTCGATTTCTTCAATCGATAGAATATTTGGAAGTTTTTGTTCAATCGTTGGCATTTCTAAATGCACTGTAGGATCTGTTTCTGTGCGCTTTTCTCGAAGTAAAAATTGGTGGAAGCTACGAATGGATGAGATATGACGTGCAACAGTACGGCTCGTCTTTCCTTGCATGCGCAGTTGCTCTAAATGGCGCAAAATTGTTGTGCGTTCAATAGTGCGAAAATCAGCCATTCCCTCAGCTTCTTGCAAAAAATGGACATAGTTTTCTAAGTCTCGGCGATAGGATGCTAATGTATTAACGGATAATTGCCGCTCTACCTGGATAAAATGGATATAATCCTCTATTGCATATTGAAATTCATTCATCACAACGCCCCCTCACTGTCAATTATTCTCTATTTTAGCACGCCTATAAAAAAAGTGCGAAAAGCCCACACTAGAGCTGAGTCGTAATTTGCTTAGGCTTTTCCTCCCTTTACTAGAATAATAGAGCATCACATCATGCATAAAAAAAACAAAAAACTGCCTGATGCAATCTATACGCAAGATTTCATCAGACAGTTTCTCGTTATTGTTCTTCATTTGTGTCGTCGTTTTTATCATGACAACGCCAGCAAATACCGTGGAAAGTTAGTCGGTGATCTTTTATAATAAAGTTCCAACGTTTCTCAACAACGGCTTCCACATCTTCAAGTAAATCTTCTTGAATTTCATCTACAGCACCACACTCGATACAAACGAGATGATGATGGAAATGCGCAGCTCCCTCTTGGCGTAAATCGTAGCGTGATACGCCATCACCAAAGTTGATTTTGTCGACGATTTTAAGCTCTGTTAGTAATTCTAACGTTCTATAAACAGTAGCCAGACCTATTTCTGGTGCCTTATCTTTTACTAAAAGATAGACATCCTCTGCACTTAAGTGGTCCTCTTCATGCTCTAGCAAAACAGCAACTGTTGCTTCTCGCTGCGGCGTCAGCTTATAACTAGCACTATGCAACTGTTTTTTTATACGATCAATTCGGCTTTCCATGTGACGCCCCCCTAAACTTATTTCATTATACCAAAGGAGTAAATCCTATTACAAGATAGTGAATAGATTTCAAATAAGCTTTTAATGTTTTTAGCTGTTGCTTCATATGAACGTATTTTATGCATCATTTGAGTACATACGTTATAACGATAAACTCAGCAACTATTATGATGAAAAAAGCGATAAAATTCAACAAAATTGTCCGTCCATTCGTCTTTTTCCCGATTTTTCGCTTCGACCAAGCAGGTACTAGTAAATTACATAGGACTAGCAACAATATACAATAGATAAGCTGAAATGGAAACCACCAAATCGTATATAGCCAAAATGCTTCAAGTTTTTGTAGTAAAAATACAGAGCTAAAGCCAAAAAACGTTGCGCGTATTGCTACTGTAACACGTACTAACACTTTTAAGACACTATGTGTTGCAAGTAACAGTACAATACCGATTGAAGCGGCTACAGGTAACACTAAACGAACAATAGATTGCCTGTCCACATCTGCTAAACGAGGTTCTATAAACAAAATAAAAGGCTCTGCATTCGCCCCTCCAATAATATGAAAGCAGATGACGCCACAAACGAAGCTCACTGCAACAATTGATGCGTGATAAAATATAGAAACCGTACGAGACATAAGCATGCTCCTTTTCTATCAAGGTTTGTACAGCTTATGCTCGTCCGCTTCTATTATGCTAAACTTTATTTTTCTTGTTGCAATGCCAACCACAGCACAGCAAACGCTGTTTTCGCATCATAGATACGCCCATCAGCAACCATTGCTTGTGCCTCTTCCAACGAAACTTCTAGTAATTCGACAAATTCATCTTCGTCTAGTTCTGCACTATTTTCAATGTGATATAAATCTGTCGCCACAAATAGATGTATGATTTCATCCGCAAAACCTGGTGAAGTGGCAAAGGCTTGTAAATACTTGAATTGATGTGCACCATAGCCTGTCTCTTCTTCCAATTCACGACGTGCAGTATGAATTGGCTCCTCACCGCTTTCAAGTTTACCTGCTGGAATTTCTACAATGGAACGTTCGAGCGCTTTACGATATTGCTCCACCATTACGAGCTTGCCTTCGTTGGTAATGGCAATGATTGCTACCGCTCCAGGGTGTTTAATAATTTCACGCTTAGCAGACTTCCCGTTTGGTAATGTGACATCATCAACCTGTAAGTTCACGATTTTGCCCTTATAGATAGGTGTCGTCTGTGTCGTTATTTCTTCAAACTTTTTCATTGCCCATAACCTCGCTTGTTCTTCAGATATGTTCATTGTACCATTACAAGTAGAGAAATCGAAGGAGGTATGATGCTGTTGAAATAAATCTATACAAATGTATAAAAATATAGTTATTTTTTATAGGGATTATAAGAGATAACTTTTGAAGTATGACGCAATAGGGAAATTTGCAAAAAAATTCGGCAAAACAGTTCAAAAGGGAGTTACTTGAGGATGATACTAGCAAAGAAAGTTAGATTATACCCAAGCAAATCACAAGAACAAAAATTATGGCAATCAGTAGGAACAGCAAGATTTGTTTACAATTGGACACTTGCAAAACAAGAAGAAAATTATAAAAATGGTGGGCAGTTTATATCTGATGGTGTTCTTAGAAAAGAATTAACTCAATTAAAGAAAAAAGAATTATCTTGGTTAAAAGAAGTATCTAACAATGTAGCAAAGCAGGCAGTCAAAGATGCCTGTAATGCTTACAGGAGATTTTTCAAAGGCTTAACCAATAAACCAACATTCAAAAGCAAAAGAAAAAGCAAGAAGTCATTCTACAACGACAATGTAAAGTTAAAAGTCAAAGATGGAAATTTGGTACTCATTGAAAAAGTTGGTTGGATAAAAACAAATGAGCCATTACCTATTGGTGTTAAATACAATAATCCAAGAGTCAGTTATGACAATAAGTATTGGTATCTATCAATAGGAATCGAACAAGAAACCAGTCAAGAAGAATTAACAGATGTTTCTTTAGGGATAGATATTGGTATAAAAGCATTAGCGGTCTGTTCAAATGGTGCAGTATATAAAAATATCAATAAAACTAATGTCGTTAAAAAGACTGAGAAATGCCTTCGTAGGTTGCAACGACAAGTTTCTCGTAAATATGAAATGAATAAGGAGGGAAACCGTTTTGTCAAAACAAGCAACGTTATAAAAATCGAAAAGAGGATACAACTCCTGCATAGAAGATTATCAAATATCAGAAAGAACCATCTTCATCAAAGTACAAATGATATGGTGAAAACCAAGCCATATCGAATTGTAATGGAGACTTTGAACATCAAAGGGATGATGAAGAACAGACATTTATCGAAAGCTATGGCGAAGCAATGTTTGTATGAGTTCAAAAGACAAATTCAATATAAATGTGAAAAGTATGGAATTGATTTTTTAGAAGCTGATAAATGGTATCCATCTTCAAAAATGTGTTCAAGTTGTGGAAACATAAAAAAGGACCTGAAGTTGTCTGACCGAACATACGAATGTGTATGCGGTCATAAAATGGATAGGGATTTAAACGCAGCTATCAATCTAGCACATTTTCAATTAGCAAAATAACACGTAAACGTTATGGCTAATATGTAGGAATCGTTGCATCCGAATTGACGCTTGTGGAGTGTTACATCAAACGAAAGTAGCTTTTTGCAAAATCGGACACGTAGAAGCAAGAATAAAACAAGATTTATAGATTTTTATAAATTTTTGGCAACGGGCATTCGCATGAAAAAAAGACAACTTGGCTCAAGTCATTTATTTATTTCAGAGATTAGTTTAGGAGGTATGTCTCTTTCGACAGATAAACATAAGGCAGCAGCCATACTTGATATGGCGTTAGATGCGGGCATTAACTACATTGATACGGCTGATTTATATGATTTAGGTGCCAATGAAGAAATTATCGGTACAGTTTTGGGTAAACGTCGACAAGACCTGATTATCGCAACGAAAGTGGGGAATCGTTGGACAGAAGGGGTGGACGGCTGGCAGTGGGATGCCTCCCCTACATATATTAAAGAAGCTGTTCATAAAAGCCTAAAAAGACTCGGTACAGATTACATTGATGTCTATCAACTACATGGTGGCACAATAGAGGATGACTGGGACGGTATTATCGACACATTTGACAACTTAAAAAAAGACGGTGTCATTCGAGAATACGGCATATCCTCAATTCGACCAAATGTACTGAAACGTTTTTTACCTGCTAGCTCGGCAAAAAGTGTCATGATGCAATATAGTGCGTTAGATCGTCGCCCAGAAGAATGGTTAGATTTTATAGCTAGTGAGGGGGCTTCGGTCGTAACACGCGGCACCATCGCAAAAGGATTATTAACAAATAATTGGAAAGAACGTTTGCAACAGGTCAATGGCTATCAAACATACACTGTAGATGAATTAACAACAACATTAACAAACTTAGCCAAACACTATGAAGATTTACATGCATTAGGGCTAGCCTTTAATTTGAAGGAGCCCACTATAGCTTCAACGGTGATTGGTGCTAGTTCGCAGGAGCAACTCGCCCAAACACTTACTGCGTATGAAAAAACAAATGCAATTACTAATTTTGAAGTAGCGAACGCTCTGACTAAAGCAGACCAATACGTTGACCACCGATGAAAAAATGGTTCGTTTTACTTTTATTTTTAATCATTCTTGCAATATCCTCTAGCATGACTTATGAACAACAGTCGATTATTCCTGAACTAGAGGAACTATTAGCGCATAAGCCTTTTGAAAAACAACTGTCCGTTTTAAAAATTCCCTATTGGGATACAGTCGTTTCTATAGAAGAGCGAGGCTACTTTAAATTTGTAGAATTTCTAATTCGAAAATTTACGCATTTTGTAGGATTTGGTTGTATTGCACTGGGGATTTATTTTGCGTTAAGTAAACGTCGATTCGCTGCGCGTATAGCCATTGCCATTACGGCCATCATTGCCACGCTAGATGAATTTCGACAAAGCTTTACACCTGGACGTACCATGAGCGGACAAGATGTCCTAGTAGATACAGCAGGCGCTATTGTATTTATTAGCATTGCCGTAGTCGTAAAGAAACTACGGTCGCTTAGAAAATAAAATTTTGTTTTTATCAACAATTTCCTAAGAGTTTGTGGCGATTCTCTCGTGGATAGTGGCGTCAAAGCATTCTAAATCAAAATTAACAAAAAAACAGTGAATCTCATTCCAAGAGATTCACTGTTTCTATCAAACTTAAAATTTCGAGCCTTTGTCACCGTATTCGTTCAATAATTCTTCGAACGTTTTGTTTTTCTCACGTTGCTTACGCTCAAAAGCTAACTGTGCTTGACGCTCTTCCTCTGCCGCTTGCTCTTTCGCTGACAAATCTTGTTTCGCAGCTTTTAACTTCGCTAACACATCGCCAGCAAGCTGATCTGCTAATGTAACAGCCTCCTGCTTTGGTAAACTAGCAGAAATCCCAGCGTCAACACGTTGCTGTTGTTTTCGTTTTTTTCCCATTACTTTCACCTTCTTACTAACTTTAAGGGCGTTGAACAACTGTTGCTACGCCTTGTCCCCCACCGATGCATAATGTAGCAAGGCCTGTTTTTGCATCACGTTTTTCCATCTCATGTAACAGTGTCACTAAAATTCGTGCCCCACTTGCTCCAATTGGATGACCAAGGGCAATTGCTCCCCCATTTACATTTAGTTTATCATGATTAAAGCCTAGTTCGCGATCGACAGCAATCGATTGTGCTGCAAATGCTTCATTTGCTTCAATTAAATCTATATCTACTAGCGAAACATCCGCCTTCGCTAATGCTTTCTTCACCGCTGTGACCGGCCCAGTTCCCATAATCGATGGATCTACACCTGCGCTCGCATTGGCTGAAATAAGCGCCATTGGCTGAATACCTAACTCGATAGCCTTCGCTTTTGACATAACAACCACCGCTGCTGCTCCATCGTTAATACCTGAAGCGTTCGCTGCAGTTACAGAGCCGTCCTTTTTAAAGGCTGGACGCAGCTTTGCTAATGATTCCGCCGTAACCCCTGCACGTGGAAATTCATCTTGGTCAAAAATAATCGACTCGCCTTTACGTTGTGGGATTTCCACAGCCACGATTTCATTATTAAATTTCCCTGCTGCAATCGCCGCTTCTGCACGTTGCTGTGATCGCGCAGCAAAAGCATCTTGCTCCTCACGTGAAATTTCATACGCATCACATAAATTTTCGGCAGTAATCCCCATATGATAGTCATTAAATGCACACCATAAGCCATCATGAATCATCGTATCCACAACTTTTTGATCGCCCATGCGGAAGCCTTCACGTGCATTTTTTAATACATAAGGCGCTTGGCTCATATTTTCGAAACCGCCTGCCACGATGATATCTGCATCGCCAGCAATAATTGCTTGTGTTGCTAAATGCACTGCTTTTAAACCTGAGCCACATACTTTATTAATTGTTAAAGCTGGCACTGTGTTCGGAAGTCCTGCAGCAATCGATGCTTGTCGAGCTGGATTTTGTCCAAGACCTGCCGATAAAACATTCCCCATAATGACTTCATCAACTTGTTCACCTGCTACACCAGCACGTGCTAATGCTTCTTTAATAACGATACTTCCAAGAGTTGTTGCTGGTACATCTTTTAATGTTCCTCGGAATGAACCGATTGCCGTACGCACGGCACTAACAATCACTACCTCGTTTGTCATAACCATTCTCCCCTTTTCCCCGTTCAAAAATCAACACTGCATGCATATGCTACTAGCAGATATGTATATTTTAACAAATGTTTAGACGATTTTCGATAACAGAAATAATCGCAGTTTTTCAAAAGTTGTTGTAAAATGTTGTCGTGTTTTAAACAAACGTAGTTGGGAACATTACAAATAAGAAATGTGCATTGGCTTACGATCAGTTAAGTACAATGCCTAGACATGAAAAGAAATAGGGCGTGGAGGTGTAGAAGATGAAAAAGAAAGTGCTTTTATTTTCAGGTATTACAACGACGCTTGCTGCTGCAGCAACGGGGCTGTTCGGCTTTGCGCTTTCCAATAAATTAATGTACATTCAAAAAAAAGATCCCGAATTTATTCGTGAACGTGAGACAACTGCCAAACGCTTTGACGAAGCTTGGTACAATAAAAATTTTAAATGTGAATTAAATATTGACTCTCCCAATGGTTATTCCATTCACGGCATTATGTTTCAACCATTACAAACAAACAATACAATGATTATTTGTCACGGTGTTACAGAAAATAAAATTAACTCGGTCAAATATGCTCGTCTTTTTGAACGGTTAGGATACAATTCTGTTATTTTTGACCATCGAAGACATGGCGATTCCGGTGGCAAAACGACTAGCTATGGCTATTATGAAAAAAATGATTTAGATGCTGTTGTAAAAACAGTGAAAGCGATGATTGGTGAAAATGCCTTGCTCGGCATCCATGGGGAGTCAATGGGTGCTGCAACCATGCTTTTGTACGCAGGAACGGTTGAAGATGGCGCTGATTTTTATATTGCAGATTGTGCCTTTTCGGATTTCTCAATGCTGCTTAAGCAAATCGCCAAGACCGAATTTAAATATGGCTCCATTATTCCGATTCGTTTCGCAGATTTCTTTATCCGGTTACGCGATGGCTATTCATTTAAGAGTGTAACGCCCTCTGAAGCTGTGACCCATATTGAAAAACCGATTCTCTTTATTCACAGTATTCCTGATACATTTATACCTGCTTCAATGTCACTCGATTTATACAATAAAAAAAATGGACCTAAGAAATTGAAGCTTTTTGAAAAAGGGGCGCATGCTCAATCCTTTAATGAAAATATGGCTGAATATGAAGATCTCATACATGACTTTTTAGAAAGTTTTATTTATGAAAAAATCAATCATAATGCTTCATCATCCAATGTGATTCCTTTTCACTTTCGATAAGTGAAAAAACCTTGCAAGCTTTGACAACTTGCAAGGTTTTTTATTATTCTGCAAAAACAATATGCCATTCGTCTCGCTTCGCTAAAAATTCTTTTGCCAGCGCCTGTGCGCCTTCAAGACTATGACTTGCAGCCCAGCCACATTGCACTTCGTTGCATGCTGGAACAGCCGTTGCCTTCGTTACATCTGTAAAAGTTTTTTCTAAAATCGTCAGCAATTCATCATAATCATTATGATTAATCAACGATACATAAAACCCTGTTTGACAACCCATTGGACTAAAGTCAACGATGTGATCTGAATAATTGCGGATAATATCTGCAGATAAATGCTCCAAAGAATGGAGTGCTGGCATTTCCATATGCTCTTTGTTAGGCTGTTTTAAGCGAATGTCGTACTTATAAACTTCATCGCCATTTTTCCCCACTTTCACACCCGCTAAACGAACATAAGGGGCTTTCACTTTCGTATGATCTAAATCAAAACTCTCGACATTTGTTTTTTCGCGTTCCATTGCTAACAGCTCCTTTTCTGACAATACTAACTATTATACCTAGTTTTCTATGAAATGTGTAAATTTTTGAAATAGAATGATAATTTAGGTGCGAATTTACTAAAAAAGAAGACAAAACGCCCATTTCGTTTTGTCTTCCCGCTGAAATTTATTTTTGCTGGTGTATTGCGGCTTCTACAATGGAAATTCAAAGTCTTGAACACGGCTCGGTATGTTTAAAAGCAATGTAATCACAACACTCATTGAGATTAGTATTAACACTGACTTCCATTGTAATTTAAAATCGTTCTTTTTCAGTAATAACATTTGATTAATAAAGTGAAAGAACGAAACAAACAGCAACACAACAACAAACTGTAAGAAAAAATTCATTGTTGTCACCATCCTTTACATGTACAGAGTTCTCGCTAATGTTTAAGTAATATTTTTATCGTCAGTTACTTTGGTTTATGCAGCTACCAAGGCAAGTTGACGTTTCAAGCAGGCAAGTCACCAGTTTCTTCTATTTTCTTATTTTTCTATAAATCTCAAAAATCTGTTGTTCCATATATTTTCGTAAAAATCTATTGTCTCTCTTGCTGTCATAAAAGGATTATTTATCGTAGAAGTAGCATGACGAACCATCAAGTTTTCGTATCCTAAACCATGGGCAAATTTAATCGTTGCATCCATGCAGTATTCTGTTTGAGCGCCGCAAAATTCTATGCGTTGCACTGCTAATTGCTCTAAAATCGTTTGTAAGTTTGTTTTGTAAAAGGAATTGGCATGTTCTTTTCTGACCAAATAATCTTGTTCATGTACATTTAGCTCGGCATGAATTGCCCAATTTTCCTCTTCAGGTACTAGTTCTTCGTCACAATGTTGAACAAAAATAATTGGTTTTTGGTGTTCTCGATATAGTGCAATTCGATTATTTACTTTAGTGAGTAAATTTTGTAAAGCAAATAAATGCTCTCCACTGAAACATACACCATTTTGTAAATCTATTACGATTAAAACATCTGCATTAGCCTTCATCATTTTCCCCTTCTTTCATAAACAACCAACCATTTTATGTTAGATTAACAATAATTATAAATTTAATAATGGAGGAATTCACTTAAAATAGATTAAATCTAGATTTATCAGCGACGAACTCTGCTAATTTAACTAAGTCACTTCCTTTTAAAAAAAAACGAAAAAAGCAACCGGTTACCTAAACCAGTTGCTCCTTAAAAATTCCAATTATTTTTGGAATTTGTTCATTTGCGTCATCATTTGGCGTACTTGCTTTTCAGACGGCGTACGACCCATTTGTGCCATCATCATTCGAATCATTTGTTCGTTAATTGGTGGGTTCTCTTTTAAATATTTCATCATAGCTTGACGTGCAAAGTAGAAACCAAGTGCTGCACCAGCTGCTAATGCGATAATTACAATAATAATCCAGCCCCATGTAGGCATACAACCAACCTCCTCCACTACAATATACCGAGAAAAAAACTCTCCACGCTCCATTATACACCAAATTCTAGCGTGTTACTATATATTATAGTGAAAAATCCTAGTGCATTGTATACTTCATCGGCTTTAGCCAACCACACTCATTATCTTGTTTATTAAAGGCAATAAAACGCTCACTCATCTTGGCTAGCATTTGAAATAAGTCCAAATCAAGCATGCGCGAGCCTTCGCAATAGACACAAATTTTACGATCTACTAGATAAATCGCCATTTTCCCTTTTATCGGATGTTCTAAAAATAAAGCATTACGCGCTCTTTCTAAATGTGCATATTTGGAGTCTAGCTGTGCTTCTAACATGATGGCAATGTCATCGAAGCGAACAGTTTCACATATATACGCGAGTTCTTTTAAGGATTTCTCATTGGCATCTTCACAGCCTTGCATCATCTCTAACAACTTACGCTCTCTGCCGAAAATAAACGTTAAATGCTCTTCTTTTATTTTATATATGGAATAGGTTCTCACCAGAAATCCCCCTTCGCTCAGTTTCTTTAACGTAAGTATAGCGGATTGTCTCTAGTTAATTTGTCAAACGAAGGAGGCAACCATCTTCTATTTTTGTCGAAAACCTTCTACTTTCAGCTTAAAAAATAACTGCTCCGCCTCAAGACCTAGAGGAAAATCCATTTCCAGTCCGTTTTAGATGTTCTCGTAAGCAGGTAACATAAAGGTACAAACGAAAGGAGCTAAAACATATGAAAAAATTTCTTTTATTAACTGGAGGTATTATTGCAGCATGTGTCGCACTTGCCTTAATCGGACCAATTACTGGCCTAGTATTTTCAGTTGCATTCGTTGCACTAGGCATGCACTTCTATATTGGTAGTAAATCGACATTTGCAAAAATTATTTGGTTTACAGTTGGTTTAATCGGAGTACTATCGGCTATCTCTAATATTCCAGCAATGATTGGTCTTGCAGCAATCGCCATTATTTATGTGATTTATAAAAAATGGAATGGCGAAAAAGTGAACATCCCAACAATTGAAGCGAAAGAAGAAGATCCGTTTACAAACTTTGAAAAAGAATGGTCAAACTTAACAAAATAAAAGGAGCGAACTAAAAATGAACTTATTACAACGTTTTAGATACACAATTGAGGCAGACTTACATCAATTATTTGATAAAAAGGAACAAAAAAATCCTATTGCGATGTTAAATCAATACATTCGCGAGGCTGAAAAACAAACTGAGCAAACGGGTACATTATTAGAGCGCCAGGGCAAACTAAAAGAAAAAATGGAACTGGAGCTTAAACAAAATGCTGATTTACTAGCAAAACGTGAAGCACAACTTCAATTAGCACTTGCGAGTGGCGAGCAAGATTTAATTGATTTTGCTTCCGACGAAGTAGCAGCCTATACAGCTCGTAACCATACATTACAGACAAGTATCGAAGTGAACACGCGTGAATATTTTGAACTTGAACGCAAATTTGAAACAATGAAGCACAAAATTAAAGATATGAAAGTTCGTCAATTACAGCTAATGGGCAAAGAAAATGTGACGCGCGCTCACCATCAAATGGACGGCATGATTGCAAACAACAATAAAACGAATTTCGAAGATTTAGAATCCTATATCGAAAAACTTGCCCACCGTATTGACAAAGATCACGAGGTAACAACTTTCGAAGCACGCCTAGCAGCGCTTGAAAAAAATTCAACTGAAGCTGTTTCACCACTACTCATTGAAAAGAAATAACATGTTATAATAGAAAGAAATGCGCCACTAAAAGCGGCGCATTATTTCTTGTTGTAAAATATTACATAGTAGAAAGAAAGGTGACCCTTTTGCAAAACTTCACAACTAATAAACTCACATTTTGGGTACTATGCTTCTTTTTACTCGTATTTGTAGAGCTTACTATTTTCAATAACGGCGGTGCTTTTTGTTTATTAATCGGTGCTGTCCTGCTCTATTTAAGCTTTTCAAAAAACAAGCGATTTTTAAAATGGACAGGAATTTTCTTTATTGCAATTGCTCTCTTTACGATGTGGAGTTTGCGACTATTTATCGTCATACTGCTCTTATACATGCTCTATCAATACTTACAACGAGAAAACGAACCGAAAATCGTCACATTGGAATTTGATAAGTTACCGGCAACTAAAAACGAACTATTCGGTACAATACCTGCGCCTGAAGATGCTTACAAATGGCAAGATGTACAAATTCAACGACTCGCTGGTGACATTACAATCGATACAACGCAAACAGTTTTACCTGCTGGCCCAAGTCTCGTTACGATTCGACAAGGCATTGGTAAAGTACAGATTTATGTCCCTTATGAAATTCCTTTTCGCTTACACTACACAACGCTATTCGGAGACTTTACATGTTTGCAAGGACATCCACAGCGGCTTCTGAATGAAAGTATCGTGTTCTCAGATGGCAACCCTGAGGATGCAAAACGTACCCTCGTCATTCACGTCGCTACATGGCTAGGAGATTTGGAGGTGCTACGTAAATGATTGCCTTTCTTTCTAGAGCTTTCTCTATATTTTTCATATTGATTGGCGCGGCATTCGGTCTCCTTTTTGCGATTTGGGGTGAACCAAATGAAAAAGTATGGGAACCTTTGTGGCAACAAGACTATGATAATATTCCATTAGGTGGCATAATTTTAATCAGTCTCTTTGCGCTTAGTTTCTTTATTGCAAGCTGGATTAGCATGACTGCACGCGCGCGTGAGGCGCAAGCAACTCGCTTTGTAAAAGAATTAATCGAGCCGGATTTTGTTCTACCTAAAAAACATGCACTACCGAAGCCACTGAAAAAAGCACTTGTTCAAACGAGCGAATTGATTGATACTCAGCGAAAAAGCTTACAGCGCCTTTCCAATGAACGAGCAGAAGCCAATGATAAAGTGATTCAAGAGCGCATTATTGCCGAACGTCAACGACTTGCACGTGAGCTCCATGACTCGGTTTCACAACAATTATTTGCCGCTTCAATGTTACTTTCTGCCTTAACGGAAAGCGATGAAAATGCCAAAAGTTTAAAGCAAGTAGAAAAAATTGTACAGCAGGCCCAGCTAGAAATGCGCGCATTATTATTGCATTTACGCCCTGTTGCACTGCACAATAAAACCCTCGCCCAAGGCTTAGAGGAATTGATTATTGAACTACAACAAAAAGTATATTTTCATATAGAATATGAACTAGAAGAAATAGCTTTAACAAAGGCTGAGGAAGATCACCTGTTCCGTATTGCTCAAGAAGCATTATCCAATACATTGCGCCATTCTAAAGCAACAGAAGTTGAACTACTTCTTGTTGCCCGAGACAATCTTGCTATTTTACGCATTCAAGATAATGGTCTTGGCTTTGATGTAGAGGCTGATAAATCGACTTCCTACGGTTTACAAAATATCGCTGAGCGAGCCGTGGAAATTGGTTGTAGGTATAAAATTGTTTCGGTGCCTGGAGAAGGTACAATAGTGGAGGTAAAAGTTCCGCTACAGAAGGAGGTTGTTGAAGTTGATTCAAGTATTAATAGTGGATGACCACGAGATGGTACGAATTGGCGTATCTGCCTACCTGTCAGCACAGCCTGATATTACTGTTGTGGGGGAAGCTGAAAATGGCGTCGAAGCTGTTGAACGTGCGCTCGCCCTTCGTCCTGATATTATTTTAATGGACAATGTCATGCCTGTGATGACCGGAGCTGAAGCAACTGTTAAAATACTTGAAGCTTGGCCAGAAGCGAAAATTATGATGGTCACAAGCTTTTTAGATGACGATAAAGTGTATCCCGCTTTAGAGGCTGGTGCGATTAGCTATATATTAAAAACATCCAATGCTAAGCAAATTGCCGATGCCATTCGTAAAACAATGGGCGGAGAAACTGTTTTGGAGCCAGAAGTCACATCTAAAATGATGCACCGTATGCGCTATGGAACAAATACACCCCTTTATGAGCAATTAACTGAACGTGAAATGGAAGTTCTTTTGTTAATGGCAAAAGGCAAGGCAAACCAAGAAATTGCGGATGACTTATACATCGCCTTAAAAACAGTGAAAACCCACGTCAGCAATATTTTAGCCAAACTAGACGTTCAAGATCGAACACAAGCTGTCGTCTACGCCTTTCAAAATGGTTTAGCAAAGTAATTTTTATTAATGTCGCCAGGTTTGTGTCGGTTCGCCGAGTTTTAGTGGCGATTCGTAACATCGAAAAGATCAAAAAATACCGCAGCGCTCAATAGGAGCTTGCGGTTTCTTTTTAATTATTTGTTTGTTTTAATCTATCTAATAAATCAAATAAACTCCAATAACCTTTTATTAAATCCTCATTTGTATTTCCATTCAAAGCAACGCCAAAAGTAGTACCTTGATATTAACCGATAAAATAATCTTGAGCTTGATTTTCAAATGTATTTTCGTACGTGTGGTTAGGAATAATAAAAGCTGAAATTGCTTTGTCTGACTGAACAAATACAATAGGTATAGAGGAATTTAAATAAAATTGAGTATATTGTTCGTCGGAAGCTTCTTGTAAATAATCTTTCGTAATCATGATAGCATCAAAAGAATCTTCATTTTTTTTATGTAAATCTTGTAACATTATTTTTTTAAATTTTATATTGTTTTCTTTAATTAACGAAAGTATTTCCCCTACAATCCCAATTTCTATAACTTCATGTTTTTTGACGATATTTACTTCTTCATTTGAACATCCCACTAATAAAAATAAAAAAGCAAAAAAAGAAAAAAAGTATTTTTTAATCATTTAAGCTCACCTTTTACATTTTTTTATGCTTTATGATAAAGTTGTCATCTACATATATTTTTAAAATAAAAAAAGGACTGTAGACAACCTCGAAAATTTCCGAGTTTGTCTACAGTCTGACCGTAACGCTTAATTAGAGCTTACGGTATTTTTTATGGAAGCCAAATCTTATAGTGCTTTAACTTTTGCTACAACGTTTTCTACAGTGAAACCGTATTTTTCCATAACTAACTCACCTGGAGCAGAAGCGCCGAACTTGTCGATTGCAAGAACGTCACCTTCAAAGCCAGTATATTTGTGCCAACCGAATGATGCACCCATTTCGATTGCTAGACGTTTTGTAACAGCTTTTGGAAGAACCGATTCTTTATATGCTGCATCTTGTTTTTCAAAGCGATCCATTGAAGGCATTGATACGACTGCAACGTCCATACCTTCAGCTTTTAAAGCTTTTTGCGCTTCAATTGCAAGTGAAACTTCAGAACCTGTTGCAATTAAAATAGCATCTGCTACTTCTTTCGATGCAGGTGAAACAGTGTAAGCACCTTTTGCTACACCTTCACGAACTGTTTCGATTGACGCGTCAAGCACTGGTAAGTTTTGACGAGATAATACTAATACAGTTGGTGTTTTTTCTGATGATACTGCAAGCTCCCATGCTACTGCTGATTCGTTCGCATCTGCTGGACGAACAACAGAAAGGTTTGGCATTGCACGTAATGAAGCTAAATGCTCGATTGGTTCATGTGTTGGACCATCTTCCCCTACAGCGATTGAGTCATGTGTGAATACATATGTCACAGGAAGACCCATTAATGCAGAAAGACGTACAGCTGGACGTACATAATCAGAGAATACGAAGAATGTTCCGCCAAAGACGTTAACACCGCCGTGAAGAGCCATACCGTTCATTGCTGCGCCCATAGCGAATTCACGGACACCAAACCAAATATTGCGACCTGCATAGTCATCCGCTGAGAAGTCGCCTGCACCCTTCATCGTCGTTTTATTTGAGCCTGCAAGGTCAGCAGAACCACCGAAGAATGATGGTGTTTTCTTCGCAATCGCATTAATTGCATCGCCTGAAGATGAACGTGTTGCTACAGATTTACCTGCTTCATAAACTGGCAATTCTGCTGCGAAATCTTCTGGTAGCTTACCATTCATCGCATCTTCGAATTGAGCTGCTAATTCTGGGAACTCTGCTTTGTAAGCTTCAAATTTTGCATTCCAAGCTGCTTCCGGCTGTGCACCTTGTACTTCAGCTGCTGCATTAAACGTATCATATACTTCAGATGGGATTTGGAATGGCTCATGTGTCCATTCGTATGCCGCTTTTGTTAAGACAACTTCATCTGTACCTAGTGGCGCACCGTGAGAATCTGATTTTCCTGATTTGTTTGGTGAACCGAAACCGATGACTGTTTTCACTTCAATCAATGTTGGCTTACCAGTAGATTTTTTCGCTTCTTCAATAGCTTGGTTAACAGCTTCTACATCTGTACCGTCAGCCACTTTTAAATAGTTCCAGCCATATGACTCAAAACGTTTTTGTACGTTTTCTGAGAATGATTTTTCTAAATCACCATCTAATGAAATATCATTTGAATCGTATAACACGATTAATTTTTCAAGTTTTAAATGTCCAGCTAATGAAATCGCTTCAGCCGCAACACCTTCCATTAAGTCGCCGTCGCCACAAAGCGCAAATGTATAGTGATTGACAATTTCATGTCCTGGTTTATTATAAGTCGCTGCTAAATGACGCTCTGCCATTGCCATACCAACTGTCATCGCAATTCCTTGTCCAAGTGGACCTGTTGTTGCCTCTACCCCAACCGTATGGCCGTATTCTGGATGTCCTGGAGTTAATGAATCCCATTGACGGAAGTTTTGAATTTCTTCCATTGGTAGGCCGTAACCGCCAAGGTGAAGTAGGCTATATAAAAGCATAGAGCCATGACCTGCTGAAAGTACGAAACGATCGCGGTTATACCATTTTGGATTTGCCGGATTATGGCGAAGTTGTTTTGTCCAAAGCGTATAAGCCATTGGCGCTGCCCCCATTGGTAAGCCTGGGTGACCTGAATTTGCTTTTTCAATTGCATCAATTGACAATGTTCGGATAGCATTAATCGCTAGTTGGTCCGCATGTTGAGTCATTATGTTGTGACATCCTTTCTCGTCCTATATATTGTTCTACTACAGTTTAGTCAACATTGTCCTAGAAAACAATGCTTTTGTTATACTATTTGAGATTTATGACATACTTTATCATCATTCTGTAACTTAGACATAGCAATGATAGAATAACGACAAAATTACTGCCTATTTTGGAGGAAGGTTTAACAAATAAAAAAGAAACCTTCTTCAGTGATGGCAAGGATTTTGCTAGAAATCTATAGTGAAATGTCCACGCGAAATGTGTTTGCTTACATCCTGCATGAAATGTGTCATATTAATTTAGAAATTTATTTTTTTTCGCTTGTTTTACCTTCTCAGGCGTTACGTCATTACCTTCTTGATCGACAACTTTAACATTTTCAATTGTATTGCGCATCGTTGCTCTAAATGTATCTAAATATTCTTTGCGAAGGGATGTACGCTCTTTCGCTTCTTCTTCCGTTAAACTGCCCGCTTTAGCTTTTGCTGCTAATTCATTGATTCGATTAATTTTTTCTTTGGATAACATCGTTACACACCTTTCAATACCTTGATGACTTCAGTATGCAAAGTATAGCATGCTTTCCCTTAAAATGCAGTTATACCAACCCTTAATCACACAGCTTAGCCACAATTTACATGACTTCCAAATGTTAGTAGTGTATAACTATTAATAAAGAACACATATTGGGGGAAATAAGGTGAACATTACAACACAGCGATTACATATCCGAAAATTTGAAATACAAGATTGGCAGGCTGTTGTTAACTATATGTCCGATCAAACCGTGATGCACTATATGCCAGAAGGCGTTTTAACTGCACAACAAGTGCAAAAATTTATATCAGATAATCGTGATGAAGCAAAGCATTTCGCCATTGTTTTACAGGAGCAGTCACAGGTTATCGGTCATCTCGTATTCCATCCTTACTTTGGCGAACATACATATGAAATTGGATGGGTGTTAAATCCTGCGTATTATCGTAAAGGCTATGCGTCGGAGGCAGCACAAGCACTATTAGATTACGGCTTCACGAAAATGAAGCTTCATCGAATCATCGCCACATGTCAGCCCGAAAATATCGCTTCTTATCGCGTTATGGAAAAAATCGGCATGCGTCGTGAAGGATTTTTCAAAAAATGTATACCACATGGTGACGATTGGTGGGATGAGTACTATTACGCTATTTTGCAGGAAGAATGGCAAAGTTGAGCTCTCTACTACACTTCAAGACTGTTAGTAGAATAAAAAAAGACTAGCAGTGCAAATTATTTGCCTGCTAATCTTTCTTGATGTTCTTGATAGCGCCTATGTACGGTTGCCTTACTAACTTCGAAGCCAAGACCTCTAAGTGTCATGGCTATTTCTTCAAAAGTAAAGCCCCGATTTCGCAACTTCACAATTTCTTCTACCGGTACTTCCTTGCGCTCCTGACCATTTGGATTGCCACGATTGGACAAGTTATTTTCTGGACGATAGCCATTTTCTACTGCCCGACGCATACCGCGGCGAATTTTCGCATTATGAATTTTACGCTGATACTCCTCTACAATCGCTAATATTTCAAGCAACATCGTGTCCATCTCATTTAATTGGACAGGCCCCGCATCTCGCATCGAAAAAACATCTGTATCTGTTTTTTGCAATAAATGGAGTACAGCCATTCGCGCATTCCCACGCCCTAAACGTGTTTCATCTTGCACAAATAATGCTTGAATTTCTTTTTCTTTAATAAAATCGAGCATCTCCAGTAAACCTTCGCGTTCCACATCATAACCACTATGTTTGTCCTGAAAAACCTGTATCACTTCATAGTTTTGTTCCTTGGCATAACGCAGCAATTCTTCTTGTTGTCGTTCTAATGAAGAACTTTGGGTCTCTTTTTCCGTACTAACCCGGCAGTACAGTACAGCCGTTCGTTTTTTATTCATCATTTTCCACTTCTCGCAATTTCAATAGAATTGGTGGGCATCTTATTGTCACCCACTACGGGTATAACGAGTGATTTCCCTGCAACAATATTAACGCTATGTAATTCGTTCTCGGCTTTCACAAGGTTAATCCAGTCATCCGTACCCATTTTACCACGGTATTGTTCGGCTAACGACCATAAGCTATCGCCATGCTCTATATGAATTTCAGTGTAGGTAATGTCTCCAGGATCAGTTATAAAAAGATAGCCTGCAAATAAGAAAATTACGCCCAATAAAATTGAAATATGTGTATTTTTTTTAAACCAATTCATGCATCATATCCCCTTTTTAGAATGTTTGTTCGGAATGTATGTTCTTATAATAAAGCGAACAAACGTTTTTGTCAAACACTTTTCGAACCTATGTTTGCATAAGTGTTCGCATTCTGCTATACTATCTAGTAAGAAGAATGATATGAAAAAAAGAGGTGAGCAATCATGAAAAAAGTTTCGAAAAGACAAGAAGACATACTAGCGTTTATCAAAGAAGAAGTACGCGCAAAGGGCTATCCACCATCTGTACGTGAGATTGGTGAAGCAGTTGGACTTGCATCAAGCTCAACAGTTCATGGACATTTAGCTCGTTTAGAGCAAAAAGGCTTTATTCGACGAGATCCTACTAAACCGCGTGCAATTGAAATTTTAGAGCCTGAGGATTCGATTCAAAAGCAAAGTGTTATCCATGTACCACTTGTAGGGAAGGTTACTGCTGGATCTCCAATTACAGCGATTGAAAATATCGATGAATATTTCCCTTTACCGGATATTTACGGGACAAGCGAAGATCAGTTATTTATGCTAGAAATCATGGGTGAATCGATGATTGAGGCAGGAATTTTTGACGGGGACTTAGTCATCGTCAAGCAAAAGGCAACAGCCGATAACGGTGATATCGTCGTAGCCATGACCGAAGAAGATGAAGCAACTGTCAAACGCTTCTTTAAAGAAAAAAATCATTTCCGCTTACAGCCAGAGAACGCTACAATGGAACCGATTATTGTAGACCAAGTTTCGATTTTAGGACAAGTTGTCGGCTTATATCGCCGTGTACATTAATGCATTCTTATACTAATTTTGCGAAAAAATAATGTTCGATTAGGAAAGCCACGAAATGTTGATGGGATAACATTCGTGGCTTTTGCATGTGTGCTCAAACTTACATTTAGGAGCGTTCTATGGCATATATCATTAAGTTCATCAACGTGATAACGATTGTTTAATGTTCTTATGTAGAAAGATGATTCTTTCTATTTCTTCAAAACCATTTTTTTTATAAAATTCTTCGGCAGGTATCCCTCTATCTGTCAGCAGTACAATGTTATCTATTTTGTTATTATCGAGTTCTTTAATTAAATGATTTAACAGCGCTCTTCCAATTCCCTTATTCTGCTGTTGTTGTTTTACGTACATTTCATTAATAAAGAATTCATCTCCGCTCCACCAAACTCTATTGACTCCTAAAATACAGCCTAAAATCTCGTCATTTTCTATTGCTAAAACTCCTAAGAATCCAGGTGTCTGATAAAAATCTAATAAATATTTTTTAGCTTGCGAAAATGTCCATTTATCATTCCAAGGCGCATCATTAAATACTTCAATAAATGTTTCGGTACATTTACTTAAATCCTCTTCCACTAATAATTTATATTCCATTACAACCACCCCTTTATTTAACATATAAATGCAATTATAACATTTATTATTAATCCTTTGTTTCACTGTAATTACCTGAAGAAACTCTGCGTAACTGCCTTTTGCCTTGAAGTAATTATCAATTTGCATAGTTAGAATTTCTCTTAAACTATACCTCCAATTATGACAATAAAAATACAGCCTTTTCTATGTGAAAGACTGTATTTAAAGGCTAAACTATTAAATTTTCGTTTGGTTTCTTAGCTGTCATCCCTATGCTTCTCTTTTATATAGCATGCTCGCTTTAACGAAAGCTGAAAAAAGTTTTTGTGCAGCAATATCTCCTACAATTGCCTGTTCTTCTGGGTGCCACTGAACCGCTAGACAAAACGGAAACTCTTCATGGACCACCGCTTCGACTAGACCATCACTAGATTTTGCTGCAACGACTAGCTTCTCTGCTAAAACATTTACTGCTTGATGATGAAAGGAATTAACAGCAATTTTTTCTTCTTCAATAATTGTTTTTAACAATGTATGAGGTGTTATGTGAACATAATGCGTTGCGACGCCACGAGCTGCTTGTTGTGCATGTTTTAACAGTTTACTACTATGATATTCACTATCAACATCTTGGTATAATGTTCCACCTAATGCAACATTGAGCATTTGAATACCACGGCAAATACCGAATATCGGCATTTTCCTTGTAAAGGCTGCATTAAGTAAGGCCAGTTCCACCTTGTCTCTCTCCGGGTGTATCTTTCCTAGCCTTGGTAAAGGTTCAGCACCAAATTCAAATGGATGAACATCGTGCCCACCCGATAAAAGTAAACCATCCGTTAACGATAGAATTTGTGCCGCATCTTCCTCTACCCCCAGCGGAATAATAAATGGGATCCCTCCAGCCTCAATAATGCTTTCGCTATAGGCTACATTTAATCTCGATGATAAATCATCTTCCGCAAACGCCGTTATACCTATAATTGGTTTCATCTATCTCCCTCCTTACCATAATCCTACATACCACTGTATTATGACATTTCCATAGAAATACACTATGACCGCTGCTAGTGCGATGGCAGGGCCAAATGGAATCGCTGTTTTTCTACCTTGCTGGCGCACTTGCAGCACAATCATTCCAGCAACCATTCCAATAACGGCTGCTATAAATAATGTCAATAGTGTGTGGATTGTACCTAATACAAGGCCGAGTAAAAAGAATAATTTTATGTCGCCACCACCAATTCCACCACGCGACACAACTGCGATACTATATACTACGCCAAAGCCAACGACAGCACCTACAATACTATCCCACCAAGGCGTCAAAGGCGCTAGCATACGCCCAATCACCAATAATGGCAAAAAGCACAATAGCACTTTATCTGGTATAAGCATATAGGTAATATCCGATACAACCACAATCACCAATAATGAAATCAATAATAATGCCACGATAAATTGTTCACTTAATCCATATTGCCAATATGAAAAGGCAAATAATATCCCGGTCAGCAGCTCGATTAATGGATAAATCCATGCAATTTTTTGCCCGCAGCTACGACATTTGCCTCCTAAAAATATATAGGACAATACAGGTATTAAATCTATTGCCGTCAATTGCCTCTGACAGGTCGTACAGTGCGATGGTGGTTGGATTAGTGACTCCTTCATCGGCACACGTAAACCTACCACATTAAAAAACGAACCAAATACAAGTCCAAATACGAATACAAGTATTGTATAAGCCATTTCCATTTTTCTTACCCCCTAAACTAACATAGTGCTTATACTTGTTGTCCTTTATAATAAGGTTGTGACCTCGACGGTCGTGGTAATAGTAGACTCTACATTCTGCTAATGTTTCTAGTTTGATTTCATTATTGGTGAATGATAATTATAAAATTCTACAGCCACTATGCGTGTTCCTGTCACCACTCAATAATACTTTCAAAGAGCACGTATTTGAGTGGCTTTTTTACGTCAAAAGAAATTTACCGTAAAATAAAAGACCATTTACTAGTCACACTAGTAAACAGTCTTTATTTTTATTTCCTCAACAATCGGCCCGACAGTAGCATGCCGATGCCACCGATTGAGATGAAAAGTATTGCGCGTATTAATAAATCGAGTGCGGATAAGTCGAAGAATATCAGCTTTATAAAGGCGATGGCTAATATGATAAAGCCGGAAAGTCGAAGCATTCGTAAGTGCCGCACTGCGCCAAGCCATAGTGATAGGCTTGCCGTTAGAAAGAGCGTAATTGTTGTTAGTGCAATGCTAAGCTTCCAATCTAGTAAGTCGTTATAAGCAAGTTGTGACACAAGACCACATACTGCTAGCATCGCACTTACTACACCTATACTAACAATGGCATCTAAAAATTTCGGCATATAGTCTTGATAGATTCGATAAATACGTCCCTTCATGAGCAAATCCAGGATGATAGCCTTAATCGTAGCAATGAAGGTTAACCGTGTCATAATATTGAGCCATTCAATCCCCTGTATATTAGAAGGAATAACGTTTAACATAAATGTAAATAACAAGAATAACATAGTCAGCACTGGCGTTAATGCCCGCCCTTTAAATGTTACTGGTAGAAACAGTGACCCTACAAACAACAATACTATGCTGATACTCATTAGATGTGGGGTATTACTAGCACTTACAATATAAACACTATCCAGCTTGCCTATATAGGCGATAAAGTAACTAGCTGTAATAACTGCTATTATATCAAGCACATATAAATCTTTCATCCATTTCTCAAAGGCATTTAATGTTTCTTTACGACGTAATGCATACATATAAATAATGAAGAGATATACCCCTGGCATCAATAAAGCGAGATGTTCTATACTAAAAAATGGGGTTGGCTCGTGTATAACAAAGCTAACAATCATTGCCACGAAAAACCCTATTGAACTGACAACTTTCATCACACTTGCTCGAAGTCGCAAGCTCATCATAACGCCTGCAAATAGTATGAATGGAAGAAGTAAATCATCTACTTTTTCTGGTATATTCATAATCAACAGCGTATTACAAAGTGTAATAAATGCGAGTGTTACGGCACTATCAAATGCCTCCTGCCATTTTTGCTTATAGCCATAACCCGCTATAACTATAAATAACATACATAAACCGAACAGTAGGAGCTCTTTATAATCAAGTGGACTACTTATCAAGTTCATCATTAGTAAGCTAAAGACCCCTAAACTAAATTGCAGTCCAACATAAATATGCTTCCACTTCGATTCAACATTATACAAGCGACACCAACTCGTGTAGAAAATAGCGAGTGTCATGAACAAACCTAAGGCAAACATTCCTTGATTATCATTATTCATAAAGGCGACAATACTAATTGCCAAAATTGAGAAAAAAGTAGCGACATAAAGCGCAATTTTTTGTTTATGTTGAAGAATAACAAATTGCAACATTGTAAATAAGACAATGACAAAGAATAATATAATGTATGCGCTAAAATCCATGTATTCTAGTAAATAAGGTAATAACAATGAGGTGAAACTGACAAATAAAGTAAGTACCTCATTTTTCTTTAGATAGCTGATTGCTATGCCATAGCCAATGAATAGGATGGCAATAAACAATGCTAATGTTAAGCCCAATACATCGTATAGCATAGCACCAGCAGCAGTAGTTAAAATACCTACGATAAATGCCCCTCCATATAAGGAAATGGTTACGGCTGATGACCCTAGCTTTTTATGTTCTACTACATATGCTATGGTTGCTAATGCGATGGATAATAAATAAGCGAGGATGATTTTTACCTCGTTTGATAAGTAGCCATAATCACTAACTAGTTTTAGCCCCCATAACACACCCAATACTAAAATAACCATAAATACTTTCGGAAGCGCCCACATAATTTGCTCTTCGATTGAACGCCCTTGTTGTACATTTGTTTTTGCTGTTGGTATTGGTGAAGTTGGTGGTGTTGGCTTAGCTTTTGCGATTGGTAAGGCAGATTGGCCAGTGATGGATTTGTTGATGTTTTGTATCGTAGTCTTTTTTTGTGACTGTTGGTGCTTTAACTCATCCATTTCCCGCCGTAACGCTACCATCTCTTTTTCTAGCTTAGCAATTCGCTGCTCCATTTCTAGCGACAATTCATCATCCCCCTTAGCGATTAGAATTTTCTTACATTATACCACATTCACTTTTATTGTAAAATTACACTTTTTATACATATCATGAATTTTATCGAGGTTTTCGATACATTAAGGCACGTTCACTATCACTGGTACCGCTCGTAGTCGGATCGACAACAACCCCCATTAAAACAAGAATCGATAATACTGTATTTAAAATGGACGTTAGTTGCTCACTCATTGCACTTGTTAAATCATAACCAAACAAGGCGCCCACTTGTTGAGCGAGTAGTAACAGCATGGAAAATAAAGCTAATAAAAACGGCTTATGCATGAATCGAATCTTCCAGTTAATTCTCATAAATGCTCACCTCCCCCCTCCTCACCACAGTATATGCACCACGTCACTTGACACATATGCAAAAATATAGCTTTAGCAAGGAATAAATGAATGCTTCCTCCTAAATTGTCGTTACACTTTCTATCAACACTAGGCGCTAATGAATCAATGATTTACATGGGTTAATCGGGGATTTACATCGACTGATCAGCGCTTACAACCTTTTCTATGAACTAAAAGTTACAACTTCACATACTATAGAAAGGAACGATTTGATAAAGGGGATGTCAAATGTCTGGTAGGGAAAGACCCGATGTGTGGGACGAAGATGGAAGAGATATTGAGCGTTGGGAAAATGACGGTGGTCGAAGTAATTTTACTAGATACTTCTAAGCGGCTATATAACGGTTTCCAAAAACCCTGTAAAAAAGCAGGCTGTCCTCTAAATAACTAGGACAGCCCGCTGAACATTACCATATATCAAGATGGTCAAAAGAAACAATGGAAATCGGTTCTTTCGATAACTGCTTGGAACACAAGGCAACGATATGACAATCATCTAAATCAAACAATTGAAAGCTATACTTTTGTGACAGTTGGTTGCTTTCATACAGTTGTATTGTTTCGGGTTGAATGCAAAACGAAAAAGAATCAAGTGGCATAGTCAATCCTTTTCCCTCAGCCTTTACATAACTTTCTTTCAATGTCCAAAGTTTATAAAAATACTGTATTTGTTTGTCTTTTGGTTGACTTAAAATATCTTGATACTCACTGCTTGTAAAATAGGCTTTTGCAATGTCCATCTCTATCATTGCTACTTGTTCTATATCTATTCCAATAGGCGTATCACTCACTGCACATACAACCCAGTCACCTGAATGCGCCAAATTAAAATGAATCTGATCGAAATTTTGAAGATTAGGCTTACCATATTCATTGATAGTGAAATGAATATGGTCATTTGTCATGCCAAAGTCCCTCTTTAAAGAATGACGCAGAAGAACTTCTGCCAATATAGAGCGCTTTTTATCTTCATCAAAGTGAAATTTACTTACTTTTTCTTTTCTTTCAGCAGATATCCTTAGCTCAAATTGTTGGAAAATATCTTGATACGCTTTTTCTGTTATTTTTATTGCATATTTATATATCATTATTGTGCTCCATATAAATTTTAATACTGCTAGTCTTTGGATTTCACTTTATAGTATAATTTTGCAACAAGAAATACAAAAGCGTAAATTACTTGGCCATTTTCTCTTCATCCTTGTTGCTATAAGTATCGGTACTTTCCACTATCCATTTCATAATGCTTTCTTCTCTTTCCTTAATATTGTCAACCTTCGCATCAAATTTATTCATTTTCTTAGAAGCGACAATTTTTCCATCTACCATAAATAGGACTCTTTCAGTTTTTGCAGCAACTTTTGCATCATGTGTTACCAGCATAACTGTTGTTCCTTTTTTATTGATTTCTGTTAAAAGTGACATAATCTCTGTCGCAGATTTAGAATCTAATGCGCCTGTCGGTTCATCTCCAAATATAATATCTGGATCATTAATTAATGCCCTACATATCGCGACCCTTTGTAACTGGCCCCCTGAAGCTTGATTAATATTATTATTTTCAAGCGCTGCAATTCCAGTCATCTCTAGTAATTTTTTTGCTCTTTTATACACTTTAGTTTTATCTGCATCTTTGGATACAAGCGCAGGGAACATAACATTATCAATTAACGAGAGGTTTTTTAAAAGATTTATATTTTGGAATATAAAACCCATATTATTTAAGCGGATCTTCGCTAGATTTTCTTCTTTTAGTTTGCCAATCTCATTCCCTTTAAAAAGTACATCGCCAGAAGAAATTCGGTCCATACCACTTACATTATATAAAAGTGTTGATTTTCCACTGCCTGATGGGCCCATTACGGCTACAAATTCGCCCTCTTTAATTTCTAGATTTACATCTTTTAAAATATGCAGTTCATTATTTTTCCCTAATTCTACTATTTTGTTAATTCTTGTCGCCTCTAAAATATTATTCATATCTATTCCTCCATTGCATCGTCTTTCTACTTCTTAACCCTTTAAAATAACAGATAAATCATCTTTTACGGTTACTTTACAGCACACAGATATCGTAATACCAACTACTACAATTAATGCTAAAGGACATAGTAGCCAAGTCTGCCATGCAACGTTTACTAACTCTATTTTCGCAGCGCCCATAGAAGACATCCCCATACTTACAAGATACTCTCCTAAGTAATTCGAAACTAGTACACCTAGGAAAATTCCTACTAGTAGTACTAGTAGTGTTCCTGCCATATATTGTTGTTTAATATGATTGGCTGTTAATCCCATGCTTCGCATAATAGCGATTTGAGACATATCTTTTGATAATAACATTCTCAGGAATAGGGCTGTAATTAAAACAATAATGATTAATGAAATGGCAATTCCACCGATAACAACCGTACTCATTTGGCTAATAATATTGCCCAGCGTTTGCTGAGTATATTCTTTAATATCATTGACCTGTGCAGAGGCATATTGGCTTTGATAATATTCCATTTTTTCTGGAATATTGACATCTTTAGCCACATCCATGTTCACTATATACCAAAGAATCGCATTTTCATTTAATTCCAGACTTGTTGTTGCTTTTGCCGTTTTCCCGCCATTTGTAATATCTTGATAGATACCACTTACTGTCATCTTCTTCTCTGCTCCAGCAACCTTTACAATTACCGTATCTCCGACTTTTTTATCTAATCCATCTTTAGAAGCATTCGCATAAGATAGAGCAATTTCTCCATCCTCTTTCGGCGCATATCCCTCCAAATAACTTAGTGGAAATACTGAAAAATCACCGGTTTCAATATTTATATAATCCCATGCACCTTCTGCATTTTTAACTTGAAACGAGCCTGTAATATAAGCAGCGTGTTTTTCAATATCTGGATCATTTGCTAACTCTTCTTGCAATTTTTTATAATCTTCTGTAATCGTATCTGTTTTTCGAAGGTCAATCCTCATATCAGATTTCCCTACACCCATATAAGTAGAGAATTCCGGTGAATTCATCGTATTATATACACTTATTGGAAGTATGATAATAAATGTACAGATAACAAATATAACGATAAGTAATCTATATAATTTGAAACGCTTAAATACATCCCTAATCCCCATATAAATATTGGTACTGAAAAATTTATTTTTTAGCAGGGAGAAGCTATATTTCTTATTCTTACCGCGTTGCATAATATCTGAACGTAGTGCTTCTACAGCAGAAATCTTATCAATTCGTTTTAGCACTTTCTTGAAGTACAACGTAATGATGAAATAAACAAATAATGGCGCTATAAGAGAAAGTACATATTTCAAGTTACCTGATAAATCAGAAGATATGTAAAGTCTCATATTCCCCGTAAACAGATTAACAACTACAAAGGACAGTAAATATCCAACAATACCTGCAACTACAGATATAGCTCTATACTTATTAAGATATACCTTTTTAATATCTTTCTTAGAGATTCCGATCGCTTTCATTACACCGATTTCTCTTAAATCCTCATCAATCGTTGCTAAGAATGTCAGTCTAATACAAAGCGATGCAATAATAATAAGCAAAATACTAATCAGTATAATAACCATTGCTACAATCGTATCTGACATTGCATTAAATATTAAGAATATTTTTCCGCCAACTGTAGGTCCATTTGCTGGAAGACCTGCATCAATATATGCTGTCTGAACAGCTTGAGCATCGCCAGTCTCATGTAGTTTGAATTGAATTAAATATTCGCGTTCGCCTACTTGATTGACCAACATTTCATTATAATCAGATTGATTGATAACAAAACGTTTTGACGAAGTAAGTGAAGAATTCATCTCATAATCTCGGGCATAGTCTGAAATGGTAAAGTCCTTTTCATAATCGCCTCTTTTTACCGTAATCGTTTCGCCAACTTTTAAGTCATATTGCTGCATAAAATAAATAGGAACAGCTACAGTCCCTTCTTTTACGTCCAACTTATTGTTGTTTAAATCCAATATATAGTCAAAACTTTTATTTTGAACAACAAATGATATGTCCTGTACAGTACCTGCCATTGTATTGTTGTTTCCAAAATGTATATTATTTCCATCTAAAGTGAGAAGAACCATCGTTTCCTGCATAGCAATATGTTCACGTTGTTCTTCTGTAAATTTATCAATATCTCGCTGATTATAATCTCCTGCATGCATCTGCGTGATATCGGCTGGGTGTGCTCTTTCTTGCAGTTCTGACATTGACTGCGTTAAATTTGCAATGATATTTGTTGCACTAGCTCCTAAGATTACTGCCATCGTTATAAAAATAAATATTGTTGCCGTAACAATTTTCTTTCTGTAGCAATCATTCTTTACCATCTTCAGAAACAAAGCTATTCCTCCTTCATCTAACTACACGACTTTACTATTTATTAAATTTTTATTATTAAATTGACTGCTCAGTTGGTATTAGCTCAGTATCTTTTTGTTTTTCCATTTCTCGAATACCTTTAGATTTTGAAACAAATAATGCCGTAATTATTAGTCCTACTCCAGAAAGAATGATTAAAAAACCAATTCCCCTTGTTTCACCAGTACCTATAATTTTTCCAACAGAATTTGCTAGAACGCCTCCTTCGACTAACGCTGGGTTAAATACGTAATCGGCCAGAACACCTGCAATAACGTAAGCAACGACGAAACCTATTTGTGATATTAAAGAAATCAGTCCCCATGCTCTACCTTGCTTCTCATTGTCTATCGATTTTCGTATTAAAACATCAATACATGTCGTTGCAAATGGTAATGAAGCAAAGAATAAAAATCCGGAAATAATAATAACTGGGATACTTGTTGTGGCGCCGAATCCTGCCATCGTTATACCAGATACAATGAAACTAACGACCATTACTTTTACAAAATTTCTTTTGATAATTCCTGTACCGATTAAAATACTGGATACCATCATACCGCATGCTACAACTGTCTGAAGTATTCCGGTTGTTTTCTCACTCGCAAATGATAAAATCATAGGTTTTGATAGTACTTGAATAATTCCCATATAGAACATTAAAACGGAAACCAGTACTATAAGAAGCATAACCCCTTTTGATTCAACAATAATTTGCCAGCCTTCTTTTAAATCTTTGAAAAAGTCTAAATCTTTTTTCTCCAAAGGCTTTACCGAAAGCGATTTTCTTACAAAAAGAATTGTTGAAACTGTTACAGCAAGTGTCAAAATATCAATGATGATAATTAATTCCATACTGTAAAATGCTAAAATTAGACCACCAATAATTGGTGAAATCAAAAATTTAGAAGAGGAAGCAATCCCCACCATACCACTTGCCTTTGCATATTCATCCTCTGATAGTAAATCCGTTAGTGTTGCTTTATACGCTGGATCTAATAATGATGCGAAGGCTGAACTAAATCCTACACAAAGACAGATTTGCCATACTTGAATATTTCCTGTATTCATTAGCACTAATAACAAAACGAGTCCCAACCCTGAGACACAATCACCAATAATCATAAGGAGTCTTCTGTCAAATCGATCTGCAAGAACTCCTGCAGCCGGACTGAATAAAATCATGGGAAGTAGCGCTGCCATTTCAACCATAGCAACATCCAATGCGGATTTCGTAAGTTGCCAAACGTATACGCCAAGACCGAAGGCAGTCATACCAGTACCGATATTAGATATCAGCTCCCCCATCCAGATGACCAAGAACTTTTTAAATCCTGCATCTGTCTTTACGTCATTCATAATTCGAATCCTCCTTCGTTTAAAAATTTACTCCAATATTATTTTACAATTTTATCCGTTAAATAACACATATATATTTGAATTTTTTTTATTTTTTTCCATAATCTAATACCTTTTTATATGTAAAAACAGCTTCAAATATCGGTTTCTCATTTTCAAGTATTATTGTTATGCAAGCAGTCCTCTTTTTATTTCCGTAAAACACGCTCTTTCCGTCTGCGACACTCTGTTTATAAAAGTTGCACCATTCAATTCCCAGATCTAAGAATCCATAGACCTGGGAAGAACAGTAACTACCTCACTTTAACTTCTAAGTTAAGAAACTGATTGATGAACGTGACAACTTCCTTTTCCATATTATGAATAAACATATGCTCTGCATTTTCAATAGAAGTTACATTTAAATCTTGAACAAGATAATCATCCCACATGATCGCTGAACGAATATTCTCTGATTTATCATTTTCTCCCCATAACAAATGTGTTTCGATATCAATTTTTTTGTATGGCGCTTTTGCTGAGGATTCTAAAATGCCATAATCAGCGCGAAATATTGGAAGCATAATATTCATTAACTCTTTGTCTTTTAATACAGCCTCTGGCATACCACCATAAACCTGTATTTGCTTTATCAAGTCCTCATTACTCAACTTGCTATATTGTTTATTTGCAAAACTGGATGGTGCAACAGATGCAGATAATATTAATGTTTTTGGAAGAATTTTTTCTTGATTTTGAAACATTCTTTCTAACAAAAAATATGAAACTACGCCACCCATGCTATGCCCCAAAAATACGCTTCCTGGGCGAATAATCTTTGATATCTCCTGATAATATAGCGAAATCAGTTCATGAATATCACTAATTAGTTCGAGTTGAGAACCAAAATGTCCAGGAGGATTCGCCACCCATATTTCAACATCCTCCGGCATTGCACGCACAATTTCATTGAATGAGTTGACATAGCCCCCTAGATAAGGAAAACAAATTAACTGCCCCTTACTACCTTCTTTGGATTTGAAAAATGTTTTTAGCTCCATCATGATATTTCTCCTATTTTTCAACTAAAAATTATGCTCCAATCCCAACATACTCGGGTAATACTTGAAGCTTTTGTTCAATATTTCTCTTCTTCGTAAGGAAATGCATAATAACAACAGAAATTGCGAAAAATGCAATCTGTAATAATTGAACTTGTGCATTAAAGTAATATAACTCCAGTCTCGCACCTGATGAAATGAGCCAGAATAATAAAACGTAAAATAGTAGATTTCCGTTTGTCGCATTAAACATATAACTAATAAATATAAGGAATAACATTAATTGAATAACGTACAATGGGAAGATAGCTGCCAATTCAAATGATGTAATTACATAACCCGGTAATACATAGATGCCGAATATAAGACCTGTTATTACACCCGCTTTTATATTACTGTTATATTTTTTCTGAAGATACGGCATTAAAAACCCGATCCAGCCAAGTACTCCACCAAGAATTCCTGCTTCTTCAAACAGATTTTTAACTACTTCTATGACCATTTGCTTAAAAGTTAATGTCATCTCTGGTACTTCAAAACCAACAGCAATGGAACCATAATGAATACTACCTACATAAAGAAGAAACAAACCGATAATGATTGGAAACCATATCAAATCTTTTTTTCTAGGAATAAATTTAGAAAATAGATTTTTGATCGCTTCAAAGCCGCCCATTAACCAATAAACAAATAAACCTGCAATGGATGGCGAATACAAAGCGATCATAACAATCGGGTTCGTAAAGGACGTTTCACCAAAAAGTTTTGTAAAAAAATCATTAAAAATCATAGATGCTGATGCAAGCCCCCAACATAAGCCAAATGTAATAATTAAATAAATCGTTAAATATTTATTTTTCATTGTGATACCCTCCCTTGTTCGCTTCTTTTTTCTACAATAGTTCTAAATTTTTTCTCATCAATTCCAATAACATCTTCAATTTCAATGTAAAGGTGGTCACTATCATAATTTAATGTTACAGACATACGGGCAAGGCTGTTTTCAGTATTGTTATGACTAAATGCTTGTTTCTCCTCCGCTTTAACAAATCCTTGGAAATTATAGAGGATGAAATTACAGTACTGTTTATCATTGAAATAGTATTTTCTAAGGAGTTGATTTAATTTTGGATAGTCCTTACTAAATCGTTCTTCCCCAAGTAATGCGAGATAATTGATGGAATGATCTTTACAAAGTTGAATGGCCGTTTCAACCGATGTTCTATTTCCTTTTTCACTAATAATCGGTACAATATCTAAAAACTCGCCTACGCTATTATAAAAATCCTTCCCCTGATAACTTCTTGCATACTCCAGCACTGCAAAGGGAATGACTTCTGTATTTGTGTAATCTCTTAAAATATCAGATACAAAATCGAATGCATACCACCAAATATCTAAATGCTTTTTATCTGATAAAGGAATGATAATTTCTATATTATTTCGCAAGGCTGTATTACGCTTTGGTTGTGCCATTACCTTACGGTTATTTTCACTCCACTTCACCAAATTAAATTTTTCAATTAGCTCCTTCTCACTAATCCCTAATGGCCCTTCGTTTAGCACATCAACATACTCTTTAAAACTTCGAATAGTATTTTCCATGCTCGTTGTACCTTTTAACCCCTGTTCAATCTGAGTTTTGATAATCTCGGCACTCATACCATCGAATATCAAATGATCGGCACCCCAGATAATGAGATGTCTCGTATCACTTTCTTTTAGTACACACATTCGCCATAGTAGTTCATTATTTGAGTAGGTTCTTAAAAGTATTTCTTCACTAAGCTTATTGATGATAGTTGTTTTTACACTCTCGGTATACATAGATATATCTACATATGTAAGATAATTACTCATAATGGTTTCTAATTTGAGTACTTCATGTTCACACCATTTCTTTTCGCCATCGGTTTCTACCAATGAACAACGCAGCAACTGATTGTTACTTATTACGTCTGCAATAGTATTCTTTATTCTATTTTTCGAAATTTTTCCATCGAAATGGCTTATAAATCCACTATAGTTCGACCCCTTTGACATATGACCTTTCTGAATTGGGGAAAGAGAAAACGCCATTCTCGTATCAGATGCAGTAATAATGTCAGAGAGACCTTCAATACGTGCAATAACATTCTTTACGAGACTAGTAATTTGTTTCGCATTTAATTCTATATCTTTGCTTGTCCTTATTTTATCAATCATAGGCGGCGATACTTCCGCAAGCGGTTCTATGGATGCAGCAATTTTTTCTGCTGTCTGGTACTGGAAAATTTCATTAATTTTGAGGTCCACACCTTTGTTAGACAATGCCTTCACTAAAGCAATGGCTTTAATTGATTGACCACCGAAATGAAAGAAGTTGTCTTTCAATCCAAATTCCTTAACATCCAGTATCATCTGCATTGTTTTCAGAATCGTTTTTTCTAAAGTTGTTCTTGGCTCATCCTGCACCATCACTTTTTGAGAATATGGTTCTGCGTTTACAAGCGCTTTTCGATCAACTTTTCCGCTAAAGTTGAGAGGAAATTCTTTTAAGACCACAAATTTAGATGGAATCATATATTCAGGTAATCTATTATTTAAATGATTGCGCACATACTCTCCATCATATTTTTCTATATGATGATTTTCATTCACCGTATAGTAAGCCGTCATATATAGCGTGTCTAGATGATCCCTTTCGGCAGTAACAATGACATTTTTTATTCCATCGATATTTTTTATATGTCGCTCAACTTCACCAAGCTCGACTCTGAATCCTCTTAGTTTTATCTGAAAATCTTTGCGACCTAAAAATACAAGTTGGCCTCTGCTGTTCCACATCACTTTATCACCAGTACAGTACACTCTTTTACCGCCTACTGCATCAAGGGTAATAAATTTTTCATTTGTAAGGTCTTCTCTATTTAGATACCCTACTCCTACCCCATCTCCACCTAAACATAATTCACCTGCAACGTTCATCGGTACCAACTGTTTCTTTTCGTCCACAACATAAACTGTTGTATTCGATATTGGAATACCAATAGGAATAATGGAAACATCCTCTATATCATCTATCGGGTAATATGTTGCAAATACTGCCGATTCGCTTGGACCATAGGCATTAATAAGCTTCCCCTTGCCAATTTGATTTACTGTTTGTTGCGCATGTGTGAGCGAAATCTGCTCTCCCGCTACAATGATTTTACGTACATTCTTCAAAAATTCGACCTTTCCGTCAACTAACATATGGAATAAAGCGGTTGAAATACAAAAAACACTAATTTCTTTCTTCTCTATAAATTCCGCTAGCAAAGGAATATCAAGGGAGGTCTCTCTTGGAATAATGACAAGATTGGCACCATTCAGTAAAGCGCCATAAATATCAAATACAGAACAGTCAAATACATAATTAGATATCTGCATAATTCGGTCATTTTCGTTAATATCGATATAGTTCGTATTCTTCACGACACGCACGACATTTTTATGCTTAATTAATGTTCCTTTCGGTTTTCCTGTAGAACCGGACGTATAGATAACATAAATCAGATCATCACTATTGAAATATTGCGATGTATAGGTGGATTCTATGCCCATATCTTGTTCTCGATTGAGTGTATTTTCATCTTTATCGATTAGGAATTTTTCAATATTTACACTTATTTTTTCTTCCAAAGAATAATCTGTAACGATTACTTTGCTGTGACAATCCTCTAGAATATAATCAATTCTCTCTTGAGGAAATTTAGGATCAATCGGCACATAGACAGCGCCAAGTTTCATAATGCCCAACATACTGACAATTTGCATATAACCGCGGTCTAAAAGTATGGCCACCTTATCTTGGTATCCAACATTTCTATCTTTAAGTTTTTCAGCTAACTGATTTGCCATATTATTTAACTGTTTGTAAGAAATTTTATCTTCCAACCATTCAATAGCAATAGCATTTGGCGTATCTCTAGCATAGTCTTCAAAAATAGTTAACACTGTTTTATGTGTTGGATAATCCGTAGTCGTTTGATTTACTGTTTCAATAAGCCAGTTCCGCTCTTCCACAGTCATCATATCAATATCTTTAAGCTTTACGTTTACATCCTTAAGCATTTGCGAAATGATATAAATAAGTCGCTCGCCCATGACACGAATCGTATCTTCTTTATACAATGCTTTTGAATAGTCAATATCCATATAAAATTGCTGATTCTTTTCTTCTAATGTAAAACTAATATCAAATTTCACATTAATTTCGTTATTTTCATATGGTGTTAAGGAAAGTCCTTCAATATTGACCTCATCCGTACCAATATTTATATAATTAAACAAAATATCAAATAACGGATTTCTAGATACACTCTTTGGTATACCAAGTTCCTCCACTAGCAATTCAAACTGACAATCTTGATTATCATAAGATTTGACTAGCTTATTTTTTGTATACTGAAGAAATTCTTCTAGTGGTATATCTTCATCGAGCTCACTTTTAATAGCCAAAGTATTAACAAACATACCTACAATCGATTCTAATTTTGCATGGTTTCTGCCTGAAATAACTGTACCAATGACAATATCTTTTTGGTTTGTATATTTCCAGAGCATGATATTAAGGGCTGCCATAATAAACATGTATGGTGTGATTCCATGCTTCTTAGTGAAAGCAAGAATTCCTTGATTTATATCATGTTCAAAAGAATAGTGAATTTTACCGCCTTCATAGCTTATAAACTCTGGTCTGTCATAATCGGTATACAAATCTAGTACTGGAACACCTTCTTTAAATTCATTTTTCCAATAGTCCAGTTGCTTTTGCACTTTTCCGCTGTTGTAAAAATCGTTTTGCCATTTAGCAAAATCTTTATATTGAATCTCTAAATCTGGAAGCTCCTCACCCTGATACATACAGCCGATTTCTTTTAGCAGGATATCTAAAGAACTCTGGTCCGAAATAATATGATGCATATCCAGAACCATGACATGTTCTTCCTCATTTAAGCTAATAAAAGTTACGCGCAATAATGGTGCTTTTTCAAGGTTAAATGGCTTTAAATTTGCTGTTATTGCTTCTTCTAACCGCTCTTTTTCAGACGTTTGAAACTTTACTTTGAAATCGACATTGTCTTCAATAATTTGAACTATTTCACCATCGACCATGTCGAACCGAGTTTTGAATGCCTCATGTCTTTCGACCACTTTAGAAAAGCATTGTTGGATTTTAGTATGCTCTAATCTTCCTTTGACATGATAGACGGCTGCAAAATTATACGGGATTGCATCCTCCACCAATTCGTTCATTATGTACATTCTCTTTTGTGCAGAGGATGCTTCATAATATTTCTGAACGCCCAGCTTTTCAATTACATCTACTGATTTTTGATCTAAATGCGCATCTATATATTGTTCCATTTTGCCAAATGTTGAATGAATAAATACGTCAGACACTGGAAACTCAATTTTTAATGTTTCCTTGATTTTCGAAGAAAGCATAATTGCATTCAGTGAATCTCCACCCATTTCAAAGAAATCACTCGTTTTCTGAATATCTGTTACACCAATTACTTCTTCCCAAAGCTTCCTTAATACAACAGCAGGGTCGAGTTGCTCCATTTCAACTTTTTCTATAGTAGAATGTATTGAATTATTACTTGGTAAAGGATTTATGGAATTCACTACGTCACTATCATATTCTTTTTTATCGAAGACATATGTTGGTAGTGCAACTCTTTTTAACGAAGAAGTAGTAGCAGCACTGATTATATCCCAATCAATTTTCAGCCCTCTACACCATAGGTCCCCGATAAGGCGGTAAACATTATTGATAAAGCTATCACTCGAATTTTCTATCAGATTCAAGACATTTTCAGCTTCAACATTTGTCATACATCGTTTTGTAATCGAATTTTCTAAATCACTACTGCCAAGTTTTATGACAAGTGCATCTTCAATATGTTGTTTAGCTTTTATACCAGGCTTTTTTATTAACGGAATTTGTTTTTTTCTTAAATCATATTTTTCATAAATGGCTTCATACGTAGCAAGTTGTCCATATGTTTGAATTATGCTAATTGCATCCCTCAAGGTCACTGCACCTGCGCAAACCATAGATACAAGTTCAGCAATCCCTTCCCCAACTAATGCGGATGGTTGAACGCCAAGCTCCCTTAGCATCTGGACACATGCATATCCACCTAGCAATGCTCTATAACACTTGACCTCATTATCATCATTTTCAATGTTTCTTACTTTTTCTGCAGTTTGCTGTGGTAACATTTTTAATAGCTGCTCTACTGTACGTTCATAACCTTTTAATAGGGGATAGAGACCTTCTACCGTCCCGCTTTTTCTCCATAAAATATTAACATCTTGTACACCAGGTAATATCAATACAAGGTTTCGTTTCCTTTTCCCATTGTTACTGCAGACATGGAAAGTACTACTTTCCATGTCTTTTCTGCTCGTAACAAACACTTTTCTATGTTCTAATGCTCTTCTCCCTTTTTGAAGGGTCCAGGAGGCATCTGCTAAATCAATATGATGGAGTTCCTTTAAATAACTCATCACTTGCGCAGAGGTATTATTCAAAGCCTCCCAACTCTTTGCAGAGAAAGGTAAAATGTATGAAATATTGTCTCTTTGCATGTTGTTCCATACCTCCTTACTTTGGCGCTTCTTCTAAAACAATATGTGCATTCGTTCCACCGATGCCAAAAGAGCTGACTGCTGCTTTTAGTTTCCCATGAGTTGTTTCTAGCTTCTTCGCCTCAGTATTGAAATAAAATGGACTGTTGTTTAGATCTAGTTTTTCATTAGGCTGATTAAAATTAATCAATGGTGGTACTACTTTTTTATCAAGCACTAAAACTGTTTTTATAAATCCTGCCACTCCTGCTGCTGCATCAAGATGACCGATGTTTGCTTTTACCGCTCCAATGGCACAGTAATTTTTTTTATTCGTTCCCCACGCCTGTTTTAAAGCTTCTATTTCAATTGGATCTCCTAAAGAAGTTCCCGTGCCATGTGCTTCTACAAAACTAATCTCCTCTGGTTTAATACCAGCGTTGCCTAAGGCAGATTTAATAACATCTGTTTGGCCTTTAATACTTGGTGCCGTATAGCCAATCTTGTCAATACCATCATTGTTAACTGCAGAGCCTTTAATGACTGCATATATATGATCGTTGTCATTTAAAGCTTTTTTCAAAGGTTTTAACAATACGACGCCGCATCCGTTCCCAGAAACCGTACCTGATGAATCATCAGAGAAAGGTCGACAATGGCCATCTTTTGAAAAGATCATACCTTCATGCCATAGATAGCCTTCTTTTCGAGGATAGGAAATACTTACTCCACCTGCGATTGCCATATCCGCCTCTCCATTTATAACAATCTGTGCTGCTTGATGGATTGCAACAAGAGACGTAGAACATGCCGTCTGAATGTTCATATTAGGACCTTTTAAATTCAACTTGTAGGCAATTCTAGTTGTCAGAAAATCCTTCTCATTGTATGTGATTGCTTCGAATGCATCGATGATATCATTCTGGTTGTTCCCAAACTTTGACATCCATAACAGATTGGAACCACTTCCAGCGTACATAGCAATTTTTCCGTCATAGTCGAATGAATTGTATCCCGCATTTTCCAATAGTTCATACGTACATTGATGCAATAAACGTATTTGAGGGTCCATCATGCTCGCTTCTTTATCCGAATAGTCAAATAGTTTTGCGTCAAAATATTCTACATCCTTTAAGAAGCCTTTTGCCCTTACATAATTCTCTTTCTCAAATACTTCTTTAGGAATGCCACTTTGTAAAAGATCGTCATCATTAAAGAAATGAATACTCTCCTTGCCATTGACAATATTCTGCCAGAATGAATGAATGTTTTCTGCGTCTGGGAATCGACATGCCATACCGATTACAGCTACATCATCATTACGAATTCCCTCGGTATTCACAGCTTCAGTTGAATCCTCGAAGGCTTCATCAAATCCGTCGTCATCAAAATAATCTTGATCAAATGATGGTTCCTCGGCAGTCGTCTCGTTTTGGCTACCATTCTTACCACTTTCCTGTGATAATTCTTGAACTAAACCATCTATGGTCGGATATTCAAAAAGCTTCATTACTGGAATCGTTAGCCCTAACTCACTATTAATCTTGTTATTGACCATCATTAATGTTAATGAAGTCCCTCCTACATCAAAGAAGTTATCATAGACACCAATATGGTCTTTTTGTAAAATCTCTTTCCAAATTTTCAGTATTTCACTTTCAAGTACTGATTTTGGTGGCATATTAACCTCAAGTACTTTCTTTTCCTCTAAGGTTGCTAATGCATTTTTGTTAATCTTTCCATTTGGAAGAACAGGCATGTTATCTAATTGCATATATTCAGTAGGTACCATATAATTTGGCAATTTTGACTGTAACCAGTTCTTTAGCCATAGTGAATCTTTTCTTGCTGCACTAGGCGCATCATCCTTTAGGCAATAATATAATGTCAAATTTTTGTTATAATCTGCATCTTCATTTGCCTTTACTACAACTATGTTGACATTTGAATGTTCTAAAGCAGCTTTTTCAATTTCACCAAGCTCAATTCGATACCCTCTGATTTTAATCTGATTATCTAATCTACCAGAAATTTCGATTTCACCATTAGCATGCATTCTCCCTCTATCACCCGTTTTGTAAACTTTAATACCAGGTAAATCTTCTACTAAAGTGAATTTTTTATCTGTTTCTAGTTTATCGTTGTAATAGCCCCTTGCAAGGCCTTCTCCTGCAATACATATTTCTCCATAAACACCATACGGTTGTAACTGTTGTTCTTCATTCAAAATAAAAATTTGTGTATTGGCAATTGGCTTACCGATACTTATATAATCTGAATGTGTAAGATCTTTTGTAGTTGACCATATAGTAGTTTCAGATGGTCCATACATGTTATAGATACTTGCTAGAGATTTTGACCTTATATCTTGAAGTAGTTGAATTGGGAAATTCTCTCCACCACTTAAAATACATGTCAACTGTGATAATGCCGGTGCAAACGCAGGATTATCGACAAATGTTTTAATTCTTGATACCGTACTTAAAATATGCGTAACCCCATATTTTATAATTTTTTGTGCAGCTAAAGTTGAATCTAGCTGTTCGATTTCATCTGCCATATATATAGAATGACCTGTGCACATTGGTACAATGGATTCAAATGCAAAAATGTCAAATGATAATGTCGTTAAGCAAATGACTCTATCCTCTTCATTTCTAAAAATCCTTCTATTGACAATATCGTATATAAAATTAATGACAGAGGCATGATTGACCATAACGCCTTTTGGTTTTCCTGTTGATCCAGAAGTAAATATCGTATAGGCTAGTGAATTTACGGTGCAGGTAACTTCAGGATTTTTAATATTTTGTTCGTTTGCTTCTAATGCCCTACAGTCTATAGAGACCCCGTTATAATCGACTGTTCCGACATGATCTCTATCTACTAACAATGCCTTTGGTTTGCTTAATTGCATCATATGGTCAATTCGCTCTTTTGGATAATTATGATCAATCGGAACATAGGCAGCCCCTGCTTTTAAAATGCCAAGCATACCAGCTAACATATTTTCATTCCTTGTTGTCATAAGTCCAACTAAATCTTCGTGTGCGACATGTAAGGATAGTAACTTGTGGGCAATTATATTGGCTTTTTTATTCAATTCTCGGTATGTCCAGACTGTACCATCTGAAGTAATCAATGCTGTTTTATCTGGATGTTTATCGACATTTCTTTCAAACATTTTGTGAAGTGTTACTTGTTCTGCTAGATCAAGCTTGGTCTCTTCTAATTGTCTTAAGATGTTGTCTTTATCTATAGAAGAAACTACATTCATTTTGCCAATTAGCGTTTCGCTATCCTTTAAGATACTTTCAAGAATTGTCTTGTAATTACTTTGCATTCTCTCCATCGTATCCTCGTTAAATAAATCAGTTGAAAAGTCAATAAAACAGTCAATTTCTTTATTCTTGCTCTGTTGTTGACATGTTAGAACTAAATCATAAGCAGAAGTTTGCGTATCAAATTGGAATGGACTAATTTTTATGCCATCAATATTCAAATCGTGAGTCTCCATGTTTTGGAAATCAAAACAAACATCAAACAGTGCGTTGCGGTTTAGTGTCCGCTTAATATCCAGTTGCTCAATCAAATCATCGAATTGATATTCTTGATTTTTTAATGCTTGAATGGTATTTTCTTTCACTTCATGGAAGAAATCGATAAACTTTTTCTTTGCCATTGGCTTGTTTCTTATCGCAAGCATATTAACAAACATACCCATGATATCCTTGACTTCATCTGTTGTACGTCCTGCTACTGGTGAACCAATCACGATGTCTTCCTGTCCAGAATATCTTTGAAGCAATACATACCAAGCACTTAGTAACGTCATATACATCGTGGCACTATTTTTTTGTGCAAACTTTTCCAATCTCTCCGCCATTTCACTTTCAATAGAAAAATGAATTCTTTTTCCTGCGAAAGTTTTGATTGCAGGTCTTTCCTTATCAATCGGAAGCTCCAATACAGGAATCCCATCTTTAAACATCTCAGTCCAATATTTTTTAGATTCTTGTATTTTTTCAGATGCTAGATACTGATTTTGCCATTCTGCAAAATCTTTATAGTGCACAGTTAATGGTGGCAACGAAGAAACATATAAATCATTAAAATCTTTTGTTAAAATTTCAACAGATGTTCCGTCTGCAATAATATGGTGTACATCGAATAGTAGTATGGATTTTACATCTGAAACTGTCACTAATTTCAGTCTACATAAAGGCGCTTTCGATAAATCAAAAGGTCTTATGAAGTCGTCAATTAAATCTTTTATTTGATCATCATTGTCTATCAATTGTTCTGTAAAAGTTAATTCCATATCTACATGGTCTTCAATCAGCTGGACAACTTTATTATCTTTAATGTCAAAGGATGTTCTTAATATTTCATGTCGCATCAATAGTTTTTCAGCAACTTGTCGCACCTTTTCCTCACTTAATTTTCCTTCTATTATTGTGGCTGAAGGAAGATTATAGGCGGTACTTGTTTTATCCAGCAAATGCAAACTATACATACGCTTTTGCGCTGAAGAAGTATTATAATAAGCAGCTTTTTTTAATGGGACTATTTTATTTTTATTTACAGAATGTCCATTCAAACTAGCGATATAGGCATTCATTTTCTTTGGTGTCGTATGTTTAAATATTTCAGTAACAGCTATTTTTATACCTGTTTTACTCTCTATCACATTAGAAAGGCTTACCGCTTTTAATGAATCTCCGCCTAATTCAAAGAAATCCTGATTTTCTGTGATATTTTCAAATCCTAGTACGGATTTATAAGATTCAATAATGCATTCCTCTAAAGAATCCTTGCTTTCAATTGTTGCCGTAACTTGCTCTGAAGCTTCGAGTACTTTTTGTATTTCCGGATTACTTCTCAATGTATTTCCTTCTTGAGCTATTGTAATCGTAATAGGGTATCGTTTTTTCTCGAAATGATAGACTGGTAGCGACACTCTATTGCGGACGTTACTGCCCATAAATTTCTGCCAATTTAGTTTTATTCCAGCACTCCAAGCAAGTCCAAGTTTTGCATAAACATATTCCAAATCATGTTCTTTTTCTATTGCGTGCCGTAAAATATTTAGGAATATTTGCCCTTCTTTTCTCTCTTTATGCTGTAATGCAAAGGTACATAAAGATCTTCCTCCACCTATCTCGATAAAGGCTGCATGCTCATCTTGTAAGATTAATGCTAGGTTTTTATCAAATTGTACTGGGTTTATAATATGTTCTGCCCAATATGTTGGCGTGCACATTTCATTTTCCTTCACCCATTCACCAGTGACATTTGAAACAATCGGAATGGATGGATTGTTAAATTGAAATGCTTTGAGATATTCGCTGAACTCCGTTGCGGCATCCTGCATCATATAGGTATGGAATGCATGTGAGGTTTTAAGTATTGTCGCACCAATGCCTTTTTCTGACATTATTTTCTCAAATGCCTCTATTTTTTCTTTCGTTCCACCTACGACACAACGATCCGAAGTATTATTTAATGCTAACGATACGCCATCAATTAGCATTTCTTTCACTTCGTCTACACCTTTCATTACAGCAAGCATGACACCTGACTTCTGCTTCTGCATAATATCTCCACGGGCTCTGACAATTTTTACGGCATCAGCAAGACTCCATACGCCTGCAACTGCTGCGGCTGTTACTTCACCAATACTGTGTCCGATAAACGCCTTTGGCATTATCCCTACATCTATCAGTATTTTGGCAAGTGAAAATTCCGTAACAAACAATGCAAATTGACTATATTTTGTCTGATTAACGAGAGAGGAATCTGCATTGCCATAGATAATATCAAAGAATTCATGTTGTTCTTCTTCATTGAGATAGCCGAATATTTCATCAACATACTGACGGTAACGTTTACCTATAAAGCTGTCTGTTGCGTAATATAACTCTCTTCCGATTCCTTGATATTGGCTGCCCTGTCCTGAAAACATAAAGTAAACATGCTTACCTTCGTCAGCTTTTTTACATTCACTGTCAAGAATATCTTCTATAAATTCATCGACATTTATATCCTTTCCAAGATGCTCATTCACTACAATAGCTTTTCTATATTTGAAATGCTTTCTGCCCGCCATCAATGTCCAAGCAGCATCGGAACGGTTTATACTTTGATCTGACGCAACATACTTTAGCGTTGATTTTATATTTTCAATTAATGCATTTTTTGTTTTTGCTGAAAACAGGAACAGATTTGTTTTTTCTTCCTTACTGCTGTTTTTTACAGTTGGTGCTTCCTCCAATACCATATGTGCATTCGTTCCACCAACACCAAATGAATTAATGCCAGCTCTAAGAGGGAGATTGTTGTTATTTTTCCATTCCATACCATTACTTTGTACAATAAATGGTGTCTCATCAAAATTAATCTTTGGATTAGGATTTTTATAATTTACTGTCCCAGGTATAAATCGATTCTTTAAGCTTAATGCAACTTTTATCAATCCTGTTACACCTGCTGCCGTATCAGTATGGCCGATATTGCCTTTTACAGAACCTAATAAACTGTATCTCTTTTTATCTGTGGCAAATGCTTTTGTTAACGATTCAACCTCAATCGGATCGCCTAATATAGTACCTGTCCCATGTGCTTCAATATAGCCGACCGTTTCGGGATCGATTTCTGCTCGTTTATAAGCTTCCCTTATTACCTCCGCCTGCCCATCTACACTTGGCGCAGTAAAACCTGCCTTTTGACTGCCATCATTATTAATAGCAGAGCCTTTAATAACTGCATAAATATGATCTCCCGCTTCCAGTGCCTCATCTAGTCTCTTTAATACAACAATTCCCATTCCATTTGAAAATATTGTACCGCTAGCTTCTGCATCAAATGGACGACAGTGCCCATCAGATGAAAACATCATCCCATCTTGATACATATAACCACCATCATTTGGAAGTTCAACAGTAACACCGCCAGCAATAGCTATATCACATTCTCCTAACATGAGAGATTGACATGCTAGATGTGTCGTAACGAGGGTCGTTGAGCATCCAGTAAGTGATGAGAACACAGGCCCTTTAATATTAAATTTGTAAGCTAACCTTGTTGCAAGAAAATGATTCGTACTCATTGTAAATGCTTGATACATATCACTGTAATTGTCATTATTGCCCAATGCTTCGTTATACCATTGGAAATCATCTGAACCACCGATGAAGATGCCCATCTTATCTTCTGTCGATTCTGGATAATATCCCGCATCCTCCAAGGCCTCCCATGTTCCTTTGTACAAAAGCCTTAACTGCGGCGACATAAGATTTACTTCGCTCGGTGTATATTCGAAAAATTCTGAATCGAAGTATTCAATGTCATCTACACGACCTTTAGCCTTTACATAATTCCTGTTGTGAATCGTTTCTTCACTAATGCCAAGGTTGCGAAGTTCTTCATCATTATAAAAATGAATACTCTCTTTTTCATGTTTCAAGTTATGCCAAAAATCCTTAATATTATCGGCACCTGGAACGTCAATTGCCATTCCAATAATGGCAATATCAGAATAGACTGATTTTTTCTTTCTCTTGAAAAAATTCTTTCTGTCCTGAATTTCTACCTTTTCGTTTTTCATCATTTGCTCAGATAATAGACGTATCGTTGGGAATTGATATAAAACAGTAATAGAAAATTCCATATCAAGTACTTGCTTTAATCTGCTATGTACTAGAATCGCAGCCATGGAATGCCCACCGATTTCAAAGAAATTATCTTCTATTCCTACATGATCAATTTCTAATACCTCTTTCCAAATACGAGCAATAATTGTCTCTAATTCAGATTCTGGTACTTGATTAATTGTCGTAGTGTGATGATTATAGGTAGTATCTGCAATAAGTATTTTCCGGTCTATTTTCCCACTACTATTAATCGGCATTTTCTCCCTATGAACAAAGAATGCTGGAATCATATAGTCTGGTACATAATGACTTAAAAATGCTCTTAACTCAGCTACAGGCACTTGTTGTGGAGCAACATAATAAGCACATAGTACAGGTAAATGGTTGGAAGATTGCTTCGTAACTACTACACCTTCTAAAATGCCATCAAACTGAACCATTGCATTTTCAATTTCTCCCAGTTCAATCCGTAATCCGCTAATTTTAACTTGGTGATCCATTCTCCCCATAAATTCGATATTGCCGTCAGGAAGCCATCTCGCCAAATCACCTGTTTTATACATCTTCTTAAACCAAACGGGATCTTTTCTTTCATCATAGAATGGATTTTCACAAAATTTTTCATTTGTAAGTTCTTCTTTATTGAGATAACCTCGGGCCAATCCTACTCCACTTAAACATAACTCACCAGGTACACCTACCACCTGAAGTTGATTATTTTCGTCAATAACATACCATCTAATTTCATTTAACGGATGTCCAATCGATACATTCGAAACACGCTCGCATTTTTGAATAGAATGGTGTGAAGCCCACATTGTACATTCTGTCGGACCATAAACATTTTCAAGATTTACAGCTAGTTTCATGTCAAAAAATTTATCAATTATATCAGCAGTTAATGCCTCTCCTCCAACAAAAATCCATCGTAAGGAGTGTAACTTTTCTTTATTATTTTTTTCATTCAACAGTTCTAAAAATACCTTGAGCATGTTTGGTACAAAGTTTATATGGGTTACATGATAGCGATCTATAAATTCTAAGATAAGTTCTGGATTTTTCTCGCCATCATGTTCTAAAATACACAGAGCACCTTTTCCCATAAACCAGCCATACAGTTCCGTTCCCGAAATATCGAATGAAAAAGGCGTTTTATATAGATAAACATCGCCTTCTTGAACAGGGAAACGTCTTTCCAAATCCATAATTGTATTGACTACACTATGGTTTTCAATCATTACCCCTTTTGGCTCCCCAGTCGAACCTGAAGTATACTCAATGTAGGCCAAGTCAAAAGGATTTAATACAATATCAAGATTGCTATCATCCCCGCTGTATGTTTCATTATCATCAACAAAAATAATTTGTTTATCCTGACAAAAATCATATTGCAAGTCTTTCGATGTAATTAAAATATTGATATCGGCATCGTTAAAAATATAATTTTTTCGATTTTCAGGATAATAATTTTCGATTGGTACATAAGCACAGCCAGCTTTCAAAATTCCTAATATAGTAAGAACCATTTCTTTAGAACGTTTTAACTGTACGCCAATTACTTCATTCTCTTTTTTCTTGTGTTGCAATATTTTTCTTGCTATCTGATTCGCTTTTTTATTGACTTCTTCATAGCTCATGCTGCCATTATCAAAAAGAAGTGCTGTATGTTCTTTATACGTGCCAACTCGCTCATGGAAAATATCTATAATGTGCATTGGTTTATAATCGAAGAATGCACTCTGATTGAAAGTATTCAAAATATGCACTTTTTCATCTTCCAAAAATAAGTCGATATCTTTCACTAGTACATCCGTATGCGCTGTTACAGTTTCTAACAGTTTAATAAAACGTCTTCCTAGCATTTCGATCATTTCTTCTGCATAGATATCAGACTTGTACTGAATCTTAATCATGTCACCATCAGGCATTTCAGCAAGAATTACCATCATATTTCCAGGGAACATCGTATTGTCCATTTCAAATGTGTCACATTCTACGCCTTCCCATGTCGGTTTACTATATTTGTCATAGACGAAGGTAATATCGAAGATTGACTGAATCCCTGTATAGATACTAGATTCCGTTTCACGGGCAATTAAATTGTTGGGATATCCGATATTTTTATATGCTCCAATCATTTCCTCATACATTGCCTCAATAACATCTTTAAATGGTTTATGATTGTCGATTGTTACACTTAATGGCAATGTATAAATAAAGCATCCTATCGTTTCTTCAAAGTCGAATCCCGGTCTATTTGTGAATGGACTGGAAACTACTACATTCTTTTCATTGCAGCATTTTCCCATCAATGCACTAAATGCCGCTAAACAGAAAATAAACGGTGTCACTTCTTCTTTTTGAGATGCTTTCTTTATACTGTTCATTAAATCCTTAGAAATTCGATAAGACTTCTCTTTCCCTATCCCGTTATGATGAGCATTCGAGAAGTCCTTTGGAAAGTTCAAAGCATTTGCATCTTTTACTTTTTCTCGCCAATATTCCTTTTGTTTTTCATAGCTACCATTCGCCAGTTTTTTATTTTCGCTTTCAACAAAATTTAAAAATCCGCAGTCTTCTTTTAATTCAATTACTTCACCATTTAGCGAATTGGAATAATAGGTAAATAGTTTTTTGATAAAAATATCAAGTGACACTCCGTCAGCAATAATATGATGAAGATTCAGTACTAGAATAAATACATTATTATCCTCTTTAATTAAGGACACTCTAAAAAGTGGTGCCTTTGATAAATTAAACTCATAGCCAACCTCTTCGTTAACTATTTCATCTATTCTCTTATTATGATGTTCCTTGGAAACATCATAATAATGAACAGCAGCATCTACTTCTTCATTAATTACCATGGACAGACTGCCATCTAGTAATTCAATATGACTGCGCAGTGCTGCTTGTTCATTCACCAACATTTGTAATGCCTTTTCGAACTTTACAATATCTATTTCATTCTTTATTTTTATTGCCGCTGAGATATTATAATTATTTTTTTCTCCTGTTTGGCATTCAAAATAGATTCCCTTTTGGATCTCTGATAATTCAATCTTTTTTTTCAGCATTTACACAGCACTCCTAAAATGGATTTTTATGTTTTTAGCCAATTACCCATATTCCACCAATAACAATAGATAATACGGTTATAAAGGTCTGATATGCAATATCCATTATGATATTTGCAATGCTGTCCGCGTCTGCCTTTTTATTCATTTTCATAACATTCCAGTGTGACCAAAGACCACTAATTCCATATATATACATAGCTACGATTGTTCCTAACCAGAACCCATCTCTAAACCAAATACACATAACGCCCATAACACCTAGACCCAATTGTGAAAACCCGTATTTTATCTGGAACGGCCCACCTGGCCAACCGACCATTTTGGCATTTTGTTTTGCAAAAATCATATTACTTAATAATCCTGTAATACCTAAAAGTCCAAATGTTACTACGAACTGATGAAGTAAAATTACCGAGCAGATCAATTGAGGGTCAGACGGAAATCCCTTCATATATAAGTCGATAACAGCTGTAACAATTCCTAATCCCCATAACACTAAAAAGAACATATTTTTATCTCCTATTTATATAAATCTATTTTCTGTCCAATCTTGTTTATTGATTAAAAAAATTGGCTTCTTTCATTTCATATACAGTTTTCTTGACAGCCTCTATAACGTATTCGATATCTTCTTTGGAATGCTCTGTAGATAAGAAACAATTACGTCCTTCCCAAATATAGATACCTTTTTCTAACAAACCATAGTAGAATATTTCTTTTTCTAAATTTACGGTAAATCTAAATAATGAACCAAGCTGATTGATACGAATATCTACGTGTTCACGTTCAAAGAATTGATTTAATTCGTTGACAAATTCAGTAGTTTTTAGATTCAATGTTTGATAAATAGTGTGCTTATTTTCCTTTATATATTCGAGCACTGCATTCGTAGCTGCCATCGCCATCGGATGATGACAGAAAGTACCTGCAACGAATGTTCTTTTGTCTTCATTAGGAGGAACAGAGTCGTCTCCGAAGTTCCACATGCCACCATCTATACTATCTAAATATTTCTTCTTACCCGCTAAAACACCTATTGGCATTCCGCCACCAATAACTTTTCCATACGTTACAATGTCAGCTTCCACACCAAAGTATTCTTGTGCTCCACCACTAGCAATTCGGAAACCTGTAATAATTTCATCAAAAATTAAGGCAACGTTATTGTCTTGTGTCACTTGTCTTAATTTCAACAGGAAATCCTTCGGTTGAATATCTGGTCTTCGGCTTTGGATTGGTTCCGTTATAACGGCCGCAATCGTATCACAATGTTGTTCGATATATTGCAAAGAAGATTCGGAGTTAAAATCCAACATCACAACGTCTTGCACTGCACTATCAGTAATTCCCGGTACTAATGAAGTAGTTGTATGATTTGAATCATCTAAATAATTCGGCATTCCTAAAAAACCATCGTAAGTTCCATGAAAAGCTCCTGTAAAACAGACGATTTTCTTTTTACCTGTAACAGCTCTTGCTACTCTAACTGCAAACATATTTGCTTCTGTTCCAGAATTACAGAAAAATACTCTGTCTACTCCCGCTAACTCGGAAATATTTTGGGCTACTCGTCCAGTAAGCCTGCCCATTGGACCAACAGGCATTCCTTTTTCAAGTTCATTTCTCAATGCTTTTCTAACAAATTCTGGGCTATGTCCAAACATTAAGACCCCAAAGCCCATCGTCAGATCAATCATTGTATTGCCATCAATATCTATTATCTTAGAACCTTGGCCTTCTTCCGCAATAATTTGATAGAGCATTTCTTTATATAAAGGTCTAAAGCCCGCAGAGTTTCGATTACTCGCATATATATTTCTATATTGTTGGGTTCTATCCTTTGAATTTTTAGTAAAAATATTAATGCGTTGTTCTATATTTTTAATGTATTTTAATTGAAGTTCATCTACTTCATCTTCTTTGTTAAAATCTAGCTTTTTATAAGGCTTGTAATAATCATCGGATTTTGTCGGGGCTATTGCCGAACTGGCTTCCTTTTGCACACCCTTTGTTTTCTGGCCATTATTTTGTGCTTTCGTTGTACTGGCAATTACTTTTAAAATCTCATTTTGTTTTGTCATAACATCATATTGGTTGTTAAATACTTGCACCATCATATCCATATCTAATTTTCCTATACTATGATAAGTGACTTCGTTTGTAGAGTTGTTAAGTTCTTCAGGTAGCGCGTCAATAACATCCATTACTTCTTGATACGTTTCCTCTTGTTGTTCAGCCTCCACAATGCCATTTTCTGCAATGTAATCTGCAATTAGTTGTAACGTATTTAAAGTTGTAAAAAATACATCTAAAGGAATTTCTACCTTGTACTTTGCATGGATTTGCTTGGCAAGTGTTAGGAGAAGGATTGAATCAAGACCATAGGAAATTAATCTCTTCTTTTCATCTATTTCTTCTTTTTCCATGGCGGATATAATATGAACAATTTCTTTTAATTCTTCTATTACGATCATCGTTTTTGTTTCATCTAGAACTAGATTCTTCATTTTTTTACTCCTTTCTTGCTGTTTATTTAAAAATATTTTCAAGAAGCTGTTTCTGTAACATGAGTTGCTCATTTTGTTTTTCCAATAACTGTTCCAAATTCACATAGCTTGTATCTGCTACCGAAGTTGCTTTGTTTTTCCACAAGGTCTTTCTCTCAAAAGGATAGTTAGGTAAAATAATTTTCTTTTTATTGTAATTTTTATAGAAGCTATTCCAATCAATTTTCATCCCATTAAGATATAAAGATTTCAAAGATTCCAACAACTGCTTATAATCGCCTATTCCTTTTCTAAGTGATGGAACAAAAATGGCATTGTCATTTTGCAAACATTGGCCTGCTAAGCCACATAAAGTTGCATTACCACCAATTTCAATAAATGTGGAAACGCCTAATTTATCTACTTCCTGCATCGCTTTCATAAAATGAACCGTTTTTTCAAGATGTTCTGTCCAATACCCTTTATTTTCAAATGTACCGACGTCCTCTAGCTTTCCTGTTACACTTGAAATAATTGATTTTGGCGTTTTATTGCAAACAACATGCGCTAAACTTTCCCCATATATTTCTTTATATTCTTCCATTGCAGTTGAATGATAAGGATATGGAATATTTAAATCGGTAACAAAAGCTCTGACCTTTTTATGTAATTGATTAATTACCATATCAACTTCTTCACTTAGACCAGATACTGTAATATTTTTAGGTGCATTAACAGCAGCTATTGATACATTTTTACATCCGCTTTCCAATATTGCTTCCTTCATCGTCAATTCATCTACTAACACGCCCACCATTTTGCCATTCGGTGTCACACTAACCATAAGTCTACTTCGCATCGCAATCATGTTCGTAGCATCTTCAAAACTTAGCATGCCGACATAACATGCTGCGGCATACTCGCCAACACTATGCCCAATCACATAATCTGCTTTTATATTGAATGAATCCCAGATTTTCGTTAAAGCGTATTCCAACGAGAATATAATTGGTTGCGAATAAAGCGCATTTGTTAATAGTTCTTCGTTTGCTCCAAACAAAGTGTCTTTGATAGAAATGCCTAGGAGCTCCTTAAATCGATTATCACAAAGATCGAAGGTTTCTCTATACGCTTGCGAATTTTCATAAAATTCTCTTGCTGCATCTTTGTAGATGGAGCCTTGTCCTGTAAATAAAAATGCAATTTTTTTCTTTTTACTTTCTGCTTGTCCAATGTAGTATGCCAGTGAATCTTCATTTTTGAGCACATGATCTATTTCTTCAATAATTTGCTCTTTATTGTTACCAACTATTGCGAACCTGTATTCATGTTTATCTCTTGTAATATTTGTTGAATAGGCAATATCACTAAGTAGTTCTGTGGAAACGCTAAGATAATCTCTTATTTGAGAAATTGCTTTTACTAACACATTTTTATTCTTTGTTGAAATCGTTAGCATACTTTCAGGTAGATTACTTTTTTCAGTTTGTGGTGTATTTTCTTCGTGCTCTGCTTCTTCTAGTATTAAATGAGCTAATGTTCCACTAATGCCATACGCACTAATACCCGCTCGTCTTTTTTTCCCATTACTTTCCCATTCCGAGAGCTTATCGACTACTTGAATTTTATCCCAATCAATATTGGGGTTTGGATTTTTAAAATGGATACTTGGCAAAAGCTGTTTATGTTTTAAGGAAAGTAATACCTTGATCATACTTGCCATCCCGGATGCCGCCTCTAGATGACCAATATTCGACTTTACAGAACCAACCTTTATGGGTGCTTTTCTGTTTTTAAATACCTCACAAATTGCCTGTGCTTCAATAAAGTCACCAAGAGAAGTTCCTGTCCCATGAGCTTCAATATAATCAATATCATCTACATCTAGCCCTGTCCTTTTCAACGTTTCTGCAATCACTCTTTGCTCTGCCAGCCCATTTGGTGCAAAGAAGCCATTGGATTTACCATCTTGTCCGACATATATCCCTTTTACTAATGCCTCTATACTGTTGTTATCTCTTTTAGCATCACTTAATCTTTTTAATATGATAATTCCACAGCCTTCGCCTCGGCCAAATCCATCAGCGGATGCATCAAAAGTTTTACAACGTCCATCTGGTGATAAACCACTGTTTTGAGATAGTCCCACATAGGGCTCTGGATTTAGCAGCAGATTTATCCCTCCAACAATGGCTACATCACATTGACCACTTTTTAGGCTGTCTACTGCCATGTTCATCGCCGTTAATGACGATGAACATGCAGTACTTAAACTTACTGCTGGTCCTTTAAAATCATAAAAATAAGATATTCTACCTGCAGCAGAATGAGAGGATGCTCCAACAAGTGAATATAAACCAATATCTTTTATATCCCCTGACATCATTTCTCTGTTTACATAGTCAACTGCGTCGATTCCTATGAATACGCCTGTTTTACTGCCCTTCATCTCTTCGATATTCAGACCAGCATTCTCCATTGCCTCCCAGCTCACTTCCAATAGAAGTTTTTGCTGGGGATCGACAGATACTGCCTCTAGTGCAGAAATTTCAAAATGCAAATTATCAAATGTCTTAATATCTTGATCTATAAAGGAACCATAACGCGTATACATTTTTCCCTTATCTTGCCTATCTTCGCTGAAAAACGCTTCAACAGGGAATCTTTCAGGTTTGATATTAGTAACAGCATCATATCCTTGTGATAATTTGTCCCAGAATAAACTGCTGTTATTTGCACCGCCTGGAAATCTACAATTATAGCCAATTATTGCAATTTCATTTTCCTCTTTTGATTTTTTCAATTCTAAATCTAGTTCTTTGATTTTTTTAGCAGCCTTTAATAAGGCCTCTTTATATTTATTTTCAATGTCATTGTTCATATATAACACCTCTGACTATATCGTTAACTTATCAATTTCAGATAATAAGTCATCTATGTTTTCGGATTGTTCTTCTAATTCACCCATATTTTCATTTTCAAGAATTAGAACTTCACTTAATAAATAATCAGAAAGTTTTACGATGGTTGGATAATTGAAAAATACAGAGACATTGACATCGATACCTAGCAATTTATTAATCGCTGTTCGCATAGAGAATATCATTAAAGAATCTGCACCTTGTTCTTGGAATGCTTTATCTATGGATAGTACTTGGTTATGATCAAAGCCCATAATTTTCCCGCAAATACTTTGCAGTTTTTCAATTAGGATTTCATTTTGGCCTTCACCTGATAAACTCATAAGCGTTTCCAAGAAATTGTCCTTTTCATCTTGAACTATATCCACATGTAGGTCCTTTTCAGACACTAATTTGGATAGGAATTCTGTCTTGCCTGCTGCAGTTTCCAAAGATTTTACTAGGGTATTCCATTCTATATCGGCAATTAGCAGATTCTCATATGGTTGATCCATAAAATCATTAATAATGCTTTGTCCCTGGCCTTTTGAAAAAGTTTTCATACCCATTCTTGCCATCGTACTCGATATCGCATCATTATCTGCTGCCATCCCACTTTCATTCCATGGTCCCCAGCAGAAAGTATAACCAGGGAGTTTATTCATGTTCATATATGTTGCAAATGAATTCATAAAATGATTGGCAGCAGCGTAGTTGCCTTGTCCCATATTTCCAATAACACTCGTGATAGAGGAAAGCATCATGAAGAAATCCAATGTTTCCTTGTCAATTGCATTGAAAACATTAAGCGTTCCAACAACTTTTGGATTCATAACCTTTTCAAAATCCTCCCAATTGAGGTCAATCAACATCTTATCGTTTAACACACCTGCTGCATGAACGACGCCTCTAATAGGAGGCATCGTAAATTGAATGTCATCCAGCGCTTTTATCAGACTTTCATCATTACATACATCCGCATGGACAATCTTTACTTGCACTGCTTTGTCTATCAATTTTTGAATCGCTACTTTGGCATGTTCACTTGGTTCGCGTCTGCTTATTAAAATAAGGTTTTTAGCACCTGCATTTACAAGTTGTTCAGCATAAGCAAGACCCAATGCTCCTGTTCCACCTGTAATTAAATAAGAAGCTTCTTCTTTTAATACAATTTTCTTATTTTTTTCTAACCCTTTTTTCAAATAATCCGCATGAGCAATTAATCTTCCTACATAACGTTCGTTTTCTCTGAAGCAAACTTCCTGTACACTATCCCCTAATACTTCATGGATAAAATCACTATTTTCATAGAAAGTTATTTCATCCGTATCAATGATGCCACCAAAAATTTCAGGATATTCTATACTCATTACTTTTGCTAATCCCCAGACCATTGATCCTGATAAATTTAGTTTTTTCTCATGACGAAGCTTTTGCACATCTTTGGTCACGATTTTAATTTTGCTACCTTGTGTGTAACCCTCTTCATTCATAACTTGAACCAAATAGTGTAATGCTTTAATTGCTCTATAATTCACCTTATTATTCGCTAGATTCGGAACACTATCCTTAGTAGTACAATAAATAATATTTAAGTTTTTCTTCCCGCTGTCTTTGCATACATCTGCAAGAAGCTTCGACCACTCTTCTTTATTGTCCTGATTGATCGTATAATCATGGGTATTTTTCTTTAGGAATTCATCTCCATGTAGTACACATATTGTGTTTAAATGGTGTTTCTCCATATTTTCTTTTAAACTTGCTGCCGCAATTGCCTCATCTGCAATCAGAAGGTACTGTTTATTGACTGGCAACTCCTCTAATTTTCTAATGGCATCTGTTTGCACCCAGTCTGTATGGTAATACAATTTGTTTGCACTACTCATTTCTTGTAATAAACTTTCGCTTTCTGTAATTTTGGCCATGAGGTTATCTATTTTCATTAATACTTCGCCTTTTTCGTTATATACAATAACGTCCGCATACGTAATATCATTTTTTACAGTTGATTTTGAATAACACCATAACTGATCGGATTCTCGATAGTTAAACGTCAATTTCTCTAAATAGTATGGAATAACTGTTTTATTGCCATCTTCATTAACATTTGTACGTTCTTTTAATTTTTCTAAAACTAAGGCAATACCTGTTTGGAATATGGAGTCAATTGTTCCTGGGTAGAGTACATAATCTTTAAAGTATGGAATGGTTTTTAAAGGCTCTACCACACAGACACATTCATCTTCTCCGTAGCTAATACGCTTAATCCGTTGGAAACCTTCTCCTAATTCAAAACCAGATTTACTCATAAAATAGTAGATACTATTTTCAATATTTTCTTCATAGGACAGGCGTTTATAATCATCCATATTTGCTGTCATTTCTGAAAACTCATATTCATCTTGCATACATACATTGCCTTTAGCATGCATTAGCCATTTATCATATTTAGAGTTAAAATCTCTACTGACAATATTAAATTTGTAATCATTGTCTTCTTTTTCTAAACAAATTTGCACCTGTTTTTCTTCATCATCTGTTGCAGCTAATGGTACCCTGAAATCTACTTTACTTAACACGCAACTTTTAGCATTTCCAATTTCTTTCACAGCCGAAAGTATCATGGCCATATGGGCTGCAGCTGGAGAAATAGCTGTTTTGAAAATTACATGTTCTCTCATAAAGTAAGGTTCCAATGCAGTAAATTTCCTTTGGAATACTACAGCGTCACTCATTGATGGAAGATCAATTCTTTGGCCTAGAATATTGTGATAATCTTCAGCATTGATACTCTCTGATGCTCTATCGTATTTCAAATCCATCCAATATTTGTTCTTCTCATATGGATAGTTAGGAAGTTTTACTTTGTTCCAATTTGTGTTACCAGCGAACGTAATATTGCTCCAATCCACATCTACACCCGTTACATAAAGCAATGCAATTTCATTTGCCAGTTGTACTTTATCTTCCTTCTTCATGTTTAAAGTAGATGCAATGACTCTTTCATCTTCAAAAATTAATTTACAAAGTGCTGCCAACACTCTATTACTTCCTACTTCTAGCAATAAATAGTTTTCTTTTTTATCAATGCTTGTAACCGCTCCAAAGAAGTCAACTTTTTCTCTAATATGACTAGTCCAATAGTCGCCATCAAGAATTTGACCTTCTTCTAATTCTTTGGCGTAGAGCGACGAAACAAATTTTACCTTAGATTCTTTATAATCCAATTCTTTTGCTATTAAATGGAAGTCATCTAATATTGGCTCCATTAGCATAGAGTGAAAAGCATGAGATACCTTTAATTCTTGTACACGCATGCCTTCCATCTTTGCCTTCTCAACCACTTTTTCTATATCTTCCGCCATTCCAGAAATTACACAAGTTTCTTCAGCATTGTGTGCTGCAATACATACCGTCTCTTGGAATCCAGTAAGAAGTTTTTGTACTTTCGCTTTATCTGCAAAAACAGTTGCCATCTTGCCTTTTCCAGGTGCAGCATCCATCAGTCTTCCTCTTATTGAAACTAGTTTAATAGCATCTTCCAGTGTCATAATCCCTGCTACAACTGCTGCTGGATATTCACCAATGCTATGTCCCATCACTACCTCTGGTTTAACACCATAGCTCTCCCAAAGTTTGTATAAAGCATATTCCACCGCAAAGATTAATGGTTGCGCATAAACCGTTTTTTCAATCACTTGTTCGTCTGCATTTTCCCCATATATTAAATCGGCAATGGATTTTAATAAATACGGTTTAAACAATCGATCACAAGTGTCAAATGCCTGTTTAAAGACAGCATTAGAATCATAGAGTAGTTTCCCCATATTGAGATACTGTGAGCCTTGTCCAGTAAACATAAAGACAACTTTTCTATCTTTTTGCATCAACTGGTGCTTATCTATATTTTCAAAGACCCCTTCTGCATACCCATCTTTTAGATAGCTTTCTAGTCTCTCAGCAATCATTTTTCTGTTACTGCCACATACAGCAAATCGGTATTCTAAATCCGATCTTCCTAGATTGGCTGTATAAATAATATCTTCTAATTCATTGTCCGAACTATTTGCTATCAAATTATAGTACTGTTCAATTAGTTCATTTAATGATTTCTTGCTTTTTGCTGAAATTTTAAGTATATAATCTATGCCATCTTGGATATTTGTTTCGTTTTTACCGAAATCCTCATTTTTGTATTCTTCGATAATCGTATGGGCATTTGACCCACCAAATCCAAAGCCATTAATGGCTGCAGCTCTTAAGCCATCCTCTTTTTTCCACGATGCATGTTCGCTTATCACTTCTACATTTGCACCTTCCCAGTCAATAAACGGATTCGGTGTATGGAAGTGAAGATTTGCAGGAATCATATTATGCTTCATGGATAATAAAACTTTAATTATTGATGCTACCCCTGCAGCAGCCTCCAAATGACCAATATTAGATTTTACAGAACCTATCTTTAATAGATTATTTTTACTTCTGTTCTTTCCGTAAGTTGCACCAACTGCATGAACTTCGATTGGATCTCCAAGTTTTGTGCCTGTTCCATGCATTTCTACAAAATCAACATCATGAGGATCCATACTGGCATGCATCAAAGTTTTTTCAATCAATTTTTCTTGCGCTTCCCCATTTGGTGCAGTTAGGCCGTTACTCTTACCATCCTGATTAATTCCAGTTCCTCTGATAATACCTAAAATTTCATCTTGATCTTTAATAGCGTCAGATAATTTTTTCAGTATAAGGACGCCACCGCCTTCTCCACGCCCATAACCATTTGCCGCTTCATCAAATGCTTTACTATGCCCATCTACTGATGTCGCTTGCAGTTTCGAAAAACCGATATTAGTCGTTGGAGATTCCATTAAGTTAACGCCAGCTACAATTTGCATATCGGCTTCTCCGGCCTGCATTGCGGTACAGGCTAAATGCAACGCCGAAAGCGTGGACGAGCATGCGGTATCAACTGTAATACATGGTCCTTCAAATCCAAACGTATAAGATACCCTTCCACATGCAGTACTCATACAGCTTCCTGTCAGAGCATATGCACCAATAGTTGATAATTCTCCTGAATATAATTGCGCTAGATTGTATTCATTATTAGACATGCCTACATATACGCCGGTGTTCGATCCGTTGTATTTAGTAATATCCATATTTGCATTTTCAAAAGCTTCCCATGTGAGCTCTAATAGCATTCTTTGTTGGGGATCAAGGGCAGCTGCTTCTTTTGGAGATATATTGAAAAACCCTGCATCAAATTCATCAATATTGATATTTAAAAAACCACCCTTTTTGCAATACATTTTTCCGGGAACGGTTTTATCTTCATCATAATACTTTTCAATTTCCCATCTATTTTCAGGAACATCACATACGCCATCTACTCCATTTACAAGCAAATTCCAGTACTCATCAATACTATTAGCACCACCTGGAAAGCGACAACTCATTCCAACGATTGCTATTTTATCTTGCATATGCTGCTCTTCGTTCATGTTCCCTAGACTCCTTTGCTTCTCTTCTAAATTAACAAGTGAATAAATATGTTCAGACAAATCATATATAGTGAAATACTTAAAAATATCAGCGACAAGAATATTTACGTTAAATTCTTTATTTAAATTTTCAATAAACGATGGGATATTAATAGATACAATGCCATATTCAGAAAAAGGAATGTCATGCGCTAATACTTTTACATCGAAACGTCTCTCAATATATGTCACAATTTTCTTCGCAATAGAATTTCGAGAGTATCTCGTTTTTTCAGTATTAACCATTTGGCTTTTCTTACTATAATTCAAGTTATTTAGTATTGTTTCATATGTGCCAGCATTATATTTTTCAGTTAACCCACGTCGAAATGCTTTGCCACTGTTTGTTTTAGGAATATCTTCAACGGGTACTACCTCACTAATAGTCAGTCCCATTTTCTCAAAAACCATTGAAATAATGTCGTTTTTAAAGTCCTTAAATTCTTCTATATCCTTGTTATTTTCAAAGTCCATTTGTGTTTTTATAAAAACAATCACTTTCTCATTGTCATTTTCCTGCTTTGTTCCATTGCATACTGCACACTGTTGGTGCTTTGTATTATGCAAATGGTTATTTATTAGTTCTTCAATCTGTGCGCACGAGACTTTTTTCCCGTTGGCTACAACAAGTTCTTTTTCTCTTCCAATAATGATAAGATTGTTATCTTGAATAAATCCTATATCCCCTGTACATAACCATTTCTCTTCAAAAAATACTTTATCGGTCGCTTCTGAATCTTGATAATAACCTGCTGTAATACAAGGACCACTTGCACAAATTTGTCCTAAATGCCCTTCTGGGAGCTCTTGGAAGTTATCATCGCGGATACTAAGTTGTACAGTTTCCAAAGGCGTACCCATTTCAAGAAATACATTATCTGCTGTTTCGCCATCCGCTAATTCCCTACACTGCACTTTGTCACCAATCACAAGCTTATCGTTTGTAATTTCGAATGTTCTAGCATGCTTTCCTAATCTATTTGCGGTTAACATAATTGTCGCTTCAGTCAATCCATATAGCGGATAAACCTTATCTATAGAAAACCCATAAGCATTTACTTCGTTACAGAATTCTTTGTATAATGCTTGACTAACCGACTCCCCACCTAAAAACATGCTATCTACACAGGACAAATCCCATTTAAAGTTTTTCTCCGAATTCATATAAACATTATTAAAATGCTTCAATGCGAATGGCAGTGAACCAATTCTAGTTGCGCGATATTCATTAATAGTTTCCGCCCAAATTAACGGCTGATTCATGTACAATTTAGTAGAAAGCAGGCATTGATCTGCGCCCGCCATTAATGGTACAAGGTGGAATATGACTAAACCATAACAATGTGTTAATGGTGTCCATGATAAAAACTTATCATTTTCATCTATTGCATAATGTTTAACAAAGCCATATACGTTAGCAGCCACATTGGATTTGCTAATCATTACCCCTTTTGGCGTGCCCGTTGTTCCAGAAGAATATAAAATATATAGGATATCTTCTGGTGAAGTTTGATACTCTACATTCAGATTATTCGGACACTTTAAAATCTCAGTATAGAAGTCCTGAAGGCATAGCACTTTCCCTTTGTCCTTATCCTGTTCACTATCACTGACGATAATTGGATGAACCGACTTTTCCAATACATGTGTTAAAAGACTATCGACATTACTATTTTTACTTGCATCAATCGGAACAGCGATATAGCCTCCTATTGCACACGCCCAAAATGAATATAAAAAGAGCTCTAGATTTTCACACCGAATAATGACTTCTGCATTTCTGCTAACACCTTGCTTTTTAAATATTTCAGAAACATAAAAACTTCTATTCCATAGTTCTCTGTATGAAATAAATTTTTTATCCTCTTTTGAAAGGACAATTGTAATTCCTTTATCTGTTTTACTAAGTTTTTTTAGTGCTCCTAATATATCATCTGTTTTTTTCATTCCATTCCCTCCCCTATCAAACCTTCTAAAAGCTTTTTATGTCTTATAAAACGCTAAGTACATCTCTTGTACCTATCCTTCAGCCAGTTTTTCTAATTCAGCCAGTACTGCCTCCACATCATCTACGATAGCGTAATCCGCATATTCGAATATGGGTGCATTTTTATCTTTATTGATGGCAACGATTATTTCAGCATTTTTAACGCCAATCATATGTTGGCTAGCGCCCGATACACCGAATCCTACATAAATAGGTGAAGCCAGCATTTTCCCAGACTGACCAATCATTCTCTCTTTTTCAATATATCCCGCTTCAACGACTGCTCGGGTTCCAACTATTCCAACATGTAGTTTATTTGCAATTTGGCAAATTTTTTCAAAAGTATCTTGATTTTTAACTCCTCTACCAATACAAAAAACTTTATTTAAATTGTTCATCTCTTTCTTGTCGAACTTTTCTATTCGCTCTAGAACACCCCATGAATTGGACAACTTCTCCATATCATCATCGTATGTAACTTCCTCTATCATTCCACTACATTGCCCAGCCTTCATTTGTTTTGCAAAGATGTCTTTTTTCACAGTTGCGATGATAAATTCGCCATTAGAACAATTGTTTTTGGCAATTGTCACACTATTAAAGGCAGTTCTCAAAAAAGACAGTTCGTTATTTTCATCAAATTGAATATCAGTACAACCTGCTATAAGCCCGACCTCAAATCTGGCAGATAATATCGATGCCGTTATTTTTCCATTGCTAGATTCCGGAACCAATATGACTTTTGGGATGCGTGTCTTTATCATATTTGAGATTATATTTGTAAAATATGTCATATCAAATGGCTCGTTTTGTCTACAGATCACTATATTGTCTGCTCCATATTGAAAGAACTTATCAAGTTGCTCACTATCCTTATGTCCAACACATAATACTGTTACCTTATAGTTGCATTGATTACTGAGACTACTAGCTTTTGTGATGACCTGTAATATATTTTCATCGTCGTATTCTTGAAAATCACATATGATAACAATTTCTTTTTCCATTCAACGTTCATCCTTCATGCAGGTTATCGTTTACTATTGTGTGCCTTATCTGTTACTAAGTTATAGATTAAAGCCGCTTTTTCTTGTGCCGTTTCTTCTATAAATAGCTTTTTCTGTTTTGCTTCTTTTTGAACATGCCATTCTTTCACCTTTACACTAGCAAAACCACACTTTTCTACATCAACAGCTAAATCAGTAGCATTCCATACAAGGATCTCTTTTTTTCTTGCTTTTTTTAATGCTAGTAAATTGATTAAAGGCTGCGTAACTACATAATCGTAAAAAGAAATAACAGCGGGTGGTTTCAATCTCCCAATAATTATTTCAGTGTCTTTTACTTGTTTTAGCTGAATTGCTGATGCCTCATTCCCTAAAATCTCAGCTATATCAGTTAAACAATAATAGTTAAGACGTTCTCCTATGCCATATACTGCTTGTCCAACTTCTCCATCACTACTTCGTCTTCCACATGCTACAAAATCCACATCTTCTATTTTTTTGATTGCCTGTACTAAAATGTATGAAGTAGCGACTGTATCCGAACCTTCGAATAGCTCATCATTTAATAGAATGGCTTTATCTGCTCCTAAAGCAATAGCCTTTTGAAGCAATCCTTTTGTACTGTGATTACCCATACAAAGACAGATAATTGTGCAATCAATCGATTTTTTTAATTCTATAAATTGTTGTAATGCATATAAGTCATATGGATTTATAATAAAGTCCTCTGTTCGTAATTCATTTGGAAACATCTCTTCAGCTTTGATTGGTTTTAAACATACTACAACTTTCATGAGCACTCCTTATCACATATATCTTGCATTGGCCATATTATAAATTGTATTTTTTTGCATTTCATTTGTGCCTGAATAAATACTGCTTGCCAGGGCATCCCTTAGCTCTCGTTCCATTTCATACTCTTTTGTATATCCATATGCACCAAAAATTTGCATTGCATCTCTACACGTTTTTATGTAATTTTCACTTACAAAAAGTTTAAAAATAGAAGTTTCAAGGTAAGCAGATTTTTTTTGATCTTTTAACCATGCGATTTTATATAACATTAATTTCGCCATTTCTATATTTACTTCCATTTCGGCAATTTTATGAGATACTGCCTGATTTGAACCTATTGGCTTTCCAAACTGTTTTCTTCCATTTGCCTGTTTGATGCATTGTTCCATAATTCGTTGCATCACACCAATATGTGGCGCAAATTCAAAACATCTTTCCCATTCTAGCGCGCCTGTGAGAATATTATTACCATAGTTAAATTTCCCTAATATATTATTCTTTGGCACTTTTACATTATCTAAAATAAGTTCACTCGTCGGACATGCATTCAAGCCCATCTTTTCGATATCATTCCCTGTCGTTACGCCTTCAAAATTGCGCTCAACGACAAAAGCAGTGATTTTCTTATCTGGAACTTCCTCAGTAACAGCGAAAACAATAAAAATATCAGCGATAGGACCATTGGAAATAAACATCTTTGTACCATTAAGTACAAAACAATCATCTTCTTCCTTTACATTTGCAACCATCGCAAATGCATCAGATCCTGCTTCAGGCTCTGTAATAGCAATTGCCCCAATTTGTTTCCCTTCAACCATCTGTGGTAAATACTTTTCTTTCAATTCATCTGAACCATATAAATTGATTAAATTTTGACATACCCATATATGATTATTAATCACAAAAATAAATCCATTATTTTTACATGCATATCCAAGACTTTCAAAGACCATTGCCGCAGTCTCGTAGCTTTCCCCAAGACCTCCGTATTTTTCATCTACAGTTATCCCTAATAATCCAAATTCACTAACCTTTTTCCACATATCCATGGAGAATTCTTCGTAAAATTCACGTTCATTAAGATTTTCTCTTGCGAAATCAATGATTTCCTGACTGTATTGTTTCTGCTCTTTCTTTACTGAAAAATCCATCAACGTTCTCCCCTTCATAAACAAACGTTACATAGTCTGGTATAATTCGCTCGTATGACATATCTGCTTCAAATATTACGACATCACCGTCTTTACCTAACTCTTTAAAGCCGTTAAATTTGTATGTAATGTACATAATTCTATTTTTATCTGTTGGAATAAATTGTGCTCGTAAAGTTTTATTATTTTTTATCGATTCATTAATAAGAAAATTCATGAAAATATTACCAATACCTTTGGACATTACTCTGCATGACATAAGAAGTAGCTTCAAATCCCAAACGTCAGCCTTCTTTTCTACAAGCGCCAAGCCTATTTTTCCGTAAGTACCATATTTATCATCAAGCTGTGCAACATACACTTCATAATCATCTGCTTCAAGAAAGTTCTTTAATTCATCATAAGAATAAATGTAACCTGTGGAATTTAACTGGTGTGTTCTGACTGTAAGCTCTTCAGCTCTCTGAAGATCGTCTTCCTTAGCTTTGTCAATTTTGAAAGTCATATTAAGCGTGGATAAAAATTCTTCTTTCGTACCACTATACGCTAGCTCTTCTTTATTTCTTTGAATATCACTGTGGTACATTTTCCTTCTATTTTTCGAATCATTTGTTATAAATTTTGGCATCATTCTTTCCATATCTAGGATTTTGTCAATATCATTTGCGTCAATACATAAAATTTCTGGATAACTGAATAACACTTCTTCTCGTTCAAATTCTTGGTCATCTACAAAACTCAAAGTATCTATACCAATATTGATGTCTTTTGCAATTTGAGCAACAGCTTCTGACTTACTGTTCCAGCTAATTTGAGGATAAATAAAATAGTCCCACAAACCAAATTCTTCAAGTTTTTCTTTGGCCATATCATAGTTGTTTTTACTGCTTATTGATTGCAAAATTCCTCTTCTATCTAGTTCCTTTATTACTTCAACTACATTTTCTTTTAAAGTTAAATTGTCATTCTCTATTAAAATTCCATCCCATAATGTATGATCTAGATCCCAGACAACACATTTTATTTTCTCCCCACTCATACTGTTTCCTCCATTGCTAACTTCTTTTCAACTAAGGCAACAATTGAATTGATATCTTTAAAATTGTCCAAATCTAATTCCATATTATCGATGGAAATATCAAATTCAGTTTCAATAAAATTAACTAGATTCATTGCAAATAAAGAATTAACTAATCCTTTTTCAAAAATATTGTCTGTGTCATTGATCTCCGTAATTTTTATAAACTTTGATAAAAACCCTTTAATTTTCTCTTTTGTATTCATTATTATCACCTTTCTTTTAGTAAGAATAAAAACCTTTTCCGCTTTTTCTTCCAGTTGAACCTGCATATACCATTTGTTTTAAAAGGGGACAGGCTCTAAATTTTGGATCTTCATAATGGGTATATAATACTTTTAATGAATCTAATACCGTATCAACACCGATTAAATCAGCTGTTTCCAGCGGACCCATTTTATGACCAAAAGCATTTTTAAAAATGTTGTCAATTTGCTCTGCAGTTGCCACTCCCTCATACACTAGGGCTGCAGCCTCATTCATAAATAAATGAGATAATCGATTAGATACAAATCCCGCGCTGTCCTTAATTACTTCAATTTCCATTCCTGCTTTATTTAATAACTCACGAACATGCTGAACGGTCTCTTCAGATGTTTTCCATCCCTGTATAACTTCAGCAAAATTTTTCATAGGAACTGGATTCATAAAATGTACACCTATCACTTTTTCAGCTCTATCGGTATATGAACCAATAAGCGTAATCGGAATGCATGAAGTATTCACCATGTAAATACATTTTTGTTTACAAACCTTCTCTAAATTTCTATAAACGATTTCTTTCGTTTTAATATTTTCATCTACATTTTCAATAATAAAATCCATATCTGCAAAATCTTCATAACCTGATGTAATGTCGATATTGGCAACAATTTTTTCAGCATCTATCGTTTTATTAAACATACCTGCTATTTTTAAATTCTTTTTTATCTCTTCCCGTGCAGTTTCAAGAACATTTGAAGAAATATCATATAAAACAACATTATGACCATATTGTGCAAACCTTTGGGCTACACCTTTCCCCATTACACCGGCTCCAATTACACCAATTTTCATGTTAACCTCCAATAGCTTTGAACTTTTTTTATAGTTTTGTAGTAAAATTTATTAATGTCGATATACAAACTACCCCAGTAACATCTCTTGTCTCTCGTTATTTAAATTCTACCAATACATTTACCGTACTTTATAGGGCGGGTTTCCGATTAAAATAATGCGGAAAACCACACTTGACATTAAAAAATAAATATTTACACTAGTTGATAGCAAAGTAAAAAAAACGACAAAACACTTTACCAGTGTTTTGTCGTTATTAGATGTGTATTAATATTACAAAAAATTGTTGCTTTATTAGTAAAAAACGCATAATTCATGAACTTCAGTCGAATCTTTATACCTAATTAAAATGATATTTATCAGTTTCTAAAGTAGTTAATTCATTCCATTTAACGGCTGCCTCTGCTCGTGATTCAACACCAAGCTTAGAAAAAATTGTGGTTAATACTTTCTCTATTGTCCGTTGGCTTAAATGAATTTCTAGTGCAATAGCCTTATTCGTATAGCCATCTCTGACAAAATCTAAAATTTGTCGTTCTCTCTCTGTCAAGTTTATAGATTCTTTAGCTCCAACATTATGTACACACAGCTTTTTAAGAAGCGAAAGTGAAATAATAACTTTCCCTTCAAGTGCATATTGAATTGTATCAATCAATTGTTTTCTACTTTCCGTTTTACTAATAAATCCTGATATCCCCTTGTTTAATAATTCGGGTAAATATTTCTCGATATTATAACCTGTATAAATAATCGTGATTGCTTCAGGATGAATTTTGAGTAACTTTTGAATAAATTGCAGTCCATCCATCCCTGCTAAATTAAAATCAATTAAGTAAATATCATAAAATGATTCGGATAAGTGCTGTAATGCAATACAGGGATCTGTAAACACCACTGCTTGACAGTCTAGTTCAGCTTGCAATATGGCCCGTGTGCCTTCACCAATAGCAATATGATCATCCAATACCATTATTTTCAAAATCCTCACCTATTTTCATAGATAGTTTAATGTTTGTCCCTTGCGGCTGATTTGAACTTATTAAAAATGTCCCCTGATAATACTTGATACGCTCCTTCATCCCCATTAGTCCTATACTTTTCATACAGTCTTGTTGAATATTTTCATCAATATCAATACCAATTCCATCATCCCAATAGTCAATAAAAACTTTTTGTGCTTTGGATGTTAATGAAATATGGACAGACTGTGCTTGTGAATGTTTATTTGCATTGGAGAGCAACTCTTGAATAATACGATAAATTGTAGTGGATTGCTGCAATGATAAACCTTCAATCCTTTGAATATCTACTTTAATCAAGAAGTTAAAACGAATTTTACATTTCTGTATTAACTCCTCTAACGAGCGGTGGAGACCAAGCCTATCGATTAAAGGCGGATATAAATTTTCACAAATTTCTCTTGTATTATCCACAATATCCAGTACTTCTTCACGCAAATGCATAAAAGCCTCTTTGTCATCTTTTTCTTTTGTTGCAGCTTCTTCCATATTACGACTCATATGAATCAAATCTTGTAAAATCGTATCATGTATCTCTGTAGATAACCGTAAACGTTCTTTCTCTGAAGACAAAATCCATAGCCTATTATACCATCGTGGTGCATGCAATTTGTCTAACTTCGTCAGTTGTGCCATAAGTTCATCCAACTTAAGTGAATTATCGATAATGCTTTGAACATAATACAAAAAGAGTTCAAGCATTTTTAAAGATTCGGACGGTATTTTACGAAATTTTGTGTCTGTGATTGCCAACAACTTAGAGTCTACTGTTTCATAGAGTACCAATATGTATTTCGTGTCATGTTTATAAATTAAATTAGGACAAATAGCACGACATTTATGTTCTTCTATATAACCAAGAGATTGTGTTAACTGGTCTTCTATAATCTCAATATCATTCAGCATTAACATTAGATTAAGCTCTTGTTTAATATATTCCATAAGTTTGTCGAAGTTAGTAGCATAATGTGCTGATGATTTAATGAAGCGATAAAAATTGGAAAAATTGTAGTTCTTTAAAGTACTTAAATAGCGAGCATTCCGTACTTCCATACTTTCCTTGTATGACAACAGTAAGATGGAGGAAATAAACGTAATCAAAAAATAAAGACTGTATATGTAAAACGAGCGTACTTCCTCAAGAGATAGTAAAATAAATGAAAGTACCAGACTAAAAGGAATCGCCAATTGTAAATGTGAAAACATGCGATCAAGCGCATATTGTAAGTTAACAAAATTCCCCGCCATTTCTAAGTAAATCAGACAAATAGGGACCACTAACAAAAATAACGCCGTCACATCTGCAGGTAGAAATGGATGCACATTAAAAATTGTTGGAATGCCATAACATAATGCGAACGGTCCGATTCCTAAAAAAAAGATGCAGAATAATGGCTTGGCATAGTATTTAGTATTGCTTTTAGCTGCGACAATAATATTAATCGCTAGTAAGCAGGATAAAATTAAATAGACTGATAGTTCAAATATAATTTGTACTTTAAGAAGATCTTCAATAAAAATACGCGCTATATTTATCACTACAATCATTATACCAATAACAAAAAAAGCATTACGCAACTTTTTTTGAAAAGCATCACTCATTGTTCTTAAAAAATAATTACAGTAGAAAATACAATTCACAATGCTAAGGAAAATCGCTAATGAATTAATAACAATACTAATGAAATCTCCTCGTCCTGCTGCACCTGCACTTATATACGCTAATGCTGTAAACTGTAAATGAAAAATCAAATACTGTTTGTTTTTAGTAAGTATTTGTTTAAATAAAAAAAGACAAAAAGCAGTTGTGATTAAGGTATATAATAACGGCATTATTAATTGCTTTATTAATTGTGCGTTTATATTCTTATTTGAGACGATTAACTTTTCCACTTTTCCTTCATGCCAAATTGTTATGCTATGCGCTTGTGTAATTAGAAAAGGGGATGAAGTATTGGCTGTCAGCTTCATCCCATCTAATTCTAAAACTTTCGTATAGGGCACTATATTTTGAGATGCTGCCCAACTTTCCTCTTCAATCTGTTGAATATACCAACTTTGATCTTGTGATTGAACCAGTGTAATCCCAATTATAGGCCCGCTAACGACAACGGATAAACAATACAATTGTATGAAAAAAGTGAGAAAAAGCGAAATTAAGATTTTAGCTTTTCCTTGTTCCATCTGTTTACGGACGCCAATACATTAAATATGAATCCTTTAATGTTTTCTTTTCACCGTGTTCAAAGGATTCTAAAATTAAACTTTGCTCTAACTCATTTACATTTAAAAGTGAAACTCTTTTTTCTTTTAAAAGATCTAAAATATTGCGATTTTTATGAATATATTGAACGATTTCTAACATATCCTTCACCTCTTAAATATATTTTTTAAATAATGATACATCATGAGTTGGATAAATTTCTTTTAGTAATTCAAGTGCAAGATTACGGTATTTAGACTGTAATAGATGCATGTATATAGATAATCCTGAAGCTTCGATTTGCTGTGGCGTAATGCAAATATTCATTGTTGAATCGCCGTGCTGACTATAATACAAGCGTAATTCATCAAATGCTGAATCTTCATATTGTAATAGATACAATATTGGCAGTGTTCTTTTTTTGTCTTGTAAATCTCTTTGTAAGTTTAATAAGTCGCCATAATCATTATTTAACTGAGCAACCATTGCAATATAGTGTGCACTCATTTCAAGCTTTGCCGTATACTTTCCAGTTGCTAATACTTCTCCGAGCAATGAAGAAAGTGCTATTAACGAGCCAGATTTCTTTTTAACAACAGCTTCATACATCTCTTCAGATGTAATCTCGTTTATTAGGTCATGATGCTGACCATCAACTGCTTGAAGTAAGTAATGGCAAAATAAACGGGTAACCTCACTTTTATAAGGTATTTCCACCTTTTGTAGCTCCAACATAACGATACTAACGAAAGCTGTCGAAGCATTAAGCAATACATTCCCCTCTATCCCCCATTTTGATTCATCACCGTCTTCGATATCATCAACAATATCTGTAAAAAGAATCCAAAGTTCTAAAAGATTAAAAACTTCTTGGATAGATTTCGTTAATATACCGCCATTCAATTGAAAATGTAATTTACTTAAATCACTAAAATCACCACCTTCATGTTGATCTAACAAGTAGGTTAAACAACGGCTAAACTCATCCGATAGTTGATAATTACTGACAATTCGCCTTAATGATTGTTTTATTTCTTCCATCATTCACCTTACCAATTATTTATTTTAATTGCGATTTGGCTTTGAGCTACTTCTAACAATCAAAATGAATAGTTAACAATGCAGATATTCTTGGTGTTTGACTTCGGGTATTTCAAGTAAATATTACTTCCACCTTCAAATAACAAAGAAGTTGTGCTTCCTAGAATGAACAAAAGGCAGCGCACATATTGCTAAGAATTCATTACATTAAACATACTTAATTTTGACTGTTATGTATCACCACTTTCAAACGGCATCAGAGGCATAAATAATAAAGGTGATTTCGCTCTTTTGCATGAATGGAAAAGCCCATCTATTTACAATCTGTTGAAGAGCTAATCAATTAAATTTGTCATCTACGACTCATGACAGTTATCCTTTTTTCCAATCATTAACTATTATACCTAAAATACTAAAATTGTAAATATATTCATAAATATTAATACCTATTAACAATATAATGCATTAATTTACATAATTCCGCAACTATAGTTTCATAAATTTTATTAGTACAAATATAGCAAGAAAGAATTTAAGTAACTCACTATAAATGCTGTATTTCACAAAGGATACGCTCTATTGCAGGTAAAAATAAATTAAAGGAATGTTACACAGTGTAAAGAAGTTTTCAATAGGTGACTGCATTTATTGTTTCTATATGAGGGACAGCCTCAAAATCAGCTATAAACATCAAGACGAGAAAGGCAATATCGCCGGATTTTTTCAGTTTTGGGAAGAAGCTATTCTGGAGACTATAAATACAAGCATTAAAATATTAGTAGAAGATACATTTCAAAGAGGAGGAAATCATAAGGAAATACTTTAAATCTAAGCACAATTCAGTTAGAAGGGCATCAAGAGTGGTCCACTCCTTGATGCCTTTTGTCCATCTGAGCATGTTACCATGCTTTCTACCATCATACAAAGTTAAATTTAGTAAGCGCGGGCAAACCAAACTGTATGTTGTGCTTCTTTCCCACAATGAATGCAAGTATGCTTTGTAACTGGTGGGTTAAATGGTATATTACGAGTTGTAAATTTTGTTTTTTCTTTTACCTTTTCTTCACACGCATCATCTCCACACCAACCCGCTAAAATCCAACCTGGGATTGTTTCATTTTGTTCAGATTGAGCTAAATGCTGTTTTAACTGTTCCATTGAATCGATATGGGTATGCGAGTTGTTTGCACGGAAAGCTTTTGCTTTTTCAAATAGTCGCGTTTGCATCGTTTCAAGTTCTGTTTCTATGCTTTCAACAATTGTGTCTAAAGAAACAGTTACTTTTTCTTCTTCATCACGGGCTTTCATTAAGCTTTGCTGATTTTCTAAATCACGTGGCCCCAATTCAATACGCACAGGTACACCTTTTAGCTCCCATTCATTAAACTTATAACCAGGTGATTGGTCTGAATCATCAAGACGCACACGAATGCCCTTTGCTTTTAACGTTGCAAAAATTTCATCTAATTTCTCGATAATCTTAGTGTTCTTTTTCCACGGACCAACTGGGATTAACACAACTTGCGTTGGAGCGATTCTTGGCGGTAAAACAAGACCTTGTTCATCACCATGCACCATAATAACAGAACCGATTAAACGGGTAGACGTACCCCATGATGTTGTATGCACATGGACATGTTTATTTTCTTTATTTAAATATTTGATATCAAAAGCTTCGGCAAATTTCGTACCTAAATAATGAGATGTCCCTGCTTGTACGGCCTTGCCATCCTTCATCATCGCTTCAATCGAAAATGTATCAACTGCTCCGGCAAAACGTTCTGATGGCGTTTTTTGCCCATCATAGACAGGAATGGCTAACAGTCCTTCGACAACTTCTTTATAAATAGCTAACATTTGCATTGTTTCTTTGCGTGCATCTTCTTCATCGACATGCGCCGTATGACCTTCTTGCCATAAAAATTCTGAAGTACGGATAAACGGTAGCGTTTTCTTTTCCCAACGGAATACATTGGCCCATTGATTGATTAAAACAGGAAGGTCTCGATAACTTTTAATCCAATTAGAATACAAATGTCCAATCATTGTTTCCGAAGTTGGGCGCAGCGCTAAACGCTCTTCTAATTGTTCACCTGCCGCTTCGGTCACCCAAGGAAGCTCTGGTGAAAATCCTTCAATATGATCCTTTTCCTTTTGGAAAAAAGATTCTGGAATGAGCATTGGGAAGTAGGCATTGCGGTGCCCTGTTTCCTTAAAACGCTTATCCATCTCCGCTTGAATATGCTCCCACAGTTCATAGCCGTCTGGTTTAAAGGCAATACAACCACGAACCGGCGTATAATCCATTAAATCCGCCTTTTGTATCGTTTCCACATACCATTTTGAAAAATCATTTGTTTTTTGAGACATCTTCTTTTCCTCCTATTTTGAAAAATCTATTTTGCTTCGGCAAAATTGCATCTGATTTTTTTCGAGCCTGCTCAAATAGCTCCTTTTAAAATCTGTGATACCCACAGGGGCATTTAACTTAATTTGGCATGCATCCATATATTTCGTCTTCATCGCCTAGCTAATGCTAAATCAAGTTCATAAAAAAAGCATAAAGCATCCTAATAAAGGACGTCTTTACGCTAGTTGACGTGGTACCACCTTAGTTCGGCATAATATGCATATTACGCCCTCTAAACGTTTGTAACGAAACGACTCGGTTAGTTGTTAACTGACATCTCCGTGGTAGGGTTCAATAAGAAGGGGTGCTATAGCTCTCAGCCTAGGCTATATTTTCTGTTTCACAATTCTTATTTACTTAGTCACATCATCGATTGTATATGTATACATTAATATACCAATTTGCTAAATGTAATTCAATCATTACGATAGGTAATTGAATGATAAAATATAGTTAGTAATACTACGCTAGCTCTTGTATCATCCTACCCAAGTTCTCCTATTTTTAATAAATGCTTTACTAAAATAAATACCAACATTAAAACATTTTGATGTTTTCATTAAATCAAGTAGAATGAGTTTGAAACACTTATATGAAAGGTGATTATATGCAACGTCAACTAACAGAAAAATTATGGCGTGAAGAAAAATATCGCGTCATGTTCCATAGCCAAAAGCATTACAATCAACTCCGTCTGGCAATGCGCGACATGATGAGCCATGAGCAAATTAAACAATTAATCGAAGTTGCATTACAACAAACGCCAACTGAAGGCAGCATGCGCAATGCCTGTCAGCATATGTGGGGGTATTTCCGTAAAGTAGCCTCAATAGAAGAAAAACGAACATACGAGCAATTGCTTCTTACTTATCAAATACCAGCGCTTCTTTGTTTTTTACAACAATTAGCCATTCAATATAACGTTACTTATTTACGTGAAAGTACTATTTTACAAATACAGTAGCAGTAGTTATTGCCTAAATGCAAGCCTACGAACAAGTGGCTCGCCCTCTAATATTAAGCTCTTAGGAGAATCTATATGAACACCAATAAGGACAACGATGACATTATCTTTCTTACTAATCTAACTGAACGTATAATGCATCCATTTTATAATAAACAAATCGTCTTTACAGGGGCTCTTTCCACGATGACACGCGCAGAAGCTGCAAAAAAAGCACGAGCTTGTGGCGGATTAATGCAAGGGGCAGTCACTAAGGACACCGCTTTTGTTATTCTCGGTCATAACCGACGAGGCAAAAGCACGAAACATTTAAAAGCAGAGCAACTCATCCAACTTGGATACGACATTCAAATTATTGCTGAAGAGGATTTTATTTGGCTTATTTCCATGCAAAAAGAGTATATACCTTCTTCTTTACAATAACTGCTACTTTGAACTAGCGACCTGCCACAAGCTTGACTATGAACACCGTCACCGTATAGACGGAACAAATGTAATCTCCTACATAAAAACACGTTGACCAGCTGCGCATCATCGCATCCAATCAACGTGTATTTTAATGTGATTATTTACTATTTTTGCACTACTGGTGCAGGATAGTCAAAGCCCTTTGTATCCACTTCGACTTTTTTCATGATTTGATCTTCTAATGGCTTATCTGTGGCATCACGTTCCACAGCAACGATTTCATCTACCGTTTCCATTCCTTCAATCACTTTGCCAAATGCAGCATATTGTTTATCAAGATGTGACGCTTCTTCTGTCATAATAAAAAATTGAGAGCCCGCAGAATTTAGGTCGTCGTTTGTCCGTGCCATTGAAATGACACCGCGTTCATGTTTTAAATTATTTTCAAAGCCATTCTCAGTAAACTCACCTTTAATCGAATAATCGGGACCACCTGATCCATTTCCTGAAGGATCGCCTCCTTGAATCATAAAGCCAGGAATTACACGATGAAAAATAAGTCCATCATAAAATCCTTTGTTTACTAAGGAAATAAAGTTTGCCACTGTATTCGGCGCTACTTTAGGTTCTAGTTCAACCACAATTTTTTTATCATCGTTCATTGTAATCGTCACAATTGGATTTTCTTTCACAGCCGATGCATAATCTACTTTTTCTTCCGCTGTCTTCTCCTCTTTTGACGTCCCACAACCCGTCACAATAAAAACTACTGCCATTAGGCTAAAAACAACATACAATACTCTAGATTGTGCCAATAGTCTTTCCACTCCCTATATCAGTTTATTAAAGTATATAACTATGAATTATTCATCACAACTTTAAACTTACAAATGAATAGTAAAAACAGCGATTTCAGGCGGAACCATAAAACGAGCAGCGATTCTAGACGTGCCAATACCTGTATTGACATAAAGCTGCATGCCATTGTCTTTATTAATCGTATAAAATCCATCATCATATTTTTCAGCCAACGACGTCTTTATAGTTTTCATAAAGGGAATCCTTATTTGCCCTCCATGACTATGTCCAGCTAACAGCAAATTAACAGAAGTATCTTGTAAAAGCTCTGCCATATCTGGCTCATGCATCAGTACAATTTCATAATCATACGTATCATCCATTTGCGATAACAATAGGTCTATATCCGGCTTTCCAAGTAAACCATCATCCATTCCTCCGATAAATAGCTTTTTATCATTCGTAACGGGAACCGTAACGCCACTATTATTCAATAATGTAAACCCAGCATTCGTTAATAAATCTTCATATATTTTAAAAGCTCCGCCACCATAATCGCGATTTCCCCATACAGCAAATTTTCCAACCGTCGCGTTAAGTTGCGATAAACTATCAGTGACTTCTTGTTTTTTTGGAAACGTAGAAAAATTTTCGAATAAATCCCCTGTAAACACAATCATATCAGGCGAAATTTGATTAATCTTTTCGACTAAACGATTTAATTGATTGACGGTATATGTTTCACTAACTTGAATATCTGATATTTGAACTATTTTAACTGATGCGCCTTTGTCTTCATTTAAATGATACGAATGAACGACGAGCATCTTTGGTTCAATTTTAAAAGCGTATCCTACAAGTAAACCTATTAATACTACGACTAATAAAACGATTTTTACAACTCTTTTAAAGTTCTTCATTCGACTGCGAATGCCCCTTTCAAACTGATAGGTGCGTATTACGCTCTTTTCACAACGAAAAGGTATTAAAAAAGAACGTGCACCCAACCGATGCTCGCTCTTTGTTTATGTTGATTTAACTAAATCAAACCTTATGGTAAAACGAATATACGAGTCTACTAACACCACTCCATACTGTAAATCATTTTTATCGAAGATGCCATACATTATTACCGAAAAATTGCTAAAGCTATAGGGTTTTAAAGTATCACTTATGTATAATAGAGGAAAGTCATATTAAGGACGTGGTACAATGCGAATCGAAAGAGTCAGTATTCCTAAATCGGCACAGCCTATAATTAGTACATCTAGTAAAGGCGACCAATCAAAATGGCGTATTGGTGACAAATGGGTAAAACAAAATGCTCGTGGCTATGAGGGTCATGCAGAAGTATTGGCGACTCTTGTACTTAGCTGCTCCTGTTTGCCTATCAACCGCTACGTTCAATACTTTCCTTGTGAAATTGAATTACCTGATGGTGAAATGACTAAAGGATGTTATTCATATGATTTTCGTGGAGATTTACAAGAAGTTACACTCGAACGGTTATTTGAGGCAAATTTCACCTCAACTGATGCTATTACTACGGACAAGACACTATCAACAGCAGAGAAATTTCAGCAACTATCTGCACAAATTGAAAGCTTTACAGGGCGTAACGTACGAAAAGAATTGGCACAATTATTTGCTTTTGATGCACTCATTTTAAATGAAGACCGTCATACAAATAACATCCTTTTTTTGTATGACCCTAAGCATAAATCATGGTCACTCGCCCCTATTTTTGACAATGGGCTAAGCCTATTATCTGATGAAAAAGATTATGCACAAGGTAAACCGATTTCCATTTTAAAACGAAAAGTAAAAGCAAAGCCACTTAATTCATCGTTTGCAAAGCAACTTTCACTTTATGACGGCCCACCGTTTATTAATAAAAAGCTTTTAATGGCACGCCTGGAAGATAATCCTTTAGATTTTGGCCGTGCAAAAACCGTTTTACTATCACAACTGAACGACCCTATATTTCAAAAGTTATGGATAGAAGGTGATAATGATGATTGATTTTATGAAATTTGATGTCATGTGGATGGACGAGGTGATTGCTTCCGTAGATTTAAAGCCAGCTAATGGTGGTACACCTTATGTTGTTAATTATATTGAAGATTTCAATAAGCAGTTTTCACCAAACATGGAAGGGCATATTACCCTCGAAGAATTAGAACGTTGGTTGAAATGGCGGACTTTCCCCCCTACTCGTATGAATGCACAGGAACTTCTTGAAAGTCTAGGTTTACAAGCCTATAATCGCTGGGGCATTGTCCGTAAAACACATGGCGTTATGGCAGATGACGAGATTTGGTTACGCTTTAAAGGTGAAACATTGACACATCGAGATGTCTGTTTACGTAAAGATTTATACTACCCTGATTTGGAAACATAATGGAGAATAGCTATTAATTAAGTATTTGGCCAAACTTTGCAATCGCTTTCGAGCAGCCATTTATGCTCGGCTTCAAATATCAGTTCTGTCCATGGGGCATTTTCTGCTATTGCAATAAATATTTTTTTGCAAAAAATATTCTAACCATACAATTTTTAATCCTTGAAATCAGCGAATTAAGTGTTGGATTAAAATGATAACCCTCCACTATAACACCAACGAGATTCTTTTTGATAAACTGGGTGAATATTTGAGATGGAGGGATTCTTATGATAGATCCAAACGAAATAACATATCTTGAAAAAACTTTAAAGCAATTAACAATTACAAATAAAAAACTTTCAACAGATATAAATCATCAAGATTATCGTTTTAAAGATTTACAAAAATATATGGTTGAATATAAAAGTGAACTGGATAAATTTGAAGTGTATAATTACCAACAAACATTAAGTATGATTGATAAGCGAGGTTTCGCTCATGTGACGGAACGTGAGCAGATAAGAAAGCTAATTACCTCTCCATATTTCGGACGATTCGATTTTTTATATCTTGGAGACGACCTTTGTGAGGCAGAAACAATTTATATTGGACGTTTTGGTTTTGCTGATGAAGAAGGAACGCAATTAATTTACGACTGGCGTGCACCCGTTTGCAATATGTACTACGAGTTTGAAATTGGTAAAGCACATTATGTTGCGATGGATAAACAATTTGATGGTGAGCTTATTAAAAAACGTCAGATTAAAATAGAAAATTCTAAACTGCAATATGTGCTTGATAGCTCATTAACGATACAAGATGAAGTTCTTCAGCAAACATTGAATCAGTATGCAAGTGAAAAGATGAAAACAATCGTCACATCGATTCAACGGGAGCAAAATAAGATTGTGCGAAATGAATCCGCACATAATGTCATCATTCAAGGCGTTGCTGGCTCAGGAAAAACAGCTGTTGCTTTACATCGCATCGCCTATTATTTATATAAGTTCCGTGATACGTTACAAGCTGAACGTATTTTTATTTTGTCCCCTAATAAAGTATTCGGCGACTATATTTCTACTGTCCTCCCTGAGCTTGGTGAAGAGCCGATTCGTTCCTTTACTTTGGACGAGTTTACTTCAAATTTATTGCCAGCTACTGTAACATTTACACCATTTGAAGAAGAAACGAAAAGCATTATATCGAATCCAAACAGTGCGTTGGCTACTCGTGCAAAAATCAAAGGAAATTATCAATTTGTACAAAAACTACAAGCTTTTTTGAATCAATTAGACTTGAAGCTTCTTAAAAACGAAAGTATAACCTTTGCTGGTGTAGAACTAAAAGCAGATTATTTACAAGGGCGTTTCCTTCAATATAGAAAAGAGCCGGTTGTCATACGATTAGAGCTTTTAGCAGATGATATTATTCTTGTACTCAAGTCCAAGCGAACTAGAGAAGGTAAATTACCAACTAAAACTGAAATTACAAAGCTCTTAAAAAAGCGTCTCTTGTTTACTTCACCATTGGCAATTTACCGTGCCTTTATTGACACACTTGGCGAAAATATAGTTAAGTTTTCAAAAAGGCGATTTGAATTTAATGATGTCTACCCTTATCTATATGTCCAAATTTATTTTAAAGGAATTAAAAGATATGAGCTTGTCCAGCACTTTGTGTTGGATGAAATGCAAGATTATACTCCTATTCAGTATGCAGTATTGTCTAGTGTGTTTACTTGTAAACGAACAATTATTGGTGATTTTAGCCAAGCGCTTTTGCCGTATGAAACGATATCAAAAGAGGCATTTGCAGCCATGTATAATAATCTAGAATACGTAGAATTAACAACAACCTACCGATCATCGTATGAAATTGCCATGTATGCGAAAAAGTTTATGTTTAATGGTGAAATTCATCCGATTGAAAGGCATGGGAGGGAACCAATTGAATTAATGTATGACACATTAGAACAAATGGTGAAACAAATCCATGAAAATGCGAGGAATGACTATCAATCTACCGCTATTATCTGTAAAACAGAGAGGGATTTAAAAGTGTTGAAAGAGCATTTAAACTTATCATTTACAGTACTGGACGGTCAATCAGAAAAGTTTGAAACAGGGCTACTTTTAACCACAATACAGTATGCAAAAGGACTTGAGTTTGATATGGTCATCATCCCCTTTGTAAACAAAGCTAATTATCATACTGAATTTGATAATGGATTACTTTATATCGCTTCCACACGGGCAATGCATGAATTAATGCTTTTAGTAGACAATAACGCCCCTTCCCCATTACTGTAATGTTTTTAGTATAGCGATGATGGATTCCAAATCTTTCATCGCTATTTTTAATTGAGTAATTAAATCATCCGTTACATGAAAAAAGTCATCTTTAAAGGTGGACGATTGTAATATTTGTAGTAGATTGAAATCTTCTTTCGATTGTTCCATTTCCCGAAATAAATTGGCAATGCTTGTAATCGAGAAGTGTGCACTACGTAACGTACGAATAATTAGCAATTTTTGTATATCGCGCTCAGAATAGATTCTTCGATTTTGTGTGTTTCTCTTTACAGTAAATAAATTGTTCCGTTCCCAATTCCGTAATGTTTCTTCTGTTAACTGAAGCATTGACGCGACAGTTTTGTGGGAAAATGTTTCAGTTGAAGTTGGTTGATTTTGCAATAAGTGTTCAACCGTTTTAACTGCTTTTAAAGCATAATCATATTCTGTTTGCAAAAAGCTTAAATAGGATTGTGCAGCATGTAAACATTCCTTAAACTGTTCGCTACCGCTTAGTAGCACTATTTTTGTGGCTTTTTTCCGCAGATTATTTTGAATAAATTCTTGTCTAAAAGCAAGCCGAGCAATTTTCATTTGTATTAGATGAAGATAAGAATATTCTCTGTAACCATTCTCTTTTCTTGGCACAGGCGAAATAAACTTCCATTCTTCGTAAATTCGAACCGTATTCGGATGAACCTGAACTAGTTGGGCAATTTCACTAGTTCTCATAAAAGACCGCCTCACTAACTAAAGATAGGATGTAATGATATTTAATAAGTATATCAAATGGTAAATGCCAGTGATAACAATAGCTAGGTCAATGGGGTACCAATCCATAGAATAAAAGAAAATGATTGATTATCGGCATAAAAAAGCACCCAATGAAGCAAGATATGCTCCCAGGTGTAGGCATCTATATAAATGTCAACACAATTTTGTACACTTTCGCTTGCGTAAGCTTGTACAAAATCACTCGTTTTCTTTCGCTAAATGGTCCCTCATTCGATACGAGCTACCTACGACTTACAACCGTTGCGTGATGTAAAACAAGGTCTAGTATTGCATTTGCTAGCTTTGGTTCTTGGAAGACTTCATCCCATGATTTGAAATTCACGTTTGTTGTAAAAATCGTACTACGCTTTTCATAACGCATATCGATGAGCTGAAAAAAGAGCTTCGCGTCTTCTGATTCAATTGGTAAGTAACCAATCTCGTCAATAATCAATAACTTATACTTCGTATAATGCTTCAATCGGCTTTCTAATCGATTTTCGAGTTTTGCTCTCTTTAGATTCTGAATTAAATCATGGCACTTAATGAAATAAGTACTTGTTCTTTTCTTCGCAGCTGTAATCCCGATTGATGTGGCCAAGTGTGTTTTCCCAACACCACTCGGACCTAAAAAGACAATATTCTCATTTCCTCCAATAAAACGAAGTGTTAAAAAGTCTAAGATTTGTTGCTCATTAATGGACGGTTGAAAACTAAAATCAAAATCTTTTATCTCTTTTAAATGTGGAAATGCACCCACTTTCACCATCGCATGCATCATATTTTGTTCCCGCACATCAATCTCATAGGTCGTTAATTTAATCAATGTATCAACGAAAGACATTTGGTTATGCACACTGAAGTCAATGACTTCATTTACATGCCTTTGGCAAGCCAACGTACTACCTCCTTGTAAAAAGGCAAGCTCTGTTTTAGATGGCCAGTTGCTAATGGACTTTTTTATAAAATCTTGCGATAGATCATTAGCTTGCTATCAAAGTCTAAATGAAATTGCAGATTCGACAGGATTGACTTTATATCGTGTGCGCCAATTAATTAAAGCGCTTGATGAAGTGAAAATTATAAAGTACATAAAATGCAGTTATTATCTGCACCTAAAGGTGCTACTTCCACATTTGAACTAAATTTACAACACTACAATGAAAGAATGAGGTTGAAGTAAATGAGCATACAAACCGCTAATGAATATGTACCACATAGCTTCCCTACAATCGTAGAGGAACTGAACATATTAAAAGAGTTTATTGAGGATTTAAACCTTTTAGAAGAATGGAGACTATACAAATCCATCGTACGAGAACAACAACAAATAGAAAGGCTGCGGGCTAACGGTATGCTTATAGATTTTTAATAGTAGTAACTTGTAAAGGGAGCATTTTCAAATAATAGCTTATCTCTTGTTGAAAACTTAACAATCTTCCAACAAATGAGACTAGAATTACAGCCAAAACTAGTAGAACGTGCAAATGATACTATGAAAGCCTTCTGTCAACAGAATTATAAAAATTATTTAAATGTCATTTCTAAATTAGAATTAGATAGCAAAAATGGTGACAGCATTATTATCATTAAGACTAAAATTTGAGAGCAAAATATTTTATATTCTAAATTTTTATAGAGGAAATCAATTTACACTTAATAATTATGAATTTTTCACATTATGATATAATAACACAACATTGAAATAGCCTGTAGTTATGACAATGAAAAGTCGAAATATACAGTATACGTGACAGGTACTCTCCGATATACCTATACGAGCGCATAATTACGCTGATTAATTTAACTTTCAACACTCAGTTGATAAATCTTGAAATTTTAATCGTCCCACTTCTTTTTCAATTCCTCATACCACTAAGCGTGTTCTGCATTTCTTATTTCTGATTGATTAATTATTTCTTCCGTTTCAGGGTCTTTAGTGAATGCTATAAATGTGACATAAGCAAACATAACAAATAATCAGAGCAAATACATATAATGCTATTGTAAAAGTTTGGACGACATTATTTTTGGTAACTTTTAGTACAGTCGCTTGCATCAGAAGTGGTCTTGTACAAAAGTTCTTCTTCTTTAGTTAATGGTCCAATTTTTTGATTAAAAACAGTCATAATTCTCATGTTCATGTGTCTATTGCGGTATTCTCTTTGGTCATCTGCGAACGAGTTAAACCAAGCGCGAAGTTCACAATCCTTTACCCATCTGTCGTACTGCTCATCAGTCATGGCATGTGGTCTTTCTGGTTTATTAATTGTAAGGATTCCCTGTTTTAGGGACTCCTCTTTGCTCACCCAATTTGCCCCAATCCTCGTCAACTACGTAATTAATTGTTGATTAAATTCCATTCTATCCACACGCTCCCTACACAATTAGTAATTACAAAGTTACTCATTTTTGTTGAATTCCTTAAAACCGAAAGGCGATAAGGTTTCAAAAGTTATGAAGTCCAATTTTATATATAATGGTAAATATGAAAAAAATTTATTATTCTCTCAGACGGTAAACAAACTCGGAGATTTCGATTTTGTCTACTGTCTTTTTATATCGAAGTAAATGGATTTATTAGCATTTGGTATTCTTCTGCTTAGTTACCGAATCATTTATTCAACTCCTTCAGTTTTAATGCAATTTGGTCTTTAACTGATTTATCACGCCCCTCATCAAGGATGCGATGAGGACAATTCTTCCTTTTTCCTTTACTGTTAATCCAATCATAATGCCATTTCAAACGATCTATGCCCCAACCATATTGTTTAAGTACATATGCAACGTATTCTATTGCATTTTTTTCAGCGTTAAAGTATCTAGGGCCACCTGATTTGCTGTAGCAGATCTCTATTCCAATAGATTTACGGTTTCCTGTACCATTTGGACCATCTCCGGCATGATAAACCATTCCAGTTAAAAGGGATGGCTTGTACAGCGTGCTTATCATCAATTGCAACGTGGTAGCTTACCGGATCAGGATTCCGGTGCATGAATGCTATTTCGTTAATTGCGGTCGCATCGTTATAAGTGTTATGAAGTGTAATATATTCTGGTACCATCCTGTATGGCGATTTAAGCTTATATAATGACTCTGGGATGAAATTATTGATAATAGTATATGACATATATCTTTCTCTCCTTATTTCTTTGATATATTTATAGCTATTAGACTTGGGTAGGTATAACTTCAAAATTTCCGAAGTGTTGGCTGTACCCCTTTATTATCTAAATTTAGTAAAGTTAAACATCGAAAAATTTTATCTCTTTTTCACCATTCTTTGATAAAAGAGGGACGCATGAAAACGGAACTGACCCCAATAGGTATAGACAAATAAAAAAAGCATCTTCGATTGAAATTCGGGTATAGATACTTAAATTTCAATTTGGAGGTGTTTTTTCTATGGGAACAAGAGTGAGTTATCCCTATGAAGTAAAAATGAAAGCGATTAAGATGCGATTAGCGGGTGTACCTGTCAAACAGATTCTATTGGAATTAAATATACGCCATAAAACACAGGTCGAAACATGGGTGCGTTGGTATAGAAATGGTGAAGTCAATCGTTTGAAACAACCTGTAGGCAAACAATATATCTTTAATAAGGGTCCTGAACCGGACAATGAACAAATGAAATTAGCATTGGAAAACCGTTATTTAAAGCAACAAATTGAGGTGCTAAAAAAGTACGCAGAATTGGAGAGGAAGTGGTTGGAGAAGTAGCAGTACAGTTAGTTGCGTCACTAAGAAGCATGATGTCTGTAAAGGACATTTGTAAACATTTTGGGATTGCACGATCTACCTACTATCGTTGGAAACAGGCATCAACCGATGCAAGGTCTCGTCAAGCAATAGAGAGACGTATTGGTGAACTCTGTCGTGCAAATAAATTTCGCTATGGCTACAGAAAAATTACAGCACTCTTACTTCAAGAAATGTGCGTCAATCATAAAGTGGTTCAACGTATCATGCAAAAATATGGTTGGCAATGTCGCGTGAAAGTGAAAAAACGGAAACGAACAGGACAACCTTATGCAATCGCAGCAAATTTATTAAATCGCGATTTTGAAGCCACCGCACCGTTACAGAAGCTCGTAACTGATATTACCTACTTGCCATTTGGTCAAAAACAGTTGTATCTTTCAAGTATTCAAGATTTATATAATGGTGAAATTATTGCCTATTCGATTGGAGACTGCCAAGATACTGATTTTGTGCTGGATACATTAGCTCAACTTCATCATTTGCCCGAAGGGTGTACGTTGCACAGTGACCAAGGGGCGGTATACACATCGTATGATTATCAACAGGCCGTAAAAGCAAAAGGCATTACCATGAGCATGTCCCGTAAAGGTACGCCCGCTGATAATGCCCCAATCGAATCGTTTCATTCTGTGTTAAAGTCTGAAACATTCTACTTAGACAATTTGAACAGTACTACGACGGCCATCGTAGAACAAACTGTCAAAGACTATATAAACTATTATAACAATAACCGAATTCAAACGAAACTAAACAACCAGTCGCCGGTTCAATACCGACAACTGGTTGGGTAATGCTTTTTTGTTTAGTGTCTTATATATCGGGGTCAGTACCAACCTTAAACAAGGATTTTTTTTAAAGGTTTATTTTTTAATAATGAATTCACTATTAAGACTTCATTACTTATCTATGCATTAGATGGGTATTAGCAGCTCTATAGTATCAGAACCACCAGTCTAACTGGTGGATTGCTCTAAGCGTGAAACGCTTTTGGGGTACTGGTCCAATTGGTGAACAACATGACCGGTGTTTTTAAATAATATATTATCTTTGTACATCTAATTGTTCTAATTTTACTTCTAAGACTCATAAGCTAATACTAATCAACTCTCAATAACGATAATTATGTGAAAACGAAAGTCCTCCAGTTAAACAATCTGGAGGACTTTTAATAGTCTAATAAATATACCGAATCCCACTAAGTAGGAAGTCACCTTATTTTTTTGCTCTTCTTCTCGATTGAGATAAGACTCTATTTTCCATAAAATTAACTGTTAAATATTCATAAAAAACCAGCTAGTTTCCTATCAGTATATAGTGACTTTACTAGAAACACTTCTATATTAAATTTACTTCATAGAAGCGATCTAGACCATGATAATATACAGGATTTGCATCATCAAACGGAACTACATAAGTATACACCGTTCCTAAGTCATCTCCAAAAAAACTTATAGCATCTTTGCCAATACGATGATTAACTATAAGATCATCATATTTTTTAAGTTTATCATTAGCAATTTTTTGGGCTATTATTACTTTGTGTGTAATATCATCAAAACTCATAAAAGTAGAAAAACCTGGCGCATTAAATGTCACTGCGTTTGATTCAACCCAAGGTAAATTTTCATCAATCAATTCGCTTTGTACATACTGTGCTAAGTACCCACCTAGTGAATGACCTGTAATATACAAATGACTCATCATTTCAGAATGAGTTTGTATTACTTTTCTAACATAATTAACAGCATCATTAATTTGTAAACCACCCATGTTTAACACTACTTGTGCGACATCTACTACAAAGTCCAACGCCTCATGTGAACCTCTAAAGGCAACTGTATAAGCATATTTTCCTACTGAAGTTCCTTTTCTATACAAATGTACATCAAAAGAAGTATTTGAATTGGTATCAACGTCGATTAACGTCCAGCCTCCTGGACTCTCAAAATCCGCTGGTAGATCTTCTTTCTTTTTATACGCATTTCTCGCCATTTCAACAAGCTGAAGTGTAAAGGGTAACTTATCAATTTCTGTTTTAGTAACACCATTATCTCGACCTGATTTAATATTATTATCTATTTCGATAGCACCACTACCTGATCCAACTTTAATCGTTGAAATTTGATCAAAAGCCCAGTTTTTTGGTAGCGGATATCCTAAATTCCCACTAAATCCTGTGGACATCCCACTAACAAAACTTGTCTTTGCATAACCTTTCTCTGAAACTTGAATACATACGCTTCGAGGCCCATAAACACCTACTTTATAAGATCCACCAAGTTGAACCATTTTCTTATTTATGGCATTGAAATGAGGAAGAATATTATCCGTAATATCTGTCCCATATGCATCAAAATCAACTGCAAAATAAATAGTAGTACCATCTTGGAATCCATAATCTTTTGCTGCATCGAATGCTGCTTTTGCATCCAATCCACCTTGTTTCGCATTAAAACTCGAAGCCTGTGCACCATAAGTTTGAAAAATTGGAAATACAGATAATCCGGCAGCAAAAATATTTTTCAATTCACCTGGTTGTAGTTTTTTATTTATACCACCTGTAACATTAGTAAGATAACGTCCTACAGTTTCATAACCAGCAGCCTTTAAAGCTTTGCCTCTCTCTAAAGTGACTTCCGTTATACAATCACAAGCCGTTCCTTTTCGACTTGGATCCCCCGTACTAACTAATGCTGATAACCAAGTTGACTTATTAGCAACACCATCAACAGGCAGTAGTGTGAATCCTTGGAATTCCTTAACTTTATTTACTATAAGCGCATTATATGTTGTTGAAAATGGACTAGAATCATATCCATTAAAGTATAACGCATACTGGAATAATGTAACAAATCTACCCGAACTACCTTCTTTTAGAATGGGTAATCCATCCTTTGTCGCAGGACCAATCGAGCCAGTTTGAGAAGCTGCAGGAATTCCCATTTCTGTTTGCAAGCCATACACTAAAGCTTTATTTGTACCTCGTTGATAATGACCATCTGTTGGTTGAACTCCAGCAGTTTTGTAATACTTATTATTTAAATCTTGTTGAATTTGTCTTATTTTTGCATCTCCACCTGGAGTGAGGCTATAAGCATCCATTGTTAAGAAAGCTTTAAAAACATAGTCATAAACTTTCCCATCTCTCACAGGTAATCCAGCATCGGTTTGTAAATTAATAACCCCTGCTTTTGTCCCCTCACCAAACGTTCCTGTAAATCCAGTTGGATTATATCCCTTGCAATACATTGCCCCCTGAAGGATCATTACAATATTTTTCGCTTGATCAGTATCTGGAACTTTTCCTAATTCAAGAATACCAAAACGATTATACGCACTAGCAGTTGTTGGACCAAAGCTATTGGCAGTATTAGTAATTCCTAATTCAAGTTGCAACGCTCGGGTTAAACCGTACACCGTTGGCCAACCCACTTTTCCATTTTCCGGCACCCTTTCGTTAAACCCTGGTAAGTGACTATACTCTTGATTAACCCATCTTTGAACTCTCAATACCATTTCATCCATTGTTATCTCTCCTTTTCCATTTTTATGAGCAGATTTGAGAGCAATTCACTTGTAATTTCTCCCTTCTCACCAAAATGAGCTTTAAACTCACCTTAGTGAAAGATCCGCTCACTACAATGAAATGTGTGGTAATTTATGCATTTTGTGACGACATGGGTGAAATATGTTTGTTACATACAGGAACATACATTCTATATTAATACTACTAAATTTGGGTTTCTTTCTATTTTGTTGCGATAATTATTAATAGATTGCGAAAAATTAAATAATTTAAAAAAGAAAAAAGCCTTCCACGAATGGAAAGGCTATATCCTACTTCTTAATTGTTCTTTCTTGTTTTAGTTTTAATTCATCTTTTATATCATCGACATCTAATGTTAAACGTTCGACACCAGTAGCTAGTCTTTCAAATTGCTTGGTAATATCATTGATAAAGTTAGTCAACGTGCTTTCACGCTTAATAAAAATTGCCAAGATTTTCGATAAATCCTGGTGTAGCTTTTAAATAAAGTTCGATTAGTTGCAAACGCTGATTTATACAGAAAGAAACTAACTGTTTTAAAACAAAGTTTAATCCAAACAGTTAGTTCTTTATTTATCTCGTGTTGTTTTTATAATAAAGATTGATTTCCAAAGTAAGTATGACAGTAGTTATTCCTTTCCATAAGCGTGTTTCTGCTTCTTTGACCGGAACTAGTTATTGGAATATGAGGGTGTTTAGTAGATATTAGAGAATAGTTTTAGTAAATGAAAATCCAAAAATGGAGCATCCTATTATTAGGACAGCCCCATTGCATTTAGTATTGAAGACTTTTCTTATCGGTTTTAATAACCGAAGACGCTATAATGACAAAACCTAACATTAATATAAAGATTAAATCGAGTAAACCTGTATGCATTGTGACACTAAACACTGTAATAACAAATGCATATGCAACGGTGTGAAAGCTTCGAATACCAGATCGTTTTACCTTATTATAGATGAGGGAAATTAAAGCACCGTATAATAGGAAGCCAATCGCTACTAATAAATAGCCTCCATCAAGGAATAGCTGACCAATAAATGTAGGCGTTGTGGTTCTTGATTCACGTGTAATAAACTTCCCTTTCTCCACACCTATCGAGTTGACAACCTTTGTAAAATTCTTCACAAAACGCCTCGTATGGTGTTTTCCAACCAAGGCATTTACTTGGTCGATTGTTGATGAAATGGAGTGCTTGATTCATGTCATCTAGTGTCACGTGATCGAAATTCGTTTTCTTAGGGAAGAACTCGCGCAGTAAGCCGTTGCCGTTTTCATTACTGCCACGCTGCCAAGCAGAATAAGCATCCGCAAAATAGACTTGGATGTTTAGTTCTTTTTCCAGCACATTGTAACAGCTAAATTCTTTTCCTCGATCGGTTGTTGCCGTTTGGATTGCTCCTTTGGGCAATTGTTGGTGTAACTTTTTGATGGCTGCTTCCATTGATTTTGCAGAACGGTCTGGCATCAAAATGCCTGTATACCAACGGGTTTTGCGCTCAATAAATGTAGCGACACAGCCCTTTGCTTGCCCACGTCCAGAAACTACTGTATCTAACTCCCAATGTCCAAAGGTGTCCCGTTTACGGACTTCTTTTGGCCGTTTTGAAATGGGCGTGCCGATATTGAATCGTCCTCTTGTTTCACGAGGTTTCTGGCGTTTTCCTTTTTGACGAAGTACCGTTAAAGGTAAATCTAATAAGCCGTTATACGTCCAACGGTAGATACTTTTAAAGCTCAGCTTTCCCGGATACAAGCGGCCGACAATCTATTCAGGTGACCATGTTTCCCCCAACTTCTCTTGAACAGGTTCTTTTAAAGCGGGTGTTAGTTTTAGCTTCGCACCACAGTTCGATTTATTTGCTTGATAGTGATTGTGTGCAACTTCAGCTGACCAATTTGTATAGCGTTTCAGCTCTCTAGAAATGGTGGAGGGACTACGTTTTAGCTGCCTTGCAATTTCTCGTTTGGAATAACCTAATTCAAGATAGGCCTCTATTTTAGCGCGTTCAAATATGGTAAGATGAGTATAGCTCATAACGATTCCTCCTCAAAATGTTGGTGTGGTAACTACATTTTATACGAGGTCGTTATGGGTTTCTTTTATTTTGTCTTAAAGGTGTTGCGCTTAATATTACAATTCATCATATAAATAAAAGAGCTTCATATGCAACTGACTTTTAGGGAAATCTGTAAACAAAGCCGTTCCAATTCCTCTGATGTGACTTGCACCAGTGACTATTGCTATAGAACCATCTAATTTGATACTCTCTCCCCCTCTTTAGCAAAACTTTAAATGTTATTTCGCGTTTCTTAATAAAAAAAACCTGCCCCGTTTGTTCAATAAGGAAAAAGAGCTGTCTGAACAGCTCATAGATCTTCTACTAAAGCCCCCGTTTCGCAAGTTTATAATCTTTACCTGTTGTATACATAAAAAGATTTATAAAAGTTGCTACTATCGCAATAAGACCTAATATTAACCACATAATTATGGCTCCTCCCTTTTCAATACAGACGTAAATTGTAGTTATATAGTTTCATAACCATATTTAGGCAACATATCGTAAAAGAATGTTATTTAATAATATGGCCCTTTAATGAAAACGAGCGCTGATCCTTGTTACAGAATCGCGCCCGATTGTGGAAGATTATAACCATAATTCTTGTTAAACTAAAGCAGCCCGTTAGTTGAAGAACTAATTTTACGCATAACTCCCTTATAATTGTTGTATGGTACTATATTATTCCGCATGTTCTTTCATTAATTTATCAAGTGCTTTACCATAAGCATCTTTGTTTTCCTTACTTAACTCATAAAGTGCGTTTTTCCAATTATCTCCATCTACACCTGATAAATGTGGAGTACTTTTTAGTACAGCTTCTTGCATATTCGGCTTATCCTCTTTACTAGCGTCTTTAATAAGCTTTATTGCTTTTCTTGCATCTGTTACCCCTACTTGTATGTCTTTGTGAATGTCTTTGTATTTATCAGGAACTTTTACATATTCCATATTGTCTAAAATCTTATCCATCTTGTTTGCTGTTTTTAAAATATCTTTTTCTTTGTCTTCCATAGCTTGCATCGAGTTTACTATTAATAAATCCTTCATGTATTGAAACTCTACTAATTGTTCACAAATATAATAGGGATACTGTTTCTCTGATATTACTGTTTTCATTGTTGATTTGCTTAACTGCTCAGTCTTAGGAGTAGACTCTTTATTTTCTACCGCACAACCTACTAATAATAGAATAGGTATTGCTAATGATACGAGTTTCGTTGCTTTCATTATATATCCTCCTTTTAGAAAGTATTGTAATTCTACATGAGTGTCTTGATTGAATGAAAGTTTTTTAAAAGTATTTACTGTATAAATCTTGTTTTAGCTTTCCGCTTAGTTGAGCGTATATCTTTGTAGTCTCACTCTTTTCATGACCCAGTAAACTTTGAATGACATCAATTGGTGCACCGTTATTAATCATATGCGTTGCATAGCTGTGTCGTAATTGATGCGGATGTATACTCTTTTTTATACTAGCACGATTTGATATGCGCTTCGTAATATATCTTAAATTATCACTGCTCATTCGCCTTTTCGGCCGTCTGTCCGTAATAAACAAACAAGGTTCTTTATCCTCTCGTTTATCTAAATACCTTTTTAACCAAGTAGAACAGCGGGTATTAAAGTACACCTCCCTTTCCTTATCACCTTTCCCTTGTACAATTACTGAATTCGATTGAAAATCGATATCTTCTCGATTTAATTTTACAATTTCACCAATACGGCAGCCAGTTGTATACATAAACTCAAATAGTGCTTTCTCCATCGTTGTTTGACAAGCTTCCCTTAGATGTTCTATCTCTAATTCTGAGAGAAATTTAGGAATCCTTTTACCTAATTTCAGCTCTTTTAATTTAGCTGCAGGATTTTTTAGAGTATAACCTTCTTCATGTGACCATCTAAATAATGATTTAACACAACGAATCCTATGTCCTAAACTGGAAGGCTTTAAGTGGTCTCCTGATCGTATTATATATTCCTTTAATCTATCTGTATTAAACTCGTTCATATCCAGAATTGCGCTCGATTGTAGAAGATTGTTTTTCAACTAAAACCCCTATAATAGTATAAAATTGTGGACGCATTTTTTCAAAATTATAATGAATCCCTAACTCCTCGAATAACTCTCTTGAAGCAGCTTGCTGATTTGTGTCGCCTGCAATAGCACTACCACCACAAGTAATATCCCAAAAGATTCGACTAACCTTTCTTAAAAGGCTGACGCTGTTGAATAAGCATTTCTCCTTTTGAATTAAATATACAAACGTGTACTACTAAATGAAACTCGTCTGAAACCATTTCATCTCTGCGAGTTATTTGTTTCGCTATTTTATTGCGATGTTTATCATATAAATCCCACTTTTCCATTGTTAAACTCCTTATGGATTTTTAGTGTAACTAGACTTTTATTATATCGCGAAATAAGTTAATAAAAGTAAAATATGAAAAAACTTAAATTCTAATTTTATATTTGTTAGTCTAAATTTTCCCAAGGCGTCATTTGGTAATATCTATTTAAGTTTTTATTCAACAATCTGGCCCGATTGTGAAATAAGAAAAGATCTTGCATATCAACACAGGCTCTTTTACTTTGTGTTTAAGTGCATAACCAATTTCGTTTTGGTTAGCTACCGCTTGCAACTCATTTACTTGTGCCTGATATTCTTTTTTTAAAGCGATTTCCCGCTCTTCAGCTTTTTGATATAAAACAAAACCACCCGCTGAACATAAAATGAGCATCCCCATAGAGCCCGCTAATGCTGCGCTGGCACCCTTTTTAGCGCCTTCAGTTAATTGAGTGCCAAGTTTAGTTGCAGTACCTGTAAATTTCTAGTTAAATCAGTCTTTTCTTTTGTCGATGAACTTGGTGTCTGCATAAGTAAATCTTCATTAATTGATACAGTATCAGTAGAATTAACCTCACCTGGTGGTTCATCATCGATGATTTCAAAATCGATATTCCCTGTACCAAATCTTTGAACATTCACGAATCTTGCAGGAGCAGCTAATTGTTCAAGCATTCTTTGCTGACTCATTGTTCGTTCATTAAAAATATCTAGTACATTACGAGCAACTAGTTGACTTAGGAAAGAATCTTGCTTATCTCGCATACATAAATAAACTACACGTAAATTGCTATCATAAACAGAGCGCCAAAATTCTATTAATTGAAGCATTTCTAAATCACGCTCTGCCGCTTCAGTAAGGTCAGAGGGTAAATATAGGTCATGAATAATCACCATAGAAGGCGAATTTAATTCAATAGTGTCGTTTAAATATTTTCTGTGATATACCTCATCTTCTATTATTTCAAGGCCACCTTTTGTAAGTAAACTTCGTATACCTTGAGAAAATGTAGGCTCGGTTATCGCAAGTAAAATTGACACTTGCATTCTCCTTCCGTGGGCATGAGTGCGTAAAAAACACAAAAACCCCAGTCTTATCAAATAAACGCATGAATCACATTAGCGCATTTAGCGCCGCGTTTTGATAAGACTGGGGTATTCACATTCTTTAATTATAAAGTTGTTTTAAGTAGTAAAGAGAAGGTAGGAAAGTCCTTTCCTTCTCTTTACTACTTAAGTTATATTCGCTCAATGTAGCAACCACACTACTTAAGAGCAATAATTTGAGAAAAGATAATAATCTTTACAAGAAAAATAGAAAGTAAATTTCAATATGAAACTTATTTTTATCTACAACAAATTTAGCATAGCTAACCATTTTCGTCAAACCATTTTTGGTAATCTCTTCATTATTTTTAAAAATATTACCAATATCCACTTAATCGTTTACAAGACAAAGAGCAACGGAGACTTAGATATAGGCTCATCGTTGCCCTTTGTAAATTCCCAAACAATTGTTGTAGCTTTGGAAATAAGATTGATTATAAAACATTCCTATCCATATCTAATAGCACTTCAAAAACCCCATTTTGAAAAAGAATTTCAAAATGGATTTACTCTTTTTAGATAAGTATGAGATCTTAATAAAAAAGTTTGATCATTTTTCTGCTATGATGTCCTAAAATCACTTATTTTAATGATTAATTTTCGCTTTGTATTTATTAAATTAAAGGAGGATTATTCTCAGATAATAAATCCAACTATAATTAATAATACTCCTAAATACAGTAACGTGGTTGGACCCATAAATAACTTGATACATTTTTCTAAATGATTTACCAGTTTATATCTTAATACTGAAGGTATTGAAATGTCCTTTAAACCCAAGATCTTTCAGACTAGTAATTTGACTACCGATAATCTCTTTATCATAATCATTCAAATACCAAATAACGTTTTCAGTGTTAATCCTCCTGAAAATTTCTTCCATATAAATAGCATCAACATCACTAAAAGAAAACCCATAAGAGTATATTTCATTTATATTTTCTGACTCAATTTGCTCGAAAAAAACCAAGTTATTTTCTAAAGCCACTTGAGTTTGTTTTCTAAGTTGGTTGTCGATTTCAGTTAGAGAACTTTCTGAACCAATATGACTTTGCATATAAGCTTCATAATAGTACTGAGTATTTCCATGTCCGAAGAAAATTTCTTCTCCTTGTCGTCCATGAATATGACAAATATTATCTTCGCTAATATCATAAACCTCTTGTAAAGTTTCAGTATAATTAAAAGTTAAAAAGAGGTCATCTTTAATAATTAGCTTCTCAAAGTCTAGTTTAGGTTCAACCGAATCTAAACTGATTGAGTTTACCCATTCTGAAAAATATCTTTGAATAGTTATCGTTGGAATAACTAGACCTGCAGCAATATCCCCATTCACATAGGACGTTTTAAATAGATCTACATCCCCATCTTTATCTAAAATATCATCTATATAATCAAAAGCTTCACTAAAATCAAGCTCCCCTAATGATTTTTCAATTTCATTCCACTCTCCATTGTATTCAATGCATTTATTTTTACTAGCTATATGCGCTGAATATTCTGCAGAGGTAATAAGAGAAAACAACATAGATAGCACCTCTACCTCATTATAAGTTGGTCCCCCATCTTTATCATGTATAGCCGTAAGAGTGACAAATTTATCCATGGTTATCTCGGGGTGTTTTTCTAGTAGATATTCTTTGAAATGTTCATATTTGGTTTTTAAACTATGGCTAACATCAAAGCCATTACCGATTATAAATAATTTAGTCATTTTTCACTCTCAACTTTTCATGTTTTCTAGTTCAACGATTTCTCAAACTCTTTTTATACAATTTTGATTTTAAGCTTTAAAATTTCAAACCTTTATGAATACTCTTTTATACTTAAACCTGGCAAACGAACAAACGAGGTTAACTATTGGTTTTCTCATTTTGTCCCCACCTATAAAATAATACTTCTTATATTTAATTCTATAAAGTTAATCGAGAACCTTCTTCAACAAAACTGTCCCTTTAATTCTTTATTTGTATAAAAACTTGTATAGCAAGTCTCTTATCGAATTAATCAGTACCTTTTGTTATTCCACAATCTTCCCCTTTAATGAAAACAAGCGCTAATCCTAATTACAAAATATTACTAATAGGGGTAGCACCATGTGTATTTTTAGTCAATTCCAATTAAGTAATTCAACCTAAAATTCTATTCCATATTTTTTTTAGTTGCGTAATCACCATAAAAGTAAGTGTCCCAAAAATCACCATATTCAGGAGTGGCAATTATTGTATATTTCCCATTTTCGTCAACTTCAAACAAAACTACACTATTATGTTCCCATCCCCCAAAATGTTTTGAGTCATCTACGAGCATATAGATACTGTATATACCCTTTGCTAATACTTCACTTTTCTGGAAGTCCTCAATTAATTCTTTGGCGTTTGGAATAGGGTGTTTATTTTCGTTAATGTCAAATTCAAAATAAAAATTCACCACTCCTAGTTGCGTTGCAAACCTGCCATGCTCACCATCAGGAATATTATTTCTTGGGTCACTTGGTATCAGTGTAGGTAAAAGTTTAACAGTATCTATCTTTTGTGTCGTTTTAAACTCGTCAAGTAGCTCTTGATAATTAGCTACACCTATCTCAATATTGTCGTAGGGAAATATTGAAACTGGGGCATTTCTTACTGGTGCATATTCATTAGGGTATTTCACTAAACCATATTTTGTTATTATCTGTTCAACTACTTGAACTACCTTTGGATGTTGCTCAATATATGCACCCTTGAATTGTGAAAGGTAAATATCGTCACCACTTTCTTTTTCTAAAATCTTCAAAGTATCTCTATCAATCATTAGGAACGGATAAGCACGATATGGCTGTTTCATTTCTATATAAGTTTGATGGTCAATCCCTTCAAACCAATTATTACTTGTCTGAATAACAGAAAACTCACCTTGTATTCCATAGTTTGTTTCTAAATATTCTTGTATTGGTTGATTCAGATCATCTTTAGAGAAACATCCACTAAGAATTAGGATTGATGTACTTGCTAAGATGACTTGAATCAATCTTTTAATACTCTTCATTTTCCAAACTCCATTTCTTGAATTTTAATAATATTATAACATTTTTAATTCAACTAAACTGCCACGTTGGCATAAGTACACTTCTTCACAATCTTAATGAAACAATTAATAAAGTCACTCCATAATCTGGCCCGATTATGGAATAAGAAAAGATCCTGCAACTCGCACAGGATCTTTAATCAATCTATATTTTAGGTAATCCAACCTTGTTATAAATAATCAATATTTTTATATATCTACAATTGTATTACATGTTCAACTTTAAGCGTTTTAGTTCGTAATTGGCACCAACCTTTTGTGGTGCTGCAAATGCATGCGTGACAGGTTCTCCTGTGTCAAACCATTCATCTATTAGTACCCATATAGTAAAAGGGAACTTGTGTAATCCGATTTCTTCTTGAATTACATTAGCAACCGTAACGCTAGAGCACGATATAACTACAATTTTTTCTCCATCGGCTCTTGATTCAGATACTGGAACATAACCATGTTTTTCGTATAGATTTCGATATAAATTTAATCAATCCTTTAAAAAGCCTAGGAAATTCTGCTTTAATTGAGCTCTTTCAAAAATCATCCATGCCCGACTATCATACTCCTCTGTGTCTTCTCCGACTTCCATAACAGCTAACGGCTTCTTATACCCACGTTGTTCACCTATTGTTGGATACCATTTCCATTTGCGAGCAATACTTTTCTCTGCAAAGCAACAACGAATTTCATTCATCGTCACAAAACGTTGAATGGTTGCATCGGCATTGCTATCAAGCCAAGCACCCGCATCCATGAAAAAGACGCCACTATATAGGTAGGACATAAGTAAGTAACCTGCAGGACCTAAGTTAATCGGTGCTGGGTTACGTAGGTTTAACCGTTCACCATTTTCATCTAACACAGAATCTAAATAACACTTATAACGTTGAACGAAACTTTTTTTCTTAGAAAATTTATATGAGCGCTAGTAGCTGAATAACTCATAACAGTACTTAAAAATCGACGCAGCTGTTCATCATTGGCACATACTGCGTCGCCAATAATTTTAAGCACTGTCAAACGTTCTTGCCGTAATTCTTCAGTCCAACTATACATTTCTCCTAATACAGCGTTCAGATTCACCAAAGGAGTGTAGTTTGCGGGAAGCCTTAACTCAGTGATGAAATTTTGATGATCCCATAAAGAATAAGCGCCATCCTTACGACTTGACCCTCTATATTAACAAATACCGCTCGATTTGTAGGGTTTTGTCCTGTTACGATCCCTTTATACGTGTGTTCTCATAATGTGCCTTCTTCATCGTATGTGAGAAGTTCTTGCCAAAATTGTCCGATTCGTTGTTCTTGAGCTCTCTTACCATTTAAAATCAACTTATTTTCGTCAATTAAAATTTGGTCTATTAAGAAGTGGGGAGGGCTACTTTGATAGCACCTCACTATCACAAATGATATGCTTACAAATGATAATGTAAATATGCACACTTTTGCTTGAATAACTATGTACAGAATTGATTTTCTTTTTCATACTAATCTAGAGGTGATTAGTATGTACATAGCGCTAAATGTTGAAATGGATTTTGAAATCAACAGTCTTTCAGATTTACCAAAATTTAAACAACTAATGGAGCGCTTGGTTAGTAAGTAAACGTCTACATTATTGTTGAAACACTCCCACTAGTTGAATATTTCAATAGCCTTAGTGATTTTTTCCCTTTCCAATCCTCTTTGTTAAGAGTGTAATGATAATGAATTTGGTCTTCAATTTCAATTTCTCCATTAAAACGAAATCCACATTTTTGAATAACTTTATTTGAGCCTAAATTGTGAGGTAGAACAACTGTATTAAGTAGCTCTACATCTGTATTCTCAAACAAATATTTTATCAATCCTTTTACTGCTGTTGTTGTGTATCCACGACAACTGTATTGCTTTGAAATTGCATAAACAACTTCTCGGTTTGGTTCACTTAGCTCTTCTTTAATACCTGTATTGCAGAAACCAATAAATTCTCCAGTTTCCTTCAATATAATTCCCAACTTCAAATAATTAGCACCACTAATATTAGGTACAGCTAACAAAAACTTTTTATTGTCTGGAATTTCATAATTCGTGACCCAGTTTGTTCGTTGTTCTTTTGTTGAACGCCAATCTGGCAGAAAATTATAAACTTCAGGTTGTGAAGTAAGCTCATAAATAGCATCAGCATCTTCAATTCTAAATTCTCTAAGCAATATGTCACCACAATCTATTGTAAATAAATTGTTCATATCTATCCCCCCTCTTCCTTTGCTAATATTCATTTTGCAAAAAAACAATTCCTTAAGTAACAATGTCTGCCCATACTTCCACTTCAGTTCATTAATCTAGATAAACTACGTCTGGGTATCAAAAATCAATTAGCTGGCTCCCTTACCTTTTATAAGAGTTGTTTAGATTATATCTGACTTACATCACTTGAAAAAACCTCAAACTTATTTCATAAAAGAAAATAAGCCAATGCGGCATAAAACTACATTGGCTTATTTTAAAAATTTGTTCTTTTTCTTTTTTCTTTTAATACAATTCTTTGAATACTTTTTGATGACAAATAATATTTTTCACACAAAGAAGCTATATTCAACCCCGATAGATAATCATTATATATATTAGAATTTCTTAGATCCAATTCTCCTCTGGTTGCAGTACTGGACCCCCAACTCTTTTTACTATCTTTTCTTCGTGGAATATAAATATATTCACCATCAACATATTTCTGTATTAACTCCACCAACTCAGTTGGAAGTATATGCTTTGCTTTTTTATAGCTCATTTTTGCACTCCTAATTTTAGTATTTCTTTTAGGAAGAGCAAAGGCTATTTTCAATTATTTTATTATGCAATAGCCTTTGCTATGCAAAAATAGTATTCCTTCTCATACACTCATTCCTCCTTGCAATTTTAGATTTTAATACAATTCCGCTTTACATTTAATACATATTATACCATATCTATTTTTGATTTATAAGAATCCAATACCTTAATCTGCTTCAAAAATTAGTTGTTTCAAAATAAATATTAACACTTTATTGTTAAACTAACCGACTTCGTTAGTTTAATAAGAAAAAAGAGCTGCCTATGCAACTCAATAATCTTCAAAAAAAGCGCCCGATTGTAGTATATTAAGTAAGTGACCTTTTACTTGTTAATGTAAAAGCATCCCGTAAGCTCAATAAGAAATTATTTTCTTTTCTCATAGATCTCTTTTACGAATTGTTCCTTATAGTCTGTGTATTCATTTATTCCACCATTAAAGTAATAATTGCAAGTAGAGCTATACGTAACCATGCCATATAAAGCAATTTTATTGATGGAACAAAAATTGAAGCGAATGCAAATAAATTTACATTCGTTTGGAAAAAGTCGATTGAGAAATATCATAACGGACTCATTGAAAAGTCCAACCAGCTATACAATGAGCTACTTGAAAAAGAAATCATACCCGAAATGGAACGGGAAAATGAACAGGAATTAGCATTGGAAGACCTTGACCAAATGGTTAAAAAAGTAGATGAAGTGATTTCTGAATACAATCGAAAAATTGGGGACTCATCGGATGTAGCAGAGCGAAAGGCTTTAAGAAAGGAACGAAAATTCCCAAAGCAAACGCGCAAACAATTAATCGACTATATGGAACGCAAACTAAAATATCAAAGAGACTTCGAAATCTTTGACGGACGAAATAGTTACTCGAAAACAGACCCGGATGCGACATTTATGCGTATGAAAGATGACTATATGAAAAATGGTCAATTGAAGGCAGGTTATAACATACAAGTAGCAACAGAGGGTCAGTATGCGCTTGCCTACAGCATTTTTTCGAATCCAACGGATACACGTACATTAATCCCATTTTTGGATGAAATCGAACAACATTATTTGAAGTTACCAAAACATATCGTAGCAGATGCTGGATATGGAAGCGAACAAAATTATGATGATATCCTTGTGAACCGTAAGCGAGAAGCCTTAATCACATACAACATGTATGTAAAAGAACAGAGGAAACCGTATAAGCAAAACGAATTCAATACAGGGAACTGGGCTTATGATGAAGAAAATGATCGATATACTTGCCCAAACCAACAACAGCTTGAATTTAAATATCGTACCACGAAAACGGATAAGTATGAGTACACGCGTGAGTTTAAGGTATACGAATGTGAAGACTGTTCCGGCTGCCCCCTCCGTTCATTCTGTACAAAAGCAAAAGAAGGAACGAATCGAAAGTTAACAGTGAATGAGAAGTGGGAACAACAAAAAGAACATGTGAGAACAAAGCTTTCAGAAGAAAAAACGAGTACCATTTATCGTCAACGCAAAATTGACGTGGAACCCGTTTTTGGATTCTTGAAGGCTGATTTGCGTTTCACTCGATTTTCTGTACGAGGAAAATCGAAGGTTGATAACGAGATGGGTCTCGCATTAATGGCTGTGAATTTTCTTAAATTCACAGCCATTAGCTAAAAGCTATATGGAGACAACATAAAAAACAGAGAAATCCAAATTTAAATAAATTCAAATTCGGATTTCTCACTAATCGAAGCTAGTTATGTCCCAGCCTCTTTCAGAAAGATTTTTTGTAATCATAGGATACAGGCCTCTTGCTATATTTCTGATTCACTAGAGTTTAAGAAAAATCGCTTATTTTTCTGGACTTTTAGAAGCATCTAATAAAACTACCCCTCCAATTATTAATACTATGCTAACTAATGTCATGATACTGAATGGTTCTCTCCAAAAAAGTATTCCAATTACCGCTGTTAATGCTGTGCCTACTCCTGACCATATCGCATAAGCTAAACTTAAGGGAACCGTTTTAAGACATAATGATAAGAAATAAAACGCTAGTCCAAAACTAACGATAATTCCAATGGAAGGGAATAATTTTGTAAATCCTTCCGATAATTTAAGCATTGTCACGCCAACTATTTCACTAATAATGGACATTCCTAAAGCCATATAACCTTTCATATATTACCTCCGATTCTAAAGGTTAATGCGTGCTACCACTTGAGAGTCTTAATACGACAACTCCACCAATGATTAGGGCTAAACCTAAAAATTTTTTAAAATTAAAACCTTCTTTATAAACAATAACGCCTACCAAAGAGGTTAATGCTGTTCCTACCCCAGACCATATCGCATAAGCGGTAACCAATGGAATTGTTTTAAGAGATAAAGATAAGCAGTAAAAAGCTATCCCCATACCTATTACAACTCCGATGGAAGGGAATAACTTTTTAAATCCATTTGATACTTTTAGCATTGAACTACCAATTACTTCGCTTACGATGGCTATTGCCAAAATTACATATGGATTCAAGATTAATTCCTCCTATTTTTTCATATTTACTTTTTTGCATAATGTATCCTCTAGATAGTTTCAAATACTATACAGATTTCGTCATTTCACCTTTTCGAAAGAAGGTCAAAACATCCATTTATAAACTGGTTCACTTGATTCAGGCATCACAAAAAGGCACCCGGCTGTCTTGCCGCGCGCCTTCTGTTCTATCAGTATGCATGCTCTGTTCCCTTCCAGTCTGTCACGCCCGATAAGGATATGTAATCTCTTCAACATCGTCCTAACCCGGAGCACCTCTATTGCTCAGGCTAGTATGTCTATGCGTGGGGCAAACGGGCTAGAAGGTAATCCTAGATTCCACATCACGAAGCTATACTTTATTTGATTTGATTCAAATTGTTTTGCGGTGATTCATTGCGCATGACTCTTTCGATATTTTGGACAAAGAAACGATACCTTGCTTCATGAAATTTTGTGCCATCCGGCATACCTGCAGAATGCGGGGTTAAGACAACATTTTTCAAAGTTCGTAGTTTACTATCTAAATCTAATGGCTCCACAGCAAATACATCCAGACAAGCTCCACCGATTACATTATTTTCTAAAGCTTCAATCAAATCATCTTCGCATACAATCGGCCCTCTTGCTGTATTTACCAATAATGCATTACTTTTCATTTGCTTTAAAAATGTTTTATCGACTAAATTTCTTGTAGACTCGTTTAGAAAAATATTGATTGTAATTACGTCAGAATTTCTAATTAATGTATCCAAATCAACCAATTCTACATCATTATTACTTTGAATATTTTTATTCGTGTCATATGCTAGAACATTCATTTTAAAAGCTTTGGCCAGTTCCGCTACTCTGGAGCCAATCGCCCCAAAACCTATAGTACCGATGGTTTTTCCTAGCAACTCGCTGCCAGTATACTCTAGCTTCGTTTCATCTCCTTTATTTTTCATAAACTGATCCAAGAACGAGATATTTTTGTAATACCCAAGAATCAATGCCATAATATGTTCAGCAACTGCATTCGCATTGACTCCAGCCGCATTACTTACCCAAATATTTCTTTTGCTACACGCTTCAATATCAACATTGTCAAAACCAGCGCCCGTCTGAACAAATTTTAACTGTTGTGCTTTATTTAATAAGGCTTCATCTACTTCGATATGCTCTGGAATTAATACATTCGCTTCACTGATAAATTCTTCGATTCGCTGAGGTTCAACGATTTGAATAGTCCAGTTTTCAGGGAACGATTGCGTAACTCTCTGTTTAGAATAATCGTTAAAGTAACCTGTGATTAACACATTCATTTATGCTACAACTCCTATAATCAATTTATGCTTGAGCCCAAGCTTCAAAGAAAGTACGCTTTATATTGGCAATAACTAGCTTAGGTGATTCATTCTCAAGAGAACCCACTTCAAATGTCAGCACAGGCTTTCTTGTTGGTTTTGGACGTGTAAAAAAGTCAATGTCATTTAGCGTTTGGATGAACTTTGTTAACTCGCCAACGCCAACTTCTGAATCCTTCACTCCAAAAGGAATATGCTTATCGCCGAAATAATGGGCTTGTCTGTCTTTCAAATAACAATTTCCGATATGAATATGCGTGAGATAATCTTTGGCAAGCCACAATGATTGATGTGGATTTTCTCCCATAATCGGAAGGTGACTTTGATCTAGGAGCAGACCAAAATTGTTATACTCACTTTGGATTGTTCTTGCTACATGTACCGCCTCATGGGTAGGGCCCAGCAAATATTTGCGGTCAACATGCCGATCCCCGATTTCTAAAGAGATACAAAGCTCATACGTACCCGCTTTCTCTTTCGCATACTTGCATAGTTCCATGGTTGAAGCTATAAAAGCGTTTATATTATGTTGTTTGTTTTCTTCTCCTTCAAATTTCCCCGTCACGATGTGCATGATTTTTGCATCCATTTCATAGCAATGGTCAATCAGCATTTGACACTTTTTAATTGAGTTGTTTCTTATAGCCGGGTCTAAGGAGCTTAGATCAATGTGTAATTCTCGAAACGCATCTCCGCCATTAAAAATCGTTTCCACACCACTGTACTGAATATACTTTTTAGCGAGATCCCTTGTCTCTTTATCGGCGATATACGAGACTTCCACTGCCGTAAAAAAGGGGTCTTCCAGTATAGTCAGCAGACTTGAAACCATCTGTTCCGGCTTGCTTTGTGGAAAGGGAAACAGCTTCGGCAGGACAATCCCGATGCTCGCCATTTTTTCCAGTTGATCCATCATACGATTTTACCTGACTCGATAAGTGCTGGCAGTTCTTTCACAGTATCAAGAACATGTGTATGATAATACTTGCCCCATACTTCAATTGGTGTCGATCCTTGGGTTACACCAATAACCGCTTTACAGCCTGCGTTATAGCCTTCGAGCATGTCTGCTGGCGTATCGCCAATTTTAATCACATTTCTCACATTTTGAACGTTTAAATATTCCATGGCTTTGAAAATCATAAATGGCGCTGGGCGTCCTTTTCCCTCCGGAACCATATCAAGATCTACCGCATAATCAATCAAACCATCCTTCACCCAGCCAAGTGACTCCATAATAACGCTGTTGATTTCTTTATGAAACCCTGTGCCTGTCGCTACTTTAATGCCATTTTCTTTGCACCATTTAAGCGTTTCCGTTGCTCCCTCAATTTCTCGGCAATTCTCCTGATAATAAGCAATCATATATTCGGTATATCGATCATAGAGTTTGACAGCCTCATCTTGAGTTGAGTTGTCGATATCTACTTCAAAATTTTTAAAATCGATAAAGTTCCCTTTTGTTCTCGCAATTAAAAATTGATACAAATGAATCTTGTTTGTTCCCATATGGTTGCTGATTTCATCTTTTGTAACGTTTAATCCGTAATCCACAGCTGCTTTATAAAGACAATCCCTAACTCCGTTATTATCCTCTACAAGGGTACCAGCTAAATCGAATACAGCTAATTCAATATTATATTTCATTATAAAACTCTCCATTTCTGTTATATGTGGGGTGAAACTACTTGCTGCTCTGTACAGCAGTTCATTATTAATGTCGTTTACTGTTTCAGAATTTTGTCTAGCTCTTTCTGCGCTTTGTTTTTCGCCTCTTTTAATGCTTTTTCCGCAGGGATATTTTCAATTAGTACTTTGTCTTTCGCTAATTCGATTTCAGCATAAATTTTACCACCGGTCGGATCAACAAAAGGTGCAATGCCATTTGTTTTTATCTGTTTCAAAGGAACTGATAAGTTTGGGTTTTCCTTTAATTTATTTTGGAAAATTTCCGTGTTTTCAGCGCTTTCTCGAATTGGAATATATCCCGTTTCTACTGCCCAGTAAGCTGTTTTATCTGCCTCCGAGAAGAACTTTACAAATTCCCAAGCACCCTGCTGTTGTTCTTTAGGAGAATCTTTGAACAAGTTAAACATGACAGAAGTAGCGACTGGTCTCGGTTTGCTTCCGTTAAATCCTTTTTGCATTCCTGTTGCTATTTTATTGAAATCTAAGTCTCCTCCATCACCTGAAGAACCCGTATATCCCGCTGATTTCCCATTCATTACATTGTCAATCGTTTTATACCACCATTCCCAGCCATTTCCGCCATAAACAGTGTCCATTATTTTGTCCTCATGAATCCACTTTCTAATATTATCCCAAGCATAAATCCATTCATCGGAATCGATTGTAACGGTTTTACCGTCTTCACTGACGATATCCCCACCAGCTGAACGGGCATAATCAATCATATGTTCTGAATACCACATAATCGACCAACCAGTAATTCCTTCTTTTTCTTTAATAAGCTTGGCTGCTTCCGCTAATTCCTCGAAGCTTTCCAAAGCATTATAATCAATATTGTATTTATCAAAGATATCTTTTCTGTAATACATCATTTGTGAAGAAACAAATGCCGGCACACCCAAGGTTACATTATTGTACAATCCTTGCTCCAAAAGAAGAACGTCGTCTTTTTTATATTCTGGTTGATTAATTTGATCTTCTAAGGAAAGTAAAACATCACTTTTTGCCAACTTCATAAATTCCGGATAGCGGTTAATTGCTAAAGCAGGAGGTTTACTAGCTGCAAGTGAAGCTTGCAGTGCTTGTAACGTCTCAGTGTAGTCCCCTTGGACAATCGGTACGACTTCATATTTGTCATTACTTTTGTTAAAATCTTCGATGATTTTTTCCATCGTTTCTCCGAGTTTACCGCCAAGACCATAATAGAATTCAAGTTTAATTTTTTCCTTATCGGACGCTACACTTGCATTTGTATCTTTGGAAGCCTTGTTCGAGCAACCCATTAATGCTGTCAATATAAGTGCAAAGCACATGAGAGACAGAAGTACCTTTTTAATCCTGCTTTTACGTTTTTCCACTGTTGTTTCCTCCCAATTAATTATTGTTTTAGTCTCATGCTTCCAACATAACTTTTCATAATTATCGGAATATAGTCGATTCGCATCACCACCTCATCTTATTTATTAACATAGAGATTAGCCATTGAATGGATAATTCTTTTACTAAAAATAGCCAACAGCAGCAACATTGGCACTAGTGAAACTGCGCAGGCAGCCATTGCCAAAGGAAAATCCATTCCATAACCTGCCTGACTCATAAATAATCTTCTCAAACCAATTGTGACAAACATGTTTTCTTCTGACTTGATTAACAGTGAAGGCCACATATAATTGTTGTAGCTATAAATAAATGTGATTAATACCAATGAAGCAATTGCATTTTTGCAATAAGGAATATACACGGTGAAAATAAGCCTTAAATGCCCTGCTCCATCCAATTTAGCTGCATGTACCACATCCTTAGGCACCTGAATAAAAGCTTGCCTCAAGAAAAATATGGCAAAGATACTGATACTTTCACTGAAGATGTAACCCATATGCGTATCCAGTAAATTCACTTCAGACAGCAAAATAAAGGAGGGGATGTAAGTGATAGCTGATGGCAACATATACGTCGCCAATATTAGTGCAAAGCAAAATTTCACCCATCTTTTCTGAAACGTCGCGAATACATACGCTGCAAGTATTGCTGATACGATTTGAATCACGATAATAATTAGACTCACGTAAATACTGTTCCACAGATAAAGCAGTATATTGGTATCGGTAAATAATCTAATGTAGTTGTCAAAGTGAAAGGTTGTAGGAAAAAATTTTCCGCTGTATATTTCACTTTTTGGTTTAATAGAAATCATGAACATCCAGATGAATGGAAAGATCATCGTTATGCTTAATAAAATTAATGCTGTATAATTTATACCAACTTTTAATTTTGCCAAGTTCAAATCCCCACCTCATTTCTTAAACAAGTATTTAGATAAAAAGAAGTTAATCGCGCTAATCAGCAGACAAAGCAGAAGGAAAATTATCGCCAATGCCGAAGCAGATCCCGTTTCATACCACTCGAAAGCTAACACGTAGAAATAATATAAAATTGTTGAAGTTGCACCTGAAGGTCCACCTTGCGTCAAAATGTAAATCTGATCATAGGCTTTAAGCGAGTTTAAAGTATAAAAAATGAATAAAAATACAAGGATAGGCGAGATTGCTGGCAATGTAATTTTTATTAATTTTCGTAATCCTTTTCCACCATCTAAATCATTGGCTTTCTCCACCTCTGGATCTAATTTTGCCATTGCCGAGGTTAGCAACAATATACCAAGACCCAAATATTGCCAAATAGTGACAATAATGACTACTGCCATTGCGGTGGTTTGACCTCCCAACCACTTAACTGGCTCTGCACCTAGTTCTTTTAGAATTGCATTAACAATGCCTGAATCCGTATCAAATATACTGACCCATACCATTGAAACGACCACAGTTGGTGTAATCCATGATGAAAAAGCGGAAGCGACAAAAAAAGTACGAAACGCTTTAATCTTACTTAACGGTATAGCTACAAGTAATCCAATTAGGATTGGCGGAAGCACTGTGAAAACTGTAAATACAAGCGTATTCATTAAAACTTTCACAAAAAAGGAATCACCCATTATATTTTTATAATTCTCTAGCATTACATAATCATAGGTAGGTGAAATGTAATCCCAATTTGTAAAGCTAATGTGAAATGTTTTTATCATTGGATAAATCCAAAAAATAATTAAGGGAATAAGTATTGGCAACAACAGTGCAAGCGACCATAGATTGTCTTTCCCATTTTTAATGCTGATTGGCCTAGCCATCTATGCATGCCCCCTAATCAGTTCATTGATGTTTTTACCATCACATTGGTGTGAGATTTCAAACAACCTAGCTAAAGTAGGTGCAATGTTCTCGATATGCGTTTCTTCAATTATTTTGCTATCCTCGATTTGATGACCGATACACACCATAAATCCATTCATTTCATCCACATTGGACTGATGATAACCATGCAAGCTTTTCAAATTCTTGTACTTCGGTTGTTCTGGAGGAACAATGTCTTCACCGCATACCGTATTGTTCATATCTAAAATACCGACTGGTTGATAGTCAGAACTGGAGTGACTTGCTAGCTGATGAAAATGATTCACTTGTGGAAATTGGCTAAAAAACTCCATAATTTCTTTGTTATGCTGATGTTCCAACAAGCTATAAAATAACAACGCTCCACTTCCGTCGCCGACAAATCGTATTTCTTTGTTGTACAAACTCTGCCGCCAACGACTTTGCGCTAAAACCTCATTTGGATAAAAGAATGATTGAACGTCGCTTTGCCCATGATCAGAAAAGATAATCAAGTTGTATGGTTGTTGTAACTTTCGCAACAACTGATCAATTTGGCTAATATGTTCGATTAGCTGGCCTAGGCAATTAACTGCCTCCTTCGAGTCCTTCCCGTGTAGATGGGAAAATGCATCATATCCGACAAACCTTGCAGCGATAAAGTCGTATGCTTCTGATTCAATGGCTTGTAATATCTCACGCAATGATGTGTTATCGATGTTTTCCACTGAAGCGTTTCCTTGCAACTTTTTTTTGCTGCTGGATTCTGTAACTAAATCATGAATATAAGGATTTCCTGTTGTTAACGGCCAATGGATACAGCAGCTTTTCAATGCATTTTTGGCAAGTGAATAAAATAAGGTCTGTTTATGTAGTGTTTCATTACAAATGATGTCGTGATCTCCGTACAGCTCTATTCTTTCCATCGTTTTAGAATGGGTGACAATATTATCCACCACATAATGTTTGGGATGATGGTTCCCCGTTATCGCCGTCGCATGAGCATTAAAAGTAACGGATGGAAACGTTGTAATCAGTTTTTTACAGTATGAAAATCCGTTATTGATAAAATCCTGTGAATATCGTGCAAAGATTTCATGACTTACACCATCTAATGAGATAAGAATATTCATTGCGGGCTCCTTAAGTTTTTTTGTGTATTTTTGTCAAACATATGGACCTGATTTGCATACATTCCTACGTTCAACTTCTGACCCTGCGTATAAGTTTCAGTAAAGCTTTTTTTCACTATAAAATTGAAGGAGTGATATGTTAGATGTAACAACACATCCGTACCAATAATTTCAGTAAACAGCACCTCCATTTCTAAGGTATTGTTCTTATCTTCTGAAATGAAGCAATGTTCAGGCCTAATACCCGCTACAACCTCCGTGTGGCTTTTTAATACTTCTATTGGCAAATTTGTCTCCAGCAACACTCCATCTATATCTACATAGACTTGTCCATTTCGGTCTATCAGAAATGCATTTAAATAATTGATAGGCGGTGAGCTAATAAAATTCGCCACGAACATATCCACTGGACTATCAATTATTTCCATAGGTGTTCCAATCTGCCTAAACTTTCCTTCTGCAATAATGGCGATTCGATCTCCAAGGGTAACAGCCTCCACTTGATCATGCGTGACATAGACAAACGTAGAATTTAGTCTCTCATGAAGCTTTTTAATTTCAATTCTCATTTCATTTCGTAATTTCGCATCCAGATTGGATAACGGCTCATCCATTAAGAAGACTTTTGGTTCTTTAACTATGGCTCGTCCAATTGCAACCCGCTGTTTTTGCCCGCCCGATAATTGACTCGGAAATCGTTTCAACAATGGCGTTATTTGTAAAATATCTGCTGCCGCCTTGATTCGTTTTTCTCTCTCCGCCTTTTTTACCTTTTTTATCTTCAAACCGTAAGCCATGTTCTCAAATACCGTCATATGCGGATAAAGCGCGTAATTTTGAAAAACCATCGCTACTCCTCTATCCTTAGGCTCCAATTCATTTACACAAACATCCCCAATATACACTTCACCTTGCGTAATTTCTTCAATACCGGCAATCATACGTAACAAAGTGGACTTACCACACCCTGACGGACCTAGCAGTACCAGAAACTCTTTATCTTTGATATCAAGATTAATATTATCGAGCGTGGATTTTTCACTTGTATATTGTTTTGACAAAGACTTCAACGTAATACTCGACATTCTTAAAATTCCCCCATTTATATTATTGTTGATCCGTTATAGCTATTTCGAAGTGATGATTCCACTAATCTCTGGTAAAATCTTGTCTATTGCATGTACGCCAGAAGATATTGATATAAGGAACGCAACCAAACATCGCCGACAGAATGCTGTAAGATAATGTAAATATATCACCTGATCATTTCACTCTAACTATCAACATTATTTATTTTGTTGTTCAATTTTCTTTGTACATTTGATAAAATTATCCTAAATAAGGTTAAAACCTTTGTTTGTACAAAATTTATTGTACACTCAATATAAACTTTATGTGTTAACTGGATATTAATCGCTTGTTAATTTAAAAATGTTTTTTGTAAATCAATTGTATGAGTTTAGCAAAATGATAAGGAGTGTTTACATGGAACAGAAACCAACCAAGGATTGTGCAGGAGTGTCGCAGAGTCGTAACGAATTACGCGCTCAGGTCATCGAGGCCATCGCGCAGACGATGGATTTGTATGGCGCTAATCATTCATTCGGTAAGCTTTATGGCATTATGTTTTTCGAGGATAAACCGATGACACTTGAGGACATGAAAGACTATATGAACATGAGTAAGAGCAACATGAGCTATGCCATCCGATCGCTGATGGATTCTAGAATGGTCACCAAGTTGGAAGAGAAAAAGGAACGAAAAGATCAATATGTGGCGGAGACCGATTTTTTCCAAACATTTCGTGTCTTCTTTACACTGAAACTCCAGCGGGAAATCGATATCATGCTTGGGGCAATCAACCAGGTGATTCCCGAGCTATCTGAAATTGCACTTGCGGAGGGTACCCCCGATGCCGAAAGACAGGAATGCTTGCGTGACCTACATAAGTTACGACACGGTGTATCGTATTACACTTGGCTTCAGAATTTCGTGAATCGACTTCGAGACGGAGATTTTTTAGATTTGCAATAGTGAGCGCTAGGCTATTTAGAAGCGAGTGACTGGGCTACGCAAAAGCAACTTTTCAAAGGCGTAACAGCGGTAGGGAAAATCCACGCCTTCTACGATGAAAAAGGGAATCGAATCCCTGTATAAAATCGAGTAGGAGGGAGTGATTAACTTCCGACCTCTCACACCACCGTACGTACGGTTCCATATACGGCGGTTCAATTAAGATGAATAACGCAAAGTTTTGTAACGAACTTGCAGACTTTTCAGCCCTTGGCTTTCCCAATAGGAATTGCCGAGGGTTCTGTGTAATATGGGGCTTTTCGAAATGCGCCAGTACCCTTTTCGAGTATTCCCCCACTCGTATGCTTTCCCGTAAGGAACGTTTAAGCGAGTAAGATTCCTGACTCTTGTTCGGGGTTTCTTCCAATTCTTCCATAAGCACATTCGTAATCTTCGCTTAATCCAACTATCCAACGTTTTAAAAATAGAATGTGTATCTGCTAGAGCGAAATATCCACACCAAACCTCTACTTCTGTCTTCGTGGCTCGGGACTTGCACCCTATAGTTTATACGCATGCCGGGCGCACATTAAAAATGAGTCCGGTGCAATACCGAACTCATTTTACACAAGCGCCTAACGAATTAACCGTGTCAAACTTTTACGGGTCACTTCAGTTTTGTGGCTTTTCTTATGAACATTACTTTTACGTCTTTTTATCCAGGTGGCGTAAACGGTTGACGTATCAGTATTTTTACTTGTTTTGTTTGTGCTTCTACTTTGCATAAAATCGTGTATATTTCTTAACGTTGTAAATCCGCATAAATCTGACGGGACCCCTATCAGGGTTTATTTGCCGATTTCGTCCTACAAAATTTGAGTTAGTGAGATATAAGAACTCCATATTGTTTGAAAAAATTGCTAATTTCAGAGGTATCCATCCGTACATCAGGTAAATCTTCTGGAAAATAAATTTCTGGAGCTAGCGGTTTGTCCTCTGGTATGCGCAATAGCTTTTCTGCTTGGACAGCAGCTCCCAAGGCGGTAAGATGAGTCTGACCAAGCGGATCAGAAATTGTGATTTTTCGTTCAACCCAGTGCCCATTCTGATCTCGTCCCTTTAGATGAATAAGGATGTGATGTGCACTGCCAGTACCCGGATTGTAGAGCAGGCTTCGTCTAAGTGAACGGAATCGCTCTCCACTTATCATTTTCCATATTCCGCTCTTAACCATTCCGACAAGCATCGAGGTAGCGGCTTTGCTGTCGAAAGAGATGCGGAAGTTGGCTGAGTCGACATTGCCAGCCCTTAGCAATGTCACATGATCAGGAGTGTCAAGCCGGTAGCATTTTGCAGTATATCCATCTGGAAATTGGACTTTCACCGGCTCTGTCATTGGAAATACAAGACGTCTTCCTTCCGGTTCCGTAATATAGAATGGAATGGTCATACGATCCATGTACGCCGCAGAATCAGGTCCTGCTTTGTCCTGCAGCGAGTATAGCGCATGAATATTAACGACGACGTTCTGAAGTGAGGTCGAATGCAGCTTGGCGAATAGTGAAGCAGTTCCCGCCATCCATCCGGAAGACAGCACGACAGGGGAATGAAGATCTGTTTTTTTTAACTTGGTGACCGATTGTTGGAATAGCTCTGTCCAGCGAGTAAGATCGATGAGTGGAATTTTCCTTTTAACTGCCGACAGAAGCAGCCGATCCTGCAGATCGTTGACTGAGTTAATGATTAGCGATACATTGTCGGTTACATAAAGTAGTGGATCATCCGCATTATTATCAACTACGATTGTTTGGACCCGTTCGGACTCGAAAGGTGCCGCTTTTTCCGGTGACCTTCCTCCCAAAGTGATATCCAGTTCGGGGTGCCGATCATGTAATATTTGAGCAATCTGTCTGCCTACTGCACCGTATCCTCCTACAATAAGTACCATTTTTCTGTTCATATTATCAATCTCCTTTTAAATAATTAAATGATTAAACGTTTAATCTTATAAACGTAACGCTTATAAAAAAAGGGATGACATGTGCTTGTCAAGTTAATGACATTAGCACTGGCATTCCTCTTCAACGAAATGGACAAGCTGTTTCATAAGGGCTATTACTTCGTCAAACTCAAGACTGTAGAACATTTGCGTGCCCTTCTTCTGAACCTTAAGCAGCCCTGCTTGCCGTAATACTTTCAGGTGATGAGAGACGTTAGGTCGTGACATGGGAATAAGTTCTGTAATTTGCGTCACATTCATACTCTCTTTGTCGATCAGCAACGCTATGATTTGCTGCCGAATAGGGTCTCCCAAGCCATGAAAATAGAGGCTTAAATTCTCGAAAATATGAATTGCCTTCTGATTGCCAATAAATTCGTCCATGCTCATTGCACACTCCGTTATAATGTTTAATTGTTTAAACATATTGTAAAGCGTTTCACAAAATAAGTCAATGTGTTGATGAGTTTCATCCATCTATATGTATAGTTTAACAGCAGGGAAGTTGTAAATCCGTATAAATCTGACGGGACCCCATTACTCCTTCCCCCTTTATATTGAACCCATTTAAATGGTATGCCTAAAATAAAAGCGATACTCAAACTAAAAATAGCAATGTTTTTCCGCACAAAATTACCTCCTTTCGTGATACGTTCCAAGCTGAACGTAGAATTGCCACCTAGCAAAATTGTATTATTTGCAAATATGTTATTTGTTATTATTAAATTCTATTATTTTATGTAGTTTATAAAATCTATAATTTTCTAAATAAAATGGTTGATTATCGGCATAAAAAAGCACCCAATAAAGTATGATATGCTCCCAAGTGTAGGCATATAAAACAAATAAAATTTTGAGAGCATATCATTTGTGATAGTGAGGTGCTGTCAAAGTAGACCCTCTTTACTTCCAAACGGTTATTTACTTTTTACATAGCAGTTGTATTTTTAATGGAGGACATCCGTATTATTTGAAATTACAATGTTTTCTTTACTAATATTTGCTTCCACCGAATCTTGTTTGAAAACATGGATAATCCCATCTACTACGTTTTGAATAATTTTGTCATCAAATGCTGACTCCGTGCGTAGCACAACTGAACATGCTATTTCTTGATTCTTTGTATCGCCTATATTTGATTCAGTGGTTGCCGAAACTAGAACATCTTCACCTTTTAAACCTGTTTGTTCTGCTATGAGTGATTGTATATCTGCCTCTTTTGCCCTCCGCCACTGCGTTGTTTCTTCATCGACTTCTTCCATCACTCTTACCTTCTTTTCACCATTTGGCAAAAACTCAGTCAATTCACTTGTCACCTCGGGTTTTGGTTTTTTTTGCCCAATAAGATAGTACGATATAGCAATCATCACAATCAGAAGCAGCGAAATATAGTATATTTTTTTAGATTTACTTTTCAACGAAATCACACCTTTTTAATTCACTCGATATGAATAGTTAACTACTAAAGTTCCGCCCACAAGGCTTCCTAATGAAACATCATTGAAATTTATAGTTTTATCTGCTAGAAGAACACGTTTATATGTGATGTATCCTCCAGTACTTACAATAATATTATTGTTATTTTTTATGTAGGTATTTGTATTCCCTACGCTAAAGCCAGAAGGGGGTGTACCAAAAATAGAAACATTATTTACTGTTATTCTATATACATCTTTTCCAGGAGCTATTGGGCTACCCGTAGTATAGTTCACAGTATATATAGTTATATCTCCAGAGCCTACTATGTTCGTAAGTCTTAAACTATAATTATAATTTGTATTTGCTTTAATAGAATCTCTACTACTACCAATTGCTCTTGTTCTTAAAACCTCTTGATTAGAAATTTCAGCATTAACAATAATCCCTTCTCCAACTGGAATATCATAAACTAACGAAGATTCATTATTAAAATCCTGATTTGCATGTTCATTTAAGTAGTCAAATACAATTCCTAATCTTCTATCAATTTCTTCTTGATTAATATCATTTTCATTACCGTAATTAACTTCCGCGGTAATTGATTCTGCTAAAGCTTTATTTTCTCCTATACCTATTGAAACTAATAATAAAAGTAATACAAACATGAATTTTTTCATAAATTCTTCACTCCTATATTTTTTTACTTTTAAGGATGTTTAGGTTATTTCTTTACTTTTAAGATTTTAGTAAAAAATTAGTATCATTAGACAAATTTGTATTCTCTAAAAATACTCCGCTACACATCATTTGCTGTAAAATTGATAGAAGACAAACAACATCAAAAAATTCATTTACATAAGTTTAACTACTATTAAAACTTGTATGAATCATCATAGCTTCAATCTCCCTTCAAGTATTTTTTAATAATTTATCAGAATTTTTAGTTTAATTCAATTAAAAATAGAAGGATATTATTAAAAATTCTATTTCACTTTGCTAAACTTATTGTAAAGAAAAAACTAGTTTGCAGGAGGGTTAAAAATAACAAAGAAGCAACTACGTTTATGCGTCTCCTTTCCTATAACCTAATTTTCTATATTAAATATATCAAAACACTAGCATTACATTAAAGTAAAATCCGAATCCACACCAACTCCTGGTCTATCAACATATAAAATCCATATCAAAATTGTACGGGGTGTGCTATGGTAAATTATCGAAACAAATATATCGAAGGTGGAAAAGTATGTTAGAAGTTAGTGAAAGTAAATTAGCTCAATATGTTGTACATTATGTAAGCGATACCCTTGTCTATGGAGAGGAAGCATTTTCTCAACCTGAAGTTATGCTGGAAGCAGCATTTACACAATTAGCATTTAATAAACTCGACTTTGAGCAGCAATATGAATTTTTTCATGAAACAGCTATCGGCTTAAATGAAGTGTATACGTATGTAAAAGCTATTTTTGATGAGGACGCTAGTTTTCTAGAACAATCCAAGCATATCGCTAGCCACTTACATAGTGCATCTGGGCATCCGAATATTAAAAGTGGCGAGTTGTTTATTGGCTTATTTGACAATTGTTTTCTGTCTACAGAGCCAAAGAAAGTTATTGCCATTGTCAAAATTGAAGAAAAAGAAATGTTTTTAGATATAAAAAATGAACAAAATAAAATGACTGTTAATGGCATCGACGGCATTAACGTTAAGAAAATGAATAATATGGCTGTCATCGTTGATATGGGAGCTGATGAAGCGCCAGTTGTCTTTATGAAAACGAAGAAAAAAGAAGATGTCGTGTACTGGCAAGAACGTTTTTTAAAAATTAAAGTAGCTGATGAACATTACCATAAAACAAACTTGGCATTAACAGAATGTAAGAAGTATATTTTGAAAGAAGATCGTTTTACCAATACCGAGAAGTTAGGCTTGCTAAATAAAACGCTCGATTATTTCCACAGTGAAGAACAATTTCAAGTCAACGATTATATTGAAACTGTATTCGATGCAGCCGATTCAACGCAAAAAGACATTATCGTCAATTCAGTCAAGCCCTATGAAACCGTGATTTCCGAAAGTGCCCTTGCTAAAGCTGAAAAAAGTTATAAACGTAAAATTAAATTGGATTCCGCGATTGAAATTCAAGTGAACGTCCGTGATATCGAGCAACTGGAAGAGCTTATTGAGGTAGGCTTTGATGAGGAAACAAATCGAAAATTTTATAAAATCTACTTTAATGAAGAAATATAGTCCTACGTAATAAAAATAGTGTTAGATTGATTGCGTTCAATCTAACACTATCGCCTTAAAGATAGGTGAAATCGCCAGTAAAACCATACCAGCAAAATTATTGCAATGGAATCTTTACTTCAATATCTTCCCCAATCGGGTTATAGTAATAGTTGAAAAATATTTTAGCTTTACCATTATATTGATCAAAGGACTCTGTTGAATAGAGATACTCATCATCATCTGAAAATGTGCCGCCTTTATATGCTAATGTCGTGCCATCTGCTTTTAAACCACTTCTATAAAATATATGTCGTATACGACCATCCCAATTTTTTGCAGCCGTTTTTAAACTTTGTTGCTCTACAGAAATATCCCAATCTAAAAAATCAGGTTTTGAGAGTACTTCTTGTCTACCAAAATCAACTTCGATAAAGTCCTCCCCCTTTGGAACAGCTTGAACAGCGCCTATCAACACCGTTAATGACTGTGGATTATCAAAATAATTACTTTGCAAATAGAGCGTATATTTGCCGTCCCGAATATCTCCGTTCATTGAATGACTACTACGAATGCTTTCTCTACGCTCACCACTTTCCGTTACGACTGCAATATCATCAAGTGCTAATATTTGCATTGTATTTGCTTTGTCTACTTCAATGTCAAGTGCCAATTTTAGTGTGGTACGGCGAATTTTTGTAATAGTAAACTTTTGACCTTCGACTTCAACAGTACGATTAGCAATAAAAACTTTTTCCTCCGCGATTTCGTTTTGTAAGGAAAACGGTATCGTCATTTCAATTTCCCCTTGATTCTTATCTTTAAAACGAAATACGGCTGTAAAGTCCCGTGAAGTATAGGCCATTGGCTCAGAAAAACTATATTCCACTGAAGATGAAATAAATGCTTGATTTCCCCCACCCATCGTAAATGAACAACCACATTTAATTTCATCGTCTCCTTGGAACAATTGGACTTCCTCCAGATTTAATTCAAATGAAGCATCCGCATCATAGTAAAGGACAAAACCTGACTGATCTGCTATCACGCCTTGTAATGTAAGAGATAGACCATCTTTCGTCTGCGTCTTATTAATTTCTTCATAATATTTATGCTCCACAATATCTTTTATCCCTTTATCTCTTACTACCGCTGATACAATGGCGTCCAAGCCAGGTATTTTTGCAACATAGCTAGCAACAGTTGGCGAAACGCGAATAGAAAGTAATAGACTTAAGCAACACAAAAATACGATTGCTACAGAAGCCATACGCTTCTTTGTTCTTTTTTCTCTCTGTACTTTGCGCAATACATCCATTCGAATTTGTTGAAGTTGCTCCTTTGGCACATCAATTGGTGGTTTTTTCATAGCCAGTCCTCCTTTTCTCTTGCGAAGTTTCTAAGCTTCTTTAGAATGTGATGAAGTTTAGACTTTACAGTACCTTCTGGAATTTGATTGAGCTCGGCAATTTCCTTGTTTTTAAGTTGTTGAAAATATTTCATATAGACGATTTGTTGCTCTGACAAGGTTAATTGCGCTAATAATCTCTCAATATCTGAGTAAATGGCCCATTCAAATACATGATATTCTTCGATCTGAACGGTTTGTTGACGTTTTCGCAAATGGTCTTTACAGCAATTGATTAAGACGCGCACGAGCCATGTTCTGGCATATTCGGGTTGTTGAACGGTATGCATTTTTTTAAGCGCCTTATAAACTAGCTCTTGCATCACGTCTAAAGCGTCTTGCTCATTTTTCATATATGTAAAGGCCATGCGATATAAAATTTCTTCGTCCACTTCAATAAGAGAAAGTATCGCTTGATGATCTCCACGTATGGCACGCTTTGTTATTTCGAATTCCATTCTTTTCGCCTCCTTCCTCCATTAGACTGTAAAATACTTTATTTCGTTCAAAAATGATTTAATCTAACAAAAAAACCTTCAAATTCTTAATGAATCTGAAAGTTTTTGAATGAATATTTAAAATTAGTTAATCTTGGAAGCTTGTTAAAATGCCATCTTCAAAATAAAGGTATTGACCATTTCCATAAACCCATTGTTCATAAGACCCGTATACTGTTACGGTTCTATTAATATCAATTGGTTCACCCCATAAAGATGCTTTTACTTCGTCATAGGTCATTCCTAAAGTAGGATTCATCCCTCTAGCAGCTTCAATTTTTTCGTCTCTTACTCTCGCCTCTTCCTTTCTTATAATCATCGTATTTAAATTTCGCTGATATTCACTTTCAATATAGTTCCAATCGGTTTTCGTTATAGGTCCGAATGATAAAGGACTTTTATAAGATGTATTCGTTACCCCTGCAATAATTTCATCTTTCATTCTTCCATAATATTCAGGATCAACAGCAAGTGCTAAAGCTCCAGAAGCCTTGTACGAATTTTGGTCAGTTTGTAAATAAAGAGCATAATTATACATTGCTAAAAATTCATCATTATCATGAAGTCCTTTTTCATTATCATACACTTCTTGAACCTTTTGAAAATCCTTGTTTCTAACTGCTTGTTCCATTTCATCTAGCACTAACTCTTTACCTTGTTTCGAAAACTTCTCCATTTTAATCCAATTCTCACGACTGACCGCTGACCTAATTCTGTAATACTTCGAACTTATAAAAGTATAATTATTTTCACTTATCAATTGATCCACAAATTTTATACTAAATTCATCTACTTTATCAGTTTCCGATTCAGGTAAATCTAAAGTTTCCAATTTCACCAAAAGATCCTCATATTTCTTTTCCTTTAAAAGCGTTTCTAATGCAAGGATTTCAGATTCTGCCCTTATTTCATTTTCTTCCTTAACAGTTTTTTCACTATTACAACCTGATAATAGTAAACTGAAGCCCAATGCTAATACTAAATGTTTAATCTTTATCAATCAGTACACTCCCTTACTATGTTCTTTTTATGTATTCATAAATCGCCATTATAAATCTATTTTGGTAATCTATAACAAAGTCTATTTTATATTTTCATATAATTACAATCAACCTATTTAGTGATCAATTAAAAGGAAGCTATCCATTCTACCCTATCGATAAACAAAAATGGACCTCACGAAAGTGAAGCCCATTAATCGACTCATGGCTTAGAAATATACTTAATAGCTTGTTAAAAATACTTTACCGTTCGTCTTTTTAGTAGCTTCAACAGCGTCAATTGCCTTTGTTAAATCTGATAAGTCATAGGTGGAATCGGCCTGCATCAGGCGCAATTTTTTGTCATTGATGAGCCTAGTCACATGAGTAAACGTTTCTTGCCATTTGCTCACGGATACATTTTTATTCCAATTCCTTAAATGAAACATATTCGCATTCAATTGTGCACCATTTACAATATGTGCCCAATTGACTTGAATTCCTGATAGTAGACCTATCGTTAAGAAGTGCCCATAAGGATGGACACATGTAGCTAATTCATTGCCATCAGAGCCTCCAATCGAATCAATTGCTGCATTTGCACCTATTCCATTTGTCAATTCCATAACGGTTTCATAAAGACCACTTCTAGAAGTATCTATTACATCAGAAGCTCCTAGATGAAGTAATTTCTCTGTATGCTTATTATTTCTTGTCACGCCAATCAATCGAAAACCTATTATTTTAGAAAATTGAGCAAAAATGTGTCCAATAGCTGAACCACAAGCATTCACCAATAAAACATCATTTGCTTTTAATTTTAAAACTTCTGTACAAACTACCCACGCAGTAACTGGATTGATATACATTTGAGCAGCTGTAAAATCATCTATTAAATCAGGTACAGGAACGCTAAATTCTGCTGATGTTTTAACAAATTCTTGCCATGTTCCTTCTCCACGTAAAGGTAACACACGTTTACCAATAAGATTCTTCGAAACAGAAGAACCTACATTCTCAACAATTCCAACTCCTTCATAACCTGGAATGTTGGGCAATGCTATACGATGAGCATACGATCCTCTAATCGGAATTAAATCAGAGGGATTAATTGGTCTTACTAGCATTCTTACAAGCACTTCATTATCCTTAGGTGGTTCAATCGTTTTATACTCGAGTTTTAATACCTCTTTAGGGCTACCAAATTCATTGAAATGAATATATTTCGCATCCATCTTATCATGCTCCTTATTAGTACTAGAGTAATTGAAGTATAGCATTATATGATGTATTACTTCGTCAACAGTATATTGATTTTCATCACAGATGGTATAATTTAACTGACTAGTAGTCAAATTTTGTTTAGGAGGTTGATAGGATGATAAACAAACGAAATGGGCACTTAAAAAACTAGGGGATTACGACTAAGTAACCAATCTTTTAGCGTCTCCCCACATTTTGAAAGGGGAAAATTATTTGAAGCAACTATTATTAATCATCGACGCACAACAAGCATTGATTGATGGAAATCAAGAAACAGGTCAAATTTTCAGTAAAGAGAAGCTTATTATTACTATTAATAAAGTAATTAACAAAGCAATAGCAGCAACAGTTCCAGTTATTTTTGTAAGGGATCTTGATGTAGCTGAAGGACAGGGAGATGGATTTCAAATTCACAATGAAATTACTGTACCTACTGAAGCAAAGATCTTTGATAAATCTGCAACAAATTCTTTTTATGGGACAGGACTGCTTGAACATTTAACAACACAGCATATTGAACATATTGTTATGATGGGCTGTGAAACACAGCACTGTATAGATAGTGCTGTTAGAACAGCAACAATCAGTGGTTTTGATGTAACGTTAGTCGAGGATGGGCATTCAACATTGGGCAATGCTGTTTTAAGTTCCGAACAAATTATACAGCATCATAATACTACCCTGCACGGTCATTATAATGTTGACCACTTTTCTATTGTTAGAAATTCCGAGGAAGATTTATTTCGTCCCACTCATAATTCTTATCGGGATAGTTAAAATTAGTCATTCAATGAAGAGAGCCGGCAATATAGCACAAAGGACTTGCATGTATTTATGCGCAAGTCCTTTATGTGGTATGTTATTTCGACTGTTGGAAAGTCAACTTTTATTCTCATTCGTGCACACAGCCGCCATTTCAGAACTTTATAGTACAAACGTTTTTTAAAGCTTTTTTGTGTAATAATATCGCTTACCTGTTAGTGGATAATGGGTGAGTACAAATTCTTCTTTATAGCCAAGCTTCACGTAAAAATCAGGTGCCTGAAAACTAAACGTATTTAAAAATGCATATTTACAACCTCTATCTCTAGCAATCTTCTCAGCTTTATCCATCAGTTCCGTACCAATATGCTGTCCACGAAGTTCTTCACTTACCCATAAATACTCAACTTCTAGCCAATTTCCATGTGTCTCTCCAATTAACCCTGCAACTCTAGTTCCTTTTTCATCTTCTACAAAAATCCCAATATCTTTTACTACCTTTTCTTCAAGATTTGAAAGATTGTATTTTAATAACGCTTGAAAAATATGCGCTTTCTCCTCGTTAGTAACATTTTCACATTCAATATATTTCATTTTTCTGCCTCCTCTATTGCTTTATTAATTATTGAAAGAAGATACCTCTTTTTTAAAATTGCTTGCTTTTTTGTCCCCGTTACAGCTTTCCAAGCCAATAACCCTAAGAACAAGAAGAACATTGCACCAATTAAGCCGACAGGTCGAATCGAAGTGAATTCAGCGGCTAAACCTATTACAATCGTTACGGCTACAATAATACTTGCTTCAATAACACGAAAGAGGCTTTCAAACCTTCCCATTATCTTTACAGGTACATGATTTTGGTAAAAAGTTAGATAGCCTGTATTTGCAAATGTTACGGCAAAGCCTATTAAAAATACACCTGGTACTGCACTAAAAAAACCGCTAGCACTATAAAATACTAGATATCCAATTGAGGTGAAAATAGTACCGACACCTATTAAATGATTCACCGCAAGATGTTTTGTAAATATAGAATTAATGATAGACCCGATGATAATGCCAGCTCCAAAAATACTTAGTAAATACCCATAATTAGTATCTGAAATTGACAGTACACCTTTAGCAAATGCTGCCTCTAGAGAATCGATTGCAGTCATAAATATCGTAGTACCACTAAATAATAAGTAAATTTTGGTGATATAAGCATTTTCCTTTGTAAAATTAACAACTACATGACAATCTTTTTTTATTAATTCCCATGAAAATCTTTGCATTTTTGTTTCTTTATCTCTTACATCAACATTAGGTAGCATCATGATAAGAAGAGCCGAAAAAAATAATGCAATTGCATTTATATGAATGGCAGTATACGGTGTGCCCAGCCAAAATAATATACCCGCAATAGCAGGCCCTATTAATGAACCACAAGCATTGATAAAACTACGTAGTGCATTAAAGCGTTGCCGATCTTTTACAGGGATTAGTTTCGTCATATACACCATCGATGTAGGCTGAAATATAGCACTGCCCACATTTATGATAAATGCTACTCCATAGACATAAATAAGCGAAGGTAAAAAAGGAATTACCGCAATACATAATGCCCGGAACATGTCCAATCCCATCATAAGTAGCCGCGTATTTACCCGATCAATTAAGCTACCTGCCCAAGTATTTGAAAAAATCGTTGCGATTGGACCGAGGATATATAATAAAGCAATGGCAAGTGGGGAACCTGTTTCATTCAATAGGATTAAATTAAGTGCGATCAGATAAACCCACGCACCCACATTTGAAATGCCTATCCCTCCTAACAGCATTAAAGGATACTTCCATCTGGACATTATCACCACTCCTATTTTATTTTTAATAAAACAAAATAAAAAACTCACCCCCAAGATAGTATCTTGGGGGCGAGTCATATCGCGGTGCCACCCCAGTTCGTTTCTACATTGCTGTAGCAACCTTATCGAGTACGGCATTTTTCAAAATCGTGCGATACTCTATCCCGTTAACGTGAGAATACGTTGCATCATCATTGTGTCAACAAATAAATCCAATGCACAGCTCAAAGGCTTGTTTCAACATATTTCGTATCCCTCCTTTTCAGCTCCCAGAGGTCTCTGTAGATCGTACGTATGTTTACTCTTCTTTTCATAGCTTTTCATATGTAATTTTGTAAATCTTATACTATTTTAAATTAAATTTCAATACTAAAAGAAATTGACTATTTTTTTCATGTCTAATATAACACACTAATGAGGGTTGATTATCCATATGCGTCTCGCACTTTTAAAACTATACTTTCATAATCGTCATCCAATTGACAACTACTTTTAATTTTTTGATAAAAAATTTAAGCCAAAACACCTGATCGTTTGTCTAATAGACGTACAACGAAAACGAAAGGAGGAATTACGATGAAACTTGAACGTTTAGTAAAGAAAGCACAAAAAGGAAATGATAAAGCCTATGTAATGCTTTTCCAACAGTACGAAGCAGATATTTATCGAATGGCTTTTGTCTATGTAAAAAATAAAGAAGATGCATTAGATCTTGTTCAAGAAGTGGCCTATCAGTCTTTTAAAAAAATCAGTACATTGAAAAAGCCAGAATTTTTCAAGACATGGCTAATGAAAATAACGATTAATTGTGCCTTAAACTTAATTAATAAAAATAAAAAAGTAATTCCGCTAAATTCAAACTTGGACAAGATTATGAGGACGGAAGATGAAGATATTGCACTGACGTTATCTTTAAATAAGCTAATTGACACTTTACAAGAGGATGAAAAAAGTGTCATTTTACTAAAATATTATGATGATCGGACATTAAAGGAGATTTCCGAGATATTAGATATCCCACTAGGAACCGCAAAGTCTGTCCTATACCGCGCTCTAGATAAGCTTCGTCAAAATTTTAAGGAGGTAGATAGCTATGCATAATCATCTTAAACAAGAGCTTTCACAAATTGACATCCCTGCTGAAATCCACGAAAGAAGTAAATTGGGCATTAAAAAAGCAAAATCCGAAAAAGGTGGTAAATTGAATCGTTTTGTTAAGAAACGATTAGCTATCGCTGTGATTTCCGCTTCGTTAATGATTCCAACAGGCGTATTTGCTTATCAAGCATTACTTGCCGATGAATTATATGGTTCTTTTGATAATCTAAAAAAACATGCTGCAAATGTGACAATGGAAAGTTACTTATTATTCAATGCAAAACTCGATCAAGCAAAAGGTGACTTAGGAAAAGAAGAGTATGAACAATTTAAAGAATTATTAAATGTCTTTACAAGTACCAAAATTGAATATGGCAACCACAATGGCAACATCGATTATTCTCAAATTCCCGTAGAGCCATTAGAGGAGATTAAAGCCGCTATGTATGAAGTGCAACCATACTTTGACAAATTGAACGGCCTTCCATCAAGTAAAGACGTTTTAACGGCTGAAGAATATGAACAATATATACAAGCCCTCATGACCTATGAAACGACGATGGCACAACTAGGTGTTTCTAGTGTTCCAGACATCGAGACAATGCCTAAAGAAATGCAACAGCAATTCATCGACGCTCAAACTTACTTACAATATGTAAATGACAAGCAGGTTGAAGTGAAAATTGACGCGGGAATTGAATGATAACAAGAAAACAGCTTGGGAGTAGAATATACCAAGCTGTTTTTCTATTGTCCCTCCTAATCGGAGCCGATGAGGCAACACTTCCACGTTATGTTTCGTCATACTTTTAGTAGTACGCTACAATTCCCTTAATAATGTATAAAAACAAATAATGTTAAAACTTATAGGTGCAAACGTAACGTCATAAAGTGTAAAATATCCACTATAATTAAGATATATAATGTTGCCCAACTAGTATTTGTCGGCGATGTCATAAGTATCTTTTCTTCGTGGTTTTTGACAAGTTGTGCTATATTCAAAGTGTCAGGAGTGAGTTGATGAAAAAGTTTTTAACAATTATCACAATAATTCTTGTTTTACTCGGAGCAGCTGGCTATGCCATGTGGCATTTTGGGACAAATATTGCTTCCGAAAAAATTATCGAAAAAGTGGAGTCTACTTTAGATGACGAAAATCTAGCAGAAGTAAAAACCTATATCGAGAACGATCCGAAAGTTCAAGAAATTGTAAGCGAGGCAGCAACTACAAATCCGGATACTCTCCCCTTCCAAACTAAGGAAGAAGCGATACGTGTGTTAATAACAAAAGTGGGCGTTAATCGTTTACTTGATATTCAGGAACAAGCGCAAAACGGTTCAATTAGTGAGGATGAAATATTATCCGAAATGGAAGGTAAACTATCTGAAGATGAAATTTCTGCTTTAAAATATGTTTTATATAAAGAATTGAATAAATAAAACGAGCCCTAAACGTTTAAATTGTCACAGAAAACACAGCTATTGTTATTTCTTACACTAACGCCAACCACTCAAAAGTCTCACAGTAAAAAGTGGTTGTGGCAACCCATTGGTGCTGGTGGGTCTAATAATATGGACTCGATTCCTCTTTAGTGGAATCGAGTCTTTTTTTATAGACATTACCGCAAAGCACGACTAAATAATGGGTCCTCCAGCAAATCCTCAAGACACCTGGCATTTATTTTTTTCATGCGCGTCCCCTTCTCACAGTTATAAACGACGACCTCCGCCATGCTATTTTATCACCTACCTACTCATGCAACTCCGAAACGAACTAACCTAGCCCAATCATAAAAGGACAAAATTTGAAAATAAACTATATGAAAACAGGATTTTTAAAACTAGATATAATTACCAACAATAAATTGACAATTTAATTGCTTCGTTGTATGGTTAGTTACATAAGTAATGAACCAATTAACTAGGAGGTGGATTGTGATTTATTCGTTAAGCAATGAAAAACCAATCTTCCAGCAAATTCGTGAACGGGTTGAAGATGCCATTCTTGATGGGCAACTACAATCTGAAGATCGCATTCCATCAACCAATGAATTTGCCAAAGAGTATCAAATAAATCCTGCAACAGCAGGCAAGGGTGTGAACGAATTAGTGGAAAAAGGTGTCATTTATAAAAAACGAGGCGTAGGTATGTTTGTCAGTACAGATGCACGAAAAATTTTAATTGCAGAACGTAAGGAAAACTTTTTTGCACAACATATTGAACCGTTAAAAAAAGAGGCGGTACGATTAGGCATCTCTGACGAAGAATTACAAAATATGTTACAGAGGGGATAATTTATGAAGATTGATGTTAGAAATGTTAGCAAACTGTATAAGCAAAAACATGCTTTAAAAAATGTATCTTTTACGATTGAAGGGCCAAAAATCATCGGTTTTTTAGGTCATAATGGCGCTGGTAAAACAACATTTTTAAATTTATTAGCAGGGCTTATTCCTACAACTGAAGGGCATATACGTATCAATGGCGAGAATGTTTTCAATGCCCCTGCTATATTGCGTAACATTTGTTTTGTTGCAGAGAGTGGTAATTTTCAAGAAGATATGACGATCGCACAATGTTTAAAGACTAATCGTTTTTTCTATCCAAAGTGGGATGAACAGCTTGCAAATGAGCTTCTTCAAGTATTTGCACTTAATCCAAAAGATAAAGTGCGCAATTTATCTAAAGGGATGGTATCTGCACTTGGTATTATTACAGGGTTTGCTAGTCATGCTGCCATTACCATTTTCGATGAGCCCTATATCGGCTTAGACGTAGCTGCCCGCAATACATTTTATGATTTATTAATTGATCAACAAATAGAACATCCAAGGCTATTCCTTTTATCGACGCATTTAATAGATGAAGCCAGTGAATTGTTTGAAGAAATCCTTATTCTGCAAGAAGGTGAGTTATTGCTGCAAAAAACGGCGGAGCAATGGGATCAGTATATTGTTGCAGTAAAAGGAAATGCTCAAGATGTTGAACGCGCAATACTAGACTTAGAAGTCATTTACAAGCATATTTTTATGCATGATATGACGGCCGTTGTCTATGCCAACGGTCGTGCAATCGAAGGTCAAAATATTACATTAGAAAATGTATCTTTACAAGACCTGTTAGTGTATTTAAGTAAACAGCAGAAAGAGAGGTTAGTAAAATGAAAACAGTACAAGGTAGCTTATATGTATTTTTTCAAAGCTATAAAAAAAGTAATATTATTTTTTGGTGCATTTTGTTTGCCATTGTCCTACTGTCATTTTTTATTGATTCCTTTTTTGGACAATATATTACTTTTGCTATGACCATCTCTATACCTGTCTATATTTTTTATAGTACGATGGGGGCTAAAATTTTAAATAAAACATTGCCTTATTTTTTAAAGCTTGGCTTAAGCCGTATGCAGTATGTTTGGAACGTAGGCTTATTTTTCATCGTTTGGAGCCTTATTGGGGCATTTATAATTGCCTGTACACACAAAATGATTTCCTTCGTCTCAAATCTATTAGATTATCAAAATATGGTCATTATTCACCCTCTATTCTTTTTTAGCAGTTCGGATTCATTTTTTCTAACAATGGCGATAGATACCGTGTTACTACTACTTTGTTTAATCTCTAGCCTGCTTTTAAATGTCGTCTTTTATCGCTTCGGCACATTAGGTGGCTACAGTTTTATTGGTGTAATGGCTTTGATTCCGATAATGATGGTAATTTTCGGATGGTACTCGCCACTTTTGCTGACATTATCGAAAGCATCCACTTTGCAAATAATCAGTAGCTTACTAGGTATGATTATTATCATTTATATTGTCATCTCAAGTGCATTACGAAAAGCTCCTGCAATGCCATCATAAAACCTTGAAGGGATCGACAAAATGAAAAAAATGATTTTTAAAATTGTAGGTTTAGAACTGCTTCTTCTATTTTTTTATGTTGCCAACGGGGCTTACGTTTCTATTCAACAACCTTCTAGTCCCTTTTTGCAATTTGCTTTGTTGATTCCTTTAGCAATCGGTCTCGTTCTTTATATAATTGCCAAAAAGAAATGGCGTCATTATTTCTTTATTCCCATTAATATCGGAAATATCTTTGTCTACTCACCTATGATTTTCGTATTATGTATTATTTTATTTAGTACGAAAGGGTTAAATTTCGAATCCATTAGCGATTTATTGCTCATGTTTATCATGCAAATGTTTGTTGTTGCTTTTATTGAAGAAACAGTTTTTAGAGGCATCTTGCTGCGCTTATTGTTATCTAAGGGAACGTTTACTGCTATTTGGCTTTCTAGTATTCTTTTTGGCGTGACGCATGCATTGCAACTTATTGGGGGGCAATCGCTGGAAGATACCATTATACAGATTATTTATGCCCTTCTTGTAGGTCTCGTTCTTTCGTTACTTATAATCGATGGGCAATCTATTATTTTGACGATTGTCTTCCATGGTTTCAACAACTTCTTTAATTTTATGGGGAATGCAGAAAGTTCCATGTTAACAGCGTATCTTATCATTTTTGTACTGTTTGTTTATCTGTTATTTTTATGGAGACGTGTTAAGAAAAAGGCAGCGGTACAATCGCTGCGTAGTAGCAGTTCTGTACAAAATTTCTATCATTCCTAATAGATATTACGCATGAAAAGAGAGGATAAAAATGAAAAAAACTGCCGTACTTTTATATCCGCAATTCAGTGAATACGAATTAAGTGTAGCGTTATCCATATTAATGCAAGGGAAAAAACCTATCGTAACGATTGGCTTAAATCATCAGAAGATTATGGGCGAATCTGGTTTAACTTGTCTAGCCGATAGGCAATTAAGCGATATTAATGTAGATGAGATTGATAGTCTCTTATTACCTAGCTGTATGGATATTGGAACATTAGTAGATGAGCAAGAATTATTATATTTTATTAAGACATTGGATTTACAAGGCGCAGTCATAGCTAGTATTTCCAGTTCCCCTTATCTTTTAGCCAAGGCAGGTGTACTAAAGGATAAATACTATACAGTCGGTTTACCACTTGAAGGCATGAAACAATTGGGTGTTTTTGATCTTAGCTATTACGCCGATGAACTAATCGTTCAGGATGGTAGGATTATCACGGCTAGAGGTAGAGGTTTTATTCAATTTGGTTTAGCCTTAGGTAAAGCGTTACAGCTAGATTTTGATGCACAATGGTATAAATAACAGTGCCTGTCACCCAAACAATTTTATTTAAATACTGATGATAAAACCCATAAAAACAAAGGATAGTTCTCGCCAATAGCTTGGCTTCAGAACTATCCTTTATTAGTTACATGATACTTTTATTTAACAGCTGGATTTTCATTTCTTTTGCTGTATACGTAAATTGACAAATAGCCTAAATCCCTTTTTGACTTTTCACCATAATACTTTTTCAATTTAACATCACACGGGCAAGAAAATTCATGCTATTGGGGCGTTTAAGAGATTTAACTAGCCCTTAATAGGCATACAAATAGACCATTTAGTCTTACATCTCATATGTTAATTATGAACCACAACTTATCAAAACAGGAGGTAATAACATGTTTAATCGTAAGCGTCACCATGGAAGAGGACCACAATGCTGCCCACCACAAACAATGCCAACACAATTTGACCCACCACAATTTTTACCGCCAGAGCAATATGTACGCACAAATTACATTCATACAGTTGTACCACACGTTCAACCTGCACATATTACAACAGTGAACAAACATATTATCGATCATCAATACTACTTCCCATGCACAGAGAACGTAGTAAATGAATGCTGTGAAAATCATACACTATGTGGTATGCCACATAATCACTGCCATATGCCACAACAACACATGGGTCACCATAAACATATGGGCATGGGGTATTAATTTGTATGCGATGAGACTTTTGATGTCTCATCGCTTTTCTTATATAACTAACATTATTTTTCGCCTGCTGTTTTTACCTGGTTCCGACCTGCTTGCTTAGCAAGATACAATGCTCCATCTGCCGCTTCAATCAATGCTTCTGTCGTACTAGCCATTTTAGGATACTCTGCAACTCCCGCTGATAGCGTTACTGGACGACCACAAGGACTGTTCGAATTTGCTAACTGTTGTCTTAAATTTTCCGCTACAACGGCTGCTTCTTCAACAGTCGTATTAGGTAATAGAATAATAAATTCCTCACCGCCATAACGACAACAAATATCGTTTTCTCGTGCCACTGCTTTCATTTTTTTGGCTAAATATTGTAATACTTTATCTCCCACTGCATGGCCATAGGTATCGTTGACGCTCTTGAAATGATCCAAATCGAGTAAAATAATTGAATGCATCAATTGATTTTTCTCCCATTCAGATAGCGTAGCATCCATTGTTCGTCTGTTTGTGACCCCAGTTAAAGGGTCGGTTGTCGACTGATCTTTAAAATAGGAAACTTGCCCTTGCAAAAAGGACAAACTTCGAATAAGTGCACTCTTTAAATAATATGCTTCAAAATACCAACTGCGTACGGACTTTAACCCTTCAACACTTCTCGAATCTAAGCTCTCTTCTGTTAATGTTGCTAACTGCTGCAACGGGCGGGCAATTCGCGCTGCGGTCCATAATAAAACAAAAATCGACAAAAGCATAAGCGGTATTGCATTAATTGCTACTTCTTGTACTCGATCAAACGAAGGCTCTAGCGCTACCTCTAATGGTCGTTGAGAAATGACACCCCAACCAGTTATCGGTACTACACTATATCCAGCCAACATTTCAATATTTTTAGTATTCGTGACTAGCTGTGCACCATTTTTTCCTGATACTACTGCTTTCACTACTTTATTTTCCATTACAACATCATTGATGCGACTTGGATCTTGATGGTAGATAATACGTCCATCTGCATCTACTACAAACACATAAGAACCGTCATTATAATAATGCTCCCCTAACAGCAAATTAAATACATTATGTTCTTTTAAATAAATTGTACCTGCTACCATTCCCAAGTATTCGTTCTGCGCTGAAAATATAGGATAGGAGATAAAAATAATTAGTCTCCCTGTAATCCCTTTATACGGTTTCGATACGAGAGGCGTTTTTTTGGATAATGCCTCTTTCCCTCCTACAGAGGTCAAATACTTTCCTTTTACATCTACAGAAGGTGGTGAAACTGACAGTACTAGACCATCGGCATTCGACACTATAACGGAGTTAAACATATTATTTTGCATTTTCAAACGGTCTGTTTCTTTATCCAATGCTGCTTCATCGCCCATAATTGATTCCATATGATCTGCGCTGTAACCTAAAATTTGAAAGGCTTCTTCTAAGTAGGCGCTTGCGGTAGTTGCCAATTTTTGAGCATATACACGATTTGTTTCAAGTGAATTTTCCTTGATGGAATCCACATTCATACGATAACCACTCCATATGCTACCGATGCTTGTGAAAAAAAACGCTGCCATAGCTAAACCCATTATTAAATGTTTTAGCCTCAACTGTCTTGATTTCATTGTCTTCTTTTACTCCTATTTATGTATTTTGACTAGCTATTACTTAAGTTAAAAGACGCATATTTCTTAATCTATTAAAACACATATATCATTTTATTTTACAATTTATTTGTATATATTTAAAGTTATTGTAAAAGCAATATTGTCAAAGGCCTATATAATTATTGAAAAGCAAAACTATTATCATAATTTGGACATAAAAAATTACTATAACCTTAGTTATAAATTTTATTGTCAGTATATTTTCGTATTTTTTAATAAGTATTTGCTGATAACACTTTAAATAATTGCTAAATTAAGCTTTCTATCAGAATTGCCAGATAAGAGCTGCACTTTCCCCTTCGTCGGCACTTATCATTCAATTATATAATAATCCCTTGATTATTTGCGGGAAAAATCTCATTGAAAAAATAAGCGCAAAAAAGACTATTTACAATCATCATTGCAAATAGTCTCTTTCTATTATATTTCTCCTTTTCGTACATGCTCAATTAATCTTTCTAGGTATTGTATGGAGCCCTGTATTCTAAAATTCGCATAATCGCTAACAAATTCAGCCAGCACTTCTACTCTTGGTTTCATAAACTGTTGTCTATCTGAATTAAAGAGATTATCCCATTTTGAATGCATCGCGTTTAACTTTTTTTCTAAAATATGAATAACCCGATCGCGGTCAACATGTTTGATATTGGCTAAACCAATAACCATATCACCAATTGTGTTTGCATTTTCAAGTGATTTATAAATCTTTTTTGGCAAGGCTTCGCGTCCTTTTTCCGTTATAGCAAAAACGTGCTTATCTGGTCGATTATCTTCTTTTATAACTTCTTTCGTCTCAATTAGTCCTTGCTTCGCTAACGATTCAAAATGATAGTATAACTTACTTTCCGTCAAACCATTAATTGAGTCAAGAGACTGTAATTCAGAAATTTGTTTTTTTAAATTATAAGGATAATTATCTTCTTCCATAAGCTTGCTAAGAATGAAAATTTGAATTGCCATTATTTCAGCTCCTTAGGCAAATATTAGTTCCATTTTATCAAAACTAATGATTTACTTCATCAGAATTTTAAGTGCATATTTCTTTGCTCTATTGTTCTACAGTTATTGGTAGGGGTTTATGAAGCATCCAAACGATCAGTACATTTATAACCATCGCTACAAATCCAACTGTTGTTAATCCTAAAATAAAAGGTGTGGCACTAATACTACCAAAAATATTGCTAAAGTATGCTTGAACAGAATAATACATTGGTGAAATATGGCTAATCCACTCATACGGTAAATACATCATTTCACGAGATATTGTTGCACCGTTAGCGATTGTCTGAATTAATAAAATTGGAATGTTTAAAATCATTCCTGCTTCCCCAATTAATAACACAACAACCGCATTGAAGTTAAAGCATGCCCAATAAATCAAAATTTGTTGTCCCAATATTTGGAAGAACACATCAGTTCCCGATAAATCATTGATAGCAAATGACATGCCCGTTGAAACAAGCCCAGCCAAAATACCAATGAGTATCGCTGTTAATTGCATATAAACGAATAAACGTGTTTTCGTTGCTTTCCCACGATTTGCTTTAAACGCTCCCACTAATTGCATTGCGCCAATCATAGCACCTACATAAAGCGCCATCGTTAAAAACATTGGTAGCATATTGTTATGCATGCCGTCTGGCACATCATTAATTGTCTCGATATTTCCTACATAGCTATTTTCAATTTGCTCTGCTAATTTGGCTGCTTGCTCTTGTGGTAAATGTAAGTTCATTAAAATCCCTTGCGCTGTTTGTTGTGAAAACTGTGCACTTAGTTGCTCATTTATTTGCATAACAATTTGTTGCATAGAGGACGATACAGCGGTTGCACTTGCTTCGTTAATGGAGAAATCGATGCTTGATGAAACATCTCCTTTTTGTAAATCAGCAGAAAATGTCTCTGGAATGTGAACGACTAACGCTAAGTCGTTTTTCTCTAAATCTTTTAATGCCTCTTTATTAGTAATATCTGTTTCAATATCCTTAAATGGAAGCTGTTCAGTTAAGCTATCAGCTATTTGGGCACCATATTCCCCTTTATCATCATTAATAATCGCAATTGGTAATGCATCAATATTGCCTGGTATCGCTGTGTAACCTGGTAGGAAGATACCCAACATACATACAGCATAAAAGATCCCCATAAAAATAGAGCCCTTGGCACCTTTCGTTTTTAAAAATTCTTTAAACTTCATTTAATTAGTACTTCCTTTCTACGAACACCTAGTCTATTTATATTCTAAACAAAGTAGTTTAATTTAAGTAGTTTAATTAAACCGTGAGTGTAATTTTACAAAAATACTGTTTACTTTGCAATAAATAAAGATAGCCGACTATCATTAATTTCTATTTTTTGTCCAAACTGTGAAGTAGAAAATGGCATATTATCAACATTACAAAACGTTAAACACACATCGCGCAACAAAAAAGCATTGCAGTTAAAAACTGCAATGCTTTTTTATAGTGTATAGCACCCATAGGCATTACCTATTCATCTCGTTAAATAAATCATAGCCATAAAATAAAAATTTTAATTTTACTTTTATAATACATTGTTCAATTCTTCTATTTTTTTCTTCTTCAGAATACTCCATTGGCATTTTTACACAAACACCTAAATCAATCCACTTGATTATTTCTTGTTCGTTATCCCAATAGATATGTTCTAGTTTAAAATCAAAATCATATCGATTGACACTCATCATTTCCTTTTTGGCTTTAATCAATTGATTAAGAATTTTTCTTAATTCTTCAAGACTTATACCTTCTTTTAGCATCTCTAAAAGCGTTTTACCTTTTGCTTTTTCTATAAATAAATAATCTCTTTTTTTATAAGCGAACATCTTAGGAAAATATGGACTATCATGTAACTCCAGCAAAGCACAAATATCATTATCGCCTTTTCCGTCTGGTAATAACTTCTTTAATATAATTTCTTGTTCTTTATCCTCAAAAACAATGGAACGTCTTCTAGAATTTTGTATAATTTTCACATCTTTATTTAACACTCTTTTAAAGTTATATAAGTAAATTGAATTCTTACTTTCTTTCGGTAGCTTATGAAAAAATTTTGTTATTTGCACAGTCAATGCTCCTTTCATCCATAAAAAAATTTTAAAAAATATTTGGTTATTATTCAATAATTGACAAAAATGTTTTTTTAAAATAATTAAATACTATATTTTAGGAGTGTCAAAATAGCTGTGGACAGTTTGTGGGCTTGACAAAAGGATTTGTGGGCAAAAAAAAACGTTGGAGCCCATGAGCTCCAACGTTTTTTGATTAATACATTTTTAAATATTGGTCGCGTTCCCATTGGTGTACGGTTGTACGGTACATATCGAACTCGATTTCTTTTGCTTCTTTGAAGTTTGCGTAAATGTGTTCACCTAAAGCTGATTGAGCCACTTTATCTTGTGCAAGTAATGTTAACGCATCGTCTAGTGCTGGTGGTAAATTCGCAATACCGTTTGCTTTGCGTTCTTCTTCTGTCATTACATAGATATTGCGGTTAATCGCTGCAGGTGGCGTTAATTGTTGACGGATACCTTCTAGACCCGCTTCTAAAATAACAGCCATCGCTAAATATGGGTTTGCTGAAGGATCCACTGAACGTACTTCTACACGAGTTGAAAGTCCGCGTGCAGACGGGATACGAATAAGTGGTGAACGGTTTTGTGCAGACCATGCAACATAACATGGCGCTTCATAACCTGGAACTAAACGCTTATAAGAGTTTACTGTTGGGTTTGTTACGGCTGTGAATCCTTGTACGTGTGCAAGAACACCTGCCATAAATTGCATTGCTGTTTCAGAAAGACCTAGCTCTGTAGATTCATCGTAGAATGCATTTTCTTTCCCTTTAAATAAAGATACGTTGAAGTGCATACCAGAGCCTGCTTCACCGAACAATGGTTTTGGCATAAATGTAGCATGTAGACCGTGTTTACGTGCAATTGTTTTAACAACTAGTTTGAATGTTTGGATGTTGTCACAAGCTGTAATAGCATCTGCATATTTAAAGTCGATTTCATGTTGACCTGGTGCTACTTCATGGTGTGAAGCTTCGATTTCAAAGCCCATTTCTTCAAGCTCTAACACGATATCACGACGACAGTTTTCACCTAAATCTGTAGGCGCTAAGTCAAAATAACCACCGTGGTCATTTACTTCTAATGTAGGTTCACCTTTTGCATCTAATTTGAATAAGAAGAATTCTGGCTCAGGTCCTAAGTTGAAGCTTGTGAAGCCCATATCTTCCATTTTTTTAAGGATACGTTTTAAGTTGTTACGTGGGTCACCAGCGAATGGTTCGCCTTTTGCAGTGTATACGTCACAGATGAAACGTGCTACTTTCCCTTTTTCTGAAGTCCAAGGGAACACTACGAAAGAATCTAAATCAGGATATAAATACATATCCGATTCTTCAATACGCACGAAGCCTTCAATGGACGAGCCATCGAACATCATTTTGTTTTCTAGTGCTTTGTCTAGTTGACTAACAGGAATTTCAACGTTTTTAATAGTACCTAGAATATCCGTAAATTGTAAACGAATGAAACTTACATTTTTCTCCTCGATTAAACGCTTGATGTCGTCTTTTGTGTATTTACCCACAGTTTTCCACACTCCTATAAATTGTCTTGCTTATATCATTACCCTACCCTACTAAAAAAATAATAAACTGATTGTAATTTGAACCATTTCGTATTTATTTTAATAGAATCGGGATAAATCCCCACGTCGGATGGATGATTTTTGCATGCGCTGCGCTTGACGCATTTCTTCGCGCATAATCCGACGTAATTCTGTGTCGGTTAAATCTGGTTCTTCAGCGGCAATAGGATCTGATTTTTTGGCAAATATTTTTTTAATCTTCGCCATATTCATGCCCTGCTCCAAGTAATCTTTTATTTCAAGAAGTATATCGACGTCATTTAATGAAAACATACGACGATTGCCTTCTGTTCGGTGTGGCTCAATTAAATGGTGTTCTTCATAATAACGAATTTGGCGTGCCGAAAGCTCGGTCAATTGCATCACGATACTCATAGATAATAACGGCATAGTTCGTCTAATTTCACGACTCATTTAAGTCCCCCCCAATACCCGCTTATCATATAACGAAAAAAATTCACTGTCAACAAAGATGTCAGGTTTCCTAACATGGTTTTTTAATTTTTTTTAGAATTGATGCAAAATTGTTAAAAACTAGTCAAAATACCTGAACGAAACATACACTTTTACAGTTTATCTATTTATATTAGAGATAAGCCCCATCACTAAACTGTAATGGGGCCTTGTTAATAAAGTCTATTTTTGTAAGCCTTGAACTGCACTACAAATAGCAAATTTCACGTGCTCATATGTCAAGCCACCTTGAATAAATGCTGTAAACGGTGGACGAATTGGACCGTCTGCTGTCAGTTCAATACTCGAACCTTGAATAAATGTGCCTGCCGCCATAATAACATCATCCTCGTAGCCTGGCATATAAGCAGGTTCTGGTGCATAATGCGCATTAATTGGCGAGTTGGCTTGAATTTCACGACAGAAAGCAACCATTTGCTCGGCTGTATTAAACGATACCGATTGAATTAAATCTGTACGTTCAGCATGATAACTTGGGAACGTCGTCATGCCTACTTCCTCTAACATAGCCGCTGTGAAAATCGCACCTTTTAATGCTTGGCTGACTACATGTGGTGCTAGGAAAAAGCCTTGGTAAAAGTCACCTAGCGTATTTAATGTAGCGCCTGCCTCCGCACCAATTCCTGGTGATGTCATACGATATGCACATTTTTCTACTAAGTCAGCTCGACCTGCAATATAACCACCTATTTTAGCTAAACCGCCACCTGGATTTTTAATAAGCGAACCAGCCATTAAATCCGCACCTACTTCTGTAGGTTCTTGTGCTTCCACAAATTCTCCATAGCAGTTATCTACAAATATAATAGCATTGGGTGCTAATTCCCGTACCTTGGCACACATTTCTGCAATTTGCGAAATCGTAAAGGACGGACGTGATGCATAGCCTTTTGAACGTTGAATGGCTATCATTTTTGTGTTCGGTGTTATGGCTGCAGCGACTGCCGACCAGTCAACCGTTTCGTTATCGATTAAATCTACATGTCGATAACCAATTTTATAGTCCTTTAGCGAGCCCGTATCTTTGTCTCCTCCATCGACAATCGACTGTAATGTGTCATATGGTTGACCTGATATATAAAGCAATTCATCACCTGGTCGTAACACGCCGAATAGACTAAGCGTAATTGCATGTGTTCCAGATATGATTTGAGGACGAACAATTGCCGCCTCTGCTCCAAAAACTTCCGCATACACACGTTCAAGATTGTCACGGCCCTCATCATCATAGCCATAGCCATTGGATGGATGTAAATGAAAATCGCTCACTTGATGCGTTCTAAATGCTGAAAGGACTTTTTGCTGGTTGAAGAACGCCATATTTTCTACTTTCGTATGATATGGGCGGACTCTTTCTTCAATTTTTTCCGCTAATGCTAACGTTTCTGCTGTTAAATGGGTTGTAAAAGTCATTGTTTTCGTCTCCGTTTCAAATTGTTCTTTCCTATCTTATCAATTTGTTTGCAACCCTGCAAAAAATGCTATTGTGTCTAGCTGTTAAATACGCTAAGCTAAGGGGCGGACTTACTACAAATTATTCTCGTTTAAGGAGGGAAAGTGATGGCTTGGGAAGTTTTTAGCATAATTGGGACAATTGCCTTCGCTATTTCCGGGGCAATAATTGCAATGGAAGAAGAATACGATTTATTCGGTGTATATATACTTGGCATTGTAACTGCATTCGGTGGCGGTGCCATTCGTAATTTACTTATCGGTTTACCAGTTACAACGTTGTGGGGACAGGATATGATGTTTCAAATTGCAATCGCTGCCATTACGATATTTTTTATTTTTCCTCATCATCTTATACAGCATTGGCATCGTTGGGGCAATTTTACAGATGCTATAGGCTTATCGGCTTTTGCTATACAAGGGGCATTATATGCAGTGAAGCTCAATATGCCCATTAGTGCGGTTATTGTAGCCGCAGTCTTAACTGGTTCAGGTGGTGGAATAGTTCGTGATTTATTGGCAGGACGTAAGCCACTCGTGCTACGTGATGAAATCTACGGTGTCTGGGCAGCACTTGCTGGTCTACTTATTGGATTGGAATTACTAGAAGGAGATATCTTTTTATACGTGTTATTCGGGGTAATTACAATTTTACGAGTACTTTCATATATGAAGAAATGGCGCTTACCTTTGCGAAAATTGAATCGAGCTTAAGGATGTAGAACTTAGCTATTCTTGCTTTTGCAATAAATAAAAAATTAGAAGTGTTCACCTAGTTGTTGATAGCGGGTAACAACGGCATAGCAGAAAAGTGTTAGATTGATTGGGTTCAATCTAACACTTTTTCTCTTTTGTCCCGGCTTCCTTTTGGCTATAGACGATTACTCTCTAATGTTTAACTATGATTTTTCCCTATCGGCACTTAACAAATGATTACTTCTCTACCAGCCCGACAGACTCAGCTAATGTCGCCATGTTGCTCACCATAGAGCAAGCTGCATCGAGTATTGGAAAGGCTAAAGCTGCACCAGAACCCTCTCCCAATCGCATGTTCATATGAAGCATCGGCTCCACTCCTAACAGTTCAGCAGCTATTTTTGCCCCCGGTTCTTCAGAGGCATGGGAAGGAATAATATAATCTTGCACTTTCGGTTCGAGTTCATAAGCGATAAGAGCAGCGACTGTCGAAATAAAGCCATCAATTACAACGGGCTTACGATTGGCAGCAGCCGCCAGAATTACACCAGCCATCGCACCTATCTCTAACCCACCCACTTTTGCAAGTACATCAATCGCATCATGACGATTCGGTTTGTTTAGGGCAATGGCGTTTTGAATGACTTCAACTTTATGCGCAATTCCTCCTGATCCAACCCCTGCACCGAATCCTGTCACTTCTTGTGGGTGACACGCATGCAGTACGGATAAGATAGCCGCACTTGGTGTAGTATTGCCAATCCCCATTTCACCTGTACCCAATACATTAACTCCTTGTGCTATTTCTGCCGTTGCTACTTCAATTCCTACTTCAATTGATTGAATGGCTTCTTCCCTTGTCATGGCTGGACCTTTTGCCATGTTATCCGTCCCGTATTTTATTTTTTTTATTATAACACCCGCATCGAGCGGAATATCCTGTTTTACCCCTACGTCCACTGTTACAATTTTGGCATTCGTTATGTTTGCAATAGCACAAACACCTGTTATCCCTTTTGGAAAATTTAATGTTTGAAGAAATGTTACATCTTGCGGATTGGATGTTACGTCTTCATCACACACACCGTGATCGCCTGCACAGACAATAATTGCTTTGTTATCAATTTTAGGATAGAGCTCTCCTGTAATACCAGCCAATTGTATAGCCAGTGATTCAAGTTTTCCTAAGCTACTTGGTGGCTTGCTAAGAGAATCTATATAGTCCCTTGCTTTTTCCATTATTTCGTTATTAGCATGTTGAATCTGTTGAAGTGTTTGTTGTAATAATTGCATGTTCATTTCTCCTTTTTAAATAGCCTATTACATAAAGATTGAAATAAAAAAATGGAAAAACCTGTAGTTTATCTCATAACAAATAAACTACAGACTTTTCCATCGTCTATATCATTCGAAGCAATTAGGCAGGTCTCCTGGCTCAATTTCAACATTTTATAGAACCTTCCCAGCTATGCTAGTGGTATTCTCTATAAAACTCCGTTTTACAGTGGTGGGACCGCTAAAGATTTTCACTTTATTCCCTATTCTCCCAAAGTGGGCACCTAATGCTTTTATGTAATTACTTTAAATTTACGACAAAGTGTTTTTAGTGTCAATATTGATACTCGCATTTTAGTCCACTAAAAAACGAGGTACTTAACAAGCTGACCTGTTACATACCTCGATATATCTTCTTATTTAAATTCTAATTCTCCATCATAAGCAAGCATGCCACCTTCAAGGTTTGTTACGTCAAAGCCTTGTGCTTCTAAGAATGCACAAGCATTTGCAGAACGTCCACCTGCTTTACAAACGATAATATATGGTTTAGTCGTATCTAATTCATCCAAGCGCTCAGGGATTGTCCCAAGTGCAATATGTTGCGCACCAGGGATAACACCTTGTGCTACTTCATCGTCTTCTCGCACATCAATAATGTAAAGATCTTCGTTTGCATCTAATCGTTCTAATAATTGTGTTGTATCCATCGATTTCATCTATAAAATCCTCCAATATATCAATTTCCTATTACATTATAGCGTGAACGAAAAAAAACAGCTAGTGATGTAACACTAACTGTTTCTATTTACTTTATTTATTCTTCTGCCTCTAAAAATTCGACTTGCTTTGCTGGAACGAATGTAGAAATTGCGTGTTTGTAAATGAGATGCTGTTTACTTTCAGCATCTACTAATAATACTGTAAAGTTATCATAGGATTTCACAGTTCCTTTTAACTGGAACCCGTTTAACAGAAACACAGTTACAAAAACACTGTTTTTACGTAGATGGTTCAAAAACGTATCTTGCAAATTGATTGATTTCATAGAATGCGCCTCCCCTACTCTCTTTCTACCTCTTCATTCCTATAGTAGCATGTTCTACCAATTTATCAATTAGTAATTTTTAGAAATTATTAAAGTTTTTAGTCTTTTCAAATAAAATGAATATCCATTTTATTGCGGAAATAAGTCAACTGTCTTTTCGCATAACGTCGAGAATTTTGCTTTAAATTTTCGATTGCTTCTTCTAATGTACATCTACCATCTAAGTAATCATACAATTCCTTATAGCCGATCGCTTGAATCGACTGTACACCTCGAATATTTTGTTGCCATAGTCCCTGCACTTCTTGCAGTAGCCCTTTATCCATCATGACATCCACTCGGAGATTAATGCGCTCATAAAGTTCTTCGCGAGACATATTTTGACCAAGTCCTATAATTAAGTGGCGATACAATGGGATTTCTCCACGATTGTGTTCCTCTGACGCCTTTGAAACACCACTTAATTCAATCATTTCTAACGCTCGAATCACACGTCTTGTATTGTTTGGATGAATTGTTTCAGCAGTTTTCGGATCAAGTGCTGCTAACTTAGCATGCATAGCTTCTGGACCTAACTTTTCTAGCTCCTCATAATAAGCTTTACGTGCTAGGTCATCAACCTGCTCGTCTGTAAATTGAAAATCATAAAGGACTGCTTGTACATATAGGCCAGATCCTCCAACAATAATCGGTAGCTTACCACGCGCCTGTATTTCATTAATTTTAGAGCGTACTAACGCTTGGTATTCCGCTACTGAAAAGGATTCCGTTGGCTCTTTGAAACTTAATAAGTGATGTGGCACACCTTCCATCTCTTCTTCAGTAATTTTCGCTGTACCAATATCTAAACCTTTATAAATTTGCATGGAATCGCCATTAATAATTTCACCATTGTACTTTTTAGCTAGTTCAATGCTTAGTGCTGTTTTACCTGAAGCTGTTGGCCCAACTATCGCTACGACCTCTGCTTGCTGTATTTTATTTTCTATCATACTTTTCTAACCACCGTAATAAAACTTGATGAACCGCCTGTTGATTGTCTTCATTTAAAATTTCATGTCGTTTATCTTCAAATAAATAGACAGTAACATCTTGTAATCCTGCTGCTGCAAATTGTTCAGCTACGGAATAAACACCTAGACCACTATCACCAACAGGGTCCTTGCTACCGCTGATCAATAGAATCGGCAAGTTTTTCTGTATTTTTTCAATCTCTTTTTTTCGATTCAATACCATAAAGCCAGCTGTTAAGTCAGCAAAAAATTGATTGCTTGGAATAAAGCCACAATATGGGTCGTCCATATATTTTTGCACTTCCTGCTCTACCGAACATAGCCAATCATACCCGGTTTTAGGATTTGGAAACTGCTTATTAAAGCTACCAAAGCTCAACTTATTTAATAAAGGGCTCTCGGTTTCTTTACCGTGCCGCATTGCGAATACTTGCGCAACATAATGTCCTATCCTATGCAACGCTGAAACACTTCCTGTTCCACAAAGAATAACGTTAGCAACATTTGCTCCATAAAGTTGAATATATCTTCTAGCAATAAAGGACCCCATACTATGCCCGAATACCATTAAAGGCACATCTGCAAATTGAGCATGTATAGCCATCATGACTTCATGCGCATCTTCCACAACCCGATCAAAACCATTTTTTTCAGCGAAAAAGCCTAATGTGCCATTATAACCTGCCGTCTCCCCATGCCCGCGCTGATCATGCATGGACACGGCATAGCCAGCCGCACAAAGAATTTGTGCAAAGTTTACGTAACGACCGCTATGCTCTGCCATACCATGTAAAATATGAAAATGTCCCTTACAGGGAATAGTCGGCGTCAAAATTCGTGTAAACACAAAATGTCCATCAGACATTTTCATATAACGCTCCATCTTTTACACCTCCACATTAGGAAAACTTGTCGCATCTAGAATCGCTTGTTCTAATTGAGCAATATAAGTATTTCTTTGTGACTCTGAATAATGTAAACGCTGCTGCATCACTTGCACTACTTGTTGTTTATAACGTTTCACTGCATCAATATCAAAGTATAGCAAGCCTGTACGACGAATAAAGAAATCACAAGGTGTATATACCATTTCCGCTTCTATGCCGTATAGTAGCATCGCATGTAAAGCGAGGGGCATCGTACTTCCATGCTCATGTAAATATTTTACCTGATCAAATAATGCGTCAACATTGGTACCGTATTTTTGCACTAAATGCTTCGCCTCATCATAATTCAGTCCATATTGAACACCTTCTCTTGCTTTATAGGCAGTATAGTCTGGGAAATTAATCGCATTAATGCCCTTTGCACCAGAAAGCGACAACTCACGTGTCATACATGGACTTGCATGCTTAAATTTATGTGTTTTCACAATTTTATCAACGATCGTTTCAGCCATTTGACGATAGCCTGTTAGCTTGCCACCTGCAATGGTCATCAAGCCGCTTGATGCTGTCCATATTTCATCTTTACGCGAAATTTCAGAAGGATTTTTGCCTTTTTCAAAAATAAGGGGACGTACACCTGCCCAAGAAGATTCTATTGTATCTCTTGTAATTTCGGCTGTAGGGAATACTGTTTTAGCAGCCTCAATTAAATAATCTACATCTTGTTGTGTGGCAGTAGGATGTATTGGATCGCCTTCATAAACTGTATCTGTTGTTCCTATATATGTTTTGCCATCTCGTGGAATAGCGAAAGCCATACGGCCATCTGGAATATCGAAATAAACGGCTTGTTGCAATGGGAAATCCTTTTGACTAAGAACGATATGGACACCCTTTGTTAAACGTAATTGTTTTTTATCTGTTTGCTTATCTTTATGACGTACTTCATCTACCCAAGGGCCAGTAGCATTGACGATTTGCGCAGCATGTACTTCCACTGTTTTTCCAGTGATATGGTCTTTTACTTTTGCCCCAATCAGCTTTTTCTTGCTATATAAAAACTCTGTCATTTCTGTATAGTTTACACAAAGCGCGCCATATTCAACCGCTTTTTTTAGCACTTCAATTGTTAAACGTGCATCGTCAGTCCGATACTCTACATAATAGCCACCGCCAACTAGCTCATCACGCTTTAAAAGCGGTTCTAGTGTGGCTGTTTCTTGTGCACTTAGCATCGTGCGACGTTCTTGTTTTTTGACACCTGCTAGTCTGTCATAAACCTTTAACGCCACCGAAGTCGTAAATGGTCCAAGTGTACCGTGCTTATATAAAGGTAACAGCATCTTTTCAGGTGTCGTTACATGAACAGCATTGTCATAAACAATTTCACGTTCACGCCCAACTTCTGCCACTACCCCTACATCAAATTGTTTTAAATAACGAAGACCTCCGTGAATAAGCTTTGTTGAACGGCTAGAAGTACCCGCCGCAAAGTCTTGCTTGTCAATTAGTGCAACTGATAAGCCTCTCGACGCCGCATCAAGTGCAATCCCCGCACCCGTAATGCCACCTCCAATGACTAATACGTCAAAGCTATACTGCTCTAAATAATCCATAATTTTAGGACGATGCTCAAATGAAAACATACTTTCTCCCCCATTAGCTATGATTTGAATAAACGTGTAGCCTCCACAGCTCTCTGCCAGCCTGCATAGAAAATCTTACTTTGCTCTACAGTCATTTTCGGTTGATAGGTTTGCCCGTTAACCCACAATGCTGTTAAAGCCTCTTTATTTGGCCAAAAGTTCGTTGCTAGCCCAGCTAAATAGGCTGCCCCGAGCGCAGTCGATTCATTAAGCTTTGCTAGCTCTACCTTTAACTGCAAAATATCACTTTGGAACTGCATTAATAGACCATTACTGACAGCGCCACCATCTACTCGCAACACTTCAATTGGTGTGCCCGCCGCTTCTTCCATTGCATCAAGAACATCTTTCGTCTGGTAAGCTAGTGATTCAAGTGTTGCGCGGATAAAATGTTCTTTCGAAGTACCACGCGTTAAACCAAAAATAGCCCCGCGTGCATCGGTATCCCAGTATGGCGTGCCTAACCCTACAAATGCAGGAACTACGTAAACACCATCGGTATCAGCTACCTTTGTGGCATATTTTTCAGAGTCCTTTGCGGTACGAATCATGCGAAGCCCATCACGTAACCACTGAATAGCTGATCCTGCCACAAAGACACTGCCTTCTAACGCATAGGTTACCTTCCCATCAATGCCCCAAGCAATCGTTGTCAACAAACCATTTTCAGAATGTACCGCTTGGTCACCCGTATTTAATAACATAAAACAACCGGTACCGTACGTATTTTTAGCCATGCCTTTTGCAAAGCATGTTTGACCGAAAAGAGCGGCTTGCTGGTCACCGGCAATTCCTGCAATTGGAATTTCTTCACCAAAAAATATACTTGGTGCCGTTTTCGTATAAATTTCTGACGAGTTTTTCACTTCTGGCAGCATCGACATTGGAATATTTAAAAGTTCGCAAAGTTCTGCGTCCCATGTTAGTTCATGGATATTATAAAGTAAAGTCCTTGCCGCATTCGAATAATCCGTAATATGTGCCCTTCCTTTTGATAATCGCCAAACAATCCACGAATCAATCGTACCGAACAGTAAATCACCTTGTTCTGCCTTGGCACGTGCACCATCAACATTGTCTAAAATCCATTTAATTTTTGTTGCGGAGAAATAAGGGTCCAGTCGTAATCCTGTTTTTTGCTGAAACATACTTTCATGGCCCTGTTCCTTCAACGCTGTCACGATGTCTTGTGTTTGCCTTGATTGCCAAACGATTGCATTGTAGACAGGCTGGCCCGTCTGTTTATCCCAAACAACCGTCGTTTCTCGCTGATTTGTAATGCCAATTGCGTGTACTTCGCTTGCTTCATGTCCACTTTCTGTTAACACAGCTGCGATAACAGCGAGTACTGAACCCCATATCTCATTGGCGTTATGCTCAACCCAGCCAGCCTTTGGAAAATACTGTTGAAATTCCTTTTGTGCCACATGGACAATTTCACCTTTATGATCAAATAATATCGCTCTTGAACTTGTTGTTCCTTGATCGATTGCTAAAATAAATTCACCCATTTATTCCCCTCCTTAGGTTTTCACACCACGCTCGAAATCGCTGTAGGCTTCTTTTAAGGATATTGGTTACAATACGAACGCGTATGCTTCGTTGTTATTACATTACCCGTTTAAACATTTTTTCCACTTCATAGGTTGTAAAATGGATTAACACCGGCCGACCATGTGGACAAGTAAACGGATTATCCGCTCTACGTAAATCATCTAATAACGCAACCATTTGCTCTTTCGTCAAATAATGATTGGCCTTGATAGACTTTTTACAGCTCATCATAATGGCTGCCGCCTCACGCATTTTTTTGACATCTGCTGTTTTTGTGGTCAAAACTTGCTCGATTAACTCCTCAATGATGTCCTGTTCCTCGCCATTTGGAAACCAGCTAGGATGCTCACGAATAACAAATGATGACTGTCCAAAATCCTCTAAAAACACACCAACGGCCTCTAGCTGCTGTCTATTTTCACGCAGAATCAGTGCCTCGTCTGCTGCATAATGGAAGGTCAATGGCAGTAATAATGCTTGCCGTTCATTTGGATTTACTTGTCCTACTTTTTCACGGTAAAACTCATATTTAATACGTTCTTGCGCTGCATGCTGGTCGATTAAATAAAAACCGTCCTCCATTTGCGCAACAATATAAGTGCCGTGTATTTGTCCTACTACTTCAAGCGCAGGAAATGGTTCTTTTTTAGGCTCTTTCATTGGAGATTCTACTATTTGAGGCTCCTCATTTAAAAAGTCCATATGGTCGTTTGATGACGCTTCTTCTATCTGATTGGTTTCGTTTGGTTGAATTGGTTGCCAGTGCTCTTCTATCACTGTAGGTGCAGGTTCTTCCATCGGTAATATGCTAGATTCCTGAACTGTTTGCGCATCATAAAGCTTTTCAACGATAGCATTCATTTTTTCTACATCAAGTTGCGGTACAGGCTTCCACATGTTCAGCTGTTCCGTTGCAGGTTTTGCAATCTTTTCCTTCTTCTCCATAAGTGGAACGCGCATAACATCGCGAATTTTGCCCCGTATCGTTTCTTCAATCAGTTTAAGTAGCTCTGGTTCTTTACTTAAACGTATCTGGTGTTTGGCTGGATGGACATTGACGTCTGTTAAATAAGGATCCCCTTCAATAAAGAGCGCTACGATTGGAAAACGTTCAATCGGTAAATACGTATGATAGGCATCGATAATAGCCTTTTGCACTAAATAATGTTTGACCCAACGCCCATTCACAAACAGCGACATATAATTTTTGGAAGCACGTGTCACCTCTGGTAAAGACACGTAACCCGTCACCTTATAGTCATGAGACTCGCCGTGAAACGGTACCATTTTTTTGGCGTTGTGCACGCCATAAATCGCTGCTAGGACTTGCTGTACATCACCTCGTCCATTCGTCTGCAATAATTGCTGACCGTTATGTAGCAATCGAAAGGCAATTTGTGGATTACCGAGTGCTAGCCGATTCATCAAATCTATCGTATGCCCAAGCTCGGTTTGTATCGTTTTCATATATTTTAAACGAGCAGGGGTATTGAAAAATAGCTGTGCCACTGTAATATCCGTTCCTTTTCGTAAAGGACCGGGCTTTTGGGTTGTGACATGTCCCCCTTCTAACTCTACATACGTGCCTGATTCGCCAGTTGAAGTAATCATCGTCATTTTGGATACCGATGCAATGGATGCTAATGCCTCCCCGCGAAATCCTAACGTACGGATACGAAATAAATCATGCTCCTGATGAATTTTACTTGTTGCATGGCGTGAAAAAGAGATTAGTGCATCTTCCTCATCCATCCCACTACCATTATCAATCACTTGAATTGAAGTGAGTCCCGCTTCTAGTAAAAAAACATCAATGGACGTACTGCCAGCATCAATCGCATTTTCGACTAGTTCCTTGACAACAGATGCCGGTCGTTCTACTACTTCTCCCGCAGCAATTCTATTGGAAAGCCACGCGTCCATAATTTGAATTTTTCCCATGGCGCATCACTCCTTTATTTTTTAGCGTTGACTAATTGCTGTTGTAATTCGTATAAGATATTCATAGCCTGCATTGGTGAAGTACCAAGGATATTCACCTTCTCCAAGTTTCTCAATACTTCAGCCTCAGCTGAAGGCAACGGCTCTTGTTCCGTAAATAATGACATTTGCACGGGCTGTTCAACGACCTCTTGTGATACTGGTAATGCTTTTCCTGCTTCAAAGTTTTCGAGCAATATACGAGCTCTCGATAAAATTTCCTCTGGTAATTGTGCCAATTGCGCCACATGAATGCCATAAGACTTATCGGCCGCTCCCTTTTTCACCTTGTGTAAAAAGACAACCGTGCCATTCTTTTCAGTGGCAGAGACATGCACATTTTGTAATCGAGGTAAATCCTTTTCTAAAGCTGTCAATTCATGATAATGCGTCGAGAAAAGGGTATTGGCACCTATTTTGTCATGAATATATTCCATCATGGATTGCGCAAGACTCATTCCATCATACGTAGAAGTACCTCGACCAATTTCATCAAACAGCATTAAGCTATTTTCAGTGGCATGCATAATCGCATGCTGTGATTCTAGCATTTCTACCATAAATGTTGATTGTCCAGCAGCTAAATCATCTGCAGCTCCAATCCGTGTGAAAATTTGATCTGTAATTGGTAATCGCGCCTTTTCCGCTGGTACATAGCATCCCATTTGTGCCATTACAACAATCAGAGCAACTTGGCGCATATATGTACTTTTACCGGACATATTCGGCCCAGTAATGAGCATCATATTGTGATTTTCTTCAAGTACGCAATCATTCGGTACATACATTTGCTTATTGAGCATTTTCTCAACTACAGGGTGACGACCTTCAATAATTTCTAGCGCACGACCCGCGTGAAATTCTGGCTTTGTAAAACGGTATTTCTCTGAGACGCTCGCAAAGCTAAGCAATACATCTAATTCACTTATACTCGCAGCTAGTGCTTGTACCCGTGGGATATATGATTTTAATTGTTCACGAATTTCAACGAAGAGGTTGTACTCTAAAGCTAAGCTTTCTTCCTCTGCATTCAAAATAAGTGCCTCTTTTTCTTTTAATTCCTGCGTAATGTAACGCTCTGCATTTGCAAGTGTTTGCTTCCGTTCATAGCGTGTTAAATCCGCCAAATGAATATTGGACTTTGTAATTTCTATATAGTAGCCAAAAATGCGGTTATAGCCAATTTTCAAGTTTTTAATGCCTGTTTTTGTACGTTCTTCCTGTTCTAACTGGGCAATCCAGTCCTTCCCATTGCGAGATGCATAGCGAAGTTCATCTAATCGTTCGTTATAACCATCCCGAATCACATCGCCTTCTTTAATGGTAATTGGCGGATTATCTGTTATAGCACGTGCTAATAAAGCTTCAACGTCCGCACATGTATCGAGTGTTGCCCCTAGCTTTTGCAATGTTTCCTTTTGTGCTCCAATTAGCTGTTGTTGAATAATTGGAACTTGACGTAATGAATCACGAAGCTGTGCTAAGTCACGACCGCCTACATTACCGAAAGCTACACGACCCGCTAAACGTTCTAAATCATAGACTTGTTTTAAGGAAGATTGTAATTCTGATCTTACAAAATATTCTTCTAATAAATCACTGACCATTGCAAGTCTTGCCTCAATAGCTGAACGTGAGGCTAATGGTTGATGTAGCCATTGTTTCAGCTTGCGCCCTCCCATCGCAGTAACGGTGTCATCTAATAGCCATAACAACGTACCTTTTTGGTCGCCGCCACGAATGGATTGTATAAGCTCCAAATTTCGTTTCGAACTAGAGTCAATACGTAAATAGTTTTTCATTTCATTAAAGGTAAAGGCTTGAATATGCGAAAGTGACCGCATTTGTGTCTTATCTATATAATGAAGTAATCGCAAGCAGGCCACTTGTATAGTTGCTGGCACTGCTTCTAAATAGCTGGCTGCTTTGTCTATCGCCATTTCGTCTTCTTCAACGGATAGTACAATGCCGACATTGATTGCATGTTCTGTTAACAAAAGCTGTAAGCTCTCCGTCACGATTAATTCTCGAATACCATATGCCTGCATTTGCATAAGAAGGGCTTTTCCATCCCCCTCAATGGATGAGGCAATCGCTTCACCTGTAGATAAATCCAAGTAGGCATAGCCAAATGTAGTAGCATCCAGCTGTTCTGCTGCGCCAATGTAATGATTGCTTTTACCATCTAGCGCCTTCCCTTCCATAATGGTACCGGGAGTAATCAGTTGGACTACTTCACGTTTGACTACGCCCTTTGCTTGCTTTGGATCCTCTGTTTGCTCACAAATTGCAACTTTATAACCTTTTTGCACAAGTGTTTCTATATAATTTTTAGCCGAGTGATGTGGCACGCCACACATCGGAATACGCTCCTTGGCACCTGCATCTCGACTCGTTAATGTAATTTCTAATAGTTGTGATGCATTAATGGCATCTTCAAAAAACATTTCGTAAAAGTCACCTAATCTAAAAAATAAAAAAGCATCCTGATAATCTTCTTTGACTTGCAAATATTGTTGCATCATTGGTGTATAGGTTGTCATATATAAATTCCCTCGCTCTTGCACTAAAATCAAATATGCTTTGGCATATTTACGTCTAAATCATTTTATGTGTTGCCTCTATGTGCACACCCTTTTCGTTACTTCCTTCATTGTGATAGCGAACCTTGACGCATCAGTACGTCTTCTCCAGCGCTTATGCTTGGGGCTAAGTGTTTGTTAAGCAACGATCCTGTACGATCCAAAGTTTCACCCTCAACGATTTTCTTCAAAGACAAGTAGACGTCATCCTCTGATTGTTAGTTTTATTATAACAAAAGATACATGCGAAACGCTTATTTCACCTTTGTAAAGATGCTAGCATTTCGCATGTATCAAAAAAATATCATCTTGTGATTTATCTTGGTCGTTCATCAGGAAACGATGAGGACTCTAAAACAAACCTACCATCGCTGCTTGAGCTAGACGAACTAGAACTAGAACTAGACGAGGATGACGATGAAGATGAGCTTTCGTCATTAAAGCTCCATTCCTCTTCGAAATCTAGCGGATGTACACTAATGCAAATTGTCATTTCACCCATTACTTCGACAATCGTCTCACGCTCTACTACAATTTCAAATTTCGTGCCACATGGAGAAATTATCGCTTCCATGCAATTTGGTTCTTGTATCACACGCACACGTACATCATCGCCAACTGTTACTTCGCCATCTCTAAAATGCAGCTTTACCTTATCTTTATAGTGAACCGTTTCTGAAAACACTGCTGTTTTCGAATGATTACTATAAGCATACCATACATTAACATCAAACTTTCCTGACACTTCTACAAATTTACCGACTTTTTTTGCTGAACAAGTATGGTTGATTACCCAGCAACCGAGAATGCTCGTCGGTTTATTTGTTGGACATAACGTTACACGTTCTTCTGTTCTCTTCTTCCCTTTGGCAACTACTGCTTTCGTCACGATTTGTCGTAAACGTTTCAGCGCAATTCCTCCTTCGACTCTTTTCACTCCATCATATGCAGGTAGCGCCCATTGGGTGAACAGATTTCATAGAATCTAATTGATTTACTTTCTACAATTTTTTATTCAACAGCGGTCACAGAGGCTCTAATTCAGTGTAGATTCCCTTCTAAATTTCGGCATAAAAATAGCCCGAATGCTGTCATTCGAGCTGTTTCTTCTATTATTTATGAGCAACTACCTGGCTGTGTATTTTGTACATACGAACCCGTTTCACCACGTAACACATCGCCACCTGTAGAACGTACAATTTCGTTTGTCACATTGTTAGCAATTGTATTTGATACTAATTGTAATAAGTCGTTGACATCGCCTTGTGATTCTTTAAATTGCTGCACAACAGGAATAGCATTAATTTCTTCTTCAATTTTTGCAATTTTGTCTTCAATCATTTTTAACGCTTTTTCTTTACCTAGGTGTTGAAAGTTTACTGCTTGCTTTTGTAAGCTTTTTAAACTTGCAATACGTTCACGAACAAGTTGGTTTTCATTAATTTGTGCTTCCGCTTTTTTGAAAAACTCAACTTCTGGTGTATTGGCAATCATATGCGCAATTTCATGGGATTTCTTAATTAAATCTTCTTTTGTATACAATACTTGAGTCATTTACGCTTCCACCTTTTCATTTTTTACTACTTCCACAAATTCACCAGTTAATGAATAAGAAGTAGCCTCTATTATTTTTACTTTCACTAACTGACCAATCAACTCTGAAGGTGCTTTAAAATTCACGAGACGATTTTTACGCGTATAGCCAGCAAGCACATCATCACGACGTTTACTTGTTCCTTCTACTAACACTTCAACCACTTCGCCCATCAAGCCTTCTAGCGCTTTTCTAGAATATTCTTGTACGACAGCATTTAAACGATGTAGACGTTCCTTTTTCACCTCTTCAGGTACATTATCAACCATTTTAGCGGCTGGCGTTCCTTCACGAGGAGAGTAAATATACGTAAAGGCCATATCAAAGCCTACTTCACGATATAAAGATAACGTCTCTTCGAATTGCTCTTCCGTTTCGTTTGGGTAACCAACAATAATATCCGTTGTTAATGTAACACCGGGGATAGCGGTTTTAATCTTATCTACTAAGCTAAGGAAATGCTCACGACTATATTTGCGCGCCATAATTTTTAATACGTCATTTGAGCCTGATTGTACCGGTAAGTGAATGTGTTCAACTAAATTGCCACCTTTCGCCAATACCTCGATTAAATGATCATCAAAATCACGCGGGTGACTTGTTGTAAAGCGAATACGTGGAATATCTATTTTTCGCAATTCATTCATTAAATCACCAAGTCGATAATCCATGTCCTCAAAATCTTTGCCGTAAGCGTTGACATTTTGCCCTAATAGCATGATTTCTTTATAGCCTGCAGCAGCTAGCTCACGCACTTCTGCTATGATTTCCTCTGGACGGCGACTACGTTCTTTACCACGTGTATAAGGTACAATGCAGTACGTACAAAACTTGTCACAGCCATACATAATATTGACCCAAGCTTTTATGGAACCTAGACGTTTTTTCGGCAAGTTTTCAATAACGTCGCCCTCTTTCGACCAAACCTCCACAACCATTTCTTTCGACATATACGCTTCTTTTAAAATATTTGGTAGGCGATGAATATTGTGCGTACCAAATACCATATCGACGTGTGGATACGTTTTTAAAATTTTATTGACTACGGATTCTTCCTGTGACATACAACCACAGACGCCAATTAACATTTCTGGATTTTTACGTTTATATTTTAGCAGGAAACCAAGCTCTCCAAATACTTTGTTTTCTGCATTTTCACGAATCGCACATGTATTCAGTAACACCACATCTGCTTCTTCGATAATGTCAGTTGAAGTATAGCCAAGTTGCATAAAAATACCAGCCATTACTTCTGTATCATGCTCATTCATCTGACAGCCGTACGTACGGATATAAAACGTCCGCCCTTCACCCATGCCAGCGAATTGTTCAGCAATTTGGAAGTCTTTATGATACTTCACTTCTTCTTTGCCACGTTTTTTTGCATCTTTTAATGAAGGTGCCGTAAAGACCTTCTCAAAATATTTACTATAATCCTTTTCAGGCTTGTCTTCTTTTTTTGGTTGATTGACTTGTTGACTTGTTAAGCGTTGTTCCTCATTCATTGCAGGTCAGGTAACTCCTTTCAAACGAAATCCGTGCATTCGAATTCCCATTTTACTATTATACTGAATGATTACTACTTCCTACAAGGTTTGCGTACTAAATGTCGTGGTTTTGACTTAAATACACTTTCTTAGCCAGAAGAATTCGACATTTCCTCTTTTGTAAAATCTAGTTGCCACTGCTTGCAACAGAAAAAATCACCGATGACAAGTATCAACGGTGATCTTCGTTAAAGCTCGATATATTTCTTGGTGCGTTGTTGGAAGCCTAAAAGCTTTTTGACACCCAAAGTTTTTAGCCAATCTGTATTGGCAAATGTATAGTTTCCTAAATCATCTGGGAAGTGGGCGTCTGAAGATACGGTAAACTCGACACCTCGTTTCACGAGAACTTGCAAAAATAGTGGACCGGGGCACATTTCTTTAACGGGATAGCGATAATATAACCCTGCGTTTATTTCTGTAGCGGTTTGTGTTGTGACAAGCGCCTGTGCAATCTGTTCATACCATAAAAGATTAAACGCCTCATCCTGCACATGATAATTAAAGACTTTAAAATTATCCAAATGGGCTACAAAATCAAACATATTAGACTGAATCATTTGCACAACCGTAGTATAAAACTGTGTATACGTCATCTGTAAAGTTGGCTGGTCCATCTTTTTAAATAGATGCTCCGTTTGTGGATTATCAAAACCCCAGCCATCTATAAAATGAACCGAGCCAATTACATAATCCCACGGATGCCCTTGTAGGAGCGCAGTCAATTCTTCTTCACCGCCTACAAAATAATCCGCTTCAATCCCTAATCTTAACTCAACACCGTGCTGACGCCATTTGTCCTTTGCCTTGTCAATTGCCTTTACGAAATCGTCCATACTTTCTGTCATTACACTATTTAGCCAGTATCGTTGGAGTTGACCGATTTCTGTTGATTCATCCAATTGCATATAACGCTCAAAATAGGGGCGCGTTTCCTTAAACCGATACAAATGATCCACAATGCCTACCTCTCGTAAACCAAGTTGCTTTGCCCGTTGTAAATACAAATCGAGCCATTCTTCACTATAACAGCCATTATGCAATCTTTTAGCAAGCGTTGCCACTTGCCACTCCATTAAAGCTTTCGAGCCATTGTCAACATTTTTTAGGTCATGAAAATTGGCTATAGCTTGTGAAGTTCGCTCCAACCAACGAAAAGAATAAGGACCCTCCTCTAAATGTACATGATAATCAATTGTCATCAACTCTTCCCTCCACTACATACTGTCCATTGTTCTTCGTACGCTTGCCATTCCTCAGGACAAGCCATTTCACACATGATTTCCGTACATTGTGCCAAATCACAAATTTGATAAAATGATTTGCCATTAAGCTTTGATGCATCCGCTAGTAATATACAATTCTTACTTTGTTGAAGCATTTTTTGGGAAATCAAGGATTCATCTAAATCATAATCATAGACAATGCCATCCTGGATGCCCCCGCATGATAAAAATGCCTTATCAAAGTTCATATGACTTAACCATTCCAACGTCATCGCACCCGCAACTGAAGCTTGCCTTGGATTTGTTGTACCGCCTAGTAAAATAACTTTCCCTGTCATCCGTCTTTCTTCAATGGCGAGATTAAACTGTGCGGCGGCGGCAATAGAATTAGTGACAACCGTAATATCATCAACTGCCATTAAGTAATCCGCTATATGGACTGTCGTTGTCCCTGTATCAACGGCAATCGTATCTCCATCACAGATACGCTGAGCAGCCTGACGCGCAATAGCACATTTCGCCTCTTTATGCATTTGCAGTTTTCGCAAAAATGCTGGCTCCGTTCGAACGTTGGTATATTTGATTGCCCCTCCATGCACTCGGGTCAATAAATGCTGTTGTTCTAGCTCATCCAAATCTCGACGAACTGTTTCAGGTGCTACGAGCAGTGTCTCAGCAATATTTGCTACAATAATTTTGCCATCAAGCTCTAACTGTTTTAAAATAAATTCAAAACGTTCAATTTTTGCATATGTCATGACAGTGCAATCACATCTTCCTTCGCTACATAACAGTTGTAGTTTTTACCCAATTCAAGCGTATGCCCACGTTGATGTAACTGCTCCATTGTAAACATACAGTCACCTTCAAGCGTTGTACGGATAATATTGCCACTCATGAGTGACTGTGTCGCTACACCGCGAAGGCAAAGGTCACCTTCCATCATCTCTAAATGAAGAGCTTCTGGTCGTATGGCAAACTTGTTATTATCCCCAGGTAATTTTTCTCCAATCATTGTCTCTAACACTTGTCTAGGAATAACATTATAATGACCAATGAAATTGGCGATAAATTCACTTTGTGGATTGGTATAAATCTCTGTCGGTGTACCATATTGCGCAATTTGCCCATTACTCATCACAAATATTTTGTCTGACACAGCCATAGCTTCATCTTGATCATGTGTTACTAAAATCATCGTCATGCCAAGCTTGCGTTGTATTGCCCGTAAATCGGTCTGCAATTTTTTTCGTATTTGGGCATCAAGTGCACTAAGAGGTTCATCTAAAAGCAATACTTTCGGTCGCACAATAAGCGCACGTGCAAGCGCTACACGTTGCTGTTGCCCGCCGGATAACTCCTTTGGATAAGCATTTGCTTTTTCTGTCAAATGGACGATATGGAGCATTTCTTGTACACGTTGTTCTAGCTCTGTATTATTAACTTTTTGCATTCGCAAACCAAATGCTATATTTTCTTTAACAGTCATATTCGGAAATAGCGCATAAGATTGAAAAACCATGCCCACTTGGCGCTCTTTCGGTTGGACACCATTCATGTTTTGTCCTTCCAATTGAATTTCTCCTGCTGTAGCATTTGTTAAGCCCGCAATAATACGCAAAATGGTACTTTTCCCACAGCCACTCGGCCCTAAAAGCGTAATTAATTGACCTTTTTCAATTGTCATATCGATATTGGATAAGACAGTTGTTTGGTCATATTTTTTATGAAGTCCTTCAATCACAATATAGCTCATAAATTCGTCGCACCTTTCGAACGTTTCGTTAATATCGCAATAGCGAACGTTAATAAGCCCATCAGAACGATATAAATAAAGACAACTGCGCTAGCAATATGACCGCTCGTACTTAGCTTTTTCATTAAATAAATTTGTACCGTTTCAAAGCGTGAGCCGACGACTAAGTTAATAAGTACAAATTCTCCAAATAGTACGGAAAACGATAATAATGCACCTGCAAACAAGCCTGGATAAACGGTAGGCAACAGTATTTTCGTAAATGCCTGTGTTTTCGTTGCGCCTAATAATTGCGCAGCATCCAATAGCTGTCTTGCATCTACATTACGCAAGCTATTGCGCGTGCCTTGATAAATATAGGGCAAAATACCGATTACATAGGCACCCAATACGACCAAGATCATGGGTACACCTATTGTTGAATACACCCGAATCAAGCCAACAGCTAAAATAATCCCTGGAAATGAATAGACCATTACAACGGCAACTTGAATCCATTTCTCATACTTTGGAAAATACAAAACGATGACAAAAATTGCAGGGACAATAACGATTAGTGCGATGATAACTGCCCCTCCCGCAAGGAGGACAGAGCGGCCAAATGCTTGCATAAATGCCGTATCTTGAAACAGTGTAGCAAGCCACTTGAATGTTAGCCCCTCGGGAAAAATACTTTTATGCCACTTTGACGAAAAAGCATACAGCATTGTCGCTACAATCGGTAATAGCAAATACAACATTAAAAAGAGGAAAATGATATTAGCTAAACTTCTTTTTTTCACTATAATTTCCCCCTCGTCTTTTTAATGCTCCATTCACTTATCAGCATGGCAGTTACCATTGTTACCGCTAGCAATACAGCAATCGCACTTGCCAACTCGGGTTGTGCAAATATATCTCCTTTAATGAGTGCTCCAATACGAATGGCCACTAAATTGTAATTACTATTTGTCAAAGCGTAAGCAGATGCATAGGCACCCATTGCATTGGCAAACAACACACTAAAGGTTCCAACAATCCCTGGTAACATAACAGGTATCCCTACCTTCAGCCAAAACTGTAAAGTAGAAGCTCCTAAAAGAGCGGCTGCTTCCTTCCATTGCTGCTGAATACCATCATAAATTGGATACAATAGCATCAATGCTAATGGCAGTTGAAAATAAATATAAATGAGTAATAGACCACTCCAGCTATAAAGGGAAAACGACGATAAAGCGCCAATTTCCCACTTATCAAATAGCAAAGTAAATAATCCACTATTCCCAAGCAATACAATAAACGCAAAAGCTAAAGGAATACCTGAAAAATTTGATGTTAAATTGGTAAGTATTAAAATTTTCTCCCGTACCGGCTGTGAAAAGTGCGTAATGGCATACACTGCAAACAATGTAACGACGAGCGCAATCACAGCCGAAATAACGGATAATGTCAAACTATTTTTAAAACCTTGTAAAATATACGTATTCGTTAAGACAGATTTGTATTGTGCTAACGTAAATCCTTCGCTATTACTAAAGCTCGTTATCAGCATATACAGTAAAGGCACAAGGAAAAATAACAGAACAAGTAATAAGAAAGGTGTAAGCCAGGCAAACGATTGCCGCTTAGAAATCAAAACAATCACTACTTTCTAACTTAAAGATTTTGTTGCTCTTCGGCTTTCAAATTTATAATGAAAATTGTTCAAAATTCCCTGATATTATTCAATGTTTTATTTTACTGTCTGAACTCCCTCTAATAGTAATGGCACCATTTCCTCTGAAGGCGCTATATTTAGCAGGTGACAGCAAAGAGGTGCCACTTGTAGCTGTGATACTACACCGTCTTTTATACCTGCTTTCACTGTTTGAGAGATGACAAACATCGGTACATGTCGATCCTCCATCGTTGTCCCACCATGATTACCATCACTTGTCATCCCATGATCTGCTGTCACAATGACATCATATCCTTGCGCCATGCATTTGGGTATAAACAACGACAATAGGGCATCCACAGCTAATACACGATTACGATATTGCGCTGAATTTGCTGTAAATTTATGCCCGTCATCATCTACATTCATCGGATGAATATATAAGAAATCTGGTTGTTTTTGGTCCATTAACCATGCGGCATCTGCAAACAAATGGCTATCAGGATAATGATCCTCAAAGTAAAACAAGCCATTTTCAATCGGTAGCTGTTTATCGAATTGTAAACGATCTTCCATATGTTGAAAGGGTGCACGATTATAAAGTTCACTTACCCAATAATAGGCAGCCGCTGCAGTCGATAAACCATTGGACTGTGCTAAATGGAATAAACTATTTTGTGTTGATAAGCGCACCGTCATATTACTCGTGACGCCATGAACAATTGGTGGAGTGCCCGTTAAAATCGTTTCATATAATGGTCTCGATAGTGATGGTACTTCCGAACGTACTTCAAAACGCGAGGCCATCTTGCGTTCTACTAAATGTTGCATAAAGCCCATATGTGTACAGGCAGTATCAAAACGAAGTGCATCAACAACAATGAGGACAACTTTGTTATTATTTGGCATGGATTAATACCTGCTCTTGATACATTTGTGGAATTTGCTTTGTTGTTTCCTCCCACTGCTTTTGGTCGCTAACAGGTTGCGCATTTTTATACATATCTGCTGGTAATAATAAATCCTTTACTTCTTGAGGTAATTGCACATTTTCACGAATTGGTCGGGCATAACCCTTTGCTAAGTTCTCCTGTCCTGCATCCGATAAAATATATTCTCGTGTTAACATTGCAGCATGTGGATTTTTTGCATATTTATTAATAACAGTTGCGTAGCCTGATGTGACAGAGCCTTCCGATGGGATGACTACATCAAAACGTTGCTCATCGATTTGATGACGATAACCTAGTGCATTGAAATCCCATAAAATTGCAACATCAATCTCTCCTTTTTCTAAATTAGCGACTGTTGGATCACCTTGTAGGCGTCCTTGTTTTGCTAATTCCGCAAAAAAGTCGATACCCGGCTGAATATTGGATTCATCTCCACCGAAAGCCATTGCTGCAGCTAATATCGCAAATTGTGCTTGGTTTGCAGTTAATGCATCTCCAATGCTGACATGATAGTCGCCATTTTTAAGATCTTCCCAAGACGTTGGGGGATTTTTCACATTGTTTTTATCTGTTAGAAATGCAATTGTCCCTGTATAACCAACAATCCAATGGCCCTCTTCATCTTTTGCCCAGTCAGGAATATCATCCCAATAGGAAGTTTTGTATGGCAATGTTAGACCTTTATCTTTAGCGATTGGACCAAAGGCAATTCCTACGTCGCCAATATCGGCTGTCGCATCGTCTTTTTCTGCTTCAAACTTCGCTAATTCCTCTGCACTCGACATATCTGTGTCCTGATGTTTGAGAGTGTACTCTGTTTCAAGCTCTTGCCATGTCTCTACCCAGTTTGCCCATGTGTCCGGCATACCGACTGAATTGACAGTACCTTCTTGTTTTGCCTTTTCTGTAATTTCATCAAGCGTTAAATCACTTTTGATGTCATTTGCATTAGACGAACTGTCAGAACATGCTGCTAACATAGAAATTGCTAATACACCAACTAAACTTTTCTTCCATAGCTTTTGAATTGCCATGAGTTGGACCCTCCATTTGTTTATGTTTATTTTTATTTGCTTACAACAGTAATCTTATAAAACAAACATTAAGCAAGTATGGATGGATTTAAAATATTTAGTAAAAAATATTGATTGTTTATAAATTTATGTGAAGTTTTTTAAGTCGTAGGGGAGTTATATAAAAGTGCTATTCTATCAAGAAGATAAGGAGGAATCCAGTTACGTATGCGCACGTTTGTTTAGTTTTCAGACGTGCACACACCCTAGATGAATCAAGAAAGTCCTAGAAAATCTGCATATGTATGCGGTTCATTTTCCTTTAAAATCGTTAAAAATGTAAAAGCAAGTTGAACAACTGACCACCATTTCATATTATAGGCCATTTCAAAACGGACAGGTTCTAATGTAAAAACGTCCTGAAAAATATGTAGCGGCTCAATTTGTTCATCCTTTAATATAGATAGAAAACCTAAAAACAATGTATGATCTTTCACTTCAATCATTTTCCCATCAACGAGTGCATCGATATTTTCTGGCTGATGAAATTTACAATGTGTTGCAACATAGCGTTCTAAATCTTGCGCACGTTGTCGTTCTTCTCGTTCCTTTTTTTTCGCAATAAAATCAATGATATTATTCACGAACATCGCCTCTTTTTTTCTTTTATTGTATCATTTTTTCATTTAATTTTACCCGCACACACCCCCTATTAATCATTGGATGGATTTCTACTATTAAAAATTGGGTTGCAGATACTTGATGAAACATTGTAAGAATCTGTTGATTTTCGTTGCAGGCCCTTCCTTTCTACGGGCAATCGTGCAGCCCTGCAGTGGTGAGCAATGGATAAAGTGACACGTCATATATGTTCTATATTTCCTAAAAACTAAAGGTTATAGATGTGAATTGATTGATAACCATCATAGATATATTATTAAAAATATTAGTTTTAAAGTTTGATTAACTTGTTGTGTATTTATTTTTTGTAACTAAATAATTTCATGAGAGGAATGATTATAATATGAAGATTTACATATTTATTCTTATGACAGTTGCAATATTATTTAGTTGGTTCAAATATAGAAAAGAAGTGAAAATAGCGAAAAATAAAGAAGAAATTAGAAATGCTTTAGTGCGATTCATGCTGATATTGATTTTATTTTTAATTTTTATAGCAAGTGTTGTTTTGTAAGGTTTAAACATGTAGGAGAGAGGTAACTCTACCCAAACATGCAACTATATTAGGTATACCAATAAAATAAATAGCTTAACGGTTGAAGATTGAGGATTAGTGGACATCACATCCACTTTCCCGCCGAAAATTGTTTGAGTGCCTGGCACCTCCCTCAGAAATTCAGAATTGTTTGGGTGCCTGACACTCAAACAAAAAGACAGAAGGCGTTAAGATATTCCATCTTAATTGCCTTCTGTCTTCATTTTGAAAGCCTCAATCGAGCATAGTGGCTTTCATTGTTTTTATTTACATAAACTCCTGCACAAGTGCATCGAATTCATTTTCGCTCATTTTAATGTCGATATCCGTTAATGGCAACTCAGCGTAGCCAGGTACTTTTTCTTGATAAGAAGTTGTTTCTTTATCTTGATAAATAATACCTGTTACTAAGCCTTCATGCTCCATTACTGTGCGCATTGCCATGCCACGGTCAGCATTATCATAACCTTCAATATCAGCTAGCTTTGTTAAGTTTTCTTTAAACCAATCGTACGTATTCACTTTGTTGTAAGTAACACATGGTGAAAATACGTTGATGAAAGAAAAGCCTTTATGGTTAATGCCCGCTTCAATTAAAGCTGTTAATTCTTTAATATCCGTTGAGAAGCCTTGTGCCACAAACGTTGCACCACTAGTTAAGGCTACTTCTAAAGGTTTTAATGATGGCTCAATTGCACCACCTGGCGTTGATTTTGTAATAAACCCAGCGGCCGAGCGTGGAGATGTTTGCCCTTTTGTTAAACCGTAAATTTGGTTATCCATCACAACATACGTAATATCAATATTTCGACGGATGGCATGGATTGTATGACCCATACCAATCGCAAAACCATCTCCGTCACCACCAGAGGCAATGACGTTTAAATCACGATTGGCCATTTTCAATCCTTGTGCAATTGGTAATGCACGACCATGGATACCGTGGAAACCATATGAATTAATGTAACCTGAAATACGACCTGAACAGCCAATCCCAGAAATAACAGCTAGCTCATTTGGTTCGATGCCTACATTTGCTGCTGCACGTTGAATCGCAGCCTGTACAGAGAAGTCGCCACATCCTGGGCACCAGTTCGGTTTCACTGTATTACGAAAATCCTTAAACGTTGCCATTAGCGAGTCAACTCCTTCACTCTATTTTCTAGTTCACCTGGTAAAAATGGTGTACCGTTATATTTTGTAATCATCTCAATTTTATCGTGACCACCAATATTCATTTTCATGATATTAGCCAATTGACCTGTGTAGTTGTTTTCCACAACGATTACTTTTTTCGCTTTCGCTACAAGAGGTGCCATCTCAGCAGAAGGGAATGGGTGAATTAAACGGATATGCGCATGGTTCACCTTCATGCCTTGTGCGTTTAAACGCTCTTGTACTTCTTCAATTGCTCCACGAGTTGAGTTAAAGCCTACTAATAATACATCCGCTTCTTCATGTGGTGCATTTTTGTAAACTGGTGTATCAAACTTCAGGGCTTCTAGCTTGCGGAAACGTTTGTCCATTTGTGCACGTCGATTGCCCGTTGCTTCAGATGGTTTCCCTGTTTCATCATGCTCAACACCAGTAACATGGTGGATTCCATTTAAGTGACCTGGTAACACACGCGGTGAAATACCGTCTTCTGTATCTTCATAACGTTTGAAGTAAGCTTTATCTGCTGAAGCTTCAATATCATCAGTGACAATTTTACCGCGACGAATTTCAATTTTATTGTAATCGAATGGTTCAACCGTTTGTTTACCAAGTGATAATTGTAAGTCTGTCATTAAAATAACTGGCAATTGTAATTCCTCTGCAATATTAAACGCTTGAATAGTATCAAAGAATGCTTCTTCCATTGTAGAAGGTGCGATGACCACTTTCGGAATTTCACCATGCGTACCATAAAGCATAGCCATTAAATCAGATTGCTCTTGTTTCGTTGGTAAGCCAGTAGATGGACCACCACGTTGTGTATCAATCACCACTAGAGGCTGCTCAGTCATACCTGAAAGACCGATTGCTTCCATCATAAGTGAAAGACCAGGACCTGCTGACGCTGTAAATGAACGAACACCACCGAAGTTTGCACCAATCGCCATCGTCGCTGCAGCAATTTCATCTTCTGTTTGAATCACAGCGCCACCGAATTTTGGCAATTTTTTAATAAGGTATTCCATAATTTCAGATGCAGGTGTAATTGGATAAGCTGCCATAAAGCGTGTACCCGCAGCTAATGCCCCAAGTGCTACTGCATCATTACCGATCATAAACATACGGCGTTTACCATCAGCTGGCGCTAATGCCCACTCACCGATACGATCGCCTAATAATTCATTCATCATGTCATGACCGCGCGCAATGGCCTCCATGTTTTTCTGAACAACCTCTTCACCTTTTTTACCGAAGATGTCATCCACAACATTTTGGAACACAGCGTCTTCTAAGTTTAGAAGTGAAGCAGTAGCTCCAATAGCAACCATGTTTTTCATTAACGTTGTACCTAGTTCAGCTGCCACTTCTGTGAATGGTACAGCAAATAATGGCGCTTTTGAATCCTCTGGCTTTACAGGTTCAAATTTTGCATCGGCTAAAATAATCCCTTTTTCTGTTAATTCTTTATAATTGACGTCGATTGTTTCTTGATCGAACGCCACTAAAATATCTAAATCATCCGCAATGGAACGTACTTCTGTTGGACGAACTGTAATTTTATTATTAGTGTGGCCACCTTTTATACGAGAAGAGAAGTGACGATAACCGTATAGGAAATAACCTAGACGATTCATTGCCATCGAGAAAATCTCACCTGTACTCTCAATCCCTTCACCCTGTTGCCCACCGACTTTCCACGAAAGCTGATGTAACATCTCAACAACTCCTTAAATCCAATGTATACTATTATTTTTTTCCTTCATAAGTTTAACACGAAGAAACGGTCTACACTATTGTTATTCAATGAATTAGACGAAATTCAGACCTTTGACTGAAAATGCTGTTCAAAAAATTGTAATTTTCAATCAATTAAGTATAAAAAATTAACTCACTAATTTCAAGTGCTGAATAATTGTATAAATTGTATGAGTGACTGGCACGTAAAAAAATCCACTTCGCTTTTTGCGGGCACGATACAAGCCGCAACCCTCAATTTTACGAGGCTTGTACGTTGTGTGTATCCCACAGGAGCATTCGTGGATTTTTACTTTATTCGCCCTACTGACAGAGCGATAAATATTCAGAATTGTTTCGGTGACTGGCACTAATAATCGGTGGGGGTTTCCCCCCACCGATTAAAGTTCTACTTTATTATCGAACACGTTTTTCTACTAGCAGCTTTAAGGCTGTACGTTCTTCGCCTGCAATCAAAATATCGGCAAACGCCGGAGCGCAAATTAAATCTGTGCCACTTGGCGCTACAAATCCGCGTGCAATGGCCACTGCTTTTACGGCTTGGTTAAGTGCACCTGCCCCAACTGCCTGCATTTCTGCTTGCCCTTTTTCTCTTATTACCGCGACTAATGCACCTGCAACTGAATTTGGATTAGAGCGTGACGATACTTTTAATGAATCCACAATTATTCCTCCCCGTTTCGCGAATAGTGTTTACGCTCAACAACTCATGTCCCCCTTTTTGGTCCCCAAGTTATTGTCCGTAGCTCATTTTATGCTCGGCAATATGAAAATAGACTATTTTTCAATTCTTATATATTGTAAAGCCTTAAAAAACGAGTTATTTTCTTTCGTTAAATTAGCTCGACACAACAAAAAAACTACTGCACATGAAAAATGCACAGTAGTTGATCTTACGCCTGAAACGGATAGTCCTCATTAATATAAATTCTTTCACAACGCAATGCCTTTCCTGTCTTGTCATCAATCTCAACAAAAAAGCCACTTAACACATCACGACCCTTTTTTGGTACTTCAAAACGAGACGGCATATTTGTTTGGAACTTGTAAATTACACTTTCCTTTGTCATGCCTAAAATTTCATCATACGGGCCAGTCATACCTACGTCTGTAATATAAGCAGTACCGTTAGGATAAATGCGTGCATCTGCTGTTTGCACATGCGTATGCGTTCCAACGACTGCCGATGCCTTGCCATCCAAGTGCCATCCAAGCGCTATTTTTTCACTTGTCGCTTCTGCGTGGAAATCCACAAATACAAGCGGTGACGTTTTACGAGCTTCTTCAATCAATTGTTCAGCCATTGCAAACGGATCTTCATGCGGTGGCAAAAATACACGACCGTGTAAATTAATAACCGATAATGTAACGCCATTTTTCGCAATTTGCACCATGCCCTTACCCGGTGCCTCAGACGAAAAGTTCGCAGGACGAATTAAATAATCAGCATCATCAATAAAATCAAAAATATCTTTATTATCCCAAGTGTGGTTACCCATAGTAATAACATCTACACCCATTTGTAATAAATCATTATAAATATTACGTGTAATCCCACGACCTGCTGCTGCATTTTCACCATTTGCAATGACAACATCTGGACTATACTTCTTTTTTAATCGTGGTAAATATTTTTCTACCGCATCTCGGCCAATTGAACCGACGATATCTCCAATAAAAATTACTTTCATTTTACAAAACCACTCTTTCTATCAATAACACTCATTAGAGTTTACCATTTTTTCTTCATCAATCGCAAAATATAAAGAAAAACCATCACTAAATTATATCCCTTGTTTGCATTTGCTTGCTTTCATTTCTCTTTTAAGCCAAAAGCATCTCGTCTAACTGGCATTCATTAACGTTGATGAAGTACCTGTTTTGTTTTACCGGCAGTTTTTTTGTCGTTCGCTAAGCTTTCTTCTGCATGTACTTGCCCTACTAAATAAGGACCAAACCGCCATTTATTCAGTAAATACGTAGCACAGATAGAACATATCGTGCTGCATAAAAATGTAGTGATAATAACAGTAAATACACTTATATCATCTATAAATTTTATAAAAATAGTTTTTAGTAAAATAATAAAAAGAGGATGTAGTAAATAAATCCCAAATGAGTAACGGCTAATAAAAATAACAAACTTAGGCATGTACCTTACTTTATTTGCAACATAGAACAATAGAAAGGCTACGCTCAATGTATAGGGGATTACATCAATCCTCTTGGAGTGAACTTCAGTAATCAAGCCAGACCATTGACTGGCGAGTAATATACCGAGTGTAAGTATACCTACACTCGGTAGGAAATAACGCAATCGCTGGAGTATCAATAAAAACTGCTCATAGTTTTTACCGCAATAATAAGCTACGACAAAATAGGCAATCCAAGCAGGAAATGGCATCTTATTTAACACATTCCATTCCACTTCTAGATAAGGAAGGAACGATAAATACCGAAAAGGATCGAAAAAATTAAAGACTGCAAGGTAAGAAAAATTAACAAGACATGCCGTCATAATCACTTGGTAAGCACGGTATTTGGATACAACAAATTTCACAAATAATGGATGTAAAAAATAAAACTGAAAGACGATCACGATAAAATACCCGTGGAAATCACCTTCAAAAAAATTTAAAATAATCTTCTTATCAAAATCAACATTAGTCATGCTTATTGAATGAAAAGCCGCATCCAAAAAACCGATAAAAATAAACGGAAGAAAAATATAGTTAAAACGTTTTTTATAAAATTTTTTTGGCAGTTGATGTGGATAGGAATAAGCAATAACAAACTCCGAAATAAAAATAAAGACAGGTGTTCCAAACATCAATGCTAATTGAATAGATGTTAGTACAATATATATTGTATTTTTCTCTATATCGAACAAGTCCAACCCTAAAGTGACACTATGCATTAAAACAATTCCTAAACAGGCGACAAACCTTAGTAAAAATATTTCCTTCACAACTGGCTTCATTTTTCCACCTGCCATTTCTAAGCAATCCATCTATTTTCATTCGAGTGTTCTAGCTTGTATGCCTTCCTCATTATCAAGAGAACGCTACTAGTCATTGGAAATTACACGTTTTAAATGCAGCAAAATTTCCCGCATCGTTGTAGGTTGGAACATAAAATTCCCCATCACAACTACTAAAATGGTCCATAAAGAAATGCATATAGCTGTTAAAAACCATGCCTTTGCGCTCACAATATGTAGTTCGATTAAAAATAAAAATGGGGATGCCGCGATAAATGCCAAAATACAATTCAGCGCTATTTTTTTAACCGTAATACGTACGGAATTTTTTAATATTTCTTTAGATGTATATAAGATTAAGTCACAAGTACGATAGGCATACGAACACAGTCCGCCTATTAAAATGCCTTCCGCCCCTAAAAATTGCACTAAAACAAAGGACACAGAAAGATTAATGGCCGCTTCAATCATAGCTTGATTTTTTGTCTCTTTAAAATGCCCTGCCGAATTCACTAATGTATTCGCAGGAATTCGTATTGCATTGGCAATGCCTACTAGGACAAAGAGTGCAGCTAACCATGGTCTTATATAGTTTGCATCCTCAACACCCGCTGTATAAATCGTGATAAAAGGCAAAATTAACAGAGCTGTACATGTGTAACCGAAAGCAACGACTGCAAAAAAAACACATTCAAAATGATGAAAATGTCGTTCCAGTGCCTCTTTTTCTTCTTTTACAAGTATGTCTCCAAAGGCTGCTAACATCGCACCGGAGAAAGCTGAAATAAATAATGTAACAGCATTAAATACCATATTGTATACAGTAAATACACTAACCTCTGCAAGTCCAAGAAAAATGGTAATTAACATAAACGGTGTATTAAAAACAACAAGCGAGGCGATTTGATGGATTAATGCATCCCATCTTTTTTTTATAGCTGGTGTATTTGGTGTTACTTTACTATTAAAATATGGGTATTTTTTTTGGACATATACTTTTAAAAAAAGAATATCTAGTAATAAAAGAATGCTAGAACAGCCAACTACAATAATGATTGAAAAGCCAAGGGTTAGTAAAGTTAGGGATAGCATTGTACTAACAACTAATAAACATGTTTGAATTCGGAACACAATATAGCTTTTTTGATCTGCTGTTAGCAAAACGTAATATTTCCCAATCAAAAAATATTCCCATACACCACTGATACCTAAAATCAGCACCATATAAAATGCGGTTAGAGGTGACACATCTTCCTTTACTAACAGCGGATAGAACATAGCCAACAAGGCTACTAATACAACAAAAACCATACCCGAACGTCGATAAAAATAATGCGTGGCTGAAAGGATGCCATTTATCTGTTCTTTGTCGTTCATAGCTAATGGTTTGTAAAGCGCTGCGACGGATGCACTACCGATACCCGCTTCTACAATTTTTAAATAACCTAAAAATTGCTTAATCGATGTAACAAGTCCATTCGTAGCAGAACCGTAAGTCGTCATAAATAATCGAGGCAAAATAAAATTCATCACGGCGGTAACAACTTGCAACACGACATTGGAAAATAAGTTTAATAAAATTTTCCTTGTTCTCATTTTGCTCCCTTTATAGTCTTACTAATATTGGTTTTTTGTTTGACCCTAGCCAATACATATAGTAAAAAAATAGATTGTCTTTTTAATAACAAAATGATTAGTTTCACTTTGAATGGCAATTTATTTAGACAAATTGCCTGTAACACCTCATTAATGTCGCGATGTTTAAGCATTTTTTTGAGAAAGGCTCTTTTTTCACGTAAGGTTTTCTCATTCTCTCGATGCAATTCATTCTGGACTCCTGCAATCACTAAATAGGTCAAATAATACTGTAGTTGATTTACGAAATAAGGGGCAGGGGATAACTCTCTCAAATGTTTATATAAGACAAGTGTTTTCTCAAAAAACTGCTGATCATAGCTAGCTGTCATAGAAGAAGGATTTTGGCGATAATGATAAAGATACTGTTTGTCTAATAAATAGATACTTTTCGCATTAAGTAAACTTGGATATGTACAGGCAACATCTTCCCCCATGCGTATTTGATCGTCCACTTGATATTGAAATTTTTCAAGAAGTGACTTTTTAAATAATTTATTTGAAACAGAAGGAAATAATCCAAACTGATAGTATTGCCCCGCATACAGCATAATCGAGTAAACTTCTTCTATCATCCTATCCTTTTGATATAATCCAGGTTTCACAACTTGCGTAGCTTTAACTTCATAATCTTGATAATTTTCTATAATATCGCAAATAACAATATCTACGTTAAAAGCCTGTGCTGCATCACATAGTGCTTGATACATGTCCGCTTCAATCCAATCATCACTATCTACATAGCCAATATATTTTCCTTTCGCAATGCTTAGACCCGCTTTGCGCGCACTAACAAGGCCACCATTTTCTTTATGCACAACAATAATTCTTGCATCACGTGCAGCATAGTCGTCACATATGTTGGGACTATTATCCGTTGAGCCATCGTTGACCAGTATTAATTCAAAGTCCTCAAATGTTTGTCTTAAAATACTATCTAAACATTGCCGTAAATAGAGCTCCACATTATAAATAGGCACAATAATACTTAATAATGGCACTGCTTTACCTCCCAACCTCATGCTCCTGCGTTTTATAAAGTGCTAAGGCAAACATAATCATTAAAATATGAAAAGGGAAATAATCCATAACGAACGAATCAAGTACAGTATTAGCTATTAACATAATATAGAGAGGAATTGCGTTGATGGTTAGGTATTGAAAGTTTGTTTTACTATTTCTAATGTTTTGACGGAGAACTTTAGTTAAAGTGAAGATATAGAGTAATGCAAGTGCTACTCCTACTACACCAAGATAATAAGGCGTGGATAGATACATTGTATGTGCCATTTTTGCAGTAGAGAAGCTCGTGCCAAACCCCGCTCCAAAAACAACGATTTTCGTACTTTGTAAAATTTCTGTCGCAAACATATTCCAGCTACTCACTCGACCAGTCGTAATAGCATCTGTCGATGTTCCTGCACCAAAAAAGCGAACCCAATAAATTTCGAATAGTCTCTCGTAAAAAAAAAATAACGAAACACTTAACACTACGACGATAAACGAAGCAAATTTAATCGCTGTTTTAACATTGTGCTTTAGAAACATAATGAACGTTAATAAAATGAATGTGATAAATGTGATAATAAACATTTTAGAATAAGTAAATACACCAAATATAGCTAAGATTATAATAAGCACAATCGGTGTAACTTCTATTTTATTGTCGTAACAATAAAGAACGAGTAAGCACGCAATAGCTATTAGAATTTGCAAACTAAAATAATTCGGATCTAAATCTAAACCTGTAAACCGTGTATTAATGGTACTTGTCGTTTTTACTGTATTAACGATTGTCATGGACTCAATAAAGTGATTAATCGCTGGAACCGAAAAACTTACCCACCGTACGAGAGCAGCGCTTAATAAGCCTACTGCATAGACATACGTATATCTTCTAAAATAACCCTTAGAATCGATGAACAGAACGGCAAAAAAGATGACACTATAATTTAATACAAAGCCAAACGCTTCGATAACATTGCCACTACTAAACAGTGTTGCCATAACAGCAAAAAACACAAAAAGAACATACGTTAAAACAAGCTGTGTTGAAATCCTCTTCTTGTGTATAAAGAGTGTTACTATACTTAACACAATATAAAAAAAGCATAGCACGACAAAAAGTGAGTGACCTGTTAACTCAAACTTTATGACATACACCCATGAAATAAAAAACAGTAAATAATCAAGTCGATGTGGTTGCTTATCCAACAGCATCGCTGTCATTACAAATAGGATAAAAAGCCAAAGAAAAAGCGGATTATCTGTATACATTTTTAACACAACAAAAATACTGGAAACAATACAGAGCAAAATACTATAATTTTTTCTTTTTACTATCATTGACGATCAAACTCCAATACTAATTGCTCTCGTGCCTTTCGATTTGTATAGCTATTTTCTTCAATATACTTTTTCATCTTGTCGAGACAATCCTTATTTTGGATGATATTAGCAATGACCGCGTAAATATCCTCTATATCCCCATCTGTTATCAATCCATTGAAACCATGTTGTATTTGTTCACCTGCTGCTGCAAAATTCGTCGTAATAACGGGCGTTTCTAATATTAATGCCTCGCCAACTACCATCGGATAACCTTCATACGCTGAAGTTAATATCAGGACATCGCTTTCTTTAATAAACGGATATGGATTATGACATTCCCCAACAAATTCAACTACATCATCTACACCTAATTGTAATGCTAATTGTTGATTAAAAAGTAAGTCTGGTCCATCACCTATAATTCGCCAATGCAATCGCCCGATAGAAGACTCTTTTAAAAGCTTACATATATATGGAATAAGGTCGAATCTTTTTGTGGCATTGTCCATTCTACCAACAGATACTAAATCCATCGTTCCTTTTTCAAATGGCGTATAATATGTTGCTAACTCTTTAATTTCCGCTATCGGAAAAAAATTGTAGACAACTTGTATTTTATGTTGATAGGGCGGGAGAAATTTTAGTAAATTTCGCTTACATGCTTCAGAAACACAAATTAATCTATCAAAATTTTTATAGGTTTTGATACAAACCTTATAATTAAAATTTGCTCTTAATGGATCGGTATGTATCCATGCAAGCTTTTTATGTGCCTGTACAAATTGATCGACGAATAAATTTGTACCTCGGTTAAAATAACTATTTGGTGCGTCATTAAAATAAGAAATGGCTATATGATAGTGTTTACTAGGGCGATGATTTTTTAAAAGTAATGTATAAAAGTTGTTGGAGCCAATAATGCGTACAAGCAACATACATACTATGCGCAGCAAAATATGCCAGACATTTTTTCTCTGTTTCACGACATAAAAGGGGGTAGCGATTAGTTGTAATAATAAGTTGCCGATATTTACATTGACGTTAGGAGGGATGTCCTTTAAAAGCTCACCTTCACCAAATGTAAAAATATCAATTTCATATTGTTCATCAACACTAAGTTCTTTTAATGTATTAATTAACGCCTTTTGAATACCGCCCATCTGAAAATTTTGCGCAACAAATAATATTTTCATAAAGTCTGAAATCCCCCTAAAATCCAATATTATATGTGCTATAAATGGCTATACAATGTAATGATACGCTTTTCCATTTCGCTCCAGCTATAGTGGTCTTCATATAACAGTTTCATTTTACGAGAGATCTCTGGCCATTCTTTTTTACGCTCAATTAACTTTTCAATAGCTTGTTGTAAACTATGTTGATTATAATCAATTAACTCTCCTAGATTATGTGCTGCTACTACTTCCGACATTCCAGTATTTTTCACCATAATTAAAGGTTTTCCGAGCATCAGTGCCTCATAAAATTTATTCGGTGCTGCATAATAGTGATTAGAAACTTCGGGGTCGTAAATGGCAGTCATAATGTCACAACTATTTTCTAAAGCGAGTGTTTTGTCATACGGAATCTTCCCGTAATAGAGGATATTGTCATACTTTTGCGCGAGTTCGGCCAATCCGTCTGCATACTCGCCAAATCCGCCAATATGCAATTCATAGTTTCTATTTGCTTTTACTATTTCAACTAGTTCTTTAATAAGTCTTTCCTTGGCTAATATGCCAACATAGACTATTTTTACTTTATCTTTGTTCAACTGTACGTCATGATTTAACGGCATAGGTAGTGGCGTATTATAAATCACCTCTATTTTTTTGGGTGATGCATTCGCTATTTGACCTTTTCGTTTTTCTGTACAAATAATAACAGCATCCACACGATTCAACAGAGCGATATCTATCTTTTCAACAATCTTTCCTATCATTGCTGGCCCATGAAAGGGAGCAGTAATGGAATCAAACATATCATAAATAACTTTTTTACGGAGTAACTTCCCGCATATCGTGCCGATAAATGCTGTATCGAAGTCACAAGCGTGTATAATATCATAAGTATTTTTATGTTGAAGTAGCCATTGAAATAGTTTTATTTGAAATCGCAATAGTGGAAATAAATTTTTTTTAAATCCGCCACCAAAAGTAGCAGGGATGCCAAACCTTGTGATTTTAATGGGCTGTGTACGCTTTAGAAATTGTACTTTTTCCTTATATTTGCTATCTCTATCCCAAGCTACTATTTGTACATGCCAGTTATTTTTTATAAGGCTGTCCACTTCCTTTTCAACTCTAGGATCTGGAGATATTGGATTACTTCTCATAAAAACAACTCTCATCCCTACTGTCCCCTTATTTATTTAATCCCTTCTATCAGTCATGCATGTTTAATTTTTGCTTATTTAAAATAATCTCCAACCTTTTTTTGTAAATTGATTGTCAGGTTCATATACGATGACAGGCTGATTATGGATGATTCGTGCATTATTGGCTAAAAAATCATCCACTGCATCTAATTGTTTGTGCTTTTCTAAAAAGCGAAGTCCTTTTTCAAATAACAATGGGCGTGTCATAACATTATGCACATCCGAACCGTATGTATGAACGAGGTTCGAGCGAACTAATCTCAAAGAGAGCTGTTGAATGGATTTGCCAAAATGGCCAGCTAAACTGCCTGCGGTTATTTGTGCGAGTGCCCCCTCTCGTATAAGTTGCTCCAAGCAACTTGGATCTTCTGCTATGGCTGTATTGCGTTCTGGATGTGCAATGATTGGTGTAATACCCGCTGTCAATAAATTGTAAATCATTGTTCGTGTATATGTCGGTATGTAACCTGATGGAAGCTCTAATAATAAGTAATTCGAATCGGCTAATGTGTGCAACTGCCCGCTCTCTAACAACGCTAAAATATTCCCCGCCAGTCTCACCTCATGCCCAGGATAAAGTGTTAACGACATGTGTCGGTTGTCAATTTCCTGCTGTAATTTTATAATTTGTTCATTCACTTCATGAAAAGGAACATTATATAACGGGTGCAGGACATGTGATGTAGCTATCATAGCTGTAATGCCTTCTGCAATGGCTTGTTCAAATAATTGGAATGTCTCCGTTACTGTTTCTGGACCATCATCAACATTCACTAAAATATGGCTATGCATATCGACCATTACATTTCACTTCCCTATCTATACCCATATCCTAACGGTAATAGTGATCATAATATTCGCCTAGTGGTGTTTTATAATTATTTAAAACGACACCTAAAATATTCGCCTTTGACGCCTCAAGACTTAATTTTGCTTTTAGTACGCTTGTATTTTCCACTACACCACTATTGACAATTAATAGTGTGCCATGGCATTTATTAGCTAAAATTTGCGCATCCGTGACCGATAGCAATGGCGGAGCATCAAAAATAATGATGTCAAAATCTTTTATCAGTTGAACAATGACGCTATCCATCGTTTTAGAAGCTAAAAGTTCTGCTGGATTAGGAGGAATTGGTCCGCTTGTCATAACAAAAAGATTCGGAATCTCTGTACTGTTTAACACTTCTGCCATTTCATATTGTCTAGTCAGTAAATTTGATAGTCCCCTTATATTGGCTAAGCGAAATGTATAATGCATAGTTGGCTTACGTAAATCTGCATCAACAATTAATATCTTTTTTCCTTCTTGCGCAAAGACAACACCTAAATTAGCCACATTTGTGGACTTCCCTTCGCCCGGTGTGGCAGATGTCACTAAAATCGTTTTGATTTCTTGGTCGGGCATTGCAAAAGTAATGTTTGTTCGGATGGTACGAAATTGCTCTGAGACAAAGGAATGACTATTCGCAACTGTCACAAGCTTCCTGCCCATTTTGGCTAGTTTTTTTTTATTTGCTCTTTTATGTTGAAACATCGTTACTCCCTCCTTCTGTTATGGGATTTAATCATATATTTTTATAGGTTGCATCGTTTATTTTGCTAATGATACCCATAATCGGCAAGCCAATGATTTCTTCGATATCTTGCTCTGTCTTAACGGTTGTATCCAAGCATTCTAGTAATACAGCAAAGCCAGCGCTTACGATGAACCCTAGCATCGCAGCAGCCACAATATATAAATTTTTGTTTGGCGCCACTGGCTCAGGCTCGTCATCTAATGTCGCTACTGACAAAATATTAATATTATCTATCGTCATTAACACTTGAATCTCCTCTTGAAATACCCCAGCTACTGTATTGGCAATATTAACTGCCATATCAGCTTGCTTGTCTTGAACGGCAATATTCACAACTTGAGAATTACTCGCACTCGATACAGTAATCTGTTCTTTTAATTTTTCTGGTGTACTATCTAAATGAAGCCGGCTAATCACTTTCGATAAAATAGCAGGGCTTTGAATAATGACATTATACGTATTAATTAAACGCAAATCCGTTTCCACCTGTTGTACACCTAAACGCGATTGTTGGTCGATATTTTTTTGATTTACTAACAGCTGCGTTTGTGCTTCATAAGTAGGCTTTATGATAAAAAAACTAAAGAACGCCGTGACTAATGCTAAAAAAAGTGCAAAGCTCATAATATACAGCAATTGCTTTCGTACTATTTTCACTACATCTTGCAAGGTGATAGTTTCTTGCAACGACCCTCACTCCTTGACATTACATATACTGGCGATTCTATATTTTTGTCAGTTCTTCTGGCATTTTTCACAAAAAGTTTTATGGCCTATTATATTATTGATTGCCTTCTTTTATTCATCTTGAAAAAGAGCTAATACGAAGTGTTTCTTATATAAAATTGGACACAAAAAAAGTGTCCCCCTCTGTGGGAACACTGAACAATACAAGATGTTGTTGTGCATTTTTTACTTGAGCTAAATGTTAGCTCTTTTCAAAAAGGCACTGCTTGATGACTCATGTAAAAAGACCCCTCTTGCTTGTAGCCAAGAGGAGTCTTATATTTTATTATTTCGCGTACTCCACTGCACGTGTTTCGCGGATAACAGTTACTTTAATATGTCCTGGATAATCTAGTTCTTCTTCAATGCGCTTACGAATATCACGCGCAAGTCGATGAGAAGCTAAATCGTCAATTTTTTCTGGTTGAACAATAATACGGATTTCTCGCCCTGCTTGGATGGCATATGATTTTTCAACACCATCGTAACTTTCAGAAATCTCTTCTAATTTTTCTAGTCTGCGAATATAGTTTTCCAGTGTCTCACTTCGAGCACCAGGACGCGCTGCAGATAATGCATCAGCTGCAGCTACTAATACTGCAATGACAGATGTTGCTTCTGTATCACCATGGTGAGAAGCGATACTGTTAATAACAACAGGATGTTCTTTATATTTCGTTGCTAACTCCACGCCGATTTCAACATGGCTTCCTTCAACTTCGTGGTCGATTGCTTTCCCTATATCATGCAATAAGCCAGCACGACGAGCTAACGCTACGTCTTCACCAAGTTCAGCAGCTAGTAAGCCTGCTAAATATGCGACCTCCACCGAATGTTTTAGGACGTTTTGCCCGTAGCTTGTACGATATTTCATGCGGCCCAAAATCTTCATTAGGTCAGGGTGTAGATTGTGGATGCCGATTTCAAATGTCGTTTGTTCCCCTGTTTCACGAATTTGTTCATCTACCTCGCGACGAGATTTTTCAACCATTTCTTCGATGCGAGCAGGGTGAATACGACCATCCTGTACCAGCTTTTCAAGTGCAAGTCGAGCCGTTTCACGACGAATTGGATCAAAACCAGATAAAATAACAGCTTCTGGCGTATCATCGATAATTAAATCGATACCTGTTAACGTTTCGAGTGTACGGATATTTCGACCCTCTCTACCAATAATACGGCCCTTCATTTCATCATTTGGCAAGTTCACAACAGAAACAGTTGTTTCTGCTACGTGATCTGCAGCAAAGCGTTGTAGTGCCAATGATAAAATTTCACGCGCCTTTTTATCAGATTCCTCTTTCACACGCGTTTCAGATTCCTTCGTCATCACTGCAATATCAGTTGCTAGCTCTTTTTCTACTTCACTTAAGATAATAGTCTTAGCTTCATCTCTTGTTAATGCAGAAATGCGCTCTAGCTCTGTTTTTTGCGCTGCAACGAGCTCGTCCACTTTGCTTTCCATCTGTTCAATATGCTGTTGTCTTTCAGCTAGAGCTTGTTCTTTACGCTCTAAGCCGGCTTCTCTCTTATTTAGAGCATCATCCTTGCGATCAAGATTCTCTTCTCTTTGCAATAAACGGTTCTCTTGTTTTTGAAGTTCTAAACGACGGTCACGAATGTCATTTTCGGCTTCAGTGCGAAATTTGTGAGTTTCATCTTTGGCTTCAAGTAGTGCTTCTTTCTTTAATGCCTCCGCTTCTCGTTTTCCTTCTTCAACGATTGTTTCAGCGACATGTTTAGCACCAGTGATTTTTGAGTCATTCACTTTTTTCATGTAGATATAGCTAACAGCGGCACCAACGATGAGTCCAAGCAAAGCGGAGATGATAGTAATTCCATCCATATGAACACCTCCTCTTGCTATTTGGGTAATACAGTTTCAGTCGGCGCATACAAAAATTGTACTGCCTATTTTAAAGTCATAATTCAGAAATTATACATATTTAATTGTATAGCTAGCCCCAAGCTCTGTCAAGGATAGACGGGCATCTGTTCGCCTATCTGAAAGAAAAAAAGTAAGTCATATCCATAAGGACTATAAATTTACTGTATCTTTTGTGCTAGATAAAATACCTATGCTCCTTAAAAATGAATTTATTTGGGACAAAGGTGTCAATACAATTATTACCACAATTACGTACATCTTAATACAATTATTTTCACTTTCTTTGACAAAACGAAGACTTCTTTCTTACTGGCTATACTTTAGCAGACGGTCAAGCGCAATTCATGCCTATGAAACTACAATGAAAACAAAAAAATCGTCCTCCCCCCATTAGAGTGAGAACGATGTATTATTATTTGTCATCTTCAAGAAGAAGCATTAACTCTTCATCCATTTCCTCATCATCATGTGCAGCAATGGTATAAGATGATGCAGCTATGCCATAAGAAGAACGAATTTTATTTGCAATTTCTTCTAAAATAGCAGGGTTTTCTTTTAAATATTGTTTTGCGTTTTCACGTCCTTGGCCTAGACGCTCATCACCATATGCATACCAAGATCCACTTTTTTGAACGATGTCTAATTCTACACCTAAATCCACCGTTTCGCCTTCTTTAGAAATCCCTTCACCATACATAATATCAACTTCAGCTGTACGGAATGGTGGCGCTACTTTATTTTTGACAATTTTAATTTTCGTACGGTTACCCATAATGTCATTACCTTGTTTGATTGCTTCAGCACGACGTACTTCTAAACGAACTGAGCTATAGAATTTTAGCGCACGACCACCAGGAGTTGTTTCTGGATTTCCGAACATAACACCAATTTTTTCACGAATTTGGTTAATGAAAATAGCGATTGTTTTAGACTTATTAATCGCACCTGAAAGCTTACGTAATGCTTGAGACATTAAACGAGCTTGTAAACCAACGTGCGAATCACCCATATCGCCTTCGATTTCAGCTTTTGGTACAAGTGCTGCAACAGAGTCAATAACGATAATATCAATCGCCCCACTACGCACTAATGCTTCTGCAATTTCAAGCGCTTGCTCACCTGTATCTGGTTGAGATAGTAATAGTTCATCAATATTTACGCCTAATTTTTGAGCGTAAATTGGATCTAATGCATGTTCAGCATCGATAAATGCTGCTTGTCCGCCCTTAGCTTGTACTTCCGCAATCGCATGAAGCGCAACGGTCGTTTTACCTGATGATTCTGGACCATATACTTCAATAATACGTCCACGTGGATAGCCACCAACACCTAATGCTGCATCAAGCGCTAGCGAACCACTTGAAGATGTAGCAATTTCTAAATCTGTTTTTTCGCCTAGCTTCATGATAGAGCCTTTACCGAAATTCTTTTCAATTTGTTTTAACGCCTGTTCTAAGGCTGCTTTACGATCACTCATTGTTTTTCCTCCTTTGAAACTGTTCACTGTTTTTATCTATCTCTACTATACTTGTTTTTGAGAGAACACGCAAGAAAAAAGCGAACATTTATTCGATTTTTGTGCAAAATAAAAATTTGGATAAGTTTTTCCTACCCAAATTCCCATTTTGAACTATCATAATCAATGCTATTTTTAGTGTAATAGCTTCATAACCTGTACATGCATCTTACACTTTTAGAAGTGATAGACTTGTGAAGCAAGCTAAATACGTTTCTTGTAACCTCGTGCTTCCAATTGCTGCATTAAATAGTGACAAGTAAACTTCACGGCACGCAATCGGTTTGTATTGCGCATACCCGATAAGTGAAGTAAATACGTAATTGGCTCTTCGTCATCTATGGCAATACCAATCCATACCGTTCCTACCGGCTGATGGTCATGTGCTGTAGGACCAGCCGCACCTGTTAGTCCGATACCGATACTTGTACCAAATTTTTGACGTACTGCACTAGCCATTGCCGCAGCACATTCACTGCTCACAATACCATGCGTATCTAGTAATTGTTGAGAAATGCCAAGCTGCTTTACTTTCGCATCTTCGGTATAGGTCACCAGTCCTCCAATGAGCACGTTGCCTACACCTGGTATTTCAGCCAGCTCTGATTGAAATAAACCAGCTGTTAAACTTTCTGCCGCAGCAATCGTTAAATTATTGTCCTGCAACATTTCCACCGTTTTTGAGGCGAGTGAGTCATCATTTATGCCATATTGATAGTCGCCAACAATAGCACGAATTTCTGCCACTTTTGCAGCAATCAACTGGTGCGCGTCGTCCTCTGATTGGGCCTTCGCTGTTACGCGTAAAGTGACCTCTCCATCAGCTGCTAGCGGGGCAACCGTTGGATTGGTTTGTGTATCTAAAATATCCTGTACATATACTTCTAACTCTGCTTCCCCAATACCATAAAAACGCATTACGTGAGACACAATTACTCCGCCATCATTAAGCATTTTACCAAGCTTTGGCTTCGCTTCAAATTGGAACATCGGCTCTAATTCCTTTGGAGGGCCAGGAAGTAAAATATAAGTGCAATTATCTTTTGTTAAAATCATTCCTGGTGCCATACCATGATGATTAGCAAGCACCTCACTACCTGCTAATATTAGCGCCTGCTTGCGATTATTGTCCGTCATTGAACGGCCTCGTTTAGCAAAAAACTCCTCAATATATGTCAATGCAACTTGATCGAATACAAGGTCTACTCCAAGATGGCGAGCAATCGTCTCCTTCGTCAAATCATCCTTTGTTGGACCTAAGCCTCCTGAAAAAATAATGAGATTAGCGCGCGATTCCGCAATGCTAATTGCTTCTTCTAACCGTTTTGAATTGTCACCAACAACGGTATGATAAAACACATTAATTCCTAACTCAGATAGCTGATTTGAAATAAATTTTGCATTTGTATTTGTAATCTGTCCAAGTAATAACTCTGAGCCAACTGCAAGGATTTCAGCATTCATAATCCACAAGACCTTTCTTATTTAGACTCAAGTAACACACGTCGATTTAGATAGAAATAATCCCATCCAGACCATAGTGTAAAGAATAATGCAATATATAGCATTATTTTATCAAACGGGATACCGAAATACACAAATATTGTATTGTGTAAAAGGGCTGCTGCAATCGCAACAATTTGTGCCCATGTTTTGATCTTGCCAAGCTGATTGGCTGCTACTACTTCTCCACCGCCTGCAAGAATTAAACGTAAGCCAGTTACAGCAAATTCGCGGCTAATAATAACAATAATAATCCAAGCTGGTGCCATACCAAGCTCTACCATTAGAATAAACGCTGCAGAAACAAGTAACTTATCTGCTAATGGGTCTAAAAATTTACCAAACGTTGTTACAAGATTATACTTTCTCGCATAGTAACCATCTACCCAATCCGTAGTCGATGCAATAATAAAAATAAGAGCTCCCACAAAATGATGGACTGGCATCTCTGCACTAAATAAGGTCATTGTTCCCCAGCCGAAATCAAACATCATAACAATGACAAAAAACGGAATAAGTAAGATACGTGAAATGGTAATTTTATTTGGAATGTTCATTTTACTAACACCTTTCATGATGAAAGAAAGTAGTCATCATAGGATGACTACTGTTCTTTATTGAAATTGACGACAATATTTTGCGTTACGATTTGCTGTGCATACGTTAAAAGCTCGTCATTAATATAGACCTTAGCTTGCGTAGAATTACCTAAACGAATACGTGCATAGCTTTGTGCTGTTGCATCAAACTCTACAATTTCCCCCGCTTTATACACACGCGTATCAGTCAGTAATTCTTGCTGCTGTTGGTTACGAATACCAATAAATGTAGGTCCTGATACTTCAATTCGTATTTTAAATGTATCAGTACCCGTTAAAGTGTAAGATGTTGTAGCGCCATCTGCTTCGATTGTACCTGCTGAAATCGTTTGCTTAACCTCTTCGGTTTTACTATCATCTGGTGTTACATCTTCTGTCTGCTCTTTTTCTGTATTAGCTTGAGCTTTTTTATCTTCTTCCTCTTTATCTTTTTCATTATCTATTGGTTTTGGTTTTTTATCGTACTCCATTACTGGTGGTGTATCATTACTTTCACCCGTTCCTGAGTTGCTTCTATTTTGAAATAGAACCCAAATTGCCACGATAATAACAATAATAAATAAAGCGACAATGACTTTCGGCATAGCCTCCATCATTTTATTCGAAGAGGTTTTTGAAACCTTTCTTCTAGTTGAAGTTTGAGTCAATGATTGGCTAACTTGGTCGTTCGGTGTCCCTGGCAATTCGCTTTTAAATGTCTCTAAAATTTCCTCTGGATTTAACCCAACAGCCTCTGCATATTGTTTAATAAAAGCTCGTACATAAAACGAACCTGGCATAATTGAATAATTGCCTTCTTCAATACCTACTAAATAACGTTTTTGAATTTTTGTTATTTCTTGTAAATCGTCTAAGCTGTAGCCTTTAGACAGTCTCGCCTCTTTCAGTCGAGTCCCTAATTCCGCCACTAATAACACCTACTTTAATATCAAATTAAAAATTAAATCCTCCAAATGAATCGGATTCGGACATCATATGATTTTTTTCCATTATTTCATAAGTAATTTCTTCATCTGGGTGATGCCGTAGTTCAATGATATAATCAAAATCCTCAATCTTATATTCAGAATGCTGAACAAACATATCTGGATGCTCTACAACTTTAATCGAAGGCATATTCATCATTTCACGCACTAATTGCAAATGTCGCTCATCAGCGGAACGACGTGTTACAATGCCATCCAGTATAAAAATATTATTGTCACTGAATTCATCGCCTGCAAGCTTATTACGAATAGTTTGTTTAATCATTGTAGATGATAAAAAAATCCACTTTTTATTGGCACAAACACTTGCCGCAACAATAGATTCCGTTTTACCAACCCGAGGCATCCCACGTATCCCAATGAGTTTATGACCTTCCTTTTTAAAGAGTTCTGCCATAAAATCCACTAAAATACCTAGTTCATCTCGGACGAAGCGAAAAGTATTTTTTTCATCTGCATCTCGAGGAATATAATGACCATGCCTAATAGCTAAACGATCACGGAGTTTTGGTTGTCGAAATTTAGTAACGTGGATATGTTCCATTGTCGAAACAATTGTACGAAAACGCTCAATTGCTTCATCATTGTCTGTATGCACTAGCATACCACGCCGGTCTTCATCGACACCATTTATTGATATAATATTGACACGAAGCATCCCTAAAAGTGAAGCAATATCTCCTAATAATCCAGGGCGATTCACCTGAATTTCATATTCAAAGTACCAATCGCTCAAACACACTCGTTCCCTTCCTATTAGTTAACGTAAAAAATCTTTTATAAGTTCCATCATAGCTGATTTTTTATGTAATGGAAAGTTAGAATACATGGAATTATAGCGTTATTTTTAAATTCTTACTAAAATTTATTGTCCCACCGGAAATAGACTTACATACGTTCCCTTTTCCACGCAAATATCGATTTTTAATATAGAAAAAAGAGGAGAGTAGCTCTCCTCTTTTTTTACTGTACATGTTTATTTTGCACAAGTTTTACGACACAATTCGCCAACGCTTGCTTTTCATCATCAGAGGCAACGCCCCATAAATCCGACAGCACTCGTTCTTGTTCATTTTTAGGGTCGATATTTGTCGCCAAATATTCGCCAATTTGTACAGCAGCTTGTTGAATCATTTTCTTTGGCATACCGCTTGATTCAGCCTGCATAACATTTTGTCCTAAAAAAGATGTCCATTTTTGCCAGTTTTCTAAAATGGTCATATGTTTCCTCCTCCTTTACACATGTAGTATGTGCAAAAAGAAGAGATATTATATGTACCAACCACCATTTAATCGAATTATTTGTCCTGTCACATAATTTGCTTTTCCTGACAGATAAAAACGAACCATTTCAGCTACATCTGTTGTATGACCGACTGAACCTAATGGAATATCTTCTAAAATGTACTGTAGTTCTTCATTACTTAAATGATTATTCATCGAAGTATTGATAAAGCCTGGGGCAATTGCATTAACACGAATACCAGATAATGCAGCCTCTTTGGCATAGGACTTCACAAAAGCATGCTGCGCACCTTTTACCGTTGCGTAAAGTGCTTCTCCAGCAGATCCTGCTTCGCCCCAAATAGAACCGATAAAAAGCACATAACTGACATCATGAGTACGTAGTTTTGAAGATAATAAAGCTGTTAATTGCATCGGGTTTTGCACATGAACACGCCATAATGCATCCATTTCCTCCGCTGTTGTATCCTCCAACAAGGCATAATGTGCTTGCCCGTTCGCAAAAACAATTGCTTGGACACTAAATACTTGTGAAGCCAATTTTTGCGCTGCTTGTATATTTGTAAAATCTCCTTGTACAAGCATAAATTCCTGCGCTGGAAAATCGCCTGCGAGCGTATCACATAAAACTTGTGCCATTTGCTTGTTATGGGCATAATGCACGTAGAGAGACCAGCCGTCTTGTGCCAAACTTCGACAAATAGCACGACCGATCTCACCCGATGCACCTACTATTAGGGCAAATTTTTTCATTATGCGCCCTTTTCTGTTGGTAACACTTTGAATACAGTTTGTTGAGATTCACCTTGGATAGAAGCAAACGCTTTAGTTAAATCTTCAATTGTTAATTCTTCTAAGACAGGGACAACGTCGAATAAATTCATATCATTAAAAGAATAACGTGTAAATTGATTCGCGATAAATTCGATTGAATTTAATGCACGTAAGAAAAAGCCGATTTTTTTACGCTTGATGCGTTCTAAATCTGCACTGGCAAATTGCGCACCTTTTTCGTATTTTTCTAATTCAGCTTTAATGGCTTTTGCTAATGTATCAGGTTCTGTAGAATCAGAGCCAATCAACGCAAAGCCAAAACCTTTTTCTAACGTAAAGTCAAACGCATAGGATTCGTCAATCAAGCCTTCATCATAAACGCGTTCATAAAAGCTTGAAGTTCGCCCAAAAATAAGCTCTAATGCAATTTGTACGGATAGCTCATGTTTTAACATTTCTCGGCCAGACAAATTCGTGTCTTTCGCTTTTAAGCCCATGTAGACCTTTGGTTTTTGCACATCCATGTGCAATGTGCGTTCTTTTACAGCAACATCCGTTGGCTCTTCCTCAAAGAAACGCTGAATTGGTGTAGGCTCTGGGAACTCTTTTTTGCCTTGATTTTCACGTATAAATGCCATCATTTCTTCAGGCTCCACGGCACCAATAGCAAATAATAGCATATTAGATGGATGATAAAACGTATTGTAACACGTATATAGATGGTCAGCTGTAATGCCGTCAATTGATTCAATTGTCCCCGCAATATCAATTTTCACTGGGTGAGTATGATACATATTTTCAATTGTGCCAAAGTATAGGCGCCAATCTGGTTGGTCATCATACATTGTAATTTCCTGACCAATGATCCCTTTTTCTTTATTAACCGTAGCCTCTGTAAAGTATGGCTCTTGAACAAAATTCAATAAAGTTTCAGTGCTTTTATAAATATTATCTGTTGATGAAAATAAATACGCAGTCCGTGTGAAAGAAGTAAAAGCATTGGCTGAAGCACCATATTCGCTAAATTTTTGGAACACATCGCCATCTTCTTTTTCAAACATCTTATGCTCTAAAAAGTGGGCAATGCCATCCGGTACTGTAATGCTTTGCGATTCTCCAAGCGGTACAAATGTGCGGTCAACAGAACCGTACTTCGTTGTGAACGTTACAAATGTTTTTGAGAATCCTTTTTTTGGTAAAATATAGACATCCAAACCATTCTCTAGTTTTTCATAGTAAAGTGTTTCATCTAATTGTTTGAATTCAATTGTTTTCATTGTGCGGTTTGCTCCTTTCCACTTAAGAAATAGACCGCTTCTAACTTCACTTGTTTCGCCATGTCGACAACATCTTCTTTTGTCACAGCTTGCCACTTCGTTGCCCAAGCTTCGACAGAAAATTCCTCTGGTAAATCTTTGTATTGGTCAAAAATTTCAATTTGACCACGCGCAGAATCAAGCGATTCCTTTAACTGATTTGTCAGCATCGCTTTCGTTTGGTCTAATTCTAAATCGGTAATATTCCCTGCTTGTATTGCCACAAGTTGTTCTTTAATCAAATTTAGTGCTTTTTCTTCATTTTTCGCCTCAATGCCAGACACCACAAATAATAAGCCATAATGTGATGCATATGAGCTAGAAGCATAGTAGGCCAAACTTTCTTTTTCACGAACATTCATAAATAATTTGGCATGTGGATAACCACCGAAAACACCATTAAAGATTTGCATTTTAGCAAAATCTGCATCACCAAATCGCACTGGTGTACTAAAGCCAATATGCAGTTTCCCTTGCTTCATTTCCTGTTGTTCGCGTACATAATCATTTTGTGGGTGTTTCTGAGGCACAACAGTTGGAATTTCTTCTGGTACACGATCTTTAAAAGGCAGTGCCTTTTTAAGTTTTGCAACAAGCTCATCTTCATTGATATCGCCTGCAACATAAATATCGATTTTGTCAGTAGTTAGCATTGATTCGTACGCTGCCACTAAAGATGCTGGAGTAATACTTTGGATGTCTTCCACTGTCCCATTTGCTGAAATAGAGGCAGGCTCATTTGGACGTAAAATTTCTTGAAGACGCATCTGTGCAAAGCGAGACTTATCATCAAAAATAGATTCAATACGTTGAATGACCATTTTCTTTTCGCGTTCAACAATGGATTCCTTAAATATACCGTTTTCTAAATTCGGCTCAAAAATTGCTGTATGCATGATGCCTAGCACTTCGTTTAATACACTTGTATTCGCCAAATATTGATCGTTTACGGTTTCAACATTCATCAATACCGTATGCTCGTTACCACGCTTTGATGTATCAAAATACAACACTGTTCCGTATAGGTCATCTAAAAAACTACGAAAAGCAGCAGTTGTTGTATATTTTGCATTGCTATGTTGCAATACATTGGTTAACACCGTACGTTCAGACGCACTTTTGGCTGTTAATGCTCTTCTCCATTTTATCGAGAAATTTACTGTTTTAAATTGGGTCGTTTGTCGGATATGCAAATTGACACCTTTTGCAAAAGGTATTGTTTTAAACATATGAAACCCTCCTATCTTTCTTAATATAACAATGTACTACAAATACTATACATGTCTATTGTCTATAATTGCAAAAAGAATCCAAAGTATGTATGTGGAAAGGTAAAATAATTTACTGCATAAGGCAAAAGACTGGGCATGGTTTGCCCAGTCTTTTTATTCGCTTCATTTCTTTCCAACCTCGTCCAGTCATTCAACGAATAAAACCTGTTGCCTGATACTTATCGTTTGCCTTTAATGTAAGGTTGACCACTTGCTTTTGGTGCATTTGCTTTCCCAATAAATCCGGCTAACGCAAAAATCGTTAATACATAAGGTAAAATTTGTAGATATACTGCTGGAATATCTTGCACATACGGAATTTGATTCCCTGCAATACTTAATGTTTGGGCTAAACCAAAGAATAACGCTGCCCCAAGCGCTCCGATTGGATGCCATTTACCAAAAATCATCGCCGCAAGTGCCATGAACCCTTGCCCAGCAATCGTTGCATGTGAGAAATTCCCTGTAATTGTTTGTGCATAAACCGCACCACCCAGACCACCAAGTGCACCTGAAATAATAACAGCAATATAGCGCATTTTATTAACTTTTACACCCATTGTATCAGCTGCCATTGGGTGTTCTCCTACTGCACGTAAACGTAAACCAAACGGTGTTTTATAAATGATAAACCAAGCACCTATTGCCACAGCAAAGGCTAAAATCGAAGTGCTATATACGTTATGGAATAATAATGGTCCAAAGAACGGAATATCCTCTAAGTAAGGAACAGCAAAACGACGAATTGGTTGTTCAATCATATCTGTCTGACCTTTATCATAAATCATTTTCACTAAGAATACTGTAACCGCTAAACCAAGTAAGTTAATAGCTACCCCAGAAACCGTTTGATCGGCACGGAATGAAATCGCTGCGACGGCATGTAGCAAGGAGAAAATTCCTCCGATAACCACTGCTGCAAGCATTGCCACCCATACTGTTGCGGAACCTAATTGTGATGCATACTCTAAATTGACAAAAATACCAACAAATGCGCCGACAATCATTAAACCTTCTAGCCCGATGTTAACAACACCTGAACGTTCAGAGAATACACCACCGATTGCAGTGAAAATTAATGGTGTCGCATAAAGGATTGCAGAAGGGATGATGAAATATAACATTTCTAAAAAGCTCATGTTATTGTCCCTCCTTTTTCTTACTTAACTTTTGTAATCCTACTCGAATAACATAGCCTGAAGCTACAAAGAAAATAATCAAGGCGATAATAATTGATACGATTTCCTCTGGAATACCTGCAGCATTCGGCATATTAAGCGCACCATATTTTAACGAGCCAAATAAAGAAGCCCCGAATACTACGCCAAGAGGTGTATTTGCCCCAAGTAAGGCAACAGCGATACCATCAAAACCAATCCCTGTGAAGCCAGCTTTAATGGATGCATTTTGGAAAGTACCAAGTGCCTCCATGGCACCACCAAGACCAGCAAACATACCTGAAATCGTCATAGCTAATATAACGTTTTTATTGACACTCATACCAGCATATTCAGCCGCATGTTGGTTAAAACCAACTGCTTTTAACTCATAACCACGCGTTGTTTTTTCTAAAATAAACCACATTACCATTACCATCAGAAGTGCAATCAGAATCCCATAGTGAAGACTTGAGTTGTCTGTTAGCTCTCTTAAAAACGGAGAACGTAATGAAGCCGATTCAAGAACACGTTCTGTTTTAAAGCTACCATCTGACAATTTTTTTATAACAGCGTTCGCAATATAAAGCGCTGTGTAGTTTAACATAATTGTCGCAATGACTTCATGAACTTTAAATTTCGCTTTTAAGAAACCTGCAATAAAGGCCCAAAATGCACCTGCTGCTGCTGCTGCAAGTAATGCCAATGGCAAGTGAATAATTTTTGGTAGTTCAAAAGCATAGCCAACCCATGCTGCTGCAAGCCAACCTAAAATTAACTGACCTTCAACCCCGATGTTGAATAAGCCAGTACGGAAAGCAAATGCTACCGCTAGACCTGCTAAAATATACGGTGTTATTTGACGAATTGTGTTCCCGATTGAATATGAATCTCCAAAAATACCTGTCCAAAGTGCACTATACCCTTGGATTGGGTCATAGCCGCTGACTACCATTACGATAGCACCAACAATTAAACCGATAATGATTGAGATGATAGGAACGAGTATATTAATGACACGATTTGACATTAGTCGTTCCCCTCCTTCGCTATATTTGTGCTATTTTTTTTACTTTGTCCCGCCATTAATAGACCAAGCTCTTGCTCTGTTGTTTCTTTTGGATTTAACTCATCCACAATTTGACCGTCATAAATAACAGCGATTCGGTCTGAAACATTCATTACTTCATCTAATTCAAATGAAATTAATAATACGGCTTTCCCTTTATCACGCTGCTCGATTAGTCGAGAGTGAATAAATTCAATTGCCCCTACGTCTAGCCCACGTGTCGGAAGTGCTGCAATCAGTAGATCCGGATCTCGGTCAATTTCACGACCAATAATCGCTTTTTGCTGGTTACCACCCGAAAGAGCTCGTGCAGGCGTCATCTCGCCATTCCCTGTACGCACATCATATTCTTGAATAACTTGTTTCGCTTTTTCCGATACCTTTTTATAATCCATTACAAAGCCTTTAGCAATCGGTGGTTGATAATATGTTTGGAGTGCAATATTGTGACCGATTGGGAAATCTAACACTAGTCCATGCTTATGACGGTCTTGTGGAATATGCCCTACACCTTGTTCAGTAATTTTACGTGGTTTCATGTTCGTTACATCTTTGCCGTTAAGCTTTACCGTACCGCTTTTCACTTTACGTAAACCCGTAATTGCCTCGATTAACTCTGATTGACCATTACCATCAATACCAGCAATCCCGACAATTTCACCTTTGCGAACATTAAGGTTAAGACCTTTTACTTTATCGATATTACGGTAGTCTGTTACGACTAACTTCTCAATCGTTAGTACTTCCTCGGTTGGATTAGCATCTATTTTTTCTGTTTTAAACTCAACCTGACGACCAACCATTAATTCTGCTAATTGGTCAGGGTTTGTTTCAGCCGTTACAACTGTACCAATCCCTTCCCCTTTACGAATAATTGTCACTCGATCAGATACATCCATAATTTCTTTCAGCTTATGTGTAATTAAAATAATCGATTTACCTTCAGCGATTAATCGGCGCATAATTTGAATAAGCTCTGTAATTTCTTGTGGCGTTAAAGAAGCAGTCGGTTCATCAAAAATTAAAATTTCTGCGCCACGATATAGCGTTTTTAAAATCTCAACACGTTGCTGCATTCCTACAGTGATGTCTTCGATTTTTGCATTTGGATCTACATCGAGCCCATACTTCTCAGAAAGCGCTTGCACCTTTTTCGCTGCATCTTTAATATTGACTACACCCATTCTTGTAGGTTCTGAACCTAAAATAATGTTTTCTGTTACTGTAAAGTTTTCCACCAACATAAAGTGTTGATGCACCATGCCAATTCCCAAATCATTGGCAACATTCGGGTTTGTAATTTTAACAGCTTTCCCACGAACACGAATTTCTCCACCCTCTGGCTGATACAGACCGAAAAGGACGTTCATTAAAGTCGATTTACCTGCACCATTTTCTCCTAGCAGTGCATGAATCTCGCCTTTTTTTAGTTGGAGGGTGATGTTATTATTTGCTACGAATCCACCAAACTCTTTGCGGATTCCAAGCATCTCAATCACGTATTCCAATATTGTCACTCCCTTATTAGGCAATTTTCTCTAAAATAATTTTTATTCACTGGTGTATTTCTTCCTGCCTCTATTACAATACAGCACAACCCTCACCTAAAGATAAGGCATTTTCTAATTGAAAAATAAATTAATACAGGAAAGGTCATCGTTAGAAACCTTTCTTCTATTAACTTGTTACCATCATATCTTAAACTTACGATAATCTAATATAATAATTCTATTTATATATGAAAAAAATATATAAAAATAAAATGTATCCAAACAGAGTATTACAAATAGTCGAAATATAACGATAGATTGAAAAATCATCATAAGGGCAGTTGTAAAGCCCTTATGATGATTAAGAGATGAATTATTTTTCCACTTTTTCTGGAACTACGATTTCACCGCTAGCAATTTTTTCTTTATATTCGTCAATAACAGCTTGTACGTCTGCTGGGATTGCACCACGAGAATCAGCCAGTTTCACACCGTCTTCAGCAAGACCGTAAACAACTGTTGTACCGCCTGGGAATTCACCATTTTTCGCTTTGTTTGAGAAATCTACTACAGCTGTGTTAACACCTTTTAACATAGAAGTTAAAGTAACGTTTGTTTTATCATCTACTTTACCTTCATCATATTGGTCAGCATCTACACCGATTACCCATACGTTTGCCTTAGGGTCTTTTGCTTTACGCTCTTTTGCTTCAGAGAATACACCGTTACCAGTTGCACCAGCAGCGTGGAAAATAATATCTACGCCTGAAGAGTACATGCTGTTAGCCGCAATTTTACCAAGGTCCGCTTTATCAAATGCACCTGTATAGTTGCGTTGAATTTCGATATCAGGGTTAACAGCTTTAGCACCTTCAACGAAACCAGCTTCAAAACGATTGATAACTGGAATATCTACGCCGCCTACGAAGCCGATTTTACCTGTTTTAGACATTTTAGCAGCCGCTACACCTGCTAAAAATGCACCTTCTTGCTCTTTGAAAAGAATAGATACAACGTTGTCAGCTTTTACTTCAGCATCGATTAATGCAAAGTGTTTGTCTGGGTTGTCAGCAGCTACCGCTTCAACAGCATCAGCCATCATGAAACCAATACCAAATACTAGGTCGAAGTTACGACGTAGTAAATTGTTTAAGTTCGTTTCGTAGTCAGCATCAGAAGCTGATTGTAAGTAGTCGAAACCACCCTCACCTTTTTTCAGGTTGTGTTCTTTACCATAAGCTTGAACACCTTCCCATGCTGATTGGTTAAATGATTTGTCATCAACGCCACCAACGTCAGTAACCATTGCTACTGAAAAAGTTTCTTCTGTCTTGTTATCGCCTGATGAAGCATTGTCTTTTGCAGGTTTTTCTTCGTCTTTCGTACCACATGCACCTAAAATTGCACTTGCAGCTAAAACTGATGATAAGACTAAACCAAATTTACGTTTTTTCATTTTGTTAACCCCCCAAGGTATTGTAATTAGCAGGAAAATAATTTAGAAATGTTCTACACCCGTTTACGTACTACATGGAAGCTGAATTTATCAGCTCGGAAATAATTTTTTGAATACAGCACTACTTGATCATTGTCATCGTAATGGAGCTGTTTCAATACTAAAAGAGCTGTTTCACGACCACAATTTAAAATCGGTGATGCTTGTTCATGATACCCAACCGGATCAATATACGTTACAGCATAGGCAACATGAATTTTACCCGATTGCTCAAGTGCCGAGAAAAGGGAAACTTCTTTTTTGTCAACAAAGTCAGTAGGCAGGAAGCTAGCTGGTAGTTTATCTATACAATAAACTACTGGCTCACCATCTGCTGTTCTGACGCGTTCAATCGTGAGTATTTTATCTTCGCCATCACATTGGAAGCGTTTTAAATCTTCATCAGAAGGGATATTCTCAGTTGCCTTTAAAAACTTAGACCCTGGTTCCATACCTGCTGTTTCGATCATAGAAGAAATACTGGATAAATGCTCGATGCCTGATGTAAACAACGGCTTAGGATTGACAAATGTACCAACCCCATGTCGACGCACAATCACATTTTCCTCTTCCAACAGTCGAAGCGCCTCTCTAAGTGTTGCTCGACTTACTCCTAGTGATTTCGATAATTCAAATTCTGATGGAAGTTTTTCATTTTCTTTGAAAACGCCCGTTTCGATGTCAGACTTTAAACGATCAATTACTTGAAGATAGAGATGACGATGATCTGCTTTAATAGTCACATAAATCACCACCAAAATCAGAGATCAGACATCTGATGTACAACATTCCTACTAATCGTTCATAAATATAACATTTTTGCAGAATGAAATAAACTATTTTGAGCAAAATCAATAATAGAAATCATCCTTTCCTTACTTTCGACGCAAACATTTGGACATAAATTCCGCAATGACCCCATGTTTTTTCCTTAATTATCATATTGATGAATTAGCACCTGTCGAGGCTTGCTTCCCTCTGGAGGCCCAACAATACCGCGTTGTTCCATCTGATCGACAATGCGCGCAGCACGCGAATAACCAATTCGGAAGCGACGTTGTAGCATTGATACCGAAGCGGTCTGCATATTTACTACTAATTGCACTGCCTCGTCAAATAATTCATCCGTTTCTTCTAAAACAGTCTCTTCTTCACTTGGAATCATCTCTTCCTGGTACTGTGCTTTTTGTTGTTCTATAACAAAGTCAACAACTGCTTCTACTTCCTGATCAGATAAAAAGGCACCTTGCACGCGTTTCGGCTTCGATGCACCAGCAGGTAAAAATAACATATCGCCACGTCCAAGCAGGCGCTCTGCTCCACCCATATCTAAAATCGTTCTCGAATCAATTGCAGATGATACTGCAAACGCGATTCGAGATGGGATATTCGCCTTAATAACACCCGTTAGAACGTCTACACTTGGTCTTTGTGTCGCTAATATTAAATGGATGCCCGCTGCTCGCGCCATTTGTGCTAAACGCGTAATGGAATCCTCGACGTCATTTGAAGCAACCATCATTAAGTCTGCTAACTCATCTACAATAACTACGATGTATGGCAATTTAGGGTGCTTTTCCTCTGTTTGTTCATTGACCTTTTGGACATGCCCATTATAACCTTCAATATTTCTCGTGCCCGTATGTGAAAATAAATCATAGCGTCGTTCCATTTCTGAAACGACCTTTTTCAGTGCTTGTGACGCTTTGCGCGCATCGGTTACAACCGGTGCTAACAAATGAGGGATTCCATTATAAACATTCAATTCCACCATTTTCGGGTCAATCATCATCAGTTTGACTTCATGTGGCTTTGTACGCATTAGTATGGATACGACAATGCCATTTATACACACACTTTTCCCGCTGCCCGTTGAACCTGCCACAAGTAAATGCGGCATTTTATTGAGTTCTGCTAACACAGCTTGTCCTGTAATATCACGCCCTAAAGCTACTTGTAATAGCGATTCCGGCTTTGCTCCGTCTTTTGACTCTAGTACTTCTCGCAATGTAACGATTGCTACCTCACTATTTGGAACTTCAATACCAATGGCAGACTTTCCAGGAATCGGTGCCTCCATCCGAATATCTTTCGCTGCAAGTGCCAATGCAAGATCATCTTGTAGGTTGACAATTTTACTGACTTTTACACCAATATCCGGTAAAATCTCATACTTTGTTACAGCAGGTCCCAAATGAACTTGTGTCACTTTGGCTTTTACACCGAAGCTTTGCAATGTTTGCTCTAGCTTTTTCGCATTTGCCTGAATAACGGAATATTCTCCGCTTTGGTCATGTTGTGGAGGCATTTGTAATAGATTGAATGAAGGAAGCTGATAATCTGCATTTTCCACAGCGTCTGCACTACCAATATGAACATCATCAATAAGCTCTCCGTCTTCAATCTCCGCAGGCTCTACAGTCTGCAATGGTTCTACTCGCTCATGTGACACATTTTGCGTAAAGGCAGAAATAATTGGCTCATGAGGAACTTCCTCTTCTTCCTCATAGGCTGCTTGTACGTGATTGACCGCTGCAACCTCGTCTGTACTTTCCGCTCTGGAACGGCGACTTTTCGGCTTCTTTGGCGTATTTTTTTTCTTTTCTTGCTGCTTTTTTTGCCATTTTCCAAAGAGCACAGGCATTTTTTCAGCTAAATATGGAACGAGTGCTTTTCCTGTAACTAGAATTAAGCCGATAAAGAAAATAACCCAAGCTACCACTTTGGCTCCTGTAGCTTCAAATAATACATGAAGACCGCTAAATAACAGTGCACCTACCATACCACCGCCAAGTGCATTACTTCGATGGACTACACCATCCGTATCGATTAATATTCGCCACGACTCCCTCAAAACAGACTCCGATAATAAACCACCTGATTTTGTTAATTGCTCAAATAAAATACCATGACTAAAAATAGTCAAGCTCATAACAATGAGAACCATCCCTAACATAAGCCGGTCCTTTAGGCTTACTTTTTTCTGTCCAATCATAAGAAGCAATGCGACAAATATAAGCATAAATGGCACTGCAAAATGTAAATTCCCTAAAAGAAACATGGCAATGGTTTGTAAAATACGCCCGATCATGCCATATTCAAAAATCATAATGACCGCAATCGCGATTAAGATGAGCCCTAAAATTTCGTACATGAGCGGATGCATTTCTTTTTTATCGGATGTTGGTTTTGCTTTCGTGACTTTTTTCCTTTTATTACTTGCCATCTTTTTCACCTTCTTTTGCAATCCATTCTATATATGTAGCGAATAATATCATGTAGAACTCGATTATTTCAAAAAAAGGATTTTCCACCGTTTTATCGGCAAGAAAATCCTTCCTCCTTCGCTACTTCTTCAAAGCTTGCTCTACTTTCGACTCCTATCAAAAAACAAGCTTATTTATAAGTGCTTGACTATGTCATGTCACATTTTCATGTAAGACATTTACATACTTTTGACATTCAATCGGTAACGCAGCAAAATGTGGCGTCACTCGTTAGCAATGTGCGTTAAAGAAATCTTTTAAAATTTTAATACTCCATTATGATTGGGATAATCATAGGGCGGCGCTTCGTTTTTTGGAATAAATAAGTATTTAATGTATCACGAATTTCTTGTTTAATATTTGTCCATTCGAAAGTATCTTTCCCAACATATTTTTCAATCACGTTTTTCGCAATTTCAGATGCTTCTACCATCAGTTGCTCTGACTCACGAACATAGACGAAACCACGCGATAAAATTTCGGGACCTGAAGCAATTTTCTTTTGTGCACGGTTTAAAGTGACAACAACAATGAAAATACCATCTTGCGAAAGTAATTTACGATCACGTAAAACAATATTTCCAACATCGCCTACACCGATACCGTCTATTAATACATTACCAGCTTGTACACGACCACTCATTCGCATTTTGCCATTTTTGTATTCGACAATATCACCTTTATCAGCGATAAAAATTTGTGATTTTTGCATACCAAGCTGTTGTGCTAACTTAGAGTGTGCAATCAGCATACGATATTCCCCTTGAACTGGAATAAAGTATTTCGGCTGCATTAAATTCAACATTAGTTTTAAATCTTCTTGGCTACCGTGACCTGATACATGGACATTTTTACTCGATGTCAAAATTTCAGCTCCAGCTTTTGCGATGGAGTTCATCGTATTGGCCATTTGCACTTCCATCCCTGGAGACGGCGTAAACGTAATAAGTACTGTATCATTTTGTTTAATTTTAATGTCTCGATGATGCTTACGAACAATTTTCTCTAACGCATCTAACGGTTCGCCTCTATTACCAGTTGTGATAATAATAATTTCTTCTTCTTGATATTTTTGCATCTCAGAGATTGGAATAATCGTATCTTCTTCTACCGTTAAGTACCCTAACTGTACACCTAAATCAACAGCTTTTTCTAAAGGTTTCCCCACAATAACCACTTTGCGGAACGATTTTTGCGCTTGCGTTAGGACTTGTTGAATACGAATGAAATTAGACGCATAGACAGCTACTAAAATACGACCTGGTGCCGAATGGAATGTTTTTGATAATTGCTCTTCAATCACAATTTCAGATGTCGTATAGCCTGGTCGCTCTGCTTCACAAGACTCCGATAGTAAGATAAATACGCCTTCTTCACCTAACTGTGCCATTTTGGCTAAATCCGGTTTAAACTTACCTGTTGCCGATTGGTCGAATTTAAACTCTCCAGTATGAACAATCGCTCCTTCAGAAGTATGGAACACAACCCCTAACGAATCGGGAATACTATGTGTTGTATGGAAGAATGTCACATACGTAGAGTTGAAATTCATACGGCTACGATTTGTTACTTCAAAGAATTTCACCTGATGTGGTGCAGGTAATTCCTTTAAATGTTCTTTGGCAAGTGCAATCGTTAATTTTGATCCATACACTGGTGCTTTCACTTTTTGTAAAATATAAGCGATTGACCCAATGGCATCCTCATGACCATGTGTTAAGAAAATCCCTTTCACACGCTCTTTGTTTTCTTCTAAATACGTAATATCAGGTATTACGATGTCAATGCCCAACATCTCGTCTTCTGGGAACATTAAACCGCTATCTACTACAAATAGCTCTTCGTCAATTTCTACTACGCACATTGCTTTTCCGATTTCGCCCACACCACCTAGTGGAATGATGCGAATTAATTCATTTTTCTTTTTTGTCAATTTGTTTCCTCCTAAAAAATATCCCGAACAGCAACCACTTATTTTCATTATACGATTTGCAAGGCTTTTGCACAAATTATTTTAAGTGCCAGTCACCCAAACAATTCTATCGTAAAAATCCACTACGCTTTCCGCGGGCACGTTGTAAGCCGAAACTCCTCGCTAACACGTGGTTTGTTGCGGCTTACACCTGCGCCTTCCCCGCTGGATTCTACCTTGAATTTTCACCTAGCTTGTTATGAAATTGTTTGAGTGCCTGGCACCGCAACAATAAAAAAACTATAGATAAACTCTTATTGGCGAGTTTATCTATAGTTTCACTTATTATCTAAAATTTTTAGCTTTTTCTTGGTACGTTTCCCATATTTGGTCGAAGTTCGCTTTTTCTTCATCTGTCATTTCCACCATTGGTAGTCGAACATTTAATGTATCAAAGCCTAGTTTTGTCATCGCATATTTGATCGGTGAAGGATTCGGTTGTGCAAATAGCGCACGCACTAAAGGTAATAATGCTCGATGAATTTTTGCAGCCTGTTCATGCTTTCCTTCTTCAAATAATCTGATCATTAACTGCATATCATTTCCGACAACGTGTGAAGCAACTGAAATGACACCAGCACCACCAATTGCTAACAATGGTAATGTTAATCCGTCATCCCCGCTATAAACTAAAAAATCATCTGCCGCTTCAACGTTTTCAATAATATCGCCCATTTGATCTAAATTCCCGCTCGCCTCTTTAATCCATGAGATATTAGGAATTTTACTTAAATCAACAGACGTCTCGTAGGCAACATTTATACCTGTACGTCCTGGAACATTATAAAGCATCACAGGCAACTTTGTTTCTTTTGCAATCGTCTCAAAGTGCGCGTAAATACCTCGTTGGTTTGGCTTATTATAATAAGGTGCTACTAACATAATGCCATCCGCACCATTTTCCTCAGCCTTATGTGTCATCGCGATTGAATAGGCTGTTTCATTGTCCCCTGTACCTGCAATTACCGGTACACGGCCCGCTACTTTTTCTACTGTAAATCGTACAACTTCAATTTTTTCTTCTGTGGTCATAGTTGGGTTTTCAGAGGTTGTGCCACATGCAACAATGCAATCCGTACCATTATCAATTAAATGATTAATAATACGTTCTAGTTCTGGATAATTAATCGTACCATCTTCTTTAAACGGCGTTATCATTGCCGTTCCAATTCGACCTAAATTCATCCTTACACCCCTCTTATAGTAAGTTATCCTCAAGCATTGCTTCTGCAATTTGAATAGAGTTCAATGCAGCGCCTTTTAATAAATTATCTGATACGATCCATAGGTGGAATCCTTTTTTATTATCTAAGTCTTGACGGATACGTCCTACAAAGGTAGCATCTTCCCCTTCTGCGTAAATCGGCATTGGGTAAGTTTGTGTTGCGATATCATCTTGTAATACAATTCCAGGTGCATTTCGTAATACTTCGAAAATGCCTTCTACTGTTGTCTCTTTTTCTACTTCAATATAAACAGATTCAGAGTGTCCTGAAACAACTGGTACACGTACACATGTAGCAGCTACTTTTAACTCTGGTGCATGCATAATTTTCTTCGTTTCATTAATCATTTTCATTTCTTCATATGTAAAGCCATTGTCAGTAAATTTATCAATTTGTGGAATGACATTACGGGCAATTGGGAAATGACGTTTGTCGCCACCACTCGGTAAAATATTTGCTTCTACATCTTTACCTGCATCCCAGTTTGCGCTTTGTGCTTTTAGTTCTTCAATTGCTGAAATCCCTGCACCAGAAACTGCTTGGTACGTCGATACCAATACTTTTGTTAAACCAAATGTTGCACGGATTGGTTCAAGCGCTGCAACCATTTGGATTGTTGAGCAGTTCGGATTAGCGATAATCCCCTTATGTTTAGCAAGATCGCCGCGATTCACCTCAGGTACTACTAGGGGCACCTCTGGATCCATACGGAAATGGCTCGTATTGTCAATGACTACTGCCCCGCGTTTAGCCGCTTCTGGCGCAAGCACTGCCGATACAGAACCACCCGCAGAGAATAAAGCGACATTGACGCCTTCAAAAGCTTCAGGTGTCGCTTCTTCAATTGTATACGTCTCACCATTAAATTCGATTGGTTTTCCTGCGGAACGTGCAGAAGCTAAAAACTTAATCTGTCCGATCGGAAATTTTCGTTTAATTAGCTGTTCCATCATTTTTGAACCTACTGCTCCTGTTGCACCTACAACCGCAACTGTTAACTGCTTAGTCATCTGTCATCTCTCCTTGAATACAAGTTCCATAATGTGTGCTATTGTATCATAAAAATACTGAAAATTGTGTGCAATTAATGATTTATTTGAAATATTGTATCAACAGTGGTTGTAATTGCTTTTTCTGCGTAATTGCTGCATGAACCGTGTCGACCATTTGGTCAAAATCAGCAATTAATGAATTGGGTTTTCCATGTGGTGAATCCTGACCAAATGGAATAAAGTAAATGTTTTTCGCATTGAGCAGTTTCATAATATTGATGCCATTTAAGCCCAGTGCATCATTTGTAGAAATACCTAGAACGACTGGGGAGCCATTTCGCAAAGTTGCCTTTGCAGCCATGAGCACAGGACTATCCGTCGCGGCATTGGCAAATTTACTAATACTATTGCCAGTCATTGGTGCTATGACCATTGCATCCAACGGATTGGAAGGTCCAAATGGTTCCGCTTCTTTTATAGAAGAAATAACCTTTTCCCCTGTCAAAGCCTCTATTTTCGCAATCCATTCTTCCCCTGTTCCAAAACGTGTTGCGGCATGTAATACTGAATGCGTAATAATGGGGATAACGGTCGCCCCTGCATCAATAAAATTTTGAATCTTTGGTACAACATCTTCATACGTACAATGTGAAGCCGTAATGCCTAAACCAATTCGTTTACCCGTCAGCAATTTTCTTCCTCCTCTATTGCCTTGCACAAAATTTCTGCCGCATCATGTGCAAAGTATTTCCCAGGTAATGATGGCAATAGTACATACGTTTGCAATTGGTCCGCATCAATATCTAAACAGCCTGGCTCCGAAGCTAAATCATATAACACGGCTGGCACATGATCCTGAAACGATTCTGTAATCCACTTAGCTGGAATCGTATTAATGAAAATCCCATCATGTATGGACCATTTTCGATCGTCTAAATTCGAAGCTTTATAGCCATATGCTTTTGCTTCACTCACTTGTACCACTGAACGCGCAACAATATGCACATTAGCGCCCATCTTTACGAGTAAAGATGCGAGCATTTTGGCGATGCGACCAAAGCCTGCAATCGTAAAGTTTTGTCCGTAAATACATTTCTGCTCGAGTCCGTAAAACGTGGCGATAAATCCCTCCGCCGTCAACCTTGCATTTTGCCAAATAAAAGACTCCTGTTGCAAGTAACAATTCGTGTCATTTTTTTCTAGCAATTGCTTCCAATGCATCGTTAATCGACCCGTATAAAACTTCACTTGTGATATGCCATACAATTGCTCCACTTCTATCTTCAATGGAAGTATAGGGAGAACAATTTTATTAGGCTGGAACTCTAAAACAAGTTTATTTAACTCCTCATTCCAAACTGAAGTTCTTTTATAAAATACTGTACGTGAAGGACTTCGCAACATCGTCGCTAATTCTTTTAATCTTGAGTCCTCGCCGATTACCAGCCATTTTTCGTTTTCCAAAAGCTCACCTCACTGTAAAAATTCAGACTGTACTGTCGTCGTTTTGTTAAATAAAATACGATCTTCTCCAATTAATATAATTTCATGCCACGGAATCATTTCACTAACTTTTACTTTCTTCTTTTGGAATGGCATTTTTTCTTTAATAATCTCAAATCCATGTATCTTTCCTGTCTGCACATCTAATAGGCATTCTGTGTGTGCCAGTATGCCAAAATGTACACCACCTTCAACTTGAATCAATTCTTTATCCACCATTTCAGATAATAGCATGCCTCATCTCCCTCCTTGAGCCGTTAACCCAATATATGCCGAGTTTTTGCAATTCGTGCCCCATACAAAAGTACTTCTAGGTTGCAACTTTCATACATACTGTGTATAGTGTGTATATACAGTTATAATCAAGAGGTGAAAATAAGTGCGTATCCATTTAAGCAATGCGAGTGATAAACCAATCTATGAACAAATTACTGTTCAGCTAAAAGAAGCCATTTTAGCCAATAAACTTCACGCAGGCGATGCACTACCCTCTATACGTGCACTCGCCAAGGATCTCAAAATTAGCGTGATGACAACCAAACGAGCATATGCAGATTTAGAGCGAGACGGCTTTATTGAAACGGTAGCGGGAAAAGGTAGCTTTGTTACTGAACGTAACCAAGATTTTTTACGGGAGGAGTTATTGCGCCAAGTAGAGGAGCATTTACAAAAAGCCGTCAGAATAGCTAAAACCGCCGGACTTGTAAAAGAGGAGTTAGTAGACTTACTTTCATTAATTGTAGAGGAGGACAACTAAATGAATGCCATTGAAATCCATGATTTACACAAAGGCTTTGAAGGCTTTTCACTAAAAGATATTAGTTTTTCAGTACCTCAAGGAACAGTAATGGGCTTTGTTGGTGAAAACGGTGCAGGTAAATCCACTACCATAAAATGCATGCTTAATTTATTAAAAAAAGAATATGGCGAAATTTTGCTATTCGGTAAAGATATTGTCGAATATGAGCTTGCGATAAAAAACGACATCGGTGTCGTTTTCGACGAGCTGCATGTACCTGAAACGCTGAATGCGACGCAACTCGACAAATTTATGAAAAGGGTGTTTAAAACATGGGATTCGAATTATTATTTTGAGCGATTGACGCAATTTAAGGTGCCTAAGCGAAAAAAGGTAAAAGAGTTGTCTCGAGGAATGAGGATGAAGCTATCGATAGCGTTAGCATTGTCGCACCATCCAAAATTATTAATTTTAGATGAACCAACCAGTGGATTAGACCCAATTATACGTGATGAAATTCTCGACTTATTTTTAGCGTTTATGCAGGATGAAACACATAGCATACTATTTTCATCACATATAACAAGTGATTTAGAAAAGATAGCTGACTATATTACATTTATTCATAACGGTGAAATATTATTTAGTGAAAGCAAGGATGTCTTACTATATGATTACGGGATTTTTAAAGGGACGAATGAGGAAATAAGCGAATTACCTGAGCAAGCAATTATTCAAAAACGCGATGGTACTTTCGGGCTTGAAGTACTTGTGCTAAAAAATGAAATAAACGAAGCATTTACCGTTGAAAGACCGACTATTGAGGATATCATGCTATTTTTCGTGAAAGGTAGTGTTCAGCCATGACTGCTCTTGTAGTAAAAGATTTAATGACGATACAGCGTCAGCTAAAGACACAAGCTTTTATACTTATCCCCATGCTGCTTTTTTCCATACTAATGGGGCAAGGATCAATTATTTTTTCCTTTATATTATTTATCCTTGTTATTCAGGCTATTACTGCCCTTACCTACGATGAACTTTGCAGCTGGGACAAATATGTCAATACCTTACCCATTAGCAAGAGCGAAATTGTCCTTAGTAAATACATGCTTAGCCTTGTGTTAATGTTAATTGGTCTAATTATTGCATTACCTGTAGTTTTTATCATGAATCATTTTACAAACGATTGGGGAACCGCTAATTTTTTCCTTACATTCAATCTTCTAATTGGGGCGGCATTTTGTTTGCTTGCTTTAATCTTACCGATTTATATCAAATACGGTTCTATAAAAGGTCGAATCGTTCTAATTGTTTTATGCTTTATTCCTGGTTTACTCATTGGGCTGTTAGAGGAGTATTTTGCAGATGTTGTGATTACGATTTCTAAGCTACAACAGTTCAGCTATTTAGCACCATTTATTGGGCTATTTATTTTATGGTTATCTTCTCTAATTGCAACAGCAATCTATAAACGCAAGGATTTTTAAAAAGGGGTGTGCACCATGAAAGCTTTATTATGGCATAGATTGTCCATGCAAAAGGGGCATATTTTTATAGTGATTATCATTAGCTTATTTATAACTTTAATCAACTTCCGTTATTTTAGTAATGCTTCTATCGCCATGTTTGCGTTAATTTTATCTGCAACGATAGTCCAAAGCATGTATACGCAAGATCATAAAGTGAAGTGGGAACTCTTTGTAAACAGTCTTCCTTTAACTAAAAAAACGCAGTTACTAGCGGATTATCTCTATTGCTACAGCTTTATTGCATTACTTTTTATCACATCTGCTCCTATTTACTTTTCATCGTTTTACGAACAAAGTAATCGTTTCGAGCATTTCGCTATTTATTTCGCTAATATTAGCTGTGCGATTTTGCTTATTTGTACACAGTTTTATTTACATCATTTAGCGGAAACTAAAGGGACGCGTTCCTTTAAAATGTTTATTTATATAGTAGGTATTTTTTTTATTAATTTTCCAATTCATTATTACTTAGCAATGGTAGCCGCCAATTTGTCCATTATATTAATACCAACAGTCCTTAGCGCCGTTATTAGTGTTGTCGTTTTTCGAAAATGCCATGTGCTCTATACAGCAAAAGAGATTTTTTAATGCTCTTCAATATGATAAGCCTCATCATAAGTATCGTGATGGGGCTTTGCTCAAATTTAATTGAGTCCCAATTCCATTCCATTTGCTCGCTTTTGGGAACATATCTCTCACACTTGTGGCGACAATCCCTCTTAAGTGTCAGTTTTTCGCAAGAAAAGGCATCAAACATTTGAATCGTTGGATGCCTCGCACTTTTTATATTAGCGTGATTCGCTTTATGTTAAGCTTCAGGTCCGATGATGGAAATCGCTGGCTCAGCTTTTAATATTTTCGAGATAAGACGATCTACAGACTCCATCGTTACCGCATCGATGGACGCGAGTACTTCATCTACTGACCGATGTCTTCGGTGCACTAATTCACTAGTACCATTTCGGTTCATGCGTGCGCCTGTTCCTTCAAGGCCAAGCACAAAGCTTCCTTTTAACTGTTCCTTGGCATTATCTAACTCTTCCTCCGTCACGCCCCCCGCTACGATATCAAGTAGTGTGGCATCAATGGTATGTTGCAATTGCGATAGTTGTTGACGACTTGCACTGCCGTAAATTGTAAATGCCCCAACATCTGCGTAGCAAGATTGGTAGGAGAAAATTGTATATGCTAAGCCACGCTCTTCACGTACTTCTTGAAATAGTCGAGAACTCATATTGCCACCAATAATATTATTTAACGCAATAAAGCTATACATATCCGGATCTTTGACGCCAATAGCTGGGTAAGAAAGGGCTAAATGCGCCTGCTCCGTATCTCGCGTTTTCGTTATTTCTCCTGGATGGAACTGAGGATTTGTTAGGACAGGTACAACAGCAAGTGGTGATGCTTCGTAACGTCCGAATAAATCTTCAATCGTAGTTAATAGGGTTGGAGAAATATTGCCTGCCACAGAAATAACAATTGATTCTGGTCCATAATGTTTTGCCATATAATTGCGAATCATATCTGCTGTAAATGTTTTTAACGTAGCGGCGGTCCCTAAAATCGGGCGACCTAGGGCATCATTTGGATACATGACTTCCCAAAGCTTTTCATGCACATCATCATCTGGAGCATCCTCACTCATTAATATTTCCTCTAATACGACTTGACGTTCCTTTTCTAATTCCTCTTCTGCAAATGTCGAATGAAAGAACATATCTGCTAGGATGGTAATAGCCAGCTCTGCATGATGATCTAAAACTTTCGCATAGTAGCAAGTATTTTCTTTTGAAGTAAAGGCATTTAATTCGCCTCCAATACGGTCAAACTCTTCAGCGATTTGGCGGGCACTTCGCGTTGTTGTACCTTTAAAAAGCATATGCTCGATAAAGTGCGTAATCCCATTTTCCTCTGGTAATTCATAGCGTGAACCAGCATTGACAAATATGCCAAGTGCAACAGATCTAACATGATCAATTTGCTCTGACACAATACGCACACCGTTTTGACATGTATGTACTTGTACCAAATATTCTCCTCCTCTTATACATCCGTTTTATTAAAAAAAGGCTGCGCATCATACGCAGCCTTTTTTTATCAAATTATTTACCTTGTTCTGCGCGTTCTTTTTCTTCTTGAATAACCACTTTACGAGATAAATTCACACGACCTTGTTTGTCGATTTCAATTACTTTTACAAGTAATTGATCGCCTAGTTTTAACACATCTTCCACTTGCTTTGTACGTTCCTCTTGAATTTCAGAGATGTGTAATAAGCCATCTTTCCCTGGGAAGATTTCACAGAATGCACCGAATTTTTCGATACGTTTTACAGTGGATAAGTAGTATTCGCCCACTTTTGCTTCACGTACGATGTCTTCGATAATTTGTTTTGCACGAGCGTTCATTTCTTCGTCTGCTGAAGAGATGTAAATTGTACCATCTTGTTCTGTATCAATTTTTACGCCAGTTTCTTCAATAATTTTATTAATTTGCTTACCGCCTGGTCCAATAACATCGCGGATTTTATCTGGATTGATACGTACAATCACGATTTTTGGTGCATAAGCAGATAATTTTTCACGTGGTTGAGCCAATGTTGCAAGCATTGATTCTAAAATATGCATACGGCCAATTTTAGCTTGAGTCAATGCTTCTTCTAAAATATTACGTGATAGACCGTCAATTTTAATATCCATTTGAAGTGCTGTTACGCCTTTAGCCGTACCTGCTACTTTAAAGTCCATATCGCCAAGATGGTCTTCCATACCTTGGATATCTGTTAAAATGGAATAATGCTCGCCTTTTTTAATCAGCCCCATCGCGATACCTGCAACAGGTGCTTTTAACGGAACACCAGCATCCATCATAGCTAATGTAGAAGCACAAATTGACGCTTGTGATGTTGAACCGTTCGATTCAAGTACTTCTGATACACAACGGATTGTGTATGGGAATACAGATTCATCAGGAATGACTGCTTCTAGTGCACGCTCACCTAGAGCACCGTGACCGATTTCACGACGACCTGGTCCACGAATTGGGCCAGTTTCCCCTACAGAGAATTGTGGGAAATTGTAGTGATGCATAAAGCGTTTAGATTCCTCAACACCTAAGCCGTCAATAATTTGAACATCACCAAGTGCACCTAATGTACAAATTGATAAGGCTTGAGTTTGTCCACGTGTAAATAATGCTGAACCGTGCGTACGTTGTAATAGCCCTGTTTCAGAAGAAAGTGGACGAATTTCATCCAACTTACGACCATCTGGACGGATTTTATCTTCTGTAATTTGACGACGTACTTCGTCTTTTACCATTTTATCTAAAATAGTATGCACTTGTTTCATTGTTGTTTCATCGGCTTCTTGCTCTTCATAAGAAGCAATGATACGATCTTTCACCGCAGTGATTGCTTCATCACGTGCATGCTTTTCAGCTGTTTGAATAGCGTCATGCATATCAGTTTCACAAGCTGCTTTAATATCTGCTTGAATCGCTTCATCAATTTCAAATAATGTGACAGGTAATTTTTCTTTCCCTACTTCAGCAACAATTTGTTCTTGGAAAGCAATTATTTTTTTAATTTCTTCATGACCGAACATAATTGCTTCTAACATTACTTCTTCAGGCACTTCTAAAGCGCCCGCTTCAACCATGTTAATAGCATCCTTGTTACCCGCTACAGATAAATGGATTGTTGACATGTTCGCTTGCTCAACAGTTGGGTTCACGATGAATTCACCGTCAATATAACCAACTTGTACACCGGCAATTGGTCCATCGAATGGAATATCAGAAATTGCTAATGCTAATGATGAACCTACCATTGCTGCCATTTCAGATGTGCAATCAGGGTCATTAGACATAACCATAGAAATAACTTGTACTTCATTACGGAAACCGTCTGGGAACATCGGACGAATTGGACGGTCAATTAAACGGCTTGCTAGAATTGCTTTTTCAGATGGGCGTCCTTCACGTTTAATAAAGCCGCCAGGAATTTTACCTGCTGCATATAAACGTTCTTCGTAGTTTACTGTTAATGGGAAGAAATCAAGTGGTTTGGGTGATTTTGACATTGTTGCTGTTGCAAGTACAGAAGTATCACCGTAGCGTACTAATGCTGCTCCATTTGCTTGTTTTGCTAACTGTCCTACTTCAATTACAAGTGGACGGCCAGCCCATTCGTAGGAATAGACTTTCTTTTCGTTCATTCAATGAACCCCTCTCTATTATAAAAACACTTACTCGTCTGTATGTACTAATAGTAAGTGTACCAAAAATGCTTGTTCTATGCTAAATATTTCATGAAATAATCATACATTTAAATTCAGTTATTGCCAATTTATTTAGGATTTATTGCTTTATTTGGTTGGAATGGCGTTTTTGCTTGTTTTCATCTTATATTTTTACTTATCTTGTTGCGATTCGTCGTTAGCTAGAAAGTTTATAAACATAAAGAAAAAGCGGGAATAATCCCGCTTTTCGATTGTCAATTAGCGACGTAAGCCTAAACGATTGATTAGTTCACGGTAACGTTGAACGTCAGTTTCACGAAGATATTTAAGTAAGTGACGACGACGACCTACCATTTTAAGAAGACCACGCTCAGAGTGGAAATCTTTTTTGTGTGTACGTAAGTGAGTGTTTAAAGCGTTGATTTCAGCTGTTAAAACTGCAACTTGTACTTCTGGAGAACCAGTGTCACTTTCGTGAGTACGGTACTCAGCGATAATTTCGTTTTTACGTTCTTTTGTAATAGCCATTTGTATTGACCTCCTAAATAATTGTTAAATCCCCATTAGCACAGTAAACGTTGGAGTCATCGGTATACCGAGCTAAGGTTAAGCACTTTATGCACTTATGAATGTTACCATAAAACAATGGGGCAAGCAAGTAATAACATAGCTCATGCTATGTGATGCTGCGGACAGCGCTATTTCATAACATGAAAAAATTGTATAGCCTCTTGCTTATCTTTCTCTATTTGCATTTTTAGCGCTTCAATTCCGTCAAATTTCCGCTCGCTTCGAATACGTTTATACCAAGCAACATGTACTTCTTCCCCATAGATGTTTTTCTCGAAGTTTAAAATATGTACTTCGATAGATAATTGCTTGTCGTTTGGATCTTTAAATGTTGGTTTATAACCTACATTACATACACCATCATACCAATTATTTTGTACAAGCAGTCGTACTGCATACACACCACTTGCTGGAATGTAAGTACCCTCTAGTGCTTGTACATTTGCAGTAGGAAAGCCGATTGTACGTCCACGTTTATCGCCATGCACCACAATACCCTTTATTTCAAATGGACGGCCTAGAAGCATACGAGCAGCCTCCATATCGCCCTCTTGTAATACTTTACGAATGCGTGTTGAGCTGATTTTCTCAAGCGAGTCAGCTTTCTTATCGACCACCGTTACACCATATTCGCCATTGCTTAAGACACGCATATCTTCCATCGTGCCTTTCCCAAATGCACCAAATGAAAAATCAAATCCTGCTGTAACATGTTGAATATTTAACCCTCGAATAAAGGTATCAATAAAAGCAGCCGGTGACAGTTTCGCAAAGTCTGATGTGAAGTGTACAACAAATACCGTATCAACACCTAGTTCTTCAAACAGCTGCAATTTTTGCTGTAGTAATGTAATATAAAATACTTTTTCATTGCGTCCGCCTAGCACTAATGATGGATGCGGATCAAATGTCATAACGGCAGTCGGGATTTGTCGCTTGCCCCCCTCTTGCTTGGCCGCTTCAATAACCGCCTGATGTCCAATATGTACACCATCAAAAAAGCCAATTGCCAATGAGTACGGCTGGATACTTTCTCGCTGTTGTAATTGGTGTGGGTATTTTAAATGAATGACCTCCATACAAAAAATCCTCCTACTCTATCGTTGGGAACATTTTATGTGGCTTCATCAACCCTTCTTTTGTCGGATGAGCTTGATAAACCGCAAATGCTTTCCCTTTGATTCCAAACACAATTTTATCATGCACCTTTAATAATGCATCTGCTGGGAGCACTTGTCCATTGAAAATTTCTTTTTCAATCGATGATGTTATTTCAATATATGGATAGTCTGATAATGCATATTCTACTGGAAGAATACATGTATGAATTTGTTCATTTTCCATTAGTTCGGCAACTTGTGCTAGTGTAAAACAATTGTCTTGTATAAATGTGCCAGACGCAGTTCGTACAAGCTCTTGCATATGTGCAGGATAGCCTAGCGCTTCACCAATTTGTACAGCTAATGTACGAATATATGTGCCTTTGCTACATGAAATCCTTACAGGGAATGTAATTTCATGCCCTTCGTAAATTTCTTTATCATCAAGTAACTCTAACGCATAAATGGTCACCTGTCTTGTCGGTCTTTCTACCGTTTCGCCTTTACGAGCATATTCATATAGCCTTTTCCCATTGACTTTAACAGCTGAAAACATCGGTGGTGTCTGATTAATAACACCCGTTAAGGAAGCTAAGACATCCAGCAACTCGGCACGCGTAAACGCCTTATTTGTAGTATCTTCCTTAACCGTTTCCCCTTCTGCATCTTCAGTCGTCGTTGTTCGCCCAATGGAAATAACTGCCTCATAGGTCTTCCCTGCATCCGTTAAATATTCGGCAATACGTGTTGCCTGTCCGATACAGATGGGCAGAACCCCTTCTACTCCTGGATCTAAAGTGCCCGTATGGCCAACTTTTTTTGTTCGCAATATTTTTCGTAATTTAAAGACGCAATCATGACTCGTCATGCCACGTTCTTTCCAAAGCGGTAAAATACCGTTCATCTAAATCCCCCTTTTAGTACCATCACATGAAAAAAGCCTGCCTGCATGAAGATGCATGTGGCAGACTTTTACTGTTGTTATTCTTTGTGTAAACCACGTAGTAATGAATCAATGCGGTTACCATACTCAATCGATGAGTCAAATTCAAAGATTAATTCTGGTGTTCGACGTAAACGAATACGAGAACCGATTTCAGAACGGATAAAACCAGCAGCTTTTACTAAAGCTTTTAGCGTTTCCTCACGTTCACGTTCATTGCCTAATGATGTAATATAAATTGTCGCTTGTTGTAAATCACCTGTTACATCTACACCAGTAACAGTAACGAAGCCAACACGCGGATCTTTAATTTTACGGCCAATAATATCACCAAGCTCTTTTTTCATTTGCTCAGCAACACGGTTTGAGCGTAGAGACATAATTAGTCACCTCTATTTCGATGTTCAGCTATTTGCGTTAAGCGAATGACTATGTCAATAAAAGGTTTTAAACAAACCTAACACTTTCATTGACAATAACCATCCTAAATCTTACAAATAACCTTTGCTGCTTATAAATAGTCTCGCCACACATTAAGTTGTTCCCAAGACGGATTTGACTGCAAATAATGAAGGGCGTGATTGATTTCACGCTCTGCTGCGTCCTTCGAGGAAGAAACAGCAACAAGCGCTAATTTCGTACGCTGCCATACATTTTGATGGTCAATTTCGGCAATGGATACATTAAACTTCTGTTTTGTGCGCGTAATCATACGCTGTAATACAGCGCGTTTTTCCTTTAACGAATGGGCAGTTTGGATAATAAATTCTACCTCAACGTATACAATCATTATGCACGTTTAACTTCTTCCATAATGTAGGCTTCAATGATGTCGCCTTCTTTAATGTCATTGAAGTTTGTAATCGTAATACCACATTCGTATCCTCTTGCTACTTCTTTTACTTCATCTTTGAAACGTTTTAATGTATCTAATTCGCCTTCGAAGATTACCACGTTGTCACGAATTACACGGACACCAGAATCACGTGTTACTTTACCTTCTGTTACGTAAGAACCTGCGATTGTACCAACTTTAGATACTTTAATTGTTTGACGAACTTCCGCTTGACCGATGATTTTTTCTTCAAATTCTGGGTCTAGCATACCCTTCATCGCTTGCTCAATTTCTTCAATTACTTTATAAATAACGCGGTGTAGACGAATATCTACGCCTTCTTCCTCTGCTGCACGTTTTGCATTTGTATCTGGTCGTACGTTGAAACCAATTACGATTGCATTCGATGCTGCAGCAAGAGAAATATCTGATTCTGTAATTGCGCCAGCGCCAGTATGAATAATTTTCACATTTACGCCTTCTACATCAATTTTCATTAATGAAGCAGCCATTGCTTCTACAGTACCTTGAACGTCAGCTTTAACGATTAAGTTTAACTCTTTCATTTCGCCTTGACTCATTTGTTCAAATAAGTTATCAAGCGTGACACGTTGTTTTTCAGAACGTTGTGCTTGAATAGCTGTCATTGCACGAGTTTCCCCAACTTGACGAGCTGTTTTTTCGTCTTCGAAGACAACGAAGCGGTCCCCAGCTTGCGGTACATCGTTTAAACCTGTAATTTCGACTGGTGTAGATGGACCAGCTTCTTTTACGCGACGCCCTTTATCGTTAACCATTGCACGAACACGGCCATAAGCGTGACCAACTACGATTGGATCACCAACTTTTAATGTACCGTCTTGTACTAATAGTGTTGCAACAGAACCACGGCCTTTATCAAGCTGTGCTTCAATTACAGTACCAAGTGCTAAACGATCTGGATTTGCTTTTAGCTCTCCCACTTCGGCAACAAGTAATACCATTTCTAGCAATGTATCAATACCTTCACCTTTTAATGCTGAAATTGGCACGAAAATCGTATCGCCACCCCAAGCTTCAGGTACTAAACCATGCTCAGTTAATTCTTGCATTACACGATCAGGGTTTGCTGAAGGTTTATCCATTTTGTTGACAGCAACAATAATTGGCACTTCTGCAGCTTTTGCATGGTTAATGGCTTCAACTGTTTGAGGCATCACACCGTCGTCAGCTGCTACTACTAGAATTGTTAAGTCCGTTACTTTTGCACCGCGCGCACGCATTGTTGTAAATGCAGCGTGCCCTGGTGTATCAAGGAACGTAATCTTTTTGTCGCCTTCTGTTACTTGGTAAGCACCGATATGCTGTGTAATACCACCAGCTTCTCCAGCTGTCACTTTTGTATGACGAATTGAGTCAAGTAAAGTCGTTTTACCGTGGTCAACGTGACCCATAATTGTTACTACAGGTGGACGTTCTGATAATTCAGCTTCATTGACTTCTTCTGTTTGCTCGAAGTGAGTTTCTAAATCCGTAATATCTACACGGATTTCTTCTTCAACTTCTACACCGTAGTCTGCGCAAATTAATTCAATTGCATCCTTATCTAATTCTTGGTTAATTGTTGCCATTACGCCAAGCATAAATAATTTTTTAATGATTTCAGATGGTTCACGATATAATTTTTTTGCTAATTCAGCTACTGAAAGCGACTCAACAAAAGTAATTTTTTCTGGTAGTTCTTTTTGTTTGATTGGTAATGTTGGTTGATGCGTTTTTGGATGACGGCGTTTACCACCGTGGATTCCTGGTTTTGGACGTTGGTTGTATCCACCACCGCCTCTGCGATTATTATTATTATTGTTATTATTATTATTTTGTGTCATATTTCTATTTTGATTACCTTTAGTATTCTTAGATTTTTCGTTAGACGAATTTGAGTTTTGTTGCGTATTATAATGATTTGCTTTCGGCGTCGATGTAGCAGATTGCTGCTTTTGTCCATCTTGCTTTTTCACCGATTGCTGTGGTTTTTGTTGTCCATTCGCTTGCGAACGTTGTGTTACATTTTGAGTAGCTTGCCTTGCCTCTCTTTTCTCTGTCGGTGCTTTAAATGATTGATTTAACTTTGCCACAGTATCTTTTTCCAACATAGACATATGGTTCGTTACACTCACATTTAATTTACTTAGCGCTTCAATAACCTCTTTACTCGATTTATTCACTTGTTTGGCATATTCATGAACTCTGATTTTGGTCATCTGCTCACCCCCGATTATTTTTCGTTGAGTAGACTAGACAATTTACTTGCAAAACCTTTATCGGTAATAGCTAAAGCCACACGGGCTTCCTTACCTGTAGCATGTCCTAGATCATAACGATCGCCAATTACATGATACTCAACGTTGTAATAAGTGCATTTATCTTGAATTTTTTTACTAGAGTTTTTAGAAGCGTCGTTTGCAAGCAGTACAAGCTTAGCATTACCATTGCGGACTTCCTTTACTACTAACTCTTCTCCTGAAATAACTTTACGAGCTCTTGCAGCTATACCAAGCAAATTAAACACTGCTTGATTGGTCATAAAATAGCCTCCCTACGAATGAGCAACAATAGCTCTTCGTATATCTCTTCAGGAATTTTTGCATCAAGTTGGTGCCCTAAAACATTTTTCTTACGCGCGATGTCAACCGCCTGTTCAGACTTTGAAACATAAGCACCTCGTCCAGGCTTTTTCCCTGAAACATCTACGCTAACCTCGCCCTCTTTCGAGCGTACAACACGAATCATTGCTTTTTTTGGTAGCATTTCTCCAGTAGCTACACATTTTCGAAGTGGTACTTTTTTATTAACCGCCATAAGAATCACCTTTCCTCTCTGAAGCTTCGTAAGAGGTGGACCAGCCATAACCAAAACGCAAAGGTAGAATTTTGTGATTTGAACATTGCGGAGTACAATCCCGTCTCTCAACATTCAAGACCTTCGCCACAGTTCCTGGCTTTATTCAGTCGGCCCAGGACGCCCACTGAATAAAGCCAGGTGACCAGTCACACGGGCTTTCTTACTTATTCTTCGTCGTCTTGATATAAGTCAACTGTAGCTTCTTCGTAGTCACTATCATCAGCAGGTACGAAAGTGCTTGTTGCAGATGGATAAATCCCTAACTCACGTGCATCTGTTTCACTTTTAATATCGATTTTCCATCCAGTTAATTTTGCAGCTAAACGAGCATTTTGACCACGTTTACCAATTGCAAGAGATAATTGGTAATCTGGTACTACAACAGTTGTTGATTTTTCTTCTTCATTTACTTGCACATCTAAAACTTTTGATGGGCTTAATGCATTTGCTACAAATACAACAGGGTCTTCTGACCATTCAACGATATCAATTTTTTCACCATTTAATTCATTGACAATTGTTTGAACACGTGCACCTTTCGCACCTACACATGAGCCTACAGGATCAACTTCTTCGTTATGTGCATGGACTGAAATTTTAGAACGGTCTCCCGCTTCACGAGCAATTGACTTGATTTCTACAATGCCTTCATAAATTTCAGGCACTTCCATCTCAAATAATCGACGTAATAAGCCTGGATGTGTTCGTGAAACGATTACTTGTGGACCACGTGTCGTACGTTCAACCTTTGTAATATATACTTTAATACGATCATGTGGATGATACGTTTCACCTTGGATTTGTTCATTTTGTGGTAATGCAGCTTCTACTTTACCAAGACCCACGTAAATATTTCGCGCATCTAAACGCTCAACTACACCCGTTACAATGTCATCTTCACGATCTACGTATTGCTCATAAATTAACCCACGTTCTGCTTCACGTACACGTTGAGTAACGACTTGCTTCGCTGTTTGTGCAGCTATACGCCCAAAATTACGAGGCGTTACTTCCTGTTCAACAATATCTTCTAATTGGTAAGCTGGGTTGATGGCCTTAGCATCTTCTAAAGCAATTTGTAAACGGTCATCTTCTACTTCTTCAACAACATCTTTACGTGAAAATACACGAATTGAGCCTTTGTCTAAGTTTAAGTCAACACGAACATTTTGAGCTTGGTTAAAGTTGCGTTTGTAAGCTGTAACTAATGCTGCCTCTATCGCTTCGATTAACACATCTCTTGAAATTCCTTTTTGTTCTTCCAGCGCCGTTAGCGCATCTAACAAATCACTACTCATTTTATTTTCACTCCTAAATATGCATTATGCTGAAAAATCGATGGCAAGTCGTGCCAAAGCGATTTTTTCCTGTTCAATTGTTACTGTAATTTTGCGTGTTTTAATAGGTACTTCCATCACTAATGTATGTTCATCGTATGACGTTAAGTAGCCTTGGAATTCCTTCATGTCCTTAATGGGCTCATAGGTTTTCACATAAATAAATTTGCCAACGGCTTTTTTAAAATCAGTATCTTTTTTTAATGGACGTTCTGCACCTGGTGAAGATACCTCTAAATAATAATTTTGTGTAATAGGATCTTTTTCATCCAACAGTAAACAAAGTCGTTCACTAACTTGAGCACATTGGCCAATGTCAATTCCACCCTCAGGTGTATCTACATAAACACGTAAAAACCAGTTACGTCCTTCTTTCACAAACTCAACATTCACCAACTCAAGATTTAACTCTTCGACAATCGGTGTAGCAAGTTCTTCAATTAAAGATGGTACTTTGCTCATTGTTTCCTCCTGCATTTTCAATTTCAGGCGTAATAAAACAGAAATTCCACCAGTAATGTTGGTGAAATTTGACGGTCTTACCTGCTGTTAGTCTAAAAAATTTGTTTTGCTTCGGTATAACAACAGAAAAGAGCGGGAATGCCCCACTCTTTTGCTGGAAAACTATCAACAAATTATTACCATAAGGATAGCACAATTTACGTCACAATGCAAACTTCCTTATTTTAGACATTAGAAGAGCGATAACTGGTTCGCATCAGGCATACCTTCTAAACAACCTAATTGATCCATATACTCAATTAATGTTTTTGATACACGTCCACGTTGCTGTAAATCTTCTTTCGATAAGAACTCGCCATTTTCACGTGCCGCTACAATGGTTTTGGCAACGTTCGTGCCGAGTCCAGGAATCGCATCGAATGGCGGTATTAAAGAATTGCCATCAATAATAAACTCACTAGCCTGTGAACGATATAAGTCCACCTTTTGGAAGCTCATGCCACGCTCGCACATCTCCAGTGCAAGTTCCATTACTGTCAGTAAGTTTTTCTCTTTCGTCGAAGCATCTAAGCCCTTCATATTAATTTCATCGATTCTTGCACGTATCATTTGGGAACCTTGCGTCATCGCGATTAAATCAAAATCATCTGCCCTTACGGTAAAGTAGGCAGCATAATACAAGATTGGGAAATGCACTTTAAACCAAGCAATACGTACTGCCATTAAAACGTAAGCAGCGGCATGGGCTTTAGGGAACATGTATTTAATCTTTTTACATGATTCGATATACCAAGCAGGCACTTTATTTGCTAACATCTCTGCTTCAAATTCCTCTGATAAGCCCTTCCCTTTACGCACAGACTCCATAATTTTAAACGCTAGAGATGGTTCAAGCCCTTGGTAAATTAAATACACCATAATGTCATCGCGACAGCCGATTACTTCTTTTAATACACATGTACCATTTTGTATCAGCTCCTGTGCATTACCAAGCCATACGTCTGTTCCGTGTGATAGACCAGAAATTTGCACAAGCTCCGAAAATGTTGATGGTTTCGTATCTTCTAGCATTTGGCGAACAAATCGAGTACCAAATTCCGGAATGCCTAGTGTTCCGGTCTTACACCCAATTTGCTTTTCTGTCACACCTAGCGATTCAGGTGAACTAAAAATTTTCATAACAACCGGATCATCGGTTGGAATTGTTTTCGGATCAATGCCAGATAAATCTTGTAACATACGAATAACAGTCGGATCATCGTGTCCAAGAATATCGAGTTTTAAAATATTGTCATGAATGGAGTGGAAATCAAAGTGTGTTGTTCGCCACTCCGAATCTTGTGCATCCGCTGGGAACTGCACTGGTGAGAAATCATAAATATCCATATAATCTGGTACAACGATAATCCCACCTGGATGTTGACCTGTTGTTCGTTTAACACCTGTACAACCCTGTACTAAACGGTCTACTTCAGCACCTCGGAAATGAAGGTTATTGTCGCTCGCATAGCCTTTAACGTAACCATATGCTGTTTTCTCTGCAACAGTACCGATTGTTCCAGCACGGAACACATAATCTTCACCAAACAGTACTTTTGTATAGTTGTGGGCTTGCGGTTGGTATTCACCTGAGAAATTCAAATCGATATCAGGTACTTTATCTCCTTTAAAACCAAGGAAAGTTTCGAATGGAATATCTTGTCCATCTTTTTTATAAGGTGTGCCACATTCCGTACAATCTTTGTTCGGTAGGTCATAGCCGGAGCTAACAGAACCGTCATTGAAAAACTCGGAATGCTTACAATTTGGACAAATATAATGCGGTGGTAACGGGTTTACCTCCGTAATTTCCATAAAGGTTGCCACTAATGAAGAACCAACGGAACCACGAGAACCTACTAAATAGCCATCCGCAAGTGACTTTTTCACAAGCTTTGCAGAAATTAGGTAAATCACACCAAATCCATGCCCTAAAATTGACTTTAGCTCTTTCTCAATACGAGCTTTAACGATTTCTGGTAATTCTTCACCATAGATACGATGGGCCATCTCATACGTTAAATTGGTTACTTCATCATCAGAACCTTCAATTTTAGGTGTATATAAGTCATCCTTAATCGGCTTTACATCGTCAATCATATCCGCAATTTTTTGCGGGTTTGTAACGACGATTTCTTTTGCAAGATCAGGACCTAAAAAATCGAACTCTTGCAACATCTCGTCCGTCGTGCGAAAATGAACCGCTGGCAGCTTGGATCGATTTAAAATATTGGCGCCACCTTGAGAACCAATCAGTATCTGTCTAAACATAGCATCGTTCGGATCGAGGTAATGAACATTTCCTGTAGCAACTACAGGCTTATCCATCTTCTTGCCAAGTTTCACAAGCTTGCGAATAATATCCTCAATAGTCCATTCATCGCGCACGACATTACGTTCAATTAACGGAGCATATACAGCCTTCGGTTGTACTTCAATATAATCGTAAAACCTTGCGATTTGTTCCGCTTCCTCAGGTGATTTATTCATCATCGTCTCAAACAATTCACCATTACTACAGCCGGAACCAACTAACAGTCCTTGTCGATATTGTTCCAACGTCGCCCGTGTTACACGAGGGACACGATAGAAAGTTTTTGTATGCGAATGAGACACAAGCTTAAATAGATTTTTTAAACCGTCATTATTAACTGCTAAAATCGTACAATGCATTGGGCGCGCTTTTTTATAGGCATCACCGCCGCCAATATGCTTATTGAAATCATCGTGATATTTAATGCCGAGTTCATCCGCTTCTTTTAACAGATGCAATAATAAGTAACCTGTTGCTTCCGTATCATAAATGGCGCGGTGATGTTGCGTTAATTCAATGCCGAATTTTTTACATAATGTATTTAAACGATGATTTTTCATCGTAGGATGGAGCAAACGAGCAAGTTCTAGAGTATCAATTACTGGGTGAATCGTATCTTCTAGACCGTATTTTTTATAACCAGTATAGAGGAAGCCCATATCAAAAGAGGCATTGTGTGCCACTACGATTGCGTCTTCTATAAAGGCATGGAACTCATGAATCACTTGCTCCACTTCTGGCGCATTGCGAACCATCTCATCTGTGATGCCGGTCAATTCGATTGTTGTTGCAGACAATGCATGATGTGGATTTGCAAAACTTTCGTATTTGTCAATCACATGTCCGCCTTTAATTTTTACTGCTGCAAGCTCTATAATTGTATCGTAAGCAGTAGAAAGTCCTGTCGTTTCGACGTCAAACACCACATAGGTCGCATCGTCTAATGCACGATGCTCAGAAGCATACGCAATCGGTACACCGTCATCGACTAAATTAGCTTCTAAACCGTAAATTATTTTTATGCCATGTTTTTTGCCCGCACTATAAGCCTCTGGGAACGACTGCACGACCGCATGATCCGTTATCGCAATCGCTGGATGACCCCATTTCGCCGCTTGAGCCACTAACCTATCTACCGGTGTAACTGCATCCATTTGACTCATTGGTGTGTGCAAATGGAGCTCTACTCGTTTTTCACCTTCTGGCGCCTTGTCTTGTCGTGTTTCTTTTTTAATTTCATTAATATCATTTGCCATCACAATTAAATCACGAATAAAGGTATCGGTTTGAACCGAGCCACGTACTTTCACCCACATACCCTTTTTCAAATGCTGCATCAATTCCGCATCATCGTTATCCCGTGAGAACATTTTTACAACAATTGAATCCGTATAGTCCGTAATTTTAATTTGTAGAAGTGAGCGTCCACTTTTTAACTCTTTAATTTCGGTATCGAACACAAACCCTTCAATAATAACACGACGTTCCTCTTCCACTATGCGCTTAATTTCCATAATTTCATCGTCTTTAATTTGCATACCGAGCTGAAATGGACGATCACCGAGGGCTGCCAATGCCGGATTATCCTTTTTGTCCTGTTCACGTTTTTGGAAGTCTTGCATTGCTTGTTGAGCCATCGCTGCTTCTTCTAAACGTTTTTGCTCGATAAAAGCTTCTTGGGCTTCACGCATTTCTTCTGTTTCCTCTTGCAGCATAAAATCAAAGGCAATTTGCGGAAATCCAAATTGACTGTAACTAAGAGCTAGCTTTTCCGCATATTTCGTTTTCAGCATCATCAGTTCCATTTCCTGCACGCAGGATAACGTAATTTTTTGCCCATTCCACATCGGTATTTGCGATACAAGGCAATTTTTTAAGGTTGGTGCCATATCGTCGATTTGCTCAACAATGGTTAACCAATACGCTTGAATCAGCTCTTCCGTAACATTTTTTTCAACTGTTTCAAAAGTTGTTTCGATTTGGGCTATAGCAGCGAATTTTTCAGCTAGATGTGTACGAAATAGTTGATATAACGGAAATGGAAGTATGCCACGTAATTTAATATTAAAATGCCAGAGTCTATTTTTTTTATGCACAGTAAGACGGGCTAATTCGCCTTCTTCAAAAAAGGACATATAAACATCTTCTGTTAACTCTAGTTGTTGCAAGAGCATTTGAAATCTTTGTCTTGCTTCTTGTTGCTGTTCCAATCAATGACACCTACTTTCACTTTAATGGGCAAGAGTCTCTAATCACCACTTGCTCATTGTTATCTAGCAAATACTTTTTCAACTATGATGCAAAAAAATTCGCTCCCTTTCCACGGGCTATTCCAGCAAGCCTCACTTTGCTTTTATAGCAGTGAGATTTGCTTGGTTTCCCGTAGGAGTGTCGCGAATTCGTTTGCTTGTCCTCATTCATCTTCCAAAAGATGTTACTAGTAAGAACATCTATATCTTTTGGCTATTATGTTACCAAAGGATATTAATTTTTGCGGAAAAATTCATTTAAACGATCAATGACTTCTTCTTTTTTCCATTCAAATGTTTCACCTGTTTGACGGAATTTCACTTCGACAACACCTTCTGTTGCCTTTTTACCGACTGTTACACGAACTGGTAAACCTATTAAATCTGCATCTGCAAACTTAACACCTGCACGTTCCGCACGATCATCTAATAGTACATCATAGCGATATGATTTTAATAAGCCATATAACTCATTTGCTAATGAAACTTGTGTTTCATCTTTCGTATTAACAGGTACAACATGAATGTCATACGGAGCTAGTTGTATTGGCCAAGTAAAACCATTTTCATCTTGGAAATGTTCAGCTACGGCAGCTAAAATACGTGACACACCAATACCATAGCAACCCATAATAAACGGCTGTGCCTTTCCTTGCTCATCTAAAAATGTTCCATTCATTTTTTCAGAATAGGTAGTACCTAATTTGAAAATATGACCAACCTCGATACCTTCTGCAAATTTAATGATACCTTGTCCATCAGGAGATGGGTCTCCTACTTGGATAAAACGAATATCCAAGTATTCGTTGACAGCAAAATCTCGCTCTGGGTTAACATTTACTAAGTGGAAGCCGTCGTCATTAGCACCCGCTACCCCGTTACGAATTGATTTAATTGCATGATCTGCGACAACTTTGACTTCTACCGGTAATTTTACAGGGCCGATTGAACCTACGCCACAGCCTAGCAATTGACGAATAGCTACTTCGTCAGCAAGTTCTACAGAACCAGCATCTAGCGCATTTTTCAGTTTAATATCGTTAATTTCGTGATCGCCACGAGCAAGGACTACCACTAATTCGCCATCAACATTAAATACTAATGATTTAATAACATTTGAAGGTGCTACTTGTAAAAATGCAGATACTTCTTCAATTGTTTTTTGATCTGGTGTTGCTACTTTTTCAAGATCTTTTAATGCTTCATTGGCTGGTTGATATTCTACAGTGACTTCTGCCATCTCAATGTTTGCCGCATAATCGGATGTATCAGAGTATGCAATTGTATCTTCCCCAATTTCAGAAAGTACCATAAATTCATGTGTACCTTTACCACCAATTGAACCAGCATCGGCAATAACTGCACGATAGTTTAAACCAAGACGCGAGAAAATATTAGAGTAAGCGCGGTACATATCCTCATATGTTTCATCTAAGCTTTCCCGTGAAGCATGGAAAGAATAAGCATCTTTCATAATAAACTCTCTTCCTCGTAATAAGCCAAAACGCGGGCGTTTTTCATCGCGGAATTTAGTTTGAATTTGATAGAGTGTTAATGGTAATTTTTTATATGATTTAATTTCATCACGTACTAAAGTTGTAATGACCTCTTCATGTGTTGGTCCTAAGGCAAAGTCACGATCATGGCGATCTTTTAATCGCATTAGTTCTGGACCGTATTTTTCCCAACGGCCGGATTCTTGCCATAATTCAGCAGATTGCAATGCAGGCATTAATAATTCGATAGAATTGATGGCTTCCATCTCTTCGCGAATAATATTTTCGATTTTTGTTAACACACGTTTTGCAAGCGGTAAATACGAATATACCCCACTTGTATTTTGACGAATAAACCCTGCACGTAATAATTGCTTATGTGATTTTACATCTGCATCAGCAGGTACTTCACGTAGCGTTGGGATAAATGTTTTACTTTGCTTCATTCAGTGTTCCACCTTTTTAATAAATAAATTTATACTCTAATTAGCATAAACAAATTTAGCTTTGAACGCAATGTTTCAAAATAATTGCGCTCAAAGCTATTTTACATTTTATTTTCACTTTAGCCTAACTTTGTTTCGATGTTACGTTATAAACAGTCACGCATCATCTAAATATTGGAAATATAAAAGCCAATTGTCATTACGTACTTGCTAGAAGAAGAAACGTTGGATATCGTTCCAAGTTACAACCACCATTAATATCATCAGCAAGACGATACCTACAAAGTGCACCATTCCTTCTTTTTGACGATCAATTGGTTTGCCTCTTAAAGCCTCATAGCCAAAGAACAATAATCGGCCACCATCTAATGCTGGAAGAGGTAATAGGTTCATAATACCAAGGTTGATACTTAGCATAGCAGCAAAATTGATTAAGGCGAAAATGCCATATGTCGCCACTTCTTCCGTTGTTTTATAAATCCCTACAGGTCCTGATAATGCATCAATAGTAAATTGTCCTGTAATAAGCATACCTAGTAATTCAAAGATTTTAACCGTCATATTATACGTTTCTTGAGCTCCGTATACCACTGCTTTTAATGGGTTATAAACACGCGGACTTTCATACTTCACACCAATTTGTCCAAACGTCTCGCCTTTCTGCTTCACTGCTTTCACTGTCATATTGAGGTTTTCGATTTGCCCACCACGCTCAACCGTTACATTGATTTCTTGATTCGGGCGATTCTGTACAATGGCAGCTAAATCTTGCCACTTTTCAACTGCTTGTCCATCAATCGAAGTCACCTTATCTCCTGCAAGCATCCCAGCTTGTGCTGCTGGATCATTTGCTACCACTTCTGTAATAATCGGCTCGTATGTTGGTACACCGTTTATTAAACCAATAAGCAAATAGATGAAAAAGGCTAATATAAAGTTAAATAATGGTCCTGCAAAAATGGTCATTGCACGTTGCCCAACGGTTTTTGCGTTAAATTGACGATCATATGGCGCGATTACGGTTTCTCTGCCATTTTCTACAACAACACAATCTCTTGCAACACTGTAACGAACTAAATTTTCTTCCTCATCATAGCCTTCAATAAATAATTCTCGTTCTAAATCAGCTCGTTCCACCTCTAAAAATAATAAATCTGGTAATTGTCTATTATTTTGATTGAAGATAATTTTTTTGGCGATATTATCTTCATCGACAATAAGCCCTACACGGTAGCCAGGCTGTAATTCAATACCATCCATATCTTCGCCTGCCATGCGGACATATCCACCTATTGGCAATAAACGGACTGTATAAATTGTTTCCCCATGCGTCTTGCCATAAATTTTCGGACCCATACCGATTGCAAATTCACGCACCATAATTCCTGCACGCTTTGCAAATAGGAAGTGACCAAGTTCATGGAAGAACACGAGCAAGCCAAATATTAAAATAAATGCAATGGCTGTTTGCATAATACCCCACCTTTAAAAGCGAATAGTTAACGAAAGCTTCCTGTCGTTATTTTACCATGTCTAACACTATTTTTCTTGTTTCTCTGTCCACATGTAAAATTGTTTGCAAATCTGGCACGGATACATTATTGTGTGCCTGCATGATCCGTTCAATTGTTGCATCAATTTCAAGGAACGTTATTTTCCCTTGTAAAAATGCTGCAACTGCCGCTTCATTCGCAGCATTCATTGCCGTTAAAATGGTACCGCCTGTACGCCCTGCTTCGAATGCTAAGCGCAACGCAGGATACCGTTCAAAATCCATTTCTTTAAAATGCAGTTGACCAATTTGCGCTAAATTAAGACGTTGTCCATTTTGGAGCGGCATACGATCTGGATAGCTTAATGCATATTGGATTGGTACACGCATGTCCGGCGTACCAAGCTGAGCAATTACGCTAGTATCATGATACTCAACAAGAGAGTGAATAATACTTTCTCTGTGTAAAAGTACATCAATTTTATCATAAGGCATATCAAATAAAACATGTGCTTCGATTACTTCAAGCCCTTTATTCATCATAGTAGCTGAATCTATCGTAATTTTTGCACCCATTGACCAGTTCGGATGATTAAGTGCATCGGCAACCGTAACATGTTTTAACTCTTCACGTGTTTTGTCGCGGAAACTTCCTCCAGAAGCTGTAATGATTAAACGCTCAATATTTTTCGGGTTTTCGCCATTCATCGATTGGAAAATAGCCGAATGCTCACTATCCACTGGTAAAATTGTAGCATTGTATTTTTTTGCCTCTGCCATAACTAAATGACCTGCTGTGACAAGCGTCTCTTTATTGGCAATCGCAATTGTTTTGCCCATACGAATAGCAGCTAGTGTCGATTCAAGACCAACGCTACCGAGCACTGCATTCACGAGCACCGTCGATTCAGGATGTGTAGCAACCTCTACAAGCCCTTTTGCACCAAATGTAAAGTGTACTTGCGGGTAGTCTTTTGCGAGAATAAGTGCATCTTCCTCAAGCTGAACCGATACCAGTTCAGGCTTTAAAGTCTCTATCATTTCACGTGTTTTTTCTATGTTTTTTCCTGAAGAAAACGCTACAAGATGAAATGCATCACGTTGTTCTTTTAAAATATCATAGGTTTGCCAACCGATAGAACCAGTTGCACCCAATAAACTAATTTTTTTCACGACAAAACGTCCCCTTTTTCTATCTAAGCGATCTATTTCATAATTCGCATTTTCATCCATCATTGCGTCCCGATTTTATTCCAAGCTTGCTCGACAAGCAGCTGGCGTCGCCCTTTGGTGAGTATGTCGAGCTATTTACGGCTCGCTTTTCAAAGTGAGGTCGCCCGCCTTGCGCCCATCGATATATCTTTTCCTAAAACTATAGGCAAATGACGCTTCCTAACAAGGTCTTACATACTTAGCTACCGAATAAATGTAAAAAATGCAGTAGTGGCACGACAAATAATAAACTATCAAAGCGGTCTAGAATCCCGCCATGTCCTGGTAAAATATTGCCTGAATCTTTTACGTCAAAATGGCGCTTGATAGCTGATTCCACTAAATCGCCCATCTGACCAATTATCGAAGCAAAAATCGTGATCACAATAAGTGAAACATAACCGTTAGCAAATGGATAAATCGCTTGCATAGCTATAGCAAAAATAACCGCTATAACAATCCCACCAACAAAGCCTTCAATCGTTTTCTTCGGTGATATTTCAGGCCAAAGCTTATTTTTACCTAGTTTTCTACCTACAAAATAGGCTCCTGAATCTGTTGTCCAAACAACAAGTAAACAATATACAACAAATTCAAGACCATAGTTTCGCGTTTCGATTAAATAATGGAAACCTAATCCTACATAAAACGCCCCAAGCAAAATAAAGCCAACTTCATCAAATGTAATTTTATTTTTTACGAGGACTACATAAATAAGTAACAGCATGACCAGTCCGTAAATAACCATTAGAACCGATGAATAGCCGATTGCATGTACTACCTCATTTGCCCAATCTTTTGGTATGACAAGCATAATAAGCGTTAGTAACCCGATCATACCAGGTACTGAAAAAATCGAAATACCTTTCATCTTCAGTATTTCATAAAAGCCTACAACAGCCATTGCTAGTACAAGTAGTGTAAATGGCACCTTTCCATAAATAACAAATGGAATAAACAGTGCCGCGGCAATGATTGCTGTGATGATTCGTTGTTTCAAGATGTTTCTTCTCCCTTCAACCCACCGTAACGGCGATTACGTTTTTGATAGTTTTCCACCGCTTCCAGAAAGTTTTCCTCGCTAAAATCTGGCCACAATGTATCTGTAAACCAAAATTCTGTGTAGGCGAGCTGCCATAACATAAAGTTACTTAATCGTACTTCACCACTTGTACGAATGAGTAAGTCTGGCTCTGGTAGATGAGCTGTCATTAAATGAGCTGTCATACATTCCTCATTTATGTCTTGTATAGTTAATTGACCGTCCTGTACTTTTTGAAGCATCGTTTTCATGGCACTTACCATTTCTGAACGACTACCATAATTTAAAGCAAAGTTTAAAATTAACCCTGTATTATGCTTCGTCTCTTCCATTGCCTCATACAATGCTTTTTGTGTATGTGCTGGCAAGAGTGACGGATCTCCAATCATTTCAACTCGCACATTGCGCTCCATCATTTCCGGTAAAAAAGATCCTAAAAATTCTACAGGTAGACGCATCAGAAAATCGACTTCAGGCTTTGGCCGTTTCCAATTTTCTGTAGAGAACGCATACACTGTTAATACTTTTATGCCAAGATCAGATGCAAATCTAGTTACCTTCCGTACCGTCTTCATACCTTCATGGTGCCCAGCAACACGTGGCATGGCACGTTTTTTAGCCCAACGTCCATTTCCGTCCATAATAATCGCTACATGGGCAGGAATCGGCTCGCTTTTCGCAAGGGCAACACGTTCCTCCAATGATAGTGTATCCATATTTACTTGTTTACCTAATAGCTTCTTAAACATGCTAACTCCCCCACTACAACTAATCGGACGTATACTAACCTATCATAACAAACAAAAGTGCTTTTTGTCTTTTTTTTCCCTCTAATTGACTATGTATGAACTAGCTTATTTTAGAACAACACACATCTCAAAGAAAAATCTTGTCTTGCTACATTCAGCAACTGCTAATAAGCCAGAACAATGTAATTCGTATACTACGTGTAAACGAGTTAACCATTACGGCTCGTAGAGAGCAGGTGAAAATTGTAACACCGATAAGAAATGAATACTTTTACAATAAAAGAGAAAAGACGTCCTGTTATGTATAGGACGCCTTCATCTCATCAAAAAGTTCCATCATAGAAATGCAAAGCGCCTGCTTACACTTCTAGAATTTCTTTTTCTTTTTCTTTCGCTACTTGGTCTACTTTCACGATGAACTCATCTGTTAATTTTTGAATATCGTCACCGTATCCACGTAAATCGTCTTCTGTGATTTCGCCTGCTTTTTCAAGTTTTTTAAGATCATCATTAGCATCACGACGAACATTACGTACTGCGATTTTTGCATCTTCAGCTTCTTTTTTCACTTGTTTTACAAGGTCTTTACGACGTTCTTCTGTTAACGCTGGAATCATTAAACGAATAACAGAACCATCATTTGTCGGTGTAATACCGATATCTGACTTCATAATCGCTTTTTCAATTTCACCTAAAATGGATTTATCATAAGGTGTAATCACGAGTAAACGAGCTTCTGGTACTGCAACACCTGCAAGTTGATTGATTGGGGTTGGCGCACCATAGTACTCTACAGAAATACGGTCTAGTAGAGATGCGTTTGCACGGCCTGCTCGGATTGATGCTAATTCACGTGAAAAAGCAGCAATTGATTTGTTCATTTTTTCTTTCGCTTGTTCTAATACTTGTTTAGTCATTGTGCATTCCTCCTAACAACAGTTCCAATTTTCTCGCCCAGTACGGCACGTTTAATATTACCTTGCTCCGTAATTGAGAAGACAATTAACGGAATATCGTTATCCATACATAAAGTTGAAGCAGTTGAATCCATTACTTGTAACCCTTGCTGAATAACGTCTAAGTATGTGAGTGTATCATATTTGATAGCAGTAGTATCGACCTTTGGATCTGCAGAATAGACACCATCTACATTATTTTTCGCCATTAAAATCGCATCTGCGTCAATTTCCGCTGCACGTAATGCAGCTGTTGTATCTGTAGAGAAGAACGGGTTACCTGTACCTGCAGCAAAAATAACTACGCGTTTTTTCTCTAAATGACGAACTGCTTTACGACGAATATATGGCTCTGCTACTTGTGTCATCACAATAGAAGATTGCACGCGTGTTTCGATACCTAATTTTTCAAGAGCATCTTGTAATGCTAATGAATTCATAACCGTTGCTAGCATACCCATATAGTCAGCTGCTGCACGATCCATGCCCATTTCACTACCGATTTTCCCACGCCATATATTACCGCCACCTACAACTACAGCAACTTCTACATCAAGATCTACTACTTCCTTCACTTCTTCAGCAACAGACTTGATAATTTTTGGTGATAAACCGAAGCCAGCCTCTCCTGCTAACGCTTCACCACTTAGTTTAATAACTACTCGTTTATATTGTGGCACACTCATTGTAAACCTCCGTCAGACATTTATTTAAAACTTTTCTTTTCCTTTTCCATTATAGTATATCTAACAATAATTGCTAGCTGTGAATAATGGTAATAGAAAATTCTATCCTTTTTTAGCTCATCTCGGAAAAATAGGGAACACGTTATGTTGTGTTCCCCATTTTTGTCTAGAAAATCTAGTTATTATTTGATTAGGATCAAATGCAAGCCAATCCATCAACTGAACTAGTCTACAAATTAGTTACCTTTAACTTGGTTCATTACTTCTTCAGCAAAGTTATCTTCGCGTTTTTCGATACCTTCACCAACAGCGTAGCGTACAAAACCAGTTACATTACCGCCAGTTGAAGCAACGAAGTCGCGAACTTTTTGATCTGAATTTTTAACGAATGATTGGTCAAGTAAGCATACGTCTTCGAAGTATTTACCAAGACGACCTTCAACCATTTTTGCAACGATGTTTTCTGGTTTACCTTCGTTAAGTGCTTGTTCAGTTAACACTTTACGCTCACGGTCAACTTCTTCAGCAGAAACTTCTTCACGAGAAACGTAAGTTGGGTTAATCGCTGCGATATGCATAGCGATATCTTTAGCAGCAGAAGCATCTGTAGAACCTTCTAAAGATACTAATACACCAATACGGCCACCCATGTGTAGGTAAGAACCGAAAGCATCTGCATCAGTTTTTGTTTTTACTTCAAAACGACGAAGTGTAATTTTTTCACCGATAGTTGCTACAGCTGTTGAAATTTGGTCAGCGATTTTTACGCCTTCTGCATTTTCAAGCTCTACTGCAGCTTCTACTGATGCTGGTTTAGCAGCAAGTAATTGCTCAGCTAAAGAAGAAACTAATACTTGGAATTTATCGTTTTTCGCAACGAAGTCAGTTTCAGCGTTTACTTCAAGAATAATTGCTTCGTTACCTTTTTCTAAAATATAAGTTGTACCTTCTGCAGCGATACGGTCAGCTTTTTTAGCAGCTGAAGAAAGACCTTTTTCACGTAGGAAATCGATTGCAGCTTCTAAATCACCATCAGTTTGTACTAACGCTTTTTTACAATCCATCATACCAGCGCCAGTTTTTTCGCGTAATTCTTTTACTAATTGTGCAGTAATGTTTGCCATTTAGTGTTGCCTCCTCAAATTGGTTAAACTATTTATAGTGGTAGGTTCTAAAAAAGGTGATAAGGGTTCTGAGCCACTTATCACCTTTTTGTAAACGTGAATTACTCAGCAGCAGCTTCAGTAGCTGGAGCTTCTTCTTCACCTTGTTTTGACTCGATTAAAGCGTCAGCCATTTTAGCAGTTAAAAGTTTAACAGCGCGAATAGCATCGTCATTAGCAGGGATAACATAGTCGATTTCATCTGGATCACAGTTAGTATCAACAATACCTACTAGAGGGATGTTTAATTTACGAGCTTCAGCAACAGCGATACGTTCTTTGCGTGGGTCAACCACGAACATAACGTCTGGAAGATCGTGCATATCACGGATACCGCCTAAGAATTTAACTAGACGTTCGTGTTCTTTTTTAAGTTGGATTACTTCTTTTTTAGGTAGAACTTCGAAAGTTCCTTCTTCTTCCATTTTTTCGATAGCTTTCATACGTGCAACACGTTTTTGAATTGTACCGAAGTTAGTAAGAGTACCACCTAACCAACGTTGGTTGATATAGTAGTTGCCTGAACGTTCAGCTTCGTCTTTGATCGCTTCTTGTGCTTGTTTTTTCGTACCAACGAAAAGAACTTTACCACCGTCTTGACCAACTTGACGCATGAAGTCATAAGCTTCCTCTAATTTTTTAACAGTTTTTTGTAAGTCGATGATGTAGATCCCGTTACGCTCAACGAAGATAAATTTCTTCATTTTTGGGTTCCAACGACGAGTTTGGTGACCGAAATGTACACCAGCTTCAAGTAATTGTTTCATAGAAATTACTGACATGTGAATTTCCTCCTAGAATGTTTGGTTTTTTTCCTCCGCATTTATCACTTGCAACAAGCTACCCTAATCTTAGAGCACCACTTACTGCATCAAAATGCGTGTGTAGTAATAACACCATTTGCTACTATATCACAGCTTTATGGCATTCGCAACTGTTTTAGCTATGAAATTTCAATAAAAGCTCGATTTCTGTCTTTCCTTTTTGCAGCTTTTTCGCAATTTCTTCAGCAGTTTTTCCCTGCTCAGCCATTTGGACAATTTGTTGTTCCATCGTTAACGGCTTTGATTCTTCTTTTGGTAAACTATCAACCTTTGGCGCAGCCGTTTGCACAGCCGTCGTTCCTCCCTGTTGTTGACGAGAATAGGCATTCGCTACGATATTTTTCGGCATTAAAATACGTGGGTCACTATTAACAGTCACTGCCTTCATCTCACCATCGGTTTGTGACAAAGGCTGTCCTTGACTTTTAGGCACAGCTATTGGTTGTGCCTGTTGTCCAGTATCAGGTGTCATAGTAGGTTTTGGTACCACTTGCAACGCTTGAATTAGACGATTATTTTCATCCTTCATTTCAGCTAAATAGAGGCTAATCGTATCATCCATTTCTCGCATTAAGCGTTCCTGCTTTACTTCTAAATCTTTGAATTTCGCTAATTTCGTATTTAATATAATAATGAAATAAAATGATAGTAGCTGCAAAACAAAGAGAACAGCAATTAATATGGTTGTCATAGTAAACTCCTATCCACTAAAGTCCACGAAATTACCTTTGAACGGATGCTGAGCCTGTTTTTCTGGTTTTTCGTTATGGTTCTTTTTCTTTTTACGCGTTCCTTTTATATACTCGCCACCCGCTTCTTCCTCTTCGCTAATCTCCGTCATACCTTCTGAAGTATTTACAGCTTTTTGCTTGCGCTCTAATTCCTTTTTTAACGCTTCATTTGCATGTACTTGTTGAGCTAAAGTTTGTTGTTGTGCCTGATCTGCCATTTTACCCGCTTCAAACGTTTTTGGAATAGCTATTTGTAATTCGACACCTTTTAAACTCATTAAAATTCCTCCCTCAACAATCCGTTAGATACTATACATTAATCATTTCATTGGACAATAGCTTTCGCAACTTAAATAATGCTTTTGAGTGAATTTGAGAAATACGTGATGTTGACAATTCGAGCATTTCACCTATTTCAGTTAGTGTCAACTCTTCTGTATAAAATAAACTTAGTACGAGCTGCTCTTTATCATTAAGCTTTTGTATATTTACCGCTAAATCATCGAGTAACTCCGATTTTATTACGACTTGCTCTGGAGTCTTTGTCGTATCATCACGGATTACAAAGGACTTCCCCTCTGCTTCTTCCTGATCTTGTTGCTCATTGATGGAGAGTACATTTGAGAAGAAATGCTCCTGCACCGTTTGGTATACGTCTTCCACAGGTAACTCCATATGCTGTGCAAGCTCCTCAGGCGTCACATGGCGCATTAACTGTTGTTCTAATTGTTCAATCTTGGCATCCATCTTTTTGGCCTTTTCTCGTGCAGAACGAGGTAGCCAATCCTCTTTACGCAAGCCATCGATTATAGCGCCTCTCACCCTAAAAGAAGCATATGTATCAAACTTTAAGTCTCGATTTATATCAAATTTATTTAAAGCATCAAATAGACCTAGCATGCCTAAGCTTGTTAAATCGTCACGCGATACGCTTTTAGGTAAACCTGCACCAATTCGCTGCACATGGTAAGTCACAAGAGAAGTATATTTTTTTATTAATAAATCACCCGCATCAGGATCACGTTCATTCACCCATCGATTCCACAGCTTTTGTTCATCGTTTAGAATTGGTTGTGTCATAAAATCCACCTCTCTACTTTGCGCCTGTTTGCACGGACTTTTTGCGCTTTCCTCTCAAATGCTCCAAGGCGCCAATAGTTCTGTCGCTTTGTTAACGCTGTACGCTTGAAAATTAAAAAACATACACATGTCTATCAAAAAGAGACTCACTTATCACATTTTGAGTATTTTGCTTACAATGACTGACAGATTTAGATACAAACCTATGCCATTCTTTCCTTTTATTATAACAACATTCGACTATAATTTCATATGATTCTCTAACACTATTCTATTATTAATAGCTGTTCTATTTTAGGCAGAAGAAAACTGCCTCCAATAATTAGACGACAGCTAACATTAGAGGCAGTTTAAAGTGTTCTGGCTTATGCATTTACTTGTTGTTCATCTTCACGATGCATCATCGTTCGAACGGTTTGTGCAATATCTTCTGTGCTTTCATCTTGAAACTCAACCGTTGAATTTGTCGTAGAAGTTTCTTTCCCCTTCTCATCGACGACAGAAGCACTATTTTCTTCTAGTCCACTGTCATCTTCCGACGGGTCGGCAGTTGGTGTAAATAACACATACGCAATTAAAAACCTTACGATATACATGACAAAAAATACGATAATTGCTGCTACAAATGAACCGATGATAATACGTAATGGTGTATAGGGCTGTTGCAGTGTCATAAAGAAATAAAGGGAAAAGGCAATCAATGCCCCCCACAGGTTATAAAAAATAGAACCAAACATTATATTTCACTCACTCCTTGGTTAACCGTTCGAATATGTAACATCGACGTAGCAGGGTTAAATTCAATTGTTCGACCGCTATTACCGCCCGTATTTTCGGCTACTAAAGGAATTCCATGACGTTTTAATTCAAACTTTACAGCCTCCACATTACGAGGACCGATGCGCATTGAATCTTTGTCGGACGTAAATTGAAACATTTGCGCACCCCCCGCAATTTTTGCCTTCAGTTTAAATTTTTGAACACCCTCTAGCTTTAATAAATCAATCATAGCTGAAATGCCCGTATCTGCAAATTTCGCTACATTTATTGACTCTGCTCTACCTAAACTTGAATCTGGTAGCATGACATGTATTAAACCAGCTATTTTCTTTGACTCATCGTATAAAATAACGCCTACACAAGAACCAAGTCCTGAAGTTCTAATCGTGTTCGGAAATTTCGCTACATCCATTTGAGCAATTCCAACTTTTATTACTTGTCCATTATTATTGTTGTTAAGCATAGGCTATGAAACTCCCAATGCTTTAAAAATAGCATCAAAAGAATCTGGATCAGGCAGTAAGAAGAAATGTCCCCTAACTGTTTCATGATCCTCCACACCGTCTTCAAAAATGGATGTATTAATTACGATGACATTATCACTCACATGCGATAATTCAATTAAGCCAATACTAATAATAGCACCAAACATATCTACACTTAGACCAGGCACAGTTGGATAAATTTTTAAATTTGTAAAATCTGATAACGCGGATAAATATGAACCAGATAAAATATTCCCCATTTCCTGCATGGCAGATAAACCTAACTCCGAAACAGGTGGGTTTTTAAAGTCGAATGATTCATCCTGTATTAGACGTCGGATAAAGCGATTAGCTTGTTCAATCGGAAGTATGAAAAACATGCTTCCTTCAGCATCTCCCTCAATGCGTAAAAAAATCCCAACTACAACGTTTTCAGAACCACCAGCAAGCTCCATCATGTCATTAAACGACACCATTTCAACCTTCGGGACACGCATATCGATTTTTTTACCAAGTAAATTGGAAAGAGCTGTTGCAGCATGGGCAGCTCCAATATTTCCAATTTCCTTTAATACGTCTAAATGTAGTGATGTAATCTTTTGATTAAGTGTCATAATCGAATCCCTACTTTAGTGGATTTAATACTTTCTCTAAATGTAATAATATTAATAATCGTTTACCTATTTTGGCTACGCCAGAAATAAACTCTTCTTCAAGAGATCCTACTACCTCTGGTTGAGGTTCGATTGAGCTTGCTGGAATATCCAACACATCGTTCGCTGAATCTACAACAAAGCCTACTTCCATGTCTTCTAAAGAGATAATGATAATACGAGTCGTTTCTTCGTGCTCAGAGATTGGTAATTCAAAACGTTCGCGTAAATCAATAATTGGTGTTACGACACCTCGTAAATTGATGACACCTTTTACATATTTCTCTGTTTTAGGTACACGTGTAATATGCATCAGTTTCTCGATACCTTGGACGTGTGATACTGGAATCGCATATTCCTTATCTGCTAATTGGAAGACAATTACTTTAATATTTTCTTGTTCAACTGCATTTGTCATAGTAAACACCTCTCTTATTCATTCACCTTATTTTATAAGTGCATTGCAATCCACAATTAGGGCTACTTTACCATTACCTAAAATTGTTGCACCTGAAATTGCAAAGATATTCGTTAAGTAGTTTCCTAATGATTTCAGTACAATTTCTTGTTGGCCAATGAATGAATCGACAACTAAACCAGCAAGTTTCTCGCCTTTACGAACAATTACTACTGAATGGAATTCATCATCTTGTAGCTCTTTACGAGGTACTTCGAAGATTTCTTCTAAGAATACAAGTGGAACCACTTTACCACGGAAGTCAATCACCTTTTGGTTATGTGCATTCATAATATCTGATGAACGGATAATCGATGTTTCAATAATTGATGATAGTGGTATCGCATAAATTTCTTTTTCTATTTCCACAAGCATTACCGAAATAATAGATAATGTTAACGGCAATTGAATGGAGAAAATAGAGCCTACATCTTGTGTAGATTCAATCGAAATGTTACCACCTAACGATTCAATCGTTGTTTTGACAACGTCTAGCCCTACACCACGACCTGATACATCTGAAATAACATCTGCCGTTGAGAAACCAGAAGCTAAAATAAGCTCATTAATTTGATTGTCTGACATAGCAAGAGATTGTTCACGCGTAACAACTCCTTTTGAAATCGCTTTTGCCAACACTTTTTCACGATTAATGCCAGCCCCATCATCTTCAATTTCAATAAAGACATAGTTACCACTGTGATAAGCACGTAACACCACTGTGCCTTCTTCTGGCTTTCCTTTTGCACGGCGTGCAGTAGGGTTTTCAATGCCATGATCGACAGAGTTACGGATTAAGTGAACGAGTGGGTCTCCAATTTCATCGATTACTGTTCGATCAAGCTCTGTTTCTGCGCCAATAATCTCAAGGTTTATTTTCTTATTAAGATCACGAGATAGCTGACGAATCATTTTAGGGAAGCGGTTGAATACAGTTTCCACAGGTACCATTCGCATTGTTAAAATAATCGTTTGTAGGTCACCCATAACACGGCTCATTCGTTCAACAGTTTCGTTTAACTCCCCATGATTCACTTCAGTTGCAATGGATTGTAAACGTCCACGATCAATCACAAGCTCCTCAAATAGATTCATTAAAATATCCAGACGTTCAATATTTACGCGAATCGTTTTGTTTCCTACAGGTGCATGACTTTTATCTGCTTTGGCAGGTGTTGATTTTGCTGGTGCAGGCTTAGCTGGAGCTTCAACTGGTGTATCTACTACCTCTACTGGCGCAGTTGCTGTAGCCGTTGCTGTAGCGGCTACCTCTTTATTTGCTTCATATTGTTTTTCACTGAATTGCTCTTGATTAATCTTTGCAACACTTACTTCATCAACTTCAGAAACCTTCATTAACTTCTTCTGCATATCTTCTGCTGATTCTTTTGTTACGAACGCTACATAAAATTGTTGATCGAATTGTTCATCTTCAAGCTTCTCAACAGATGGCGTTGATTTAATAACATCACCATCTTTTTCAAGAATCTCGAATACCATAAATACACGTGCTGCTTTTAATAGACAATCTTCACGCAGTCTTACTGAAATTTCAAAAGCATTAAATCCTTGTTCCGCAGATTGCGTTATAACTGTTTGCTCGAAGCTATCATATTCTAGTACGCTTGGTACTTCAGGTATAGCTACAGTAGCTACTACTTCTGGAAGAGCTTCCTCACCAGATTCAATGCGCTTTAACTGTGCGACAGTGGAAGAAACATCTCTTTTACCGTCTCCGCCATTAGCAATATCCATTACCATTTCTTCTAAATGATCCACAGATTCAAATACAATATCTAAAATTTCTGGTGACACATGAATTTTTTCATTTCGAATTGCATCTAGGACATTTTCCATTTTATGAGTTAAATCTGCTAAGTCTTCGAAGCCCATAGTCGCTGACATACCTTTTAATGTATGAGCCGAACGGAAAATTTCTCCTACGATAGCCAAATCATCTGGGTTTTTTTCTAGTTCTAATAAATGCTCACTACAAGCTTGTAAATGCTCTTTACTTTCTTCGATAAACATCTCTAAATATTGATTGACTTCCATTAAGAGGACACCCCTTTTAAGGCAAATATTTCATAATTGTTTGTGCAATATCATCTACATCAGCGACTTCATCGACAAGCTGCGTTTCCACCGCAGCTTTCGGCATACCATACACTATGCAAGTTTCTGCTGACTCTGCAATAGCAACTACATTTCCGGTATTTTTTAATGCTTTCAGTCCCTTCGAACCGTCATAGCCCATACCCGTCATAATGACTGCTACCTTATCAAAATCTTTAAATTGACTTACATCTTCAAACATCACATCTACAGATGGGCGATGACCAGAACGTGGTGGTTCGTGATTATCTAAAACGATGCCAAATGAGGTACCAACTTTTCTTAACCTTAAATGGTATCCTCCTGGGGCGATATAGGCCACGCCATTTTGTAAAATATCTCCTTGCTCTGCTTCTTTTACCGTAATCTCGCTCAATTGGTCTAAGCGGGAAGCCAGCGATTTTGTAAAGCCCGCTGGCATATGTTGAACAATAAGAATTGGCGCTTGAATTGTTTTCGGAATTTTAGTAATTACTTCTTGTAGTGCACGCGGTCCACCAGTAGATGTCCCAATCAACACAATTTTTTTACTAACTTTACTCCATTCAATATGTCCCTTAGTGACATTCGTACCTGTTGCGTTCACATTGACTGGAGGGGGAGCTTTACGTTCCTTCGACAATTCTTTTCTTATTGAAGTAGGCGATACAATTGGTTCTTGTTGTCTTTTGCTAATTGATGGTTTTTTCAATTTAGAAATAGGTACCAACGAAGCTTGTTCAACTTTATGGACAAGCTCAGATTGGATTTTATGTAAATCAAGAGAAATTGTTCCGCTAGGTTTCGCAACAAAATCAACCGCTCCATACTCGATTGCAGTTAGTGCATTTTCAGCCCCTCGCTGGGTTGTACTCGAAAGCATGACGACAGGCACTGGACAAATTGTCATAATCTCATTTAATGCATCGAGTCCATTCATTTCAGGCATTTCAATATCCATTGTCACGACTGTTGGTTTTAATGTTTGGATTTTCTTAATCGCATCTTTTCCATTTCGTGCTGTTCCAACTACTTCAACCCTCGAGTTTCCAACAAAAAAGTCACTAATTAGCTTTCTCATAAAAGCAGAATCATCAACGACTAAAAGCTTGCTTTTATGTACAAAGTCCAATTAATCACGCCCTTTCGAAAAAATACTTCTAAGTTTAGATAAGAATTTACTTGCTGACTGTTCATGTGCATGCACTTCCTCCATACGTTGTTCCATAAACCGAGCCACTATCAGTTGAAGTGTTTTAGAAATAAGTGCTTCTGGATATGCGATTGAAAATGGTACTTGCTCGCGCACAGCATTACGTACAACAGGGTCCTCAGGTAAGGAGCCTAATACTATAACCTCTTTGTCTAGAAATCGTTTCATCGTAAGCTTTAAACGTTCAATCGTTTCGATCCCTTCTTCTTTAGAAAAAGCACGATTACAAAGTAAATAAAATTGCTTATCCATATCGCGAACATGAATATATTTCATCATCGAATAAGCATCTGTAATAGAGGTTGGTTCAGCTGTTGTAATCACTATAATTTCATCAATAGATGTTAATAACTCTAATGACCATTTTGTCGCGCCAGCTCCCATATCAAATAGAATATAGTCGAAGTTTTTTTGGAGTTGTTCAAAAGCATGAATCAGTCTTTCAAACATTGCCTCCGACCATTCCAGCACACTCGACATGCCAGAGCCACCAGCAATACATTGTAAACCATGTGGCCCTTCAAATATTACCTCATCTAGTGATTTATTTCCTTCTAAGTAATCTTTTAAACTATAAGAAACATTTTTTCCAATTAATATATTGATATTCCCCATCCCAATATCCATATCTACAATTGCTACTTTTTTGTCCTTACTCGCTAAATTAATTGCAAAGTTCATTGAAAAGTTACTCTTACCAACTCCACCCTTACCGCTTACAACGGCAATTGTTTTACCTAATTCACCTTGCCGCTTCAGCATTTTCAAGCGTAATGTTTCTGCTTGATCTCTCATTTTTCTTCACCTTGGAAAAACATATTAAGCACTGCTTCTAAATCAGCTTCTTCAATATCTTCTGGTACTTCTTGACCATTGGTATAGTAAGCAAGTCCTTTATTATATTTAATCATTAAATTAATCATTGTGCCAATAGAATTTGTTTCATCAATCTTCGTAAAAATAAATTTTTCAATTGGCACACTTTTAAATTGCTCAATAATATTGGTCATATCCTTTTCTTTTGCCGTCATAGCAAGTACTAGAAAGGATTCAGCTTGATCATCAAACTTAATAAGGCGTTGTAGATCGTCTACATATTTTGCTTCCTTATAATTGCGGCCAGCAGTATCGATAAAGACTAAATCTAAATGGGACAATCGTTGCACAGCTTGCTCGTAATCTGTCGAATTATAAGCAATTTCAACAGGTGCTTGTAATAGGCCGGCATACGTTTTTAACTGCTCAATGGCAGCAATTCGGTATGTATCTGTAGTAATAAAGCCTATTTTTTTCTTTTTCTCTAGAACCGCTCGAGCTGCCATTTTAGCAATTGTCGTTGTCTTGCCGACACCCGTTGGTCCTAGCACATTAATATATTTACGTTCATAGGATAGGCCACCAATCGGCAAGCCTTCTAGTTTTTTACGCAGCAAGTTTTTTGTAATTAGCTTGCATTGTGAAAAATTGATTTCTGAAGCTTCTTTGAAATGCACAAAAAGCTCATCACCAATCGTTGTGATGAGCTCCTCATTTAGCTCTTGCTGTCTTAAGTATTCAATGAAGGATAAGAGTTCATCGGGATATTGAGCTTGGGTAGCCTTCTTGTGCATTGATTGCATTAACGATTTTAAATCTGCAATTTCCTTCCTCAGTTCTTCAGACATACCTGACTCATCTTGCAAAGTTATTTCTTGCGTAGGCTGAGCATGTTGAATTTTAGCTTGCACAGCATTTGTAATCTCTAGTAAACTAGCATTTTCTTTTTTAACAGGAATCATAGGCATACTTGCAGGTGTTGGAGCCGTATTGCTTGGCTCCATCGTGTCAATCCCTGCAACAACCTCAAAGCTCTTCTTTTTAACAAGCCCAAAAAGTTTCTTTGTTACGACTACTTTTGAATTCAAAATGACAGCGTCGTCGCCTAAATCAGCACGCACAAGCTTCATTGCTTCTGGTATGGAAGATGCATAATATTTTTTCATTTTCATTCAACATTCACCACCCCAACACTTTGAATTTCAATAGAAGCATCAAGTTCATTATAAGATAGTACCGGAATCTGCGGGAAATAGCGTTCTGTCAGCTGACGTAAATACATACGAACTGCCGGAGAGCACAAAATAATAGCAGATTGTTCCATAAATGACACACGCTCTACCTCTGATGCAATGGTCTCTAGCACCGTTTGAGAATCTTGAGGATCCATTGCTAAATAATTGCCGTGATCCGTTTGCTGAATGCTATCTGCAATCATTTTCTCTACTTTACCCGATACAGTAATGACTTTCAATGATGAGCTGTCTCCTACATATTGAGAGGTAATTTGACGAGCTAATGACTGACGCACATACTCTGTTAATATATCGGTATCACTTGTTAGTTTTGCATAGTCTGCTAATGTTTCGAAAATAATCGGCAAGTTACGGACAGAAACATTTTCTCGAAGAAGCTTGCCCAATACTTTTTGGATTTCTCCAGTAGATAATGGTGTGGGTGTTAATTCTTCGACTAAAATTGGATGTGTTTCACGTAAATGGTCAATTAATTGTTTCGTTTCCTGACGTCCTAATAATTCATGCGCATTTGCTCGAATCATTTCTGTTAAGTGTGTTGACACAACACTTGGTGGATCAACAACCGTATAACCAGACATCTCAGCGTCCTCTTTCACTTGCTCTGTAATCCATTTAGCAGGAAGACCAAATGACGGTTCAACAGTATCAATACCCTCGATTGAATCATCATCTCCTGGGCTCATCGCTAAATAATGATCGAGTAGAAGCTCCCCACGAGCCATTTCATTACCTTTAATTTTTATGCGGTATTCATTTGGCTGAAGTTGAATATTATCACGAATACGAACAACTGGAATGACAATCCCTAGTTCCAATGCTAGTTGGCGTCGAATCATGATAACGCGATCTAATAAGTCCCCACCTTGGGCTGCATCTACTAGTGGAATTAAGCCATAGCCAAATTCAAATTCAATTGGGTCCACATTTAATAAATTCACAACATTTTCAGGGCTCTTCATGCCGTCTGTTGCCACTTCTTCCTCAATTTCAAGTAATTCTTCCTCATCCTCTGGTTTCTTACGTTCCATCATGTAAGCACCTGCAACAAGTGAAATACCAATTGGTAACGTTACCCAGTTAGGAATTGGCGTGAATAAACCAAGTAAAATAATAGTACCCCCAGCAACATAAAGAAGCTTTGCTTGAGCGAATAGTTGTCCTGTAATATCTTCTCCTAGACTTCCTTTAGAGGATGCGCGTGTTACTACAATCCCTGTTGCTGTTGAAATAAGAAGTGCAGGGATTTGTGATACAATACCATCACCAACCGTTAGCTTTGAGAAATGGGTTGCTGCTTCCGCAAATGGTAAGCCCATTTGTACAACACCAATAATAATACCAAATAATAAGTTGATAATTACCATCACCATGGAGGCAATTGCATCCCCTTTTACGAATTTCGTAGCACCATCCATCGCTCCGTAGAAATCCGCTTCTCCCGATACTTTGTCACGTCGTTCACGTGCTTCTCGCTCAGATATTACACCTGCGTTTAAATCAGCATCAATACTCATTTGTTTACCGGGCATCGCATCGAGTGTGAAACGAGCAGCTACTTCTGCAACACGTTCCGCCCCTTTTGTAATAACGATAAACTGAATCAATACAAGAATTAAAAACACTACTAAACCTACGAGAACATTCCCGCCAACTACGAAATCCCCGAAGGTTTCAACAACTGATCCAGCATCTCCATTTGCTAAAATTGCACGCGTTGTGGAAACACTTAAGCCGAGTCGAAACAGGGTTAACAGAAGAATAACGGAAGGGAAAATAGAGAAATCTAACGCTTCCTTCATACTCATTGCTGTTAAAAGTACTATTAATCCTAACGTAATATTAATGACGATTAAGAAACTTAGCATCCACGGAGGAAGAGGGATGATGAGCATCGCAACGATTAAAATAACCGCACCTAAAACCCCTATATCGCGAACCTTCATTTGTGTCCCTCCTACATAAAAGCTTTAAATTTTCCGCTTAATACGATAAACATAAGCGAGTACTTCTGCTATTGCTTTGAAAAATTGTTCTGGTACTGAATCGCCTATTTCTACCTGATCATACATGGCTCTGGCTAATGGTCTGTTTTCTACCATTATGACATCATGTTCTTTCGCAATCAGTTTAATTTTTTGAGCAACAAAGTCTGTCCCCTTCGCCACTACGCGAGGGGCATCCATACTGTCCTCATCATACTTTAGAGCGATCGCATAGTGAGTTGGGTTAGTGATTACGACATCAGCATTTGGCACTTCTGACATCATTCGACGCATTGCCATTTCACGCTGACGTTGCTTGATTTTTGATTTAATCAGCGGGTCACCCTCACTATTTTTATATTCATCTTTAATATCTTGCTTAGACATTTTTAGATTTTTTTCATACTCATGTTTTTGATACATCCAGTCCAATAAGGATACACATAGTAACACAAGAGAAGCCGCGATCCCCATAATGCCAACAAGTTTACCAACTGTAACAAGGGTCACCCACGGACTTTTAAATGATAGTGCTAAAACTTCATGTAAATTTGACCATATGATAATTGTTGTTACTCCACCAATAAAGGAAATCTTTAAGATTGACTTTATAAGCTCAACAATGGCTTTTACAGAAAAGATTTTTTTTAAGCCTTTAATTGGATCCATCTTTTTTAAATCAAATTTCATCGGCTCTAATGTGAATAAGAAACCAAATTGTAGAAAATTACCTGCTAAGGCTCCTACAAACGCAATTGCCATTATTGGAACAATGACATAAGCCATTTGTACTAATGTTTCGGTAAATAGATGCATGACACTGTCAATCGTAAGTGTTTCTACACGTACGTTATGGATAAATGTTTGCCTAAAAAAAGCTAACAGATCGTCTCGCAATGATCCTGCAAAGAATAATAGAAAGATAAACACCATGAGCATCACAATCGCACTGGATATGTCCTGACTCTTAACGACCTGCCCTTTTTTTCTAGCATCTTGTCGTTTTTTAGGTGTCGCCTTTTCCGTTTTTTCACCTGCAAAAAACTGTAAATCTAAATCCAGTAGTAGCAACATCTTATCCACCACCTAATATCGCCATTAAATCGCGCATTCCATAAATCATAATCGTAATCAACTTTTGAATGACTTGTATCATAACCGCCATCATTGTGAAGAGCACTAAAAAACTGACACCAATTTTAATTGGGAAACCAACCACAAAGATATTTAATTGTGGCACCGTTTTTGCCGTTATACCAAGTGCTAAATCCACTAAAAACAACGTTGCTACAACAGGTGCTGCCATTTGAAACGCAATAGCAAAGACGGCAGTAAAGGTTGTCATGACAAACTGGATATAATCATCTTGCGCGAAATTAGGAAATCCCTGATCTATAGGTAAAAACTGATAACTATAGAAAATTCCATCTAGAATCATATGATGGCCATCAATTGCCAATAAGAACAGCAATGCCAATGTATTGAAAAATTGACCGATTAATGGACTTTGCGCCCCTGTTTGTGGGTCGATAATATTGGCAATGGCAAATCCCATTTGGAAATCGATAAAGCTTCCGGCAATTTGAATTGCCGACATGATGATATAGCCTATTAGACCTAATAACAATCCAATAACAGCTTCTTTCATCACTAAAAGTATGTAATCACCATTAAAAAGAAATGGCTCTACGTCTATTGTATAATACATCATCCAAGCTAAAACGAATGCGAGGGAAATTCGTACTTTCTGCGGAATCGTCCTATATGAAAAGAAAGGTACCGTAACAAAAAAAGCAGTTACGCGCACTAGTACTAATAAGAATACCGTTATTTGAGGGACTAGTTCATTCATGTACTCACCCTATATAACGCGTTAAATTCTCAAAAATGTCTCTCGCATAGCTCGTAACTTGTGATAACATCCACGGACCAAAGAAAACGATGGCCACTAATACTGCGACGATTTTTGGAACGAATGCTAATGTTTGCTCTTGAATCGAAGTTGTTGCTTGAAATATACTTACCGCTAAACCAGAGATTAAAGCAACTAATAATAGCGGTCCGCTTGTTAGAAGGATAATCATAATGGCACGCTCTGCTATTGAAATAACCATTTCACCTGTCATACTGTATCATCCCCTAAAAACTTTGTAGTAATGATTTCATTACGAGGTACCAGCCATCGACGAGTACAAATAATAAAATCTTAAACGGCAATGAAATCATAACCGGTGGTAACATCATCATCCCCATCGACATTAATGTACTTGCGACAATCATATCGATTACAAGGAATGGAATAAATATCATAAAACCAATTTGGAAAGCAGTTTTAATTTCACTGAGTGCAAAAGCAGGTACGAGCATAGTAAGTGGAATTTCCTCTACAGATGCTGGCTTTTCTGCCTTATTATATTGTAAAAACAGATCTAAATCTTTTTGCCTTGTATGCTTACTCATAAACTCTTTAAACGGCACACTTGCCTTCTCATATGCTTCTTCTAGCCCAATTTCTTCAGCAAATAGTGGCTGTAATGCCTCTTTATTGACCTCTTGAAATGTAGGAGCCATGATAAAGAAGGTTAAAAATAAGGCAAGTCCAACAATAACCTGATTAGGAGGCATTTGTTGTGTCGCCAACGCTGTACGTACAAATGAGAGCACAATGACAATCCGCGCAAATGATGTCATTAAAATTAAAATGCTCGGGGCAAGTGACAATACAGTTAATAATAAAAGGAGCTTAATAGAAGTTGAGACATTGGTTGGGTCGCTGTTGGAAAAATAATTGACTATATCATTCATTTATCATCATTCTCCTTTTGCTTCCATCTCTCTAATTCTTCACTACGCTCCTGTTTAATTTCAGAGATTTTTTTTTCAAAAAGTTCACCAAACGAATCTTGTTGTGTGCTTGTTGATGAATTTTGTTTATTTTTTCTCTTAAACTTAGAAATTACTTCTGCTATATAAGGTGATGTTGCCGCAAATTCCTGTTTTTCGTTATAGAGCGCTAACAGCTCTTCAACTTCTTGCGGATCGGTAATTTCTCGAATCAGTTGGACATCTTCACCGACACCAACCAAATAAATCGTTTTACCTATTTGCAACAGTTGAACAGACTTTTGTGCCCCTAACGATAAACCGCCTAAATTTTGTACCATTTGATTTCGTTGAAAAGTTAAATTTCTTTTATTTAAAAACTTCATCAACCCATAAAATAAAGCTACAACAAAAATAAGCGCCAAAACCATTTTTATGTATTCCCATGCAGAAACATCTCCAGCTGCTGAAACAACTGTATCTTCTTTCGCAGCTGGGTCTGAATTTTCCTTACATTCCTCTGGTTTTTTCATACAATACTCAATACTATTTGTATCGGTATCTGCATGAACAGAAACTGTTGGTGGATACACAAATAGGAAGGTTACAAGAAATGCGAAAATCATCGTGACACGAAATGATTTTAACATTTGCATGAAATCATCCTAGTGCTTTTTGAATCGCTTCAATTACACGATCAGCTTGGAAAGGCTTAACAATGAAGTCTTTCGCGCCAGCTTGAATTGCATCGATTACCATTGCTTGTTGTCCCATTGCTGAACACATGATTACTGTTGCGCTTGGATCAGTACCTTTAATCGCTTTAAGAGCCGCAATACCATCCATTTCAGGCATTGTAATATCCATTGTTACTAAATCTGGCTTTAACTCGTTGTATTTTTCAACAGCCTGTAGACCATCGGCAGCTTCCCCTACAACTTCAAATCCGTTTTTGGATAAAATATCCTTGATCATCATGCGCATAAATGCAGCATCGTCTACAATCAAAATTCTTTTAGACATGGTTAACTCCTCCAATTGAAACTATCTTAAATTATTTAAACGCTCTGCTTGACTTAAAACATCTGTAATGCGGACACCGAAGTTTTCGTCAATAACAACCACTTCGCCTTTGGCAATTAGACGACTATTTACTAGAATATCAACTGGTTCCCCTGCTAATTTATCTAATTCTATAATCGATCCACTAGCTAGTTCTAAAATCTCTTTAACAGAACGTTTCGTACGTCCTAACTCTACAGTAACTTGCAATGGAATATCAAGTAGCATATTTAAATTTCTAGCCTCAGATTGAGAGATTACATTTGGATCAAAGCTAGCAAACTGTGCTTGCTGAACATTTACAGGTTGAACTGGTCTTTGTTGCATCTGAATTTGTTGTTGTTCTTGATACATTGGTGGTTGCTCTTGATACATCGGCTGTTGCACTGGTGCAGCCGGTTGTTGATATGCCGGTTGCTGTGCTGGTGGCGGTGTATGTTGAACTGGTGGTGGCGCAATAGGCGCTTCCGGTGCAATGGTAGCTGCAACTGGCTCTGCAATCGCCTCTGTTTCACCTAATAATGATTTGACAATATTTTGACTAAACTTCAGTGGCAATAATTGCATTAAGTTCGAATCAATTAAATTACCGATACGTAATCGGAATGAAACTTTTACTAGTAAATCGTCTTCCGGAATATTGTCTCGACCTTCATTTTTAGAAATATTCATTAGATCGATTGTCGGTGGTGAAATATCCACCTTTTTGTTGAATACTGTCGACATGGATGTTGCCGCAGAACCCATCATTTGATTCATCGCTTCTTGTACTGCACTTAGCTGAATTTCACCTAGGTCGGGCTTAGGGTTTAAACCGTCCCCTCCTAACATTAAATCGGCTATAATGGCAGCGTCTGATTGTTTAATAACAAGTAAATTCATACCTGTTAAACCAATCGTATATTCTACCTGTACGGCTACATACGGATGAGGAAATTCCTCTTCTAACTTATTACGGTTAATCATTGAAATACTAGGGGTAGTAATGTCTACTTTTTGTCCTAATAACGCAGAAAGAGCAGTAGCTGAACTACCAAAAGATATATTGCCGACTTCACCGAGTGCATCTTGAGCAAACGAATCAAGGTAATCCTCTACTCTTACCTCATTTTGTTCTTCTTTTGTAGAAGCTTCGCTGTCGTTCATTCTATCGTCCAACGTTTCGCCCCTTAATAACGCTTCAATTTCTTCTTGGGAGAGCATTTCATCACTCATCTTCGTCTCCTCCTTTCAAAGGGTCGATAATCTGGATTGCTAATTTTTTACCCTGTTTGCCAGGTTGTACTGTGAATTTAGGTAATGTACCTACTTTCAGCAGCAGTGGATCATCAATTTTTTGTTCTAATTGAATAACATCACCGACTTGCATCATTAAGAAGTCTTCAATGGTGATGTCGCTAATGCCTAACTCAACAGAAAGAGGCAATTGAGCTTGTTTTACACGTGTTTCAAGCATTTTTGTTTGCTCTGGTGACATCTCTTTTGTATTAGTTTGCATCCAATAGCGAACAGATAGATTTGGTACAATTGGCTCTAAAACAACATGCGGAATACAAATATTAATCATACCGCTTGTCTCACCAATAATCGTATTTAATGAAATGACGACTACCGTTTCATTTGGTGAAATCATTTGTAAAAACTGAGGATTTACCTCAAGCTCTACTAAAATTGGGTCGATTTCAGCAACATTTTCCCATGCTTCGCGTAAATTGTCGAATGAGCGTTCAAAGAGATTTGTCATAATTTTTGTTTCAATTTCTGTTAAGTTATCAACATTACTATGACTTGCTCCACTACCACCCATTAAACGATCTAACATCGAATAAGCAATGTTTGGGTTTATTTCCATCAATATATTACCATCAAGTGGTGGCACTTCAAACACATTAATGAGCGTCATATTCGGAATTGAACGAACAAACTCTTCAAAGGGTATTTGGTCTACTGATGCTACTGTAATTTGTACATAGCTTCTTAACTGTGCAGAAAAGAAGGTAGTCAGTAGTCGTGCAAAATTCTCATGTATTCGGGTCAAACTTCGGATTTGATCTTTTGAGAAGCGCAACGCTCGCTTAAAGTCATAAACTTTAACCTTTCGCCCCTCGTCCTCTTTTTTAATGTCATCCGCTGACATTTCTCCGGTCGAGATTGCAGATAGTAGCGCATCTATCTCAGATTGGGATAACACATCTCCTGCCATTTGCCCACCTCCATTTCAAGCAGTTTCTAATTTTTATTGAAAGATGTAGGAGGTAATATATACTTGTTGAATTTCTCCCTCTTGCATCAATTCATTTAACTGTGTTTTTATTGCCTTTTCAAACATTATTTTACCTTGCTTGCCATCTAAATCTTTTTGTTCCATTTCTGAAAGCTCTTGAATAATTAAATTATTCGTTTGGAAATCACGCTTCTTTAACTCTTCTGCAGCGTCCTTGCTAGTAGTTTGGATTTTTAGCGTCATGCGCACAACCCTTTTATCAGCAAGATTGGTCATAATTTCAGGAACATCAACAGAGGCTTCTACAATATCGTCTATTGATGGTTCAAGTGATGCTGCCGGCTTATTGAATTGAGTAAATAATACAAACGCAATAACGCCAATAAGTATAATCGCCACTAGTACGATGATAATCATCGTTAACACTTTATTATTCTTCATCTTCTTCACCTCGTAGATGCGGGTTTGATAGTACTTGTATATTGTTATAAAAAGCTGTTGCCTTTTGTCGCACCTCATCTTCACTCTGTAACACAATAATTTTTGTTCCTGTTGTTAAAGTAATAGTCGTATCTGGGAAAGATTCGACTGTTTCTATGTATAAAGCATTTAGTGTAAATGCTTTGCCATTTAGTCGTGTTAGTTCAATCATTGAAATAGGGCCGGTCTAGCGCAAGAGCCGGCCCGACCCTCCCTCATATTGAAAATTATGTTTTATAGCTCGAACGCCCTCTACGCATAACCTCTTGTGACATCATCCAAAGCTCTACTAAATTACTAGCAGCTATTTGGTTGCATACTTAAAGGCTTAAAAACTATGATATAACAGCTTTCGAAACTAGAAGTAACTAATTTCTAAACTATCGTTTTAAGTTAACTAACTCTTGAAGAACCTCATCTGATGTAGTGATAATACGCGTATTCGCTTGGAAGCCACGTTGCGCTACAATCATTTCAGTAAATTCTTCAGATAAGTCTACGTTGGACATTTCAAGTGCCCCTGCCGTAATTGACCCCATACCTGCTACTGTAGCAATTTGTCCATAAGGTGCTCCAGAGTTCGCAGTTGCTTGGAAGTAGTTACTCCCTACTTTTTCAAGACCACCAGCATTAGGGAATTTAACCATAACAATTTGACCTGCATATTGTCTATATCCATTGGCATCCACATATTCAACCGTTCCATCCGGACCAATACTCAACTCTTTTGCAGTTGTTGGGATTTTAATTGGGTTATTACCGTCAAAAGTAAAAGTATCGTTTTCTCCAAGTAAATCCTCCGTTATTCCATTCAGCGGGCTGGCATTTTTATCTGCTTCTGCATTACTTTCAGTTGAGTCAGTTCCATACAATGTATCATTGGCATGCCCCACTAAATATTTCCCCTCTGCATTCACTAAATAACCTGCATTATCCATGTAGAAGTTACCTGCACGCGTATAAACAACGTTTGTATAGTTTTCTGCAACACCATCCGTATTTGATACAGAGTCAGCTACCATAAAGAAGCCTTCACCTTGAATGGCAAGATCCAATGGGCGGTTTGTCGTTTGACGTGAGCCAGAACCGTGAACTGTATCAATTGCTGCAAGTGTTGAACCAAGACCTACTTGTATAGGGTTTGTACCACCACGAGTAGGTGTTGCAGCTGAAGCACCTCCGCTTGTTTGAGATAGGATGTCTTTGAAAATCACGCGACCTTTTTTAAATCCATACGTGTTTACATTGGCAATATTATTGCCGATAACATCTAGCTTTGTTTGGAAGTTTTTAAGACCTGAAATACCTGAATACATAGAACGTAACATAAGTTGTCGTTCTCCCTTCATTTTTGAATTGTGTGCCTCTGTCAGTCAGCAACACATAGGCTTCCTTACTAAAGAAGGTCCAGCCTTAAAGCACGATTGTGCCATCAATATTAGTAAACAGTTGTTGCTTTGCTTCCGTGCGATCCATTGCTGTAATAACAGTAGCATTTTTAGCACTGACAATTAAAGCTGCTTGATCCATCAAGACTAATGGTTGTTTGACACCTTTGGAATGTGCCTCAAATACCTTGTCAGATACAACCTGCCATTCCTGTTCAGTAATCGCGATATTACGCTCTTTAATGCGTTCATAAGCATGCTTACTGACTTTTAGCTCCTGTTGATTCGTCGCCTCATGTAAATGCGCGCTAAACGATTGCTGTGTATTGGTAGGTGTAGGTTGCTTTTGGCGAATAGTTGGATACAATGGGACACGATGAATTGAAAATTTATCCATCTCTCTCCACCACCTTTATTCGCTAATTACTGTAAATTCTTTCCCTGCTAGTTTTTTGCCATTTGCTAATTCGTAATATATAATGCCATCTTTATTAGATACAGAAGTGATTCTACCTTGTGCATCTTGTTCCCCGTCTTTGTACGTAACATTTTTGCCGATTAGCATACTCGCTTGTACAAGCGGTGATTCAGTTGATGTATTGTTTTCACCTGTGCTCGTTTCTTTATTACCAAGAATAGCAGAGATATTTCCAGGGAATATTTCCTTGCCATCTGCTAATACAAACACGGCTTCCCCATCAACAAATTTTAAAGATTGGATAACGCCTGAGCCTTCTATTACAATCGGCTTATTATCTTTATCCACTTCTTTTGAGATTTCATGCCATTTTACTTCTTTGCCAACAAATGATGTATAGTTCATAAGCTGCGATTGTTGTTGAGACATCAGCAATGATTCCATCGCCTTTGTCATATTTTGCATTTGTTCTAAAGACGAGAACTGTGCCATTTGAGCAATAAATTCTCGGTCATCCATAGGATTTGTTGGATCTTGATGTTGTAATTGTGTAATTAATAACTTTAAAAATGCATCTTTACCGAGCTCACTGCTACCTGTTTGTTTAGTTGGGGCACTATAGTTTGAATAGTAAAGATCATTTGAAATTTTCGTTTCAGCCACTGTTTACACCTCCTCAATTTCTAAATAATCATGGAAGGACATACTCTCTTCGTTATCCTCATTTTGTTGCTCTTGTTCTTCTTGCTGTTGTCGCTTAAAGAAGTTGTTAAAGAAGTGTTGATCTCGCTGTTGTCTATCAGCATCCTGCAACGACTGTGCAATATCTAGTCGCTCCACTTGGATATTTTGCTGAACAAACGCTTGCTTTAACTGATGTGCTTGACTGTCAAGCAGTTCACGCCCGTGCGCAGTAGATGCTAGTAGACGCGCAGTTAAAACACCGTCATTTTGGACAAGCTCGATTCGAATTGTACCAAGATTTTCAGGATATAATTTTAATGTTAAACGTGTAATTCCTTGCGCATTAGAAATTTGAGCTTTATTGATGATTGCCTGCATTTCTTTCAGTAATGCTTCCGATTGAGCTGGCTTAGCTGTTGGCAAAGTTACTTGGAATGTATCTGCTTTTGTTTGTACTGTATTCGCTGTCACCATTTCATTAGCATTTGTATCGCTTTGTTTCGTCACTTGTACTTGCTGAATGACTTGTTGGAAACCTTGCAACGGCAATGTAACAGTTGTTTTTGTGGTAACTGGTTGCGCAGTTTGAATCGTTTCAATTTGCGTTTGCACCGTTGTTAAAAATTGTTGAACGTTTGACAAACTATTTTCTTGAGACATTGTTAAATCTGCTTTTTGTCCAACTAATTGTGTTAGTTTTAATACTTGAAGTAGCGTTGTTGCCTCCTCGGGCGTTACTTGTCCTTCACCTTGTAAAGCAGCTACTAACTGCGTCTGTAACACAGGTGCTTGAGCGTCTACTAAAGTTAGTAGCTCCCACACATCACTCGCTTGCTGTTCTTCCCCTAGAAGTTGTTGAACCAATTTCTGAATTTGCTCTTTATCTACATTCAATGCAGCCATTAAATTGTCTAAATTCAACATTTCATCCATAGCTACTGCTTTGCCATCTTCCCCTATTTGAAGCATTAACAAGCCTTCGTCGTGCGGGATCTCTAACAAATCTAACAATTCCTCGATAGATTGAGTATTTAATAATTCCTCTAGTTCAGCTAACTTATCGCCATCTTGTGTTTCACTGCTTTGTGATATGTTATTTTGCTGGTTCGTTGAAGCTACTACTTGTCCAAATACAGATCCAAATTTTGATACTTTATCTTGAGCTGTTCCTGCATTTGTTTTTACTTCAGCATTACTAGCTGACACAGCTTTCGGTGAAGCAGTGTTTACTTTAGAAGCCGTCATATTCATCATTGCAATATTCATGTTTTCACCTCCTTTTCAATTGTTTTTTTATTGTTTAGCCATCAGTTCAGTATATTTCGCAGCATCTTGTGGTTCCATTTTCTCTAAAATAGCAGCTAACTTATCAGGTTTTAAACTTGATAAAATGCGCAATGCCTGTGCATCGCTCATTTTTATAAGCACCGGTGCTGCTGCTTTAGGTGACATCTTATCAAAAGTAGACAAAATATCATTGAAATCACGTTTCACATCATCTTGTTCTCTATTTAATTTTTCTATTTCAAACAGTAATTTCTCTTGTTCTGTCAACAATTTTTCTTTCTCAGTTGTCGTGTCATCTAATTTTTTTTGTAATTGCGCTATTTCGGCTTCTTTTTCTTGTATTTCTGCCTGTAAACTTACAACTTTGGAATCATCAATTACAACAGCATCTTTCGCTTGTTGTGCCTCTGATTCAACAAAAGGTAAGCTACTTACTGCCTTTTTTCCTAAATCAAAGACGTTCGTATTCATTAACGTTGCTACAACAAGTAACACCGCGACTACAAACATAACAGGTATTAATATCCAGATAAAAAACTTTTGGAAACCTCCTGATTTACGTGGTGGCTGTTGTACTTCTAATTCAGTTTTAATACGGTTTTCTTTTTTCGCCATGAAATCACCTGATTTCTTTCTTGAAATACGTAAGTGAAGAAATTTCATCTAAAAATATGCTCTCGATGCGATCTTGTTCTTGTTGAAATGACTTATAATCTTTTTCACGCATTTTTTCAAATTTACGTACTTCCAAGTTTTTTTCTAATAGTTTTTCTTCGTACCAATTCATTTTAGAACGTGCCTGTACAACCTTTTGTTGTACGTCGGCAATAGTCTTTTCAAGGCTATCAATAAAACGAGCATAGTGATGAATTTCTTCTATTGATGATCCTACAACTAAACGTTCTTGCTGAAATTCTATTAAATTCTCTTTCTTTTTCAGCAAGTCATACAACTTTGTTGCAACCTCTTCAAAAGAACGAACAGCTTCTTTATAGGCAATTTCAGTTTCATTTTTTTCTTGTTCTCGAATGGTTAACACTTTTTCAAAACGATACATATAACTAACCAACCTACTTGCCACCACCGTTCGATAATGTAATCAACTCATTCATACTTTCCTCAAGCGTCACCTTATCTAAATACCCTTGCTTTAAATAAGCCGTAATAAGCGGTTCATAATAAATGGCCTCATCAATCTCTTTAGATGTCCCACGTTTATAGGCACCGATATTAATTAAGTCCTCAGATTTGTCATATGTATAATAAAGCTCACGTAAACGCTCGGCCGCTTTTTTATGCGCTGGCTCTGCCACATGATTCATTAAACGACTGACGCTTTTCAGCACATTAATAGCAGGATATTGGCCCTTATTGGCAAGGTTTCGGTCAAGTACAATATGTCCATCTAAAATACCTCGCACTGTATCAGCTATAGGCTCGTTCATATCATCACCATCAACTAGTACCGTGTAAAAGGCAGTAATCGAACCTTTTTCATTTGTCCCCGTACGCTCTAATAACTTTGGTAAAATCGCAAATACAGATGGCGTATAACCTTTTTGAGCAGGGGGCTCTCCTGTTGCAAGCCCTATTTCCCGCTGTGCCATTGCAACACGTGTAACGGAATCCATCATCAACATGACATTTAAGCCACGATTTCTAAAGTACTCTGCAATAGCTGTTGCAGTAAACGCTCCTTTAATACGCATTAGTGCTGGTTGGTCTGACGTAGCTGCCACAACAATTGAGCGGCTTAACCCCTCAGATCCTAAATCTCTTTCAATAAATTCGCGCACCTCACGGCCACGCTCTCCAACTAACGCAATGACATTTAAATCCGCTTGTGTATTGCGTGCAATCATGCCTAGTAATGTACTTTTACCTACCCCAGAGCCGGCGAAGATACCTACACGTTGTCCGTTACCGACAGTTAACATACCATCAATTGCTTTTACTCCAACCTCAAGTCTTTCATTAATTGGCGGACGAGTAAGGGGATTGGGTGGATCTTGTTCTGTAGGAACAGACATTAATCCTTTCGGTAATAAAGTACCATCAATAGGATTCCCCATTGAATCTAGAACCTTCCCAATTAACTCTGGTCCCACTTTAATTTCAAGCGGCGCCCCTGTTCCTTCTACTAAGCAACCAATCGATATTTCTCGAAGCGAAGTATAAGGCATCAAAACAACAATTTCATCTTTGAAGCCAACAACTTCTGCCAAAATGATTTGATGGCCGTTTTTCGACGTTTCAACATGAATTTTACACACATCACCGATGGAACTATCGGGACCTTGCGACTCAATCATTAAGCCGACAACTCGCGTTACTCTACCAAACTTTTTGAAAGTCGGTATATTTGGAATTTGTTCGATTAATTGAGCCGTTTTCATGTCGATCATTCCTTACTTTCTAATATTTCATGTAGCTTGATTCTTAATTCATTTAATTGCTCGTCAATACTAACAACTATCCGACCATAATTTGTTTCGATATAGCAATCTGTTTCATTTGCAAAATCTTCGTTAACAAAAATCATAAATGGTACGTCTGTTGGGAACATTTCGGCCAACTCATCACGATTAGATGTAATTAAGCCATAATATGTAGGAGAAACGTAGATTTTAATCTCCTTCATTTCTCTCGCTTCTTTAAGACCTCTACGAACAATGGATAGATATAATTCATCGTTTTGCTCTAATGAAGTCCCTATAATACGTTCTGCAGCAGTTAAACCTAGTTCTAAAATAATTGCTTCTTGATCTTCGATATATTTTTTCGCATTTTCCCCAGCTTGTACAATGATTTCATTCGCTGTTTGAAGGGATTGCGCCATTGCTTCCGTGGCTCTGTTTGTACCATCCTCATAGCCTTGACCATACCCTTCATCATACGCTTCTTGTACACGATTTGGGCGTTCTTCTTCCCAGCTTTGTTTCATATGCTCAATTTCTTGGAAGTGCATTTGCATCTCTTGTTCAAAGGCTTGTCGTGCCGCTTGAATTTCAGCTCGAGCCTCTGCAAGTAAACGATCACGTTCGGCAAATACATCTTCCATTGTCATTTGATGATGGGATGTTTCATTTGTCTCCATTTCGGGTATATCAAACATATCACGTATTTGTATCTTCTTTACATTATCGCCATTGGACTGTGTGTATACAGAACGGATGATTCTAGACAATGACGTCATCTCCTCCACCACGTGCAATAATAATCTCACCAGCATCCTCTAAGCGACGAATAACAGCAACAATTCGCGATTGAGCTTCTTCTACGTCACGCAAACGAACTGGCCCCATAATTTCCATTTCTTCTTTGAAAGTATCTGCCATTCGTTGTGACATATTTCGGAAGATAATATCTTTTACTTCTTCGCTTGACACTTTCATTGAAAGGAGTAAATCTTCGTTTTCACAATCACGGATAACACGCTGAATCGAACGGTTATCAAGCGTAACAATATCTTCGAATACAAACATGCGTTTTTTGATTTCTTCTGCAAGCTCTGGGTCTTGAATTTCGAGTGCATCGAGAATCGTTTTTTCTGTTTGTCGGTCTACACCATTTAATACTTCAACGACTGCGTCGATACCACCAGTTTCTGTGTAGTCTTGCGTCACAGTTGAAGATAGTTTACGTTCTAAGACAGACTCAATTTCACTAATTACTTCTGGTGAAGTTGACTCCATCATCGCAATACGTTTAGCTATATCAGCTTGTACTTCTTGTGGTAATGAAGATAAAATAACACCCGCTTGTCCTGCTTCTAAATACGAGAGAATAAGGGCAATTGTTTGTGGATGTTCATTTTGAATAAAGTTAAAAATTTGTGCAGGATCTGCTCTACGTGCAAAGTCGAATGGGCGCACTTGTAAAGAAGAAGTCAAACGATTAATGATTGTTTGAGCTTGTTCAATACCTAGTGCTTTCTCTAATACCGTCTTCGCGTAGCCAATACCGCCTTGTGTAATATAATCTTGCGCAAGTGCAATATTGTGGAATTCTTCAATAATTTCTTCTTTTACATTTGCTTCTACTTTTTTAACACTTGAAATTTCTAACGTTAAACGTTCAATTTCTTCCTCAGTTAAATGTTTATAGACAGAAGCTGAAACCTCAGGCCCTAATGAAATTAACAAGAGTGCGGCCTTTTGTTTTCCGGTTAATTCCTTATCTTTCTTGGACACAGCAGAACCTCCTAGTTAGTCTTCCGCAATCCAACTACGCAGTAACTTTGCAAAATCATCAGGCTTTTCTTTCGCCATTTTTTCAAGTTGCTTACGACGCATTGTAGCTTCCGTTTCAATTTCTTCATTAATATCATCAATCATCAATTCTTCTTGTTCTTCTAGGATACTTAACTCTTCTTCTTCCTTCGCACGTTTACGTGAACGGATAATAAAGAATGCAAGTAATAGAATAACAGCTAGTAAAATACCTCCAACTACCCAAACCCACCATGGGATAACAGGTGTTTCATCAGCAGTATCAGCTACCTTACCATTTAACGGTTGGACAGAAACAGCCACTTTTTCATCAATTTGCTCTTGAGTAAGTACCGCTGCTACATCCTTTGAAATTGTTGTACGAACAATTGTACTTAAAATTTTCTCAATGTCTTGTTGTACACCATCAGGTAATGATGCAGCGTCTGTAGCTGTAGGTGGTTCAACAATTACTTGGATGCCAATATCTTGAATTTTATATGGTGCTTCTTGAATATCTTTACGAATACGGTTGACGTCATTATTAATAGTTTCTTCCGTACGTTCATAATCACCATTTCCTGTTGCACCCTCATTGTATGTTGTGAAATTATCTGTAGTTGTTTCAGCCTCAGGTGTACCCATTGCTGCATTACCAGTACCAGAATATTGCTCTGTAATACGTTGGGCGCTAATCGCAATCCCTTCCATATTCTCTTCATCAACTGGTGTCACTAAGTTCTCTTCACGATTTTCCTTTTTAAAGTCAATGTCTGTTGTAACAGAAACAATTACTTTATCTTGTCCCATCAGTGTTCCTAGCATATTTTGCACTTGACGTTGTAGGTCACGTTCAACCAATTTCTTCATTTGTAATTGACCTTCAGCTGTTGTTGTCGATGTACCATCTGTTGTTGCAGCATTTAAATCAAAGTACTCTGAGAATTGATTCGAGATCACAATGTTATCAGTTTTTAAATTCGGAATACTTTTTGAAACTAAGTTGTACATTGTTGCAATTTGTTGTTCTGTAAACTTATAGCCAGGATCTGTATTCAATACAATGGATGCAGTCGCATCTTCTTTTACATCCTGTATGAAAACTCCTTCTTCAGGAAGAGTGATCATCACTTTTGCATCTTTTACGCCCTCTAGATTTTTGATTAGCTTAGCAATTTCTGTTTCAGTTGCGGCTTTTTTCAATAAATTGAATTCATTGTCCGTCATACCGAAGCCAGAACTATTAGCAAAAGAGTAATCGATTGTTCCAGTCTGAGGATATCCTTCTGATGCTAGTTGCACCAATAAAGAGTCAACCTGTTCTTGAGGCACTAATATAGATGTGCCTCCTGGGGCAATTTCATATTTTACACCTTGAGAATCCAATGCTTCTTTTACTTGCCCAATTTCTCTTGTGGATAAATCTTTATAGAGCGGAACATATGTAGTTTTTGTTGCAAAAAACGTAATGATGGCTGCAAGTGCTATCACACCTACTACAGAACTAAGCATTACTATTTTTTGTGTTTTACTTCGACTTTTCCAAAATTGGCTGGTGTCGGTTTTTATTTTCGTCAATCGTTCATTCATTATGAATCCTCCGGTTATAGTGAATAACCTAGCAATCAATAATTCGCGATAACAGTGGAATCTCATGGAAGTATTGAATATAAAATGTATCGTTCCATGAGAAGCCTAATTAATTGGATTGGTGTCTTTCTTCACCAACGCAATTTAATTAGACACTCATTCGCATTATTTCTTGGTAAGCTTCAATCACCTTATTGCGAACTTCAATTGTTGCGTTTAATGTAATGCTCGCCTTTTGAGATGCAATCATTACTTCGTGCAACTCCACATCTCCACCAGTTATTAGCTTTTGTGTAAATTTATCAGAAGTGATTTGCTGATCATTCACTTTCGCTATTGCCTCTTTTAACGAATTCGCAAAGCTTTGTTGCGCTTCGTAAGGTGTCGTTTTTAGTTTATTTGTTTCATTTACAACCTGAGTAGGTGTCATTAGTGAAACGGACGAAATTGCCATTATGTATCCATCCTTTCTTTATGTTTATTTACCAATCTCCAACGCCTTTGTCAGCATGGACTTATTTGCATTTAAAACTGTTATGTTCGCCTCGTATGAACGAGTAGCAGACATTAAATCTACCATTTCTTTTAACGGGTCAACATTTGGCATATTGACATAGCCTTCTGCATTTGCATCCGGATGTGTCGGATCATACACTAATTTGAAAGGTGTTTCTGTATCTTCCTTAATTTGCGATACTTTTACGCCATTCCCCACGCCACCTTTAGCATTTTTTCCGAGTGCAACATTAAGAAACTTTGAAAATTGCCCTTCCTGCGCGGAAAAAGTGACAGACTTCCGGCGGTATGGCTCCCATTCCCCATTTACTTGTTTAGCACGAGTTGTATCCATGTTTGCCATATTGGAAGAAATAACATCCATGCGCAACCTTTGTGCTGTTAAAGCAGAGGCAGTGGTATTCATTCCATGAAATATAGACATTTATTACTTACCTCCTTTAATAACTGTATTGAGTGTATTTAACTTACCATTTACACGGTCTATTAAAGCATTGTAGTAGATTTGATTTTCTGCTAATTTCGTTTGTTCAGCATCCATATCTACAGCATTTCCGTTATTTCGATATCGTAAGCCGTCAACATTATGGACACCTGGTGTCGATTGTCTTATTTCGAAATCATAATGTCTACTATCTGTGCGATATGCCGAAATAGAAATTTGTTTCTCTTTCTCCAACATATCCTTAAAACTTACACTTTTCGCCTTATAATTTGGTGTATCGACATTCGCAATGTTATTTGCGATTGTTTTATGATTCAAAGTTGCATAGGAAAGTCCATTTTCCAGGCTACTAATAGTTCCTCCAAATAAGTTCAAAACCATTCACCTCATTTTAATTCAATCTATGTACTTCTTATTTTATCCAATAATACAATTGTAATTAAGATGATACGTAGTGTCTATTGTCTTTTGTCATTTTTTAATAGTAGATACGCCCTATTTTTTCAGAAGTTTAACCGGGACAAATATGCCCCATCCCTTGGGGCACTAAGCGTCGATGCGTTTCGTCTTATTTCTAGTTATTTTACACTATTTCGACAGTGTTTACTGTATTAGTATCAATTATCTCCCTGTTTATTACTAGACAGGGTTGGATATAAATTACAAATTGTGATTTTTCGGTAAAAAAAAGTCCCTTTTTACTATTTTTAATATGATTATATAAGTAACCTTCTAGAAATGTAATTATGAAAATTTTCGCACATCGACAAAAAAGGCTATTGAAATGCATACCCCATTGTCAGATGTACTATCTTCAAACTGAGTACTTTTCAGTTGCTTCTCTGAAAAATTCTTTATATGTAAAGATTGAATTACGCGGAAATCAGCAAGTTATTCTCGGATAAGCATTAATTCTTTGCTTAACGGATTTTAATTGTCCCTTTGTTTTGCTAAAGCTACCTCCCCTTTTCCACAATAAACAGACCTTAGGATGCAGTTATTGCACTTACAGAAGATGGATTTTAAATTTCCCTACTAAAAAAGCCCTACCATATTTTTCCCTATTAAAAATACAAGATTGGTACCATTCACAAAAATGACACATATACCATTTGTTGAGATACCATTTGCACGTAAGAAAAGCTAAGTAAGGCTTAACATATTAACAATGTATATAGTTGAGATAACTAAAACAACGCTTAGTTACAGTGAAAAGCTCCCTCAAAATCATTTGAGGGAGCTTTTTTAATTATTTCATTTTAATTTCAGCAAGTGCATTTAAGAACTTATCGTTTAATACTTTAATGTAAGTTCCCTTCATACCTAGAGAGCGTGATTCAATGACACCTGCAGATTCTAGTTTACGTAATGCATTGACGATTACTGAACGTGTAATACCTACGCGGTCAGCAATTTTTGAAGCAACTAATAAACCTTCGTTACCATCTAGCTCTTCAAAAATATGTTCAATCGCTTCTAATTCACTATATGAAAGTGAGTTAATCGCCATTTGTACAACAGCTTTGCTACGCGCTTCTTCTTCAATCTCTTCTGATTTCTCACGTAAAATTTCCATACCTACTACTGTTGCACCGTACTCAGCTAAAATTAAATCATCATCTTCAAATTGAGCTGATAAACGGGCTAAAATTAAAGTACCTAAACGTTCACCGCCACCAACGATTGGAACAATTGTTGTTAAAGCGCTTTGGAATAAATCTTTATTTTCTACAGGGAACGCAGTATGTTCATTGTTTATATCTAGGTTTGAAGATGTTTCAGAAATTGTAAATAAGCTATGTGTATATTCTTCTGGGAATTGACGCTCTTCGAACATTTTTTTCATACGCTCATTTTCAATTTGTTGGTGAATTGAAATACCTAAAAGCTTACCTTTACGGCTCACAATATAAACGTTGCTGTCAATAATATCACCTAGTGTGTCAGCCATTTCTTTAAAGTTTACCGGCTTACCTGCAGATGCTTGGAGCATCGAGTTAATTTTACGTGTTTTTTCTAATAAGTTCATTATGTGTTCCTCCTATAAATAATCCATACCGTATTTATTTAATATTCTAAAGTTTTTTACAATTGAATGATACTAACAAGCCTTGCCTACAGTATAAACTGTGACAAATCTTTGTTTTTTACAATACCCGCTAGCTTTTGGTCAACATAAGCAGCTGTTATTTCAATTTGCGCTGGTGCTATTTCAGAAGCTTCAAACGATAATTCTTCTAACAAGCGTTCTAAAATTGTATGCAAACGACGTGCACCAATATTATCGGTTTCTTGGTTAACCTCTGTAGCAATTTCTGCAATTCGTTCAATTGCATTTTCTGCAAAATCGATTGCTACACCTTCTGTTTCTAACAATGCTTTATATTGCAAAATAAGTGATTGATCTGGTTCCTTTAAAATACGAACAAAATCTTGCTTCGTTAATTTTTCTAATTCAACACGGATAGGGAATCGCCCCTGTAATTCTGGAATCAAATCGGATGGCTTTGACATATGGAAAGCACCTGCTGCAATGAAAAGCATGTAGTCTGTTTTGACCGCCCCATACTTTGTCGTCACAGTAGAACCTTCGACAATCGGCAAGATATCGCGCTGAACACCCTCGCGTGAAACACTGGCAGAAGAGTTCGTGTCTTTGCTTGCGATTTTATCGATTTCATCAATAAATATAATCCCAGATTGTTCTGCTCTAGCAATCGCTTCTTGTGACACCTCATCTGCGTCAATCAGCTTATTTGCTTCCTCTATAGTTAAAATACGACGTGCATCTTTTACTTGCACTCTGCGTTTTTTCTGTTTTTTAGGCATTAAGCTAGACAACATGTCTTGCATACCACTATTGGCAGACATATCCATCCCTGTTCCTTGCAATGCATCAAAAATCGACGGACTTTGCTCCGTTACTTCAACTGTAACCCACTCATTTTCTAATTTGCCATTGCGTAAATCAATTGCGATTTGCGCACGTTTTGAGCGCACTTCCGTTTCTTCAGAAGATGTATCATCATGCGTTTGTTGTTCTTTGCCACCAAATAACATTTCAAACGGATTTTGCATAGCCTGTTTTTTACGTAAAGAAGGGACAAGTAATTTTACAATGGCTTCATTTGCCAATTCTTCCGCTTGCTCCTTCACAGACTCCATCATCTCTTCCTTCACTAGACGATGAGCAGCCTCTACAACATCGCGTACCATCGACTCCACATCGCGTCCAACGTAGCCCACTTCTGTAAATTTCGTTGCTTCAACTTTCACGAATGGTGCATTCGTAAGCTTTGCAATTCTTCTTGCAATTTCAGTTTTCCCAACTCCAGTTGGTCCAATCATTAAAATATTTTTTGGAATAACCTCAGCCTTCATATCATCCGCTAGAAGAGAACGACGATAACGATTTCGTAATGCAATAGCTACCGCTCTTTTCGCCTCATTTTGCCCTACGATAAAACGATCCAAATGCTCAGTAATTTGTCTTGGCGTTAAGTTTTGTGGTGTCATTAGTTAAGTGCCTCCACGATAATATTATGGTTTGTAAATACACAAATTTCAGCGGCAGTTTCTAACGCTGCCTCCGCAATCTCTCGGGCAGTCATTGTTTCACCTGCATATTTTTTTAGAGCTCGACCTGCTGATAATGCATAATTCCCACCAGAACCAATTGCTAAAATACCATCGTCTGGTTCGATCACTTCTCCCGTACCAGATACAAGGAGTAGTGTACTTTTATCCATTACAAGTAACATCGCTTCTAGTTGGCGTAGCATTTTATCACCGCGCCATTGTTTTGCTACTTCTACAGCAGCCCGCTGTAAATTCCCATTATATTCGTTTAATTTCGCTTCAAACATTTCAAAAAGTGTAAATGCATCAGCTACCGACCCTGCAAAGCCTGCCAGCACCTGACCATTAAACAGACGTCTGACCTTCCTTGCAGTTCCTTTCATGACAACCGCATTGCCAAGTGTCACTTGACCATCGCCAGCCATAGCGCACCCGCCGTTATGATGTACCGCAAATATCGTAGTCGCATGGATTTGTCCCATTTGCCTTCCTCCTTAGCCTCTATTATGCCCTTGGATGGGCATTCATATATGTTTGACGAAGATGCTCATTTGTTACATGCGTATAAACCTGTGTTGAAGTTAAATGCGCGTGGCCCAGTAACTCCTGCACCGTCCGTAAATCCGCGCCATGATTCAGTAAATGTGTAGCAAAAGTATGGCGAAGCATATGTGGGTATATTTTCGTATGGAGTGAGGTCTTGTCAATCATTTCATTTAAAATATGACGTACCCCTCGTGGTGTAAGTTCCCCACCACGCATGTTGACAAATAATTGCTCATGATTTGTTTGTTTCATCAAACGTGGACGAGCCTGCTCTATGTAGTGCTGTATAGCCACACTCGCAAATTGACCAAATGGTATAATACGTTCTTTTCTTCCTTTACCCATTACCCGAACAATAGAATAACGGAAATCTATATCTCCTACCATAATGGATGTGAGCTCACTCACACGAATGCCCGTTGCATATAATAACTCTAAAATCGCCATATTGCGCAACGATTTCAAATCATCGCCTACATTCGCATCAAAAAGCTGCATTAATTCTTGTTCATAAAAAAAACTTGGTAAACGTGATTCTTTTTTCGGATGATAGAGCGATCGAAAAGCGCCATCATCCAAGCCGTGCTGTTTATTTAGAAAGCGAAAAAAGGAGCGGATTGATGAAATCTTCCTTGATACAGAAGTTCTTGCTTTCTTTTCATCGTACAACTTCGTTACATATAGACGTGCATGTATATACTCAACACTAGCTAAATCATTAACGCCTTCTGCCTGTAAAAACGCTAAAAAATCTAGTAGGTCTGATTCATATTCTCGCACAGTATGAACAGAGAAGTTTTTTTCTACCTGGATGTAAAGCATAAACTGTTCAAGTGCTTCTTGGGACGAAACTAACATGAAAGATTCACCACCAATGAATTATTCGTAACCTTCTCTCATTACTATTACCAACAAATTCAAATGGTAAAACAATTGCGGCCATCTAAATCAATTTGTTGCTTTAGTAATCTTTAAAAAACATACATATTGACACTATACCTATCTTCGTAATATAGCAAGTGAAAATGGTTATATTTTGAGAAAATCTCTATACAAAATAATAAAATACGTGTAAATAAGCATTTTGTCTACATAAAAGAAAAAGCCTCTAAGAGTATATCAACTTTTAGAGGCTTTTGGCAATTAAATTGTTTGTGAATTCACAAAATTTTGAATTGTGCTCATTGCACGTGCAGCATGCATTTCTGCACGTTCTGGTTTTGAACGACGTCCAGGTGGTAATTCAGGGAATATGCCAAAGTTGACATTCATCGGTTGGAAGTTTTTCGATTGTGCTTCTGTTATATAACGCGCCATACTTCCTAATGCCGTTTCGAATGGGAAAATAATTGGTTCTTGTCCCAATGCTAAACGTGCCGCATTAATGCCAGCAATTAAACCGCTTCCTGCTGATTCTACATAACCTTCTACACCCGTCATTTGACCAGCAAAGAAAATATTTTTTTGTTCACGTAACTGATATGTTTTCTCTAAAACTTTCGGTGAATTAATGAAAGTATTTCTGTGCATTACACCATAGCGAACGATTTCAACATTTTCTAGTCCAGGAATTAGTTGTAGTACTTCCTTTTGCGGCCCCCACTTTAAGTGAGTTTGGAAACCTACGATATTGTAAAGGGTACCTGCTGCATCATCTTGGCGCAATTGTACTACCGCATATGGTCGTTTACCTGTTTTTGGATCTTCAAGCCCTACTGGCTTCATCGGTCCAAATAACATTGTTTTTTCACCACGAGCTGCCATTACTTCGATTGGCATGCAGCCTTCAAAATAAATTTCTTTTTCAAATTCTTTTAATGGCACAACTTCTGCTTCAATCAATGCTTGGCGGAAACGGTCGAATTCTTCTTTTGTCATAGGACAGTTTAAATAAGCCGCTTCACCTTTATCATAACGAGATTTTAAATATACTTTATCCATATCGATGCTATCTTTTTCAATAATTGGTGCAGCTGCATCATAGAAATATAAATAGTCGAGACCTGTTAATCCTTGAATTTTTTCAGCTAGTGCTTTTGAAGTCAGTGGGCCTGTTGCAATAACCGTAATGCCCTCTGGAATTTCTGTAACTTCTTCATGTATTACTTCCACTAGTGGGTGATTTTTTACCGCTTCCGTTACATAGCCTGCAAACTCATGACGGTCAACTGCAAGTGCACCACCTGCTGGTACTGAGCATGCATCAGCTGCTTTTAAAATAACAGAGTCTAATAAACGCATTTCTTCTTTAATAACACCTACTGCATTTGTCAGTGTATTAGCACGTAACGAGTTTGAACAAACAAGCTCTGCAAATTTATCAGTATGGTGGGCAGGTGTTTGTTTAACAGGGCGCATTTCATAAAGTTTAACTTTTACTCCACGTTTAGCAATTTGCCAAGCCGCTTCACTTCCTCCAAGGCCAGCACCTATTACATTTACAACTAGTTCAGTCATGTTCTTACCATCTTCCTATCATTGTGTTGGTGTCTCTTCATAGTCACATTTCGTACACTGAATTTGTACACCTTTTTTTAATTTTTTCTCTACTAATAATGCACTACATTTCGGGCATGGTCTACTAATCGGTTTATCCCATGATACAAATTCGCATTCTGGATATTGATTACATCCATAAAATAAACGCTTTGTTTTACTTTTACGCTCAACAATTTCACCTGTTTCACAAGAAGGGCATTTAACCCCGATTGGCTTCATAATTGCTTTTGTATTTCGGCAATCTGGGAAGTTCGAGCAAGCCATAAATTTTCCATAGCGCCCCAGTTTGAATACCATTGGTGAACCACATTTTTCGCAATCCTCGCCAGCCGGTTCATCTTTAATTACTACTTTCTCCATTTCAGCATCCGCATGCTTGACATGAACTTCAAAGTCTTTATAAAAATCATCGATTACTTCAACCCATTTACGACTACCTTCTTCAACATCATCGAGATCTTGTTCCATTTTTGCTGTAAATTCGATATTGATGATATCAGGGAAAAATTCCAGCATTTGTTGGTGGACAATTTCACCTAGCTCTGTCGGCATAAATCTTTTGGCATCAAGCACAACATAGCCGCGGCGTTGAATTGTATCGAGGGTCGGTGCATATGTCGACGGTCGTCCTATTCCTAACTCTTCCATTGTTTTCACAAGACGCGCTTCTGAATAACGCGGTGGAGGCTGTGTAAAGTGTTGCTTCGGTTCGATTTCAAGTGATGTCACCTGATCGCCGATTTCCATTTCCGGTAGAAGTTTCGTCGTTTCTTCTGTTTGATCATCTGTACCTTCAATATAGAGTTTCATAAATCCGGCAAATTTGACCTGTGAACCGTTTGCACGGAATAAAGCATCATTATTCTGAAGATCTACAGCCACTGTATCTAAAACAGCAGGGGCCATTTGACTCGCAATAAAGCGCTCCCAAATCAAACGGTATAAGCGTAGCTGATCGCGACTAAGCACTGTTTTTAACTCATCCGGTGTTCGCATCGTACTTGTTGGACGAATGGCTTCATGGGCATCTTGCGCATTCGATGCTTTTTTGGCCTGCTTTGTTTCTGTCGAGATATATTCTTTCCCATACTTTGTCTCAATATAAGAAACCGCTTCCGCTTTTGCAGTTTCAGATATACGTGTTGAATCTGTACGCATGTACGTGATTAAACCTACTGTACCTTCTTTTTTACCAATATCAATACCTTCATACAATTGCTGTGCCAGCATCATCGTTTTCTTCGCACGGAAATTTAACTTTCGCGCTGCTTCTTGTTGTAAAGAAGATGTCGTAAAAGCAGGCGCAGCATTTCGTTTACGTTCTTTTTTCGTCACATTGACAACTTCAAATGCTGTACCTTTGACATTTTTTAAAATCGACTTTACTTGCTCTTCATTCGATAATTTGATTTTTTCTTTGCCGTTACCGTAATACAGTGCATCGAATGTCTTTTTGCCCTTTTCAAAAGAGCCTTCAATCGTCCAATACTCTTCTGGTTGGAAGTTTTTAATTTCATTTTCACGATCAATGATCATACGAAGTGCAACCGATTGTACGCGACCTGCTGATAAGCCCTTCTTTACTTTTTTCCAAAGAATTGGGCTTATATTATAGCCTACTAGACGATCTAACATCCGACGTGTTTGTTGAGCATCCACTAAGTCCATATTAATGGCACGTGGGTTTTTAAAGGAATCTAAAATCGCATCTTTTGTAATTTCATTAAAAACAACTCGACAGTCTGAATTAATATCAATATTTAATGCCGTCGCAAGGTGCCAAGCAATCGCTTCTCCCTCGCGGTCTGGATCGGCCGCTAGATAGACTTTCTTCACTTTTTTAGCCGCAGACTTCAGTTCCTGTAAAACAGGTCCTTTTCCGCGAATTGTAATATATTTAGGTTCGTAATTATTTTCAGTATCTACACCCATTTGACTTCGTGGTAAGTCACGCACATGTCCAACAGATGCTTTTACTTTATATTTTTTTCCTAAATAACGTTCAATTGTTTTTGCTTTTGCTGGTGATTCTACAATCACTAAATAATCCGCCATCTATGTCTCCCCCTTAGCGAGGTCTATTGCTAATTTTTTAAGTTACCTGTTGCAAAATGTATAACAGATTTTAAGATAATGCAACTTTTTTTCAATTTTTGCTAGAAAAGAGCGAAAGTGTTTCAACGATTTGGTGACCATCGCACACGGGTATAGCTCCTTCTATAAGTAATTTATTTGTCCCTTTTGACTGCTCTTTATTAATCGGTCCGGGAACGACAAATACATCTTTGCCTTGCTCTAATGCGCATTCTGTCGTAATTAACGTCCCACTTTTTAGCGCAGCCTCCGTGACAACGATTGCTTGAGTCAGACCACTTATTAGCCGGTTACGCATAGGAAATTGCCATTTTGCCGGTCGCATATAAGGTGGATACTCTGTAACAAGTAAATGGTTTTCTGCCATGTGCTGAGCAAGTGCTTGGTTTTCCTTAGGATAGACATAATGAAAACCATGACCTAACACGGCAATTGTTTGTCCACCAAATTTAATCGTCGCTTCATGAGCCATTGTATCAGCACCTCGTGCAAGCCCACTGACAACCGTATATTCGTGCGCAACAAGCGGAGGGACGATTAAGTCCATTGCCGTTCTTGTATAGGCTGTAGCCTTTCTAGAGCCTATTATAGCTATCCGTTTATCTCTTGCTAGCAGAGCAGACTGACCTTTCACATACAATACAGTAGGTGGACTAGGTATTTCAAATAATTGCGCCGGGAAATATGGGTGATTAAATGGTATGGGGAAAATATTTGCTTGTGCGTAAGCCTCTTCAAATGGCAAGTGTCGAACACGTTGAAAATTCCGAATCATTAGCAGCGCTTTTTGCCATGTTATTTGCAATGCACCCGCAATCTCTTCAGGGTGCGCTTCTTCAAAATAACTCAATACATCCACCGGGGACAATAATTGTTGAAGTTTTTTGAGTGGTAATGGATATATATAATGCATAGCTAGTAATCTCTGTGTATCTACTGAGAAAATCATTTAAAAACCTCCTTTATAATAGAAGAAATTAAATGACCGCAATTGTTATTTCAGCACAAAAAATAGAATATGACCCGTCCTGTAGCTTCGCCTTGTCGACTTTTGTTGTGTGCGTCTAGCATGTAACTGTACAAACACCGCCGTTTGTAAAGCTACGAACAGGTTTACCATCTACCGAGACAGAGAAAAAGATGTAGCCACAATGTGCTACATCTTCCATTTTAATGGGTTTTACATTTTTCGTATAGCCCTTTTTCTTTAATTACCTTAATAAGTGTTTCGCCGATAACAGAAGGTGTTTCAGCAACTTCAATACCAGCTTCGTTCATTGCTTTAATTTTTTCAGCAGCCGTCCCTTTACCGCCAGAAATAATGGCACCTGCATGTCCCATACGTTTCCCTGGAGGGGCTGTTTGTCCACCAATAAAGCCAACAACCGGCTTTGTCATATTTGCTTTAATCCACTCAGCTGCTTCTTCTTCAGCAGTACCACCAATTTCCCCAATCATGACAACTGCATATGTTTCAGGATCATTGTTGAATGCTTCAAGGGCATCAATAAAGTTAGTCCCATTTACAGGGTCTCCTCCGATACCTACAGCCGTTGTTTGACCAATACCAGCTTGCGTCAATTGGTGTACCGCTTCATACGTTAATGTACCAGAACGTGAAACTACACCAACATGCCCTTTTGTATGAATATAACCAGGCATAATACCAATCTTACACTCATCAGCCGTAATAACACCTGGACAGTTTGGACCAACTAGGCGTGTTTTTTTGCCTTCCATAAAGCGTTTAACCTTCACCATGTCAAGGACAGGAATATGTTCTGTAATACAAATTGTTAATTCTAGCTCAGCATCAACAGCTTCTAAAATGGCATCTGCTGCAAAAGGTGCTGGTACATAAATAACCGATGTTGTTGCACCTGTTGCTGCTACAGCCTCAGCTACAGTATTGAACACAGGTACGCCTTCAATTTCAAGACCTCCCTTACCAGGTGTTACGCCTGCTACGATTTTTGTACCATAATCAAGCATCTGCTTCGTATGGAATAGCGCTGTTTCGCCTGTAATCCCTTGTACAATTACCTTTGTATCTTTATTAATAAATACAGCCATTGTTCTCCCTGCCTTCCTTAGCCTACTAGTCCCACAATTTTTTGTGCACCGTCAGCCATTGAGTCTGCTGCCACGATGTTTAAACCTGATGCATTTAAGATTTCTTTACCAAGCTCTACGTTTGTACCTTCTAAACGTACTACTAACGGTACAGATAAACCGATTTCTTTGGCTGCTGTTACTACACCATCAGCGATAATGTTACACTTCATAATGCCGCCGAAAATATTAACGAAAATACCTTTTACATTTGAGTCAGAAAGGATAATTTTGAAAGCTTCTGTTACTTTCTCGGCTGTTGCGCCGCCCCCTACATCAAGGAAGTTAGCGGGGCTACCGCCATAGTAACTAATTGTATCCATCGTTGCCATTGCTAGACCCGCACCATTTACCATACAGCCAATGTTGCCATCTAGTGAAATATAGCTAAGATCATATTTCGATGCTTCGATTTCTTTTGGATCTTCTTCATCAAAATCGCGTAATTCGACAATATCTTTATGACGATACAACGCATTGGCATCAAAATTAAATTTAGCATCTAGTGCTACAACCTCTCCTTGTCCAGTGACAACAAGTGGATTAATTTCTACTATTGAAGCATCTTTGTCGATAAATGCTTGATATAAACCTAACATTAATTTAACAGCTTTCCCTACTAGGTTTGCTGGAATATTCATATTAAACGCCATACGACGTGCTTGGAAGCTTGTTAGTCCAATTACTGGATCAACAACTTCTTTGAAGATTTTTTCTGGATTTGTTTCAGCTACTTCTTCAATATCCATACCGCCTTCTTCTGAACCCATAAAAGTTACACGAGAAGTAGCGCGGTCTAATACTAAACTTAAATAATACTCTTTTTGGATATCAGAGCCCTCTTCAATATACAAGCGTTTTACTTCTTTACCTTCTGGACCTGTTTGATGAGTTACTAAAATTTTACCTAATAACTCTTTTGCGTATGTACGCACCTCATCAAGGTTTTTTGCGATTTTGACACCACCAGCTTTACCGCGTCCACCTGCATGAATTTGCGCCTTGACCACGGTTACATTTGAGCCAAGTTCCTTCGCTACCTTCACTGCCTCATCAGGGGAAAAAGCAACTTTTCCATTGGGTACTGCAACACCATATTTTCTCAGAATCTCTTTCCCTTGATATTCATGGATATTCATAATACATCCTCCCATCAAACATTTGCATAAAATTGTTTTACTAACATAATCTATTCTAACGAAAGATTCTGATAAAGTCTACACTTTGTCTTTTGTTCGAATTTTATCTAAAATTATGACGTTTTCTTCTACTTCGTGTACTAAAACAGAGAATTCTTGAAATCAGAATTCTTTATTTTTTCTATATTTTTGCTATGTTGTTGGTCTAGATGATAAATAAAAGCAAACACTTCAGCCACCGCTTGATATAATTCTTCAGGTATTGACTCATTTAAATCTAATTGTCCAAGTAATTGAACGAGATTCGGATCCTCATATATCGGCACATCATGTTCACTTGCACGTGCCAATATATTTTCAGCCACTTTCCCTTTTCCTTTTGCTACGACAGATGGGCTATCAAATTGTCCTTGTTTATAAGTGAGGGCAATCGCTTCTTTACGCGTCTTTTTTTCTTCACTCATATGCGGAAATCCACCCCACTAATTTCCTCCTGCTGTTGTACTACAGGGGTTGTTTTTTCAAGTTGGGCTTTTTCAAATTGTTTAATAAAGACTCCCGATAGCTGATAATTTTTTTTTGCAAGCCCTAATTTCAATGCTGTTTTTAGAGGTTCTGCATGAAAAGCAATATCTGAATTTTCATTAAATACTGTGACAGTGACAACACGATTTTGAACTTGCATATCAATTACGGTTTCTTTCATTGACTCCATTTGTAAATAAAACAATATTCGTGCGTAGTTGGCATCAATCTTTCCGTCTTCTTTCATACGCCCATTCCATTGTAACGTGGCATCCATTTTCTTTCCAAAAAATTCAAGGGGCACTTGCATCACGAGCTGGTGTTGATGACCATTTTCTCCTGACACAAGTTGCATCCCATTCATGCGTGTCATTAACAGTTCAGCTGCTTCCCTTAGTTGTGGCGTTATTTGAGCTTCTTGAAGCAATGTATGAAGCTGTGGTTTTAATTGGTGTGCAATTGCTTGCAAATCCGCTGATTTACTACTAAGCGTAGCCTCGTAACTAATGCCTAAACTTTTCAATACCGTTTTAAGGGCATGCTCCATCGCTTTACTATCCATTGAATTTCGTACATGTGCATCAGCTTCTGTAAGCATGCGTTGAATAGTTGGTTGTGGTGCCTCCGTACTTTGTTTTACAAGATTTCGCATCAGCGCGTCATTTTGTACTGGAATTGTCGACTCTTGCTTAAACAGTGATAATAAATGTTCTTTTACAGAAAGCGCATTACCATCTTGCGTAAATAACCGTTCGGGTGCATTGTGAGCGAACGCTTTGATTAGTTGTTCTTGCATTTGCTTCGCAAAAATTTCCAATGTTTGTTTATTAGTTGGTAATTGGTTAAATCGATCAATCATTTGGTTCAGCTGTTGCTTTTGCTCATTGCTCAATAAATTTTGGCTCGCTGTCCAAGATTTTAGCTGTTCAATAAGCTGTTGCTTATTTTCTGGTTTTGTTGCTAAAATTGTTTGGATTACTTGGCCAGCCTGCTGAAGTTGACCTTGTTGCACAGCTTTTGCTTCATTTAGAGACGACCAATTTTGTAAAGTTGCTTGTTGCGGTAAAATACCCGCTTCTTTTAATAGAGTTAAAGCTTGTAATCGTTCACTTGTTGATGCTGCGTTATTAGTTAAAAGTTGAATCGATTTTGCGAGCAGTAACGTACCTGTCTCTGCCTCGAAGGGTTTTGCAATCGCTAACACTTGTTGCATCAAATTTTGTTTCACATTGGCTTGTAATGCTGTATCCTTCGCTAATAACTGTGTAAAATTATCCATTATTGCCGACATACCGGATGTTTTTTGCCCACTAACAAGTGCTTGAAACACATCTTGCGTCATTGGCATTTTTAGCTCAACCATTTTTTGAAGTGCTTGTAAGGCATCCATCTTTGTCACACCTTCAGGCAATGCCTTCATCCACATTTCAGCTTGCATAAGTTGCTCTTTAGAAATCGGTATTTGAGCCTTAATAAAGTGCGCTAACACCTGTTGCATTTCTGACGTTTTTGGCAAATTCATCGAATCTAGTAGCTGATTTATTTGTTGGTTTGTAGAAACCTCTTGCCCCATCGGTCCTGTAACAACTTTTAACTCTGTTTGAGGGCTTGTCCCTGTTACTTGAAAGAAATGGGCATCCCCTGCTTTTAGCGGTACTTCCAGTTTAGCAATCAGCTTTTGATTGCCTACTTGGACCTCTGCCGTTTGATCTGGATATAATTGTTTAATCGTGCCATGAAATACTTGTCCTTGCTTTAATGCCAGCGGTTGATTTGCTGGAGTTAAAGTAGTTTGTTGCATTTGTATTGGATTAAACGATGTTGCTGTCATCTAATTACTCCTTTCTTACATCGATTTTATAGGTTCAAAAGACTTGCGATGATGTATCGTTGGTCCGAATGTTTCAAGTGCCTCTAAATGTTGTTTTGTACCGTAGCCCGCATGCTGTGCAAAGCCATACATAGGAAATTCTTTGTCCAATTGTTCCATATACTCATCCCTAGCTGTTTTCGCTAAAATAGAAGCTGCTGCAATGGCTAAACTTTTTGCATCGCCTTTAATAATCGAATCCTGTGGAATGGTGATTGGTAGTGTCATAGCATCGACTAGCACATAATCCGGTTTAATGGACAAGGATTCCACACTTGTTTTCATCGATTGCTTTGTCGCTTCATAGATGTTCAGTGCATCAATCGTTTGTGCTGATTGAAAATGAATGAAATAGCTAATGGCATGTTCTTTCACCAATGCTGCAAAAACATTGCGTTTTTCCTTTGTTAACTGCTTCGAATCATTTAATCCTACAAGAGCTTCACAGTTTTTTGGCAAAATAACAGCTGCGGTTACAACAGGTCCTGCTAAAGGCCCGCGCCCTGCTTCATCTACACCTGCGATGAAGGCATTTTCACCACCATAGCACTGATCGAAGTCAATCTTCGCTTGATGCTCTTCCAATAGCTGTCGTTTCTTTTCTTGGCGTTTATTCCAACTATGCCATGCTTTCTGCACACCTGCACGTTCGTCGGTTTCAATTGCCGCCATCCATTCTTGCCAATCCTCAGCTATTTTTAGTGCTGCTGTAATCTCTTTAATCGTTTTCATCATTTTACTCCCTTTATCTTACTCTATATCATTTATCGGCAATATCTACTATTCCTAAAAGAAAAAGGCTAGGACAAAAGGAAAAAGTGTTAGATTGACGGCAATCAATCTAACACTTTTTTGCATTGCTGTAAATGTTCGTTACGGTGTTTGCTTTTCACCTGATACCTCTTTCACTATGTGCACCTCTGTAGGATTTACCAACTAGTGCTCTCGGTTAGTGGAAGTTACAAGCAATTTTGTCTCTTTTAAAGGTTTGTCCCTATCACTTTTTCACATATTATTGCTGTATCGCTTCTTTTTCAAGCTGTTCATCAACAAAGTCAAATGTTAGCTTTCCTAATAGTAATCCACGAATATCTCGTACGATTAGCTGGGCTACTTGATCGTAGTCGATTTCTCCACCTGCTCCAAAAACACGACGAAGCTTGCCGATATGGTCAAACGTTTCCACTAAGTCGTCATGCATAAACTGAAAACCATAGCGTTCTTCCATACGTGTTGGATAATGTGTCGATAAAAATTGTAACCCATATACCGCCAAATCTTCCATGTTAGTAATGGTATCTTTAATAGCACCTGTTAAAGCCAGCTTATAGCCTACTTCTTGGTCTTCAAACTTAGGCCATAAAATTCCTGGTGTATCTAGTAATTCTAGTTCCTTGCCGACTTTTATCCATTGTTGCGCCTTTGTCACACCAGGCATATTGCCTGTTTTCGCAATATTTTTCTTTGCTAAGCGATTAATAAGTGTGGATTTTCCCACGTTTGGAATTCCAACAATCATTGCTCTGATGGCTCTCGGCTTCATCCCTCTTGACTTCATGCGGTCAAATTTTTCTTTTAATATTTCTTGTGCCGCCTTGGTCACAAGTTGTAGTCCTTTTCCTTCAAGCGAATTGATTGCCACTGCTTTATGGCCATGCTGTGCAAAATATTCTACCCATTTGCGTGTTTCGTGCTCATCCGCCATATCTGATTTATTTAAAATAAGTAGACGCGGCTTTTGGTTAATGACCTCATCAATCATCGGATTTCTCGAAGATAATGGTAAGCGAGCATCGATTAATTCAAATATAATATCTACTAGCTTTAATTTTTCTGTTACTTCACGGCGTGCCTTCGCCATATGCCCTGGAAACCATTGTATAGTCATTTCTATACCTCCTAAATAAGAAAAGCGCATTCGCCCAATTCAGTGCGAATGCCTTAAAATCGAATAAGAAAACGTATGCTCTTAGACGTCAAGAAAGGGAGTATTAGCCCCCTTTCAAACATTACTTCACAATTTTAATATCACTATACGGCCAGAAAATAAGGCTTGTATTACCTATAATTTCTTTTTGATCGACAATACCTATGTGACGGCTATCTTTACTATATCGACGATTATCGCCCATCACAAACACATAGCCTTCTGGAATTACATCATGCAGTGATGCATCAATGTCATTTAACGTAAAATCTTCCGTTAATGTACCTTCAGTAATTTCAGCTTTGTATGCATCTAAATAAGGCTCATCTATCGGTTCTCCGTTAATGTATAACTGATCGTCTTTATATTCCAATGTTTCACCAGGTAAGCCAATTACACGTTTAATGTAGTTTTTTTGCTCTGGTGCATGGAACACCACGATATCAAAGCGCTTAGGCTCTCCAATTTTATAACCAATTTTGTTGACAATCATTCGGTCGCCATCTTCAAGGGTTGGCATCATGGACTCACCGTCAACTGCAATTGGTGTAAATAAAAAATAACGAATAACTGCTGCAATCGCAAATGCAATTAAAAGAGCCTTTGTCCATTCCCATAATTCATTCTTTTCTTTCACTTGTTTTTCCATTATGAATTGCCCCCTTGTCTATCTTCATTTTAGATGATTATTATTTAAGATGACAAGCAAAAAGAAAAGGAGCTTGCAATACAAGCCCCTCACTTTTAAGTCATAATTATCGAATTTCTTTAATACGAGCAGCTTTACCACGTAGGTTACGTAGGTAGTAAAGTTTAGCACGACGTACTTTACCACGACGTACAACTTCTAAGTTAGCGATTTTTGGTGTGTGTACAGGGAATGTACGTTCAACACCTACACCGTAAGAAATTTTACGAACTGTGAAAGTTTCGCTAATACCGCCACCACGACGTTTGATAACTACACCTTCGTATACTTGGATACGTTCACGAGTACCCTCTACTACTTTCACGTGTACCTTAACAGTATCACCAGGACGGAAAGCTGGTAGATCAGTGCGAAGCTGAGCTTTAGTAATTTCTGTAATAATGTTTGACATTGTTTTCTCTCCTTAGACAGATGCTCTTGCACGCAATGTATGCCACAGCGGAACACCGTAATTCAGCACTTCACATAGAAGCACAGATTAGATGTTATCACATATATGGCATGCAAGCAAGCATCTTTATTGTTGTTTTTTAAGTTTTTCCAAATACAATTTTTGCTTGTCTGTTAATGGATAATGCTCGAGTAAATCAGGTCGACGCTCGAATGTTCTTTTTAACGATTGTTCTTCGCGCCATTGTTCGATTTTCGCATGATTGCCTGATAATAATACTTCTGGTACTTGCATGCCTCGGAATTCAGCAGGTCGCGTATAATGTGGATGTTCTAACAGACCCGTTGAAAAAGAATCTTGGATATGGGAATCTGCTTGTCCCAACACGCCAGGTAAAAGGCGTACGACACTATCGATAACCGTCATCGCACCTAACTCACCACCTGTTAACACAAAATCACCAATCGATATTTCATCGGTAACGAGGTGCTGACGAATGCGTTCATCGTAGCCTTCGTAGTGACCACATAAGAACACTAATTCACTTTCTTGCGCTAGCTCTTCCGCTTTTTTTTGGGTGAAACGTTCACCCTGCGGACACATTAAGATAATACGTGGCTTTTTACCCGCTGTAATAGCCTCTACAGCACTAAACATCGGCTCTGGCTTTAACACCATCCCTGCACCGCCACCATACGGATAATCGTCTACCTGATTATGCTTGTTGCCAGAAAACGCACGAATATCTGATACTTCTAGCTTTACAGCCCCTTTTTCTTGAGCTTTTTTTAGTATCGATGCACCAAATACACCCGAAAACATATCTGGAAATAGACTTAATACGTGAATATGCATCATAGTAAGCCTTCCATCACATGAATAACAATTTTCTTTTCTTCCACATCAATATTTTTGACGATGTCTTCAATATATGGAATGTAATGCTCTTTTTTAGCACCCTTCACTACCCACACATCATTGGCACCTGTTTGCAGAATATCTTTGACTTCACCAATTGTTGCACCTTCTTCAGATACAACCGTACAGCCTATAATTTCATGGAAGAAAAATTCATTTTCTTGTAATAAATCATCGGTCATTTGATCTTTCGTGATTTTGAGCATTCCTTCTTTGAACGGCTCGACAAAGTTGATATTATCCATACCTTCAAATGTTAACAAAATAAAGTTTTTATGACGGCGTACGGATTGAATTGTTACCCACGTTGGCTTTTTATCGTCTTTTTTAAACGCTGCAAGCTTATTCCCGACCGCAAAGCGTTCTTCTTCAAAATCTGTCGTCGATAAGATACGCACTTCACCACGAATTCCGTGCGTGTTCACAATACGACCTACATTAAACCATTCCATTCATTTCACCTCTATACCGTTATATATCCGTACTATATAAAAAAAGGAAGGAACCAGCAAGCTCCCCCCTCTTCTATCCAGATTTTACGCTACACATTTACAGCTCCTACGAATTCTAGCAACAACATAGTCGTTAAAATTGTTCAGTGCAAAATGGCGACAGGTTGCATAATTGCTACATTGTTACCTTATTGCGCGTAAACGAGCGTGAAAATCTTTTTATCAATCCAATATATCGACGTAAGTCTTTTTTTGATGGTGACTACCTGCCGCTGAATAAACAATTGTACGAATCGCTTTCGCTACTCGCCCTTGTTTGCCTATGACTTTCCCTCGATCCTCTGGATGAACAAAAAGTTTATAAACAATTCGATTTGCATTTTCGTCCGTCTCAATACGGACTTCTTCTGGATAATCGACTAACGGTAAAACGATTGCTTCAATCAGCTGCTTCAAAGACGTCTCCCCCGATTATTTACTGAATTTTTGGTTATGGAATTTTTCCATGATACCTTGTTCTGAGAACAAGTTACGCACTGTATCTGATGGTTTTGCACCGTCAGCTAACCATTTAAGAGCTTTCTCTTCATCAATGTTTACAGTAGCTGGTTGAGTTAGTGGGTTGTAAGTACCAACTGTTTCGATTGAACGACCGTCACGTGGTGAACGAGCGTCTGCAACTACGATACGATAGAAAGGAGATTTTTTAGCTCCCATACGTTTTAAGCGAATTTTAACTGCCATTTTAATAGCACCTCCGAATAAGTTTCACACAAGATAGTATATTATCAATGTTTATGTTGTTTGTAAAGTGTTTTTTCTTAACACCTATAAAATATTATTTAAACAATGAATCAAAGCCAGGTAATTTCATCTTTTTCTTGCCCTTACCTGTCGCCATACCTGTCATTTGCTTCATCATTTTTTTCATTTCGTCAAATTGTTTTAACAAACGGTTGACCTCTTGAATAGACGTACCTGAACCTTTGGCAATGCGCTTTTTACGGCTACCATTAATGATTTCGGGATTTGTCTTTTCAGCAGTTGTCATAGAGTAAATAATGGCTTCTACACGGCCCATTTGCTTATCATCTACTTTGACATTGTCTAAGCCTTTAATTTTGCCTGCACCTGGTAGCATTTTCAATATTTCGTCGAGCGGGCCCATTTTTTTCACTTGTTGTAATTGCTCAACAAAATCATCGAGTGTAAAGCTTTGCGTTTTGAACTTTTCTTCCAGTTCTTTCGCCTTTGCTTCATCGACGTTTGCCTGCGCCTTTTCAATTAGTGATAACACGTCACCCATGCCTAAAATACGAGATGCCATACGCTCCGGATGGAACGGTTCAAGCGCATCCAGTTTTTCGCCCATACCGACAAATTTAATTGGTTTCTGTGTCACCGAACGAATGGATAATGCTGCACCACCGCGTGTATCGCCATCCAGTTTTGTTAAAACAACCCCTGTAATGCCGACAGCCTCATTAAAACTTTCCGCAACGTTTACAGCATCTTGCCCCGTCATGGCATCTACCACAAGGAAAACTTCATCAGGCTCTTTTAACGCACGGATATCCTTTAATTCTTGCATTAAATCTTCATCGATATGCAAGCGACCTGCTGTATCGATAATGACAACATCATGATGTTCTTCTTTCGCCAGTTCAATTGCCTGACGAGCGATTTCAACTGGTGATACATCTGTGCCTAAAGCAAAAACAGGTAAAGATAATTGCTTTCCTAATGTTTGTAATTGCTGAACCGCAGCAGGGCGATAAACGTCCGCAGCAACTAGTAATGGTTTACGGTTATATTTTTTACGTAAAATATTTGCTAATTTCCCAGTTGTTGTTGTTTTACCCGCACCTTGCAAACCGACCATCATAATGACAGTTGGTGGCTTTGTATTAAATTTAATCGGGCTTTGTTCGCCGCCCATCAGCTCCGTTAACTCGTCTTGAACGATTTTAATAACTTGTTGACCCGGTGTTAAGCTTTGCATAACATCTACACCAACAGCGCGTTCACTTACTTTTTTAACGAATTCCTTGACTACTTTTAAGTTAACATCCGCCTCGATTAAAGCAAATCGGACTTCACGCATCATTTCTTTAACGTCTTGTTCCGATACTTTACCCTTACCTTTAATCTTTTGGATCGTTCCTTGGAGTCGTTCCGCTAATCCTTCAAAAGCCACTGCTTTCGCCTCCTAATCCCATTCTTTCAACTGTTCAATAAGCGCCAACTGCTCCTCAACCGGCATACTTTTTTCTGTAATTCCAGCTGTAAGGCGCGCAAGCATTTGCGTACGTTGTTGAAATTTTTCCAGTAAACATAGTTTTTCTTCATATTCTTCAAGCATCGCTTCAGTTCGACGAATATTATCATAAACAGCTTGACGTGAAACTCCATATGATTCAGCGATTTCTCCAAGTGAGTGATCATCTAAATAATACAGTTCCATATAACTTCTTTGCTTATCTGTTAGTAATGCTTGATAAAAGTCGAAGAGAAAGTTCATGCGTGTTGTTTTTTCAAGTAGCATCGAGTTTCTCCCCCCGTTGTTAGTCATTTGTATCATAACGAAAAGCGCCCGTCTGTGTCAAGGTAATCTCCTTGTCTAAAAGCATTCTATTAGCTGAATAACGTTATTTCACCATTAGCTAGTATTTCTCTTTTAAACAATGTGTTTCACCTTTTAACAGTCGAGCGACCATGCTTTCAACTACAATCTTTTACTCTTCGCTATTTTGTAGTTCCTTATCTAAGCCTTCAGCAAATAAGCCGTATACATAGCGTTCTGCATCAAATGGTTGTAAATCATCCATTTTCTCGCCAAGACCTACAAATTTCACAGGAATGTGTAATTTATTTCGAATGGCAAGCACAATACCACCTTTTGCGGTACCATCGAGTTTCGTTAAAACAATTCCCGTTACATTTGTTACTTCTTTAAATGTTTGTGCCTGCACAAGTGCATTTTGACCAGTCGTTGCATCTAGTGCTAGTAACACCTCATGAGGAGCATTCGGTATTTCCCGTGAAATAACTCGATGTACTTTTTCAAGTTCATTCATTAAGTTCACTTTGTTTTGTAAACGGCCCGCAGTATCACAAATTAAGACATCTGCTTTACGATTTTTCGCAGCACGTATTGCATCATACATAACCGCTGCTGGATCCGAACCTTCTGATTGCTTAATAACCTCGCAACCAACACGGTCTCCCCAAACTTGTAATTGGTCAATTGCCCCTGCACGGAACGTATCTCCTGCAGCTAAGACAACTGTTTTCCCTTCCGATTTTAGACGATGTGCTAACTTACCTATTGTTGTTGTTTTCCCAACACCGTTTACACCTACGAATAGAATAACCGTTAACTCACCATTAGGTTGCATATTTAGTTCGATTAAGTCTTCTTCCCCTTGCTCGTAAATTTCCACAAGTTTTTCAGAAATAATCGTTTGGATACCATTTGTATCTTTAATATTTTTGCGCTGTACCTCAAAGCGTAATTTATCCATTAATTCCATTACTGTTTCAAAGCCAACGTCTGCTTGTAATAATAGATCTTCTAGTTCTTCAAAAAAGTCCTCGTCTACTTTACGGTAGCGTGCCACTAAATCATTGACCTTAGAAGTAAAGGAATTACGGGTTTTTTCAAGACCCGCTTTAAATTTTTGTGTAATAGACCAAGCTGAAGGTTTTTTTTCTTTTACAGGTTCCTCTACAATCGCAATTTCCTGCACTTCTTCCTGTTTTTCTTCCTCCACAACATTCGAAGCTTGTGAATCAATGAAGTCCTCACTTGCTGATGATTCTTCTACTTTTTCTTGCAGCTCTTCATGACTTGATTCCTGTTGAACTGGCTCTACCGTATCTTCAAGCTTTAATTCGGTAGATGACTCTTCGACTAAATTTTCTACTTTTTCTTCTGTTGGATTTCCAATTAGCTTATCTTTTAAACGTTTAAAAAAACTCATGCTTGTTCGCTCCTTTGCTCCGCAAGTACGGGTTCATCTTCTAATTTTACTGATACAAGTTTTGATACACCTGATTCCTGCATCGTAATACCATACAGTACGTCAGCTCCCTCCATTGTACCTTTACGGTGTGTAATAACAATGAATTGGGTATTGCGACTAAACTTTTTCAAGTATTCGCTGTATCGAACAACATTTGCCTCATCCAATGCCGCTTCTACTTCGTCGAGTATACAGAACGGCACAGGTCTAATATTTAAAATGGAGAATAGTAAAGCAATCGCGGTAAGTGCACGTTCACCACCAGAAAGTAAACTTAAATTTTGCAACTTTTTCCCTGGCGGTTGCGCAACAATTTCAATGCCCGTATCAAGCATATTGTCAGGATCAAGTAATACTAAATCTGCCTGACCGCCCCCAAACAATTCACGGAATACCCGTTTGAACTGCTCTCGAATGGCAAAAAATGTTTCACTAAAGCGTATTGTCATTTCTTCATCCATTTCTTTAATGGCTTCGTGTAAAGTATCCTGCGCTTCCAGTAAATCCTCACGTTGCTCTGTTAAGAAAGAATGTCGTTCTTGGACACGCTCAAATTCTTCAATCGCACTTAAGTTTACAGGACCTAATTCTTCAATAGATTTTTTTAATAACTTGACGCGACGTCGCATATGCTCTTCGTCTTCAATAGTTAAAGCGACTTCCAGTGCCTCTTCAAACGTTAGTTGATAGTTTTCTTCGAGCTGATTTTTAAAATTACTCATCTCAAATTCTACGCGATTGCGCTTTAATTCATTCGCACGTATTGCTTCAATGAAGCCTTTATGTATACGTTGCAATTCCTTTAGCTGCTCTTCTAACGTTGTTAATTCCTGTTGTTGCGCCGCTTTTTCTCCCTTTTTCTGGGTAATTGTCACTTGTAACGTTTCTCTTCTAGCTTTCCAAGTTGCGACCTGCTCTTCCACTTCTTCATCACTCAATAATTTTGTCGATTCATCAGATTGAAGCCAGATTATTTCCTGAGAAATATTGTCGACTTTTTGGCGAGCTTTGTTTAATTGTAGGGCAAGTTCAGCGGTCGCAATTTGTACTTGCGACATTTGCTCCTGCATTACCGCTAACTCTGAACGTTTTTCTGCCGTTTGTTCGCGCAGAACATCTTTTTCTGTTTCACTTTGTAGTTTAACTTTACCTAATTGTTCTACCGTCTCGTTTATCGCTACTAATTCTTCAGCTAGCGCTGCTAAACGTGCAGTAGCTACTTCCTTTTGAGCAAGCAGCGCTTCCTCACGTGTTTTTACATCTTGCGTTTCATTTGAAGCAAAGGACACTCGGGCGGATAGACTTTTTTCTACAACCTCTAATTCTCGAAGGCGACTTGCCTGTTGCATTTCTTCTTTCCGCAGTTGTTCGCCTTCTAGTTTTAATTGTTCTACTTTGTCACGTAATGTGGCCAATGTCTCTTTTTCCGTTGCTACAGCCTGCTCTGCACTATAAATCGACGTTTCTAATGCTTCTAGCTTAGCTATCAGGCCATCGAGCTCGGCTTTTCTTGTAAATAGGGAAGATTGTTGTTTCGCTGCACCACCCGTTAAAGAACCTCCAGCATTGACAATATCCCCTTCGAGCGTTACGACACGGTAACGGAAACCACATAATCGCGCAATTTGACTTGCCCCTTCTAAATGCGCTGCAACAATGACATTGCCAAGCAAATTTTCAACAATGGAACGATTGTCCTCATCGAACGTGACAAGGGCATCTGCCATTTGTACGAACGCCGGATGCTCCGTAGCAAGCTGAATGGCTGACGGATTAATTTTGCGTGATTTCATAACCGTTTTTGGTAAGAATGTAGCACGCCCCGCTCTTTTTTGCTTTAACCAACGGATAGCTTGTTGGGCGTTCTGTTCGTTCGTCGTCACAATATGTTGGGAGGCGGCACCTAAGGCCGTTTCAATCGCTTGCGAATATTTGCCATTGACCTGAATCAATTCCGCCACTGCGCCTTCAATACCAAATAATTCACCTTTATCACGCGCCAGTAATACTTCCTTAACACCATGGAAGAAGCCAGAGAAATCAGCTTCTAGCTCTGCTAATGTATCTTTTCTAGCTTTTAATTGTTGTTGGTGCTGATACGCCTTATACAGCATTTCTTGCTTATCATTAAAAGAAAGATTCACTTTTTTAAACTGCATTTGCAATGTTTCATATTGTTCGAGCTTCTGTTGCAATGCAGTCGTTGTTGCTGTATGTAGGCCAACAAGTGTTTCTTTCTCCGCCACAACTTCAATTAATTCTTGACCAATCTCATCCGTTTGGTCTGTCATACGAGCTGCCATTGCTTTTTGTTGTGATAATTGTTGTTCGATATTTTTTAATTCATTTTTGACTGTTGCTTCTTCGTTTAATGAATCGATATAGCGGTTTTTATGCTCTTCCATTTCCTGTTCAATTTCTGTAACTGAACGGTTTAAGGATTGCTCTAATTGCTTAATGATTTGCTTTAGCGTTAAAACTTCTTGTTGTTTTTCTACAAACAATTGTTTTTTCTCAAGTTCTTGCGCAACTAATACCTCTACTTCATTTTGCGCTTCAAGTAATGATGTATTCAACTGCTGTAATTGATTCGTTGCATTTTGGCGTTTTTCAGCCATTAAAGCTTTACGACCATCCCAACGTTCCATTTCCATCGTTGCATCTACAAGCTCAGATTGTGCAGCATCCAATAAAACATCCAACTCTTTTAAATGTTTCCGAATATCCGTCGTTTGGGTTTCTAGCGCTTGAATATCCTTTGCTTGTTTTTGCTCTGTTTCAGATAGCTGCGCATACTCTTCTTTCAATGCATGCAAAGATTGTGCACAATTTTTTAAATCGTGCACAAGGATCGCAATATCAAAATCCTTTAGTTCCGTGGACATTTGTACATAGTCTCTTGCGCTAGAAGCTTGTATTTGCAAAGGCTCCAAACGGCTATCCAACTCATGTAAAATATCTAAAACACGGTAAAGGTTTTCATCTGTTTCTACAAGTTTATGCTCTGCTTTTTTCTTTCGTAGCTTATATTTTAAAACACCAGCCGCCTCTTCAAATATTGAGCGGCGATCGTCCGGGCGGCTATTTAAAATTTCATCGACACGGCCTTGTGAAATAATTGAAAAAGCCTCTTTCCCAAGTCCCGAATCCATAAACAAGTCCGTAATATCCTTCAGGCGACACTGCTGGTTATTTAATAAATATTCACTATCACCTGAACGGTATACGCGTCTTGTTACGCTGACCTCTGTATACGAAAAAGCAAGTTGCTCATCAGTATTATCTAAAATTAATGTTACCTCTGCAAAGTTTAGTGGCTTTCGAGAGTCACTCCCAGCAAAAATAACATCTTCCATCTTTGCCCCACGTAACGACTTTGCCGATTGCTCCCCGAGTACCCAACGAATAGCATCAGTTACATTACTTTTCCCACTGCCATTAGGTCCAACAACAGCTGTAACACCTGGCACAAAGTCAATACCAATGCGCTCCGCAAAAGATTTAAAGCCAATCACTTCGAGTCGTTTTAGGAACATCTATTAAGCCTCCTCTTTAGCAGTATGCTCACGCATTGCGCGCATCGCACATTGTGCTGCTTGTTGCTCGGCTTCTTTTTTTGATTTTCCTCGACCAATACCAAGCTCTTGTCCATTTAATAACACGCTTGATACAAAGGTACGGTTATGCGCTGGGCCCTTTTCATCAATAATTTCATAATGAAGTAAACCGTTATTTGTTTGCTGTACCATTTCTTGTAGTTGGCTTTTAAAATCCATCACATGCGAAAAAGCACCGACTTCTACCTTTGGGAACACGATTCGTTCTAAAAATGTCACGACCGTTTGCAAATCCTGATCTAAATAAAGAGCACCTACAAATGATTCAAAAACATCTGCAAGTAGCGCTGGGCGTTCCCGTCCACCTGTTAATTCTTCACCTTTTCCAAGCAATACAAAGCGACCAAATCCTAATTCATTTGCAAAAATAACAAGGGATGGTTCACAAACGATTGAAGCTCGCAATTTTGTTAATTCGCCCTCACTCATATGCGGGTATTTCTCAAAAAGGTATTTAGAAACAGACAGTTCAAGTACAGCGTCGCCTAAAAATTCGAGACGCTCATTATCCGTAAACAATTTACGGCGATGCTCATTCACATAAGATGAATGCGTGAATGCTTGATACAATAAATTTTTATTAATAAATGTGATGTTTAATTCATGCTGTAATAGCTCGAATTGATTGCGTACTTTTTCAGGAAGTACGCCTGATTTCTGCATAGTTCCTTTTCTTCTCATAGCCATTGAACAATCTGCCTTCCTAATAGTTTCTACCGTCTTAGTGTACCTTTTTCAAGGCATTTATGCAAAAGTATTTCGGCATAAATACAATGTTTTGGAAGTTTTTTCGTATTTTTTTAACAAAAATAAAAAAAGGTACGTCCATCGTTCGAAAAACGAACCATTTCGTACCTTTAAAATACATCAAAGCAAATAAGCTTTTGCCATTATGCTTTGATGTAAGTCTACAATGGTATCAGATTTTGTATTATCAAAATCTGTGTCATCTACCAGAAAATTAGTTAATTTTACCTTCGATGTATGAAATAGCAGAACCAACTGTTGAAATTTTTTCAGCATCTTCATCAGAAATTTCCATATCGAATTCGTCTTCAAGCTCCATTACAAGCTCAACAACGTCTAATGAGTCTGCACCTAAATCATCACGGAAAGAAGCTTCTAGTGTAACTTCACTTTCCTCAACACCTAAACGGTCTACGATTACTTTTGTTACGCGCTCTAATACTGTAGTCAAAACGTTCACCTCCCCTCAAATGATTATACAAAAAATTAAAAATTATGCTATAGCATATTATTACATCACCATGCCGCCGTCAATATGTAGCGTTTGGCCTGTCATATAGTTTGCATCTTCAGAAGCTAAAAACGCAACTGCTTTCGCAATATCCTCAGGTTGCCCAAGTTTAGCGAGAGGAATTTGTGTCAGCATGCCTTGTTTTAAATCTTCTGGAAGCTGTTCTGTCATTTCAGTTTCAATAAAACCTGGAGCAATGGCATTTACTAAAATATTACGTGACGCAAGTTCTTTTGCCGTCGTTTTTGTTAAGCCAATGACGCCTGCTTTTGCCGCTACATAATTTGCTTGCCCTGCATTACCAGCAACACCAACGATAGAAGAAATATTAATGATGCGCCCTGCACGCTGCTTCATCATTTGACGAGTGACTGCTTTTGTACAAAGGAATACACCTTTTAAGTTTGTATCGAGTACATCGTCCCATTCTTCTTCTTTCATGCGCATCAATAAATTATCGCGAGTAATTCCTGCATTATTTACTAAAATATCAAGCGCGCCAAATGTTTTGACTGCCGCATCCATTAATTCAGTAACTTCCTCTGTTTTGGAGACACTTGCTTGAACGGCAATCGCCTCTCCACCATTTGCTTGAATTGTCGCAACTACTTCCTCTGCTTTTGCCTGTGAGCCGCTATAGTTAACAACAACCTTCGCACCTTCATCCGCAAGCTTTAATGCAATTGCACGTCCAATTCCTCGTGAAGCACCTGTTACAACCGCAACTTTTCCTTCTAATTTACGCATTGATTGTCCACTCCTTCGACGCTTCTATTACCGCTTCTAATGACGCTTCATCATATACACAATATGTTGCCACTGAACGATCTATTTTCTTAACTAAACCACTTAACACTTTACCAGGACCACACTCAATAAATACATCCACGCCTTGCGCAATCATTTCGCGAACGGATGCTTCCCATTGTACAGCGCTATACACTTGTTCAACTAATTCTTGTTGAATAGCTGGTACATCTTGTATTTCTTTCGCCTTCACGTTGCTAATTACCGGAATTTGTGGTTCCGATAAAGTAATTTCGGCTAGCGTAGCTTGTAATTGTTCTGAAGATGGTCGCATTAATTCTGAATGGAAAGGTCCACTTACTACTAACGGAATTGCACGTTTTGCACCCGCTTCTTTTGCAGCTACAGAGGCCTTATCAACGCCTTCCTTAGTACCAGAAATAACTATTTGTCCTGGACAGTTGACGTTTGCAACTTGAACTACATCACCTTCAGCTGTAACTTTAGCAGTTACTGCATGTAACGCCTCAAGCTCCATTCCAAGAATAGCTGCCATTGCACCTTGCCCTGCTGGTACAGCTTCGTTCATGTATAAACCACGTTTATGAACAACAGCTACAGCATCCTCAAACGAAAGCACACCTGCGATGACTAATGCACCGTATTCTCCAAGAGAGTGACCCGCAGCATAATGTGGCGTAATGCCTGCAGCACGCAATTTTTCAGCAACCATAACACCTGTCGTTAATAATGCTGGTTGCGCATGGTATGTTAGCGTTAGCTCTTCAGCAGGTCCTTCTAACATTAATTTAGATAAGTCAAAACCAAGTGTCTTGTTAGCACTTTCGTAGAAGGCCTTACTTTCTTGCGAATTGCTTATAAATTCTTGACCCATGCCAACCGTCTGTGAGCCTTGGCCTGGAAAAATAAATGCAATTTTCGTCATTTCTTACTAATCCCCTTTGTTAATCAATTTCTAAGTGACGTACTGTATCGGTAATAGTTGATATCACTGTATGCTCTACCATCGTATTGGCTTGACGGATTGCACTATAGATTGCTTTCGCATTGGATGATCCATGCGCTTTAATTACAGGTGCTTGTAAACCAAACAAACCTGCACCGCCATACTCTGTATAGTCCATTTTATTTTTTAAGTCACGTAAATTATTTTTCATTAACATTGCTGAAATTTTCGTTTTGGTAGAAGACATAAATGCCTCTTTTAGCATTGTAAACAATGCACCCGCTGTTCCTTCTATTGACTTCAGCACCATATTGCCTGTAAATCCATCTGTCACAACGACGTCTGCTACCCCATCAAGTAAATCACGCGCCTCAACGTTGCCGATAAAATTCAAGTCCGCTTCTTTTAATAAGGCAAAAGCAGCTTTCGTTAAATCATTGCCTTTTTTATCTTCAGTTCCGATATTTAAAAGACCAATACGTGGCTTTTGTAAACCGCCTACCTTTTTGGCGTATATATCACCCATAATCGCATATTGCAGTAAATGTTCTGGTCGGGCATCTGCATTCGCTCCTAAATCGAGCATTAAAAATCCTTTGCCATCAAGTGTCGGTAATGTCGTAGCTAATGCAGGTCGAGCAATACCTTCAATACGCCCTACCTTAAACAAACCACCTGCCATTAATGCACCTGTATTTCCCGCCGAAAGACAGGCATCTGCCTTCCCTTCTTCCACTGCATCCATCATGCGTGCCATCGATGAATCTTTTTTACGTCGTACAGCACGTGCAGGGTCATCTGTGCCCTCGACCACTTCTTCACAATGAATAACCGTTAAGCGGTCATGCATTTTCAAATAAGGGTCAAGCTTTTCTTGCTGTCCATATAACTGAATTTCCAAATTTGGAATTTGTTCTAATGCTAATAATGCACCTTCCACTACTGACTTTGGTGCATTGTCGCCACCCATTCCATCAAGTGCTAATTTCATTCTTGTTCACCTTTACCTTTCGTGCGGTACATATCGAATTCACCAACCAAAACTGTTTCACCATTTACAGTAGATACAATTTCTACTTTTGTACGATGGCGTTCATCATCTCTTCCAACAACGACCGCCTTAGTAATAACACGATTTCCGGCTTTTACAGGTTTCACAAATGTAATATTGGAGTGCACTGTTAATGCAAGCTCATCATCAATTACCGCTACAGCTAATGAGTTTGCTTGTGCAAATAAATGATGTCCACGAGCAATGCCATTGCGCTGAAAAACGTGCTCATCTTTTACGTCAAAAATTGATAATGCACGATTGTCTAATTCTATATCAATAATTTCACCGATTACTTCGTCAATCGGTAACGATTTCACTTCATTTTCATAAGTTTTCGAAGCCACATCTTTAATTCGTTCACGCAATTCGGGAATTGCTAATTCCATACGATCCAATCGAATGGTTTGAACACTTACCTGAAATTCCGACGCGAGTTGTTCATCTGTGACGAATGGATTTTCCGCAATCGTTTCAGATAATAATCGCTGTCGCTCTTTTTTCGTTCGTCTCAACGTCATTCGCCACCTTTTGAGTTGTTATTAGCACTTGGTACTAATATCAGTATATAGAGTATAAAAAAAGAATGCAAGACTTGTTTTCAAAAACAAGCTCTCACATTCCTTATTACACAACGCTACATTAATCAAATCGTTCGCCTTGAAGGACGCCAGACTGTTGTAGCATTTCACGCAAATATCGATACATCTCATCATGCCAAAATGCATCTGTATCAATCATTTCTGTTGCATCTTTTCGTGCCGTCTCCAGGGTTCTATAATCATGTACTAAATCGGCTACTTTAAAATCAGGCAAGCCGCTTTGCTTACGGCCGAAAAAGTCTCCTGGTCCACGAAGCTCTAAATCTTTTTCAGCTAGTCGGAAACCATCATTTGTTTCGGTCATAGACTGCATTCGCTCTTTACCCTCATCCGATTTTGGATCAGCAATTAATATACAGTAGGATTGATGCTCACCACGTCCTACACGACCGCGGAGCTGATGTAGCTGCGCTAAGCCAAAACGTTCCGCATCGTAGACTACCATAAACGTTGCATTGGGCACATTTACGCCGACCTCAACAACAGTCGTAGATACTAAGACGTGAATATCGCCCTCACTAAAGCCTCGCATTATCGCATCTTTTTCATCTGCTGGTAAGCGACCATGCATTAACCCAACTTTAAAGCGTCCAGTAAAATACGATGCGAGTTGCTCATAAATCTCTACGGCATTTTGAACATCCAGTTTATCCGACTCTTCAATCAAAGGACAAATGGCATATGCTTGTCTACCTGCTGTCAGCTCTAACTCTAGTTTAGCTAATACGGAACCCAATTGTTCTTTTTTCATCCAATGGGTTTCAATTTCTTTACGCCCTGCCGGCATTTCATCAATTAACGAGACGTCCATTTCACCAAACGCTGTAATCGCCAGTGTTCGTGGGATAGGCGTAGCCGTCATAAAGAGCACATCAGGGTTTTCTCCTTTATCACGTAAAATTCTACGTTGCTCCACACCAAAGCGATGCTGTTCGTCCGTTATAACAAAGCCCAGTCTCTTGAAGAGAACATCAGGTTGGATCAGAGCGTGGGTGCCTATAACAATATCAATTTCTCCATTAGCCAGTGAGGCTAATAGTAGACGGCGCTCCTTCGTTTTCGTTGAGCCTGATAATAACGCGACACGTACACCAAATGGCTCAAACCAAGCAACTAAGTTTTCAGCATGTTGCTCTGCTAATATTTCCGTCGGTGCCATTAGCGCCCCTTGAAATCCAGCTGTCACAGCAGCATATAAGCAAATAGCTGCCACAACTGTTTTTCCCGACCCAACATCGCCTTGTAGCAAACGATTCATGCGATGCGGTGCTTTTAAATCTTTACATATTTCATTGACAACACGCTTTTGAGCACCTGTTAACTCGTACGGCAATGAAGCAATAAATGCCCGTAGTTTTTGCAAGTCGAACTGTATAATCGTACCGTGTTCAGTATCCTTACGTATTTTACGTATTGCTTGAATACGGAGCTGAAAGTTTAATAACTCTTCATAAGCAAAGCGTCTTCTAGCTTGTTTCGCATGCTCAGCATTTTGTGGAAAATGAATACCTTCCAACCCATCGCGTATTGACACTAATTTATAGGCATCCTGCAAATGCTGTGGAATCGCATCTGGTAATACCGCACCAAAGTCATCTAACACCTGTCGCATATATTTACGAAACCGTTTTTGTGGAATTAAACCTCTCAAGCTATAGACAGGTTCAAAGTCTACTTGGTCGATTTTCGGTCCAAAAGTGACAGTGGTGCCATTAATAACTTGTCTACCTCTATCCCATTTGCCCGTCACTGTCACAATAGTACCTGGTATAAGCTTTTGCTTTAAATAGTTTTGATTGAAAAATACGACTTTTACTAAATGGCGCCCCGCAAGCACAGTTACTTGCAAGCGAGATTTGTTGCGTCCTAAAAACAACACAGTCGGCTCACGTTCTACTTTACATTCAACGGTAACTCGCTCATTATGTGGTGTTTGCGCTAAATCCTTTAAACGGAAATCCTCATGCCGATGTGGAAAGGTCCATAAAATATCGTTTACCGTCTCGATACCCAATGTTTCTAAGTGTGCTGCGGTTTCTTTCCCGACTCCTTTTAATTCGGAGACAGGACTGCTTAATTCAGTCACCTGTCACAACAGCTCTTGAGAATTGTTGTGTCACAAATCTCAAGAACCTACCTCCCTTCTATGTCAATTGTTTTATTGTTATTCGTAGATACATCCGTTCTCATTTTAACTGTATCATAAATCTTTTCTTTCGTGTCGACACAGTAACTTTCAAATTGCACTTATTCGGGCGCTATCGCCACGAAAATCACTTCTATCGGCACTAAACCTTCAGGTCCCCGCTGTAGCGGATTACAACGACATAACAAAAAAGCGTTAGATTGATTGCAGTCAATCTAACGCTTTTACAATCTACTCTATTGTGATTCTTGCTTTTAGTATGCTTTGTAAATCGCCATTATTAAGAATCGCATTGCTAATTGCTTTGCCTGTTGGCGTCGCCGCTAGTCCACCACGCGCTGTTTCTTTCAAGTTCGGGCTCATTGACTGACCGATGCGATACATCGCTCCAATGACTTCATCACATGGGATACGACTCGTAACACCTGCTAAAGCCATATCTGCTGCTACAAGCGAATTCGCTGCCCCCATTGCATTACGTTTAACACAAGGCACTTCGACTAAACCCGCTACTGGATCACAAACGAGACCTAGCATATTTTTCAGCGTAATAGCAAATGCTTCTGCACATTGTTGAGGTGTCCCTCCTGCCATTTCCACTATTGCCGCCGCCGCCATACCGGCTGCCGAACCAACTTCAGCCTGACAGCCACCTGCAGCACCCGAGATAGAAGCATTGTTTGCTACCACAAAACCAAAGGCGCCTGAAGTAAATAAATAGCGAATCATTTGCTCACGCGTTGGGTTTAGCTTATTTTTTACTGCAAATAAAGTGCCTGGCACTACTCCCGCAGAACCGGCTGTAGGTGTTGCACAAATTGTGCCCATGGCAGCATTTACTTCATTCGTAGCAACTGCTTTACTGACCGCATCCAATAATAAATCTCCAGAAAGCGATTTGCCTTGTGCAATATAATTTTGAAGCAGGACAGCATCACCACCAGTTAAACCTGTAACAGACTTTACTCCTTGTAAGCCTCGTTCAACCGCTTCTTCCATCACTGTTAAGTTTTGATCCATTTGTTGCATAATTTCTTCGCGTGTTCGACCACTTATTAGTATTTCTTGTTCAATCATTAGCTCAGAAATTTGCTTTTCTTCACGCTCTGCTCGTTCTACAAGCTCACGGACATTATGAAATAATACATCCATTTTGGGACACCCCCTTAGTTATTAATTTTCGATACTTTTGTAATATGTGGTATTAATGAAATTTGTTGAAGTACTTTGTCCTCAATATTTTGATCGATCTCAATCACCATTAAAGCCGTTAAGCCACGTTCGATACGTGAAACTTCCATATGGCCAATATTGACATTATGCATTGCTAAGCAATTTGCCACATTGGCAATACAGCCCGCGCGGTCATCATGTACAACAAGAATAGCAGGCATGCCACCCGTTAAGCGAAGCTTGAAGCCATTGACCTCGCTTACTTCAATTTTTCCCCCGCCAATTGAAATACCGACAATTGACATTTCGCCATCATCGTCACCAAATACCAATCTCGCTGTATTCGGATGCTCTGTATTAGCTGTTTCAGGAATAAATTCATATTGCATGCCAGCTTTTTCTGCATGCTCAAAAGCCGTTTTAATTCGCTCATCAAATGTATCAAAATCTAATAAACCACCAATTATTGCTACATCTGTCCCATGCCCTCTGTATGTTTCTGCAAACGAACCATATAGGTGGATTTTCACCCATTTCGGCTGTCTGCCAAATAAATCTCTTGCAACACGGCCAATACGCGCTGCACCTGCTGTATGAGAAGAAGATGGACCAATCATAACAGGTCCAATAATATCAAAAACCGATGTAAATTTCATACAAGCACCCCTCTATTCTATTCATATAATAATTTTACTTTTACTTATATCATGCTTGATAGTTACTATAAAAGTAAAGCACTACTTTATCAACTTTCAGAAAATTAAAACGACTATAATTTCTTAATCATTTATATTATTTCTTTATTGTACTCTCTACAAATACAAGCACTCTCAAGAGCTGATATTCCAGCATTTACAAGTTAACTGTCCTTTGAAGAAATACACAAAACAATCTATTTTGCTTATTTCTTCTTGTATTCAACGCTGGCATTCCTTTTACCATAAACAAAAGCAGTACACAACTTGTGCACTGCTTCGTCTACTCGTTCACTCTGCAACCTAATATTATTCTACCGAAATAATATATGGATATAATCCTTGTTTACCATTAAATAACTCCACTTCGACATCTGGATAGTTTTCTTCGATAAATTGGATTAATTCAGAGGCTTTTTCTTCAGACGTATCTTCGCCATAAATAATTGTTACGATTTCCGTATTTGCATCTACTAAATCTGTAATAACTTTCTCAGCAGCGTCTTTTAACGCTGGTGTAGAGAGCACAATTTTCCCTTCAGCAAGCGCCATAAAATCGTCTTTATGAATTTCTACGCCATCAATCGACGTATCACGCACTGCATAAGTGACTTGCCCTGTTTTTACATGAGCAAATGCTTCTGTCATCGCTTTTTGGTTTGTTTCAACTGTCGCTTCTGGATTAAATGAAAGAATGGCTGCCATCCCTTGAGGAATTGTTTTTGTTGCCACAACTGCAGCTTCAATACCCAATAACTCTACAGCTTGCTCAGCTGCCATTACTATATTTTTGTTGTTTGGTAAAATAAGTACTTTTTCAGCACCAATTTCCTGTACAGCTTTCACAATATCTTCAGTTGAAGGGTTCATCGTTTGTCCGCCCTCAATCACATAAGAAGCACCAATCGAGCGTAGTAATTCAGCCACACCTTCTCCCATTGCAATCGTAACAATCGCATAAGGATGTTTTTCAGCTTTTTTCGTTGGAGCTGGTGCAGATGCTTTGTGATCCTCGCCAACGATAGCGGAATGTTGCTCACGCATATTATCAACTTTGATTTTAATAAGACTACCATATTTTTGCCCCATCGCTAAAACAGCGCCCGGTTGCTCAGAATGAATATGCACTTTCGCAATTTCTTCATCTGAAATAACAAGCAACGAGTCACCTAATGGGTTTAATTCATTACGGAATTGTTCCTCACTGAATGGCTCTTTATCCTCTTCAAAACGAACCATAATTTCCGTACAATAGCCAAATTCAATATCTGCAGTATTCATAAAGTCTTGGGCTCTATGATGTTCGGCATTAATTAAATCATCTAATGTTGCATCATTTTTCTTTGGTAGTGGCTCGCCTTTTAAAGAGGCTAAAAAACCTTCGTAGACAAATAGTAATCCTTGACCACCACTATCCACGACGCCTACTTCTTTTAACACCGGTAACAGGTCTGGTGTGCGCTCTAGTGAAGCCTTTGCTTCCGCAGTAAATGCTTCCATAACAGCAATGATATCGTTTTCACTTTCAGCAACTTCTACACCTTTTTTAGCCGCTTCTCGTGCCACAGTTAAGATTGTTCCCTCAACTGGTTTCATTACTGCTTTATAAGCTGTATCGACACCAGCTTGGAAAGCACCAGCAAATGCTTTTGCATTAATTGTTGCTTCTTTTTCTACAAATTTACCGAAACCTCGGAATAGTTGCGATAAGATTACACCTGAATTCCCACGTGCACCCATAAGCAATCCTTTTGATAACGCTTGTGCCGTTTTCCCAATATGTTCTGACGCTTGAAGTTCGGTTTCCTTAGCACCAGATGTCATCGATAAGTTCATGTTTGTCCCTGTATCCCCATCTGGTACTGGGAATACATTTAAAGAATCTACATAATTTGCATTTTGGAATAGGTGATGAGCACCCATTTGCACCATTTCAGCAAATTTTAATCCGTCTAAAGACTGCATTCGAATTTGTTCCTCCTCTTACTCATTCGCTACACGAACGCCCTGCACAAAGATATTGACAGATTTAACGCTCATACCTAATGTTTTATCCACTGTATATTTCACTTTCGACTGTACTTGATAAGCAACTTCCGAAATTTTAGTCCCGTAACTAACAATAATATACATATCAATATGTAAATCTTCTTCTTGTTGTCGAATTACAACACCTTTTGCAAAGTTCTCTTTACGTAAAATATCAGTTAGACCATCACGAATTTGATGTTTAGATGCCATGCCAACAATACCGTAGCATTCTATAGCAGCGCCACCAGCAATTTGTGCAAGTACATCTGTTGAAATATCAATTTGGCCGAATTCATTATTTAATTCAATTGACATAGAAATGCCCCCTTGGCTCTTTTTGACTAAATTATATTGTACCACTTCGGGTATACATTAAGCAACCTAAGTTGCCTTGAAAGCGCTTTGTGTCAACGTTTTTAGCGTTCCATCCCTACCCAATTAGCTTGCAACATTTATGGTTCTCTGTTCTGAACGACCTATTAAACAGCATTTCCTTAAATGTTACGGTCGAAACATTGTCATTAAATATCTATGTATTGGTAGACAAAAAAGCTGATGTATTTAAACATCAGCTTTTTTGTGGGATTCTGCTAACACCTAAGATGCTCTCTTTACTACTGGTGTTTCAGTTGTTTCGCGGGTATTTTACTTTGCTTCGCGAGTATCTCACTCTACTCCGCGGGTATTCACTTTCTTTTCGCGGGTATTCGCTTTCTTTTCGCGGGTATTTTACTTTACTCCGCGGTATTCGCTTTCTTTTCGCGGGTATTTCACTCTACTCCGCGGGTATTCACTTTCTTTTCGTGGGTATTTCACTACTCCGCGGGTATTCGCTTTCTTTTCGCGGGCATCTCTCTCTACTCCGCGGGTATTCGCTTTCTTTTCGCGGGTATTTCACTACTCCACGGGTATTCGCTTTCTTTTCGCGGGTATCTCTCTTTACTCCGCGGGTATTCACTTTCTTTTCGCGAGTATTTCACTCTACTCCGCGGGTATTTCACTCTCTGCTGCATATAAGCTTTTTATAAGTGTTTCAATCATCACAGGCATTTCTTTAAATGCACTATCTACATGTAAACGCTCTGTCTTTTGATGTGCATCTTTGCCGAATGGCCCCACATTTAACACTGGGCCCTTTAAGGCAGACATGGCTTCAAATGGAATACTATACGTATCACCATAAACAGGTGTGTTGCGCTCAAATGCAGCCCAGCCATTGGAATCATCTGAATAATTGACATAACTTAAATCACAAATGCCATTGAAATAGTGTATTTGCTCGACTTCAATAGCAAATGTTTTGGCTGTTTTCTTCATTAATTCGATTGATTGCTTGACGAGCGGATGCTGTGAAGAATTAATAGCTGGGTAATAAGGAGGTGCGTATAACAGCACCGTTGCTGGTGTTAGCTCCTGACATCGAATCATCAATTGATCTACAATACGAATCGACTTCTCCCGATCATCCCACGCTGTATTTTCTAGCACTTGGTTTTTAATATGCTTTACTTCCTCTGCGCCAAGTTTTTGAATAGCATGCTCTAAAACTGCCTCATAGCGAAGTACATTTACTTTCCCAACACCTTGTACTTGTTCGCGTTCACAAATTTGCTTATATTGCATATTACAAGCAGCCATTGCCTCCAATGCAACTTGTTCAAAAATTTCCATAACCTCTGTTGCCGTCCGCTTTAACAAAAATACATTATAAAGTGCGGCTGCACGATATGGCGTCTGTGTAGAATACTCCATTTTTAAATCCTTTAATTGTAAGGATACTGGCAATGGTGTACTTTCACCGAGATCTGTTTCGCGGAAAACTGGATTCCACTCCATATGCTGTGTCATAAAGGATGCAATATAGTTGGCTGTCATACCTTTTAACGGCTCACCTACATGCGTCTCTTTTCCATAAAATAAAGCAGCCGGCATAATCTTACCGATTGTCCCTGAATATATATATTCATTTATATCAGAAGGCCCTTGTGAAAACGAAGGTTCACTATTTAAATATAACTTATAGGTTAAACCGTATTGTTCACGCAACCTTACTAACTCAACTACGGCTGCACGCATACCAGCAGAATTGACTTCCTCATCCGGTACCGCTGTTAAAATTAGATTAATTGGCCATTGTTCAATACTCGCTTTTTCAATCAATTGCAAGTGTAAAGCGAGTCCCATTTTCATATCCATTGTGCCACGACCAAATAAATAATTACCCGACTCTAAATCAATTCTAGCCGCCTCTGGCAAATCTTTTTTATATTTAGGTTCCATTAGCATACTCGTCAACTCTTCTGGCCGACAAGCAAATGGCTCAAGCTCTCCATATTCCTCTGTATGAACCGTATCGAAATGACTAATTAGGACTACTGTTTCAGTAGCCGTTGGATGCTTGTACAATGCTGTAACCGCATGGCGACCGAGTCCCGCATCATGCAGTTCTATTAAGTTAGGATTATCTTGAAAATAAGAAAGCGTTTGCAACAGCTCTCTTAATTTAAAGGCGAATTCATTTTCACCTGCTGTTAATGTTCTGCTTTCCCAGCTTACAATTTCACATAATAATGCTCGCAGTTTGTCTGGTGTATTCCATAAATAATTGTTCATATTTAAAATCTCCTTTATCCACTAAAAATGAAATATCCATTAAGCATTCAGTGACTTTTCTTTGTCAGAAGTGATTGTACTCACTTTACTCAATTTCACTTTATAAAATAGCATACACGCTACAAAGAACCCTATGCCATATAACAACCCTATTCTTTGAGTCGGATCAAACGCTAAAAACACTAATATAATGACACAAAAAACAATACAAAATATTGGAATTAATGGGTACAATGGTGTTTTAAATTTCAAATCTGCCACATTGCCTCCCCCTTTTACATAACGGTATCGGAACATTAATTGAGACATGGCAATACCCATCCAAGAAATAGTCACCGATATTCCCGCAATAGACATAAGCAACACAAATACTGCGTCAGCTTCCATCACACTTGTTAATAACGATAGCAGTGAAAATAGCATCGTAAAAATAAGCGCATTTAATGGCACTTTATTTTTTGTTAATCGACCAAAGTACTTTGGAGCCATGCCTTCTTTTGACATCGACCATAGTAATCGTGTGGAAGCATATAAGCATGAGTTCCCTACAGACAATATCGCTGTCAAAATAACGAAATTCATAATGCCCGCCGCATATGGAACACCCGCAATTTTCATCAATGTAACAAAAGGACTTTCAAGTAGCCCAAGTTCAGATGATGGAAAAATGGCAGACAGTACTATTATAGAAGCAATATAAAATACGATAATTCTGAACAAGATTGTACGTATTGCTCTTGGAATGTTTTTTTCTGGGTTTTCTGTTTCACCAGCAGCAATTCCTACTAGCTCGGAACCTTGATACGAGAAAATAACATTCATCATCGTGACAAAAATAATCGTAATGCCTGCAGGGAATAATCCTGTCGGTGCTAAATTCGTTAAATGTGGAGTCGGCCGATCAGCCAAAGGAATCAAGCCAAAAATAGCAGCTACACCAATTATTATAAAGGCAATTACAGCCACTACCTTAATGCTTGCAAACCAGAACTCTGCTTCTGCGAAACCTTTTGTTGTTAAAGCATTTAATGTAAACAAAAGCACCATAAAGACAGCACACCATATCCAAATCGGCACATTTGGGAACCAATGCTGCATTAATATGCCCGCTGCTGTAAACTCCACCCCCGCGGTGGCAGCAGATCCAACAAAGTACATCCAACCTAACGAAAAGCCTGCTGACGGACTGATAAATCGTGTTGCATATGTTTGGAAAGAACCTGTGACAGGCATATACACTGCCAATTCACCCAGACAGTTCATCACCATATATAAAATTAAACCACCAAATAAATAACCAATTAGTGCTCCACCAGGGCCAGCTTGATTAATTGTAAAACCTACATTTAAAAATAAACCTGTGCCAATCACACCACCAAGTGATAACATCAATAAATGTCGACTCTTCATAGAACGCTTCAATACATTATTATGCTGTTGCTCCCCTTTGCTCAACGTGTTTCCCCATTTCCGTATTTTGTCAAATTATTAAATATTCAGATATTTAAAGTACTAAAACACCCAATCAATTTTCCCCTACAAATTGATTGGGCATGTTTTTTATTGACTTAAAATCGTAGTGATAAACAGCTCAATCCGCCATCATGCTTTCTAAATTCAGACATTTCAAGTTCAATCGTTTGATAGCCTAAGTCATTTAGTTTGCGATTAGTATCAGGATAACCGGCTGGAATAATGATAGTATCGTTTACTTGAATGCAGTTTGCAGAGTATTCATCTTGTTGTGGAATAACAATTTTCTCATAAGATTCAAATGCTGGATGATCGATAAACTCTCCAGCTACAACCATACGATTTTGTCCAACGTACGCGATGCCCGTTTTTAAATGGAAGAAATTTTGTAATGGAATAATCGTCGCTTCATAGCCTTCCCTTTCAACGATTTCTTTAAATTGTCGTGCGCCTTCTTCATTTGTACGATCTGAAATACCTACATAAAATTTCTTTTCAGCTTGCAAAACATCACCACCATCCAGTGTTCCAGGTGCTTCAATATAATATAGCTTGTCATAGAAATTTTTAACTGCTGGTTCAATTGCTTCAATTTCACGATTGCGTGCTGCCGCTCCTGGATTTGTGATAATAGCAAATTCAGAAGTTAGTACCGCCGTATCTTCTACAAAAGTTGCATCTGGGAAAGCTTCATCTGCCTCAAGTTGAGTAACCTCTACACCACATTTTTTTAATGCTTCTACATAGCGTTCGTGCTGTTCAAATAACTTTTCTAAAATAGGTTTTCCTAGATCACTTGTTGTTAAGCCGTTAACAAAACTATTGCCTGGTGTTTTTACAATCACATTTTTAAACATATCATCCATCTCCCTTTTTATCCTCTGACTACTGGGCAAGTTAGACATGTAGGTCCACCTGTGCCTTTTACTGTAATTTCGTTACCTTTATATTCATATACCGTTGCACCCGCATCTAATAACTGCTGTTTAGTGGAAGGATTACCTTCAGGAATAACACATACTCTCGGCGCTAACGCTAACACGTTACAGCCTAAAGTATCATACTCAGCTTTTGGTACTTCCACTAATTGAATTCCTCTTTCAATCAGAAGCTGACGGAAAAATACTGGCATTAAACGCGAATGTACAACAGCTAAATCCTTGTCTACCATACTAATAAAGGACATTAGATGTAAGCACTCTGCTTCCCCTAAATCATGAGGAAGTTGCACAACGATAAATTCATCGACCATAGTTGCTGTCATTTCCTTAATTTGACGAATTGCTTCATCGTTCGTGCGATATCCTCGACCAACTGCAAGCGTACGGTCATCAAGCCAAACCAGATCCCCGCCATCTGAAACAGCATCACCCGACAATTCACCGATTATTGCAATCCCTTTGTCTTGTAAAAATTCCTTATAAACAACTGCCTCAGGTTGTCTTAACTTTTTACCAGATTTCAAAATAATTGCACCATTTGGTGTGAATTTTACAGGATCATGTGCATAAAGCGAATCTAATCCTACTTCATTTGACGCTGGTAAATAATCAATTTGTTCAACATACTTCTCTAGAACGGCTATAAACTCAGCATATTCTGTAAGAGCCTCCTGATAGTTAGGTTCTGATAAATAGTTGAAAGTTTTCCATTCATCCGCAAGATGCTCTTGGCTTTTAAAAGCGTCTTTTGGATGTTTAATAATTACGTGTTTTAAAGGTGCATACATGGATGAACAATAATGCATACCTTCACCCCTTTTCCTTGTAGTGGAAAACGTTTCCGTTAAGAGGAAAGTTTATATAAAAAATATAGGCGTTTTATGATATACTGTCAATATATTTAGAAAAATTTTAATATTATCTTTTTCAAAGAGAAAACTAACTATGGACGACAACGAAGGAACTAGACGAACAGGAAGAATAAAAATAAAATAAGATTAGAGGAGGTGGGACAATTATGCAATTATTAGAACGAGCAATGACAATTGCGAAAGTGTTAGCTTCAGAAGCATCCGAAGGCAGTTTGTCTATTTCAGAGCTTTCCACCAAATGCGATTTACCATTGAGTACATTACATAGAATTTTAAAAGCGATGATTGCACAAGGAATGATTGAACAAGACACGCAAACGAAGCATTATCGTCTCGGCACAATATGGATGGAGTTAGGTTTGCAAGTGTATGATACGATGGACTATATTAGCAAAATTAGACCAGAATTAGAAAGACTCGCAAGAGAAGTTGAGGAAAGTGTTTATTTAAGCAAACCTGCGGGGCTAGATACAATTATTATCGAACGTATTGATAGTGCAGCCAACCCGATTCGTATTTATGATCAACTAGGTATTCGCATTCCAATGCATATTGGGGCAGCCAATAAAGCGTTGTTAGCCTCTTTACCGACCGTAGAAGCAAAGGAAATTATGCAGCAACTCGTTCCTATTGATGAAATGGCTGACTTAGAAGCGCAGTTAGAACAAATTCGATTACAGGGCTTTGCTATTAGTCACGGGGAGCGAACGGCAGGTACCTCCTCAGTCGCTGTAGCTGTTTTTAATGGATTTGGAGAAATTATCGGTGCGGTCAGTATCGGTTTTGTTAGCTTTAACGTCAGCGAAGAACATATCAACTTCCTTACACAACGTCTTGTAGAAACAGGAAAACGCGTCTCTACAAAACTTGGCTATCGTGGGAAATAATCTATTAAAAAATTCACTGTGCAATGAATTGAGCACCCATTGTTCAGTGTTTTTTCATAGCTGTTTTTGCCTGTAAAGGTTTTTTTCTTGAAAGGTTATGTGAAAACTATTGCACTGAACGACTTGGTATGTTAAATTATTATGGTATGTGAAATACCGAACTGAAATAATAATCTTTCAGCATCAACTGTAAGGAGGGAATACAACATGCCAAAACAATGTGTAATCACTGGACGTAAAGCTCGTACTGGTAACAACCGTTCCCACGCTATGAACGCTAACAAACGTACTTGGGGCGCTAACCTTCAAAAAGTTCGTATCCTAGTTAACGGTAAACCAAAACGTGTATGGGTTTCTGCTCGTGCTTTAAAATCAGGTAAAATCGAGCGCGTTTAATAGCCGCTTCTAAAAAATCGATTTCGCATAAAGCGTAAATCGATTTTTTTCTTTCATTTTTCAAGGCACACTACCAACCGCCTTTATATAGCTATTAAACAGGAAAAATCCGACTGGCATCAGTCGGATTTTTTAGCTTCTTTCTTATCTTTTTTAAATAGATTAATACACGTACGCGTAATGCTACTAACAAATTTCGGCAGTTGGAACGTATATACTTTCAGGACTCTCTCCCCCTTACGCTAATCTATGCTTCTTATCATTAAACATATGCCTTGCGTGAAGGATATAGACCCTGAAGTGCCTATTATTTCATTACTTGTAAATCGAGTTGAACCTAACGAAATTTCTTCGTTCGTTGTTTCGTATTTTACATGCCTTAAAGTAACGCCCTGTATTGGTTGCTCATGGGCAAAAAAAGACAAATAGCGATAACGCTCATCCGCTTGAATTGTGTGCGTGCCTGGCACCAAAAACTGTATCATGTTCGCATGGTTGATAATTTTCAACACAAGATCAGGATGTTCAAGCTGTAATCGATAAATGGAACGCACAGCTGCCTCATAATGATCTAAGCGCCCACCTGTAACCCCTGTTAACACAATTTCGCTAGGAGCGAAGGTTAACGCTTTTAACAGCGCTAAATCCGTATCGGTTTCATTTTTTTCTTCACGGAAGCGTTGGGCATCATCCGCATGTTTCATAACATATTGATATTCCTCTTGTGATAACGAGTCAAAGTCGCCAACAATAGCATGCGGTGTAATACCTTGCTCAATTAAATACAGTGCACCTCGGTCCGCACCAATAAATAGAATATCATGTTGTCTACTATACGCATCAAAGGAACATAGCTCCTCTTTCGGACCGCCTGCACAAACGACAACAGTAGTCATCCTTTAATCGCTGCCTCACCAGCAGCTAAAATCTCTTGAAGTGCCGCTGTACGATCTTCTTTACTATAAATCGCTGAACCTGCTACAAAAATAGTGGCACCTGCTTTTGCACATGGAACAATTGTTTCGGCATTAATACCACCATCAATTTCAATCGCAACGTCTAAATTACGCTCTTTAATAATTGTGGATAATGCTTCAATTTTAGGTACAACAGAATGAATGAATTTTTGACCACCAAATCCAGGATTCACTGTCATGAATAACACCATATCAATCTCTTGTAAAACGTGCTGAATCGTTTCAATCGGTGTATGTGGATTTAAAACGACACCTGGCTTAACACCGTAAGAACGAATTAATTGAATTGTACGATGTAAATGGCGGCAAGCCTCTACATGTACCGTAATATAGTCTGCTCCTGCTTTGGCAAATTGTTCAATATATTGATCTGGATTTTCAATCATTAAATGAACATCTAATGGTAAATCAGTTAAAGGACGAATCGCATCCAACACAATGGACCCAAATGAAATATTCGGTACAAAATGACCGTCCATTACGTCGATATGAATAAGCTTTGCACCTGCTCGTTCTACGTCTTTTACTTCTTCTCCTAGTTTAGCAAAGTTTGCTGCTAAAATTGATGGTGCTATTTGTATCATGATTAATACCTCGGCTTTCGATCCATAATTTCTTGCATAAATTGTTCATAATGTTTGTAACGGTACTCGCGTATTTCGCCAGCTTCGACTGCAACTTTAACCGCACATTTTGGTTCTTTTAAATGCAAACAGCCTCGAAATTTACAATCCTCAGCAATTCGCGTTATCTCTGGGAAGCATGCCCCTAGCTCTTCTTTTTCAATTTCATCAAAATCAAACGAACTAAAGCCAGGCGTATCCGCCAATAAACCATCACATACTTCTATCAGCTCAACATGGCGGGTCGTATGCTTTCCTCGCCCTAAGCTCTGTGAAATAATGCCTGTTTTTAAATTTAAATCAGGTATTAACGTATTGAGAAGCGTCGATTTCCCAACACCAGATTGTCCCGCAAGCACCGATGTCTTTCCTTTTAAAATCGGCTGAAGACGTTCTACTAACTCTTCTTCGCCTTTATAAGTTTGAAGCACCGTATACCCTATGTTTTCATAATCTGCGATATAGCCCTGTAATTCCTCACGCTCATCGTCTTGTAATAAGTCCATCTTCGTCAGACAAATAATGGGGTGGACATGAAATGACTCTAAAACAACTAGAAAACGATCCAGTAAAATCGTATTGAAGTTCGGCTCTTTTACTGAAAACACTAAAATGCCTTGATCGATATTGGCGATTGGCGGACGAACTAGTTCATTTTGACGATCAATAATTTTTTGAATCGTACCATCCGAGCCTTCCGTTTCAAGTGTATACTCTACAAGATCACCGACGAGTGGCGATTCTCCCCGATTGCGAAAGACGCCACGTCCTCGGCACTGTATAAGTTCCTTCCCATCGTAAACATAATAATAACCACTTAACGCTTTACGGATTTGGCCATGCGCCATCCAATTCCCCCTTATTTAACATCATCGTAATTAAAACTATCCGACTCAATAATTTCTGAATCACGGATAATTTTATAAGCCGCTTCTTCGCCTTCTACAATGACAAGTTGTATTTTGTATTGTTGGTCACTAGTAATGGTGAATTCATCAAAAGCTTTCACCATTGTATGATTTTTATCTTGAATTTCAATGCGGATTACTTGTTCAGCACCTTCTTCAGTTGGCTCATATGGAATTAAAACATTTTTAATAAATGTTTTCACTGGTTTTTCTGCAGGTCCTTTACTTAAAACAACTGCAATTGTATCACCTTCCATTAAGCTGGTACCTGGTTTTGGCGTTTGCGAAATTACACTACCTGCTGGAACAGTATCATTATACTCTTCGCGAACAGTGCGCCATTTCAGCCCTACTCTTTTTACGTAATCATCCATTTGAGCTTTCGTATAATTCGCTACACTATCAACTGTTATCATTTTTACACCTTGGCTAATCGTAAATGTAATCGTTGCATCTTTTGCGATTATTTCTGCTCCTTCTTGCGGATCTTGCTCAATAATTTGCCCTTCAGGCAGTTTGGAATGTACATAATTTTTTTGGATGATTAACTTATCCTTTAACAAAGCTTCAACTTGACTAATTTGTTGTCCAGTATAGTCATCAATTTTAACTGTTTCGACACCAAGACTAACTATTAATTCGATTTCAGTTCCTTTAACACGCTTCGCATCTTTTTCTGGATCGGTTTCAATGACTTTGCCCTTCTCAATATCTTCAGAATTTCGCTCTTCTTTTTGTTCGGCAACAACAAAGCCAGCTTCTTGTAATTTCTTTGTCGCATCTTCTACCGTTAAATTGGTCACATCAGGTACGGCAATTTTTTTCGGACTAAATAAATCTGTTGCAAATAAAAAGAAAAGGAACATCGCAATCACGACGATGAATAACCCTGCCACATACTTTGGCCACTTTTTCTTTTGTTTGACCGGCTCTACTTTTTCAACAGGCTTTTTCGCTTCTACCTTCTTTTGTGCGATAGGTTCCATTGCTCTTGTTTTAGTCAAATCTTCATCTTTTCGGATAAACTGTTCTTTAATGATTGGGATGGCTCTTGTCGCATCATTATCAATAGGAATTGTAAATTTTGGTTCATTGATACGAGCTGATGATAATACTGTTTCCAAGTCCTCTTGCATTTCTTCTACCGTAGCATAGCGATGGGATGCATCTTTTGCAGTGGCCTTTAAAACGACATTTTCAAGACTTTGTGGAATGGTACCATCAAATGCTCGAACAGATGGCGTCTCTGATTGCAAATGTTTAAGGGCAATTGAAACAGCCGACTCACCAGAGAACGGCAATTCGCCAGTAAGTAATTCATATAAGACAATTCCAAGCGCATAAATATCTGATTTATTTGTTGCCGTTCCACCACGTGCTTGCTCTGGTGATAAATAATGGACAGTGCCCAACACAGAGTTTGTTTGGGTGAAAGATGTGGCACTTAGCGTCATAGCTATTCCAAAATCCGTTATTTTCACATTTCCTTCCGCATCCATTAAAATATTTTGCGGTTTAATGTCACGGTGAATAATATGATTTTCATGGGCATTGGCAATCGCTGACGTTAATTGCTTCATAATATGCACACTTCGAGCAGGAGAAATCGGTGCAAATTCCTGTATGTACTGCTTTAACGTCTTTCCTTGAACATATTCCATGACGATATAATGTAAGTCTCCATCATCACCTACATCATAAATACTAACAATATTCGGATGTGTAAGGCTTGTAACTGAAAGTGCCTCACGTTGAAAACGTCGATGTAATTCATCCTCATTGGTAAAATCATAGCGTAATATTTTTATCGCTACGTCCCTATTTAATATCATATCATGCGCCAAGTATACATTGGACATGCCTCCGCCACCAATGAGTTCTATAATTTTATAGCGGTCACTAATTCGTTTTCCTACAAGCATACTTACACCTCCTCATCTTGCCTTGTGAGTAACACGAGGGAGATATTGTCTTCCCCCCCGCTTGCATTTGCTAGTTCCACAAGCTTTCGCCCTTTTTCTTCAATTACATCTGGATAGGTAATGATAGATGCCATTTCATACACTGATAGTTTATTACTTAAACCGTCAGAACAAATGAGTAAATACGATTTTGGCGCTAGCTCTACTTCATAAAAGTCTGGTTCAATAGTTTCCTCTGTTCCAACAGCTTTTAAAATGAAATTTTTCTTCGGATGCGTCAATGCTTCCTCTTCGCTAATTTCACCATTTTCAAGCAGAACATTAACATAGGAGTGATCTCTTGTTATTTGTTGTGCGCCATCATCAAAGAAATAATACACGCGACTATCACCTACATGTGCAATGAAGCAATAATTCCCTTCAATTAACACGGCGATAAACGTCGTCCCCATTCCTTTACAGTCTTCATGTGATAAAGAATAGTTGAATATATTTGTATTTAAAAGCTTAACTGCTTGTCGTAACCATTCTTTTTTTGATGTCATAGTTGCAAAATGATGTGCCTCTGCTTGTAAAAATACCGTTTCCATTTGTTTCATTGCCATATCACTCGCTACATCGCCAGCATTATGACCACCCATGCCATCGGCCACAAGTGCGAGTGCGAGGCCATCTGGACGTTTAAAAAATGCAGCGCGATCTTCATTAATTGCTCGTTTTAAACCAATATCACTTTCGACTGTGTATTTCATCACTGGTCACCTCGTTTCTTCAGATCTCTCTTTCGCACGTAATTGTCCGCAAGCCGCATCAATATCTGAACCTTGCTCTCTACGGATTGTTACGTTAATACCATTTTTCTTTAATGTTTTCTCAAAAGCAAAAATTTTACTACGAGATGTGCGAATATAATCACGTTCTGGTACGTAGTTTACAGGAATTAAGTTCACATGGCATTTAATTCCTTTTATAAGAGCAGATAATTCTTCTGCCACTTCAACTGAATCATTTTCACCAGACATTAAACCATACTCAAAACTAACACGACGTCCTGTTTTTTTCGTATAGTAACGAACGGCTTCCATCAGTTCATCTAATTTGTAGGCACGTGCAATAGGCATTAGTTTTTGACGCGCCTCTTGGTTCGGTGCGTGCAAGGATACGGCAAAGTTAATTTGAAGCTGTTCATCAGCAAATTGATAAATTTTTGGTACAATGCCCGATGTTGAAACGGTAATATGACGTGCTCCAATGTTTAAGCCCTTTTCATGATTGATTACTTTTAGGAAATTCATCATAGCATCGTAATTATCGAAAGGTTCGCCTATGCCCATAATAACGATATGAGATACGCGTTCGTTTACTTCATCTAAAGCTTGCTGTACTTTGACAACTTGCTCTACAATTTCCCCCGCTAGTAAATGGCGTTTTAAACCACCTAACGTAGATGCACAGAACGTACAACCAATTCGACAGCCCACTTGCGTTGTGACACAAACAGAGTTGCCATATTCATGGCGCATTAAAACTGTTTCAATGGAATAGCCATCTTGTAATTGGAATAAAAATTTAATCGTACCATCTTTTGATTCTTGTTTAATAATCGTTGACAATGTTGTTAAAGCAAAACTTGCCTCTAACTTGTCACGTAATGCTTTAGATAGATTAGACATTTCTTCAAATGTTTTTACTCGTTTATTGTATAGCCAATCAAAAATTTGTGCAGCGCGGAATGCTTTTTCCCCATTTTCTTTTAGCCATTCTTCTAATTGGTGCGGTTGTAATGAATAAATAGATTCTTTTAAATTCGGTTTTTCTTTTTTCGCTCGTCGAACAGGCTGATCTTCCGCTTCCTCGACTAAATCATTAATACGTTCATTAAATTGCTCTTGATCCACCATTAGTTGGATTCTCCTTTTTTACGAAAGGCCGCGACGAAGAAACCATCGCTGCCGAAGTCTTGTGGAAAGACTTGAAGCATGCCATTTGCTTGCTTTTCCGCTAATTTTGTTGGTAAAGATTCTAGTTGTATAGCTTCCATTTCTGGATGCTCTGTTAAAAAGGCCTCAACAGTGCCTTCGTTTTCTTGTTTATCGACTGTGCATGTACTATAGACAAGCTTGCCATCTTGTTTTAATACTTTCGTTGCCGCATCAAGTAGCGCCAGTTGAATTTTTTGAAGATTTTCTAAATCCTCTTCACGCTTCGTATATTTAATATCCGGCTTACGACGCATAACCCCTAAGCCACTACATGGTGCATCGACTAACACCGCATCGAACGATTCCAATTGTAAAAAGTTTGGAGCCTTGCGTCCATCAATCGGAGCCGTTTCTACAATATCCAGTCCTAGACGTTCTGTATTATGGTCGATTAAATCTAATTTATGTGGGTGTAAATCCGTTGCCAAAATAGAACCTTTATTGCCCATTTTCTCCGCAAGATGCGTCGTTTTACCACCTGGTGCTGCACACATATCTAAGACGCGCATACCTGGAGAAGGATTCAACACATTTGCAGGAATCATGGAGCTTTCATCTTGAATGGTAATCACACCATCTTGAAACGCTTTTGTACGAGCAGGTTGCCCATTTGTAACATGAAGACATTCTGGCATTAGGTCACTTTGCTGTACTGTTAAGCCTTCCGCTTGTAAACTGGCAATCGCTTGTTCTGGTGTTGCCACGGTTCTATTGACGCGCACCGTTTGCACCGGCGGAACATTATTTTCGTGAAGCATTGCTGTCGCTACTTCCAGACCATAATTATGAACAAAGCGTTCAACTAACCATTGTGGATGACTCGTTTCAATAGCAAGACGTTCGATAGGATCTGTTATATCCTCTATTGCTCTTACGCCTTGACGCAAGATAGAACGCAAAATACCGTTTACTGTCGAAGCAATACCTTGGTGTCCACGACGTTTTGCAATTTCTACCGCTTCGTTTACGGCTGCATGCGGTGGTATACGTGTTAAATAGTGCATTTGATATAACGACAAACGCAGTAGCCAACGCACCCAATGATCTAGTTTACCACGAATAAATGGCTCTAAATAGTAGTCAAGGGTCATTTTATATTGAAGCGTCCCATACGTAATTTCTGTTAAAAGTGCACGATCCTTTGCTTCTATTTTATGGCGTTTAATCGTTTCGTGTAAAAGTAAATTACTATACGCTTGGTTTTTATCTACTGCTAGTAGGATAGAAAGTGCGGCATCTCGTACATTGCCATCCCAAATTACTACGCTTTTTTTACTCATTTAAATTGGTCCCCGATCTGTAATTTCGAACCTGTGCCTCGCAAATAGTCCTCTGCCGTCATTCGTTTTTTTCCTGCTGGTTGAATATCGTATAATGCTAGCGCTGTCCCATTGCCAGCCGCAACTTCAAAATGATCCTTTGCAATTGCTACCACTGTACCAGGTGTCACGTTATGTTTCGCTTGTCCAACTTGTGCCCACCAAATTTTAAAGTTACCTTCTTCAAATGTTGTATAGGCTACTGGCCAAGGGTGTAATCCTCGCACTTGATTGTAGAGAGTCGTGGCATCCTTTGCCCAATCAATTCGCTCTTGTTCCCGCGATATATTGCTGGCAAATGTCACTTGTGTTTCATCTTGTACTGTCCGGCTATTTGTTCTATTAATAATAGAAGGAAGTGTTTCTTTTAATAGCTCACACCCTACAACACTTAGTTTATTAAATAGACCACCTGTATGGTCATCTTCTTCAATAGCAATTGCCTTTTGAGATATGATATCGCCTGCATCTAACTTCTCCGCCATATACATAATCGTAACGCCTGTTTCTTTTTCACCATCGATAATAGCTTGGTGAATTGGCGCTCCACCTCGATATTTCGGTAAAAGGGAGGCATGCACATTAATGCAGCCAAGCGGCGGTGCATCGAGCAATTCTTTCGGTAAAATTTGCCCAAAAGCTGCTGTAATAACGATATCCGGTTGTAAATCCAGTATTTGCTGTAATTCCTCAGAGCCACGTAGCTTTTCTGGTTGAATAACAGGCAATCCTAATTCCAATGCTGCTGCTTTAACAGGTGGCGGTGTTAGCACTCGCTTACGCCCAACTGGTCGATCTGGTTGCGTCACAACAGCCTTGATATCATAGCCCTCATTGTGTAGCATACGCAAAATTGGCGCTGAGAAATCAGGTGTCCCCATAAAAATAATTGACGTCATATTATTCCTCCTCTTCTGCGTACATTTCTTCTAGCTCTTCTTCTGTCACAATGCGCTTAATTTTAGAATCAAATAATATACCATCTAAATGATCGATTTCATGTAAAATCGCTCGCGCTTCAAAGCCACCAGCTTCAAGCTCATAGACACGCCCTTCTCGGTCACAAGCTTCAATTTTCACATAATCAGGACGTTCAACTTCACCATATAATCCTGGGAAGCTTAAACACCCTTCGATATCCACTTCTGCTCCGTCTGTTTTAATAACAGTAGGGTTAATCATTTCTAAAATATCTCTTTCTTCACCTAGCTCTACAATTGCCACGCGTAGTCCAACATTAATTTGTGGTGCGGCAATCCCAACGCCATCATATTCCACCATCGTGTCGTATAAATCATCAAGTAATGCAATAATATCTTCGTTAATTTCTGTTACTTCAGCACATGGTGTAGATAATACTTTTGCTGGATGTTCGATTACTTTTTTAATCGCCATTTTTCGTTCCTCATTTCTATTATATAAGACGCTCTCTTGCCTTCATTTCACTCTTAGGCAAATCGCCATTTAAATCCATTATGCGGTAGTCAAGCTTGCTCGAAAAGAGCTATTGCGCCTTTTTATATCGTAGACGGGTCTAAATCAACCGTCATTAATATCCCCTGCTTAATCCATTCTGCTCGATACATCGCAAGTAAACGTTGCAAGACAGGTATCAGATTTGGTTCAATTTTATATTTTATCAAACATTGATAGCGATATCTATTTTGGAGGCGGCTAATACTCGCAACTGTTGGGCCAATAATGGACACTTGATTGGATAAATTTCCTCGAAGCCAATCTGCTGCACGTCCTGCATACTCTGCTGCCATCATGACATCTTCATGCGATACTTGTATAAGTGCAACGAAATAATAAGGTGGATAGCCCGAACGACGGCGTAAAAACATTTCCCGTTCATAAAATGGCTCGTAATCTTGTACTTTAGCTAATTCAATTGCATAATGCTCAGGCGTATAAGTTTGAATTACGACTTCACCCGCTTTATCATGACGACCTGCTCTACCACTTACCTGTGTAAGTAATTGGAAAGTCCGCTCCGCAGCACGGTAGTCTGGTAAATGTAATGATGTATCGGCACTAAGCACACCAACAAGTGTAATATTAGGAAAATCAAGTCCCTTTGCAATCATTTGCGTACCGAGTAAAATATCAGCTTGCCCCTCACCAAATGCTTGCAAAATCTCTTCATGTGCCCCCTTGTGCTTTGTTGTATCAACATCCATTCGTAATACCCTTGCTTCTGGAAATAATTTATAGATTTCTTCTTCTACCTTTTGTGTCCCTGTACCAAAATATCGAATATGCTCACTTTGACATTGCGGGCAAATTTGTGGCACATGCTCTTCATAACCACAGTAATGACACTTAAGTTTTTCCGTTGTGCGATGATAGGTTAATGAAATATCACAGTTCGGACATTGCACGACCGTCCCACAATCACGACATAGCACAAAGGACGAATATCCTCTTCGATTTAAAAACAACACCATCTGTTCTCGTCGTTCAAGTCGCGTTCGTATCCCTTCAATTAGTAGTTCCGAAAACATCGAGCGGTTTCCTTTTTGAAGTTCCTCTCTCATATCTGCAACATATACAGTTGGCATTGCTTGATGCAGCGCACGCTGTTTTAACGTTAATAGTGTATAGACCCCTTTTTTCGCACGGGCATATGACTCAAGAGCGGGTGTCGCACTACCTAAAATAACAGGACAACGGTAATATTGGCTTCGCCAAATGGCTACATCTCTCGCATGGTAACGGGGTGAATCTTCCTGCTTGTAAGTCGATTCATGCTCTTCATCTAAGATAATTAGCCCTAAATTAGTAAAGGGTGCGAAAATTGCTGAACGGGCACCTACTACAACCCTTACTTTCCCTTGTTGAATTTTACGCCACTCATCATACTTCTCTCCAACAGATAACCCACTATGCATCACGGCAACCATCTCACCAAAACGACTACGAAAACGCTCCGTCATTTGGGGCGTTAACGAAATTTCAGGCACTAACATAATAGCTTCCTTGCCGTCATTTAAAACCTTTTGAATCGCTTGCAAGTAAACTTCCGTTTTGCCACTACCTGTAACACCTTGCAATAAAAAGGTGGCAGCAGATTGTGTCTCAATAGAATGCGTAATTGCTTTTAATGCAACTGCTTGTTCGTCCGTTAATTGTAAGGACTGTGTACGTGCAACATCCTTTGTAAAAGGATCTCGATACACTTCTTCTTGTATAAAACTTGCTGCGCCTTTTTCAATAACCGCTTGTAATACAGCAGCCGAGACAGCAGTTGCTTCATAAATTTGCTGTGGTGTAAAAACTTCACCTAAATGCGAAGCCATCCATTCAATTAAAGAACGTTGCTTCGCAGCTCTTGATGCCTCTTGCATAGCATTGCTTAATGCTTGTTCGTCCTCAGTTATCTTTACCATACGAACTTCTTTTACATTGCCTTGTTGCTTCACGACATTTTCTATTTTTACAATTTTATCGGCAATTAACGTTTTTAAGAGTGGCAATAATCCTGCCCGTTCAAATTCCTTAAAGTTTGCCTGTTGTCGCTTCCCAAAAATTTGTTGGACAGCCATTGGCAAAATCGTTTGATGATCGAGTAATTTGACGATTTTTTCATACTTAGCTCGTAATGCGGAGGGTAGCATTACTTGCAAAGCATCAATTTCATAGCAAATTGTTTCATTTTTAAGCCACTTTGCCATCAACAACATTTCTTCAGTAAAAACAGGCTCTATATCTAAAATTTGAGCAATCGGCTTTATTTTATTAGTTGGAACATCTGTCTCATGTTTTAAACCTACAACAAATCCTAGTACATTTCTCGGTCCAAATGGTACTTTTACACGACAGCCTTTCTCTATAACAGCTACCCATTCTACAGGAACCGCATAGTCAAATGAGCGATCTACATGGTATGTTGAAACATCCACTATGATCTCTGCGTATAAAATGTTCATTGCGACTCACCTTGTAATATATGATGCCATAAAACTTTTGCAAATTGTGTCGTATCTGAAATATTGACAATTTGTCCGTTTATTGTTGCTGTTTGACTATAGTCAATCCATTCATCGGCTATTACTTGTAACATCGGATTCCCTAGCACTTTTTGTCCAAATGTCACTGCCTCTGTACCTGCAATGGATAGAGTAGGGGCACTTTCAATTGTTGGTATGTTGGCTGCGTGGATAAATAAGAGCTGCGCATTTTGCTTTTTAACGTTCTCTACTTGCGAAATGAGGTCATACGCATTTGTTGCTTCTTCACCTAAAAGAATGACATGTGCCCCTAGTGCTTGCGCTTCTCTCGCTAACGCTTGTCCAACCTTACCATCGGCCTTTGTACTAATTACATGCTGATTATCCATAGGGACATAACTTGCTCCGGCTGTTACAAGCACCGTTCGTCCTGCTAATGGCTTTGGAGCGAAAAAATACTGTTGCACAAGTGCCGTAATTTTCTCTGGCTCCTCTAAACGGCCTTTCCCAACATAGCCACATGCTAAAAAGCCTTCTGACGGTTCGATAAATTGATAACCATCTGTTGCTAGTTGTGCCAAATTGCGCTTAACCGCTGGATGATCATACATATGGACATTCATAGCAGGTGCAATCCAAACAGGTACAGTAGTAGCAAGTAATGTCGTTGTTACCATATCGTCTGCAATACCGTTTGCTAGTTTGCCAATCACATTGGCAGTTGCAGGAGCGACTAATATTAAATCTGCCCAGTCAGCTAAATCTATATGGGCAATGACATTTGAATCTTTTTCATCAAATGTATCGAAGTAGACATCATTTTTTGACATGACTTGAAAGCTTAGCGGATTGACAAACTGCCGGGCTGATGCTGTCATAATGACCTTTACACGGGCACCCGCCTGCGATAGTTTACTCACTAGCGCGACAGCTTTATAAACCGCAATACCACCTGAAACACAAAGTAAAATATTTTTATTCATCTACAATGTCGTCCTTTCAAACGATAAGCTCCCAAAGGACAATTTCCTCGGGAGCTCTCGGCATTTTTGTATAATCAAAAAATCACTGCAGATTTTAACATTAACTTGGCAAAAGCTTTATACCATCAATGTTAGATTTCGTCTTCGTACACAGCGGACTCATCCTGTGATACTTTTGTAAGTACACCTGCTGCTACCTCTTCAAGTGCTTTTCCTACATATTTATAGGAAACATATTTGTGTAGGCGCTCAGTACCTTCTACTTCTTGCATTTGACGAGCACGTTTTGATGCTAAACTTACTAAAGAATATTTTGAATCGATTTCTTTTTTTAAGGCATCTACTGATGGGTATAACATTGGTTTATTCTCCTCTCAACATTGACAAATATCTTTTTTCAACACGTTCTCTTCGACAATGCTCGGCTTTAATAATCGCATTTATACGATCACAGGCATTTGTCACTTCATCATTTTCAACTACATAATCGTATAAGCTCATCATTTCAAGCTCTTCACTTGCAGTTGCAATGCGCTTTGCAATAACATCCGCTGTTTCTGTCCCACGGCCAACTAAACGATCTTTTAATTCCGTTAAACTTGGAGGGGCTAAGAAAATAAATAAGGCATCCGGTGCTTTTTTACGAATTTGTGCTGCTCCTTGTACTTCAATCTCCAAAAATACATCACGACCAGCATCAAGTGTTTCATTTACATAGGCTAACGGCGTGCCATAGTAATTGCCTACAAATTCAGCGTGTTCTAATAAGCCACCTTGGTCAATTAACGTTTCAAACTCTTCACGTGTCTTGAAAAAATAGTCTACACCATCTACTTCACCTTCGCGAGGATTTCGTGTTGTCATTGAGATGGAATACTCATAATTCGTATTCGGTTGAGAAAATAATTCTTTTCGCACTGTCCCTTTTCCTACACCAGACGGGCCAGACAGAACAATTAATAATCCACGTTCTTTTATCATTTATTCTCTATATCTCCCTTAATTTATAACAGATGCAGGCATGTTATTCGATATTTTGAACTTGCTCACGCATCTTTTCTAAAATTGTTTTTGCCTGAACTACTGCAACGGCTGCTTCTGTCGATTGATTTTTAGAACCTATCGTATTGATTTCACGATGGATTTCCTGCATTAAAAAGTCTAATTTACGCCCGATTGAAACGGTTTCTAGTAACGTTTCTTCCAGTTGGTTAAAATGACTATCTAATCGATCCAATTCTTCCGTTATGTCCACTCGTTCTGCAAATATCGCTACTTCTGCGAGTAAACGATCTTCTAAAAGCGCTACTTCTGCAATTTCAGCAATCCGTTCTACTAAACGTGTACGATATTTTTCAACAGCAAGTGAAGAACATGAACGTATTTGATTCACTTGTTCCATTAGCTGTTCTTTATATTGTACAACAACATCTTGCAATTCTTGCCCTTCACGCTCACGCATTTGAATCAACTGTCCAATGGCTTCTGTTACCGCATGTTCCACAGCACCTAATAAATCTTCTGGCGTTAGTTGCGGCTTTTCTTGCACTAATGCTTTCTCAAGCGCTAGTAGCTCCTGCATCGTCCATTTTTCTTCTAGCGGTACTTTACTTGCTAATTGTTCTTTTGCCTTACGATACGCTTCAATTAATGACCAATTAATTTCAATAGATTGCTCGACATTTTCTAAATCTTTTACATATACCATCACATCAATTTTCCCTCGGGATAAAGCTTGTGAAATTAATTTCTTCGCAAAAACTTCTGCTTCAAGCCATTCTTTCGGAAATTTTGCATGAATTTCTAAAAAACGATGGTTGACCGAGCGTATTTCTACGGTTAACTGAAAGTCTCTTGTTGTTGTGACACCTCTGCCAAAACCAGTCATACTACGCACCAAGGTTCGTCACACCTTTCTTTGCATACTGGGATAATTATAACATAAGCTCCGTCATTTATGACGTCTCTCCACAAAAAAATCGCTAGAGCAAAAATTAATTCTACCACATCTGAAGCTATATTTTAATATTCACCTAAAAAATGCTATGATAAACATACTAAAAAAGCATTCGTGCTTGAAATGGCTGTTTTGGGAACACTTTATAAAATTATGAATTGCACCATTGTAGTTCGTTTTAGCAGACCTTTTCAGCGCAAATACGAAAACACAATGATGCAATATATCGTTGGAAAGAGGAATTAAAATGGCATTTGATGGTTTATTTACTTATTCAATGACAACAGACCTACAAAAATTAGTAACAGGTCGTATTACGAAAATACATCAACCTAACGCTCAGGAAGTTGTTTTACAAATCCGTGCAAATGGAGGGAACCATAAATTATTATTTTCTATCCACCCTTCCTATGCACGTGTACATCTTACAGAGCAAACAATTGAAAACCCTGCTGAGCCCCCTATGTTTTGTATGCTTTTACGTAAGCATCTAGAGGGTGGTTTTATTTCTTCTATTAAACAGCATGAGTTAGATCGTATTATTATAGTAGAAATCCAAAGTAAAAATGAAATCGGTGATCCCATTGTACGGGAACTACATGCAGAAATTATGGGTCGCCATAGTAACCTGTTATTAATTGATACAGAACAAAATAAAATTATCGACAGTTTGAAACATTTATCACCTTCGATGAATAGTTTCCGAACAATATTACCAGGACAGCCTTATATCGCCCCACCTGCACAAAATAAATGGCAACCTCTTACGGTCGATGATGAGCAACTAGCTGCATTTTTCGCAGAGCCAAAAACCGCTAAAGATATTGTGTCGCAATTTATTGGCTTTTCTCCATTACATGCAGAGGAGTTATTATTTCGCTTAACCGCCACGTCAAACAAAGTCGGATGCTTCAAGGACTTTATGGCAGATTTTAATGATGGTGGCAAAGAACCGATGTATGTTTACGCGCATGGTAAAACATACTTCTCCCCAATTGCTTTAACACATTTACAAGGAGAGAAAACTGCCTACCCAAATGTACATGAGCTTCTTGACCGTGTATTCTTTGCTCGCGCGGAGCGAGATCGTGTGAAGCAACAAGCAGGTGATTTAGAACGCTGGTTACAAAACGAAATCGACAAACTATCGTTAAAAATCAAAAAACTGACGAAAGACTATGAACGCGCCTCCAAACTAGATCAGTTCCAATTGTATGGGGAACTATTGATGGCCAATATTTACGCTTTTGAAAAAGGTGTGAAGGAAGTGACCGTCACAAACTATTACAGTGAATCTGCTGAACAAGTGACGATTCCGGTAAGTGAGCGTAAAACACCGATTGAAAATGCACAAAATTATTACACGAAATATACGAAGGCTAAAAATGCCCTTATTATGGTGCAAGAGCAACTCGAAAAAACGAGAGAAGAAATAACTTATTTTGAGATGTTAGCGCAACAAGTGCAACAAGCATCGCCTGGTGATATCGAAGAGATTCGTGAAGAATTAGCGGAACAGGGCTATTTAAAACTTCGTCACGCTAAGAAAAAGAAAAAACAGCTTAAACCTGAACCCGAACATTTTCTATCATCTACAGGAACGCCCATTTCTGTAGGGAAAAACAACAAGCAAAATGATATGCTGACATTTAAAATAGCAAAGCGTACAGATATTTGGCTACATACAAAAGATATACCAGGCTCTCATGTAGTCATTCACAACGCTAATCCCGATGATACGACATTGCGAGAAGCTGCAACACTTGCCGCCTATTTCTCAAAAGCACGTGACTCATCTTCTGTTCCGGTAGATTATACAGAAATAAGACAAGTGAAAAAACCTAATGGTGCCAAACCAGGATTCGTTATTTACTTCGAACAAAAAACATTGTTTATAGATCCCGATGAAACGGTTATTTTACAATTAAAGAAACAGTCTTAATAATAGCAATAGAGGCTGGGACAAAAGAGAAAAGGTGTTAGATTGATGGCAGTCAATCTAACACCTTTTTTGCTGCGCCGTTGTTGTTGGCTCGGCGGTGCTTTCCGCTCAGCACAGTAAGCCGCAACCCTCGCTAACGCGCGGAATGCCAGCGTCTTACGCTGTGTGCGTTCTGAGCAGGAGTCACCGCATCCGCTACCAACAACTAGTGAATCCTTCTAATGTTTTATTTATTGCAAATGCAAGAATAGATAAGTTCTCCATAGAACAAAAAATTTATTGTTCCTTATATTTTTTTAGTTATATTTCAGCCACTTCTTTTGTTATGCCGTTGCTATCCGCAAGGGGATTGCTTTACGCAGGTACACCGCAAGGCGCTACAACATGTAATATGCTCTTCTATTTATCCTCATTACAAAAGAAAAAATAGCTAAGTACTTGTGCATACTCAATAGCAATCTTGCACCGAAATCCTACGATTTTATAAAAATTTTATCGTTATGTCCTAGCCCCTATTTTTTTCAGTTGTTCATCCACAGCAATCCGTACTATATAACGATAAAAATTTGTGTCCATTTCAATTTTCACAGGCAATGTGCCCTATCATAAAATAAAAAGATTTTAAGCATGAATATTCTGAACTGTTTCTATGTCCGCTTATTGACTTCTCGCTTCTACGATGTCTTAATTTAACTATAAAAAATTTTAAAGCATTTTAGAAAGGGCGTATTACTATGTCTGTTGGCAAAAAATTAAGCTTCGGTTTTTTCTCAATTATTTTGATCTTATTTATGTCTTTGCTTATTTTGTTCAACCAATTTTCCAATATTGAGAAGAAAGTTGAAGCTGCATTAGAAGACCGCGTTTCCCAAGTAGAACTGTCAGATAGTATTCAATTTGAAATGGCGATGCAAGGTCTTTTTATTCGCGCAATGTTTATAGAAGATACAGCAAGTAATAAGGATAGTTTAATTAAACACGCTGGATTGTTAGATGAGCACGTTGCCGAAATTGCAAAAAAAGCAGATTCGCCCGAAATGGTTGAATATGCCAAAGAACTTGATACATATAACGATGCTTTTAACCAAGCAGCTGATCGTGCTTTAGCTTTACATGATGAAGGAAAATTAGATGAGGCGTTAAAAATAGTCAATAGTGATGCACAACAAGCAAACCGAGGACTACTAGAAGTCTCAAATAAAGTTGTCGATTACCAAAAAACACAGCTAGAGAATATTACAGCAGAATCTAAAGAAGCAGTGAAAAATTCACAAATCATTTCGATTATCGCGATTATTATTGGTGTAGCACTTGGCATATTCTTAATGCTTTATGTACATCGCAAAGTTACTACCCCTTTAAAATCAGTTGTAGCCGCTGCCAACAACATTGCAAACGGTGAATTATATCATCAAGATATTACCAACCACTCTAAAGATGAAATTGGACAACTGGCGATAGCCTTTAATACGATGAAAAGTAACTTAAGTAGTTTAATGACACATATTCAAAATAACTCAGAACATTTAACAGGCGCAGCCGAGGAGTTAACGGCTTCTACTGAAGAAGTTTCTGCTACAACAGAAGAAGTTTCTTCACGCATTCATGAAACCGCCGCCGCGGCCGAAACCGCAACAATTGCTGCAAAGGAAAGTGCTGCCGCCATGGATGAAACAGCTACAGGTGTACAACGTATTGCAGAAGCAACACAACAGCTTCACCATAGCGCCATCGCTACATCAGAAACAGCCAATACAGGGAACAATATAATAGAAGAAGCCCAACAGCAAATGAATGTAATCAATGATTCTACTCAACTTATTAACACACTCGTTCAAAAACTAAGTAAACAATCAGTAGAAATCAGCAATATTACAGAAGTTATTACAACAATTACAGATCAAACCAACCTGCTCGCTCTAAATGCCGCTATCGAAGCAGCACGCGCAGGTGAACACGGGAAAGGCTTTGCTGTTGTAGCAGATGAGGTGCGCAAGCTAGCCGAAGAATCAAAACAATCCGCTAATAAAATTGTCGCTTTAACACAAGATATTCAGCAAGATACTAAAAATGTAGAAAAAGCAGTAGTCGACGGTCTTCATTCTGTAAATGATGGTGTTAAAATGATTGGAGAAGCAGGTATTGCTTTCGAATCCATTGTCCAAGCAATTACGACGATGTCCGATCAAATAGAAGATATTTCAGCAACATCAGAAGAAATATCTGCCAGCGCTGAACAAGTAGCCGCATCAGTTGCTGAAATTGCTTACGGCGCTTCAGCAAGTGCGGATAATACAAAGATTATTGCCGAAGCTATGAAAGAACAAGCAGCTACAATTCAACAAGTAAACTTCGTTGCAACAGAATTAAGCGAGAAATCTTTAGAATTACAAAATCAGATTCACCAATTTAAGTTATAAAACAATAAGTAAACATTCTAGGTAAATGCTGATAACGAGACAGCGTTTATTCTAGAGTGTTTTTTTACACGATTTTTTTAGAAATAATTGGATAATCTGAATGATAAAATGTGAAATTTAGATATGAAATCATTTTTATACAAAATATAGCTGACTTTGTTGATTTCTGTCGAAAAGAGGAAACTGCACAATCAAAAATCTATTCTTAATTGAAAAACACCGCACATTTTTTATAAAAAATAGCGATTAAAAGGCAAATGAATTATTTTAAAAAAACATTAGACTACTTTCTTGTGCTAAAATCCCCCTATAAACAACATAAATAGTCATGTTAAATCAACCAAATTTCTCTCAATTTCCCTTTTTTTCTCTCCCAAAGCTAAATACTAGATAAATACAAAACAAAATTTTTATATATCATTTATAGATAGTATTATTCATATTTTTAGATTAGAAACTGCAAAAAATTACCTAATAAAAAATCATATTCACTTAGTTTTACAATGATTTTCTACAAAACTATAAAAATTCTTCAAGGTAGAACATCTATGACTTTAGAATCATTTTTTATTTTGTAATAATATTATCAAAAAAATAGGAATTTTCCGTATAGTAAATCATTTTTTTGATTTTGTTTCATTTTTGATATTTTTAGCTATTTTAAATCAAATTCTCATTATTTAAACACTTTTGTACTCTAAAGTGATAAACAGAAGAAAATTATTATTCTTGTAAATGTCAGATAATACTATATAAATTTGAATCTTTTTTATTTTGTGCACAATGACTTTTTTGGTATATTAAATAGGAGCTTCACAAAAGGCTTAAAAATTGTATAAGGGGGATTCACATGAATAAGAACAAAAAGTTTTTATTACTAACTGTCCTTGCAGTATTTTCATTAGTACTTGCTGCATGTGGCTTTGGTGGAGATTCGTCTGACAAAGCAAAAGACGATAAAAAAGATTCTGGTTCATCAGAAACAGCAAAAGAGCTGAACTTAGTAATACCTTCTGAGCCACCATCTTTACACCCACAACTTGCAACAGATTCTACATCTAGTGCAATCTTAATTAACGTATTTGAAGGTCTAACTCGTGCAGACGCTGATGGACAACCACAGCCAGCTATGGCTGAGAAATGGGATGTAAGTGAAGATGGTTTAACTTACACATTCCACTTACGCGATGCAAAATGGACAAACGGAGATCCAGTAGTTGCTGGCGACTTCGAATATGCTTGGAAATGGGCTTTAAATCCAGAAAACCTATCTGAATATGCTTCTGTATTCTACCCAATTAAAGGTGCTGAAGCTTACAATACAGGTGCTGGTTCTGTTGATGAAGTAGGAATTAAAGCTGAAGATGAAAAAACATTAGTTGTTACTTTAGCAAACCCAACTGCTTACTTCTTAGAGTTAACTGCATTCAAAACTTACTCACCAATCAACCAAAAAGTGGTTGAAGGTAAAGATGATTGGTACGCTGAAGCTGGTGAAAACTACGTAACAAACGGACCATACACATTAGATACTTGGAAACACAGTGATTCAATCGTGCTTAAGAAAAACGACGGTTACTGGGATGCTGCAAATGTAGCAGTTAATACAGTAAACATCGGTATGGTTGAAAACGAAGCAACTGCTGTAACAATGTTTAAAAATGGAGAAATTGATTACTTAGGTTCTCCATACCAAACAGTAGCACTTGATGCTATTGATGGATTCAAAGCTGACAAGTCATTAAATATTGATGACTATGCTGCTATCTATTGGTACAAATTCAACACAACAGATAAAGTTACTGGAAACGCTAACATCCGTAAAGCGTTAACATTAGCAATCGACCGTCAAGGCTTAATTGACAACGTAACTAAAGGTGAACAAAAACCTGCATTAGGTATGGTTCCATCTGCAATCAGTGGTTTTGAAGAAGACCGCGGTTACTACAAAGATAACGATGTTGAAGGTGCTAAAGCAGCACTTGAAGCTGGTATGAAAGAACTTGGTATTAAAGACGCTAAAGATATCAAAATCAACTTATCATTCAATACAAGTGAAGCACACGCTTCTATCGCTCAATACATCCAAGAAGGATGGAGCAAAAACCTTGGAATTACTGTAAGTCTTGATAACTCAGAATGGCAAGTTTACTTAGAAAAACTTAACGTTCTTGACTATCAAATCGGTCGTATGGGCTGGATTGCAGACTACAACGATCCTTACACATTCTTAGAAATGTACGATACTGCTAAAAACGGTAACAACGATACTGGTTGGGAAAATCCGAAGTACAAAGAATTGTTAAAACAATCAGTTGCAGAAGTAGATACAGCTAAACGTCTTGAGCTATTAAAAGAAGCTGAAGCTATCGCAGTTTCAGAATTCCCAGTTGCGCCAATCTACTACTACACAAACCTTTCAGTAAAACAAAAGTATGTTAAAAACATGGGACCAGATAGACTTGGTATCATCCAACTTAAAAACGTTGATTTAGACGCTAAATAATCTAAATAATATTTTTTAAGCTCTACAGCGAAGAGCTGCCTCGAAGCCACTTCGGCGCGAGTCAGCTCTTTTTAAAATACGAAGGCATATATTTGTCAGAAAATTGACAAATAGAAGGAGGAGTTTTATGTGATTAATTATATTTTGAAAAGGCTGATGTATATACTTCTCGCGCTTTTCGTCATCGTAACGGCTACGTTTTTCTTAATGCGTCTTGCTCCAGGTAGTCCTTTTGCAAGTGAACGTAATTTCCCTCCGCAAATCGAGGAAAAGTTAAACGAAACGTATGGATTAAATAACCCTTGGTATATTCAATATAAAGATTATTTAATCGATACGGCCTCATTTAATTTCGGTGAGTCTATGAAGTATAAAGCGCGTTCTACAAATGACATGATTAATGAGAGCTTCCCTGTTTCGTTAACTCTTGGGATTGAAGCTATGCTATTGGCGGTTGGATTCGGTGTATTAATAGGCGTAGTTTCAGCGCTTTATCATAATAAGTGGCCGGATTATTTGGCAACGTCCTTTGCGGTGCTCGGAATATCGGTACCATCGTTTATTTTGGCAGGCTTAATGCAGTATTTCTTAGCCTTTAAATTAGGCTGGTTCCCTGTTAGTGGATGGAAAGGCTTCGTCTATAGTATTTTACCTGCCCTTGCTATTGCGTTCTCACATATGGGCTTTATCGCTAAACTAACACGTTCTAGTATGCTTGAACAAAACAGCAGTGATTATGTAAAAATGGCTCGTGCGAAAGGGATTGGCAAATGGACAGTCGTTTTCCGCCATACTTTACGTAATGCCCTTCTACCAGTTATCACGTACCTTGGTCCATTAACAGCTGGTGTTGTAACAGGTAGTTTTATCGTTGAAAATATATTCGCAATCCCTGGTCTAGGTAAACACTTTGTACAAAGTATTACAAACCGTGATTACACAGTTATCATGGGAACGACAGTGTTCTATTCAATCATCCTTTTATTTGCGGTATTAATTGTCGATATTTTATATAGCTTTATTGATCCGCGAATTAAGTTGAAGGGAGCGAAAAAGTAATGACGCAACAACCGATTAACAAAGATATGTTTAAAATTGTCGGTGGAAATCATGAAGCAACTGATAAATTAGCTGATAAATCCGTTTCCTTCTGGAAGGAAGTATTTATTCGTTTTTCACATAACAAGATGGCGATTTTTGGTTTAGTCACTTTAATCATCATTATTTTAATGGCGATTTTTGCACCGATGCTTTCACAATATAAATACAGCGATCAACTTGGTGTTTTCAACTCTCCACCATCTGCAGAATTTTGGTTTGGGACAGATGATTTAGGTCGTGATATTTTCGTACGTATTTGGGCAGGTGCTCGTATTTCCTTATTTATCGGGATTACAGCGGCGGTTATTGACTTAATTATCGGCGTTCTTTGGGGAAGTATTTCAGGTTTAGCTGGTGGTCGCGTTGATAATATTATGATGCGTATTGCCGACGTATTAACTGCGGTTCCTTACCTATTAGTTGTAATCGTATTATTAGTTGTTTTACAACCAGGTCTATTCCCTATGATTATCGCCCTTTCGATTACAGGTTGGATTAACATGGCTCGTATCGTCCGTGGTGAAGTATTATCGATTAAAAATCAAGAATATGTACTAGCTGCACGTACTTTAGGTGCTAGCACAGGGCATTTAATTTTAAAACATTTAATTCCAAATGCGCTTGGTGCAATTTTAGTAACAATGACATTAACAATTCCATCTGCTATTTTCACGGAATCGTTCTTAAGTTACCTTGGACTTGGTGTCCCTGCTCCACACGCTTCATGGGGTACAATGGCATCTGACGGAAATAAAGCGATTGCTAACGCTCCGTGGCGCTTAATTTTCCCAGCAGTATTTATCTCGCTAACAATCTTTGCGTTTAATGCTATTGGTGATGGCTTACGAGATGCACTAGATCCAAAACTACGTAAATAAGGAGGTGGCCGAAATGAGTAAAACAATTTTAGAAGTAAAAGATTTAAAAATTAACTTTAAAACTTATGCTGGACTTGTCCATGCTGTTCGTGGTGTAAACTTCGATTTAAAAGAAGGTGAAACGCTAGCGATCGTTGGTGAATCTGGTTCTGGTAAGAGTGTTACGAGTAACGCCTTAATGAAATTAATTCCACAGCCACCTGGTATTTATGAGTCAGGACAAATTTTATTCAATGGCCGTGATTTAATTCCACTTAGTGAAAAAGAAATGTCAAAAGTGCGCGGAAATGAAATTGCTATGATTTTCCAAGATCCGATGACAAGTTTGAACCCAACGATGAAGGTCGGACGTCAAATTACTGAAGTAATTTTACAACATAAAAAAGTTTCAAAAGATGCGGCGAAAAAACGCGCGATTGAACTTTTAACGCAAGTAGGTATTCCATTCCCTGAAAAACGTTATAACCAATATCCACATGAATTTTCAGGCGGGATGCGCCAACGTGTTGTAATCGCTATTGCACTTGCGGCAGATCCGAAGTTGTTAATTGCCGATGAGCCTACAACAGCATTAGACGTAACTATTCAAGCACAAATTTTAGAATTAATGAAAGAAATCCAAAAGAATTCTAAAACATCTATCATTTTCATTACCCACGACCTTGGTGTTGTGGCTAACGTTGCTGACCGTGTAGCCGTTATGTACGCTGGTCAAATCGTTGAATACGGTACAGTAGATGATATTTTCTATAATCCAAAACATCCTTATACTTGGGGATTACTTGGTTCTATGCCTGATTTAGATAGTAATGAGGACGAGCTATTACGTACGATTCCAGGTTCACCACCGGATCTTACAAATCCTCCAAAAGGTGATGCGTTTGCTGCTCGTAATGAATTTGCAATGGCCATTGACTATGAGCAAGAGCCACCAATGTTCAAAGTAAGCGACACACACTATGCAAAAACTTGGTTGTTGCATCCTGACGCGCCAAAAATTCCACTTCCAGATGCGGTTGCTAAACGTATTGAAGGCTTTATTGCGAAGGAGGAAGAATTCAATGACTAAAACGGGTGCAAAAAAAATTCTTGAAGTTAAAAACGTAAAGCAATATTTCGGTTCACCAAGCAACCCTATTAAAGCTGTTGATGGTATTAGTTTTGATGTCTACGAAGGTGAAACACTTGGTCTTGTTGGTGAATCAGGCTGTGGTAAATCAACGACTGGTCGTTCAATCATTCGCCTCTATGATATTACAGGTGGCGAAATTATTTTCGACGGTGAAAACGTTCATGGTAAAAAATCTAAAAATGAATTAAAGAATTTTAATCGTCAAATGCAAATGATTTTCCAAGATCCATACGCATCGTTAAACCCGCGTATGACGGCTGGAGAAATCATTGGGGAAGCTTTCGATATTCACGGTTTGTATAAGGATAAGAAAGCACGTCGCGAAAAAATCAACCAATTGCTTGAAGCTGTTGGTTTAAACAAAGAGCACGCTAACCGTTATGCCCATGAATTCTCTGGTGGTCAACGTCAACGTATCGGTATTGCACGTGCGCTAAGCTTAGATCCTAAGTTTATCATTGCCGATGAACCTATCTCTGCACTTGACGTATCGATTCAAGCGCAAGTTGTAAACTTATTAAAACAACTACAAAAAGAACGTGGCTTAACGTATCTTTTCATTGCCCATGACCTTTCGATGGTTAAATATATCAGTGACCGTATCGCTGTTATGTACCGTGGTAAAATTATGGAAATTGGTAAAGCAGATGATATTTACAATCATCCTGTACACCCTTATACAAAATCATTATTATCAGCTATTCCGCTTCCAGACCCTATGTCAGAAAAGCGTCGTCAACGTATCCCTTATACACATACAGAAGTTGACGAAAGCGCCACATACCATGAAGTTGGCGAACAACATTATGTATATGGTACTGCTGACCTTGTGAAAACTTGGGTTGGCACTAAGTAATATATATGATCCATCCACTGCAATTATGCATTGGATGGATCATTTTTTTTAGGATTATTCTCTTAAACATCTCTTTACGCTTATTTTATTGGCTCATCAGCTATCAATTCAAGATCTTGAATCTCTGTACCTGTTTCACGATCAATATTATAGCTTTTTATTCGTTTATTGACCGCAATAATTGAAGTACGGAAATACATAGGAACTACCATTGCCTTGTCAGCCATATATTCTTGCCATTTACGGAATGCTTGTGCACGATATGCTTGATCGAGCGCTTCTTCAGAGTCAATATCAGTTAACAACTTCGTTAAATCATCCGAAACGTAGCGACTAAAGTTAAATGCTGCGCCTTTTCCATACAATCCTACTGGTGATGGGTTCGAGCCAGTTTGCCACGCAGCCATATACATATCAATTTCCGGGTCATCTGCTTGTACTTTATCGTAGAAATTGTTGAATTCAATTAAACGGCCTGTCGTTAGTTGTACATCAAGCCCAACATCTTTCCAGTTTTGACGATAGTACTCGACAATCGCTTCATCCGTATCAGAGCCTGACATTGCTGCTAAACGAATGATAAACTTATTGCCCTCTTTATCTTCACGAATGCCATCTCCATCAATATCTTTATAACCTGCTTCATCTAATAATTGTTTCGCTTTTTCAGGATCAAAATGATAGCCTTCCAGCATGTCATCATAGTAAGTTTTGAAAGCTGGCGGTATTAATGAATTCGCACGCACTCGCAAACCTTGATAAAATTTATCTGTTACACTTTCAATATCCATTGCATACGCAATTGCCTGACGTAATTGGATATCATTCATTTTTGCGTTTACATCATAAATATTTTCGCCCTTTTCTTGATCGTATTTCCCTAATTTAAAACCAAGGTAACTGTATGACAACTCAGGGCGCCCTAATATAGAAATATTCGATAAATTTTTTATACTATCATATTGTGTAGCAGGGAATGAAACAATGTCAAATTGCCCTGCCTTCACAGCTTCACCTACAGTTGAAGTTGAAACAACTTGAACAATCAGCTTATCAATTTTTGGCTTTCCTTTATAATAATGCTCATTGGCAACAAACTGCACAGACTCTCCATTGACGATATGGTCAAATTTAAATGGCCCAAGTGTAATTGGATTTTTGCGTACAGCATCAGAAGAAATTAAATCTTTTACCGCAATGGAGGCTAGTTGATGTTTCGGTGCCGCATAGCCCCATAAGCCATCCCCTCCTGAATAAATAGCGGGTGACACTTTTTTAAGTGCGATTTCAATCGATTTGTCATCTATTTTTTTAATACCTGCTATCGTATCTGCTTTGCCATCATGGTATTCTTCAGCTCCTATAATATTTCGAAAATCATCATCATAGCGCACACCTTCATAATCGGGATGGGCGATAATCTCATATGGATAAATTAAATCCTCTGCCGTTAATGGCGTACCATCCGACCACTTCACATCGCCTTGAATCGTGATTGTTACTTTTTTATTGTCAGTGTCGACTTCTAACTTGGCAATTCCCTCATCAGTTAATAAAAAATCACCATCGACTTCAAATAGACTATTTGAAGCATAACCTGTAATGGATGAATCCGTAGCATCCGCAGAAAGTTCAGCAAGGAAAATGCCCTTGAACGGCGAGTCCGATACAAGTCCTACATGTAGTGTCCCCCCTGCAATGGCTTCTCCATCATTTGTTACTTCAGTTGGTAATAAGCTTGTGTCTACTTTGTTGTCCTCTATTTGTGTTGGTTTATCATTGCTGCCTTTGGACTCGTTTGCCTGCTCTTTATTCGTGCTACTGCAAGCAGCTAATAACAACATGATTATGAATATCACGGATAACGTCAACGACTTTTTTGCCATCGTTATTCCTCCCCCTTACATTTCCGCTTTGTAAAGTTGATTTATTATTTAGCTAAAAATGCCCTATTTTAGTGGTGTTTCTGCTAGTAATTCAATATTTTGTTGCTCTGTCGTATTTCCATATTGAATAGTGTAGTGTTTAATGCGTTTATTGACCGGAATAATCTCAGTACGGAAATACATTGGAATAACCATTGCCTTATCATTCATATAAACTTGCCATGCACGGAAAGCTTGTGCACGATAATGTGCATCTAGTGCTGCTTCAGAATCAATATTATTTAATAGCTTTGTAAGGTCATCCGAAACATAGCGACTGTAGTTAAATGTGGCTCCTTTACTATAGAGCCCTGCTGGTGACGGGTTTGTCCCCGTACCCCATGCAGCCATATACATATCAATTTCAGGATCATCTGCTTGTACTTTATCGTAGAAGTTATTGAATTCGAGAAGACGCCCTGTCGTTAACTGCACATCTAAACCAACATCTCTCCAATTTTGACGATAATACTCCACAATCGCTTCATCCGTATCCGAACCGGCGATTGCCGCTAAATGAATGGCAAACTTATTGCCGTCTTTATCTTCGCGAATACCATCACCATCTGTATCTTTATAGCCTGCTGCATCTAATAGTTCTTTTGCCTTTTCAGGATTATAATAATAGCCCTCTAGCGTATCATCATAGTAAGATTTGAAAGCTGGTGGGATTAAGGAGTTCGCTCGCACACGTAACCCTTGATAAAATTTATCTGTTACCGTTTCAATATCCATGGCATAAGCAATCGCTTTACGTAAATCAGCATCATTCATTTTTGCCTTTTCATCATAAACATTCTCGCCTTTTTCTTGATCATAGTGTCCAAGCTTAAAGCCTAAATAGCTGTATGATAATTCAGGGCGCCCTAATATCGAAATATTCGTTAAATTTTTTATACTATCATATTGATTGGCTCTAAATTCTGATGTTAAATCGAATTTCCCCGTTTTCAGCGCTTCCCCTACCGATGTTGAAGGGACAACTTGTACAACTACTTTCTCAATCTTTGGCTTCCCTTTATAATAATGCTCATTGGCAACAAACTGTACGGACTCTCCATTGACAATATTGTCAAATTTAAATGGCCCAAGTGTAATTGGATTTTTGCGTACAGCATCAGAAGAAATTAAATCTTTTACCGCAATGGAGGCTAGTTGATGTTTTGGTGCCGCATAGCCCCATAAGCCATCGCCACCTGAATAAATAGCTGGTGACACTTTTTTAAGTGCGATTTCAATCGACTTATCATCTATTTTTTTAATGCCTGCTATCGTATTTGCTTTGCCATCATGGTACTCTTCAGCCCCTATAATATTTTTAAAATCATCATCATAGCGCACGCCTTCATAATCTGGATGACCAATAATTTCATACGGATAGATTAAGTCATCTGCCGTTAATGGTGTGCCATCCGACCATTTTACATCGCCTTGTATTGTAATAAGCACTTTTTTATTGGCAGCATCGACATCTAATTTAGCTATTCCTTTATCGGTGATTAAAAAGTCTTCATCTAATACAAATAAGCTATTTGTTGCGTAAGCCATGATTTCTGCGTCATAAACATCAGAGTAATACTCCCATGAGAAAACGCCTTTGAACGGAGAATCTGTCACAAGCCCAACATGTAATGTGCCATCTTGCACAGCATCCCCTTCGTTCGTTACTTCAAATGGAAGTGTACTTGTATCTACTTTGTTATCTTCTGTTTGTGCTGGTTTATCATTGCTATCTTTTGCTTCGCTTGCTTGCTCTTTATCGGAGCTTTTACAGGCAGTTAATAGCAATAGGATTGTCAACGTCACGACAGTTATCAACCACTTTTTTGTCATTGTTATTACCTCCTATATCATCCCAATCTTTGTTTTGCATCAGCGGCACGACGAAGGGCTTGACCGATATAATTAATGCCAAGTATCAAGAGTAAAATTAATAACGATGCTGGTAACCATACCCACCATTTCTCGGCTAACACAAGTGGATTTCGAGCGTAGCTTACTAAAGTACCTAAACTTGGCGTAGAAGGTGGTAGCCCGAATCCTAAAAATGATAAGCCTGTTTCAATCCCAATATTGCCAGCAAGACTTAAAGTAAACTCTACAATTAATAACGAACTTAAATTAGGCAAGACGCCTTTAAACATAATTGCAAAATCACTTGTCCCCATTGTTTTAGAAGCGCTTACATAATCTCGTCGCCCTTCCGATAATGCTTTACTTCGAATTAACCGTGCAATGCCTATCCATTGAAATACACTAATAATCATCACGAGCTCAAAAACACCATATTCAGGGATAATGGACACAAGGACTATAAAAATCATAAATGTCGGCAATGTAATAATAAAATCAATGATGCGCATCATGACATTGTCTACAATCCCGCTGTAATAGCCCATAATAATCCCTAGCGCAATCCCAATTATATTGGCAATAACGGTCACCCAAATGGCGATTAACAGTGAATTTTTAGCACCAATCACTAGTTGCCCAAGTACATCACGTCCTGCCTCATCTGCCCCTAAAATATAGCCATTCTCGCCTGGCTCTGTGTAGCGTTCAAACAGATTGATTTTTAACACGTTCTCTTGATCGAGCAGCCAAGCAGTAATAAAAATAGAAATGATGATTAGTGTAACGCCCACAAAAGAAAACATTGCAACTCTATCTTTCTTAAACTCTCGTAAAACAACTTGTAGACCTGTTGGCGGTGTGCTTTCCATCATTACTGTTTCATTGTTATGTTGTGTCATGTCCTTTCACCTCAACATTATGTTTAGTAGTTAGTCTATACGGATACGCGGATCGACAATGCTCATAATAATATCCGACAACAGACTACCTAATAATGCTAAGAAACCATACAGCATAATCAGTGCGGTAATGACACTATAGTCGCGACTCGTTATCGAACTAATAAACAATTCGCCCATACCTGGATAGCCGTAAATCGTTTCGATAAAAATGGAGCCGCCTAATAAACCTGTAATTGTAAACCCTAAAAACGCTGCAATTGGAAGTACTGAATTGCGGAAAATATGTCGCGTATAAATTCTTCTTATTGGAATACCTTTACTGCGAGCAGTTTTGACATAATCCTGTGTTTTCGCATCAATAATTTCTGAGCGTAAATATTGGATAATCCCTGTAGTACCTAAAATAGCTGCCGTCATCGCAGGTAAGAGCAAGTGATATATTTTATTCCAAAAATAGGTTAGTGTTCCCGATTCTAGGCCAACATCAACGGTTCCACTCGTTGGAAACCACATTAGGCGATAACCAAAAACAAATAAAAACACGAGTGATAAGACAAATGTCGGAATCGCAAAGCTAATAAAGCTATATAAAATAATGGATTTGTCTAACAATGTATCTTGTTTACGTCCTGCAAGCATTCCAAGCGGTATGGCTAATAAATAAACCAGTATCACACTAAGTAAAGATAGCCAAAATGTATTGAGTGCACGCTCCCCAATCAATGTTGACACCGCAATTTTATATGTATAGCTTTGTCCAAAATCTCCTTGAAGAGCATTTGTAATCCAGCGATAATACTGTTCATACCAAGGGTCATAGAAGCCTGCTTGTATTCGTAATTCCTCAATTCTTGATGGGTCTGTTTCAGGTGTGATTAACCCTGTAAACGGATCACCAGGCATTTGCTTTGCCAATATAAAGACGATTAAACTCAAGATAAATAATTGTGGAATCATGACGAGTACACGTCTAACAACCGTTTTCCACATGTTACAATCCCTCCTGCTCAATTTCGGACATCGCCACTTTATGCGTATCGGAAATAGATTTTAAAGGGTATACTTTGCCTTGCTTATCATAGTATTGATGATGGTCTTTTTGATATTTCTCTTCGACTTTTTGTCGTACTGCTTTGCGCTCCATTCTTGTTTCAGGCTCAATATGCGGAATTGCGGACAGTAAGCGATTTGTGTAAATATGCTGTGGATTGCTATAAATATCTTGACGGGTACCAGTTTCCACAAAGCGTCCCTTATACATAATGGCAATGTAATCACACATATGTTTCACGACACCTAGGTCATGGGAGATAAATAAATAACTTAGCCCATATTCTTGCTGAATGTCTTTCATAAAGTTCAGCACTTGTGCTTGCACCGACAAATCGAGTGCCGACACAGGTTCATCTGCAATAATTAATTTCGGATTACAAGCAACCGCGCGCGCTATACCAAGACGCTGCTTTTGCCCTCCAGAAAATTCATGAGGATACTTTAACAGCACATCCTCCGACATACCGACTATGGCTAGTAATTCTTTAATACGCTTGCGCTCCCCCTGATCACTAAGCTTCATAAAGTTACGTATAGGCTCTGCCAGTATATCGATTACGCGCTTTCTAGGGTTCATACTAGAATGAGCGTCTTGAAATATCATTTGAATATCACGACTATAGGCTGACCCTCGCTTGCGACGTCGATTGGTAACATTCTGTCCTTCATAAATAATTTGCCCCGTTGTTACCTTTTCAAGACCAATAATGGCTTTACCTGTAGTAGATTTCCCTGAACCTGACTCGCCAACTAAACCGTATGTTTTTCCTTTTTCAAATGCCATTGTAATGCCATCAACCGCATACACTTTATCTTTTATCGTATTGAAAAAGCCACCTCGAATCGGATAATGGACGTTTAAATCTTTAATTTGCATAAAGCTCATCCTGACACCCCCTCACTTTCTCCTGCAAAATGAAAGTGTTGCCAGCATGTACAACGAACAAAATGCTCAGGTGCAATTTCATGTAATTGTGGATGACTTTCATGAGCGGATGCGTCAATCCACGGTATACGCGATGAAAATCGGCAACCTTCACGTGGTAAATTGACAAGTGAAGGCACCATGCCTTGTATTACCTCTAGGCGCTCATGTTCCTCATGAGTTTGTGGAATCGAGTTTAATAGGGACCGTGTATATGGATGCTTGGCATTGTTAAAAAGCTCTTGAACAGGCGCCTCCTCAATCACTTGGCCCGCATACATCACAGCAACTCGATCTGCCACTTCCGCTACAACACCTAAGTCATGGGTAATTAAAATAACGCCAGCATGTGTCTCATCTTGTAACGCTTTTAACAGATCTAAAATTTGTGCTTGTATCGTTACGTCCAATGCTGTTGTCGGTTCATCAGCAATAATGATGGCAGGTTTGCTCGATAAAGCAATCGCAATCATCACGCGTTGACGCATACCACCTGATAATTGATGAGGAAATTGTCGGGCAACCCGTTTAGGATTCGCAATACCTACTTGCTCTAACAACTCTATTACACGTTCGTCCCGTTGTTGCTTCGTAAGTGTTGTATGATAAATAAGCCCTTCTGCAATTTGTTCGTGGATGCGCATTAATGGATTTAATGCCGAAAGAGGGTCTTGAAAAATAAAGCCAATATCATTCCCCCGTAGTTGATTGAATTGCTCTTCACTTAACTGTGTTAAATTTTGTTGATTGTAAAGTATTTCTCCAGTCACTTTCGTATTCATTGCATTATGTAAGCCTACAATTGTTGTAGCTAACGTGCTTTTCCCACAGCCCGACTCTCCAACTATAGCCAAAATCTCATTTTTTCTAAGCGAAAGCGAAACATCTTCTATTGCTGCATGATAAGTGTCTTTTAATCGAAAGCTCGTCGTTAAGTTTTTTATCGTCAACAAGTCATTTGTACACAAACAGTCTCCCTCCTACAATTATTTATCCACTTTCTCTATATTAGAATTGCAATTTATTTAAAATCCCCCTTTCACCACTCTTATTTTTTGTGAAAAATAATGTTTATCAAAATTACCTACCACAAGAAAAAACACACTTTTCTATAGATAGAATAATCAGATAATTAAATGTATTGCTATTTTATCTAGAAATAATACGTAAAATCAAGCTTATTTTGCAAATTACTATTATAAAATTAAGGAGTATCAGCCTAGTTTTCGCTAGAGGAAAATTAGTTTCCTAGTATCAAATTCAATAATTTGTTATCTTTAAAAAATAAATACGCAAGGTTGTTAGTGTTATTTTAGAATAATTAATTGCGTATGATTTTTTAACTGGTAGTTTTATTTAACTGAATATAGTTACTATCAATAAATTTTATAGATATATTTATCGTTATCTATTTTCCATAATAAATATTCCGCATTAACCACTTCTTATTACATCAATAAAATTAAAATACAACTCATTTAAATAAGTTATATTTTAATTTCACTTTCAGTTGGTGTTATTTAAGTTTGTAACTTTTTACAGAAAATTAGTTAGTTTTTACGCTTTATAAAATCCTTGCATGTACAATTTTGATACCCCCGTTTTCATGCCTTGAGCGGAGGAGTTCACCCTGCTTCGCGGGTATTTCTCCCTGTTCCGCGGGTATTTCCTTGCTTCGCGGATATTTCACCCTGCTCCGCGGGTATTTCTCCCTGTTCCGCTGGTATCTCCTTGCTCCGCGGGTATTTCTCCCTGCTTCGCGGGTATTACCCCTTGTTCCGCGGGTATTCCCCCTTGTTCCGCGGGTATTTCTCCCTGCTCCGCGGTATTTCACCCTGCTTCGCGGGTATTCTCCCCTGTTCCGCGGGTATTTCTCCCTGCTCCGCGAGTATTTCACTCTGCTCCGCGGGTATTTCACTCTACTCCGCGGGTATTTCACCCTACTCCGCGGGTATCTCCTTGCTCCGCGGATATTTCTCCCTGCTCCGCGGGTATCTCCTTGCTCCGCGGATATTTCTCCCTGCTCCGCGGGTATTTCTCCTTGCTCCGCGGGTATTTCTTCCTGCTTCGCGGGTATTCTCCCCTGTTCCGCGGGTATTCCCCCTTGTTCCGCGGGTATCCCACCCTACTCCGCGGGTATTCTACCTTGCTCCGCGGATATTTCACCCTGCTCCGCGGGTATTTCTCCCTGCTTCGCGGGTATTCTCTCTTGCTCCGCGGGTATTTCACCCTACTTCGTTGGTATTCTCCCTTGCTCCGCGGGTATTTCACTCTGCTCCGCAGGTATCTCCTTGCTCCGCGGGTATTACCCCTTGTTCCGCGGGTATTTCACTCTGCTCCGCGGGTATTTCTCCCTGCTTCGCGGGTATCTCCTTGCTCCGCGGGTATCCCACTCTACTCCGCGGGTATTCTCCCTTGCTCCGCGGATATTTCTCCCTGCCAAGCGAGTATTTCACCCTGCTCCGCGGGTATCACTCTGCCAAGCAGGTATTCCCCCTCCCCAAACAAATAGCAAATGGCACCTATCAAAGTAGAGTTTACTTTGATAGGTGCCATTTATTCACCAACATTATCTTCTTGATTTCGGATTCATTGCATCTTTCAGCCCTTCACCGATAAAATTGATCGATAAGATGACCAATGTAATGGCGGTTGCAGGTGGAACCCAAATCCAAATTTTATCTCTTAATACATCTGAGTTTCTAGCCTCAGATAACATATTGCCCCAGCTTGGTGTATCTGCTGGCACACCAAAGTTTAAGAAGCTTAACGCGGACTCGATAACAATCGTTACTGCCATTAATAGCGTAGCTTGTACAATAATCGTAGAAGCGACGTTAGGTAGTAAATGTTTGATAATGATTTTCGATGATTTACAGCCGATTGACTCTGCAGCTAAAATGTACTCATTTTCTTTCTCTGCAAGAATTCGACTTCGAACAACGCGGGCAACACTTCCCCAACTTAATACGGAAATAACAATAATTAATGTCCATAAGCCTGAAACTTTGCCGACTAGAATCGTATTTAAAACGATAACGAAAACTAATAATGGGAACATTAAAACAAAGTCTGTGAAACGCATTAAAATTTGGTCAACCTTGCCCCCAAAGTAACCCGAAATCGCCCCAATCGTTGTCCCAATTAAAACAATAAAAAACATACAGCCTATGCCAACCGTCAATGAAGATCTTCCAGCATATAGCATTCGCGTAAAAACATCACGACCATTTGTATCTGTTCCAAGCCAGTTTTCACTTGAAGGTGGCTGACTAATTTTCGTAAAGTCTACACGCACGATATCTTTTGTCGTAATATACGGTGCCAAAAACGATAGAATAATAACGATTAGTAAAAAAATAAGGCTGATCATCGCTAATTTATTTTTAAAGAACTTTCTTCTCGCTATCACCCATGGAGAGGGGCTTTTATTCGGTGTTTTTTTTGGTGCAGAAGCTTCTTGTTTTGTTACAATCTCCACATATTTCCCCTCCCTAATCTAGTCTAATTCGCGGATCTACTATACCGTACAGTAAATCGGCTACTAAATTTCCAAAAAGTGTTAAGAATGAAAGTAACATAGTGATCGACATCATGACCGCATAATCTCTTCTTCCAACGGAATCTAAGAACAGTGCACCTATTCCGGGATAAGTAAAGATGGTTTCTGTAATAACCGCACCGCTAATTAATGTAGCGATGTCAAACCCAAGAAAAGTAATAATCGGAATAATCGAATTTCTTAAAATATGCTTGTTGTAAATTTTTGATTCCTTTGTTCCTTTTGCTCTTGCCGTACGTACAAAATCTTTTCGACTGTTTTCAATAATATCGTTGCGTAAAAATTGTGTGTAGGATGCCGTTCCCATTAATCCTAAAACAAGGGCTGGTAATAATACATGATGGACCCTACTTAAATAATAAGCAAACGTGCCTTCCTGCAGCCCTACACCAACTGAGCCGTTGAATGGGAACCACCCTAATTGGAAAGAGAACACATAAATAGCGACAATGCCGGCAACAAATGACGGAATCGCTAAAGCTAGGTAATTATACGAAGCTATTAGATTATCACCTAATGTATAAGGCTTTCTTCCTGCATACATCCCCATGATAAAAGCAAAAATATACGTAAAAATTAAAGATGTAATGGCTAAAAATAATGTATTTGGAATTCGCTGTGCAATCACTTCCACTGCAGGTTTTTTATAAACGGTTGATTTGCCAAAATCCCCTTGTACAAAATTAGCCATCCATCTTCCATATTGCACGATAATTGGATCATTATAGCCTAACTTCTCTCTCATTTCCTCGATGTATTGTGGGTTTGTATTGGATGGATCAATTTCTCCCGCAAATGGATCTCCTGGCATCATTTTTGCTAAGAAGAACACAACTAACGAAATAAGGAGTAACAATGGAATCATGCCGAGTAGTCTTCGAAGTGTGTATTGAAGCATGTGACGTCCCCTTATCAATTAAAATTTACTACTATCAAGCTCCAATTCGAGCCTGATAGTAGTAGGTTTCTCAGCCTTGATTAGGCACTAACTTACTCAACAATGTGCCATTTATAAACGTCTGTTTGGAATCCAACAGCGTTAATATGAACACCTTGTAGTCGATTGTTAATACCATATAAATCTAGATTTTCCCATAATGGTAGTGCTGGTAATTGTTCGTTGAAGTATTTTTGCCAATTAACATACATTTTTTTACGGTAGTCTTTATCAAATGCTTTTTCACTTAACGCTTCTTTTAATAATTTGTCATTCTCTGCATCTACATAACGACCGTAGTTCCATTCTGCATCATTGGCCCATAAACCTGATGGGTCTGGATCAGAACCCATGCTCCAAGAACCGAAGAATGCCTCTAATGCTGCATCATCGTTGTCTTTCATTTCATTGTACAAGTTAAACTCAACTAAGCTTCCTGTTGCTAATTCTGTTTTTACGCCAATATCATTCCAAGATTGAATGATTGCTTGTGAACGACCTTCAAATGCAGCTGGTCCTGCATAGTGACCAAATAAAATTTTGAATGGTTGACCTTTTGGATCTTCAACAAATCCATCACCGTCTGTATCAACATAGCCTGCTGTTTTTAACAGCTCTTTCGCTTTATCCACATTAAACTCGTATGCATTTAAATCTGAAGCATCTGCAGCAGTCCAGAAAGTAACTGGGATAACTGTGTTTGCTACTTTCGCTTTTCCTTCTAAGAAAGCATCGATCATTGCTGGACGGTTAAGAGCATATAATAGTGCCTGACGTAATTCTTTTGAATTGAATTTATCAAAATCAGCTACATTTTTAAGTGTAGCTTTATCACGATGACCAAAACGAAGCCCGATATAAGAATAGCTCACACCAGTTGTTTCTTCGATACGTACATTGCTTAATGCAGAAAGCTCTTTCACAGATTGTGGTCTAATATCCATGATGTCGATTTCTCCGTTTTGGAACGCACCCGCAGCTAATGATGGGTCAATTACTTTTACAATAACACCATCAAGCGCTGGTTTCCCTTTCCAGTAATCATCAAAACGCTCTAATTCAGAATACTCGCCGTCTACCACTTTTTTCACTTTAAACGCGCCTAATCCTACAGGGTTTTCGCGCACTTGTTTTGATTCACTTAAATCTTTTACTGCAATGCCTTCATAATGTTTCTTAGGCATTGGGTATTGCCAAATGCTTTCTAAGTTATTAATTTTCACTTCTTTAAAAGTAATTTTAATTGTGTAAGGATCTACAACTTCAATTCCTGAAATTTTATCTGCTTTGCCTGCTTTTTTCTCTTCTGCCCCTTTTACGCCTTCAACATAGTTGAAACGAGGACCATCATAATCAGGGTGTGCTAACGTTTCTAATGCGAAAACCCAGTCTTCACCTGTTAGTTCCTCACCATTATGCCATTTTACGCCCTTTTCGAAATTGAACGTATACGTTAATTTATCTTCACTAATATCCCATTTTGCAAGGTTTGGTACATATTCTAATTCATCATTTACATCATACACGCCATCCATCATGAAATTTTGGATATAGCTATCTACGATACTTCCTGCAAAGGCAGGGTCAAATACGCCCTCTGGCGCTTGGTCTGTTCCGAATGTAACTACGCCACCTTCTTTAACATCAGTAGTTGCCGCTGGCGTTTCCTTATCTTTTTGTGCATCTTTGTCAGTTGTCCCTGAATCACTATTACATGCTGCTAGGAATAAAGCCATGACAAGCATCAGTAACAGTGACCATAATGTTTTTGTCTTTTTCATTCTTTTCCCCCCGTTAAAATTTTATTTTGAAAAGCATTGTATCCTGTTTTTTCTTGCCGTTTTTAATATAAGTGGCAAGCAACGTTATGGTCTGGCTTCACCTCCTTTAATACTGGTTTCGTTAAGGAACATTCCATCATAGCTTTAGGGCATCTTGGATGGAATGGACATCCTGTCGGAGGATTTGCGGGACTTGGTACATCACCTTCTAATACAATGCGCGTACTTTTTTTGCGAGGATCCGGTACGGGTATCGCGGAAATAAGCGCTTGTGTATAAGGGTGCAATGGTTCATCATAAATACTCGTCTTATTAGCAATTTCAACAATATTTCCTAGATACATCACGCCAATGCGATCACTCATATGCTTCACAACACTTAAATCATGCGCAATAAATAAAAAGGTTAAATCAAACTCATCCTGCAATTCTTTTAATAGATTCAAAACTTGAGATTGAACGGAAACATCCAAAGCAGAAACAGGTTCATCGGCGATAATTAGTTTTGGTTTAAGAGCTAGGGCTCTCGCAATACCAATTCGCTGACGCTGCCCTCCTGAAAATTCATGCGCATACTTATAATAGGCATCTTCAGGTAAGCCTACTTTGCGTAATAACTCCACGACTTCCCCTTTTAATGAATTGAGCGTTTTGTTATGGAAATTCATAATGGGCTCCGCTACGATACTGCCAACCATTTGCATTGGATTTAATGATGCATAAGGATCTTGGAATACCATTTGGATATCTTTTCTTATCTCTCTTAATGATTTGCCTTGTAATTTCGTAATATCCTGACCATTAAAAATGATTTGTCCTTCTGTAGAATCTAACAATCGAATAATAGTACGCCCAGTTGTTGATTTACCACAGCCTGACTCCCCAACCAATCCTAGTGTTTCACCATTTTTGATGGAAAAAGAAATATTATCTACCGCCTTCACATGTCCGACTGTCTTTTTTATAAACCCGCCTTTTATCGGGTAATAAGTTTTTAGGTTGTTCACTTCAAGTAAGTTTTCTTTACGTTGTTTGCTTGTTGTTTCTGTCATGTTGTTACCTCACACTTTCTTTAGGATAGCAACCTTCATATAGTAAGCACGAAACCTCATGACCATCAGCCATTTGTGCAAGCTGTGGCGTTACTGTACTACACTCAGGTTTTACAGACGGGCATCTATCGGCAAAGCGACAGCCAAAAGTAGGCATGTTTTTTAATGATGGCACAATGCCTTGGATTGTTGTTAACTCACTCACCTCTAAATCAATACGAGGAATGGATGCCATTAACAGCTTTGTATACGGATGTTGTGGGTTATAAAACAGATTATCTACATTCGTGCGCTCTACAATTTTCCCAGCGTACATAATGATGACTTCATCACACATTTCTGCCACTACCCCTAAGTCATGCGTTATCAAAATAATAGACATGTCATTTTTCTCTTGAATTTTTTTCAGCAGCTCCAGAATTTGTGCTTGCACAGTTACATCTAGTGCAGTAGTCGGTTCATCGGCAATTAACAGCTTTGGATGGCAGGCAATCGCAATCGCAATCATCACCCTTTGTCGCATCCCTCCGGATAATTGGTGAGGATATTCATCTACAATTTTGTCTGGTCTAGGGATGCCTACACTTTTTAACAATTCGATGGCTTGCTGCCTTGCTTCTGTTTTGGAGATTGACAGATGATTCAATAAAATCTCTTCAATCTGATTACCAATTGTAAATACAGGGTTTAAAGATGTCATAGGCTCTTGAAAGATCATACTAATATCTTTTCCTCGTATTTTATTCATTTCATCGCTTGAATAATTTTCTATATTTTGGCCTTGGAACTTTATTTCTCCACCCGTAACTTTGCCAATTCCTTGGGGCAGTAGCTGCATAATTGACAATGACATAACACTTTTACCACAGCCGGATTCCCCTACAATCCCTACAATTTGGCCAGGCTTGACGGAAAACGACACATTATCGACTGCATGATAAATATCTCCTTCTATATCAAAACCAGTTTTTAGGTTCTTTACTTCGAGCATTAAATTCATTTAATCATCACACCTTCGTAAATTTTTTCTAAATAGAAATATGTAGTAAAAACTAGCGATGTCCAAACTTTCCTGATTCAATATTCAGAAAAAAGATTTGAAACGGATTAAACTTATTTCAAAATTATTTCTACTCAAATAATTAATAGTTTTTATTATATTGAATTTAAATACATATTAATAAATTTTTTACAGTATAAACAAAAAAATAACTTACTATTTACTTATAGAATTATCTGAAAATTATCTATACGGCTATTTTATCTAGAAATAATACATTTAATCAAGAGTTTTTTTACAACTCTTCATAATGTTATATACATAATAAACCGTACAACTATTACAAAAAATTTTTTATTTTACAAATTAATTCTAATGAAATATTTGCTAATCTATTTATCCGTTCTACTTTTCATTAGTTATTTATTATTTAAATATAATAAATAACAAGATTGCACAATCCTAGCTTCTTCACCAACCGCATTCTTTTATTTGGTAAACTTGATTATTATTGGACTTAATTTAATTTTCTGTTTATTTTTAATAATCAATTATTATTAACATATAATTTTTCCCTTTAAAGCATTAATGTTAAAAAGCGATTTTTATTACATTAGAAAACTTTATTTTCATGATTTTTCTTTAACATACATCTCCTTGTATTTAATTTTTATATTTCTATCCTTCACAGTTCCTTACCAATAAAAAAACGACCACAGGTTATCATAACCGTGATCGTTTCATTATTGTTTATCAAACAGATTCGTTATAGCTAGTCAAAAATGCGATTATAATTCTCCAGCTTTAAGTTTTGCATGCCAATCTTTTAAAAATGGAATATCTTCTTCTTTAATGGCACCAGATTCATTCGCTGCTTCAATTAAATAATCGAAGTTTGTTAAAGATACGTACTTTATGCCCGCTTCATCAAACGCTTGTTCAGCACGTGGTAAGTTATACGTATAAACACATACAACCCCTAATACTTCACAACCCGCTGCACGTAAAGCTTCAACTGCTGTAATGGAAGAACCACCTGTTGACACAATATCTTCTACTACGATGACTTTTTGTCCTGCAGCATATTTTCCTTCAATTTGATTGCCACGACCATGTTCTTTTGCTTTTGAACGTACATAGACCATCGGTAAGTCTAAAATATCACTTACCCATGCAGCATGTGGAATACCTGCTGTGGCCGTACCAGCTACGATTTCTGTACCTTCAAAGTTTTCTTTAATTATCGCTGCTAAGCCATTTGCCAATTGTTTACGGATAACTGGGTCAGAGATTGTTAGACGCGTATCACAGTAAATTGGAGATTTAATACCTGATGCCCATGTAAAAAGTTCTGTTGGATTTAATTCGACTGCGCCTACTTTAAGCATAGCGTGTGCGATTTCGTTTTGTAATGTCATATTGATGCCTCCCATAGTTCACTTACCATTTTATATGCTGCTACTGGATCTTGCGCACCTGTTACGGCACGGCCTACTACGATTAAAGAAGAACCATCACGTTTGGCGCCATCAGGTGTAGCGATGCGCTTTTGATCGTGAGCGTCACCACCTGCTAAACGGATACCAGGTGTGACACGTAAAAAGTCTTGGCCGCACACTTCAGCAATTGCCTGTGCTTCATGTACCGAGCAAACCACACCATTTAAGCCAGCTTGTTTTGTTAAGCTTGCGTAGTGCAATACCGATTCTTGCAATGTTAACGCAATTTTTTGCTCTGCTTGCATTTGCGCTTCCGTAGTGGATGTTAGTTGTGTCACGGCAATCAATGCTGCGCGCTCTTGACCTGCAGGTGTCCCTGCTTCCAGACCTTCGAGTGCAGCTTCCATCATTGGTCGCCCGCCCGCTGCATGGACATTGACTAAATTAACCCCTAATTTAGCTAAGCCCTTCATCGCTGAGCCAACCGTATTAGGAATATCATGTAGCTTTAAGTCTAAAAATATATCATGACCTAAATCTTTCACTTTGCGGACAATATCTGGACCTTCTTGCATATAAAGCTCCATACCAATTTTGACGAAAAGAGGCTCTTGAAAATGTGCTAAAAACTTGAAAACTTCTGCTTCTCCTGGGAAATCAAGTGCTAGAATTGGTTTTGTATTCATTAACGATGGCTCCTTCCGATAATATCCGTAATATGTTCTACATCTAAAGCGTCAAGCTTTGCAGGTAATTCCTCAATGATATTCGGGCAAACAAAATGATCGACAAAATTGGCTGTTCCAACCGCAACTGCTGATGCACCAGCAGACATAAAATCAATTACATCTTGTGCTTCGCTTACGCCACCCATCCCAATAATCGGAATATTGACTGCCTTATACACCTCGTATACCATGCGAATAGCAACCGGTTTTACTGCAGGACCTGATAAGCCCCCTGTACCGTTGGCAATGACAGGTTTACCTGTACGTTCATGTAAGCGCATGCCGATTAATGTGTTAATCATCGTAATACCATCCGCTCCACCTGCTTCCACAGCTTGCGCGATTTCTACGATATTTGTAACGTTTGGTGATAATTTCACGTAAACAGGTACTTCCGACACTGCCTTGACAGCTGCAACCAAATCTCTTGCTGTTGCTGGATCTGTACCGAATTGAATACCGCCACATTTTACGTTCGGGCATGAAATATTAAGTTCTAGTGCTTTGACATTGGATGCAGCTGAGATGCGACGTGCTACTTCCACGTAATCTGCTGTTTCCGTTCCCGCTACATTGGCAATAATCGGCACATCATAGCCTTCTAAAAACTTTAATTCTTCATTCATTACTTTTTCAATACCAGGATTTTGTAAGCCAATAGCATTTAACATTCCTGCTGCTGTTTCCGCTACACGAGGTGTCGGATTGCCAGGTCTTGTTTCTACAGTTGTTGCTTTAATCATAATCGCACCAAGTATCGATAAATCGTACAGTTGCGCATACTCCCGACCAAAGCCGAAGCAACCTGAAGCTGGCATAATTGGATTTTTTAAATCTAAGCCAGGTAATTGGATATTTAAACGACTCATAATGCCACCGTACCTTTCGGGAATACTGGACCGTCAGAGCATACTTTGACATAGTCTTTATCAATTTGATCTGTTGTTTTACATACGCACGCGAAGCAAGCACCAATACCACAGCCCATTCGCTCTTCAAAAGATAAATAGCCTTCTTTTTCAGGATAGAAACCTTCTAAAGCTTTTAACATCGGTAGAGGACCACAAGAATAGAACACATCAAATTCTGGTGCACGTGATTCTAAAACGTTGGTCACAAAGCCCTTTGTTCCTTTTGAGCCATCGACTGTTACATAATGCGTTTCACCAAGTGCGTTAAATTCCTCTTCGTAGAAGCATACATCCTCTGTTTGGAAGCCTAATACATGGATAGTCTTCACACCACGTGCATTAAGTTGTTTTGACAGCTCATGTAAAGGAGGTACACCGATGCCGCCACCAACTAATAATGCTGTCCCACCTGTCTTTACAGCATCAACTGGGAAGCCATTACCGATTGGGCCAAGGACATTGACTAGCTGCCCTTCACGATTTGTCGCTAACACCTTTGTTCCTCGACCTTCCGCACGATAAATCATGGTAAATTCACTGTTGTCTTTATCTATATTTGCAATACTGATAGGTCGACGTAAAAGCGGCTCCAATGAATCTGACACCTTTACATGGACAAACTGGCCAGGAGTCATATCCTGAACCAGTTCACCACGAAGTGTCAATTCGAAAATGTTTGTCGCAATTTGCTTTTGAGAGACGACCGTCATTTTCTCTTGACGAATCATATTAATGTACTACCTCCGCTTTCGGCATTTGTTCTGCTGTAAATGTCATGGATTCAATTACACGTAGCATTGCTTCTGCTGTATCTAGAGAAGTTAAGCAAGGCACACCATTTTCTACAGACTCACGTCGAATGCGGAATCCATCACGCGCCGGTTGCTTGCCTTTTGTTAATGTGTTCACTACTAACTGTGCTTCACCATTTTGAATTAAATCAAGTAACGTTTGTCCTTTGGCACCGATTTTACCTACTACATCAGTACGAACACCCGCTGCTTCAAATGCTTGTGCAGTACCTTCCGTCGCTACAATGCGGTAGCCTACTGTTGAAAAGCGTTTGGCAAGCGCAATTGCTTCTTCTTTATCTTTATCAGATACAGTGAATAATACTGTGCCTTCTGTGCGAATTTCCATACCTGCTGCAACTAAGCCTTTATAAAGTGCTTTTTCTAATGTTGCATCTTTCCCCATTACTTCCCCTGTCGATTTCATTTCAGGTCCTAATGTAATGTCCACTCGGCGTAATTTAGCGAATGAGAATACTGGTACTTTAACAAATACACCTTTTTGCTCTGCCGCTAAGCCAGTTGGGTAGCCTTGTGCTACGATTGATTTTCCAAGAATGGCTTTTGTTGCAATGTTCGCCATTGGGATGTTCGTAATTTTACTTAAGAACGGTACTGTACGAGATGAACGAGGATTTACCTCAATGACATACACTTCACCTTGGGAAATAACATACTGGATGTTCATTAAGCCGATAATGCCAAGACCTTTTGCTAAACGCGTTGTGTAATCCACTAATGTATCTTTTTGCGCTTGTGTTAATTTTTGTGGTGGGTATACAGAAATCGAGTCACCAGAGTGTACCCCTGCACGTTCGATATGTTCCATAATACCTGGGATTAAAACATTTTCACCGTCACAAATCGCATCGACTTCAATTTCTTGCCCCGTTAAGTAACGGTCTACGAGTACTGGATGATCTGGTGATGCCTCAACAGCGTTTTCCATATAGTGTTGTAATTCTTGTTCGTTATAAACAATTTCCATTGCACGTCCACCAAGTACATACGAAGGACGAACTAGCACTGGGAAGCCTAAGCGTTCGCCAATGGCAAGTGCTTCTTCCGTTGAAACTGCTGTTTCACCTGGAGGCTGTGGAATGTCTAATGCATGTAAAGCTTGTTCGAATTTATCGCGGTTTTCTGCACGGTCGATATCTTCTAATGATGTACCTAAAATTTTCACACCATTTGCAGCTAATTTATCAGCAAGGTTAATGGCTGTTTGACCACCGAATTGGACAACTACACCAATTGGTTGTTCTAAATCGATAATATGCATAACATCTTCGATTGTTAATGGCTCGAAGTATAGCTTATCTGAAATCGAGAAGTCCGTTGATACTGTTTCTGGATTTGAGTTAATAATGATTGCTTCATAGCCTGCTTCTTGAATTGCCCATACAGAGTGCACTGTTGCATAGTCAAACTCTACCCCTTGACCGATACGGATTGGACCCGAACCTAATACAATCACGGATGGTTTATCAGATTTGATGGATTCGTTTTCTTCCTCATAAGTACCGTAGAAATATGGTGTTTCAGATTCAAACTCTGCTGCACATGTATCAACCATTTTGTAGACTGGGATAATGCCGTTTTCTTTACGGTACGCATATATTGCCTCTGGTGTTGTGTCCCATAGCTCGGCAATTTTTTTATCAGCAAAGCCTAGACGTTTTGCAGTGCGTAATATTTCTTTATCGTTTTTATGGTTAGCAAGTGTTTGCTCCATATCTACGATGTTTTTAAATTTATTTAAGAAGAATAAGTCAATTGCAGACCATTCATGGATTTGCTCGATTGTTACACCACGGCGCAATGCTTCACCGATGAAGAATAAACGCTCATCTCCCGCTTTACGGATACGTTTTTCAATCCAAGAGTCAGAGTTATCTTCTGCATGTTTTAGCTCTAAATGTACTTGACCTGTTTCAAGAGAACGAACAGCTTTCAGCATAGCTTCTTCAAACGTACGACCAAGTGCCATTACTTCACCAGTTGCCTTCATTTGTGTGCCTAAGTTACGTTTTGCTGATTCGAATTTATCGAATGGCCAGCGTGGAATTTTTGCGACAATGTAGTCTAGTGCTGGCTCGAAGCAAGCATACGTTGAACCTGTCACTGGATTTTTGATTTCATCTAATGTTAAACCTACTGCAATTTTTGCTGCTAGCTTGGCAATTGGGTAACCCGTTGCTTTTGACGCTAATGCAGATGAACGAGATACACGTGGGTTTACTTCGATGACATAGTAATTGAAGCTATATGGATCAAGTGCTAACTGTACGTTACAGCCACCTTCAATTTTTAGTGCACGGATAATATCTAATGAGATATTACGTAGCATTTGGTTTTCACGGTCAGAAAGTGTTTGTGTTGGGGCTACGACGATAGAGTCACCTGTATGAATCCCTACAGGGTCGACATTTTCCATGTTACATACTACGATGGCATTGTCAGCCGCATCGCGCATTACTTCGTATTCAATCTCTTTAAAGCCAGCGATTGATTTTTCAAGTAAGCATTGTGTAACTGGTGAATATTTCAGTCCAGAAGTTACTATTTCTTCTAGGTCTTGATCGTTATAACAAATACCACCGCCTGTACCGCCAAGTGTGAATGCAGGGCGTACAATTACTGGATAACCGATTTTTGCAACAAAGTTTTTCGCTTCATCTAAGTTATGAATAATATCTGATTCCGGTACTGGAGCACCTAGTTCATACATCAGGTTACGGAATAAATCACGGTCTTCAGCTTTATGAATAGCATCGAGTTTTGTACCAAGAATTTCGATATTTAGCTCATTTAAAATACCAGAGTTATCTAATTCAATCGCCATATTTAACCCTGTTTGACCACCTAGTGTAGGTAAGATGGCATCTGGGCGCTCTTTGCGTAAAATGCGTGAGACAAATTCAAGTGTGATTGGCTCAATGTATACTTTGTCTGCAATTTCTGTATCTGTCATAATTGTTGCAGGGTTTGAGTTTATTAAAATAACGCGGTAGCCTTCTTCTTTTAATGAAAGACAAGCTTGTGTTCCGGCATAGTCAAATTCTGCTGCTTGTCCGATGACGATTGGACCTGACCCGATTACTAAAATAGTTTCTATATCTGTACGTTTAGGCATGTTGTTTCCCCTTCCCTGCTTCTGCTTCCATCATTTCAATGAATTCATCAAATAAGTGGTTTGAATCTTCTGGTCCTGGTGATGCTTCTGGGTGATATTGTACTGTGAAGATTGGATATTTCTTATGACGGACACCTTCACAAGTACCATCATTTAAAGCGACATGTGTTAATTCTAAATCTGTATCTTTTAATGATTCTATATCAATTGCATAGCCATGGTTTTGAGATGTTAAATCTGTACGGCCTGTGCGTAAATCTTTGACTGGATGGTTCCCACCACGGTGACCGAATGGTAATTTAAATGCTTTCGCACCACTTGCTAATGAGAAGATTTGGTGACCTAAGCAAATACCGAACATTGGCACTTTTCCGATTAAATTACGTACTGTTTCGATACCTTCTGCCACGTCCTCTGGGTTACCAGGGCCATTTGACAGCATAATACCATCTGGATGCCATGCTAAAATTTCTGCTGCTGGTGTGTTGTATGGTACAACAAGGACATCACAATCACGCTTGTTTAATTCACGTAAAATACCGTGTTTCATACCGTAGTCAATTAACACTACTCGTTTGCCACGACCTGGTGATGGGTAGGCAGCCTTCGGTGATACTTCGCGCACATGATGTGTAATTGCTGGTGTTGCTTGTAGTTTTGCCACAATTTCTTCTACATTTACTTCTTCGTCAGCCGCAGTCAAAATGGCCTTAACTGAACCTTTGCTACGAATAATGCGTGTTAGTTTACGTGTATCAATACCTTCAATCCCTGGGATATCTTTTGATGTTAAGTATTCATCAACTGTTAAATCACATCTGAAATTCGACGGTGTTTTTGCTAGTTCGCGGACAACAAAACCACGAATTGCCGGTGTGATTGATTCGAAATCATCACGATTAATACCGTAGTTACCGATAAGTGGGTATGTTAACGTTACGATTTGTCCATAGAATGAAGGATCTGAAATCGTTTCTTGATATCCTGTCATCCCCGTAGTGAATACGACTTCACCTTGTGAAGCTCGCTCGCTACCGAACGCTGTGCCTGTAAATACTGTGCCATCTTCTAAAATAAGTAAACGTTTTTTCATTACTCTGCCTCCTGGTATACGATATTACCTTCAAAAATTGTTACGACTGGCCAACCTTTTGCAACCCAACCATTGAATGGTGTATTGCGACCTTTTGATACAAATCCTTCTGCATCAATCGTTTGTTCTTTCTGTAAATCAATTAAAACCATGTCTGCCGAAGCCCCTACTTCTAACGTTCCATATGGTAAGTCAAAAATTTGTGCCGCTTTTACAGTCATCCAATCGACCAATTGCTTTAAAGTCCATTTCCCTGTTTCAACAAATTGTGTGTACAATAGCGGGAAGGCTGTTTCAAAGCCTACGATGCCGAATGGTGCACCAACCATGCCACAGCATTTTTCTTCTATTGTATGTGGTGCATGGTCTGTGGCGATGCAGTCAATCGTGCCGTCAAGTAGTGCTGCGTGTAGAGAATCCTTATCATCTGCACCTCGTAATGGCGGGTTCATTTTCCAGTTTGCATCATCAGATGGAATATCCATCTCTTCAAGTAATAAATGGTGAGGACAAACTTCCGCTGTGACGCGGATGCCTGCTGCTTTTGCATCACGTACTGCACGCACTGATTCTTTTGTTGAAACATGACACACATGGTAGCGTGCCCCTGCCGCTTCTGCAAGCAAAACATCGCGTGCAATTTGGACAGATTCACAAATAGACGGAATACCTGGTAAACCTAGCTCTTTGTTACGCTTACCTTCATGCATAACACCATCATAAATTAACGAATTATCTTCACAGTGTGCGACAACAACCATGTCATGCTTTGCTGCATCCTGCATTTGTTCATACATCGTGGATGCAAGCTGAATGCCTACACCATCATCGGAAAACGCTACTGCACCATGTGCTTTTAATTCTTCAATATTCGTACGAACTTCCCCTGAAATATCCTGCGTTAATGAGCCATATGGTAGTACACGAATTACTGCACTTTCTTGAATCAGCCCATTTATTAATTGCATGTTTTCAACCGTGTCAGGCACTGGTTTTGTATTTGGCATGGCACAAATTGTTGTAAAACCGCCTTTTGCAGCAGATGCTGAACCTGTTGCTATTGTTTCTTTATGTTCAAACCCTGGTTCGCGTAGATGTGTATGCACATCCACAAACCCTGGTGCAACAACTAAACCATTTCCTTCGATTATTTCTGCACCAGCTACATTGACCTCTTGTCCAATGGCAGTAATTTTGCCATCTACTATGGCGATATTTACTGTTTGCAATTCACCTTGTTCATTTAACATTTGTACATTTTGAAGTACTTTCGTCATGTTATTCTCTCCCTTGTAAGATCGTTTCAATTATTGCCATTCGTGTGTATACACCATTGCGTACTTGGTCAAAGATGCGAGACCGTTCACATTCTACTAGCTCTGATGCAACTTCTACATCGCGGTTTACTGGCGCTGGATGCATAATAATTGCTGTGTCCTTCATTTTCTTCTCTCGTTCTACTGTCAAGCCATACTCTTCATGATAGCTTTCTTTTGAGAAGCTTTTATTTACTTTATGACGCTCATGTTGTACACGAAGTAACATAATGACATCACTTATTTCGATTAAATCGTCCCAAGAATGATGTGATTTAAAATCCCCTGCCCATTCTTCTGGACAAAGAAAATGTACATTTGCCCCTAACCGCTGTAACGCGGATGCATTGGATTTTGCTACACGGCTATGAGAAATATCTCCGGCGATTGTAATATTTAACCCTTCAAAAGAACCAAACTCTTTTTTTATCGTGTACAGATCCAGTAATGATTGGGATGGGTGTTGACCAGCGCCATCTCCTGCATTTATAACCGCAACATTGATGCCTTCTAGTAGCTCGTTATAATATTCATCTTCTTTGGCGCGGATAACGACCGCATCCATACCAATCATTTCTAACGTCTTGACTGTATCGTACAATGTTTCACCCTTTGTTACACTTGAAAAGCTTGCGTCAAACGGGATAACCGTACAGCCTACTTTGCGCTCTGCCATCTCAAAGCTTGTCTTCGTACGTGTACTCGGTTCAAAAAATAAGTTTGCTACGTTATAAGCACGAGATAACGATGATGTTTCGCCATTTTCAAACGCCTGCGCACGATGTAAAATGCGGTTAATCTCTTCAGTTGTTAAATGTTCCATTGATAATAAGTTCTTCATCATGTACCTCCATTAGGTTGTGTGTCATGAACGTCTATGTATGACGTCCTTCATTATTTATTTGTCTAAATAATGTAAAAGCCCCGCTGATGTCATCAGCGAGGCATAAGGAGGCGTGACAAACTATAGTAAGACTATTGCTTACTTATTGCTTGTCCACAACTTCCCTTTTTTTGCCTCTCTGGACAATTCATTAAAAGGTACTACTATGATTGATTATTTTGATCGTATGGTACTGGTATATCAGCTTCTTTTTTACCTGGTAGAATTGCATTTAGTACAACACCGATAATCGCTGCTAACGCCATGCCTTCTAAACTTAATGATTCTGTGACGATAAATTTCGCACCGCCGATACCAATTACGAGAATAACAGAGGCAATTACTAAATTGCGGCTGTTACCAAAGTCCACATGGTTGTCTACTAGCATACGTAAACCGCTTGATGCGATGATACCAAACAGTAGGATGGAAACACCACCAAGAACTGCTGTTGGAATCGTTGCAATAACCGCCATTGCTTTCCCGAAGAATGACAGCACAATCGCTACGACTGCCGCACCTGCTATGACATATACGCTGTAAACTCGTGTAATGGCAAGGACACCAATGTTTTCACCGTATGTTGTTTTTGGTGGGCCACCAATAAATGCACTAATCAAGGTCCCAAAGCCATCACCTAGTAAAGAACGGTGTAAGCCCGGTTCTTTAATATAGTCTCGATTGACTACTTTTCCTAATACAAGTTGGTGACCGATATGTTCTGAAATGGTTACAATCACAATCGGTACCATCGCGAGTAAAATTGTCGATGTAATGGTAAAGTCATAATTTACACCTGGGATAATAAAATGTGGTAGTGCAAACATTTTTGCCTCTTTAATCGGTTCGAAGTTGACAATCCCGATAAAAATCGAGTAGACATAGCCTACTATTAAGCCGATTAATATTGGCATTGTACTTAAAATCCCCTTAAAGAAGATGGTAAAGATAATCGCTGTAAACAATGTGACAAGTGCCGCTGAAAAATGCAGCAAATTATATTCTCCGTCAACATTCATTGCCATGTTAACTGCTGTTCCCGATAAGCCAAGACCGATTACCATAATAACTGGTCCTACAACGATAGGCGGAAGGATTTTCATAATCCATTTATAACCGCTCTTCCAAATTATAAGTGACACAATGCCGTAGGTAATCCCGACTGCCATCGCTCCGATCATAGCGTTACCTGGATTAACACTTAAACCATTGTCATCTAAACCACCTGCAGCGATTAATATCGGTGCGATAAAGGCAAAGGATGAACCTAAATAGGCTGGTACTTGAAACTTCGTAATTAATAAGAAGAACAATGTGGCAATCCCACTGGTTAGAAGGGCGATTGCTGGGCTAAGCCCAACCAGTTGTGGTACTAAAATCGTTGACCCAAACATGGCAAACATGTGTTGGAAACTTAATGTCACCAATTGGACTGGGGTCGGTTTATCATTAATATCTAATACTGCCTTTGACATGACGTTTCCTCACTTTATTATTAGTCTTCTTTATAAATAATGACGCAATCTTCGCCATCAACTTCAAGTAAATTAACGACGATACGTTCCGTTCCTGATGTCGGAACATTTTTCCCAACATAATCCGCTCGAATTGGTAGCTCTCGGTGTCCGCGATCAATTAGCACTGCTAGTTGAATTTGCGCGGGTCTTCCTAAATCCATTACTGCATCTAGTGCCGCTCGAACTGTACGACCTGTATAGAGTACATCATCGACTAAAATAATTTTTTGATTGGCTACCACATAATCGATATCTACTTGCTCAACATGTGCCTGCTCATTTTCATGCTTTGTGGATAAGTCATCTCGATAAAGGGTGATGTCTAACTCCCCTGTGCGAATCGCTTTACCCTCGATTTTTTCTATACGTTCTGCTAAGCGTCTTGCAAGGAAGGCACCACGTGTTTTAATTCCAACTAATATACATTCGTCAATTCCTTTATTGCGTTCAATAATCTCATGTGCAATACGTGTTAATGCTCTTGTCATCGATGGCCCATCTAATAGCTCATTTTTTGACATTTTTTGTCCTCCTCTCTTTCATCGATGTTCATCGGGTTGTTACAGATGCTACCTACTTGCTGAAGCATCATTGAAACGGCATAAAAAAACCTCTCGAGGCGAATAGCCTGAGAGGGTTGAGTACGTGTTTAAATAGCATGTTGGAAAATTTGCAGCACAAATTTTAGCAACACGTTCACATGTACCTTCTCAGCCTCTCTGGACTGCCATTAAAGGTGAATATTAAGTTAAAGTCGTTTATTCACTTTCGTTAGTATAGACCTTCTTTCATTATCCGTCAATCCTTATTTCTTAATTCGTCTAATAATTGTACATAATCAACAGGAAGTGGTGCTTCAAACTCCATATATTCGCCAGTAGTAGGATGCGTGAATCCTAAAACTCCTGCATGCAATACTTGTCCGCCAAAATCCATGGTCTTTCTTGGTCCATATTTTGGGTCGCCAACAAGTGGGAATCCAATATACTGCATATGGACACGGATTTGGTGTGTACGTCCCGTTTCAAGACGACACTCTACTAATGTGTAATCACCGAAGCGTTCAATTACTTGGAAGTGCGTTACCGCATGTTTCCCTTTATCCACAACAGCTTGTTTTTGACGGTCCTTTTGATCACGTCCAATTGGTGCATCAATTGTCCCTTTATCGTGAGCGATATGTCCATGCACAAGCGCAGTATATTTACGTGTGACTGTTTTATTTACAAGCTGCTCAACTAATGATTCATGTGCTTTATCATTTTTCGCTACCATTAGCAAACCTGATGTGTCTTTATCGATTCGGTGTACAATACCTGGACGCATGATACCATTTATGCCCGATAAATCTGTGCAATGATACATTAAACCATTTACTAGTGTGCCCGTCAGATGCCCTGGCGCAGGATGGACCACCATTCCTTTTGGTTTGTTGACAACGAGTACATCTGCGTCTTCATACACGATTTCAAGGTCTAAGTTTTCAGCAATAACGTCTAAAGGTTCTGCCTCTGGCACGATGATTTCAACAACATCGCCTGCTTTCACCTTGTATTTTGCTTTTACTGCTTCACCATTTACTTTAACAATTCCTTCTGTAACCCAATTGCTAATTTGTGTACGAGACCATTCATTCTGTATACTCGAAACCGCTTTATCAATGCGCTCTCCTTGTTGCTGTTCTTCAATTGTATATGATACTTGTGTCATTGTTTCACCTGTTTCTTTTCTTTTTTATCTTCGGCGATTAAACCAATCATTAATACGACAACGGCAATTGTTAATGCTGCATCCGCAATATTAAAAATCGGGAAATCGTAATTAATAATAGGGATTAATACGTCGGCAAAATCTACTACTTCTCCTCTAAATATACGGTCAATAAAATTACCAATGGCACCGCCCAATAACAGCATTAAGCCCACTTGAAAAAGAGGCTTACCCTTTGCCTCTTTATGATAAAAGTAAATGATGGCAATAATAACACCTATTGTCACTATAGAAAATAACCACATTTGCCCTTCAAGCATCCCCCAGGCTGCACCTCTATTACGATGCGATAAAATACCAAACCAAGGATCCCATACGGCAATACGTTCACCAAACTCCATATTTTTCACAATTAGCCATTTTGTCCATTGATCAAGAATAATGACAAAAACGGCCAATCCATAATATTTATACACAGCTATTCCTCCGTTCACTCAACATCCTACCTATTCTACCATAAGAGCTTATATAGCAATAACTAATATAACATGAAAATATGACAGAAACACATGCTGTTGCCCAAAAGTAAAAATCGTAGCTTTCCGCTATCCTACTAAAGCCGTTTCCTAATAAACAACGAGTTGTCCCTCTATTCGAGAAAGCTTTCCATGCAAAAATAGAAAACCGTTGATTTCCGTTCCAGGCGCTCCCTTTCCGCAGGCACGGCTTCAACTAATTTTTGCGGCTGTCGCCGCAAAAATGGATTTTCAGCTCGTGCTGTTCCTGCTGGAGTGTCGCGCCTTCCACTCCAATCAACTAGTATCGACTGCTAATATGATGTTTTGGTTTTAAAAAATACATCAAGATGATTAACGCTTTTCAATAGCAGTCTCACTGTTTAGTTTAGCCGTCTTAATATAGTAAGCTTGGACGTTTTTCATACAATTTTTATAGAAGTAAAAAACGATAGGAGGCTGGGACATAACTAGAAAAATTTAAGGAACAGAGGAAAGGTGTTCATAAATTTTTGCTATATGGAGAACTTGGCTAACTTAGCTATTCTTACTTTTGCAATAAATAAAAAATTAGAAGGGTTACTAGTTGTTGGTAACGGAGGTGGTGACTCCGGCAGGAACAGCACATAATGTTAGACGCGGGCAACAACGGCACAGCAAAAAAGTGTTAGATTGATGGCAGTCAATCTAACACTTTTTCTCTTTTGTCCCAGCCTCTTACCGTCTACGCTATCTTCACTAAAAGAAAAAACGTGCAATGTTAATTATCTATGCAGTTTCCGATTCCTTCGAGTGCACTCGCTTCATGAAATCGTTTACATCAGCAGGTACTTTACGATCTAATAATGACACGACAATAACGGATAGGAAACCGACTGGTACTGTTACGATGCCAGGGATTTTGAATTGTAGGAAACTTGGAAGTGTCCCTGGTAAGAAAATCATCCACATCGACACGAGGAGACCAATCACTAACCCTGCAATTGCTCCTTTTTCGGTCATCCCTCTCCACCAAATACCTAAAATAAAGATTGGTGTAAATGTACTTGCGGCAACCGTAAATGCTAAAGCAACTAAATGACCGATGGAAGCATCCTTTACGAGTAACCCAAGTCCGCCATATAGAATACCTAAAATAACAATCGCCACTTTTCCAGCAACTACACGCTGTTTTTGTGTAATATCTTTTTTCATAAAGCTAGCATATAAATCATGCGCTAATGCACCAGAGCTAGTAATAAATAATCCTGATAAGTTAGAGAAAATAGCAGCAAATGCCCCTGCAATCACAAGACCGAGCAGCCAATCGCCCCCTAATGCAAGCGCCGTTGTTGGAATAACCATGTTATTGCCACCAAGCACTAGATCTCTCATTACTTCCTCACTCGCAGTACCTGAAATGAAAATAGCACGACCAACAACCCCTAAAAATACGGCTAACAAGAAGAATGCACTCGCAATACCAATCGCCATTAAAGCAGATTTACGTGCAGCCTTAGCACTCGGATTTGTATAAAAACGCAATAAAATATGCGGTAACCCTATCGTACCTAATGCTAAACCAATGGTCATACTAATCGTTTGCCAAAACGTCGGGAAATAGAAGCCTGTCCCCGTCCACGCGGCACCATCAAAATTTATATCACTTCCATCCAAGGCATACGGTGATGTCCCAGTAATAGGTCCATTAAAGGAATTGATAGCTGCTAAAATTTTATCGTAATGCAAGCCACCATACATCGCTGCAATAAGCATCACAATGAATGCACCTAGACGAATCCACAGCTCTAATGCTTGGTTGATCGTCGTGCCCTTCATACCACCGATTCCTACATAGAAAATCATCACGACACATGTAAAAATAATGCCAAATTCATAAGAAGTCCCAAAGAACATACTTAATATTTGTGCTGCGCCTAGTAGCTGTGGCGCCGCATAGAAACCTGAAATGGCTAAAACTACAATGACTGCGGCTAAACGAGCTCGTCTACTATGAAAGCGATAGGCTAAAAAGTCTGCTACGGTAAATGCACCAAATCTTCTTAATGGCCCAGCAACAAAAATGGCTAATAGCGTCAAACCAATCGAGAAGCAAAATGCATAATAGGCTCCATCATAGCCTAATTGAAAGGTTAAACCAGCAATCCCTAAAAATGTAGCTGCACTTAAATAGTCTCCCCCGATAGCTGAACCGTTCGTAAACCATCCAAAGCTCCGTCCCCCAACGAAGAAATCAGATGCTGTTGTATTTTTTTTCGTTAAATACGTAATGTATACAATCGTTGCCATTAGGGCAATTGTTAATAACATTTTTGGTTCTAAAATTGTCTCTAACATTCAACCTACCCCCTTAAGTTGCACTACTTCGTTGACATCTCATATTTTTTCAAGCGCTTTTCATACAATGTCGTATGCACAAAGGCAATCACAAAAGCCATCAACATCATGACGATTGTCGTGACAAACCAAGTAACGGTCATACCGCCCCACAATTTCTTAAACGCAAATTCAGGAGCAAACCAATTCATTACTGGAATAGTAAAAATTAAAATAAAATAAAATACCGTTAAGCTAAATCCTGTAGTAAACTCATCCTTCATAATTTTATGTGTTGTCGGATCTAACGGTGGCAAATCTTTCACATCTACAGTTCCAGCTTCTACATACTCGTAATCATGACTTCCTGCCATATTACTAACCCCCTTTTGTATAGACGAATAATTATCTGAAATTTCAAATTATTATTCACTACAACTATTCTATTCTATTTTTCCAATAATATAGGTACAATATTTTGCTGTATTAGTACAAAATATTGCTATTTTAAGTTAAAATATTTCTAGTAACCTTCATTATATTTTTTGACTTTAGAAAGGGGCTGTTTAGTATTTTAGGCGTCGTATGGTACGTTGAGAATTCAATTGAAAAACAGCAAATGCTAGGGTGGTTAGAAGAATTCCTCCCTAACACATTTACTGAATGTACACAACCACGTGCACACGAGGTAGTTATATTCGTCTATGAAATTAGGGGATTATTTGATTGGATTAAGGTCAATCGGTTAAAGAAACATTATCCTAACAGTATTATTGTCCCAATTGTTGCAGTACACCTAGCGTACTCGGCAGGTATTGCCATTGAATTAAATTTACAAGCACTTCTTATAAAACCGTTGCACAAACAAAAGTTTTTACGAATTGTAAAAAAGCTTTATACTTCCCATAAAGAACAGCAAGCAAGTACAGTCACGATGCTTGAACTTTCGCAACAATTCCCTCAAGATCATACATCGCCGTTTCGCGAAGCGTTTTTAAGACGCTTAATACGGGGAGAAATCAACAATGAACAGGAAATTGTACAAGCCTCTTCCTTTTTATCAACTGACTGTATTCCCAATATCGTTTTCTTAATTCAAGGCTACGTAGATATTCAGCAAAACCGACCAATTCCTTACGATGCTAGTAGTGTAATTACAAATGTTTTTCGACAACATTTTGCCGATAAAGCACCGTTGTCCTTTTTAAATTTCGAGCGTTACTTATTACTGCTAATGCGGATTCCTATAACGTATACATCTTTTAAACATTGGACAGAAGGCGTCACTACTTTACTGACGGTAATCGAGCAATTGAAAAACGATTATAGTATCCATCTTTTTATGGGCATTGGTGGTGTTTTTTTGCAATCTATGCAAGTCAAAGAATCCTATAGTCAAGCTAGAAAAGCACGTAGAAAGCCACCCGTCGATAATATTCATATACGATTTTATGAGGATTTAACGAAGCATGAACAGCTACAAAAGGCTATTCACTACATTGAAGAGCATTACGATGAACAGCTAGTTATTAGCGATGTAGCGAAATCTATTAATTTTAGTCCTACTCACTTTAGCCGATTATTTAAAAAAGAAACGGGTCGTAATTTTGTCGATTATGTAGCGTATACACGCATTATCAAAACACTCCCCTACTTGCGGAAATTTGACTACACCATTGAAAAAATCGCAGCAAGCTCGGGCTTTAATACACCCAATTATTACAGCCTTACATTTAAAAAATATGTAGGAATATCTCCAACGGATTACCGAAACACAATTGAAATATTGTTTAAATAAAGGTTACTTTTGCATGTTTGTATCCTAAAAGCTATTCATCTAGATATCCTCGCTTATCTCCCATTTATGGTCTACTTTCCACTATGTTCTTAATTTGGATCAGTATGTTCAACATGTTCCACGCATTCAAAAAAAATGAGCAGCCGATCTAAAATCATCGAGCTGCTCATTGTTCATTAATTTTTATACATAATATTTTTCAACAACTTCGGCACAACGAGCACACACTGTTGGATGTGCTTCATTTGTTCCAACTGTTGCAGAAATTGACCAGCAACGCTCACACTTTTCACCTGTTGCTTTTTCAACAACAATGGAAACATGTTCTAACGCTAACGCTTCAGCAGGAGCTGATTCAATTGCTGCTACCTCAAAAGCAGAAACGATAGAAAGTTGGGCAAAATCAATGTTGGCATCATGCAATAATGTTAACACTTCTTGGTTAGCATAAACTGTTATTTTCGCTTCAAGAGACTTACCGATTGTTTTAGCATTACGCGCTTCTTCTAATGCTTTTAGAATATCATCACGCACTCCGATAATCGCTGCCCATTTGCCACGAAGCTCATCAAAGTTTGCTTGCTCATCTACTGATGGGAAATCAGTTAATTGCACTGACATCTCTTCTACAACACCTTGTGCATGTAAGTAAGACCACACCTCATCCGTTGTATGTGGAATAATTGGTGTCATGACTTTTACTAATGTCATTAATGTATCATACATGACTGTTTGCATTGCACGACGGTCTTTATTGTCATGCCCTTCAATATAAACAACATCTTTTGCGATGTCTAAGTAGAAAGAAGATAATTCTACAGCAACAAAGTTATTCACTGCATGGTAGACAGCCGCAAAATCATAGCGGTCGTAAGCACCACGCACCGTTTTTAAGACATCTTGTAAACGCATATAAATGTATTGATCCATTTCGCGTAAATCTGCATAGGCTACACGATCTTGTTGTGGATTGAAATCAGCTACATTACCGTGTAAGAAACGGAATGTATTACGGATTTTACGGTACACTTCAGACACTTGTTTTAACATATCCATAGAAATACGCACATCAGCCGTATAATCTACAGATGCTACCCATAGACGTAAAATATCAGCACCATATTGGTCCATTACCTTTTGAGGGATAATAACGTTTCCTAGTGACTTACTCATTTTGCGACCATCGCCATCAAGAACGAAACCGTGCGTTAATAAGCCTTTATAAGGCGCATAGCCATTAATCGCCACAGATGTAATTAACGAAGAGTTAAACCATCCACGGTGTTGATCAGAACCTTCTAAGTAAAGATCCGCTGGATATTTCAGTCCACGTTCAACTAGCACACCTTGGTGAGATGAACCTGAGTCAAACCAAACGTCCATAATATCATTTTCTTTCGTAAACTCACCATTCGGGCTACCTGGATGTGTAAAGCCTTCTGGCAATAATTCTTTCGCAGTCATTTGGAACCAAATATTTGAACCATGCTCACGGAATAATGCAGAAATATGCGCAATTGTTTCTGGTGTAATGATTGGTTCACCATTTTCAGCATAGAAAATTGGAATTGGTACACCCCATGCACGTTGACGAGAAATAACCCAATCGCCACGATCACGAATCATATTATAAAGACGTGTTTCACCCCAAGCAGGTGTGAATGTCGTCGATTTAACCGCTGCTAATAATTCATCACGGAAGGCATCAATAGACGCAAACCATTGTGGTGTAGCACGATAAATAACTGGTTTTTTCGTACGCCAGTCATGTGGATACGAGTGCGTAAAGAAGCTTAATTTTTCTAATGCGCCAACTTCTTCTAATTTGGCAGTAACCATTTTATTTGCATCATTGTAGAAGACACCTTCAAAACCTGGTGCTTCGTCTGTATAACAACCGCTGTTATCCACTGGACTAAGAATAGGTAAACCATAAGCTTTCCCAATTTGATAGTCATCTTCACCATGTCCTGGAGCTGTATGAACACAACCTGTACCTGCTTCCGCAGAAACATGTTCTCCGACCATCACAAGCGATTCACGGTCGTAGAATGGATGTTGGGCTACAAGACGATCTAATGCTTCCCCTTTTACTTCTTGCACAACTTCATACGTTTCCCATTCAAGCTCTTTTGCAACTGTTTCTAACAATTCTTTCGCGATAATGAATTTTTTATCTGCTACTGCCACAACCACATAGATAAACTCTGGATTTAACGAAATCCCTAAGTTTGCAGGTAGTGTCCAAGGTGTAGTCGTCCAAATAATAAATTTCGCATCGGCTGGCACAACACCTTTTGCATCTTTAATGGCAAAGCTGACATAAATAGAAGCTGATTTAACATCTTTATATTCAATTTCTGCTTCCGCTAATGCAGACTCAGATGAAGGCGACCAGTATACTGGTTTTAAGCCTTTATAAATATAGCCTTTTTCCGCCATTTTACCGAATACTTCAATTTGACGCGCTTCAAATTCTGGTTTTAACGTAATATATGGATTTTCCCAATCGCCACGAATGCCTAGACGGCGGAATTGTGCACGCTGATTGTCAATTTGCTCATAAGCATATTTTTCACAAAGCTCACGGAAATCTGCAATGGACATTTCTTTACGTTTAACACCTTTGTTTGTTAAAGCTTGTTCAATTGGTAAACCATGTGTATCCCAACCTGGAATATAGTTGACATGATAGCCAGTCATGGAGCGATGGCGTGTAATCATATCTTTTATCACTTTATTTAACGCATGGCCAATATGAATATCACCATTTGCATATGGAGGGCCATCATGTAACACATACTCTGGGCGACCAGCTGTACGCTCCATTTGTAATTTATTGATGTCCATCTCATTCCATTTTTCTTGCATTTTTGGTTCATTTGCTGGTAAGTTCCCACGCATAGGAAAATCCGTTTTCGGCATTAATAAGGTTTCTTTATATTCAACCATTTGTAATTCCTCCTTTATTTTTTGCAAACAGAGAACAACTGCTTAGCATCCATGGCATACAGCTTCTTAAAAGCCTCAGCAAAGTGAATGCAACACGACTTGCGCTTAATATTTAAACAATGCTATTTCGAATGTCCTGCGAATGATGCCCCAAAGTCAAAACAGTAACAACAAAAAAGCCCCTCAATCCCTGTAAGGGACGAGAAGCTTGAACTCGCGGTACCACCCTAGTTGTAGTACATAATATACTACCGCTTGAAAGCACGTTAACGTTGTGCGCTCCGAAATAACTTACTAGCCGTTCAGTTATTTAGCTCAGAAGTGATTTTCTTTGTTATTTGCTTGTATGGGCTCCCACTATCCCCAAATCGCTTGTCAACGCCTAACAAATACTGTCTTCGTCTCTGCCTCTATGCATATAAGTGCTTATTTTATTTACTATTACAATAGTATATGGAAATCCACGAATTGCGTCAAGTCATATTCATCACATGATACCTTCACTTTTTTAAGTAAAAGCCTTATTTACATTTCTTCTGACTCTTGTGCTTCCTCAACAGAAGACTGAATTTCGGTTAAATCAATATCATACTGCAATAAATGATCCCAATCATCTGCATTCAGTAAATCTAACTGTGCTTCTACAAGCATTTTAAAACGATTGCGGAAAACCTTTGATTGTTTTTTCAGTTCATCTATCTCGATTGTTACTTTACGTGCTTTCGTTAATGCCTCATTGACGATGCGATCAGCATTTTTTTCTGCTTCCTTCACAATAAGCTTTGCTTCTTTTTGCGAATTTCTGCGTACTTCATCAGCCGCCTCTTGGGCAACAACTATAGATTTTTGTAATGTTTCCTCTAAAGAATTAAAATGTCTCGCTTGCTCTAAAGCCATTTCTAATTGCTTATCGACTTCTTTTTTCTCACGCAGTAGTTTTTCATAATCTTTAATGATTTGATCTAAAAATTCATTTACTTCATCTTCAGCATAACCTCTGAAAGATTTTGTAAACTCCTTATTATGTATATCAATAGGTGATAATGGCATACGATCCTTCTCTCCTTTACATGTACATTCGTAATTCTTATTATACAATTGTTCTAACAACTTAGCAGTAAAAATAAATGGAAATTACATGTTTTTTAGCCTTTTTGGGTCAATCGACCGATTTGTAAACGGATTTTATCTTTCTTTGTTCGGCCTTCAGTCATTATTATTTTCACTCGACCACTTCCACGTACTGACAAAATATCACCTTCTTGACATTCAAAAGCAACTGCATCTCGTTCAGTCCAGTTTACTCGCACTTTCTTTCCCGTAATAAGTGCTTGGGCTTTTTGACGAGAAATCTTTAATACGGTTGCGATAATGACATCTAAACGCATTGAAGAAACCGTATGTGACTCCTCCTGCCAGTCCTCTTCATTTTCGATCAGCACTTGAAACTCTTTCATCGATTCGACATGTACTTTTACTTTCCCAATCCCCGTTAAATGAAGGCGTACATAATCTGCCACCTCTTTTGCCACCACAAACTGTACTTGTTGTTCATTGACACGAATATCCCCGAATTTGGCACGATCAAGCCCTAAAGATAAAAGGGCACCGAGTACATCTGGATGACGCAATTGCACAAACCTTGCAGGATAGTGAATAGTAAAGACTTTCAGCTGGTAATCTTCCTTCTGGGGTTCAAAATACGTTGGGAAAATAAGCATGCGCTGACGTTCTGCCTCATGAAATAGACCATCACTTGTTGTATGGAGCACATTATTTTGCCCAATAACAGATGCTACAATAAAACGCTGCCTTGGGTCTAAAAAGTCAGTAAGTTTAGGGGCATAACGATCTTCTACCTCGCGCTGCCAGCTTACTACCTGCTCAATAAAGGGTTGCTCATCCTTCCTAAAATGTTGTATTAAATGCTCCATCTATCGTTCACCTCATCTACCTCATCCATTTGTTCATTCATTAGAAACTACTACTTTTTTAAGCCTAGTATTTCCCCTTTACACAAAAAATCCCCACCAACTGTGAGGATTTTGACTAAAACATAAAGAATATTTTTTGAATTACAATAAAAAGTCCGTTTTTAATAAAATTCAACATAAATATTGCTACAATCGGAGAAATATCAATCATACCAATAGTTGGAATAAATTTTCTAAAAATCCCTAAATACGGCTCACATACTTTTTCTAAAAAACGGCCAATTGCTGAACTTTGAGCAGCTGGTACCCAAGACATTAAAACATATGCAACTAGCATAAATGAATACACAGTAAATGCTAAATCCACATAATGCAAAATGATATATAAAGTCATATAAACTACAATCCTCGCTATTAATTATCGTCTAAAATAAAATTTGAAATTTCGCCAGACACTTCAACATTATCTGGTGTGCATAAGAAAATATCTTTGCCTATACGTTGAATGTCTCCACCAAGTGCATAGACTGTACCACTTAAAAAGTCAATGATTCTTATACCTTGTTCTCGATCGATACGTTGTAGATTCACAATCGTTGCACGTTTGTTCTTTAAGTTTTCTGCGATATCTTGTGCCTCTGCATAAACTCTCGGTTCTACTAATACAACTTTCGCACCCTTTGTATTCATTGCTGCTTGTAAACTGACAATATTATTATTGGCAGCTGTACTTTGCGGTACAATTTCATGAATCTGTGCTTTACGTTCCTTAATGACCTTTTTAGGTTTAGCTGCATGAATCGGTTGTTGCTGCACGGGTTGTTGCTGTTGAATAGGAGCTTGCGTGATTTCTTCTTCTAATTCTTCTTCAAGATAAAAGAAGTTTTTAATTTTATTTTTCATGCTCATCCTGTTCCCCTCTTTCATTTCCAACAAGAGCCGTTCCGACTCGAACGAATGTAGCTCCTTCCTCTACCGCTATTTCAAAGTCATTAGACATGCCCATTGATAACTCGGTACAAGGCGCGTGTGCGAATCCTCGTTCGGCTATTTGCTGTTGACATTGTTTTAATTGCTTAAAAACAGAGCGAATGATTGTTTCGTCCTCTGTATTTGGTGCCATTGTCATTAGACCTACAACTTGAATTTTCGTAAAGTTTTGTAAAGATTCAATAAATGTAACTGCGTCATCAACCGTTAAACCATGCTTCGATTGTTCACCTGACACATTAACTTGTACAAAACATTTTACAGGTTTTGTTGCTCTTTTTTCAATCTCTTCAGCTAAACTTAAACGATCTAATGAATGTAAGTAATCAATTTCATTAATAACTTGTTTTACTTTTCGAGTTTGTAATGATCCAATATAATGCCAGTGTACATTTGCTTGAATGGCTTCAATTTTTTGCTTTAAGCCCTCAGGACGATTTTCACCTAAATGTATAAGCCCTGCATCAATTGCTTCTTGTGTTCTTTCAACGGAAACCTCTTTCGTTACAGCAATAACTTGAACGTTAGTTGCTTCACGATTTGAGCGTTGTTGTGCTGCTTGTATTTGACTATTAATTTTGTCTAAATTTGTTAAGATTTTCGTCACTGTTTTTCCCAACTTTACAACTTAGTTTCCTTTATTGTAACAAGCAACTCTTGATTTATCAATGAATAGCCTGACCTATTAATACTGATACATCCACGTTGCTTAAACGACATGAGAGGCTACAGTCTTACTGTTCAAAAAATAGAAGCAAGCCACACAGATGCTATGATTCTACGATAATGCCTTTACTAGAATGACATCCTTTCCTACAACAAGAACATCCTTCATATGGACTTTTCTAATCGACTCTTCTCCTCTAAAAAAACCTAGATACTTTCTCGGCTCTGCAATCATAAACGCAGTTACATAGCCAGTTTCTTTCGATACCTCTGCATCTACGACAAAGCCTAAAAAACGTCCATTGCCTGCTTCTATTACTTCTTTTTGCTGTAACATTGAGAAACGCATTTGTATCCCTCCTACTAAATCAATACCACTCATTCCAGTGTCAATTTTAATTTAACCTAAAACTTGCATTGTTAAATGCTAACTTGCTGCTACACAGAGCAACATGCTCACATTATTGTTCTTTATTAGCTTTAATAAAATCTATGACATGTACCATCGTTTTATTTTTATCAATGAAGATAAAATGCGCACCGAAAGTTTCGGGTGCGCATTGTCTACTCACTTATAATCTTTCTGCATTGTTTCAATGGCATTTTTTTCAAGACGTGAAATTTGCGCTTGGGAAATCCCTAATTCTTTGGCAATTTCAGTTTGTGTCTCACCATAATAAAAACGCTTTGCTACAATCATTTGCTGACGTACATCTAATTTTTGCAAACTTTCCTTCACCGACACGTAGGCAACCCATTGATCTTCCGATACATCATCATCACGTAATTGGTCCATCATATAAACAGCGTCTCCACCGTCTGCATAAATAGGCTCTTGTAATGATACTGGGTCTTGAATGGCATCTAAAGCGAATAATACATCTTCCTTTTTCATGTCAATCATTTCAGCAATTTCTTCAATCGTTGGTTCTCGCAAATTATCGGTTATCCATTGTTCTTTTGCCTGCATCGCCTTATACGCAATATCTCTAAGAGAACGAGAAACACGTAGTGCATGATGATCACGCAGATGGCGACGAATTTCACCAATGATCATTGGTACAGCATATGTTGAAAATCGCACATTATGCTTTAAATCGAAATGATCAATGGCTTTCATGAGGCCAATACAGCCTACCTGAAATAAATCATCTGCCTGTTCACCCCTATAGGCAAATCGTCCGACAATACTTAGCACTAACCTTAAATTGCACATTACAAGCTCTTCCCGAATCTCGGTTTCTCCTGCTTGTAATCGAATGAAGAGTTCCTTCATTTCTTCGTGCTTTAAAATTGGCAAAGTCGATGTATCTAAGCCGCAAAGATCTACTTTTGTTCGCATATTCGATTCCTCCGGATGTTATTCTCTGACTAAACCGTTACATCAGTTTGTCCGACAGAATCGAGAATATGCAGAAAAAGCGCGACCAATTTTAGGTAGGATAAATTTCCCTATCTAAGATATTGGCTGATTTAAATTTTCTCGTAAATCTTGAATAATTTTCTTTTCTAGCCTAGAAATATATGATTGCGAAATACCTAAATGATCGGCTACTTCTTTTTGTGTCATTTCAATTTTTCCGTTTAAACCGAAACGACATTCCATAATATATCTTTCACGTGCACCTAATAAATTAATGGCATGGAACATATGTTGTCGTTCAATTTTCTTTTCAACATTATCTAAAATAATATGTTCCTCTGTGCCTAAAATATCAGACAATAATAATTCATTTCCGTCAGCATCAGAATTTAGTGGCTCATCTAGTGAAACTTCACCCTTCATGCGACTCGTTTTACGTAAATGCATCAAAATTTCATTTTCAATACAACGTGATGCGTACGTTGCAAGTTTAATATTTTTATCTGTATTGAACGTTTCAATCGCCTTTATTAAGCCAATCGAACCAATACTAATTAAATCTTCAATCGGCGTACCCGTATTATCAAAACGTCTAGCAATATAAACAACAAGACGTAAATTACGTTCAATAAGTGTATCTCTAGCTCGTAAATCTCCGTTCATAAAGGATGCAATGACTGTGACTTCTTCTTCTCGACTTAGTGGCACTGGCAATGAATCATTTCCCCCTATATAGTACGTTTCACGACTCCGAAACTTACCCCATAATTTTTTCAAGCTAGCAAGTAGCCTAAGAAGCAATAGTTCTCCCCCTCTATGAGTTATTTGAAAGCGCTGAAAAATGTAAAATTGCTGCTGTGCTATGTGGAAAATTTTTAGCTTTTTTCGTTAACACGATATATTCATTTGTTTTCACTTGTGATGACTCGCCTTTTATATGCCATTCATCAAAGCGAAAACCTAAAACTACTGTTTGTTGCTGTACAGTATTAACATGAATAAATCGAATAAGACGCTGATAATCTACTGAAAACATTGATACATCGTAAGGATCTGTTTCTCGCCATTGCATTAATGCTTCACGAATTGTCGCTGGTAAATAAGGCCGTAGCGCTGCATATGAAACAAAATGGACAGGTTTTCCCGATAACGGCTCGATACATTGATTGCCTGTATCTACAAATGCCGAAAGTGGAATTTCTTTGTCAAAAACCTTCAAGGTTGTTTGAAATACAAATTGTCCACTTACTCGCTCCAGCTTAACAAAGCCCCATTGCTTATAAAAAATGATTAAATTACCAACTGCGAGCAATAAGCAAAGTACAATAAAATGCATGACAGAAAGATTCTTTAAATACGGTTGTAATGCTGTTAACAGTCCGCCGATAACGATGGTAGCTGTCAGGACAATCGGCCCTTGCTTTTGAAAGCTTCGAAGCTTAAAGCGAAAGGCTAGACCGATTAGTACAATGAAACTTAGCACAATCGTAAGCAGCGTTTGATCACCAATTACAGCTATTAAACTACTAATTATTGAACTCATTAATAATCTCGTATTCTTTACAAAAACGCCTGTAACTTTTGCTGTAAACGTCAGTATTGCTAGATTATAAAGCGTATTAATGAGCACCAGCCATTCTCCATACATAACAGCCGCCTCCTACTTACAAAGTTAGCATGTCAGCGCTACAAATATTGTCAAACAATCGCATGATTTCCTAAAAATGTTTTGACAAAAAACATCGTTTCCTTACACAAAAAGTGCCAGTCACGCAAACAATTCAGAATTGTTTGCGTGACTGGCACTTAAAAAACTCGTATTTTACATGATGTAAAATACGAGTTTTGATTATCCACGATTTTTACGGTTACGTAAAAATGCAGGTACTTCTAACATATCATCTTGTGCATAATTTTGATGATTTTGACGCGGTTGTTCTTGTTGTACATGAACTTCTTGACGTTGCTCACGAATTGGCGCTTGTTGTTGTGGAGCAGCTTGTCGATTATTATTAATGCTCGGACGCGCATTTCCTCGGTGTTGTTGTAATGCCTCTTCTGAGAAGCCTGTTGCAATCACCGTAACAATGATTTCATCTTTTAAATTTTCATTAATAACCGAACCGAAAATCATATTCACTTCTTCATCGGAAGCCGATGCCACAATATCTGCTGCTTCTTGTACTTCAAATAAGCTTAGGTTAGAACCACCTGTTATGTTCATCAGTACACCTTTAGCGCCATCAATAGATGATTCGAGTAATGGACTTGAAATTGCTTTTTTAGCAGCTTCTGCAGCACGATTTTCACCTGTCGCAATACCAATACCCATTAACGCAGAACCTTTGTTAGACATAATTGTTTTTACGTCCGCAAAGTCTAGGTTGATAAGACCTGGTGTTGCAATTAAATCCGAAATACCTTGTACACCTTGACGTAAAACGTTATCCGCTTCACGGAAAGCTTCCAGCATCGGAGTCGATTTGTCGACAATTTGTAAGAGCTTGTCGTTTGGAATGACGATCAAAGTATCTACAGCTTCTTTCATGCCTCCGATACCACCGATTGCCTGTGTTTGTCGTTTGCGCCCTTCAAAAGTAAACGGTCGTGTTACGACACCTACTGTTAGAGCTCCTAAATCACGGGCAATTTGTGCGATAACTGGTGCAGCACCAGTACCTGTGCCTCCGCCCATTCCAGCTGTAACGAATACCATATCCGCTCCGCGTAATACTTCTTCTAATTGTTCACGGCTTTCTTCTGCCGCTTTTTTCCCTACTTCTGGATTAGCTCCTGCTCCTAAACCACGTGTAAGCTTTGTACCGATTTGTAGCTTAATTTCAGCTTTCGATAAATTTAAAGCCTGTGCATCCGTGTTCACAGCGATAAAATCAACGCCTTGTACACCATGCTCTATCATTCGGTTAACAGCGTTGTTACCGCCACCACCCACACCAATGACTTTTATAACTGCAAGTTGATCGACACTTGTATCAAATTCTAACATTCTTTTTTCCTCCCACGGTAACTCGACTCTGTATCATTCATTACGCATTCAAGTTAATCAAAAAATTTATCAAATAATTTTTTTGCTCTACCGATTACGCTTCCTTTTGATTCTGAAGGTGCAGCATATTCTTGCTTTTTAGATGCAGGCGCTTGTGCACCAACAACCGCATATTCAATAGGCTGCGTATTCGTACCTTTTCCGTAAAAATCATCTTCTAAATAGGCGTAACGAATCAGTCCAACTGCCGTCGTAAATGAAGGCTCTCTAACGCCAATATAATCTGGAGTATATATTCTAACACGCGTTTGCAGTATTTGGCGTGCTAATTGAGCAATACCATCTAGCTTTGCAACACCACCTGTTAAAACAACACCGCCTGGCAAATCGCGAACGCCTAAACGTGCTAACTCATCAATTACTAGTTCAAATAATTCTTCTAATCTTGCACCAATAATTTCAGAAATATAGCGTTGGCTGTACTGATCCCTAGAATCTGTACCTACAACTGGCACTTCAAACAGTTCATCGTCTGAAGCATCATCGTAAAAGGCATGTCCAAATTGGTGTTTTATTTGCTCCGCTTGATCTGTCGGTGTTTTTAAAACAATTGAAATGTCTTTTGTAATATGGTCACCACCTACTGGAATAACACCAGTGTGTGTCAGTAGCCCTTCTTCAAATACTGCAATAGTCGTTGAGCCACCACCCAATTCAATAAATGCTGTTCCTTGGTTTTTCTCATCTTCCGTTAATGCAAAAAAACCAGCAGCCAGTGGTTGTAAATATATTTCTCTAATGCTTAATCCTGCTTTCTCTACGCAACGAAGTACATTGTGTAACAACGTTTTAGAGGTCGTAATCATTGTCGCGTCCATTTCGAGACGAATACCTATCATACCTCGTGGATCTTTAATTTCATCTAAATTATCTACTATAAACTGTCTAGGAATGATGTTGACTAATTCACGTTCAGGAGGTATTGACATGACTTGTGCAGATTCTACCACTCTGTCTAAATCATCATCTGTAATTTCTCTATTTTCACTATTTACAGCGACAACACCTTTAACTAGTTGTAACATCGTCTGGTTCGCTGGAACGCCTAAAACGACTTCATCGATTTGATAACCAGTCATCCGCTCTGCTTGTTCTACTGCTTTTCGAATAGACTGAACTGTTGCATCAATATCAACAATCGCACCTTTTCGAACACCATTCGATTTTACATTACCGACCCCAATTACATGTAATTGTCCGTCGCTCATTTCACCTATTAATACTTTGATAGAGGAAGATCCTATATCGAGTGATATATACAATTCCTGCTGATTCAATTCGCTGCACCTCCTTGAAAATGCTCTTAATTTCATTCTATTGTAAATCTTGCATAATGTCTAAGCAAATCGAGTATTTTGGTCAATTTTTCTCTCATTCTATGGAAGTTTTCTTCTTGTTGTGACGTTTTTCATCTAACCGAGTTAGTAAAATACGCCTAATGATTGCTATATTTTGGAACAAACGTACTCCAAAAGCGAAAATGGCTGCTAAATATAAGTCTACACCTAAATTCACACCTAAAAATGCCAGTCCCGCCGCAAGAACTATATTAAAAAAGAAACCTGATACAAATACTTTATCGTCATATACTTGCTGTAATTGAGCTCGTATACCGCCAAATAACGTATCTAAAGCAGCCAGCACTGCTATAGACAAATAATTTTCATAAATAGAGGGGATTTGGATATTTGTTAACAAGCCTAATGCTAGTCCAAGCACCAAACCTAGAAATGGTAGCCACATAGTTTATTCTCCTTTTTTGACCTCTGTTAAATAATCATTCGTCAATGGCTGATCGAATGCCGGTATGGTTACCAATTCAGTCGGCTCCTCTATCACTAAATTAAAATTATCTAAATAAAATGAATCGATAAATGTTGAAGCTTGAATGGAATTATACATTTTTTGAGCTGCCTTAAATGTCGTTGTCCCAACATAAATTTCGAATGGTGGCGAAGACAGTGCTACACTGTTCACTGTTGTTTTCCCATTGATGTCCCTAATAGCTGTGGTATGAACAATACGATTTCCATCAATTGCAACACTAGCAGCATCATATTTAAATAATTCATTCAGTAATTGGGTCAGTAAGTCTGGAGAAATCTCTTTTATTTCATACCCCATTGCTACTAATTCTGGGGCTGGCTCCACTCGAAGTATCACCCCAGGACCTGTTATATCCGTAAGACCTGCCTGTTGTTTTAAACGATTTACTGTCTCATTTAAAACACCTTGTAAATTAGTTTTTTCAGATTGCTCATAGCGACCCACTACCTCATTGAGTGAGCGAATATCTGCTAATAATGTGGAATGCCTTTTCTTTTCTTCTGCTAATTCCTCTCGTATGGCCCAAATATCTCGTGTATCTCGCTCAGCTGGTTTTTGAATGGTATTGTATTGTACCGCTATCATCAAACCGATAATAAATAGCACGATCGTTATTCGGGTGTACATATTTTTTTTCAAAATAGCCCCTCCTAGACGCATCGCAAACAATTACTCCTTGATATCATCAAATTTAGACTTTGCATTTCATAAATACAAATAATGATCTAGGACATCCACAGGAGGCTTAACATAACTTTCTGCCCATGTTTAACTTTCTACTTTGACATTAGGCATCATTAACTTTTGATTTTCTTCTAAGGACACCACAATGTTGTCATTTAGCAACTGATCTACTACACCACCACTTAAGTTCAATGAAGCGCGGAGTGTCGCCGAATCCCCAATTGCCTCGATGACAAATGGAGCTGGGTGTTGCTTGCCGTCAATTGTAATAACAGGGCCATTACATCTAATATAAGAATTCGCCATGACCCGTTGTCCATTAATGGCAATCGCTTGTGCTCCAGAAATTTTTAATTCATTTAGCAACTTAAAAACATGACTTTCGTGGACGATATAATCATTAGGGTTTACAGATTTAGGATCGTAATCACCATCTTGAAGTGTAATACGTATACCCTTTCCTTCTGAATCTAAATCACCTAACAATAATCGTAAATCTTCTGCTTCTTGAACTAAGTTCTTAGAATCCTTTTCATTTGATGCAAATTTCTTTTCATAGTGCCGAATCTTTTCTTGTAACATGTTGGCTTCTTCTGTGAGTTCTTTATTGCGCTCTTGTTGTTCAATGAGCTCCTCACGATATGAATCTTCTTGTTCAAATAGCTCTGATTTAATGGCGCTACTTTGGCGATTGTCCTTCGCTTGGTTGTAAGAATAGCCGATGATAAACCCAGTTGTTATGCAAACGATGAGCAGCTCAAATTGTTTCCTCGTAAAGAAATTCCCTTTGCTATTCTGTTTCTTGTTGTTCATCTTCATTCACTTCCTGATTGGCCACTTTTCCATCAGGGTTGTCCTCCATATCAATGTTCACTTTGTTGTACTCATCATTAAAGGGACGGTAATAAGAGCCGACTTCTATGTCGATAACTCCCTTTTCTAAATCTGCAATTTGCGCAACAATGGATGGATAATAATTTAGCTTTTCAGCTAATGTTGGTATCACTGCACGTACTTCATAGCCGTCATTCATATAAAGCTTGACCGCATTAGGATTGGCCTCATTACTGTTAGTATTGACTTGTGAGATTAAAGCTAAAACTTCAGGTTTTAAACGGGCTAATTGTTCTACAAGCTTGTTAATGGTCTTTTCCCCCGTTATGCCAATAAAAACGGGCGCATCAATCGGGATATTGTCGCCAGCTTGCTCAAATTTTTTACCGTTCTCTAATAATGGGTAATAGGTTCCATCACCCGCTAGATACGCAACTTTTTTCCATTCCTTAATATCAATCGTTACGCCTCTCAGCCATTTACGCTTCACTTGTACCTCTTGCACCCATTTGTCCTTTAGTATAGCCTGTTCTACATCTTTAACCGTAAAACCCCACATCGACTTTCCTGGTGCAAGTGTACTAGCATCTAAGTAATATTGCTCGTCAGCTAGTTTAGCACCGTTCACCGTAATGTTTTTAATATCACTGTAAGGAGATTGAAAATAAAGGAGTACAGCTAGCACCAAAAAGAAAAGTAATATTAGGACTATGAATTTACGATTTGTACGCTTTTTTCGTCGCAGTTTTAGCGTAGGGATGCGATCTTCTATATCAATTACTTTCTCCATAAAAGTACTCCTCCTTTATATTTATTTCGCTAATTGATAAATAATACCTATTATTAACCACATTGTTACTAAAGATGTTCCACCATAGCTAATAAAAGGTAATGTGACACCGGTTACAGGAACCAAACCGATTACTACTGCAATATTTAAAAATGCCTGCACCGTTAACATTGTCACAAGTCCAATAATGGCGTAATAGGATGTTCTTGATTTAGCCTGTACTGCAAACTTATAACCAGCGTATATTGTCAACACAAACAGCGCTAAAATAACAAGTCCACCTACTAAACCGATTTCTTCTAAAATAATCGCATAAATAAAATCATTTTGTGGTTCAGGTAAATACAAGAACTTTTGTCTACTTTGGCCAAAGCCATGTCCAAAAATCCCTGCTGGACCAATTGCCATTAACGATTGTACAGCTTGGAAACCACTGACTAAAGGGTCGGCCCATGGATCAAGAAACGCTTCAATTCGTTTAAGTCGATAAGGTGCTGTTGCAATCAATCCTACTAATCCAGCAACTCCCGCTACCATAATCATTGCATAAAGTTTTAACGGATAACCTGCCACAAATAACAGTAAAAAAACAGAGACAACGAGTATAAAAACAGAGCCAAAATCGGGCTGAAGCATAATCAGTGCAACCGGTATTATTACTATTACGGCATGACGCCAATTTACTACTGGTGTTCCGGTTTTATGTTGCGCCAATATATGACTCATGTAAACAAGAACGGTAATTTTCGTTATTTCAGCAGGTTGTATGGTTAATGGTCCAACACCAATCCAACTTTGTGAACCATTTCGCTCAAGACCAATCCCTGGTATAAGAACAAGGACAAGTAAAACCAACGAAAATAGATAAGCCATCTTCCAAAAGGATTGCTCTTTCAAGATTTCTAATCGAATCGTGATGAAAAACACGACAATGCCTACCCCAAAATACAAACTTTGTTTCATATAAAACGGCATTTTTCCACTATAATGAACGGCACTCCAATAGGTACCTGCAGAATAGACGAAAATAATGCCGATTACTGATAGCATCAAAGTTGTGACGAGCAATAAATAGCTTTCTTTCCCTCTCAGTAATGCCATCCTTCCACGTCAAGTATATTCTAAAATAGTTACAGGCTCGTTACAGCTTCATTACAGCATCAATAAAAACATCCCCACGGATTTCAAAGCTGTCATATTGATCCCAACTTGCACAGGCAGGTGATAATAAAATAACATCTCCTTCTGCAGACATTGGTGCGGCATAATGAACTGCATCCTCTACATTTTGAGCAATGACCGTTTGTGAAACTCCACAAGACTTAGCAAATTCTACAAAGCGTAAGCCCGTTTCACCGAACGCTACTACACCTTTGACATGCCCCATGCAAGGTCGTAACTCTTCAAAAGAATGTCCACGGTCTAAACCACCCGCTAGCAAAATAACGGGTGCTTGGAATGCATCCAGCGCACTTTTCGTTGCTAGGCAATTAGTTGCTTTAGAATCATTATAAATTTTCCGTCCATTCCACTCACGGACAAATTGGGTACGGTGACGGACACCTCCAAATTTTGCTAAAACCTCTTCCATTTTAGCTTTTTCGCAGCCGATCAATATACAAGCTGCTACTGCCGCTAAAATATTTTCTAAATTATGTTTACCTGGCAATGCAATAATCGCTCTGTCCATAAACGGTTCACCTTGCCAATAGATTGTTGTATCATCGGCACTAATCCCTTGCTCGGTACGTCCTTTCGAAGAAAACGGCACTTTCTGTGCATTGGATTTTGCAGCATAGCCCACAACAATCGGCTGATCCGCATTGAAAATGAAATAATCTGTTTCATCTTGATTGCGTGTTACGCCAAATTTTGCTTCAGCATAGTTATCAAACGTACCGTGATAATCAAGGTGTGCATCATAAAGATTTGTTAATATAGAAATTTTTGGTTTAAATGTTTTAGTACCCATCAGTTGGAATGATGAAAGCTCTGTCACAATGACATTATCTTCTTGCGCTTCTTTTGCTACTCCACAAGCTACGGTCCCAATATTACCTGCGATTAATGGCTTCTTCGCACCATTTTCCAGCATTTCAAATATTAATGTCGTCGTTGTCGTTTTACCATTAGAACCAGTAATACCAACAAATGGTGCATCACTAATTAAATAAGCAAGCTCTATTTCTGTCCATACAGGAATTTCACGTTTTATCGCATCTGCTACGATGTTATTGCTATATGGGATACCTGGATTTTTGACGACTATTTCAAAGCCTTCATCAAGTAAATCCTCGGGATGACGACCACAAATAACGGTAATGCCTTTTTGCAATAGACCTTGTGCATCAGGGCTTTCATCAAACGGCTTAGAATCATTGACTGTCACAAAGGCGCCAAGCTCATGTAAAATCTCCGCTGCTGCAACACCACTTTTAGCTAGGCCTAAAACAAGGACTTTTTTATGTTGTAAATCTGTATACTCTCTCATTAGAACGCCTCCGATAAGACTGCAATCAATGCTACTGCTAAAGCAGTTGACCAAAAGACAAGTACAACTTTCCATTCTGACCAACCTGATAATTCAAAATGATGGTGGATAGGACTCATTTTAAAAATACGTTTTTTACGGATTTTAAAGCTACCCACCTGCAAAATGACAGATAGTGTTTCAATAACAAACACTAATCCAACTAATACAAGTAAAAACTCTTCTTTAACTAAGACAGATACCATCGCTAATGCACCACCGAGTGCAAGTGAACCGGTATCTCCCATAAATACCTTTGCAGGGTTTGCATTGAATAGTAAAAACCCTAACAAAGCACCCGTTACCGCAAATGTAAATAAAGCGATATCAGCTTGATCTTGGAATAGCGCAATTACACCGAATGCCGCAAAAGCAATAGAAGCTGTACCTGCCACTAGCCCGTCTAGACCATCTGTTAGGTTAACAGCATTAGAGAAACCAACTAACCAGAAAATTAAAAACGCTACATAAAAAATACCAAGATCAATTGTCCAGTCTGTAAAAGGAATAGCTAATGTGGTATCAAAAGAACTTGCGTGTAATAAGAAGTATGCAAGTATTGCGATGACAATTTGCCCTATTAACTTTTGAATAGATGTCAACCCAAGATTGCGTTTAAAGATAACCTTCAAGCCGTCATCTAAAAAGCCAATCAAGCCAAAGCCTACGAGCACAAGTAAAAGGACCACGGTTTGTGAGGTGAATAAATCTAAAAAGCTGCCAATGCCAACTGTTGTAAGGATGATGGCGATTAAAAAGATAATGCCCCCCATTGTTGGTGTACCTGCTTTTTTCATGTGTGATTTTGGTCCTTCTTCACGAATACTTTGCCCAAACTTCAATCGACGAAGAAGTGGAATACTAATTGGTGCCAAGATAACTGTTACTATAAAAGCAATAGCTAAAATGGTAAGCGTTGTTGCGAGTTTCATTGAAAAATCTCCTTTAAATCTTGTTTCACTTTCTTCTTCACGAAAAAAGCACAAACTCTCATATAATTATTACTACCCTTCATAATAATAGTGGTTCTTTCCCTTTTTTTAAAGGTAAAGTTACATTAGTTCACTAAATATAAATGAATGGTGCCGTCTTGTTTGATAACACTATCCACTTCAGGTAATTGACTACCAATTTTAGCTCCTTCTCCATGCCATTCAATACGGAATGGATAATGTTGCTTGGCAATGTCATCCTTCGTTTGACCAATAAAACTAGGTACTTTCACAGTAAGTGGGTCACCCCAACGATAATCCTTTTCAAGCTGTTCCTTTGATTTTTCAATGCCAATAAAAGGTGCTACATCTTCAATAATTTGACCAACAATCGGAGCCGCTACCACGCCACCAAATTGCGTTGTTTTCTTCGGATTATCCACCGCTACATATACGACAATTTGTGGATTATCGGCTGGTGCAAAGCCTATAAAAGATACGATATACTCGCCATCTTTATACCGGCCATTTTCAACTTTTTGTGCTGTACCTGTTTTACCCCCAATACGTAGACCATCTCGATACGCTTGTCGACCTGATCCCTTCGCTACTACCGACTCTAATGCTTCACGTACTTTTGCAGACGTTTCTTCACGAATTACTTGCCTTTTAATAACTGGTTTTGTTTCGTTAATCGTTTCACCTGTATCTGGATTAAATATTTTCTTTACAACATACGGCGTATACAGCTTGCCCCCATTGACTGCAGCAGCTACTGCTTGCACCTGCTGGATCGGTGTTACGGCTACCCCTTGACCGAATGAAGTGGTCGCTTGTTCTACAGGGCCAAATGCCTCTTTCGAAAATAGTATCCCTGAAGCTTCACCAGCAATATTGGAGCCTGTTTTTTCTCCAAAACCAAAGTCTTTAATATACTGTAATAATCTTTCACTACCCAAACGTTGACCTAATTCTATAAAACCAGGGTTACAAGAATTTTGTACAACTTCTAAAAACGTTTCATGTCCATGACCTTCACGCTTCCAACAGCGCAGTCTAGCACCGGCAACCATTGTATAGCCTTGATCGTAAAAAGTATCCTTTTCTAAGTCCACCAAGTTCTCTTCTAAAGCAGCACTAAGCGTAATAATTTTGAAAGTAGAACCTGGCTCATAGGTCATCCACACCGGCAAATTCCGATTGTAGATAGCAGGCTCGACCTGTTGATATTCAGCCGGATGAAAGGTTGGATAGGAGGCTAAAGCTAGTATTTCACCTGTATTAGGATTCATTGCTACCGCCATTGCCTGATTTGCTTCATAACGTTCCATTGCCTGTGATAATTCACGTTCAACGACTTGCTGTACATCGACATCAATCGTTAGCTCAATTGTTGCCCCATCTTCTCCTGCTTTCCATGCACTTGCAACATTGGGTAAGTTATTACCTTTGGCATCTGTAAAAAGTCGTATAGCTGAAGAATTCGCTCGCAATAGTTTGTCATACTCATATTCTATACCTGCTAGCCCTTGCGCATCATATCCTGTAAAACCTAAAAATCGCGATAGAAGCGTGCCATAAGGATAATCTCTTGAGTAATCCACGCCACTATATAATCCCTCAATTTGCATGCCTTGTAGTTGAACAGCTTTCTCGTAGGAAATATTTTTCCCTTCAGGTGCTAGCTTTACTAAGTACGCCTTTTTCTGCATCTTTTCCAACAGTTTTTGTTGGTCTACTTCCAGTACCTGTGCTATTTGTGCGGCTGCTCCTGCAATATCTTTACTTTGCGAAGGCATAAAATATAAGGTAGGCGCCAGCTTATTGGTCACAATACTATTACCATCCCTGTCCGTAATATGTCCTCGCTCATTGGCAAAAGGAATTTCACGATCCCAGTTTTCTTCTGCTTTTTGTGTCAATTCTTTTTGATCAAATACTTGTAAAACAAATAACCGAATAACTATCGCTACAGCTACGCACAAAAACAAAACATATAAAATACGTAAACGTTTTTTGGAATGGATAGAAATCCACTTCATTCGACATCACACCTTGTTTTTTACAACGTATGAAATAAAGTGGACTTCTATTCAATGGCTATTCATCATCTACCTGTTCAATTTCTCCTTCAGACGGCGCTTCAACATCTTGTACAAAGCTTTCAGCTGGTGTTTTCAACTTCACTACAATTGGCGCACTATCTGAAATTACGGTACCTGCAGATACACTTTGACTGACTGCAAAGCCCTCTCCAACAACTTCAATTTCTAGACCTGACATGGATTTAAAAACTAATAGATTACGTAATGACCAGTTTGTAAAGTTTGGCAATGCAATATCCCCTGCTGTTTTCAAAAAGACAAAACTACCTTTGACAAGTTTTTGTCCACCTTTTGGATATTGCTCTAAAATTTCTCCTCCAGCTCCAACAATTACTGGATTTAATCCATCGTTTGCCAGTTCAACTTGAATAGCTTCTGCATGCTGACCAGTATAATCTTGTATAGCTGTATGATTGACATGCTGAACATCAGCTGGGCTAATATTTAAATGTTTTAAACTATTTTGCATAACTGGCTTAAAGATTTTGGAAACTGGTACAGAACCTAACTCACCTTTAAGCTTTGGCTTTTCCACCGACACATACATAATGAGTTGCGGATCATCGTATGGCGCCATTCCTAGGAATGAATACAAGAACTGATTGGCTCCCCATGAATAAGTACCGTTTGCCTTTGGAATCTGGGCTGTACCCGTTTTACCAGCTACTTGGTATTCATCGAGGATAAAGTCCTTCGCTGTCCCAAACTCTGATGTTAATGTCGAAGCAAGAATTTCACGTACTTGTTTTGCTGTATCTGCTGACACTGGTTGGCCTTTTTCTTCCGGCTCATGTTGTTGGATAATTTCACCAGTTGAAGAATCTACAATCTTATCGATAACGTACGGCTGCATCATCTTACCGTCATTCGCAATCGCTGTCATCGCTTGGATTAGCTGTATCGGTGTCACGGTTGAACCTTGCCCATACGTCGTTGTCACGCGTTGAATTGGATACTTCGATAAAATCGTCCCCGTTGCTTCATTCGGTAAATCAATGCCCGTTTTCTTACCAAAACCGAATTTACCTAAGTAATCAACAAATACATCATCACCAATACTTTTTAATAAATTGGCCATTGCTGTATTAGATGAACGTTGGAAACCTTCTAGATACGTAATTCTGCCCCAACCTACTTGGTTATGATCTCGAATTGTACGATCATGCACTGTATATTGCCCAGACCTAAATTTATCGTATGGCACCCATTTACCAGTATCGATGGCAGAAGCAAGCGTGAATGTCTTCATCGTCGAACCTGGTTCAATGGTTTCTTCAATTACAGCGTTAAGCCATTTCATATTCGTACTTTCACGTGTATCTGGATTAAAAGTTGGACGCTGTGACATCGCTAATATTTTCCCTGTTTTCGGTTCAGCTACAACGACAATCATTGACTCGGGATTATATTCTTTCTCAACTTGCGTCATAGCATCCTCTACGAAACTTTGAATCGTTTTATCAATAGTTAAAAAGATATTATCGCCATCTTTTGCAGGTGTCACCATTTTTTCACTGTTTGGTAATAAGTAACTAAAGGCATCTGTTTGGTATTTTACTTTGCCATTAACACCCGTTAACTCCTTGTCATAGGTAAGTTCTAATCCCATTTTCCCTTTCGTCGTTACGGTGCCGTCCTTATTGTCCTCTTTCAGAGCAAAACCAATTAAATGTGAAGCAAAAACACCATTCGGATAATAGCGTTTTAAATCGCTAACAAACAAAATCCCAGGTAATTTTTCTTCTTTAATTTTGCTCATGACTTCATGGTTAATTCCTCTACCTGCCACACCAAACTCCACCTGATATGGCAAAGTTCCATCACTGCGGAGCTTCGTTAGCCTTTTATAAATATCCTCTTTATCCATTTTGATATATTCACTTAAGATTTCTGCCGTTTTTTCAGGGTCTACAACATGATGGGGTCTCTTTTCATCTGTAGTAGCCTTATCACTAACTACGGCAATTAGTCGATAACTAAGCGTATCTTCAGCTATAACTTGTCCATTTCTATCAAAAATTTTGCCTCGGTTTGCTGTGATTGCACTTTCTTTGTTATATTTAGCCGCTGCTTTTGCAGCGAGCGCTTGTCCTTCTGCTTCACCTGTCGCCTGTAATGTAATCATTCGCGTGAATAATAGAAAAAAGAGCCCTCCATAAAAAACTAGTAATAGAAAGGCTCCCCATTGGAATCGAAATCTCTTTTTTTTCATTCTCCCGGCACTACCTTTACATTTTTCTCATTTTGAGTTAAACCGAGTTCTTTTGCTTTTTTCCATATATTTTCGTATGTAGAAAGTTCACTTACACGAACTGTTAAGTCAACATTCTGTTTTGCAATCTCATCTGCTTCTGCTTCGATTTTTTGAATATCCATGCTTGTCGTTTGAATCGCTGCTTGATTATTCAAAACTAACACTGACAATACAATGATGATACTTACTAAAGCTAGTAGCATCATTTTTTCAAACTTCTGGTTCGTTTTTTTACGACGTATGATAGTGGGTTGTGGACTAGGTGGTGTTATCGGTTGTTGCACATGTTGCTGTTGGTGCTGCCTTACACGTACTGCTGCCATTTACTCACGCCCTTTGTCGTTAATTTTCTCCACCACTCTAAGCTTCGCTGAACGAGCTCGATTGTTAACTGCTAATTCTTCCTCAGAAGGTAGAATCGGCTTTCTAGATATAAGCTTTAAAGTTGGCTTCATGTCATCAGGAATTACAGGTAAATTTGGTGGTAATTCCGGTAAAGATGACGCTTCTTTAAAAATAGTCTTGCATAGGCGGTCTTCCAATGAATGGAATGTAATAACACTAATACGGCCACCTACATTAATCATATCAATCGCATCGACTAACGAATCCTCCGCTGCGCCTAGCTCGTCATTCACAGCAATTCGAATTGCTTGAAATATGCGCTTCGCAGGATGTCCACCTTTACGGCGAGCCGCTGCTGGTATACCCTCTTTAATAAGTTCTACAAGCTGTCCTGTTGTTTCAATTGGAGCTGTTTTACGAGCCTCTTCAATTTTACGAGCAACTTGCTTCGAAAATTTTTCTTCCCCATAACGGAAGAAAATACGAACTAAATCTTCGTATGCCCAGTCATTCACGACATGATATGCTGTAAGCGCTGCCGTCTGATCCATGCGCATATCGAGTGGTGCATCATGATGATAACTAAAACCACGCTCTGGCGTATCTAATTGCGGAGAAGAAACGCCTAAATCATATAAAATGCCATCTACTTCTTGTATACCAAGTGCTAGTAGCTCTTCTTTTAAATAACGGAAATTCGAATGAACAAATGTAACACGCTCTAAATAAGCAGCTAATCGAATTTTCGCATTTTCAATAGCCGTCGTATCTTGGTCAAAACAAATGAGACGACCTTTATCAGATAATTGTTGTACTAAATATTCACTGTGTCCTGCTCCACCAAGCGTACAGTCCACATATACACCATCAGGATCGATGTTCAACCCATCAACAGTTTCTTTTAATAGCACGGTTGTATGATCGAACATACCAATCGCTCCCCTCAGGCCTTAACCTTTTCAGTTGACGTTTTCACGTCTAATACAAAAATTAAAAATCAAAGCCAATCATATTTTCTGCAATTTCATTAAAAGATTGTTCAGACTCCGCAAAATAAGTTTCCCAAGCATCTTTTGCCCATATCTCAATTCGATTCGAGACACCTAGCACAACACATTCTTTTATTAAATGAGCATGTTGCATAAGTGTTGAAGGAATATTAATACGACCTTGCTTGTCTATTTCTACTTCCGTCGCACCTGAAAAGAAGAACCTCGCAAAAGCACGAGTATCTTTCTTTGTCATCGGTAAACCTTTTAATTTTTCTTCGAGTTTTCGCCATTCATCCATAGGATAGCCAAACAAACAATTATCAAGTCCGCGTGTCACAACAAAGGTTTCACCTAAGGCTTCACGAAATTTTGCGGGCACGATTAATCGTCCTTTCGCGTCAACAGAGTGTTGATATTCTCCCATGAACATGCTAGTCACCCCACTTTATTAAATAATGTACCACATCGCCCCACTTTCCTCCACTTTTTTTAAAAAAAACTTGACAATTTCATCTCATATGTGTGTTTAGACCTTTAGACAAATTTTCATTTTGTGCTAAAGGGCATAAAAAAAGAACTACCCTTAGTAGGATAGCTCTCTTTTTTCCTGCAAAACCGACAGATTCCTTCAAATCTACGTTTACACCCTAGCTTTTAATAGCCCTAAAGGCATACGTTTGTGATATTACAAATAAAGGAAATAGTGGTGATTTCCAATATTGTATGTTTTCTTCAACATTTCTTCAATTAACGTAGGTCCAAACTCATTTATATATTGATACGGATTATAAGAACGCTCTTGGAACCCATCATTTGGATACAGCTCATTTTGAAGTGTCATAAATTTTCGAATAGTCGTTTCATGCTTACTTAGCACTGTTTGTTCTACTTTTTGTTGTAAATACTCAAACTGTCTAACATGATTTTCTTTGTTTTTTTCAAGTATTTTATCTAATGATATTTGTTGTTCTGCAAAATAGCGCTCAAGTGTAGCGTATTTTTCTAAAAGCAGTTGTTGCATGTCTAAAATTTGACGCTTTGCTTCAGCATCTTGCACTTCAGCAATAAATTGCTCCTTTAAAGCGATTGCTTTACCATTCCATATATCTTCAACCGTTAAATGATATTCACGTAATAGTTGATCTACATGGCGCGTAATAATCGTAATATTAAGACGTGGCGCAAAAATTGGCATTTGTAAACCTAATACAGCAAACGCATCCTTTAATGTCGCCCAGTATGCAAGCTCACCAGGTCCACCAACAAATGCTAATACTGGTATCGTCATTTCCTGCATTAACGGACGCGTAACAACATTATTACTCAAATTCTCTGGATGTTGCTGTGCCATCGTTAAAAGCTCTTCTTGCGAAAGTTTAATATTTGCTGCTAAATTAACAAATTGATGTTGTCGTCTTTCTAATAAAAAGCGCTCTCCATCTTTAACATAGAACAAATTAGCTGCATCTTCAGTTGCTAATATCGGCTTACCATAACCCGCTCTGTCCAACGCAGCTTCTTTTTCTGTTACTAGTCTTGCAATTTCTTTACTATGATGAATGAGCTGAACAAAATGGTTACGTTCATATTGACGGAATTTCACATCGGCTGCATCAATCATTAGAAGACCTTCGTCTTTGAACAGCGTATTCATTAGTCGTGCAAAGAAATCAGTAAATGTTTCACTCTCGTTCAACGCATCCAAAAGTTGATTGAACAACCTTTCAGTGTGCGCTGTTTCACCAAAGTCCTTGATGATCGTATTAATTAATTGGGTCATCGCTTCTTTGTTTAAGTTTGTAGTCGAAGCCATTGTTTTTCTTCTTGAACGCTCACCATACGCACGCTTTTTTATATCCGTATCCCGCATTGTAAATGTATGGTTAATTTCCTCTAAGTCATGATCTTCCCCAGCAATCCAAAAAATCGGTACAACTGCTCGTTGAAGCTTTTCACTTTGCTCTTTTGCTAATGTTATGACCGAAATTGCTTTATGAACTGAGTAAAGAGGGCCAGTTAGTACACCCGCTTGTTGCCCACCGACAACTGCAACAGCTCCTTGCTCTAGTTGTTGCAAATGCTCATTCGTTTTATCTGATAAGCCAAGTGGCTCCATAAACTGACGAATTATTGCTGTTAACTCTTTTTGATCACCTGCTCGCTGTTCTAAATATTTCGCTCGCATTTCAAACGACTTATCATTGTATTCATATTCAAAAAACTCATGAATGGCAGTATTTGGCGACCAATAATCTGCTAGCACACGATTTTTTACGGGTACTTGGATTGACTCCAGTTTCATTTAACACAAACTCCTCTACTCACTAAATCATCGTATTCCTTGTAAACATTTTTTAATGCTATTATTTTACCCCTTCTGTCTTCAACATGAAAAGAAAATGCTTATACAGATTGTAAATATTCTACAACAGATTGAATCATACCGACTAGACAAATTAAAAGATACGCTGTACTAAGTACTAAAAATAAAAAACGCCAAATTTTTCGCAATAGTGGCCTCACTTCAATTTCCTTTTTCGTACGCCAATCAACATATGTAAAAACAATCGCTAGCACAATTGCTAGCATGACTAAAAGAGCTCCCACATTCACACCCCACAGCGCACCAATTGCCAATGGCACAGAAAAAAACAGCCAAAACGTCGTGACATCTGATGCGGCACCAAATGCATGAGTGCCTCTAATATTAACCTTTCGACTAACAGCATAGACAATTACAAATAACAGAATTGGACAAAAAATAATAACACTTATGACTATATGTAAAATATCTTTCAATATTGTTCACCGCTCTCTTCCATCGCTAGAACTTGGTGATATAAAGTTCGCAAAGTAGGTAAAGAATAACCGTTTGCTGAAGCTTTTTGTAAAACTGCCCCTACAATCGTGTCAACTTCGCTTTTTCTACCCTGCATGCGATCAGCTAGCATCGAGGATGTATTCTTCCCTGTTTTTTCACACAAAGTTATTACTGCTGAAAATGGAATTGTCTGTTGCATGTCTACAAAGGCCTCTGCTAACTCTTGATATATGGTATGCATTAAAAAGAACGCATGCTTATTTGTTAATAACTCACCGTTCTTTATTTGCAATATAGCCGTTAATGGATTAATCAGACAGTTCAATACAGCTTTTTCAAAAAGCATTTGTTCGGCATTTTCAACCATTTCTATTGGGCATAAAGGATTTTGCATCTGTAGCAACTGATGAAATATTCCATCGTTCCCACGCGCTATCCCTATTTTACATAGACCCATCCCTCTATGCTGGACTGTAGTTAAATTAATTATTTGGGCACCAAAAGAAACCGAGCAAAAGGCTATCGTTTGCTGCGGTAAACGTAAAGCTTCATCGAAATGTGCTAAACCATTTTGCACAAATAGCAATGGCACTTCCTTTGGAACATCTAATAATTGTTTATAAATTTTTTGTAGTTGCCGATATTTAACTGCTATTATAATCAAATCGGGTTTCGATATCGTCTTCAACTCTACTGTAGAAGCAATTTGATGCACTGTCTGCGTTCCATCTAACTGAACCCTCGTTAAGCGCTTTAATTGAAGTTCATGTGCTTGTTCCTGTCTTCTCACCACTAACGTTACGTGCATATGAGCTTCTGCCAGGAAACTAGCCATTAGCTGGCCTACTGCTCCAGCTCCAATAACTACTACATTCACAATGTTCGCCACCTCCACTTAATGAAAAGAGGCTATCTAACAGTAAAAGCAAACTTTTAAACAGCCTAAATTGACAAAGCCAATCAACACTTTTCCAACATTTACTACACTCGTCCTATCATAACACAATCATTACTTTGCCTTACGCTATAGAAGGAGGTGCCTCAGAAATACCTCTGAGACACCTCCTTTGCAGGTGTTTCTATTATACAAGATTGGTTGGTAATTACGATACAATAATGGTTGTTTTCATACAATGAAGGTAAACATATAGTCAACATTTGCGTTTACACCTTGATTTCTTTAGCTTCATTTTCTTATAAGCACTGTCGCTAATCAGCCATCTCTACTAATAGGCATTTTTCTTTCAAAATGTTAATCTTTCATTAACGAATAACCTTGCTGTAACCATTTCACTAGCTTTTCATGCTCGTTTTGTAATTCACGATGTTTAATTTCAAGATTTTGATAAGCTTCCGTTAATTCATCAAAACTCGTTAACGCTAATTTTAAATGGCTTCGCATAGATTGTTGAGGTTGATTGCGAACAGCTAAAAGCGATTGACTATATTGCCCACGTAATGTTTTATTCCAACGAAAACCACATGCTTGTTTTGTACGTCCAAGCTCATTAGCAGCCATTTCAAATGCCTCTAACTGCGTTTTACCGTTTTGCACATTATGCAAGACAATTTCTGCTAATCTTTCATCGTCTTCCTTTGTCCATTGATCTTTTCTTTTTTTCAGTTCCATAATCTATCACCCTCACATTTTTTACTACTATATGCGTTACCAGGCAAAATAGAATCACAGGACGAAAAAAGACAGTGATTATGTTTCGAGCTAATCACTGCCACTATACACTACTTACTGTTCTTTTTTGTTAGAAAATTATTAACTGCCTCGTGATGCGCTTCACTTTCCCATAATTTTGCACATGTGCGAACTTCCTCCATAACGCGCTCATACATATTACACTCTCGCCATTTACGAAGTTCAATTTCTTTATACGCTTTGTGCACGGAAGGATGTATTTTGCGCATATGTTCAATAAACTCATTCAAAGCAAGTTCCTTCGATCCTTCAAATACACGCATTGCCCAACCAATCTCATATAGTAAATCAGCCGGATATGGCTTTGCATCCACTAGCATCTTCATTGCGCGGTCATGGCGTAAACCTCGTTCAAATAAGTAGGTTCCACCACCCCAGCCACTTGTAATTGCTAATGTTCCTTGAATAAAGCCACATTTAGCATGGCTAGCCACTAAACGAAAATCACAAGCAGTGGCAATCTCGCAGCCACCGCCTACAGCAGTCCCATTAATCAGTGCTATCGTCGGTACTGGTAATGTAGCAAGATCATATAAGATTTCCCCCATCTTACTTAACATTCCAAAGGCTTCATCTTCAGTTTCAAGAGAATGAAATTCTGATAAATCCCCTCCTGAACAAAAAGATTTTTCCCCCGCTCCTGTCACGACTAAAAAACGCACATCGTCATGATTTTGTATATATGTAATTACTTCTCGAAGACCATTCATTACCTCATCATTCACAGCATTACGCTTTTCTTCACGGTTTATGGTAAATGTCATGATCCCATCTTGATTATCAATACTATAAGCCACTATAGTTCCCCCTTTGTCCCCATCCATTATACGTCAGCTAAATCGGAGCCCACTTGAAAAGACCCCCTGAAAATGTATAACGTTTGCTAATACCTTATCACTTATTCAGCAATCGTTCGAAACCTCACTGAAGCAAGCTAAATAAATTGTATCACACTATTGTTATAGCACTATATAAATTTAAAATATTTATGAAAAATTCTGTTATTTCAAGCAAACAAAAAGGCTAGTAAAGAGCCATGGTCTCTTTACTAGCCTTTTAAGTGAGCAAACACTGTATTATTTGCTTACTACTTCTTTACCTTTGTATTGTCCGCAAGCTTTGCAAACACGGTGTGATAATTTTGCTTCACCACAGTTTGGGCAAGCTACCATACCAGGTACAGATAGTTTGAAATGCGTACGACGCTTTCTTTTTGCAGTTTTAGAAGTTCTTCTAAATGGTACAGCCATTGATGGCACCTCCTTACAGATCGTCTATTCGTCTGTTTGATCAAAATACTTAGCTAAAGCAGCTAGTCTTGGATCCACTTTTGGTTCGTCAGTTTTTTTGTGAAGCGCCACGTCTTCATCTGTTGCGTAAGACCAATTTTTACCACCTTGCACTTGTCCTTCGGTATTCTCTTTGAATACTTGCAATGGTACCTCAAGAAGCACTAGCTCCTCAATAACTGGCTTCATGTCGATTACTTCACCATCAAGATAGTGAATATCACCGTCATCTTCCCCTCTTTTTTCTTCGTCAATCCAGCTGAATATTTCAACTGTCTCAACTTCGATAGGAAACTCAACATCTTCCCATGTGCGAGCACAAGGTAGTGTTAACGTTGCTGTCACAGTTAGCTGACAAGTCATTTGCGATGCACCGAATGTACATAGCCCTTTTACATGAACGGGCGAAATTGCTCGAATATCCTGGTTTCGCTCCATCACCTCATCCAATTGGACATAGGTATCGATCGGCATTCCGTCTTGACGGTATTTAGATAATTGATGAATTGACCATTTCATTCGTTTAATCACCTCGAGACAACACTGTTGATTATATAATGTGTAAAAATAGATGTCAAGATAATTTCTTGTCACCACTCGAAAACCCACCTATAATTAAGTACATCTAATTTGTATTTAGCCTCTTGTCGTAACCGACAGTAAATCATCAGTAGCTATAAGCAAAATTTCAGATAGAGGCACTGTAACACTATTTGTAGCATCTTGACTGGTCAAAATCAAGATGCGAGAAAAATATAAATAAAGGGGGTTTTACATGTGAAAGCAGTCGGCATTGTTGTTGAATACAATCCTTTTCATAATGGACATGCTTATCATTTGGAACAGGCAAAAAAAGTAGCGCAAGCGGATATAGCAATCGCTGTGATGAGCGGGACATTTTTGCAGCGCGGTGAACCTGCCATGGTAGATAAATGGACACGTACAAAAATGGCACTCGCTAGCGGTGTGGATATTGTTATTGAGCTACCGTATGTCTATAGTACCGCACCTGCAACTGATTTCGCAAAGGGGGCGATTTCATTATTGTCGGCAATCCGCTGTGATGCATTTGCCTTTGGTAGTGAAGATGGTTCCATCCAGCCCTTTTTGAACACCTATCAGTTAATTTCGCAACACCGTACTGAATACAACTCGCTTATTAAAGAAAGTGTGCAAACAGGTGTTAGCTATCCTAAAAGCTTACATTACGCCTATGAACAGCTTTCTCAAAAGTTCCCTGCACCATACATTGATTTAGCACAACCGAACAACATACTCGGATTCCATTATATTGAAGCAGCTATGATGTTAGGGAGCAAAATTAAGCCTTTAACCATTCCTCGTATAGCAGCAGGATATCACGATGCACTACAGGAAGGGGCATCGATAGCAAGCGCAACTGGAATTCGCAAAGCGCTCGCTTCGACAGGATCTTTACAAAGTGTGCAAGAAGTACTGCCGGATGCATCTTTTCATTATTTACAAGATTGGATTTTACAATACAAGAAATTCGCTAGTTGGGAGGCTTTTTGGCCGCTCCTACAGTTTACCCTTATAAGACATAGTGCAAGCGAGTTAACACGCTATGCAGAAGTTACAGAAGGTATTGAACATGCGCTACTAAAAGCAGCTAAAACAAGTAACTCCTTTAGTAGTTTTATGGAGAAAATTAAATCTAAACGCTATACATGGACACGTCTACAACGCATGCTAACACATATTTATACTGGTTTTACAAAAGAGCAACTAAAAAGCTTTCAAGCGCCTTCAACAATTCGCTTACTCGGTATGAGTACAAAAGGGCAAGCTTACTTAGGCGTACATAAAAAGGATTTCACATTGCCTTTAATAAGCCGAGTTGCCTCTACGAATGATGCGATGCTAGCAGTAGATATACATGCTGCTGAAGTTTATAGTTCTAGTATTGAACTAGGCTCACAGCAGGCTACATTACCAAAAGATTATCAAATGCCGCCGATACGATTTTAACGAGACGGCCTAACTTATCAATATTGATAGCTACTACCGTGGGAGAGGACACCTTAAGCTCCTTGGAAGGGGCTGGAGTATCACTTTTTATATAATAATAAGGTCATCTGTCATTATTACGCTAATGCCCTTTAATGCGCGCCCTAGTTGCTGATAGCTTAAGACAATGACTTCTGCGAGAACAGCACATAATATTAGACGCAACAGCGACAGTTACGGCTATCCTATGCCAAGCTGATAGCATCGTCGTTGCGGACATCGACAACATAGTAAAAAGTGTTAGATTGATTGTCAGCAATCTAACACTTTTTCAGTTTGACAAGTTAAAATATCACATTATTTTGGTGCTAGCTGTTTTAAAAAAGCAATCGCATCATCGACTGTTTTCACAGGGACAATTTTCATTTTCGTCCCAATTTCTTTAGCCGTTTTGACAGCCGTCGTATAGTTCGATTCTAACTCTGGATATTTCGCTTTCATTTCAGGTGTAATTTCATCATCAGGTGCAAAAAATATTTCCATACCGTCACGATCGGCTGCAATAATTTTGTAGTCAATACCACCAATACGCCCAACAGAACCATCGATTAACATTTCACCAGTTCCAGCCACAGCATAGCCTTTTGTTAAATCCTCATCGATTAATTGATTTAATATTTCTAGTGTAAACATAAGCCCCGCGGAAGGTCCGCCAATATCTTCGGTTTTCATCGTAACATTTGGATTAGTTTCAATCGATTTACTCTCCGCATAAGTAATCCCTAACCCAGCTCGCTTTTCCTCTGCTTGCGGAATTTCTTTCAAGGCAATGGTTTCTTGTTGTTCCTTTTTATCGCGTAAAAACTGAATCGTCACTTTATCGCCGAGTTGTTTTTTGGATAAAAGCTCCACAAGCATTTGTTGATTCGTAATTTCGATACCATCCACTTTCGTTATTTCATCCCCAGCTTTTAATAATCCATCTGAAGCGCCACCATCTAAAACATTTAATACAAATACGCCATTGAAATGTATTTTCGCCTCTAGGCCCGCTCTTTGAAAAGCTACATATTTTGCATTGAATTGAGAATCTGACATTAATTTCAGTTGACGAACATTATATTCTTCGTCATCCTCTAATGGATTTCTTACTTGTTTAATATCCATTATTTTTTCATATTTTTGTGTTTTCGCCCAGAGATACGAAAACGGTGTAGCTTGTTGCATAGCAACTGTCATTAAACTCATCGAACCCGCCTCATCAGAATGATTATTGGCGACAGTGACAAATTTACTAACATCGTATGCACTTCCAGGCTTCATAATATACGCGTCTAGTCGGTATAACATAAAAAAACAAAGCGCGACTAAAAACACTGCATAAAGACCAATTTTTTTCTTCATCGAATGGACACCTCCTAAGACGCACGCAAAACTATTAGTTCATGTTTTTGCCTTTTTTACATATATTGATTTTAGCATTTGCCTATGTGAATGACAAAAAGTTGAAACGAGATGATATCATGTTTGCGACAATTCAAATAGCGCTCTGCATACTTCTTATCCTATTACTCTTGTTGTTCCCACAAACTGCTCATAGTGGTACCGATTTAGGATTAAATCTTTTTATGGAGGCGTTATTCCCTTATTTATTGCCTTATCTTATTTTAACGCAATGGTTACTTCGTTTAACCGCTCCTATGCGTGCAAAAACAAAACGAATTTCTCTATACGTACAAGCCTATCTTATTAGCGCACTTGGTGGATACCCGACAGGAGCCACAACTATTGTCTATTTAAAAAATAGTGGACAATTACACTTAAAAGAGGCGAACTTTTTACTTGCCGTTTGTCATGCCCCAAGCCCTCTTTTCGTACTAGGTTTTGTCAGCCTTGATTTATTAAACAGTAATACGTTTGGTTGGCTGTTTTTATGTTTACTACATAGTTTTAATATTTGTTGCTTAGTAGTTGGTTATTTTTTATTTCGTAAAACCGACCCTCCTACCATTTCTGTACACAATACCGTCTTATATACAGCCCCATTTTCAGAGAGCATAAAAGAAACGGCACCAACCATTCTATTAGTTGGCACAACCATCATTTTTTTCACAACCATTCAAACCATATTACAACAAGGATTAGATAAAATGTTACCTGCTATTCCACAAACAGTTGAGCTTGCTATCGCCGCGATTCTTGAAGTAACAAACGGATTAAAAATGACAGTTACTGAGTTTTCTGATTTCCCGTATTTATCATTACTCGTTGTCATAATGTTGACAATGCAAAGCATAAGTATTCATTTGCAAATTTTTGTTATTGCAAAATCAGCCAAACTTTCTGTCAGACCTTACATCAAATTTCGCCTTCTTAGCATAATCATTGTGCCAACAATTTATGCTGCTTTTTTCTTACTATAGTGCCAGTCACCCAAACAATTCTGAATTTTCCTTGCTTAAGCCGCGTAAAATGGTTGTATATAAAAAAGACTATAGAATGGACTCGAATTTTTTCAAGTCCGTCTATAGTCTACAGATTATTTAGCAAAACCATATTTTTCCTTTAAAGCTCGTTCAACACAAGCTGGAACCAACTCACGGACATCGCTTCCGTATTTCGCTACCTCTTTAACAATGCTAGAGCTTAAGAACGAATATTGATTTTTTGTCATAATAAAAAATGTTTCAATCGTTTCATCTAGAAAACGGTTCATCGAAGTAATTTGCATTTCGTATTCAAAATCCGAAACTGCTCGTAATCCACGAACAATGGCTTTCGCATTCTTTTCTTTTGCATAGTCAATCAGAAGACCAGAAGAACTCTCGATTCTGACATTCGGCAAGTCCTTTGTAACTTCCGCCATTAATGACATCCGTTCATCTACAGAAAATAATGGATGCTTGGATGAATTGTTTAACACTGCCACATAAACCACATCAAAAACATCTGCAGCACGCTTGATAATATCTAAATGACCAAATGTAACAGGATCAAAACTTCCAGGAACAACAGCAACTTTCTCCAACTTACTCTCCCTCTTCCCCAGCACAACGATAAACCGAAATAATCGTTCCGCCATATGTTTCTTGTCTCTGTAATAGAAAAGCACCAAAGCTAGAAGGCAATTCTACCTCTTTTGCATGTTCACATAAAATAATACCATTGCGTTGTACTTTATCATGCTCGACAAGCACCTGTACTAAATCATAGTATTCTTTATGATGATAAGGCGGATCTAAAAATACAAGATTAAATGTAATATCACGCTTTAACAGCGCTTTCACAGCACGCTTTGCATCAATGCGAAAAAGCTCTGAACAATCTTCATAACGACACTTCTTGATATTTTCCTGTAATACCTGATAGGCTTTTACGTCTTTTTCAATGAAGACAGCATGTTCTACACCTCGACTAAGCGATTCAATTCCTAAACCGCCACTTCCAGCAAATAAATCGAGTGCTGTCCCTCCATCAAAAAAGGGACCGATTATATTAAAGATGGATTCTTTTACCTTGTCTGTTGTAGGTCTTGTTGTACTCCCCGCAACAGCCTTTAGGGGCATTCCTTTGCGTTCTCCTGCTACTACTCTCATAGATGTAATTCACCGTACTTTCTGCTACATATAGAAAGCATTTTTGCAGCGAAAGACATCCTCCGCTGCAAAAAATTATTCTTGTTCTTGTGTTAACACTTGAATACGACCATCACTTTTTTGTAGTTCTACTAAAAATAGACGTTGTAACCAAGCTTCTTCTACATAATAATGATCCACAATTTTTATAATTGGATCAGAGATTGTGGAATATCTACGTTGATTGAACACGTAAAATCCAGATTCTTTTGGGAAACGGAATGTTCGATTATCACTATTTACATAATAGCCGTTTTTCCCTTCACTAGCTGTATAACCTAGGTATGGTAGCAATGTATCAGCACTGTATAATACTTGACCCTCATATAAAATAACATGAACATCTTTTTTAATTGTGCCATCTACATAAATACTACGCTCATCTTCCAATAATAATGGATACGTACCATTTTCTTGGCTTGCATTCAATTGGAAATACGAAGTTTTTGCATTCAATACCGTTGATAATAGCTTGTCCATTGAAACCGGCGATATCGGCTCTTGTCCAAGATTGTGCATCGCATCTTTCCATGCCACCTGTTGATCTGACGTCATGTACTCTTTTAATGTCTTCACAATTGCCTTTGACTTATCTGAGCCAATTGAATCCTTCACTAAATAGGATGCCACAACTTCCGCTAACCATGCCGGTGAATTTTCAAATGTATATTGCGATTGAATTTGCGAAAGAATCACTTCCTGCTCCACCGCTTGAGGTGTTAGCGTCGGTAAAAATAATAAACGTTCATCATGTTGGGCAACAGGATTTTTCTCTTGAATAATCGCTATGTGCTCATCATTTAAAAACTTGATATTTTCAAGTGATTTTAAGAAATCGTTTGAAATTGCCTGCTGTGCATAAATTGTTAAAACAGGCGTCTGTTCTTGTGCCTTTAAATTACCAGCCTGCCAATAAATATCACTCACTGCACCGTTTCCACTAAACATCGTATAGTTAACAAGTGATAATTGTTGCTGACCTACTAAAGGTAAACCTGTAATCCATTGACCAACAGTTTTACTATCTGTTGAAATATGAATGACAGAATAAGATACTTCGCCATTCGTTAAAGTAGCAAATACATTTTGAAGAAGCATTTTGTCTTTCAGTCCGCCCTCAATAGGGATTATGTATGAAACAGATTGTGATTTTGTTTCGCCTTTAGCAAAATAGGATGCTTCCTCCGATAAACGTTTACAACTATTTTCATTCTCGATAAAACATGTTGGGTTTGTTGCATCGTCCGGCCATTTAATTTTCACCTTTTGATTTGGTAAATTTTTAAAATGATGACGAATATCAAGACTATTTTCACGATACACAATCTCAATTTCTTGCGAATAGTGGAATGGACCACCGTTTCCTGATTCTAAATCAGAAGAATATGCCTGATATTGGAAAAACAACACACCTGTAACGACTAATACTAAAATTGTAAAGAAACTCATTGCAAATTTCATGTGCTTGACCTCCCGCAGCATGATACTATGTGTATTGGAAAGGATGTGCAATATATATGCCACAACAATTTATAGAATTAGGAGAAGGCTATGGCGATGTTTATGAACTACTTGAAATTATTAAAACAAATCAAGGTCGCTTTCACCAAGCCTTTATACTAACGTCTACAAAAGAAGATAAAAAGGTTGCTTCTTTAGCTATTGCTTTAAAACCAGTCGGAGAAAGTAAATTCATGCCGATTTATATTTGTCGCGAAGGAATTCCATTTCAAGAGGACAAGCCTTCAAAGCGTCAAATCATGTTCGAAGAAAGTATTGAACAACTGGGTCGAAAAGCGGTTGTTGTAGAAATAAAGCACTCATCTATATTTTCGGAGCCAAAACTATTTTATCAATACTTAATTGGAATAATGAGACTACATCACTATATCCCAGCATTAAATTAATGTTATAGGCCCGTTTTATAGTCATATTCCTTCGCTTTATCCGGCTTTGCATTTTCGAACTCAGTTTTAACGAAGGGACGATAAGATTCCACAACGTCTTTCACAAATGGAAGGCGTTGTAATTTTATTGTCATCATTTCAATGTCCTCTCGATCGCAATACAGTACTACATATTTTTGCTTACGAGAAATGTAATGAACATGACCATATTTTCGAAGTGATTTCGCATGTTTTAATTGATGGACGTAAACGATTAGCCCTTGTCGTTCGTTCATATAGTTTTCCCTCATTTCTTACATAAAAGCATACCATAGACCGGAAAATGATAGCAACAGAGTTTAGCTGACAGAACGCTCATTTTTCCGTTATAATGGAAAAGCATAGCGCGTTTATCGACAGATTTACATTCTCTCATGCTAGATAAAAGTGCTTTAGCTAAAACATTGCAAGTGAATTCGCCAGCACCTTTTATATTAATTTGATTGTTAAGGAGGACGAATATGGGTAAGAAAACGAAGATAGCTATTGCAATAGCAGCAGCCAGCGCAGCTGCTTGGGCAGGTAGTAAAGCTATTTCTAAACCTCAACAGCGTGAAGGGAAACAAGCATTACAATTTGATCGCCCGATTATTTTGGCACATCGCGGCGGAGCACATTTAGAACCCGAGCATACAATGCTTGCTTTTGAAAAATCGGCACAACTAGGTGTAGACGGCTTTGAAATAGACATTCGCTTAACAAAAGACGAAGAAATTATCGTCTTCCATGATGCTACCGTAGACCGTACAACTGAAGGTTATGGTGCAGTATCAGAAATGACATTAGAAGAAATAAACGCATTAAATCATGGTTATCAGTTCGAGAATTTAGCAGGCGAATATCCTTATCGGGATACAAAAGTTGACGTTGTTACATTACGTGAACTGCTAGAAAGCTATCCAAATATGTTAATCAATATTGATATTAAAGATGCACCAGATACGTATGAAGGTAGTTTAATGCCTTCAAAACTATGGCGATTAATAGAAGAATTAGGCGTAGAGAATCGAGTTGTTGTCACTAGCTTTTATGGTGAACAGATTGACCGTTTTAATTTATATGCACAAAATCAAGTCGCACTTGGCGCAGGTGAGTCTGATGTTCGTAAAGCATTCGCTTCATTCTCAAGTCAATTCGGACATTTATATCATCCAAAAGTAGATGTATTCCAAATTCCTCCAAAGTCAGGTGTCGTGTCACTCGATTCACCAAAGTTTATTCAGTTTTTAAACAACTTAAATATTCCAGTTCATTATTGGACAATTAACGATTTAGTGACTATGAATAAATTAATCCATAACGGCGCAAAAGGTATTATTACCGATCGCCCTGATATCGCAGTTGAATTACTAGTACAACATGACTAAAGACAAAAAGAGTCTAGGACAAAAGAGAAAAGGTGTTAGATTGATGGCAGTCAATCTAACACCTTTTTTGCTGCGCCGTTGTTGTCCGCTTCGACTGTGCTTTCCGCTCAGCACAGTAAGCTGCAATCCTCGCTAACGCGCAAAATGCCAGCGTCTTACGCTGTGTGCGTTCTGAGCAGGAGTCACCGCCTCCGTTACCAACAACTAGATAGCTAAGTTCTCCATATAGCAAAAATTTATGAACACCTTTCCTCTGTTCCTTAAATTTTTTTAGTTACGCTTATGATAACTGATTTAAAATTGCATCCGTTACCTCTCTCATTGTAGCCGTTCCTCCTAAATCTCCCGTTTTTATGCCTTGAGCTAAAGTAGCTTCCATTGCATTTAACACCTTACTGCCGAGTTCTTGATAGCCTAAAAAATCAAGCATCATTTTACCTGTCCATATTTGCCCAAGTGGGTTGGCAATTCCTTTTCCAGCAATATCAGGTGCAGACCCATGAACCGGTTCAAACATCGAAGGATAGTCCCGTTCAATATTTAAGTTAGCCGCCGGGGCTATGCCAATACTTCCCATAATAGCGCCACCTAAATCTGTTAAAATATCACCAAATAAATTGGAAGCAACGATTACATCAAAGTTTTCTGGTTTCATGACTAAAAAGGCAGCTAATGCATCAATATGATTAGTCGTATGTCCTATCGTTGTATAATCTTTTGCAACTTCCGCAAAAACATCATCCCAAAAAGGCATGCTGTATGTTAATCCATTCGATTTTGTCGCACTCGTTACATGCTGGCGACGTGTTTTAGCCATTTCAAAGGCATATCGCATAGCCCGTTCCGTTCCTTTTCGCGTAAAAATTGCATTTTGAATGGCGATTTCATCCTGCCCACTATGCATACGACCACCACTCTCAGAATATTCCCCTTCTGAATTTTCACGGACAACAACAAAGTCAAAGTTATTTGGATTACGCAACGGCGATGGTAAGCCCTGTAAAAGCTTTGCTGGACGGACATTAATGGACTGCTTCATTTCACGACGAATTTTAATCAGCAAGCCCCACAAAGATATATGATCTGGTACTAAATCAGGCATACCCACTGCACCTAAAAAAATTTGGTCATAGCCTCGTAATATTTCAATACCATCATCAGGCATCATTTTACCTGTCTCTAAGTAATAGTCACACCCCCAAGGAAATGTTGTCCATTCAAATTTAAAGCTTCCATCTAATTGTGCAATTTTATCTAAAACTTCTATTGCGGCAGGCACTACTTCTTTCCCTATACCATCTCCTGGTATCACAGCAATTCGATATATTTTCATTTCATTGACCCCTTTTTCCAACTTTACTTACACACTTACTATATAATTTTTCTTGCAAAAAAAATAGCGCGATGTCGTTTTGACGTACTTTTAAACTTATAGAAATAAAACATGTTGCTTTACGTTCCATGCGCCCCAATCAACCAATATCATATACAAATAAGATGATTTGCTCCCCCCTCCTAAAAAGAAGGATTCTTTTATAAATTTTCACAAAAAAAGACACAACACCTCGAGAGGTATTGTGTATAGACATGAAGCAATGTTAATTCGCACTGCTTAATTATGCTGAACAAGAGCATGAGCCACCTGTGCCACAACCGCTTCCACATGAAGAATTCGATGCAAAGAACGGATTGCTAACTGGTACTTTCACTGCTTCCGATACGGTTTTACCAATAAGCAAGCTTATTTCATCAAGCAAATCTTGAAAATCATTTTCAGCTAACTTTAATGCTGAAATCTTTTCATTTAAATCGAGTGCTCGCTTTTGCTGACGAATCGATTTCATAATTGTATGATAATCCGGATGATATTTTCCGAAACGTTGTACATCTTCGTATTGCTCCTTCATGCGACCAAATGCATAAATAGCTTCGACTAATTGCGTATCACTATAGACAGCATTATACGCGAGCTTTAGCGTATGCGCAGGTTCAGAGGAAAGAATCATTTCACAAAGCGCATCGGCCTCATCCAAAATGATTGCCCATTCAGAGGTCATCATCATTTTAATTCCCCCAATCTATTTCCCATCATAACAGATTTTATGGTAATTTTACATTATTGATATTTCTAAATAAAGGAGTTTTATAATTGGGTACATCATCTAAAGGGCAAATTGAAGAATTACTCGCTACTATTTTACAACATAGTACAGCGGAGGATGAGGAAGTATTGCTACACTTGCTCAATGGCATTCGCGATAAACAACAAGGCATACATCGACGTTATATAAATGCCGCTTTACATATGGTAGGCAACTTTAAACCCGAAGTGAGTGAAGTACGAATACCTATTACGCCCGTTATTCATAATACTATTAAAGTCCCACATGGAGGCATTATTGCAACAATCGCTGATGCAGCAATGGGAGGATTAGCTTCACGTTCTGTTGCAGAAGGCTTTAATGTTGTGACTACTAATCTAAACATTTCGTATATAGCAACCACGACCAATAAAGAGTTAATCGCACGAGGACGTTTTGTTCATAAAGGGCGACAAACGCTAGTTATGGAATGTGATATCGAGGATGAGACAGGGCGTAAACTGGCGATTGCTACCGCTACTTTCTTCGTTATTCAGCGCCGTCCGTCTTAACTTCTGAAAAATAATCTTTAATACATTGTTGGTCGGAAAAAGGGAATTTTTGATTTTTTATTTGCTGCGTTTGTTCATGCCCTTTTCCGGCAACAAGAACAATATCCCCTTTTTGTGCTTTTGCCAATGCCTGATGTATCGCTACTTTACGATCCAAAAAAATTTCATAGTATTGCTGTTCAGAGAAACCTGCAATAATACTTTCATTAATGACTATCGGGTCCTCATCACGCGGATTATCAGTCGTTAAAAAAATTACATCTGCATACTTACTTGCCACAGCCCCCATGGCAAATCGTTTTGCCTTATCTCTATTACCGCCACAACTAAATACAAGATAAATGGTCTTCTTACTATCGAAAGTTTGTAGTACAGCCTGCAATGCTTCTGCTGTATGTGCGTAGTCTACATATACATCAATACCAAGCGGGTTATCAATTCGCTCAAGTCTGCCCTCCGGAAGCTTTAGCGCCCACATATGCTCAGCAAGTTCATCAATGGAGAAACCTAGACGCCACACCGCCATTAGTGCAGCTACTGCATTTTGCACATGATATTTACCAACAAAGGGGATAGCGATGATGTGCTCACTTGCTGTCGTTTGCAGACAGATAACTGTTTTTCCAACGGATTCACTCACAATTTGGATATGTAAATCATTGTGATTGTCAAAACCGAATGAGCATGATTTTTTCTTATCGTAAATACCAACGGAACGACAGAAATTATCATCGCCATTTAACACTAATTTTTTCGATAAATCTGCTAGCCTCTTTTTGGCACGCTTATATGCTTCAAGTCCCCCATGGTCTTCTAAATGATCCTCTGATAAATTTAAAAATACACCACAGTCAATATCACAATGATCTAATCGATGCTGTTGCAAACCCATTGAGGATGCTTCTAACACAACGTGTGTCACACCTTGTCGTACACATTGTTTTAATATGGGATGTAGCTCTTTTGCTTGCAGTGTTGTTAATTGCTCATATTCAGTTTGTTGTTTTTGTCCATTAATAAAGAAGCCCACTGTTCCAATAACTGCTACATTTTTATGTACAGCTTCTAGTAATTGGCTCACAAAATGGCTCACTGTCGTTTTTCCATTTGTTCCTGTAATGGCGATAACTGATAATGCCTCTGCCGGAAAAGCGGCCAGTTTTGCACTTGCATAAGATAAAAACAATGCCGTATTGGGCACCCACACAAACGGGATATTTTGATCGTTAAATGGTATGGCAATACTTTCCTCGGATACAACGGCCGCCGCACCCCTTGCCAGTGCTTCTTTGACAAAACGACTGCCCGATGTCCTTTTCCCTTTCCGTACAATAAAGATATCTCCAGGCTTCACCGCCTGTGCATAATCCTCAACACCAGTAATTATTGTACGAATGGATCCACCGGTTACACTACATGGCCAATCTTTCAATAGCTCAGCTAATTGCAAGGTCTCTCCTCCTTTCAGTTCTCTATCATATGACGGCCTTTATAACGGTGTGACGAAAAATGCAGGTGGCTCCAAGTGCCAAAAACGGTGCAATCTTGCACGCCATAACCTAGACGAAAAAGAAAAACCATTCAATTTGAAAGTGTTAAGCACAAAAAAAGAATGTCTTGAGGTAATCAAGACATTCTCTAAAATTGTGTGAGTGACTGGCACCTTATTCATCCGAATTCTCAAACGATTCTTCGCTTGCATCTTTCTCACTGTCATCCTTTTGCTTTGTAGGTTCCATAAAAATTTGGGTATAGTAATTTAAAAAGACACCTGACCCTACTACCGTATATTTATCATTTAAAATGACTTTGCGATGTTCTGGTGAATTTTGCCAACCATGCATTGCTTCAATAGCATCGAAGTACGCAGTCGCTAGATTTTCATTCGCATTATTAAAAACAATACCCTGTGCATCTAAACGTTTCTTTAAATCGCCGTTCGTTGGTGATTCATGACCAGAAAAATTTTGTACCTTCATATCTTCACTGTGTAGTTTTGCCACTTCTTCTAATTTTTCATCACGTTCCAATGGCGCTAAATGGTGATGAGCTCGCGTGACGTTAATTAAATCATCAAGCTGTCTAGCACTTGCTTCATTAATTTCCTGTTGTAAAAAGGAGGATGGAGGTGTTGGACTCACAAGCTCACCTTGATAAATCATTTCATAAGGCTGATGTAGTACTAACGTCTCACTATCTGTAAAGCGAACGCCTTGTAGCTCACCTGTTTCGCTATCAACATAAAGCTGTGCAAAAAGCCCGTCAAATTTAACGAGTAGTCTTGTCTGCATATCTTCTTCACTCATAGAAAAAATGAAAATATTTTCTCCTACATTCGCTGCTACTTCATAGTCAATAATTGTCATTCGGTAAATATCGTCGCGCTTCTGACCAATTTTAAAAGGTGAAGCATCCAACTTATCTCCGGCTATGTATACTTGTGTCACGATATTATTTTGCACACCTAGCATAAAAAATGTTGACACACTTGTGTTATAAACCCACCATTCGTAACCAAATGACGAAGGTTCTTTTCTTGCTGGTTCACCGTATTGTTCTACAATCATCTGAGTTCCTTGTCCAATGAATGTCGACATACCACTTTGCGGACGGGACATCGCACCTACATCTGGCTGCTCCAGCTCTGTTTTTGGAATAATATTCGAATTGGCATTTGGTCCTTCGAGTGGCTCATTTTCTTTTGCAGTATTAAAGAACATAAAGCCGATAAACGCAATTGTTGCACAGGCAATTAAAATGCGAAATAAAGCTTTCATACACGACTCCTTTTCTTCACCATTATTGTAAGTTATTATATCAATTGTAAACGTGTTGACACAATGTTGTCATTGCAACAATGTCGAATATGCTCTATTATAAAAATGAGCGTATACTTTGTATAAAAAGCTAAAGGAGGATTATTAGATGTATTTTGAGAACACTAACCTTGAAAATTTAACAGCTGACCAAGAACTGATTGAAAACATTATGAAAAAAAATGGTTTAGAATGTGACGGTGCTTGGGATTACGAACGAATGACTTTTGACCGTCGTTTTGATACTCGTGAAGGTCGTTACTACCTACGCGTATTCGCCTATGCGCAATCTGGTGATGTTGGAGCACACGATGCCGTTCTAACATTAATGAAACCAGTTCTTGGTAAATACTACTATCCACACGGCGTTGAGTATGGTGCAGATGAAGTTTTCCCAGCTCACCTTGTCAAAAAATGTGACGAAATCTTAAACAAAGTAAGATTAGACTTAGAAGCATTCGCAATTGAATCTCCTTCTAATAAAAAAGCATTGGAGCCTGTTAACGCATAATTAGCGCTAACGACATTCTTGTGAAAGCCAATGCCTTCACCACTTGCATCTTATTAACGATAGAGTTGCCTCGATGCGACAACAATCTTTTAAAAATGCGAGCTTGTCATAACAAATAGATATGTATCAAGAAAAGACTGGTGGTCCAGTCTTTTTTATTTTGAGTAAAAAAATTTTTTCTTCTCATACTAACAATATCTTTCAAATGATGTAGGTGAGATTCTTGATACAATTTCTTAAACAACCTTTTTTTCGTCATCCAATAATCGTTATCGCTTTAGGATTGATTATACTTTGGTTTTTATCCTTATCTTTTCCCATACTTCTTGCCTATGTAACCGCATTATTATTAGAACCTCTCATTATCCGAATGAGCAAACGCTTTCGAAAAAAACGAAAAATCATCGTCTCCATTTTTTGGTTATTATTTTTTTGCATAACGCTATTACTATGTATTTTGGTAGGCTTTATAAGCTGGAAACAATTTTCATCGATTATTATTCATATTCCAGATTACCTTAACCAATTATCAGCACTCTGGATTCAAATTCAATCTAAACTAGCTAACTATACGTATCATTTACCTTTAGATCTCGTAACACAAATTCAATTCATGATAGCACGAGCACTTTCTTCCATTGAAAAATTTGCCCTTTCATTAACAAATATAAATGTTTGGTCATCAATACTGACACATATCCCAAATCAATTGTTTGATATTTTCGTTTATTGGATTGTGTTATATATGTTGCTTTTAGATTTACCTGCAATTAATCGAAAACTTCTGACTCCTATCCCCTTTCATTACCAACAAAAAATACTCTTTATTGGGGAACGAGTGAAAGTGGCATTATTCGGCTTTGTGAAGGCACAATTACTCGTGGGTGTTTGCATTTTTGCAGTAGCCTTAATCGCATTTTACTTGTTAAAAACACCTTTTCCATTCATATTAGCACTTTTACTTGTCGTATTAGATATTATCCCCTTTTTAGACTCGTTTATTTTGCTAGTACCTTGGGCAATTTACAAAGCTTTTACAGGTGACTATGTCTTTGCAATTGCCTTAATTGCGCTGACAGTCATTCTTTTCTTAATACGACGCATGATTGAACCAAAAATTATAGGAGACAAGATCGGGCTTTCATCACTTTCCACTTTTATCGCAATGTTTGTCGGCTTTAAAATATTTGGTTTTCTCGGTATTTTAATCGGTCCTTTACTTGTTGTCGTAGCACTATCTTTATTCAATCAGCCTTCTATAAAAAATCTCCCACCTACAAAAGAGTAAGGAGGGAGATTTTTGCGTTAAAATCCTAAAATTGCTTTAATAACAGACGTTGTTTCACCTGGTTCAAATAGTATATATAACAACATGTATACCATTACACCTGTGACTGCTACAAAAAACCAAATAATACTAGTAATTGGTCCAATGCGTTTGTGAAGCTTAATGTTCATTTTTAACCCTGAAATAATACTAACAATCCCAAACACTGCCCCAGTAGTTGCTAAAGTAATGTGGAAAATTAGGAAAAATGTATAATAAGGTTTTAAATCCTCACCGCCACCAAACGCTGTATTACCAATAAAGATCGTACGTGAAGCATAGATGATAAAGAAGCAAAGTGCAGCAACACCAGCAGCTAACATAACTTTTTTATGCGCTTCTACTTTTCCCTTTATAATTAAGCCCCAACCAATTGCTACAAGTACTGCACTTATCACGATAAATGATGTACTTATAGTAGGCAAAATTTGCAATTCCATTCACAAAACCCCTTATACAATATAAATTTCTTATTAAAGCTGATGTTGTTCTCTTTCCCATTTCTGTTGGTGTGCTTTTAATGCATCGGCAGTAATTTTATCAGGATCTTTTTGCTCAGAACGATACCATTTTGTAAAGATAGCCCCGATTAATACACCAAAAATAATTTCTTGCAATATTTTCATAAGCACTCCACCAAGTTGCTGATCCGCCACAGGCTTCATATCTGTAAATAGCTCTGGTCCAGATAATGATAAGCTAGATAAAGTGGAGGCCGGCACACATAACTCCATTGCCTTTAACCATGCTTCACCACTCGTATACGTTTCATACATTGCATTCGGTGCGAAAATAATTAATGCACACGCAGGTGTAATTAAAACCGCATTGGCAATAATGTAAGCCAATTTATGCAAAGGTTTCATTTCAGAGCTATTTGGCATTTTTTGAATTAAAGGCCAGTACATTAACACAGCAGAAACAAATAATACAAAAGTATATGTACCATGTAACGTCTCGTTTAATTTAATGTAGTCTAAAACTGACGGTAAATGATAGAAAGAAAATAGACCAATAAAAACAAATATCGCAACCACTGGTAATGTTAACACTTTAAATAATGATTTGACAACTGGCGCTTCAATCGCAACTTTCCATACCCACCAAGGAATACCCTTAATAAGGAAAATTGGTACAAGTAATAAAAGAATAGCCATTTGCACCATATGCATCGTAAACATGATATGAGCCATAACATCTATTGGAGAGCCTTTTATAATATAAATCGTAATCATTGCCAATACGAAATAAATCGCTTCACCTTTTTTCAGCGGCTCACTGACTTTAAAATCTTTACGCCATTTCGTTGTCACTAAAAAATAGATTGCTGTTATAAAAACGAGAACCCCTATTAAATACGGGCTCCATAAAGCTTGGAAACCAAATATACTAAGTGGCATACTATTAGCGCTCCTTTACCTTATTTCAGCATACATTGCTAACACCTAAAGTGTAATGCACGCTAAAACATTCTACTTATTTTGGAAACAAACTTCTACAAACAAAGTTAAGCCTCTGGCACATGTCCTAGATTTAAAAAGCAGACACTATAAATAAAGACCTATTTATACCGAGACGTAATCAAAACTTCAGTACTCCCATTATAAAACGCTTACAGCTATACTGCAATGAACGAACGGTGAACAATTTACAAGCGATCTATTTCTGTTTATAAACGAAAAAAGCACGTCTCTGCAAATTGCAGAGAACATGCTCATTTTTGGTGATTACCACCAAATAATTGTTAAAAATGCTAAGAAGAATGTAAATGCGATTAATATTCCCATCCACATAAAGAATGCAATCACACCACCGAAGTGTGTTTTTTTGTCTTCTAAGTGCATGAAAGCATAAAGTTGTAGGACAACTTGAACGCTTGCAAGCAATAGTACAAATGGCGCTATAAAGTATTTAGAAAAACCAGCTGCAACAACAGCAAATGCGATAAATGTTAAGAAAATCATAATCGCAAAGTTGATTACTTGTTTACGCATATGAACGGCATTATGATGACGATCATATTCAAATTGAGCTTGAGACTTAGCAACTACAGGTGTATCATGTGATGACATATTATCCGATCACTCCCATCAAGTATACTGCTGTAAAGATAAATACCCAAACTACGTCAATAAAGTGCCAGTATAAGGCAGCCACGAAGAACTTAGGTGCATTATACAAGTTAAGACCACGTTTAGCGTTACGGATAAGTAAAGTTGTAATCCAAACTAACCCTAAAGATACGTGGAAACCGTGTGTACCTACTAGCGTATAGAACGCAGTTGCGAATGCAGATTGGTCAAATGTGAAACCAAGATGCACATAGTGTTGGAACTCATAAATTTCTAGGGCAAGGAAGCCAAGACCTAAAAGTAAAGTGATTGCTAACCAAGTTTGCATACCTTTGTAATTAAAATTACGCATATGGTAAATTGCATAAACTGAAGTTAGTGAAGATGTTAATAATAACATCGTCATAGCAAATGCTAACGGTAATTCAAATAAACCTTGTGTTGTGAACTCCATGCCAGCTGGCCCTTTGTTCTTAAGTGCTAAATAAGTAGCAAATAAACTTGCGAAAAGTACAACTTCACAGGCAAGGAAAATCCAGAATCCAACGATTTTATTTTTACCTTCCATCGTTGCTTGTTCAGGATGGTCTGGCCAAGTATGAGGAGTAAATTTAGTATTGTAATCCATTATTTATTTCCTCCTTTACCGTAAAGTTGTTCTTCAATTTCAAGAATGTCTTCTTTGTGTAGGTGGAAACCGTGATCGTCTTTAACAGAACGGACAATCATTGCACCAAATGTAATAGCAAGACCGATAATTAACACATAAATTGACCATGATTTATCAGCATCTGCATTATAAAGAGCACCGAATGCTGCGATAAATAAACCTAAAGAAATAACGAATGGAATTGCAGAGTTGTTTGGCATATGAATATCACCAATTGGCTCAGCAAATGTTACTTCTTTATTTCCTTCTTGCTTTTCAATCCACCATGGATCTAGACCACGAACAAGTGGTGTTTGACGGAAGTTGTAGAATGGAATTGGTTGTGGAATTGACCATTCTAAAGTACGACCGTCGCCCCATGGATCGCGACCTGCTGGTTTACCTTTGATAGACATTAAGCAGTTGATTACCATTAAGATAACCCCTACGCCCATCATCAATGCACCGATTGTAGAAATATAGTTGAACTGATCCCAACCTTGACCTTCCATGTAAGTGAATACGCGACGTGGCATACCCATTAAACCTAAGAAGTGTTGCACGAAGAATGTTAAATGGAATCCGATAAAGAATACCCAGAAAGTCAATTTACCAAGCGCTTCGTTTAACATACGGTTGAAGAAAATTGGCCAGTAGAAGTGCGCTGAACCGAATAAAGCCGTAACGATACCACCAACGATTACGTAGTGGAAGTGAGCAACGATAAAGTAAGAATCGTGTAATTGGTAGTCAAGTGGAGCAGATGCTTGCATTACCCCAGTAACACCACCCGCAACGAATGACGGGATGAAACCAAGTGCATATAGCATTGGTGTCGTAACTTTAATAGATCCGCCCCAAATAGTTAAGATCCAGTTGAATACTTTCATACCTGTTGGAACGGCGATTGCCATTGTTGCAACAGCGAAGATTGCGTTCGCAGTTGGCCCAAGACCAGTTGTGAACATGTGGTGAGCCCAAACCATGAAGCCTAGGAAACCAATTAAAATTGTTGCGAATACCATTGAAGAGTATCCGAATAGACGCTTACGAGAGAATGCTGGGATAATTTCCGAGAATAAACCGAAAGCTGGTAATACTAAAATATATACTTCTGGGTGTCCGAAGATCCAGAATAAGTGTTCCCAAATTACTGTGTTACCACCCATTGTATGGTCAAAGAAGTTACCACCGAACATACGGTCAACTAACATCATTAATAAACCAATTGTTAATGGAGGGAATGCGAATAAGATTAATGCACTTGCTACTAATGTAGTCCAAGTGAATAATGGCATACGCATAAATGTCATACCTGGAGCACGCATTGTAATAATCGTAACGATAAAGTTAAGACCTGAAATTAACGTACCTGCCCCTGAAATTTGTAAACCAAGTACATAGAAGTCAATACCATGACCTGGAGAATATAAAGATAATGATGCATAAGATGTCCAGCCCGCATCAGGAGCGCCACCCATAAAGAATGACAGGTGAAGGAATACAGCACCTAGGAAGAACAACCAGAACCCTAACGAGTTAAGGAACGGGAATGCAACGTCACGTGCACCAATTTGTAATGGTACAAGCATGTTCATAAATGCGAATAGTAATGGAGTCGCAGCAAGGAATAACATTGTTGTTCCGTGCATCGTTAATAATTCATTGAAAAAACCAGCTGACACGAAATCGTTATTTGGTTTCATTAACTGAATACGCATTAATAACGCTTCAAAACCAGCGATAGCGAAGAACAATGTACCGGCTAATAAATACATTACAGCTAACTTTTTATGGTCAACAGTTGTAATGTAATCCCAGACAGCTGCTCCAAAGCCCTTTTTCTGTGTATATGAGCTCACAACTTTTACCTCCCTCAAAGTTTGTTACATAAACAAAAATTATTTCTCTACTGATAAGCCCATGATGTAAGTTGCAAGAGCTTGAATTTCTTCATCAGTTAAATCACCATAAACTGGTGCAGTACCTTCAGGATTCATCATTAAGTTACCTGGTTTGAATTCTCCTGGATTTTTAATCCATGCTTTTAAGCTTTCTTCATTATGGTCTAAGAAACCTGCAACTCGGTTACGGTCACCGAATGTAGTTAAGTTAGGACCAACGCCACCAGTACCGCCTACGCCAGATACAGCGTGACAAGCTAAACAGCTGTTAGCAAATGTTGCTTCACCTAAATCAGTTGAATCTTTAGAAGCAGTTTGTCCTTCAGTTGCTTTCATGTTTGCTACCCAAGCATCAAATGCTTCTGGGCTAACTGTTTTTACTTTAAAGTCCATTAGTGCGTGTGAAGGGCCACATAGCTCAGCACATTTACCATAGAATACGCCATCTTTAAGATCTGCTGATTCTTTATCAAATACTAAGTAGAATTTGTTTAAGTTTTCTACGTTCGTATCCATTTTACCGCCAATCGCGGGAATCCAGAATGAGTGCTTAACATCAGCAGCTTTTAAGTTAAAGTAAACTTTTTGACCTGTTGGTACAACTAATTCTTGAGCTGTTACAATCCCTTGGTTAGGATATTCGAACTCCCACCAGTATAATTTTGCAGTTACGTTTACTGTTAGAGCCGTTTTGTTACCTGCTTCATCTACTTCGTCCATTGCAGCAACATCTGCAAATTTATAAGTAGCTGTAACAACCGGTACAGATAAGATTAATAATAAAATAATAGGAATAACTGTCCAAATTACTTCAAGTGTGTGACTACCTTCTACTTGCTTAGGAATAACATTTTCGCCTACTTTTGAACGGCGGAACTTTAAGAATGCAAGTAAATAGATAACAGATACTACAACTATAACTAACGTCATAATTCCAGTAGCCAACAATAATAGGTTGAATTGTTCTTTACCTACTTGACCAGATGGTTTCAGTGCAGAAATATAATCTTCACCACAACCTGAAAGGAAAACCATCATCACTGCTAGAAGTGAAAAAAGACGCCACTTTTTAAGCCCTTTCATCATAGCTTAATTAAACCCCTCTTTCTTTGTTGTATTTTCATGTGTACCTAGGACATTGGTTCTGTCTATATGAATTCTTGTGAAAGAAAGAATCCCTAAATTTAGCTGAACACCGCAAATATTATAATTGCCACAAATAAGATCGTCATATGATTCAATGAGTAAATAAACATTTTATTTGCCCATTTCATATCATCTTTTGTGGTAAAGCCCTTTAAAGCTAGTATTAACCAGCCTAAGTTCAAAGTAGTCGCAAGCACTAAAAATCCAATTCCAAGCTCAGGTAATAGGAACGGTAACGGGAATAATAAAAGAATCCAGAAAAACATTGAGTACTTCGTTCGTTTAAAACCTTTCACTACTGGTAGCATTGGAATATTAGCTGCACGATATTCTTCAGTACGTTTCATAGCAAGCGCATAAAAATGCGGTGGTTGCCATGCAAACATAATAAGAAAGAGAGCAAGTGCTCCTGGGCCGAGTGCAGGTTCAACAGCTGCAAATCCAATTACAGGTGGAATCGCCCCCGAAATACTTCCGACTATCGTGTTACTAACATGCTTTCTTTTTGACCACATTGAATACAGAACAACATAAGCGAATATTCCTACTAGTCCCCACATGCCGGCTGCAAATGATGCCGTAAATAACAAAATTTCACCTACAATTAAAAATGAGAGGGCAATGGTCAATACAAAATTCGGCTTAAATCTACCTGTAACTGTCGGTCTTGACTTCGTTCGTTTCATAATGGGATCAATATCTCGGTCAATGAAATTATTCATTGCACCAGAACCGCCAATAATTAATGCCGCACCCAGCATGATACAAACGATGACATTAAGCTCTTGCAAGAAATGTCTACCAGTAAACTGAAATGCCAGCCACATCCCTGTAAACGTTGTGACAAGATTCGAGTTAACGATTCCAATTTTTATCAGAGCTAAGAAATCTTTTACAACAGATGTTGATTCTGGATCAGTGTTTCTAGTAGCCGATAACGTACGACCGTTTGACATGTTACCTCTCCTTTCATTTTTGTAAGCATATTCCGCTAACAATAACTATAGCGAAATTTGCGATTGATTTCTAGACGTTTAGTGAAATTTAGATGAAGTTGTAAAAATTAGCTTTGTCTAGAAATATAATTAAAAACAACATATCTATAGTAAAACATTTTCTAAAATGAATTGTGAAGGTTAAAGTACGAAATTATGAACAATTTGTGAAATGGAATCGACATCTATTACTCCCTTCTCTTTACAAGTTGTATTTTAATTGTATTTTAGATATCATCTAGTAGCAGAAACATTACTTTCATGTAATATTGATAGATAAAGTAGGTGACTCATTTTATGCAACATAACAGGTATATGAAGTGGTTTGCTGTTGCCGCTACACTGGGAATGCTCCTTATTTTACTTGGCGGGGCACTTGTTACAAAAACAGATAGTGGCTTGGGCTGTGGTCGAAACTGGCCAGATTGTAATGGTTCTCTTATCCCAAAAGAAATTACAACAGAAGTATTAATTGAATTCTCTCATCGTCTTGTTACAGGAGTCGTATCCATCTCAATTCTCGTTCTAACAATTTGGACATGGCGGAAACTTGGTCATATTCGTGAAGTAAAATTTTTAGGTTTTTTATCGATGTTCTTCTTAATTGCACAGGCACTTATTGGAGCAGCTCAAGTATTATGGGGACAAGGAGACTTCATTCTAGCTCTGCATTTTGGAATCTCGCTTATTTCTTTTGCAGCCGTTCTTCTTCTTTCTATGATTGTATTTGAAGTTGATCGAAAGTTTGATGCAGATAACGTATTTATTGGGAAAAAGCTACGTTGGCATACAATCGCTGTCACAATTTATTCTTATTTAGTCGTTTATACAGGGGCACTTGTTCGACATACAGATTCTAGTTTAGTATGTCCTGACTGGCCATTTTGCTACAATGAAACACCTTTTGCTCAACCAAACAATATGTACGAATGGGTTCAAATGGGACATCGACTGGCAGCTATCATTATTTTCATTTGGATTACATACATAACTTGGCACGCTATAAAAGAATACAAACAACAACGTGTTATTTATTATGGTTGGATTACTGCTTTCATCATCGTTATTCTACAAGTTTTAGCAGGTATGTTAGTAGTCCTTACTCGATTGAATTTAACAGTAGCTTTATTACACTCATTGTTCATTTCACTTTTATTCGGCCTTCTTTGTTACATGATTATGCTCGTAGCACGTAGCAATTATAATGAAAAAAATAAATAACATTCGAAAAGGATTCGACACGTTGCTGTCGAATCTTTTTTATTTTCCATCACATCCTTCCTCCTGACCTCAAAATAATGCGTGCCTTTAATTTTTTCGAAGAAACAACTGGATTATATTATTTTTTTGATGTCTTCGTAGTTAAAGAATAGGCCACCTTCAGCAATAAAACGGTAGACAATTGCAACCTATTTGTGGCTAAGTCAGTGCAATGGCTAAAGACGCTGAATGTCTAGAAAGAAAGTGGGCTTTAATGCTCTTTTCAAACCATCTGTTATGAAAATGGATTTATAACATGCCTTAAGCACTTTCTACTATTAAGAAAAAAGGTTATTAGTGCGCTACAATATAGCTACTAATAACCTTTTTTTATCGTTCATTATTCAATTTCAATTAATAAATCACCTGTTGAAATGGCATCTCCTGCACTTGCGTATACCTCTTTCACTATACCATCCTTTGGTGCCTGTACAGTTGTTTCCATTTTCATGGCTTCGGTAATTAACAAGTGGTCACCACGTTTGACAGGGCTGCCTTTAGATACAACGACTTTTAATACAGTCCCTGGCATTGTTGCCCCAATTTGGTTCGGATTGCTTGGGTCTGCCTTGAGAGCTATGCTGCCATCCACTTCTACCGTCATATCTTGAATGACAAGCTCGCGCGATTGACCATTTAATTCAAAGTAAATAACACGTGTACCATCATGCTGTGGTTCACCAATCGATACCAGTTTAATAATTAACGTTTTGCCTTTTTCGATTTCTACTTCAATTTCTTCGCCTAGCTTTAAGCCATATAAAAACGTTGGCGTATCTAGCACTGAAATATTACCGAAGGACTCTAGCGTTTTCGCATACTCTTCAAATACTTTCGGGTAAAGTGCATAAGCGAGTATATCTTTCTTCGTAACAGGACGATTTAATTTATCCGCCAATACTTCCTCTAGCTGTTCAAAGTTAACAGGCTCTAACAGTTCACCTGGTCGAACAGTAATTGGTTCACGCTCTTTCAATACCACTTTCTGAAGTTCCGCTGGGAAGCCCCCATGTGGTTGCCCTAAATAACCTTGGAAAAATTCAATAACGGAATCAGGGAAATCAATCGTTTTCCCTCTCGTTATAACGGTTTCTTCATTTAATTCGTTTTGCACCATAAATAATGCCATATCACCGACTACTTTAGATGACGGTGTCACTTTCACAATGTCTCCAAATAATAGGTTGACACGTGAATACATGCGTTTTACTTCATCCCAGCGATCGCCTAATCCGACAGCCTTTGCTTGTTGTTGTAAGTTGCTGTATTGACCACCCGGCATCTCATGGACGTAAATTTCAGAATGAGGGCTAATCATGCCACTTTCGAAATCTTTATAGTATTTACGCACATCTTCCCAGTAATAAGAAAGCTTTTCAAGCGATTCAATCTCTGCACGAATTTCGCGTTTACTACCTTTCATCGCATAATATAAAGAGTTAGCACTTGGCTGTGATGTTAAACCTGCCATTGCACCGAGTGCAGTATCTAAAATATCTACCCCTGCCTCGATTGCTTTTGCATATAAATAAATCCCATTGCCACTTGTATCATGCGTGTGCAAATGAATTGGTAGGCTTGTCGCCTCTTTAAGCTCCGATATTAAGCGGTAAGCAGCTTCCGGCTTTAACAACCCAGCCATATCCTTAATCGCTAAAATATGGGCTCCTGACGCCTCTAGCGACTTCGCCATATCTTTGTAATAATGCACGGAGTATTTTGCACGTCCGTCATCTAAAATATCACCTGTGTAGCAAATCGCAGCCTCTGCAATTTTCCCTGCATCTCTTGCTGCATCAATGGCAACTTCCATCCCTTTAATCCAGTTTAAGCTATCGAAAATACGGAAGACATCAATACCCGATGCAGCCGACTCAGCAATAAACGCACGAATTAAATTATCGGGATAGTTCGTGTAGCCTACAGCATTCGCCCCACGCAATAGCATTTGGAACAGCACATTCGGTATTTGCTCACGTAGCTTAGCTAAGCGTTCCCATGGATCTTCCTTTAAAAAACGATACGCTACATCAAACGTTGCGCCACCCCACATTTCTAACGAGAAGAAATTATGCATCATACGTGATGTTTCATCTGCAATTTGATACATATCTTGTGAACGCACACGCGTAGCTAATAAGGATTGATGTGCATCACGGAACGTTGTATCTGTTAATAACACATCATCTTGTTGTAAAATCCACTGCACTAAACCGTTTGCACCTTGCTCATCTAAAATTTGCTTTGTACCCGATAACGGCTGCCCATTCAAATCCACAAGTGGCTTAATAGGCTGTGAGAAAATTGGCTTGGCCTTGTTTTCCACCCCTGGGAAACCATTTAGCGTCACATTACCGATATAACTTAACAGCTTTGTCCCGCGGTCTTGTCGCACAGGGAAATTGAATAATTCAGGCGTTGTATCAATAAAGCTCGTGTCAAACGAACCTTCTAAGAAATTTTTATGCGTTACTACATTATTTAAAAATGGAATATTCGTTTTTACCCCGCGAATACGGAATTCTTTTAAGTTACGGTCCATTTTCGCAGCCGCTTCTTTAAAAGTCATACCTGATGTTGAAATTTTCACAAGCAATGAATCATAATACGGTGTAACAACGGCACCTTGGAATCCGTTCCCTGCATCTAAACGAACGCCAAAGCCACCACTTGAACGATATACCATTAACTTCCCTGTATCTGGCATAAAATCATTCGCTGGATCTTCAGTTGTTACACGTGCTTGAATCGCATAACCAATCATCGGAATATTCGCTTGTTGCGGTATGTGTATTTCTTCGCTATGCAAGCTGTAGCCTGCCGCTACCTTAATTTGCGCATGTACGATATCAATGCCTGTAATCATTTCCGTAATTGTATGCTCTACTTGAATTCGAGGGTTTACCTCGATGAAATAAAAGTCATCGCCCGCAACTAAAAATTCAACTGTCCCTGCATTTATGTACGAGACATTTTTCATTATTTGAACTGCTGCATCACAAATTCTATTTCTTAAATTTTCTGAAATTGAATTCGATGGCGCAATCTCTACAACCTTTTGATGGCGACGTTGAATCGAACAATCACGCTCATATAAATGCACAATATTGCCCATTTTATCGCCTATAATTTGAACTTCAATATGTTTTGGGTGAAGTATGCATTTTTCTACATACACTTCATCAGACCCAAAGGCTGCTTTTGCCTCTGATTTGGCACGTTCATAAGCAGATGCTACATCGTCCTTTGTTTGCACGACACGCATGCCGCGCCCACCGCCACCTAAAGAAGCTTTAATCATAAGCGGGTATCCGTATTGTTCACCAAAAGCTTGTACTTCTTCTACTGAAGCAACTGGACCATCAGTACCCGGAATAACAGGAATATCTGCGTTAATAGCTTGTTCACGCGCTTTTACCTTATCGCCAAACATATCTAAATGTTGTGAAGTTGGACCAATAAATAAAATGCCCTCTTCCTCACAACGACGTGCAAATTCCACGTTTTCTGATAAAAAACCATACCCTGGATGAATCGCATCAACGCCTGCATCCTTAGCGATTGCAATGATGCCTTCAATATCTAAATACGCATCGATTGGTTTCTTGCCTGCCCCTACTAAATAAGCTTCATCCGCTTTAAAGCGATGGAATGCTCCACTATCCTCACGTGAATAAATAGCGACTGTGTGAATGTTGAGCTCCGTACACGCACGGAAAATTCGAATTGCAATTTCTCCCCGATTGGCTACAAGGATTTTGTTGATTGATTCCATAGGTATCCCCCTTATGTTTGTGATTTCCTTCTTTCTACCTTTTCGAACATGGAAACATTAATCAATATCCCCATAGCTAAAGATAGCAAAATTATAGATGTCCCGCCGTAACTAATGAAAGGCAGCGTGACACCGGTTAACGGGATTAACCCGGTTACACCCCCAAGATTAATAAACGATTGCCAGGCAATCCAGCTCGCAATCCCAGCAGCAATCATACGTGCTAGTGGATCTTTTGTTCGCAATGCAATGGAAAAACCTTTATATACAATAAATCCTAAACCACCTAAGACGATTAGAACTCCCCAAACACCAAGTTCCTCCATTACAATCGCCATAATAAAATCGGTTTGTGGCTCAGGCAAATAACCTAATTTTTGAATAGATTGACCGAGTCCTCTACCTTCTAGACCGCCACCGCCAATTGCATAATAACTATTGACAACTTGGTGACCTACTCCATTTTCAAATTCAAATGGATTAAAATAAGATTCGATACGTCCTTTACGGTTCCCTTTTAATAATTCACCTTTAAATAGCCAGAGCATGCCTAGAATAGCTGTACCAAATGCACCTAACACACCAAAAAACTTCCAAAACGTTTTAAAAGGAATACCACTTGCTGCGACCACAGATACAGCGATACCGCATAAAATAATAACTGCCCCTAAATCTGTTTCAAAGGCTACACCAGCTACAACAAGTATCCAAAGGAAAATTGGATAAAAAATCTCTGTCGGCTGAAGCTTTTCAAATGTATACTTTTGAGATTTCCGATAAAATGCTGCTGCAAAATATAAAATTATAAATAGTTTCGCATATTCGGAAGGCTGAAAATTCCCCAATCCTGGTACCCTAATCCAACTTTGAGAGCCTACCTCGTCTGCCCCATTACCAGCTACTTTTACCCATGTAAAAAGCACAATTAACACAATCGTCAGTAACAACATAATATTCTTATTTGCATAATGCTTATAAGGGAAAAATGCTGCGGCCACAAATCCTAAAGACGCGACTGCTAAGTTAATAAGTTGTTTTTGATAAAAATAATCGGGTGCTTGTTCTTTGTGGACGATTGCCACCATCATACTTGAGCTATAAATCATTACTAAGCCAAATAAACTTAACAACAAAAACGTTAAAAATAATGGGTAATCAAAATTTTGAGCATATCGTTTTAAGTATTGTTTCATTGGAAAACCTCGTTCTAGAAAAAAAACTCAAATCGCAAGCAGCGTTTGAGTTTTTTCTTTTTATTTGTCTGTATACGCGTCATGTAGTACAGAAAGTTCCTTCTCGAGTGAATCGAGAATGGCCTTGCCTTTTTCGCGTTCAATAAGTCCAAGCTTCACAGCAAAGTCTATTTCACGTGAAAGGCCGAACATTTGTGTATCTAATACTTCTTCATATAAAGGGCATTGTGGCATCGTTAAATGATCCATTTGTACTCGAATGAGGCGAGCAATTTTGTCTGCATCAGCAACTAAAAGCTCCAAAGCCTTCTCTTGAAAGGAAGTTTGTGATTTCGTATCCATGAGGACGCCCCCATTATCTGATATTTCTTCGATTCTATCTTAATAAAGTTTATCTTTTAGTCGCTAAAAATGCAAGTGTCTTCGTCGGAAAATAAACAATCCGAATTATATTTCTTTATTATCTCCTTGCATTAGCGTTATACTAATTCATGGATATACAAGATTTGAGGAGGATTTCTATTATGGAAACAATTATTCCTATTAAGGGTGCAGTTTCGTATCAACTAACATTAGATCCAACGGTTTGGATTTTTGACGATCGTAAATTAGACTTAAATACGTACTTCCAGGCAAGTGCAGTAGAGGAAGATGCGGATACAAAATATATGCGCGAAGTCGGTGCTCACTGGTCACGTGAAATTATGGAAGGTGCTACTTTCCCACCAACATTAAAATCAGAACGAAAATTCGACCGCAAAGGGATGGAAACGGGCACTTTCGGTATCGAATTAAGTCACTTCTTGAAAAATGCTGAAGTTAAACCCGAAGCGACAACAATCGTCATTGAATGCAAAAATGGGGAAGAACATGCATTTACAATTGAAGAAGCACAGACATTAATTTTTAAATACAGTCAGGATGGCAAACCTTTAACCGAAGATGGACCCGTTCATGTATTATTTGGAGACGGCTCCAATGTAGACAGCCCTATTAAAAATGTGTTAGCCATTCGTGCGGAATAGGGAGGGAATGCGATGCGCGTAAAATGTGTCATTTGCGATACTATTAACCAGTTAGATGATGATTTACCGTTAGCAAAAAAACTGCGTAATCGTCCGATTCATACGTATATGTGCGACACATGCCATGATCGAATTAAGGAAAATACGGTGGCACGTATTGAAACGGGAAATTTCCGCTTTTACCGTACCTCACCACAAATGGACAAAGAATTTTAAGTGCCAGGCACTCATACAATTTAAAAAGCGCTCGCTCTAGCAGATTTAACAGTACAAAACGCAAAACCCTATTCATACAGGTTTTGCGTTTTTTACTTAGCCATTATTTTTGATAATCACTTTTTCCAGCAATTCGACAACTTGATACATAATTGTCGCGAAGAAAGCGATAATGAGCAGTGACATAAGGACAAGATTAAAGTTAAATACTTGGAAGCCATAAATAATTAAATAACCAAGCCCCTTTGAAGCAACTAAAAACTCACCAACAATCACACCAACCCATGACAAACCAACATTCACTTTCAAAGTCGAAATAATAGTTGGAAAAGAAGCAGGCAAAATCACCTCTTTGAAAGTTTGCCAACGAGTTGCACCAAAAGTTTGTAACACTTTACTGTAATTGGGATCCACACCTTTAAAAGCGGTGTACACAACAATGGTAGTAATGATGATAGATATCAGAGCACCCATTGCAATAATCGAAAAATAACCTGGTCCAAGTGCAACGATTAAAATCGGCCCTAACGCCACTTTTGGCATAGCATTTAATATTACTAAATACGGATCTAAAATTTTGGATAACATCGGAGACCACCAGAGGACAGTTGCAATCAAGGTCCCTAATAATGTTCCAGCAATAAAGCCGATAATCGTCTCCATTAACGTCACACCAACATGTAATGTGAGTGTGCCGTCGCTTACTTTTTCAATAAACGTTTGCCATACATAGGTTGGTGAGCTAAAGATTAAACGGTCAATCCATTCAAGCCTCGAGAGCAGCTCCCACCCCCCAAAAAAGACCAGTAAAATAATGATTTGATATAGACGAACGAAGCGCTTTTCCTTCTTTAGCAATTGTTGATATTGTTTAAACAATGTATTATCCAAGACTCTCCAGCTCCTTCCAAATCGTTTGGAATACATCTGAATAAGCTGGATGTTGCCTTACATCGAACGGAGATAATTGTTGTAACTCAGAAGGTATTTCAAACACTTTGTGTAACATGCCTGGATTAGCCGAGAAAAGAAATACCCTTTCACTCATAGCGATTGCCTCACCAATATCATGTGTGACAAGAATCGCCGTTTTCTGATAGGCCTTTAATGTTTCGACAACTAAATCTTCAAGCTTTAACTTAGATTGATAATCGAGCGCTGAAAATGGTTCATCTAGCAATAATATTTTCGGATTAACCGCTAAAGTCCTTGCAAGTGCTACGCGTTGACGCATTCCTCCGGATAACTCTCTCGGATAATAACTTCCGACATGTGGCAAACCAATTTCATGTAAGAGCGCATTGGCCGTTACTTTATGCGTTTTATTATCCCGCTGCATGATTTTTAAACCAATGGTGACATTGTCCTCAATCGTTTTCCACGGGAATAGATAATCTTGTTGAAGCATGTAGCCGATAAGTGCCTGATTATGTGGCGCAATAATTTCGCCATCAATAAAAACCTTGCCTTCCGTTGCAGGAAATAACCCAGCAATAATGGACAAGAGTGTCGTTTTTCCACAGCCACTTGGCCCTATAAAAGAAACAAACTCCCCTTCACGAATATCTAGATTAATATCTTTTAAAACTTCCTTTGCCTGCGTACTAGAAAAATAACTATGGTGAACATGATCTAGTTTTAAAAATTCCATTTACTCTGCAGCCTTTTTTGCAAACTTTGTATTCACAAGCTCTTCATATTTTACTCGTTGAGGAAGTTCACCTGCTTCCTCCATAATTGTTTGTAAGTTATCCCACTCTTCTTCATCCAAAATTGGATCTGTTGCATAAGAGCCTTGTGATTTATAACGTTCGACCACCGTCTCAATTAACGCTACATCAACATTTTCAAAATACGGCTGAATTATTTTTGCCACTTCTGCCGCACTTTTCTCTTGTACAAAATCTTGTGCTCGCTTCAGCGCATTAGTAAATCCTTGCACCGTTTTAGCATCATCCTTTAAGTAGCTACTTTTTGCCATAAAGGACGTGTATGGTAAATGGCCTGATTCCGTGCCAAATGAAGCAACAATATAACCTTTCCCTTCTTTTTCAAACACACTCGCTGTCGGTTCAAACAACTGAACATAATCTCCTGTTCCTGAAGCAAAGGCTGTAGCGATATTGGCAAAATCAATATTTTGAATAAGTGTTACATCTTTTGTAGGATCAATGCCATGCTTTTTCAAGACAAACTCCCCAGCCATTTGTGGCATTCCACCTTTACGTTGCCCTAAAAATGTTGATCCTTTTACATCTTCCCATGAAAAATTATCCATCTTTTCACGGGCTACTAAAAATGTACCATCTGTTTGTGTTAATTGTGCAAAGTTTTGAATCGGATCGTTCGCACCTTGAGCTGTTACATAAATGGATGTTTCTGAGCCAACTAAGGCAATATCGATGCCATCTGAAAGTAACGCTGTCATCGTTTTATCGCCACCGGCAATCGTTTGTAGCTCAACAGAAAGTCCTTCCTCTTCAAAAAAACCTTTTTCAAGCGCTACATATTGCGGAGCATAGAAAATCGAGCGCGTCACTTCTCCGACCTTTACTTTTTCTAGCTCCGCTTTATTACACGCTGCCAATGAAAGGAGCAACAAAGCAATACTACTAAATAACAAACCTTTTTTAAGCCAACGCATTCCATTTCCTCCTTGATTGATAAATAGCCTATCGAGACTAACTTATTCACGTTAGAAGATTTAGGTGCCAACCATTTTGTCATATGTCATTCAATTGATTGAACATAGATGCACAGCTATTCTTACATAGGTAGATTGCCTAAGACGTAAAAATTTTCTCTATCAAAGAAAAAAAGCCCTAGCAAATAAATGCTAAGACTTTTTTTATGCCCTTAAAACTTAAGGTAAGTTTTATGGTAAAGGAGCCAAGCTACTATCATTGATTGGCAGCTTGTTGCTCTTCTCTTTTTTCTCGCCACATACGTGTTTTGTATACAATCAAAATTAACGCCGCTACGATGAGGCCTTCAATCATAGGTAGGAATAACGCGAAAAATGTCAACATAATACACCCCAAAAATAGGAACACATAAATGACAATATTTTGAGATAGCTTTAACTTTTTTGCAAAGCCTAATTTATAGACAATTGCAGAAAGTACAAAGACAAGAAGAAATACAACATAGCCTGCAACTTCATAGCTTGGTAAATTTTCATATAGAAATCTTGTAATACCAGCCATTCTCCCATAAACCTTTGTTGTTTCCTCTGCATTTGTTGATGCAGCAACTTGAATAACATTTAGTTCACCCAATAAAGCGGACTTTATATCCAAGACTCCCTCTCCCTTTCATATCAGCGGAAAATTATTGTTCAGCGTTTTTTAATTTTTTCGCTGCTTTCTCACGTTCGTTTTTATCTAGAATTTTTTTACGAAGGCGAATTGATTCAGGTGTGATTTCTAAGTACTCATCATCCCCTAAGTATTCAAGCGCTTCTTCTAGAGATAAAATACGTGGTTTTTTAATAACATTCGTTTGGTCTTTATTTGCTGAACGGATGTTTGTTTTTTGTTTCATTTTTGTAATATTTACAGTGATATCGGCGTCACGAGTATTTTCGCCAACAATCATACCTTCGTAAATGTCTGTACCTGGCTCCAAGAATAGTGTACCACGGTCTTCAATCTGCATCATACCATAAGTTGTTGATTTACCAGTTTCCATAGAAACGAGTACACCTTGGTGACGACCACCAATTTTCCCTGGTAATAATGGTTGGTAGCAATCAAACGTATGGTTGATAATACCGAAACCTTTTGTCATCGACATAAATTCAGTTGTATAACCGATTAATCCACGAGCTGGTACTAAGAACGTTAAACGCACTTGACCACTGCCGTTGTTCACCATATCAAGCATTTCACCTTTACGAGTACCAATAGATTCAATAATAGAACCAACATTTTCTTCAGGTACATCGATTTGAACACGTTCGAATGGTTCACATTTAACACCATCGATTTCACGCACGATTACTTGTGGTTTTGATACTTGTAATTCAAAACCTTCACGACGCATATTTTCAATCAGGATTGATAAGTGAAGCTCACCACGACCTGAAACTGTCCAAGCATCTGGAGAATCAGTATCTTCAACGCGTAAAGATACGTCTGTTTGTAATTGCGCACGTAAACGCTCTTCTACTTTACGAGAAGTAACCCATTTCCCTTCACGACCTGCAAATGGAGAATTGTTTACTAAGAAAGTCATTTGTAAAGTTGGCTCATCGATACGTAAAGGCGTAAGCGCTTCTTGATGTTCAACAGGGCAAACTGTTTCTCCTACGTTGATATCTTCCATACCAGAAACGGCGATTAAGTCACCAGCTTTTGCTGTCTCAACTTCTTCACGTTTTAAGCCGAAGAAACCAAAGATTTTTGTTACACGGAAGTTTTTCACTGTACCGTCTAATTTCATCAGAGCAACTTGTTGACCTACTGAAATTGTTCCGCGGAATACGCGACCAATTCCGATACGTCCAACGAAGTCATTATAGTCAAGTAAAGCTACTTGGAATTGTAATGGTTCTTCTGAGTTATCAACTGGTGCTGGGATAGCTTCAATAATTTTTTCAAATAGACATTTCATATTTTCTTCTTGTTTAGATGGATCAGCGTCTAAAGAAGCCGTACCATTTACACCTGAAGCATACACAACAGGGAAGTCTAATTGATCGTCATCTGCACCTAACTCGATGAATAACTCTAATACTTCATCTACTACTTCAAGTGGACGAGCTGAGTCTTTATCTACTTTGTTCACTACTACAATCGGTGTTAACTTTTGTTCTAACGCTTTTTTCAGTACGAAGCGTGTTTGCGGCATACAACCCTCATACGCATCGACAACTAGTAAAACGCCATCTACCATTTTTAAAATACGTTCTACCTCACCACCAAAGTCGGCGTGTCCAGGCGTATCAAGGATGTTGATACGAGTTCCGTTATAGTTGACAGCAGTATTTTTTGCTAATATTGTAATACCACGTTCACGTTCGATATCGTTAGAGTCCATTGCACGTTCTTCAACACGTTCGTTTGAACGGAATGTACCAGATTGTTTTAATAATTGGTCGACTAAGGTAGTTTTACCATGGTCAACGTGGGCGATAATTGCGATATTGCGAAGATCTTGACGTAAGTTTGTCATTATTCCACTCCATATTCTTTTTTCGAATGTTTAACTGTGATATTATAGCACAAGAAGGATGTAAATGTCCTTATTAGAATTTCTATCATTCTAAAAAAATATTTTTAATCACAAATTTACTATAAATTAGGGGGCTCGGTTATGAATCGTGGAAAAATCGTAATGGCCATTTATGCACTAGCAGCTGTGCTAGCAATGTGTTCTATCGGGTATTCAGTAGCAGCAAGTAATATTTGGGGAGTAATAGCAGGTATTGTAGCTACTTGTGTCATTTTTATGACAGCTTTTAAAATGAAGCGTAAACTTCGCGAACAAGGCTTACTTTAATGTTAGTATTTGCACTCTAACTACCTATATGTGTCTAAAAAGAGGCATTGTCCATAATAGACAACGCCTCTTTTTGGCTATATTTCACAACATATTTGTTTAATGTTTAGCTACTATCTCCTCAGCCTGCAAGCAAACAAGTGATGCTTTCATTAATAGTCTTTTGCCAAATAATCTAACGTTGCTTGACCTAAAACATTGGCGGCAATCCGCAATGAACGTTCATCAATATCGAATTTTGGATGATGGTGTGGATACACTTCTTGCCATGCTGGATTTTTTGCCCCAGTAAAGAAAAATGCCCCTGGTATTTCCTCTAAATAGTACGCAAAATCCTCACCACCCATCGTAGGGTCAACAAATTCAACCGCTTCGACATCTGCTACTTTTCTTGCTGACGCCATCACATGCTCTGTTTCTGCTGCATGATTCACCACTGGTGGGTAACCACGACGAAACTCATATTCATAGTCCGCTTTTGTTAAATAACAAGTTGCCTTTAATAGCTCTTCAATTTCACGCTCCAGTAAATCGCGCTCCTCCTCATGGAAGGTACGGACAGTCCCCTTCATATAGACTTGGTCTGCAATGACATTAAAAGGGTTTAACGCCTCAATATGACCAACTGATACTACCGCAGGACGCAATGGATTAATACGACGTGCTACAAGTTGTTGTAAATTTGTAATAAATTGCGCTGCCAGCAAGATGGAATCCTTCGTATCGCTTGGATTTGAGCCATGACCACCCTTTCCTTTAATCTTAATGTAAATGCCATCAGCCGCAGCCATAAATGGTCCAACTGCTGTTTGCACCTTACCAAGTTCTGTTGGTGCCCATAAATGTGTGCCAAATATTACATCGACACCTTCTAAACAGCCATCAGCAATCATTGATTTCGCTCCACCTGGTGCAAGCTCCTCTGCATGTTGATGAATAAAGACAATTGTCCCCGCTAAGTTTTCTTTCATTTGATTTAATGCCTTCGCCAAAATTAATAATGAAGCTGTATGTCCATCATGACCACATGCATGCATGCGCCCTTTTATTTTTGATTGGAATGGCAGACCTGTTTCTTCTGTAATAGCTAAAGCATCAAAGTCTGCACGTAATGCCACCGTTTTTCCTGCCTTAGCACCAACTAACTTCGCTACAACACCGTTACCCCCAACACCTTCACGTACTTCATGCCCTAAAGCACGATGAAATGCAGCAATCGTTTTCGGTGTTTCAATTTCTTCAAAGGAAAGCTCGGGATTTTCATGAAAATGACGACGAAGTTGAATCATTTCCTCTTCATATCGTTTTAATAAATCAACTAACTGCTCTTGCTGTAATACTGCCATTAGTAACACCCCTTATTTTAAGTATATATAATCTCCAGGTCCTAGTGGTAAACCAAGTAGGAACCAAATGGCGAACAGTATAATCCAACCGATTGCAAAGAACACAGAGAACGGTAGTAACGCGGAAATTAGTGTCCCCATACCGATATTTTTATCGTAGCGTTTGGCAAACGATAGCAAAATAGCAAAATACGGTAGCATTGGTGTAATTGGATTGGTAATAGAGTCTCCTACTCGATAGGCCATTTGCGTAACAGCAGGGGAATAGCCTAAGTAAAGGAACATTGGAACGAAAATTGGCGCAAGTAAAGCCCACTTCGCAGAAGCGCTGGCGATAAGTAAGTTAACGAAAGCACATATTAAAACAAATCCTATCATCATTGGTAAACCTGTAAAATTTAATGCTTGTAAAAGTTCCGCTCCTTTAATGGCTAAAATAGCACCGATATTACTCCAGTTAAAAAAGGCAATCATTTGTGAAGCGGCAAATGCTAAAACAATAAATGGAGCCATATCCGCAATCGATTTAAAAATTTTCTCAGCCACTTCCTTGTCATTTTTCACTTCTTTTGCCGCAATGCCATAGGCAAGACCTGGTAAAAGGAAGAAGAATAACATAATCGGCACAATACCTGACATAAATGGTGAATTTAAAAAGCCCCCTGTTTCCGGATCACGTAAAAGACCGTTAGACGGAATGACCGTAAATGCAATAACTGCACTATAAATGACTGTCACCAGTCCTGCCCATCGTAAACCACGCTTTTCTAAAGCAGTTAGCGGTTCTAACATTTCAACCTTGCCTTCAAACTTACCAAAGCGAGGCTCAGTAAACTTTTTGGCAACCCACGTACCAATCCCAATTAGTAAAAATGTCGAAGCAATTAAAAAATAATAGTTCATCGTTGCTCGACCTGTGTAGCCAGAATCTGCAATCTGTGCTGATGATTCCGTAATTCCCAATAACAATACATCAAGCGAACTAATTAAAATATTGGCACTAAAGCCTCCAGCTACTGCGGCATATGTAATAATTAAACCTGCTAGTGGGTTTCGACCAATGCTCATAAAAATCATCGCTGCAATTGGCGGTAAAATAATGAACGCTGCATCGGCAGCTAGATTCCCCACTAAACCTGTGAAAATAATAAATGGCACGATTAATTTTGTCGGAGCTGACAGCACTAGCTTTTTCATTACGGCAGATATAAGCCCTGTTTGCTCGGCTAAACCAATACCAATCATTGTCACAATCACTAATCCCAAAGGAGCGAAGCCTGTAAATGTTGATACCATTTGCGTTAATATTAAAATAAGACCTTCTTGACTTAGCAGATTTTTTACTTGAATAACATCTTCAGTGCCTGGTTGAACTGCTGAAACACCAAACATCGATAATATCCATGATAAAACAAGCACAATACCTGCTAAAATAATAAATAGCGTAATGGGGTCTGGTAGTTTATTACCTGCCTTTTCAATGCTATCTAGCATTCTATCAATCCAAGATTTTTTTACTGTGTCTAAATTTTTTTGCATAAGCCCCTCTCCTTCTCTGTGTTATTCGACTTGTGCTATTCATCTTAATCCTCATTTAAGACATTGATAGCATGTGTCCTTAATACAAAGAAACCATATTTTTAGAATATTTTCAATATTTAATTTATAGTTAAGGAGCTTACTCTATGTATAAAATTAATGTTTTCACCGCTAAACTATCTCTCTCATGGGTAACGCAACTAGAGAAAATCAAGCCATCTTTTTGCCATTTCCATTACCATCCCTACACAGATTTTGAGCATTTAAATGCGCTGCTACAGCAACATTTACTAGCTGGAGATGGTGCACTTTTTAGCGGGCAAATCCCATACTTTTTTTCGCAAACATATTTTCCAAACACGGCTATCCCCATGCTCTATTTTGATATTTCAGAGCGAGATTTTTACCGTGTCTTAACGGAGTTATTTTATGACAATACAATTGCTATGAATCGGATTGCCATTGATTTTTGTTATGAAGAGAATGAATACCTCGGCATTCATGAATGGTCAATCGGTAGACAGCCCTATCTATTTAGTCAAACAATGAACGAGTTCGCAAGCAACGATATTGTTGAGAAGGCTGCTAATTGGCATATTCAGTTACATCGCGACAATAAAGTAGATTTAAGCTTTACGCGCATTGCAGAAATGCGCGAGCGATTGGCACAGCTAAATATACCGTTTATCGCGTTTCACCCATCACTCCATGCTATGCAATTAACATTAGATCAGTTGGTCAATCAGCTTCAGCTTCGACAACTTGAGCAAAATAAAGTAGTCGTTGTCCATATTTTAATTCCGATTGATAAATCCAATATCGATGAATTGGAATATCGACAAATTGCTTTATATAAAGCCATTTTAGATTTTAAGCAACGCTATGCAAGCACCTTTATCGTGCATCGCGAAGCTTCTTATATGGCCCTTATTACAACCTATCAGCAATTTTTAATCACAACCGATGATTATAGCCATTGCCAACTTGTAGATTTTTTAGATGATACATTACAATTTCCTGTAAAAATAGGTTGGGGTATCGGTAACTCTTTAACTGAAAGTCAGAAATACGCAAAAAGGGCTGCTACGCTCTGCTCTTCCAAGGAAACGCAAGGCTATATTATTGAACATGAAAAAGAAATTGGTCCGTTGCTAAACGGGACTTTATTGCAGTTTGATAACGAAAAACAACAGCTCTTACAAAAATTAAGCGTTACCCATGATCTTCCTTTATTACAATTGCAAAAAATCGAGGCTGTTATCGAAAGATTAGCAACAACTATCGTCAATGGCGAACTGCTAAGCAAGCATTTAGGCATTACTGTACGTTCTGCAAACCGCATTTTAAAACAACTGCATGAAAAAAATTTAGCTGTTGAATTACCTAGTACTACTTCCACCACTCGAGGACGTCCGAAAAAATACTATCAGCTCGATTTAAATTAGCGCATACAAAAAACTGTTTAGGAATCAACAGTCCTAAACAGTTTTTTAAAAGTTATACATCATAAGGGACAATATATTTTTCTAATAATTCATGATGAATAGAAGGATTTGCAATAATAAAAGTATCTTGATGTAGTAAATCTACAGTTCGTCCATGTAAATTGGTTGCAATAGCCCCAACTTCATTTGCAATAATTGTTCCGCCGGCAATGTCCCATGGGGATAACCGCATCGATACATAAGCGTCTAATTTTCCACTAACAACAAAGGCAATTTCCATTGCTGCAGAGCCATAAGAACGCGTACCTCGAACTTTACGAATTAGGTCAATGACTTTTTCATGATGTATATGGCGATTGGGTGCAACCCAATGTGCATTAATGCCAATAACGGACTCTTCAATGGTCACAGGTTGTAACTTACGTAACGGTGATGCATTATACCAAGCACCCTGTCCAGCAATTGCATAAAATAAATCTTCGCGCATTACATCATATATGTAACCAAGTTTCCCTATACCATCAATAAATATTCCAATTGAAATCATAAAGTGGCGATGTTGCTTTACAAAATTCATCGTTCCATCAATCGGGTCGATAATCCATACAACGCCATCTAATGACTCCACTTTTTCCCCCATACCCTCTTCGCCTATAATATGATGGGTAGGATCAAAAGATTTAATTTTTTCTATAAAAAACAATTCTGTTTCACGGTCTATATTTGTAACAAGGTCATTCGCATTCGATTTTGTCTCGATCACTAAATTATACGAAAAGGCATTACGAATACGGTTTCCCGCTTCAACAATAATACTTTTTGCAAATTGATCGATCTGCTTTAAATCCATAAAAACCCACCCCTCGAATATAGAAAACATTTACGCCCGTCACACACAACTTGCTTATCTGTGGTATTCAAGCAATAAAACTACCGTAGCTACACACTTTAAACGTACTCTGGTTCTAGACAGTAAAATGGCCTACACACTCTCCACAATAAGAGTGAGCATCATGTACAATGTGACCCTTTAAGAGCTTTGCATGTGTAGCGTCAAATGAAGAAAGATGAAAACTCCATTATCTAACAATGGTATATTGTCTATTTTACCCTTTATAACAACAAAAATCACCTGCTGTCGGAATATTCAGCAAGTGATTTTCATATGGGGGTTAATTTTTTTTTACGCATAGGCGTGCAAACTTTCCAGCTCCATCTGTATTTCAGCTAGACGCTTTTTACTTTTTGCGATTGCACCTTCGTCTTTCTCATTCATCGCTAAGAAGAGTGAGGCTAGCTCATAATCTAATTCTAATTGTAAAATGCGTTCATATTGCTTTTCAATGTCAACTTTACGTATAATTTTTACGACTTGTTTCATAAAAGTCACGTCCCTTTTTTATTTTTTTCAAAACCTTATACGATTCGCTAAAGTTCTTGTTATAAGATTTTTTCCCATTTTTTTAATAAAATAAACCTTATAATCGAAAGGAGTTATTAAAAATGCCTACACTAAAATGGACTAATAAAGATTTTAATGTGTTTCAAATAAATGGTTTAGAACAAAGAATGGATGCCTTAAATTCTTGTGTACGACCAAAGTTCAATAAACTAGGAGAGAACTTCTCTGCTTTCTTTTCCAGTCATCTTGGAGAAGAATTTTACCCCCATGTTGCTAAACACGCCCGCAGAACGGTAAATCCACCAAATGATAGTTGGGTTGCCTTTGCTCCTTATAAAAGAGGCTATAAAGCATTGCCTCACTTTCAGATTGGTCTTTGGAGCACACATTTATTCATCGTCTTTGCTATTATTTATGAAGCACCGCAAAAAAATTTAATGGCACAACGTTTACTAGCCAACAAACCCTTGCTACAACAGCTTCCGAATGATTATATTGTTTCTGGGGATCATATGTCACCAGAGGCAATTTCCATCGAAGACGCGAAAGAAGAAAAACTAGATGAATTGCTTATCCGTCTACGTGATGTTAAAAAAGGGGAATTTTTAGTTGGCCGTCATATTCCACGAGAAGACGCGATAAAATTGTCTGTTAGTCAATTCCAACAATTAGTAGAAGAAACATTCACTGCATTACTTCCAATTTATAAAATTATTCAAGAAAAATAAAATGGCCTATTCATTTTTGAAAATGTGGTATAAAAATCTTACAAGAAATTTATAAGGTTTAACAATTTTGGACGGGGTATTTATCCATTAACCGTTTCTGTAAATTGTAAGCTAAAGGACTGAAGCACTTTCTTTTGAGGTTGTTGAGGATTTTGCACAACAAGAATTATCAATCACTTGTTGTGGCTAAAGTTTTTTCTATAGCCTTGAGCTATGTCAGTGTATATTATTGGAAAATCCAAAATCTGTGAACATTTTTAAATAAATTGATATTGCTGTAGTTTATGCAGACAACTATAAATTAACACCATAATGCTAGTGAATTCTTAAGAAGAATTATTATTTTAACATATCATTATAAATAGTAAGCTAGCAAAATCCGCTTTGCTTTCAACGGGTACAAATATTCACAATCCATTATGTACATCTGTCCAGAAGGCAGGGCGGGTTTGTTTTTTTATAAAAAAAGCATGCTAGAGTATTCCCTAGCACACTATTTCCAAGCCAATGTTTAACGTCTTTGCTTTGGTACAACTTTGATTATCGTACCATCAACCGCTTCTTTTGCTTGCTTCACTACTGGATAGCTAACATATCCACTAGCATCTTCGAATTCACGGAAAATGGTTTTTTCCTCTGCTTGTGAAGGCACAATTTCTTTAAATCGACGATATTTTGCCAGCATCACTTCACGTTTAATGCCCTTTTCATACGCAAGTTCAATGCCTTCAAAAAATTTTACAACATCGACAATTTCTTCTGTTGACCAATCAATTGAAAACGGATAAGAATATTCCATTTGAACGTAACCACCTTTACATTAGTGTCCCCATTTTACCCGGATACTTTCCGCTTCTGCAACCATTCTTGTAATTAGCTCGTCCACTGTTGGGATATCATGGATCATGCCCGTCACTTGTCCTGCCCAACCAATACCAGCATCCTTTTCTCCATCGTAAATAAAACGTTTATTGGCACTGCCACTAATATAGTCTTTTAAAGCCTCATAAGTAGGCGTTTCACGCTCTATTTCTAAAATTTTTGCTGTGAAGTCACTCCGTAACGCGCGTGCAGGCGCCCCAATAGAGCGTTTAATCACCGTTGTATCTGCCTCAGAACTCGCGAGTAATACGTCTTTATAGGCTTGCGAGGCATCCACACATTCCTTCGTCGCAATAAAGCGTGTGCCCATTTCAATGCCCTCTGCACCAAGTGCATGTGCGGCCATCCAACCCCGACCATCGCCAATGCCACCAGACGCAATCACAGGAATTTTTACACTATCGACCACTTGAGGTACGAGCACCATTGTCCCAACGTCATCACGCCCAAGATGGCCACCACCTTCTTGTCCAACAACCATCACTGCATCTGCCCCTAGTTCTTCAGCTTTCTGAGCCTGTCTACGGGCTGCAACAAGCACTAGCTTTTTAATGCCTGTTCCTGCGAGTAAATCAAAAATCGGTGCGGGATTACCGCCTGTCATTGTGACAACAGGTACATTTTCTTCAACAGCAACTCGCACCATATCTTCATAGCCTGTGCCATGCATTCCAATGGCAAAATTTACACCAAACGGCTTATCTGTTAATGTTCTTAGTTTTTGTATCTCTGCACGCAATAAGTCTGGGTCGCGTAAACTCATCGCCGTTATTTGCCCTAAACCGCCAGCATTTGACACAGCTGCTGCTAAATCAGCATATGCTAAATAGGCTAATCCCCCCTGGATTATTGGATATTTAATCTTTAATAGTTCGGTAATACGTGTCTCCCATTTCATCGAATCTCTCCTTTCGTTCCATACTATCTTCTCGTAATCACGAAAAAATCCTTTTATTTTTTTAATTAAAGTCTATTTTTTCATGTCGTTAGGTGCTATAATTCATTTGTTTTCTTAGATATTATAAAAGTGAGGTGGTACCTGCGTTGTCACAATTAGAGACTCCATTGTTCGACGTATTACTAAAACATCGGAACAGACATCCAATTCAGTTCCATATTCCAGGCCATAAGAAAGGGCACGGTATGGATCCTGCTTTCCGAGAATTCGTCGGCGACAACGTTTTATCAATTGATTTAATCAACATTGCTCCACTAGACGATTTACATTCACCAAAAGGTGCTATCAAGGATGCGCAAGCACTGGCAGCAGAAGCCTTTGGTGCTGATCATACATTCTTTTCCGTTCAAGGTACTAGTGGCGCCATTATGACGATGATACTGACCGTCGTCGGTCCAGGTGATAAAATTCTAGTACCACGGAATGTTCATAAATCCATTATGTCAGCGATTGTTTTCGCTGGTGCAATTCCTATTTTTATTCATCCTGAAGTAGATAGTGAATATGGCATTTCTCATGGTATTTCGGCGGAAGCTGTAGAAAAGGCTTTAAATGCTTATCCGGACGCCAAGGCTGTCCTTGTTATTAATCCAACTTATTACGGCTTCTCTGCGGATTTAAAACGCATTGTCGAAATTGTCCATCGCCGTAATATTCCAGTCGTTGTCGATGAAGCACATGGCGTGCACATTAAATTCCATGACGAGCTACCATACTCAGCAATGGAAGCAGGCGCGGATATGGCTGCAACAAGCGTACATAAGCTTGGAGGCTCCATGACGCAAACTTCAATTTTAAACGTACGTGAAGGACTAGTTTCAGCTAAGCGCGTACAAGCAGTCTTTTCTATGCTGACAACAACATCAACATCCTACCCATTACTTGCATCGCTCGACACAGCTCGTCGTCAGCTTGCAATTCATGGCTATGATTTAATTGGGGATGCACTACGTTTAGCAAAAGATGCGCGTAAACGCATTAACCAAATTCCACATTTAAAATGTGCAGGTAAGGAAAAGCTTCACTCGTCCGCAACATACGATATGGACCCACTAAAACTGTTAATTAGTGTAAAAGATTTAGGCATATCAGGGCACCAAGCTGAGGAATGGCTTCGTCACAATGCAAATATTGAAGTAGAGTTATCGGACTTATACAATATTTTATGTTTAGTGACATTAGCAGATACGAAAAAAGAAATTAATCTTCTCATCAATGCTTTAAGCCGTATGTCAAAAGCTTTTGATTCAGAAGCTGCTGTTACTGAAACAGTTGTCAATGTACCTGAAATTCCAGCACTTGCAATGTCACCTCGTGATGCTTTTTATGCAGATACAGAAGTAGTCCCTCTTGCAGAAGCAGACAATTGTATTTGCGCTGAATTTATTATGGTCTACCCACCTGGAATACCTATTTTTATTCCCGGGGAAATAATTACACAAGAAAATATTCGTTATATTCAAATGAATATTGAAGCTGGTTTACCAGTTCAAGGACCCGAAGATACAACATTACAAACAATTCGTGTTATTAAAGAACGCAGAGCAATTATTTAAAAAACAAAGCTACCTCTTCATTTTAGAAGGGGTAGCTTTTTATAGTTGAATCATACAGTTGTAAGCATTCTTACATAAAATACCTTTATTTTACAAACCTGAAATCCCCATTCTTTTTCTATCCCTATATTTACACTCTTTCATTCTATTAGTTAAATTCTATTGCATTGCTTTCATCAAATTGAAAAAGATTGTATTAATAATTGTATAAAGCAAAAAAATAGCTTATGTGCTGTCCTTTACTTACAATATTTATAAAGGGAGTGAATTGTATGAATACATGGGATGAACGATTTAACACAATTGAATACGTCTATGGCGAACAGCCAAATGCGTTTATAGAAAACTATGTAGAATTTTTAGAGGGGTATGTTAATGTTGCCGCATATGCTGAAGGAGAAGGTAGAAATGCCGTTTATTTAGCTTCTAAAGGGCATGTGGTAACGGCTTTTGATTATGCAAAAAGCGGTCTTGAAAAAACAGCACAGTTAGCAAAAAAGCATGGCGTTACTGTCAACACACAACTGCAAGATTTACTGCAAGATGAACTACCAGTAGAAACATTTGACGCTGCCGTGATGGTATTTGGTCATTTTCCCGCAGAACAGCAACATGCCGTTTTTCAACGCATCGTCAATTCGGTTAAACCCGGCGGTCGTATTATGATGGAATTATATTCCACGTCTCAATTATCCTATGCAACAGGCGGTCCACAAAATATTAATTTCCTATATAATCCAGCATCGGTGCTTATGTGGTGTCAGCCCTATAAAATTATTCATTTCTTTACCGGTGAACAAATACGCCATGAAGGTACTCTACACACAGGACTTGCACATACCATTCAATTAATCATTGAAAAAAGTTAACTATGCTTGTGTCAAGCGAAAATGCTAGCACCCTTTACAAGCCCATTATGCCTTGTAAAGGGCTTTCTTTTATAAAAATAGATAGACAAAGAGTGGACAGAGAAAAGCTCCTATAATCGCTGTTAACCCCATAGAAAGCGAACCAACCGATAATTCTTGCTCACCATAATCTCTTAGTTTTACAAGCCCAACACCGTGCGAGGCACTTCCTACTGCTACACCTCTACTGACAGCAGAATCAATTTTTCCATATTTCAATACGAATGGCCCAATAATAGCGCCGACAAAACCTGCAATCATAACAAAAACCGCCGTTAAAGGAGGAATTCCGCCAATCGTTTCACTTACCTGCATGCCAACAGGCGTTGTTAAAGATTTAGGTAACGCCGTCAGCATCCAATTTTCTTTAACACCGATCCATTTGAGCATAACAAAAATGGTTACTAATCCAGTTATCATCGCTAATATGATACCGGATAAAATAGAAACTTTATATTTCATAATGATGGCTCTCTGATTATAAAGCGGGTAGGCAAGTGCAACAACAGCTGGCCCCAACATTTTTTGTAGCCATTCTCCTCCTACCATATAGGTTGAATATGGAATATTAAAAACAAGTAAGATAGCTGCACTGACAATAGTTGTCGTCACTAATGGAATTATTAATGGATGGGGAAACCGTTGATACAGCTTTGTAAATAATATAAACAGTCCAATTGTACCAAGTACAACAATAAGTTCAATCAACAAATAATTCTCCCTTCCCCTCTTCAATAGTTACTGCTTGTTCTTTCTTCGCTACTTCTCTTTTTTCAATCAGTTGGGTGAGTATTCCCGTTACATAAATAGCTATTAATGTACTAGCAATAACCGCCAAAATAATCAGCAGACCCGTTGTTGACATCAGTTCTGGATAATCAATAATACCAACAGTTGCTGGAATAAAGAACAATGTTAAAACGCCAATTAAAAAGCCAGCACCATCTTGAATGTATTCTACTTTCATTAGTTTAAAATTGAGTAAAAGTGCCAATAACAGTAAGCCAATTACACTTCCTGGAAGCGGAATGTGTAAGTAAGACACAATGCCCACACCGATGTAATAAAAAATATTAAGTATGCAAATTTGGACAATAATACGAACAACTCGCATCAATATCATAGTAAAATTTTCGTTCATCATTTCGCCACCGTTCCCCCCTGTTACGCTTATTCTACAACTGAAGGAATTTTCTGTCTATTACAATTTTAGAAAAATAATAGAAAAAAGAGTCAACCCAAACACGAATGAGTTGCTCCCTTGTGTACAAAATCCGCTTAACTGCGCACTTTTTCTATATTTACGCTATTGCAATAATTTAAATAAAAGGTACTAAATATAACGACATACTTGTCGCTCCCTATAAGGCGTGCCCAGAACCACCGTCAATATTTACAGCTGTCCCTGTTACATAGCTTGCTGCATCTGACACTAAGAAAGTAATGACATTAGCTGCTTCTTGCGTTTCCCCTACACGACCTAGCGGAATAGATTGACCAACTTTACGAGAGTAGTCATCCCACGAAAGATCTTGTGCTTCTTTTTTCCATAACTTCTCAATTTGATCACTTCGAATTAAACCAATACACACTGAATTCACACGAATATTATCTTTTCCTAAATCTTTGCTCATAGCCTTCGTTAAAGCGAGTCCAGCTGCTCGACTAACAGTAGTAGGAAGTGAACTTGCAGGAGGCGTTTTAGCCATTACTGCCGTTACATTAACAATTGCACCGCCGCCTACCTTTCGCATATAAGGCACAGCATATTTAGAGCAATTGATAGCACCAAACACTTTTAAATCGATATCAGCTTGCCACACTTCACTGCTGACCGTTTCAAACGGATTAGCTGACGCTGTGCCTGCGTTATTAATCACAATATCTACGCGTCCATAATGCTCCACAGTACGTTCTATAAGCCTCTTACAGTCTTTTTCCTTCGTAATATCCGTCGGTACAATTAAGACTTCCTCGCCCGTTTCATTTTTAATGCATCCAGCGGCCACCTGTAGCTGTTTTTCACCACGTGCACTAATTACTACCTTTGCACCTTCTTTTACTAGCTGCATCGCCGTATAATAACCAATCCCTTTACTTGAACCAGTAATAATTGCTACTTTTCCCTTTAAGCCTAATTCCATTTCGCCCCACCTCTATGTTTTCAAATAGTTATTTACTAGTTTTACTGTATCAAAGTTAGTAAAATTATACAAAAAAACGACTATAAAGCGAACATGCTTTATAGTCGTTTTATATGTTCAATTATTTTTTCGCTACAATATGGATTGGGTTGCCTAGTAATACTTCAGCAGCTTCCATTGTAATTTCACCTAATGTTGGGTGAGCATGAATTGTTAACGCGATATCTTCAGCAGTCATACCGCCTTCGATTGCTAAGCCCATTTCAGCGATCATATCAGATGCACCAGCACCTACGATTTGAGCACCAATTAATAAGCCATCTTCTTTACGCGCAACTAGTTTCACGAAACCTTCTGTTTGGTTTAATGCAAGCGCACGGCCATTTGCTGCGAATGGGAATTTCGCTGCAGTATATTCAATACCTTCAGCTTTTGCTTGATCTTCGTTATAACCAACTGTTGCCATTTCTGGATCAGTGAAGCATACAGCAGGAACAGCTAGATAATCTACGATTGATTTCTCGCCAGCGATTGCTTCAGCAGCCACTTTACCTTCATACGAAGCTTTGTGTGCAAGCTGAGGACCTGCTACGATATCACCAATTGCATAGATGTTTGGAATGTTTGTACGGCATTGTTTGTCAACTTTAATAAGGCCACGTTCGCCGAATTCAATGCCAACACCTTCAAGACCCATTTCATCTGTATTTGGACGACGACCTACAGTTACTAATACATAATCAGCTTCAACTTTTTTCTCTTCTCCGCCAACTTCATACGTAACAACTACGCCGTTTTCTGTTTCTTCAACGCCTTTAGCAGATGCGTTTACTTCAATTTCAACGCCTTTCTTTTTAAGGCCTTTTTTCACGATTTGTGTCATTTGTTTTTCGAAACCAGCAAGAATATCTTTGCCACCTTCGATAATTGTTACTTGTGAACCTAGGTTTGCATAAGCTGAGCCTAGCTCTGTTCCAATGTAACCTCCACCGATTACAACTAATTTACTAGGTACTTCTTGTAAAGAAAGTGCGCCAGTAGAGTTTAGTACACGCTCAGAGAATTTAAACGTTGGAATTTCAACTGGACGAGAACCTGTTGCAATAATAACATTGTTAAATGTATATGTTTGAGCAGATTCACCATTGATGATACGCACTGAATGAGCGTCAACGAAATACGCTTCACCTTGTACAATTTCAACTTTATTTCCTTTAAGTAAGCCTTCAACACCGCCAGTTAATTTCTTAACAACACTGTCTTTAAAAGCTTGCGCTTTTGAAAAGTCTAATTTCACATCAGAAGCGATGATACCCATGTCATCTGAATGTTTAGCATGCTCAAAGCGGTGACCCACTGAAATTAATGCTTTTGATGGAATACAACCTACGTTTAAGCACACACCACCAAGTACATTTTTTTCAACGATTGTTACTTTTTGGCCAGTTTGAGCTGCACGAATTGCTGCTACATATCCTCCAGGACCTGAACCAATGACAAGAGTATCTGTTTCGATTGGGAAATCTCCTACTACCATTTTTGTTACGCCTCCATTAATAATAATTCTGGCTCACTTAACAAACGCTTTAAGTGATTTAAAGCATTTTGCGCAGTGGCTCCATCGATCATGCGATGATCAAAGCTCAATGATAATGCTAACACAGGTGCAGCTACAATTTCACCATTTTTTATTACAGGTTTTTCAGAAATTCGACCAATACCTAAAATCGCTACTTCAGGGTGGTTAATTACTGGCGTAAACCATTGGCCACCTGCAGAACCGATATTCGTGATAGACATGGAAGCGCCCTTCATTTCATGCGGAGCAAGTTTACCATCTCGCGCTTTTGTCGCTAAGTCATTAATTTCATTTGAAACTGCAAATACTGATTTGCGATCTGCATGTTTAATAACTGGAACTAATAAACCTTTTTCTGTGTCTGCTGCAATACCGATATTGTAGTAGTGCTTTTGAATAATTTCTTGTGTTGCATCATCTAAAGAACGGTTAAATTCTGGGAATTCACGCAATGTTGAAATAAGCGCTTTTACTACGTATGGTAAATACGTTAATTTTACACCTTTTTTTTCAGCAATATCTTTGAATTTTTTGCGATGTGCTACAAGAGCTGTTACATCAACTTCATCCATTAGTGTAACATGAGGTGCTGTTTGTTTCGAGTGAACCATTGCCTTGGCAATCGCCTTGCGAATACCAGACATTTTTTCACGTGTTTCTGGGAAGTCTCCTTCAAGAACAACTGGCGCAGCTTGGGCAGTTTCTTGTTGAGCAACTGCTTCTTCATTTGCCACTGGAGCTTCTGCAGCTTGCACTGCTCCACCACCATTTAGGAAATTCTCAATATCTTCCTTTAGAATACGACCGTTTTTACCAGTACCTGACACTTCATGAATATTTACTTCATTGTCTCTTGCAAATTTACGAACAGAAGGCATTGCAATAATACGTTTTGTACTATCTGCTGTTTCTTGTTTTACAGCTACTTGCGCTGTTGCTGGAGCTTTTGGTGCTTCTTCTTTAGCAGGCGCTTTTGCTACATCCTGACCAGCTTCAGCCGTTGACTGAACTTGTGCCTCCGTTTTCGCCTCTGCATGATCGTCACCTTTAAGTTTTAAATCTTCGTAGCCTGGAGCATCTAAACGGATTAATACATCGCCAACAACAGCAACTGTACCTTCTCCTACTAAGATTTCCTCTACTTTCCCTTCAACTGGTGAAGGAATTTCTACAACTGCTTTATCGTTTTGTACTTCACAAAGAATATCGTCTTCTTTGACAGTATCCCCAGCTTTAACGAACCATTTTACAATTTCGCCTTCGTGAATACCCTCGCCAATATCCGGTAATCTGAATTCAAATGCCATGTGTACCCATCCTTTCTCTTTGCTTTTCTTCAAATATGCAAACTACATTAAAATGTTAAGACTTTTTTCGCTGTTTCCATTACATCTTTATAGTTCGGTAACCAAACACCTTCAGCTTGTGGGAATGGGTACACTGTATCTGGTGCTGCTACTCGAAGTACAGGTGCTTCTAAACTCAAGATAGCTCGTTCTGTAATTTCAGCGACAACATTCGCAGCAATACCTGCTTGTTTTTGTGCCTCTTGAACAACGATTGCTCGGCCTGTTTTCTCAACTGACGCAATGATTGTTTCAATATCGATTGGTTGAATTGTACGTAAATCAATAACTTCTACAGAATGCCCTTCTTTTTCAAGTTCTTCTGCTGCTTTTAAGCTTTCATGTACCATTAAGCCATATGCAATAATTGTTAAATCTTTACCTTCACGTTTTACATCTGCCTTACCTAATGGAATTTCATATGCTTCCTCAGGTACTTCTTCGCGGAATGAGCGATATAATTTTAAATGCTCTAAGAAAATGACTGGATTGTCATTGCGAATAGAAGAAATAAGTAATCCTTTAGCATCGTAAGGTGTTGATGGTACAACGACTGTTAAGCCCGGCTGTGCCGTCATTAAACTTTCTAAGCTATCTGAGTGCATTTCTGGTGTATGCACACCGCCACCAAATGGAGAACGGATTGTAACAGGTGCATTATATACACCACCGCTACGGTAGCTTAAACGAGCTAATTGTCCACTGATTGAATCCATCACTTCATAGACGAAGCCGAAAAACTGAATTTCTGGAACTGGTCGGAAACCTTGAAGCGAAAGACCGATTGCTAAGCCACCAATACCTGACTCTGCTAATGGTGTATCGAATACACGATCTACACCAAATTCTTTTTGTAGGCCTTCAGTTGCACGGAAAACCCCACCGTTGACGCCTATATCTTCCCCGAATAACAGAACGTTTTCATCATTCTTTAATTCTGTGCGAAGCGCATCTGTAATTGCTTGAATCATCGTCATTTGTGCCATAGCTTATTTCGACTCCTTCTCTTTGTAGATTTCATACTGTTCTTTTAAATTCGAAGGCATTTCGCCTTTGTACATATTTTCCATTAACTGTGTTACTTTTTGCTTTGGTGCAGCATCGGCTTTTTTAATTGCGTCTTTAATTTCTTCTTTCGCACGCTCAATAACAGCCTCTTCTTTTTTCTCATCCCATAGTCCTTTACCCTCAAGGTATTTACGGAAACGAACTAACGGGTCTTTTTGAGCCCACTCGTTATCCGTGTCAGACGTACGGTAACGTGTTGGATCATCCCCCGCCATTGTATGTGGACCATAACGGTAACACATTGTTTCGATAAACGTTGGACCCTCACCATTGATTGCGCGCTCACGTGCATCACGAGTAGCAACGTACACTGCAAGTGCATCCATACCATCTACTAAAATACTTGGGATACCTGCTGCAACACCTTTTTGTGCAATTGTTTTTGCAGCTGTTTGTAATTCACGCGGTGTAGAAATTGCGAATTGGTTATTTTGTACGATGAAAATGGCAGGTGATTTAAATGCACCAGCAAAGTTCATTCCTTCGTAGAAATCACCTTGTGATGACCCACCATCACCTGTATAAGTAACTGCTACAGCTTTTTTACCTCGTTTTTGCATACCAAGTGCCACCCCAGCAGCTTGGATAAATTGTGCACCAATAATGATTTGTGGTGGTAAAACATTAACACCTTCTGGGATTTGATTGCCCTCGAAGTGACCACGTGAGAATAAAAATGCTTTATCTAACGGTAAACCATGCCATACAATTTGTGGTACATCACGGTAACCTGGTAAAATCCAATCTTCTTTTTCTAATGCAAAGTGAGAAGCAAGTTGTGAAGCTTCCTGACCAGCTGTTGGTGCGTAGAAGCCTAATCGACCTTGACGGTTAAGAGAAATGGAACGTTGATCTAAAATACGTGTATAAACCATACGCGTCATTAACTCAACTAACTCTTCATCTGCTAATTTCGGATCTGCCTCTTCATTTATAATTTCGCCTTCTTCGTTCAAAATTTGAAACATTTCAAACTTTTCTTCGATTTCAGTTAGCGTTTGTTGTGGATCAAAAATATTATTGTTTTTTTTGCTCATTTGTCACATCTCCCTTTCAACTGTATTAAAATAAATCACTTTCAAACTAGTACAACTTATTCTTAGGACTCAGTATACTGAATAAAATACAGTCGGTCAATCATATATTACGCCTTATACCAAAGAATTTTTCTACAAAAACGTTAAGAGTAGACTGTCCTATACTGTATCACTAATAATAAAAATCTGTATTACAACAACTTCCTTTAAGCGCTCAAACATTACGTTTCTCTAAATAATGACCAATAGTAGAATACCCCAGTTTTCTGTAATCTAATAGCTACACAAAAATTTTTTAAGTTTATTCAAATAAAGTCTTTTTTCATGTGCATGTTTTAATGCGTGATGTATACTTATAAATAAGGTAATACAAAGATTGAAAGGAAGATTCTCACATGATTTTAATGGATGATATAATTCGCGAAGGCCATCCGACACTCCGCACTAAAACAGAGGAAGTTCAATTCCCTTTAACTGATGAAATAAAACAGCTTGCTACAGATATGCTACAGTTTTTAATTAACAGCCAAGATCCTGAAATTGCCGATAAATATGATTTACGCAGCGGGATTGGATTAGCTGCTAACCAAGTAAATAGTCTACATCGCATGTTTGCCCTTCACTTAAAAGATGACAAAGGAGAACAATTGAGCTTTATCGCAATCAATCCGAAAATTGTTAGCCACTCTGTTGAAAATACCTATTTGCCAACTGGCGAAGGTTGCTTATCTGTTGATCGCAATGTCCCTGGTTATGTGCCACGCCACGCACGTATAACCGTGAAATTTAAAACAATGGACGGCGAAGAGAAAAAAATGCGTCTAACCGGCTTGCCAGCTATCGCCTTCCAGCATGAATTAGATCATTTAAACGGCATTATGTTTTATGATCGCATCAATGAAAAAAATCCATTTGCTGAAATTCCAGACGCTGTTCCATACGAACGCGACTAAGACTCACTAGTAGCTACGACGGATGCTTTCCGCTAGCACACACGTAAGCGCCTACCATCGCTGTCGCGCGGTCTGTTGCGTCTTACATTGCGTGCTTTCCCCCAGGAGTCTACGTGGATTTTTACTTGGCAAGTCATAAATACATGGCTAGCACGGAGATTGAATTAGTGCCTGACACTTACTCTTATATGCATAGCAAAAAGTGTTAGATTGATTGCAGTCAATCTAACACTTTTTCGCTTTTATTCTATCTGCTATCTTTTAAACTAATCGCGCATTAATCGTCTCAATTAATGCCGGCAGTTCACGCATTGTTTGAATCGTATAGTGTGCACCCGTTTGTTCAAAAATAGCTTTTGTTTTTTCAATAACGGCTTGTTGTTCTTCATCAGATAGACTCATAAATTCTTGTTCCGTTAAACCCATTTCAGAACTTCCGACTATAACGCCAACAGCCCAAACTCCGGCATTTAATGCCTCTTGTATATCTGACGTAGTATCCCCGACTTTAACGACTTGCTTCGTCGCTTTCACGCCAAGTTCTTCTAAATTTCTGAAAATCATATATGGATAGGGACGTCCCTTATCTCCTATATCAGTCGGTGTAACTAAAAAATCAGGCTTGTATCCTTTCTCAGCAGCGTGATGTGTCACGACTTCCATCATAGCGGCAGTATAGCCTGTTGTGGAGCCAATGCGTATTCCGGCTTGTCTTAATTGTTGAACCGTTTCTTTCACATGTGGAATCGGGTCCGTATACTTAGCAAGCGATGCCATTAATTTCGTTTCAAACTGCGAATACAGTGCCTGTACATCTTGTTCTGTAAATGAACGGCCATACACACGTGCCCATGCCTCACTCACTCTTGGCATCTCAAGCATCGTCCGAATATGGTCAATTTTCAACATGCCCATCGGTTTGCGTGCTTCTTCTAGTGTCACCGCAACACCTGCATCTTCAAAAATAGTAAGAAATACATTGACAGGTGCAAAACAACCAAAGTCAACCGCTGTACCTGCCCAATCAAAAATTACCGCTTCAATTTTCATTATTTTTCACCGCCATATAGTTTTCAATAACATTACATAATGTAGTCATATCTTCCTCATGAACATCCCCTATATTACCGATTCGGAATGTATCAAATTCAGTTAGCTTTCCAGGATAAATAACAAAGCCTGCTTGTTTCATTTCATGATAGAAATGCTCGAAAGAAAATCCTTCATATGGATATAAAAACGTCGTGATAATCGGTGATTGCATTTCCGCTGAAATATAAGCTTCAAAACCACAGCGTGATAATCTTTCACGCAATAGTTGATTATTTTTAGCATATCGTGTGTAGCGTGCCGCAACGCCACCTTCTTCAGCAAGTTCCTCCAACGCCTTTGCAAAGGCCGCTACAACATGTGTTGGTGATGTAAAACGCCATTTCCCGTCTTCACTCATCACTTCCCATTGTTTGTATAAATCTAATGCTACACTCTTGGCTTGTCCTTTACATTTTTCTAACGCTTCTATTTTCGCAACAACAAATCCAAAACCTGGCACGCCTTGAATACATTTGTTAGCACTACTGATTAAAAAATCAATTTGCATATTCGATAAATCCATTGGCACGCCACCAAAGCTACTCATTGCATCTACAATAAATGTTTTATTAAACGATTTTACAACTTTGCCTATTTCATCAATAGGATTTAATATCCCCGTTGTCGTCTCACAATGGACAATCGCGACATGCGTAATAGCAGCATCTTTTTCAAGTATAGCTTGTACTTCTAAAGGTGATGGTTGCTCATGATACGGTACACTGTAAACAACATGCTGTAATTGAAGGACTGTTGCCATTTCTACGATTCGTTCCCCGTACGCTCCATTTGTAATAATGAGTACCTTATCTGCATTTCCAATAGCAGTTGTCAGAACCGATTCAACGACAAAGCTCCCACTTCCTTGCATTAAAATAGCTGTATAGTCTGTATCATTAACCTGCGCTATCGCCACTAACTGTTTGCGTATTTCTTGTGTAACTTGCTTGTAGTCGTCATCCCATGTACAGCGATCCACTAGCATCTCTTTTTTTACTGCTTCTGTAGTTGTTAGTGGACCGGGAGTTAATAATTTGTAGGTATTCATATTGTTAGGCTCCTTTATTGTTGTGCTTCTTTAAAGAATGTTTGATGTTTTTCTAATAAATCGACAGTTAAAGTCGTATCCCATTTTTTTAAGTATTTTGGAACATATTTTTCCTCTACTTGCTCGCCTTCATAAAGTGCTACAGGATATTGTTTTAACAAATCTGCTCGCGCCTCAGTCGCAATGACCTTTGCTATTTCACTCGCCAATGCCTCGTCCCCTTCTTTATCTACAACGGCAACAGATTCTGTTAACGTGAAGTTACCTTCCGTTGGGTCAATATAGTCGATTGGTAAGCCCTCATTTTTGGCATCAATTGCTTGAATACGTAAGCCAAACCCTGCTGCGACTTCTCCTGTTTTCACCTTTTTAATAGGGCCAGAACCAGAACTTTCAATATGCGGTCCAGCATTTTTAATTAAATCTGCTAATACTTGCTTTCCTTCTTTTTCGCCATATTCACTCATAATCGCCTGTACTAATAGCCAGCCAGTAGAGGAGTCTAAAATATTTGGAAAAGAAACTAAATCTTTATATTCTGGCTTCGTTAAATCTTTAATTGTTTGTGGCACAGGTAGCCCTTTTTGCGCCAATAAATCTGTATTGATAAAAATAGACCCGACATTCCCTAAAATCGGTAATGCATAAGTTGAACCACCATCTAACGGCTTTAACTCAGAAGTTAGTTCGACAAACATTGATTTAGATGTTTGAGCACTTTCGATAAAGTAAGAAGCCATTGTTACCACATCCGCTTCAATATCCTTACCCTCTGCCATCATTTTCCCACCTAATTCAGATGTACCGAATGATTGGATAATATACTTTCCTTCATACCCCTTTTTATCGAGTGTGGTTTGCATTACTTCAATTGCTTCATCATCAGCATTAGAATAGATAATAACTTGATCCTTCGTATCAGCCTCCGCACCTCCACACGCTGCTAATACAATTGCAGAACTAACCGTTCCAAACATCATGACTGTCGACTTTTTCATCATTACATCTCCTTAAACTTTTCTTTATTTGTTGTTATATAGTCACAACCTAATTTCACAATGAGGTTTGTACATAAAATAAAAATTGAGAGAACAAAAATATCCGTATACTTCGCAAAATGCTGCAATTCTTTAATGCGCGTAGAGACAAGCATCGTTTTCGTACTGACAAGGAAAATTACGCCACTAACTGTCACCATGGCATTTAAAAAATAATAGCTAAACATTTGAAAAATAGTAGGTCTTATATTCGGCAAAATAACGCGAATGACCGTTTGAAGCCAAGAGTCCTTTAATAACTCTCCCGTCACTTCCCATGTTGGGTCCATTTTTTGCAAAGAGTTTTTCGCCATTAAATACGGTGTTGTAAAGAAATGGACAACCGTATAGGCAATAATGATAAAGAAGGTCCCTTTAAGCGAACTCCCATTGAAGAAAAATAAATAAGAAAGACCGAGTACCATACCTGGCACTGTATTGGTAATCATTGACGCAAAATCTAATGTGCTTCTCCCTTTTAACGGTGTTCTGACATTTAGAAGTGCTGAAACAAACGCGATGCCCACACCTAAAATTGCTGTAAAAAAGGCAACAATAAGGGAATTCATATAAACCCTTGTTAAATTCTTTTCTGCTAAAACATTTTGTACATGTTCCAATGTGAAGCTAAAGTCATATGGATAGCCCTTAGTAAACGGCACGATAAACATTGTTGAGAAGATGATAAAAATCGTACTTACGCATACTAGCGATAGCACTGTAAATGTACTGTCTCGAAGACGATGCACGACTAGAGCACTTTGACTGACATGCTTATATTGAAAATTAAATCGATCTAGCACGCTTAGCATCACGATGCCAAGTACAGCAGGTACAAGCATGAGTACGGAAATTACCGCCCCTTGTTCAAATCGCACAATAGAACCAAGCATCGCTTGATATAGCTCTGTTGAAATCACTTTATAACCCCCACCTACCGAAGCAGGGATACCAAAATCGGTAAAACTTAAAATAAACGTTAAAATAAATGCTCCACCAATTGTTCCTATCATAGGTCGAAATACGGTATGGTAAAATCGACGTGATGGTCTATCATGCATTAGCATCGAGACAAGCAAAAAGCGTTTATCAATGTACTGCATGGAATTTTGCATTAAAATAAATGCAACAGGCAATGTGTAAAGCACATACCCAATCAACAAGCCATTAAATCCATAAATTGTCACTAAGGGCTTCCCCAGAAGTTTTGTTATAATTCCTTGATTGCCAAATGTGTAAAGTAATACAAAACCATAGGTAATTGTCGGCAAGAGCATCGGCAATGTTACCCCGATATGTACAAGCTTTTTTAAATGTTGATTCATCGTCGTAAAATGCATGGCATAGGCAAGAGCAAACGCTAAACAAGTAGTAATAACGGCAGCGACAAATGACACTTGGAAACTATTAAGAAACGCTTCCCGAATTTCAACGCTCTGTAATGCTTCTACATAGTTTTGAATCGTTACGCTATTGCCTTTTTTCAAAGACTGCCAAAACATATAAAGTAATGGCACAATTAAAAAGAACAGAAAAAAGAAGACAATTGGCAGAAAGAGAATTTTCACCATTTTATTCGTTTTAAGCATAGGATTCTCCAAACAGTTGATAGATGTTATGACGTTTAATATGAAGTTGCTTTAATATAAAGTCTTCCACAAATTGATTTTTTGGTGTTTTCAATATTTCGTGAGGTGTGCCATATTGTGAGACAGTTCCCTCATTAATGATGAGTACTTTATCTGATAATGTGAGCGCCTCCTCAGGATCATGTGTCACAATAATAGTTGTTAATTTAAATTGGCGAGCAATTGATTTAATGCGCTCCTTAATGGATTCTTTAATCACACCATCTAGCGCACTTAACGGTTCATCTAGCAATAAAATTTTCGGCTGCATAACAAGCGTTCTAGCAATAGAAACACGTTGTTTCTGTCCACCAGATAATTCGTGAATCTTTTTATGTAAATGTGGAGCGAGTTCTAAGAAATCCACATACTCCTGAATCTCAGCTTTTGACATTTGCTGTTTTTTATTTTTCAAGCCATAGACGATATTGTCGTAAGCATTCAAATGTGGGAACAACGCGAAATCTTGGAAAACGATATTAAATCCTCTATCCTGCATCGATTGTTTCGATATATCTTGTCCATTGTAAAAAAGTTGCCCATCTGTTTGTTCTGTGAGACCTAAAACAATGTTGAGTAATGTCGTTTTCCCACAACCACTCGGCCCCAATAACGAAACAATTTCACCAGAATCTATCGTTAAATTTATATCTCTTAAAACATTTTTATTTTTATAACTTTTTGAAATATTTTTTAGTTCTAACAAATTGCTCACTCCTTTTGAGTTGTTAACCACAGTATAGAGACAATTTGTAAAGGGAAATCACATGTTTGTGTAAATGTTGAGTAAATTCTGACTAACTGTTGACAAACTTATTACTACTTTGAGTAAATAACAATAAGAGGTGATGTAATGTATACAGTAGAAAGGCAACAACATATTTTGCAATTCATTCGGAATAACAAGGTAGTAAAATTAGTAACCCTGACAAAAGAATTCAATGTATCGATGGAAACTATTCGAAGAGATATTCAACAACTTGTGCAAGAGAAGAAGATCGAGAAGTTTTATGGGGGTGTAAAATATATTGAACCCGTTGAAGGATTAATGGACAATCGATTAACACAGCAGTTAACAGAAAAAATCGCCATTGCCAAAGCTTGTGCTTCTTTAGTTAATAATGGTGACTGCATTTTTATCGATAGTGGCTCAACAACTTATCAAATGACACCATTTCTACTAGGCAAGGAGAAACTAACAGTCGTGACGAACTCTCTTCCTGTAGCATTTGATTTAATTGGTTCTAATATTGAAGTGATGATTATCGGCGGAAGAGTGCGACATTCGGAAAAATCGGTCACTTCAAATGACTTTCTTTTCCACTTCGACCATCTCAATATTAATAAGGCATTTATATGCGCAAGTGGCGTGACATTAGAAAAAGGAATATCCGATTTTAGTTTAGAAGAAGCGATGACGAGGAAACAGCTTATTAATATTTCGCAGACAGTTTATGTTGCAACTGATTCTACCAAATTCAATAAAGATGTGGCTATTCAAGTATGCCCGCTAGAAGAGGTCGATATGATACTTACTGATAACGGACTGCCCAAAGAAACATTACATCAATTTACGGAGGCTGGCATTCAGCTGAAGGTTATTGATATCTAAAGCATTGTTTGAGTAAATTGTTTGAGTGACTGGCACCGATAATACGTAAAAAACCCACTTCTCGTGGGTTTTCCTTTTAATATTCAAAATTGTTTGAGTGACTGGCACTTATATAATCTTTAAATAGCGCATCGCTTTCGCAAGTCCGTCCGCATCTACATGATCGGTAATATGTGTCGCGACCGCCTTTACTTTTTCATGTCCATTTCCCATTGCCACGCTCGTACCAACAGCCTCTAACATTTCAATATCATTCATACCATCACCAAAAGCAATGGCATCCTCTAACGTTAAGCCCATTTTCGCGAGCACTTTTTCGATTCCAGCAGCCTTGGAACCTCCTTTAGGTAAAATATCACAAGAATATTCATGCCAGCGCACGAACTGGACATTTGGAAATGCCTCATCATACAAATGTTCATCTTTCTCTTCCATAAAGATGAGTGTTTGATAAACATCGTGCTGCATATAATAAGATGAGTCTAATTCTGGGTACGGGTATTTTAACGTGTTTAAACTTTCGGATACCTTGTTATGCCCTCCAACTGACGCAATCATTCGCTTGTCATCTAAAAAAACAACGGGTTCATTGCGCGCTTCTCCAAAGGCAATAATTTTCGCTAATTCTTCTTTTTCCACACCATTTGCGTAGACAACCTCGCCTTGATAAACGACGTACTGTCCATTAAAAGTCACATATGTGTCAATATCAAGCTCTTCTAGCAATGGTTTAATCATAAATGGTGCACGTCCAGTAGCGATTGCAAGCTCATACCCTTTACGACGTGCTTCTAATAGCGCTTCTTTCGCAGAAGCAGGCAATACTTTTTCACTGTTATAGAGCGTTCCATCTACATCAAAAAATAAAATTTTTTTCATCCTATAATCCCTCTCTTTATGTATGATGTTGCAAAGGCTAAATCCTTTACACAGGCATTGTTTTTAATTATAATGATCCTAAGGAGTGATGTGCCATGCTGAAGAAACTAAAGCGAAAATTGTTGAAGCGACTTCGTGGCGTACTCGGAAAAAAATCAATTGCCTAACATTTGCCCTTCATTATTTGAAGGGCTTTTCTTTATTTTAGAGTAGCTGCGTGATAATATAAAGGAAATGCATTTATTTGACTATGCGCAACCACTGTCTCATTGCTTTTCATGAAAAGTGCAAGATAAAAGTATTGAGATACAAGAAATTCAAACGCTCATTTCTTTATTCGTCTAAAGTATACTAGAAATTCGCGATTTTTTCTTGTAGTACGTGTGTGGTAATAGCCAAATGTGCAATAATAATGTACGCAATCAAAGGAGAGCAAACTATGATTTACAAAGTTTATTATCAAGAAAAAGCAAATGAGATTCCAGTTCGCGAAAACACTAAAAGTCTATACCTTGAAGCTGCTTCAGAACGTGAAGTACGTCAAAAGTTACAAGACCGTCATTACAACATTGAGTTCATTCAACTGCTTGAAGGTAACTATTTAGAGTACGAACAAGCAAGTCCGAACTTCGTCTTGGAGGAAATTTAACAAACATGAAGTTTGTTAAAAATGACCAAGCAGCTGTTTTCGCGCTCGGCGGACTGGGCGAAATCGGCAAAAATACTTACGGTGTTCAATTTCAAGATGAAATCATCTTAATTGATGCCGGTATAAAATTTCCAGAAGACGATTTACTCGGGATTGACTATGTTATTCCAGATTACACGTATTTAGTACGAAACGTAGATAAAATTAAAGGGCTATTTATTACGCACGGACACGAAGACCATATTGGTGGTATCCCTTATTTACTACGTCAAGTAAATGTTCCTGTTTATGGAGGTAAGCTTGCACTTGGCTTATTGCGCAATAAACTAGAAGAGCATGGTTTACTACGTACAACAAAACTAATCGAAATTAAAGAAGAAGATATTATTAAATTTAGAAAGACATCTGTCAGCTTCTTTAGAACAACGCATAGTATTCCAGATGCTTACGGTATCGTCGTTAAAACACCTCCAGGCAATATCGTGCACACAGGTGACTTTAAATTCGACTTTACACCTGTAGGAGAGCCTGCAAACTTAACAAAAATGGCTGAAATCGGACGTGACGGCGTTCTTTGCCTATTATCTGATAGTACGAATGCTGAAAAACCAAATTTCACAATGTCTGAACGTACAGTTGGAAAAAGTATCGATGAAATCTTCCGCAAGGTTGATAGTCGTATTATTTTCGCAACATTTGCATCCAATATTCACCGCTTACAACAAGCAACAGATGCTGCAATTAAATACGGACGAAAAATCGCTGTATTCGGTCGATCTATGGATAATGCCATTACAATCGGCCGTGAGCTAGGCTACATCAACGCACCAAAAGATACTTTTATTGATGCGCAAAGCATTAACCGTTTACCTGCCAATGAAGTAATGATTTTATGTACAGGCTCACAAGGTGAACCAATGGCAGCACTATCTCGTATTGCCAATGGTACACACCGTCAAATTCAAATCCAGCCTGGCGATACAGTTGTCTTCTCTTCTTCACCAGTACCAGGGAATACGGTTAGCGTAAATAAAATTATCAACTTACTGTTCCGTGCTGGCGCAGAAGTTATTCATGGTGCATTAAATAATATCCATACTTCTGGTCACGGTTCACAAGAAGAACAAAAGCTTATGCTACGACTGATGAAGCCAAAATTCTTTATGCCTATTCACGGTGAATTCCGTATGCTAAAAATGCATACGCATTTAGCAGAAGATTGTGATGTTCCACTGGAAAATACTTTCGTCATGGAAAATGGTGATGTTCTGGCATTAAGTGCAAATGAAGCACATGTGGCAGGTCGCATCCCTTCTGGTGATGTCTATATTGACGGTAATGGTATTGGAGACATCGGTAATATTGTCTTACGTGATCGTCGCATCCTTTCTGAAGAAGGTTTAGTCATTGTTGTTGTCAGTGTTGATATGGAAAACCAAAAAATCGTTTCAGGGCCTGATATTATTTCACGAGGGTTTGTCTATATGCGTGAATCCGGCACAATGATTAACGAAGCACAAAAAATGCTAAATCGTCATTTAAATGAAACAATCCAAGGTAAAACACCTCAATGGACAGAACTTAAAAATGAAATCACTGATGTTTTAGGACCTTATTTATTTGAGAAAACAAAACGTCGTCCAATGATATTACCAATTATTATGGAAGTATAATCTTCTATATTAAGAAGCTACGCACTATTCGCGTAGCTTCTTTTTTTGCATAAAAACTCTATTTTTCTTCGATAAAGTAATATCCTTGTGCAAGCCTCCTCTATGGATGGAGTTGAATAATTAAATTAGGACATCTCCCATTACTCTTTGTGGCAAAATAATCCGTCTTTATCATTTTTGTTCTGATAGCGCTTATTTTGCCCCACGTTTAAAAATGTTGAATGTGATTTCATAAATTTTTAAAATTTTGAAACCTCCTCCAACATTTTACGTATATAGTAATATCCTCTTGAAAAAGTGCACCATCTCTTTTCAAAAACAAATACAAAAAAATAGAATTATCCACAATAACAAAACTGTGAACAATTCTATTTCAACAATTAAAACTGAAAGTATTTATCCAATACATAGACGACCCATTGACACCCCGGCTGCAGACGAATATTTTCAATTAAACCTTTGATAATCGCTTGACTATATGTTGTATGCTCAACCTGATTTTTTAAAAGCTCCAAAGATTCCCGTTCAATAGACGGCTCTAAGTTATGAATATTTTGATCAATTAACTGTAATAGCGATTCCTGCGTTATTTCTTGATCACATGGTCTTGCTACTAATTGAGCAAGTTCTTCGGTAATAAAAGGAATTGTCGTATGTCGAGCAATTATATCGGTCTTTTCCGCTAAAGATTGCGCCAACTGATCTAGGTCGAGCGGTAAATCAGAAAATATAAATAGCTCGGCATAACTTTTCATAAACCCTTTTACACAATACATTACATCGTACTTTGTCTCTTGTAGCTCTTCCCGATACAACTGTTCAAGCATTTGGACTATAGACTTCGACATATCTGCTTCATAGGCACTCACTTTGAGAAACAACTCTTTATTTGTAAGAAAAACCTTTTCATTAAAAAAAACACGTGACGATGCTGCATGTTTTTTGAATGCTTGAAAAATATTTTTGTAGAAATCAACCAGCATGACATCTTTTTTATTCGAATTTCTGACTACGTGGTCAATGTCTGCAATAAATTGCTGTAAGTAGTAGTCAACCATTGAGAAAAGAAGCTCATCTTTTGTTTTAAAAGACAAATAAAATGCCCCTTTAGAAATCCCACAGCGTTCCGTAATTTGCTGTACAGATGTTGCTTCAAAGCCTTGTTCAGAGAACAGTTCTAATGCTTTCTCCATAATTAATTGCTTTTTTAACATATTTTTAAATCTCTCCTAATGCATTTCGTTGACAAATGACTGATTAGTCATTAGTATAAATAATTGAATCTAGTAAGTCAATAAAGGGTAGGTGTGAAGGTGAAAGGTTTAGTTAATTTTGTATTGAAAAACAAATTGGCAGTGTGGTTATTAACAATTATCATCACTGTCTCAGGGATTTATTCAGGTACAAGAATGAAAATGGAATCAATCCCTGATATATCGATTCCATACTTAATTGTAATGGGCGTGTATCCAGGTGCCACGCCTGAACAAGTCATGAATGAACTTTCTATTCCATTTGAAAAATCCATTGAAAGTTTAGAGGATGTTAAAGCCGTTTATTCCACTTCCTCTTCAAACGTTGCCCAAGTGCAAGTCGAATATGACTATGGCATTGATATGGATGAAAAGAAACGTCAGTTAGAATCCGCTCTCGATAATGTAAAACTGCCTGAAGGCGCGCAAGAACCAACAATCATGGCCATTAGTATGAACATGATGCCGGTTGTCGCATTATCTGTGAGTAGTTCGAAGGAAGACATTGTTGACCTAACATCAACAGTAGAAGATTTATTACTTCCTAAAATCGAAAAAATCGACGGTGTTGCGTCAGCAACGATTACTGGTCAACACATTGAAGAAGTTTCGTTTAAATATGACGAAGAAAAAATGGCTGCTCTTGGCTTAACTGAAGATGCAGTCAAACAAATGATTCAAGCAAGTGATATGTCATTATCCCTTGGTTTATATCAATTTACGGTTGGTGAACAAGCGGTTTCCGTAGATGGTAAAGTTAAATCTATCGATGAATTAAAAGATTTATTAATACCTGTCACACCTTCAGCTACACAACCTTCTCCTTTCGTTCGTTTAGGCGACATTGCTACGATTGAAGTTGAAGGTAAAGTACAATCTGTATCTCGTACAAATGGTAAAGATGCCATTGCAATTCAAATCGTAAAAAGTCAAGATGCAAATACAGTAACGGTTGTCAATGCAGTAAAAGAGCTGATTAAAGATGAAGAAAAAAGAATTGACGGCTTAAAAATTGATATTTCACTTGACCAAGGTGCTCCAATTGAAGATTCAGTCTTCACAATGATCGAAAAAGCGGTATTCGGTGGCGCAATCGCGGTTTTAATTATCTTATTATTCTTACGCGATTTCAAATCAACTATTATTTCGATTATTTCAATTCCAGTTTCAGTTTTCATGGCATTACTCTTATTAAACTGGATGGATATTACGTTAAATATTATGACACTTGGTGCAATCACCGTCGCCATTGGACGTGTAATTGATGACTCCATTGTCGTAGTAGAAAATATTTATCGACGTATCCATTTAAAACAAGAAAAATTAACAGGGCGCGCACTGATTCGTGAAGCAACTATTGAAATGTTTAAACCAATCTTGTCTTCTACATTAGTGACGGTAGCGGTATTCGCCCCACTTATGTTTGTAGGCGGTATGGTTGGCGAATTATTTATGCCTTTCGCATTAACGATGACATTTGCTTTAGGTGCGTCATTAATAGTAGCAATTACCATTGTACCAGCTTTATCCCACTTCTTATTCCGTAAAAAAATCTACGGAGAGAAAAAGGAAAGCCAGCATCAAGAAGTTGGTAAACTAGCTATTTGGTACAGAGGTATATTAGAAAAAGCATTAAATCATAAAATCATTACATCTACGATTGCGATTTTAATGCTTGTTGGTTCCCTTGCTTTAACACCATTAATTGGCTTTAGTTTCATGGGATCTCAAGAGGAAAAGGTCATGTATTTAACATATACACCTGGTACTGGCGAGCTAGCTGATGAAACAGAAGTAAATGTAGCACAAGTTGAAAAAGAATTAATGAAACGAAAAGATATTGATATTTTACAAGTTTCAATTACTGATGCTACAAATGCTGACCCAGCAGCAATGATGATGGGTGGCACAGCTGGTGGTGCATTAATGTACCTCATCTTTGACCCAGAAATGGAAGACTTCCCTGCTGCTCGTCAAGAAGTAGAAGACTATGTATTTAATCTTGACCAATCAGGCGAATGGAAAAGTCAAAACTTCTCATCAACGTCTATGGCTTCAAACGAGGTAAGTTACACATTATACAGTGAAGACTTAAACAAGTTACGTAGCGCTGTTAAAGATGTTGAAGGATCACTCAAAGAAGTTAAAGGTCTAGAAGATGTGAAGTCTGATTATGAAGATCCATATGTAGAACATGTCTTAAAAGTAGAGCAAAAAAATGTCTTACAATATGGCTTAACGACTGCTCAAATTGTCATGGCTTTAAATTCTACTGCTTCACAAGAAGTGTTAACAACAGTTGAACGTGATGGCAAAGACATTAACGTCATTGTCAAACGTGATGCCAAGGCAGCAGCCTTATCAATCGATGATGTTTTAAAAACTGAAATTAAAACGGCTTTAGGCACAACGATGACCATTGGTGAATTAGTAAACGTTGAAGAAGGTACTACGCTTAATTCACTATCGCGCTCAAAAGGTGAATATTTCGCCACTGTATCTGCCACAATTATTGGCGATGATATTTCAAAAGCAACGACCGCAGCAGATAAAAAGATCGATAAATTAGACTTACCTAAAGGTGTGACAACAGGCGTATCCGGTGTAGCGGCAGATATGCAAGAAACATTTACGCAACTAGGTATTGCGATGTTAGCAGCTATCGCTATCGTTTACTTTATTCTTGTCGTAACGTTCGGTGAAGGTTTAGCACCATTTGCTATCCTCTTCTCATTACCATTTGCAGTCATTGGCGCATTTGTTGGCTTATATGTAACAAATCAAACGATTTCTGTATCCGTTATGATGGGTCTCTTAATGTTAATCGGTATCGTTGTGACCAACGCCATCGTACTTGTAGACCGTATTATCCATATGGAACGCGACGGACTTGGGATGCGTGAGGCCATTTTAGAAGCAGGCGCAACACGTTTACGTCCAATTTTAATGACTGCCATTGCAACAATTGGTGCAATGATTCCAATGGCAATTGGTAATGGCGGTAGTGGGCTAATTTCGAAAGACCTCGCAATTACAGTAATTGGCGGTTTATTATCTTCAACATTATTAACATTAGTAGTCGTACCAATTGTCTATGAAATGCTATCCAAAATGTTAAAGAAAAACCGTAAAGATGTTGAAGAAAACTAAAGAATACAAGCAACAATCCGAAAGAGAGTGCTCCTGCAATGGAGCACCCTCTTTTTTTAAAGAATTGTTTGAGTGCCTGGCACTTCAGATATGGAGGAAATAATGAAATATTATACGAAGGAATTATATGATGAAATGCAGATATACGGATCTTTAGTATTTCCTGATTCAAAGGAGGAATGGGAGGAACTTGTACAATCATATGATGATATGGAAATTGACTATATAGAGAGATTAAAAGCAGAATTAGCGTATAGAAAAAATGACTTATTAACGTTCCTTCCTGTATCACTCCACCCTGCAATTAATAAAGGAACATTTATGATCGACTATCCATCACAAGAAGAAAGAGAAGTAATAGAGCAATGTCGCAGTCGTTTTAAACATAAATTAGAAACGATACGAAATGAATGTAAAGCTAATTATGCATTAATTAAACATTTACTTCCGGAAAATGCTGTGCGAATATATGAGGATGTTTATACACATGATGCAACCGTGCTTGCTGTTGACTTCTGCCAAGAAAGACAGGAATGTATATTATTATTAAATAATATTGATGGAAATGGACAAACCGTTGATATTAAATTAACATTTACGGGAATCCACAAAATATCGAATCTTGAGCATATTATCGATGCATGGTGGATATACGATGAGGTGTATGTAACCAATCATGGTTTTGAACTACATGTATTATTCAATGGTCCATGCGAAATGTGGGAAACAACTATTGAAGCAACAGATGTCTTCATTGAATATCTATCTTCATCGATTGCTAAAGACCTCTAATTGATTTGCGTTGCCCGGAAAAAGTTAGCCACGAATCTAACTTTTTCCGGATTTTTATCTCTCTAGTAGACCACCTTTTCCCATCTGCTATCCCTATCCTTTGTTTACTTTTAACAACCATTATTTGTGCTTAGTAACTGATAGACAGCTTGTTCCTGCCCAAACCTTTCTAATACTTGTATTTTTTCCATACCTATTTTTTCTAGTACTCGACAGGAGGCAATATTGGCAGTTTGTGTTTCTGCTACTAGCTTGGATAATTGTAAACTAGTAAATCCATAATGGATGACCGCAGTTAAAACTTCTTGTGCGTAACCTTTACCCCAATATTGTGGCAAAAATTGATAGCTAAGCTCATAGGTTGTTTGTTCATGGTATTCATCAATCGATACTAGACCAATGAAGTCATTCGTGTTCTTTAATGATATGGTAAAGTATGAATTAGGAAACGATGAATGCAACATGCTGTTAAAGGAAGAAAGAATATAGTTTTTATCTGGAATCCCTCCAAGAAATGCTCTGACATCCTGATTACAATATAAAGAATAAATATCATCTTGATGGTGTGGCTTTAAAAACTCAATTACACAATTTTCAGTTATTAGCATACTATTCCTCATTATTAGAATTTTCTTTATTATGACAAAGACATTGTGTAAAATCAAATATATTTTCCCAAATTTACCATAAAAAAAGACTGCATCCAATATAATCTTGAATGCAGTCCCATATTCACTTTAGCTTCCCATTTTCTCTTAACAAGCCCATGCGAATGCCATCATATTAAAAGCCCTCTTTAAAACACACTTTGCAAATTCCGCTTCCTATTGCATCATGAATGTCTTTCATACTTGAATCATGTGCTTGTTTCCTTACCCTGTTGTAAACCTAACCGCGCACTTACAAACTCACTTATTTTCTCTTTCGTCCAATCAATAATGTAATTTGTGCCATCGTAAAGGGCAACGATGATTTTTTGCGATACGCTACATATTTTGGTTCCCAAAAATCTGCATATTTTAATTTAAAGTTTTTTAAGCCTTTAAAATGATAGAAATACTGGCCATGTAAAAATATTTGTGCTGCAATTTTTTCGCTTAAAAAAGAGTATCTAGATTGACCGACATTCGATAACGGAGACATGCCCATATTAAATACATGGTATCCTTGTTCTTTCGCCCATTGAAACAGCGATAAGAAAATGAAATCCATTGTACCAGACGGTGCCCCAGGTTTAAAGCGCATCAGGTCGACTGAAATTCTTTCGCCATTATCATACATAGGCATGATGCTTGCAAAGCCAATGACGCCTTCAGCTCCTCTTAACACAGCAATTTTTGAGGTGTTCAAATAATTTTCATCGAAAAAGCCAAGAGAAAATCCCTTCTCGGCCCTTCCTTGTAGCCATCTTCTTGATACTTCCGCTAGTTCAGTCATAACCTCCTGTGAGTAAGGCGGACTTAATATTGTGACCGTATAGTTCTCGCGTTCAAATCTATTTTTTACCGCCCTGCTGCCCTTCATTTCTTTTCCAGCAAATGTGAACATCTCTAAATCAACAAACGCTTCCTCTCCCAGCTTAAAAAAGCTATAACCATGCTCATGTAACACAGGGAAAATCTTGTTGTTAATTTCATAAAAAACAGGTGTATAGCCATGCCTATCTGCTACTTCCAAAAACTCCTGAATAGCCGATAATAAATCACTTTCTGGACCTACCGGATCGCCTAGTACCACGATTTTATCTGCATAGATTTGATAGGCGAATAACACCGTATTTTCTTTATTCCAATAGACAAATTTGTCATGCAAAAAAATGAGATGTGAAAACTCCGTTCCCGTATACTCCATAAGATGACTTTTGATTTTGTCTTCATGTTCTTTTGATAGTAGCTTGTACATTTTTTTAGGTCCACGTGTAAGATAACCTAAGTAAAAAATAGCGCAAGCGATGAGGATACCGATCATTGCACTGAAAAATAAATCCCGATAATCTGTAAGGATATAATATTGCAATGGTGCCGGAATATGAATTTTTGCGGTAGGTAAATTGATATAACCTATTAATAAGTACATTGCCGTAATGAAAATAACCGCCGCAAGGTCAAATAAGATAGTACCCCATGTTAAGACATAACTTTCCCGATAAAATTGTTTTTTGGATGCCATTAACAATACAGCGACTATCAGTAAAAAAATGGCTTCTTCATAATCAAAACCTTTACTAATTGAAAATAAAGCCGAACTGCTAAGCACGATAATGGCAAGTTGATAAGCCGTTTTCACTTTATATTTAATTCCCCTACACAACCCTAATAGAATAAAGCCTGCCGCAACAGTTAATTGATGGGAAATATTCATAATTGGTGATGATAAAAACTCCTGAGCGATTTTTAATCTGCTTAAAATACCTGGTACCGATGCTGATAACAGTAAGACAATGCCCGAGATAAAAACTAAACTGGTTAACAACATATGACTAATCTTTTGAAAAATAACATTTGGTACATCGTCCCACGACCGATTCCAACGCTCCCAATAATCTTTCATAAATAATAGTACGGACACTAAAAACGGTAGTACAAAGTAGCCCACACGATACAAAATTAATAAAAAGAGTACTTTTTCTTCGGCAATTCCAACACTTTGCGTCCCCCATAAAAAAACAAGGTCAAATGAGCCAACCCCTCCCGGAATCATGCTTACTATACCTGCACATGAGGCAATTAAAAATATCGGTATGAGCGTAGAGAGCTCCATCGGTATTTGGATGATGATTGTTAACATCCAAATGACAAAAAAGACCGCAAGCCATTCAGCAACAGAAGTAATCATTAACTGTAGGAATACTTTATACGTTAAGGCACTTCTTTTGTTATAGCGAATAAGATGCGTCACTAAAAATACAGGAACATAGAGGCTGACCACAATGACAGCAATTGATAACCAGCGAATTTCTTTTAACATTGGGAAATCCCAAAAGAACAGATACATCAACCAAGTTAACAATGAAATCCCTGTTAAATAAAAAAGAGTAACGGTAGCAATGCTCTTTAACAAGCCTTCACGATCCACTTTATATTTTGAATAAAAATAATTTCGTAGAAATACACCTACTAAACCGCCAAAGCCAATAAGGTTCGAAAATGTGTTGACGATAAACGAATTATTCACTAAAGTACGCTTGTTTATTTTCATTCCTAATAGTTTTACCAAAATAACATCGTAAAAAATCATCGGAGTAATCGCACAAAACGTAATGAAAAAAATCAACAACAGTTCCCATACTTGCAATTGACTAACTTCATTTCGCAGTAAATTTACATTTACCCCCCTTAGCGATTGTTGTATTTCGTAAATCGCTATCGCTAAAAGTATGATTGGAAATATAATTTTTAGAAACCGTAGTAATGGTTCTTTCCTAAATTTAAACATGTGCTAAACCTACTCCCCATCAGCTTTCTTAACATACTTCATAAAAAAAGTTGGATTGTATATTTAAAAAATGGAGTATTGTAAACCAACTACAATATTCCACTTCTTTCTTATTCTTTCATTGCCTTCTTCACAAAACGGTTAATATCCACATCAGCACCGATAAGAAGCATAATATCTCCAAGTAAAATTTTGTCGCTTGCTTGTGGAGAAACGATAATATCCGATCCTCGTTTTATGCCGACAATGTTAATGCCGTATTTTGCGCGGATATCTAAATCCATAATCGAATAACCGGCAATGGCATCATTGGCTTTTAATTCCATAATCGAATGCTCATCTGACAGCTCTAAATAATCGAGCACCGTATTAGATAACATATTATTCGCTATACGAATACCCATATCACGCTCAGGATGAACTACAAAATCAGCTCCAATTTTTCTTAGCACTTTTTCGTGGTAGTCATTTTGAGCTTTTACTGTAATTTGCTGAACACCAATTTCTTTTAAAATAATAGTCGTTAAAATACTTGCCTGAATATCTTCGCCAATAGCGACAATGACATGTTCAAAATTCCGAATACCTAATGAATTTAATACCGATTCATCTGTTGAATCGGCAATAACAGCTTGCGTTGCGATGGCAGCAAACTCATCTACCCGTTCAGATGAATGGTCAATCGCCATTACTTGCGCACCTTGACTCATTAGCTCACGAACAATACTTCCTCCGAAACGTCCAAGTCCAATGACGGCAAACTCTTTTTTCATCATTCAAAATCCCTCCGAAAACTACAATTACTTTATTTTAACTTATTCTCGCTTATATGTATTGTCAAAACAGGAGACCAATCGTCATTTTACCTTTTCTATCTAGTATTTTCGACATTCTATACTATTACTATTAAAAAAAGCGAGGATTTAAACATCCCCGCCTAGCAAATATTAAAATTATGCGTTACGCATTTCATCGAGAACTCGATTCACACGTTTTTCTAACATCTTCATACCGCTACCACCAGCTTGCATATGGCGAAGCTGTCCGTCTTTATCGAATACGAAGTAAGCGGGTACGTATTGGTTTTCAAAAGCATCCGTTAACTTCATTTCATTATCTACAAAAATAGGTTGTGTAATATCATGCTCTGCTGCAACAGCTTTGATCGTATCCAAATCAGTATCTGCTTCAGAACGTGGCATATGCACAGCAATAACGTTTAATTCATCTTTATATTGGTCACGGAAATTATTCACTTCCGGCATTGCTTCTTTACATAAATGACAGCTTACAGACCAAAAATGGATTAGTGTTGGTTTTTCGCCAACTAATTGTGCTTTCGTTACTTCACCATTTAACCATGTTGTTGCACCTGTAAGTTCAGGCATTTGTTCACGAAGTTTCATAAAAAATCCTCCCTTGAAAAAAATATCCCCACAAGCGTGTCGTGGGGACCCATTATTCATTTTATGCATGAATTGAGCCTTGGCGTAATTGTGTCTAGATTTTTTTCAAAAAGCTCGAAAAAAATCTAGACAGTGCCAGAGTACTCCGACTTGCTCAATAGCTGTACCGCTACTGATTTCATTGCATAATTCGCATTCATCCCGCTCTTTCTATAAGTGAAGGACTTTGCTCAATTCAATTAAAGAGTTGCTTGACCTGGGCGCCAGTTTGCTGGGCAAAGACCACCAGTTTGTAAAGCTTGTAATACACGTAAAGTTTCATCAACGTCACGGCCAATATTATTATCGAATACTGTTTGATATTTTAATTCGCCTTCTGGATTAATGATGAATAAGCCGCGTAGTGCGATACCTTCTTCTTCAATTAAAACGCCATATTCTTTCGAAATCGCATGGTTCGTATCTGCTGCTAATGGGTATTTTAATTCTCCAAGGCCATTTTGCGTGCGATCTGTGTTAATCCAAGCTAAGTGCGTGTGGATTGTATCAGTTGAAACGCCGATTACTTCTGCATCTAAGTCTTCGAACTCATCATAACGATCGCTCATCGCAGTAATTTCTGTTGGACATACAAAAGTGAAGTCCATTGGGTAGAAGAACAGTACAGTCCATTTGTCTTGTGCTTTAATTTCTTCTAAAGATACTTTACCAAAAGATTTGTCTGGAAGTACTGCTTCCATTGTGAAGTCTGGGGCTTGTTTACCTACCATGCGTTCTGCCATTATAAATCCCTCCGAATAATATGTAGTTTTATATTCCATTCGCACATGCGAACCGTCTTCTACGATAGCAAAGAAAGCACAGATTTTCAACGAAGTGCACTTCGCCACGCTAATCGTTTCAAGTGTACTGACAAATTTTTGTCAAATACCCAATAAATAATCATCACTACACTATAGTTATTAGCTTCTTTTCGTAAATTTATTCTAGAATAACACAAAAAACTGCTCGAAAATAGAGAAGCTTCTTTCCTTTCAAATACATCTGCATTTTTTCCTCCAAAACGATTGCAAATTTTTCATTATTATGTATAATAGTAATGTTTTTAGTAAACTAAAAGTTTCGTTAAAGTAAACTTCATTTTCTGAAAGTTTATGATTGCTAAACTTCTTCTAGGAGGGAAAGGATGCAAATTGGAGGAAAAATTAAAGCACTTCGTTTGAAAAAAGGTCTTACCCAAGAAGAGCTTGGAGAACGTACAGATTTAAGTAAAGGCTATATTTCACAACTAGAGCGTGATTTGAATTCGCCTTCTATTGAAACGCTTTTTTCATTATTAGAAGTTCTAGGATCGACGCCCAAGGAATTCTTCGATGATGATGCACCTGAGCAAAAGGTTGTCTACACCGAGGAAGATCAATCGACTTATACAGACGAAGAAAAAAAATATGAAATTCAATGGCTTATTCCTACATCTAATGAGAAAGAAATGGAGCCCATCTTTTTGACACTTGCTGCTGACGGCGAATTCAAACAGTTTGAACCATCGCTATCAGAAACATTTATTTATATTGTCAAAGGGCGTATTCGTCTCGTTTTAGGGAATGAACAATATATAGCTAGTGAAGGCAATGCGCTCTATTTTGACGCGGCAGATCATCATCAAATTTTTAATGCCCATGACGATGAAACAAAAATTTTACTCGTCGCAACGGATTCTTATTTATAGCTTAAGGAGGCGCTTCAATGACAACAAATTCTATTATCCGCTTTGAAAATGTATCAAAATCATATAGTGACGGCACAGTCGTCCTAAAAAATATTAACTTAGAGCTTGAAAAAGGGAAGTTCTATACGTTGCTTGGTCCGTCAGGTTGCGGTAAAACAACGATATTACGCATTATTGCTGGTTTCACAGAACCAACTACAGGCGATGTATTTTTCCACGATAAAAAAATTAACACTGTTCCAGCAAATGAACGTCAAGTGAACACAGTATTTCAGGATTATGCGTTATTTCCACATCTAAATGTTTTTGAAAATGTAGCATTTGGATTACGCATTAAAAAACTTCCTGAAAATAACATTAAAGAACGTGTTGGAGAAGCGCTAAAATTTGTCAACTTAGCCGGCTATGGCAATCGAGAAATTTCTGAAATGTCGGGTGGTCAGCGTCAACGTGTTGCAATTGCACGAGCTATTGTTAATGATCCAGAAGTTATTTTACTCGACGAGCCTCTTTCTGCGCTTGATTTAAAACTTCGTACAGAAATGCAGTATGAACTACGTGAATTACAACAACGACTTGGTAAAACATTTGTATTTGTCACACACGACCAAGAAGAGGCACTTGCCATGAGTGATGAAATATTTGTCTTAAGCGAAGGGCAAATTCAACAATCAGGTACACCAGTAGATATTTATGATGAACCCATTAACCGTTTTGTTGCCGACTTTATCGGAGAGTCAAATATTGTAAACGGCGTTATGATAGAAGATTTTAAAGTGGAGTTTGCTGGGAAAGTGTTTGAATGTGTTGACCAAGGAATGAAACCAAATGAAAAAATCGATATTGTTATTCGTCCAGAAGATTTGGAAATCACAACAGTCGACAAAGGAAAACTAATTGTTAAGGTTGATACACAATTATTCCGTGGAGTCCATTATGAGCTCTCCACTTACGATAAAGCTGGTAATGAGTGGCTTGTCCATTCATTGAAGAAAGCTGCAGTAGGGACAGAAATAGGTTTAGACTTTGATCCAGAAGCCATTCATGTAATGCGCCTAAATGAAACTGAGGAAGAGTTCGATAAACGTCTAGAATCCTATGGAGATGACGAAGATGCAAACTAAAACTTCGAAATCAGCGTTATTTCCATACGTTTTATGGATTGCACTATTTGTTATTGCGCCGATTGCCCTCGTTGTTTACTACTCCCTACTAGATTTACATGGCAATTTTACGCTCAATAACTACAAAGCATTTTTTACATCTGTCTATTTAAAAATGACACTTAGTTCGTTTTGGTATGCGTTTTTAATCACCTTCTTTACATTGCTGATTTCATACCCAACAGCTTATTTTTTAACGAAGACCAAACACAAACAGCTATGGCTATTGCTCATTATTATTCCTTCGTGGATTAATCTTTTGTTAAAAACATATGCGTTTATAGGGATATTCGGTTTATATGGTCCTATCAATGCAGCCATTGAAGTATTCGGCTTTGATCCGAAGCAAATGCTATTTACTGATATGAGCTTTGTCTTCGTATCCGTTTATATTTTTATTCCCTTTATGATTTTACCAATTTTCAACTCGTTGGATCGTCTTAACCCAACCCTTGTCTACGCAGCTCGTGACTTAGGTGCTTCAGCCTTTACAACATTCCGTCGCGTTGTACTGCCACTAACAATGGACGGTGTTAAATCAGGAATTCAAGTTGTTTTCATCCCTGCTTTATCACTTTTCATGATTACGCGCTTAATTGCAGGAAACCGCGTTATTACGCTCGGTACAGCAATTGAGCAACAATTCCTTGTAACGCAAAATTGGGGCATGGGTTCAACGATTGCCGTATTTTTAATTTTATTTATGGTAATCATCATGTTCATTACAGGTCAAAAGGATAAAGGAGGTCGCGTACGATGAGCAAACTGTCCACATCTGCAAAAGTGTATTTAGCGATTGTTTTTATCGTCCTGTATGCTCCTATTTTTTACTTAGTCTTTTACTCATTCAATAGTGGGGATTCCATGACAAACTTCCAATCCTTCACATTGGATCATTATAAAGCTGTATTCGAGGATTCTAGATTACTCGTTATTTTAATTAATACGGTGATTGTGGCTTTGCTTTCTGCACTAATTTCCACAATTATTGGCACACTAGGCGCAATCGGGATCGTTACAGTAAAAGATTCGAAAATGCGCAATACCCTGCTTTCCTTAAATAATGTATTAATCGTGAGTCCAGATGTTATTATCGGTGCAAGCTTTTTAATTTTATTTACAATGGTAGGCATTAAACTGGGCTTCGCTTCAGTATTATTAGCCCATGTCGCGTTTAGTGTTCCTATTGTTGTACTGATGGTTTTACCAAAATTATTAGAGATGAATAAGTCGTTAATTGATGCGGCTTTAGATCTTGGCGCAACGAAAAAAGATGTTATGATGCGCGTTATTTTACCGTATATCCAACCAGGGATTTTTGCTGGTTTCTTTCTCGCTTTAACGTATTCACTAGATGACTTTGCTGTAACATTTTTCGTGACAGGAAATGGCTTTAGTACTTTATCTGTTGAAATTTACTCGATGGCACGTGCTGGTATTTCTCTGACAGTGAACGCCATTTCTGGTTTAGTATTCTTCGTTACAATTATAGTAGTAGTCGGCTATTATTTCTTCACAAGTCGTACGAGTAAAAGAACGGAGGGACAACAATGAAGTCTTTAATTCAAGCTACCATCGCCATACTTGTCGTCTCCGCTCTGTTAGTGTACGCGGCTGATGCAATGAGCGCTACCGGTGGTAAAAGTGGAAAAGATACATTAACTATTTTTAACTGGGGCGAATATATAGACCCCGATTTACTAAAGCAATTTGAAAAAGAAACAGGCATCCATGTCATTTACGAAACATTTGATTCCAATGAGGCCATGATGACGAAAATTAAGCAAGGTGGGACAGCATACGATATTGCTGTGCCCTCTGAGTACATGATTGAAAAAATGAAGGAAGAACATTTATTACTTCCTTTAGATAAAACAAAAATCCCGAACTTTAAAAATATCGACCCTTATTTTTTAGATTTGCCATTTGATGATAACAATAAATACTCTGTTCCTTATTTTTGGGGCACAGTTGGCATTGTCTATAATCCAGATTTAGTCGGTGACCTAGATTTCTCTTCATGGCAAGACTTATGGGATCCTTCTTTAAAACGTAAAGTCTTTTTAGTAGACGGTGCACGTGAAGTCATCGGTATGGGTTTGAACAGTCTTGGACACTCCCTGAACTCGTTAGATGACCAAGAGTTACGTCAGGCCACAGACAAACTGATTACACTCGCACCAAACGTCAAAGCGATTATTGGTGATGAGATTACACCGCTTATGATTAATAACGAAGCAGCCATCGCACTCACTTGGTCTGGTCAAGCCGCAGATATGCTATCAGAAAATGAAGATTTAGACTTTGCTGTGCCAGAAGAAGGTTCGAACTTGTGGTTTGATAATATGGTAATCCCGAAAACTTCGAAAAATATTGATGGCGCACATGCTTTCATTAACTTTATGTTAAATGCGGAATCTGGAGCTCAAAATGCAGATTATGTAGGCTACTCTACTCCAAATACTGCAGCAATGAGCTTAATGGATAAAGAAGTTATTGCTGATGAGCGCTTCTACCCTTCAGAAGAACAACGCAAAACGTTAGAAGTCTATAAAAACCTAGGACCCGATTATTTAGGGAAATACAATGAATTATTTTTAGAATTTAAAATGAGTATTCGATAAATACGAAAGAAACGAAGCCAAAAAAGTGTTAGATTGACAGCCATCAATCTAACACTTTTTTGATGGGACTGTTGATGTCCGCTACGGCAATTGGTGGCGATTGATGATTTTTAGTGGCAATTTTCTTTATTCTGTCGCCTTGTACTTGTATCATAACCATGACAGCTACCTACGACTATAATCTGATAGCCAAGCATTATTTCTTTATGATAGACTTTAGTAATGTTTTAATAGTAAATAAAGGGGGGTATTCGATGACCCAGCAGAAGTCTAATAAGGCCGCGTTGTATATTTTAATGTTTAATATGTTTATCGCAATGGGGAGTATTGGGATTATTATTCCTGTTATGCCAGAGTATTTAAAAATATTTGGAGCAGCAGGACAAGTTCTTGGCATGCTAATTGCAACGTTCGCCTTAGCACAATTCGTTTTTTCTCCAATTGCTGGGAATCTCTCAGATCGATATGGTCGAAAAAATTTGATTATCTTTGGTCTGATTGTCACTGGCCTTGGGCAAATTTCATTTGGTTTATCTACAGATGTATGGATGCTTTTTGTTGCCCGTTTCTTAGGTGGTTTAGGTTCAGCCTTTGTTGCACCGCCTATTATGGCGTTTGTGGCAGATGTCACAACGTATGAAGAACGAGGAAAAGGAATGGGCATGTTAGGAGCTGCCATGTCTCTTGGTTTTATGATTGGACCTGGTATTGGCGGGTTTCTATCGAAAGTTAGCTTGCATTTCCCATTCTTTACGGCTGGTGGAGCAGCTATTATTGCTTCTATTCTATCGGTATTTTTACTACCTTCCACAAAGCCCACTGCAGCTCAGAAAGCTCAAAAACAAGAAAATCTTGCAAAGCAGATGGTACGTTCAGTCAAAATGCCATACTTTGTCATGCTTATTATTATGCTAGTATTCTCGTTTGGCATCGCTAATTTTCAAACGACATTATCATTATTTGTAACGGACAAGTTTAATTACACGCCTGCCGATATTGCTATCTTGCTGACTGTAGGTGGTGCATTTGGTGTTATTGTTCAAATGTTTGTCATTACACCACTCTTTAAACGTTTTGGTGAAATGAAAGTTGTGTTAGTCAATTTATTTATTGCGGCTGTAGCAATTTATGCAATATTATTTGTATCTGGTTTTGCACTAATATTAATTGTTGCAACGGTTTTCTCAACAGCCACTACACTAATTCGCCCTGCCGTTAACACATTAATTTCTAAACTGGCTGAAAATGAGCAAGGCTTTGCCGCTGGTCTTAATAATGCGTATATGAGTCTCGGCAATATGATTGGGCCAGCACTAGCAGGCGTTCTTTTTGATTGGAATATAAATAGTCCTTATATTTTCGGGGCAATTATTTTAATGGCCTGCTTCTTCTTAGCACTTATTTGGACTTTAAAAAAGGCGCCACATCTTATGCAACCTGACTCGAAATAATGTGAAATAGCGTTGACTAATATAGATGTTATGTTACATTTATTAGTAGAAATTTAATATCATGTTTACCACTAGGGGAGTCTTTACAAGGCTGAGACGTATATGGTCATATACGGACCCTTTGAACCTGATCTAGTTCACACTAGCGGAGGGAAGTGGCGACTCTTGCTTATTGTGTCATTATCAAATACAAGACCGCTTCCTTTTGTTTAGGGGGAGCGGTCTTTTTGTCATCCATTAGGTCGTTTTACCAACAATTCCACATGTTCTATAAAATAAAGGAGGAACTATCATGGCTATTCAAAAACTAACTATCATGGCTTTATTGGTTGCTATTGCTGTAGCAGGCTCCATATTTGTCTCGATTCCAACTGGGATTGCTCGTGCCTATCCTGTACAACATGCTATTAACGTTATCGGTGCCATTTTACTAGGGCCTGTGCCTACCATTATCGTTGCTTTGCTAACAGCCATTATTCGCATACTAACAGGCACAGGCTCTCTTTTAGCGATCCCCGGAAGTGTCATCGGTGCAGCATGTGCTGCTTTTGCTTATAAATATAGCGGCAAGAAATGGCTAGCAGGAGTTGGTGAAGTATTCGGCACAGGTATCCTTGCTTCACTAATCGCTGTACCTTATGCGCAATTATTTATGGGAACATCCGTAGCTGCATTATTTTTTATGCCCGCCTTTTTGACATCTAGTTTGATTGGGGCATGTCTCGGCATTATCATCGCGAGCAGTCTTCTGAAAACCGCACCGTCTATTCTTATTACTAAGTAGCTATGTTCAAAAAAAGATGGCACATGCTTTTTTCGCAATGTGCCATCTTTTTATTATGAGCGTTTTTTCATGCCTTTTAATAACTGCGCAACATTGGTGTTTTCCACCTGCACGGCTGTTTCGTCTACAGGCTTTTCATTGTGCCTGCGACTTGTTATAAAGCGCCAACCAAAGCGTCGAATCGTAATATCCAAGAAGAATAGCAACATCCCTGCTAAGAGTAGCCATGTCGCAATATTTTGGCGCTCTGCTCCTTTGTTTGTGAAATCACGGAACACTTCTTGTGGTTCTTTCAATACTGAGCCGCCAGTTTGCTTTGTTAGTTGCTCTACAACGGTTTCATTCACAGGACGTAATTCATATTCAGCACTGTAAGGTACACTAAGACCTGCTTGGTAAATAGCCTGCTCTTCATCAGCGATGCGGAAGAAAATCAAACCAGGCTTCGCTTGGACAACCGCGCGTACTTGCGAGGCAGATAGCGTTTCCAGCTGTATATCAAGCTCCTCACCAGCTTCATCGACAGCAACAATATCTAAAAATGCTGCTTCATTTGTCGGATCGGTGATAATAAATGAACCATCTGTATCAAGACGTACATCATAGGCGACATCATTATAACTTGGTAGCATTTGCGATATAATGGTTTGCCAAAATGTTCCCCATTCCTGCCATCTTGCCCAGTCACCAGCCCATTTCCCCGTTGAATCGGATGTGAAAGCAAAAGTTTTACCAAGTCCATATTGCCATTGTGCTAATACCGGATCTTCTTTCTCACTTTCTGCTATAACAGCAGCTCCCTGCTTCGCTGTTGTGCCAATGTAGGCATTCATTTGTGGCACACCATTCGCAAATAATGCATTCCAGCCAGATGCATTGTAGATTGTTGGATAGAAAGGATTGTCTTCAATATACGTACGTGAAATCATCGCTGTCTCACGTGATAAAATCGAAGGAATTGTCTGTTCATCGATGACATCATAGAAGCGACCACTGCCCATTTCACTTAGCCCTTGCAGAAGATTGCCATCAGCATCTTGTCCAATCGCCACAGTTGACAGTGTCACTCCTTGTTCTTTCCCCGTTTCAATTAAATCCTCATAATTGCCAGCTTGTGATTGTCCATCTGTAAGTAAAATAATATGTTTCCTTTGCAATTTTAAATCAGCTAAACTATCATAGGCTGCTGCCAATGAACGATAAATTTCTGTACCGCCACCAGGCGTAACCGATAAAATCGTATCGACGGCTTCTTCTTTATTGCCTAATGGTCCAGTTTCGATGATTTCCCAAGGGCGATCATCAAAGGCGATAAATCCTAGCGTATCTTCATCTCGTAACATTTCAACAGATCGAGCCGCCGCTTCTTTCGCAAGCTCTAGTTTTGAGCCATACATACTTCCTGAACGGTCAAGTACAATGACGAGCCCTAAAGATGGCAATTGTTCTTTGCCTTTTATCTCCATCTCAACAGGTAGTAATGTTTCAATTGGTGTTTTAAAATAACCACCCAAGCCGAAGCTATTTTCACCGCCGACCATTGTAAAGCCAACACCAAAGTTTTTCACTGCCTGTTCAATAACGCTCATCTTCGCCTCTCCAACTAAGTGTCCAGGAACATTATCAAAAATAATCGCGTTATATTGCAAATAACTAGACAGTTCATTTGGTAAGCTTGCTGCATCCACAACATCATAGGAAATTGAATTTGATCCTAGAGCTGCAGCAATTGGTGATGCCGTATCGTAGCCATTGACAATCAGTAAATGTGGCTCGCTTTGTACCATCGTCACACTTGTTAATTTATTATTTTCAAAAATGGCATCCTGTCCAACTTGCATGAGCGCCTCATATTTCACAAGCCCCTCTGCAGTTGCCGTATGTTTATAAGTAAAAACACTGGAACCTTGAGCAAGCTCCACCGACTCACGATGAATCAGTTTGTCATTTTCGTACAGCAATAATTCACCTTGCCCTGCCGCTGTGGCATTGACTTCCGTCACAAGCTGTTGCTGTTCACCTACGTAAGCTATTTGTGGTGTCACAAAGCTTTTCAGTGACACATCATTCGTCACATTTTGATGAAACGGCACGACATCTACACTAATATTGGAGCCTTTTAGCTTCGTGGCAAATTCTAACGCATTGCCTTGTGTTTCATTGGCATCTGTTAGTAATACAAGTCTAGTCGCCTTTTTCGGATCAACAATACCTGTTGCAAGCTGAAGACTTTGTTCTATATTTGTTTGGTCTGTTCCTTTAACCTCAGTAAATTTCGGAACATCTTTTAAGGATTTTGATAAAATCGCTTCCGTTTGGAGAGTTGATGAAAATGAGTAAATCCCTGCAAGTTGATCTTCCTTTTTCGATTTCAAACTTTCCTCTATAAAACTAACGATTTCTGCCTCTGTACGATACATCGAAGCAGAGCGGTCAACTAAATATAATACTTGCTCGTCCTTTACTGGCAATAACAGATAAGGTGCTGCCAATGCAAAAACTAAACAGACAATGGCTATTACTCGAATGCCCAGTACAACTAGATGACTTTTTTTCAAGAGCATGCGCTCGCGCCAATAAGTCCATCCAAAATACATAAACAATGGCAGTAATAACAATAACGCTAATGGCATATCAATTCGTAAATCCACGACGTCGTTGCACCTCCCACTCTGCGACAAGCAAACTTAAAATAATGAGTATTAGCCAAGGTACAAACGAAGCTTTCGACACTTCTTCCTTGCCATTTTGCTGAAGCTCTCCAAGCGTATAGCTTGTTCCTTCTTCTATTACACGTTCCTGTGCTTGTAGTTGCACGATAAGACGCTTTTCCTCACTGTTTGAGCGAGCTGTATACATACCTGGCTTCATTGGAGCAGTTAGTAAGCCATTCGTAATAGTCGATAAAAATTCATCATCCTGAGAATAAACACTCCAATCACCCTGTGATAACGCGACTGAACGTTGCTCATTTGGTGCAAAAATCCCAAGGGAACCTACCGATTCAGATAATTGCTGTTCCACACTCCATAAAAATAAAGGAAACGATGGATAGAGTGGCCAATCTGTATCTGCAATATCAGCAAGGACGATAATATCCCCTTCAGGTGTTCGTTGGATAAATGGTTTTTCTCCAACTGTGGCGATTGTTTTATAATCATCGAATGGAGGATATAAAGCACTGACATAAATATCATTTAACTCACTAAATGCAAATAAAGCATCGCTCGTTGTTTTTACTTCACCATTAACGTCTACTTTTTCAATATCATCCCGCCCAAATAATACAATGGGTCTCTCCGTCTTTTGAAGTAATGATGTTTGATTCGTTACAATGGTAGCTCCTTGATTATCCGCAAGCTGCAAGGGCGGTACAATTTTTACGTTGTCATTAATAGCTTGAAACCCTTTTTGAATAAGCTGATGCATGTTTTGATCGACTACAATATTCGCTGTAGCCGTTTGTAACACGACTGATTGGATATTATCAATCGCATAATCATCTTTTACATCAATTTTAGCTGTCACCGTATCCATTAATGGTAAATCTTTAAATGATTTAGACACTGCTTCGTTTGCTGCCAAAGAAATAGGTTCGTCTACTAGTACATCACCTTTACTATTTTGTAGTGTAAGTGTTAGCTTTTGCTCTTTATCGGTATCATTTTGGAGCTGCACTAACGCCATCGTAGATTTACCATCTGTCGTCGCAGCAAAGCGCGTAATAGCAACATTCGTTAAATCTTTTGCAGAACCGTGTACAAGCCATTTCACAGATTCCTTTTCCATCGGTAATTGCTTTTTATCAAGTGCATCTGTGAAAACATAAATTGACGTTTGACTATCACCAACAAAAGCTTGTGCCACATCAAGCGCTTTATTCATTTGGGCAGTTTCATATGTTACATGTAAATCTTGTATGGTTTTTTCAATCGTTTTTACATTTGTTTCTTGCTGTAACACTGCTTGTGGAGCATTGCCAGTCGTAATTAATGTAACAGGTCGTCCGTCCAGCTGTTCTACCAATGATTGCATTTCTTTTTTATGAGCATCAAATGTAGATTGCTCTTTCCCTGCTAACATTGTAGCTGATGTATCCACGATAAAAATCGTCTGTGCACCCACAATCGTACTTTTTTTCATATAAGGATTGATGAGTGTTAACACTAGTAAAAGTAATGCCAGCAATTGCAAATACAGTAATGCATTTTTTTGTAAATGCTTTAAATATGGAGAAACTCTTGTTTCTTGCATAATTTCAGACCAAAAAAGTGTTGAGGACACTGGTTGATCGGTATATTTTTTTCGGAAGAAATAATAGAGCAGGACAATGACCGGGAAGATGGCCGTCCAGCTAAAAATAATTTGACTAAAGCCCATAACGGCTCACCTCACCTAATCCAATGTGCTTTTAGTAATTGTTGAAAGATTGCATGTTGCAAACCGTCTTCTACCTTAAGCTGCAGTTTACGCACACCAAAGCGACGGCAAATAGCTTCAAACTCTTCTTCATGGAGGCGACGCCTTGTGTCATACGTATCTAGTACTTTTGATGACATCGTGACATTGACATCACGCCCTGTTTCACTATCCACTAAACGAACATCTCCCGCATATTGCGGATGAAGTTCTTCTTCTGTGACAACTTGTATAATGCGGACATCTCCTGCAAAACGAGGCAATCTTTTCAATAACTGTTCCCATTCCTCGATCGATTCAAGCCCATCTGTTACGATAAATAATACTGTGCTATCTTTTGGTATAGCCTTTAATGCCCCTTGAGAAAAGCTTGCTGTATAGTTGGCTTCTTCTATATCTGTAACAACTTGCAAAAATGCGCGACGGTACATAGCCCCTTTACGACGAAATGGAGGTTTCACGTCATCTTGCACATAAGAAAATGATAAGCGATCATCACGACCAAGTACCATTAAACCAAGTGATGCAACAATTTGCCGAGCAAATGTCCATTTGACTTGCTCACCCATTGATTTTGTTGCATCCAATAAAATATGCACTCGCATTTCTTGTTCATCTAAAAAACGTTTAATAAAATATTTATCGGTTCTCGCATAGACGTTCCAATCTACTTGTCGCACATCATCACCTAAATGATATTCGCGAAAATCAGAGAAATCGAGGGATGCCCCGAAGCGCTGCGAACGATGCGAGCCTTTATGCTGGCCACGCAATTTGGAGGCAGTCGCCACTTGGAAACGACTTATTTTCGCTAACCAATCCTCGGGCAAAATATTTTTTGTCATCGACTTACGCCTTGTTGGACTTTCTCTAAAATAACGTCTATCACATCATCTGCTGTCTTACCTGAAGCCTCCCCTTCATAATTCAGCAGCATTCGGTGACGTAAGACGGGTTTCGCCACTGACTTAATATCGCCAACAGATACATGAAAACGTCCACTCATTAGTGCTCTAGCTTTTGCCAATTTAATTAAGCTTTGTAAGCCACGTGGACCGCTACCATACATGACATAGCGCTTTACTTCATCTATAGCATCTTCTTTTTCAGGATGTGTTGCCACTACAAGGTCTGCTGCAAACTCAAGCATCTCATCGGCAATTAGTACTTCCTTCACCATTTGTTGTGCCAAAATTAGTTCATCAGTATCCAACACTTTTTGCAAGCTAACTTCGTGCGCACCTGTAGTACGTTTCATAATTTCCATTAGTTCTTTTTTCTCTGGATATGGGACGAGAATTTTGCACAGGAAACGGTCCATTTGCGCTTCTGGTAAAGGATATGTACCCTCCATTTCAATTGGGTTTTGTGTTGCCAAGACGAAAAATGGTTTTGCCATTTTCTTCGTATCTCCTAAAATCGTTACCGTTTTTTCCCCCATCGCTTCAAGCAACGCACTTTGAGTTTTAGGTGTAGCACGGTTAATTTCATCGGCTAAAACCATTTGACTAAAAATTGGTCCTGGCTGGAATGTAAACTGCTGTCTCCCATCTGCTGTTCGCTCAATCATACTTGTTCCTGTAATATCAGCAGGCATTAAATCTGGGGTAAATTGAATACGTGAGAACGATAAATCTAGCACTTCAGAGATAGTCCGAATAAGCATCGTTTTCCCTAAACCAGGAAGCCCCTCTAACAGTGCATGGCCATCTGCAAGGACTGCATATAATGTGTAATCAATTGCTTCCTCTTGTCCAACAATAAAGCGATGAATTTCATCTTTTACTTGTTGTAATTTCGTACCCGTTTCGACATACTGTTGTTCTGTAAATGCCATTTTTTTCTCCTCCTACTGCGACTCAATTGTCGTGAAATAAGATTGCACGACATTTTGTAAATCCTTCGGCAATTGTAAACGCTGTGAGCTTTCTAAATAGCTATCTTTATAGGAGCCAATCACTTCATCATACGGTCTAATGGTACCTTTTGTAATCGGTCCATTACCTTGTTGCTCGGAAACATGCGAACCGTCTCCTAATTGCCCACTATCGACAGTCGTTTCGCTAGAACCGCCAAGCCTTGGTGTAGTCAATAAATCTCGGCTTCCTTGACCACTCCCCGCACCCTTTCCTAGACCTGAACCACTTCCTTGACCTTGACCTTGACCTTGACCTTGCCCCTGTCCTTGACCCTGTCCTTGTCCTTGACCCTGTCCTTGGCCTTGACCCTGTCCTTGGCCTTGGCTTGGTTGCTTTCCTTGTGACTGGCCATTACTTGTTGCTTGCTGGGAATTATTTTGACCTTGTTGACTACTAGGTTGTGCGTTACCGGAAGAGTGTTGATTCGAATTTGCACTGTTTTGCTGATTATTATTTGTGCTGTTTGCACTAGCAATGGCATTTTGCAATGTATTACTAGCTGGTTTCCCTAAGTTGCTCATCGCTGTTTGCGTTGTATTTGCACTTTGTGTAAGCTGTTGCTGCATTTGGGCAAGCTCTTTCAACTGTTCGAGTTCCTCTTGTGATAAAGCTTTATTATCGCCAGCACCATCTTTATTCGCTGTCTGCTTATCTTTTAATTGCTGTTCTTTTAAAGCTAATTCCTTCTGCTTTTTCACGACTTCTCGTAATGCTTCTTCCGCTGTTTGCGTTTCTTTTAACGTATTTTGTAATTCTTTTAGCTGCTCTTTCACTTCTTTTGTCTCAGCTTTTTTTTCTAACTTCGCCACTTCTTTTTTTATGTCCTCAATCACAGCCTTTTCTTTTTCCACTTCAATCGCTTCAATTTGCGTTGCCGCTGGGAACATATAAAGTATTGCTAAAACAATAGCTGTGGCAAAGAGGCCAATAAATGCTTTAGGTCGAAACAAATTTTTCTTTCTTGCTTTAAACTGAGCAAATGCTAGTTCTGACTTTTGAATCGCCTTTGCAAGTAAAGATTGGATCAGTGGGTCATCGTCGTTTTTAAAAGACAGTGCCGTTACAAGTTCATTATGTGAAAAATAATAGTCAAGTGCATACAATGCTTCCTTTTCTTTGACACGTCGCCACCACATCATAACAATTGTTGCAAATAGGCCAAGTATAAAGACAACAACAGCAATTTGACGATAATAAGGCCAAACAAATAATCTTGATACGAGGACAAGTGAAGCACTCGAAAGCAATGCTAAAAACAACCCGTATTGTGCAATAGGTAGGCTTCTCTCAAAAGTTAAACTGTGTTGTGCACGCTGAATATATTTTCGTAATTGCTTCCGACGCTCCATGCTGTTTCCTCCTCATCGATTACTTTTCATATTGGCACGTAATTTCTTAATCGCAATCGTTAAACTTAACACAATAATCAAAACATAAATTAGTAAGTAGGTTATCCATACCGGTATATCAATGCCACTTAGCTCTGCTAACGCATCTCCCATAGAGGGCGAAATAAGCGTAAGCATTAATGCACCTGGATTAATCGAAGCCCAGAAGTACGTCATAAAGGATGAGCTTGTAGCAATCGTATTGCCCATTTGATGGAATGCCATTGATAGGAAGAAGAAAAATGCTGTAATTCCCCCTAAGAAAATGATGGAGCCATACGTAGCAATCATAGCAACAATCGTTTTCTTCGTAATAGTTGAAAACATAACCCCAACGCTACCGATTGCAACAACTGTTAATAGGTAAAATAAAAAGATTGAAATTAGTTGGGAAGGGGACACCCCACCAAATAGAAAGACTAAACTATACAATGGTAGCCCTGCGACTAACATCAATACTAAAAATGCTACCGAAGATAATAATTTACCAATAATAATTTGTGTCGAGCTTTGTGTTGTTGTTAATAAAATATTTAACGTTTGTTTTTCTCGTTCACTACTAATTGCCCCAGCAGTTAAACTCGGTGTAATGAAAAGAACGAGTGCCATTTGCAATATTGTTAGTACGGCAAACATCATAAAACTTGTATCAGGTCTAAAAAACCCTTTGCCCGTAAATTCTGTTGTCAGCAGTAAGAAACCTGCAATAAAAATACAAATCACCGCTAGATAAAACATTAAACCAGAAAAACTTTTAAAAGAACGGAAGCGTAACTTCAATTCTTTTACAAGGACTGGATTATAAAACCTTTCCATCATTGACTGTCCGCTCCCTTCGTAATCGCCATAAAGACGTCTTCTAAATCTTTTTCTTCCTCGCTTAATGCATAAATTGGTAAATCTGCAAGCATCGCTTTTTTCAGTAATACTATTTGTTCCTGATCTGTGCCGCGATAGTTAAAAGCAATTTCTAAACGATTGTCCATAACATCTATTGAAGAAATTAATGGATCTTCCTCTAAAAATGCGCGTACCTCTTGTAAACAATCTGATACTTTGATAACGATTCGCTTTTCACCTTGTAGCTGAGCTTGAATGGAAGCAACATTGCCATGTGCAATCAATTTACCATTATCAATAACGCCGATTTCATCACACATTTCCGCTAGCTCTGGCAAAATATGCGAGGAGATTAAAATAGTTTTCCCCATGGATTTTAAATTTCTTAAAATATCTCGCATCTCTACTCGTGCGCGTGGATCTAGGCCTGAAGCAGGTTCATCCAATATTAAGACCTTTGGATCATGAATCAGAGCTCGTGCTAAACAAAGGCGTTGCTTCATCCCACGCGATAGTAAATCAACATATTCAAAACGTTTATTCGTTAAATTAACTAACTCTAATAACTGCGGTATAAGAACTTTACGCTCCTGCGCGCCAATGCCATAACTCGCCCCATAAAAGTCTAAATACTCATCTACTTTAAGTTGATCGTACACACCAAAGAAATCTGGCATATAGCCTATTTGTTTCCGAACTTCTTTCGGTTCCTTAATCACACTTTTTCCATTGATCAATGCATCGCCTGAAGTTGGGGATAGCAATGTAGCTAAAATCGAAAACGTTGTCGATTTTCCGGCACCATTAGCCCCTACAAAGCCAAATACTACACCTTCCTCCAGTGATAGATTTAAATGATCTAGTGCTGTGAAAGCGCCGTATTTTTTCGTTAAATCACGAATCTCTATCATTACTTCGCCACTCCTTTCAGCTCTATTTCAGGTAATTTTGTCTGCTCGCCTGTTTGATCTGGTCCAAATTTAATCTCCAACAGCAGCTTACCCTTATCATTGAAGTATTGCGTAATATCATTTGTAAACACTTGCTTCGTATCAACTAACGGTTCATAGTCGCCCGTTTTGTTATTCCAAATGGATAACTGCATTCGTTGAACATCTTTATTCGAAATTGTAAGTTCATCTAGGGTTTGAACAAAGTCCATAAAATGGTCTGGCATCTCTATCGACAATTCATATAAACCTTCTGACATGTACCAAGTATTTAATTGCTCATCCATTTTATCGAAAACGGCATTTGGCGATTGTGCGCTCAAATTATATGAAAAGTTATTACGTTTTAACGTAAATGGACCTGACATTTCAACTTTTCCATCGAATGGCTGTACGAAATAAGAAATAGGTGACATGTTGACACTTGTTTCAAGTTCTACACCTACAATTGCTTGCTCTGCCCAAGCTGTAATGACAGGTTGTTTCTCACTTTCTAGTAATAGAAGGGCTTGAGACTTCATGCGCTCAATGCGTAATGGGTCAACCTCTTCCTTCGACTTTAGATAGTTATAATTATAATTATTAAAGTGTGTTGGTTTTTGAAGAACTGTTGTTTTCAGCTCTTTGTCCACCTTCAGTGTAGCATTTGGTTCAATATCACCAAGCTTCACTTCTTTTGTACCCGAAATAACCGTGACATCCTTTAATGCAAACGGGAAGTTATTTTTAACTGTCCCAGACAATTTTTCATTTTTCAATGTAATATCAATATCCATTTTACCTATCTTTTGAGCAGCTGTTTTCCCCCCAAAAGATTGGACAGACCAATAACTTAAATCGCGCAATGTTAATGCGGATCCATTGGCGTGTTCCTTAATATACGACGATTCATGTAACGCGCCTACTGAACCTGTAAGATTATAATTATTGCGGAAAGCTACTGCAGTCGTATCTTTATCAGCATTCACAACAAAATCACCACTGCGATTTGTTAAAATCGATTCTACATAATAACCATTCACGCTGCTATCTTCATTTACTTTAAAGAATGCGGATTGTTGTACTTGTGGCTGCACAATACGATCTTTTGCGCCAAAAACAAATAGGACAATCGACAGTACCACTGAAATCGTAGGAATAACCCACCATGCATGCTCTCGTTTATCCATTCTCTTTAATACAAAGTAAAGGATTGGACCAATTACTAAAATATAAAGAATAATGACGATAAGCATATAGCTAACGGACACTTCGAATGATGGGAATAATTCGTTAATACTACCTAACTCGCTAGAAAGCTGATCCATTGTAGATTGACCTTGCATCACTGTTTGCTGAGACATAGTTTGAATGTCGAACATTTTCGCTGTTAATGCCGCATAGCCGTCCATAGATGCTAATGGCTGGTCTCCTAATGAAAAAGTTGTTTGGACAATTTCTCCACTACCAACCTTTTTCTTAGCAGCTAGAATATTAGTATTGTCTTTTAAAACAGGGATACTGCCTTCATTTTCCGTTGCTGTATAGACCGAAATTGCCTGCGTGAAAATACCGCCTCCCGATAATTTCGTTAAGCTATCTGCTGAAACAGTCGTCGTTTGTTGGGATAATGTAAGTGGCAAATATTCTTTAAAAATACCTGCAGTTGCATTGATTTGCTCAGAGCTGCCAAGCAATAATGTACCACCATCTTGCACCCATCTTAATAATGCTTCCTGCTGTTTTTGCGTTAAATCAGCTATGGCAACCTCATCTACTGCAATGATATCCGCCATTGCATAGCCTTGTGCAACATCAGGTAATGTGTAGTCTTTTAATTGATTTAAGTTAAATACTTCTACACTATTGGATGGAAAAAGTTGCGGTAACTTTAAATAGGCAGTCAAACGGTCGCTTTTATCTGTTAACGTATAAATAAATGTTGAATTGGCCTCTAAAAAATTCGCCTGTAACCGCTTTGTTCCTTTATAAGCAACTTTTTTTCCTTTTTCAATGTTGCCCTCATAAAAGGCAAAAACATCGCCATCGGAATACCCATAATCAGCTAAACCGTCCAAATAAAGTGTAACTGTTTTTTCCTCACCTGCTGCTATATCTATTGGCACAACTAGTGCTGAAGCTGCTTGATAAGAATTAAAGGCATTGATCGCCATATCTCCAGAAAAATCAGGCCCGTTATTTTTTACAGTTACTTGCAAAGGCGTAACTGATTGATATTTTGCCTTTCCTGCAATTCCTGTTTTAGCTTGTACCTCTAAAGTAGGTGCGGCGCTCGCCTCAGAAATAGGCAGAGCATAGCTCATAACAAGCATTAATAAAACTATTAGTGCGGTAATATTTAATTTCTTCAAAAACTCAACCCCTTTTCCTTTGCTTTTAGATGATTACATAATTATACGTTTTTTTGTGCATTTTGTTCCATTTCTTATGATATCTTCATGAATATTCATAAACTCTTAAGATTTAGGGAGGTGCCAGGCACTCAAACAATTTAATTAATGGTAGCGAAGATGCGACCTGCGGGACAGCATGGACAATACGAAAAAGTGTTAGAATGAATGCGATCAATCTAACACTTTACTCTTTAATCCGAAGCCACTTTAGCATGAAAATATTTAATTTGTATAGTCAAACAGGCATCGGGCATGATCTTGTACAACCTCTACAAATGCTTCTACTTGGCGTAATTCAAAGGAAGACTCATAGCCTATTAACCATGTATCTCGTGTTAAACCAAATTCTTTTTCATTGTTAGTGAGCGCAATTTTATTAACCCCATCATGCTCATTTAGCGTGATGGACGGTAGTATGGCATAACCTATGCCATTTAATGCCATTTGCTTACATATTTCAATTTGGTCTACTAAAATTTGTCTTCTAGGATTTGAAGCAAAATGCTGTTGCCACCATTGCTGTATTTCCTGATAGTAATTGGAATCACTTTTAAATTGAATAAATGGGCGATCAGTTGTCAGCACATCTTCAATCGTTTTTAACTCCCGATCTACTAAGTACAACGTATCGCGGAAAAGATGAATCTTTTCACCTTTCCAATCAACCTGCCCACGCACAATGCCAATATGGGCCTCGCCCTCATATAAAGCTTTGACAATTTCCGAGCTCCAACCAGTCATAAGTGATATTTTAGCTTCTGGATATTTTGTTACAAAATCTTTTATTATTTTAGGAAGCCAGTTTTGCCCGACAATGGAAGCACAAGCAATTTTCAATGTCCCATTTACTTTTGTTGTTAACGATTGAATCATTTCAAAGATTTCTTCTTTTTTAGCAAGCATATCTGTTGCATACGCTATAACGTGTTCTCCTGCTGGGGTTGCTGTAAGCCCCTTTTGCGAACGAATAAACAGCTGTGCACCCCAATCTTTTTCAATCGATTGCAACCGTTGTGAAAGTGCAGGTTGCGATAAAAACAACCGCTCCGCTGCTTTACGCATATTGCGTTCCTCAGCTAAAACTTTCAAAATTTCTGCCTCTGTTGCCATCAATCACCTAAACCTCCAATACAAGTAAAGGGGGACCTCAAGATGTTGCACCTGAGTCCCCTCTTACACTACTTCTCTTTTTGATAGATATATTTTTTCAACTGTTTTAAAATAACGCGTCTTGTTAAAATCCCTGCAAATGTACCATCTTCATCTATTACACATAAAAACGCATGGTTAATAACCAAATCTAAAGCTCGTTGGAAAGTATCCGTCATCTTTAAAACGGCTATATCTTTTTCCATTATTGTATCTACTTTAATATTTGGTAATTTTTCATATTCAATATGTTCGAGACCTAGAATAGATTCTGTAATCATTTTCATACTCAATAAACCTTGAAGGCGATATTTCAAATCTAATACAGGTATGGACGAGTACCCTGTACGTGTCAGTACAAGCAGTGCATGCTCGGCACTATTACCACTTTGTACATGTGCAACCTTTTCGGATGAAATAATAAAATCACTAATTGGCATTGCTAATAAGTCTTTGCTGTTAGTTGAAATCATGAACTTCTTCTCCTTTTCTGTCCTTGCTTTGCAGAACAGGATCCTTCTCTTTTATCATATCACAATGTTTCCGACTATGACCACGACAAGGTCAAGAAGAGTTTTTCATAAACAATGTATATTATGGATATTTCTGTTTTAGACAATATGAAATATCAATTTATTTTCCCCGTTTTTCTAAAGTTAATGCAAAAGACCGACTATAAAATCTTTGCACAGTTGTAAAAACTAATTTTTCACATTTTTGTATTGCTATAATGAAATAAAAAACATTGGAGGTATTTTATGTGGACGCAAAATATGGTTGAAACTCCTCGCGGAAACTTCGAGTATTTTAAAATGGGAAAAGGTGAGCCACTCTGTATAACACATCAATATACAGCGTTTAATAGTAATGGCAATATTTTCGCTGCACCTTTTACTACACACTATACAGTCTATTTAATAAACTTAAGGGGCTGTGGAAACTCAAGTGATTCAACAGTACACGATGATTTCAGTTTTAAAAATAGTGTCCAAGATTTAGAAGCTATTAGAAGTGCATTAGGCTTTGCACAATGGAGTTTTGCTGGACACTCTACAGGTGGCATGCTGGGGTTAAATTATGCATTGATGCATCCTAATTCTTTGAAAAAAATAATAATAGGTGGTTTATCCGCATCTTCGCATTATATGTCGCATCCTGATAGCATTTACTGTAAAAGTAATCAGAATAATTCGAGGCTATTAGAAATTTTAAAACTGCTTAAAGATCCGACAAAAAGTCTTGAAGAAAGAAGAGCTTTAAATAAAGAATGGAACCTCATGTCCATTTATAAAAAAGAACACTATGACAAAATCATGGCAAGACCTAATAGCGGAAAGGTAGTAAACAAAAGATTAGATTACTTTATATCTACTGAACTAAAGAACTTTGATCTCACTGAAAGTTTAAAAACAATAAAATTGCCTACTTATATTTATTGTGGCAAATATGACACGCAATGCCCTTTAGTTTTTTCTGAAGAAATTGCCTCTCTTATACCAAATGCTTACTTAACAATCTTTGAAGAAAGTAGTCATAATCCCTTCGTCGAGGAGGAAGGAGTATTTAATAGCTTTGTAAAAACGACAACACAATAACAAAAAATTTTCTTATAATATTTAAAGTTTGTGGGAACATAATCTTTACAAATGTCAAAACGAAGTATCACATAAACCAAAGCAAATGTGATACTTCGTTGAAATCTGATTAATACCCTGTCTTAGTCCAGTAGTAAAAAATCATTATTCCTAAAAAAAGTAAAAAGATGATGTACACCCAAACAATTGGATTTAGCATCGTTGCATATTCTTCGACTGTTTCTGAAATCGGTGTATCCTTTTCTGATTTCCGCTCTGACGTCATTTTGGCAATTTTCATAGTCGAAACAAATGAAATAACCGAAATGATTGTGATTGCAATAAGAGACGGTATCAACCACATACTCATAGGCAAAACTCCTTTCTTTGCCCTTAGTATGTATCAACACCGCTCCTCATTATGCAATGAATTTCAACAAGGAAAAAGTCACTTAACTACATTGACAGCCTAGATAATGCTAAAAAGGATACTGATTTAACCACTGTCCTCCATCTAAAGTGACACATTCACCATTCATATAGCTGGCTTTATCCGACATCATAAAAGTTGCTAAATCCGCTATTTCTTCTGGTGTACCGATGCGTCCAAGTGGTACAGCATCAAGTGTACGAGCTGCTGCTGCTTCTGATTCCCAAAGTTTTGCTGCTCCGCCCGTTCGTTCAATTGGCCCTGGCGCAATGGCATTAACACGTATACCATAACGTTTGCCCCATTCAACAGCTAACGTTCTTGTCATTGATAATACACCAGCTTTTGCAGCCGCCGAATGTATTACACCAGCACCTGCATTCCAAGCATAGGTCGCCACCATATTAATAATCGATCCGTTAATTTTTTGGTCAATCCAATATTTACCGACAGCAGAAGAACAATAAAACGTACCATTTAAAACGATATCCACAACTGCTTTCCAACCATTTGGCGACAAATCTTCTGCACGCACAATAAAATTACCAGCAGCATTATTGACAAGTCCATCCACTCGACCAAATTTTTCAACTGCAAACGCCACCATTGCCTGCGCCTGTTCTGGTATACGAACATCCATCTGGAATGTTTCGATTGTATTGCCTGCTGCTAATATAAACTCTTTTGCCTCCGCTAATCGCTCTTCGTTACGCCCTACAATTACAACGTTTGCTCCTTCAGCAACGAATTGCTTCGCCATATAAAGCCCCATACCACTTGAACCACCTGTAATAATAATCGTTTTCCCCTGCAACATCGTACTTCCCCCTTTAAGAAAAATGAATAACCATTCATTTTATTTTACTATATTTTCTCGTAAATGTCATATTAATTCTACTATTTGTGGATATCTGTATTTTTTAGAATATCAACCTATGAAAACAAAAAGACTAACTTGACGCTCTTGGTCATTTTAGTGTTATTATGATTTTTCCATGTAATCGAATCGTTCAAACAACAAACTCAAGACAAATAAAAACGAATTATTTAGCATTCCCCAATGTTAAATAATTCGTTTTTATTTATTAATTTCTGATTTCTTCATACTCAACAATTCCATTTGTGTCAGTAGGTTTATCTGATACATTTGCTATAAATACAGCAATCGCTAAAAAAACAGGGAAAATAATGACCACTACTAAAACAGACAATATAATCCATATCTTTTTGCTACTCTTTTGTTTGATAGGAGGCAGATTTTCAGCAGAAGGTGCACTATACAAGTATTGATACTCAGCTTTAATTTCCTTAGCTAATTCGTTAGGTAAAAGAAAGCTTTTTAATACCTCGTCCACTGATTTGCCATTCGTTACGGACTGCAATAAATGATCTTTTACTTCCATGATATGATGATCTCTATCTTTTTTTGGTAATGGCTCTAACTCATTTTCCAGTTGACGTATATAGTCATTTATCTTCTGATTATCCACGACTAATCCACCCCCTTAATTTCTTCAAAATAGTTTAATATTGTTTCTAACTCCTACAGTCTATCTGTAATACGGTAATACTTTCTAATTCTTCTGAAAATACATCCACATAATCATTCGCCGTCAATCGTTTTACTATTGGTAAGTATAATTTATATAATTATATTCTTTAATGATATATATTATCTAAGAAATTTTAAGAACACTACAAGTAGCAAATGAAAGCTTCAACTAATCAAAAAGCGCCTTCCTCTTTTGCTTAATGGAAGGCACTCTGTCTCATACTATTTAAAACTCATAATGATAAGCAACCTTGTACAGCTCCATTAACTCATCCTGTGTTGGCACTTTAGGGTTATTGGCAGGACTACCACTTGCCATTGCATCGATTGCCATTTTCGGAATTGCCGCATAAAATGCATCCTCCTCAATACCCCATTGCTGTAAATTGCCAATATTCATCTTTTTACATAATTCTTTTATTGAGTCGATAGCTAAAGTCGCTAGTTCCTCTTGGGTACTATACTGTCCTTTTGCGTTGAAAAATTTTCCTATATCTGCTAGGCGCTCCACGCATGCATCCTTGGTAAATTCTAATACCGCTGGTAGTAACATCGCATTGGAAATACCATGAGGCACATGAAAAAGTGCACCGATAGGACGTGACATCCCATGTACTAAAGCAACTGATGCATTGGAAAACGATAGTCCTGCCTGCATTGAGCCTAAAGACATCGCCTCTCGCGCATCAATATCGTCCCCTTGCTCGTAGACCTTCAAAATATTATGAATAATTAAGTCCATCGCTGACAACGCAAGCACATTCGAATAAGGATGTGCTAAACGAGACAAATAACTTTCAATTGCGTGGCTTAATGCATCAATACCCGTCGCCGCTGTAATGGCTGGTGGAGAGGTTACCGTTAGCATCGGATCGACAATGGCAATTGGTGGCATAAAAGCTGGTTGTTTTATCATCATTTTCACATCATTCGTCGTGTTGGTAATCACTGTAGCATCTGTTGCTTCAGAGCCTGTGCCTGCTGTTGTTGGAACAGCTATATGCGGGATAGGTGATTGCTCGGCGATTTTCGCTAGTTTCATATAATCGCCGATATAACCACCATTTGTTGCTACAACAGCAATTGCTTTGGCTGTATCGATACAACTTCCACCCCCAACAGAAATGATAAGATCACACTGTTCTGTTTGCAAAATACTAAGACCTTGTGCTACATACGTATCCACTGGCTCAGTTGTTACACCTAAATATGAAACCGCTTCCAAACCATTCGCTGTTAATAATGCCTTACACTGATTAACAAACCCTAATCCATCCATGATTGGATCGCTAACGATAAGTGCCTTCGAACCTAGTTTTTTGGCATATACGCCTACTTCTTCAAATGCATCTTTTCCATAAACAATCGTCGCAGGAGAATTTACTGTGAAAGTTGTTTTTGTTTGTATCATAACGCATCGCTCCTCCATTATTGGGCAGTATAACCGCCATCTAATACAATCGCCTGACCTGTTAAACCTTTGGCCACATCACTTGCTAAATAAAGTGCAAGCCCTGTAATTTCTGAAACATCAAGCAAGCGCTTTTGCGGGACAAGTGGATATAGCACCTGTTCCAACACTTCTTCTACTTGAATCCCACGTGTCTTTGCTAAATCTGTAAATTGATTACGAACTAATGCTGTATCCACATATCCTGGACAGATGGCATTAACCGTAATACCGTCATTGGCTACTTCAAGTGCAGCGACTTTTGTTAATCCTATTAAGCCATGCTTTGCTGCGTTGTAACCCGCTTTACCAGCAAATCCAATAACACCGTTTATCGATGCCATATTTAGAATGCGACCAAATTTATTTTTCTTCATATGGGGTAAGGCATATTTCATCGTAATAAATGGCGCTACAAGCATTACTTTTTGCATTTGTTCAAAGACTTCTGTGGGGAAATCTTCGATGTAAGATACATGTTGAAATCCTGCGTTATTAATCAAAATATCAATGCTATTAAATTTACTAACAGTGAAAGCAATCGCCTCACTAATAGCTTGTTCATCCGTGACATCACATGTATAGGCTGTTAAGTGTGGATTTTGTGCTACCACCTCAGCTAATCGTTGCTCATTTATATCTGAAATAACAACATTCGCTCCTTGTTCAGCAAATGCTTGAGCAATAGATAGGCCAATTCCACGAGCAGAGCCCGTTATAAATACTGTTTTACCTTCCATCAGTTGCTATCCCTCCTACATTCCAAGTGAGAATAATACGATCGCCACGATAGTCCCAATAATTGGTATAACAACGGTTAAAGCACCGAAAGGCAAATAGGCATCCTTATGTTTTTCATTACATACAGAATTGATTGTCGTCACTACATAACCACCATGTGGTAATGAATCGAGCGAGCCAGATGCAATGGCTATTGTGCGGTGTAATGCTTCCGTATTAACGCCCATATCAATATAGTGAGGAGCTAATAGTGGCATTGCAATTGTTTGACCACCTGAAGCTGAACCTGTTAAACCGGCTATTACTGCGATTGCAACAGCTCCCCCTATAAGTGGATTGCCAGGGATATTTGTCATCACATCGACAGTTGCTACAAATGATGGTGTAGCTTTTACAACGCCCCCAAAGCCTACAACTGCTGCTGTATTTGCAATAGCTACAACAGCGCCCATTGCACCTGCGGCTAACGTTGCACTAACTGATTTTGCATATTTATAGCTTACTAAATACGCCATAATACAACCGCTCGTTAATGCAACAATTAGAGCTGATGTGCCAAGAGAGTCATGGAAGATAAACGAAATCAATAAAACGACTACTAATGGTACTAAACTTAAGATTGGACTAGGTAATTTACGCGTTTCGTCAACGACAGGATCTGTTGAACGTTCGATAAATAACTCCCCTTTTTTCACTGCCCGTTTAATCATCCAATTCAACCATAGTGCTCCACCGATCGCCATAAATAATGCAACGACAATACTCACCTGCCAACCTGCATATGGCGTTGTTCCTAAATAGGGAATCGGAATCCAGTTTTGGATTTCTGGTGAGCCTGCTGACGTCATTGTAAACGTTACAGAACCTAAACCAAGTGCCGCAGGAATAAAGCGTCTTGGAAGATTCGCCTGTTTAAATAAACTAATCGCCATCGGATAAACAGAGAAGGCTACGATAAATACTGAGACACCACCATATGTTAGTACAGCTGCTGCCAGTACTACGGCATATGTAGCATACTTCACCCCAATTTTTTCAACAATCCATTTTGAAACACTATCAGCAGCACCTGTATCTTCCATTACCTTGCCAAAAATGGCACCTGCCATGAACATTAAATACCAAGAACCAACGAAGCCCGTAAATCCATCCATATAACTTGTTAAGAAATTAGCTTGATTGTCATTTGCAGTTTGTGGGAAGAAAGCAAGACCATTTGTTAAAGCTGCAATTAAAGCAGTTAATGGTGCTGAAATTAGTAAATTGACACCCCTCATTGTTAAATAGACTAGTAGTACTAAACTTCCAAAAAGCCCAATATACGCTAACATCCACATCCCACCTATCTTTTAGAAAGTGCTATAGAGTTACATCTTATATTGCTATATGGCGTGCCTGTATACCTTCATTTCTATCGTTTCTGCGCTTAGTCACTTGACTTCCATTACTTCTTAAAACGTTCTGTACACACAGCAGTGTAAACAATATGTTAGGCTACAGACGGACACTATCTGCTAGCTAGCACCGATTACTTTTTTAGCGTCCGCCTGTGGTCTTTAACATACGTTAAGGCTCTCTATGTCATTAATCATTATTACTTGGAAATGCAAATGTAGATGCTGTTTCAGTATTCGTCACCCAACGCTCTGATATTGTTTTTGTTTTCGTAAAGAAACGTGCCTGATCTGGGCCAAACATATGCCCTTCTCCAAATCGAGAGCCTTTAAATCCTGCAAAGTTATGGTAACCAACTGGAATAGGAATTGGTACATTCACCCCTACCATCCCCACATCAATTTCTGTAGTAAATTTACGTGCTGCAAGTCCATCATTGGTAAAAATTGTGACACCATTGCCAAGCTCATGCTCGTTAATTAGCTGTATTGCCTCCTCTAACGAATCAACACGCACTACATTGCGAGCAGGACCAAATACTTCTTGCTCATAAATTTCCATTCCTGGTGTTACATGATCTAATAATGTTGGACCGACAAAGAAGCCTTTTGATTCGTTTACAATCGCTAGCTCACGTCCATCACAAACAACAGTCGCCCCTTCTGCTTCTCCTTTATGAATTGCAGCAAGAATCGCTTCTTTTGATTGCTGTGAAATAACCGGGCCAAAATCAGTATCTTTCTCCGAATAAGACCCTACTTTTAATGCTGCAATTTTTTCTTTTAAGATGGCTACTAAACGATCTGCGGTTTCTTCGCCCACTGGCATGATTGTTGAAATGGCCATACAACGCTGAGAAGCTGCTCCATAGGCCGCCCCAATAAATGCATTTGCCACTTGCTCAAGGTCTGCATCAGGCATTACGACCATATTATTTTTACCACCACCTAAAGCAGTGACACGTTTACCATATTTTGAGCCAGTTTCATAAATATATTTAGCAACAGGCGTAGAACCTACAAATGAAATCGCTTGCACAATTGGGTTTTCTAATAGCTCATTAACCGCATCTTTATCGCCATTTACGACTGTCCAAATGCCATCTGGTAAACCAGCTTTTTTCCATAACTCACTTACATATAACGCGGTCATTGGTACTCTCTCTGAAGCCTTTAAAACAACTGCGTTCCCTACAGCAATCGCCATACTTGTTTGCGCTAATGGCACCATAATAGGGAAGTTAAATGGCGAAATTGCCGCTACCACACCTAGAGGATATTTAGCAGAGTAGGCATTAATTTGACCACCAACATTTACAGAGTATTCGCCCTTTACTAAATGAGGAGCCCCAATTGCTAAATCGACGGATTCTAAGCCTCGTGTAATTTCACCTCTCGCATCATCAATCGTTTTACCACTTTCCGTACAAATAATTTGTAATAATTCTTCCATATTATCTGTCACTAGATTGCGAAATTTTAATACTACCTCTGCACGTTTAGCTACTGACGTATCACGCCATTTTGGAAAGGCAGCCTGTGCTTTGACAATTGCCTCACGTGTCTCTTCTACTGTTGCTAGCGGTACTTTTGCAATAACATCACCTGTTGTAGGATTATAAACTGAACCGTAACGACCACTTTTTCCCCCTATCATTTCTCCACCAATAAAATGTGTTAATGTTTTTACTTGTTGTGCTGTTGTCATAACTGTTTTCCTCCTTTAATTTTGTTTTATCATGCACTTTTCTTTAAGACTTAAATAAGCAGCAGACATGTCGTTTTCACCAAAGCCTTCTGCTGATATATCATTGTAAAGATTGACCAGTTGTTCACCAATTAGAAGGGGTACACCTGCTTCATCAGCCATATTTTTTGCCAATCGTAAATCTTTTAGTAATAGATTCGTAGAAAAGCCAGGTTCATAATTTTCATTTTTCATGTATTCTAAATAATTTCGCTCATAAATCCGACTTTGACCATAACTATTACTTAATACTTCATAGAGCGTATCTGCTGCCACTCCCATACTTTCTCCAAGTACAATCGTTTCTGCAACAGCTTGCGTATAAAAGCCAATCATTAAATTGTTCAGTAATTTAATACGTGTCCCTACACTCGGAGATGTGCCAAGATGAAAAATATTTTTTCCTACTATTCCGAAAATTCCAACGCCACTTTGATAATCCTTTTCTTCTCCACCTATCATAATTGTTAACGTGGCATTGATAGCACCAATAACACCTCCACTTACCGGAGCTCCTAAATAACGTAACCCTAATGATTGCGCCTTTTTATGTAACGAATCATTTAATTCAGGATTTACAGTGCTAAAGTCTATTAGTAAACTTCCTTGCTTAGCATGTTGCAAAATCCCATCTTCTGATGTGTAGACATGTTCAACAACTTGTGGTGTTGGCAAGCTGGTCATAATTACTTCGCTTTGCTTTACAACGGCTTGCGATGTTGCTAAACCATTACCACCTTCTGCAATGAATTGCTCCATTGCTTTCGCATTCGTGTCAAAGCCATACACTTTATAACCTGCACGAAGTAAATTAATGGACATTGGTAACCCCATATTGCCTAAGCCGATAAAACCTAACTTGTCTTTCATTTGAGCTCCCCCATTTCCCATGAATTACGTAAATAAGCTAACTGATCCACTAGCCAACTTTACGTTTTTATCGTAACATTAATAACGAGATACTCTTAATGACCGCGGTCACTGACTGTGGTCATTTAAATAATAAACAAACATAATATCACTCGTCAATCAAAAAATTTTCTATTTTCTGAATAAATATTGCAATTATTATTATAGGATATTTTAATTACGGAGGCAGATGGGCATGAATTCGTTAACTACTCGCCAAAAAAAGGCATTAGAAACTCGAGAAAAATTACTGAAAACTTCTTTAGATTTATTTAATAAACATGGATTTGAACATGTATCTGTTGAACAAATTACGAAAGCATGTAAAGTCTCCAAGGGCACTTTCTATACCCATTTCCCATCCAAATACGATGTTATTTTGGAAAAATTTGAGGAGCTTGATAGCTTTTACAGTACTGTCGAAAAAAATATTGATCAATCATTGTCAGCAAGTGAGAAAATTCTTTTGCTTTATAAGGAGCAAATGTTGTATTTAACAAACGTGGTTGGCAAAGATTTATTGAGAACAGTGTATACGGCTGCCATGACGAATCAAGTAGAACAAAATCATTATTTAATTAGTCCTCAGCGCAAAATCTTTCAAATTATTAACACTTATATTGAAGAGGGTATTCAACAAGGAGAGTTTGTTAACGATTTACAAGCGGTACAAATGCAACAAATTATACAGCGTTGCATGAGAGCCAATGTTTATGATTGGTTAATTCATAATGAGGAATTTGATTTAGTTGCACAGATGGCACATTTTACAGCAGTTGTTTTAAACGGATTAAAGAAATAAGTTAATTTGCTTAGAAAAGCAATAGTAAAGGCATCAAGAAAAAGATTTTCTTGATGCCTTTTGTCTGTTTCACTCCGCTCCGCGGGTATTTCGCTCTGCTTCGCGGGTATTTCACTCTGCTCCGCGGATATTTCACTTTGCTCCGCGGGTATTTCACTTTTCTTCGCGGGTATCTCTCTGCTCCGCGGGTATTTCACTCTGCTCCGCGGGTATTCCACTTTGCTCCGCGGGTATTTCACTTTGCTCCGCGGGTATCACTCTGCTTCGCGGATATTTCGCTCTGCTTCGCGGGTATTTCACTTTGCTCCGCGGGTATTTCACTCTGCTTCGCGGGTATTTCACTCCGTTTCGCGGGTATCACTCTGCTCCGCGGGTATCACTCTGCTTCGCGGGTATTTCTCTCCACTCCGCTCAAGTATTTCTACCATGCAGATAAACGCTCTGCTTCGCGAAAACTTTCTTAATTATCCTACAAAATATTGGGCCACAATCGTTTCAACAGGTAATGGTTTGTTATATAAGTACCCTTGTCCTTTTTGACAACGATGACGCTTTAAAAACGCTACTTGTGATGGCTCCTCTATTCCTTCTGCAATTACTTCAAGCCCTAAATTATGAGACATCGAAATGATGGCTTTAATAATTGCCTCATTTTTATCATCCTTTTCGATATCCGCAATAAACGATTGGTCAATTTTAATGATATCGATTGGATAACGTTTCAAATAGCTAAGTGAAGAATAGCCCGTACCAAAATCATCAACCGACACATAAACACCTAGCTGCTTTAACTCCGTTAAAATTGAAAATGTTTCATGCACATTCGTCATGGAGCTTTCGGTAATTTCCACTTCAATTAAATGTGGCGATACATTATATTTTTTCAACGTTGCTTTAATTTTACGAGCAAAGTTTTCTTTTCTAAATTGTTTGGGCGATATATTGATGGCGATCCTGACTGGACGATAGCCCTTGGCACGCCATTCCTTTTGATAGCGACAAACTTCATTAATAATCCAATCACCAATTTCTACAATTAAGCCTGTTGCTTCAGCAATCGGTATAAACTGTGCAGGGGATACAAAGCCAAATTTCCGATTATTCCATCGTAATAACGCCTCAAAGCTATTAATGCTATTATCGTTTAAATTCATCTGTGGTTGTAGATGAATACTTAGTTCATTAAATTCAATGGCCCGTCTTAAATGTGCTTCCATCAATGCCTCATTTGGAAAAACATTTGTCATATCTTCACGATAATAGCGGTAATGTGAACGTCCGTGCTCTTTAGCAGAGAATAAAGCTTGATCAGCCTTTCGTACGAGAGTCTCCAAATCCTTACCATCTGCTGGGCTTAAAGAAATACCAATGGAAACACTAATAAAATACTCCTGATCATCAATCATAAATGGCTGTTTTAACGAATCTAAAATGGCATTCGCCAATTGCTCTATTTTGTCTATAGTGGCATCTTTTAAAATAAAAATAAATTCATCACTATTATAGCGATAGAGCGAGCATTGCGCGTAACAAAATTCACGAAGCCTATGACAAAACATTCGCAAAAGTTCGTCACCCTTACTTTCACCAAGAGACTCATTAAATTTTTTAAAACGGTCAATATCGACTAAAAGAATGGTTGCTTGTTGATGTTCACTTTGCTTATCATTCAAATGTTGTAGCCAATGCTCTTTAATAGCTTTTCGATTCCAAATACCAGTCAATTCATCCGTTAAGGCTAAATAGTAAAAGGAATCATGATAACTCTTAAATAAGTTCGCGTCTCTAACGAAAAAATGTACCCCAATTATTTCACCATTAAAATATGTTGGATGTGTACGCAAATAAAATGGTTCATTACTTAGTAGGTTACCCTTAAATAAACATTTTGGCATATCCAAAGTAGCGCCTTCAATCGTTTTAGCAAATAATAATTGGACTTCGTTTACATAGTTACACTCTAATAATGAAAAAATATCAAGTCCTATAAGGCTGTGATGTTCTCTCGACAATAAAGACGTAGCGGTAACATTTTGATGAACAATACGACCTTGTAAATCAGTCGTTAATATTGGACATACATGTTGTTCAACAAATTGCAAATATGGCTTCCTATCACGCTGTTCCTCACGTAAAATAACAGCTATTATAGATGGCTCTATTTGCTGTACACTTACGGCAAACGATTTTTGCATTTGCTCAGTCTCTGAATAAAGCGCAATCTTACGAGCAATGTTAAATTCCTGTTGTATTATCTTCCATAATTGTTGCCAACATTGCTTGTTAAAAAATTGCTTTGCTGTCGTTGCTTTCTCATCCTGCAACGCTATAGCTAATGGTAGTTTGTCGTTATAATAAACGATTTCAAAATCCCCATCATCAGCTTGTTTTAAGCATACTACTGCATCGAACGGATTAAGCAGTGCCAACTGTCGATAGTTTGTGAATTGCGCTACATTCTTTCTATATTTTTTCATTATATCCCTCTCTAGGTAGCGTGTTTACTCTAGTCGTCTAAGACGCTTATTATTTATTCCTCATCTAGCGTAGGCTTTAGAGCATCCTTTAAGAAAATTTCCTGACTATTAATAGGGTCTTCGCTGCGATCAAATTCTTTGTAATGATATTTCCCATTGGAATCTTGGATACGAGCCTTTGCTGTATCCTCAAGTTGTTTATTCATAATATCCATAATACGAGCTTTTGCTTCAATTGAATAGACAGGGAAAAGAATTTCAACGCGTTTAATCATATTCCGGGTCATCATATCTGCTGAGGATAAGTAAACCTTATTCTCACCATTATGATGGAACCAATAGATGCGTGAATGTTCAAGGAACCTGCCAACAATACTTGTAACGGTTATATTTTCGCTAATGCCTGGAATACCTGGGCGTATGCAGCAAATCCCCCGTATAATAAGTTCGACTTTTACACCAGCAATAGATGCTTCGTAAAGCTTCATCATTAAATCCTTATCAGTCAATGAATTCATTTTGGCACGAATAAATCCATTTCCGTATTTCTTATGACAGCTTATTTCCTCATCCATTAAACGAATAAATTCATCGCGAATATCAAATGGTGCAACGACTAAATGATTAAATGTAGGTTTTTCCGTATAGCCGCTTAAATAATTAAAAAAGTTCGTGGCATCAATTCCAAATTCCTTGTCTGATGTTATGATGCCCATATCTGTATAAATTTTTGCAGTTGCATCATTATAATTTCCTGTTCCAAGATGAACAAAACGTTCAATCTTGCCATTACGACGACTTACAACTAATGTTATTTTGGAATGCGTTTTTAAATTATTCATACCATAAATAACAAGACAGCCTGCTTGCTCTAGTTGTTTTGCCCAATGCACATTATTTTCTTCATCAAAACGTGCTTTTAACTCTACTAAAACAGTCACTTGTTTACCGTTTTCAGCTGCGAGTTTTAATGCTTGTATAATTGGAGAATTCCCACTAACTCGATATAGTGTTTGCTTGATTGCCAGTACATTCGGATTAACAGCAGCCTCTGAAATAAAGTCCACTATCGGTGCAAATGATTCATATGGATGATGGAAAAAAATGTCCTGTTGCAATGCTTTTTCAAAAATATTTTCATCTGACTGTAAATCTAAAGGTGGCTGTGGAATAAAGCTTTCATACTCTAAATGCTCCCGTCCAACAGCTATACCTTTTACAAATGAGAACATAAATGTTAAATCGAGCGGACCGTCAATATGAAAAACATCTGTCTCCTCGATTTCAAATTCTTCTAGTAAGTATGCAAGTACCTCATCATTCATTTCCCCTACACGTACTTCTAGGCGGCTGCCAACACCCCATTTACGTTTTTTAAGCTCTTTTTCAATTTCTACCAGTAAATCACGGGCACCTTCCTCATGAATCGTTAAATCTGCATTACGTGTTAGACGGAAAGCCTGTGCTGATTTCACACTGTAGCCATAGAAAAGCTTTTCGATATGAGCGACAATAACATCTTCAAGTAGAACAATCACTGTCTCACCCTCAGCAGAAGGCACTTTAATATAGCGATCCAAAACAGATGGTACTTGCACTATGGCAACCTTTTCACGGCTTTCTAAATCTGTCTCATCTTGTTCCAATAGGACAAGTATATTTAATGTTTTACCAAGCAAGGTTGGAAATGGTCGATAAGCATCTACTGCTACAGGTGTTAAAACTGGGAAAATGGTTTCAGCAAACATTTCATTGATAAACGCCTTTTGCGTACTATTTAAATCTTTCATGTCTGCAATATGTACATTGTGCTGTGGTAGTAAATCGTAGATTAAGTGACGATATACTTCTGTTTGTCTGCGCACTAAAGCTTGCGTACGTTCAGCAATTTTCGCTAATTGCTCTTTTGGTGTTAAGCCTGACTTATTCTCAGCCTTATGGAAGCCTGCACGCACTTGGTCCTGAAGTCCTGCCACACGCACCATGAAAAATTCATCTAAATTGGAGCTAAAAATCGCTAAAAACTTCAGGCGTTCTAGCAGAGGATTATTGATATCCTCTGCTTCTTCTAATACACGTTCATTAAACGCTAACCAGCTTAGTTCGCGGTTATTATAATATTGAGGTTTTGCTATTTCTTCTAGTAAACGGCTATGTGATTCTGAAAATTCTTCTTCATGTAATCGATTGTTTGTTACTTCTGTTGTCATCTTGGTTCCACCCTTCTTCAATGAAGTTTACTTTTATTGGTATCTTTAGAGCTCGTTCTAGATGTTTCTTATGCCGATTTGCTTGATATTTTTCAGCAGCAGCATTTTTTTTGACGTATACGTTAAGCTGAACATAATTGTCAAAAGGTTGCATTTCAATCGCATGTACAATATTTCTTTTTGAAACATTTAATGCATAGACAAATTTTAACAACGTGCCGAATTCGCGCATTTTACGATACTCTTCACGACTCATCCATTCGGTAAAAGGAGCCGCAAATCGTTCAAAATAATCTTTATTTTTATATGAAGCTAAAAGTGCTAATTTTAGACGCTCTTTATGATTCAAACCATCAATTGATTGATTGGCAATTAAATAAAACGTATGTTGACTAGCGGAGCTTAACTCAATATATTCCCCAATATTAAAAATCTTTGCTGCCTTTCTTAGTAACTGCAAATCATTTTCATCAAATTGTAAATAATTCAAATGGCAACACGCACGATAAAGTTGATCTGCTAAATGCATTAAATAATCAACTTCTCCCTCTGAACGTCCATATTGTCGAGCTAATTTTCTAGCGTTTCCCTCAAAGACATTATATTTGTCAAAAGCATCTTCATCTTCTTGTAAAATACGATGGATAATCAGCCCTTCCCGTAAACCTTTTTTCGTTAACTGGAAGACCTCACTACCTACAATTTCCATAAGTACGCGGAACACTTCTAATGCGGGTACAATAATATCAGCACGATCCGTTGATAACCCATCCAAATGTTTTAGTTCTTGAAAACTTAAATTTCCTAAAAACGCACTAAGCTGATCTAAATCTTCTTTAGATATTTCATAGCCATGCACACTCGCAATAGGATATTGCTGTCGTTGCTGATGAACTTGCGCGATATTTCTCGCACTGCCCCCAATTGCAATAATCGGTAATCCCACTTGTTGAATCCAAGGTAGTGATTTGAACTGCTCCTTAACAAAAGCAACCAGTTCTTTCTTCTCACCACTATTCATAATGTCACCCTTTACGAAACGTTGCTTTAATGACACCGTTCCAAAAGGAAAACTAAATGATTCAACTAGTTCCTTATTTTTAAATAATGTTATTTCTGTACTTCCTCCCCCCATGTCAATCGTTACAGCAGACAGAGTACCGATTGAATGGGCTACAGCAACATAACCGAAATACGCCTCTTCCTCTTCAGACAAAAGCTCAATCTGTACGCCCGTTTTCTCCTTCATTAAAGCAATAATCTGGTCTCTATTCGTCGCTTGACGAATGGCGGCTGTTGCAGCTGCTTTCACATCGACAATTTCAAAATCATCAAGCATTGCTTTAAATGTTAACAACGTTTCTGTTAGTACTCGAATACCTTCTTCGGACATGGCTCCTGACGGTTGCAAATATGTTCGTAAACGCGCAACCGTTTTTATATTTCCAAGTTCTCGAAGACCTTCTTCATTATCATACTGATATAGTACCAATCGTATTGTATTCGAGCCGATATCAATAATGGCCGTTTTTAATTCATCCAAATAATTCACTTCCTTCACAGGACAATAGGTGGTGGTCTTTTTATTTTGTGTTAAAAGCATCCTCATTATACAAAAAAAGTCGGAACCAAAAAGGTATCCGACTTTCGTTTGTATTAATATTTCAGGATACCAATTATTAGTATTGTGAAGTTCCTTTTTCGCTAGCTTTATAAAATAAGTTGATCGACACGTAAAATTAGTTCGGCAATTTCAGGTTTACTAATTTGGTCCTCAGCACCTACTTGATCACCTTTATGGCGAAGATCATCAGTAATTAAACTAGAGAAAATAATGACCGGCAGCTTTTGTAAATCAGGATGCTCTTTAATTTTTCGTGTAAGATGGTGACCATCCATTTGTGGCATTTCAATATCTGTTACAACTAATTGAATGTGCTCTGTAACATTATTGCCACTTTTCGCTAATGAATCTAAATATTCATAAGCATCACGACCATTTTCAAAGAACTCTACATTCTCATAACCGGCTTCCTTCATCGTATCAAATAATAATTTACGTAATAATGGTGAATCTTCAGCAATTAAAATGCGTTTTTCAGAACGTTCACGTTTACCAAGCTTTTTCACGGACTCTACATTAATACCCGATTCAGGGTTAATATCAACCATGATTTTCTCAAAATCTAGCAATAAAATCATTTGCTCATTTTGCTTAATAACACCGATTACTTGTGAAGTCCCACCCTGATACATATCAGAAGGCTTTTCGATTTGATCCCATGAGATACGGTGAATTTGTGTCACATTATCGACATGGAAAACAACTCGTTGTTTATTAAACTCAGCAACAATATATTTTTGTTGCGGATTACGTTCTGTGCTTTGTATTCCTAGTACTCGTAGCATATCTACTACCGGTAATACCTCGCCTCTTAATTGAATAATTCCCTCTACATGCGGGTGCGCGTGTGGAATAAACGTTACTGGAATAGGTTGAATAATTTCTTTTACTTTAATAACATTAATACCAAATTTATTGTTAGCTACTTCAAATTCAACGATTTCTAGCTCATTTGTGCCACTTTCTAATAATATGCCCTTATGTTCCAAAGCAACCCCGCTCCTTTCTATTTCAACATCAATTTATAATTCAATTGTATCATAGGCGATACAATTCTCCTACTTGGTATTTCCATTTTTATCATTAACTTTTAGATGCACCAATAGACCAATTACTGTCATTAATATTAATGTTGATAATGCCACTCGACTTGCTAAAGTACCATAATCCTTCATCCATAATGTGACAGTTCCATAAACTGCGGGGCCTATTATTGACGAAACTTTCCCAGAAAAAGCAAATAACCCAAAGAACTGGCCTCTCTTGTTATCTGGGGATAGCGCAATAATATATGTTCTCGATGTCACCCACATAGAACCTAGTGAAATACCGAACATACTACCTGCAATCCAAAACATCCATTGCTCGGTTGCAAAGACAGCAAATGTTAAAGCGATAATCATGATAAAAGCAACAATGGTAATCGCTCTCTTCGCTCCAATTGCTTTTGTAATATAGCCAAATGCCAGTGAACCAATAATTGTCGATACGGTGGATACTAAATATAGGATGATAAATTGACCTGAAGTAAACCCGACAATGGTTGTGGCATATACCGCCATCATCGCAATGGTCGTGGCAATCGCATCATTTAAAAAGAAGTACGCAATCATAAAAGTAAAGATTGCCTTATACTGCTTCATATCCTTAAATGTACTAATAATTTCCTTATAGCCTTCAAAAAAATGAGTTGTCTTACGTTGCTCTTTTGGGATCGGTGTATCTTTATTAATGAAAAATAAAGGCAATGAAAATAATAAATACAAAATCGCCGTTGGTATAAAAGCGCGATGGAAATCACTGCTTCCTACATATAAATAAACAAGCAATCCAAAAAGTGTGCCTAAATAACCAATTGCTACACCATAACCGGAAATAAGAGGCATTTCTTCTTTTGTTCCTAAATCACTCATCATCGAATCATAGAATACGAGACTCGAATTAAAGAAAAACTTCGCTATCACAAAACTTGCAACAACTAAAAATAAGCTAAGAGGTACACCTGAGTAATTGATTGTCGTCTGTAAATTTGCAAAAATACCCATCATAAAGGTAAATAGAATAGATATTGATGCAAACCAAACTATAAATCTCTTTTTATAGCCCGTTTGGTCAATCCAGACACCAAAAAGTGGTGAAAAGACTACTAAGAAAAAACTGGCTATGGCATTGGCATACGAAATAAATGTACTTGCTACCTGTTGCATTACCTCATTCGTACCTAAAGCTTCATCCATATAAAATGGAAAAAATATTGTATTAATATTTGACGAAAATATCGTATTAGCAAAATCGTAAAATGCCCAGGATAGTATTGGCAAAGATAAATATATGGCTAACTGATTTCGATGTTGTACGTCTATCGCTGTACCCTTCTTCATAAAACCCTCCCTCCAATCTCTATAATAATCAATTAATTTCTCTCTATAATAAAAAATACCTTTTTTAAAAGAAAATTAATATTATTTACAATATATCAGTAATTCTAGTGAAACATAACTGCCAAATGGCCATAAATTGGTTGACACCTTACCTCCATTTGTCCCTAAAAACAAAAAAGATATTCAAGCCCCTCGCTTGAATATCTTTTCTATCATTCCTCAGCAATCGTTACCCATTTACTAGACCATTCTTCAATAGCTTTTAACACAGGGGTAATTGCATATCCTTTTTCTGTAAGTTCATATTCAATAACGACTGGAGTAGATGGAATTACAGTACGTAACACGATTTCCTCGGTTTCTAACTCCTTTAATCGCTCTGTTAACACACGACTGCTAATATTCAACTGATTTTTAATGGTGGAATATCGCTGTGGACCATCAAGTAGCTGATAAATAAGTAACGTATTCCAACGATGGTTCAATATCATAAGCGCTTTTTCAAATCGCGGACACATGTTTTTTTGATTCAAGTTACTATCCTCCTTTTTTACTAGGTTCTACTTAAGAGTATATCACTTTTTAAAAATCCTTTCGAAAAATACACTTAGTTACTTGACAAAAGTTATTTTTAAAAATAAACTAAGTTACGAAATGTAAGTTAAAGAAAAGGAGTTATTACATTATGCAAAATATTGGTTCAACTATTTTACGTGTCGTTCTCGGCATTATTTTTGCAGTTCATGGTTTCCAAAAATTCCAAGGCGGCATTAGCTATACGGCTGACTTCTTTGATAGTCTCGGTATTCCAGGCTTTATGGCGTATGTCGTTGCGATTATTGAATTAGTCGGTGGAGCTGCTATTATTTTAGGTTTCGCAACAAGAATCTTCGGTGCTTTATTGACCATTACAATGATTGTTGCTATCTTTACAGCAAAACTAAGCATTGGTTTTATCGGCGCTAATGGTTTGGCTGGCTATGAGTTTGACTTAGCTTTAGGTGCGATAGCACTTTACTTTGCTCTTGCTGGAGCTTCTAGCTTCTCATTAGATTCTCAACTTTTTAATAAAGAGTAGAGAATTGTCTATGCTATGGATGTTTTTCAAAATGGTACGAGCGATTCAAAGACTTTTTGTGGCGGTTTCATTTAAGAAGGTGGTACCACGAAAAGTGGAGCCAAGCACTCAGACAAACAACCTAGCAAAAAAAGTGTTAGATTGATGATTACTCAATCTAACACTTTTCCCTATTGCTGACTATTTATAATACGTTAGCAGAGCCTGCGTACCATTTTCACCATAACCTGCTTCGATCAGCTTTTCATACATTTCATATGCTAATGCTAGCCCTGGTAAAGAAATACCCATTTTCTTTGATTCATCTAAAGCGATTTTCATATCCTTCACGAAATGCTTAATATAAAAACCTGGCGCATAGTCTTCTTTAATCATACGTGGTGCTAAATTACTTAAAGACCAAGACCCTGCCGCACCAGAAGAGATGGATTGTAATACAGTAGATAAATCGAGTCCAGCTTTTAAGCCATAGGCAAGTGACTCACACACACCAATCATGCCAGATGCAATGACAATTTGATTGCACATTTTTGCATGCTGTCCGGCACCTGCTTCTCCCTGATACACGATATTTGCACCAAATTGTTGCAACACTGGAACAGCTCGATTAAAGGTCATTTGGTCACCACCTACCATAATAGACAAGGTACCGTTTTGCGCCCCAACATCTCCACCAGATACGGGAGCATCTAATGCTTCTATCCCTAACGTCTGTGCATGCGCATATATTTTCTTCGCTAAAGTTGGTTCAGATGTTGTCATATCAATGACAATATTACCTGCCTTGGCAGTTTGGAATAAGCCATTTTCACCGAAGTAAACTTCCTCGACATCTGCTGGATAACCAACCATCGTTAGCGCTATGTCCTTCTCTTTAAAAGCCTCTGCAGGGGAGCTAGCCCAACTTGCTCCTAAAGCGATTAAGGGCTCTGCTTTTTCTTTTGTACGGGTATAAACCGTCACCTCATGGCCATTTTGCAGTAAGTGTTTAACAATACTAGCACCCATAACACCTGTGCCGATAAATGCAATACGCTCTTTTCCCATATGTAATTACTCCTTTACTTGAATCAATAGTACGCTAAAAGCTGACGCTTTTCTTAGACAAGCACCGAGTCGTGCCATCCGCTCACAATAAATGTGCTCTCAAAATAAGACAATACGATTATTCCTTTTACACATTTCAAATTAGCTAAGGTATTGGGAATAGTAGTAAGTTTTATTTATGTGTACTTAGTGTAGTTGAATCAGTTCAATAATTCAAACTCTTCTTAATACTTGTACTAAAGTTTGTCTGTCTTGCATATATACCGAATAAGCAAAAAAAAGAGAGCAGGTGATGGGAATCACTGCTCTAAAGGGGGAAATGAGAATGTTGCTGTGTTCAATATAATTATTCCCCAGTACATTCACTTTTAATCATCTAATCTAAAAAAATTTTACTCTGAATACTGAAACAAATCATCCTGATCTTCTTCTTCTAATGTTGTCTGTCTATAATAAGTATTCATTAACTGATCTAGTCTGCGACTCAGTTGAATGGTTTTTGCATTCTGTAACCCGTTTTCCACACCAGAGCGAATCATCATCTCACGAGTTTGTTCCATTTGTTTCAAGAGTAGATTGACCATTCATACAACCCTCCAACATACAAATAATCATACCATTATTATACATTTATATTTCATTTCTTACAGCATTATGTTCCGACAATGTTCGACAAATTAGCTTCTAGGAATTTCCAAATAAGTGTAGATTATAATCCCATTTTGCTTTGCTTCACCTCTAAAATGTTTAAATAATGGGTGTTTTACTAATACTTCTCGAAAATCATAAAATTGTTCTTTATGAATTTCGATACTTTGGATTTCTCCATTTTGCAATTGTTCAAGCATTGTTTCATATTGTTCCATTTTTTCCAATCCTTTCTCTTACTTTATTTTGTGTAATAAATTATGAATTATTCAAAAAAGGCTTTACGTTTTCCTTTTTTTCATGCAAACTGTATATTATTAGTCGATGAAGGAGCTGACTGTCTGTGAAAATAGCTGAAGTTGGAAATATTATCGAGTTTAAAAATGGTTTGCAAGGCATTGTTGAAAAAGTAAATGAAAATTCGGTGATCGTTGATTTAACATATATGGAGAATTTTGATTCCCTTGAAATTGAAGAAAAAACGGTCGTCAACCATAAACGTTACAAAATCTTATACGCAAGTGAAGCTTAATATTCTGAATAGTCCCTTTTTGTCTTTATAGATGATAAGGGACTATTTTTTTGGTAAAATTAAAGTATGGAGGTCGAATTATGCTTACAAATTCGAAACAAACAATAATACTTCTCCTTTCTTTATTATTCGTTTATGGCATGCTTGCTTTTACATTTGCTAATCCTGCTGTATTTTGGTACTTGTATGCATTTACCCTGCTCGTATGTATAGCTATCGCTATTCTATCAGGTACAATCGAAGATCAATTGCCTACGTGGAAATTTCTGATTTTCGGCATCGGATACGGTACAATCGCATATGGCATTATACGTTTTGGTTATTGGCTCGCACCATTTATAAATGATCGGCTAGTAGGATCCGTACAAAAGTTTTTAACAGTTTACGGTCCACAAAATATATGGCACTATATTTTCCTTGTTTTCATTGTAGCCATTGGTGAAGAACTATTTTGGCGTGGCTACGTACAACAACAATTAAAACGTTTTATGCGCCCTGTTTTAGCAGTTATTGTAACAGCAATTTTATGTGCCATTTCGATTGCATTTAGCGGTTTTAAGCTTGGTATCATCGCAGCTCTTGTAACAAGCCTGATTTGGGGCTTTATCTATGAATGGCGCAAGAGTATGCCTTTAGTTATTGTAGCCCATGTTGTTTTTGTTTTATTATTGTTTTTAGTGTTACCTTTAACATCATAACAAAAAAAATTGGAAACATTTTATCTTTTATTAGCGTTTAATATAGAAAGGGAGGGCTTTTCATGCAAAAAAAATTAATTACAATGCTTGCATTATTACTAACAGCTGTTTTAGTAGTGGGGTGCAATACCTCTGATAAGACAGAACAATCAGATGCTGCACAAAACGAACCAGCAAACACAGCGACTGAGGAAAAACCAACTGATAGTGAACCTGCAGGCGACGACGCGCAAGAAACGCCTACATCAGATGATGCACAAACAGAAGTACAATCTAAACCACAACAAGAAGTAAAATACGTACAAAAAGGTGTCGACAAAAAGGAAAATGCAACTGAATCTAAAAGTGTAACTCAGGGCTATAAAATCCAACAGCTACCTGGATTTACTCTTTCTCAAGAAGAACCTGGAAAAGACATGCTAGTCTCAAATGCTGATGACGAAGTATTTATGCGTATTGAAACAACTACTACTGCTGAAACAAACTATGATGCGGCGAAAACAGCTATGCAGGACTATATGAATGCAGTTGGAGGAACAGTTGCATTATCTGCTGAAGAACTTTCCGTATTTAAAGATGTCCAAAATATTGAAGGCTATGTTGTAGACTTTGATACTGAAAAAGTAATTGGCGTAGTATTTGAAAAAGATGGACTTATTATAAAGTTAACAATTCATGATAATGATGAACAAGATTTAACAGCCGCTATGCTAGCAATGGCAGCAACTATTTCTAAAAATTAATTTAATACACATCCCAAGAGGTCTTAGAAGTCTTTCTAAGACCTCTCTTTTATTTACCAATAAAAACTAAGGTTTGCTTGTAAAGACGTCTAAAAAGCTTCTCAACGGGTAAAAACAGCTATTCTATACAAACTATTCCCCTAAACAATGTTTCCATTCTTTTAACACGCAAAAAAAAGTCGCCTCAAAATCTATTTGAGACAACTCTTTTTAATAAGACAAATCTTTAATGGATAGCCCTAATTTTTTTAATAAGCCAATCGCTACATCCTTTTCCTCGACGGATAATGCACTCATCAATTCATGTAAATGTTGTTCGTGCTTTGGAAATAACTCGCCCATAAACGCCTCACCTTCAGCTGTAATTTCCGCATAGGTAACGCGACGATCTGATGGACAGGAAACCCGTAAAAGATAACCTCTTTTTTCAAGCTTATCAATTACATACGTAATAGACCCACTGGCAAGTAATATTTTATTACCGATTTGCTGCAATGGTTGTCTCCCTTTATGATACAGGAGCTCTAAAACTGCAAATTCAGTAGGATTCAAGCCATTTTCTTGAAAAAAATGGTTTGTCATCTCATTAATTGCTTTATGGGCACGGGATAATACAATATATAATTTTAAAGTTTGCTTTAAATCTTCTGACGTCATAGCCTAGTCCTCACAATTCGCTCTTTATCAATTTCATTATAGCGACTTTTGAAAAGCATTGTCAAAAGCATTCAATAACAGCACACTATGCTAAATAAAATTAGCAAGTTTTTCTCTCTATTTTAGGTAACTAAATAAGCAGAATCCTTCACAGAAACATCTAAAGTATCCAACTGATTGAATGTGTACACTGGAAACTGCATATGGAAGCATGTCCCTTTCTGTACTTCACTTTGAACACCAATTACACCTTCATGCTCTTCGATTACCTTTTTCACGAAAGCAAGGCCCAGTCCTGTCCCTGTTGATTTCGTCGTGTAAAAAGGTTGGAATAGATTTTGGATTGTATTATTATCCATTCCACTGCCTTCATCTTTTATCATTAATTCGACAATCGTACAGTCTGTCACATTCATTTCTACCGTAATTGTGCCGCCTTTATTCATTGCTTCCATAGCATTTTTAATAAGATTTATAAATACTTGCTTTAAACGATTTTCATTGCCGCCGATATATACTTCTGTCACTGACGGTATATATTGAATCATAATTTTTTTCATTAATGCATCCGGCAACATAAATTCGATTACCTGTCTTACAATATGATCTAAGTTGATTAACTCTACCTTCATACTTGTTGGCTTAGATAATACTAATAGTTCCGATAAAATTTGCTCCATACGCTGTAACTCACTATCTATGACAGATAAATACATACGTGACTCTTCATCTGCATTCAACTTTAATAGTTCTGTAAACCCTTTTAAAGAAGTAAGTGGATTACGAATCTCATGTGCGATACTAGCTGCCATTTGACCTACCACATTTAGTGCTTCCTGATGCTCTACTTTATGTTGCAGTTGCTTCTTCTCAGTTTCATCATTAATGACAGTGACGATAATATTATTATACTCATCGAAAACACTTGAGATTTCGTAGTAGCAAGTTCTACTTACTTGCGTCTCGTCCACAACATGAATATTGGCATGTTTGTCACCCATCAATTTCGAAAGATAGGTTGTAATTTGTCCATTCTTCATTGTAAATGAATCAAATATATGTTGATGTGCTTTATGGAGTAGTTGTGATTTTTCTATTTTTAAATACATTTCGGCATATTTATTTAAACCAAGAATAATCCCACTTGCATCACTCACAATAACAGCATAAGGTAAATGATCATATGCACTGAAGGATTGAGATTGTTCCTGCTCCTTGCTAACATACAATTTAAGCGCTCTGTCATTATTGATCGTTGATAGTTGTGCGACAATTTCTTCAGTGTTCGGATCATAGAAACATTTAAAGACCATCTTTTCAAATTCATTGTTGTTTGTTTGAATATTAAATATTTCTTCAGATCTTAACTCACATTGTAGTTCTTTGACAAACTTAGCCCATTTTATATTTGAGGACTCGTCCATTGTAATATAGCCAATATACGTTAAATTAAGATTAAAAAGTTTAATAGCTGCCTCATTACAATTCAAAATTTTTCCTGCTTTATTGAGAATAAGTGTTGGTGACGAAGTACTTTTCATAAGATTTCCAAAACATTGATTTATATCATTTTGCTTCAACTTTCTCACCGAACCTTTCAAAAGAGTAAAAAACCTCTCATTCGAATTTTGAGCCTTTACTATACTTTATGACTGTACGATTCTATTATTACAAAATTTAGTAAATTTAAGTATTTAAAATTATTTCACGAACCGTTCACAAAATAAATAGGTAAAAAGGATTATATTGTTTGTCAGCTACTTGACTGTTACAATTAGAAAGTGAAAGGAAGATTAATGCATGAATACTATTTTAACTACATTAAACGCAAAGTATATCCACACTAATTTGGCATTGCGTTATTTAAAATGTGCTGCTTTACCTGAATACAATCCAACCATTGCAGAATACACAATTAAAGACCCCGCTTTTAATATTGTATCAGATTTATTTCAAAAAAACCCTGATATTGTAGGATTTAGTTGCTATATTTGGAATATTGAAGAAACTATTCACGTTATTAAAATGTTAAAAACAGTTTGTCCTAATGTTAAAATTTTGCTCGGTGGGCCTGAAGTATCTTACGATGTACATCATTGGTTAAGAAGAGTTGAAGAGATTGATTTTATTGTTATGGGCGAAGGAGAAACATCCTTTAAACAGCTACTACGCCATTTGCATGGCGAAATTCCATTAGAAGATGTTCCTGGAATTTGTTACTTAGAAGACGGAAAAGTTCGAATTCATGCGCAAGCACCTAAAATTGACTTACGTGAATTACCAAGTCCATTCCGTTTTGAAGAGGATCTTCCACATCTAGGAAAGCGAATTCAATATATTGAGACGAGCAGAGGCTGTCCTTTTAGCTGTCAATTTTGCTTATCTTCTATTGAAGTAGGCGTGCGCTATTTCAATAGAGAAAGTATAAAGGAAGATATTCGATATCTTATGAATAATGGTGCCCGCACTATTAAATTTGTCGATCGTACATTCAATATTAGCCGTAGCTACGCAATGGAAATGTTCCAATTTTTAATCGATGAACATAAGCCAGGTGTTGTTTTCCAGTTTGAAATTACTGCTGATATAATGCGTCCTGAGGTCATTCAATTTTTAAATGACAACGCACCTAAAGGGCTTTTCCGCTTTGAAATAGGTGTCCAATCTACCAATGATTTAACAAACACGCTTGTACAACGCCGTCAAAACTTTGAAAAACTTAAACGAACAGTAACAATGGTCAAAGATGGCGGTAAGATTGATCAACATTTAGATTTAATTGCCGGTTTGCCAGAAGAAGACTATGCTAGCTTCCGTCAAACCTTTAATGATGTTTTCGCAATGCGACCAGAGGAATTACAACTTGGCTTCTTAAAGCTATTGCGCGGCACTGGTCTTCGTTTGGAGGCTGAAAAATTCGGTTACACCTATGTAGATTTAGCTCCATATGAAATCTTTTCGAATAATGCTTTAACCTTTGATGATATCGTTCGTATTAAACATGCAGAAGATGTTCTCGAAAAATATTGGAACGATCATCGTATGGATTATACCATTGAATACCTAGTTACAGAAGTATTCGAGACACCATTTGATTTCTTCCAAAACTTCGGCACTTATTGGGAAACAAAAGGCTGGTCCCGTATCGGACATCAGTTAGAAGATCTATTCCGTCGTTTACTGGAATTTTTAGAAACAGTGGAAGGTGCTAATTTACAAATTATTCAAAGCTTAATGCAACTAGATTATTTAAAAGCACAACAATTCCAGCCACGTAAATTATGGTGGAATGAGCGGCCAACAGAAGTACAACAAAAAGCACTATACACAGCTCTACGGGAAAATCCGATAATTGCTGGTGAAGAATTTGCTAAGTTTAATTTAACAGAGAAAGAATTATTCAAGCATACACTTATTATCCCGCATTACTTGGACTATCAAAATTTCTCGAATGGCAAAATTGTACAAAAAAATGGTTATCTTTTAACTTACTTCCGTCACGGACAAGCACCTTATTTTGCAACAATCCCAACTGTTTAATAAAAAAACGCTATTCTCTAAAGTGAATAGCGTTTTTTCTATTTGTAACTTATAAAATTGCATTTTCCAGCTCACAACATTCTTTTTTTTACTAAATAAATAATATATTACAGTTTACTAAAACTAATTAATGGTGTTAGTACAGCTTTCTTAATGAAACCTTCAAAAAGTAGGTCTTTAAACCTTAATTAAATAAAATAAAACTTAGAAATAATACCTATTTAGAAAATTTAAAATTAGGAAACACTTTAATAAATTTTCTAAATTTTTGGACATTTTTTCGTCACAATTACCATTTAAGTGTAAATTACTTACTATGACTTTGAAAGAAGCAATAAAAGCTATTAGTAATAACCTAAAACACTTTTGCAAACGACCAACGTCTATGCTGTCTTTCAGTTATATATTAAATACTAAATACAATATAATAGAAGAAAGTCAACTTTAAGAAATCTTTTAGCATAAAACTCTAAAAAGTCCAAGCTTGCTTGCTTATAGAATTCATAGCTTTTTAAGTATTATAAAGTACGCTTCACTACTGAAATTAGCAATCCTAAAGCTTCACTATCTGTCATTCTGCTTACTCGATCACTATGGTCTACTTTCGTTATGCCACGTTTATGTGTCTCTTTTAAAAGTTCCTTTAAATCCTGCTTTGCTGTGCTTGTAAGTGTCATGTTTATTTCTCCTTTTATCCCTTTTTCATTACTGGGTTCATTGTTGCTTCAATGCATTTCAAAATATTCTAATGCCCCTCAGTTCTAATACGTTGTAGACAATTTCTATTTGACCACTCCTAAAGTGTTTTACCCGTTACGTGTCCTATTCAAACTGTAGTTTTACAATGACAGTTTCGTTTGTTTCTTATGAATTAATTTTTATCATTTCACGCATACTACCTCTGTTTCAAAAATCAATGAAAAGAGGATATTCAACTATGGGAATACTTAGTGGCAATCCAAAAGATGAGCCGTTACATTATGGTGAGGTTTTTAGCGTTTGGACGAATTTAGCGGCTGATTACGGCTTAATTGCAGGCTATCAAACATTTTACAATCACACAGGAGATGAAGATCTTCGCAAAATTATTGAAGATATTATCCAAGTATTACGAGACGAAGTAAAACAGTTAGAAAAAATATTGAAAACAAACGGCGTTGGGTTACCCCCTGCTCCACCTGAGCGACCTGTTGCAAGATTAGAGGATATCCCTCCTGGTGCGAGAGTAAATGACCCTGAAATTAGTGCAGCGTTATCAGCGGATTTAGCTGCTGGCTTAGTTGCTTGTAGTCAAGCAATGGGCATGTCAACTAGAGAAGACATTGCCATGATGTACGGACAATTCCATATGAGTAAAGCCCAACTAGGTGCTAAACTGTTACGTTTAAACAAAAATAAAGGATGGCTTGTTCCACCGCCACTACATGTTAACTATCCAGAAAAAGATTAAAATTTTTAATCTGCATTAGCCATTTGGGGATGGGACAAAAGAGAAAAAGTGTTAGATTGACACCAATCAATCTAACACTTTTTGCTTTGTTATGCTCCTTGAATGGACACTGATCGTGACCACTGTAAGCCTCTTTTTCATTATTTTTGTTTCTTATTTTGTCCTTGTTGGTCTTTTGCTTTATTCGCATTGTTCACTTGTTCACTTGTGCGTTCATTTTCTTCTCGTACATCTAAATCGTCAGGACTTAAATCTGTCGCAAACTCTTCTTGCTTTAAATCCTTTATATCCTTTTTACCCTTTGTCACTGATATCACCTCCGCTTTATAAAGTATCCAAGTTGCCAACATTTATACTATTGGCTTGTTCCTAAAAGATTAATGCCAAACAAAAAAAAGAAGTGAATCAACCATTCACCCCTTTCCAAATGCTTCTATATGAAAACTGCTAGATGTTACCCAAATACGTCTGTCAGTTTATATTTAGTCGTTCAATGACTATTGAAGTTACTTTTAAATTAGAGCCACAGTTTTTTTATGTCTATTCTTTACAAAAATCTACAAATTTTTTTGCCTGTATTAAGGACATATCTGTTTGTTCTCTCACAAACTTCACCGCTTTAATTTCACCGACGGACTTTATTTTCTCTTTTACTAAGGCAATCAGTTCCTCATTATAGATTTTAGTATAATCCATTTTTTCGACCTCCTCTAATCGTTAATACCTTCTACGACTACTTTAACCTTTTAGTTTCAAATATATATTAAGACAACAAAAAGACTTTTGTAAAAATAAGGAAAATAGATTGTAAGGTTTCGAACGAAATGCACTCAAAAAATTCGAAGATTACCTCGAAAATTGACCATCAGGGGACAAAAAGGGGGCAAATCAAAAATCTGCCCCCACTAAACCTCTATATATCAATACTTTAAGATGTTTACCCAATAATTACTCGTTCCTTTGGATAGTGGTATTTAGATTTTTTCCCTCTACCTCCACCACCTACTGAATACAAGAATGATATTAAGCCCACTCGCCCTATAAACATTAAGATAATAATGATGATTTTACCAACTGCTGATAAGTCTGACGTAATCCCTAGAGACATACCACATGTTCCGAACGCAGATGTTATTTCAAAAATAATTTGTATAAGTGTCGCGTGCGGTTCCGTAATCAGTAATATAATTGTAGCGATTAACACCATAAAACAAGCCAATAGGATAACGACAAATGAGCGGAAGACATCTATTAAATGGATTTCTCTTCCAAAAATTTGAATATCCTCTTTTCCGCGTGCAAACATTATTAAAAATAATATGGCAATAGCGAAAGTGGTCGTTCTTATCCCGCCACCTACAGAGCTTGGAGATGAACCAATAAACATTAAAAAACTCATGAAAATATCGGTTGCTTCACTAAAGGATGTTACATCGTATGTTGTAAGTCCCGCTGAACGCGTAGATATGGAATGGAACATAGCTGAAAAGATTGCCTCATGCCAAACCATCCCTTTAAAGGAGTGAAATGACTCAAGTAGTAAAATAACGAGAGCTCCTACTATAAATAACATTGCATAAGTAGTCGTCGTTATTTTGGTAAAAAGACTAAAGCGGAAATTGGCATGTCGATTAAGCAAAAATGATTTTACTTCAATCAGCACTGGGAAGCCAATTGCTCCAAGTACAATTAATACCATTGTTATGAGCTGCACAAAATAATCATTATGGAATGGCAATAAACTCATCCCAGTAATATCAAAGCCACCATTCGTAGTGGCAGAAACAGCAGCAAAAACACCATGTATAAGAGCTTCTTCAAATGTATCAAAATAATTCATAAAATGAGCCGTTAAAATAATGGCCCCTGCCAATTCAATGCCTATTAAGATTTTCAATATTTCTCGTATTAACTGGACAACACCCGATAGATTATATTGATTATGATCAATCATAATCAACTGCCGTTCGCGCATACCGATTTTTTTGCCGACAAGCAACCAAACAAAGGTACCTAGCGACATAATACCGATAGCCCCGAGCTGTAAAATCACAAGTACCATAACCAGTCCAAATGTTGTATAGGTCTCGGAAATATTGAAAGTTGTTAAACCAGTTACACTAACAGCACTGACTGCTGTAAATAAACTATCTAAAAAGGACACTTCCACACCCGCTCGATGGACACCAGGGAGTCGTAACAATAGGAAGGAAATTGCTATTGCTATGAAATAATAAGACACAAGTGCCTGAAACGGTGTGATTTGTCTATTCGATGATTTTTTCCAAGGCACCCCATCAACTCCTTCCACTTATGATGCCAAACTTGATAGATATTAGTATAGAAAAAATCGGTGAAAAAAGAAAGGGGTTGTAAATCGTATCAAATACGAAGTAATAGAAAGTGTTTTTGATATAAAGCAAAAATCCGCATAGACTTTCACAAAAAGCAAGCGCACTGACCCTGCTAATGTAGCGAGCGATGTGGCTCGTGCGTTGCCCGCAGAAAGAATGCGGATTAAATCGTTCCATTATAAAATTGTCCGGCGATTATTTTGCTTGTTTTTTATTACGAACACCTACTAAATAACCGACAAATGCAATCGCAATTAATACAACCCAGAAAGTTAATTCCCAGCCTGTTGAATGTGGGAATTCTTCAGGTAAAATACCCACTTTTTCATGAGCTAACGTTAATACAACAAGTTTTACCCCTACCCAGCCAACAATTAAAAACGCTGCTGTTTCAAGTGAAGGATAGTCGTTTAAAATTTTTACAAACCATTGCGCTGCAAAACGCATCATAATAACACCGATAAAGCCACCTAACAACATAATAATGAATTGTCCGCCATTAATGCCGCCAATATCAAAATTACCTAAGTGTGGAAGCGTTACGGCAATTGCAACCGCAGCAAGCATTGAATCGATTGCAAATGCTATATCTGCAAGTTCCACTTTTAAAACAGTCATCCAGAAGCCTGATCCTTTTTTTACAGTAGCATCATCATTTTCTTCTTCCTCATCTTTGCCTTTTCGCAAATCATAAATATTTTTGGCTGACATAAACAATAAGTAAGCTGCCCCAATAGCTTGAATTTGCCAGTAATTAACTAATACTGTAATAACAAAGAGCGCAGAGAATCGGAATATTAGTGCACCAAATAATCCGTAAAAAAGTGCCTTCTTTTGTAGGTCATGCGGTAAGTGTTTCACCATAACAGCCATTACTACTGCATTATCTGCTGCTAGTAATCCTTCTAATACAACTAGTACGATTAATACCCAGCCGTATTGTAATAATATTGCTTCCATTCTCTGTTCCTCCTTTAAACTCTGTATACCCAAAATAGCGAGTATTTACTAGTCAAATGAAAAAGAAAAGACCCCTGCCTAAAAAGAAGGCAAAGGTCTTGCTAAGCAAATTTAATTGGTTACTTCTTACAAACCAGCTATCGGTTATTGCACTTTTTGCAAAGTAACACCATTTGCTATCACATCCGATGGCATTATGCCACGTCATGACGAATGTGAAACCAGATGCATCGCTCGCATCTGCTAGCTACTCCCCTTTAACAAAATGTCTAAGGACATTTCTTTTGTTCATTTATTATATCACTATCATTTAATACTGACAAAGAAATCCATTATTATTTAATTTGAATATGATAGTTTTCATCTTCTTTATGCGCTAGATAAAAATCCACCATTTTTGGCATTGTTTGTATAAAATCAGGGCATGCTATATTCCCTTTTTGTAATATAGCAATTGCTTCTGTTGTATCAAAGGTTGCATGCCATGTTAAGTAATCTAAAGTTTCTTGCTCGACCCCTAACTTTTTGCGAATAAACGGCACTTGTAACGATTTTTTGGCTAGTGCTAAAGGAAAACGTCCTTTTGGATAATGATTTGTCAATAATTTCACCATTGTACGGTATACCTCTTGTACAGGATGAGGATTTGGGTCTGTTAAATGTAATGTTTTCCCTTCAGCACTTTTCTCATCCACTAAAAAAGTGGAGGCATTGATAATATAATCGACGGGCACAACATTAATAGCTGAGCTAGACATTCCTATATAAGGTATAATCGGCAACCATTTTAATTTATCAACCATATTCAAAAAGAAATAGGGCCCATCAAATTTAATTGTTTCCCCTGTCACGGAATGCCCTCGCACAATCCCTGGTCGGATAATCGTGATAGGTACCTCTGACTTTAAATCTTCCACACGATGCTCTGCTTCATATTTCGTTTCCTCATAGTAGTTTTTAAATGCCTTCGGGCGAATCAATTCATTTTCGCGTAATACGCCTTCTCGTGTTCCAGCAACATACGCAGTACTAAAATACATATAACGCTTAAGATGGGGCAATGTTCGAACAAAATCATTGACCATCGCAGTTCCATGTACATTGACCTTCCAAGCAATATCTCGTGGAACGGCTAAATCATAAATCGCTGCTAGATGCCAAAACACTTCAATTTGAGGCACGATTTCCTGTATTAATTGATTGGCTAATCCTAAATTGGGTAGAGTGATGTCTCCCTCAACAATCTGTATTTCACATTGAGGATAGTCTACTTCAATCTTGCTTTTTTCAATCATCGCTTTTGGATATTGCCCCGCTAAAACAATGGCGATAACCTTTTGTGTTTTATTTTCTTGAAATAATTCTCGAATTAATTGACTTGAAATAAACCCTGGAAACCCCGTAAAAAAATGAACACCCATCTCCCATTTCCTCCCCGTATCTAAGGCAATTTTCTAGTTTCTTTATCCATTAAGCTATACACAGCTGGCACAATATATAATGTCAGCAAAGTTGATGTAATCAGGCCACCTATTACAGCGATACCCATCGGCTGATTCATCTCAGTACCTTCGCCAATACCAAGCGCTAGTGGTAGCAATCCTAATATCGTTGTTAATGCTGTCATTAAAATCGGGCGAAGTCGGTCTTGTGTAGCAAGTAAAATGGCATCATACGCCTGCATGCCCTGCTGCTTTTGCTGATTAATATAATCGACAAGCACAATACCATTATTCACAACAATGCCCACAAGTACTAAAATGCCGATAACAGATGTCACACCTAGCAGTGTTTTCGTCGCAAACATTGCCATCGCAACACCTATAATCATAAGTGGTACTGTAAACATAATAACGAAAGGATATTTAAACGACTCAAACTGCGCCGCCATCACAATGTAGACTAGCACTATGGCGAGAGCAACTGCTAAAAGCATGTCATCAATTGCACTATCATATAACTCTCGATCCCCACTAAACACAACTTGCGTTTCAGCAGGCAAATTCGCTTTTTCAAGTGCGTGATCGACCTTTTTAGAAATGCCCCCTAATGACTCCTTGGCTTTATAATCAACGAAAAATGCAACTGCTGCAGCTTGATCGGAACGTCTAATGGATACTGGTCCTTCTTGTATAGATACGTTAGCAATTTCATCAAGCTTAACAAATAGTCCTGCTGGTGAACGTAGCTTCATTGCCTTTAAAGCGTCCATACTTTCGTTAAACGTCTGTCCAAAACCGGTATACACCGATAACACCGTTCCACCATCATCAATCATCTGCGTCGTCAACTGCCCTTTTGTCATTTGATTGACCGTTTGGGCTATTTGAGCCGGTACAAAACCATAATCCTTCGCTTTTTCGCGATCCACCTCTATCTGAATCTCTTGTATCGTTTCGTCTAAATCAGTCAAAACATTTGTGACTGCATCTATACGACTTAGTTCGTGCTGTACTTTCTCAACTGATGCATATAAACGTTGTTCATTTGAATCTGTTAGTCGGAATGTCAATGTATTTGGAGCTGAACCAGATGATGTAGAAACATTAAATGTAATTTCTGCTTGCTCCCCTAACTCATTATTTAGTTCCCTTTCCACTTCTTCTACAAACTCAAAAATGGAGCGCTTGCGATCTGCAAGTGGTACTAGCTTGACGTAAATTTCTGCTTGATTTGCACTCGTTTGTCCACGAGATTGAGACTGTTGAGTACCCCCGATTAGGCTAACATAAACATCGACATCTTGTTCTTCTTTTAAACGACTTTCAATGGCTGCGACTACCTTTTCTGTTTTTGTTATAGCAGCCCCTTGGTCAAGATTTACACTAATAGAAGCAAAACCTTCATCTGTTGCAGGTAAAAATTCTGTCCCTATTTTCGATAATCCAAAGAGCGATAAGCCAAAGAGCACGATTGCCGATAAAATGACCAACAAGCGATGCTGCAATACCCAAACTATAGACGCATTGTAGCGCTTATAAAACGAAGATGTCTTGCGAATTTCATTGATATTATGATCTTTCATTTTTAACAAACGACTTGCCAGCATAGGTACAACGGTTAATGCCACTGACAATGAGGCAATTAAACTAAAGGAAATGGTAAGTGCAAATTCCGTAAATATTTGCCCAATTAAGCCTTCAATAAACATGACTGGAATAAACACAGCAATCGTTGTTAATGTAGATGCTGTTATAGCTAGTGCTACTTCCTTTGTTCCTTGTTTTGCTGCTTCGATCGGTTCCTTGCCAAGCCCTAAATGCCGTTCAATATTCTCTATTACAACGATGGCATTGTCGACAAGCATCCCAATACCTAATGCTAATGCACCTAAGGTCATGATGTTGAGTGTAAAATCAGCAAAATACATTAGCACAAATGTGACAATGACCGAGTACGGAATGGCAATCCCAATAATAATTGGGCTTTTCACACCACGTAAAAAGACAAATAACACAAGCATAGCGAATAAGCCACCTAGCAGTAATGAAGAACCTATATTACTTATTGCTAAATCTACATAATTGCCTTGATCGACTAGTATGTCTGCTGTTACACCTTTGTATTGCTCCTTCGCTAGTAAATCATTTAAAGCTTGTTGAAAGGCTTTAGATACTTCAGCAGTATTAGCACCAGATTCTTGCAAAACGGACATTAACACAGCCGGATGATTATTAGCACGCGTTTCTGTTATTACTTTTTGCTCTGTGCGCTCGACCGTCGCTACATCTCCCACCGTTAATGTTTGACCATCTATTGGATTGACGGATACGATTAAATCTGCAATATCTTGTGGTGTAGTTAACGTACTAATAATCCTAGTCGTCAACATTTTGTCATCTGCAGTTAAAACTGGCTCTCCAGGAAGTGAGACATTATTCGATTGAATTATTTGGATAATATCTGCTTGGGTTAAGCCCTTTGCTATTAGTTTTGATTCATCCAATGTTACTTGTACTTCTTCTACCAATTTGCCAGAAACATTGACACTCGCAACCCCTTCTGTACGACGAAGCTCTTTTTCCAGTGATTCTGCTAATACTCGTACATCCACTTGGTCATTTTCTGCGCGTAAGGAAAGTTGAATAATTGGAAACTGTGACGGGTCAAATTTCAAAAAATTTGGCTTTTGTGCATCGTTTGGTAAAGGTGTCATATCTATACGTTGCAAAATATCCAATTGAACATCCTCAATATTCGTCGTCCAATTAAACTCTAGCACAATTAAATTTGAACCTTCCTGCGAAGTAGATTGTAGTTTTTTTATGCCTGGCAAGGTGGCCAATGCCGCCTCTAAAGGTTTTGTTACCTTTTCATTTACTTCCGTTGAACTCGCCCCAGGATATGACGTCACCACGACACCAATAGGGGGATTTAATTCAGGAATTAACGTGATCGGGATTTTTAACAACGATACGCCACCTAAAATAATAACGAGTAGCATTGTAACAAGCGTAAAAACAGGTCTTTTAATTGAAAAGTTGCTAATGTTCATGTGTTTATACTCCTTTTCTTTCTCTTCTTTCCTATGATAGCCGAAAAGGGAGTTTTTTTATAAAGTTTTACATTATATTGAAACAATTTCATTTTTGTCATTGCAACATTGCGCTACAGGTGGCGCTTTCCGCGGGCAAGCACCGAGCCGCTTCCTTCGCTGCGCTCAGTCCAGGGTCTCGGTTTGCTTGCTTTTCCCGCAGGAGTCGCCACCTTTCGCTCCATTGAATTAGTATTTCGCCACAACCAATGTCAAGGCAGCACCTATTATTTCTTTATATTGTATATATTCTACACCAATCTCTTATTTTCCTTGTAAAAAAACACGAATCGATCATCTGTCGATTCGTGTTTCTTTTTATAGCAGGCTATATAATTTGATGTTTTCGTTTTTATCTGCGAACCAGCGCATCGCAAACTCATTTTCGAATAGGAAAACAAGATTGTCAAAGCGGTCTTTTACAAGCATTGAACGACTTGAAGACATTGACTCTTTAACATCTTCTTCATTTTCAATCCAACGTGCCATTTTCGAACCAATTGGCTCCATTCTCACTTCAACATTGTATTCATTTTTCATGCGGTGTTCAAATACTTCAAATTGTAATTGACCAACTGCACCTAGAATCACTTCTTCTGTATGAAGTGTTTTGTAATATTGAATGGCTCCTTCTTGCACTAATTGCAATATCCCTTTATGGAATTGCTTAGATTTCATGACGTTTTTCGCTGTCACACGAACAAACAACTCAGGCGTGAACTGCGGCAATTTTTCAAATTGGAATGTTTTCTTACCGCCGACGACTGTATCACCAATTTGATATGTCCCTGTATCATATAAACCAATAATATCTCCAGCTACCGCTACATCCACTGTTTCACGGTCGTCAGCAAGAAACTGTGTAGACTGTGTCACTTTAAAAGATTTACCTGTACGAGATAATGTCATATTCATACCACGCTCAAATTTACCCGATACGATACGTACAAAGGCAATACGGTCACGGTGTGCAGGATTCATATTCGCTTGAATTTTAAAAATAAAGCCTGAAAACTCTGGATGCTCCACTGGATCAATATACTGCTCATCTTCTGTAATACGAGGTTGAGGAGTTGGAGCAAATTGTAAATAAGTTTCAAGGAATGTCTGCACCCCAAAGTTTGTTAAAGCCGAACCAAAGAACACGGGTGTTAATTCGCCACGACGGATTTTTTCCTCTGAATAAGCATTTCCTGCTTCATTAAGAAGCATAATGTCATCCATCGCTTGTGAGTAATAAGACGTTACTTTCATCGGATGGTCAATTGCTAATTCGCCATTTTCATCGATTGGTAAGAAACGCTCCTCCTCTTCTGTACGGAATTGCTCAATACGTTTGTTATAACGGTCATAAATACCAAGGAACTCTTTCCCCATACCAATTGGCCAGTTCATAGGGTACGCATGAATACCAAGTACCTCTTCAAGCTCTTCAATTAGCTCTAATGGCTCTTTCCCTTGACGGTCCAGTTTGTTAATAAATGTAAATATAGGAATGCCACGCATTTTACAAACTTTAAATAGTTTTAACGTCTGCGCCTCAATACCTTTAGCTGCATCTACAACCATGACAGCACTATCTACTGCCATTAATGTACGATACGTATCTTCTGAGAAATCTTGGTGCCCTGGTGTGTCCAAAATATTGATGCGGGAACCACTATAGTCAAACTGCATAACAGAAGATGTTACCGAGATTCCACGTTGCTTTTCGATTTCCATCCAGTCTGATGTGGCAAATTTCCCTGTTTTCTTACCTTTTACCGTACCAGCGTCACGAATTGCTCCGCCAAAAAGTAAAAGCTTTTCCGTTATCGTCGTTTTCCCAGCATCCGGGTGACTGATAATGGCGAACGTACGTCGTGCTAATATATCTTTTTCTAAATTTGAAGTCATCTCTTCATTCTCCTTTTTTCATACCTACTAATAATAAAAGAAGTCTTGCCTTTCGTACAACCTTTTTACATGAATTCCCCAAAAAGAAAACCTTTTAGTCACAGCTAAAAGGTTTTCCATAAATGAGTCGTATAAAAATTAGCATAATGTTGTCGCACTGAGCTAAGTTCCATTGTAAATTTATACAAATTTCAATTGTCCAGCCTTAATCGCAATTTCAGCATCACTATGTGGATATTTCGTATTTTCGATAATTTGATAATCTTCATGGCCTTTACCAGCAAAAATAATCATATCCCCAGGTTCAGCTACTTCTATTGCATGTCGCACTGCTTCTGCTCTGTCTCCGATACATGCATAATTTTTATGCAACATTCCTTTTGCAAGATCACCTGTAATACTATCGTAATCCTCATAACGTGGATCATCTGTCGTTAAAATCACATAATCTGCTGCTGATGCCTTTTCAGCCATTGCAGGGCGTTTTGATTTATCGCGATTACCACCTGTACCAACTAAGAAAATAAGCTTACCTTTTTTATAAGGTGTAGCTGCTGCAATAGCCTTTTCAATCGCATCCGGTGTGTGTGCATAATCGACAAAAATTTGTACAGGTAAATCAGAGCATACTTTTTCCATACGTCCTTTAACTGGCGGTAGTTGCTCTATTTGTTCAATAATCGTATCCATTGAATAGCCTCTGCCATAAAAAGCAACCATCGCAGCAAGAACATTGTAAATATTGAACTCACCTAATAAATGCATTTTAACAGGGAATATCCCTTCAGGCATAATGACATCAAATGAAGTCATGTAATCATGATATTCACAGTTCACGGCACGAAAATCTGCTGTCTCATTGTTTAATCCGTATGTCCATACTGGGAATGGCGTCATTGCAGCATAGCGTTCTGACCAAGCATCATCAGCATTGAGCACCACGAATTTATTTTTTTCTAAATCTTGTCCAAGTTGAGAGAATAATAAGCCTTTTGCATTCCCATATTCCTCCATCGTACCATGGAAATCAAGATGATCATGTGTAAGATTTGTAAAAATAGCAACATCATAATCGACACCTGCCAAACGGCCCAGTGCTAATCCATGTGATGATACCTCCATTGTCATTAAACGACAGCCTTCCATTTTCGCACGAAAAATCATTTGTTGTGTCGATAATGCATCGCTCGTAGTATTTGCAGATTCATATAAAATACCATTTAAATTAAAGCCTATAGTACCTGATAGTGCAGATTTCTCGCCCATGCCGTGCATAATATTTTGAATAATACCTGTTACAGATGTTTTACCATTTGTCCCTGTTACACCAATCATTGTCATATCCTTTGAAGGATAGTCAAAAAACTTAGCAGCCAACAAACCGACTGCACGATCTGTATCCTTCACAATAACTTGTGCAATTGCGTCTGCTAATGGTAGTTCACGTTCCGTAACAACAATTGTTGCACCACCCTCAACAGCTTTTTGTGCATAATTATGGCCATCTACTGTGTAACCTTTAATACAAACAAACATGCTGTTCGGCTGCACACTTCGAGAATCAATCACAATATCCGTCACTTGGTCTGGTAACACGCCAATTATTTTTTTCAAAGGTAATGCACTTAACAATTCCTCTGCATACATTTCATAGTCCTCCAATCAATCTCAACACTCATTCATTATTTCTTGTTTTTTCGACAAAAAATAACAATATGAATACCCCCACTAATCTAATGAATTTATTTTACTACTTATTCGCCTAGAAATGAAATGCCTCCTGTAACGTTTTTTAAATGAAAACGCTATCATTCATAAAATCAAGCTGAATTTTCCCTATCTTATCAAAAATCGGCATTTATCGACAACAATGAATCATGTATTATGAGAATATCCTAAAAATTGAGGTGCTAAATTTGCAACAAATGGAATTATTACGTATGCGTAATGAAATTGTCTTGCTATTTTATGTGACAGCGATTTTTGCCTATGGCGTGCTCATTATGCTAAATATTTATAGTAGCCTCGAGGTACTAATTGGTATAATGCTCCTTTTGCTTTTACCGTTATTAGCCGGAAAAGTTTTTAACATTAAACCAGTAGCTATGCAGTGGGTAATCATCATATCAGGGAATATGGCTATTCTATATCCTAATATCATTAGCTTTTCCTTACCTAATTTTATTTCCTTTATTTTCTTTATATTATTAATGACGATTTATCAATCGATAAAACTAAATACCCTTATTAGTATTATTTCTTTACTGGAAATTATAGCACTATCTTTTTATCACCGTATTTCTACTGATTCCATTGGGCATTTTCAGTATATTGAAACCTTTGTTTTCGTTATAGTGTTACTTACAATTATCGGCTGGATTCAATCGCGACATTTACAACACTTTTGGTATCGACTCAATGAAATAAACTCTCAAAAAAAACAAGAGTTGCTGTCTCAAGAAGCCTATTTGCATTTATTTTTTCAGCATGCAAATGATTGCATCGCGGTTTTTAGTTTAGATAATCGTATTATCGATGTAAACCCTGCCTTTGAAGAAGTATACGGTTGGACAAGAGCCGAATGTGTTGGCAAAACCATCCCACTCGTTCCTCCAGAAAATGTTTTAGAGGCGGAACAACGCTATGCAAGTTTATTAGAAGGAAAAAGCTTTAAGCTGATAGAAACACAGGATATGCGAAAAGATGGTACGGTTTTTGATGTAGAAATTTCACTTTCACCTATTTATGATCGTACAAACAAAATGATTGCGGTCTCTGCTATTTCACGTGATATATCTTATAAAAAGGTCAATGAACAACTTTTACTACAATCCGAAAAGCTAAAACTGGCAGGTGAGATTGCTGCTGGCGTGGCACATGAAATCCGCAATCCAATGGCCGTTATCTCTGGTTTTGTGCAAATGATGAGTACGGAAAAAGACTCCACTTGTTACGCGTATACGGAAATCATTCAATCTGAAATCGAGCGGATTAACTTAATTATTGGTGAATTTTTAGTGTTGTCAAAACCTCATGTCGAACAATTAAAAGTTGTATCAATTGATGAAGTCATCAATAACATTAGCCAATTGTTTCACCTTGAATTTCAAAAACATAACATCACTTTTTCAATGCATATCGTTAGTGATAATAATCGAATACTGGCTAATGAAAATCAGCTGAAACAAGTATTCATCAATATTATTAAAAATGCCATTGAAGCGATTGAGGCACATACAGCAAATGGAGAAATTATTATTTACATTGCCAAAGATGCTGAAGGGTTGAATATGGTGACGATTACAGATAATGGAGTTGGGATGTCAGAGGCATTGATTAAACGTGTATATGAGCCCTTTTATACTACCAAATCCACAGGGACTGGGCTTGGTATGCTCATTACAAACAAGATTATTCAAGAACATGGTGGAACCATTGCAATTGAAAGTAAAATTAACTGTGGAACAACGATTAAAATAAAACTGCCACAAGCAGAAAACTAAAAAGTAGGAGGTGTCTAAAGTCGATAGACACCTCCTACTTTTTTACTTCATGATCGTACGAATAAGCTTAACCTTTTGTTTATATGGCGGAAAAAGAACATTCGTTTCGAGCTTTGATGATTTTTTTAATATTGATTTTGGATGTGTAAAATTTTCAAAACTTGCCTTGCCATGATATGCATTCACCCCCGAAGGACCAACTCCTCCAAATGGCAAATGCTGATTTCCTACATGAGTTACCGTATCATTTATACAGCCTCCTCCAAATGGCAATTCTTCTAAAAAGTATTGAATCGCTTTTTCATGTTCCGAGAAAAAATATGCCGCTAAAGGCTTAGGAAGTTGACGAATTTGATGAATAGCAAGACGCAAATCATCATATACCATAACAGGTAAAATCGGTCCAAAAAGCTCATCTTGCATTGAGGGACTTGACCACTTTACATATTCAATAATGGTTGGCTCAATATATAAGTCATCACGGTCTGTTCGACCACCATATGTAATTGTGTCTCGTTCCTCTACTAAAATTTGTTGAAGTCGATCAAATTGTCTTAAATTCACAATGCGACCGTAATCAGGGCTTTTGAGTGCATTTTTTCCATAGAAAGAACGAATCGTATCCTTGAACAACTTCATAAATCGGTCATAAACGTCTTTATGGACAAGTAAATAGTCTGGCGCTACACAGGTTTGACCAGTATTTGTGAATTTCCCCCATGCTATACGTTTAGCAGCCACTTCCAAATTAGCCGTTTGGTCAACAATTGCTGGGCTTTTGCCCCCAAGTTCAAGCGCAATCGGCGTTAATCGTTCAGCTGCGGCTTTTGCCACTACTTTACCGACAGCTACACTGCCAGTAAAGAATATATAGTCAAATGAAGCGTGAATCAGTGCATTCACTTCGTCTTTCTCTCCTTCTACAACACGAATATAGGAAGGCTCGAATGTTTCTTCAATTATTTTCTTTACAATATTGGCGGTATGCACAGACGTTTCCGATGGTTTTACAATAGCCGTATTGCCGCCAATAATTGCGCCAATGAGCGGCTCTATAACAAGCTGAAATGGGTAATTAAAAGGCCCGATAATTAATGTGACGCCATACGGTTCTCGAACAATAAAACTTTTTCCCATTTGAAGTTGAATCGGTGTTTTAACTGTTTCAGGCTTCATCCATTCTTCCAGATTTTTCACCATATAAGAAATACTTTCAAGGACAATACCTATTTCTGTTGCATATGCCTCAAACTCGCTTTTTCTTAAGTCTAAATACAACGCATTCAAAATATCTTTTTCATACTTTAAAATAGATTTTTTTAGTTTCAATAATTGTTGTTTGCGAAACTTTACATCTTTTGTAGCGCGAGAAAAATAAAATTGGCGCTGCTCTGTAATCATATTTTCAACATCTTGTGGCGTAAAATTCATAAAAAAACACCCCTTTTTTTAAAATGCGATACATAGTTCTGTCTTTTTTGAAACAAACTATCTTTGACTATACGATACAACATTTAAGGTCAAAAATCCTCTTTCTGAAATAGGTGGTGCTGTAAAAAAACAGAAATAGTAACTAAGGATGCCATGTTTTATTTTGAGAATCTCGGGAAATATACAATTACATATTAAACATCGAAACGGGGGCGTAGATAAATGACAACGACAACAGGAACTTGGTGGGAATCCATTTTTTCAGGAGCATTATCGCACGGTATATGTGAAGAGAAATTATTGTTATTACAAGATGAGGCTTTCTTATATCTTTCTACAACACCGGCGGATAAAGACTCGTTATTGGAAGAACCGGAAATAAATTAATAACACAAGGGCATAGCAAAACGTGTTAGATTGATGGCAATCAATCTAACACGTTTTTATTGTTAATTAATCGCAACAATGTTTTGTAATTTATTAAGTTCAGCTTCTAGTCGATTATTTGCATCATCTTCAATGGCAAAGTTCCCATTCTCTAGACGAATAATTTGTTTGTCGACAATATATACGGAATGGGCAATATTAATAGCACCTAATACTGCCAAGATAGGTTTAAGAGCATATTCTAACGCTAGTAAATGGCCAATAGAGCCTCCCACTGCTATTGGTAAAACTGTTTTCCCAACCAATGCTTTTTGTGGCAATAAATCTAAATAGGTTTTTAAGATGCCTGTATAAGATGCTTTATAAATCGGTGTTAAAATGACTACAATATCTGCCTCCTCAACCTTTTTATTTTCTGCTATAATGTCATCGTTTGCATAGTTTGCTGTTATTAACGCATCCGCAGGCAGCTCATGTACATAATTTGTGTGTAGTGCTACACTGTGCGCGGTAAAAAAACGTTCAACCTTTTCTTGAATGGCCGTTACACGTGAATTCCTTGTATTGCTACCATTTATAATCACTACATTTGTCATATAGAACACTCCCTTTATCGTGTTTGTAATCAATTAAATCAAAGCTCCGCAATGGACATTGCACTAAAACAAAGAGGCTTCTATTTACAGTCAACAGGAAAATTGCTGTGTAAATGGAAGCCTCTAGATATCTAGTCAGCATAATTTAATACCGAGTAATCTTATAAATTTAATTTAACATAATATTTTATAAAGTCAATAAACTTTATAGGAATTTAGAAAATAATAAAGAGTTGCCACAACTAACATGTGGCAACTCTTTATTATTTTATTGATGTATCGCTTTGCCAAATACAGCTTTTGCGGCATCACCAATATGCTCTGATACTGTTGGATGAGGAAATATCATGTCTGCCAATACTTTTACTGTACCTCCAGCATTTTTCGTTGCTAAAATGGCGTTGAGCATTTCAGTTGCACCATCAGCTACCACACACGCTCCTAAAATATGTCCATCCTCTTTCGTTGCAATAAGCTTAACAAAACCTTCTTCATTGCCCTCCATCAACGCTTTTGAGTTCGTGTTAATCGGTAGTTTTGTCACTGTATACGCTTGTTCAACTTGATCTTCTAGCAAGCCGAATGTCGCAATTTCAGGCTGTGTATAGACGCAACGAGGAATTAGTGCTTGGTCAATCAACGTGCGTTTTGCCCCTAAAATATGGTCTACAACATAGATACCCTCTGCACTAGCAGCATGAGCTAGCTGGTAGCCTCCAACTAAGTCACCTATGGCATAAATATGTGGTTGACTCGTTTCATAATGTTTATTTACAGCAATTAATCGACCATCAAAACCAAGTCCAAGCTGCTGGGCAATTTCCGTATTTGGGCGACGCCCCGTGGCAAATAATAAGTGCTCGTATGTATAAATGCCTTTAGATGTATGAATTTCATTTCCATTAAAATGCTCAAATTGGAAATCGGTAATAAGTTCAATACCGAGTTTTTTCATCTTTTCTCGAATTATTGGTCGAGCATCAGGTTCTTCTGTCTGTAAAATATCTTCACTATGATTCAACATTCTTACTTTCGTCCCGAGTGGTGCCAAGCTAAATGCCATTTCCACTGCAATAACACCACCACCGATAATCGTTAGCTGTTGTGGAAGTTCTTCTATATCGAAAAAAGTATCCGTTGTATAATAAGTGGCGCTTTCCAACCCTTTAAATGGTGGCACAAATGGCTTACTACCAGTTGCTAAAATAATGTCCTTTGCTAAAAAGGTCTCTTGATTAACCGTTACCGTTAAATCGGCAGCAACCGTCGCCTCACCACGATAAAATGTAATGTGATTGCTCACGATAAAGTGTTCAATATTTTCTAAAAGCTCTTGGATAACAGCATTTTTACGCTGCATTAAGCGTGGGAAATTCACATTCAAAGCTGGCGTTTCAATGCCCCAATCATTGCCTCGTTGTATCTCCTGCACGAGCTTACTATGTTCTAACATAATTTTCGAAGGAATACAGCCAACATTATAGCAAGCTCCTCCCACTTTATGACGCTCTACTAAAGCTACTTTCATCCCACTTTTAGCTGCATGGATGGCTGCAACGTATCCCCCTGGACCTGCACCAATAATTGCAATATCAAATTGTTTCACTTTTTTCACCTCATTTACCACCTTAACATTTACAAAATTTGAATGCAATGACATATAAGGCCACGTGTGTTACCCGCGAAATATGGTGCAATACCCGCGATTCAAGACGGTTTATCCGCGAAATACTGTACTTTACCCGCGATGCAAGGCGAGTTACCCGCGATTCTATTTATTAAAATTAATCCAGAAAACTTCTTTACTTCCGTCTTGCTTTATAAGAATTGTTTTAACAGAATATCCTCCAGCTTCGTAATTTGAAATGTTTTCTTCTGTTGACATTGCTCGTGCATTCGTGCTTGCTGCCACTCTGTAACTGCCAAAGTTACGCTGAAGTTGACGTTCTCCATTTACCATTTTATAAAGCTCAAAACGCGCTTCTTTAGCATGGAGCTTGCCTTTATTCATATCACTTTTCAACCAAGCTTTTAGCATAACTTTATTTGCTGCAACTTTTGCCTCTACTTGAATATCTCGGTGATAATATTGTTGTTCTGCCTGTGATAAATATTTTTGTAAAATCTTTTTTAACTCATTTGCCGATACACGATTGCTAGAGTCAATTCGTTTAATATGGACAGTTCCTTGACCAAATAGATTATAACCACCTTGTGTAGAATAATCGATTGTATAACCCGCTTCTTTTACAGCTTGCTCTGCAATTCGATCATACACACCATATGGGTAAGCAAAGGATTTTGGTGCTTTCCCTGTATATTTTTCGATTAATTGATGCGCCTTTATAACATCCTCTTGAATGTATCGTCGACGCTCGTCATTTGTAAGGGGCTCTCCATTTTTCTTTTGATTAAGTATCATGGCCTCATGTTTTGCTGTGTCATTTTTACCACGCCAATGTAAGTCATATGTATGGTTTCCGATATGAATAATGCCAGAGTCGGACATTTCCTTAATTTGCTGCCAATTCGCCATTGGTACATTTTTTCTGAAGCCTATTTCTACGTCATTGGCAATCACAAATAATGTTGCTTGCATACCCATTTCTTTTAAAATAGGATACGCTATCTTATAAACGCTTTCATAGCCATCGTCTATCGTTAAAAATACAGATTTCTCTGGAATACGACCGTGGCCTTGTAAATAAGCGATAAGCTGATCCTCCGTAATTGTTGTATAGCCGTTATCCTTTAGCATCTTCAGTTGCTCACGAAAGAGCTTTTCTGTAATATTAATATTTGCTATTTCCTTATAATCCCCAAACGAATGATAGTTAATGACCGTAATACCTTTAGCATTACTAGATTCGTAAAATTTTGTCGCCTTTGCTGCAAAAGCCTCATCTGATGTAGCTATGAAGAAGCAGACAAGCACAACAAAAAATATTATTATTTTCCTTATGTACTTCATAATATTGGTCCCTCTCTCAAAATATAGTCCATACAAGTATATACGATATAATGAAAGACTGAAAGAGACTAGGACAAAAGAGAAAAAGTGTTAGATTGACTTCAATCAATCTAACACTTTTTTGCTATGCTGTTGTGGCTCGTTACGAGTAGTGCGTTCCCTAAAATGACTTCAACTCAATAAATATTACGTTGCCAAAAACGTTGCTGGGCAATAGCATCGACAAATTTTTTAGCAAACCCTGCATTTCCAGTTGCTAACACAATACCTGGTCCAACGTTTGCATTCGACATATTAAAAAATGTCGTGCCTGTTGCAGCAATTCCAATTGGTTTGTAATGTCGGTATGCCTCATTAATATAATTGACGATATAGGTGTTAAACTTTGCTTGATTATCTGCTCGAACACCCACAACATACAGGGAGTCAAAAAGTACTGCATCTGTCGTAATAAACGTTTCACTTGCCATTAACTGCACACCATTATTTGCAGTTACGACACCAAGTCTATCCGATATTATGCTATAACGAACCCCTTGCCTTGTTAAATATTTCAGCACTTCCCCAACCTCATTAGCATCAAATCCATCACCAATCAAAACACCAACTTTAAGTGTTTGAGGCAGTTTTACTGTATTTGCCTGACTCAAAGCGGGTGATGATGCCGTAACCTTGGATTGCTCGCCTGTTGGTCGATTGACGCCAACATTATCCGCAATCGTTATTGCCATCGCTTTATCAACATGGACAAACATATCCACAACTTGCTGCCGCACCGATTTACTTTTGACCTTGCCTACCTCGAAACTAAAAGCATCGATGATATGCTGTTTTTCAGGTGGCGACATGCTATTCCAAAATAGTCGAGCTTGTGAGAAATGATCGTCGAAGGATTTACTACGCGCTCTTGTAATTCGTCCCTCAACCTTTTGTTCATAATGCACAAATCCTCCTTCTTTTGCTGTAGAGGTTGAAGGCGTATTGCCTGCGAGCGAATTTTTATGATAACTAACCTTGCCCATATTAATCGTCTGGCGACTGAAGCCATTGCGTTGATTATTATGAATCGGGCAAACGGGTCTATTAATCGGAATCTCAGCAAAGTTCGGTCCACCTAAACGAAGAAGCTGTGTATCAATATATGAAAACAAACGCCCTTGTAGCAGTGGGTCATTCGTAAAATCAATTCCTGGTACTACATTTCCTGGGTGAAAAGCTACTTGCTCTGTTTCCGCAAAAACATTGTCCACATTGCGGTTTAAAGTCATTTTGCCAATTCTTTTTACAGGTACTAGCTCTTCTGGCCATAATTTCGTTGCATCCAAAATATCGAAATCGAATCTAAACTCTTCCTCCGGTTCAATCATCTGGACGCCAAGCTCGAACTCTGGATAATCTCCAATTTCAATTGATTCCCATAAATCTCGTCGTTGAAAATCGGAATCTTTACCACCAATAATTTGTGCTTCGTCCCAAACAAGTGAATGTACACCTAATACAGGTTTCCAATGAAATTTCACAAATCTTGACCGACCTTTATCATTTACAAAACGGAACGTATGCACACCAAAGCCTTCCATCATCCGAAAACTTCTAGGAATTGCTCGATCAGACATAACCCACATAATCATATGGGCAATTTCTTGATTATTAGCGACAAAATCCCAAAACGTATCATGAGCAGATGCTGCTTGAGGCATATCATTATGAGGTTCAGGTTTTACGGCATGAATTAAATCAGGAAACTTAATCGCATCCTGAATAAAAAACACAGGAATATTATTGCCGACTAAATCATAATTGCCTTCCTCAGTATAAAATTTCGTTGCAAATCCTCGCACATCACGCGCAGTATCCATTGAGCCTAAACTCCCTACTACTGTTGAAAAGCGAACAAATACGGGTATCTTTTTTCCAGGCTCTTGTAAAAATTTTGCTCTTGTATACTCTTTCATCGACTCATATAGCTCAAACTCTCCGTGCGCTGCAAAGCCTCTCGCATGCACGACTCTTTCGGGAATCCGCTCGTGGTCAAAATGCGTCATTTTTTCCCGAAAATGAAAATCCTCCATAATGGTCGGCCCACGCACACCAGCTTTTAACGAGTCTTCATCATTGGATACTTTTAATCCCTGATTAGTCGTCATCTTCGTTCCATCATTATTGACACGAAATGCATCTAGTTGTTGATCCTTCACATTTTCGGTTAAATTTTTATTTTGATTTGAATTGGACTTATCCACGCAATCCCCTTTCCTACTATTACTAATTACGCTCTATATTCACTGTATGTTTTTCTGACATAAACATGCTTCGAAATTGATGATAGGTGCAATGCACTAAGCGCAAAGAAAAACCTTGGCTAGCTATAATGCTAGTCAAGGTTGATACATGATCTATTTCGCTACCTTTGCTATCTGCGTCATCTTTTCAAGCTGTCTAACGGTTGGCGTTAAATTCGCTAAGAAATATGCTTCGCGCAGCTTGCGTGATGGTGTACTTCCAGCAATATAGCCCGCAGAACCATTATGTAGCATGTTAGCTTGAACTGCTGCTAATGTTTGATATACGCCTTGCAAGCGAATCTGACAAATCGCTTGTAACGTAACGTCGCCCGATTGTATTAATGCTTGCAGTAATGCTTGTAAATGTTGTAGTTTCTCTTTTAGTTCATCGGCTTGCACCTGCAAATATTCATTGCAGCCATTTTGCTTGGCCTTGACCTTTTCTATGCCTTCAATCGCTGCCGCTACTACTCCAAAGCCAAGTGGAATTTGATACAGTACAAATGTTGGGCGAATACTATCCACGAATATGCTTGCTTCTTGTGCTACTACATAGTCATCCCCAACAAAAACGTTATCAAATTTACATGTATACGTAGCACTACCATTTACGCCTAAGAAGTGATTTTTTTCCTTTAATGTAATACGCTCATGGTCCGTATTTACAAAAACCATCACTTCTTGCTCACCGTTATAAGCAATTGCACCAAACCAATGATTGGCTCCTAAGTTTGAAACAGCAGGTAAAATACCATTTACGACATAGCCTCCATCGATGCGTTGTGCTGTTAAATGTAGTTTTTCTAGACCAGCATAATACTTCATTGGATTCGATAAACCCGTTGCACCAAGCACTTCTCCACGTTCAAGTAATGGTAAAATCTTTGCGCGTAATAGTTCATTGTCTGTTTTACGTAAATAAGTTAAAGCTGCAAGGTGGCACCATAGGCAAAATGCAGTTGTCATACAAACTTTCGCCGTCTCTTGTACAATCGTTAGCTCATCTAGTAGTACTGTTTGCTCGTCCTTTTGTATTGAAGCAAAAAATCCCGCTTTGCCGAGTGCCAATAAAAAATCCTCCGCATAATAAGCTTCCTCATCAATCTTTTTTACAAACGGTTTTAATTTTTCTTCAATCAACGCTTGTAAGACTACTTCATCTACTGCCATGGTTTCCACTCCTATCCTCTACTTATCCGCTAATTCAGTTAACGATGTGATTGGTGTTTGCACTGCCTCACGGGCACGTTTTACAGCGACTTCATCCGGTGCATCATAGAAGCACAAGCATTTCGTCATATCTTCGCATACATATGTGCGAGAAAAATGTACTTCTGGTACTTCTTCATAATGCACTGAATTTTTCTTTTTACGTGCCAAATATTGATCCATTGTAATTTCTGCTGGTATTTCCCATTCAACTAAATAGTTCACGACTTCTTGATTTGTTTTAACCTCATCAAGCTCTTTTCCAACTAGACGAACTTCTTTGACTAAATCTATTTGAATGTTTTGCGCAGTTAGTGCGCTTGTCGCTTGCGCTTCTTCATGCGCTTCCAAGATAAAGTATGCACGGCTAAAATCCTTCGCCACTTGTACTTCAACTACCGTTACCTCTTGTGCTTGCCCTACACGCTCTACTAGTGCTGCAAATTGCTCTTTGTTTGATACTTCACTTACTGTTGATTCTACCAAAAATAAACTCATAGTAAATACCTCCGAATAGTTTGTTTTTTCTTTATGTGAGTTATTTTATTATACTTACTTAATAAAAACAACTGAATTTACTAAAAATTATAATTTGTGCTACACTACTGCTTGGAGGGAACACTATGAAAACACGTTATGATTTACCATGCAATATTGCACAAACTTTAAACATTATCGGTGATCGTTGGACATTGCTCATTTTACATGAGCTATTGATCGGTCAAACAAACTTTAATGACATTAAGTTAAATTTGCCAGGCCTTTCTGCAAATTTATTGTCCGCTCGTTTAAAATCTTTAGAAGAAGCAGGTCTTGTCGCTTCTACACTCTATTCAGCACACCCACCACGCTACGCCTATTCTTTAACGGAATCAGGAAAGGCATTGGAATCCGTTTTTAACGCGATGATTTTATGGGGAAGTGAGCATTTGGATCCTTGCTATAAAGAAATTGTTGATGCCCAATCAGGTGAGCGAGTAGAAATTGGGTACTATTCCAAAACAACGGGCGAACGTATTGACACTATTCAAATACGTGCTATTCAAAACGGAGCTAACCAATGATTCATTGGACTAGCTCTTTTTCTACCCTTTACAGAGATCTAAGCACTTTGCCCACCCCAAATTTTCGCAACCCAACGTTCAAAATAACGAATCGATTTATCGAGTAGTAAGCCGAGTACACCAATCACAATAATCGCTGCCATTACTAAATCAAGACTAAGTGAATTTCGTGCATCCACTATTAAAAAACCTAGCCCGGATTGCGCTCCTACCATTTCCCCAGCAACTAAAAAAATCCACGCACTTCCTAATGCCATATGCAGACCATTTGCAATCATAGGAAATGCCGCCGGAAATACAATTTTTCGCAATAAATTAAAATGGGACATTTCGAAATTGGCTGCAATCCGTAAGTAAGTTGCATCAACTTTTTTCACTGCTGCCACCGTGGATAATAGCACCGGGAAAAATGCAGCAATAAAAATAATAACGATGGCGGGCATATTACCAATGCCGAACCATAGCACGATAAAAGGTGACCAAGCAATGGGTGAAACAGGGCGTAGTACTTGCACAATCGGATCTAGCACAGCCCAAATTCTCCCCAACCTTCCGACAACTAAGCCGATAATAACAGCCACCACAACAGCTAATAAATAGCCACTAAAAAAACGCAACAAACTAATTTGGATATGTTCGAATATTGACCCATCTTTGATGGTCACTAGAAGTGCATTCAAAACAGCCAATGGTGGAGGAAATAATGCGGCATCATGCCCCCCCATAATCGAGACGAGCTGCCAAACTGCTATCAATAATATAAATCCAAGTAAAATAGGTCCTATTTTTTTCATACGTATGCACCTACTATTCTTCCAATAATGTTGTATCAACAAATTCCTCATAGCTTGGTGGGTTTTCGGATAACCCCATCTCAATTAATGAATCTCTTAAAATGGCATACGCATCCGCTTCAATTTTCAAGTTATGATACGAAATCCAATTTAACGATAAATCTAAAACATCCTTGTCAACTTTAATATATTTAGCCACTACCTCATGTGCATGGTCTCCTCCCTCATTCATCAGCTCTCCAGCCTCGGCATAATCCTTGACGAATTGTTGGGCAATATCTTTATTTTCTTTGATAAATGCTTGGCGAAGTACTAATCCGCAATCGATTGAATTTGGCCATAATTCCTCCGATTGAAATAATACCTTGCCTTTTTCAAGCGCCACAGAAATCGCACCAAATGGCTCTGCTACTACATATCCTGCTATACGACCTTCTGCAAGCGCAGCTGGCATTTCTGCAGGCGGTAGTTCTACCACATTGACATCCTCATACTTTAATCCCGCTTGCTGTAACATGCGGTACAACAAAATATTATGTGTAGAGTATTTATTAGGAATTGCAAAACTTTGTCCTTTTAAATCCTCGACTTTTTTGATTGTTGGTGCTGTCACGATAACATTGCCACCTCGATGCCCTAAAGCAACTGCCTTTAAGTCAATCCCCTGTTCCTTGGCCTTCATTGCTAACTGAATCAGCACTGATGCGCCTTCAATTTTACCGGTATTTAAAGCATCCATTAGCTCTGGCCATGACCCAAATTTAACGAGCTCAATGGCATATCCTTTGTAGGTTTTATCTGTTTGCATATATAGCGGTGCTGCATGAGTAATTGGTAAATAGCCAATTTTCACAACTTTTTTATTGCTCTCTGCTTGCGATGCTGTACTTTTGTCATCCGTCCCACATGCCGCAAGCGTTAACAATAGCATGAACACGAATAGCAAGATGCCTAATTTCTTCTTCATTTTTTATCCTCCATTTTAAATGTTATATTCAATCGTATCTTGCGGGTGGGTAAACTGGAATTCATTGAAAATAATCTCACGGAAATACTGAAATTCTGAATCTGAACGATCTCGTGGTTTAGCACTTCGTATATACAGCTCACGATGAATGCGACCAGGATTTGGACTCATAATAAAAATGCGATCCGCCAAGTAAATGGCTTCGTCTATATCGTGGGTTACCAGTAAGATGGTTGTCTGCTCCTTTTTTTGGATGGCAAGAAGCTCGTCCTGTAAGTAATAGCGTGTAAAAGTATCGAGTGCAGCAAATGGTTCATCCATTAAAATAACCTCTGGGCGAATTGCGAGTGCACGTGCTATCGCGACCCGCTGTTGCATACCTCCTGATAATTCACTCGGTAAAGCCGTTAGTCGATTTTCTAAGCCGACAAGCTTCAAATAATACTGTGCCCGTTGCTGTCGTTCAACTTTAGATAACGCTTCTCCTTCTAATGCGAGTTCCACATTTTTTTGTACCGAGCGCCAAGGGAGTAACCCGTAATTTTGCATAAGCATCATACAGCGTTTGCTCGCCTTTGTTACAACCTGACTTTCTAGCAATACTTGTCCCGTAGTTGGCTGTTCAAATCCACCTACTAAATTCAATAACGTACTCTTGCCACAGCCACTTTTTCCTAAGATGGCTATAACCTCTCCCTTTTGTATATCCAATGAAATTTGATGGAGCACTGTCTGCTCAGCAAATGCTTTACTTACCTGTTGAATAGAAATTAACGGTGCTGTCATAATGCTATTGTCACCCCATTTTAATCTTTATAATTTTACTAGGTTTAATATGTTTTAAGTTATTTTATTATACTCAGTTTAAAATTTCAACCTAATTTCAAGAAAAATATTTGAATTCCGACAATTTGCCACCTCACTCTATCAGCTCAATAAAAAAACGGAGCTAAACAAAAGAAAAAAGTGTTAGATTGACTGCAATCTAACACTTTTTCGCTATGTTGTTGATGTCCGCTACGGGCGGTTTGGCGTTTGACGTCTTAGGAGTCGTCTCCCCCCGCTACCCTCAACTAGTTTTCACTCCTAATGATTCTTTTTTGCAAATACAAGAATAACAAATTCTCCTTCATAGAAAAATTTACGAGCACCTTACCTCTGTAATTTTCTAGTTATGTCTTAGCCTCGTCATCATCATCCTATAGAAGATAGCTTCGATTCTATAACAAAAGGGAAACCTCTTTTAAAATATGTATTGAATCATGTCATGTATATTGCAATATGGATTTTCACGATTTTCTGTATTGCGAAATGACATCATTTTTGAACAATTTTGAATTGCTACCTCATGTCGAAGTGCAATTGGAGCAATAATTGACTCGTCCGCCTTATGACGGAAATAATGTGTTACTCCAAGATGCTCTTCCATTTTGTTATTTAAAACCGCACGGGGATATTTTTCTGAAACATCCACTACTTCGAAATGCAACAATAACCATAATTCAAATGCTTCATTCGTATAAGCAATATGGATATCTTTTTCTTCACAGAATACATTGACTTCCTCTAACTGTTTCTCAGTTAAATCATCCTTATCGAAAACAACCCATACTTCATCAAAGTATTGATAGCTGGAATCACGAAAAGCATGTTGTGCTAACTTAATGGCAGAACGCTTAACGTTTTTTATCTTTACACTCACCATTTTAGAGCGTTTTAAAATACGTAATTGCTCAAAATAAATACGCTCCGTTTCTCCCTCACAATAAATTAAAATCGTTTTACGGACTGTCCGATTCCCCTGCTGGCGTACTCTCACTGCTCAGATACCTCCACTTCATGTAGATATTGAGTTGATAAGTATTCATTAATAACTGGTGTTGCTCCGAACTCACCCTTTAAATAGCGTTTCGCATATGAAATATCCGCTCGTTTTTTCTGCAAATCAGCAAAATCAAATAAGGAGTATAATTCAGATTCATTTTTAAAGCTTTTATTGACAAACCAGATTTGGTCCGTACGTAATGGTTCATCAAGTAAATTAATTTCATGGCTTGTTACAACAAATTGATTATTGGTATTGCGCTCACTGTTCATAATGGTCATTAAAAATTCACAAATGGATACATGAAAAGCTGTGTCAAATTCATCTATAAAAATCGTCTTTCCTTTATTGTATGCATCTACTATGACACATGCTAAATGCAGCAATCTAATAGTGCCTTTAGAATCCATTGTCCAATTGATTGACTCTGTGCCTATCGGCGCTCCAGCTTCATTAAACGATAAATAATGTAAATCGATATCCACCTCATGAATAATATCTTGTGTATCGCTATCATAGCCTATTGTATTTTTTTCTCTGCGTTCAACACGGCGTGCTGTCACATCTTGAATAGAAAAGTCAGCAATTTTCAATATTTTCATGACTTCTCTCTTAAAATCGTCCTCTTCCAGTTTGCGAATAAGCGGGTGGCTGGCTAAATGTTGTGCCTCATCTAAAAACAAAATTTTATGTAAAAACCAATCAAAAATTTTTTTAGCATCTGTGTTATTAAAGACATTTAACACTGATAAAAACGCGGTATTATTCCGTGTATAGTTAGTCAGTTCAACTGCTGTACTTTGTGCAGTTTCATACACGTATTCTGTACCGTCCCATTGTCTAACAAAAAGCTCCTCATTTATCGCTTTCGTAGTTTTTGTAAGTCGCTCATAAAGAACTTGCTCGGCGTTATATTGCACCTCATAATCATAAAGTGAGCCTTCTAGAAATAACGAAATCACGAATTCTGTCGGCTTATCATGTTGTCCCCCAAGCTTAAATGGCTGGTAAGGTAATCGCAGTTGCTTGACATTATTCAAATTTTCAAAGTTAAACAACAATGAGCGTAAAATTTTTAGCGTAGCAAATAAATTCGATTTGCCACTGCCATTCGATCCAAATATAAAGGCACTTTTCACAAGTCTTAATGAATCCATCGTCATCGTGTGTGTATCCTTTAATTTTCGAATTCGGCTCCCAGCCACCATTGAAAATAATGTCTCGTCTTTGTAACTTAAGCAATTTTTCACTCTAAAATCTACTAGCATACTCTAGCCCCCGTTCCCATTCCACCACATTTCTTTAAACAATAATTATACTATAGTCAGAATAAAAAGGCTGTTCCCAATTTTAAGCCAAGCACCGGAAAATATCAGAATTGTTTGTCTTTGTTTGAGTGACTGGCACGTAACAAAAAGCCTGTGCTCGAAATTTCGAACACAGACCCAATATAGTTATAGGATATAGTTGAGTAATCCACTTTAGATTTCAACAATTTTTTCATTTTGTAGAGCTTGTATTGTCAGTTCGATGCCTTCTGCAAATGAATGTTTGGGCTTCCAACCAATCGCCTTCGTCAGTTTTTCATTATTTAAAAATGAATGTTCTATATCTCCTTCTCTTGCAGGAGCATACTGTATCTCTAATGGGTGATTTAAATGTTGTAGTAATAATATAACTTGATGGAGTGACCATGCTTCATTGGTAGAAACATTGTAGATACCTTGCAGTCTAGCTTCTACTCCAGCATAAATAGCATCTGCTATATCATCAACATAGATGAAATCTCGCGTCTGTTCTCCATCCCCATAAATCGTAAAGGGCCTACCTTCTAAACTACTTTTTAACATACTAGGGATAACCGCAGCTTCTCCTTGCATACGCTGTCTAGGTCCAAAGACATTGGCAAAACGGTAAATTAATGTTGGTAAACGATAATCACGTTGCCACTTTTCACAATACGTTTCCCCAATACTTTTATTTAAGCCATACATTGAAATAGGCTCACTCACATCTGTTTCCTCTAGCGGAGGATAATGACTATTACCATACACCGCCGCAGAAGAGGCAAAGACAAAATGTTTCACCTTGTATTTTGACGAAAAGAAGAGCATCTGGCTAAGCCCTACAATGTTCGTTAAAATATCCTTCATTGGCTCCTGTATCGAAAGTTGAACACTCGTTTGCGCTGCACAGTGAATCACCACATCGAATGCAACTTCCTTAAAGAAGTGCTCGCAAACTTCATCCTCAACATTTAATAAGTACGATTTATGCTCAAAATCAATGTTTCGTAGATGTCCCGTACTTAAATTATCAATTATATAAATATTGGCGCCTTCCTCAAAAAATCGTCTTGCCACAGCACTGCCAATAAAACCATAGCCACCTGTCACTAATACATTCATCCCATCGCCCCCAAAAACAATATGATGTTTTATATGCATTAATTGCTAAAAATATGCAAGTAACATATTACTGGTTTATTTTAACAGACTATCAATAACAATACATATTCCTTCTACAGAAGTTGTTTGTCCTAATAGACAAACTGCTAGACTCATTCTACTTTTTCGTAAAATTTCATAACAATAACCAACACCTGAAATAAAAAAATCCGCTCAGACTTTCAAGCATGCCATGAGCGCCAAACGGAAGCGTTTAGCTCCGTTACTCATCACTTGCCAATAAAAGTCGAGCAGATGTTTAGTTAAGGGATTAGTTTAAGCTGGGTTCACTTCAAGTTCAACTGAAATTTTAATATCCTTGCCTACAAGGACACCTCCTGTTTCCAAAGCAGCATTCCAAGTTAAACCGAAATCTTCACGGTTAATTGTTGTTTCTGCCTCGAAGCCATATACTTCCTGACCCCATGGATTTGTACCTTTTCCGTTAAATTCAGTATCGAATGTGACTGATTTCGTTACATCCTTAATTGTTAAATCACCAGTTAACGCATACTCATCGGCAGATTTTTTGGTAATGCTTGTTGATTTAAACGTAATATTTGGATAGCTGTCTGTATCAAAGAAATCACCCGCTTTTAAGTGATTATCACGGTCTTCACTACGTGTGTTAATGCTTGCTGCATCAATTGTAATAGTAATGTTTGCTGTTGTTAAATCTGCAAGATCCGCTGCTTCGATATCAGCTGAATAACTATCGAATACGCCTTTTACTTTTGATACCATCATGTGTTTTACTTGAAAGTTAATTGCTGAGTGTCCTAAATCGATATTCCATTTTGCCATTTTAAATTCCTCCAATTGTTTGTTTTATATCTCGAATTCGAGATATATGTTAAAATATGAAGTAACTACTTTAATTATGTTACCCAAAAATTAATGAGCTAAACATATGTAGTTACTTCGAGTACTTCTTAGCTTATTTTACATTACGAAAAGTAATCAATTACTTTATGTAACTTACTATATATTAATAATCAATTTACGTCAAGTAATTTATTTTCATTATTTTCGACATCGTTCTTGTTTTAAAATTTGTCGAAGTAGCGAACTTCTTGCTGAAGCAAGTTATCGTTTTACTAATTTCCCTTGTACAACAAATCGATGGTCATCACTCATGACAGAATCTTTACATGTAGATAGCGTCACAATTTTATCATTTGGTCCAATAGCTACATTCAAATCAATTTGAGAACGATTTTGCACTTCTTCAATAAATTGAATAAAATCCTTATCTGACTTAAATTCGGTTTCAATATAATAAAAATCAATAGTTGTTTCATAAGCTGCAAATACTTCCACATCATAACCTTCATATAAGGTATCCAGATAAATTGTACGATGTGCTTCAGCATAATCTTGTTTCAAGTAATTTTTCAAACTACCAAACATCGTTCCATCTTTCATGGCATGACCATACAAAATCGTATTGCGATTAATATCGAGTGCATCATTACGATAGTCCATAAAGATGCTACCTGCACGACTTTCACGGTTTTTAAAATTATGGGTTAGATAAAAATCATTATCCTCTGCTTGTAAAATTGGATTGTTGAGCTTTGTATCATCTATAGCAATCCAGCCTACAATGCGCTCATTTACAGCTAATAAATCGTGAAATTGAGATCTTATCGTATAGTTTGATTTTATTTCCTCAGTCGTTTTTGCTTTGTCATTAACTTCTTCTTGGATAGTTGCCAATGTTTCGGCATATATCGTTTGTACTTCCTTTAAAGACTTTGCAGACTCATAATAGGTATAGAGATACTTTACAAGAGCAAAACCAGAATATAAAAATATTGCAATATATATAACTGTTAATAGCCTAGATGTCCATTTTTTCATCGTTCCACCAACTTAAATACCTACTGGTACCATATAAAGGCCAAGCTGTTCATCCTCATTGAAGATTGCTTCAACACCATATACTTCTTTTATGACTTCCTTTGTAAGGACATCACGTGGAGCTCCCTCTGCCATAATATGTCCATCCTTCATCAAAATAATGTGATCACTATAACGAATCGCTTGATTAATATCATGAAGCACCATAACAATTGTTAGACCATAATTCTTATTTAAAGCTTTTACCAGTTCCAATAGCTCCATTTGATAATAAATATCTAAATACGTCGTCGGCTCATCCAAGCACAATATTTCAGATTGTTGTGCTAATGCCATTGCAATCCATACGCGCTGTCTTTCCCCGCCCGATAAAGCCACTAAATCATTGTCTCGTTTTTCTAGTAAATTCGTACAAGACAAAGCCCAATCAATCGCTTTCTTATCATCCTCATCATTGCGTTTTAACATTGTATGATGTGGCAGACGCCCAAAACTCACTAACTTTTCAATCGTTAAATCTTTTGGTACATCATTTTGTTGATAAACAATCGCAAGCTTTTTAGCAAACTCTTTAGGCTTATACTGGACTAAATCCTTATTTTCCAAAGAAACATTCCCTGATTTCGGCATATTATTGCGAGACATTACACTAAGTAAAGTCGACTTCCCACAGCCATTTGGACCAATAATCGTCGTAATTTTACCTTTTTGAATCTGCGTTGAGACACCATCTAAATGATTGCGTGTATTATCATGGGAAACGATAATATCTTGTATTTCCATATTTCTTCACTCTTTTCGTAATAGGAATATTAAGAATGGCCCACCGATAATTGCCATAATGGTTGAAGCAGGAATTTCAATGGGCGCCACTATCGTTCGACCAATTGTATCAGCTACTAAAATTAATAAGGCCCCTGCTAGTGCGGTAAATGGTATAAGTACTCGATGATCATGACCAACCAAACGTCTTGCAATATGTGGAACTAATAAACCAACAAATGAAATAACACCTGCTACAACAACTGACACGGCTGATAACAATACAGCAACCGCGGCAATTATTAAACGGGCACGTGCTACGTTAAAGCCTAGACTTTTTGCCGTTTTATCTTGTAAAACAAGTAGATTACACCAGCTATATAACGCAAATGCTGCAACTAAACCTATTGCTCCATATGTCGCAATGGTCGACACATCTTTCCATGTGCGCATCGTTAAATTTGACCCAACCACACTAGTAGCAGATGTATTGAGTGAGCCCCCAAGGCTTAAAAATGCTTCTGTCAGACCAGTAAACATCGCATTAATAGCAATCCCTACTAATATCAATTTTAGTGGACTTAAACCCGATTTCCATGACAAGGCAAACACTAGTGCACAAGCAAATGCCCCACCTATAAACGCTAATACTGGTGTCATAAAAAATAACGCTGGGAAAAACGAGATAATAAATAATTGAACAAAAGCTGCCCCTGAAGAAATACCAATAACGCCCGCGTCTGCTAGCGGATTACGCATAACAGATTGCAGTAGTACCCCCGAAACTGAAAGCGCAGCCCCAGCAAATAAAGCAACAAAAATACGAGGAAAGCGTAAATCACGAATCGCCTCCATCTGGCTATTCCCTTCTTCAAACAATGCCCCTATAAATTCAAAAAAGCCCATTTTAATACTACCCGTCGTTGCTGAATAAATCATTGACACTAGCAACAACGCTATTACAATTGAAAAGCTTATTATTTTTTTCGTCATATCGGACTTCCTTTATTCCGCTAGTATTTGTGTATCTATTGTGCGATGAAAGATTTGTAAGCTGTTATCATAAAACGATAAGGCTACTAGAAATATAAGAAAAGCGCCCTACGGCAAGATACTTGCTATACGAGCGACAATTTCAAATACATATTAACGATAGAAAATTTCCATTAGCTGTCCTAACGCTTGCGGTACTTGTAAGGAAGCTGTAGTGCCAAATAACTCTTCTTCTAAATCATATACTTTGCCATTTTTTACTGCTTCAAAATGCTTCCAAATATCATTTGTTTTAAATTCCTCGTCAAACATTTTAACTACTTCATCAGGCATACCGTGTGAAAGGCGTAAAATAATATCAGGATTGCTATTGTGCAAGTACTCCGTATTGGACGCTAAGTACTCTGCCTCTTGCCCTTCCATGACATTTATTCCACCAGCCCGTTTAACTAGGTCACCTGCATAAGAATTTTCAGTAGCCACTAAGTAACTCCCTGGAATACCAAGTAAAATTAAAACACGAGGTCCTTCCTTATTAGTAGCGACCGTTTGGACGGCATCAATATTTTTTTGTAGACCCGACACTAATTGTTCAGCTTGAGTAGTACGGTCATAACGTTCACCTAGCGTTTTAATTTCCGCCATCATTGCATCCACACTTTGGAAATTTAAAAAATGTACAGGTATTTTCAGTTGCTTGAATTTATCTTGTAAATCATATTCTAATGTTGACACTGATAATACGTCCGTAGGGTTCAATGATTTTACAATTTCCATATCAGGCTCCATTGCATTGCCAATAGTAGGCAGGCCTTTAAAGCGTTCTGCTAAATTTTTTTCAGTCGTCGGTACAGCAATTGCATCCAACTCTAGCTTATCTAAAATTTCAGCTATTACAACTGTGCCAGCAATAATACGATTTTCACTTTTTGCAGTTGTGTCCGTTGAAACTTCAACCTTTTCAGTGGAGTCTTCATTTGCTTGATCGCTTCCACCGCTACAACCAGCGATTAAAAATACGGTCATCAGTGCGAGTAATGCAAACCAGTTCTTTTTTATATTGCACATATCGTCATCTCCTAATTATCTCAGTCTTTTTTTGAATTTCTTAAACGACGAACGACTAACCAGCCTGATAAAATACAAATAAGCACAAGCAATACAATTTTTACTTTATCTAGCTGTGCGAGTTGCTGATTTACTGTCATTTTGTTATTTGTCTGTTCAGTTTTTGCTTTCTGTTCCTCTTGCATTTCAGCAGGTTCTTCAACTGCTTCCTCCGCATTTGCATCAAGTGTTCGATCAAAAGCTAACTGTTCTTCCACCATTGTTGTATCAGTATGCTGTACTGGAGGAAGGGGGAGCGAATTGGGCTTAATTGTAGGCTCAACTGTATTTTTCTTTAAAGGTTGCTCTCTTTTTTCAGTAGCGATAGCAGGAGACTTCCTCATCACGTTTTGCTTAGGAGGCACTGCTTCTATAGGCTTCCCAACAATTTGAGCCACTTGTTGTTCATTAAATTGTAAATCCACAAAATATTGATGATGATACGCTATCTCTGGAATATCTACTTGTACCCACATCCGAAGTGGGCGTTGGAAATCAACGACTGCAAATTCGACAATTCGCACATTGTCATTTATAGAGACAAGTGTTGGTGCTACTTGCTCACCTAGTTGTTCAACGTTTAGACTCGTTACCCAAGATGATTTCAAAATCGTCATCTGAGCAAAATAGCTGCCGTTTTTTTCTATTATTTTAGCCACTGGATTGACATACGTATTCATAATCGATGGTTCTTTTTTTCCATCGACATACAATATGTAGTCGATTGACCATTCTTTTTCAGGCACACTTTCTGCGATTTCAGTATTCTGTTCAATCTCTTCACTTGGCGCTTTCACTCTTATCTGAAACTCTTGTGCAAACGGACGACTTTCCTTTTCTAATTCAGAAGCCACTAAACCCTTTATTCGAATTGGTTCTTTTAAGTCTTTCACATCAAACTGAACTAAATTTTCAGTCCACGTTAAAATAGTAGAAAGCGATTTTTCAGGCTGTTCAATATGTATATCTTGTAAAGTATATGGATGATTGATTGTCAAAGACAATGTATATTGACCATTATTCATGTCCAGTGTCGCTTCTTCATTAAAAAATCGGTTTTGTTCTATTCCATCGTGAGTTGAAAAACTTAGTTCAACTTGATAGCTTCCATTTCCTAGTGAACTATCTTCTTCAGCTTGCACATACAGCCATTTAAAATGAGGGGCAAATAAGAAAAACATTGCACTAAGTGCTAGTAATACGATGACTTTTCTTTTGCATGTTTTCATGAAAATTCCCCCTATTTCTCTAAAAGCAACAGTAACTTCCTTCCTCATTTATGTGAGAAAGGAAGTTGCTATTGTTAAACCTTATTATTCTTCAAATTCGTAGAAGAATTCTAAAGAGTTATTTAAAATTTTTGCCATTTGACCACGTGTTAATGGTTTGTTTGCATTGATGTATGTTTTACCATCTTTCGCAACAGATCCAGTCATAATGCCTTCTTTGTAAAGTAATGAGAATGCTTCTTTCGCTTCATCATTAGCAATTGACGCTTGGTCTGCATATGGTAATGAAATTTCAACATTTAAGTCGCCTTCCGTTACTGCTTGGATAGCACGGTAAATCATTAGCGCACCTTGTTGACGAGTTAAAATGCCATTTGGATTGAATTTATCACGAGATTCAACAATACCATATTCAGCTAGCGCGTTAATCGCTTGTTCCGCTTCAATTCCTTTAATATCTTGGAAGCCCGCAACTTCAGTAGCTTCTAATTCTAAAGTACGTGCAATCATTAATGCAAATTGTGCACGTGTTAAATTGTTATTTGGATTGAATTTATCTTGTGGCATGATAATCTCATAAGCTAGTAAGTTAAGGATGGCTTCTTTATTTTCGTTATCATCGATATCTTTAAATGGATTTTCAATTGTTGTTTCTTCAGTATCTGTAACTGGTTTACTTAAATCTACATCAAAGCTAAATTGTACAGTATGAACAGAATCATATTTTACGCCTGCTTTAGGCTCATCTACGATAATATGAATTTCAGCGTTTGTAAGTGCTTTTAAATCTTTTACTTCGAAAGTATAAATACGTTCATTTGTTTCTTTATCTTCCTCTGCTAATACAGCGTCCTTACCATCTACTTTAAATGATTGAACATACTGACCTTTAGGGAAATGCATGCCGACTACATATGTGCCATCTGCATCACCAACTGCTACAGTTGGACTAATATAGTCTTTCATAATAGATTCTTCTTTAGTGCCATTTTTATAAACTGTTACAGTACCTTCATAAACATTTACGTCTTCAGTTTCATCTGTAACTGTTGTTGTTTCTTCTTTTACAGGTTGCTCTTCTTTTACTTCATCAACTGGCTTTACTTCTTCTGCTGTTACTGGTTGGAAGTCGAATTCATACCATTTATCCATGTTAGCTGGAGCTGGAACAACTACGTGTACTTTTGCCGCAGTTTTCACTTTTGGATCTACTGGGAATGACACGATGCTTGAACCATCTTGTTGCTTTTCAAATGTTGCATCGACATATTTATCGCCTTGTTTTACTTGGAAACCAGTGATTGTTGGAGCGAATTGAGCTGGAACAGTTAGTTTCACTGTGTATGTACCATCTTTTTCGATAAGTAAGCCTGTACCTGTAAAGTATTTATCCATGTATCCCGCTTCATCTGTACCTGGTTTAAATGTTTGGAATTTTACAGCTGTACCTTCAGCTGTTCCTGCTTTTTCTTCCACTTTCACATCTGTAGTAACTGTTGTTGTTGTGTCCGCTACCTTTGCTGATGCAAATGATGGTACTGAAAGTGATGCTGCTAATAATGAGGCAAGTACGATTTTTGTTGCGCGAGATTGACGTTTTTTAGTCATTAATGACCCTCCATTTTTGTTTTGTTTTTTGTTCTATAAAGTAAAAATGCTGATCCTGCAAATGCAACAAGTAACAAATAGGGCGTCGCATCGCTTGTTTGTGGATTAGGCACTTGACTTCCAGATGTTGTTGGCGTTGTCGTATCATTTTGTGCTGCTGTAGCTGCTGAACTTCCAGTTGCTGGTGCATCAAATACTAAGGAAACGCTATATTCATGGTGATAATTAATATCATCGATATCAATTTTCATAGATGTTACAACTGGCTTTGATAAATCTTTCACTGTGAATTGTACAACACGTGTATCAGCTGCCTTATCTTCGCTAACAACCGAAGCTCCTCCTGGTGGTTGAAATTTCGTAATCCAAGCACTATTTTTTAATGTAAGTTGTACAGTAGCTGTGCCACCTTTTACTGTCACCGTTGCAGGCTTTACGAAATAATCGTTTGCTATTGATGCAGAGCTACTATCTGGTTTATTGACCTGATATTTTACAGAATAAGTACCATCAGCAAGTTGAGCAGATGCATGTGGTAATGCTAAATTAAAAATAACCATACTGACTAGCATGACCAACATCACTATTTTCTTCATGTGTTGCACGCCTCCTCTAATTATTATGGAAAATTTTTATCCATTTTCCATTAATCATTATAATTGATACGAATAATATTCTCAATATTTCCATGAAAGCAATATTATGAAAATGTAAACGAAAATTATTCTCAATTACACTCTCTAACCAAAGGATAATCTTTGCTACCAATGTATGTCAACTAGCAATCTAAAAACGTCTTTAATATGTCAAAATTCCCTAAAAAAAAAGAATATTACTGAATCAAACAGTAATATCCTATTATTTTTATTATTTAGCAAAAACTTCAAAAACTCCAATAACAATTAACAACCATCCTGATATAGCGGTAGAGTATTTCCCTATAAATGTTTTACTTAGCAGGACACCAAAATGACTTCCTAAACCCACTGTGATAAAAGAAAATGTGCCTATCGAGATGACCGTCCAAATTGCGGATATACCATTTGCACCGATAGCAATTCCGCCTGCTAAACAGTTTGCCGATAACACGAACCCCAGTGTCATTGCCTCTCTCATAGAAATAATATGATTTTTATCTTCGTCAAATATTTCAGGATTTTTAGCAATGCTATGCTTGGAAAAACGATTAGAGAAAAGTGTAAATATCCCAATCACACATAGCAGAAGGCTCCCTAAAAGATTGGCTGTATGTGGCGAAATATACTCTATTACTGTACTACCAGCCGTTACTGCCACAAAAGTGACAATCATTGACAGTACAGCAATTACTGCATTCGATAAGATGGGAATCTTCACTCGCTTAACACCATAGGCCAAACCAATCCCCAAATTATCTAGATTGGCTGCTATACCAATAAAAATAATGGTGATCCAATGCATGATTTCCCTCCTTTTAAACGATTCTCCATTTTCTCATCATATGAGAAGGAAAATTTTATGTTCAATTGGGCGTTTACCGGAAAATGCAATGGAATTAATGAAGTGCGGGGATTTATCCGCGATTGGCACGGCTTTACCCGCGATATAACATGGCTTACCCGCGATTTATTCAACATTACCCGCGATTTGAGCGAAGTTACCCCCCGATAATAAAACAAAAGCGCGATACAATCACTTTAAGCCCATAAAACCATTGTAAACAATGAGGGATTATCAGGAACATGACTGATTGTTGTAAATTCATATTATCCCGACAATCCCCTAAGTAAAAAATTTAACTTTTCCTACGACATTATTGCCTAGCGGGAATAAACCCCTCTGCTTCTGCTTCTTCTTTCGTACAGAACATGGCTTCTGCTACAGTATTGTCATAATCACGTTGTCCAGGCATGTGATAAATTTTGTTACCTTTTGAATTAATATTTCCTTTAATAGTACAATTCTTTTTACTGCTAGTATTATTCGACTCATCTTTACTTGCTTTAGATGGATTTTCTTCTTTCACAGCATTAGTATAGGCCTCTTTATCGTAACCACGATTTGTTACGTAGTCTTCAACTGACCAAATACCAATGGCAGATTGTTGCGCAGTTTTTTGAATGGACTTAAACCAATCTACATGTTTCGTATTTGGCTCATAAATATAGGCCACGCGTGCTAACCCATTTTTCAATAGTTGCTCTTGTACACTAATACCATCTTTCGTATAAACATAAGCTAATAACCTTTTATATTTATCCCGATAGGAAACGTCGAATTCTAAATAAACGGTATCTTGTCCAGCTAGTAACTGTTTTGTAAATTCTTTCGCTTCTGGCCCAAAAGGTTGCACCCCTAACGTTTTGTGATTCGTTTCAGGCGTATCTACAAGAAGAAAACGTATTTTTTCGGAACTGCCGTTATATTTTATTCTGATTGTGTCCCCGTCAATTATTTCCTGTAGTTCAAATTCTTCAAATTTACTCACATCATGCTTTTCAGCAGATTCCTTTGTTGAAGCTACAATCCCTTGTATATCTTCAGTTTTACCATTGCCAGTGCTAGCCTCTTCTGTACATCCACTAATCAGCAATGTTGAAAACAATAAAGCTAAAAATAATTTTTTCAAATTCATATCCTACTTCCTTAAAGTTAAATCTAGAAAATATCCATTACTAATTTAGAATCGTCCGGACAAAAATAAAAAATGATACATAATAATGATCCCCTTATTAATTCCTTACGCATATCGCCAAAATCAAAAATCTCCAGCTATATTATAAACTGAAGACCTGATAATTTATCTAAATATTAAATACAATACAACGGCAAAAATAATTGTTCCACTAGTGATTAACGTTTTAATATCTTTATCACTCATTTTCAGTACCTCTTTTCTTACTTCATACAATACTTTATTTAATTCTATTATCAATAAAGTCGACTAATATCACAATGGATTTGATTAGTTTTCTTCTGAAATTTTTAAGTATGCTTAAAATATTTCCTATTATACAAAAAAATTCAGAACGCCCGTTACAAAATAAAGAGTCGACAAACTTGAAAAATACGAGTTTGTCGACTCCCTTATTCCCTCAATTGAAGGCATTTATGCTATTACACTATTAAATTTCATTATGTGGTTTTGGCTTTGGACCGAGCTCTTCTGGCTCAATATCAGCAAATGTTTCGCCTTCTTCTTCTAAATCACGCATGCGGTGAGCAATACGTGATGCTGCCGAAGCTGCAATGCTGGCAACTAAATCATCTAAAAATGTATTAACATGATGTCCAGGCTCTGTATCGAGTTTTTTTATAATACCGATTTTTTGTTTATCTAAATGTCCAAATGTTGTTACAGCTATACTTCCATATGTAAACACAGACCCCAATGCAATCGTTTCATCTACTCCGAATAAGCCTTCATCGGATTCGATAATTTGTTGTAGAGGTGACGATAATAACCCTTTTTCAGCTAATTCATCCAACTCTATTCCAACTAATACTGCATGTTGGACTTCTCGTTTACGTAATACACGTTCAACCGAATGAATACAATGCTCTAATGTTAAGCCTACATTGTAGGATTTTTGCATTTCATAAACAATCTCAGCAATGTCTTCTAACTCTACACCACGGCGAATTAGTGCAGCTTGGGCTGCTTTCGCCACTTCTTCTGACTGTACGCGAATACTTTTATCATGCATAACTAACCCTCATTTCAGTTTTTTTGCTAACATAACGCTAGCCCAACCTATTATACCTTTACTTTCGTAATATGGTACAATTTTGTCACAAACACATGAAGGAGTGTCATCATTGGATAAGGGAACTGTACAAGATTTAAAGTTCTATAGTGAAGCATTGCAGGAGGAATTACAGCTATATATTTACGTCCCTGCTAATTATTCTCCACTATACAAATATAATATTCTCATCGCTTCGGATGGTAAAGATTATTTCCAACTTGGAGGTATTACAAAACTAGCCGATGAACTTATCGATGACTATGAAATCGAAAATTTAATCATTGCATTTGTACCATACAAAGATATTAAAGATCGCCGTACTAAATATATTCCAAGTGGTGAGCAACATGAAGCTTACTTACGCTTTTTAGCACATGAACTTGTTCCCTATTTAGATGCTGAATATGCAACGTACCAAATGGGTATGAGCCGAGGAGTTATCGGTGATTCTATGGCTGCAACCGCTTCCTTAATGGCTGCATTAAAGTATCCGAGTATTTTTGGCAAGGTTATTTTACAATCACCTTATGTTGACGAAGATGTACTGAAAGCGGTTGAACAGTTTAAAGATCCAGGAGCTATTTCTATTTATCATATCGTCGGAAAAAATGAAGATAAAGTTGTGACAATGGATAAAACCGTTAAAGATTTTTTAACGCCAAATCGACAGTTGCATAATCTAATGTTAAGTAAAGGCTTCTCTACATTTTATGAAGAGTTTGATGGCAATCATACATGGAAATATTGGAAACCTGATTTAAGACGTGCGTTAATTGAAAATTTCAATTAATGTTAGGCGATTCAAATTACGTATTTTGAAATTTCTGTTATACTTAGATAGAAAAATCGTTTATTTTCGGGAGGTAATGGACTATGAAGTACGGAATTGTGGCATTTCCATCAAAAAAATTGCAAGATTTAGCAAACACGTATCGCAAGCGTTACGATCCTCATTATGCGAAGATTACACCGCATATGACGTTAAAAGACAGCTTTGATGCAACAGAAGACGATATTCAATCTATTGTTAAGCAATTAGATGATATTGCTGCTAAACACGCGCCTTTAAATATTCATGCATCACGCATTAGTTCGTTTTTCCCAACAACAAATGCGATTTATTTCCGCATCGAACCAACTGAACAATTACAAGCATTCCATCGTGTATTGGAAGATCAAATTCCTTTTGGGGACTCTAAGCATGTTTTTGTTCCACACATCACGATTGCACAAAAAATGACGGACTCAGAACATGATGATATTTTTGGGCAACTCCGCATGACTGGGGTTGATGAACATGATAGTATCGATCGTATTCATCTTTTATACCAATTGGAAGATGGGTCATGGACAACATATGAAACATTCCGATTGACTGGAGCTGAATGACTTTTGTATAACGTTAAGATTGTCGAAACAGAGAAAGAACATGCTGATGCATTTGCTGTTCGTAAAAAAGTATTTGTAGAGGAACAAGGTGTTCCGCTTCATTTAGAATGTGATGCTTTAGATGCAACAGCAACACATTTTATTATGTATGAAGGCAATGAACCTGTTGGTGCTGCTCGTCTACGTAGCATTGAAGATCATACTGCAAAAATTGAACGCGTATGTATTTTACAAAGTCAGCGGGGCAAAAAACTTGGCGTTTTAATTATGCAAGAAATGGAGAAATTCGCAATTTCCATTCAACAAAAGAAATTAAAACTCCATGCTCAAAGCTACGCAGTTCCTTTTTACGAAAAGCTTGGTTACACGGTAACATCTCCTGAATTTATGGATGCTGGAATACCTCATCGAGCAATGGAAAAAGAGATATAATGAACAGGTGTTACGATATGCTAAAAGCATAGTCGTAACACCTTTTTTTATGCCTTTGTAGCGTGTTCTCTATTTGGAGCTCTTTCTCACACCAAAATAGACAAACGTTCATCATTATTTCATCATTCTAGCAAGCTTTTCGAAATCTAGTGAAGCGCCATCTTGAATAATAGAGTTTACGATTTTATCTTCAAGCTCTTGTGTAATTTGTCTATTAGACACTTTGCCTACACGGCGTACTATTTTTCTTACTTGTTTCTCATTGGTGAAATCAGCATGTTGAATTGCATTAGCTAATGCAAAGATTTCATCCATTGATACGCCTGTCTTTTGTTCAATCGAATTAAAAAACGAGCGATGCATGTTCCCCCTCCTATCAATTCCACCTCAACGTTATTGTCGCGAATGATTCATAAACGGTAACTAATCGTACACAAAACATCAATGACAACTGTTGGAGGCTCTAACCTTATTCAGTAAGTTTTTTATATACTCACAGAAAAAAGCTAAAGCCTATATATCTAAAACTCTCTAGAGCTTTTAGCTAGACTAATTAACTTACGAAAGTAGCGCCAACAATAATTAGGAGAATGAATAGGACAACAATTAAGACAAATGTTGAGCCCATTCCATTATTGTTATTGCCTCCGCAATAGTTCCAGCTATTTGCACCAGCAACATTATTACCATAAGGTTGTGCACACCAGCCTTGATATCCCATAAAAGCACCCCTCCCTTCTACAACCTATAATATGTAAAGTTGCAGGCAAGAGAGGGGTATTCGTCTAGTCAATATTCCCTTTTGGTTTAAAAATTAATGCGCCAATAAAGCCAAAAACAATTGCAGCACTGATTCCCGAACTTGTTACTTCAAACATGCCAGTCAATACGCCTACTAATCCATGCTTTTCCGCTTCAGCCATTGCACCATGTGTTAAGGAGTTACCAAATGATGTAATAGGTACAGTAGCACCTGCACCTGCAAAATGAATGAGTGGCTCATACAAGCCCATTCCATCTAGAATTGCACCAACAACGACTAACGTACTTAATGTATGTGCTGGCGTTAATTTACCAACATCCATTAATAATTGACCGATAACGCAGAAAATGCCTCCTACAATAAATGCAAATATAAAAGTCATAACCATGCTGTTGCCTCATTTCATTGTAATTTCTATCGCATGTGCGGTACATGGGATCGTCTCTTTCTGTTGGAACGAAAGTGGAGATAGCAATGCACCTGTCGCCACAAGGAGCACTCGTTTATATGTCCCTGCACGAAGCTCTTGCATTACATAACTAAAAAAAACAGCCGCTGAACAGCCTGCTCCACTCGCCCCCGATTGAAAGGATTCATCTTGACCGTAAAATTCCGCTCCAGCATCGCGTAAAAGTGTTAACTCCTCATTTTTTATGCCACTCTCGACAAGCATGCCTTTAAGCAGTTTTAAGCCAAGCTGTCCTAAATCGCCCGTTAAAATTAAATCATAATGATATATTTCTTGTTTACGTTCCTCTAAATGAGACTTAATCGTTTGGAAGGCAGCAGGAGCCATGGCAGCACCCATATGAAATGGATCATCCATTCCATAATCAATGACCTTACCTATCGTGGCTGCTTCAATAGAAGGAGCATCTTCACGATGTTTACCAACCAGCGCATAACCTGCTGCTGTTACAGTCCATTGCGCCGTTTGTGGTTTCTGTGCACCATAATTAATCGGATAACGAAATTGACGTTCAATCGCATTGTGTTGACTTGATGCCCCAGCAATTGAATAATTTGCAGCTCCGAGCTCCGTTAAAAGGCTGGCTACAATTACAGCTGAAACAGAGGTAGCACAAGCTGAAAATAATCCGATAAAGGGAATAGCTAATTCCCTTGCCGCAAAATTGGTAGGCGTCATTTGGTTAACTAAATCGCCACCTAATAAATAATCAACTTCTGCAGTTGTAATACCACCTTTTTTCATAACAAATTCACAAGCTTCTTCAACCATTTTTCGATGGCCTTGTTCATTTGTTTCCATTTGCCAGCGCTCATCGTCGTAGACCGTATCAAAATATTGTTTGAAAGTACTGCGGTCCTCTAACGGTCCTGCTACTACGCCTCCTGCTAACAACGATGGTTTTGACGGAAAGATGATTACCATGAAACCACCCCTATCGTCACAAGAATATATTTAATAAGTGCAACAAAAAATGCAGATACTACACCAAATAACACAACAGATCCCGCTAATTTGAATAAATTACCGCCAACACCGAGGACTAAACCTTCAGATCTATGTTCAATTGCAGCAGAAATTACCGCATTCCCAAACCCTGTAACAGGCACTGCTGAACCTGCTCCTGCAAATTGACCAATTCTTTTGTATAAACCAAAGCCTGTTAAAATCATTGCGAAAAATACCATCGTTGCAACGGTTGGGTTTCCGGCTGTTGCTTCTGTGAAATTAAAGAAAACGATATAAAAAAGAGAAACCGCCTGCCCAATTGTACAAATGAGACCACCTACCACAAATGCTTTAACGGCATTCTTTAAGTAAGGGGTAGGCGGTGTTATGTTTTGTTCTAGCTGTTGATATTGCTCTTTTTCCATTATGTTTCCTCCTTTGCAAGCTTCTGCAGCTCCGTAATTTTCTTGCTTAGTTTATTATCTTCAAGTTGGTCCTTTTTTATTTTATTGGCTTCATAAAATATTTTATAATCGGCTGAAACAAAAACCTCTTTGCTGGGATACTTTTCATCAAACTTTTTTTGGAGTTTCTTCTCTATTTTAGTCGTATTCCATTTTTTCAATGGTTTAATTTGCACAGCCACAAGCATTTTATCGTCATATTGAATGACAGTTGATTTTTCAACCGATTTTTCTTCTTTTAATACCGATTCAAGCTCTGCTTCATTTTGTGGAGAACCATAGACAATAAATTTTTCTTTTTCCGTGCATCCAATAAGCAATGTCATACAGACGAATAGAGGCAACATCATTCCTAATAACCTCAAGGTATTTACCCTCCTTTTCCTAACAGTTTCTCCACACATAAAAAAACTATTCATTTGAATAAGTAAACGAAAGCCCGAGTCCATTTTTCAAAAGCACATATTGTAGAAGTAGTTAGAAAGAAAGGAGGTGACAATATGGGTTGTGGTAAACCAACAAATCCTATTGGACCTATCCATTCAGCAGGCTGCGTATGTGACGTGGTGCGTGCAATTTTAGATATTCAAAATCAAGCGGTGCGAGATGAGTGTTCTCCATGTACAGCAAACTGTTTCTTAGAACCACTAGGCGGGATCGTAAGTCCTGCACGCTCAACAGCAGATACACGCGTATTCATGCTTATTACAAAAGACGGTACTCCATTTAAAGCATTCTTTAGCTCACCATCAGCAGATCCTTGTAAATGTACATCAGTATTTTTCCGTGTCGAAGATATGTTTGATGAATGCTGTGCTACTTTACGCGTTTTAGAACCATTATGTACTTATGATTCTACTGAAAGCACTGTAGACTTATTAAGTCGTGATGGCTGCTGCGTAAATATGAAGAAAATTTGTAAAGTAGATGATTGGAACTCTACTGATAGCTGTATCACTGTGGATTTATCTTGTTTCTGCGCTGTTCAATGTATCGCTGATGTTGACTTAGGGATTTGTAATTAAGTCTTTCTCCTTTGACACACTACACATAAAAAAAAGTGTACAGCATCCTCTGCTGTACACTTTTTTTATAATATCGGCAATTGTTTCCCCCGCCATAATATTTGTTCAATATCCTCGAAGTAAATAATTTCTTGTGTATTGAACTCCTTGGACGTCAACAATAGGGAATCCATTTGCATATCTGAAGCAGTTCCACTTAGTCTTCTACCATCCTTTAAAGTGATTAATAATGGTTGATAAGCTTTTTGACGAAACGGTTTTTCTAAAAACTGTAGCTGCTTTATAATATATTCGTCCATTTCTTCGTTTACTTCTTCATTTACTTGTTCTTTCACGAATTTAGGTACCGCTTCATCTAGACTCGACTCACTGTCGTATTGATCTCTTACATAGACAGACGTACTTTCATCCAAATCCAATTCATGTAGCATTTTAGAAATGTTTAAGAAATAAGTTGGTGACTTTATATATAGGCGTGGCTCTCGCTCCACAATTATCACTTCCCTTTTTTCCCTACAATATGCAAAAGTGAAGAAATTGGTTCTTAGCCTATTTGACTTAAAAACACGGTCGCTAGTCCTAAATAAATTAAAATACTCGTAATATCATTTAATGTTGTAATAAACGGACCCGATGCAACAGCCGGATCAATTTTCATACGATGCATTAATAATGGGATAAATGAGCCAGCAAGTGTTGCCACTAAAATCGAACCACAAATTGCTGCACCAACAAGCATCCCTAAAATTAATTCACTTTTCCATATATATACAATACCAATAACAATCAGGCCACAAACAATTCCCGTTAAGATGCCAGTACCTGCTTCTCGAAGTAACAGCTTCATTTTGCTATGTTCTTCGACATCACCTGTCGCAATGCCTCGAATGGCAACAGCAAGTGCTTGTGTGCCACTATTCCCCGAAGTACCTGAAATAAGCGGAATAAAGACAGCAAGCAACGCTACTTTATCTAATGTATCTTCAAACTGCCCCATTAAATTCGCTGTTAGCATACCTAAAAACAATAAAATAACAAGCCAAGGCAAACGTTTTTTTGCTGCTTGCCAAGGATTAGTATCAAACTTATCCATATCGGAAATACCCGCTAATTTCGAGTAGTCTTCCGATGCTTCCTCATCAATAACGTCGATAATATCATCGACAGTAATAATTCCCAAAAGCTCACCTTGATCACCAATAACAGGTGTTGCTAGGAAATTATAATCCTTCATAATTTGTGCTACTTCCTCTTGGTCATCACCCACATGCACCATTACAACTCGTTCATTCATAATGGAGCGAATAAGTGTATCCTCATCAGCAATGATTAAATCGCGGAGTGAAATAACCCCTGTTAGTCGATGTGCCTCATCCACAACAAATATATAATAAATCGTTTCGGCATTTGGTGCCTCTTTACGCAATATCGCCATTGCAGAACGAACAGTTGAATTTTCAGGAATAGCTACGTATTCAGTTGTCATAATAGAACCAGCTGTATATTCATCATAACTTAAAAGCTCATTAATCTCTTCAGCTGTTTCTACATCCATCATGCCTAAATAGCTTTCTCGTTGCTTTGTATCCAACTCATTTAAAACGTCTGCAGCATCATCAGCATACATATGGGACAGCATTTCTGCACCGTATGCTGGATCCATCTCAGCTAAATACGCTGTATATTCGTCATCATCTATTTCGATTGCCTCAAAAATATCAGCCATTTCCGTCGGAGACAAGTACGAATAGATGATCTTCCTTATATCAGGCTCCACCTTTTCATAAAACGTTGCCTGATCATATGGATGAAGTTCTAAAAACTCATCACGGAATGCGTTAATTTCATTGTTTTCTAGCATACCACGTAAATGTGCCTCGTCGAATTGCACATCATCCTTTTCATTTCTTTCCTCTATCATGCTTGTCCCCTCCTTCCGAGCGTTGAAATTATTTTACGTTCATTGACGCAAATCTACCTTTTATATAATAGTGTGCATGCACTGTTTGTGCAAACTCTTTTTTTAGATAAAAACAACTTTCTTCTTTACTATACCCTACAATTGCTTATTTTTCTGTTAACATGCTATTAAGATACTATTTAATAATAAAAATGATAAGGAGATGCTCGATTTCGCGAACACCTCCTCAAATATTTAATATTTGTTGCATATCATCCTTTAACATACTTGTGAAAGAGTACTTCTCATTTGTTAATGGATGCTGCAAAGACAACGATACACAATGTAGTGCTTGCCGATCTATCAGATTACGGCTTCCCCCATATAATTCATCGCCTATAAGTGGGTGACCTACATAAGCCATATGCACGCGGATTTGATGTGTTCGTCCTGTATGCAATTTTAAGCGAATATGCGTCATCGGCTCTCCTTGAACAGTAAAACGCTGTAAGACGGTCACATCCGTATGCGCAAATTGGCCATCCTCCCGTACCTCACGTTCAATAATACTAGATTCTTTTCGACCAATAGGCGCAATGATAGACTGCCTATCCTCTATTAAATGTCCGTGTACAATTGCTTCATATTCACGCGACACATTACCACTGCGTTGGGCTAAACCCATTAAGTGATGGATATGTGCATGCTTAGCGATGCATAACAAGCCTGATGTATCACGATCGAGCCTTGTCACAACATGGACGGTGGAGGCTAAGCGTTGTTGTTCAAAATAGCCACAAACAAAATTAGCTACACTTTTTGACGGATGCTCACGGGATGGAATTGTACTTTGATGTGCTGGTTTATCAAGCACTAACAAAGCCTCATCCTCGTAAATAATAGACAGCGCTCCATATTCAATTGTGAGTCCATCACTTTTCTCTTCTGGTGGAAATTTTATTTCTACCTGATCCCCCATGTGAAGGGGGTAACGTACATTTTGCTCGATACCATTGACCGATAGTAAGCCCCCATCAAACTTAATAGCTGTTAAAGCACGTTTCGATATTTGCCATTGTGCTAAAGCCTCACGGAGCAATTGACCATCCTTTTCAGCTTGAAATTGAAGTGTAAAACGTGTATCGCTATTACTCATTTGCAACGAATGACTCATGCACACGTTCCCAAAACGGAAACGGTCTGAAGCGTGCAAAGCGGACCCTTTCATTTGCTACATTGAAAGCAATGGATTTCACATCACCTTGTGTGACTTGTAGATGATCAACTGTCATATTGAAGTTTTGATCGTTCACTGGGCGTAAAATACAGTGATGATGAGCTGGTAAAATTAGTGGCGAGCCTACTGTTCGGAAGACGCGATTATTTATAGAGGCAATTTCAGTAATTTGAAGTGCCGCTAAAGTAGGGTGGATAATGGCTCCTCCTAAAGCTTTGTTATAGGCTGTACTACCTGATGGGGTCGAAACACAAAGGCCATCCCCACGGAAACGCTCAAACTGATTACCATTTAACTCAACATCCATTACAAGGGTAACATCAGGCGATTTCACGGTCGCTTCATTTAGTGCCAAATAAGTGTTTGATTCTGCATTATGATGTTCCACTTTTACTTCTAATAAGGGATACTCCACAACATTAAAATCTTTTTTCGCAATAGATAGCACTAATTTCTCTAGTTCGGAAGGTTTCCAATCCGCATAAAATCCTAAATGGCCTGTATGAATACCGACGAATGCAACTTGATCTAGCAAATGTGAGTAGCGATGGAAAGCATGTAATAGCGTGCCGTCCCCACCTATCGATACGACAATTTCAGGTGTCTCTTCATCGTATGTTAATCCAAAATCTTGCAAATATGTTTTTGCTAGCTCCATTAATTCATTTGATTGTGCATCTCTACGTGATTGAATAGAAAATTTCATTGTGAGTCACGCTCCTTCTCTGATAGTAAACTAGGATTCGATGCCTCTTTAAATTCACTAAAATAGGCCTGTGCTTCTTGAATTTCACTACGAATCGAAGACATTTCTTCATCTAACCGGAAGGCTGCTTCTGCTGCACTTTGTAGACGATTTTTTATTTCCTCTGGAAACATGCCCTTATATTTATAATTTAGTGAATGTTCTATTGATGCCCAAAAATTCATAGCTAATGTACGAATTTGAATCTCTGCTAGCACTACTTTTTTTCCTTGTATGGTCTCAACGGGGTATTCTACAATCATATGATATGAACGATAACCGCTTGGCTTATTATGGGTAATATAATCTCGCTCTTCCACTACGCGCATATCCTTACGTTGTCGAATTAGCTCTGTCACCGTCGAAATATCATCTACAAATTGACACATAATACGAACACCTGCAATATCGCCAAGCTCGTCGCCAAGTTGCTTCGACGGTTCAAAGGCTAGTCCTTTTTCTAGCGTTTTATCGTAAATGCTTGCCAGTGGCTTTACTCGTCCTGTCACAAATTCAATTGGTGAATTTGCATTGACAATGCCAAACTGAGATCGCATACCTTTTAATTTTATTTTTAACTCATCTACTGCTTGTTTATAAGGACTTAAAAAAATCTCCCATTGTCCCATCGCTAAAACCTCCCGACATTCGGTATCGGACAAAACCAACACCGTCTGTTCGTTTTGTCTTTTTTAATCAGCGAGAACTGCCTTGAAGTGTTGTTCCACTGCTTGAACAAATTCTGCTCCGTAATTGTAATTTCCTTCAATATTATACACGAGCATTTCCAATTCCTCGTAAAAGTTTGTCAGTTCAATTACTTCCCCATCTACTTTTAACATTGGGTTTTGTTTGGCTTGTAAAATATGTACAAGATTGTCCCAACTGTTTTGTGGAAAACGCAAGTAATGATAGTCCTCTCCTGCATCCAGTAAATAGATAAATGCAAAATCATCTGAATCTGCAATTACTTGAGCAGCAGGCTTTAGCTGTAAATTTTTATGATTGTCGTTTAAACTAAAATGAGGTTGCTGATTTTCAAAATAAAATGATTCTATAGTATATATTTTACGCAAATGTGGGTCCCCTTTTCGTCGTTCTCTTCCTCTTATTTTAGCATATGGGGTAAATAGTTGCAGTGTGTAATTGCAAAACAACAAGCAAACTTCGGCTAAAAACCGATTACAACATTCGCTTAATTGCGTCCCGAGCTTTTTCATTTCTGCTTGAAAAAAGCTCCAGTTAAATATCGATGACAACAGTAGGGGTAGAAGCCCCTCCCAATCAAATTATAGTTTGGCAACACACACTTATTAGAAGTAGCGGACTTCCGTTGACGCAAGTAAATTAATAAAAAAGGATGAACATCTATGGCACAACAACTTGAAATTGAGTTTAAAAATATTTTAACTAAACAACAATATGAGCATTTGCTAGAAGAATTCCAAATCCCAAAAAATGCTATTCATCGTCAAACAAATCATTATTTCGACACACCTACTAATGCTATTCGAAATTTGCAAAGTGGGTTACGTATCCGCATTATTAATAATTATTATGAATGTACATTAAAAGAGAAAACTTCAAATCATACACATTTAGAAACAACCGATGAATTGACCGCTGCACAAGCAGAGAAAATGCTTGCAGGCCAAGGTTTTTATGCACCAGAAGTCGCAAAAAGACTAGCGTCACACAACATTGCATTAGAACAATTAGCCGTTTTTGGTTCCCTTACAACGGACCGTGTCGAAATTCCTTATAAAGACGGACTTCTTGTATTTGATCATTCTTTCTATTTGCAGTGTGACGATTATGAGGTAGAATATGAATCAAAAGATGAAATAAAAGGAAAAGCAATCTTCGACGAATTTCTACAGCAATACGATATAAAAAAACAAATTGCTGAAAAAAAAATTGCACGCTTTATGAAAGCTTTACAATCAACTAAACAACAATAATGCTTATTACAATACGAAAGGGTGACCAGCTCATTGGATATCCAATCTTTGAGAACAATGCTTGAAATCCAAGCACTACAAACATTAGGTTCTACGGGAAATACTTCACCAAATTCTTTCACAAACAGCAATTCTATCTTTTCTGATATGATTGAAGAAATGTTAGGCGATGCGACAACAACGAACAACGCAAAATTATCTAGCCTCCTTGGCATGAGTTCTTCGGGCTCCGCCAACTTTATGGACCAGCTTAGTAGCTTAACAGGTATGACTGGTGGAAATACAAATAGTTCGCTCCAATCATTGCTCTATAATGGAACGAAATCTGTGTATATTCCCGCCTCTCTCCAAGCGACATTATCAAACATGCAAGCCAGCACTAAGCTAGATTCCTATGTATCAGACGATGTGATTGGCTCGACTGCCTATGCCAATTCACTTGCTGGAGCTAACCAATATGCCGCAATTATCGATAAGGCTGCGGCTACTTATAATGTACCAGCTAAGCTTATTGCTGCCGTTATCAAGCAAGAGTCCAACTTTAACACATTCGCTGTCAGTCATGCAGGCGCTCAAGGCTTAATGCAATTAATGCCTAAGACAGCTCAATATTTAGGTGTAACGAATTCATTTGATCCCGAGCAAAATATTATGGCTGGAGCCAAATATTTACGCCAAATGCTTGATAAATTTGATAATGATCCAACACTGGCTTTGGCCGCTTATAACGCTGGAGCTTCTCGCGTAACAAAATATAATGGCATTCCACCATTTAAAGAAACGCAGAATTATGTCAAAAAAGTGATGAATTATTACACTGTTTAAATCGCATAAAGCCTGTAATTACAGTCTTTTTCAGCAAATTTCACCCTCGTTGGTGAAATTTGTGCTTTTCTATCGAAAACATTTTCAAAGTGCTCTTTGTTTGTGTAAACGAATGGACGTTGATAGAATGAAGGTAGTCACAAGATATTCACATTTTTCAATTCAACAAAGTATTAGATAAAATGGTACATGAACATATTGATTTGTACTTTACGATATACTTCTTATAAAGAATAAAAGGAGCATTTACTTATGAGTCGAAAATACACTGTTCCTTATGAGGAGCTTGGAGCTGAAAAACTTTCTGAACTCATACATGCGTTCTATAAAAGAGTTGCACAGCATCCTGATCTTATGCCAATCTTTCCTAAAGATTTGACAGAGACAGCCCGCAAGCAAATTCAATTTCAAACACAATATTTAGGGGGTCCAAATCTTTTTACAGAAGAGCATGGACATCCAATGATGCGTGCGCGTCATATGAATTTTCCAATCACACCTGATCGTGCCCAGGCTTGGCTAGAGTGTATGGCTGAAGCGATGGATGAGGTTGGTTTGGAAGGGAAGTTCCGTGAAACCTACTACCAACGTTTAGTTTTAACAGCTCATCACATGATTAATACACCTAATGACGATGAGGGGGAATTATTACGTGAATAATATTCAAATGTTGCAAGAACCAACACCGACGATTTCTACTGCCAATAAGCCAATTGAATTGTATATTTTCGTAGATCCACTTTGTCCTGAAGCTTTTAGTATGCAATCCATCATTCGTAAACTACAACTAGAGTATAATCATTATTTTTCATGGCGCTTTGTGTTAAGCACAGAGCTCTCTTCACTTAATTGTTTGAGTAAGCGCATGAAGGGCTGTGAATCAGGGATTGAACTGGATATTAATCACCCTGTGTTACCCTCTATTGCCATAAAGGCGGCAGAATTACAGGGTAAACGTTCAGGCGCTCGTTATTTGTCAAAATTACAAGAATATGTTTTGCTGAATTATCAGGATGTTAATTCCTATGCAACGCTGTTAAAAATTGCAGAGGAAGTACAGTTAGATATGAATGAATTCACTGTCGATTTCGGTTCAAAAGAAGCCGCACGTGCATTCCAATGCGACCTTTATATAAAAAGAGAAATGGAAGTTGATGAAGTACCTAGTATTGTATTTTTCAATGAGTGCATTGAGGATGAAGGGTTAAAAGTGAGCGGTAGCTATGACTATGAAGTTTATGAACATATTTTACAAGAAATGATGAATGAACAGTTAATTCGCCAACCGTTACCCACTATCGAAGAATTATTTTTAAAGTACCATACACTTTCTACAAATGACATAGCATTTATTTATTCCTTAACAGAACAAGCAGCAGAACGTGAGTTAAAAAAACGTATGCTTCAACAAAAGATTGAACGTATTCAAACAGATCACGCTACACTGTGGCGTATTAAATAATGCAATTATACTTTTATTCCAAAAGGATAGGAACTCAACTATTTTATAACTGAGTCCTATTCTTTTTTTTATTTCATAACGTCATAATCTTTCATTATAGGAAGTGCCTATTGTAGGTCAAAGGCAGTGATACTAAAACCTTATATGAAAGCAACATAATTCCATCTTTCGGCTTAACATTAAGTTAAAACCAATCTATTCACCTTAGTTAAAGAGACGCTAAGAAAAAAACTACAAAAGACATGGAACGTATAAAGAATTAGCAGGAAAGAACTATAATAAAAGAGGCGCCACTATCCTCGACAGATAGAGACGCCTCTTTTTCACAAAGGGGATGGGAGAAATGTTCACGTTCAAACAAAGGGGTGTATGTTTGTTTTGTGATTTATTTCACAAGATTCACTTTATCATGGAATAATAAATTTAGCAATGAATCCTGCTTTAGATTCACAAATTTGTCATATAGAAAGCGATTACAGTACAGTATTTTTTCAAGATGGAAACTTTTAATCATTTGTAAATCAAAGAAAAACATTATTATTTACTTTTTTCTTGAAAGCCAATTTCTACATAAAATAGAAAATGGCTGTAGTAATGTTACTACAGCCATACCTATTAATTATTCAACAATAATTTTTCCAATTCATTTAAGCGTTGTTCAAATACTTTACAAGCATCATCAATTGGTTTAGCTACATTCATATCAACACCTGCAGCCTTAAGCACTTCAATCGGGAAATCTGAGCATCCAGCTTTCAAGAAGTTATTAATATAACGTTCTACAGCAGGAGCACCCTCCTCTAATATTTGCTTACTTAATGCCGTAGCTGCGGATTTACCAGTAGCGTATTGATAGACGTAGTAATTGTAATAGAAATGCGGAATGCGAGCCCATTCCAGACCAATTTCCTCATCAACTACCATATCCTCACCGAAATATTGCTTATTCAAGTTATAATACACTTCCGTTAAACGTTCCGCTGTTAACGATTCTCCGTTTTTATCCATCTGATGAATTAAATGTTCAAATTCTGCAAACATTGTTTGACGGAATACTGTGCTACGGAAACCGTCTAGCCAATGGTTTAATAAATATATTTTTTGCTGCGGATCTTCTATTGTTTTCAACAGATAATCATTCAATAATTCCTCATTGCATGTAGACGCCACTTCGGCCACGAAAATGGAATAATCTCCATAAACAAAAGGCTGATTATTACGAGTATAATAACTATGGACACTATGCCCAAACTCATGCGCCAATGTAAATAAGTTATCCACATTGTCTTGCCAGTTCATTAAAATATAAGGATTCGTACCGTAAGCACCTGATGAATACGCGCCACTACGTTTACCTTTATTTTCCTTAACATCAACCCAACGATTATCGAAACCACTTTGGACAATGTCTTGATATTCTTTTCCGAGTGGGGCTAACGCTTTCACTAAAATGTCTTTAGCTTCCTCATAAGGAACTTTCATATCTACTTCTTGCACTAGTGGTGTAAATAAATCCCACATATGCAACTCATCTACACCTAATAACTTTTTACGTAATGCAATATAACGTTGCATAGTTGGTAGATGTTTATGAATAGTCTCTACTAACTGATCGTAGACACTTTCTGGGATAAAGTTATTGGACAATGCCGCATGTCGTGCCGATTCATAATGACGCACTCGTGCACTCACATTATGTTTTTTTACATTACCTGTCAATGTAGCAGCGAATGTGTTTTTAAAATGACCATACGTTTCATACATCGCTTTAAATGCTGCTTCACGTACAGATCGATTTTTACTTTCTAAAAACTTAATGTAATTACCATGTGTTAGTTGAACTTCTTCCCCATCCTCGTTTTTAACTGTAGGGAAAACTAAGTCCGCATTATTTAACATACTAAATGTATTCGAAGCAGTGCCTGTCACCTCTGCCATTTGTGCAAGTAATGCTTCTTGTTCTGCTGGTAGAACATGTGGACGGGTCATTGAAATTTCTTTTAATGATTGCTTATATAATTGTAAATCCTGATTATCAGCTAAATAGGATTCAATTGTTTCTTCGCTTAGTGATAAAATTTCAGGTGTTAAAAATGAAAGTGCTGCTGAAATATTTGTCGCTAACGTTTGAATTCGACTATTCATATCTTGATAAAAGCTATTCGTTGTATCTTGATCATATCGCATATGCGCATACGTATAGAGTCTCATTGTACGTTGATAAATTTTATCGTAATAAGTTAGTACAGCTAATAAGGCATCTGCACCATTTTTTAAAGTACCTGCATAGCTAGATGCTTCTTTCGAAAGTTCTGCGACTTTTTTAAATTCCTCTTCCCATAGTGTATCCGTTGCAAAAATATCTTCCAATCGCCAAGTTAACTCTACCGGTATTTCATTTCTCATTAAAACTCGATTACTGTTACTAGCCATGGGCCAGCCCCCTTTATATATGACTTTCCTGTACTCTCATATTTTCTCAATATATTGCGACAATTGCAAATAATACCCTGTAGCTCAACTCATCAAAATCCCAGTTTGATTATCCACAGCGATACATTAGCTCCATGAAGGGATTTAAACAAACGGTTGATTATACATATAGGTATATACTCGCTTCCATATCGCACTAGCGCAATCCATTTGATAAAAACGATGGCCTAACAAGTTTCCATAGTTTTCAACAGCTTGCACGCCCATTTCAGTTGGCTCCATATTAAGAAGCTTTAGAAACAGTCGAATATCTTCTTGCCTTAACTCATACGGTAGCAATTGTAATTCCCTGCAATAATTTAATAAAATTGCTTGCCATTCAATTGAGAACATCGGAATAGCCCTTGCATTTTTAACAGGTATACCAATGTATTGAGGCAGTGCATTCAACGAAAAATTTTGTTCATAGCAACTCCGTAGAAAACGATCTTGAACTCCCTTTCGACTTCGCAATAATTTTTGCATTACATACCGTTGACACAATCTTATATATATATCCTTGTATATAGTAAATGATTCGTGTGTAATCGGCTTAGGCTCATAGAATGGGAATTGCTGTTTGCTGAGTGGAATCGAGAGTACTTTCGCTATAAAAGTATGCCCGTGAACATAAAGTAGATTCGTCCAATAATTAAATTTTGCTGCTCTCGCATCATATGTAACTAAATACGGCACATTGTTGGATGAATAAGCAATTGCATTTTGATGGATAGGGGAAATTCTAATTTTTTGAATTGCATTTGTAGTATATTTTTTCTGTGGTGTTTGAAAAAGCCATAATGCTTGAATGTTATGCTTTTCATAACCTGCTGTACGTCGTTGCCAGTTTTCTTTTGTTATCGCACTACATTGATATTCAATGGCAATCTGCTGATGCTCACCTTGCAGTAGTAAATCGGGCCTTTGCGATAGTGTCCTTAAAAATGGCTCCAGCTTTACTCTATGCCCACGTGCCTGCAACCATTCAAATAATTGAATTTTCCCTTGTAAATGGAGCTCTGATTCCCCTTCCGCAAATTGATGATGACAATCGTTAGTAATATGTGCAAAATGCGGGATATTCAGCTTACCAATTTTTAATTGTACAGGCTGTTGACACTGTGGACAAAAAAATTGTAATTGCTGGCGAAGTTGTCGTAAAGCTTGTCTTGAATGTTGATAGGAAATAAATAATTGCTGTTTGTCTGTATAGGCAATAAGCATGTTATTCTTCTCCTTTTTGCCTCATTGTAGTAAAAGTTTTTCTATACGCCAACTAATGATGTGCTTTTCTTTGAAATTTGAGTTATCTTTAGCTCCTTTATCTGAAAACGTAAAAAAAGACTGTAGTCCTACTCATTTTGAGTGTGTCTACAGTCTGAAAGCCTCTGATAATCAGAAGCATGAAGATGTTAACTAAAATATTTTCGTACAGTTTCAAAGCAATCGTATTCCATAATTTTTTCGCCATATTCCTCAAGGCGATGAATTGTGAAATTAGAAGGGCTTAAAAACTCTTTAATAATCGCGTTTTTATCATGACGATTTAAATCATCATCTGCATTCGCAAAGTCTACTACAAGATAGTAACTACCTTCATATTTGAATAATGAGGAATCCACTAAGTCATCTGTCATCCGTTTTGCAACGGGGATTAACTCATCAATATCTTTAAATTTATAAACATAAATGTCTGTATCCATAAATAACTCTGATTCATCCATGTCACCAAATTGAGTTAATTGACTAAGTAGATCCTCTCCAACTTCGTCAAATGGGGCAAACATACTTTTTTGTTCATCAAAATGTGAATGACCATCTAATGTTTCACCGTCTTTTAAAATATGTGCACGTGTGACAATGATTTCTAAGCCTACTTCTGACGCATTGATATGAATCCAAATCGGACCTTCTACATCAAAATAATCTTCAGTGTTCACTTCATCAATCATATCCCAAAAAAGTTGTTCACCCTTTGCTCGGTTGTACCAAATTTCTTCACGACTATAGCCGCGATCCTCTATATCATTGTACGTAATAAAGAGCTTGAGTGTATTCTCATTTACACGTTCGATGTCCACTAGACCTCATCTCCCTTCACTGTCATTTGTCGAAAAACAGTATTATTTCATTAGTATGCTTTGATTCATTGTTTTTAACCTTCATACTCCTTTGTTTTTCAACCTTTGACCACACCACAGAAAATCATCGAGCAACCGTAATCGTAATTTTTTTGGTCACAGTTGTCTCTAATTCTATTGTATGCTGTTCTTTCATAAAATGAAAAGGATATACACCGTTTCAAAGAAGATATTTGAATAATTGAAATTGTAGTAAACTATTTGTATTAAATCAAGTTTAACATACTTTTACGGAAATATATGACTTTTACCTATTAAATATTAGTTTTAAATGAAGGTTTTTACATAAGTAAAACATAAAAAAATAGATGTCACAACATGCTTTTGCATTTGTAACACCTACTACATCATTCTATGCAGTCTAAGTGGGTTTTAGTTCACCATACGCTGTGCTTCTTGTAATTGATAAGCTCTAACCTTACGCGGTAAAAATCGTCGAATTTCATCTTCGTTATAGCCTACTTGCAGTCTTTTCTCATCTAAAATTATTGGTCGGCGTAATAATCCAGGATATTCTTGAATTAATTCATATAAGCGTTGTAAAGGTAAGCTCTCAACATCTACATTCAATTTTTGGAATATCTTAGAACGAGTAGAAATAATTTCGTCTGTTCCATCCTCCGTCATTCGTAAAATCTCTTTGATTTCACTAATGCTTAACGGTTCAGAAAAAATATTACGTTCTGTATAAGGAATTTCATGCTCCTCTAACCATGCTTTTGCTTTACGACAAGACGTACAACTTGGTGATGTAAATAAAGTAACTATCATACTGACACATCCTTTCTATTTGTATTCGTTATCTATAAACCAATTTCTTAAATTAGAATTAATGTAATGTAAATCTACAGTTCCATTATACAGCACTCTGCTGTATTTGAATATAGTTCCAAGGAAAAAAAGAATACAGGATATATGACTTTGTTACAAAATATTCTGTCTATTAATACTACCTTAATGTATTCAATTAAGTATTCACTTTCTTGGTATGTCCAATGAACTAATAATAATATTCCCAGTAACAAGTCATTTTAAACATGAATTTCTCGAAACTAGTTGTTCTCAATTAAAAAACACAAACGAGAATAATGTCATGTAGACGTGTACAATTAAGACGTACTTTAGATAATATTGGTTTCCTTTTTTTACAACACAAAAAAAATTCAGTCATAAGACTGAATTTACAGGCTTGCATTTAACTAAGTCTTTATACTATAATTTTGTGCAACAAGAGAAGCGCATTTGCGCCAGTCTGGATGGTCAACAGTTTTTTGATTGTTGTTCTCGAAAAGACACTCTCTACACATTAAATAGTGTAGTTAAAAACGCTGACGAAGAGTAGTACATTTGCAATATACATGTATAGAGAGTCTGTGGTTGCTGGAAACAGACCATGTATGCATTTGGAATGGACTTCCGAGTTAGCTTTGTGAACGTTCAAGTCTTCACTTGACCCTATTAGCAAAGCTCGTCCCTTCACGTTACGAAGCAAAGTGGCCTTTTAAGGCAAGCAGGGTGGTACCGCGGATTCGAACATCATTCGTCCCTTCATTAGTTTATTCTAATGAGGACGCATGATGTTTTTTTATTTTTCGAACCCCGAGGAGGAACTAATTATGACAACTATTTTTTCAGGCGTACAGCCAACAGGTATTGTAACATTAGGCAATTATCTTGGTGCATTCAAGCAATTCCCAGCACTACAGCATGAAGGGAATGCTATTTACTGTATTGTTGACCAACATGCCATTACTGTTGCGCAAGATCCAAAAGAGTTACGTCAAAACATCCGTAATTTAGCAGCTACTTATATTGCGACTGGAATTGACCCTCAAAAGTCAACGTTATTCATTCAATCTGAAGTACCAGCACATGCACAAGCGGGATGGATGCTACAATGTGTCGCTTCTATTGGTGAACTAGAGCGTATGACACAGTTTAAAGATAAATCACATGGTAAAGAAACTGTTTCAGCAGCTCTTTTAACCTATCCACCATTAATGGCGGCTGATATTTTATTATATAACACGAATATTGTTCCTGTAGGGGATGATCAAAAACAGCATATTGAGCTAACACGTGACCTTGCAGAGCGCTTTAACAAACGTTATGGTGAAGTGTTAACGATTCCTGAAATCCAATTACCAAAAGCTGGAGCTCGTATTAAATCATTACAAGAACCTACAAAAAAAATGAGCAAATCTGATCCAAATACAAAAGCAACGATTAAACTTTTAGATACAGCAAAAGATATCGAGAAAAAAATCAAATCTGCTGTCACTGACTCTGATGGTATTGTGGCATTTGATGTTGAAAATAAACCAGGTGTTTCAAACTTACTAACGATTGAATCCGCTATTTCAGGTGTAGCAATTGAAGATTTGGTGAAAAAGTATGAAGGCATCGGATACGGTGGCTTCAAACAAGGTGTCGCTTCAGCAGTAATCGACCACCTAACACCAATTCAAGAAAGATTTTATAACCTTGTAGAGTCATCTGAACTGGACATTATTTTGGATGAAGGTGCAGAAAAAGCAAATGCTATTGCAAGCGCAACTTTAAAGCGTATGGAACAAGCAATGGGCTTAGGCCGCACAAACCGCTAAGAAAGGAATTAACATATGCTCTGTGAACATTGTCATCAAACAATCAAAACCCTTCTATTAGAAGGTGACTTTGGTGCAGATCCATTATGGTGTGGCCATTGTCACGCCAATTTAGAATTAGAGCAACTGCCTTTAGACGAGTCCCTATTAACGGAGCTGACAACATGGATGTGTAACTTCGGCGAATGGATTGACCTTGAAACAGATTCATTTATTGATGGTATGGATACTTTAGCGAAAAGCCATGATGTACAAGGTGAAGACTTGGCCAAAAAAGTAGCAGAAGCATTCGCCATGCCTGTGATATTCAAGCCTTATCTTTAAGATTCGCTGTTTTATCGAAACCAAAGTCGAGCACAACACTACAAAGAACAATACAAGCTCCAATGGCGATATAAAACTCAGTTGTATGCATGATAAATTTTAAGACTACTGACCAAGAATAACCAAGTGTCCGATAGTTCAAATATAAAATTAAATTGCCGATAGAAAGTATCATTAAGCCATAGCTCATTAAAAATATAAAAAGACGAAACAAATAAACGGCATCCTTTCTATTTCTTCTTACTTTCTTTTCTATTCGCTAACTTTAAAAAAAAGACGTCAGCCTTGTAAATTAGGCTGACGTTTTTTCATTATTCCTCTATTTTTTTGAATAATAGACTTGCGTTATGACCACCAAAACCAAGAGAATTACTCATTGCATATTCAATGTTCGCCTTACGCGCTTCATTTGGTACATAATCTAAATCGCACTCAGGGTCTGGCTCTGTTAGGTTAATTGTTGGAGGTAAAATGCCCTCTTTCAATGCTAGTGCTGTAAAAATCGCTTCAACACCACCAGCAGCACCTAATAAGTGACCTGTCATCGATTTAGTAGAACTCATTGCTAATTTATAAGCATGTTCACCAAAGGCAGTTTTTACAGCTTGTGTTTCAAATAAATCGTTGTACGGTGTACTTGTTCCGTGTGCATTAATGTAGCCTACTTGTGAAGGGTCAACGCCACCATCTTGTAATGCTTGCGTCATTGCACGTGCAGCACCTTCACCTTCTGGGGCTGGTGCAGTAATATGATGCGCATCGCCAGTTGAACCGTAGCCAAGAACTTCAGCATAAATTTTTGCGCCACGCGCTTTTGCATGTTCATATTCTTCTAAAATAACAATTCCGGCACCTTCACCAATAATAAAGCCGTCACGGTTTTTATCAAATGGTCGAGAAGCTGTTTGAGGATCCGTATTTAAAGATAATGCTGTATTTGCACAGAAGCCTGCCACTGCCATCGTCACGATTGGTGATTCGGCTCCACCAGAAATCATCACATCTGCATCTCCACGCTCAATTACTTTAAATGCATCACCGATTGAGTTCGTACCTGATGCACAAGCTGTTACTGAACAAGAGTTGATTCCTTTCGCACCAAAATGAATAGACACTTGACCTGAAGCCATATCTGGAATCATCATTGGAATAAAGAATGGACTAACACGACGTGCGCCACGCTCTTGGAATGTTAGAAATTGTTGTTCATATGTTTCCATACCACCGATACCAGAGCCAATCCATACACCTGCACGCGGTGCTAACTCTTCATCAATTGTAAGCTGTGCATCTTCCATCGCCATAATTGACGCAGCTAGTGCATAGTGCGTGAAACGATCCATTTTACGAGCTTCTTTACGTTCAATATACTTTTCAATATCAAAGTCTTTTACTTCAGCCGCGATTTTTGCAGCGAATAGGTCTTTATTTAAGCGTGTTAATTCACCAACGCCTGATTTACCAGCTTTAATGTTTGCCCATGTTTCTTCGATGCTATTACCTAGTGGTGTTACTGCGCCAATTCCTGTAATTACTACTCGTCGTTTACTCATTGTCTTACTCCTCTCAAGCAATTATCGTTTTTATTTTCCCCATCTTAATGCAACGGCACCCCATGTTAAGCCACCGCCAAAACCGACAAGTACTAATAGATCATCATCTTTTATCTTACCTGCTTCAAGCTCTTCTACTAAAGAAATACCAATAGAAGCAGCCGATGTATTGCCATATTTGTGAATCGTTTTTGACATTTTTTCCGCTGGTAATGCTAAACGTTCACGTGCCGATTCCATAATTCGAATATTCGCTTGATGCGGAATTAGAAAATCAACTTCTTCTTTTGTTAAACCTGCTTTATCTAATACATTTACTGCTGATTCACCCATTTGGCGTACAGCAAACTTAAATACTTCGCGACCGTTCATCGCAATTGTATCCTGTTGCGTTAAATATAGATGTTTGCCGCCTGTACCGTCTGCCCCAAGCTCAAATGATAAAATCCCTCTACCTTCTGATACTGGGCCAACAATGGCAGCACTAGCACCATCACCAAATAAAACAGCCGTATTACGATCTTCCCAATTAATGACTTTTGACAGCTTTTCAACACCTACTACTAAGACATATTTATAAGCATTTGATTCTACAAATTGTTTTGCTGTCACTAAGCTATATATAAATCCTGCACAAGCCGCTGCTTGGTCCATTGCTGCTGCATTTACCGCACCAATTTGCTCTTGAACCATACATGCTACACTAGGAAATGTTTGATCTTGCGTTACAGTTGCTACAAGTATTAATCCTATTTCTTCAGGCGTAATACCTGCTTTGGCTATAGCATCTTTCGCAGCAGCTACTGCTAAATCTGAAGTTTCTTGATTATCTGCAGCAAAATGACGTTCTTCAATTCCAGTACGAGTTCGAATCCATTCATCCGACGTATCCATAATTTTTTCTAAGTCAAAATTCGTCACGACCTTTTCAGGAACGTATCTGCCTAAACCTATAATACCTGCGTTCATATAGCAACCCCTCTGCTTTCTTACTATCAATTATTAGTAACTGGTCATAATTATAACTCATAATTAAGGAATGGTGCAAGATGATTTAAAATTAGTATAGCAAATGCTTGTACTTCACATAGCTTTCGATAGTTCAATTCACGTTTTCGTTGGTGACACTTCTGTTCTGTACAGCAGGGACTTTGTGAATCGCTGGTAAAACTGTGCAAATCGCTACGAACACTTTGCGTTGCACCACTAAAACCATGCAAATCGCCGCAAACACTTTGCGTTGCGCACTCTACTACTTTGTTGTGACAAAATTGCCATAAATCACAAAACACAATACATCACTTTTTGATAAAAGGTTCTTTTTTTTTCGACTTATGTTATGATATGATAATGTATATGTAATAAAATAGTTCGGTTGAGGTGAAATTAATGCAATATATCGTAACGTTCATATGGTCATTCTTACTAGTTTCCATGTTAAACTACGTAGTAAGTGCTGTAATCGGAGTACCATTTGATTTCCAAACTGGTGCGATTCTTTCAGTTGTATTCTCTGTACTAATTTTTGTTATTGGCGCAATCATTCCAAACGAGCCAACTCCAGAAGCTGCAGACCATCATTAATCAAATTATAAAAAACCTGTCTCGCCTAGTGCGAGACAGGTTTTTTTCTATTTATTATTTTTCCACTACACACTGACCATCACACATTTTAATATGCAAAGTTTCTCCTGGCAGTACTTCACCACGTAATAACTCCTTGGCAACCGCTGTTTCAATATAACGTTGCACAAATCGTTTTAACGGACGAGCCCCAAACTGTGGATCTGCACCTTGCTCGACAACCCAATCTATGACGTCTTGTGCGACATCTAACGTAATTTCCTGTTCAGCTACACGTTTTACAAGCTGCTCAACATATTTCCAAGCAATCGCTGTAAAATGTTCTTCTGATAACGCATGGAACAGAATAATATCATCCATTCGGTTTAATAACTCTGGTTTAAAGTGTTGACGTAATGCTGCCATCACTAAATCTTCTACTGCCGGATCATCTTTTTGTGCCTCCATTAAATAGCTAGAACCAATATTAGATGTTAAAATTACAACGGTATTTGTAAAGTTAACCATTCGTCCTTGACTATCTGTAATGCGACCATCATCTAAAATTTGCAATAATATGTTCGCTACATCTGGATGCGCCTTTTCAATTTCATCGAGTAAAACGACAGAATATGGATTACGGCGAACAGCTTCTGTTAATTGACCGCCTTCTTCATAGCCAATATAACCTGGAGGTGCACCTACGAGACGTGATACACTATGTTTCTCCATATATTCACTCATATCAATACGAATAAAATGCTCCTCTGAATCAAATAGCTGTGCAGCAAGTGCTTTAGCTAGCTCTGTTTTACCAACACCCGTTGGCCCTAGGAATAAGAAGCTACCAATTGGACGATGTGGGTCTTTAATGCCTGCTCTTGCACGCCAAACCGCTTCTGTAACAAGTTGAACAGCATTATCTTGCCCTACCACCCGTTCATGTAACGTATCTTTTAAACGCAATAATTTCTCACGTTCCCCTTCAACTAACTTTGTAACAGGGATACCTGTCCAACGAGATACAATAGAAGCAATCTCTTCCGAAGTCACTTCTTCACGTAAAATACGTGTCTCACTACCGTTTTCTAATTGCTTTTCCATTTCTTGAATTTCTTTTTCAAGTGCAGGAATTTTCCCATGTCGTAATTCCGCTGCTTTATTTAAATCATATTTACTTTCCGCTTCGTCTAAATCACGACGGTACTTATCTAGTGACTCACGTTTTTTCTGGATACCTTGCAGTGTTTCTTTCTCTGCTTCCCATTGTTGACGCATGCCTTCTGATGAACTTTTAAGCTTTGTTAACTCTTCTTGTAATTGTTCAAGACGTTTTTTACTCGCCTCGTCCTTTTCCTTACGCAATGCTTGTTCTTCAATTTCTAACTGCATAATACGACGAGTCACCGCATCTAGCTCTTGTGGCATCGAATCAATTTCTGTTCGAATCATCGCACATGCCTCATCGATTAAATCAATCGCTTTATCTGGTAAAAAACGTTCCGTAATATAGCGATTTGAAAGCTCAGCAGCAGCTACAATTGCTCGGTCATGAATGCGCACTGCATGATGTAGTTCAAAACGTTCTTTTAAACCACGTAAAATCGAAACGGTATCTTCAATAGATGGTTCACGTACAAGCACTTGTTGGAAGCGACGTTCTAAAGCAGGATCTTTTTCAATATACATACGATATTCGTCTAATGTAGTCGCTCCTATACAATGAAGTTCACCACGTGCAAGCATTGGCTTTAACATATTACCTGCATCCATTGCACCATCCGTTTTACCCGCACCAACAATTGTATGAATTTCATCGATAAATAAAATAATGCGCCCTTCAGATTCTTTCACTTCTTTTAGCACACCTTTTAATCGTTCTTCAAATTGCCCACGATAACTTGCACCAGCTATTAATGCACTCATATCCAGCTCATATAGCACGCACTCTTTTAAACCTTCTGGCACATCACCTTTAACAATACGTTGTGCCAAGCCTTCTACGATGGCTGTTTTACCAACCCCAGGTTCACCAATTAACACAGGGTTATTTTTTGTTTTACGTGTTAAAATTCGAATGACATTACGAATTTCTTCATCACGCCCAATGACGGGATCCATTTTGCCGTTTTTTACTTCTTCGACTAAGTTACGACCAAATTGCTCTAATGGTTTTTTATCATCTGTTTGTTGAAATTGCATAATAGCACTCCTCTTCCCTTTTCATATTTTTATCCTAATTTTGTTTTATGAAAGTTTGACCTTTTTTGACTAACTTTATTTTACAACAATCGACAAAGCCAAGCAAAAAAAAAGCTCAAAAATTTTACACTGGCCAATGGGAAATTACGCTATAATAGTGGTATGTTTCGTTGTTTTAGTATATCGAAATGATTATCATCATCCTTTTGTAATACAGGTAATTTTTATTACAAAAAGAAAGAGATGTGTTTGATATATGGTACTAAAGGATAGTACACAAGAGAAAATAAAGGCTCTTTTTCAAAATAATGGCGTTTTCATCAAAGTGAATAAGGATAGTAAAATTTTCTTAGAAGGAGAACGTGCTAAAGAAATATATTATATTAAAACAGGCGCTATTTCGATTAGTCAGGAAACCGAGAGCGGCAAAGAATTAACCGTTCGAATTTGCGGTCCTGATAGTATAATTGGCGAGGGTTCATTATTTTGTAACCTCACGTATTTTTCGATGACGGCAAAAGTTTTAGAATCTTCCACGTTATATGTTTTAAGTCGTAAATCATTAGAGCACCTATTAGTTGAGCAACCGCAATTAATGGTAGAGTATATGAAGTGGTTGCAAACAGAAAATTTAAAATACCAAAGTCGTCTACGCGATTTAGTATTAAACGGTAAAAAAGGTGCTTTATTTTCAACGCTTATTCGCCTTTCGAATACGTACGGTAAGCCATTAGAAGATGGGTCAATTTTTATTGATTTTCCATTAACAAACTCTGAGATTGCGAATTTGTGTGCAACAAGTAGAGAAATGATTAACCGTATGTTGAACGATTTAAAAAAGCATCATATTCTATCCTTCGAAAAAGGCTATATTACGATTATAGATTTGCAATATTTAAAAGATGAAATTGCTTGTGAAAATTGTCCATTGCAAATTTGCCGTATTGATTGATTTAACAATTAGCCTTTTATTGCATCTTGGTTTTTTCTTCATATATTCACAGGGGGCTTGAACTAATTCCCTTCAGAATGCCCGTGTATATCCGACATTCCGCCTGTTAACAAAAAATGAAGGAAGCTAAATATAAAATCCCCGCTTACAGTTATGTGCAAGCAGGGATTTTTTATTCACTAGAAGAAACCACTAACGAACGCCTAACGCCATTTTCGCATAGCGAGACATCTTATCTTTTGACCAAGGTGGATTCCATACAATATTGACATTTGTACTTTTCACTTCTGGTAGTTCACTTAAAGCTGTATTCACTTGATCAACAATCACTGGTCCCATTGGGCATCCCATTGAAGTCAGTGTCATTGTAACGGTCGCTAAACCTTCGTCATCTAACTCTACATCATATACTAAACCTAAGTTGACGATATCAATACCAAGCTCAGGGTCAATTACATTTTCTAATGCACTTAGCATGCTGTCTTTCATATCTTGATCCATTTGTATTTCTCCTTCCAACATAGTGTTAACTTAATCATAGCAGATGCTTCTTATTATGCCAAATGCTGTGCAAGCCATTCCGTTGCTGCTAGCATACCATCACGTGTCACGGCATGACCAGCATGTTTATCTGCAATAAATTTTAAATTGCTCGGATTTTCTTCATAATATGCACGTAATGAACAATAAAAATCATACGTATCCTGAAATGGTACGGTTTTATCTTGCTCACCATGCCAAAAGAACACAGGTCGTCCAGCAAACTGTTCCGGTGTTAAACTAATATCATACGTTGCGAGAAGTGCGTTTGTTTTTTGTACTTCTTGTTCTGACATCGGCCACTTTACACCACTTTTAGCCAATTGCTGTAATTGATAGGCTCCTAGTTTAATAAAAGTTGGACTACCCATACATATTGCCGCAGTTTGTATCCAATCATAAAGCTTTAAACAGCCAGATGTAACGATGGCTCCCATTGAAGTACCGGCTACACCAATTTTATCGCTAGCTACAAGTTGCTTATTCTTTAATTCTTTATATAATTGTTTTACTTCATGAATAGAATTTAAGACAATGTCCCAAAAATGTAAATTCATTTGAGTCTCTGTTAATCCTTCACTACGTGCACCATGGAATTTTGCATCTGGTAGTAGGACACGCACCCCTTTATTTACCAACTGATAAGCATAATGTAAATTATGTTCTTTTGCACTCATAAAGCCATGTAAGAAAATAACTACTGGGGTTTTTTCATTCATATTGTCTGTATATATATGTAACAAAGGAATCTGTCCCCATATTTCAGTCTTTACAAACATTCTTGTCACTCCCAACTTTTGTCTGACATTTTTATGTTAGCAAACTTTTTTCAATGTGACAAAATTTTGACGAACCGATAACAAAGCGATACTATTCAAACATATAGGAAAGGGGCAACAAGCTATGAAACAGCATTTAATCGTTTTAGATTTAGACGGTACGTTATTAACGGACCAACAACAAATTTCTTCAAAAACTAAAAAAACATTATTGCAGGCTAAGGAACAAGGGCATCAAGTTATGATTGCCACAGGTCGTCCATATCGTGCAAGTGACATCTACTATCATGAGCTTGGTTTAACAACACCGATTGTTAATTTTAATGGAGCCTATGTCCACCACCCTAAAAATGCTGCTTGGCAAACCATGCATACACCGATTGATTTAAGCGTTGTAAAAGAAGTGGTTGGTTCGGTCAATCACTATGAGTATGAAAATATAATTGCTGAAGTGAAGGACGACATCTATGTGCACACGGAGGATGATCGGATTTTAAATATTTTTAACATGGGCAATCCCAAAATTACATTGGGTGATATTTCGACAAATCTATTAGTCAATCCAACGAGTCTACTAATTCAAGCAAACGAAGTAAATTCTATGATTATTCGCGACCATTTACAAGCTGTCCATGCTGAAGTGATTGAACATCGTCGTTGGGGTGCTCCACTTCACATTATTGAAATTGTTCGCCGTGGCTTAAATAAAGCAGTGGGTATTTCACATGTAGCGAAAGATTTAGGTATTCCACGTGAACGTATTATCGCTTTTGGCGATGAGGACAATGATCTAGAAATGATTGATTATGCAGGTATTGGAGTCGCTATGGGGAATGGAATCCCTAGCTTAAAAAACATTGCCAACGAAATTACAACAACAAATAATGAAGATGGCATTGCTAAAATACTTATTGAACGCTTAAAATTATCATAGTTAAAGTATCATTTCCAGTTATTCAAACTTTATTCTGTAGAAGCTTTTCATCTCTAATGCTTGTAAAATTTGATTTTTATTTGTACACTTGAATGCTTATACGTCTAGTAAATAAAGTTATAGCTTTTGGCAAGCTTCTAGATTTAGAAAAGCGAATCTAATGCTATTATTGTAAATCAGGACGAAATAGATAATACCAGCATGTCTAGTAAATACAGTTTTTTAGGAGGTCAAGATGATGAAAATTTTTACTGATAGTGGCTGTGATTTACCAAAGTCATACTACGAAGAGAATGATGTCATTCTACTTCCGCTACGTGTACAAGTAAATAACCATGAATATGATGATGTCTTGTCGATTGATTCGAAAGAAGTTTATGATGCTATTCGCCAAGGGGCTCATCCAAAAACATCGCAAGTTTCACCAGAGCTCTTTCTGCAACAGTTCGAAAGCTTAGCAAAAAGCGGAGAGCCAGGTATCTATATCGCCTTTTCATCTGAATTATCAGGTACGTATAGTACAGCTTTAATGATTCGCAACCAAGTACTTGAACAATATCCAACATTACAGCTCGCAATAGTCGATTCGAAATGTGCCTCATTAGGCTATGGCTTAGTCGTTGAAGAAGCTGTGCAACTTCGAAAAGCAGGTACTTCGCTTGATGAAATCGAAACAAAAATACAATTACTCGCTTCACAGATGGAGCACCTGTTTACAGTGGAAGATTTAGATTACCTTGCAAAAGGAGGTCGTGTTTCGAAAGCGAGTGCCTTTCTTGGTGGACTACTTAGCATAAAGCCTATTTTGAACGTAGAGGACGGTAAACTCGTACCGATTGAAAAATCACGTGGTCGTAAAAAAGCCATTGCGCGTATGTTGGATTTAATGCAAGAGCGTGGTGGCAATTTTGCAGATAAAATTGTCGGAATTAGCCATAGTGATGACTTGGCCTTTGCTAACGAAGTAAAAGCATCCATACAAGAAAGATTTGCACCAAAAGCAGTCCAAATGACAATGATTGGCTCTGTTATCGGCTCCCATGTTGGGCCTGGTACAATTGCAATTTTCTTTACGAATAAAAGTTATCAAGCGTAGTGTGAAGCTGGTAGAAGTCTACTTAGACAAATCGCCATTGCAGGCAACTACGCGCACAGCAAAAAAGTGTTAGATTGATTGCAATCAATCTAACACTTTTTCAATTAGTTATTTTCACTGGCAGCGTCTTGTTGTTGACGACGTTTTTTTCCACGTTTAATAATAATAATAACGAAGCCAATAAATACAACATAGACCAATCCAAGCGCAACCATGTAAGGAACATTTAGCCCCTCATCGTCCTTCACTTGATAAATTTCTACGATTTCACGGTCTAGTATTACTGGATAAACATTTTTTTCATTAATTCGCACCTTTTCTTCTTGTAAAATACCGTTTAGCATTTTACCCTCACCAATTTGATCTGGTGTTAAATCGACACGTTGTGTTTTTCCTGTATTGTTCACCATAATAATCCATTGCTCTTCATCGGATTTTCTCGTAAACACAAGTAAACCATTGTCATTTGTAATAACTTCGAAATCACCTTTTCGTAATGTCGCTGATTGGTTACGTAATGACTGTACGTTTTTAATATAGTCAATTAACTCTTCATCTGTTTTGAAATTGTATAATTGATGCGTGTCAGGTTTCTCTTCCCCATTCATGGCAATTTCGGTACCATACTGAACAACCGGAATACCAGGCAGCATAAATAACGCACCCATCGCCATTTTCAATCGTGTTGGTGGGAACATATTTTCAGAAGCAGAATCAAATGTAAAGCGATATGTTTGTAATGAATCAATCATAATTTGCGTTGGCTTTTCACTAGCAAAAGGCTCCATTAGCTTTGAAGAGTCCTGATCTACATTTTTGAAAATATTACGGTAAATCTCTGCTGTAGCTGGTGAGAAGGATGCATCAAAATTCGCATCACTTTCTTCATTCGAAATCACATATAACGATTTGTTGGTACTTTTTAACGCCTTAATCATGTCATTAATAAATGCTGTGTCAGCATCCGCAATATTCGTTAAACGTAAGCCACCCACATCATATGTAGAAACAAATTCTGTTGCTGATTCGATTAAAGCAGCTTGAACATCTTTATTCGTTAAATCCCATTGAATGTGCCCATTATTTGTTGAGGCAATCCAGTTTTGGTTTGTTGCATCTTTTGCCCACTCATGATTAGGACTTACATTATTTAAAGGAAAGTCCACCATCATTGACATATTTTTTTCTTTATAGGCCTTCACCACACTTTGGAATTCTTCTGCTGTTCCAAAATGCTCTTCGATTGTACTATAGCTCGTTGGCATAGAACCATCGTATACTTCTGTGTCAAAAATTGTCCCAATGGATACGATTGTATAGCCCATTTCGCCAATAAATTTTAGTTTATCTAGTAGACCGGTGAAGTCGCCACCTGCAAATTTCGTTGGGTCTTGCGTATTTGTATCATAATCGTTAGTGCCTGAGCCATTAAAGAAACGGTCAACGAGTAAATCAAAAATGCTTTCTTCAGCAATCGTTCTTTTTTGTACTTCATCCGCGTGTGCAGGTGTTGTGCCTATTAATGAAGTTGCCAGTAAAAGCGATGCAGCTGTCGCGCTTATCCACTTCTTAAATTTCACTTTTATTCCCTCTCTTTCAAACCAATCCAACGTCATTTTACCAAATAAAACAGTAACGTTGCTATCATTTCAAAATATTTTACCGAAATGCAAAATGAATTACGACAAAAAGGTGTCAAATTAAGTTAACCTAAAAATACAGAAATTTCAGAATAGTTATAGTGTCTGGCACTTCAAGAAAATAAAAGAGCCGTGAAGCAACAACTTCACGGCTTTTATTAAACATTATGCAAAGAAATTCATTGGTCCCATTGGTAGCTTGAATCCTAAGAACATTGTAATGAGTAAAAATACTGCAAATAAAATCCAGAACATTGTTGTTGGCTTTTTTTTCTTTTGACGAACTAACACCATTTCCATCATGCCAATAACGAAAATACCGCCTAAAAATTTAAAGCCATAAAGCATTCCTTGGCCGTAATCCATGCCTTTAATAAATAATGCCCCGCCAGTAATAATAATTAAAATGTAGAATAAACGTAATAACATATGTAAGCCTTTGGACTGCTTACCACTAAGTGCTGCAATTAAAAAGATTACGATGCCGACTACCCAAGTTGTAATGTGCAAATGTGTTTGGTTAGTTAAAAAATCCATTTTTGTCCCACCTCATTTTTTTTCTATCAAACTCTATCCTATCATGCAGTGGTAATGGTTTCAAATATTACAAGTTGTGTTCACAAAATTGAATGAATTTACGTCTAAACGTCATGGATTCCAGACTTTCGAACTTGCTTAATAAAAAAATCTATGACAGCTACCAGTGCTTGATTTAAGGGAGCTTTCTGTTAGTTATTTGCTATTCGTCCACCTTAGAAAAGTGATGAGCTGTGCTGAGTCAATTTAAAAAATCCGCGGAGCTTACACTCACGCGGACTAGCTATATTATTCAAAATGATTAACTAACGTTCCGATACCTTGAATGGATACTTTCACGGTATCACCCGCTTTTAAATATTGCGGAGGATTCATCCCTTTACCAACGCCTGCTGGTGTACCCGTTAAAATCACATCACCTGGCTCTAGCGTTACATGTTGCGATAAAATCGATACGAGCGATTCGACCGTAAACATCATATCTTTCGTTGTACCATTTTGACGTACCTCATCATTTACTTTTGTAACAACTGTTAACTCTTGCGGATTTGGAATTTCATCCTTTGTTACAAGGTATGGTCCTAATGGGCATGTGCCTTCTAGGCTTTTACCTAAGAAAAATTGTTTATGTTTATCTTGAAGGTCACGTGCTGTAATATCATTGGCAATTGTGTAGCCAAATACATAGTCAAAGGCTAAGTTTTTCGGAATGTTTTTCCCACGTTTACCAATGACTACTGCAAGTTCCCCTTCATAATCCATTTTTGAAGAAAGATCTGCATGGATTGATAGTGTTTGACCATCAGCCGCAATAGCAGTTGGCGATTTTGTAAATACCATTAAATCGATTGGTGCTGCTTCTGCACCCATTTCTTTTGCATGCTCATCATAGTTTTTGCCAATACACATAATATTTTTTGGTGTGCGCGGAATTGGAGATAACCATTCAATCACTGTAAATTCACGCTTGAAGCTATTCGCACGGTCTGATTTTTCCGCTGCTTCTACTAATTTACGAATTTGTTCAACAAAATCGAAGCCTAAAGCAATGCCATCAACAATTGAACTTGAAAAAGAAGGGAGAACTTGTAATTCGTTTTGAATAGCGAGTACATCCCATACCGCTTCTTCTTTTTTTACTTTTGGTCCAAAACTTACATGTCCACCTAATTTAAATGATAAAATTTTCATGATTTTAAGAGCTCCTTCTTTTTTCTACATGATACAACAATATGATATAAATTACCTTACTTTTACGATAACAATTTTTAATGTTGCTAATTCTCTATTAATTAAGCATGTTACGCACAAAATTTAGCTTGATTCAGTTTTCGTCTTATATGTTAACTTACGCCAAATTGCTTCTAATGGGCCTTGCTTCCATTTTGTAAGCCAAATTTCTGCAAAAATCATTTGCACGACAATAATACCGATAGCAATTAATACACCTGTAGCTACACTTACTTTCCCATACCAACCTAATCCAAATTGATAAAATATAAATGTGCCAATCATGGATTGCAGTATGTACATCGTTAACGACATGCGTCCAATTTTTGCAAAAGGACTAAGTATTTTTGGTATGACTGGAATCAGACAAAGTAAAACAACAAGGCCAATATAGCCAACTGATAAAATCGGCCCACCGATATAGACCTTTATATAATCAAGTAAATACGTACGTGTAAATAGGATGGGTACACTCTTCAAGAATATACCAAGTGCCAACCCAGCTATCGCAAGTGCTAGCCACAGCCATTTCAGCTCTTTTGCACGTTCTACTAAATGCCATTTGGAGGCAGCTGCACCTATTAGCATATACGGTAATATCGTAAATAATGACGCAATCCACATCCCGATTCCCGCTTGAATAGATAAGTCAGATAAACGCTGTAAAAAGGCATCCATCCAACTACCTGTGCCATAGGCTGTGATTGCCTTTTCCACCCCAGTAATATCCAAGTACGTTTCAATCTCCGTATTAAAGTTAATATAACCTACTACAAGCAACATAAAAACATGCATAAATCCATTGATAAGAATACCCGTTACGAATAGCCAGATGGGATGTAAACGTAAAAGCAACAGCAGAAAAACGCCACAGAAGGCATACATCATTAAGATATCTCCCCACCAAATAAGGAGCGCATGCAGCAAACCGAACATAAATAAAACAGTTAACCTTCGGAGTCCTGTTCCATAAAAGTTTTGTTCACGACTTTGAGCTTTTTGCCATTGTAGCGCTAATCCATAACCAAATAATAAGGAAAATAAAGGATAAAAACTACTTTGCACATAAATATCTAAATTTTGTTGCCAAACAATATCTGACGGTGTTGTAAACCATGACGCTAAATCAATGTGTGGCATTGGCAAATAAAAAGCATACATATTGACGACTAGTATACCTAGCAAGCTAATTCCACGTAAAATATCTAATGTTGCGATTCGTTCCTGCAACATCGTCGGTTTCAAATTCACAAAATAGCCTCCTCTTCTTTCTAAGTCGTTAAACTACAATGCGCATCCTTCTGCGCTTTCAGTAAACTTCGAAGAAGCTTACTTTCCACGCAGAAGTTTGCCTATTGTTTTTAACATTGCTGAAAGGAATACTTCATTTTACAGGCAAAGGATAGTGACCCTACGCATAAATCGCCTGCTCAATATCAAATAAGTACAACACTTTCTCATATACTTGTATGTGTAAAATCGACTCAAGTGCCTCGCTATAAACACGTAGTTGCACCCCATAGCGACCTAAAAGTTCCTTCGATAACGCCGGCTCCTCTGCAAATTGCCGCCCAATGCGGTCGGTTTTATAATCGAGTAATATCCAGTGACCGTAGACATCCTCAAACAAGCAATCGACAATCCCTTGCACAATTTGAGCGTCGCCATCCTCATCCACGCGGCTTATCGTAAATGGCATTTCTCTTCGAATTTGCTTCGCATTTTTAAAACGTTGGCCAATATCGGTTGTAAAGAAACGGTAAATTTTCTCACACGGAACAATCTTGCTCTCTGCCTCTGTTAGCAGTTGTTTTACCACTAACTCAGTGACAAATTGCTCCACTTTTTGCACTGTGCTAAAGCCACATTGTGGTACATGCTGCATGACCGTATGAATGGCTGTCCCCATTTCCGCACCTGTAAGCTGCTTATCCTGTAAAAAGGTTGGTCGTGGGGCAATCGTACCCTTATTCTTTTTAGGAGCGGTAAAATAGTATTCTGGCTCCTCTAGACGTTGTAAGCTTTCTAGACGTTTAATTTCACTAACAGATGTTTTCGAACGCTTCTGTGTCGATTTTTGATATGCATATTGAGCTTGGAAGCGAGCTGTAATTTCTGCAAGCAGAGCTGCGTCCTCTGGCGTTGTGAACATCTGTTGCACATCTTCATCTAACGCTTGCGTTTCATACATAAAATGATGTGTTGAAATGGCTCTTACCCACCAATGCGAGAGATCTTGTCTTGCTTTATACGAAGTACTTGTAATAGCTGCAAAATCAGCATGTCTCGCAACAGCTGGCCCAACCCAGTCAAAATAACTATTTGCACGCGCGCGTAAATAATCTTGCAAAGGAGCATCCACAGGCAAGTTTTGCGCGTCCAGCCAGGAATCAAGTGTTTTATCCCAATTTTTTACGGAGCCAATTAAAATAAGTCGTTCCTTTGCACGCGTCATTGCTACGTACAACACCCGCATTTCTTCGGCTCTCATCTCCAGCTCTTTTTTCTCCTTCATCGCTAGAAATGGTAAAGAAGTATAGGTAATCCGATTTTCAGGGTCAATTGCTTTAACTGCAAGCCCATAATCTTGGTCAAATAAATACGGATTGTGGAAGTCCATTTTGTTAAAAGGTCGTCCCATTCCTGCAACAAAAACAACTGGGTACTCTAAACCTTTGGATGAGTGAATTGTTACAAGTCTCACTACATCGTCTTTTTCACCAATCGACTTTGCTGTTCCTAAATCATCCCCACGCGTTCGCATTCTATCTATAAAGCGTAAAAAGCGGAACAACCCTCGAAACGCCGTCTTTTCATACATTAATGCGCGATCGTGTAAAATGCGTAAATTTGCTTGTCGTTGTTTACCATTCGGCATGGCACCAACCATTTCATAATAATGTGTATCCAAGTAAATTTTCCAAATTAAATCCGACAAAGAGCCACGACGTGCTAAATCTCGCCAGTTTTCAAATGCCAACATAAAACGTTGAAGCTTCTCAAATGTTTCGGATTGCACACCATGTCCTTCACTGCGTATAAATTGCCTTAATGCATCATAAAACGGTGTTTTAGTATCTGCTAAACGAATTTTTGCGAGCTCATTTTCTGTTAAGCCAACAAACGGTGCACGTAATACAGAAGCTAATGGTATATCTTGATATGGATTATCGACAACTTTTAGTGTGTTCAGCATAATCATCACTTCTAAGGCATCGAAATAACCTTTAGATGACTCTGCATAAAGAGGAATGCCTGCCAACTTAAATTCCTCGACCAAATCTGTAGACCACGTCATAGAGCGCATTAAAATGACAATATCACTGTATTTTAAAGGACGTTCTGTTTGTGTTTTCGTATCGTATACCGTTGTTTCCTCTTCCATCAATTGTCGAATGCGATCAATTATAAAACGTGCCTCATATTGTGATTTCTTCAGTTCCTCAAGCTCTGATGCTTCACTTATACTTTCTTCCATTTCTTCATCCGCTGCCTCTTCCTCTGGCGGATGTAAAATTACGAGCTCAACAGGTACCTCTTTCGCATCATACGGCGCTGCTGGCTTCAATGAAGCATTGTCATCATATTGTATTTCACCGACACGTTCATCCATAATTTGTGCAAACACAAAATTGGTTGCGTTTAAAACTTCACTACGACTACGGAAATTGGCATTCAAATCGATGCGCATCCCCGTCGTATCAGGATTTTCTACAAACTCCCCATACTTCCGCATAAAAAGTTTGGGTTCCGCTAAACGGAAGCGATAGATACTTTGTTTTACGTCACCAACCATAAAAAGGTTGCCATCGTGCTCATCGCCTAGCTTGACCAATTGTAAAATGGTTTCCTGTAGCATATTCGTATCTTGGTATTCATCCACCAGCACTTCTTTAAAACGTCTTTGTAAATCTAATGCAACGGGCGATGGCTGTAATTCGCCCTCTACCTCTTCCGTTAAGATTTGCAGGGCATAATGCTCTAAGTCGGAGAAATCGATAATACCTCGCTCTAATTTCGCAAGACGGAATTGCTGGCTAAAAATAGACGTCAAGTCAACTAATGTTGCAATCGTTGGCGCCATCAGTCTAATTTCTTCCAGCAAACGTGCAGGTGTACGAACAAAATAAGTATCTTTTAACTTATTCATTATTTTTTTAGCAGCCTCACGCTTTTTCTTCGCTAGCTCTTGAAGCTCCACATCGACTAAAGCATCCTTGGATACCCGTTTTAATGTCGACCACTTGACTGTTGAAAAATAATCAAATAGCTGTTGCCATGTGCCCTCTTGACTGATACGAATCCCTTCCTGAATCACTGCAAAATCAATTTCAGCGGTTTCAGCATATGGAGCCGGTCCATCTGGTTGAAGCGTTATTGCACGCATTTCAGAAATGAGAACGAATGCTTCTTCAAGGCTATGTTTTACAGTTAACTTTACATATTTAGATAAATCTAAATCATCTATTGTCACATCGTCCGCTAGCTGATAGCTTTCTGGTAAGCTCGTTAACCATTTTTGTGGTTCAGCATGGACACGCGACGTATCATAAAGCTTACTTATTAATGTTTCAATCGCTTGATCATCACGATCGGATGTAAAACTATCGACAAGTTGATAGATTGCATGAATTCGCGCTTCGTCATCTGTATCATAGGCAGATTCTAGCACGTCAGCTAATATATCATCTCGGAGCAAGGCGATTTCTGCCTCATTAGCAATTCGGAAACCTGGGTCTATATCGAGCAAATAAGCATACTGCTTAACAATCGCTAAACAAAAAGAATGCAATGTCGAGATTTGCGCTTTATTGACTAGGCTCAACTGACGTCGCAAATGGCTCGACGTCGGATTTGCTGCAATTGCTTTTTCAAGCGCCTCTGCCATACGATGACGCATTTCAGCTGCGGAAGCATTCGTAAACGTTACGACAAGAAGTTCATCCACATTCATTGGATTTTCTGTTGCCACAACCTTTTCAATCATGCGATTAATCAAGACCGCCGTTTTACCAGAGCCTGCAGCTGCTGAAACAAGTGTATCTTGCCCACTTGCATAAATCGCTTTCCACTGATCATCCGTCCAAGTGACATTCGCTGGTTTGACAGGTATTGGCTGCACCATGTTAGTTCATCTCCTTGCGAATTTTTTCGACAACTTCTACTGGCTTTACTTGCTGTAGTTGACGATAACTTTGTTTGCCATCAGATGGGTCAAATTGGCATACTGCTGCAAATTGACAGTAATCACACGCTGTTTTTGCTTTTAGCTTATAAGGGCTTATAGCCGTATCCCCTGCTAAAACGCCGTTGCCAGCCTCTTGATGCTTACGGCGGACAAAATGCTGGAGATTTTTCATATCATTAACGGGCACGATGCGTGATTGTGATTCAGAAGGGGTACCATCCTTTTTCATATAAACTGGAATAATTTGCGAATGCCCGCTCGCTTCCTCTAGCTGCTCATCCATCGAGTAAATAGCCTCAGGATTTTCAGTTAAAAGTCCCTTCATTTTGTATTGCTTTAACCGATCTTCTTCAATCTCACTGTCACTCAAGTCCTTATCCAGTTTTAACATCGGATTATGGACATGGACATAAAGCACACCAGCAGGCTCTGCATCGCCAGATAACCAATAGGATGCATTCTCCATCGCTACATCTAAATATGTTAGCACCTGCAATGATAGGCCATGATACACTTCATTTAAATCTAAGTCACGAGCAGACGATTTATAATCGACTATTCGTAAATACGAGCGATCATCAATCGATGCACTATCCACACGGTCAATACGACCGCGCATGTACATTTTTTTGCCACCTTGCAAATCAATTTCCAATGGCGGTAGCTGTTCATGCTGCCCTGGCCCGAACGATGCTTCAATAGCAATTGGTTTAAAGTGTGACACATTGGCATGCTGTGTCAGTGCCATCATCGTGCGCTCTACAATGCGAATCAGTTTGCGTTGAATATAACGATAACGTGCACTAGATAATAAAATTTGGTGAGAGAAAACGGGCACAATTTGCTCTACTGCCTGTCGTGCAAGTTGTTGAATTTGCTGTTTTGATAAACGAATCCACGACAGTTGTAAACGGTGCGTCTCTTCGGTAATCCATTTCAATGCTTCATGGAACAAATCACCCATTGCAAATGTCTCTAAACGATATTCTGCTCGTTCCTCTAAACGAAGCCCATACGTCGTGAAGTGAGAAAACGGACAACGGAAGTATTTTTCTATACGTGACACACTTGAAGTGAGCTTGCGACCATATAATTCTTGTGTAATATAACCTTCTAGCGGTTCTGCCTCATTTTTATGTGTCATTGGATGCATCAGGCGACGTAAAATTAATGCCCAGTATGGATCTTGTTCATAATATTTTTGTAAAGCAACCCATTCTGGTGCAAGTTCACGACTATGCTCCGCTTGCCTTAATTGCAGCATTAAATGAGCTAACGCTGTACGAGGATGGCGAATATAAGGCAATACATTATCATCAAGTAATTCTATCGGATCAATGACAACACGCTCGACGTTTACCCCACTTAAAAGACCTGCCGTTTTTTCATTTCCTATAATTTTCTTTATATATAACGAGGATAATAAAGCTTTCCCCTCTTCATCCGCCGTTGGATAAGTCATATAAAGCTTGTCAGATGGCGTAGTTATTGCACGATACAATAAAAAGTTTTCCTGTAATAGCCGATTTTTAGATGTCGGTGCTAATTCATAGCCAATATGCGTAAACCATTCACGTTCTACATCAGACAATAGACCTTCATAATCCAGACGTGTAGGATAGACGCCATCGTTCATTCCTAGAACAAAGGCAACCTTTATTTGCGATAGGCGCGCTAAATCGACCGTTGCCACCATCACTTCATCTAAAGTTGGAGGAATACGCGCGAATTCTAATGTATCAAAACCTTCATCTAAAATCTTTGCCGCTTCCTGTACCGACATTTCTTGCTCGCCAAACATGTAAACAAACTGATCGAGTACGGCGATCCATTCTTTCCACGCTTGATCATGCTCACTTGCGGCTAACGCCTCTCCTCTATCCAATTCACGATCTTTCATGATTTGAAGCTTGTCATATACTTGTACTTCTTCTACTAGCTCAAATAACGCTGTTGCCACATCTCTACCCGTTTTCGCCAGTATAAGCTTGTCCTGTAACGCTTTTAATGGTGTGCGAATTTCGTCGCGAATGGCCTCAATTTCTGTCTGCATCGCACGTTCTTCGTCTGTTTGCACACGAGAATGGAATTCAAGCCCGCGATATTTTTTATAAAACCAACGAGATTCGTCAAACCAACGCTCTCCGTAAATTCCTTGCGCTAAACAGTAATTTTCAAGACGGTCAGCACGTTCACGCCAAACACTGTTATCAGCATGTAATGGGAAAAATAAATCTGTTTTCACACTTCTGAAAAGCGGTTCATATTTCCAATTTGAAATAACAACTTCCAATGCAGATCGACTAAATTCAATTAACGGATGGTGAAGCATCGTTTTTTTTGTATTCACAAAAATAGGAATGTCGTATTGCTGAAAAATTGTTGAAATTAGCGGATCGTATACATCTGCTTGCCTATACAGCAACACTATATCTTGATAACGATAGCCCTCCTGCCTCGTCAGCTTCGTTATTTCCCGGGCAATGGCATGGATTTCAGCCCGACGATTTGAGGCTTCAAAAACTTTCACATCACCTGTGGATTTTTCTGTTTGGGGCACCATATCCGCAAATGTTGCTTCTACATGCTGTAAGTCTTTTGACTGAAATCGATGGGTTTTGATAAAATGCAACGGTGCTTCGACTTCAATGCCATTGTCATATGCTATATCATGCAAGCGTTGACTTGTAGTTGCCGCTTCATTGAATAATGCCTGCTCATCTTTAGCTTCTTCCATATGATCATACGGTAGCACAACCGTTACTTGCTTCGTCACCTTTAGTAATTCTTTTACAAGCTCTAGCTCTCTTACAGTAAAAGCAGTAAAGCCATCTATATAAATTGTTGCCTGTTTCATCGTCTCAGAAAATTTTAAGTGCTCGGTTAAAATCGGGTAATAGCCTTCACTATCGACATAAGTTGTACCGAGTCGAGCTTCTAATGCTTGTAAAACAATGTATAAATCATTGATTTTCGCCTGTAGTGTATGAGGTGCATCAATAGCCTTTAAAGAGGTTGTTACATCACTTAAAACTGAACTGTTCACGCTATAACGGCTAAATTCGCGTAACAACGTTTCAATTTCCTCTGTAAAGCCCCGCTTACCAGCAGCTTGTCGAAATAACGAAAAATCACTCTTCTGCTCTTCTAGCAATTTTCGAATAAGCATTCGATAACCATAGCCATTTACTTCTTGGCGAGCAATACCCCCTGTTTCTTGAAGTACAAGCCAAGCTAAGCGTTTAAACGTCATCACTTGTGCACGTATGAGCCCGTGCAAACCATGTCTATTTGTCAGTTCATATTCAGTTGAATAAGACATTTGGTCAGGGACAATGATAAAAATAGGGTGACCTAATGGATCGGTATTTAATTGTTCGACTATTTCTCTATGAATATAAGCCGATTTTCCGGTACCTGCACGTCCTGATACAATTCGTAATGTCATTCATGCTTCCCCCTATTCATTAAAAAATTATATTCTATCTTCAGAAACTTGTAGTGAGCGTTCCCTAGTAATCGCCAATATAAAACGACTAAAGAAATAAAATAAAAAGACCCTCCTACCATTTTACATGATACAAGGGACCGCATGTGCAGATTCAGCCTAGAAGATTATTCATTTTTCGTCATTTTTCGCCCACGTTTCAAATCTCTTTCTACACGAGCATTCAATCGCTTCTCCATTAGCTTGCCAATCCACCATAGTAAGACGATAGCTACACCCGCACTAATTAGTCGTACCGGACTCGTGATAAGCGATTTTAAATCATAGCCCAATACACTCATGCCAAAAATCATGACGAATTTTCCGGCTAATAAAACAATTAGATAGTATTTTTTATGAATATGTGATAAGCCCGCTACTATATTCACTATTACAGAAGGCGTAAACGGAAAGCATAGTAAGACAAACAATGGGCTAATACCATTCATATCCACCCATTTAATAAACTTTTGTACCTTTTTACTGCCTGTTACAAAACGGAGCTTCGGATGCTTTCCAAAGTGACGTACAAGCAAAAAAACAGCATATGAACCAGCTACTGAACCTAACCACGATAACAAAAACCCTATCCATAACCCAAATGCACTCGCATTCGCCACGACGAACACAACCAATGGTAAAAAAGGTAAAAACGCTTCTAAAAAGGGCAGTAATATCCCCATTATTGGTCCAAGTGTTCGATATTGTGCCGCAATATGTTCCATATTTTCTACAGTAAACCATTCATTCACTATTGCCACCTCTATTTATATTGCAAGATTACATGTAAAACCGTAAGTTCTTCTGATATATTTTGATATTCATGTGCTTGATGTCCCGAAAATACCAATGTTTCCCCTTCGGTTATCGTTTCATGCATAACCCCAGCCGAAATAACAGCTTGTCCATGAATCACTGTTACCGTTTCTTCTACCCCTTCTGTATGGGCTTCACTCCTACTCCTTGCACCAGGCTCCATTTCCACTTTATAAAATTCCCAACCTCGTTCAGGATCATAAGGAATAATGGAATAGACCCGATAGCGCCCTTCGTCTTCATCGACATGTGGTGCATTTTTACTGCTAAATTTCATAAAATGGGCAATCGGCGGCTGTAAAAGTGATGAAAAAGAGATGCGTAAACCCGCGGCTATTTTCCAAATCGTTGAAACAGTAGGATTCGCTTCACCTTTTTCAATTTGGGCAAGCTGTGCCTTACTAACCCCCGTTGCTTTCGCTACATCATCTAAACTTACACTACGTTGTTGCCGTATTTTCTTTAATTGGAAAGCTAAATTTCGACTCATTTGTTCCATTACGACTCACCATTTCCTGTTGTTTATTTTATCAGACATATGTATACTTTAATAAACATGTGTGAATGTTCTAACTATTCTATTTTAAGTATACATGGAAACTTTTTTGAAAGGATGACCTTTTTATGACAAGCACAACAGATCTTCATAATGAACCAACAACTGCTTCCGAAGATAGCTTTATACAAGGAGTTAAAGATTGTGTACCTACTTTACTCGGTTATATTAGTATAGGACTGGCATTCGGGGTTGTAGGTTCCGCTTCTGGCCTATCTTTAGTAGAAATTGCATTACTAACAATACTCGTTTATGCAGGCTCTGCACAATTTATTTTTTGTGCACTCTTGTTAACAAGCAGTCCTACCTCTGCTATCATTGTAACCATTTTTGTCGTAAATCTACGTCACTTATTAATGAGTTTAACATTAGCTCCACATTTTACGCGCTATTCGATGCTTCGGAATGTTGGATTCGGTACATTATTAACAGACGAAACGTTTGGTGTGGCCGTAACCAAACAAATGCAAAACGGTAAATTATATGGTCGTTGGATGGATGGTCTAAATATAACAGCGTATGCATTTTGGATTCTATCTTGTATTGCAGGTGCCTTTCTAGGACAATGGGTGGCTAATCCTGAAAAGTGGGGCTTAGACTTTGCACTAATTGCCATGTTTATTGCTCTACTTGTGCTACAACTTAGTAGCGTGGGCAAACATAAAATTATGCATTACCTGATGTTAATTGGCTATATGGTTGTAATTATGTATGGCTTATCATACGTCGTTCCTTCGCATCTAGCAGTGCTTCTTGCCACTGTTATCGTCGCAACGATTGGGGTGGTGACAGACAAATGACGACAACAGCTTCGATGGTGTGGCTAATCATTGGTTGTGCACTAGTGACTTGGTTACCACGCATTATTCCATTTATGTTCGTACGTAGTGTGAAACTACCAGATGTTGTTTTAAAATGGCTAAGCTTCATTCCTGTTTGTATTCTCAGTGCGCTTGTTATTGAAAATTTATTGGATACTGAAAGCAAAAATTTCGTTACATTGGATTGGCCTGTCTTTATTACATTTGTGCCTACCCTTATCATTGCACTTGTCACAAAAAGCTTATCAATTACAGTTGTAGCAGGTGTTATTATCATGGCCTCCGTCAGATTCTTCATGTAAAGAAACTGTTATATGTGTACCTTTTCACTATAAAAAACCCGCTTAGACGCTTGCGAAAATAGCACAAGATGTAAGACGAAACCATCCACTTTAGGAAAGTTACGTCTTACACAGTGCCCGCAAAATCGGAGCGGATTTTAATAGTGAAGGCAGCAACACAGCCCTCCTTATTTTTTGTGCATTTTGCTCGCTAGCCAAAAGCCAAGCGTTAACGAAAAAGCATCAACAACAAAAATAATAGGTGGGGAAGTATAACCTGCATATACTGAAGCGGCAATAAGTGCAATAGCCAAACTTAACGCTACATAGCGGTTATACGTAATACGAGTAAACAATAACACGAGCAATGCTGGTAAAAATAATGCTAGCATCATTTTCCCATATAAATCGATCATAGTTCTTTCGGCTCCGCCAACAATAAACCAATTCGATAATGGTCATTGCTGTAAATAACATGCTGCGTTAGGCGAATTTCATTATTCCGATCCAATACCTCTAAACGGCAATGTGCAGCATTTAATTGTAAAGCTTCATATAATTCAACCTCTGTTGTAATCGTGCGTCCGTTTACTTTACGAATACATTCCCCTGCGAGTAAGCCCATTTTTTCTGCTGGTGAATCAGGCAGCACAGCAGCGATTACCGCACCCTTAGTGCTTGGTGCAACCGCATATGACTCTGTCTTATCTTGCCAAGCATAATAAACTGCCATAATAATCCGAATTAATACCCCTAACGCTAACGTTATAAAGCCAATTAACGGTTCAAAATATGATGCAAGTCCACCTACTAAAATCAGCTGTCCTAATAATAAGACAGAGCGTCCTATTTTCGGCAACTGAACAACAGGCAGTTCTTTCCTTAACAATTTTGAAAATCCGATAACGACTGGGAATAATACGAGTGCAAAGTGACTATCGCCCAATGTAAATTGCGGCCAATAAGGCAATGCCGACGGAATACTATTACCTGGTATGATAAAAAATATAGGTAACACCCAAACATTTCTTGAGCGATATACGATAGCTTGCATTCCGCGCTTCGTATTTTCGATTCTAGGCGTTATTACTTGTTTAGCAGTACGACGAATTAACATACCTTCCACTACTACACTTAGACCTGTTAAAATCGTAATTGTCACAATAGCCCCTTCTAATAAATCGATGCCTTCCAACGAAATCTTCCACCAGGAGAACGACCAGTTGTACTGGTACATCGCCCATAATGCTAACGTTGCCATTGCCATTGTGTAGATGGGTGACAATACATTGATGAAAAACAACAAGAGACCAAGGAAAGATATAGCGGTTAAAATCAATAAGTATGCTTTGGGTACTGTCAGCCCGACACCAAGACTTATTAGTGAAATAACTAAGGCATAAGGCCATCCTCGTTTCCATTGCCCTATCAGCTCGGTCCAACCCCAAATAATACGTCTGTTAAAAAATTTACGCTCTTGCTTTACACGTCTATACCCTAAAAAGATAGCAACTACTATTGCAATATAAACTACTGGGTTCAGTAAAAAGCGGCCAATCGCTGTTACAATTTCTATTAATATATTACTAACCATACGAACACCCGCCGTTTCTATCATGAATACTATGCATTCATTGTATCAAACGACTACTGTCTTGCGTAGTAGTAACTGGTAGAAAGCTTGGTATTTCCCATCATTTTTATTAGTTTGAGTATTTCTATTGTTCGATATTGTGCAGTAGGAAGCTCGTCGCCATTTGGAATTGTAAGTCATTTTGGCGATCTTCTTTATAAGCCTTTAACGTGCCATTTAAACTATTGAAAAAGGTAGAATCGACATACATATCATTATCAGGCTGCGCTAATTTTTGTTGTTCGCGATAGAGTTTTACTGCCTCTTGTGTAGTCTCATCTAAGTAACCATCTAATCGGTCAATCTGATAACCTAGCTTTTGCAAGGCTTTTTGCGTATAAGCAATTTCTTCGCTCATATCACCTACTTTGAATTGTCCTGTTAACGGATGCAATTGGAATGCAAATAATTCATTTTGTTCAATCACTAATCCAGCTTCAATTCCTTTCCCATGGATCCATTCACGTTTTGGCGTCAGCCATTTATTTGTTGATAGCTTCAGTTCTCCCCCATTGGCTAGAGACCAAGATTCCTGTACTGTGCCTTTCCCAAAGCTTTTAACGCCGACAATGGAAGCACGATTCCAGCCCTTTAACGCACCACTCAGCACTTCACTAGCAGAAGCACTACCGCCATTTTGAATAATAACAATCGGAATTTTATTCATCGTACTTAAATAATTTTCATCAAAGCTTTTCGATTCAGTTTTTAATGGTTCCATGGCACCCTCTGCATTTTGCATATAGGCAAATACTTTGCCATTTTCCAATAGTGTACTTAGTAGCGCTGCGACGCTATGTAAATAGCCTCCAGGATTATCACGAACATCAACAACGAGCCCTTCTATATCTTTGCGTAGTAATTTACTCGTTTCTGTCACCCATTCATTTGCTGTCTTCTCTCCAAATAACGAGATTTGAATATAGCCTATTGGCGTATCCTCAATCTTTACTACCTCACTCGTTACTGTTTTATTGGAAATCGCAGCCCGTTCCATCGTCATTTTAATATGTTTATCCTCGCTAGGACGATAGACAACAATTGTAATCTTTGATCCTTTTTCTCCTTGAATCAAATGCATTAATTCACTCATTGTTTTGCCATCTACTTTTACCCCATCAACTTGTACAATTTCATCAAGAGAGCGCATCCCAGCCTTTTCTGCTGGCGACGAACGAACAGGTGATACGACAATGAACTTCCCTTTGTTTTCTGTCAGTTCAATACCAATACCAACACGTTCTTCTGCTAGCATTTGTCGATGTTGCTCGGCTTCTTCCTTCGTGTAATAAGTACTATACGGGTCCTTAATAGCATCAGCCATGCCGCGCAGAGCCCCTTCTACTAATTCTTCCTTTTTAGTACTATACACAGATTTTTTTTCGATTAATTGTAATGCTTCATTAATCGAATCAACCTCAGTCACTTGCACTTTTTTCTCTGCTCCATCTCCATCAAACCAGTCAAAATAAAATCCACTACCTATCAATAAACTGCTGACAAGTACGCCGACTCCTGCCGTAATTTTGCGCAAACCTTCCCTCCTCTGTCTCTTTACTGTATGAATTATATTTTTCAAACATACAAAATAATGTTTTGGTTTTCAGAATTGTTTAGGTGTCTGGCACTAATTGTTTGGGTGTCTGGCACCCAAACAATAAAAAAACACGAAGATTTCAACGGTCACAACGGAAGCCGCAGAATTCTTCGTGGATTTTACTTAGCTATTTTGAATAATCTTCTGACAAAATTCAGAATTGTTTGGGTGTCTGGCACGCACATACTTAATGACTTAATCTAATGCATTTACAGTGTTTTTTAACATCTCTAAATTCATTGGACCCTCTATCGCTTGCTGAATGGTGCCCGTTGAATCAATAAAATACGTTGTTGGAATCGTAATGACTTGATATTCTGAACCAGCTGCATTTTCAGGGTCCAGTAAAATAGGGAATGTCAGTTCAAAGCCATCTCTAAATGTCATAACTGTATCAATTTTAGCATCGGCTGTGACATCTCGTTCAGCTGATGTTAAGTTGACAGCTAATATTTCAACATTATCTTCCTTGGCATATTGGTCGTAATAATTTTGCATATGCGGCATTTCAGCTTTACAAGGTGGACACCATGTTGCCCAAAAATTGAGTACAACTTTTTTTCCACGCAATTCACTTAATGTCACTTCTTCACCATCTAAGTTTGTTAATGTGAAATCTGGCGGTATATCACCTTTATTTAACCCGACTGTCCGTTCTTCTACTTCTTTACCGAGGGATGCAGATTCAATTTCACGTTCTTTATCAATTTGCTGTTTAACATATGTACCAATCATCGCAACTATTAACAACACGACAATAAGTAACCCAATATTTTTTTTCATTCTTTTCCTCCTATTCGTTGAATTCCTATACCTAATAGAAGTAGTAGGAAGCTTACCCCAACAGCCGTTTGCCAAAAACCAAGTGGCTGTAATGCAGCTACGATACAATAGCCAACGGTATACAGGAATAACGCTGTCTTAGTTGTTGGTACTTTCCATAATATGAAAATCGTTAGCACGCTTAGCACTACTAAAGTGATGAGTTCGCTTTGAAGTGGATTGTCATTCAATAATACCACGAACCATTGATAAATGGATTGCGTTAACATAATTGCCCAACCACACGCCATTATACCCTCAGTATCAAACTGTAGCTGTTGACGCTTCCGCCAAAATTGTAACAGTATAGCAGCTACCCCTAGTAACACTCCAACTGTTCCTCCATTAAAGTAAAGAAGCGCTAGCGGTTGATTAATGACCGATTGGAAGTCCGTAATAATAAGACTAAATTTCCAAACGAGTATAAAAGTAAAGATGGCATCTCCATATACCCCTGACCATATTTTCGGAAATTGTATTCGCAAAACAAGCCATACGATGAAAAACGCTAGTAATAAAGCAACAGCTGTTGCTGGTAATGTTAATGCACGAATTGAAAACCACTCAGTATTAATCACCTAAACAAATCCTCCATCAATATAGATACTTTTAGCATAGCATAGATGCTTTTACGAAAACTGTTATTTCACACTGTGTTCAAAAAAACTACTAATGGATATATAGAATGTAAATTTTTTTAGTACTTTATTTTAAAATACCCCATATCGTATTTTATTGCAATGAACAGATGAAATTCCGTCCACTTTTTTTCGAACGAGTTGGCGCAAATAAAAAAAGAGAGCCGCCTTAAACATAAGACGACTCTGTTAATTCTTTATTATAATGGAATATATTTTAGTGGATTCACACTACCAACTGCTTGTCCTTGCCAAGAGCCGATATGAATTTCAAAATGCAAGTGCGGTCCAGTAGAACGACCTGTACTACCCATTGCTGCAATTTGCTGTCCTTGGTTCACTACATCCCCTACACTAACGTTAAAGGCACTAAGATGTGCATAAACCGTTGTATAAATTTGTCCATTGATAGAGTGTGTTAAAATAACAACATTTCCATAAGAACTTAGTGGTGCTGCATAGGATACAACTCCGTCAGCAGATGCCCAAATTGGTGTACCTGTTTTGTTGGCAAGGTCAACACCATAATGGAATTCTGGACCGGCTCCAAGGTTACGCCAGCCGTACGGTGATGTTAAACGACCATTTGTCGGCTTAATCCAAGTACCTTCTGATGCTGGTGCATTCACCGTAGAACCAGAGCTTGAACCCGAGTTCCCAGCCGCCGCAGCAGCTGCCGCTGCAGCTTTACGTTTTGCCTCTTGTTGACGGGCAATTTCCGCTAAACGGTTTTGCTCGGAAATGATTTTTTGCTGTAATTCTGCACTAATTTCCAGTGCCTCTGAATACTCTTTTTCAAGTAATACTTTTTCAGACTTTAGTTTCTCTTGTTCTTTTTCTAGCTGATCAACTAATGTGTTTTTCTCTTTTTTCTGTCCATCTAATGATGCTTTTAAACCTTCTAGCTTTGCTTTCTGTTCTTCAAGCTTTTGGCGTTTGCCTTCTAGAACTTGTTTTTGCTCTTCTAAAGTTTGCTTATCTTGTTTTTGATCGCGAATAATTTGACGATCTGCTTCAAGTAATGAATTGACAGCAGAGAAACGATCGATAAAGTCTACGAAACTATTTGAACCGAGTAGTACATCTAAGTAGCTAACTGAGCCCCCAGCTTGAATTGCTCGTGCACGATCTTGTAACAATAAATCACGCTCTTCAATTTTGCGAAGAAGTTCTTCGATAGTTCCTTCTAATGCTTTTATCTCATCATTTGTAGCATTTATTTCAGCCAATATATTTTTAATATCACTATTTGTTTTGTCAATTTCAGCATTTAACGCTTGAATTTGATCTAATAGTTTTTGTTGCTTTTCTTTATTTTCATTAATGGCGTTTTCTTTACCACTAATAGAAGAATTCAATTGATTTTTCTTTGTTTCTACTTGATTTTTCTCTTCTTTTAAATCCGATAAACTATTTGCATACGCTGATGGAGTTTGGATAAAAAGAAGTAGTGCAGTTGTTGCCGCAAATGCTTTTATAGAGTTTTTCGCTATACTTTTCATCTAATGGACTCCCCTTCGATATTTAATTCCCATAAACTTTGCCGTTTTAAAAGCCTTTAAATTGTGGTGCAAATTTAGCTAAGTTTACGCGTCGGCAGAATCTGCTTTTGAAATCTGTGACATTCTTTGGCACCGTTACTACCTGATTTGGCCCTACAAAACGAATGACTATTGCCACAAAGCAAGTTAAATTTTTAAAAACTTACGTACAGACATGAAACTTCCCCATATACCAATTAACACACCAATAAGAAGTATCAGAGCGCTCACTTGGTAAACAAGTGGTGAGAAATCTAATAGTTGCACGAGCTCACCTTGTAAACGAGGTGCAATAATTTTATAAACATTGTGGTAAAGTGTTGCGACAACCGCAATCGGAATAATAGAGCCTAAAATTCCAAGCCACATACCTTCTAAAAGGAATGGAATACGCACGAATGAATTTGTTGCCCCTACTAGTTTCATAATTTCTATTTCATCACGACGCGCGATAATCGTAATACGAATCGTATTAGAGATTAAGAAAATCGCAGTGAATAATAACCCTAAAATCAGCACAAGCCCCACATTACGACTAATATTTAGGAAGTTGAAAAGTTTTTCTACTTTACCTTCGCCGTACTTAACATCGTATGTATATTCATACTTATTAATTGTCTTTGCAACTTTTGCTGTTTGTTGTGGATCTGCCGCCTTTACATAAATGACATTTCGTAACGGGTTACTTTGCTCAAAAAGCTTAAAGTCATCCCCAAAATCTTTTACTAACTTTGTTAATTCATCCTCTTTTGTGGAATATGTCATTTCCGCAACATCTGGCAATTTTTTAATCTTTGCTAATAACGCTTTTTCAGCAGCTTCATCTGCCGTTTCGTCGATTAACACTTTTATTTCAACGTCGTTCTCTAAATCAGATGCAACTTTGTTTAAGTTCATCATAATGAGTGAGAATACACCTACTAATATTAAAGTCACCGTAACTGCGCTGACAGAAGCAATTGTCATCCAGCTATTACGTCCAAGTGATTTAATACTTTCTCGAAAATGGCGTTTTACCGTATTAAATTTCATAGCCGTAGTCACCTCCGTGCTCATCACGGACAATCATACCGCCTTCAATCGCTATAACCCGTCGACGAATAGTGTTCACTATTTCACGGTTATGGGTTGCCATTACGATTGTTGTACCCCGTGCATTAATCTCTTCAAATAAATTCATAATCTCCCAAGATGTCTCGGGATCTAGATTTCCTGTTGGTTCATCTGCAATCACAACTTTTGGTACATTGACGATGGAACGTGCAATGGAGACACGTTGCTGCTCACCACCAGAAAGTTCATTTGGGAACATTCTTGCCTTATGTTTTAAGCCAACAAGTTCTAAAACTTCCATAACCCGTCTACGAATTTCTACGGGCTCCTCTTCAATTACCTCTAGAGCAAATGCTACGTTCTCATAGACGTTCAACCTTGGTAATAATTTGAAATCTTGGAAAACAACACCAAGTTGACGACGCAAAAAAGGTACCTTTTTATTTTTCAAACTGCCCAAATCAATACCATTAACAGTAATTTCACCTGAAGTTGCTTTTTCCTCGCGGTACATTAACTTGATAAATGTCGATTTACCTGCACCACTTGGACCAACAACATAGACAAACTCACCTTGTTTTATATTAACCGAAATGCCATTTGTCGCAACTACACCATTCGGGTACTTCTTTGTCACATTTTTCATTTCTATCATAATTTTTTAAACCACCTAAACCTCTTATATATGTAAGATGTATTCCTTTTTCTATTATAGCACTCAATCTATGATTTTTTATTACAGTTTTATTTCATTCGTTGGAATATTTTCCTAGTTAATTAATATTTTTTGGAATATTTTATATAAATCTATCAAACACCAACAAAATAAAACAGGAATCGATGGAAAGTTCTAGTCGATTCCTGTTTATTGCTTCATTTGAAAATACAAAAGAGCATTCAAGCTGTTTCATCTCTTTGCTTGAATGCTCCTTATTTTACATTTCTTGCTCGTCAGTCGTTGTATAACGTACTAAAACTGCACCTGTTTTCGACTCGCCTTCAATAAATAGACGGTTGGCATCTTCCACTTCTTTATCAAAACGGACTACTTTAGATAAAAATTGATCTTGTGTCTCAATTTTCGACGCATCTTGAATACCGACATCTACTTTACCAAAATTCGTTACAATTTTACCGCTTAACGACATTGTACGTGGTACATATATTTCTACAGCACCTGCAACAGTATGTGCTTTAATTTTTGAAGATTTACTAGAGCATGTTGTCACTACAACATGTCCATTTATAGATTTTGCTTCTACTTCATCTAATGCACCATCTAAATATACGCGCCCATTCAAAGTTTCAGCTTCTAAATCTTTACCACGAACATCCGTTAGTTCGATGGAGCCATTCGATGAATCCACTTCCGCCTTCGTAAATACTAGCTTCGAGCCCTTAATTGCACCATTCAATGTTTTCAGCTTTAATTGCTCCAGCTCGATATTTTGTAAAGTTACGCCACCATTCATTAAACGGACAGATAATTTATCTAATTTTTCCTTTGGTGCAAGTACTTGTACATTTACTTGTACTAGCTTTAATTGACTTAAAATTCGTAGTGAGTCTTCTTCACTTTTCACAACAAATTGCTCCAAGAAATGATTACGTGTTTCTTCCTCACTATCATTCACTAGAGGTGCTTTGACCTTACAAATAATTTGGAAAGTATCACCTTCACACGGTTCTAATGAAAAATTACCATTCGGTAGCTCAACCATAATATTTTCTATATGCGCTGCTGCAAGTTCTTCGGTATGAGTAAATTCAAACTTATCTCCAAATGGTGAAGAAACATCGAATTCTTTTACTTTTTTTACTGCCGTATTCATCATATCCATAAAGAGTGAGCCAATTTGTGTTAAATCTTTACGAAAATCATGGATTTCATCTTGGAAATGCTTTGTGAAATCTTCCTCTTTCTTTTTTTGTTCTTCTTTAAAGATTGGTTCTTTTTCTGCTGAGGATTGTTGATCCGTATTCGACGTATCGTTCATACTGCTATCAGTGGACTTGCTAGGTTGCTCTAATGCTTCTAATAATGTAATCGCCTCTTGCGCTGAAATAGTTCCTTTTTCCACAAGTTCTAAAATTCGTTGACGTTCATTTTGCATAATGGTATAGCCTCCCACAGATTGTTATATTTATTTATACGTCTCCATATGTGAAAAGTTTCACTGAAAAAAGAAAAAGCATGCACTGTCATACAGTAAAAAAGTTTTCATGCCTGCTATCTAGATGTTTTTTTGATACTGTCATTTAAAAATTCTGCTACATTTCCAGAGTGAAAATAAGACTTATGCTAGCTGTGCTAAATGCTTTAGCGTACAAGGTCTTAAATCTCACCCTCAGAAACAGAGCAGATTTTTATAATTTTTTTCTTTTTGCTGTTTGTAAAAAATTTATTTTGTTGCTTCTGTTAAAGCCGTTTCCATACGTTGTCGATCACGTATTAAAATCGGTTTTAAATATTTACCCGTATAAGAGCCAGCCACTTCCATTACTTCTTCTGGTGTACCCGTTGCAACAATGGTACCTCCTTTGTCGCCACCTTCTGGTCCTAGATCAATAATGTAATCCGCTGTTTTAATAACATCTAAATTATGCTCAATAACGAGCACCGAATCCCCATTTTCTACAAGTCGTTGTAAAACAATTAGTAAACGCGCAATATCATCTGCATGTAAGCCCGTCGTTGGCTCATCTAAAATATAAAATGACTTACCTGTTGAGCGACGATGTAATTCAGATGCCAATTTGACACGTTGCGCCTCACCACCAGACAGTGTTGTCGCAGGTTGACCTAATTTCATATATCCTAAGCCAACATCAACAATCGTTTGTAATTTACGTTGGATTTTAGGGATATTTTCGAAAAACACGACGGCATTTTCAATTGTCATATCTAAAATATCGGCAATACTTTTGTCTTTATATTTTACTTCAAGTGTTTCACGGTTGTAACGTTTTCCATGGCAAACCTCACATGGCACATATACATCTGGTAGGAAATGCATTTCAATTTTAATAATCCCGTCACCCCGACATGCTTCACAACGGCCACCTTTAACGTTAAAGCTAAAACGTCCTTTTTTATAGCCACGTACTTTCGCTTCATTTGTTGTGGCAAACACATCGCGAATATCGTCAAAGACACCCGTATACGTTGCAGGATTGGAGCGAGGGGTTCTTCCTATTGGCGATTGGTCAATATCGATAACCTTTTCCAATTCATCGATCCCTGATACTTCTTTATGTGCGCCTGGCTTTACCTTTGAACGGTTGAGCTTTTGGGCTAATGATTTATATAAAATTTCATTAATTAGTGTTGATTTACCTGATCCAGAAACACCTGTTACTGCTACAAATAAACCTAATGGCACATCTACTTTGACGTTCTGTAGATTGTTTTCCTTTGCCCCCACTATAGATAATTTACGCCCATTTGGTTTACGACGCTCTACTGGTAGTGGTATAAACTTCTTGCCACTTAAATATTGGCCTGTTAACGACTGTGGATTATCCATGACTTCCTGTGGCGTACCTGCTGCTACAATTTGACCACCATGTACACCGGCGCCCGGTCCAACATCAATCAGATAATCTGCCGCTAGCATTGTGTCTTCATCATGCTCGACAACAATCAGTGTATTGCCGATATCTCGCATATTTTGTAGCGTACTAATAAGACGGTCATTGTCTCGCTGATGTAGTCCAATGGATGGTTCATCTAAAATATAGAGTACACCTGTTAAGCGAGAGCCAATTTGTGTTGCTAAACGAATTCGTTGTGCTTCTCCACCTGAAAGTGTTCCAGCTGCACGATTTAATGTTAAATAATCTAACCCTACATTCACTAGGAAGCCAAGTCGTTCCTCGATTTCACGCAATACGAGTCTCGCAATTTGCATATCCTTTTCAGATAAATCGAGCTCTTTGAAAAACGTATCTGCCTCCTGAATCGAATACTCTGTTACTTGTCCAATATGTTGATCGCCAATTTTCACTGCTAATGTTTCGGGCTTTAATCGGTAACCTTTACAAGATGGACAAGCTTGCTGTGCCATATATTTCTCCATTTGCTCTCGTACATAATCAGAAGTTGTTTCTTTAAAACGGCGCTCTACATTACGCACCACACCTTCAAATTCAATCATCTGATCTCGTACATTGCCAAATTCATTTTCATAATAGAAGCGAATTTTATCTTTACCAGAACCATATAAAATCTTATCCATCTTTTCTTTAGGTAAATCTTTGACAGGTACGTCCATCGGAATCGCGTAATGATCACATACTGCCTTTAATAGTTGTGGATAATATTGTGAGCTTGTCGGCTCCCATGGTGCAATGGCGTGCTCTAATAATGAACGTTCCCAATCTGGCACAATCAGTTCTAAATCAACCTCCTGCGTTGTTCCTAACCCGTCACAGCTTGTACATGCTCCAAACGGACTGTTAAATGAAAACATACGAGGCTCTAGCTCCCCTATTGAAAAACCACATAATGGGCAGGCATGATGTTCACTAAATAATAATTCTTCATGTTCCATGACATCAACAAGAACGCGTCCTTCAGCTAATCGAAGGGCTGTTTCTAACGAATCACTAAGACGAGCAGCAATCCCCTCTTTAACAACAACACGATCGACTACAACTTCTATCGAATGCTTTTTATTTTTATCAAGATCAATCGCATCATCTAAATCGCGTAATTCACCATCAATCCGTACGCGTACAAAGCCTTGCTTTTTCAAGTCTTCTAGTAACTTGACATGCGTCCCTTTACGACCTGAAATCATCGGTGCCAGTAATTGCATTTTCGTACGTTCTGGATAAACTAATAAACGATCCACCATCTGCTCAATCGTTTGCGATGTAATTTCTATACCATGATTTGGACATATTGGCTTCCCAATACGAGCGAATAGCAAACGTAAATAATCATAGATTTCCGTAACGGTTCCAACTGTGGAACGTGGATTACGGCTTGTCGTTTTCTGATCGATTGAAATGGCAGGGGATAGCCCCTCAATTGCATCTACATCTGGTTTATCCATTTGGCCGAGAAATTGGCGCGCATAGGCAGATAGCGATTCTACATAACGACGTTGCCCCTCGGCATAAATCGTATCAAACGCTAAGGAAGACTTCCCAGAACCCGATAAACCTGTTAACACGACTAATTGATCACGTGGAATTGTGACATTTATATTTTTTAAATTATGTGCTCGTGCGCCTTGCACGACGATTTCTGTATTTTTCACAAGCCAATCACCCTTCTGCTTTCAATTCAAATATTGTATCTCGTAGTTCAGCTGCTCGTTCGAAATCAAGCGCTTTAGCCGCTTCCTTCATCTCTACTTCAAGAGATGCCAACAATTTCTCTTTTTCTGCCTTCGTCAACTTCTTGCCTTTCGTTGCCTTTGTAACATACGATTCCTCTTCCTCTGCCACTTGTGTCGCACGAATAACATCCGGAATCTTTTTGACAATTGTTTTCGGTGTAATGCCATGTTCCTCATTGTAGGCCATTTGAATTGAACGACGACGTTTCGTTTCATCAATCGCCTTTTTCATCGAATCTGTCATATTATCTGCGTACATGATAACATGTCCATTTGCATTACGTGCCGCACGACCAATTGTTTGAATAAGCGAACGTTCCGAACGTAAAAAGCCTTCCTTATCCGCATCTAAAATCGCCACGAGCGATACTTCAGGAATATCTAAACCTTCACGCAATAAATTAATGCCGATTAGTACATCATATGTACCTTTACGAAGTTCACGAATAATTTCAATCCGCTCTAATGTCTTAATCTCTGAATGTAAGTATTCCACTTTTAAGCCCATTTCCTTCAAATAAGCAGATAAATCTTCCGACATTTTTTTCGTCAATGTTGTAACGAGGACACGTTCATTGCGCGCAATACGGTCATGAATCTCGTCAATTAAATCATCGATTTGCCCTTCAATCGGGCGCACGTCAATTAATGGATCAAGTAACCCTGTCGGACGAATAATTTGTTGCACCATTTCTGGCGTATGTTCAAGTTCATATGGACCAGGCGTTGCTGATACATAAATGGCTTGATGAATGTGTCGTTCAAACTCCTCGAAACGCAAAGGACGATTATCTAGTGCAGAAGGCAAACGGAATCCATGCTCCACTAGTACCCCTTTTCGTGCTTGGTCCCCGTTATACATACCCCGTACCTGTGGTAATGTCACGTGACTCTCATCGACAATAAGCAAAAAGTCTTCTGGGAAGTAATCGAGTAATGTGTATGGTGTTGCACCAGCTTCACGCAATGTTAAATGACGTGAGTAGTTTTCAATACCTGAACAAAAGCCCATTTCACGCATCATTTCTAAATCATAGCGCGTACGCTGCTCTAAACGCTGTGCTTCCAATAGCCTATCTTCTGCTCGCAATAACGCAAGACGTTGTTCTAATTCTTGTTCAATATTGTCAATCGCTTTCAGCATTTTTTCTTCGCGTGTAACGAAGTGGGAAGCTGGGAAAATTGCTACATGGTCGCGATCTGCCAATATTTCTCCTGTCAACGCATCGACTTCTCGAATGCGATCAATCTCATCTCCGAAAAATTCCACACGAACGCAATGTTCATCACGAGAGGCTGGGAAAATTTCGACAACGTCACCTCGCACACGGAACGTCCCGCGTGTAAAACTAATATCATTACGTTCATATTGCACGTCTACTAATTTCCGAAGCAACTGATTGCGTTCAATCTCCATACCTGTTCGAATCGATACAACCAATTCGCGATATTCTTCAGGAGAACCTAAACCATATATACAAGACACTGAAGCAATAATGATGACATCATCCCGTTCGAAAAGAGCCGATGTGGCTGAGTGACGCAGCTTGTCGATTTCATCATTAATACTTGAATCTTTTTCGATATACGTATCTGTTTGTGGAACATACGCTTCAGGCTGAAAGTAATCATAATAACTCACAAAGTATTCAACTGCATTATTTGGGAAGAACTCTTTGAACTCACTATATAATTGACCCGCTAGTGTTTTATTGTGGGCCATAATCAGCGTTGGTTTTTTTACTTGCTGAATAACATTAGAAATCGTAAATGTTTTGCCCGTTCCTGTTGCACCAAGCAAAGTTTGATGTCGTTTCCCTTCCCGTACACCCTCCACTAATTCCGCAATCGCCTGTGGCTGATCCCCGTTAGGCTGATATGGCGCCTGTAAATCAAATGTTTGCACGCATGTTCCCGTCCTTTCCTTCCAATTTGTACATTTATTTTAGCATAGCAGTACTAAAATATCGAACATTTAACGAACGAATGTTTGTTATTTTTCTCAATTTCGAATTTCTCACTTGATTACAACGCATTATTTATTTGTCGTTACTCGTCACTAATTCTAACGCTATCATTCATTTTTCTAGAAGCTAAATACTTTAGCTCCTTGTATCCATGATTAGATATATACCCATTCTTTAATCATACAATTCTATAAATTTACAAATGACAAAGACAATTATCCTTATTGCCCTATTAATGCAATAAGGCACTTTCTATTTCGTTGCAGACAAAAAAATCCGCTCCCCGTTAACGGAGAGCGGTCTTATCGTATTATTCACTTGCTATTTTGTGTAATGCCTCTAGTTCAGCCGCGTATAGATGAAAAGCCTTTTCATCTCGTTCATCGAGTGTTCTATCTATCAGAACCATTAGCTGTTCTTCACGATGCATACGCTGGATATGATTTAAAAATAAATCTAAATAAATCTCGTTCAATAATTTCTCTGCCTCATCAACTTTTTTCGACTGACCAACGGCTTTTAGAAAATCTGTGTACGAATAATATTTATCCAACGATCTCCACCTCGATCCTTTTCTAAATTATAAGAAAATTCAGACCAAATTGCAACGCTAAACAAAATTAAATCAACTATCATTTATTAGAATTATAGCGTATTTTTAAGCAAATTTCTAAAGAAATAGTATCAATTTCTAGATAATTTCGTTTTTTATTTATATTTTCAGTATTCGTCTTTGTCATTTACACTACAAATAAATATTCCCATAAGGAGGCGTTACATATATATGTCAACAAATTATGTAAATGGTTATTTAATGTCTTTCAATACTTATTTATTACAACCTATTCAACATGAATCGAAAATTTTCACAAGGGTCATCGACAAGCATAATGAGTTAATTGTGACACGCAAGCCTTTGCATGTTTTACGAAAGTCATGCATTTCATTGGGCACAACGTATGAAGCAGCAAAATTTTCTGCGAAACGTTTTTTTGGCAATCAACATAAACTGCCAATTGTTGTTGCTTATGATTATGGCTTTCCTTGCATTTTTTTGCCGACCTACTCGCCAAACTCTATACATAATATTTGGATTGGACTTCATGCCATTTCAAATATTTCACCAAGCAACGATGGTTGTATTATTACGTTGAAAAATGATATGAAAATTGAGCTTCCTATTAAATACGGCTCGATTAGTAAACAATTTGTCAATGCCTCTATGCTCTATAAACATTATATGGAAGAGCGCAAGCAACTTAGCCATGATGCCCCCTATCACCCTCCGTTTTGAGTGCCTGACACCTAGAAAATTCAGAATTGTTTGAGTGACTGGCACCTCAAAATAAAACCTCAGAAGCTTATTGCCTCTGAGGTTTTCATTCATTATCCGATTTTAGAACGTAAATAGGCATTGATGAATGGATCTATATCTCCGTCCATTACGGCTCCTACATTCCCTGTTTCTTCACTTGTACGATGATCTTTCACCATTGAGTATGGATGGAACACGTATGAACGAATTTGAGAGCCCCAGCCTATTTCCTTTTGCTCTCCACGAATTTCATCAAGTTGTGCTTGTTGCTTGTCAATTTCTAATTGGTATAACTTACCTTTTAACATCGTCATGGCTTTTTCACGGTTTTTAATTTGTGAACGCTCTGCTTGACATTGAACAACAGTACCTGTTGGAATATGTGTAATACGGACAGCTGAATCGGTTGTATTAATATGCTGACCACCTGCACCTGTTGCACGATACGTATCAATTTTTAAATCCTCGGTACGAATATCCACTTCAATATTGTCATCAAATTCAGGCATGACATCACATGATACGAATGATGTATGTCGACGACCTGATGAATCAAACGGTGAAATACGTACTAAACGGTGTACGCCTTTTTCAGCCTGTAAGTAACCGTAAGCATTATGTCCTTTAATAGATAATGTTACCGATTTAATACCTGCTTCATCACCTGGAAGATAATCGACTGTTTCTACTTTAAAGCCACGTTTTTCAGCCCAACGCGTGTACATACGAAGCAACATCGAACCCCAGTCTTGAGACTCAGTACCACCAGCACCAGGATGCAGCTCTAAAATCGCATTGTTATGATCGTATGGCCCACTTAATAGTAGTTGCAGTTCAAAATCATTCATTTTTTGTTGGAATTCCGCTAGCTCATTGCCTAGCTCCTCTTGCAATTCCTCATCAGGCTCTTCACGTAATAACTCCAGTGTCATATCTAAGTTTTCATGTGTATCGACTAATTCTTTATATTCATTAACAATGGCCTTCAAGCCATTCCCTTCATTAATGACTACTTGTGCTCCTTGTTGATCGTCCCAGAAACCAGGCTCTAACATCATTTCATCTAATTCCTGAATACGTGCCTCCTTGTTTTCTAAGTCAAAGAGACCCCCTAAAGTCCGCCAATTTAGTGGCTGTAGTGTCTAACACATTACGTACATCTGCTAATTCAATCATTGTTAAATCCTCCGAACATTTTTAATGGATATTATAAGTAAAATCCGTATCTTTTTATTATAGCGTTTTTGAGGCGGAAAACATACTATTTTCAATATCTCCATAGGTTGCGCTTAAAAAAGGGAAAGCCTGAACAAAAAAATAGTAGTACAAACTAGCTTAGCTTGTGCTACTACTTTCTTGTGTAATTTCACTAATTTAATTTTCCAAGTAAACTTTTACGCGCTTCCGCATGAATCTTTTGATCACAATGTTCGCAAGTCAAACGTCTATTACGATTCACCTTATAAAGTTGATATTTCCTTGTTCCTTCTAAAAGCTTAAACGGTTTCTTACAACAAATACAAGTCGTTTCGTAATAAATCATCCATTTCCACCCTTTCGTATAAACAAGTATTATTCATTTGTATCCAAATGTAGCCCTTGAACTAAAATAGTCCACTAGAAAATTGCCTGCAATTTTAATAGTTGTTAGCATTTGAAACAGCATGAAGAAAAATAAAGATGCAATCTTACTTCCGAGAGTTATCATGGGGTAATTATGCGTGGTTAATCTCTAACTCTCATCTTGCTTTGGTTCATCCTCCAATTTAGAATGGATAGCCATTCGTTGAAAAACTTTGACTCGATCAAATTGTACAAGTAAATGCTTTGTACGCTTTTCAAGCTTATATTTTAATAGAAACGCCCTTTGAATACGGTATTCAAATGCTTTTGGGCTAACATCCACAATAATCTCTTGGCCGTTCATAAAGAGCACCTTTGTTTGCTTTTTATCAACCGCGATATAGTCGTCGATATGATGCACAGCAAACCAAATGCATTCAGGATGTAAGGGCGACTTACTAGGGAACCATAAAATATTAAAACGCTCATGGACAACAATAGGATTTTTATTCAGCTTACCTAATATCATCTTAGAGCCATCAAATGCCCCTCGTAGGCTAGATCCAAAATAACGAAGATTAAAATCCATTAATCTCGTAGGTGATAATTTAGAAATATATTGAAAGTCTCTTTCAATTACACGTGTACATAAATTTCCAAAGGCATCATACTCAGGCATATACAACATCGTTTCACTACTCATAATGTCTCCACAATTATAATGCAATGATTACTCCTCCTTAAATATCATGTCTATTATCTGAATTAAAAAGGAATGTACATGTATCTTGTTGTAACCTATGTACTTCCTCGAGCATACCCTCGAGAGTTTTGTCTACTGAAGATCTATTCACCTCCCTTTTAGTCAAAAAAGAAAGTTCACGTGGACTTAATGAAATCATTCAGTAATTTGCTATACTATTTACTTTCATTGTACTAAATACCTATTGTTACAATTATTGTATACCCTTAATTATCTATTGTCTATTAATTCTGACTTTTAACTCCATATTTTCTAGGAATAGATAAAAAAAGATCAACTCAACCTCCGTTGAATTGATCTTTTACTATTATTTATTGACCTGTACCATGACAGTTTTTAAATTTCTTCCCACTACCACATGGGCATAAATCATTTCGACCAATATTTTCTGCCTTACGTACAGGTTGTTTTTTCGGTGCTGGAGAACCGTCTTCTTTCGGATTCACAGCCTGACCTTTGGCAACCTCTTCACGTTCTAAGTTACTGCGAATTTCGGCTTTCATCGCATATTTCGCTACATCTTCACGAATGGAAGCGACCATATCCTCAAACATAGCAAAGCCTTCTTGTTGATATTCGCGTAATGGATCATTTTGACCATAAGCACGTAAGTGTATCCCTTGTCGTAATTGATCCATTGCGTCAATATGGTCAATCCACTTCGTATCAATCGAACGCAATAAGATAACTTTTTCAAACTCACGCATACGCTCTGGTGTAAGCTCTGCTTCTTTTTCATCATAGCGTTGATGCACAGCGTCAGAAATAAGTGCAATAATGTCTTCAGCAGATTTACCTTGGAAATCAGCTACTTTTAATGTACCCTCTTCTAATAGATTTGCGGACACATAATCCTCAATTGCTTTTAAGTTCCAATCGTTCTGCTGCTCTCCTTGTGTATAAAGGCCAACAACATTATCAATTGATTCCTGAATCATGGACTCTACAAGTACACGCATATTTTCTGTTTCTAAAACATCATAACGTTCTTTGTAAATAATCTCACGTTGCTGACGTAAAACATCATCATATTGTAGTAAACGTTTACGTGCATCGAAGTTATTCCCCTCAACACGTTTCTGCGCTGATTCTACAGCTCTTGATACTACTTTCGATTGTAATGGTTGAGAATCATCCATTCCTAATCGCATCATCATCGACTTCATATTGTCAGAGCCAAAGCGACGCATTAAATCATCTTCCAACGACAGGTAGAATTGCGTAACCCCTGGATTCCCTTGACGTCCAGAACGACCACGTAGCTGATTATCGATACGACGTGATTCGTGACGCTCTGTACCGATGACTGCTAAACCACCAATTTCTAATACACCTTCACCAGGTTTAATATCAGTACCACGACCAGCCATATTCGTTGCAATCGTAACGGCACCTTTTAAACCAGCATTGGCGATAATTTCCGCTTCGCGTTCATGGTTTTTCGCATTCAATACGTTATGTGGAATTTTATGTTTATTAAGCAACTGCGAAATAATTTCCGATGTTTCAATCGCAACTGTACCGACAAGTACAGGTTGTCCTGCCTTATGACGTTCAGCAATGTCAGCCGCCACCGCTTTATATTTCCCTTCCATCGAAGCAAAAATTAAATCTGGACGGTCATCACGCGCGATAGGCTTATTCGTCGGAATCGCAATAACACTCATATTGTAAATATTACGGAACTCTTCTTCTTCTGTTTTCGCTGTACCTGTCATACCCGCAAGTTTCTGATACATGCGGAAATAGTTTTGGAATGTAATTGTAGCCATTGTCATCGATTCATTTTGAATCTCAACGCCCTCTTTAGCTTCAATTGCTTGATGGAGGCCATCCGAATAGCGACGCCCTTTCATTAAACGTCCCGTAAAGCCGTCAACAATGACAATTTCGCCATCTTGGACTACATAGTCAACATCATTATGCATACTCACATGTGCCTTCAGTGATTGGTTAATAGCATGATTTAATCGTACATGTGTTAAATCAAATAAATTGTCGATACCAAATGCTTTTTCGGCTTTTTCTACACCAGCATCCGTTAACGTAACACCTTTTGTCGACTCTTCATATGTGTAATCTGTATCTGCACTTAACATGCGCACAAATGCATTCGACTGCTTGTACAATTGTGCTGATTTTCCAGCCTGACCCGAGATAATCAATGGCGTACGTGCTTCATCAATTAAAATCGAGTCAACCTCATCGATAACAGCATAGTGTAACGGACGTTGCACACGTTCTTCTTTATAGAGCACCATATTATCACGTAAATAGTCAAACCCTAACTCATTGTTTGTACTATACGTAATATCCGCTTCATATGCAGCGCGCTTCTCTTCTTTTGACAAACTGTTTAAATTTAAACCTACAGTAAGGCCTAAGAAATTATACAGTTGGCCCATCTCAGCAGCGTCACGACTAGCCAAATATTCATTGACTGTTACAACATGCACGCCTTTGCCAGTAATAGCATTTAAATAAACCGCCATCGTCGCAGTTAACGTTTTACCTTCACCGGTTTTCATCTCTGAAATATTACCTTCATCAAGTGAAGCAGCACCCATGATTTGCACGCGGAAAGGATACATGCCTAATACACGTTTGGACGCCTCACGACTCACCGCAAAAGCTTCAGCACGAATAGAATCTAATTTTTCGCCATCTGCATAACGCTTTTTAAATTCTTCTGTCTTCGCTTGTAGTTGGTCATCTGAAAGCTGTTCCATTTGAGAAGCGAATCCCTCAACTTGGTCAGCGATTTTTTCTAATTTTTTTAACTCACGTTTATTGAAATCAAATAATTTATTTAATAGGTTTGCCATGAATATTTTTCACTTCCTATACGAGTCTCAAATTTCATTTTACCATTGTGTAACAGTTTCATGCAAACAGTGTCCTTATAGCACTAACTGAAATGGGATAAAGTAAGTTTAATTCACGAACTTTTCTACCTTTTATGTAATAAGCGTGTTATACAGATCAAAATTTTGCTAGTCGTATCGCAAGATTTAAATAATGAGCAGATGTGACACTCAAAAAAGCCTCCCGCAAAAGCGAGAGGCTTCCATCATATATAATTTAAGTTGTTTCGATTAAACCGTACTTGCCATCTTTACGTTTGTAAACAATGTTTGTACCATTTGATTCAGCATCAGTGAAAATATAGAAATCATGTCCTAACATATTCATCTGTAACACCGCTTCTTCTTGATCCATCGGTTTTAAATCAAATTGTTTTGTACGTACAATAGAATACTCTTCATCCTCTGTTACTGTATCAGCTACAGCTTGTGTTGTAGCAAAATAAAGTCCTGCACCTTCACGCTCACGGAATTTACGGTTTACTTTAGTTTTATGTTTGCGAATTTGTCGTTCTAATTTATCAACAATTAAATCGATTGCAGCATACATATCGTTATGACGTTCTTCTGCACGAAGTGTTAAGTTTTTCATTGGAATTGTAACTTCCACTTTTGTTTGTTTGTCATTGTAAACCTTTAAATTTACGTTAGCATTGGCGTTAACATCTTCGTTAAAATAACGTTCAACTTTTTCGATTTTATTTTCAACATACTCTCGAATAGCTGGAGTTACCTCAATATTTTCACCGCGAATGTTAAAGTTTAACATGTAAACTCCTCCTTTATAACTGCTATACTTTATATTTCTACACAAGTGTGTGAAATTCCTCTAAAATAATTCTTTTTTTCACAAGAAATTTTAAGAATTGATTTTTTTCATCTTAGCTTCGGTTGCCTCTTTTTTACGGCGGGCTTTTAGCTCATCAACAATCAAATCCTCAACAGCACCCTGATTATTGAAAAACACACCATAATGTTTCCCATTGCCATAAGGGCGGCTCCAAATAACCTCTCCATATACGCGAATTTCTCTTGTATCCAAAACAAAACGCAAATCAAGTGGTGCAGGACGTAAACCTAAATCGACCTCGGTAAACATCTTTAATCCCCTCGGACTAATATCTAACAAATCAGCGATTGCCGTTTGTGCATGATTCACTTTGCCATTTTCATATACCGCAAAAGTCATATTAACTGGCTCGTCAAATTTAAACCGGAAGCCTTCTTGACGTTTAAATTTCATTTTCCCCACCCCAATACTTTTCAAACATATCATTAGCTTGATTATGACATGAAAGAATGATTTTCATCTAGAGGGAATTAGTAACATATTTGACCATTTAATGACCTAATTTATAACTAGATGGACTATTTCCCTTGTCGAATTTTGTGTGTTATCGTAATTACACTATCTATTACAAAGAAAAGAGACCATCATCTAGCGATGGTCTCTAATTTTTTTATTAAACTTGTGCATTATTCCCATTACCGAATTGTTGCTGTCGATTAATGCGAATCACTTCTTTCCATGTATCACGGAATTCCGTCACAAATCCTTCAACTTCTTCAATGATACTAACATCATTTTGGATATTTGCTTCTACTAAACGACGATTCATATATTCATAAAGAGCAAACATATTATTCGACACTTCAATGTCCATATTAAGTGTTGCCATAAGCTCACTAATAATCGCTTGTGCTTTTATTAAATTTGTATTTTTGTCTTGAATATTCTTATCTTGAATCGCAAGTTTAGCTTTACTTAAGAACTTTAAACATCCATTATAAAGCATTAATGTAAGCTCTCCAGGTGAAGCAGTTGTGACACTATTTTGCTTATACGCGTTTTGTGCTGTTAAATTTGCTGCCAAGAATGGACAACTCCTTTTAGATGTTACTTATTTACTATTTTAAACCATTCAACGAATAAAAGCTAATGGTGAAATTAATTTTTCTTGTCGTAATACATCCCGTCCATAACACGGACATTGCCATATGGATTGAAGTATTGCGCTTCACTTTTTTTCGTTTTTTGAAGGTTTGCCATATCCTGCTTTACTGCGCTCATTACAGCAGCCAATCGTTCTTTAATACCATTATCTAATTCAAGCAAAGTACGATGAACACGATCTTGTTCATCAAAATGAAAACCTTCTTGTTTTAAAGCATTGATAATTATTCCACGCTTGTCCAACATATTATTAATCTTATCTACATAGTCATCACGATCTTCGCCATTAGGGATATCACCTAATAATTTATATAGATTCGCAGATGCCTGCAATAGTTGATTTGTTAGTTGCATAAACTTCTCCTACCTTGCCTAGTTAAAAACTTGATCATCCTTGCGCGAACAAGCTTGATTGAGAATTTGCTTTATTAATCGCTGTTTCCATTGCAGTGAATTGCTTCCAATAGCGAGACTCAATATCTTCTAATTTTCGCTTCCAAGTACTAATTCGACTTTCTGTATCTACCAAGTTTTTCCCGATAGCATATTGCGCGTCAGTCATTGTAGAGCGACCAGCTTTTTTCTCAATAGTAATTTCAAATGATTTCATAGATTCACGTAATTTATCGATATAACCACGTGTATCGACCGTTTTACCATCTACTATATCTTCTTTTTTACCTTCACTATTTTTAAACAATTTTTCAACTGCATCTGGATCTTCTTCTAAAACTTTGCGCAATTTGATTTCATCGATTTGCAACGAACCGCCATCATTATAGTTTTTAGATGTAGTTATTCCAATACTAAATAACGTATTATATTTAGAATCGATAGCAGGATTAGATTGATACACTAATGAACGCATGTTAGATAGTCCTTCACGGATAAGCGTATCTCCTCGAAGTAAGCCACTCTTAGCTTTTTCTTCCCAAAGTTTAATTTCATTTTCGGACATATTTTCTTTTTGCTCGCTAGTTAATGGCTTATAATCACGGTATTTTGTTTCTTTCGTTTGATCATTTAAATCTTTTATAAAGCCATTATAAGTAGTGACAAATTCTTTAATTTTAGTCATAATATCGTCAACATTTGTTGTTGAAGTCATTGTCACCGCTTGCGCTTTTGGTGCGGCATTGACCTTTGTGTCGTCTACACTACCATCAGGGTTTAAAATACCAGCTGCATTAGCATCTGCTTTTGCTGCAGTTTGCGTACTCGTAGCCTCATTTAAACGTGTAACCGCTGCTTTTTCATCAGCATCTGCAGTTAAGTAATCTTTACGCAAAATATTTTGTTCCGCTAGTGCATTAAATTCAGCCTTTTTCTGCGGTGTTAAATTATTCCAAATCTTTTTTTGTTCTGTCGTTAAATCTTCAACTCTCTTAGAACCATCTTGCAAACCTTTAATTAATGTATCGCCAAATTGACTATACTTTATTTTTAAATCATCTGCTTGCGCTTTTTCAGAATATGTTTTTAATGTTGCAGAATCTGTTGCAATTAAATTAGTTAAATCATCTTTACTTAATGATTTTAAAGCATCTTTCACTTCTTGTGTAAATTCCGTATTATCGTCTATATCTTTATGAATTTTATCAATTGAATCATTGCTGTTATACGAGAAGCGTTTTAGTGCATCAATAGCATTTTGATCAAAATCTTTTAATTTTGTACCATACTGTTCGTATTCAGCTTGCGTTTTAAATGCTTTTAATTGCGTTGTATCAAGTGAAGATAAAGCTTGCAATTCGCTATCTGTTAAAGATTGGAATTTCTCGATTTTCTCTAGACTTAGGCCACTTTCATCAATTGCCTTCCTAATTTGCTCGACTGATTGACCTGCAGATAATTTATCGTTGATGAAACTAGCTTCATCGTCTGCTAAGCCTTTCCAAAAATCGTTTCCTAGTTTATTGTATTGCACTTGTTGTGACAAAGATAATGTATTACCAAAAGCAGTTGTATATGCCGTTTCATGATTAGCTGTGTAACTATTAATATCACTAGCACCATAAGCACTTTTCTTAGTTATAAGATTTGCTTGTTTAGTTGCTAAATTGTCAGTAGCATTTTTAAATTCTTCAACAGCGGCTTTATATTTATCTGAAATCGTTTGAAGACCATTGAATGTATCTTTTAACGTTACATTATAGCCTGAAATCAAAAACGTATTTGTTGTACGTTCTGTTGCTATACCGTTCACAGTGAAAATAGCATTTTTTCCTTCTGTATTTTGAACTTTACTAGGGTCGGCAAATCCTAACTTATTGAAAATATCTACTCCGCCTGTAACTTTGATTTCCTCATCACCTTTAACATCACCAGTGTTTTTGGCAGTAAAGGAGAATCGACCATTTTCAAATACAGCGTCAATCCCTGCATTACTAGAATTCACCTTGCTAATAAACTGATTGACAGTCATATCAGAAGTAATTTCAATTTTTGTTGCCTCACTTGCTAATTGACCGTTCTTTTGAATAGCTTTAAACTCAATAGTCCCTGTTGCCCCTAAATCAGCCATTTTCGTAGAACCTACAGCATTTACTTGCTCCCCTACTTTACGAGCCGCAGTAGCTAATTGTGAAACACCCTCAATTGAAAGTGAGCCAGCAGCACTGCCTGTTGCAGTAGCAGATACTAAATTAGAATTTGAACTTGCCGCAGTTTTAGAAATAAGACTCTTTAATACTAGATTATCTGAAATATACGTATCGAATGTTTTAAGCTTTGTATTCACACCGCGATATGCATCACGTTGCCATTCATAAGTTTGTTTCTTTTGATATAATTTGTTTAATGGTGCTCGTTCCGCATTCATTAATTTTTTTACAATTGAATCTATATCCATTCCTGATGCTAATCCACCGATTCGATTTACCATTTTAATTTCCTCCTAAATATGCTTATATTTTTTCGTCTACAATCATTCCTAATAACTTTTGCATCTCATAAAAAGCATCCAAAAGTTTTTTGGGGGGAATTTCCTTTACAACTTCTTCTGTTTTAGTATCCACAACTTGTACAAAGTAGCGATCTAACCCGTCGTGTAAAACAAATTTAGAAGCATTATGATTGATTTGTAAAAATTCATTTACGATGTCTACTGCATGTTGCAGCTTCTCTTTAGATATTTCTTGTACATCAGCAGTAGGTAGATCTTCACCCTGTGATTGCGTTACTAATTGAGCTTTACTAGTAGTCATCGTAGTTTCCTCTATAACGGTTTTCTTCGCAACTGTAGATGACGCTGCAGTTCCTACATCTGTAGATTGTCCTTGAGCTGCAATACGCATAATATGTAACCTCCTAAACTTTTCTTATTCTTATATTTAATATCGGAAGTTTTTAGGAATGTTTCACTTTTTTACTTTAAACTACTTTTAATGATACTTTTTCAATAAAAAAGGCCTTTAGTTCAAAAAGTATATCTGAACTAAAGACTTCTAATATTTTCGACTAACATAAAATTAAAAATATAACATACTTGTGAATAATATAAATCTCATTTTTACCATAATTTCCAAAGATAATACTCAAATTATTTTTTAAAAATAATTTTATAATAAAAAGCACTTATAATGAAACCACTTCTTTTAATTTCTGCACAATATAATGAATGTCATCATCAGTTAAACCAGGATGTATAGGCAATGTTAACGCTTTTTCATACCATTCCTCCGCCACTGGACATAGTCCCCGCTCATAACCAAGGTTTTGATAATACGGATGCCAATAAACGGGTATATAATGCACGTGGACACCAATATTTGCTGCGCGCATAGCATCAAATACTTGTTTCCGATTTGCTTCATCTAATTGAATCATATACAAATGCCAGCCGGATTCAGTACCCTCTAATTGCTTAGGTATTGTAATTCCAGAAACTTTGTTCAATGCTTCATTGTACTTTGCAACAATTTCTTGTCTCCGCTTAATAAAGTGATTAAGCTTTTTCATTTGTGAAACACCGAGTGCTGCCTGTAAATCTGTCATCCGATAATTATATCCTAATTCTGTCATTTCATAATACCAGTCACCTTGCTCTTTAGCATAAACTGTTGGCTCAATTCCATGGCTTCGGAACTTTAATAATTTTTTATAATAATTTTCGTTATTTGTAACTATTACGCCACCTTCTGCTGTTGTTACAGGCTTTACAGGGTGGAAACTAAACATTGTCATATCTGCCTGTGTTCCAATCTTAAGCCCTTTATAGCTGGCGCCAAAAGAGTGTGCACCATCTTCAATAACAACGAGTTTATGCTCCTTGGCAATTTCCATAATTGCATCTATATCGACAGGTTGGCCAGTAAAATCCACAGGAATAATTGCCTTTGTTTTTGATGTAATCTTTGAACGGATTTGTTCAGGATTTATATTATACGTACGTTCATCAATGTCTGCGAAAACGACTGTGCCTCCAACATAACGCACACTGTTTGCACTTGCAGCAAAAGTAATAGGAGAAGTAATTACCTCATCCCCTTTTCCGATTCCAGCTGCGTAACAAGCACCATGTAAAGCTGCTGTTCCATTGCAAAATGCTACTGCATATTTTGATCCAACATAATCTGCCACATTTTGCTCAAACTGTGCAATTTTCGGTCCTTGAGTTAAGTAAGGCGAACGCAATGTTTCTATAACGGCTTGAATATCCTCTTCATCTATATTTTGACTGCCGTATGAGATAAATCGAGGTGAGTTATTCATAGTAATAACTCCCAACTTAACGGTGTTCCTTTTTTTACGTCCTGCTTAATTGCTTTACCAATGACTAAATCATAGTACTTCGTTGGCAAACCAAGCCCTGGTCGAACGTTGCGAACATTTTGTTCAGTTAATATATCGCCGGCTTTTAAATCTTCACCAATATATAAAGAACGACGGAATTTTGCTGATTCCTTTTCCGCATTTGTTGGTCCATAGCTTACATTCCCTAAACTTTGCCATGCACGCTCTGTTTCTTCCACTAACATTTTTAATTCATGGGGTTCCATCGAAAAGGCAGAATCAACTCCACCTTCAGCACGAGATGTTGTAAAATGTTTTTCAATTACCGTGGCTCCAAGTGCCACTGCGGTAACCGATACACCAACCCCCATTGTATGATCTGATAAACCTATTTCTGTACTAAACATTTCTCTTAAATGCGGTATCGTTACTAAATTCGAATTGGCAGGTGTAGCAGGATATGTACTAGTGCACTTCAGTAAGATGATTTGGTCATTGCCTTCTTCACGAGCAGCACGAACCGCTTCATCTAGTTCAGCAGCTGTCGCCATACCTGTTGAAATAATCATTGGTTTTCCTGTTCGCGCTACTTTTCTAATTAATGGAATATCTACATTTTCAAATGAGGCAATTTTATAAGCTGGTACATTCAATGTTTCCAGAAAATCTACTGCTGTCTCATCAAATGGTGAGCTAAAAGCAAGGAGACCTAGTTCTTGTGCTTTTGCAAAAATCTCCTTATGCCATTCCCAAGGTGTATAAGCCTCTTTATATAAATTATATAAAGAATTACCTTTCCAAAGATTCCCTTCTTCTTGGATAAAAAACTCACCTGTATGAACATCTAATGTAATTGTATCTGGTGTATATGTTTGTAATTTTAGTGCGTCTACACCTGCTTCTGCAGCTAGCTCCACTAAATGTAATGCTCTTTCTAATGATTGATTGTGGTTCCCCGACATCTCAGCAATAATAAATGGTTTTGTATGACGACCTATTTCACGGTCTCCAATTTTAATCATGCTATTCCTCCATCTCAAAAGAAAGAAGTTAAAACATCATTTAACTTCTTTTTGTTCAATATGTGCATTAATTTTCGCCACTTCAGGATTACTATTCAAGAATGCTACAACGTCAGTACTTGAAATATATTTGTCATTAAAATGATTAGCTATCGCATTGCACAAAATGTAATCCTCTTCAGTATCTAATGTAATACGAAATTGTGGGTATTGAAGATTAGGTATTGGCTCATAGGTTTCATAACTAAATTCATCTTTAAACTCATATGCATAATACGTAACATGTTCACGATGACGTTGCTCTGTACTAATATCATGTATACGGCAAAGGGCATCGTAACTAATTACTTCTACAGCTAGTCCACGTGGCAATTCTTTCACTATATTAATAACTTCAACTTTTGTGCTTATGGCCAATGCGACCATTTCACTTGCCATTTCATAATCAACAAAAGGACAATCTGAAGTTACTCGCATTACATAGTCTGGCTTATAAAACTTAGCACATTGTACATAACGGTCCAGTACATCTTCCTCTGAACCTCGATAATACGTTACGAAGTGCTCCTCACACCATGATGCAATAGCATCATCTTGTGGAAGTGAAGATGTAGCTACAATTACCTCAGCTACACCTTCAATTTTACGGCAACGCTCAACAACATAAGTTAGAACATCTGAGTCACCCAGAGGCTTTAACACTTTTCCATGTAGGCGAGTTGAACCCATACGAGCTTGAATAATTGTGATTATTTTCATAACTTAGGCTTCCTAGCAAACAGAATAACATCCCGTCCTAATCCTGATTCCGCAAAAGATTTATATAAATTTTGTTTAATATTGATATTTGCTTCTTCAAATAAATGCATTTCTAAAGTTTTTCTTTTTTTATGGCATAATCTACCTAATTCTGGATTTCCAATAAATTTATCACCCATAAGTAAAAAGAGTTCCATTGGAAAGCTAGTGTACTTTTCCAAAACCTCAAAGTCATTCTGTTCTAATAATTTAGTTAAACTTTCAAAATCAAAATAATTAACATGTTCTAATGGGCTAACCCACCAAGAAGGATAATTTTGATCATGGACTAATATATTTTGAAATGGATTAAAGTCATTAGGGACAGCTACACAAAAAATACCACCAGGCTTTAATTGATTCCAAATTAATTTTAATATTTCGTTGGGATGTGGAACATGTTCCAATACATGATTCATATGAATGACATCATATAAAGGAAGTTCTTGAGTAATTTCTTCTGAAAAAAACTTATTGTATACATTTAATTTCTGATTTTTACTATGGGTATATGCCTGTATCGAAGGTTCAACACCAGTTTCATTCCATCCTTCTAATTTTGCAGCCAATAAAAAATATCCTGGTCCAGATCCAATATCTAAAACGTTTATATCCTGTTTTTCTTCAACATATTTAGAAATCTGTTTTATTCGTTCTTGGTAGACTTCTAGCCACCACACTTTATCTTCTTCTACCTTTTTAATATATTCAGGTTGCGCTTTTTCATAGTACTCTTCGGTATATAGTTTTGTGATAGATTGGTCATTCGGATAGGGATAAACATGTTTAAATCCGCAACTATTACACTCTATAATATTATAGTCATTTTTCTCTACAACAATTTCACCATTACAATTCAACTATAACGCCTCCCTAGGTATGTAAATAAGAAATAACATGATGAACTGCTCGATCAAATGTATTAGGTTTTCTATAAAAAGTAATAAATCCACCTAATTCTGCATTATTCCAATGTGCTTGTCTATTCAAAATCATCTTCAACAATGAGTACTCTAATGTTAGTTTTACAAACGGTTCCTTAAAATTTCCACTATGAATTGTTCTTACCTCTCGACCATCTAAAGGGATTTCATATATATATTCCTGACCTACATCTATATATATAGTTGTATCTATCTTTAAATCATAATAGACTTCTTTCATTTTATAGTTCATTCGTGATTGAGCAATTTTCAATTCATTGATTAGGTTGTGTCTTTCTCCAATAGGAACAAAATATTCTTTCTCATGAAATAGATATTTTTTCTTTCTTAATACATTATTATAGTAATTTTGCCGTTCTGCTTCAGTCAACGGCTTAAAGTCAGCAGATTCTTTACCTGTAGATAAATCAAAAAAATCTTGTGCGTTCAGTTGAACAATAACCGTATTAATATTTTCTTGATTCAATTTACTACTTAAATCTACTTTAACACTCTCCAATGGAGTCACTGCTCGAAAAGCATTTAAGTCAACATTTTCTCCACCAAACACCATTTGTGCAGCGAAAGGCAGTACATATTTAGGTTGTAAGTCCTTGCAATATTTAACAGCTCGATCCAAACATTTTTGACGTATCTTTTCTTTCTCCACAATTTTTTCAGCATCTGTAAAGTTCTCAAATGACTGCGGGTATGGACTAGCTGCATTATAACTTGTCATGAGAAAATCTACTTTTAGATATTGCTTTAAAATATATGGATTCATAGTATGAGATAGTTCATAAGGACAATCGTTCGTGTTAACTACAACATAGTCACCACCTTGAATTACTGCCATTGAATCAATTTGTAATGAATGCTCATAGAGTTGTGATACTTGACAACCAAAAAATTTAAAGCAAATAGCTGGATCGCAATTATCAGCTGCTAATATCTCAATTGTAAATTTAGGAGCTATTTCAAATTTTGTTTTATGTTTAAGTTCGTAAATATTAGTAAACCCTATACTTTTCAATCGATTGTAAACATGTTTTTCTTCGTAGCTATGTATAACAATTGGTATTTCTTTAGAGAAATATTGTAATGTTTCTGCATCTAAATGATCTTCATGAATATGGGAAATATAAATACAATCTACGTCTAAATAATCATTGATATCTATATCTATTGGAGGATAATGATAGAGTCCTCCATAACAAATACTTTCACTCAACCATGGATCACATAATAATTTTTTTCCTCCATACTCAATAACAATACAAGCATCCGTTAAATATCTAACTTTCATTATAAAAACTCCTCCTTTAATTTAGAGAAACCATGATTTGCAATAAAATCAATTGAAGATAGATAGGGAATTACTGGTTTAGCATTATATTGCATATAGATAAAAGGTGCACTTTGTTCATATGAAACTAATATATTAGATTGTTCAAAAAGGCCTTCCTCTTCTATATATTCTTTAGACCCTGCTGCACTAATATATTCAGTAGCACCCAATTCATTGCAAATATTAAGCAAATACGCAGACTTACTGCCATCGGCCTTTAACTCGCTACTTAACATGAATTTTGGCATTATTTCAGCATTTTTAGCAATTTCTTTTATTATAGCTATTGTAAATTCTGAAAGTTTATTAGTTGGGTTATTATAAAGAGCAAGTATACTTTGTAAATCTGAAAAATATGGATAATGACGATAGGCTTGCTCGATCGTTTTTTGATGTTGTGACTTCCAATTGGTACTTTGATCTACAAATACTTGATTAATATTTTGATGCCTTAAACCTTTAGTAACACAGGGTATTGTTAGCATTTTTTCTTTATTATTAAGTGCGATTTTGTTTCGTTGTTGCCAAGACCTCTTCGAAAATTGAATATCGTCTAGAAATACAAATACATCTACCTGATTCATCATTTTAAAATAACCTAACCAAGGTAAATACGTCGGTTGCATGATTGCACATTTCATATTAAGATTCAGCCTTCCATTCCCTACATAGCATAGAATACAAAATTTGATTACGAAAAACTCCATTCATCTTATGCGAGTCTCTTTCAATTCCTTCTTTTATAAATCCTAATTTCACATATAAATTAATTGCAGGTAAATTATCCTCAAATACTTTTAAGTGAACACGATGCATTTGCTTTTCCACAAATATATAATTTAATGCTAACTTCATTGCTGTTACTCCAATGCCTTTACCTCGGCACTGGGAATCACCAATATATATTTGTAAAAATACAGATTCATGAATGACGTTAAAATCTAACACAATATTCCCTACGTGAAGGTCATTGTATAGTATACTTAAAACCTCAATATTAGGATGTTCACTAAGCCAATTAATATGATCTTCTAAATTAACTTCTTTTGTAATACCAAAACTTTGTTGAATTTGTTTATTATTCAACCAGTTAATTGTATCTTTATAGTGACTTGTTTTTTGTTTGCTAATACTCACTTCACCCATATTACTTGCTCCCTTGCAATGTACTAATAATGATATCTGTAATACGTTTGCTTCCTTGTCCATCAATAAGTTTTTTCCCATTTTTCGCTATTTCAGTTTGAAAACTTTTATTTTCTATAAACTTTAAAAAATTTTGTATTTGTTCAAAATACGTCTCTTTATTAGCTTTACCTAAATAAATACCTAACTTATCATTTTGGATATCTCTAAGGATAGGAATTTGATTAATATTTGTAGCCAAATAAGCACATGGTAAACCCATAGCCATACGTTCCCACGTTGTCGTACCTGGAGCACCGATTGCAACATTACAACTGGCCATTCCCTCTGCCATACTTCTAGGTGAAACACTATATTCAAATCTAGTTCCATATTGATCTTTAAGTTTTTTTAATAAATCTTCATAAGCAAAATAATTTGTTACAACTGCATGTACTTTAATTTTTTTTTCACACTCAAGAATTTTATTACTGTACAAGTAAGTATAATTGTTATAATCCGAACCACCAAAGAAAACATGTACTTTATATTCTTTCTTAATATCCATCATCCTATAATTTATAAACTCTGGCCGTACTAATATGTATGAAGCACCTAATAGTTTCTTAATATTAACCATGTTGTCTTGATAAAAAGTGATCATTTCAGCCTTATAATTATTATTTATTAGAATATCAACATCATGAATTCTAGGACTATCATTTATACTAATCAGTAGATCAATGTGGCTCTTAATTAATGTCTCCCATTGAATATCATGTAGATAACTATCAACCACTAAAACTTTATTTTGACAAGGATAATTGTCTAGTACTTCTTTAGTTTTTTCATAGTCTTTTGTTTGAGTATTATCCTTTATAGAATGAACTTCAATATCTCTAGCTTTTATTAACTGTATAGAATTACCCTCTAATTCAGCACAAATAAAAACTATTTTTATGCCTCTTTTTATTAATTCTTCAGATAATGTAAGGCACCTCATTACATGTCCAATACCTATTTTATGGGAAGCATCTACTCTAAAAAAGACTATTATTTCTTTCACAAATCTCCCACCATTTCACTAAGCTGTTCAATTGTAAGCCATTCCGTATTATTATCACTTGTATAAGCAAAACCATCAGGTAAGGATTCCCCACCGTTTAATTGTTCTTTAGCAAACCAAGCCAGCTCTGGTTGGATAACGTAGTAATCATCAAACTCTAATGTATGACGAGCATCATCTTCCATAATCATCGCTTCGTGTAATTTCTCACCAGGGCGAATCCCAATCACTTCTATTTCACATTCTGGACCAATTGCTTTTGCTAAATCTGTAACTTTCATACTCGGAATCTTCGGTACAAAGATTTCTCCACCATACATTCGCTCTAAATTATCTAATACAAATTGCACTCCCTTATCAAGGGTAATCCAAAAACGTGTCATACGTTCATCTGTAATAGGTAACTTGCCTGTATCTTTAATCTTCTTAAAGAATGGTACTACGCTACCACGACTTCCTACTACGTTGCCATAGCGTACAACTGCAAATCGAGTTTTCTTTTCCCCTACATAAGCGTTAGCCGCAACAAATAATTTATCTGATGCAAGTTTTGTTGCACCGTATAAATTTACAGGAGAGCAGGCTTTATCAGTAGATAATGCAATGACCTTTTCTACGCCTCGATCAATTGCTGCTTCGATAATGTTTTGTGCACCATGAATGTTCGTTTTAACCGCTTCAAACGGGTTATATTCACATGCATCGACATGCTTCATAGCCGCTGCGTGAATAACAATATCCACACCATCAAATGCACGATATAAACGGTCCTTATCTCTAACGTCACCAATAAAAAATCGGATGCGTTCATCTTGAAACTCTTGTTTCATTTCATATTGCTTTAGTTCATCACGGCTAAATACGATGACTTTTTTTACTCCTAATGTAAGTGCTTTCCCGATAAATTTTTTACCAAAAGAGCCTGTACCGCCTGTTACTAATACCACTTTATCTGTTAAAACACTCATTGTATTTCCCCTTATCTATGTATCATATAAATATTATATCGGATAAATTTAGCGTATTTCTACATTTGAGAAATAAATATAGTATTTAATATGTTATCCATTCTTATATTGTACTAATTTAATTTTCAACCTATGTTCTTAACCATTCTTTCCATACCAAATAATTTAAATTAATAGGAAATAAGTAAAACACTTTTTGAATTTTAATTATACATTCAAAAAGTGTTCTAATAACCTATCGCTTAATTTCAAGCTACTATTTTTTCAAAATATGGCAAGACTTCATATTCAAAAATATCAGCTACAAGGACAAAATCTTGTTTCTCTAAACCTTCATTAATAAGATTTAAGTAATCTTCCAATTGAAGTTTGTCAAAATTTGTATTGACTCCTTGATCATTTAAAATTTCTTCCATTTGTTTTATCCATGTTATTCCTTCTGAAAAATTTAATATTTCATTTAATGCTATCTGAACATTATCAGTTCTTAAATTATCAGCAATATATTGCAAGCCTGCCGGTATTTTAGCTACATATTTATAATATTCATCCACAATCTCTAATTTATCCAATTTAATAACCCCCAAATTCGTCTAATGCAACTCTTGTATATTTTAAAGATTTTTCAGTTGCCTCTAAAATATTTTCATAAAGATACATATTTTGTTTATATATTTGCTTAAATTTTTCTTTCCCTTCTAATTTTTTGCTATCTAAAGTCATTCGCACCACATCCATAGTAATCGGATCAATAATTCTTTCCATTATTACTTGGGGATAATATTCTTTCAATTTAGAATCGATTTTATCAAGCTTTTTTAAAGTACTAGCGGAAAATACTGTATTATTTCTTTCTTCTTTCAATAAATAAATAGCTTCGACTAGTAATTTTTTTATTTTTAAATAGACTTCTATTTCTTGATTCATAAATTCTTTATAAATTGAACGGTTATTATTTATTTCATTATCAAATTTCAACTTTGGAACATTAATAGAATTGTACATATAGTTTTTGCAAAATGTTGTAAAATCTAATTGTGGCATACCATTAATTTTAACGCCACCTTCTGTACAATTATATATTATATGTTGATTTTGCAACATTACATATAATCTCTCTATACTTTTTCTCATACTATTAAATTGGTGATTAGTTTTAACTGGTTCTCCATAATATCCTTCTATTTCAAAGGCCAGATCTTTCATGAAAAATTCTTCCGTTAACTCACTATAATGGTTATTATTTTCTGCATGGGATTTATTGTTCGTATAAGCTAAATCCTGACCAATAATCGCTATAGGCCCCGTACTAATTTTACTTGCAATCTCTAATGCAGTTATAGCAACTGTACCACCTGTTGATAACATTGGTAAATCTCTACCTAGTCCTTCTTTAATACGTTTTTGTATACTATCTTCTCCATAAAAACAAAAGCTATAGCGATTTCCTTTAAAATCTCTTTCTATTTGCCACGCATTTCCTAAACCATATATTAAATCGAAGTTATAATTTTTAATATTTTTAAAGTGTAAATAGTTACTTTCCCCACCATCCATTGTTACAACATAGTCAGGAATAATGTCTGCGGCCAATAAAGAATTAATTGTAGAACCAGCACTTATTATCAAACATTTATCTTTAATTTCTTTTAACAATGGTAATTGTTTCGTTAAGGATGGTCCGCCTGAAGCTAAGATTACTGGGCAATCATATTTATTGTAAAGTGCTTTTAAACTTTGGTCTTTATGAACATAGTATAAATTCATTATGTAATTTTCCTGCCATAAATCACCAAAGAATCTTATTGTATTTTCATTTACAATATCTTCTATTTGTATATGATGAATAAAATCTAAAAATTCTTTATATTCGCTACTGAAAATTTTGTCGTAATTTGGTGAGATTAGTATATTGACCTTACGATCAAAATCAGCAATATAATCTGCTGAACGCTTACAAAAGTCTTGTAAATCGGAAAAAACACCTTCTATTTCATCTTTATTCTCAATATTTAAACTACTAAATAAAGGATCGTATACTAATATATCAGTATTACCATACTTTTTTGCAATAGCATTAGCTATATACCCTAGACCATAACCAAATAGTATGTTTAAATATCCTTCTTTGTAGTTATTATTTATGTATTTTTCAGCTTCAGCTTCTGGATTGTAATTACTATGCAAATAGTACCCGTTAACTTTTGCATTTGGCTTTTCGTTTTTTGTTTGTAAATAAATTATTTCTAAATCTTCCATAAGATCCTCCTTGCTTCAGATAGTGAGGCCTCTCCTTGTAAGAAGAGTTTATTAAATATCTACTCTTTGTTTATATCGGTGTAAATAAGGATTTTTAAAATTATTATCAAAAAAAGCTTGAACGAAATTTCGTTCAAGCTTTTAATATTTCATGCTAACTAGTCAATTATTGTAATAATTGAAGTACACCTTGTGGTTGTTGGTTAGCTTGAGCTAACATAGATTGAGCAGCTTGCATTAAGATATTGTTCTTAGTGAAGCCCATCATTTCTTTCGCCATATCTGTGTCACGGATACGTGATTCAGCAGCTGTTAAGTTTTCAGATGTTGCACCTAAGTTGTTAATTGTGTGCTCTAAACGGTTTTGAACAGCACCTAGATCTGAACGTTGTGAAGAAACTGATTCTAAAGCATCGTTGAAGTTTTTGATAGCTTTGTCAGCTTTCGATTGAGTATCAATTGAACCAGTAACTTTTAACCCTTTTGTATCCATAGTAGCGATTTTTAATGTAATTGATTGTCCATCATTCGCACCAATATGGAATTTTTTACCAGAGAAAGTACCATCTAATAATTTTTGAGTATTGAACTCTGTATTTTTAGCAATACGGTCGATTTCTGATTTTAATGCTGTAACTTCTTTGTTAAGTGCTGTACGGTCTGCTGATACGTTTGTATCGTTCGCAGATTGTACTGCTAATTCACGCATACGTTGTAGGATTGCGTGAGTTTCGTTAAGAGCACCCTCAGCAGTTTGGATTAAAGAGATTGAGTCTTGAGCGTTTTTAGTTGCCATATCAAGACCACGGATTTGTCCGCGCATTTTTTCAGAAATTGCTAAACCAGCAGCGTCATCGCCAGCACGGTTTACTTTGTAACCTGAAGATAACTTCTCAAGGTTTTTAGAAGCTTGTGTGTTGTTGAAAGTAAGGTTACGGTGTGTGTTTAAAGCTGAAATGTTGTGTTGAATTCTCATTTGGAATTCCTCCTTGAATGTTTGTTTTGTTATCCCACGTCCGTGTGGAATATTGTCGGTTTAGGTTGTATGTATGTACTTCCCTTACCCTACACTCTATATATCGTTAGTAGTTGGAAAAGTTTAATAGTTTTTTAAAAAGTTTTTTATTTTTTTATGTAATAGTTTGAAGGATTTAATTTATCGTAAAAAGTAGGACTATTTTTTCTTTAATTGCTCTAAAAAATTAGCAGAAGAAGAAAGCGCTTCTTTATTTTGCGCTTGAATTGCTTCAAAAACTTCCGAACGATGTACTTTAACTGCTTTTGGGGCAACTATACCAAGTTTAATTTGGTCACCTTCAACTGCTAATATTTTTATTTCGATTTGATCGCCTATCATGATAGACTCATCTTTTTTTCGTGAAAGGACTAGCATTATTTCGCACTTCCTTCCAATGGCTGCATCGGAAAGCGTAATGGATAGATTTTGTTGTCTTGAAGAACGATTTGTTTCCCACATTTCTTTTCTATATTTAAAATAACGGGTGCTAGCAAGTTAATCGTAGAATCTTTAAATGTTTCCTTCATTGTGACAATGGCATATGGAAGAACATCTTCTTCTTTTTCAATTTGTAATTGCGCGCGATCTTCATCGCTAATATCAAAGCTATAATCTTGTTTAAATGCAAAAGGATAGGCTACAACAAAACCAATTTCTTTATGCACAACAGATTGTAGTAATGCGAGGGGAAGGTCTGCATCGATTGGCAACAAAACGAATTCTCTTTCTTCCTCTAAGCCTAATAAGCCATGTTCAAACGTCAAAATATCTTGATTAGCAATTTTCACTTCACCTAAAAATTTTGTAGCAATTTTCATATTATCCGTGCACTCCTTTAAATGATGACATCAATGTCAACATCTGGTCTTTGTATCATTGTACCAGTTACTTTTCCTGGTGTGTATTCATGGATTGGTTTGTTCACTTGCGCGTCAATAATTGGTTCTCTACGTTGAATATTGACGTCGGTTGTACCCGGCGTGTAGTCAATTTTAACAGAACCTACAGAAGGTACAAATTTTATATTAAATTGCACCCGGTGGGGTCCATGATTTTGCTTGGCTATATTTTGAATTGTCGCTCTTCCTTGATCTTTGCCTGCATTCTCCATCATTTGTCGACCTTCTCTAGCTCTGCGTGCCATTCCCTTCAATGCTTCTTGTTTGCCCTTTTGTGCATAATTGGCACTTGATTCTAATGGTCCAATTAACCCTAAGTCACGTCTTGCTTGAGACGAATCAATTTTCAGTACACTGCGTGTTGTATGAATCTCAAGTGTTGCAGCTGGCTGTTCAATATGCTGGGTAGCTCTTGGCTGTTTAATATATTGCTGTGGCTTAGCAATATGAAGATCAATTTGTGCGTCGGTTGTACGGATTTGGATTTGTGGAAGTCTCATCTATGTCTCTCCTTTCAAGAAAAGCGTCTGAACAAAATGTTCAAACGCTTAGATTTTATAGCAGAAAACTAGTGTTAATATATATTATCTAATAAAATCGACTAAAGTTTGCTGAATTATTTTAGAGCCCACAGACAATGATGCCTGATGAATTGCTTCTGATGTTACCATTTGTGTTATAGCTTTTGCATAATCGACATCTTCGTTATTCGATAATTGCTTCGTCACGCTAATTTCACGAATTGATAAGCGATTTTCCATTAATTCCACGCGATTTTGGCGCGCTCCCACATCGGCTTGAGCTTCCAGTATTTTATTATGCATGTTTGTAATATCATCGGATGTACTTGTAGTTGAAACGCCACCTAATGTAGAGCTGATTTCTTCTCCTGTAGCAAGTGGAACTCTATTCGGATCTAACAGCCCAACAATTTTACTCATCATATCATCAACATTTTTAAATAAATCTTTTCCTACAGTATTTACGTTCATTTGAATGCCATCATATACTTCAATTTTTACATCTTCGGTATTGACATTTGCTGTATTGATTGCACCATTTAAAAATAGTGGTTGGCCAGTCTTTGTACCACTAAATATATAACGGTCTCCTACTTTTGTGTTGGCTACATCTTGAATTTGTTTTTGAATTTGATCAATTTCAGATTTAATCTTCGCTCGATCATCAGCAGTATTTGTATCATTCGCTGCTTGAATAACAAGCTCTCGTACTCGCTTCATTTGTTCGCCTACTTGATTTAACGATTCGTCAGAAGTATCTAGCCAATTATTCACTTCATTCATATTTCGTGAATATTGTTCAACTTGTCCTAAATCACGTCGATAGCCCATACCTTTTACTGCAACCACAGGGTCATCTGAAGGTCTAGTAATTTTAGAGCCTGAATTTATTTGATTTTGTAGCTTCGATAGTTTTCCATAGTTATTATTTAAGTTCAGAAGCATGTTATTCGATAACATAGATTGTGTTACGCGCATGTTTGTAAAAGCTCCTTCCTTTTTGTCAAATTAGATTCGTTTAGATTCCTACACGACCCATGCCGTTAATAATTTTGTCTAATGTTTCATCAACGACAGTAATCATTCGAGCATTGGCGTTATACGCTTGTTGGAATGTAATCATATTGGTCATTTCTTCATCCAACGATACGGAAGTAATTGCAGCACGATTATTACCGATTGTCACAAGCAATGTTTCAGAAGTTCCGTTTAAGCGCGCTGCTTCTTCTCCATCAACACCCAGCTTCCCAATAATTCCTTGATAAAATGATTTAAATGTTGCGCCGTCTAAATTCGCTTGAACCTTTGATTGGATATTCGAAAGCTCAAGTGCCCATTTACCATTTCCTTCTTCATTTGCCCCTGTAGAAGCTGCCAATTTTGATGAATCTTTTATAAGTGCATCATTTACTTTAATATTGCCTGCAGACAATGGTTTTGTATTATCTATAGGTTCAAAGAAATCGAGTGTGCTTTGAGCACCAGTAAAATCGAATCCTTGCTTATGCATTGCATTAAAGACATTGGCAAACTCGGAAGCAAGTTTGTCGATGCTAGCCATCGTTTCAGGATAATAGCCTTTAGGGCCTGTTGCGCTTTCATAACCATATGAATCAATTACAGATAGTAATTTACCTTTGCCAGGCTCAAGCTGGTCATATGTAATCGTGCCTGAATCTGCTGTACCTGTGCCGTTTACTTTAATGCTTGTAAAAAGATTGGCTAAATTTGTGCCATCAATTTGTGTAGTGCCACTGTTGACTTCAATATTCGCAGCATCTTTACCATTAACTAATTTTATTTCTGTATTTGTGCCATATGGCTTGAATGTAATCGTCACACTACCTTCAGCTACACTAGAAGCAAGCCCTCCTGAAGGAACACGTTCAACTGAAACTGGGATGTAACTATTTAATTCATCGATTAACACATCGCGAGCATCATATAAATCATTCGGTACATGACCATTCGGCTCAACCTCTTGCACTTGCTTATTAATAGAAGCAATTTGTTTAAGTAATGAGTTGATGCGATTTGTCGACACACTAATTTCATTACCTATGTTGCCTTGAATCGTCTTTAGTTGCGTATCCATATAATTAAAGGATTGTGCTAAATGATTGGCACGCTCAATCGCCACTTTACGTGATGAGGCATTTTCTGGAGTAGCACTTACATCTTGTAGACCTTTCCAAAACTGTTCCAATGCTGCGTTTAAACCAAATTTAGATGGTTCATCCATAATATCTTCCATTTGAGAAATAGCATTTGAACGTGATTCCCAGTAACCTAGTTTATTCGTTTCTTGACGGAATTGTCGATCGATAAACTCATCGCGAATGCGTTGAATGGAGCCAGTTTCTACCCCTGTTCCCATATGACCAGGGTAATTTGGTGTATTTAAACCTGCTGTTGGAAATCCTGGTGTAGCTTGCATGTTTACTCGTTGACGTGAGTAGCCAAGTGTATTGGCGTTCGAAATATTATGACCTGTTGTATATAGAGCTGATTGCTGTGTAAATAAACCGCTTCTACTTGTTTCTAAGCCCATAAATGTTGAGCGCATTCTTGTTCCTCCCTTAAATAACGTTTTAATAAAATTATGCTTGAGAATCGAAGTACGATTTTTTTGCCATTGTATTCGTACCGCGCACTTCACGCCCCGAATAATTCATTTGCTCAGGACGCGGACGTAGCGCATCTAATGTCAGATTGACGAATTGCAATGATTGAAATACTAATTTTTGATTGAGTTCATTTTGTTTGCGTAAATCATTAATAATTGACATGAGTCGATCGCGAACAGCTGATAGTGTGTCTTTTTCAGCATCTTGTTCAGCAGCTTCGATGACATCAGCGACAGTCATTTTGTCAGTGGACGCAACTCCTTTTGCTCCCAGGTATTGTGTTACCTGTATCTGACGCTGTTGCTCGAGCTTATCGATAGCCGCTACATGCGCCTGCTCATCCTTGAGCATTTGGTCAAGTGCTTTCATATCGCCAGTTTTTATGATTTCTGTTTTTTTATAGGCTAGTTCGAGCAAGCTTTTATGCATTCTTTCTAGCTTTATTAATGTAGAACAAATCGTCTCTACAGACATTTTGCTAAACACCCTTTCTGTTATTTCCTAGAAACGATAGTATTTCAGCATATCTTCAGCAACTTTACGAGCATTGACCTTATATTCTCCAGAATCAATATCTGCCTTTAACTGTTGCACACGCTCTGCACGTTCTGCACTGTAAGTAGTAACACCTTGCATGTTCTGAGCGGCTTTTGAAATTTCAATTTTGTCAGCAAATGACGCTTTATTTGTGTCAGATTTCACATTGCGTACTTGATTTTTATAGGCATTTACTGCATTAACACCATAAGATGTGATTTTCATGTTCATCCCCCTATCTTAAAAGCTTATCTTACTATTATTTCGGATTGTCTCCAACAATGTTAAGTTTTCAAATATAAAAAAGTGTGCTAATTTTGTTTAAAATTAACACACTTTCGCTTCTCAACCATCTTGCAAGGTGCATAATTTACCTTCAATGCGTTTTTTACGAAAATTGGCATGATGTCAACATTATTTTTTGCGGTCAGCATGATAAGTTACTTTATCACGTTGTTCCACGCTATCACGAAACTCCTTCGCTGCTTCAAATGTGCGAAGTTCTGCCTTTAATTCATCTTGGCATTTTGTACATAATTTTCCAGTTGTCGTTAAATGGCCGCAGTTATCACATGGATAACCTAAGTTTGGGAACATTGCAGGCTGTAAACGACCTTTGCGCACCCATTTATATAATAAATCTTCTTCAGCACCAGTTGCCTCAACAATTCGTTCTACTGTCGCAGCGCGATTTTCACGCTTGCGTAAAAAACGATAAACAATTTGATATAATTCCTCTTCAGATTGTGCACATTTATGACATACTTCTCTGACCCCTGTATAATTAAAAAACTCATTACACTTTGGACAATTTCGAACCTCAGCCATCTTTTCTTCCTCCTCTTGCCATGATCACTATCTAATTGTACGAATCCTAAATTCGTAATCTATTATACATGATGTGTTAGCATTTTCATCCATTAATTAAAGTGAAGGTTCGAACATTTCGGGCCCCCGCTTCTAGTAAAACTTGTTTGGCATGCCGTAGTGTTGTCCCTGTAGTTTTAATATCGTCAAAAAGAAGGTAATCTTTATGCATAACTTGGGCTTCTGGTATTAGGCGAAAAAGCGGAGCGGATTGTATACGCTGCTCTCTATTTTTTGAACTTTGTGTTTCTACTGTTACTTTTTCTAGAAGTTGAGTAAATGAGGTATTAGCTGCTTTTAAGAGCTCCTCCGTATGGGAGAAGGTACGCTCCTTTTGCTTCATAGGATGCATAGGAATCGGTATAATTATCGCCTTTTCCTGTTTGAATCGTGCATATAACTCCTGGCGAAATACTTTAGCAAGTGCAACATCTTGTAGAAATTTATATTGATGTAAATATACTTTCATTGCATCATTATATTGATAAAGTGCCGTTGCTGAAGTGGAACGTACAAATTGCCCTTTACACTTTTCACAAATACATGGTGGAAAGCATCTTAATAAAAGCGTTTGCCAAGAAGGCACAAAATGCAATGGCTGTGCACATAATAAACAAAACTTATCTATTTTATTCATTGTTTGAACCCTCTTTATTGTTAGCTAAAATCTTCTGTCGAGCTTCATCCATTGCCAAAGTCACTCCATGATGAAATAAAACAACTTCCCCATTCGTATAAGAGGCATGCCTTCCTACACGTCCCGCAATTTGAATAAGTGCGCTCGCTGTAAAGATTGTAGACTCTGCCCCAACAACAGCAACTTGTACATTTTTTATCGTAATACCTCGTTCTAAAATGGTTGTCGTTAGTAATCCAGGAATTTTTGCATCGCGTAACTGTAGTACTTTTTGTTTTCTCTCTGGATCTTTAGCATGTACTGCTAATATATTTGCATGTATCCTCTGAAACAATGGTATTGCCAGATTTAGCAGTTCTACTGTCGGGAAAAATATAAGAAATGGCTCATTTTTCGCAAGTCGTTCTTCAGTCCATGTTTTGAGTTTTCGAGGAAGTTTTCCTCGCTTTATACTTTTTTCATAGCCCCATAGTGAACAATAATTTGGCACTGGCAATGGCTTGTGATGGTATCGATTTGGGATAAAAGAATAACTGTTTTTATATTGATTAATTAATGATTGGGAAGGTGTAGCTGTAATAAAGTATATTGGTGCATCAATTGTTTTAGCTTTTTGCACTGCTCTTTCTAATGTTGCATCATATGCATAAGGAAATGCATCCGCTTCATCAACAATCATGACATCAAACGCTCGTTCAAAACGATACAGTTGATGAGTCGTTGCTAGAATTAGCTGTGCAAAACCAAGCTGCTTTGGCGCTCCACTATAGTACGCATGGACAATAGTTTGTGGAAAAGCTTTTTGAAAGCGCGGGAATAACTCCAATATTACATCTGTACGCGGTGCGGCAATGCACACTCGTAACCCTTTTTTTAACGCATAATGTACAAACTGAAAGAGCAACTCTGTCTTTCCAGCCCCACATACTGCATTCAATAAATGAGATTTTCCTGCTATTACACTTTCTAGTAGTTCATCGGCTGCTCGTTGTTGTTGTGCTGTCAATTGCCCTGTCCATTGAAGGGGATGCTGCTTAATTCGACATGCCTTCGGTCCTTTCCATATGAGCAATGGTGTGCAACTGCTTACTCTGCCCATCTTCAGACAATGCCTGCAATAAACACATCGCTGCAGACATTTCGAGCATTCATACTCAACAAAGTCATGTGGATTGTCATTATAGCAACGATTACATCTTAAGCGAGGTATTTTTTGAATACCATCTATTATAAAAAAGTATTTTCTATTAATAGCCTGCTCCATATCATATTTAGCAAATGGTGTATGCTCCTTTAACCAAATTCGTCCCTCATGGAAGTCTCGTAATGCGGGAGGCAACAGCCATCCTTTGTAGTTCATGTATCTAGCTCCTTTCTTGTTGTAATATTGGTTTATTAGTGATTCTGCCTAATGACTGGCAATCGGTATGATTTTAATGGCGATTCTTCCACTGCGCCTATTAAGCAAATAAAAAAGCCCCTACAACAAGTTGTAGAGACTTTTACTTATTATTTTTTTGTCCAACCAAGACCCATTGCACCTTCACCTAAGTGCGTGCCAATAACAGGTCCGAAATAGCTTAATTTAAAGTTTACGTTCGGGTAAGTCGTAGCAAGTTGTGCTAACCATTCCTCGGCTTCTTTTTGGCAATTACCGTGAATAACTACAGCATCCATCTTGTCATACTTGTTTGCATCTTCAGCCAATAACTCTTCTGCACGCTTTAGTGCTTTCTTGCGTGTACGAATTTTTTCAAACGGTACAATGACCTTGTCCACAAAATGTAAGACAGGCTTTACTTGTAATAAGCCCCCGATTAATGCAGCTGCTGAAGACAAACGCCCTCCCCGTTGTAAGTGCGCTAAGTCATCTACAATGAAGTAAGCACGAATATACTGCTGCATGTCCGCTAATGCTGCTAGTATTTCCTGTGCTGAACAACCTTCCGCAGCCATTTCAGCCGCGCGTAGCACATAAAATCCTTGAACAGCGCAAGAAATCTCGCTGTCAAATGGATACACATCAATACCTTCCACCATTTCTCCTGCTTGGACCGCACCTTGATATGTACCACTTATACCACTCGATAAATGAATGGAAATTACTTCGTCATAATCATTTGCCAACTCTTCAAAGAGTGAGGCAAACTCACCAATGGGTGGTTGAGTTGTTTTGGGGAATTCTTTTGCACCCCGTACTTTATCATAAAACTCAGATGCAGTAATATCTACTTCCTCTGCGAATAACTCACCTGAAATGTTTACACTTAACGGAATCATACGAATGTTTAAGCGCGCGCGTTCTTCTGGCGTAATGTATGCAGTACTGTCTGTTACGATTGCCGTCCTCATTCATTTCCACTCTCCTATGTTCCAAGTTTACCTCAAAAAGAAATGAATGTGAATTGAATTACGAAATCTCGTAATGACGTCAGGAATTGACTTTATCACTACAAGTTCAGTCCGTAACATACACTAGATTTCAACTTTACTTTGCCATAAGACTCAAATCTAGCGTTCATTTCACATTCATCTTCTATGTATAGTAAAGGGAATAATTTCCCCTTATTGATTGCCCGTGCTAGATTTAGTATCATCTCCAATATAAAAGACGCTCGTTACCTTCCACTTTCCATCTTCTTTGACAAATACCGTTACTTGGCGTCCAGCGCTTTCATGTTCGACGTTAGTTTGAACTTGAAGTGAGTGCGTTGTCATATTGGCAAATACTTGCGCTTCATCCTCATTATACTTCGCAATGGTCACATTTGTTACATCACGTTTCGTATCAAATTGAGCAAATACTTCATCTGCGAATACTTTCTCTTCATCATAATTAAAGCCTTTTGGATCCTTAGATATCGTGTCCATATAACGATCAATTTCTTCATCATTGAATGCGGCAATATATTCATCAAACGCCGCTAAAATTGCTTTTTCCTCATCAGCCGGCACATTTGAAGCTTTTTTAACCTCTTCGCCCATCATTTCAAAGCCTACCGTACCGTCTTCAATTACCTTTTCACGCTCTTTTGCCGTTAAATCTTCATCTTTATTGCCACAGGCAGTTAACACTAATAAGGTTAAAACTGCTAGAATACTTTTCTTTAACATCATAAAACCTCCCGCGCAATATTGTAGCATATAAATGCTTAAGTAGGAATTTTGTTGCGCATTTTCAACTTTTAGGTGCTTATTTCATTAAAAGACGTCTTTCCAATAAAAATGTTCCATAATAAAAAAACTGTCTTAAAAACTACTTTATCTTTTAAAGTAGCTTTTAAAAACAGCCTTCATTACTACTATGCAATTATCGTACTTCAACCCAACCATTTTTAATAGCTGTTACAACAGCTTGTGTACGGTCGTTTACGTTCATTTTTTGTAAAATGCTTGAAACGTGGTTTTTTACCGTTTTTTCTGAAATAAACAGTGTCTCACCAATAGTACGGTTAGATTGTCCATCTGTAAGTAGTTGTAAAACTTCGCATTCACGTTTTGTTAATAAATGGAATGGACGGCGAATTTCTGTTTGATGGAAGTTGCCTTTGTTTTCATGCTCAGACAGACGACGGAATTCTGCTACTAAATTTTTAGTTACTTTAGGATGTAAGTAAGAACCGCCATTTGCCACTACTTTAATCGCTTCCACGATTTCGTCTGCATCCATCTCTTTTAGCATATAGCCAAGCGCGCCTGATTTTAGTGCATGAGTTACGTATGTTTCATCATCATGAATCGATAACATGATGACTTTTGCATCTGGAAATTCTGTAATTAAATCTGCTGTTGCCTCTACACCATTTTTACCTGGCATATTTATATCCATTAAAACAACATCTGGTTGATTTTCCGCATATAAATTTACTACATCTGTGCCATCGTCACCTTCTGCAATTACATCAAACGTATCTTCAAAATCTAAGATACGTTTCACTCCTTCTCGGAATAGCTGGTGATCGTCTACAATAATAATCTTCGTCATTAGTCTTTACCCCCTAAAATTCTGCAACACATTTCTTTACTTTACTTCTAACGGAATTTTAAATAATACCGTAGTGCCTCGATTTATCTCACTTTCAATTGAGATTGTACCATTTAATATTTCAATTCGTTCTCGCATTCCTAAAATACCAAAGGAATGATCTTTCACAACTTTTTGATCGAACCCTACGCCATCATCTTTCACGACAACATTTACCGCATCGTTCAACCATTCAAGTTTCACCCAAATATCCTTACATTTCCCATGCTTCATGGCGTTTGTTACACATTCTTGCACTAAGCGAAAAATGGATACTTCATAATTCGAAGGAATACGTTGTTCTGTGCTTCTTGACTGAAAATGAATTTCTACTCCTGGATTATATTCGGTCACAGTCGACAAATATTTCTTTAATGTCGGCACAATGCCCAAATCATCCAGCGCCATAGGTCGTAAATCATAAATGATGCGTCGCACCTCTGACAGTGCATTACGCACAGTTTTCTTCAAATCAGCAATTTCAGCTATAGCGTATTCAATGCCCTTCTCTCGATACGTTCTTTCTATTAAGTCCGTACGCATTAAGACATTGGCCATCATTTGAGCAGGTCCATCATGAATTTCTCTTGATAAACGTTTTCGCTCTTCTTCTTGTGCAGCGATGATTCGAATACCAAAATCTTGCTTCATTTTCGCTTGTTCAAGCGCTAACCCAACATTTTTTAAATCAGACGTTAAATAATTTAAAATAACATTTACTTGATTGACAATATGATCAGCACGTTCAATTGTATCGAGTAAGCCTCTTAAACGTCGCTCTAAATCATCTCTTTTGTCGCGAAGTTGCTTTTCTTGTGTTTTAATGACGGAGAGCTTCAATTGAAAATCATGTGCCGTTTCATATGCATCTCTAACTTGTTCTTCGGTATAATTATCAAAAGCTTTACTCACTAACACAAGTCTTTGCTTAGCAAGCTGCGTGCTTTTTTCTAAAGCATCGCCTTCATCGATGACAATTGAAATTTGTTTTCGAACAATTTCTAGCTCTTGTTGCATATCTTCAAAGCTTCTTCGGCTTTGTTCACTTATAATGAAAATATCATCTTTAGAGCTCATAATTGTTTCTAACATTCGATTGAATACGTCATCAAGCGACTTTAAATCGAAGGTATCATTTGAAAACATTGTGTACTCCCCAGTCTAATGTCCTTATTATCACATAGTATTTTGAAAGACCAATTTCATAGAATCTAAGTCTAAACCTATTATAGCATCACAATGCTAAAAATTAATGCTTTTTCTTTATGAAATTTATAGCATACAACCCTATTTTAAAGGAGAATGACACTTATGAGAGAGAACTATTTAACTGTAAAAGGCTACGGAGAAAGCGAAATTATAATATCTAAATCTCGCTTTCTTACTTATATAGAACGCGCTGAAACCGAAGAGGATGCAATGACTTTTATAGAACGCATAAAAAAAATGCATCATAATGCGACTCATAATTGCTCTGCCTATATTATCGGCGAGCATGATCATATTCAAAAAGCGAATGATGATGGGGAACCTAGTGGCACCGCTGGCGTCCCTATGTTAGAAGTCTTAAAAAAGCAAGGCTTAAAGGATACGGTCGTTGTCGTCACACGCTACTTCGGTGGCATTAAATTAGGCGGCGGCGGTCTTATTCGTGCTTACGGTAAAGCAACAACAGAAGGATTACTCGCTGCACAAGTTGTCGAACGAAAACTTCATCACCTTATGAAAATTGCAATTGACTACACATGGCTTGGAAAAGTGGAAAATGAGGTTCGCAACTCTGGATATTCTTTAGAAGAAATTAACTACTTGGAAGGTGTCGAAATCATTGTTTCGGTGTTAAAAGAGGAAGAAGATCAGTTTCGTCATTGGATGACAGAACTTACGAATGGGCAAGCAACAATCACTTTTGAGCATGCGCAATTTATCGAATTTATTGTGAAATAAATAGTTTTAATTGTCTAATCCTGAAGGTCCATAGTATAATTTTAATATTGAGCTCGCTTAATCAATTACGCCCATGTGCTAATTTGAATAAATTTTAGCTCAATTGCATAATTATTCCCAAAATCAAGAGGAGAATATACCATATATGAAAAGAACGAATGTAAAAAAGAAGAAGAGGTCTTCTAAAGCTTCTTTGATTATAAAAGTAGCATTACTTCTAGTTGCTAGTTTACTAATTTGCGTTACGGCCTATGGTGTTTATATTACAAAGCAAGCTGAACACGCAGCCAACTCAGCACATGAAGTATTAGAAGGTCGAGATGTCTCTGCTTTACGAGAAGAAAAAGTAGAGCCAGTTAATGATAATGTGTCGATTTTATTTGTTGGTGTCGATGATAGTGAAAATCGTGGGCAAGGTTCTGAAAACTCACGCTCAGATGCACTGATTCTTGCAACTTTAAACAATACTACGAAAACTATTAAAATGTTAAGTATCCCTCGTGATTCTTACGTTTATATCCCTTCAGTAGGCTATAAAGATAAAATTACTCATGCCCATGCGTTAGGTGGTACGCTTTCGACAATTGAAACGGTTGAAAAACTTTTTGATGTTCCGATTGATTACTATGTCCGCATGAACTTCAATGCGTTTATTGATGTCGTGGATGCTTTAGGTGGTATCGAAGCAGAAGTACCATATGCTCTACATGAAAAAGATGAATTTGATCGTAATACAATCAACCTCAAGCCAGGTTTACAGCATTTAAACGGTAGTCAAGCACTTGCACTTGCACGTACACGTAAGCAAGATAGCGATATCCAACGCGGTATACGTCAACAAGAAATTTTAACTGCTATCACAAATAAAGTAGCATCTGTTGATTCTATTACAAAATACGACGATGTTATTAAAGCAATCGGCGATAACATGAAGACAAATATGACATTTAGTGAAATGAAATCCTTCCTGTCTTATTTAACAAAAGGTAAGCCACGTATTGATTCATTAACATTAGAAGGTAACGACGATATGTCTACAGGTGTTTATTATTATCAATTAGACCAACAATCAGTTGATGATGTATCTGAAATTCTTAACAACCACCTTGCAAGAAAAAAATCGTCTTCTGCTTTAACAAATAGTAATACTGATAAAGACAATGCAGCTGGCGATGACAGTTCAACAAACGAGTCAGCGCAATAAAAATAAAAAGCCTTTCCACTATCGAAGTTTGATAGCGGAAAGGCTTTTTTGTGTATCAGGTTCATTACCCGCGAAATCTAGTGTTTTACCCGCGATTCACGATACTTTACCCGCGAAAACCATATTTTACTGAAAAAAAACTGTAGACGAACTCAAATTCGAGTTTGTCTACAGCAGTTCTTTTGTTATTTATTGAATATCCGCATGAAATTTAATAGCGGTTTATAGTTTTTACCAGCAAGTCCAATGACTTCAACAAAAATTTCGATTGCAATTAAGATGACCGTAATTAGTAAAATAGCTCCCCATAACTTTGCCATTGAGAAGATAATGGCAGCTAAACCAAACATCATTGCAATGCCATAAATAATAAGTACCGTTTGTCGATGTGTAAAGCCCATATCCAATAATCGGTGGTGTAAATGAGATTTATCTGGATCAGACCATTTTTTCTTCATTCGGTAACGACGAACAATTGCAAAGAATGTATCAGAAATCGGTACACCTAGCATAATAACTGGGATAATTAACGAAATGATTGTAAAGTTTTTATATCCTAATAAAGCCAAGACAGAAATCATAAAGCCTAAAAATAATGCCCCAGTATCTCCCATAAAGATTTTAGCTGGATGGAAATTATAAAATAAGAAACCAATTGTAGCTGCTGCTAAAATTGCTGCAAAGGCTAATACGAACATATCGCCCATTATAAAGGCCATACCAGATAAAGTAATAAGTGCAATAGAAGAAACGCCTGCAGCTAATCCGTCTAAGCCATCAATTAAGTTTATTGCATTCGTAATACCAACAATCCACAATATAGTGAACGGAATACTTAGAAAACCAAAATCTAATTGCCCACCAAATGGCAAGTTAATGAAGTCAATTTGAATACCGCCTACAAAAATAACGATTAGTGCAGCAACTATTTGACCGAGCATTTTTGCCTTCGCTGATATTTCACGCATATCATCAATGACACCTGTTGCTACAATAATACAAGCTCCGATAATAATCGCTAAACTATATTGACTTTGTGGCTGTAGGACCGCCACACCTATTAAAAACGCAAGGAAAATTGCCAGACCACCGAGCCTTGGCATGATACGTGCATGTACTTTTCGATAGTTTGGCGCGTCAACGGCACCTATTCTAAACGCTAAACGTTTAACTAGTGGAGTTAACAAAATGGAAGCAACGAATGCTGCTATTAAAGACACGTAAAGCATGTCTCTCCTCCTCAAAAAAATAATCTACATTTGAATCCAATTTGATTATAGCACGAACATGCTCTGAAATATACTTTTTCTAATCATTTTCCGCTATTTCACATTTTCCATTTTTCTCTATTATTCTACCTTTATTACTTAATGTCAAATGTAGTCATCATTCGTAAAATTTGATAGAATAATGATGTGTCTAGCATTTAGACAACTTTAAAGGAGCGTAAATTCATGTTCTCAATTTTTAAACGCAACAATGAGCAAACAAGTGCTCGTCAATTAAAACGCTACTATAAAATAGTAGAACAAATTAATAATCTTGAAGAAAAATACGTCAATAAGTCAGATGCTGAGTTAAGAGAAATGACTTTTATTTTCAAGGATCGCTTAGATCAAGGAGAACCAATTACATCCATTATTCCAGACGCATTTGCAGTTGTACGCGAAGCCTCAAAACGTGTTTTAGGAATGCGTCATTTTGATGTACAGCTAATTGGCGGACTCGTATTAACTGAAGGCAATATTGCTGAAATGCCTACAGGTGAAGGGAAAACGCTTGTTGCTTCACTTCCCTCTTATGTACGGGCATTAGAAGGCAAAGGTGTTCATGTCATTACAGTAAACGATTATCTTGCGAAACGTGACTATGAGCTTGTTGGACAAATTCATCGTTTCCTCGGTTTAACAGTCGGCTTAAATGTACCGATGATGGAACCAAATGACAAAAAAGAAGCTTATAACGCTGATATTACGTACGGTGTCGGTACCGAATTTGGTTTCGACTATTTACGTGACAATATGGCACATAGCTTAGCTGATAAAGTACAACGCGCTTATCATTTCGCCATCATTGATGAAGTTGATAGTGTGCTTATTGACGAAGCGAAAACGCCATTAATTATTGCCGGTAAGATGCCTGCAAATGATGAATTACACCGCATTGCAGCTATGTTAGCAAAACGCTTTAAAGCAGAAGAAGACTACGACTTTGATGATGAAACAAAGGCCACTTCTTTAACGGATAAAGGCATTGAAAAAGTTGAGGCTGCCTTTAATGTTGACAATTTATACGATTTAGAACATCAAACACTTTATCACTATGTGATCCAAGCGGTTCGTGCACATGTCATGTTCAAGCGTGACGTCGATTATATCGTGAAGGATGACAAAATCGAGCTTGTAGATATGTTCACAGGTCGTATTTTAGAAGGTCGTTCTCTTTCAGATGGCTTACATCAAGCAATCGAGGCAAAAGAAGGCGTAACGATTACTGAAGAAAACAAAGCACAGGCACAAATTACAATTCAAAATTATTTCCGTATGTATCCGAAGCTTTCGGGAATGACAGGAACTGCGAAAACACAGGAAAAGGAAATCCGCGAAGTGTACGGAATGGAAGTTATTCAAATCCCTACAAACCGACCACGTCAACGTGTAGACCAACCTGACATTATTTTCAAAACACAAGCAGCGAAATATAAATTTGTAGCTACCGAAGCAAAACGACGCCATGAAAAAGGGCAACCTGTTTTAATCGGTACTACGTCCATTTTGCAATCTGAAACCGTTGCAGACCATTTAAAAAAGGAAGGCTTAAAATTCCAATTACTGAATGCCAAAACAGTTGAGCAAGAAGTAGAGCTAATTTCGCAAGCTGGTCAAAAAGGTCGTATTACGGTTGCAACCAATATGGCTGGTCGTGGTACAGATATCGTGTTAGGTGACGATGTCCATGCCCTTGGTGGTCTTTACGTAATTGGTACAGAAAAACATGAAAGCCGCCGCGTGGATAATCAGCTACGCGGACGTTCTGGTCGTCAAGGTGACGTAGGTGAAAGTCGCTTCATTCTCTCTATTGAAGATGATATGTTCCGCCGTTATGCAAAAGAAGAAGTTGAAAAATTCACAGCAAAAATGATTGTAGATGAAAATGAAGTCATCCAAAACAAAGATGTTCAGGAGCTTATCAACCGTACACAACGTATTGTAGAAGGCTCACAATATGGCATGCGCGAATACAATTTAAAATTAGACGATGTTATTAATGATCAACGTACTGTTATTTATGGTTTACGTGACAAAATTTTAGCTGGTGAAGATGTAATGGGAGAGCTGCAAAAAATGCTGCGTGAAACGGTCGATTTTGCAGTACGCGATGCTGCACCTGAAGAGCTCCCTTCTGTAGAATGGAATTATGACCAAATGGAAAGTGCATTGAATTCATTATTCATTACTCCGGTTACAATTGATCGTGAAGTTGGCAAAGTAAAACAAATTCTAGCCGATATACAGCCTTCTGAACAAGAACTGTTAGATCATATGGAGAAATTCGCAGAAAATGATGAAGTCATGACGGTTATTCCACAAGTGATGTTGAGCTATATAGATAGTGGCTGGGTGAAACATTTAGAAGCAATGGCTCATTTAAAAGAAGGTATCGGCTTACGTCACTATCAACAAGAAGATCCGATGCGCATTTACCAACGAGAAGGACTCGAATTGTTCGGAAAGAATTTCCAAGAATTGCGTCGTTCTATTATTATTGAAATTACAGGCTTCATGAAAATGGTTGAAGGACAACAGGAGGTTTAATAATGGGTTTATTTTCATTCTTTAAAAAATCAGATAAAATCGTACAAGAAAACACAATTGACTCAAAAGATTTACTAGGAAATGCGTCTACAAATAAAGGGGACAATCGTGATGTTGTAACGAAGCTGTCATTCCATCCTGAATGGAATGTACCACAAGAACAAAAGTATATTTTTAACTTCCTTGCAAATGAGCTAGAGCCATTAAAACCGAATCAATTATCGCTATCTTCTATTAGTATTGAAGATGAGCCACGCACAGGTAAATGGCTTGTTCGTGCATTTTTCCGCTCATCATTAGCCGAAGCAATTGAGTTAGGTGAAATTGAATTATTCATTATGGATAAAAACGATGAGCTTGTAGCATCTAAAAAATTCGATTTTAAAGCGCTAGGCACAATTCCAGCTGAAAGTGCTCGTCCATGGGTTTTTGAATTTGAAAAATCAACGATCAAAGTAGACGAAGTGCCAGAAGATGGTTGGAAAATCGCATTTAACCTTGTATCTTTACGCGGTCACCAATTAGAATTAGATCCGTCATGGGAACAACAATTACCAGCAGCACAAAAAGAAGAACTTGCTAAAATCGTTAATACTTTACCGAAATTAGGTGAAACAGAAGTTAACTTTACTGGTCTTCAAGCAAAACTTGCTGATAATGGTAACCTAAATGTTTCAATCTTTATCCGTAACGGTCATAATAAAGCAATTAATCTAGAACAATTACCGCTAGAAATTATCGACGCAACAGGTAAACAAATTGCCAAAGGATCATTTAAAATGGATCCAATCCTAACTGTCCAACCAAATTCAACAAAACCTTGGACATTCATCTTCCCAGCTGAACTAGTTGATGCACAACAAGCAGACTTGTCTCGCTGGACAGCACGTGTAACACAATAATAATAAATGAAATCCTTCTTTCTACGGAAAGAAGGATTTTTGATTTCCTAGATGTACGGAGCGATTTGCCCTGGTTTACTGGCGATTGACTCATTCAATCAAATAAAAAAGCGATTTTTGCCCTAATGCAAAAATCGCCTGTTCATTATTTTACTGTATCGAATCGTTTATACCCTACTAATCTAGTTGACCAATAAGAGTACGTCACATCCGATAGTTCCACACCATCTGTACCCGCATGGATAAATTTATTATTGCCAAGGTATATACCCATATGAGAAATGCCCTCTTTATAAGTATTTTCAAAAAATACCAAATCCCCTGGCACTGGATTTTTCACATGTGTTGTACTGCCATTAAAGTAGCCTTCGCTGCTATCTCTCGCTATTTTCACACCACTTTGATTGAATGCATAATAAATAAACCCACTGCAATCAAGACCTTCTGGCGTATTACCGCCATAAAGATAAGGTGTTCCAATTAAAGTATTCGCCACTTCCACTGTCTTTTTGTAAATAGCTTGTCCATTCGCTGTAGGATCTTTTGTTGTTACTTTTGATGGGGTTCCCGTATCTGTAGTTACATTATTATGTACTGTCTCATCCTCGGGTACAACAGCTACTGGAGAAATTTTCAATACTTGTCCAATATAAATCGTGTCGTTCTCTATGCCATTCCACTCTTTTATTTCCTTTATTGTCACATTATATTGCTTGGCGATTTTTGATAATGTATCACCTTTCGCAACTGTATGAACAGCAGTTGAAGGTTTTGAAGGTGTAGTAGTTGTTGGTTTTGAAGGTTTTCCTGTTTCAGCTGTTGCCTGCTTTGTAATTTCTAACTTTTGTGCTACATAAATCGTATCCTTCGATAGATTATTCCATTTTTTTATATCTTGTATCGTCACTTGATGACTTTGAGCGATTTTGGATAACGTATCGCCTTTTTGTACTGTATATGTTGCAGCTTCAGCATTTTGTATCGCAAAAAATGAAGTAGCAATAGTGCTTAAAGCGAGAATTCTCAATTTTTTTGATTTAAGCATATCCAATAGCCTCCGTTCATGTTAGAATATTTCCTTGTGTGTCTATCATACTAAAGAATTGTCAAAACAAAAATCGGAAATACTGACTATTTTTCAAACAATTTATCAATCCTATATAATACTACAGAATCCGACTGTTTAGCATTACTGTAATAATTGCAAGTTTAATAGTCCTATGATAACATACATTTCTGTATTTAAAATTTTTAGAAAGTTTTAGCTTTTCAATTATAAAGGAGTTTTTATTATTTATGAGAAACATCTTAGTTTTCATCAAAGAGAATTTAGCTGTAGGCTTATTACTTTTTGCCTTGTTCTTAGGGGCAGGTAATATTATCTTTCCACCGTTGCTCGGGCAACAAGCTGGTGAACATATTACAACAGCCATGGTTGGCTTTTTAATAACAGGCGTAGGCTTACCTTTACTGGCAATTGTTGCAGTTGCAAAAGCAGGCGGCGATTTACAACTACTTGCCAGTCGTGTTCATCCAATTTTCGGTATCATATTCACTTCAATTGTCTATTTAGCAATTGGGCCGTTCTTCGCTGTTCCACGTACAGGCTCTGTGTCATATGAAATCGGCATTGTGCCATTTCTTTCAGAGGCAGCACAAGAACATTGGGCTCCACTATTCATTACATCTATAGTATTTTTTGCTTTAATACTTTATTTAGCATTCAACCCATCGAAACTTGTCGATCGTGTAGGGAAAATTTTAACCCCTGCGCTCTTAATTGTTATTTTACTACTAGCTGTTAAGAGCTTTATTACCCCAATGGGTGAATCAGGCACAGCGGTTGGAAATTACACGGATTCACCATTTTACGAAGGTTTTGTACAAGGCTATTTAACGATGGATGTTCTTGGTGCTCTCGTATTTGGTATTGTTATTTTACAGGCATTACGTGGTATGGGAATGAACGATACTAGAAAGCAAGTCAAAACAACCATTTTTGCAGGGATTGTCGCTGCCATTGGCTTGGCCTTTGTTTATATTTCACTTGGCTATATCGGCAATACAAGCATTGGAGCAATTGGTACATCTGATAATGGTGGCGTCATCATCGCAAAATCAGCAGAATACCTTTTTGGCGACTTTGGCAGTATTATTTTATCGGTTACGATTTTATTAGCTTGTATTTCTACTGCTGTTGGCTTATTAACAGCCAATGCACAGTTTTTCAATAAGCTATTTCCACAAATCTCATATAAAACATTTTTAATCGTCTTTACGTTATTTAGTGTAGCAATTACAAATGTTGGATTATCGACAATTATTAATACTTCACTTCCAGTATTATTGATTATCTATCCGCTTGCAATCGTACTGATGGTGTTATCACTTGTCGATCATTTCTTTAAAGGTGGACGAATTGTTTATGTGTTGGCGTTAATTCCGACATTCTTTGTCAGTCTTTACGATGGCTTAAAACAGATGAAAATCACGTTTACTTCTTACGAGAATATTTTAAATATTTTGCCACTGTATGAGCAAAGCCTTGGTTGGCTTGTTCCTGCAATGATTGGTACAATTGTCGGTTTTATTATTCATAAGCTTTTTAAGAAAAACTAAACTTCAAACAAACAGACACGTCTTCCTTTTATAGACGTGTCTGTTTTCATTCGCTGTAATTTGGTAATTCATGTATAATAAACATAAGTCATTAGAAAAGAGGTGTCTTATGAAAAAAGTATTATGGTCCTTCATTTTTATACTGAGTGTTATCGTATTTCCTTTATCAAACGCTTCTGCTGCAAATAACGAACAGCAACTCGTTGAGGAAATAAAGGAAATCATTACAGAAAATTATGTTGGTAAAGTAAACGGTAACTTACAAAATGCGAAAACTATTTCGGAAATCATTAATATGTTAGACCCTTACTCAACATATTTTACTAAGCAAGAATTTGAAGAATTTATGAATAGCATTAATATGTCGACAATCGGTATTGGTGTTGTCATTGAAGAGCATGATGACGGCATTCATATTTTACAAGTAATTGAAGAAAGTGGAGCAGCTGAAGCTGGTGTCGTGGCAGGAGATATAATCATCGGCATTAATGGTCAATCCATTGTAGATAGCTCAACTCAGGAAGCCTCTTCCCTGCTAATCGGTAATGAAGGCACCGATGTGCAAGTTAAGCTATTACACGAGAATGGGACTACTTCTACTAAAACTATTACACGTAAAAAATTCACACTACCAAACGTAGAATCTGCTTTATTGTTTGGTGATGTTGGCTACATAGCAATGTCTTCTTTCTCTGAAGATGGCGCACAACTAGTGAAAGACGCACTGACTCAGCTTAAGCAACGTGGTGCTACTTCTTTTATTTTAGATTTACAAAATAATGGTGGAGGCTATGTTGCAACAGCAGAACAGCTGACTGGATTATTCCCAAAAGCAAAAATCGCCTATTTATTACAGGAAGCCCATGCCTCTTATGAAGTGCGTGCAGCACAACAAAACATGAAATTCCCAACTGATACACGTATTTTAGTAAATCGCTATAGTGCAAGTGCTTCAGAAATGCTTGCAGCTTCGTTACAAGATCAACAATCGGCGATTCTATATGGTGAAACTACTTATGGTAAAGGCGCAATGCAAGGTTTCTTTGAATTACATGACGGTAGTTATTTAAAGCTTACTGTGGGTAAATTTACAGGTCCTGCTGGTCAAACGATTAACGAAGTAGGCGTGAAACCAACTATTCAAACGAAGACGGCACCACTCTTCCAAGCTCATTACGATGCCATTAAAGCACAATACAAAGAGTATCAGGAACTAGTAAGCCTAAAAAATGTACCATCTACAAAAACATTTGTAGTTAAGTTTTCGCAAGCCTTCTCTTCACCAATTCCTGAAGGCAGTGTACAGCTTGTTGCATTAGGCGGAGACGAGATTCCAATTACTACAAAAGTAGGAAAAGACAATTCCTTACTCGTTACACCTAAAAATCCTTTAGGAAAAGGCCAAGAATATATGTTGCTCGTTCATCCAACTATTCAGAAACCTACAGGTGACAAACTGCAAAAAGGTATTTATCTTCATATTGCAGTAACTAACTAACTAACAACAAGCCATGAATAAAAGCGTTTGATTTGTCGCTCCAAAGCGGGAATCAAACGCTTTTTTAAATAACCAGCCCTTTTATATGCCCCAACCACGAGCGCGTCTGGAACGAAAATAAAAAATCCCTCTCTGTATTGAGAAGGATTTTTCACTCACTGAATTTTCTATCACACATATGGAGGTTCTTTTAATATAAAAAAGACATGAACTAAATTTCGCGCAAGTTCACATGGCTTGCTTTTATGTTCTAGTAAATTCGTTAATATTAAACGTTCAAAAGAGCCAACAAAACTATCCGCAACTATTTTGATATCAATATTTTTTAATTTAAACAATCTATCACAATCATGTCGATAAACTAGCTCAATAAATCGCTGTGTAAGCTGCGATTTAACGCTTGATGATTGTTTCGATTCAAAAAAGCCAATTTTCGTTAACTTTGGATTTTCAATAATATAGAGAAACATCAAATATAATTTATGTTCTAGCATATGAATAAAGCCTTCCAGCCCTTTTTCAGCCTGTTCGGAATGATTGTCCATAATCTCATAAAACCCAAGCTGAAATTGTATGTTTAAGTCCTCATAAAGCGATTCTTTACTTTTAAAATATAAATAAAATGTGGGCTGTGTTACATCTGCTGCTTTCACTATATCGCTTATTTTCGTAGCATGGTATCCCCTTTCAGCGAAAAGCTCCACAGCCTTTTCCAGTAATAATTGTTTACTTTTTTCACCGTTTGAGTTGATTTTCCTACCTCTTGCCATCATTGTCACCTTACTCTGTTAAAAATTATTACCCTGTTTAAAAATTAATTTTAAATAGTAAACCATCACAAAACCCAACATTTTACTTTTCACTATCTGAATAATGTTAATTATAATATAATTCCAAAAATTACACTATGCATATTCAACAAAATATGATGTTTGGTACTTTTCTAATCTATTGAAAAGCAATGTAATAAGCTAAAAGAATTACCTTAAACAAAATTGATTTATGCTTGGCAAGAAATACAAAAAGCATGCTGGAAGTACTACTTCCAACATGCTTTTCGCGCATTTTATTTTAACCATAATGCTTATTGTTTTAATAACTTCTTTTTCAGTTTATCCGTAAATTCTTTTACTTCTTTGATGCCAAATACTAAGTAGGAACCTACAAAGACAGCAATAAAGATAGCTAGACCTACAATAAACGTTAACCACTTATATTCAAATACTAAATAGTGGCTGGAGTAATACATAACTACAGCAATGACTATTATTGGTGGCATTGCTCTGAAAAATTGTAACTCTTTGCTAAAGATGCCCATCTTCAAGTCATATTTAGGTATTGCATAAAAAATTAGCATCATAAAGTTTGTAATGGAACTTATTAATGTGCCCCATGCAATTGCCTCAGCACCGTAATTTTCAACCATCAACATAATAACAGCAATATTGACACCAAATACATTGATTAAACTAAAAATAACTGGCGCCATGGAGTCGCCCTTTGCGTAGTAAAAGCGCGTAATATACGTATTCGCCGCTAAGAAATACATGGACAACACGAATATTGCTAAAACAGGTGCAGTTATCGCTGTTGATTTTGCATCAAAATTACCATACTGGAATATCACCTGAACCAAGTTTTCAGCGTAAAAGTAAGAATATATTGTTACTGGTACAAGTAGCAATAGTAGATAGTGTAGCCCTTTAGAATAAAGGCTCTTGATTGACACAAGATCATTGTTGGCTTCTTTTTGACTCAAAATTGGATAAATTACTGTTGTCACAGCTGTAATTAAAATCGCTTGCGGGAATTGCATCAGCTTGGAAGAATAGTTCACAGCTGCCACAGCCCCCTCTGAAAGCATACCAGCAAAAATACGCTGTAACAAAGCATATAATTGAATTGTCGCTCCTCCAAGCATAATTGGTAAGACCATAATCCAAAGCTGCTTGGAGGAGATATTATGTTCAAATGAAAACCCGACTTTATGGGAATCTAATTTGCGATAACCAATTATTAAGAAATACAACATAATCGCCGCACTAGCTAAGGCACTTATACCGTATCCAAGTGCTTCGATACTTTCAATTTGAGATAACCCAAAGGCAATAACTAAGAAAATCGCATTGTAAATTAAAATGGCGAAGCTCGATAAGTGGAATTTTTCATTAACGTTCAGTAAACCACTATACCAAGAAGATAAAACAAGTAAGATAGATGATGGCATCATCCAAAAGTACAAGTTTTTCAATAAGTCTAATTCACTTTGACTATAATCTTCCTTATTTTTGCCTTGGTTAAACATATCCATAATGGGATTGGTAAATGCTAATAAAATAATCGTCATAATAGACACAGTCAATAGTACAATCGTAAAGGACTGTTTTACAAATAATGCTCGGTCTGTTGTTTCCCGATTATAAATCGAGATAACGGCTGTCGTAAATGCCCCACCTACTACTAAATATAAAAAATTGGGAATGGTGTAAGCTGTGAAAATACTATCAGCAGTATGGGAACTTCCATATTGGAAGCCGATAATCATTTCACGTAAAAAGCCGAAAACACGGGCAACGATATTAATAATCGCTACTGCCCCTACAATTTTAATAAATTTATTCATAAGTCATCCCTACCTTTAATGGCAGACTTATAAATGTCTATACATCTAGCTGTAATATTTTTTTCATCGTGAATAGCTAATATTTCATTAACCGCTTCACGATTCATATATTGATCTTTCGGCGTGTTCACTGCACGCAGCATCTCCTCAGATAGAGCCATAGCGTTCCCAGGCTCCACTAAATGCCCTGCCCCTTCACCAAGTAGCGATACAAGCCCACCTACTTTAGAAGCGATGACAGGCGTATCTGTTGCTAGTGCCTCTAATGCTACAAGACCAAAACCTTCTAAATGTGATGGTAACACAAAGACATCACTTGCCTGGAACCACTTTACAAGTTCTTGTTGTTTTAGTGGGTCTATAAATTTGACGTCTTCACTGAAGAATGGTTGCAAGGACTGGAAAAAACTTTCATCTCTTCTAGATCCTATAATTTTTAGCTCGATAGGTCGCTCCACTTTTGTTTTTAACATTTGGAATGCCTGCAAAAGTTCCTCAACGCCTTTTTGCTTAATGACATTGCCTACAAAAAGAAAAATAAATGGTTCTTTCGCTAATTGCAATTGTTGACGTACTTCAGCCTGGCTCCCCTTTGAAAATACATGACGATTGACACCCATGCTAACAACAGAGATTTTGTCGGGTGCTATATCAAAGTCTTGCTCGATTTGTTTTGCTAACACGGGACCTACTGCAATAACATGGTCACTTTCACGTAAAATGCTCGCTGTCCAATTGCGAATTCTCGCATTTTTCTTTGCCATACGTTCAATGTCCCCACCATGAGCAGTAACAATGTACGGTATACCAAACATTTTCTTTAATAGTAACGATAACATCCCTGAAGGAAACACATAGTGTGCATGTGTTACATCGATTGATTTTCGATATTTCAAACCCTTCATTAATGTAGAAAATCCCCATTTAGCATATTTGACAATCGTGTTTTTCTTGCCTGTAGCTGGGTTTGTATTCACTGCTATTTCAACGTCTAGTCCAGCTTTTTCAAGTGCTGTCACTTGGTTTTTTACAAAAATACCGAATGATAAATGATCAGATGAAGGATACATATTACTAATGACGAGTATTTTTTTCATAGACGTGTCACTGCCTTTTTCATTAATTCCTGACCATACATGGCCTCTTTATGAATATGTGTAGCAATTTGTTTCGTCTCTGCAATTGACTGTTCCCAATTGCTACTTAGTTTGCCAACTAATTTAGAAAGAGCTTTCTCATCATCTTCTATATCCTGCATCTGTAAGCATCGATCTGATGCGCCGACAAAGGACATAAAATCCTGCACCTTTGTATGATAGGATACAGCAATAATGGGAGTCTCTGAATTGGTCGCCAATATTAGCGAGTGTAAACGCGTACCAATTATAATATCTTGCTCGCCTGTCACTTCAAGTAAACGTTCAGGCACAAGATTTTCCTCAATTATTTCTGTATGAGCATGATGTTGCATTTTTTTCTGAATATCTTTTGTCACGGTTACATCTTGCGGAAACTTTGTTGCAAAAAATGTAATGTGAACGTTTTGCTCAGAAATGACTTGATCTAAATTTTTCGCCATACCTGTTACATATGCATCGTATTTTGCTACATTTCCTTCTGGCCAATAGTTTGCATTATAGTACGGAACAGCTGAAACACCAATTTTTATTGGCTTTTCCGCGTAATCTTTGCGATCCCCTTTTAACGTAAATGCAGGGTCACCAATGACTTCTATCGGTTTTTTGACCCCAATACTGTGTAAAAGTTTTTTAGACTGAGGATCACGCACAGAGATATTTGCTGCATAACGACACATAACACGGATACTAATTTTTCCTGAAAATGTATCTAGTGGTCCTGCACCACATCCGTAAATAATGTAGGGAATATTATTTTGTTTTGCCATCATTGCATATGTTCCATAAAGATGGGCTTCACGCTTATAAAAATCCATTAAAATACCACCACCACCAATAATGAGGAGGTCAAAGTTTGCTACATATTGTTTGTTATTTTTATACGTATGGATAAACGTTTTATATAAGTTGCCCTTTTTATAATACAATGGATAGCTATGTACCCCATAACGCGCGGATGTTTGTTGTGTGTTATTACTAAAAACGGTAATGTCGTCACTCGTTACCGAAAATGTTTGTTTTACTTGTTGAAGAATGCCGTATAATATTGATTCATCACCATTATTATCATTGCCGTAATTCCCCACAATGCCTATTTTCATTAAAAAACATCCTTTTACTTTTTAATACAGAGATTATACCACAATTGCACTTATTCGTTCTTTTTAAAAATAGTAAAAAAAAGGGGAGCCCCGAATTTCAACGAGATTCCCCCCCTTTTCTAGCACCTTATGACAATACTAAATCCTATAAAACAGCAAAAAAGTACTACTTTATTGTTGCTTCTGCTAGTCATCTGTTGCTAACTTTTACTTATGAATTGCTCTATAAAGGAACAAACCGAAATGTGCTCGACTAATCGCTTCATTTGGTTTAAAAATGTTACCATCATAGCCTGTCGTAATTTTGTTAGCGGCTAGTTGTTGTACAAATGTATACGCCCAATGATCTTTTGGAACATCCTTAAAGGCAATACCACTTGTTCCATTTAATTGATATGCAATTGCAACAATTTTCGCCATTTGTGCTCGTGTTAATGTTGCATTCGGGTCAAAAGTATTGTTTTCGCGGCCACTCATAATGCCTGCTTCTACAACGGCTGCAATTTCTTTAAAGTAAATGTGATTTGCCGGTATATCTTTGAAGTTTGGATTTTTCACATTTTTTGTATTTAAACCTAGTGCACGGCTAATAATGACAGCTGCATGTGCACGTGTCAGTTTGTCATTCGGTCTAAATGTTCCATCAGCCTGTCCCGTAATAATATTTTGAGACGTTAAATATTCAATCTCTTTAAAGTATACGTAATTATTTGGAATATCTTTAAACAGCGCTGGCTTCGCTACAGTAACCGTAGCAACTTGACTCTTCGTACCTAGAGTTGCAATGACCTTACCTGTTGTACCAGCATTTTGTGCGGTAAACTTACCATCGCTTGTAATGGTACCAATATTTCCTTCTACGGACCATTTCACTTGAGATGGATTATAAACAATCGGCTTACCTGCATCATCTTTTGCGTCGATAGTAAATTTCACAGATTCACCTGCTCCAACTGTTTTAGAGCTTGGCGTAACAGCCATTGTTGTAGGAGCATCTACTACTTTGACTTGGAATGATTGTACCGCGGCACCATCATAGCCGATGTAAATGCGTTCCTCACCAGCTTGCGTTGCTGTATAGTTTAAACCATTAATCTGTAATGTTTGGTTTTGAGAAGCCAACGTTACATGACCATCTAGTGGTAGCGTCGTAAAGTTATCATCTAAAACATATTGTACTGCGACACTCGATGAAGCACCTACTAACAATGTTGCATAGTTTGTACTATTCGTAAATTTAATGTGTGTCGCCTTGCCATTTGGCGCCGTACTTACCGCTTGTAGTGTGGCAGATACGAGACGTTGTGTATTCCCTGAATTAGAAGGTAAATTCGCTAAAACAACATTATTACTGCCGTAGTTTCGAATTCCCATCGTTGTTGAACCACCGCCATCTAAATTAAGGGCTCTATCAACCCCAAGTGCCACTAAATAATTAGCAAGTTGCACCATATTCATGCCCTTACTATGGCTTTGACGTCCGTCTACTGTAATGAAATGTACAGTTTGTCCATTATTACTTGTAGCCACTACTGTACGTGGCGCAACTTCTTTTGCACGTGAACTTGTTGTGCTCATCATAATATAAGGTTTGCCATCCTTTACTAGATAAGGACCGCTAGCTAAGATAAATTGTGCATTTTGCCAAAGTTGGTCAATTGAAAAGTTAACACTCATTTCATCGCCAACCGCTACATGGCTTAACTTTTTGTGCCAATCGCCACCCTGTAAAGATACAACGAAGCCAGTAGAGGGAATCGTTAATTTATCTTTCGAACCGTAAGGCTTAATTTGTGTGACTTTACCAGTTAACGTTTGACCAAATGTATTTTCTGTAATCGGTGAACCTGTGTCTACTACCATTTCAAATCCGAATTCATTTGTATCTGTTGTTTTACTATAAAACTGTGGTGTGTAAATAATCGCTTCATTTATATTACGAATACGATTTAAGCCTGACATTTCATATTTCGTGCCATTATGGGCTAGTGTGACGTCAAAATCAAAATAATCAATGACCCCACGACCATCCGAATTCATACCAAAAGCCGTTGGAACGTTCATATATTGGTCGGAACCGTTTGAAACTGCACCACCATTTAAAATAACATTATTTTTAGCTAGTAAAAATAATGGATAGCCTTCAGACATATTATAAAAACTTGCATTAATAGCACCAACTACTCGATTTCCCTCACGAGAATGACGATTCGCATTTGCTACTGTCGATTCTTTTCCATTGACTGCTGCGGGCATTCCTAATTGTACTTCTGTCGTTGCATCACCAACATTAATCGTTAAGTGATTAATAGAGTTTGTATAGGTATTGCTGTATGTATATTGGTTATACTGCACACCTTTTGAAAGTGGGTAATCCTTCTTTACTGTTTGAAATGCATAGGCATTTAACGGACTAACAACAATCGACATCATTACAACTAAAATCAGTAAAATTTTTGCTATTCTTTTCATTTTTCGCGCTCCTCATGAAATGTAGAGCCCTCACCTTCCCTTCTATGTTTTTCTTCTATAAGATTATCAAAAATATGCCAAAATAGCTATGGAACATTTAAGCTATTTTCCAGTTTCATATAATTGGTAAAAAAACTGTTTATATTGACGCATTTTATGATAATACGCATATTTAACCTTATCTCAACTCTTTAACTTTGGTAAAATGATGTTAAAGTTTAGGAGGTTAAAAAATATGAAAAAACTATCAATCATTGCATTGATTATGACAATAGTTAGCTTGCTCTTTTGGCAACCCCAACTAGCATCTGCCGATGAACTTTCAGGGCATGCACACGAAAAGGGTCTTCGTTATTTAATTTCAAAAAATGCTATAGTAACGGATGCTAATGGCAGTTACCGCCCTAATGACAATGTTACACGCGGAGAATTTGCTTCGTATTTAGCAAAGGTCATGAAGCTTGAAGGGAATAACGGTATGGTATTTACCGATGTACCTGATACATATGTGTATGCAACCGATATTCAGCTTGCTGCTACAGCCGGCATTATAACTGGCTACATAGACGGGTCATTTAAGCCTGATGCTGCCATTTCAAGACAACATATGGCCATTATGTTGGAGAGAGCTATTGATTATTTAAAAATTCCTAAAGGTACGTCATCCATTACATTTAAGGATAATGCTTCTATTATTAAAGACTACCGTTCTGCTGTAGCAATCGGTGCACAGTTAGGCATCATCATTGGTTCTGATGGCTACTTTATGCCCGAAAAAAATGCAACAATTGGACAAGCTGCAACGTTCATTCAACGTTTGATGTTACTAGCTGGTGATGGAGCTGCCGACGTCTCAACGTATGCGATTAAGGAAATTTCAAATGGTACACTAGTTGGCAATCAAGGCTTTTCAAGTTTTGAAGCTGCTGAAAAAGCAATCACAAAAAATACACAAGTGATTGTCCAAAAAGATAAAATTGTGAAAATGTCCTCCGGCTATGTTGTCACGAATAATTATGTTGCACTTTATTCTGAAACGATTAAAGACCAAATCGCTGTTGCAGGTAATACAGAGATGGAGTATATCAGCAGTGATGCCACACAAGTAAAAGTGAGATTAGCAGGTCAGGTTGGCTATTTAAAACAAGCAGATGTCACGTTAATTCCTTTTTCCCTAAGTAAAGGACGCTCTTACTACTCCGTCGAAAATGGTGAAATTAAACATACGCTATACGATTACAAAACAAATAAATATTCTTCAAGCTATGTTTACGGAAAAGCACCTGCCTTCATGAAACAAGGTGAAAAATACTATAGCTGGAATGGCATTTATTTCACCAATGGAAATGGTTCTTCGAAAGGTGAAGCTTATAACTATTATCAATTTTTACCTGCACGCGCAACAACACAATATACAGCAGAAGAAATTGATGCTTACATTTTGAATAAGCTTGCTGAGATTGAAAGTACAGGTATTACGCTTTATAAAGATGCTACAACAAAAAGTAAGTTAATTGGTTTAGGAAAGACGTTAAAAGAAGTTGAGGCAAACTCAAAAATTAATGCCATGCTAATATTGGCACTTGCGCAACATGAAAGTGCTTATGGTATGAGTGACCATGCCCAAAACTTAAACAACCTATTTGGTTTATATGTTTATGACACAAACCCACTTAACAAAAAATTCGATAGCGTCGCTGCTAACATTAACGAACTTGTTGAGAAGTTTTTACAACCAAACTATATAACGCCAGGTGGTTCTCCAGGTAGAAACTACGCAAATGGTGCTGTAGTTGGTTCTAAGGCACTTGGCTTTAACGTAAAATATGCATCCGATCCATTTTGGGGTGCAAAAATTGCTGGCCATTACTACCGTGCTGAAAAAGCATTAGGCTTCAAAGATGCAAATAATCCATATAAAATTGGCTTAACAACTACTGCGGGCTTAAATGTTCGTTTAGAGACTTCAACTAGTAATAGTCCACTCTTCACATATGTGCGCAGTGGTATGCCAGTTATCATCGTTAACACGGACATCAATGGCTGGCATGAAGTACTATCTGATAAGCTTCATACAGGCTCTGCTTACATTAGTAAAGATTATATTAAGCTGATAGATACAGTGAAATAAGAAATAGCGCCAATCCAATAGCTAAAATTGGATGGCGCTTTTTTTTATGATTTCATCGGTGTGGGTGTGATTTACCCGCGGAATGCACATGTTTACCCGCGATTTTTTGTGACTTACCCGCGAAATATAGCTGTTTATCCGCGAATCACACACGTTTACCCGCGATTACAAAAACAAAAGGGCTGCCTAAAATAGGACAGCCCTTCATTTTTAATATTTAAGTTTTCTTTGCTCGGTTTTAATAATTGCCGATGCAATGACGACGAAGCCTAACATTAAAATAAAGATTAAATCAAGTAATCCAGTGTGCATAGACACGGTAAACAATGTAATGACAAATGCGTACGCTACTGAGTGGAAACTGCGAATGCCACCTTGTTTCACTTTATTATAGATTAATGAAATTAACACACCGTACAATAAGAAACCAATTGCCACAAGCGCATAGCCACCATCTAGGAATAGCTGTCCAATAAAGGTAGGTGTTGTCGTTCTTGTAGGTCGTGTAATAAATTTACCTTCTTCCACACTTAAAGAGTTAACAACCTCTGTCACCTTCATACGTGGTGAAATTTGCTCACCAGGAAGAATCGTATTAAAGATACCTTTATGAATTTGACCGTTTAAATAGCCCTCTTCTTGTGTGTACTCAATAATTTTACTTAAAACGATATGACCTGTTACACTTTCACCATTTAATGAACGCATCCATTTTGGCGTTAAGTTTACTTTTTGCTCAACTGTTAACAGTTTTTCTTTTTCTGTCTCTGTCAGTTCTACATCTGGTTGATCGCGATTATTAAATTCTTTCGTAGTATCTTCTGTCACCACGCGTAAGAAACCGAACATTGAGAATGCTACACCAATAACAAATAATGCCGTTAAGAACCAAGTTAATTTTACACGTTTCACAACATAGTGGAAAATAATAATTCCAGTAAATAGCATAATAATTAAAGGCGTACGATAGCCCATTAATAGGAATAGGAACATTACAACAGCAAAGATTGAGCCGTATATTATTGCTTTCTTCCACGTCATATTCTTTTCTAAAATCATTTTGTAAGATAATAACAGTAAAATTCCGTACCATAATAACTGGCTAAAGAAGTTTAGTTTTGGATCAAGATTACGACGATTGGATTCATCGGAAATTCCTAAACCACCGCCAAAGATCATCATTAAATAAGAAGCTAATCCGATTAACGTTAATAACACAACAAAGTGAATCACATATTTTCCTAAGAACGATAGCCCAAATGTTGGGATTGTCCACTGTAATCTATCGATTATATATACACCAAGGTAATAGCAAACAAGTGCAACTAATACTGCTGGTAAAATGGATACACGAACATTAAATAATTCAAATCGATGAAAATCAAATAGACTCGTAAAGAAATATAGCACTAATATAAAAGGTAAAAAGAAATACGGTGAAAACGTATCAATCTTATTGACCTTTGTGAAAACTTGCTTCAGTTTATTCATACATGTAATACATCTAAAAAGATGTTATTGCCCTCCTCTATCATGAATCAATAGTTGTCATCACTATTATATTCTTTAGTTTTCCCTACAAAAACAAAGGTTATTATATCATAAATACGGTTAGACTTATAGAAAGGATTGAATTGAATTTACATAAAAAAGCTAAAAAATTTCATTTTTACCTAATTCTCTGCGAATCAGTTAATATTTAGGTGTATGATGAAATTTAGTAATACGAGTTTTGAGAAAAATAAAAAGCAAGGATGTGGATTTATTGAAGAAATATGTTATTTCCTTCATCGCTGTCTGTGCTTGTTTGCTTGTTGCAATGCTATCTCCGATCAAGGCCCAAGCTACAACACAAAAAATCGGCATTGTTTTCTCTGAAAGTAGTGAAAAATATGCCAACACTACACACCCTGGTGGTACATATGAGGGACAAACAGTATCTCCAAAGGTCGACTATAGCTCAACGTATAACAAAGAACTTAAAGCATACCTTTTATATCAGCAACAAGGCTTCCATGTAGAGAAAATTTTCGAAAAGGACTTAAACAACCTAGAAAACTTAAGTCAATATGATGCAATCGTCTTTCCATATACGGTCATGATGAATCATCAACAACGCGAAAATATCAAAATATACGTTCGAAATGGTGGCGGTGCTATTTTTGCATTCCAAACAGCACGTAATGAATCAGCAAAATTTCCGAAGGCTGGTCAAATGGATCTTTCTCCATTAATCTATGATGTCGACTCTTGGGTGATGGAATGGGATAACTTATCAGAAGTTTTCAATGCACGCTTTATCGACGATATTGTGCTAGGAAACGCGACCATTAGCAATGCAAATTCAGTTCACCCAATTATCCAAAACGCCACAAAAGAGCTCGGTAAAAGCACGCTTAGTCTGACAAAATCGGATAAAGAGTGGGTTGAAATTATAAAACCTTGGCAAGGTGGCTCCGCTTCACCGATTTTATATTTCTCGAATTACAACTATACCGATAAGCCACAAACGATGAAGAAAAATGAATTTGGTGCAGCTCATGCCATTGAATATGGCAAAGGAAGAGTTGTACAAATCGGCTTCAAAATTTTCGATTATATGACGATTAATGTGAAAGCAGACTGGCAAGACAATGAAAACGGTGCTGCTTACTCGACCACACGGGGCGACACAGATGCTCAAGTATTTATGAAGCACGCTTTACATTGGGTTGCCGAAGATCACGATGGATATGTGCCACGCCGCTATAATCTTTCTCTATACTCTGACGGTGTGCAAAGTTATGTAGCGCCATCTGGTCAATTTGTCTTTTACTCTACAGTAACAGTAAAAAACAACGGTAATGTGCCTGCTCGTGGTACGTTAAAAGTAGAAATTGTTGATGCGAACGACCGTATTGTCGGAAAGGGGCACGATCGTTACATACCAGGTCTAGCCGCAGACGCGACAACATCGAACGCAGACCGGAAAGATATTAGTACCCACTCGGAAAAATATCAAATCTTGATGCCTGGAAATTTAGCCGCTGGAACGTATACGATACGCACTTCCTTCATTGAAGGTCGTGATGATCGTAAAAATGCAGACGAAAAATTTGCAACTATTGCAGAAATTAAAACGCTCACACGCACAAAAGGTTCCAATAAGGCCTCTATTGGCACTGCCTCTTTCTTCCAAGATGTACCAAAATCAAGTGCTGCTTATGATGATATTAAAAACTTACATGCACTGGGTGTTGTGAAAGGCAGTAATGGCAAATTTAATCCCCAAGGCACATTAACACGCTTGCAAGCTACCGAAATGGTGTTACGTGCACTAGGGATTTCACCTTTAAGTTCAGCAACATTGAACGCCAGTGATATTAAAGCAGGCGATTATGGTTATTCAGTATTAGCTACAGGCGTTCGTTACGGGATTATTACTTTAGAAGATGGTAAAATCAACGCGCACCAACCAATGACGCGTGCTGCTATGGCACACGCACTTGTTAAAGGTTTTAAGTTACAAGGCTATTCTAGTAAATCATTTTCTGACGTTCCTACATCTCATATCTATTTTAAAGATATTCAAGCGCTCTATGCGTTAAATATAACAACGGGCTATGCAGATCAAACATTTAAGCCAAACAATACAGTATCCCGCCAAAACTTTGCTCAATTTGTTAATCGTACGTTACACGCAAATGCGAAATAGATTTTGATTAGGATCAAAATCTACTATCGCCAGTTAAATCCAAATAAAAAAGAGCTACACAGTTCATATTTTGAACAATGTAGCTCTTTTGATTATTGTTTCGCGTAGTATTGATAAATTCCTTTATAAATCGCTTCAGCAAATAACTCAACATATTGATCATCTGTCATTTTACCTCGGTCTTCACTATTCGTTAGGAAGCCTAGTTCAACTAGAATCGATGGAATTAACATGTTACGAATAACATAATATTGTTGTTCTTTCACGCCACGATTTTTCATGTTTAAGTTATTCACAATTTGGTTATTTACAAAAGTAGCTAAATCAATATCTTCTTGATACATATCTCCTGTTGTCACAGCATAATATGTTTCAGTACCTTGTGCAGAGGTGCTAGATGCTGAGTTTACATGAATACTAACAAAGATTTCACCATAGTTTGCATCTGTAAAGTCAACGCGATCTTGCAGTGATGGGTACGTATCACCTGTACGTGTCATTGACACTTTTGCTCCAGCTGCTTCCAGCTTTTGTCGTACAAGTGTCCCAACTTTTAAGGTAATAGCTTTTTCTGATTGGGAACCTACTACAGCGCCTGGATCTTTACCACCGTGACCAGGGTCAAGAATGATAATACGATTTTTAAGTGGATTGCCATTTTGGTTTAATAGTTTTAAATACGATTTATGCACGTAACCTTTTTGACCATCAAAAGTGATTTCAGCCCAATAGCCATTAATACTGTTGACATGCACATAATCGCTCTTGCTTAATTTACCTAATACCGTTGAGGTAGAGTTCGCTTCTTTACGAACATTTAAACTATCAACAGTTGCACGACCTAGTAAATCTCCTCCTGTTACAGGTGGAAGCGTTGGATCTGGTTTTGAAGGCTGTTCTACTTCTACATCCTCTGTGCTATTTGCAACAACATAACCTGGCAAGCCATTTACGATTGTTAAATGGTAGCCATTAACCGTTTTGTAGACAGGCAGTTTAACATTACTATTAACTGTTGAAATGATTTTAGAAGAAGAAGTTGGCTTCACATAAAGATTAATACCTTGTGTTGTCTTTACTTCTTTTTGAATTTTGCCTAATGCATTACCATCTGCATCTAAAAACTGTGCGTACGTTTTATAAATATAAGCAAAGGCACCTTTATACGTTACTTTTAACCAGTCTCCTTCAATTGCATAGACTGATAGTTTTCCGCCTTTATTGACTGTGCCTACAATGTTTGTACTCAAATTTGAATCTTTTGATTTACGAATATTCAAGCCATCTGTTGTCACTTGAACTAAACCAATTACTTGTGATGTATCAGGAACAGCTACACCTTTTACAGGTAGCTCTAAACGATATTTTTCACTTTTTGCACGAGCAACAAATAATGCAAATTGTGCACGTGTTACCGAGCTATTTGGATTATAGTTTTGGCCGCTTCCTTTTGTAATACCATTATAGTAAATCGCATTGACGTATTGAACGTAAGGATTTGTAATCGCTACATCCACAAAAGGAGAATCCATATTTTCGTATTCACTTGCATCCAATTTAAATGCTTTTGTTAATACATAACTCATTTCATCACGAGTTAAAGGCTTGTTTGGTAAAAACTGACCAGTTATGTTTGTTTTAAAGAACCCTAATTGGATAGCACGTTCAACATAACCTGAAAGCTCTGTACCAACCGTTACATCTGAAAAGTTGGACTTGCTAACCGTTAATGGTTTATTACCTGAAGCCACAACTGCCATTTTGGCAACTTGTCCACGTGTTACCGTATTATTCGGTTTATAATACGTTTTACCTTTTTCTGTATACCCTTTTATAACACCTAAACTAACTAAATAATTGATCTCTTCATAAGCTTCATGCTTTGGTGTAACATCTTCAAAACCACCACTTGCATTTGCACTATGTATCGTAAACATAGAAGCTGAAATGAATAAGACGCATAATATAAGACTGATTTTTTTAAAGTACAATGTCTTATTTCCTCCCTTCATGTTTCGTGTTCTCGTGTTCATTTTAACAAAAATTCACTTGCAAAACTATCATAGATTGTAACTATTCGACATTTTTTTGTTATCACCTCATTTCACAAAGATTCATAAAAAGAAGAGAGCCTGCATGTGCAAACTCTCCTCCATTTATACGTTATTTAAAAGAACTTCCATGCAATGCTTTACTCCAAACGTAGCCCTTGTCCGAAGCAAAGTAGAAATTGATTATTTATTCACTTGCTTAGCACGCTCAATAAATGTCTCTAATTGAGAAATTTTTAACATTTCATCATAACCGAAGTTACCATTATCTTTACCTGCTGTAATTCCGTTTGATGCGATAATTGAAATATATTCTGTTGCCCAATAGTTTTCAGGAACATCTGCAAATGTCACAACATCACCTTGATGCTCAAGACCAAAAGCAACTACTAAAACTTTTGCAATTTGTGCACGAGTCATTGGAGAAGATGGATTAAATTTGCCGTTGTCATCACCAGAAAAAATACCTAATTTCGCTACAGCAGCAATTGCCCCAGCATGTGCATAAGTAGGTTTTACGTCTGCAAATGACGTATTTTTATCAGAAGTATCTAAGTTAAGAGCTTTTGCGATTTGAACAGCAACTTCAGCACGTGAAGCATATACTGTAAAATCAATTGCAGCTTCTTTTACTTCCGCTGCTGCTACTTTCGTTACTTCAGCTTGTTGTTCAGTGTCAAATTGTGCTACGCGTTTTGCGCCAACATAACGTGAGCTCCAGTAATATGGATCGTTTACATCAGAATAACTTACACCTTTACCTGTTTGAGAGTGAATCATTTTACCGTCACCTATGTATATCGATACATGTGAGATACCACTACCACTCGTGTTAAAGAACAGTAAATCGCCAACTTGAAGATCACTCTTCGCTACAGCAGTGCCTTGTTGATATTGTGAGCTTGAAGTACGATTTAATTTAATGCCTAAATCACTGAAGACTTTAGAAGTAAAGCCTGAGCAATCTAATCCGCTAGTAGTTGTACCACCATAAGCGTAAGGAATACCTAAATATTTCGAAGCTGTTTCAGTGACCTCATCTGCAGTCGCCGCTTCAGCGTTATCTATTTGAATTGTTGAAAATAACATAAAAGATGCAAAAATCGGTAATAACCATTTTTTCTTCATAAGTTTGTAATACCCCTCTCAAAGAACTTTTTTGCCTATACATAGACTATCACAAATGATGGTATTTTAATTTTTCAATTGTGTAACGGTTTTGAAAGTAAAAAAAACGTTGATATACCAACGTTTTGTGGTTTATCAACGCTAAAATATGGGTATTAATTAATGGGTATTCCGGCTTTTTGTAACATTCCTGTAATATAAGCCACGCTTTGTTACAATAGAGGACGACGAAAATTGCCAATAAAAACTCACGAATTGCTCGTAAAACAAGCGTTATCGCCGATAAAGACCCATGAATCGCCCGTAAACCATCAGAAAGTGGTCAACACATTCATATCAAAAAAGTGTTAGATTGAGCGCTCAATCTAACACTTTTTCCTTTAAGCCTTCTAACCGACTTATTCAATACGAACATTCCCTACATATTGTACACTGCCTGCTGTATTGCTAAATTTAACTTCCAAAACATAGCTTCCTTTGTCGGTTGGGAATTGAAATTCTCTAAAATCATCAAATTCCAGTTCAATTCGCTCGTCATCTTTTAACAGGACAGTTGACACTTGAGCATCAGTCCAAATATCTCCACCGTTTTTTTCGTTCTCCTCAAAATCCAATGATGTATGTTGACCTGGAAAGACTTTTATTTCATCCAATGACGATGCGTATTTTTTAATATCTTCGATGGACTTCTCTACATCTTCACTTGCTGTCTTCCAACTGATATTTGCTTCTGTTAATTGAACAGAGGCATGATTAAAATTTAAATGAGCAGTTGGCACTCCAACATCATAGTCCTCACCAATACAGCCTGTTAGCATAAAAGCAAAAAGCAATCCAATCAATAATTTACTCAATACTTTCATCTTACACCTCATTATTTTAGTTTAGGCTACGTTGTCAATATAAGCGCTTTGACTTGCTAGTAAAACTAAACTGTGGACATCACTTACACCATCATCATGAATCCGGATAAATCCCTTCAGCATATTCGATTTCTATCGTTTGAATTGCTAACCGACAGTTCTCAACTGCTTCTTCAACATTTCTCCCTTTTGTAATAATAAAGCCATGTTCGTCTTTTGGACTGTTCGTTTCTGTTGTGCCATCGCCTTCTTCAATATTACATTTATAGGCTACAATGGTTTCATCCGCATTTTGGAAATTTAATTTCTTTATTTTTTTATTCGGCTGGAATCTTAAATAAAAAACTGCGGCAGCACGATATTGTTGACTTACATCATATTTTTGCCAATTCTCTGTATAGATGGCATCTAAAGTCCATTGTGTTAAATCAACACCTGAAACGAAACGATGCAACGCTACAATCTGGTCGCCACCTGTTCTACAATGCGCAGCAATTATTTTAGGACCATATGCTGTCATTTTTATCTCTATATGGCATGGGCCGAAAACTACACCTGTTAACGTTAAAAAGTCCAAAACAAATAATGTAATCTCGGTTATTAATTCATCATTTAAAGTTGTTGGCACACTGTGACCATACGTTACAAAATCAGGTTCTGTATATTTATCTGTAATGCCCACGACATAGTGTTTTCGATTAAAAGAAAAAGTTTCAACACTAATCTCTACCCCTTCTTGGTAATCTTCCGCTATAAGGGTCGCGGGATTTTCTTTATCCAATAATTCGTATACTTCTTTAAATGTGGAGATTTTTTTAGCGACCTTACTACCTGTTTCAATGCATGGTTTTAGAATAAATGGAAATCCATTTTCATTAGCAAATTCGATTAATGCTTCTTTAGAATTAATGAGTTTAACATGAACATAACTAAAATTATTACGGTTTAGGAGATTACGTAAGTTACACTGATTCTTAAATAATTTTATTTGATCTGATTGTTTATATTTGTTTAATGGATATTCCTCTTGTAATGCCACGACAGCATTTTGACCATCTCCTGTAAATGATAAAATAGCATCTACGGGGTATTTTATTAATATCTTTCCTACTTCTTTTTTTAATAAAGTTATATCCTTATAATCTATTTCAAAGTAAATATCATCTGAATTCATTAAATCTTTCAGCTGTTTTTTTTGTTCTTTCTCGATACATATCACTTTTATGTTTAATTTCTTAATTGTTTTTAATGTATTCACACTACAATCAATAACCATTATCCTTTTTCTCATATTTTTTCTCCTTTTAATCCATTTGTTATGAAAAAACATCCTAAAAAATTAAATAATAGTTACATATCTCTTTATTTGAAGTTTTGTTCATAAAACTTATACAATTGTTATTTGCAGATAAATTAAAAAGGGAGGATAATGCAGATAATTATTATGATAGACAGCGCTATTAGTTCTTTTAATGCTTGATAGGCAAATACAATCAGGCATAGTTAAAAGGCCTGAGTCGATACACTACCGATTTCAGACCTTAACTGACTTCCCAATTAACGATGTTGCATTTATTTAAAATTCCGAAGTTAAAAATACTACTTTACGTATTTAGCTTGCTAGCTATTTAAAGTTCGAAAATATCTTTTACCATTATCCAACTAGTATAAAGTTACATTAACTACCGATTAAGTCCCAAATAAAACCGACAATCGCTGAAGAGTTAGCCGTAAAGATTTGTATGCCTGCCCACATCATTATTTCCCTCCTGCCATTCCATTTTCTATATTATCTTATGTTTTCAATATTATTTGTTAAAATGTAAACAAAAGTTAACATTTTACGAAGGGGCGAAGTACATGAAAATTGGAGAATTAATTCGAACGTTACGGCTACAAAAAAATTTACGTTCTAACGTACTCTATAAAAACCTACTAAGTCGACCTGCTATTGCTAAATTTGAACGTGGTGAAAGCGATACAACAGCTGAAAAATTTTTAAAGATGTTAGATCACTTAAATATTACGTTAGAAGAATTTAGTATCATTTATAATGATGGGAATAAGGACTTGGATTACATGCGAAAGTATGTAGAAGCTTTCTATAACCGAGATGTCAGTGCGTTATACATGGTCGCCGAACAAGTTGAAAATGAATACAAATTAACGGGCAATCTGAAGTTTTTGCATTATCGATCTTTAATTTTGTTATTAATTGATGATGTCCGAGGGACCGATGAACATCTTAACGAAATAACGTTGCTTCAAGAATATTTAATGAACTGCGAAAGTTGGGGTTATTACGAAATTACCTTATTCGCTAATAGTTTAAGCTTCTATTCTATAGAATTAATCGACCTTGTTTTTGAGCGTGCCAAAAACACATTACAACGTTATCAAAATCTTACGAGGTACCGTAACGAAATCGCCTTAATGATTTTCAATATTTTAGAGAAAAAAATTACGTGCAAGGATTTAGATGGTGCTAAAACGTATCTCACGGAGTTAGAAAATATAAAAGTAAGTGTAGTAGATAATATGTACATGCAAACAATGATTAAATTTTTCTCTGCCATCATCGCCCTTATCGATGGTGATACAACGAAAAACAAATCCATACTGCAAATTATTGAAGTTTTCTCTTTGTTGGAGCTAAAACTTAAAGCTGCACAATGCCTAGAGTTTTATGACAAAGTAAAGGGAATATATACAATAAAAATAAAAGAGGACATCTTCTCCTAGTAAGTGTCCTCTTGTTTCTATTTCCCCACTGTCATCAAGTTATTGACTAGAAAATAATTGTACCCAATAGAAATTCCCTTTGCCATCCACTGCGATGGCCACACCAGTGTTTGTATAATTTTCACGTAAAATATTATCGCGATGTGCTGGTGATGCCATCCATGCTTTAACAGCCGCCTCTGGAGTCGGAATATTTCTTCCTATGTTTTCACCTAGGCTCGTATATGAATAATCAAATAATGTTGCTAAATCCCATGGCATTCCGTAGTAGGGTGATTCGTGTTCAAAATAATGACGATTAATCATGTCCTGTGCCTTGATAACAGCCACTTGTGTTAAAGCTTCATCATAGTTAAGACTCTGTAGTTTTCTTTTTTGTCTTTCGTTATTGACTAACCTAATCACATCATTAGACATGGCAGATGAGTAATTTTTGGTCGGAATATAAGACTTCGATAAGTAATCATAGACTGCTTCGAAATTGGTTAGTGTCATTGAGAAATCAAGACTCCGTTCAACTATCGAGGCAAATTGTGCACGTGTTACCAATTGATTCGGTGCAAATTGTTTTGCATTGATTCCTTTAATAATGCCCACATCTGCAAGTGATTCAATATAATCCTTTGCCCAATGCCCTTCAGTAATATCACTGAACTTACTATTATTTTGTGAATCGACCTCAATATTGTAAGCAAGTGTTATCATTTTAGCAATTTGCATGCGCTTCAATGGCGCATCAGGATTAAAACAATCGCCATCTTGTAATATCCCTAATTCCACCAATGCACAAACTTCCTTGTAATAAGGATGCGCTGGAGATAAATCTCGAAAATGAGGTGCAGAGGGAGCAGTCATATTTAGTTGCATCGAACGGGCAATTGCCGCAGCTGCCTCCGCTCTCGTAATAGTCTGCTCTGGCTTAAATGTCCCATCCTGATAGGTTGTCATATATTGCTTATCCAACATGTGCTCGATGGAACGATTCGCCCAATGTGTAGATGGAACATCCTTTACTGATTCTGCCGCTAAGGCAACATCTAGTAGGTTTGGAAGAGGCACAGCATGTGGTGTAGCCAGCAAAATAAGCGACAAACCGACAATACTAGGTACTTTTTTTAACATAGCTTCCTCCTTAAATATGTATGAAAATTTTTGCATTCATGCCGATATTTCATCGCTTCATCATAAGCAATGAATATCCACTAGTGTATCGTTTTTACCCTATTTACCACATAATAAACATACCATTATTACCTGTTTTTTCCTACAAAGATTTTTAAAAAAATCACTCTACAGGCACGTTCATTCCCAAGAGTGATATTTATCTTGTTATTCAACCCCAATAATGTATAGGTCATTATTATTTTTTTGTAATATGCGATAAAGGAATAAAGCCATTTGACCACGTCGTACATCTGTATACGGAGAAAATGTCGTAGCGCTAGTACCTTGCGTAATCCCATAATCTACTAACGTTTGAATGTATCGATTGGTTTCAACGTCTTTTGTAAAATCTGTAAAAGGTGCAGTTAACGATGTCGCTTGTTGTAAATGAAAGCCCAGTGTCAGCATTTTTGCCATTTGACTACGCTTAATAGAAGTATCCGGATTAAATTGATTTCCTTTTTGGATAATACCATTAGCTGCTAGTGCTGCTATATAGCCATAATACTGATGCGAAGTTGGCACATCGCTAAAACCTGGATTGTCCACGTTGTTCGTTTGCAACTGGAGTGCTTGTGCTAAAAAATAAGCTGCTTCTCCACGCGTTAATTGTTGATAGGGGCTAAATGTTGAAGGTGTTGTACCAAATACAATGCCTTTATTGTATAGCTCGCTGACTGCATGATAGAGCTCAGTTTCACTATTATTGTTTGTAATATCTACAAATGGCATGGAAGCCGCTTCCGTAGGAATTACGGCAACACAAGGTGCTACAGCTAAAGCCGTAGCAAATGCCCATGCATATTTAGTATGCTTTATTTTCATAGACCTTTGCCCCTTTGTAATTGAATATATATTAACCATTTAAAATAACGAAAAGAGGGACCCCATCCCTCTCTTCATCCATTAGTCCAATCCTAATGTCTTTGCATGCTCTTGTAAAATGCGATAGTTGTAAACTAAATCTTGTTGCTCCAACGTTAGTGAGCTATATAGTTTTTGTGCAGCAATCACTTTCTTTTCAAAAGTTTTTGAATCGGGATCTAGTTCTCCAATCGCATTGACTACTTTTAATACTGCTGCTATATCTTTTTCTGCACCTTTTAGCTTATCGTAGTTGATCACTTGTCCTCTTACTTTGGAGTCTAGCGCCTTATACGCAGCTACTGCATTTTCAACATCTTGGATATACGTACTTGATGTTGGAGAAAGACTAGCGATGATTTCCACCACTTTTTTTACTTCACTCATGTTTTTCTCTGCTTCTAGTAAAATCGAATAATTCGATACTCTTTGTTTATCGGCTGTATTAAGGCTATCGTAGTCTTTACGAACGGACTCAATCATCCCAAAATACATTTTATCGCTCGGTTTTAAAGCTGCAATACTCTTGTAGACGTTAATTACATTATCTAAAGAAAGAAGCACTTGCTCATTATAGACGTATTTACGTTGTGTAGCCGTTAAATTATCATAGGCTTTCAAAATCTTTTGATATTGACTATCCATATTTTTAGATGTCATCAATTTATCAATCTCATTGATAACACTAATAACTGGCTTAATCAATTTTTCTTGGTCTTGTAGTGTTCTATAATTCGCTACTGCCAATTGCTGATCTTTCGGCAATGCATTATAAGCTGCACGAATTTCCTCAATACGTTTGACATATTGTTGTGGTTCAGTATTTGGCAACTCATCAATCATGCGTTGGACATTGCCAGCACCTAATATGCTTGTTTCCGCAGCTTGCAACAACTTGTAATTCGTCACATACTGCTGCATTTCTTTGCTGAGTGCTTCATACAATGCACGCGCATGTACAGTATCTTCTTGGAATGTCTTGCTCGATGCTTTTAACTTACTGATTAATTCGATTACGTTAGCTAATGGTTCATAGCTTTGTAATGTTGCCATATTGTTGACAAACGCCTTTTGTTCTTTTGTCAATTTATCATACGCTTTACGTGCTGCATTGACCTTGCTAACAAAATTATTGGCACTTGGGTCTAACGTATCGATTTGCACCATGACACTTAAAATTGGCTTCACTTGTCTTTCACGATCCGTTAATGTCTTGATATTTGAAACAAGCTTTTTCTGTCCAGTTGGTAGTTTATCGTAAGCAACACGTGCATTCATTAGCTTAGTTAAATAATCCTCTGCTTCTGGAACTGCCGCATCTATTAATGCAATCACTGTACTTGCGGAAGTAAGCTCCGTTTCCGCTGTCACCAGCTTTTCATAGTTGATGATTTTCTGTTGTTTGTCTGGTGGTAGTGCATCATAATTGGCACGTGCAGTTTTTAAATCGTTTAAAAACGTCTTACTTGTAGGCTTTAACGTTTCAATTAACCCGATTAATGATGCTACATCTTCAACAGCTGTTAACTGTTCATAATTGGTCACGCGCTTTTGAGATGCTGCATCTAATGCATTGTAAGCTTTACGTGCTGCAATTACCTTTTTCGTATAGTCTTTATTGGCTGGGTTTAAAGCAGAAATTAAATTAATAACCTTCACAACGTTGGCATTATTTTTCTCATACGTTGTTAATGTTTTATATTGCGTTACTAATCTTTTGGCATTTTTGTCCATCGCTTTATATTCAGCAGATAATGCCACTACTTTTGCAACAAATGTGGCATCTGGTTCATTGGCTAATGCATTGACTCTATCATCAAACTGTTGAGCAGTGGTGATATAGTTGTTTGCTGTTAACAACGCTGTGTAGTTCGTCACTAATGCTTGCGCTTCTGGCGATAGTTTATTATATTCTGCAAGTAAATTAACAACCGTGTCTTTATAATCTTTGCGTGACGTATTTAACCCCATAATAGGATCAATAAGATTCATAGCGTCCACTTGATTTTTTAAGTTTTTATAGCTTTTAACATACTCGCGTTTGGTCGGATCTAACTTTAAGTAAGCCGTGTTAGCAGCCTTTGCTCTTTTTGTATAGTCCTTCGCCGTTGGATTTAGTTTTTCAACTAACGTAATAACATTTAAAACTGCTTTATGAGAGCTCTCCCACGTTGTTAACTCAGACAAGTTTTTCACGATTTTTTTCACACTTGCCGCGTCAATTTTTTGTCCAGCAGGTGCTACAGGCGTATTATAGGCTAAACGTGCTTCTTCTATTTTAGAGATTTTATCTGGCACAGCCGCAATTTCAGAAATCAATGACTCAATGACTTCTGCAGCCGCAATATTAGATTCAGCTAATTGTAAATCTTCCGCATTTTTTACAAATTCTTTATTAGAAAGCTTATCATATTCCGCTCTTGCCGCCTTTACTGCTATACGATACGCGTCCGTATTAGAAATACGTAATGCTGTAATTTGCTTGGACACGTTGGCCGCCTCTTGGAAAGGTTTTAAATCGCCATAATTGGAAACTAAACGTTTTGTCTCTGCGTCCTTTAAATTGTTATAAGATGCTTCAATTGCTGCTACAGTACTGATAAAACTAGTAGCTGAAGTAAAATCTTCTGGTTTTTTCGTAGTTAGCTGCGTAATACTTGCAACAATCTTATCTGCAGAAGATAAATTGACTAGTACATCGGTATATTTTTTAAATGGCGTAACTGTTGTGTTAATTGGATTATACGCTGTAACAATTTTCTTTTGGTCAGCAGTTAGAGCATTATAGCTTGTTGTTACTTCAGCGGCTGCTGTAGCAATATCACTAGAGCTCGAAGATGACTCTATTTTAGAAATTAAATCTTCTAAGTTAATAATCGTGATGTCTACTGCATTTGCATCATCATTCATTTTTACAAGCTTGGCGATATCTGCACCGTTCTTTTTAAAATAATTGTTACGTTCCGTGTCGTCATAGCCGTATTGAAGTGATGTACCGCGAACAGACGAGACAATGTCTTTGGCATCATTGGCTAATGCTGTATTGACAGCTACATTAAAATTATTTTGAACAGCCAGATAGGAATTGGCTGCTGAAGTTGAACCTAAAAATGCAGTATACTCTGCTTGCACAGCGGCAACATCGTCAACAAATGTTCTACTTGTATAAGTAATTGCATTAATACTTTTACCTAGTTCATTTAATTTTTTGACGAATCCTCTTTGTGCCACTACATACTCATATTTCGCTTTAATAAAAGCTCGTTCATTATCATTAAAATCAGTCGTGCTTAAAACTTTAACATCGCCGTCTGCAATAACCATCTCATTCGCTGTGGATGTTTCGGAAAGCTTGCCGAATTGTTCAATCGTTTTATTTCTAGTTTCCGTTGTTGCTACAGCGTTGACATAAGCTACTTGTTCAGCTTGTACTACAGTTTGTGCTTGTGCTTCTTGTATATTAGCAATGGCTGCTGGTGTTAATAAAAGGCTCGTTAAGACACCCACTTTTAAAGGTTTCTTCAACTTGCTCATCCTTTCTTTTTACGTTATATAGGAAAATCGATATGTATCATATATTGCGAATCTACTATCTTTAGTATCGGTGATAATAACTTGATTTCAAGCTATTGTTGTAAACTCACATACAACCTTTACTAACTTACAGATAATTGCTATTTTTAGATAGAATAGACTTTTTAAAGGAAGTTATTGTTAGAATACTATATAATTGTGATAGACGCATTTATCCCGCATCGGACGTTTAAAATTAAGCCTAATTAAAGTCCCACCTTATTGAGAGAATTCCTTAAAAAAACTAGCATTTATACTATGTCATTTACCAGTAACTAGGTGTATACTACATCTTTAATATTTAATTTATTAGAAAGGGAGCTAGATATGTTTTATCACTACAAGTTTTGGCATAGCTTAACGCATCCCCTGAACTTTACACAAGCTTTGGAAACAGGAGAAATAAGAGGCTATAAAAAGCGTTCCTTTACGATTTTCTTTCTCTTCATGCTCCTTTTTGCAATACGTGAGTTTTGGGGATTAGGCACTGAAAGTTTAACAACATTATTTGCAACGAACCAGCAAGATGAATATTATACAGCCCGTTTGCTATCAATGGTCGGAGCCATTGTTTGGGGAATCATTTATTTTTGCTTCCACTATTATGGCGTTACATATATATTACATCTATTAACGGACATACCTTACAGATGGATTCAAAAAGTACAACTGTTTGTACTGGCATTTATACTTATTGAAAAGACCATTTTATTTGCAGTGTTTTACGCAGTAGGCTACTCTACAACTTTCTCCTTCTTATCACTTGCCCCTGTGGTACAGCAAGTGATAGATAAAGATGTTGTGTTATTCATTATTAATCAGCTAACAGTTACTACTGTACTGACGATTATTGTGCACTTTACTTTCCTTTCTAAATGGGAGGAAGCAGCAGATCGCAAAGCGCTGTTAGCAAAAATTATCATACTACAAGTAATAATGGCCGTTTTTGTTGGGATGATTAGCGTACTACCACTTCAAGAATGGATTACAAGGGGGCTAGGATGATGCGTTTTATAAAATCCAGACCTTGGACATGCCTTAGTATGATCGTGATGGCGATTTTAGTTGGCTTAAATGCCTTCTACGTATTCAAGGATAATAGCAAAGTAGCGCGTTCCTATTTTGTTGATGAATTTCAACGAGCTACTGTCGGTGACCGTGTAGAAACGGTGAAAAAAGATGCAATAGTTGCACCAGCCGAAACATATACAGTTTCTGCAGATGCGAAAAGTTTATCAGCAGTAAATGTAAAGCGTGGTCAGCACATTCAAGCAAGCGATTTACTCGCTACCTATAAAACAGAGCAAGTTGACGATGAGTTAACGAAGCTTGAGGCTGAACGGGACGCTTATGAAACTGAATTAAGTGACTTGCAATCCGCCTTGTCACAAATAGAATCGGATTTTGGAGGTACAGATAATCCAAAAAGTTCGATTAATACAGATCAAATTAGTGATAAATTAAATGTCACAGTAAAATTGGAGTTAGGTCAACAAAATACTCCATCTACAGCTGTAGCTATTTTAAATCGCCATATTGCAGAAGCTACACGTCAAATTGCCGTAATGGATGCTCAAATTGCCCAAATTCAAGCACGCCAAGGAGTAGTAAGCCCTGTTGATGGTGTTATTGCCAACGTCACAGACGAAGCTGGTACAGTAACATTTGAAATTTATTCAACAGAAAAAGCAATGCTTGTCTACTTATCTGAAGAAGAATGGCAACAGGTTGCGGCTGGGCAAAGGGTCGATTTTAAACTACAGCATTTCAAAGATGACCTATCAGGTATCGTACTTGAAAAATCAATGATTGCTACAAATCATGACGCTATATGGGCAAAAGAATTAGCAAAATCAGCGAAACTACCGAAGCCTACTAATTATGAAGTAATGCTACAACAAGACGATATGTTAGAAAATATTCCGTTTTCAACAGTTGGTCAGGCTGCAATCGTAGTGAATGAAGCTTTCGATGCTTATAAAGTGAATTCTTCTTGGGTTAAATCAGTAAAAGGTGCTAAGAGCGTCTATATAATTGACGAGGATGGAAAAATTCGTCTTGAAGATATTGAAGTTGCTTTTTCAACGAAAGATTCAACGATATTCACAAGCTATATAGATGTTGGTACGCCTATTTTAGCTAATGAAAAACGTAATATTTTAGCACGCACTTTCTGCTCAATGCCCGTGAAAAAAATTGAGTGGCAACACTTTAAAGAAATTGGCTGGAAAGACTACGTCAAATATATAATTTTCTAAACTAAATGGAAAAGTGTTAGATTGACGCAGGTCAATCTAACACTTTTTTTGCTATATCGTTATGTCCGCTATAGGAGTGCCTTGTTACATTTCTACTCCATCGTTTTAATCCTTTAATCTGTTTTTAAAATATTGCTGATTATCTAATATAAGTTTATTTGTTGGATCGTATTGTAATGCTTGTTCATTGTAATTATTCGCTATGTCATATTGTCCCAGACGATCGTAACAAACAGCTAATTGAATATATGGTAGCCATGTCCAAGCGATATGTTCAATTAAATTCCCCTGTTTTGGTTTGTTCTTCATACTGATTGCTTGTTCATACCAATAAATAGCTTGTTCGTATTGTGAATCTGCCAAAAATTTTGCACCTAAACGACAACAACATTCTGGGCGAGGCGTGCTATAAGCGAAAGTTTTTAATAAAAAATGCAACTGTCTATCAGCATCATTCAGCATTTCATAACAATCTGCTATTTTTATACAAGCTGCAATTTCATCCTCAATCCACCCTTGTTTTGTCGCTAAAAATTGTTGATATTTATCAACGGCTTCTTTGTACAATGCATGGTCTTTTAATTCATTTCCATAATAAAACAAATCCCGTGCCGTAAATTGCTCTTGTTGCGCTTCCCTGCGCTTATAAATTTTCAAATTACGGTCTGTATAGGCTTTTTCTTTACGATGTGTAATGGCTATATTACGCTGTATAAAATTCCCTTGGACAGCTAAATATTCATGTACTGCCCCAACCCATTTAAAATCGCAAGAACGTTTTACTACTCTATTTCTTTTAAGGCTATATGTTGGATTGCCATTCTCATCAAAGGCTAGATGATAATCCATCATCACACTATCCACTTCTTTATCCGTTAGTTCTTCTAGTAAGTTTAGAAAATGTATTCTTTCCCTCTCTTCTATAATATCATCTGCATCTAACCATAAAATATAATCCTTGGTGGCTTTGCTAAATGAAAAATTGCGAGCTTGTGAAAAATCATCTATCCATTCAAAATCATAAATAAGACTTGTGTATTGCTTGGCAATTTCTTTCGTTTTATCGGAGGAGCCAGTATCTACAATAATTATTTCATCCACAAGTCCTTGAACAGAAGATAAACAACGCGCTAAAACTTGTTCTTCATTTTTGACGATCATACATAAGCTAACAGTCGCTTGTTGCTTTTTTCCAATAATGATTTCATTTTTAAATTTTTCCGCACCTAGTAGGTCTGATTCTCGATAAATATGAAAAGCAGGCAAACGAGTATCAACAAATAACGGTAATTCCAAAGCGGAAGCCCTTATGCAAAAATGTCGATCTTCTCCCCAAAACGATAAATTTTTTAGCTGTTTAAAACGAACACCCTTTAAAAGTGCTTTTCTACTTATTAATGTGCAAGCACCTAGCCCCCCTACTTCATAGATGCCTGGTACTTTTAATTTATTGATAAAAGCGGACGTTCTATTGACAATATCGATTGGTTCTAATTTTTCGCCATTATTAATCTCGTATAATGTATATTCATCCATCATCCACACTTGAGGTAGTGCTACTTCATTTTTGTTCCACTCAGTCCAGAAAATATTAGAGATAATGTCTTTTTGCGCATTCCATAAGTTTTGAAGTGTATTCGGATACAACATTAAATCAGAATCTATCAGTAGCAAACCATCATATTGTAATTGAATTGCATGTTCAATAATCCTATCTTTCATTTTCCCTACTTTTTCAATTAGCGAGTCGGTCCAATAATGTGTGTGTTCATCCTTCCTATAAAGTTCATTTTGCTGGTTATTTTTAATAATTTTTACACCTTCATTTTGTGATTGAAATAACGTTAAAAGTTCCGTTGATTGTTGGTCATCATTATCATCAATAAATAAAAAATCCACTTTATGCTCGTCTTTGTTTAACGACTGAAGTGAAAACAAAAAATAATCTAAAATTAAAGGTTTTTGTCGTACAGGACTAGCAATTAATATACGAGGTTTCATACAGTTCTCCTTCATTTGGATATTTTCAGGAAATCATACAACATACCATCCATGTCTTCAATTTAGAGCCAAGTAGGAACTTCATCGTACTATCATTATTCATCATGCATTTAATTTGTGACAAACCGTTAATATATACTTCAACTAATGAAAAAAGTGAAATTGACAATTGTCAATTTCACTTTTTCGTATCACGATGTTCTATCGGTGAATTACCACGCATTTTCCATATCTTGTTGTGTCGCTAATTCGTAATACATCGTCGTTATTCCACTTACTTCATACATCATTCCTTGGACAAATAGCTTTTCACCATTCGTACCGTTTAGGCGAATGGCAAAAATGGTTTCACCTTTGCCAACTTTTTTAACTGTTACACCATCAGCAGCATTTTCCACATCAACAATTTTGTGATCATACAATGCTCCTGTAAATTGCTCTACGTGAACATCTTTCACAGTAAAGCCTATTTCACTCTTCGGAATGAAAACACTGCTGACTTCAACTGCTGCTGAAGTATACATTTCATAACCATCTGTTTCAGCATGAATACCTACACGTACAGATTGTCCTTTATCATCCGACAATGTTGCAATGTAGTCACCTGCCTGCAATAACTTCAATTCATAATTGCCGCCTTTTGGAATGCTTTCTGGCTCCCAACCATCAAAATTGAATGGTTGATAGACGTAGACTTTGTCACTTACTTCATGACCATTTGCAGTTGTTAGCTGAATATGAGACGGATTAAAGCCTAAATCCTCTTCGAAAAGTAATGCTGAACCCGGTGTAATTTCATCTGTTTGTTGGCAATCAAGTTGAAGCTTGCCATCCACTTCTGTAACGACCACTTTATATTTTTGCGTGTCAATAATCTCATAGTTTTCTTCTTTATCAATATTGTAGCTTACTAACATAAAGTGGCCAGATCCTTCACGCAATGCCTCTACCGTCAAACCATTCGTTGTTTGATGAATTTTGAAAAATTCGTGCTCCCCATCAGCCGCTATATTATCATAAGAATAGGCTTCCAATTGAGTAGCTCCAAAATCACGCGCAATGAAACTTTGGACAACGCGATTTGCTTGTATCGCCTCTATACGATGAATAAATAATGCAAGTTGTGAACGTTTGACTGTTTCTTTTAAACCGAATGTTGTAGGTGTAATACCCTTTGTAATATTGTGTTCAAACAATGGACCTACTGCATAATACGCATCAGAGTATTTTACAATATCCGTAAACGGCAGTGTCCAATCTTCAGTATTATTACTTAATTGGAAAGCAGATGTTAACATGCTCGCTAATTGCTCACGTGTGATGGCTTGATTGACACCAAAGCTACCATTGGCAAAGCCTGTCGCAATTCCCTCATTTGCTAATGCCGCAATTGCGCCGTAGTATTCATCACTTTGCTTAACATCGGTAAATTGAGGGTCTATTACATTTTGCGTATCTAAAGCCAATAAATTTGCTAAAATTTTGGCTACTTGTCCACGTGTGACATCTGCAAACGGCTTAAATGTACCATCTGCATAACCATTAATAATCCCGCGGGTAGCTAAATCTTTCACCGCAGTTCCATATTCTTTCGTCATATCCACATCGCTAAATCCTTCAACTGCGTGCGCTGTCGGCACTACTACAATGGCACTTGTAGCTAAAGCCGCAACGATTGCACCTTGAAATAATTTATTTCGTTTCATTCACTCGACCCCCTACGTCTTTTCCCTATCATACTATGATAACACATGGAAATAATACTAAAAGTTTCATATTCTTCTATAGTTATGTAGTTTATAGCATTGTAGCAAAGTCAAATGTATTCATACCCGCTGTTTTTTCCATTAAAAAAGCCTTGTGACTAGGATGAATCAAAAGATTTCATCTAATCACAAGGCTAGTTATAACACTAGTAAACTAGTGTATAAAGTAACACTTCGTTTTATTAAGGAGTTACAATTGTTGCTTTAAGTTCTTTTGTTGCGTTACCAACTTTAATTTTTAAAGTTACTTTAGCTTCTGTAACGCCAGCTTTTAATGTAGCTGTTGCAGCTGCAGTACCGTTACCAGCAATTGTTACATCAGTAACTTTTTCAGGTACGATTGTAACTGTTTCTGCTGCAAGTGCTTTGATTTCTTTGTTACCATATTGGTCAACAGTTGCAACGTTTACTACTACTGGAGCATCTCCTGTAGTTTTTAAGTTTGCTACAGTTGCACCAGATGCTAATGTAGCTTCTGTAATAGCTTTCGCTACGTTGTAATCAGCTAAATCTACTGATACTGTTGATGCTGTAAAGAAGAAATCTTGTGTTTTTTCAGCGTCAGCTGAAACAACGAATTTTTGTTCTAATACTTCACCAGTTGCATTAATTGTTACTTTTAAAGTGAATTCTGTATCAATTTTGTTTGCTGCTGGAGTTGTATCAGTGTTTAAAGCTGTGTCAGCGATATTTACTTTACCTGCAGTTACAGCTTGTGGCGCAGTTAATTTACCGCCAGTTACTGTTGCTGTATATTCGTTTGGCTCAAGTGCAACTTTACCACCGTTTAATAAACCGTTAACAGTGATTTTTTTGTCAGTTGCTACTTTTGTTTTACCGATTTCAGCAATTTCGTAACCTTTGTATTCTGTACCATCAGTTACTTGTACTTTTACTTCTACAGCAGAATCAATTGTGCCATTTGGCGTTACTAGAGCAACGTTTAATGTTGCAGTACCATTTTTAAGTGGTGTAACTTGGTTTGCACTTACTGATACTACATCAGAAGTACCAACTAATGTAACTGTTACAGGAGCTGCAGAGTTTTTCATTTCACGACCGTATTGGTCTTCAATGATTAAGTGATCTTTTGCAGTAATTGTCACTGGTGCTTGAGCAGTTGAAATTACTAATGGGTTTTTAAGTCCGCGAACTACAGTTGGTACTGCTGCAGCTTTAACATCTACAGTAATAGTAGCAACTTTGAATGTTGAAGTTTGGAATACTAATGCTTGTGTTCCAGCTGCTCCAAATGTTGTTTTGTAGTATACTTGACCATCTTTTACTTCAAGAGCAGATTCAGCAACTGGTGTGCCGCCAACTTTAATACCTTTGTTAGCATCAGCTAAGATTTTTTTGTTAGTGATAACATTGCCTTCTTTATCAGTAACTGTTAAAGGAATTAATGTAGCTTCGTTAGCAACTGCGATTTCTGGTTGAGAAACAGAGATTGCGTTAGTTGTAGTAGTTTCTGCCACTTTCACAGTGTATTTTGCAGATTGGCCGTTAGTTGTTGAAATTAATAATACATCAGTATCACCAGCTTTTAAGATTGATGATAAAGCAACTACTAATTTATCTTTTTCGCCAATTTTTACTTTTGTTACTTTGTTATCGATTGTTAAGTTTGTAGTGTTAGTGTTTGTAATTACTAAACCACTTGCTTTAGCAGCATCTGTAATTTCTTTACCGTATTGGTCTTTAAGGTTTAATACGATGAATGCTTCAGAAGCTTTAGAGTTATCATTTAAAACTACTTCTTCACCTTTAGCGTTGTAAACACCCGCTACTTCAATAGAAGAAACTGTAGATTCAGCAGATAATTTCACAGTTTTAGAAACTGAAGTACCTGTAGCAGTATCAAATAATACAACTGGTACTAAATCGCCGATTTTTTTACCTTCTACAACAGCGCCTGATAATTTAACTACACCTTTAGCAGCATCAGCTACAACAGTTGTGTTAGCAGTATCATTTGTTTTTAAAGAAGTTGTTTTTGTAATATCTGTACCGTATTGGTCTTTCACTACGTAACCAACAGTTGCAGTTGTACCTGCAGCGAAAGTACCGTTAGATTGGATAGCTGTATCAACTACTGCTACTTCGTCTAAGATTTCGATAGAAGTAACTTTTTGAGCTTCGATTTTAACGTCGCTTGTTAATACTTTTTCAGTTAAACCAGAGATGTTTACAGTGTAATCTGCAGCTTGGAAGTTTGTAGCGCCTACTAATTGAACTGATTTTTTGTCAGCAGCCCAAGTAAGAGTTACGTTTTGCTTGAATGTACCGCGTAATAATTCAATTGTAGCTTTAGAAGTATCTTCTACTGCTTTGTTGAATTTTACTTCGATTGTTTTAGCGTTAACAGCTTTTACAGATTCTAATTTAACTTCAGCTACTTCATATGTAACTACAGCTGAATAAGCTTTGCCTTCGATTTCGAAGTCTACTTTAGTTTCTTTGTTTTCTGGAAGTGCAGTTTCTAATTTTACAGTATGTTTTGTATCATCAGAAAGAGTTACTTCTAATGTAGTTGCGTCAACAACTTTAGCTTCTTTTACAGTTAAAGGAGCTTCTGCAATGTTCGTGATTGTACGGTTTAAGAATGATGCGAATTGACCACGAGTTAAAGTGTTTTTAGGGTTGAACGCTTTAACGTTTGTAAGACCAGCATATTCTAACGCGATAATTGCTTCACGGTTTTCGTTAGCTGTAGCGTTATCTAAGTCAGTGATTGTAGATTTGAAGTCAGATTCTTTGTAATCTGCAACTAAGTCTACACCGTAAACAGTGTTGATAGCACGTACTAATACTACTGCCATTTGTTCACGAGACATGTTTTTAGTGTACATTAATTGGTCGTTAGAACCTTTGAATACGCCAGCATCTTTAACAAGTGCTGCATATTGTAGTAATTCTTGGTCTGGAGCTGTAGTTGGTAGGTCAGTGAAACGAGCTTTTGTTGCATAGTCAGCTGGCACTTCATAACCTTCAGATACTAACCATTTACCTAAGAATTTTGTTACGTTACCGCGTGTTACTACTGCGTTTGGTTTGAATGTACCGTCAGTGTAACCTCCTACGATTTTAGCGTCCGCTAATGCTAAGATTGCGTCCTTGTGATCACTATTTTCAATATCAGAAAAGCTTGCTGCGCTAGCTACTGGTACGATTGCTGATGCTACTAGAGCTGCTGATGCTGCGCCGACAACCCATTTACTATATTTTTGTTTCATGTGCAAAAACCTCCTAGATAAATTAGCCACTTTTGTGACTACGTTTCTATTATAAAAGAAGTAGAACATACATTTCTATGTGCAATATTTGGAATGAAGGATGTGGTAATAGTTTATCTTCATTGGTTATAAATACATTTATTAGTTTATTTATAATTTGTTTTCCATCCGAATTTTGGCATACTAACGTTTCTTTTGTTCGAAAAATATACCATTTTACCCATAGATATTGAGACTTTTTCCCTTCCAATAATTTTTAAGTAAGCCAAATATCTCACTTAAAGGAATAGTGAACAAATCGTGAATTTAAGTTACAATAATATAGGTAATTTATTCATTAATTCCCTTGGAAAAATGGATTAATATTTTATGGAAACCAGAATCTAGCGATAGCTATTAAAGTAAATGGGCATTACTAGACTTCTAATAGTGGTAAAACTCGGTTTTGTGGCGATTATCTCGGGTTTTGTGGCGTTTCGTTCGGAGTTTGTGGCGATTTGCTCAAGCTTTGTGGCGTTTCATACTGCTAGTCAGCGATTCACGAAGTTTTATTTTTTACAGAGATGGGGATTTGACAGAAATGGTATTTAGTAGTCTTATTTTTTTATATGTCTTTTTGCCATTAGTGATTGTTGTGTACTTCATTTCTCCGAAGATGCTACGCAATACGATTTTACTGTTGGCAAGTTTGTTCTTTTACGCTTGGGGTGAGCCGAAATATGTGCTTTTAATGATGCTGTCCATCGTACTCAATTATGTGCTCGGTATCGTTATTGAAAACACCGCTTCCCAGTCCAAGCGCAAAACATTACTTTGGTTAGTCATTGTTAGCAACTTAGCCATCTTAGGCTATTACAAATATGCTGGCTTTTTCGTGGATATTGTCAATAATTATTTGTCGCAACCTATTGAATGGCAGGCTGTTCCGCTGCCAATCGGGATTTCATTTTACACGTTCCAAGCACTTAGTTATGTAATCGACGTCTATCGTAAGGACGTAAAGGCACAGCGCAATTTTTTAGATTTATCACTTTTCATTACATTATTTCCGCAACTCGTTGCAGGCCCTATCGTTCGTTATCAAACGGTAGCTGAACAAATAAAGAAACGTATTGCGACAGCAGAAGATTGGATGATTGGGTCGCGTCGCTTTGTACAAGGGCTGGCGAAAAAAGTACTGATAGCCAATCCGATGGGCGAAGTTGCCGATCATGTCTTTAGCTTATCAGGTGGGGATTTAACAACGGGGACTGCCTGGATTGGGATTTTAGCGTACTCCCTGCAAATTTATTTTGACTTCTCAGGCTATAGTGATATGGCAATTGGGTTAGCACGAATTTTCGGCTTTAAATTTGAAGAAAACTTTAACTATCCATATATAGCACAATCTGTTACAGACTTTTGGCGACGCTGGCATATCTCACTTAGCAGTTGGTTTAGAGATTATGTCTACTTCCCACTTGGTGGTAGTCGTGTTAGCCATGAATGGAAACTATATCGTAACTTACTTGTTGTGTGGACACTTACTGGTTTTTGGCACGGGGCAAGTTGGACCTTTATGGCATGGGGCTTTTACTACGGTATCTTAATTTGCTTGGAAAAATGGGTGCTGTTGAAATGGTTGGCACGCATTCCACGTATCGTCCGACATATGTATATATTAATAATAGTAATGATTGGCTGGGTGTTCTTTAGAGCAAATGATTTTACATATGCATTTTCATTTATCAAAACGATGTTTGGGCTTTCCGATGCCGCACTGTACAATTATGAAACGATTTTACTGACAAAAGATTATGCGCTTTACTTTGTCATCGCTATTTTTTTTGCCATGCCTATTTATAAGTTTTACCAAACATGGAGTGAACAAAAGGCAGCCGCTTCCCTATCATTTGACTGGGGTCTGCGCATTACACAAACCGTTTACTATGGTGCACTTTTGTTATTTATTACGATGTTTTTAGTAAACGCAACACATAATCCATTCATTTACTTTAGATTTTAGGTGGGACATCATGCGAAAAATTCAAACGTATCTATTACCAATTACATTTTTTTGCATTATTTTCGGTGGCTTCGTCGTGCATGTATTAACGGTGGATCGGCCGCAATCAGAAATGGAAAACCGGCCATTAGAATCTGCCAACATTACGCCAAGCGCTAAGGAAATTTTAACAGGGACATGGTCCAAGCAAGTAGAGTCGTATATTTCTGACCAGTTTCCTGCACGTGATACATGGATGCGCAATTATGTAAACTTTCAACGTGTTGTGGGCAAAACGTATTTAAATGATAAGTACGCTGTTGATAATAAAACTGGCTGGATTATTTCGAAGCCGGCCGCAGTAAAACCCGATGAAGAGCTGGCTGCTTTTGCCTCTGATTTACAACGCTTAAGCAAAGGTCTAGCTGAAAAGCATATACCATTTACATTTTACTCCCTACCAGCAAAGGCGACTTATTCACGTGAGCCAAGCCCACGCTATATGCCAGAAGATGCTGGTATTGCAAACAATGTAAAACTGCACGAACTTGTTACCGCTGCAGGCGTAGACAATATTCGACTCTATGATGAAATGCAAGAAAACTTTTCTGCCGAGCGCAACTTCTTTAAAACAGATCATCACTGGACAATTCGCGGTGCCTATTCAGGCTACGAAGCGCTTATCCATACACTAAACAAACGACTGGGTGAAACAATAGCAACCATTCCTTTTGAAGAAGCCAATACATTTTGTTTACCAAATAAGTTCGCCGGCTCATGGAATAAAATACTCTATATGACCGTCGAGAATAATGAACAAATTTGCTATAACGAACCTGCATCGTTTGCAACACAGTTTACAATCTACGACGGTACAATTGAAGGTGGCGTCACTGCACCGTACGACGCAGTGTACGGTCGGGCGAAACAGATGAGTCCTGACGCCATAGTGAACTATGCGGATGCCTACAGCCGCGACTTTGCTGAACTTACAATCGTCAACCAAAACTATGACAGCGACAAACATCTCGTCGTCATTAAAGATTCATACTTTAACACCATTCAATTTCATGTAGCAAGTCACTTTAAAACTGTGACCATTTTAGACTTACGTTATTTAGAGAAAGATATTATTCCTTACTTACAAAACATGCAACCGGACTATGTCATTCTTGCCTATAATGATCGCAATTTAAAACTGATGCCCGAGTAACTATCGGCCAATCACGTTATAACGAGGTACCCGCGGTTTGCTTAGGGTTACCCGCGGTTCGTTACGGTTTACCCGCGATTCGCTCCGGTTTACCCGCGATTTACTTCGATTTACCCGCGATTCGCAAAACAATTACAAAAGCAGTGATTTCTATCTAGTTAGAGATCACTGCTTTTTAACGTTTTTTTAACTTTCCCACAATCCATTGACTAAACGGTAGGAATGACAATAGTTTCGTCAGCCCAATGCAAACAACAAGTGTCCACAGCATAAGCATGGAAACACGCGTCAATGTGCTATCAAAATGTGCCACAAACCAGCTTGTCGATAGACGTAGCACTTCCCAATGGATAAGGTAAATCATAAACGCATATTGACTAATAATACGAACCAACTTCGTAGCTGGCAATGACTGCCCCCAAGCAATAACACAAAGCACAACACTAAAGACAAGTGGGACTATATCGAGACGCCTCGAATGCACCTCAGTATAGCCAAGTAACATACGAATCATCAAAAACAGTACAGCAAGTACAACGAAAACAACCGTTGCACCTCGGTACTTCTTCGCCAATGCAGCTAGTCTCTCATATGAGACTCCCATCGCATAGGCAACTGCAAAATAACCAAGCCATCCTGTAAACAGCAAGCGTAGCACATTCGCATGGTCCTCAAAAATTGGATAAGGCAAGGCAATGACCGCATGATGTACTAGCGTAATCAGCACACTGAGCGGTAGAAACCACGTAATCGACCATTTAAAACGCTTCATCAACTCAAATACTACATATAACTGGAAAATAACTACAACAAACCAGCCCACAAACTCTCCATAAACTACATTATAGAAATACTTGTCCCATAACAAACCTTTACGATAAATTGACTCCACCAATAATGCATCGACAAAAGCCCACACTAAAAAAGGCACTAAAATATATTGAAGACGACTCGACCAAAAATAAATTGGTAGCCGTTCACGATAACGATTTGACAATATGATAATCGATAACACAATAAACGTCGGCGTTGCATAGCAAAGCGCAATCCGCAAAAACAGATAAACCTGTTGCTCGGGTTCTACACCAACCTCCAAAATTACCCAGGATGATGTATGTAATAGTAAAATGGATAGGCATGCCACTACACGTAGGAAATCCCACTCTTTAATCACTACAACATTCTCCTAGTACTATACTCTCTATATTAAGCATGTCATAGTTTATCAGATAATGCAATGGCACTAGTTGGTAGCTATTTTTGTAGTATTTTTCTATAAAATACAATAGCGATGCTAAGTGTCGCAATATCAGCAAGTGGAATTGACAAAAATATGGAGAAAGCAGGACTAATATCGAACAAATTTTCTTTACGAAAAAAAGTCGGTAAAAGCAGAACGAGCGGCACAATTACGATAACCTGTCTGATTAGACCAAGGATTACGGCATAAATTTCTTTACCTGTAACCTGCAATACAGTCATAATTGTATAGGTAATACCCAATAGCGGAAATGTTAGAAAAATGACCTTTATCACATGTTGTGTTGATGTTAACATCGTTTCATCAGAAGTAAACAAATACAAAATCACATTACTGAACATATACATAGCTACAGTAATACCAATACCATAAATAATCGCATACAACATTGTCTTTTTTACAGTTTTATTTTTTTTCAATAATTCTCCCTTACCCTCAAAATAAGCAAGAATTGTTTGAACTGCCTGCGTGATACCAATAATCGGCATTAATACAAGCATATACATCTTGTTGGCTATATTCCAAATCGCTATTTGACTATGGCTTCCTATTGATATGAGCTGATGGTTTACTATAAATGCAGAAACACCGGCTAATAATTGTATGGCCGTTTGGGCAAAACCAATTTTCAACATTTGAAAGGACAGCCATCCATGTTCTCCTAAAGATACCTTGCTCGCTAAAAACCAGATATGACGTTTCACCAAATAAACAATGGAAATAATAGCGCATACTAACTCACTAATGAAAGTGCCTAAAGCAATACCAACAACGCCTAATTGAAAACCGAAAGTTAAAATAGCATTGCACACAATATTAATCACCACTGCAATGGTAATAATAATTGCCTCTACTTTTGGATAACCAAATGCTCGAATAACGCTCGTCAATGTATAACCAATAGCACTCAAAATATTACTAAGTAGAATAATAGTTAAATAATCTTTGGCAAGCTTCCATACTTCACCTTTAGCACCCAACATAGTTAAAAGTGGCTCCATCAAAATCCATGTAGTGCCAGATGTAACAAAGCTAACAACACACGTCATCACAAACCCACTCTGAAAATACTTATTTAATTGAAGTTGATCGCCACTACCTAAATACTTTGAAATCATGATTGCCGTTGACGTGGCAAAGAGCGTCTGCAGTGCTACAAAAGCAGCAAGAATCGGCGATAATAAGCCCATGGCAGATAAGGCACTTTCACTTTGGCTACCTATATGCCCTGCAAAAGACGTATCCACTACGGAAGTCATCATTTCAAGAATTAAGGACAAGATTGCAGGAAGTGAGAACGTTGCAATTAATTTACTGATTGAATAGTTGTCGAAGTTATTGGACTTCATCTAGCATCCCCTCCAACACAAACAATATCATGTCAAATAAGACACCTAATGTCTTATTTAAAAATAATTGTGTGATTTTGTTGGTACGGAGTAAAATTTCGTTCAAACTCAATATTCGTTATATGCGAATAAGTAATTGAAGCAATCTTTATTAATACATACTCCCTTTCAAAAGCATATAAATATAATCCATCCGCTTTTAAAACATAACTAATCGGTGCAACGTCCATTTGTTTCTCACCAATAACGACACGAAGATAGTATTCCTCGTCAAGACAATGGTTTATCCGTTGATAGACTGCTTCTGTCATATCGACCTTATTATCGAAAAGATCAACGATAAAATAATCTTTGGCATCTTGTTCATACAGATAAATCAATTCTGGAGAAATGAGTGCCAGTTTCTTTAATATACGCTCCTTATGCATTTGCATTGACAAACTATCATAAACAGATAACGCAAATGTTAAAACTTGCAAATCTTCATCATTAAAGAAGCTACTAGATAATTTATAATGCTCTTCAATATACACGCCACCCCTATGCCCCTGCTTACAAGTAACTGGAACACCCATCATCGATAGCTTATCAATATCCCGCTGAATCGTTTTTACACTTACTTCAAACTGACGCGCCAGCGCCTCATGCGTTGTCTTTTTCACCTTCAACAAATGTAGCAATATCTCCATTTGACGATTACGAATCATCTTACAGCTCCCCCCTTCTGTCACTTCTATATTAGTATGGACTAAAATCATCAGTACACAAAGTGGCTACAAGTGAAAAATCGTATTTTTGCTTTATAGTAAATTATTTGCGTATAGAATAGGAATTGACTTCCGTTCAGGTATATTGCAATCATTTAGTGATAAAAATAGAAGAAAGCTTCTAGCTATAAGAGAGGTATAAAATGTATAAAATATCAATTGTGGAAGATGACATGGATATTGCTCAAACATTGAAAAATCAACTAGATAAATACGGCTATCAAAGCGTTATTACACAAGACTTTGACAAAGTGCTCGATCATTTTCAAGCATTTCAACCGCACCTTGTTTTGCCTTTGATGGTTACTATCTATGAGCATTCTTTACTTCTACTTACAAACATCAGTGGAAGGTGAAAAAGCAAAATATACAGGCATTCGAAAAATTGGTCTTTCTGTAAAAGAAGTACGTTCTGTAGTGACAAAGGAATTAGCTATGCTAGTTTTTATCCCCTTCGCCTTTGCTAGCATTCTATTAGTTTGTGTAATGTTCTCCATGCGCAGTATGATTTCATCGTCATTTTATGAAATGACGGCAATGGGCATCAGTATATTTTTACTGTTATTTATAGGAAGCTTCTTCATTATCCGACGAAGCTATTTAATGAAATTAGTAGCAGCACATTAATATAGAACCGTTCCCTTTCATTTACAGCGACGACGGAACTGACACCAATAGAATAGACAATAAAAAAACACCTTTGATTGAAATAGGGTTTAGATACCTACACTTCAATTGGAGGTGTTTTTCTACGGGAACATGTGCGTAAAAAGGAACGTTACAAATTTAAAATTCTATACAATCCTATACTTATTCAACAAATAATCAAATGTGACAAATATTATAATATAAACGCTCCCCAATAAAGAACTAATGTAAAAAGTATCTTTATACGTGTTTATATCAAAATTAAGGAGTGTAAACAACAGTGAAAAAATTAAGGCACAAAGGAGATGTTTAATATACATCAATACTATATGTTTATTTTTACTATGTTTCTCAATAAGTAAGGAAACTCCTAAAGCTACAAGCATAGAAGGTGCCGTAAATGCAGTACCATACATACCATAAACAATACTGTATGTAGAAGTAATAAATAGTGGAATAATAAAGATGCCAATAATAATTGTAACGACAGCAGCGATTGCTTTGTTTTTAACCATTCTATTTCACAACCTTACTAGTTTTGAAAAAACCATTTTATAAATTACATAAGTAATTAAATTAAAAATAAGGAAAATAATCGACTGGACTATTGTCACAACTATAATAAATAAGAGATCTGCACCTAATACAATCTCGCCCGGAGGCAATTCTTTTTTTGTGCTTTCCACCAAAACAAAAGTGCCCCAGACAAAGATAGATATGTATAATCCTAAATATGCGAACAGTGCATATTGATAAAACTTCATTCTAAATTTAAATCCTAACACCACATTCAGAAGAATTATAACGAAAGGAAAAGCTAAAAATTGAACTAACGAATCAAACCTTTCGTCTAACATTGAACCAAGAAATTGACTTATACATGCCATTGCACTATTTGCAAACGCTACTATAATGAAAGCATTTTTTTGTGTATCCATTTTTCACCCCTCTATTAACTCCTATAGAGTGTTGTTATAAATTTTATCATAAATGGAATGCATACCCATGACTTTCGCCACTATATTTTGTATTATGTATTCACTTTCAAGCTCGTTTGAAATCAATTGCTTGTCGCCAATCCATAATAAAACCAGCCAGTTTTCAGCGATTTACCGCTGAAAACTGGCTGGTTTTTGCATTTTGCTAATTCACCATCTGCACCGCTGGTTTGTTGCCATAAATCGTTTCTACCCATTCTGGATGGTCGATAAATGGATTGCGGTTCCCTTGGATTTCGTAGATTCTTTCGTTTCGTCGTTTTTCATAGTCATCTACAGGGTCTTGTAGATGCCATTGTAAAAGAACCGAAAGTTTACCGTGATACGGAGCTGTTCCATTGTTGACTTTGTCATTTAATTCAAGGTCTACTTTATCGCCTAGCTCATAACGCGTTGCCATATAAAACAGAATGCGTGCAACGTCCCCTTTGACACGATTCGGTGGTTCGAAGGAATCGGCGTCTTTCAAGCAACCGTTACAGCCAGCGACTGGACTACCGCCATTGTCAAAGTCTAAATTTCCTCTCGCGCTATTTACTTGCACATCGGTAGGGCGTAAATGATGGATATCAGTTCCTGGTCCTTGACTTGTGCCGAAATTCCCATGTGATTTTGCCCACGTATGCTCTCGGTTCCAGTTTCCTACATTGCCGCCGTTGTTTGTTTTTGGACTAGATTTACCAGAATAAAATAACAGGACATTATTTGTATTATTCGGATCTTCATCTGTGTATCTCAAAGCATCCCATGCAGCATCATAGGATAATACTTTTTGGTTTGCAATAATATCATGCAGCGCCTTTTTAAGCGCTTGCCCCTCTTTGTTATAGGCAGCAGTATAGTAGTCGTTAGCCGTTACAGTAACACTAAAATTGGCCGTAACACTTTTTGTACCATCAGATGCCGTGACACCCACAATATGACTACCCGCTTCTAAAGTTAACGTTAAGCGTTTGCCCGTTATCGAACCTTTTGTAGCGGTAAATGTCAATTCGTCATTATCAGGATCAGCGAAATGCTCTGTTAAATCGATGGTAATGTCTGTTCCTACAGCTACTGTCTGATTTGTAAAAGGCTTTTTGATGATTGGTTGCTTGTTTTCAGCAGGGACAGGAGGGTAGACAATCGATTGCCCCTTAGAATTTGTAAATTTAATGTTTTCTAACGATGCACCCTTCTTCAATTCAATCAACTGTAAGTCAATATTTTCTGCGCCTCTAATTTCACTTACATTTTTGCCTTCAATTGTAATCTTTTTAAACGTATTGCCCTTTAAGTCTACAATGGACTCTGGATGATTTGGCGTAATAATCACATCTGTCTTGTTAAAGCCTTCACCGTGAAGCTCGACATACTTCCCTTTTAAGTGTACGCCCTTCGTAATATACGACGCTGCATCTAAATGTAATGCTACACTCGGTTTTGTAATAACTAAGATATTTTTCTTAAAGTTCTCATAGTTATATGTGATTTCAGGTTGAATCGGTTCTACTGTAGGACCTTGTTTTAAATCCAGTTGCACCATGACAGGGTCATGGTCACTTGCACGGCCTGCCATATCTGTAAAGTCTGCATTAATATGAAGAATATCAATTATCGTTTTTTCTTGAAGGTTATTAGAAACTAAAATATGATCTAATACTTGCGAATTTCCTTGATACAAATACGTATAACGGTCAGAAGAATCGGCTTTATTGATCATATTAGTCATCCATTCACCTTCATGAATTTTAAGCGCTTTGGCAAATTGGTAATCGTTAAAATCACCTAACGATACAATGTTTGCATCTGGATTGTTCGTTTTAACATCCGCAACAAAGTTATACACAATATTTGCGATTTTTTGGCGTTGCACTTCACTTTTATATTGCGGTGGTTGTGTTGCTCCAAATAATGGTGTGTCACCCGATTTAGAATTCCAGTGATTAGCAATCACAATGACATCTTCACCTTGGAACTCAAATTGTGCAGCTAACGGTTTTCGGCTATTATTAAATGCTTCATTCATCGGGTCAATTCGGCCTGGGTTCAGCGTTAATTGACCGTTTTGATAACTAACCGCAGTAGTCGCATCCCCTGCTTGGATTCCTTCCTTCAAGTTCACCCTTGCTGGATTGTATAAGAAACCAACACGAATATTCGCGTTCGGTGCACCACCATCTGCATTATTCACAGGGTCAATATTGACATACTTATAAGCAATGCCACTTTCAGCTTTAATGGCATCAATTAAGCGTTGATAACTTTGATCTGCCTTGGCATCACCAGCCGACTCGCCGTTATTATCTTGTACTTCCGTGACCCCTACAATGTCTGGCGTTTGCATATCAGTACCAATGGCGCGTGCTAATTTTCGCGCCTTATCATCCGATGTGGATGTTTTGTTATTAGAAAAGTTTTCTAAATTATACGAGGCAATTGTTAGCTTATCCTCTGCTTTGACTATTTTGGTAGTCTCAGGTGTTGCCGACCCTTTTACATGGGCTTGCTTCATGTTATCTAATGGCACGTAAATTTTGAAGTTTTGATAAGAGTAGCCCACAATACCCGTAATCGGTCCATTAAACTTATCGCCTGTGGCAACTTCGAAATCACGAGCTGTTCCGTTCGGTTCCAATCTAAATTGGATACGATTTGGGTTTGTTTTTCCTTCCTCATACAAGACCCCACCATGCAGCGTGTTTGTTGGCTCACTTTCAAGAACCGTTACTAAATCGCCATGTTCCTGTGGAGCAACAGCTTTGACATTGCCTACTTCCACTCGCATCGCTTCAATACTTTCCCAAAAATCAATGGCATCAATTGTTGGGTTGAAAACTTGCAGATTGTCACTATCAATTTGGCTAAATGACATTTTTAATTTATCAATTTGAATGGCTTTTGGTAATGCTACACTGGCATTAAGTACTTGTACTTTGCCCCCTTGATCATTTCGTACATTGATTTGCGTCGTTTTTAAATCTGTTTGGTTCGCATCACTGTAGCCATCATACGCATATTCATCTACTTTACCTGTTACCGATACTAAATTTCCTACTTGAATCGGCCAAGCATTCTTTCCGCTATAAAGTAAGATCCCTTCCGATGTATTCGGATTATCATCCGCTAATTCATCAGGTGTTTGAATTGTATAATAATAACTACCATTTAAAGAAAATGAATATGTTACAATCCCTTGAATGCCATCAACGGTTTTGCCAGCAAATGGAGAACGATGGCCTTCCTCTTGAATATCATGAATTTGCAGCGCATCTGTAATAACATAGTCATAGGTCATCACTTCACTAAACGTGCCATCACTTGCTTTGACAACCGTTTTTAATGTTGTGTTTTGCGTAATATCGATTGGTTTTTCGTATTTAATACCTGATATAGTAGGATTTGTACCATCTACTGTGTAATAGATTTCCCCATTAGCTGTCGATGTTGATAAAGTGACCGTTGTTTGATTAATAAATGTACCACTACTTGGCGACGCAATCGCTGGTTTTATTGCGGTACTATCCACAACAATATCGTTTACAGAACGTGGTATCACTTGGTAATCCTGATCAAATTGTTGAACAATGCCCGTAATTGATTCATATGTTGTGCCGACCGTTAAGCCTAGCGTATTCGTTTCATCGCGTACTAAGAAATTGCTACCATCACTAGCTGTATAGTTTGCCCAGCCACTTCCTGTTTGCACATTCGTCAGCGCAACATTATTTATCGTAACAAGTTGTGATTCATTTGCTTCTGCTACCTCTGCACCTGTTACTACTTTTGCAGTTGGTGCACCAACACCTGCCACTTTGTCGATAATTTGAGCTCCGTCTAATTGCAGTAACCCTCTATAGTCCGCAAGCTTCCCTTTAAGCGTTACTTCGTCCCCAATTTCTACATTTAGACTCGTCGGTCGTACAGCGATACCACCTGTTCCATCCTGTACAGAGATGGTATTTTTCAGCTTCCCTGCCACAATACCTTTGATTGTTACTGTTGTACCGTTCGCTTGTGTTCTTGCATCAGCGATTGACTGAACATCTGCTTGTCCAATGACGGTATAACTAAAAGTTTGCACATCACTATTTTCCAGCCCCTGTGCAACTGCTATCGCTTTGATCGTCATTGTTTTATCAATAACAATTGGCTGCGTATAACTAGCACTTTGCAATGTTGGCTCTGTTCCATCCGTTGTATAAAAAATCGTTGCACCAGCAGTGGCAGAAGATAATGCAATGGCAGTACCTGACGCAACCGTTCCAGAAGGTGTGGAAGCTGTGACGGCTTCTGCCTTTATAATAGGTCCAACCTCACCTCCATCCATTGCATGACTGCCTAAATGTTCGAATGTATCGATTGGATAGGGCTGCCATTCTAATGAAGGGTCAAAGGTGTCACTTGGATTTTTATCGCCAGACGTAATGGAACTCTTTCTAACCAATGTTGTATCAACAGTAGACACCCCATTGTCATTCCATGACTTGCCTGGATCAAACCCCATTTGACCAAAAGAATCTACTACCTCTTCACCTTTCTTTAAAACAATCGCATCATTACCATTAAACGCGGTAACAGCTGAAGCAAGTCCACCTTTCTCTTTTATCGCTGCTACTGCACTAGAATTATAGAGAATGATTGTCTCATTATGTGCTAAAGTGCCACTTAACGTCTGTTTGTTCGTTGGTGTCGTACTACCATTTGTATAAAGCTCAAGTTTGTATTGGCTTAAATCAATCGTTGAACCCGTTCCATTGTAAAGTTCAATCGCCTTATTATTACTGGACCCTTCAATATACTCAGAGATAATTAAATCAGTAGCTAATTCAGCCGCAACAGCTTGACTAGGCATTACTGGCATCGATACACTCGCAACTAATGTCGTTGCGAGAAAAGCATTGAATGACTTGTTCCATTTCTTTTTAGACATCATCAGTTAGCTCCTCTTTAAGTATTTGCTTCATAGAAACCTTCTTCTTAACCGAAGAAGGTCTACCATCTCTCTATCTCGGCTGTCGGTTTGTACCTACACCAGACGCATCAAGCGTGCCATCAATAGTAGTAAAACTTATTTCCCCAGTATATATATATGAAACCATATAACTGTTAATGCACTATTGAATTACTATATAGTAACTGTTAAATTATAGCATTTCACAAGAACCTAAGCACACAACAAAATAGTACAATTGTTAACCGAAACTTCACTTTTGCTAAACAATTCGTACTTTTTCCTATGTCGTTGTTTTCAGCTACGGCGGTGCTTTCCGCGGGCACACACGTAAGCCGCAACCCTCGCTAACGCGCGGTTCGTTGCGTCTTACGCTGTGTGCATTCCCGCAGGAGTCACCGCCTCCGCTACCAACAACTAGTACACCCTTCTATTAATTGTTTACTGCAATAGAATAAACGGCTAAGGTTTCGTTTGTTTTGCATAGTGGAAAAATGCCATCAATTGAACTCTTTTCACTATATCGTTGAGTCCGCTATGGCGGTGCTTTCCGCTCAGCACAGTAAGCCGCAACCCTCGCTTGCGCGCGGAATGCCCGCGTCTTACGTGAGGAAATTTTTCTATGGCTAACCAACCAAAGAAATACAAAAAATTCGTAGCTACGGCTGCAACGGCTACTTTAGTAGCATCTGCTATCGTACCAGTGGCTTCTGCAGCAGGATTCTCAGATGTAGCAGGTAACGACCACGAAGTAGCAATCAACGCACTTGCTGATGCAGGTATCATCAATGGATACGCTGACGGCTCATTCAAACCAAACCAAACAATTAACCGCGGTCAAGTGGTTAAATTATTAGGTCGTTATTTAGAAGCACAAGGCCAAGAAATTCCAGCTGACTGGAATTCAAAACAACGCTTCAACGATCTACCAGTAACAGCTGAAGAAGAATTAGTTAAATATGCTGCACTTGCAAAAGATGCAGGCGTATTCAACGGTTCAAATGGCAACCTAAACGCTTCACAAACAATGCAACGTCAACAAATGGCAGTAGTTTTAGTACGTGCTATTAAAGAAATCGCAGGCGTAGACTTAGTAGCTGAGTACAAAAAAGCGAACTTCGTAACAGAAATTGGTGACTTAGACAAAGCTTACTCTGCAGAACAACGCACAGCGATCGTTGCTTTAGAATATGCGGGTATTACAAATGTTGCTCACTTCAACCCAGGTAACAGCGTAACACGCGGACAATTCGCTTCATTCTTATACCGCACAATCGAAAACGTTGTAAACAACCCAGAAGCTGGTGTTGCTTCAGTAAAAGCAATCAACAGCACAACTGTTGAAGTAACATTCGACGAAGAAGTAGACAACGTACAAGCTCTTAACTTCGTAATCTCTGATTTAGAAGTTAAAAACGCAGCTGTAAAACAAACAAACAAAAAAGTGGTTGTATTAACAACTGCTGCTCAAACAGCTGACAAAGAGTACACTGTATCTCTTGGCGAAGAAAAAATCGGTACATTCAAAGGTATCGCAGCTGTAGTTCCTACTAAAGTAGATATCGTTTCTAAATCAGTACAAGGTAAACTTGGCCAACAAGTAACTGTTAAAGCACAAGTAACGGTTGCTGAAGGTCAATCTAAAGCTGGTATTCCAGTGACATTCTTCATCCCAGGTTCTGCTAATGGCGTAAAATCTCCAGTAACAGTTGAAGCTGTAACAAACGAAGAAGGTGTTGCTTCTTACACTTATACTCGTTATGTTGCAACAAACGACACTGTAACTGTATACGCAACTGGTGATCGTTCTAAATTCTCAACTGGTTATGTATTCTGGGCAGTTGATCAAACATTAACGATTACTGAAGTTACAACTGGTAATACAATCAACAACGGCGCTAACAAAACGTATAAAGTTACTTACAAACACCCGGAAACTGGTAGACCAGTATCAGGTAAAGTATTAAACGTTTCTGTACTTGAAAACATTGATGTAACAGTTGATAAATTACAAAACGTTACAGTTAATGGTGTTGCGGTAGTTCAAACGAGTGCAAACAACACGAGAGCCGCACAAATCACAACTGATTCAAGAGGTGAAGCAACATTTACAGTGTCAGGTTCGAACGCTGTAGTTACACCAGTCGTATTTGAAGCTACTGCAACCAATGTAGCTAACACGTATTCTCAAACATACACGTCAGATGTATTACAAGCATCTGCTGTAAAAATAACATTTGGAGCTCTTCAAGCTAATTACACACTCGAAGTAACGCGTGATGGTGGTGAAGTGGCAGCTACTGGAATAACAAACGGTCGTAAATATAACATCGTTGTGAAAGATAAAGATGGCAAAGTAGCAGCTAACGAAATTGTTAACGTGGCATTTAACGAAGATATTGATGGTGTAATTTCTACAGTGACTTCTGCACAATTCGTAAAAGTAGAAGACGGTAAACAAGTTGGTTACGAAGGTAAAAAAATCACTGTTAGAACAAACGCTAAAGGTGAAGCAAGCTTCGTCATCGGAAGCGATACTGTAAATTCTTACGCTACACCAATCGTTTGGATCGACATCAATAACCAAAGCGGTAAAGATGCAAACTTAGACAAAGGGGAACCATCAGCCGTTGCACCAATCTCATACTTCCAAGCTCCATATTTAGACGGTTCAAAATTAGTATCTTATAAAGGTACAACTGAAACGGATAAATTTGCAGGTGGCGAAGTAGCAACATTTAAAGTACAACTTACAAACCAAAGTGGCAAAGTCGTACCGAATTCTGGTTACACAACGAAGGATGTTACGTACACGGTTTACAATACCGGCGCAAACAATATAAAAGTTGGTACTGTAGAAATCGCTCCAAACCGCGTGCATACAGTAGTTGCGCCAAGTGGTGAAATTACTGTTACTACTGTAGATGGTAAAACTTCTTCTGTACGAGTTTTAGCTACAGGTGTAGCGAAAGAGGTGAACGGGAATAAAGAATTTGCATTTACTTCAAAAGAAGCAACTGCAACATTCACTTCTACTTCAGAAATCCCTAACCTATTTACAGGTGATATTCATTCATTCGATACAGACAAAGAAACTGTCGTATTTACTGATGGTTCCGTTCTAAAAAATGCGGTGAAATATGCTGGTGAAACGGGCAAAACATATGTATATAGAAATGTAAATGGTGCACCACTTTCTAAAGACCAGTTCGTAAATATTCTTAAAGGTGCCACTTCAGGGGTAAAAGTAACATATGAAGTTAAAGATAATACTGTTACTTTCTATGTTGTTTCTGTTAACGCTGGGGGAACTAAGCCGGTTGATATTATTGGAGATAAAGCATCTGATGCTACTGCTGTTACAACTGCAAAAGGCAAAGTAACGGTAACACCTAATATTGGACTACTTTCAACTGATACAGCAGAAAATAAACGTTTAGCCGTACAATCAAATGTTGTCACTGAAATTAACGATTCTTCAGTAACTGTAAGTGTAGTAGAAACTTCTACAGCAGGAACGTATACTGTTACGTTAACTAAAGGCGCAAGCACTGCTACAGTAAATGTTACACCAAAATTTGGTCAAAAGGTAACTGCTGAATCTATTACTTCTTCACTTGCAGTGAATACAAATGGAAAAGATTTAACCCTTAATATTGGCTCTGCTCTTGCAGGTTTCACAATCGCGAATGTAAATCCAGATATTGATAATGCATTAGACATTATGACTTCTGTTAATAATAATGTGATTACTATAGCTAAAGCACCTTCTGCTTCTACTGAAGCTGTACAATTAATCGAGAAGACTTTAAAAGTTTATTTTGACGCTCAAGCTACTGGTTATGTTAAAGAAAGCTTTGTAGCAACTATTACAATTGATGATGTAACGAACCGTACTTTAGCTATTACAGTAAAGCCTACTCCATAACACAAAACTTACTTTTATCAGCATATAAATTTAGTGAAAATAGGTAGAAATGAAAACCCATGTCTTGTTTATCGCAATACATTGGGTTTTCTTTCTAACTAAAACTACCAAATTGAGGGTATAAATCCTTTTATTGAAATTATCCAATATAGTGCAATTTGAATTAGTGACCAACTTATCTTCTGTTCCTTCGCAATATATTGCATAGTTCCAACATTACTTTTACTAGTCCTTTTATAAAGAATGCACGAATGGAAGATAGTTTAGAAAGGAGCGTGAGAATATGAAGAACAAAGATGGACAAGCCATTGCTTTAGGAAATCGACTAAAAATGCTACGCCACAAACATCATCTAACGCTTGCTGCATTGGCAGATTTATTAGGTATTTCGCACAGTTATGTAGGCTTTATAGAAAAAGGGACGAGGAAAGCATCTGAAAAAGTATTGCAAAAGTATGCAGATTTTTTTGATGTGTCTTTTGCAGAATTAGTTGAATTACAGTTGCAAACTATTCCTGCCATTCATAGTTCTTCTAGTGAAACGCCTCCCCCTTTAACAAATGAAATAATAGAGTTAAACAATTTATTACTGAAATTAAATGAAGATATACGTTGTTCAATGATTGAAGACTTTAAGGAGCAAATTCAACAAACGCTTTATCATTTGCTGACTCCCTACGAGCTTTCAGATATCAAACGAAGTATTACGAAACTAAAGAATGCTTGGTTTTCAGAAAGTGAAGAAGTTGAACAAGATAAAAGCTACAAGGGCTATATCACCCTATCAAATGAGCCAATCTATTTTCAATTACAAGTAGAGCAACATATATTGCATCTTCAATTACTTCATGCTGATAGAAGACAACGCTCTCTGTTTGAAAGTTGGTTAGGCGATTGTTCCCTTTATTATCAAAAGGAGGAATATTTACAGCATATTCGTGAACCACAGAAAATCGTTAATATCTTATGGTTAAGTCCTAATATGTCCTATCGCCAACAACATGACTACCTCGTACAAAAAGCGTTACTTTCATTGGCGTTAAACTATTGTGATGCGAAATTAAGTTGGTTTGTTCATAATTACGAGCAGCACAATACAATGCAAGATATTCAAGAACACATTAGCTAACGAGAAGGAGCTGATATCTCTTTGATTATCCATTCTGACTTTGATTTGCCTAAGTACTCTAAAAAATTTCTTCAACATTTAAAAAGAAAGTACTATTCAGAAGAAACCATTATTGGCTATGAAAATGATATAAAAAAATTCTCGTCCTTTATTTATCAATTATACGATGGTCATATTTTAACAGAGGAAATATCGAAGGATGATATTCTAGAATATCTAGATTTTTTAGGCAATCAGGATTATAAACCAAATTCGATTAGTAGATATTTTTACGGTGTGAAGGCATTTTTCAAATATCTTGTAATAGAGTTGAACTTTAAAGTCGATCCAACGATTGGTATATCTACTCGAAATGTGTATGTACCGTTACCCGAAATTCTGGATATGGAAGAAATGGCATTAGTGTTGGCTACAGCGAAAAAGTACTCCGAGTTTTACTATGTATTAATTAGCTTACTCTATTATACGGGTTCTAGAATTACAGCTGCTCGAACGTTATTAAAGGAAAATGTCGATATAAAAAATAATAAAATATACTTCCCACGGATTAAAGGTGGCAGAGATCTTCACTTACCCCTACATCCAAAACTGCAAAAAATATTAGCGGAATATTTACAGAAAACAAAAGACAACGGATCAGATTATTTATTTCCCTCTCCCGTAAGCCGTAATATGCCCATTAGCGGCGTAGAAATCCGTATCAAATTAAAAAAAATTGGCGCCCAATGCAATATTACAAAACGATTAACCCCCCATGTCATTCGTCACTGTACCGCAACACACTTAACACTACTCGGTGTAGACCAACATTATATCGCAACTCTATTAGGTCATACCGATTCCCGTTCCACTGCACGTTATCAACATTTGAAAGTAGATGATTTGCGATTGGCTATGAAGAAGTTGAAATGACAATAGAATACCCTTTAATTAAAACGAACGAATATTTATTCAAATATAATTGTAAATATAACATATTCAAAAGTTCACATTAAAACCCACCAGTAAAACTGGTGGGTTTCTCTGCGCGTGAAACGCTAGCTTGCTACCTCATGTCTAACGACGTTCTGAAAGGTCCGCCAACCATACTTCTTTTTCTATAAACCGCTAAAGCGGCTGACTTTTTTATTCTTCCAGTTAATTTATTCACAATTTAAAGGGTCAATGATTTCATTTATTGACATTTGATCATAGCGTAAATCTTCTTGTAATTGTTTTTGGATATACTTGTAAATCACTTTTCGATTTCGACTAACTGTATCCACTAGATATCCACGACACCAAAATTGGCGATTTCCCAATTGGTACTTTAAACTATCATGCCGATTGACAATCATGACACTACTTTTCCCTTTTAAATAACCCATAAAAGCAGATACACTTAGTTTCGGAGGAATCTTCACCAACATATAAATATGATCCGTACACGCTGCTGCTTCTACAATTTCTACACCTTTTCTTTCACATAACTGCCGTAGTATTCTTCCTATTTCCGCTTTGATTTGACGATAAATAACTTGTCTTCTATATTTCGGTACAAAAACGATATGATACTTACAATTCCATGTTGTATGTGCTAAACTTTTACTATCCATTTGGAGCTCCTTTCGTACAAAATCGGTTGACTAGACCTGATTTTATTGTACGATTGGAGTTTTTTTGTTGTCCATAGCTAAAAGCTGTCCGGAATCACCTACATAGGGGTTTCAAATATACAAAAAAGCTCTATGAAGATTTCACTTCATAGAGCCATTTCATATTCAGATTAATTAACATCCGAATTATTTGAGTATATAGGATACTCTAATTATTTTAAAGTAATTACTGGAGCTGTAATTGAAGTACCAGTTGGTGCTACAGTAGAAGTTAAAGTAATTTCTCCAGCAGCAGCAGTTGCACTGAATTTATCTGCAGTATTTGTTGTAATTGCAGTTGCAAGAGCAGTTGCTTGGTTTGTAACAGAATCTAAAGTTCCAGCAGCAGATTCAGCAACAAATGTTGTTGCAGTTGGTGTAGTACCGAATGCTACAGCAGTGTATTCAACACCATCGATAACTACCTTTTCACCAACAGCGATTGCTGTAGTAATAGTGAATAATTGAGTAGCAGCAGTTCCACTTCCAACTGCAGCTTTACCAGCAACTGAAGCATTTAATACTTCTGCAACAGTACTTAAAGTAATATCAATTTTAGAAGCTGCACCTACTGTAGTAGATTTGATTACTACTCTGTCACCAGATACTGTTGCAGTACCAGGGAACGCTGCATTAATAGCATCAGCTAAACCTTGTGCACCTTTTTTACCATTTAGGTTGATAACTTTTACGCCAGTTGTATCAATGTCTAAGCTGAATGTTTCAGTTGCAAATGTGTAATCTGCAGCAATTGATTTAGAAGAGTATTCAGCAGCAGTTGCATCAGAAACTGGAATAGCTTGTGTAAATGCACCTAAAGTGATAGCTCCAGCTGCTTTTTTCAATGCAATAGTTTTAGTAATAGTTTGTGCATTACCACTTACATTTTTAGCATCATTATAAGTAACTGTTAAAGTTCCAGCAGCTAAAGATTTTAACGTACCAGTTTGTACAGTTGTAGTAAAGATACCAGTATCAACACCAGTTTCTACTAAAGTAAGTGTAAGAGGAGCATTTGTACCATCTGTAAGAGCTACAGTAGCAGTATCAATAGCAGTTTTGCTTACATTTAAATCAGCATCATTTAATGAAACTAATAATGAATCTGTATTAGTAGATACATCTACAGTAGTAGTACTATTACCAGTTCCTGTAGAAGTTAAAGTGATTGCACCTGTATGAGTTGCAGCTGGAGTAGTAACAGTTTCATCAACCGGACCAGTACCAGTAGCTGTGCTAACAATGTAGAATGAAACTACATCATCTTTCACTTCATAAGTTACAGTAACAGCATTACCAGTTTGAGCATATTTCTTTAATTCAGCAATAAATGCAGTTGCATTTGCGATAGGAGTGTTACCAACACCACGATATTGATAAGTTTTACCAGTTTCACCTGTATATTTAACAGGATCTTTACCTGCAAATGAAATTGTTTTCTTATCAGTATCATATGCTCTAACTACACCAGTGTATGGATTAGATACATCTTTAGTAGCAGTGAATGTTGCAGTTGCTTCTTTTGAAGTAAATGCAAATTCTTTGTTTCCGTTAGTTTGTTTAGCTACACCAGTAGCAAGAACTTTAACAGAAGAAGACTTACCATCTACTGTAGTAACAGTGATTTCACCATCTTTTGCAACTACTGTATGCACGCGGTTTGGAGCGATTTCTGCATCGCCAACTTTTACATTGTTTGCACCAGTGTTGTAAACAGTGTAAGAAACGTCTTTCGTTGTGTAACCAGAATTTTTAACTACTTTACCGCTTTGGTTTGTAAGTTGTACTTTGAATGTTGCAACTTCGCCACCTGCAAATTTATCAGTTTCTTCAGTACCTTTGTAAGATACTAATTTAGAACCATCTAAATATTCAGCTTGGAAGTAAGAAATTGGTGCAACTGCAGATGGTTCACCTTTGTCTAAGTTTGCATCTTTAGCGCTTTGGTTGTTGATGTCGATCCAAGCGATTGGTGTAGCGTAAGTGTTTACAGCATCACTTGAAACTACGAAGCTTGCTTCACCTTTAGAGTTAGTTTTAACAGTGATTTTTTTACCTTCATAGCCAACTTGTTTGTCGTTTTCTACTTTTACGAATTGTGCAGAAGTAACTGTAGAGATTACTCCGTCAATATCTTCGTTAAATGCCACGTTTACAGTTTCGTTAGCAGCTAATTTACCATCTTTATCTTTTACTACTAAGTTATATTTACGGCCGTTTGTTACACCAGTTGCCGCAACTTCGCCACCATCACGAGTTACTTCAAGAGTGTAAGCAGCTTGAACAGCACCGAATGTTACTTTCGCAGCAGAAGCTTGTAAAGTATCAGGAGTGTATTTTTGAGTGTAGCCAGTTGTTGTTACTGTACCATTTGTGTTAGTAACTTGTACTGGAGTTGCTTCAAATACGACTGGTGTTACTTCAGCGTTAGAACCTGAAACTGTGAATGTTGCTTCACCTTTAGAGTCAGTTGTAACTTGTGCAGCACGTGTGTTGTTATCGCTTGTTTGAACTACAGCAATACCATTTACAGTAACGTTTTGTAATTTATCAACAGTTACGTCAATGTTTTCTTTTACTGAAACGTTAAGTACTTTACCTGATACTGGTTTACCAGTTTCTGGGTGTTTGTAAGTAACTTTGTAAGTTTTGTTAGCGCCGTTGTTGATAGTAGCACCAGTTGTTACTTCAGTGATTTCTAAAGTTTGGTCAACTGCCCAGAATACATAACCAGTTGAGAATTTAGAACGGTCACCGTTTGCGTATACAGTTACAGTGTCGTTTGTTGCAGCATAACGAGTGTAAGAGTAAGTTGCGATACCTTCTTCGTTTGTTACAGCTTCAACTGTTACTGGAGTTTTCACGCCATTAGCAGAACCTGGGATGAAGAAAGTTACTGGAATACCAGCTTTTGTTTGACCTTCAGCAACTGTTACTTGTGCTTTAAGTGTTACTTGTTGGCCAAGTTTACCTTGAACTGATTTTTCTACTAAATCTACTTTAGTAGGAACTACAGCTGCGATACCTTTGAATGTACCGATTTTTTCTTCGCCAAGAGATACAGTGTACTCTTTGTCAGCTGTTTGAGCAGCAGTTGTTAATACAACCACTTTTTTGTTTGTTAATTTAACAGCTGCGTTTTTCACTTCAAGATCAGAGATTAAGAAGTTAAGAGCTTGTACGTTATCTACTTCTTCGTCGAATGTTACTTCAACAGTTGTGTTGTTGATAGCTTTTACTGCCGCAACACCAGCTTCTGGGTTGTTTATAACGTTTTCGATTGTGCGGTATAAGAATGAAGCGAATTGTCCGCGTGTTACGCTGTTACCTGGGTTGAAGTGAGCAACATTTGTAATACCCGCATATTCTAAAGCAACGATCGCTGTGCGTTGTTCTGCAGAGTAAGCTTTGTCTAAGTCACCAATTTCTGTTACGAAGTTCGCTTTTTTGTACTCAGCTACTAAGTCTACGCCAGCGATTTCTTTAATAGCACGTACTAAAACTACTGCCATTTGTTGACGTTGCATTGTTTGTGAAGCGTTTAGGTTGCCATTTGAACCGTTGAATACGCCTGCATCTTTTGCAAGTGCAGCATATTTAACTAATTCTTCTTCAGCTGTTACTGGTAGATCGTTGAAGCGTTGTTTTGAATTCCAGTCAGCTGGAATTTCTTGGCCTTGAGCTTCTAAATAACGACCTAATAATTTAACCACTTGACCGCGGTTAATTGTTTGGTTTGGTTTGAATGAGCCGTCAGCGTATCCATTGATGATACCTGCATCAGCAAGTGCGTTGATTGCTACTTCGTGGTCGTTACCTGCTACATCTGAGAATCCTGCTGCAGAAGCCACTGGTACGATAGCAGAAGCTACTAAAGTAGCCGTTGCAGCCGTAGCTACGAATTTTTTGTATTTCTTTGGTTGGTTAGCCATAGAAAAATTTCCTCCTCTAAGTTCAAAAATTATGTCTCTACTACATAGTTATGTAGTAAATAAACAACTACACATAAAAGTATAGTTGTATCCCTAAAAGTTGTCAATCATATTTTGGGAAAATTACTAATTGGTTTCCGGAAAATAGTGGACATCGAACTCTCTTTTACCATTGTCGTTTATCCAACACTTTTTTTCAAGTGAAAATATGCAACTTTACCAACAAAATCTAATTTTCTATCATTCCTTGTTCATATTTTCTAGAATCTTATAAAATAATGGATAATTAAGTTAAATCAGGGAACGAAAAAAGCTCAAGCATATAAATGCTTGAGCTTTTTTCGCTTGGGCTACCAACCGTTGTTTCCTTGCAGGGAATTCTATTTATTTCATAGAGGAAATTCCTATACACCTACAGTCTAACACTTTCAAATTAAAACGACAATACCATTTTTTAAAAATTATTGACGTTTTTGCCTAGCCACTTCCAATAAAAAAAGTGGTAAAGCGATTTGACGCTTGATACGCTTAGGTTCTTTCATTAATCGGTAAAACCATTCAAGACCAAATTTTTGGAAAATTTCTGGTGCGCGTTTTACTGTACCTGCCAACACATCGAATGATCCACCGACACCTTGATAAATCGTAGGATGCAAACGGTCGCGATTAGCATTAATCCAATTTTCCTGTTTTGGACTACCCATTGCTACAAATAGTAAATCCGGTTGTGCTTCATTAATACGATCAATGACCTTCTGTTCGTCTTTTTCATAGCCGTCCTGTGTGCCGACTATTTTAATAGAAGGAAATAGTGATTTTAGCTTTGCTTGTGCTGCATCAGCTACCCCAGGCTTACCTCCATACAGGAAAATAGGTTTGCCTCGTTTGGCCGCTTCTTCACAAAGCTTCATCATCATATCAACGCCTGTAACACGTTCACGAATTTGCCCTTTTTGAATTTTAGAAGCAAGAATAACACCAATCCCATCTGGAATTTGAAATTCTGCTTCATTTAATAGCTTCTTTAGTGCAGGGTCTTCTTTTGCTTTAATAATTTTTTCTGGATTAATGGCAACGACGAGCGCTTTTTGTTTCTTTTCAATGCGCTCGAATGCCATATCCATTAATTCATCGTAACCTTCTGTATTGACGTTAATGCCAAGTACTGTTTCTTTCATCGGTTTTTCGCATCCCCTAGTAAGTGGAACTGGAAGCCAGCTTCTTGCCATTTATCACGGTTTAAGCAGTTTTTCGTATCGAAGACGATTTTTGTTTTCACTGTGATAGCTGCTGCATCCATTGCTTTGAACTCATTGTGGTCTGTTAGTACAACGATGATGTCTGCGTCTTTTGTAGCTTCTTCTAAGCTTTGTGTTTGTGTAGCATGTTTGTTTTCTTTAATGTGCGGATCGTAAGAAATCACTTCTAAGCCTAGGTTTTGTAGCTCATCAATGACGATTGTTGATGGGCTTTCACGCATATCATCAACGTTTCCTTTGAAGGCTAGTCCAAGAACTGCTACTTTACCACCTGCGATTTTGTTTTCGTTTAAAATGGCTTGTGTTCTTTGTGCCGTATAGCTTGGCATGCTATCATTTGTATTACGAGACAGATGAATAATTTGTGCTTGTTCGCCACCTAGCTCTACAAGGAACCATGGGTCAACAGCGATACAGTGACCACCTACACCAGGACCTGGGAAGTGAACATTTACACGTGGGTGGTAGTTAGCAAATTTAATGGCTTCCCAAATGTTCACGTCTAATTTTTCAGCCATTTTTGCTAATTCATTGGCAAACGCGATATTGACATCACGGTATGTGTTTTCCATTACTTTTACTAATTCAGCCGTTGTAGCATCTGTTAGATGAATTGTGCCATTTACAAATGTTTGGTAAAGCTCTTTTGTCATTTGTGCAGATACTGGATCAATCCCACCAACGATACGGTCGTTGTTCACTAATTCTTCAAAAATACGACCTGGAATAACGCGCTCTGGTGAATGCGCTACAAATAAATCAACGCCGAACTCTAGGTTTGCTTTAATTAGCTCTGGTAGCATAATGTGTTCTACTGTTTTCGGTGGAACTGTGGATTCAAGAATTACTAAGTTCCCTTTTCTTACATAAGGCACAATAGATGCCGTTGCTTGACGTACATATTCTAAATTCGCTGTATTGTCAGGATTGATTGGTGATGGAACAGCTACAATGAAAACATCTGCTTCTTGTGGTGTTGTTGATGCTGTTAAGAATCCTTCATCTACTGCTTTGTTTAGGCGTTCTTGTAAACCGTTTTCTTCAATATGAAGCTTTTTCTCTTGAATACTTTTTACTGCTGCTGGGTTTACGTCCACCCCATGTACTTTTATGCCGTGGTTGGCAAACATTACAGCCGTTGGTAATCCGATATAGCCAAGTCCAACGACACAAATTGATTTCGTCATTCTCTATTCTTCCTTCCGTTTCAAAAACGAGTAGTAAATTTTTATATGGTCTATAAATGCTGAATTGCATTTTTGTTCTGCATTATAGTATACATCTTTCAAGGGAAAGTGTGAATCAATTTGTTATTTTACAGTATTTTCTGTGTGCGATTTTGGATAATGGTGGGTTTAAAGTAGCTTTCTGGTGGCGATTTGTTTGTGTTTTGTGGCGTTATCTAAAATTTTAGTGGCGTTTCCAATAACCTCGACAAATCGTACTTCGTAAGTTTGCCTGAATTACAGCATGTTTGGAATGTTTTTTGCAATAATCGTTTTGTGACATGTTTACACTCAAGCATTAAAAATGCACGACATTCCCTGTTCGTGATCGTATCTCCAACAAGCATGTAATAATCTTTCAATGCTTGTATATGTGCAGATGTACATTGATGCTGACATCTTCGGCAAAACCACGTTCTTTTTAACTTTTCCATTCCAAAGTGACCACAATTTTCGCAATAAACACCTCTTTGCAAAGCGGTAACCTCAAGTTGATAATAGCGGCAAAGCGGAAATGGGTTTCTGTCTTGTAATTGTGACAAAATAATGTTTGTTATTTCGTTCGTAGCTATCCCCATATTTTTCTCGATGATTTTGTACAGATATATCAGAAGTTCTCTGCCCATGACGATTGGCAGTCCTTCACCCTCACGATGGATTGCTACATTATTAAAAGGAAAAACAATAGCACCATAAATTGGTACCGTAATATTATGCTCGTTAAGAAAATGATGCATTGCCTGGATATACTGCTCCAATTGAATTTCAGGATGCGTAAATGCTTGAACTTCTCCTTTATCAGTAGTGCGTATTAACTGACGTGGGTCATTTTTAAAATGGACGGTTCCCCGTATATTTTTTATTTCTAATATGACGATGCCACTGGCTGTAATAATTAATATATCAATTTGCATGGGGAGGATCGTAGGAAGTATAACATTGTGGAAAAGGTGACAGTCACTAAGCTGCGGTAACTTTTGTAGCTCTTTCAAAATATATTGTTCTGCAAAATCGCCCGCTTCCTTATTTTTAAGTTCCTGTTGTAACGTTATGAATTGGAGATGTGAAGGAGGCAATCGACGAACAAGTGCTTGCAATCCCAATGTCAGTGACGACGGTGCGAAAGGCTTTACTATCAATAACTTCACTCCTTTTCTATTTACTATAACAGCAAAAAAGGCCCGAAAAAATAGCTTGCTTGAAATTAAAAATTTGCCATGATTTTAAAGGATAAAACTAAATTTTAATAACATAAAAAAAAGGAATCTCCATTAGTATCGGGGATTCCTCATTGTTCCGCTTTCTAGTAACTTTAAAATAGATTGTGCCTGTTGCATATGCAATGCTAGAACATATTGGCTTGCTTGAAGCAATATTTGCGACTTCACCATATTCATCATTTCCTTCGCAATGTCTGCATCGCGAATTCGTGATTCCGCTGCGGTTAAGTTTTCCGCTGTATTGACGTTTGCATTATAGGCATGCTCTAGGCGATTTTGATAAGCGCCCAAACGAGAACGCTCCGATGATACCCGTTTTAATGCCTCATCCATCGAGGAAATCGCATTATTGGCATTATCTCGTGTTGCAATTGAAGTCGTGGCGTCCAACCCAAGCGCCCCTGCCCCCATATCATTAATAAACAACTCGATCGTTTGACCAGCATTTGCACCCGCTTGAATCTTGAGACCATTCGTTGAATAATCGCCATTTAATAATGTCCTCGTATTAAATTCAGTATCTTTAGAAAGACGTTGAATTTCTTTTTTTAGCTCCTGAAATTCCAAATCAAGCTGATGTCGATCACTATCGGTTAATGTGTCATTGGATGCTTGTACTGCTAGCTCCCGCATTCGTTGAATCATGGCATGTGTTTCGTTTAGTGCGCCCTCTGCTGTTTGCACAAGTGAAATACCGTCCTGTATATTTTTCGACGCCATATTCAACCCGCGAATTTGAGCACGCATTTTCTCGGATATCGCAAGACCTGCCGGATCATCAGCCGCACTATTAATCCGATAACCAGTAGAAATCCGCAACATTGACTTGCTCATAGCATTATAATGCCTATTCATGTTACTTAATATAGATAACCCTGAAGCAGACCACTTACCAAGCATTCCCCCACCCCCATGCTAAAAGTATTATTAGTTATATCGGTTTGTGACTCCTTCTTTAAAGTTACATTGGTAAATAATCCAAATAATTGAAGTGTTCTATCTATTAAAAGTGTTAAAGCACCCTCTTCTCTTTCTTGAAAAGTGGGTGCTTATTTGATGTACCGAGTATTCAATTTCCGAAACCTCCGAAATGCGTGCTCTTTTGATGTAGTAGCTCAAAAAAGAGTGCTTCATTGTAATCTGCTAATGCTTGGTCTATTAAATAATCAATGTTTTTTCGTTCAATTTCAGCAATCAGCTGATCAATCTCACCTACAGTTGCTGAAGAGACAAGTGGTAACTGTGGCAATTTTGGTGTAGCGCTTTCAAGAATTGGCGTTAAATGTTCATGCACATTGGTAATGAGTAATAGCTGATAGAGTGGTAATCGGATAAAACGATTTCCCTTTTGGAAAACAAATACCTCAGATAAATTTTCGATTTGTTGTGTATGCAAGTTAATAATCATCTCTTTCCCTTCAATTGGAATGAAATGAAAAATCTCATTCTCTTTTAAAATTGAGAAATATTGATAAGCAAATACGAGACGCAATTTATCTCCAGAGATTTTCGTGTAAAACGGCTTCATATACTGAACTTGCATCATCCTTCATCCCTCCTTATTATCTGATTATTCAGATTTTAACACAAATCACGCATCTTGTTAACCATCTTATCCTCAAATTTTTTCTTTCTCATCATTCAGCTTATCATGTCTGCATTTTAATCGTATAATGGAAAGACAGTCTTTTTTTCTTCCCACAAAAGATGACATTCAATCATCTAAATAAAGCTAAAGTCATTGGCCAATGCAATTGAGAGGAGTGAGGTTATGGCTTTGTCTATTTCGCAACTAGCTAAGGAACATCAACCATTTATACTTGCTAAATTAAAAGAAGCTGAGCAGGATTTACATCCGTCCTCTAGCGAAGACGAGGAACTGGTGCGTCGTGCTGTATTTTCTGTACGAAACAAATCCATCGTATTTGAACGTTTTAATGGAGCAAGTTCTATATTATATGCAAGTGTACAGGATGTGAGACCTGCAACTGTAGAAATTGATTTTGCTCATGGGACTCTAAGCTGTAACTGTCCCCAACTAAAATGGTGTCGTCATCAAGTTGGCGCATTACTTGCTCTCTATCAGTATTTTGATTCTGTACAAAACTGGTCAGGTGCATGGCGTGCTCAAAAATCTGTGCAGTTAAAATCATTAGCAGATGAGCGGAGTCCTGAAAGCTGGCAGCTAATGGTCGACGAAGTAATGAAACGTCTGTTACCATCTGGTCGCATTTTAGAAGGCTATGGACTTTCAGCAATCCGTTCTGATGCATTGGAACGACTGCGCAAGCATATGCCATTTGAACGTGAATGGCAGCCACTGTATAAGCTATTTATCGAACTTTCGATTTTTAATGCAATTTGGCGGCATTTAAATAATACGCAAGGTCATTCATTAGACTCACCATATATGAAATACTTTATCGATCAAAGCGTGCAGTCATTTGAAAGTATATTAACTGAATTAACGAATCGTTCTCGACTTTTTGCAACTGATCCATTTTATAATGCCCTTCAAGAAATTGTCCGTAATTTTTTACTAGAGCGTGAAGGGCTGTTTGCTAGTCGATTACAAATCTATATGCTGCTGTGGGCAGTGCTTTTTTATGAGAAGCCTCGCCGTGAACAGGAGCTAACGCTGATTAACAATCTTGAAGAAGTTTCCCCAGAGATTTCTTTACAGTCATTAAAGCTTCTATTTTACGTGTTATTACAAAAAGAACAGTTATTACAGGAAAGCATTGCGCATATTTCCTTATCACAAATGCAAGATTTGTTTGAGTTAGCCACTTTTGCTAAGCGTGCTGGCGAATCACATTCACAGGCATTCATTTTACGTGCCATGCTCCCATTTGCTGAAGCTTTTTTACAGGAAACTGTGCCCGTCGTACAGCGAGCTCAATACGTACGGCAATTTCAATTGTTATATGAAGATATACAATTAACAGAAGAAGAAGAAACAACACTTTATAGCGCATTTGGTGTGTATGGACTACAGCCCTATTCGTTTTTCCTTATAAGAAAAGAGCGCTATCGCGAATGGGCAGCATTGCATCAATTAAATCTTTCCTCTTTTTCTTATTTAGAAATGTGTGGATTAAAAGATGTTCTACACCTAGCTCCAGCAGTTGTTTTACCTTTGTATCACGTCTATGCAATGGCAGAGATTACGCAAAAATCTCGTATGAATTATAAGCAAGCTGTACGTATTTGGAAAAGTATGCGGAGTGCCGCAAAAAGAGCAGGGAAAGTTGCTTATTTTGAACATTACATGCAAACAATCCGTGCAGAATATAAACGACTTCGTGCACTTCAGGAAGAAATTGAGAAAGGAAACTTAGTATGATGACATTACATGCTCCCTCTCCGTTTACGAAAAAACAACAGTTACGTATTGAATCAGCTCAAAACGGCAATTATACGATGCGGGGTTTTACTACAAGTGGTGCAGCAATCGATGTTGACACACTGATTTCTTCATTATTTTTTAACTATGAAGCAAATACTTATGGCTTAATGACCAGTCGTACAGACATTTCCATCGATATTTCTAGTGCAGAACTACTCGATATCTTTTCTCCACGCTATCAGCACCCGTTTATTAGTTGGCAAGGGATTGACGCTGACAGTAGTGCATTGATTGAACACGCACAAATGTTACAGCAATATTGGCAAGAGCCTAGCCTTTGGTCGTACGCCGTTATTGCAGATGATTTTTCCTCCTTGTCATTTAATATAGAAGGGGTAGATACGGCATTACTGGAAGTAGCTGTGCAGCAAAAACTTGCACACGCTGGGTTATTGGTGTCTGATGTACCGAAGCTCCTTCCATTTTTCATTCGCGGAGGTTGGCCATTAGAGCAAGACCGTCAAGCTGGCACCGTTACTGTTTCTCTACGTTTAAGTGAGCCTGAGGAAGATTCGGAAGTTTGGCTTTTGGAAACGGTGCTTAGTACAGTGACAATGAAAAATTACTGGACACCGGCTGTTCGAAAAAAATCACTACCGCTAGTCGATGCGCTACCAACAAAGTGGCAACCATTTGCACTAGATATTGAACAACAACAAACGCAGATTGTCGAACTCCTTTCCATTGAAAATTTACAGTCTGATATTTTCATTCATGCTACCCTTGACGATTTGGAGGTTCGCACATTTTTACGTGAAGACCTAGCCCGTTTACAGGCACTTGGTTTTGATGTTGTGCTACCCGCTTGGCTAAAAGATTTAAAGCAATCCAAAATGCGTGTACGTGTTAGCACAGGTAATTTATCAACGAAAAAAGTTGCTGGACTCGACGATATTTTAACGTTTAAATGGCAATTTTCTATGAACGGTGAATCAATTTCTGCTGAGCAGTTTAAAAAGCTTGTCGATGAAAAACGTGAATTTATTCGTATTGGTACGGAATGGTTCCGAGTGGATGCCAACTGGATGCAAGAAATGCGTGCTTTAATGCAACAGGCTGAAGATGAAAGTTGGACTGTTCGTGAACTATTGTTCCGCGAGTTACCTGAAGATCTTTCTCCGCTAGAAGAGGAAGATGCTGATGATGCGTTGCGCGATGATCCAATTTTTGCATTTGAACTCCAGCAGTCTTTAAAATCGTATATGGAACAGCTTCAGGAGAAAAAAGGTCTTCCAGCAGTTCCAGTCCCTCTTTCATTAAATGCTAGCTTACGTCCTTATCAGCAAGAAGGGTTTGAATGGCTAGTCTTTATGCGTGAGCAAGGTTTTGGCGCCTGTCTCGCTGATGATATGGGACTCGGCAAAACTGTTCAGCTTATTTCTTACTTGCTGCATATCTATGAAACAACGGATGCCAAAGAACCATCCATTATTATTTGCCCAACTTCGGTCCTTGGTAACTGGCAAAAAGAGCTTGACCGTTTTGCTCCATCTTTAACTGTGCATACGCATTATCAAGCAAATCGAATGAAAGAGGATGCATTTGTTCGGTTTATTGAACAAGAAAAACCGCATGTTATTTTATCTACCTATGGAACTGTGTCACAGGATGCTGAATTTTTACAAGCAATTGATTGGGCAACTGTTGTATTAGATGAGGCACAAAATATTAAAAATATGCAGACTTTGCAATCTCGTTCCATTCGCAAATTACATGGTAGTCATCATATTGCTTTAACAGGAACGCCTGTTGAAAATCGATTATCAGAACTTTGGGCGATTTTTGACTTTATTCATAAAGGGTATTTAGGTAGCTTCGGTCGCTTTAATGAACAATTTATTTTGCCTATTGAGCGCGATGAATCCGAACCACATAAACAAAAGCTACGGGCAAAAATTCAACCGTTTTTACTTCGTCGTACAAAGCGAGATCCAAATTTACAGCTTAATTTACCTGATAAGCAAGAGTCCCATGCGTACTGCGCCTTAACGGCAGAGCAAGCTTCACTGTACGAGGGCTATATTTTAGAAACGTTGGATCAGCTAGAACAACTAACGGGCTTCCAGAAAAAAGGACGCGTCTTAAAGATGCTAAGTAAATTGAAGCAATTATGTAATCACCCTGCTCTTTATTTAAAGGAACCTTTTGAGGATGCTGCAACGACGCTGACACGCTCGGTCAAATTAGAGCGCATTGTTCAAATGGCAGCAGAAATCGTCGATAATGGTGAACAGTGTCTTATTTTTACGCAATATATTGGAATGGGCCAATTACTTCAGCATTGTTTCAGTGAAATTTATAATGTCGATGCACCGTTTTTAACGGGCGCCATGCCTAAACAGCAGCGTGATCGATTGGTGGAGGCTTTTCAGGCAGGAGAATTCCCTATTTTTATTCTCTCATTAAAGGCTGGAGGAACAGGGTTAAATTTAACTGCTGCAAATCACGTACTACATGCCGATCGTTGGTGGAATCCTGCTGTTGAAAACCAAGCAACAGACCGTGCTTATCGAATTGGGCAAACGCAATTTGTGCAAGTGCATAAGTTTGTCACGATTGGGACGATTGAAGAAAAAATTGATAAGATGCTGGCGCAGAAATCTGCATTATCAGAAGAACTCATTCAATCAAGCCAGTGGTTAACGGAGCTAGATGATGATGAGCTTCGAGATTTGATTTCACTCGATTATAACTTGTCTTAAAGATGCGCCAAGAGCTCTAACGTTCTTGGCGCTCTTTTACTTTGCAACATATTCGTGAACAATGTTTACTTCTTTCTACTTACTTCATATTCTTATTTAGTTGTGTGAAATAATCATTGCTGTGCGGTCTTCAGCAACGATAGATGATAGGATAGTCCACAACGCCCCTTTCTAACTAAAATGATTACGGTGCAAAGCATTCTAGGAGAATGGCGAATTGCGTAAATGTTTAGCTTTGCTCCGTATGTATTGCGATAGTCGGTTATACTACTGGTAATTGCAATTCTTTCTTAGGTAACACAAAATCTTTCATAATCTCCTGCTCGACCGATGACGATGATGGCAATGTGCTTCCATCATTATCTGGCTGTTTCAGCCTATAGAAGCGAACATCTTCTACAACCACTTCTGTCATATAAATCTTGGTGCTGTGCTCATTCGTAAATGATCTAGATTGAATACGTCCATTTATGCCAACTAATGAACCTTTACCGCAAAACTTCACAATATGCTCTGCCAGTTTTCCCCATACTGTACAAAGAATAAAGTCAGTCTCTACTTCTCCACGACTGTTTTTGTAATTGCGATTTATGGCAAGGGAAAAATGAGATTGGACACGATTTCTAGATAGTTGTCGCAACATAGGATCTTTTGTTAATCTTCCAACCAGTCCGACTTGGTTCATTGATTCACCTCCTTTGTGTTTAATTGCCCTCATCTTACAAGAGGCTATTCACTTTTGGCAAAACTCGGTTTTTGTTTTTTAGCTCATTTTTAAATAAGAAAATAATTTTTTTAGCTGTTATTTATTTGTTTGTTAGGTTTTTTTATTGTGTGGAGGTCAGACGGCAGTAAGTGTTACACCCCATTTTTAAAAAGATAAATTTAGCATCTTTTCATATTTTAAGAAGACAGTCTTAGCTGTAATTGATTATGTTATACTAAAAGGAATGACCGACTTAGGAGGATACATAATGAAAACATTTAAAATGCTTTCTTTTGACCTTGTCACTCAAGATGGCATGCAAGCATTTCCTTTAGTCGATGGCATTATTATTAACCAGGAAAACAGCCATCAATCTTGGATTCTTGAATTGTTTATCGATCGGCAATATCGTCCGATTTTTGATGAGTTATTAGCGAATGCTACAGTAGTTGATGTTCGTGCAGTTATTTCATTTCCTGATAATGAACCAGCTCCATTTCGGGTAGTTGTGCATACTGTCCAAGAAATTGGCGAGCATGTTTCTGTGCTTTTAAAAGGGACGTTAAAAATTAAGCGTTCTAAATACGCTGAACAATTACTCGCTGATCTTTTAACAGAAGGTGTGTCACAAGTAGAATTACTAGACCGCTTCTCAAAAGGAATGAAAGAGCGGCCAAAACTTAAAAATGATGAATGAGCAGCGATACGTTTAAGGACGTATCGTTTTTTTGTACTGGACAGTTTGAGATTTTTGGATAAAATATGGTGTAAAAAACATAGGGGTGAACGTCAATGAATATAGTCATACGTGAGAAGCCGTTAAAGTTGTTATGGTATGAGGCTTTACTACGACGCTTATGTGATGGAGATCGAGATGCTAACTATTATAGCGAGCAATTTCGAAGGCTTGATGCTGGCTTTGCTGGTGAAAAACGAGTAGACCGAGAATGGCATGAATTAGTATGTCCAAATACTTTTGCTGTATTGCATAATGTTGTACTTGTCAATGCTGCACAGCATTTTCACCAAGTTGATACACTCTTTATTTGTAAGCATTTTATGTTCGTTGTGGAAATTAAAAATATACACGGTCGTCTGAATTTTGATGCTACGACACATCAATGCACACGCACAAAATCTGATGGCACAGTGGAAGGTTTTGCAAATCCCATTACGCAAATTCAACGTCATATGCAATTCATTAAAATTATATCTAAAAATTATTCTCTCCCCATTGAAGGTGCAGTTATTTTGTCTAATCCTTCAGCTATAATTGCAAATCATCCAAAATCCGTCCCTATTTTTCATGTGTCAGGGCTACAAAGTCATATCCAAACTCTTTTTGAAAAGTATCCAACACCTATTTTAACGAATGAGCAATTAACCCGTTTTGTACAACTAATTAGAGCGCAGCATCAACCACAAGAAATACTCCCTCGTATAGATACTTCGAGATTCCGACATGGCGTACTTTGCCCAAAATGCCGATACAAAAATCAGATGCACTTTTACAGAGGCGGTTGGAAGTGTCTAGCATGTCACTATACAAGCACCGAAATTTTTGCAGAAGCCTTGCAAGATTATCGATTGCTCGTAAGTCGTACAATCACCAATAGTCAATTACGTGCGTTTTTCGGTATTACTTCTAGTGATGCTGCTAATCGTTTATTACGAAAATTTCAATTTCCTAGCACTGGTACTTATAAAAATCGAATCTACTATCTTCCTGATAATTTAATAGAATATATGAAACCGTTTTTTTAATGCTACTTTGGGGGAGAGTGGGGTAGTTGAATGTTTGAAGTTATGTTTATGGGAGGTTTATCTTTGTTTCGCGGGTAAACAAGTTGCTTTCGCGGGTATCTCCATGCGTTCCGCGGGTAAACGTTTTACTTTCGCGGGTATTCTCCTGCGTTTCGCGGGTATTCTCCTTCGTTCCGCGGATAAACTTTCTACTTCGCGGGTATTCTCCTTCGTTCCGCGGGTAAACGTTCTACTTTCGAGGGTATCTCCATGCTTTCCGCGGGTAAACGTTCTACTTCCGCGGGTAATCAAATCATTCCCGCATATACCTTCATTCCATAATCATAAAGAAAAAAGTGATTCCGGTTGAACGGAATCACTTTGTTTTTACGGGTTAGTCATTGTGTTGCGGTCTTCTCTCATAGTGCCGTTGTTTCGTTCAACACCATTTACACCATTGGCATTTGGTACGTTGTCATAGCCATTTGTGCCATTGACATCCGCATTTGAACCTGGTGTTGTTGCTTCTGGCATAACAGTATTTTCTCTTACTGTGCCATCATTTACAGTACCGTCGTTAACAGTACCATTGTTGACGTTACGATCGTAGACATTGTGATTCTTATCTGGATCGACAACATCTTCTACATCGTTAACACCTCGTTTAACGTCGTTTTTCACGTTCTCCATTGGGGTTTCAGCTGCATTATTACCCCAGTTACAACCTCCAAGGAATACTGTAGCAAGGATAATGGCTAAAAATGACATTTTCCACATATAAAAAACCTCCTTTCTTGAGTACTATGTCATCAAATACAACATGTGCATTTGTGATCCTACATAGATTGCCCGAGAAAGGAGGGAACTATCCGATTTTTTGTGCAAAAACTATTTTTGTTTATCTTTCAGTAATTGCTCAATGTATGCAGCTTCTGCTTTACAATTATAGGTATAGTTTGTACCTAATTCTTTTTGTAAAGCTTCGATTGTTTCGACTTGTTTAGCGGTTGGTTCTTCATTTAAAATTTTTGCAATTACTTCATCGATTTTTTGTGCCATCTCTTCATGGAATTCAGTACTCATCAAAACATCGGCTGGGATTTTTTCGATCCAAGCGGCATTTTCCTGAAAATAAGACTGCCAGCTAGCAATGAAGTCTTCCATAGAAAAGCGCTCTTCTTCCCAACCAATACTTGCTAAGTATGATTCAAAAGATGTTGAAATCGAACGCGTAATGCTAATTTTAACACCTGAAGACAATTCCTTATACATCTATATAATCCTCCTACTTTTTAAAAAACCTAAAATTACATGTATTTCAATTCACAATACTATCTATGCCATCGCATTAAAAAAACTAAACTAAATTCTGTCAAAAAAAATTGACAATAAGAACACTATTCGACAAGATTATTTTATAACTTTTAGCCTATAATTGCAAATTAAGGCTGTTTTGGTTGTTCAGGCCCTATTGCAAATAAAATATCTGCCTCACAAACTAGCTCGCCATCAACGGTAGCTACAGCATGTCCTTTGCCCATTACACCGCGCAGTTTAACGAATTCTACTTCTAATCGTAGCTGATCTCCCGGTACTACTTGGCGCTTAAAACGAGCGTTATCGATTCCTGTTAAAAATACTAAACGTCCTTGGTACTGTTCTGATTTTAATAAAGCGACGCCACCTACTTGCGCCAATGCCTCTACAATTAAAACACCTGGCATAACAGGATATCCTGGAAAATGTCCATTAAAGAAATCTTCGTTAATCGATACATTTTTGATACCTACTGCACGCTTGCCTACTTCTAATTCCACAATACGGTCTACAAATAAAAATGGATAACGGTGTGGTAAAATTTCTTGAATTTGCTCTGCTGTTAACATTTCTTTTCCCCCTCTAAGTATGTATATATACCTTACGTCCAAAAGAGGATGTAGGTTTCAACGTATAATCGCTTTTAAATTTAAAATACTCGATTTTTTATGTGAAACACAAAGTATGGTAAAGAATATTATTATTCTTTACCATTCATAATGTCAAATATATGTTGCCATGTTTCTAATTTAAAGACATCCATTGCTTTTCCTTGACCAATTACACTGTAGCCGACCATTGTACCTAAAATAGCGGCAACAACGATTAAAACAAGAACAAGTACAACTCGTAACCAAATCGGAATCAGCCGTATTTGCACCCATCGAACCTCGCGTTGCTCTCCGTTTGAGCGACGTCCCTTTTCTTCTGGTGGCGTTTCGGTTTCTTGTGTCGGCACAGAACGTCGACGTGAATCGTTTGTCATAGATATTGTACCCCTTCATTTCTTACTCAATAATGCACTTATCTAACACCATTAATAAGCCCTAGCATTTGGTCAGCTAGTGTTACAGCTCTTGCATTAAATTGATAAGCACGTTGCGTTTCGATTAAATCTGTCATTTCCTTCGACAAGCTCACATTCGATAATTCGAGTGCTTCATTTTGCATGCCGATTTGTTGACGATTTGCTCCTTGTAACTCTGTTACAACTTCTGCTTGTGTATATCCTAGCTCTGCTAAGTTATCTGGTAAGCCTACATATGTACCAGAAATATGCTCCATTAGTTGCGGCTTTTGGAATTCCGTTACTGCTAAATCCGTACGAATAACATCACCATTCGGATATGTAGCTTCTAACATGCCTCCATTGCGAACAATAAAACCTTTTGCATTATCAGGTAATGTAATAGGCTGTCCATTTGCATCTGCCACTGGATAACCATCTGTATTGACAAGCATCACCGTTCCATTATTTAAAGGTGATAAATAAAAGTCACCTTGACGAGTATACACTGTTTTTGTGCCATTTTCACCATCTGGCATTAAAATGTTGAAATATTGCTTTGGTTTTGTAAAAGCGAGATCCAAATCGCGATCTGTTGTTTGAAGCGAACCTTGCTTATGATTTGTTTGAATTTGTCCAAGCTGTGCTCCAGAGCCATAACGGATGCCTACTGGTGATTGACGCACAGTTGGGTCCTGTTTATCATTATTAAATTGCTGATACATAAGTTCGTTGAACGTTGCTTGACGTGTTTTATAGCCATGCGTTCCACTGTTAGCAATATTATTACTAATTGTATCTAATTTATTTTGCAATTGCCCCATTGTATTTGTTGCCGTAATCATTGTTCGTAGCATGTGAAAACGCCTCCTGTTCGCTTAATTATATTTTACCGATTTCATTTACAGCCTTTTCCATACTTCGATCATACGCTTGCAACACTTTTTGGTTTGCTTCAAAAGCTCGGTATGCTGTCATTAAATCTGTCATTGTGCGTCCAGAGTCTACGTTTGAGCGCTCTAAAAATTTTTGTCCTAATGTAAACGATACACCATTTGCACCGTAAGCAGTCGGCAAGGCTTCTCCGTTTTCTGTACGAATTAAGCCATTATCTTGTTTACGTAGCATGTTCGGATTGGCCGCAAAAGATACACCTACGCGCGCTACTTGCTGGTTATTCACATAAATTCCACCGTCCTGATCAAGACGGAAATCATCATTTGGTAGCTGGATGCGTTGTCCATTATCAGATAACACGTAGAGACCTTGACCATTTACTAAATAGCCTTGACCATCTAATGTGAAATTCCCGTTACGTGTATAGGCTTCTCCACCGTCTGGATGTGCTAAACGGAAGAAAATTGAACCAGAGACACCATCTTCATTTTGAGGTAAGTTTCCATCGATAAGGGCCATATCTGTCGTTAAATCCGTGCTATAGATTTGACCTTGTATGTAATTTGGCAATGTTTCTTGCATATATATCCCTGTATTGAGTGCACCAACTTGACTCATATACTGTGAGCCAGCTTGCTGATTGGCGGGTGCATTTGTTTTTCCTACGCTGGACATTAGCATATCTGGAAACGAACGGATGGTAGATTGATCTGCCTTAAATCCAGGTGTACTTGCATTTGATAAGTTGTTTGTCAGTAATTCTGTTCGTCTTTGTTGTGCTATCATACCTGTTGCTACTGTATAAAACCCTTTAAACAAAGGAATCACCTCATTGTATTTTTATAGTGATGCTGGAACACGATCAATATTTTCTAACATAATGCCAGTGCCAATTGCAACACAATCCATTGGATGTTCAGCAATAAAGACTGGAACTTTTAACTCTTCGATTAACAGTTGGTCCATTCCGTGTAATAATGCGCCACCACCAGTAATAATGACACCACGGTCAATAATATCTGCTGAAAGCTCAGGCGGTGTTTTTTCTAACACGTTTTTCGCCGATTGTACGATCATGGCTACTGATTCATGTAATGCACGTTCAATTTCCTCTGAATGAATCGTAATTGTACGAGGTAAGCCTGTTACCATATCACGACCGCGAATATCCATTGAGTCGTTACGTCCACCTTTGAAGACTGTGCCAATCGTGATTTTGATTGCTTCGGCTGTACGCTCACCAATTAACAATTTATATTCTTTTTTAATATATTGTAAAATATCATTATCAAAAACGTCGCCCGCAACCTTAATAGACTCACTTGTTACAATGTCACCCATAGAAAGAACTGCGATATCTGTAGTACCACCACCGATATCCACTACCATATTGCCACTTGGTTGGAAAATATCCATCCCAGCTCCGATTGCCGCAACTTTTGGTTCTTCCTCTAAATATACTTTTTTACCACCAGATTTTTCAGCAGCTTCGCGAATCGCTTTTTGCTCTACACTTGTAATATTTGTTGGACAGCAAATCAATATACGTGGCTTTGTTAAAAATCCTTTTAGATTTAATTTATTGATGAAATGTCTAAGCATCGCTTCGGTAACATCAAAGTCTGCAATTACTCCATCGCGTAATGGCCGAATTGCTGTTATATTACCGGGCGTGCGACCCACCATTTGACGAGCTTCTTCACCTACTGCTAATACCTTATTCGTCTTTTTATCTATTGCTACCACAGATGGTTCGTTTAGGACGATTCCTTTGCCTTTAACGTGGATTAATACGTTCGCAGTTCCTAAGTCAATGCCTATATCCTTCGAAAACATTTTTTAAATTCTCCTTCCCGCCAGTTCCAACTACATAACGTTCCTATTGTCTATTTATCTAGAATATTTTATCACACCCCATTGGTAATTTCACCTAAATTTAGTTATTCCGCTTGTTTTCCTTCAATTATATGTACACAAATAGAAATGTACAAAAAAAGAACGAATCATTCTTGACTCGCTCTTTCTTTCCACTTGTTTTTCGTTGCCTCTCCTCCACGAATATGACGTACGGCTTTATGGTAGGCGAGAATTTCTTTCACTTGATCAGCTAATCCTTCATGAATTGTTGGTAATCGCTCAGTTAAATCTTTGTGCACCGTACTTTTAGAGTAACCTGTCATTTTCGCGAGGACACGCACAGTTTCACGCGTCTCAATCAGTAATTCACCGAGGCGTATGCAGCGCTTCCGAATGTGCTCGTGCACGTTCTCGTCCTTTCCACACAATTTCACAAAATGGCTTTGGCATCAGATGCACGTCTGCGCATTTCTTCACCTTATGTGAGGACAAAGCTATTCAGAACACGATTTGCACTTTCTCGTTAAATTGCTGACTTTTTTAAAATCCTAGGAATTTTTTCGGATTAACGTATTTACCGTTTTCTAGAACTTCAAAATGCATGTGAACGCCAGCTGCTTGATTCCACTCATTGTCAGTCGCTTTTCCAAGTGCCTGACCTTGTGCTACTTCATCGCCTTCTTTCACAGCGATATCTTTTACTGAACTATAATGCGTTTGCACACCATTCGCATGCTCTAGGACGATTTTATTGCCTGTAAACGCATCTAGCTTTACTTCTAGTACTTTACCAGTTAACGCAGCAACTACTTCGAATTCCTCTCCATTCATAGAAAGGGAAATGCCTGATGAAGTTGTAAATGTTTGATTGAATACCATTAAGGCATTCTCACGTGACTCTTCTTTTGCTTCTACATCATAAAATTCCTGTGAAACTTGTACTTTACTAAGCTCTGCTTCCTTGAATGGATACTTCATTGTTTCTGTTTTTGCATTTGTTTCAACTACTGGACCTGGGTCTACTTGCGCTACATCTGGTAATGGTGCTTCTTCTTTTGTCACGAGACTATTGTAACCAAATAACATACCTGCTAACATTAATGCACCACCCGCGTATACCGCCGGCCAAAACCAAGGTTTTTTCTGCAATTGTCCTTTTTCATTTTGAGAAGTTTTACTATTTTTATCCTCTCTCATTTTCATCACCTCTAGTTGCAGTGTGAACAACTAGAAGCTATTTTAAACATGCATCTATTTTTTTTATCTCAATTTGTTGATAATAATAGTGTAAAATCTCTGAAGCGTTCTTTCCTTCACGTGCCATCGCATCTGCACCGTACTGGCTCATACCAACGCCATGACCATATCCTTTCGTTGCTACCTGAACCTTACCCGTATTCTTATTATATGAAATCTTAAAATCTGTTGATGGTAATTGTAAGAGTGTTCTAACCTCTCTGCCCGACCATCCATTTTTACCTAATTGCAGGCGTTCTACACGCTCTGAATCATTGAGAAACAATTGCATACGATTGAAATCATTCGCCCGCCATTTAACTGGCCACAGCGCATTCCATTCGGCTAACGTCCATTCTTTTATTGTTGCAAACTTTGGAGAAGCTTGATCGGACATACTTGCAACGCTTTGTAAATACGGTAAGTCATTCCCACTGTAACCGTAAGCACTCTCTGTTTTACCATTGCTCGTTGAATGAAACATCGCCGTAATTAATTCATTATTATATAGAAGAACTTGTCCTTCTGTTTCCGTAATGGCTTCGACAATTTTCTTTTCATTTCCCGGGAAATTGCTAGTCCAATTGGCTTTTCTTTGTTCTTTATTGTAGTAGACTTGCCTTGCAACAGTAGGTGCAATGGCTTTTTTACCGTAATTTGTCGTTTTCAGCGCATAGGTTCTGGCAGCAATGGCTTGAGCTTTTAAAGCTTCTTTATTAAAGGACACGGGCATTTCTGCAGCTACTACACCAACTATATACGTTTCTAAAGGAATTTTTTCCTTCTGTCCCTCCACTTCTATGAATATTTCACAGGCGTTTTCCGTCTTTTGTGGGGAGTTGTTAGAATGATCATCGATTCGTCTCTCACTGAATGCTACTGGCATCATATATAATGCACCAATTAAACAAATCACAGCAATTATCATTATCCAATTTTTCATAAGGAATAATATGCGAGTACTACAGAAAATATGAGCGTTCCATGATTACGGGAGTTCGTTTTGCTTTGGTTTGTGAGGGGCACTGTGCTTCGCGGGTATTCTGCATTGTTTCGCGGGTAAATCATTCTGATTCGCGGGTATTTCACTTCATTTCGCGGGTAAATCGCTCTGCTCCGTGGGCTTCTCTTCGTTTCGCGGGTAAATCGCTCTGCTTCGCGAGTATTTCACTTCGTTTCGCGGGTAAACCACTCTATTCCACGGGTATTTCACTTCATTTCGCGGGTAAATCGCTCTGCTCCGTGGGCTTCTCTTCGTTTCGCGGGTATCTCTCTCTATTCCGCGGGTATTTCACTTTGTTCCGCGGGTATTTCTCTCTGCTCAGCAGGTATCTCTCTCTGCATTAATTAAAAACCTCTTTGCTTATGCTGAGCAAAGAGGTTTTGTTGTTAGTTTGCTGGTAATTCGATTGTTGTTTTTTCTTTCGGTGTAACATCCATTGTTGTTACACGTTCAATATTTGCACCAAGTGATGCTAATTTGCCATGGAAGTCTACGTAACCACGGTCTAAGTGATGGAGTTTTGTCACTCGTGTTATTCCTTCAGACACAAGACCTGCTAAAATTAGGGCTGCCGCAGCTCGTAAATCTGTTGCCATAACCTCAGCTCCCTGTAGGTTTACTGGTCCTTCGATAAACACAGAACGTCCTTCGATTTTAGCACCAGCATTCATGCGACGGAACTCTTCAACGTGCATAAAACGATTTTCAAAGACTGTTTCTGTAATGATACTCGTACCTTCAGCAGTTAACATCAACGCCATCATTTGCGACTGCATATCCGTTGGGAAGCCTGGATGTGGCATTGTTTTAATGTCTACAGCTTTTAATGTTTGCGGTACGTGGACACGTATTCCTTCATCAAGCTCTGTAATTTCTACGCCCATTTCGCGCATTTTTGCGATTAAAGCCGTCATATGTTCAGGCACAGCATTTTCAATCGTTACATCACCCTTTGTAATCGCAGCTGCTACCATAAATGTACCTGCTTCGATACGGTCAGGAATAATATAATGCTCTGCTCCATATAATGTGTCAACACCTTCAATACGAATCGTATTCGTACCTGCGCCGATAACACGGCCACCCATACTATTAATGAAGTTTGCAAGATCTACAATTTCAGGCTCTTTTGCTGCATTTTCAATTACTGTCGTTCCTTTTGCTAAAGATGCAGCCGTCATAATATTTTCTGTTGCACCGACACTTGGGAAATCTAAATATACATTCGCACCTTGTAAACGACCCTCTACCTTCGCTTCCACATAACCGTGCCCAAATGAAATTTTTGCACCCATTGCCTCAAAACCTTTTAAATGTAATTCAATTGGACGTGAACCGATTGCACAGCCACCTGGTAAAGCAACTCGTGCAAAGCCGTTTCGTGCAAGCAAAGAACCCATCACTAAAATGGATGCACGCATTTTACTGACATATTCAAATTGAGCTTCACTTGAAAGTTCTTTTGTTGCGTCTATATATACAGTATTGTCTTCTGGTATATATGTAACATCAGCGTTTAGACTTTTTAGTACTTCATTTATGGTATAAACATCTGCTAAGTTAGGGACTTCTTTAATTACATTTTCTCCTTTTGAAGCAAGTAAAGCTGCCGCCAGGATTGGTAACACTGCATTTTTTGCGCCCTCTACACGAACTTTCCCCTGTAGCTTTTGGCCGCCAGTCACTATAATTTTATCCACCTTACGTCCCTCCGAATTCAATCTCTTAACCTATCGAAAATTTATTTTAAAAAAAGATGTATAATGTCATAATAAGTAAACAAACAACTCTATAGTACAACTTTTCACACGCTCGTTCAAGCGTCCAAATCACTATTTTAAGGCATTTATTGATATTTTGCTATTAATTTATTGTACGCATTATTTTTTTTTTTGTGAATGACCAATAACACGGTAAAATATGTAAATCCCTAAGCCCTTTTTTCAAAAGTTCGTGGATACTATATTTCCGTTTCCATAGCTTATTAAACCTCTTAAGTACATATTTCAAAGGACCACATAAGTGAACTTATGGAGCCCTTCGAAATATGCACATATGAATTACGCATCCGTTACTTTATAGTTAGTTGTCACTAGCTAACTTTAAAATAAGTAAGGGAGTTTTCCAGACCAACTTGAAACTTGTAGAAAGAAATTAGAGACTGCGGTCCCGATTGCAATGCTCAACAAAATATAAATCAACTGTATTTGAAATACTTTGTTTTTTTTAAACAATTTTTCTAGCATGAAGGCCTGCAAAGCGTAAAAAGTGATAGCAATAAAAAAGAGGTGCGATAGAATGCCCATTAAAGCTTCTTGCCCTACTGCTTCATAAATTCCCACATCGTGTTCCTCCATTTAAAAAACGGGCAGATATTACATCTGCCCGTTAAAAATTGAATTAGATATTACCCTCATGAACGTTGATACGATTCAACGCACGTTTTAATGCTAGGTCAGCACGTTTGAAATCAATGTTATCTTGTTTGCTTTGAATTCGTCCTTCAGCGCGTTTAACGGCTTCTTTAGCACGTTGTACATCGATATTATCAGCAATTTCAGCAGAAGGTGCTAAAATTGAGATCTTTTCTGGACGAACTTCAATGAAACCACCGCTTACAGCAACAATCTCAGTTGAACCATTGTCCTTTTTCAGCTTCACTGCACCGATTGCAAGTGGAGCTACCATTGGAATATGGCCGGCAAGAACACCAATCTCACCTGAAGTTGTTTTCGCGATTACCATTGATACTTCAGAATCGTATACCGGGCCGTCGGGAGTGACAATATTGACTGTAACTGTCTTCATATTTTTTCCTCCTCGTCCCTAGTATTAAACCTCTACGCCCATGCTTTTCGCTTTTTCAACTACTTCTTCAATAGAACCCACTAAACGGAAAGCATCTTCTGGTAGGTGATCGTGTTTACCTTCAAGGATTTCCTTGAATGAACGAACCGTTTCTTTAACAGGAACGTAAGAACCTTTTTGACCAGTGAATTGTTCCGCAACGTGGAAGTTTTGAGATAAGAAGAATTGAATACGACGAGCACGTTCAACTGTTTGTTTATCTTCATCAGATAACTCATCCATACCTAAGATAGCAATGATATCTTGTAATTCACGGTAACGTTGGATTGTACGTTGTACGCCAGTTGCTACTGCGTAGTGCTCAGCGCCTACGATTTCTGGTGATAATGCACGAGAAGTCGAAGCTAATGGGTCAACCGCAGGGTAGATACCCATTTCAGATAATTTACGCTCAAGGTTTGTAGTTGCATCTAAGTGGGCGAAAGTTGTAGCTGGAGCCGGGTCAGTATAGTCATCGGCTGGTACATAGATCGCTTGAATAGAAGTTACAGATCCTTTGTTAGTAGATGTGATACGTTCTTGTAATTTACCCATTTCAGTTGCAAGTGTTGGTTGGTAACCTACCGCAGAAGGCATACGACCTAATAGGGCAGAAACCTCAGAACCTGCTTGTGTGAAACGGAAGATATTGTCGATGAATAAAAGTACGTCTGCACCTTGCTCATCACGGAAGTATTCTGCCATTGTAAGACCAGTTAAAGCTACACGCATACGCGCACCTGGTGGCTCGTTCATTTGACCGAATACCATCGCTGTTTGCTTGATAACGCCTGAATCGCTCATTTCGTAGAATAAGTCGTTCCCTTCACGAGTACGCTCACCTACACCAGCGAATACAGAGATACCTGAGTGCTCTTGTGCGATGTTATTGATTAATTCTTGGATTAATACTGTTTTACCTACACCGGCACCACCGAATAGACCGATTTTACCACCTTTAATGTATGGTGCTAATAAGTCTACTACTTTGATACCTGTTTCAAGGATTTCAACTGAAGTTGAAAGTTGATCGAAAGATGGTGCTTCGCGGTGAATTGAATCACGACGTGCATCAGCTGGAATTTCTTCACCTAAGTCGATTACTTCTCCTAATACGTTGAATACACGACCAAGAGTCACTTCACCAACTGGTACTGAGATAGCTTTTCCTGAATCTGTTACTTCTGCTCCACGTTGTAAGCCATCAGTAGATGACATTGCAATTGTACGAACAGAATCATCACCTAAATGAAGTGCAACTTCTAATGCAAGAGTTGTTGGTTCTTCATTAGGACGTTCAATCTTAACTGTTAATGAGTTATAGATTGCTGGTAATTGGCCATTGTCGAATTTTACGTCAACAACCGGACCCATTACTTGAATAACATGTCCTTTATTCATTACTGTGTACCCTCCTATCGTATTCTTATACGACATTGGTGAGCTGAGCCTATTCTAAGGCTGCAGCCCCACCAACGATTTCTGTAATTTCTTGTGTAATAGCTGCTTGACGTGCACGGTTATATTGCAATGAAAGATCTCCGATAAGATCAGATGCGTTATCAGTTGCATTTTTCATAGCAGTCATACGAGAAGCATGTTCACTTGCTTTTCCATCTAATAATGCGCCGTAAACAAGGCTTTCCGCATATTGTGGAAGTAATACTTCAAGAATTGCCTCACCAGATGGCTCGAATTCATAAGAAGCATTGCTGCTTGCAGGTGCAATATCAGTTAATGGAAGAAGTTTTTTCTCTGTCACTTCGTTAGCGATAGCACTAACAAAGTGATTGTAGTACATATAAAGTTCATCATACGTACCGTCAATGAACATACCAACAGCATTACGAGCGATTTCTTTAATATCAGCGAATGATGGTTGGTCAGGAAGAGCAACAACACTGCTAATAACATTATGATCACGTTTCACAAAGTAATCACGAACAACACGACCTACTGCTAAAATCACGTATTCGTCTTTTGATTTATGACGCTCGTTGATTGTACGTTGTACTTGACGTAGGATACTTGAGTTGTAAGCACCTGCAAGACCACGGTCAGAACCAATGACTAAGTAAGCTGTTCTTTTAACAGGACGAGCAGTTAACATTGGATGTCCACTGTCTTTTGTACCTGATGCGATAGCGCCTACTACGTCTTGAATTTTTTCCATGTAAGGAACGTAAGCTTTAGCATTTTGCTCTGCACGACGTAACTTTGAAGAAGAAACCATCTGCATCGCTTTCGTAATTTGTTTCGTACTCTTTGTAGAATTAATACGACCTTTTATTTCGCGTAAGTTTACCACTGGTATTTCACCACCTTTTGTTTTTAATCAAGCGACTATTTTTCTTGCTTATTCTGATTTAGCGAAAGTTTTTTTGAAGTCAGTTAAAGCTGCTACGTATTCCGCATCAGGAGCAAGTTCTTTAGTAGTACGAACGTGATCTAAAACGTTTGTGTGGTTTGTATCTAACCAGCTTAAGAATTCACTTTCAAAACGAACGATATCTTGAACTGGAATATCATCTAAGTGACCTTTAGTTAATGCGTAAAGGATTGCAACTTGTTTTTCAACTTTAAGTGGTTTGTTTAGGTCTTGTTTAAGAACTTCAACCGTACGTTTACCACGCTCAAGTTTAGCAAGTGTGATTTTATCTAAATCTGAACCGAATTGAGCGAAAGATTCAAGCTCACGGAATGCAGCTAAGTCAAGACGTAGTGTACCCGCAACTTTTTTCATCGCTTTAATTTGAGCAGATCCACCTACACGTGATACAGAAAGACCGGCGTTAATCGCTGGACGTACACCTGAGTTGAATAAGTCAGATTGTAAGAAAATTTGTCCATCAGTGATTGAGATTACGTTAGTTGGGATGTATGCAGAGATATCCCCAGCTTGTGTCTCAACGAATGGAAGAGCTGTAATTGAACCATTTTGATATGTTTCATTTAACTTCGCAGCACGTTCTAATAAGCGGCTGTGTAAGTAGAAAACGTCACCAGGGTAAGCTTCACGACCTGGAGGACGGCGAAGAAGAAGTGAAAGTTCACGGTAAGCTGATGCTTGTTTAGAAAGATCATCATACACGATTAAAACGTGTTTACCTTGTAACATGAATTCTTCAGCCATAGATACACCAGCGAATGGTGCTAAGAATAATAATGGAGCTGGTTGAGAAGCAGAAGCTGTCACAACGATTGTATAATCTAAAGCGCCATGTTTACGAAGTGTTTCTACTACACCACGTACAGTAGATTCTTTTTGACCAATAGCAACATAGATACAGATCATGTTTTGGTCACCTTGGTTAAGGATTGTATCGATCGCTACAGATGTTTTACCAACTTGGCGGTCACCGATGATTAACTCACGTTGACCACGACCGATTGGTACAAGTGCGTCAATCGCTTTAATACCAGTTTGTAGTGGTTCATGTACTGATTTACGAGCCATTACACCGAAAGCTGGGCTTTCGATTGGACGAGATTTTGTTGTGTTGATTGGACCTTGTCCGTCCACTGGTTGACCTAGTGGATTTACAACACGACCAATTAGTTCTTCACCAACTGGTACTTCCATAATACGACCTGTACGACGAACTTCATCGCCTTCTTTGATGTCTGTGTATGGACCTAAGATTACGATACCAACGTTACCTTCTTCTAGGTTTTGAGCCATACCCATAACACCGTTAGAGAACTCTAAAAGCTCTCCAGCCATGGCGTTGTCGAGGCCATGAGCAAGAGCGATACCGTCACCAATACGGATAACTGTACCAACTTCGCTTACTTTAAGTTCAGATTCATAATTCTCAATCTGTTGTTTAATCAGACTGCTGATTTCTTCAGCCTTGATGCCCATGTATGTCACCTCTCACATTTCTAAATTATTAACCGATTAATTCACGTTTTAGACGCTCTAGCTTGTTCACTACTGAGCTGTCATAAATATGGTTACCGATTTGAACACGAATACCACCTAATAATGATGGATCGATTTCGTTTGTAATGTTTAATGATTGTTTCCCAACAAGTTTAGCGAATGCTGCAGAAATTTTAGCGCTTTCTTCAGCAGAAAGTGCACGAGTTGAGAATACAGTTGCATCTGCAGAACCTTGTGCTTGTGCAGCAAGTTCAGCATACGCATTCGCAATAAGCTTCACTTCGTTTACACGCTTTTTCTCAACAAGTAGTTGAACTGTGTGTAAAACTTCTGGCGTTGCACTTGCAAAGATTTCAGCAACCATTTGTTTCTTGCGTTCGATAGAGAACTTAGGCGCATTTAAAAGTGTTAAAAAATCAGGAGATTCATTTACAACTTTTGTTAACTCGTTTAAGTCTGCCCCAACTTCAGCAAGAATATTTTTTTGTTGCGCAAGTTCAAAAAGAGCTTGAGCGTAACGCTTAGCTACAGTTGAATTACTCATTGAGCTTCCCCTGCCTTCGCAATCGTCTCTTCAATTAGAGCACGGTTGTCTGCCTCAGAAATCTCTTTGCTAAGGACTTTAGATGCTGCAAGTACAGATAATGAAACGACTTCATCACGTACAGCTGCGATCGCTTTTTCTTTTTCAGACTCGATTTCACGTAAAGCCGATTCTTTTAAGCGGTTAGCTTCGTTGCGAGCTGCTGTAAGAATTTCTTCTTTTTGCATTTCGCCTTGCTTCTTAGCACCCTCAACAATCGATTGTGCTTCCGTACGAGCTTCTTTAAGAAGACTTTTTTGTTCTTCTAAAAATTTGTGCGAATCTTTGCGCGCTTTTTCAGCTGCTTCGATTTCACTTGCTACTAATTCTTCACGTTGTTGCATGATGCCCATTAATGGACCCCAAGCGAACTTTTTAAGAAGAAGCATTAATACTAAGAAGATGACTAATGTTGAGACGATATCTCCACCATTGAATCCTCCACCTGCACCAAGTACAAGATTGTCTAAAAACACGATTGTTTCACTCCCTTCAAGAGCTTTAACTTCAACATAATAGTTTGTAATACTTAAAAAACTTACCTATTTTAAAAAGCTATATTTGCACATAGCTTTTATCAGTTCCAAAATGAAGGGCGAAGTTTCATCTGGTGAATCCTGCTTCGCCACTAGTAAAATTCAGTATACAACTGAATTATTTGTTCATTACGATGAATGCTACTACTACTGCGATGATCGGTAAGGCTTCAACTAATGCAACCCCGATGAACATAGTAGTTTGAAGAACGCCACGAGCTTCTGGTTGGCGAGCGATACCTTCAACTGTTTTTGATACGATAAGACCGTTACCAATACCTGCACCAAGTGCACCTAAACCGATTGCGATTGCTGCTGCTAATAAACCTAATGAACCTGTCATTTTTAAATTTCCTCCTTGGAATTGTTTGTTTTTTTGGTTCAAGCATAAAATTTATGCTTTATATTAATGGTCATCGCTCACTTTATGAGCCATGTAAACCATTGTTAACATTGTGAAGATAAAGGCTTGGATAAAGCCGATGAAAATAGAGAAACCTTGCCATGCCATCATAGGAACAATTGCCCCTACGAACCCGATTGGTCCTGATACGGCTAATCCTGCGATTAATGCAAGTAAAATTTCACCTGCATAAATATTACCGTAAAGACGCAGACCTAATGTTAAAGTGTTTGCAAACTCTTCAATGATTTTTAACGGGAACATAAATGACATTGGTTTGAAGAATGTACCAACATAATGGCCTGTACCCTTCATTTTGATACCATAGTATTGCGTTAATACTAAAATCATCGCTGCAAGAGTCATTGTAACCGTTGGGTCAGCTGTTGGCGATTTCCACCAAAGTTGATGGTCATAGATGATAGAGAATGGAAGACCTAATAAGTTAGATACTGCGATAAACATAATAAGTGTGATACCTAGAATGTGGAATCGTCCACCCGTTTTCCAGTCCATGTTGCTTTGAATGATATTCTTTACGAAATCCATAATCCATTCCATAAAGTTTTGCATACCAGTTGGTTTTAACTTTAAGTTTCTAGTTGAAATAACTGCGATTAAAAATACGATAGTAGCTGCAACTAGTAACATCATAACTGTAGATAAGTTAAATGTTAAAAATCCAATGGTTACTAACGGAGCTTCATGATTCATTGTTATTTTTCACCTCTCTTTCTAATAAAGCACATTAGTGGTTCCTTACATGAGATACAATTCTCTCGACAAAGAGAAAAACGTACGGAATCATTAGCCCTATGACCGTGCTAATTAAGTGAAAATAGTTTGGCAACGAAATGGCTATAGCAACTGCCGCTACACCTGATCCAAAACGAAGTGCTGTACCAAGTGAACCTATTTTCTTCCCTTCACTAATGGAACGATCAAACTTCTCCATACGGCGAACTAAAATCCAAAAATTATACGTACCAAAAAATGCACCGATTGCGATGCCCGCAAAAACAGTTTGATAGGACGTAAAGCCCCAGCCTAATGCGCAAAGTGCGAGCAAAAAAAATAACGCTCTCTTCTGCACAGCAAAAATGTGATGCAAATCTAGCATTGGTTTGTAGTCTCCTGAATCATTTTTTCGAGTAAAGAAAACGTTTGCTGACCACTTTGTGAAATCAGAAAAGAGCAGTGAAAAACACTACTCACAGCGGAATAGTAATGGGGACGTCATTTGAAATTACAGGTGTAAATCCCTAATAATGCCTTACACCCCATACTTATTCGGTATAAAACCGAAACGCACAAAACGTTGCAAATCGACAGTGATGGTTTGTACTGTCAATTTAGTAGAAACTTGATATAACAAGTGTTTCAACGTCTATCAACGAATAGAAACCCTTATCATTCTTACCCTTTGTAAGCATACAATAGGTGATATTTGAAGTCAATTAGTAAAGGAGAAAAACTTCACAGCCACTATACTCTTGTCAAATTGTTGACAAATTTGTGTATAAACTTTCATAGATTCCAAAAGTTTTTTCGGAATAATGCAAAAAAAAGCTAATTTACGACATAAATATGCTCGTAAATTAGCGACGCATTTACCATTAGTTCTATTTACTCATTTTTCGAACTAAGAATGGTGTATTACTTGCTTTTTTGTAAAAAATCTAAGAGCGCTTCCACAATACGCTGTGAAGCATGCCCATCTCCATAAGGATTAGAGGCTTTTGCCATAGCTTCGTATGCTTCTTTATCCTCTAGTAATTCTTTTGCTAGAGAATAAATTGTTTCCTCTTCTGTACCTGCTAGTTTCAAAGTTCCAGCAGCAATACCTTCTGGACGCTCTGTTGTATCACGTAGCACTAGAACTGGCTTGCCTAATGATGGTGCTTCCTCTTGTACACCGCCAGAATCCGTTAAAATCATATACGAATTAGCAGCGAAGTTATGGAAATCAAAAACTTCAAGCGGTTCAATTAAATGCACACGTTTATTATCACCTAATATTTCGTTGGCAATTTCTCGAACAGCTGGATTCATATGCACCGGATAAACAACCTGAACATCCTCATGCTCCGCCAGCAGTCGAGTAATTGCTCGGAACATATGGCGCATTGGTTCGCCTAAATTTTCACGACGATGTGCTGTTAATAAGATCATGCGGTCATTTGCTATTTTCTCTAACACTGGATGTGTATAATGTTCACTCACCGTTGTAGCTAATGCATCAATAGCTGTATTGCCCGTTACATAAATCGTATTTGGATTTTTATTTTCGTCCAATAGGTTTTTCTTCGATACTTCAGTTGGTGCGAAGTGTAAATCGGCCATGACACCTGTCAACTGACGATTCATTTCCTCTGGATAAGGCGAATATTTATTCCATGTACGTAAACCCGCTTCAACATGACCAATGGCAATTTGATTATAAAATGCTGCTAAACTTGCAATGAATGTTGTAGCCGTATCTCCATGCACTAAGACAATATCAGGTTGCGCTTCTTTCATAACTTTATCTAAGCCTTGTAAAGCATTTGTTGTCACATCAATCAGTGTTTGACGATCCTTCATAATATTTAAATCGTAGTCTGGCGTAATCTTAAATGTTTCTAATACTTGGTCAAGCATTTGGCGATGTTGTGCTGTTACAGTCACAATCGATTCCACTTGCTCGGGATGCTTTTGTAATTCCAATACAAGCGGGGCCATTTTAATCGCCTCTGGTCTTGTACCGAAAATCGTCATCACTTTCCATTTTTTCGTCAAAACGATTTGCACCGTCCTTTGGTTATATTGTACGTTTTAAAGCAATGCCCCTTCTTCACCTTGAAGTGCCAAGTTCGGGGGGATGAATTGCCCAAACATACTATGAAACGTCCTTCAGTACTGAAGGACGCTTTCAAGTGCTATAAAGTTGCTGTTTATAAAACGATATTACTTCGTAAGCAATACACGCAATATTATTTTGTACCGAATAAACGGTCTCCAGCATCACCTAAACCTGGAACAATGTAGCCATGGTCATTTAACTTTTCGTCAAGTGCTGCAATATAGATATCCACATCAGGATGTTCGTCTTGAATCACTTTTACACCTTCAGGCGCAGCAATTAAACACATAAATTTAATGCTTTTCGCACCGCGTTTTTTCAGTGAGTTGATAGCTTCCACTGCTGAACCACCCGTAGCAAGCATTGGGTCTACAATAATGAAGTCACGTTCTTCAACATCTGCAGGCAATTTTGCATAGTACTCAACAGGTTTTAATGTTTCTGGGTCACGATAAAGACCGATATGACCAACTTTAGCAGCTGGAATAAGTTTTAATACACCGTCTACCATGCCGATTCCTGCGCGTAAAATCGGTACGATAGCAAGTTTTTTCCCAGAAAGAACTTTTGTTTTTGCAATGGTTACAGGTGTTTCAATTTCAATTTCTTCTACAGGCATATCTCGCGTAATTTCGAATGCCATTAATGTTGCTACCTCATCAACTAGCTCACGAAATTCTTTAGTTCCTGTATTTTTATCACGAATATAAGTTAACTTGTGTTGGATTAGTGGATGATCAAATACGTATACTTTGCTCAAAGGGGTTCTCTCCTAACCGTTCGGATTGATTTTTATCTCAACTAGTATAACAGAAAATATCAACTGTCTCAAAATTAAATTCGAGATATGCCCTTTTCTAGAGTGTTTGCTACATATACAAGCTAATTATACATCAAGTATCGTATCAAGTTGTGCAATTGACATTGGTTTATAATAGAAGTAACCTTGTCCGACTGTACAACCTAGCGCTCGTAAAATCTCAACCTGTTCCTCATTTTCTATTCCTTCCGCAACAGATGTCATGCCTAAATTTAAAGCTAGCTGAATGATGGAACGTACAATGGCTAATGTTGCCGCATCTTTTATGTCATTAATAAAACTGCGATCAATCTTTAACTCTGTGAACGGTAATCGTTGCAAATAGCTCAGCGAGGAAAAGCCTGTCCCGAAATCATCCACCGATGTTTGAAAGCCATAGCTTTTTAATTCTTTGATAATGGTGAATGCAGTTTGGAAATCGACTAAACCGATATTTTCAGTTACCTCTAAAATAATATTGCTTGGATCAATTTTATATTTTTCAACGAGCTGGCGGATATCCCTTACAAAATGAAGATAGTAAAAATGATCTGGCGAAATATTGACTGCAACTTTCACCAGCTTCTTGCCTAATTGTTGCCGCTCTGCTAGCCATGCAAGTACTATCTCTAACACTTGACTATCAATCTCACGAACCTTACCTGCATTTTCTGCAACTGGTATAAACATAGCCGGCGATACAAAGCCGAGAATAGGTGAATGCCAACGAGCTAAAGCTTCAATACTTTGAATTTCACCCGTTCGTAAATCTACTTTCGGTTGTAGATTTACAGAAATTTCTTTATTTTTAAGTGCTTGTGATAAATGATTTAGAACAGTCATTTGTTGCTCTAGTAAATCGTTGCGTTCTTTTGTGAATATTTCCATATGTGTGCCTGGTTTGTTAGCTGCATAAGATAGTGCATTATCAGCAAATCGGATGGCATCAGCAATTTTTATTGCTTTATCAAAATAAGAAATTCCAGTTTTTAACGTAATATAAATGTGCTTACCGTTTATTATAAAGGGCTGGCGTGTTAATTCTTTGATGCGTTGTTCATAGTCACTGAATTCTTCTTTATGTGTAACTTGAGAAATAATAAGACTCGAACTTGTAAATCGAGCAATATATTCATTAATTTCGGTTTTATGTTCTTGGAGGCGTCGAGCAACTTGCCTTAATAACTCGTCGCCCGCTTCTCGACCGTATAATTCAACGACTTGATGGAATTCACTAGGTTGTATTATTTTGATAAAGCCAATATGCCCACGTTGTTCTTCCTGTTCAATCTTATTTAAAAAACTATGTCGATTCGGCAAACCCGTTGTAATATCCTTATAGGCTAAATCCCATATCTTTCTTTGTGTTTTTGCATACGTAAATGCTAATGCAACAAGTGCACCTATTTTTTCAAACAACTTATTAAACAATGTACTTTCGCTTGAATATTGCGAAAATATCATAAACAAGCCAATCGCTTGTTGCTTCTGATTACGAATAGGGACAAACCATCCAATTTGTTTATTTGTTGTATTGGCAAAACGTTTAAACTCTATTGGAATAGCAATATCTTCTAAGTTATTTGTAATTATCGTCGATCCCTGTTGCATCACCTGTCTATAAAAGTCGTTCATCTCACAAAATTGTGGTACATGGTCACGCATCCTATTAGAAGTAAACACTTGAAGTTGATTGGATTCTGTTTTAATAAGTATTGTACTAAAGACAAATGGAATAAAAAATTCATCTATGCCGCTACAAATAGTGTCCATTTTTTTGTAAAATGGCTCGTCTTTTTCTATCGCTTCGTAGATGGCTCTCTCTAATTGCATTATAAAATCTTCTGTATGATAATACGTTATATCCTTTACAAGTACTAACACAAATAAAGTTTCATTATTATGACTTTGAAAAGGAAGGGTCTGCATCTCGGCCCAAAATGGCGGCTTTTCAAAGCGATGGTGATGCAACTTTGCTGTCACCATTGCTCCACTATGTATTTTCTCTGTTATCATTTCAACTGTTGTCGTTTGTAACTGATTTGAAAGCATCTCAAAATAATCTTTTTTGAGAATCTCTGTATGACTTGCATTTATTAGCATGCAAAAAGATTCATTGCATTCTAGTATACAATTTGTTTTAGCATCTAAAATAACGTAGCTTTCTTTTGATTGTTCACCTAAGTTACGAATTGTCGTTAATAATATACTATTGTGTATATCCATAGATTTAGTAACCATCCAACCCCTCCCGTCTCTATCCACCAACTATAACTTCATTATATATTGTACATAAAAATTCAATAAATTGTCACTTTTATAAAAAAATATTATCCTTTTCAGGACATTAGTTGTCCTTAGTGAATACAATATACCCTTTTATTATATATTTATGTAAAAAAACCCATAAATAAGATGATTTTATTTTTTGGGTAGCAAAAAAGTGATTATTGCAGATATATAAACAAAAAGGCCGTGGCTAAAGTGAACTTTACACTTTAGTCACAGCCTTTTCGCAATAATGATTATGCGTATAATGGATGTTTGTCAGTTAAAGCTTTTACGCGCTCTTTTGCTTCAGCTTTCACCGCTTCATCTTCAGGGTTTTTAAGTACAGCTGCAATAATAGCGCCGACTTCTTTCATATCTTCTTCTTTAAAGCCACGAGATGTTACAGCAGGTGTACCAATACGGATACCAGAAGTAACAAATGGAGATTCTGTATCGTAAGGGATTGTGTTTTTGTTTGTTGTAATACCTACTTCATCTAGTGCATGCTCTGCTACTTTACCAGTTAAGCCAAGAGATTTTACGTTTAATAGTAATAAGTGATTATCTGTGCCACCCGAAACGATTTCTACACCTTCAGCGATTAGCACGTCTGCTAAAGCGCGTGCATTTGCTTTAATTTGTTTGGCATATTCTTTGAACTCAGGTTGTAAAGCTTCGCCAAATGCTACTGCTTTTGCAGCGATTACGTGCATAAGTGGTCCGCCTTGGATACCTGGGAATACAGATTTATTTAATTTTTGCTCCCATTCTTTAGATGCAAGAATTAAACCACCACGTGGGCCACGTAATGTTTTATGTGTAGTCGATGTAACAAAATCAGCGTAAGGAATTGGTGATTGGTGCTCTCCAGCAGCTACAAGACCTGCGATGTGTGCCATATCAACCATAAAGTAAGCTCCTACTTCATCGGCAATTTCACGGAATTTAGCGAAATCAATTTCGCGTGGATATGCAGATGCACCCGCTACAATTAGTTTTGGTTTATGTGCTAATGCTTTTTGACGAACATCTTCGTAGTCAATTACATGTGTATCTTCTGTTACACCGTATTCAACGAAATTGTAAAGCACGCCTGAGAAGTTTACAGGAGATCCATGTGTTAAGTGACCGCCATGAGATAGGTTCATCCCTAGCACTGTATCGCCTGGTTCTAAAATTGTATGGTATACAGCCATATTCGCTTGTGCACCAGAGTGTGGTTGTACGTTAGCATATTCTGCACCGAAGATTTCTTTCACACGGTCACGTGCAATATCTTCAACTACGTCTACGTGCTCACAGCCACCATAGTAACGTTTTCCCGGATAACCTTCAGCATATTTGTTAGTAAGAACTGAACCTTGTGCTTCCATTACTGCTTCAGATACAAAGTTTTCAGATGCAATTAACTCGATATTCGCTTGTTGACGTTTTTTCTCTGCTAAAATCCCATCTAATACTGCTTTGTCTTGTACTGCTAATTTTTCGTATGCCATGTTTGAAAAAGCCTCCTAAGTATTATCGTTATTTACCTGTACCTCTGACAACAGAAGTAGTGTTATTTATATACAGCACGTTCGCCACCAATTAGCTTTGGACGTGTTGTTGCTACTGTGACAATTGCTTCCCCTACTGTTCGTATGGATGTACGAACTGGAACAGCTACTTCCTTTAAATGCATACCAATTAGCGTTTGTCCTATGTCAATACCTGCATGTGCACGTATCGCCTCTACAACAACTGGGTTTTCCAATTTTGTATACGCATAAGCTGACATTGACCCGCCTGCAGTACGAACAGGTATGACTGCTACTGGTTCATAGCCAAACTGTTCTGCAACTGAAGCTTCCATCGTAATTGCACGATTGATATGCTCACAGCCTTGGAATGCTAGATATAGCTGATGTTTCTTTGCAAATGCTTGCAACGGCTCGAAAATCGCTTGTGCTGTTTCCAACGCACCCGCTGTGCCAATTTTCTGACCAATCACTTCAGACGTAGAGCAGCCTACGACAAAAATAGTCTTTGGTCGCAACACTACTTGCTCTTCGAAATCACTGAGTAACTGAGTCAATTGCGTTTGTATTTGTTGCACAACCATTAAGCTCAGCCCCTTTTATTGATGTCTTTTCCTTACGCTAAGCCGTACAATGGCATAGGGCAAAGTGACAGCATATGCTGCCACTGCCTATTTGCTATTGTGACCACGACTGAAAAAGCGTATTGTTTATTGTTCTAATTCAGCGATTTTTTCTACGCGGCGTGTATGGCGACCGCCTTCAAAATCTGTTTCAAGCCATGTTTTAGCGATTTCACGTGCAAGGCCAGGACCAATGACGCGCTCACCCATTGCTAAAATATTTGAATCATTATGGCAACGAGTTGCCTTTGCACTAAATACATCGTGTACTAAAGCACAACGAATACCTTTTACTTTGTTCGCAGCGATGGACATGCCAATCCCTGTTCCACAAATTAAAATGCCTTTATCAAATTCCCCGCTAGCAACACCTTCAGAAACTGGCTTTGCATAATCAGGATAGTCTACTGAATCCGCAGATTGTGGACCAAAATCTTCGTAGCTAATATTTAGCTCATCTAACAGTTGCATAATCTCACGACGTAAATTATTGCCTCCGTGATCAGAAGAAATTGCTATTCTCACTGGGTTCCCTCATTTCGAAATATAGTCAACATTAGTTTACCACTTCTCTCCCTAGAATAACATGATTTTTGTTGCATTTTTATGCTGATTTCTCCTAAAAGACGAACGTTTCTTGTAAGTTGATTAAAAAACGTTCATTTTTAGGTCTTTTTTTTGTGGATAATGTGAATATCCTGTTAATAAATTCGGATAATGGTCTTTTGTTCTAATATTCCCTCTTCTGAAGTTTGTCTGTTTTTTCTATTACGGTGGACAAACTATTTTGATATCTTTTCCAAAAGACCCCATTATCGTCCATGCCAGATAAAATAAAAAACTGTGGGCATGCTTTTTAAGCTTGTCCACAGTCTAATTTTCTATGCTTGTCTATCAAATTGTTGAATCATTTTATGAAGCGCTTCAGATTGCTTTTTTAAATCTTGCGCAAGTTGTTCAACCTGCTCGATTGCATAAGCTTGTTCTTCTGTTGCACTGCTAACTTCCTGAGCACCTGCTGATGTTTCTTGTGCAATTGCTGCTACTTCTTGTGATTGTCGAGCAGTTGTTTCGATATTGTGCATTTGTTTTTCTATTAATGAAGAAATCTCGACAATTGCGTCTGCCATTTCATGCACACTAGAGGACATTCCTTCAACAGCTGTCGTTGTCTCTGATACGCGTGCTGCTTCTTTTGTTGCAAATGCTACCTGTTGATTCATTTGCTTCACGACAATCTCGACATTTTGTTGCATGGATTGGATTAGAGATGTAATGCCCTGTACTGCTTTTGCACTTTCATCCGCTAAGCCACGAACTTCTTCTGCTACAACCGCAAAGCCTTTTCCGTGTTCTCCTGCACGAGCAGCTTCAATGGATGCATTTAACGCTAGTAAATTAGTTTGTGCAGCAATATCCCCTACTAAACTAATAATCCGTTCAACTTGTCCCGCATTGTCTTCCAATGTACGAATACTTTCCAACGCTTCGTTGTTGCCTGCTGCAATTTGTTGAATGCTGTTGACTAACGTTTCAATCGCTTTTGTTGTATTAGTTAAATTATGTAAAATCTCTTTCGATTGTGTTGCAGACTGTTCAGCTCTCGTATTGACTTCAGTTGCTAATGCTCGCACATCTTCAATTGCTTCTGCCGTATCTTGTACCGCTGTAGCTGACGCTTCGGCGCCTTCGGAAATATGTCTCACTGTCACCGCAATACCGTCTGCTTTCTTTGTAGCAACAGCGGTTTCATCGGAAAGCTTAATAATAGATTGATTTGTTTGTTGGAAGTTTTGATCGATGCTTTCTACCATATGTCGTAAATTTAACACCATTTGTTGGAATGCTATAGCGACTGAACGAATCTCATCATTTGTTTTCGGCATCACTACATCCTGTCCAATTTTACCTTCTGCAACACGTGTAGCAGAATATTCAAGCTGCTGTAATGGCTTGATTAAAATAACACTGAAAATTGCAGCTAAAATACCTGACCAAGTAATCCCTAATAAATAAGTAATCACTTCAAATAGCTTACGATTGGTTTCCGGGAAAACAGTAGGTTGTATAAATTCAATGAAGATAAAGCTTATACTATATGTGATTAGTGCAAGTATACTTACAAATAATACTAGTTTAAGTCGTAAGCCAAACTGTTTTTTCATAGTGCCCCTCAATTCTTCTCAAGTATTTTTACTAATCGTTCAACTAGTTCCTGTAATTCTGCAAAGGTTTCCTCATAAATTACTTTACTTCCACCGTAAGGATCTACAACATTTTCATAGCTTCCTTCACTCGTATATTCCTTCAATGTAAAAACTTTTTCTTCCGTATGTGGATAGTTAGCAATGATGGTATCTTTATGTGCTGTGGTCATCGTTAAAACGAGATCGGCCCACTCCACTTCTGCTATGGATAGTTGTGTAGCTAAATGCTGATGAGCTATATTCGCCTCATGTAAAACTTGCTGTGCATGTGCAGACATTTCGGCGTTCGGCATTGCATAAATTCCAGCTGAACGAACATTAACATCGGCGAGTTGTTTCTGTTTTAAAATGGCCTCTGCCATCGGACTGCGACAAGTATTCCCAGTACATACAAATAATATATTCACACTTATCACCTTCCTTATTTATTTTTTAATTGCAAGGATACTCATAATGATAAAAATAATGCCTGCAATTATTTGAATTTTATTTCCAAAAAAAACCTGACTTCTGCGTGCTAAAACTAAAGACCCATAAGAACAAATAAAAGCACTCAATCCAGCACTAATTATAAAAATTGTTTTTTCTAAGTTAAGCATACCAAAAGAAACACTCACTGAAAAGGTATCTAGGCTAGCAGTCACAGCTAATAAAACGGGTGAAATGGTTATTTTCTCATTTTTGTGAGAAGACAACAGTAAATGGAGGCCAATACTAAATAATAAAATACTAGAAATCCATTGTCCCCATTCTAACAAAAAACGCACTAAGTAGCTTCCTAATTCAAAGCCGAGCAGTGGAAAAAGCATATGTAACGTGGCTGTCCACACTGCCAAAAACAAGCGATATCTAACATTTGGAATTAATACAAATAACCCGATGACATCTACAGACGTTAAAATACCTGCAAGAATCCCCTGCAAGAATGCACTCCTTCGCTTTCTAATATTTTATCATTTTATGCTCGAAAATACAGTATTATCAATAATGTCCATATCAAAAAAAGCATCAAGAACGAACTTCCTTGATGCTTTCATATTACGGGTAAACTTGTGGATATCTCTGGTAAATTCTTGCTTGTCGCGATGAAAACTCGGCGCATCGCCACGAAATTCTCACCAATCGCCAGTAGAGTCTCGATGCATTCCAATGTTAACGTGTATACCATTTACCGCCCGCGGCTTTTTCGAGTCTGTTCATAATGGCGGCACCTACACCTTCAGTGGATGTTGTCGTCGCTAATATAATGGTAGCTTCTGTTTTATCGCAAGCACGTAACGCATGGTATAAAGACGCACCCATCTCTTCTTTGCTACCTGCTTCACCGATTGAAAAATAAAAATCCGTTTTAATATGCTCAAAGCTAGCAGGTGCTAGAAGTGCTACTTTATGTTGCTGTGCTTGAAGTTGCTGTATTGCTTGTTGCACTTTTTGGTCATCACAGTCGATTAAGTAGACAGGTGCATTGGGCGCATAATGCGTGTACTTCATACCTGGCGCTTTCGGTGTTTCTTCCATTGTCTGTTCTATTTTGGACGGTTGAATAACTGGGCCGATTACAGACTCTAACATTTCCTTTGTAATGCCACCTGGACGTAATATAACGGGTGGTTCATGCGTAACATCAAGGACAGTTGATTCAAAGCCAATGCCTGTTGGACCACCATCTAAAATATACGGTATGTACCCTTCTAAATCGTCTTTTACATGTATCGCTTCTGTTGGGCTTGGTTTCCCGCTTCGATTCGCACTTGGTGCAGCTAGCGGTTTTTGTATTTGCTGTAGTAATGCTAACGCAACGGGATGATCAGGCATACGAATGCCCACTGTTTTTAAGCCAGCTGTCACACTTTCTGCTAGCGCATTTGGTTTTACTGGCATCACCAGTGTAAGAGGCCCTGGCCAAAATACATCCATACATTTTTTTGCAAGTTCAGAAATATGTTCTATATAAAGGTGAACTTCCTCTTTCGTTCCTATATGGACTATAAGCGGGTTATCGGATGGTCGACCTTTTGCCTTAAAAATCTTTTTGACTGCTTCATCATTTGTAGCCACTGCCCCTAAACCGTAAACCGTTTCTGTTGGAAATGCCACAACTTCTCCTGCATTTAAGATATCCACAGCTTGTGCATAAGTTATTTGACTATTCACATTACTGTCCACAATCTTGCAAACGGTTTCCATATGAAAAACCTTCTTTCAATCGTTGTTTTTTTCTGAATTATCCACATTTTGTTTATAACTTATCCATAATTGTGTATAAGTTATCTGAATTTGTGCACAATTACTCAAAAATTCCTTTAATCCATTCCCAAATAAAAAATGTCACTTGTTCTTTTTCTTCTTTCTTTTCTTCCTTTTTTTCCTCTTGTTCAGGTTCACAAATAGATGGGAAAATGCTGCACCACCAGTTATCGCCACGCGCATCACCAATTTTCACGACAATTGAATGATACATATTTTGTGGGTAAAACATTGCTTCCTGTCTTTTCGGTGGAAATAAGTTATCCCCAAGTACAACTTGTGTATGCAATTGTGGATAATTTTCTTTTATTTGTGCTTCAATATTCTTTTTTAATGTCGCAATGCTGTCATTATCCACATCTGTAGTAGCACCTACTTCTAATAAATAAGGCTTTAAGTCTTTGACAAGTTGCTCTTTTTCTAGTTGATCATTCGTTGTATTGCTATTTGCTATAACTCTTATACGAAAATCATTTTCTTGTTGATGATTCATAGCTTGCTGTGCAGAACCTATTAATGATGGAATATATAAAATACATAGTTGTAAAGCTATCGCAATGATTACTAGTCTAGCAAAGGCTAGTATACTATTTTGTTTTGGAAATCTAACAATCTTGTATTCGTTTAACATAAAAATCCCTCCTTGCTCAACATTGTGGTCAAGAAGGATAATCTTTATACATGAATTTCACAAAAAACCATACGAGGTTTCCCATTAATATCTTTTTCCACGGTAACACTAGCCTGTGGAAAACTTTCTTTAAAAAATTTCGCTACTTGCTCTCCCTGTGTATAACCAATTTCCAGTCCAATTAAAGCTGGCTTGTTCATTAGGGCCGGAAGCTGTTGTGCTAGTTTACGATATAACACAAGTCCGTCCTCTTCTGCAAAAAGAGCGCTATGCGGTTCATGCTCCAACACAATGCTAGACATCTCCTTCGCTTCTTCAAAGGCGATATATGGAGGGTTCGATAACACAATATCAAACTTTTCCCCAACTAAAGGTGCTGTTAAATCGCCTAGACGGAAATCAATATCCGCAGCTAGTAATTGTGCATTTTTTTGGGCAGTAGCTAATGCCGCAACAGATACATCTGTTGCTACAACTGTTAATTCTGGACATTCTAGCTTCATAGAAATGGCAATAGCACCGCTACCTGTTCCTATATCTGCTAGCTTTAGCGTTCTGTTTTCAAATAATTGGCCAATTCGATTGGTTGTTGCCAGCACTAATTCTTCGGTTTCAGGTCTCGGAATAAGCACCGACTCATCTACTATAAATGTACGTCCGTAAAATTCTTCGCTACCAATACAATACTGCACAGGTCGGCCACTTGCATGCTCTTCAATCAATTTTTCAAACCGTTCACTTTGCTCAAAGGTTAAGGTGTCTTGTAAGTGTAACATCACAGCCGAATACGTTGTGCCGAGTACATGCTGCATGACAATACGAGCAGCAGTCTCTTCGCGTCCATTATCCACTAAAAAAGAAGAAGCCCAATCAAGGGCCTCCATTACATTTTTATAGGTCATCATTAAGTCGCTCTAACTTCGATGCTTGCTCTTCTAAGATTAGCGCATCAATAATTTCGTCTAGTCTACCCTCAACGATTTGATCTAGCTTTTGAATTGTTAAGCCAATGCGATGATCTGTGACACGGTTTTGTGGATAATTGTATGTGCGGATACGCTCTGAACGGTCTCCCGAACCTACTGCTGACTTACGTGTTGCATCAATTTCTTTTTGTGCTTCTTGTAAATACATATCTGCTACACGTGCACGAAGAATTTTCATCGCTTTTTCACGGTTTTTAATTTGTGAACGTTCATCCTGCATGGATACAACAACACCTGTTGGTAAATGGGTCATACGAACAGCTGACATCGTTGTATTTACCGATTGCCCACCTGCGCCTGAAGATGCAAATGTATCGACACGGATATCTTTTTCGTGAATTTCAACATCTACTTCTTCTACTTCCGGTAAGCAAGCCACTGTCGCTGTTGATGTATGAATACGTCCTTGTGATTCAGTTGCTGGTACACGTTGTACACGGTGTGCACCATTTTCAAATTTAAATTTAGAATAAGCGCCTTGCCCGTTAATCATAAAGATTACTTCTTTGTAGCCGCCCATTGGGTTTGGTGTTGCTTCCATAATATCAATTTTCCAGCCTTGTGTTTCAGCATAGCGAGAATACATACGGAATAAGTCACCTGCGAAAATATTTGCCTCATCACCGCCGGCTGCACCACGAATCTCCATAATAACGTTTTTATTGTCATTCGGATCTTTCGGAATTAATAAAACACGAAGACGTTCTTCCAACTCTTCTTGCTGTTCTTTTAATGAGTTGAATTCTTCTTTTACCATCTCGTGCATATCCGGATCTTTTTCATTCTCTAACATTTCTCGTGTATCAACTAGTTGATCTTTAACACTTTTATATTCACGATAAGCATCCACTGTCTCTTGAATATCCGATTGTTCCTTTGAATATTCACGTAATTTTTTACTGTCGTTTACAATATCAGGATCACTTAAAAGCTCATTTAGCCTTTCATAACGATCCTCTACTGCTTGTAGTCTATCAAACATGGGCTTCACCTCTATTTAGTTCATTTATCTATATTCAAGTAGAAGTTCGCCTCTCTTTAAAGTGAATGAGACGAACACTATTTTCCTCTATTTGTTAATTATTCCGGCTACGAATTATATTAGGCGTAATTATATGCATGGAATATTTCCCTTACTTAGTATAAGGAAAATTCCGCGTGTATGCTACAATTATTCGGTGGATTGCTTAAAATCATGATAGCCATACGATGAAATTAACAATAGTCCACTTCCATGTTAACACAACTTTAAAGCGGTGGATGTGCGTGGCACTTTCGACAAACAGGATAGTAAGAATCGTTACCTCCGATTTTTATTTGATCGCCTGTATACACAGGTTGACCATTATCATCGACACGTAAATTCATCGTTGCTTTTTTATGGCAGAACCAGCAAATCGTTTTCATTTCTTCAATTTTATCTGCATATGTAAGCATATACTGACTACCCTCAAATAATTCATTTTGGAAATCATTCTTTAGGCCAAAGCCCATCACAGGAATATCTAGTTCATCCACAATATTCGCTAATTGTAGCACATGTGCCTTTTTTAAAAATTGCACTTCATCTACAAGCACGCAGTATGGCTTTACTTCATTATTTTTTACAAGTTCAAAAATATTTGTATCCTCATAAATTGGAATAGCCTCTTGTCTTAAGCCTACTCGACTTGAAACAAATCCAACCTCATCACGTGTATCAAGACCTGACGTAAAGATCATGACAGGCTTTTGCTGTTCTTCATAGTTATGGGCAACTTTTAAGATTTCTATTGATTTGCCACTATTCATCGCGCCATGTTTATAGTATAGCTGTGCCATTGTATTTTCTCCCTCCCTGTTGTCATTGGATTTTGAAAGGAATTATTTAAGCAATTAGCTTTAAGCCCGAACGATTATAGCTGTGGGTTGGCTTAAAATTTCAAAATCCGCTCTACTGCTGTTATATATTAAACGTCCGCAACGTTGCGAAAGAAACCTATACTCTAAGACGCAATGATTGCTTGCACTTTTTAAATACTGAAAAAAATACCTGCCAAGCACATGCTTGGCAGGTATTAAACTAACATTAGTTTTTAAGACCGTATTTTTTGTTGAAACGATCCACGCGACCATCAGCAGACGCGAATTTTTGACGGCCAGTATAGAATGGGTGACATTCGTTGCAGAACTCGACAACGATGTTTTCTTTTACTGAACCAGTTTTGAAAGTGTTACCACAAGAGCAAGTTACTGTTGCTTCTTTGTAGTCTGGATGAATTCCTTGTTTCATATTCGTTTTCTCCTCTCGCCCTGAACCATCTGGAACAGAGTAATTCGAACTGTACCTTACATAGCCCGAATATGTCGGCTACATATGTACACGTTGCATACTTTTGAAGTATAACATAGTTATTTTATTGTTTTCAAGCAAAAAATATTGAAAACTATTTTCATGTCATTACCCACGAACTTCGCAAAATAGCTTGGCACTATTTAACGCTAAAAGCCATCTGCAAATGCACCCGCAATTAATCTTACTTTACTAGAATGCAATAAAATCTAATGTTCTGTGCTCTTTTAAAAGCTCTACTTCAAGTTGTATTCACTTTGTAGCTAAAAGAAATACGTTCTTCTTAAACACTTATTGATAATGATTATCATTTTAGCTATACTTTTATTGAAGCCGTAAAAAACACCAGTAACGACAATTCGTTACTGGTGTTTCTGAGTGTAGATAAATTGTTTGAGAATTGTTTGAGTGACTGGCACCTTAAAGTAGGCCTTTACCTTTAGTGGCTTTTTTCATATCTTCATTTAGCTTTTCGAAAAATTCTTCGTTTGATTTTGTTGTGCGTAGCTTTTTCAAGAAACGCTCTGCAAAATCTGGCGCATCTGAAAATGTTTTTCGGATTGCCCATAGTTTTTCAAGTTGTTCTGGCTCAAGAAGCAATTCTTCCTTACGTGTACCTGAACGACGAATATCAAGCGCAGGGAAAATACGACGCTCTGCTAATTGACGATCTAAGTGCAACTCTAAGTTACCCGTCCCTTTAAACTCTTCATAAATAACTTCGTCCATACGTGAACCTGTATCTACTAAAGCTGTAGCTAAAATTGTTAAGCTACCACCTTCTTCAATATTACGAGCAGAACCGAAGAATCGTTTTGGTCTATGGAAGGCCGCAGGATCGATACCACCTGACAGCGTACGACCACTTGGCGGAATAACTAAGTTATATGCACGAGCAAGACGTGTAATGGAGTCCATTAAAATAATCACATCACGTTTATGCTCTACTAAGCGGCGTGCACGTTCTAACACAATTTCTGCTACCTTCACATGATTTTCCGGAACTTCATCGAAAGTAGAACTTACGACATCCGCATTTACAGAACGCTCAATATCCGTTACTTCCTCAGGACGTTCATCGATAAGTAATACGATTAACTCTGCCTCTGGATGGTTAGTTGTAATAGCGTTAGCAATTTCTTTTAATAATGATGTTTTACCAGCCTTAGGTGGCGCAACAATTAATCCACGTTGACCAAATCCTACTGGTGCTACTAAATCCATAATTCGAGTCGATAGATTGCGCTGTGTAGTTTCAAGCTTGATTTGGCGATCAGGATATAACGGCGTCAATGCTGGGAAGTGAACACGTTCTTTTGCTACTTCAGGATCTTCTCCATTTACAGCATCCACCTGTAGTAATCCATAGTAACGTTCATTTTCTTTAGGGGGACGCACTTTACCAGACACTTTATCCCCATTACGAAGATCAAAACGACGTATTTGAGAAGCAGAAATATAAATATCCTCTTTACTTGGTGAGTAATTAATTGGTCGAAGGAAGCCAAAGCCCTCTTGCGATACAATCTCAAGTACCCCTTCCATAAAGAAATAACCCTCTTGCTCTGAACGCGTTTTCAAAATAGCAAAAATTAATTCCTTTTTCGTTAGTTTGCTATAATACGAAATTTTGTATTGGCGTGCGAGGGCGTAAAGCTCCTTTAACGTCATGTTTTCTAATTGAGCGATTGTCAATGTAGACATATGCACAACTCCAGTCTTTTTCAAAATATAATGCATGTATTGGGGTAAACATAGAAGTTTTAAAGTAAAACTATGGGATGGTTTAAATGAAGAAGAAGGTACCTAGTGCAAATAGTTGCACTAGGTATATTTTAGAAGAAAATATTATTAATAGCTAGGTTTTTTATCAAGAGCGTGACGACCTTCTACAAAACGGACAGTACCTGACTTCGCTCGCATAACGACTGAATGCGTTAAAGCATAAGCACCTTTGTACTGCACACCTTTTAATAGCTCACAATCTGTAACAGCGGTTGCTGCAAAAATTGCATCGTCACCTTTTACTAAATCATCTAAGTAAAGAACTTTATCTACATCTACGCCCATTTGTTTACAGCGTTCTAACTGTTCTTCATCTTCTGGCACTAATTTAGCCTGGAAGTCTCCGCCAAGGCATTTTAATGCAACAGCCGATATAACACCCTCAGGTGCACCGCCCATACCAAACATAATGTCGATGCCTGTTTCATCAAAGGCAGTGTTAATCGCTGCTCCCACATCACCATCTTGAATAAATTTAATACGAGCTCCCGCTTCACGAATCTCATCTACTATCGCTTGATGGCGTGGGCGATCTAATAGAGTAGCTACTACATCTGAAATATCTTTATTTTTTGCTTTTGCTACTTGTAATAAATTATAAGTAACAGAGGCGTTAATATCAACTTTTCCTGCCGCTTCTGGTCCTACAGCAATTTTCTCCATGTACATATCTGGTGCATTTAATAGATTACCTTTATCAGCAATTGCTAATACAGTCATAGCACCGTTTGTACCTTTTGCCACTATATTAGTACCTTCTAAAGGATCGACTGCTATATCTACTTTGGGACCGCCATTACGAAGACCAAGCTCCTCACCAATATAAAGCATTGGTGCTTCGTCCATTTCGCCTTCCCCAATTACTACTGTAGCATGCATTGGAATCGTATCGAACATTGAGCGCATTGCTGTCGTTGCTGCATCATCTGCCTCAATTTTCAAACCGCGACCCATCCATTTCCCGGATGCGATTGCTGCTGCCTCTGTTACTCGTACTACTTCCATCGATAAACTGCGTTCCATTGTTGTTTTGCCTCCCGTTATCGGCATGTTTTATTTTACCGAAACATTCAAATTACCTTTATTGTAACATAATTGGCTCAAAACTTTTACCTTACATTACTCCTTTGCCTCTGCAACGCTAACCATAATTGTTTCACGTCGAATATCTGCGCCTAAGTCACGTAATTTTTCAATAAGTGAGCTATAGCCACGTTCAATATGATAGATATCATGAATTTCAGTTTCACCTTCAGCTAATAAGCCAGCTAGAACTAATGCTGCACCTGCGCGAAGGTCTGTCGCAGTGACACTTGAGCCATGTAATTTACTTGGACCAGTAATTATCGCTGTATTTCCTTCTACACGTGCGTTGGCATTCATACGACGTAGTTCATCAATATGCTTAAAACGAGCCGTATAAATGGTATCTGTGATCTTTGAAGAGCCAAGAGCTTGCGTCATTAACACAGAAAGTGGTTGCTGAATATCCGTAGGGAATCCAGGATAAACTATCGTTTTGACGTCAACCGCTTGCAATGTAGATAGGTCTGTTTTAGGAACAAAAATACTTTCCTCGTCTATGTCAATCTTGACGCCCATTTCACGAAGCTTTGCTGTAATTGCCTCTAAATGCAATGGAATGACATTATCTATCGTAATGCCGTCGCCAACTGCTGCTGCCATTATCATAAATGTAGCGGCTTCAATACGGTCTGGAATAATTGTATGTTCCGTTCCATGCAGTTCCTCAACACCTTCAATGCGAATAACACTTGTACCCGCACCTTTAATATTGGCACCCATATTCGTCAGGAGTGTGGCTACGTCAATTATTTCAGGTTCTTTTGCGGCATTTTCAATAACCGTACGTCCCTTTGCACGTACCGCAGCAAGCATAATATTGATTGTTGCGCCAACACTTGCGACGTCTAAATAAATTTTAGCGCCGATTAATTCTTCAGCACGCAAATAAATCGCACCATGCTCGTTAGTAATTTTAGCGCCAAGGGCTTCAAACCCTTTAATGTGTTGATCGATTGGACGCGGCCCTAAGAAACAGCCACCCGGCAAACCGATGACAGCCTTTTTAAAGCGACCAAGCATGGCACCCATTAAATAATAAGAGGCGCGGAGTTTTTTTACATTACCATTTGGCAACGGTAGTGCAACCATATCGGATGGATCAATAATCATTTTGCCATCCTCAAATTGCACTTCTCCACCAATCTCTTCTAACAAGGCTTTTAAAGTCCAAGCATCTGAAATTTCGGGAATCCCTCCAATTGTCACTGGAGAGTTCGCCAAAATTGATGCTGGAATTAAGGCGACTGCACTATTTTTTGCACCACTAACTTTAATTGTACCCTTTAGACGATTTTCGCCTGTAATTTTATAAACATCCATTTCGCGTTCTCCCTCATGATTGGAAAGTAATTTTTGCATTTGACTCACTTTATAATCTTATTATTCACCTTTTCGCTTATTCCAATCCGCTAAAAATCCTTCAATTCCTTTTTCCGTTAATGGATGGTGGAAAAGTTGTTTTAACACTTTGAAAGGAGTTGTTGAAATATGTGCGCCAGCAAGAGCTGCTGCCGTTACATGTTGCGGGTGACGAATAGAAGCAGCAATAATTTGTGTTTCGATATTATGGATTGTGAAAATATCTGAAATTGTTTCGATAAGTTCAACACCATTTTGACCAATATCATCTAAACGGCCGATAAATGGTGATACATATGTAGCACCTGCACGCGCAGCCATTAATGCTTGGTTGGCACTGAAAATAAGTGTTACGTTTGTTTTAATGCCTTTGTTTGCAAAGAAGCGACACGCTTCTAAACCAGCGGGTGTCATTGGTAATTTCACTGTAATATTCGGTGCAATAGCCGCTAATTCTAGACCTTCTTTAATCATACCTTCAGCATCTAATGCAATAACTTCTCCACTTACTGAGCCATCAACTAGCTCGGCAATTTCACGTAGACGATCATGGAAAGATACGTTCTCCTCTTTTGCCACTAATGATGGGTTTGTTGTAACGCCTGATAAAATGCCCCATGCGTGTGCTTCTTTAATTTCATCAAAGTTTGCTGTATCAATAAAAAATTTCATAATATTTCCTCCCTAACCCTATTTATTTATATTATTAATTTTTTTCAAAAAAGTTATGATTTCAAAAACAAGAGAAGGTCGATTGCTAGCATCAACACTTCTCTTATTATGTGTATTCATCTATGCTTTTGTACCATATGTGAAGCAAAAATTATGCTTTTTGTGCACTACCAAATTCACGGATTTTACCGATAACTGTTGTTTTAATTGCTTCACGTGCTGGTGCTAGGAATTTACGTGGATCGTAAACAACTTTATCGTTGTCAAGGATTTCACGAATCACTTTAGTCGCAGCGATTTGATTTTCAGTATTCACATTAATTTTAGCGGTACCTAATGAAATGGAACGTTGAATATCTTTTGTTGGAATACCTGTACCACCATGTAATACTAAAGGAAGATCTGCTAATTTAGAGATTTCTTCCATTTCTTTGAAACCTAAGTTTGGTTCACCTTTGTATGGACCATGAACAGAGCCAAGCGCTGGTGCTAAGCAATCAATATCTGTTAATTCAACCATTTTACGGCACTCTTCTGGATCAGCGTACATAATACCACCAATTACGCCATCTTCGTCTCCGCCAACTGTTCCAAGCTCAGCTTCTACAGAAACGCCTTTCGCATGTGCATATTCAACTACTTTTGAAGTAATTGCAATATTTTCTTCGAAAGGATGATGTGATGCATCAATCATAACAGAAGTAAATCCTGCATCAATCGCTTCTTTACATTTTTCAAAGCTTGAACCATGGTCAAGGTGAATAGCTACTGGCACTGTCGTACCATAAGATTCCATTAAACCTTTTACCATGTGTACAACTGAAATAAATCCGCCCATATATTTACCTGCGCCCTCAGATACGCCAAGGATAACCGGTGATTTTTCTTCTTCTGCTGCTTGTAAAATTGCTTGCGTCCATTCAAGGTTGTTGATGTTGAATTGACCAACTGCATAACCTTCTGCCTTTGCTTTAATTAACATCTCTTTCATAGATACTAACGCCATACTAAAAATCCTCCTTTTAGGACTATTCTTTATACATAATTGTGCTATTCAATCATAGCAAAAATATAAGCCCCTGAAAAGAAATTTCAGGGGCTTATATTTTTGCCCCGATAGCGAAGTGCAACGTAGAGACAGGGGCACTTTTTTTCTATAAGCCACCGAAAGTGGAGAGTAACGTAGCGGAGACGTCGGCTTCTGCGGGAACGCACACAACGTAAGACGCGGGCATTCTGCGCGTTAGCGAGTGTTGCGGCTTACGTGTGTGCCCGCGGAAAGCGTCCGTTGTAGCACACATCAACAGCACTAGCATGCGCAACAAATAACACCTATGTATAAAAAAACAGGCGGTGTTTGCCACTGCCTGCTTAACTATGTTTTTAACGTTTTATTTACTTCGTCACGCACTTCAAAAATATCAAATGGCTTCGTAAAATATCGAATTGCCCCTAATTCCAACGCCTCCTGAACAACATCTAATTCACCGTATGCTGTCATCATAAAGACAGGTAATTCAGGCCATTTCTCTTTTAAACGCTTTAAAATTTCTATGCCATCCATGCCAGGAATCTTCATGTCTAGCAATACACAGTCTATCGATTCTTCCTCTGCATAACGTAGTGCCTCAGCGCCATTCGCTGCTAAATATGTAACGTAACCTTCTTTTTTTAATACTTCATTTAATAGCAAACGAATTCCCTGCTGATCATCAACAATTAGTAATCGTTTCACATTGCATTCCGCCCTTTTTGAATTATTATTCTTGCACAAAAAGATCTATATATGTAATATTCTCCTTTTACAGCTTAATACCTTCTAGTATTATAAATTATCTACTCTTTTGCTTTATGCTTCACACATCCATATAATATTGATTGAGGTGGAATCATGTCAAAAATTCTAACAACACAGTTGAGCGGATTATTACAAAGAATAACACAAAATGAAGAAGAAGCTATTGAAGAAACAGCACGATTACTTGCACAAGCTGCGATAGGCGAAGGCAATGTCTATTTTGCTTGCTTTGGTGAAATGCAAGTTGTCGAATTAAATGCACTTCAAGGTGTAGAGCGTTTTTCTAAGCTACTCCCTTGGAACGAGCATACAGTCGTTAGCGAAGCAGATCGCATCTGTATTTTTACACGCAGTGCTCATGATCAGGAAGCATTAGCCTTAGCACAAAAATTGAGTGCTCAATTTATACCATTTGCAGCAGTGGCGAGTGAAGTAGCAAATAACGAAAATCCATTAGCCGATTTAGCGTATACATATATCTCTACTCGTATGCGCGGTGGTTTAATGCCCAATGATTTAGGTGAGCGTATTGTTGTACCGCATGCAATAGCTGCACTGTTCATTTATGAAGCTGTAAAAGTAATTTATGATGAAATGCTTGGCTTGGATGAGGAACTATAATCGTTTCTTAATATGCACACAAAAAAGCTATAAACAAGAGGCTGGGACATAAGAGAAAAGGTGTTAGATTGATGGCAGTCAATCTAACACCTTTTTTGCTATATCGTTGTTGTCCGCTACGACGGTGCTTTCCGCTCAGCACCGTCAGCCGCACCCCTCTGCTTTCGCGCGTATGCCCGCGTCTTACATTATGTGCTGTTCTGAGCAGGAGTCACCGCCTTCGCTACCAACAACTATTGAACACTTCTAATTTTTTATTAATTGCAAAAGCAAGAATAGCTAAGGTCTCCATATAGCAAAAATTTATGAACACCTTTCCTCTGTTCCTTAAATTTTTTTAATTATGTCCCAGCCTCTTCTTACTATTATTTAAATGTTGCACCAATGAAATCACGGAATAATGGTTGTGGACGGTTTGGACGTGACACGAACTCTGGGTGGAATTGGCATGCTACAAAGAAATTGTTTTCTGGTAGTTCAATGATTTCCACTAATTTTCCATCCGGGCTTGTTCCTGAGAACACAAGACCTTCTGCTTCCATTGCTTCACGGTATTCATTGTTAAATTCATAACGATGACGGTGACGTTCATAGACAAGCTCTTTGCCATAAGCATCACTTGCTTTTGAGCCTTCTTTTAACTTACATGGATATAAACCTAAACGTAATGTTCCACCAATATCTACGCTATCGTTTTGATCTGGTAGGAAATCAATAATAGGATACTGTGTTTCTGCATCAAGCTCTGTAGAATGTGCTCCTTTTAAGCCTAGTACGTTACGAGCAAATTCAATTGTTGCTAATTGCATACCTAAGCAAATTCCTAAGAATGGTACATTATTCTCACGAGCATATTGCGTAGCTAAAATTTTGCCCTCAACCCCGCGATCACCAAAGCCACCAGGAACTAAAATAGCATCTGCACCTTTAAGTAACGATACAACATTATCAGCATCTACATGCTCTGCATTAATCCAATCAATATCAATATCAGAGTTAAACGCATAACCTGCATGTTTTAACGCTTCTACTACTGAAATATAAGCATCTTGTAGCTCAACATATTTCCCTACTAATGCCACTCTGCGTTTATTTGGTAAGCTCTTCACTTTTGCCACAAGGTCACGCCATTCTTCCATATCTGCCTCTGGCGCTTTAATGCCGAAATGATCAAGCACGATATCATCGAAATCTTGTGCATGGAGATTTAAAGGTACTTCATATAAGTGCTCTGCATCACGAGATTCAATAATTTCATGAGGTTGTACGTCACAGAACAATGCTAGTTTTTCTTTCATATCTTGTGGTACTTCTTGTTCTGTACGCACAACGATAATATTTGGTTGAATCCCTAAAGAACGTAATTCTTTAACAGAATGTTGCGTTGGTTTTGTTTTTAATTCACCAGCAGCTTTAATGTAAGGAATTAGTGTACAGTGTACATACATGACATTGTTATGACCTAAGTTTGTTTTCATTTGACGAATGGCTTCTAGGAATGGTAGTGATTCAATATCGCCTACAGTTCCCCCAACCTCTGTAATAACAACATCTGCGTTTGTTTCACGTCCAGCGCGTTGGATACGATCTTTAATTTCATTTGTAATATGAGGAATTACTTGGACTGTTCCACCGTTGTAATCACCACGACGTTCTTTTTGTAAAACAGATTGATAAACGCGACCAGATGTCACAGTTGAATGTTTTCCTAGGTTAATGTCAATGAAGCGTTCATAGTGACCTAAGTCTAAGTCAGCCTCTGCACCATCATCTGTTACAAATACCTCACCATGTTGATAAGGACTCATTGTACCTGGGTCGATATTGATATATGGGTCAAATTTTTGAATTGTAACTTCTAACCCACGGTTTTTTAATAAACGTCCTAGAGATGCTGCAACAATCCCTTTTCCAAGTGATGACACTACCCCACCTGTTACAAAAATATACTTTGTCATGAAAAATTCCTCCTTATGTTGTTCTAGATCTTGTTAGTAAAAAAAGTATATTGCGTCCATCCAATGTGTCACTTATGTTTACCGATTCGCCTAATTGCAGGAAGGTAATGTAAACGTTCAACACCGTTGTATGGACCTGAATAAGAAACATCTATGCTTTCCTATCCCTAAAATAAGAAAAGCCGAGAATGCCTACATAAGATGCAGTCAATTCGAAGCTGTAATCGTTTCTATCTCTTTTTTACTTTCCTTTTCTACATTGTCCTTCATCGTAAAGTGATTTTGCATTCCTCTCTTGTGAGCAATTTCATTATCCCTCCACTAGAAGCACTAACATATTCTCAGTCACCGATTTACTATACAGAAAGAATGTTCTGCAACATATAGCTTGCTATCCTTATCTATACGTATGGGAGTGCTTGACTGAATATTGATCAATTACTCTCTCGGCGTATGCGTCCAGATTTATTCAAACCTGCTAAAAAAGCGGATTTTAAAACTGTACCTTCTGCCAAGCCTTTAACTTAATTTAGCTTCCCAAAGTAAGTTAAAAACAAAAAAAACGCCCCTCCTGCATAGGTTTGCAGGGGGAGCGTATTATATACACGGTCTTTCTCCTTTTTTTAAGGAGCCCAAGTAAAAGATTAAACGTAACCGTGATAGAAGTCAAGAATTTTTACTACATGTAAAAAAGTAAGAAAATTCAAAGCAAGTTAGTCTTACACTTCTTCCTCTTCTTCTTCTTCAAATTCTTCATCATCTTCAATGAAATCTTCATCTATTTCTTCATCAATATCTTCTATATCTTCTTCATCAAAGTCGATATCTTCTTTTTCTTCATCGATTTCTTCTTCAACAAATTCTTCATAGTCTTCATCGAAGTCAATTTCTTCTTCGTCTAAATCTTCCTCTATATCATCTTCATCATCAAGAGCAGCTTTAGATTTTTTCTTATGTGTTTTCACAGAAGGAGCTGTTTCTTCTTCGATTTGTTCAACTTTAAACCATTCACGTAAGCCCCAACCAGTTTCTTGATTGAATAAGAAACGTCCATCAATGTTCATATCTGTGTAAAATTGTAGTAAGCGTGATTTTATTTCTTCATCGCTATAGCCAACAAGCTCTTTAATAATTGTAAGCAGGTCATTAAATGACACTGAAGCACGTTTTTCTGTTAAAATTGCATAAGCTAAGTTAATTAACGATTCTTCCGCTAATTGTTCCTTTGTCATTTCACGAAAATTCAATTCGTGCACTTCCTTCCTCTCATCACAATGGACGTTTTAAAATTAAATAGTGCTTTATTTTCGGAGCGCAGCTAAAAAAGACCGCACAAAAGTAACTTTCCATACCATAAGCATAATACCCATTATATACAATGTTTTAGTCTCTTTGCTACCTTCAATTACTGTTTTTTATATTACACATTTTTTTTATCCCTAGAAAAAACAAATATATCGATAATAAAAGTAAAGGAATAGCGCCAATTTGCTTATTATACAGGAAAATGACTCCTAATACTAAAGCTAAAACAATAATGTAGTGAATTATTGATTTCATCCTCCGCTGCGCCCCCCTCTTTTTTACATTTCTATTATAACGAAAATAAAAAGAAGTGCCTAATCGTATGACTAGACACTAAAAAATTAGCAGTTTTTCGGATAGACTAGCATTGCCGTTCCTCATTAAGCAAATTCACAGTCTTTTGTTTTACATATTGCGACGGAATTGTCCTCCGACTTCATATAAAGCCTTTGTAATTTGTCCTAGACTCGCTACTTTTACAGTTTCCATTAGCTCTTCGAAAATATTGCCATTGTTTACAGCTACCTCTTGTAAGCGGGCTATCGCTGCTTCTGTTGCCCCCTCATGCTGTTGCCAGAATAACTGTAAATTGCGAATTTGTGTTTCTTTTTCTTCTGATGACGCACGAGCAATTTCCATATTATCAATCGCATCATCTGTAGGCGGATTCGGGTTTAAGTATGTGTTAACACCGATGATTGGTAATTCACCTGAATGCTTTAACATTTCATAATGCATCGATTCTTCTTGAATTTTACCGCGTTGATATTGGGTTTCCATCGCACCCAGTACACCGCCACGATCATTAATACGATCAAACTCTTCTAACACAGCTTCCTCTACTAAATCCGTCAATTCCTCTACGATAAATGCACCTTGTAATGGATTTTCATTTTTCGCTAAGCCATGTTCTTTTGTAATAATCATTTGTATTGCCATTGCCCGTCTTACTGATTCCTCTGTTGGCGTAGTAATGGCTTCATCATATGCATTTGTATGCAAAGAGTTACAATTATCTTGCAATGCCATAAGTGCCTGTAATGTTGTTCGAATATCATTAAAATCTATTTCTTGAGCATGCAAACTTCGCCCAGAAGTTTGGATATGATATTTAAGCTTTTGTGCACGGTCATTTGCACCGTATTTATCACGCATGACAACTGCCCAAATACGACGTGCTACACGGCCAATTACTGTATACTCCGGATCTAAACCGTTTGAGAAGAAGAATGATAAATTTGGTGCGAAATCATCAATATTCATACCTCGGCTTAAATAATATTCAACATACGTAAAGCCGTTTGCAAGTGTAAATGCTAGCTGTGAAATTGGGTTCGCTCCTGCTTCTGCAATATGATAGCCCGAAATAGAGACAGAATAGTAGTTACGCACTTTTTTGTCGATAAAATATTGTTGAATATCGCCCATCATGCGAAGCGCAAATTCCGTAGAGAAAATACATGTATTTTGCCCTTGATCTTCTTTTAAAATATCAGCCTGTACTGTACCACGCACAACCTGCAATGTTTTCTCACGCGTCTCTGTAAATTCTTCAACTGTTAATGGTCTTCCTAGTTCTTTTTCTCGTAATTGAACTTGTTGTTCAATAGCTGTATTCATAAACATCGCCAAAATAATTGGCGCTGGTCCATTAATTGTCATAGATACAGAGGTTGAAGGTGCACAAAGGTCAAAGCCTGCATAGAGCTTTTTCATATCCTCAAGCGTACAAATAGAGACGCCTGATTCACCAACTTTACCGTAAATATCCGGACGGTAATCAGGATCCTCGCCATAGAGCGTTACCGAGTCAAACGCGGTTGATAAACGTTTCGCATCATCATCTTTCGATAAATAGTGGAAGCGTTTATTTGTACGTTCTGGCGTACCCTCGCCGGCAAATTGTCGTTTCGGATCCTCTCCTTCACGCTTGAACTGGAATACACCTGCTGTATAAGGGAATTCTCCTGGTACATTTTCACGATATACCCAACGTAAAATTTCACCGTAGTCCACAAACTTCGGCAGTACAACTTTCGGTATTTTTGTGCCTGAAAGACTCGTTGTCGTTAAAATTGTACGAATTTCCTTATCCCGCACTTTGGTTACAAACTCATCCCCAGCATAAGCTTGTTTCAATGCTTGCCAATTATCTAAAATACGCTTCGATTCTGCTGTTAATTCATCTCGTACACCTTCCGCTAAAGAAGTAAGTGATGCAACAAGGGCATCATCTGGCGCCTTTTCCATTACTGCTGCGATGGCACCTTCTAATTGGAATAAGCGACGAGCAAATGCAACCTGCTGCTCTGTTTTTTTATGATAGCCACGCACTGTATCAGTTATTTCACGAAGATAATAGCGACGATCATTCGGAATAATAACATCCTGCTTTTGCGTTTTGGCAAATTGTTCATAACCTGTTTCCCAATCGCTTCCTGTTTTTTGGTTAATAATCTGAACCAATGCAGCAAATAACGCATTCGTTCCTTTATCATTAAATTGACTGGCAATCGTGCCGTAAACAGGCATTTTATCGATTGGTTCATCCCAAAGCTCTCGAGAACGTTGGTATTGCTTCTGTACTTGACGTAGTGCATCTTCTGAGCCTTTTCGTTCAAATTTATTGATGGCAATGACATCAGCAAAATCAATCATATCGATTTTCTCAAGCTGTGTCGGTGCTCCAAATTCGCTCGTCATTACATACATGGATAAATCAGTGAATTTTGTAATTTCTGCATCGCCTTGACCAATACCACTCGTTTCAACGATGATTAAATCATAGCCTGCCACACGTACAACATCCAATACATCGCCAATAGAAGCCGAAAGCTCCGTACGAGAACCACGTGTTGCTAAACTTCGCATATAGACACGATTATTGAAAATAGCATTCATACGAATACGATCTCCAAGTAAAGCGCCACCTGTTTTTTGCTTTGTTGGATCCACCGATAAAATTGCTACACGCTTTTCTGGGAATTCTTTTAAAAAACGACGGATAAGCTCATCCGTTAAAGAGGATTTACCAGCACCACCTGTACCTGTAATCCCTAAAATCGGTGTTCCTTTTGAGCGCTTACGTGCTTCCTCTAGCATTCTTTTCGTTTCTTCATCGTTATTCGATTCAGCTGCGGTTATTAAATTTGCTAAAATTTCTGGTGTTTCAGTTGTTAAAGCATCTAGCTTTTCTAAATAGTCACCAGTTGCAGTTGGAAAATCTGTACCTTTAATTTGCTCATTAATCATACCTTGCAGCCCTAATACACGACCATCTTCTGGTGAGAAAATACCTGCAACGCCGTAAGCATGTAATTCTTTAATTTCACGAGGCAAGATCACACCGCCACCGCCGCCGTATATTTTAATATGCGGTGCACCTTTCTCACGCAGTAAATCATACATATATTTAAAGTATTCCATATGGCCGCCTTGATAAGAAGATACAGCAATGCCTTGTGCATCCTCTTGAATCGCAGCATTGACGACTTCTTCTACAGAGCGATTATGTCCCAAATGAATGACTTCCACACCGCTCGATTGTAAAATCCGTCGCATAATATTGACCGAAGCATCATGACCATCAAAAAGACTTGATGCTGTAACAAAACGTACGTGATTTTTTGGACGATACACTTCTACCTTTGTCATATGAAACCCCTACTTTCTCCCCTTAGTAAATCTTTTCATCAATGTTTGCAATGATTTCATCATTTAAAAAGTACAAACACAGAACAATTTTGCTTCGTACCGATGCTTTGCTAGCAAGCAGTGGATCACTATTAAATGCCAGCTTCCGACTCGTTCAAATGAAAAATCGACACATTGTATGGGCTTCTTGAGCCTAGTGAAATACCATCAGCTCTGCGCCATACGCCATTATGAAAAAAATCGGTAATTGCAATGTCGCATTATGCAATTACCGACAAACCCCTTTGGAACTTATTAAAACCCCTTAATGCCTGAAATGAACAATGTTGTTTGCATTTCAATATACTCGTCAAGCGTATGTTGACGGTGAAGCGCCCATTTGCGGAACGCCCAGCTTTGACCTTGAACAACTAAATTATTTGCTGCTAAATGAATTTGCTGATCAGTCATTGTTAGTTCCCCTGACTGTACGCACCGTTTTAACAATCGTTCAAAAGTGGCAACCATCTCAAACTCTTTACTAAAAACATAACGCTGTGCTTCTTTGGATAATGATTTCGTTTCCTGATACATGATTGTTAATTCATCTACCATGCTATCGATTTGTAAAAAATACTCACGAATCATTTCTTTTAACTCTTCTATCGTTCCTGCCTTTATCTCATAGCTTGATAGACGTTCCATCGCATGGTGGTAGATGCTATCACAAACGAGGTATAGTACATCTTCTTTTGTACGAATATATTCATATAATGTACCGATACTAAAACCTGCTGCTTTAGCAATTTCTCTTGTAGTAGCACGATGGAATCCTTTTTCTTTAAATAATTTAATAGCACCTTGAATCATTTGTTCTCGGCGGATGGCAATGAGATTTTCGTCTTTCACGGTTGACTGGACTTGGGGTCTTTTGTTCTTTTCTGTCATAAATTATTTCGTCAACATACGCGAGATAACAAGACGTTGAATCTCTTGTGTACCTTCGTAAATTTGAGTAATTTTCGCATCACGCATAAAGCGTTCTACTGGATAATCTTTCGTGTAACCATAACCACCAAAGACTTGAACTGCCTCAGTTGTGACGCTCATTGCTGTATCACCAGCCATTAACTTTGCCATTGCCGATGCCTTACCGTAAGGAAGATTGTTTGTCTCTAACCAAGCAGCTTGGTATGTAAGCAGACGAGATGCTTCAATTTGCGTTGCCATATCCGCTAATTTAAAGGACACACCTTGGTTTGCAGTAATTGGCTTACCGAATTGTACACGCTCTTTGGCATATTCAACCGCAGCATCTAAAGCACCTTGCGCAATTCCTACTGCTTGAGCTGCAATGCCGTTACGTCCACCATCAAGTGTTGTCATTGCAATTTTAAAGCCGTCTCCTTCAGCCCCAAGTAAGTTTTCTTTTGGTACACGGCAGTTATCGAAAATAATTTCTGTTGTCGGTGATGAACGAATCCCTAGTTTTTTCTCCTTTTTACCGACTGAAAAACCTGCAAAACCTGCTTCAACGATAAAAGCGGACGTGCCGTTTTTCGCTTCTGGGTCTGTTACTGCAAATACGATATATGTATCTGCTACGCCACCGTTTGTAATAAAAATCTTTGAACCATTTAGAATATAATCATCGCCATCGCGTTTTGCATACGTTCTCATACCACCAGCATCCGAACCAGAACCTGGCTCTGTTAAACCATAAGCACCGATATGTTTGCCTTCTGCCATTGGTCGCAGGTACTTTTGTTTTTGTTCTTCAGTACCAAATTTATATAGCGGCCAACCTGCTAAAGAAGTATGAGCAGATAATGTTACCCCTGTCGAAGCACATACACGAGATAATTCTTCAACAGCAATGACATAGGCAAGGTAGTCAAAGCCTGCACCACCATATTCTTCTGGCCACGGAATACCTGTTAAGCCTAATTCAGCCATCTTATCAAAAATGGCACGATCAAATTCTTCATTTTCATCGCGTTCTGCGGCTGTTGGTGCTACCTCATTTAAAGCAAAGTCGCGAATCATTTCACGTAATTGTTCATGTTCTTCTGTTAATTGAAAGTTCATTGTCCATTTCCCCTTTAATTTTAATGAAGTTCGCCTGTTCCTTTATTGAATTGCCTATAAATACGTGTGCATAAACTAAATTCTTTTACGAATGTTGGCACTCTATTAAATTAAATATTTACTAATCACTAGTTTTTGAATTTCACTTGTACCTTCGTAAATTTCTGTCACTTTAGCATCACGGAAATAACGTTCTACTGGATAATCCTCGGTGTAACCGTAGCCACCAAAAATTTGTACGGCTTCAATCGCTGTTTGTACAGCTGTTCGAGAAGCAAAGAGTTTTGCCATTGATGCCTCTGCTCCACATGGTAAACCTTTCGCACGTAAATCAGCTGCACGATACACAAGCAATTTTGCCGCTTCTACAGCCGTTGCCATATCGGCTAGCTTAAAGCCAACTCCTTGCTGTACGGCGATTGGTTTGCCAAATTGCACACGCTCTTTGGCGTATGCAGTCGCTGCTTCAAGAGCTGCTTCAGCGATTCCTAAAGCTTGTGCCGCGATTCCTATGCGCCCCACATCCAAATTTGCCATTGCGATTTTGAAGCCCTCTCCTTCTTCCCCTAGAAGGTTAGCGACCGGAATTCGACAGTTATCAAATGTTAATTGGACTGTACGTGAACCATGTAGCCCCATTTTGTGCTCATCCTTGCCTATAATTAGGCCCGGCGTACCCTTTTCAACAATAAATGCTGAAATGCCACGTGTTTTTGCAGCTTGATTAGTGGAGGCAAAAACGATATAAACATCTGCTTCGCCTCCGTTTGTAATAAATACTTTTGAGCCGTTAATGACATATTCATCACCATCACGTACTGCTTTTGACTGTAAAGAGCCTGCATCCGAACCCGCACTTGGCTCTGTTAAACAAAATGCCCCTAAATATTCACCTGCTGCTAGCTTCGGAACATAACGTTGTTTTTGCTCATCGTTACCAAAATAAATAATTGGGTTTGTACCTACAGACGTATGTACTGATAATATAACACCCATCACTGCGCTCACTTTTGATAATTCATTGATTGCGATAATATACGAAGTAAAATCCATCGCAGAGCCACCTAGTTCTTCTGGGGTTGTGATGCCCATTAAACCTAATTCACCCATTTGTGTAAGCAGTTCACGCGGAAACTCACCAGCCTCCATTCGTTCTACCCACGGTGCGATTTTCTCCTGTGAGAAATCGCGCACCATATCACGCATCATTAATTGCTCATCCGTAAATTGTAAATGCATCTATAATGTCACCCCTCTATGCTGTCACGTAGCATTACACATTAACATACTTTTAGCAAAAGCCCTCTAAATGTAACGCCTAGCTAAAGTAAGTTAAGACCTCGATGGCTAGCACAAATTTTATTGAGCCTGCACTCCAAAATCTGAACACCATTACGCCTAGGTGTAATTATTCTGAATATCCCATCCCCATAGGACTATTCGTAAACGTAAAAGCCTCTTCCTGATTTTTTACCTAGCCAACCTGCTGCTACATATTTGCGTAATAAAGGACAAGGTCTGTACTTACTATCACCTAGGCCCTCATGTAAAATTTCCATAATAGATAAACATGTATCTAAGCCGATAAAGTCTGCTAATGTTAATGGCCCCATCGGATGATTCATGCCCAGCTTCATCACATCGTCGATCGCTTCTTTCGATGCAACTCCCTCATATAATGCATAAATTGCTTCATTAATCATCGGCAGTAAAATGCGGTTTGCAATAAAGCCTGGGAAGTCATTTACTTCCACTGGTGTTTTTGCTAACTTTACAGTCATTTCTTCCACAGCTTTGTAAACCTCGTCAGCCGTCGCTAAACCTCTAATAATTTCGACAAGCTTCATAACAGGTACTGGGTTCATAAAGTGCATCCCGATTACTTGCTCTGGCCGGTTTGTGACTGCTGCAATTTCTGTAATCGGCAGAGATGATGTATTTGTCGCCAGTATGGCGTGAGCAGGTGCAATTGTATCTAATTGCTTGAAAATGGATTGCTTCACTTCCATATTTTCAACTGCTGCCTCGATAATAATATCAACATCACTAGCATCCTTTAAATCTAGTGACATCTGAATGCGACTTAGAATAGCCATTTTTTCATCTGCTGTTTTACGACCCTTTTCAACATCACGTGTTAAGTTTTTTGTGATAACGCTTAATCCACGCTCAAAAAAGGATTGCTGTATATCATTCAATAACACGTCATAGCCAGCTTGTGCACAAACTTGCGCAATCCCTGAACCCATTTGCCCTGCACCAATTACCATTACTTTTTGAATTCCCATTATTCATGTCCCCTTTGTTTTGGTACTTCAATCATTATGGCATCGCCTTGCCCGCCACCTGAACAAATTGCCGCAATCCCGATTCCACCACCACGGCGTTTTAATTCATGTGCCAGTGTTAAGATAATGCGTGCACCGGATGCGCCAATCGGATGACCTAGCGCTACTGCACCACCGTTGACATTTACTTTTTCTGCATCAAGATTTGCCAACTGATTGCTAATAAGCGCTACTGCTGCAAAGGCTTCGTTGATTTCAATTAAATCGATGTCTGCTAATGATTTCCCCGTCTTTTTTAGTAGGCTGTTAATCACAAGACCTGGTGTTTGCGGGAAATTTTCTGGTTCAATTGCCAGTTCTGCATGACCGATAATGACAGCGAGTGGCTCTCTACCTTCCCGTATTGCGCGGTCTTCATTCATGATGACAAGAGCACATGCGCCATCATTGACACCTGGTGCATTACCTGCTGTTATGGAACCATCCTTTTCAAAGGCTGGCTTGAGCTTAGAGAGCACTTCCTGCGTAGTGCCAGGTCTTGGTGCTTCGTCGGTATTGACTACAAGCGGATCACCCTTACGTTGTGCGATTTGTACAGGCACAATCTCCTCGGCAAAATAACCTTGTTCAATGGCTGCAATCGCACGTTCATGACTGCGGACAGCCCACGCATCTTGTTCTTGACGACTTAAGGAAAATTCACCTGCTGCCTTATTACCGTAGCTCCCCATAGGTGGTCTTGCCTGATGAAAGGCACAAGTTAAACCGTCATAAAGCATGCCGTCTACCATTGTTGAATCGCCCATTCGTAAACCTGTGCGACCATTTTGAAGATAATACGGTGCATTTGACATCGATTCCATACCACCAGCAATCATTACTTCTTCGTCCCCTAAACGAATTAACTGATCGGCTAATGTTACTGCGCGCATCCCCGACGCACAAACTTTATTAATCGTTTCAGTTTTGACTGCTACTGGTAATTCTGCCTTCAGTGAAGCCTGTCTTGATGGTATTTGCCCTTGCCCACCTTGTAAAACTGACCCTAAAATTACTTCACCTACTGCATCTGGAGCGATATTTGCCTTTTCCAATGCGCCTTTAATGGCGATAGCACCTAAGTCACTGGCGCTAAGAGTGGAAAGTGAACCACCAAATTTACCAAATGCCGTTCTTGCTCCTGCTAATATTACAGCTCTATTCAAGTAAAACACCCCTTTTGTTTTACGTTACTCGAAGAAGTATCAAAGCGATCATTGTTGACTGAACGCTCGCTCGACTCTTCTCGATAAAAAATGGGAGTTTTTTAATAACTCCCATTTCCAATTAATCTTATTCTACAAAACAATTAATTATTGTGCAATTTATATTTTTCAGATAAAGAAAATATTTCTACAATAATTATCATTTCTCTGCGTTTAGCTCTTCATTCTTGTCTTGCTCTTGTGAGTCAACAGATGCTACCACTTCTTCTAGCATTTCTTCTGTTAGTTCATCAACATTGTCTGCAACAGTTTTCACTTTTTCCCCAAACACAGAGCGTTCTAGTAATTCTGCTACATCGAATGTGCTGATAGTATCTTCAACCTCTTTTGCCTTTGTACCGTCCTCTAACATCGTTAAACAGTATGGGCATCCTGAAGAAATAACTGAAGCATTCGTTGCTAACGCCTGCTCTGTTCGTGCTACATTAATGCGATTGCCAACATGCTCTTCCATCCACATTAAGCCACCACCTGCGCCACAGCACATGGCTGTTTCACGATTGCGTTCCATTTCCACCAGCTTCACACCTGGAATGCCTCGTAAAATTTCACGTGGCGCATCGTAGACATCATTGTAACGACCTAAATAACAAGAGTCGTGGAAGACAATTGTTTCCTCTACTTCATAGTTCAGTACTAAACGATTTTCTTCAATCAATTGATTTAGTAATTCCGTATGGTGATAGACTTCGCCTTTCCAACCAAAATCTTGATATTCATTTTTAAAGATATTATATGCGTGCGGATCAATTGTGACGATTTTCTTTACATCATTTTTCTCAAACTCATCAATATTGGCTGTTGCCAACTCTTGGAATAAAAATTCATTTCCTAAACGACGTGGTGTATCCCCAGAGTTTTTCTCTTTATTTCCTAGAATTGCAAACTTCACGCCCGCTTCGTTCATTAGACGGCAGAAAGCTAAAGCAATTTTTTGAGAGCGATTATCAAAAGCACCCATAGAGCCTACCCACAACAAGTACTCCATTTCCTCGCCTGATTTTTTCAGTTCCTTCACGGTTGGAATATGGATTGTTGGGTCTAAATCACGCCAGTTTTCTTTTTCTTTTCGATTTAGTCCCCAAGGATTTCCTTGGCGTTCAATGTTTGTCATTGCTCGCTGTGCATCTGAGTTTACTTTTCCTTCCGTCATCGTTAAGTAGCGACGTAAGTCAATGATTTTATCGACATGCTCGTTCATAACAGGACATTGATCTTCACAGTTACGGCAAGTTGTACATGCCCAAATCTCTTCCTCTGTAATTACATCCCCGATTAAAGATGGACTATAAATATCCTCAATTACTGCCCCTTCAGCACCTGCTGCCATTGCAAGCTGATTGCCCTTTGTATTTGCAAAAAATTGATAAGGCACCCACGGTTTTTGCTTTGTTACAACCGCACCCGTAAATGTTAAATGATCCCGAAGTTTGACAATTAAATCCATTGGTGAAAGCATTTTGCCAGTTCCTGTTGCTGGGCACATATTTGTACAACGGCCACATTCTACACAAGAATATAAATCTAGCATTTGTTTTTGCGTAAAGTCTTGAATACGTCCTACCCCGATAGATGGGATATCGTCTTCACTTTCAGCATTTTCTCCAGCTTCCTCAAGCGCCTCGAAGTCGATTGGCGTTAACGTACCTGTACGATCTAAGCGGTTCATATACACATTGATAGGGCTGACAATCAAGTGGAAATGCTTCGATTGCGGTACATAAATTAAAAACGTTAATAATATTAATAAATGAGCCCACCATGCTATATAGAAAACAGTTGCTGCTGCAGACGTTGGTAAAAAACTAAAAATTGCTGCAATGCTAGAAGCAACAGGCTCTGTGTACGTTAAACCTTCGCCATGCCAGATAAGACCCATACCGTTTGCCAGCAATGTTGAAAGCATTAAGCCACCAATAAAAATCAATACAAGACCATTTTTCCAGCCTCGTTTTAGACGTACTAGTTTTTCCACATAGCGACGATAAAATGCCCAGACAACCGCCACTAAAATCATTAATACTACTAGCTCTTGGAAGAATGTGAATACACCATAGAACATGCCAAGTGGTAAATGAGAGCCTGGTACTAACCCCTTCCAAATTAAATCGATAGCCCCTAACTGAACCATTAAGAAACCATAAAAGAACATCACGTGAATTAAACCACTTTTAGGATCCTTTAACAGCTTATTTTGACCAAACACATTCACCATTAAATAACGAATGCGTTCTTGGACACTTTCATCAAACTCAACCTTTTTCCCCAATTGCACAAATTTATAGCGTGTTTTTAACAGATAGATAAATAACCCTACTGCATAAAGCACAACCACGACTGTTAGAACAATGTTTGCAATTACTAATGGACTCATGGTTGGTCCCCCCTTTAGTTTGTCGTAAATTTTCTCTCTTTGTGTTAATATTTCTAGCTCAAACGTAAATGTATGACATTTCACCACTATATCCACATTCTAATAAATGAGTGAGCATTCAGTCAACATAAAACGAAAAAATTTCTGATAATTTTATATTCTTACATTTTATAAGCAAAAAAGCTACCCTGATTTTTACTTTCGGAGTAGCTTTTTGGCATTTGAATTTATCGTTTTATCTTACAATTACTTGTATTCATCGTCATAAATTCCGCTTAAAATATTTATTTTAAAAATGGTTCTTTTTTTGCATCGTTAGGCTCAAATCTTTTGCTTATTTGCTGTTATGCGTTGCTGCCTTCTTCTCTACTTAAGTTATTTTTTAAAGACATTGCCACTACGAATATATTCAATATCAGGTAAGTTTAAACGTGCATTCACAACACGTGCTGCGGCAAATAAATAATCTGATAATCGATTTAAATATTTTTGTACAATAGTCGGTACATCTTCAATTTCTTTCATTAGCGTTACCATTTGACGCTCTGCTCGGCGTGCAACTGTACGTGCGATGTGTAATGTTGCAGCGGCCGGCGCTCCACCAGGTAAGATAAATTTCTCTAATGGTGGCGCTTCGTCTGACAATGCATCTATACGCGCCTCTAGTACTTCAATCGGTGCTTCCGTTAACTTATAATGACGTTCCTTCATAACATTTGCTAAATCACCGCCTGCATCAAAAAGCTCATGTTGAATCGTTTCTAAATCCACTAAAATATCTTTAAATAACGCGCGATCTAATTCACTAACAGCCTTGCCGATAAATGAATTTAATTCATCAATTGCCCCGTATGTTTCCACACGTAGACTATCTTTGTCGACACGCCCACCAATTAAGCTTGTTTTCCCTGTATCGCCTGTTTTTGTGTAAAGTTTCATCCTGTTCCACTCCTATGCTTTATTTTTATAATTTTGAATTGCTTGCACCGTCGTCTCATAAACACCTTTACCAATAATCTTACCAACAGCCGTAATCGGTCCACCATAGCGCATTTCCTCACCCTTTTGCGTTGCCGCAATAAGCAAACTATCGGTCGCAGTACCAGTCGCAATCGTATCAGTTAAATGATCCCGAATGTTTTCTGATTGTAAAGCCTTTGTTTTAGCTTCATTTGCAGTCATCAATGCTTGAAAAAATGCCTCTTCCGATAAACAGCCATTGATGACAACCCACGTATTGATAGTACCAATATATGGCGTATCCTGCCGTTCGTGTGTACGAGAGACATCTACAGCATTGCCAACACCTGCTGTTACCACAACAAACACACTCCCAAAGGCAGTGCTATATTCATTAAGTGCAAACAGTTGTGTAGGAACAGCCGTTAACATAACAACTGTGCTTGTCGGTGAAAAATGCTCCCTTTGTAAAAAGTCCGCAACTTCTTGTTTAACATCACTAATAACATAATCTCCTGGCACTGAACGATTTAATAGACAGTCATACCATCCTATACCAGGATTATGAACAGCCGAAGAAACGGTTTTTAAAGGAATGGTTGATTTTAGTTGAATATAATCTGGCGTTACTCGAAAGTCTTCTTTTACGATGTCAGCGCGTTGCTGATATTCATTGGTTGATGGCATAATTGTAATTTGCGGTTTCGGTATTTCAGGGTGGGCATAGGTTGTTACCCGTGCCTGATATACATCCTCAATTTGTGAAGCTATTAACACCTTATGTGGTACACCTAAAGCACGCACAGAGCCACTCTCCATTAACAATAATTCATCACAATAAAGAGAGGCTAAATTCATGTCATGTAGCACCATAATAACTGTTAAACCGCACTCGATTGCTTCCTTACGCACCATATCCAAAAGTTGACGTTGATGGGCAATATCTAAGTGATTGGTCGGCTCATCTAGCAATAATACTTCTGCTGTTTGCGCCAAAGCTTGCGCTACAAAAACCCGTTGTTGCTCGCCGCCCGATAGAAATTCCATCGATGTATGCTCATAGCGTGCTACGCCTGTTTGATCCATGGCATATTGAACAGCTCGTTCATCCTGCTCTGACCAATTGGAAAAAAAACCAGTTTGATGCGGATAACGACCGAGCGATACCGCTTCCCGCACGGTATTTGAAAATGCATTGGCATGTAATTGTGGTAAGACGGCCATCTTTTTCGCCAGCGCGCGTGGACTATAGTGTTTAATATTTTTGCCATCTAAAAAAACCGTTCCTGCTGTTGCAGGCAATAGACCACTAATGACTTTCAATAATGTCGATTTACCACTACCATTCGGTCCTAAAATGCCAAGGATTTTCCCCTTTTCAACGGTAAAACTAACATCTTTGACGATAGGTACGTCCTCATAGCCACCCGATAGGTGTTCAACGATAATCATACACGTACCCCCTTGCTTCTACGTTGCTTATAGAAAATATAAGAAAAGACAGGAGCACCGATAAATGCAGTAATAACGCCTATTGGTAATTCCCGAGGGATAATGATCGTTCGCGCCACTAAATCACAAATAATTAGCAATGTTGCGCCATTGATAAATGATAACGGCAATAGATGACGGTGATCAGAACCCCAAATCATGCGTGTCATATGTGGCACAACTAAACCGACAAAACCGATTGTGCCAGAAACAGCAACAGCCGCACCAGTCAGCATGGAGCCCCCTACTAAAATTAAATATTTACTACGCTTTACATTGACACCTAAATGCTTTGCACGTTCTTCTCCGTATAATAGAACATTGAGCTCTCGTCTTTGCGTCCACAGAATAGCAGAGCCTATGACAACAAATGGTGTAATCATCTGCACATACGGCCAGCCCCGCATCGAAACTGAACCAAGCAACCAGCCTATCACTTGGCGGAGCTCTTCTCCTGATAATGCAATCATTAAGGATATAAGAGATCCTAAAAAAGAACTAAAAATAACGCCTGTTAAAATAAGTGTTTCCATTTTCAGTGCACGGTCGACTATTCTGGCAAAGCTCATGACAGCTACCATTGTTAGTACCGCACCCACCATACTAAGCGTTGGTAATGCATACAGCCCGACAACCGGTATCGAGATACCAAAAAATAATGTCACCACAGCACCTACTGACGCTCCCGAAGATACACCTAGTGTATAAGGGTCTGCCAATGGATTCTTTAATAATCCTTGGAAGGCTGCCCCTGCAATCGCCAACGATGCGCCAACAAGTCCTGCCAGCAATACGCGTGGCAACCTAATTTTCCATAAAATATTAGCGGCTGTTTCATCTGCCGCCCTATTCCAAAATACTTCAAATGGAATATGAACCGAGCCTATTGATACGCCACACCAGATGCTAACAAGAAGTAACGTAATGGCTGTAATATAGGCTAATAATGCTCTACTCACTCGAAAGCCTCTGGATAGATGGCTTTCGCTAACTCTTCAAGCCCATCTGCTAAACGCGGGCCTTGACGACTTGTTAAATTTTCATCTACTTGTACAATTGCTTTATTTTTTACAGCTGTAATAGTATCAAAGCCTGCACGTTGTGGAATTTTCGTTAAAATATTTGGCACATAATCGTATGTGACAACGATGACATCTGGATTTTTTGTAATAATTTGCTCCGCATCAATTTTGAACCAACCAGTTGTATCGGCTGCAATATTTTCAGCATGAATCATATTTAGCATTTCCTGCATAAATGTATCCTTACCAGGTGTGTAGATTTCAGGCTCATCTGACGTTTCGACAAAGACTGTCTTTGGTTCCACATCCTGCAATTTCGCTTGGATTTCTTCCACTTTGGCTTTCATATTAGCAATAATTTTTTGTGCCTCCGGTAACTTACCAGTTGCGCGTCCTAATTGCTCAATCGTCGTATAAGTTTCATTAAAATCGCTTGCATTCGCCACTACAAATACCTTTACACCTGCTGCCTCAAGCTGCTCCATCGCTCCATCTAAAGAAGCCATTCCTGATTCATGAGCAAACACAATATCTGGCTGTAAGGCGATAATTTGTTCAATATTGAACTCCATACTGCCGACTTTTTCTTTTTTAGCTGCCTCCGGTGGATAATCATCATAATCATTGACGCCGACAATTTCGTCATCTAAGCCAAGCCCAAATAATATTTCTGTATTACTCGGAATAAGAGAAACAATTTTTTCAGGCGGTGCTTCTAGCACGATATCTTTGCCAGTAGCATCTTTTATTGTCACTGGAAATGTTGCTTCTTCTTGTTTGGTTACTTGTTGCTCCTGCTGCTCTGATGCAGATTGCTCGTTTTTCGGTTGTGCTCCACATGCTGCAAGTAAACCCATTGCCAAAAATGCTGATAATCCTATCTTCCAATACTTTTTCATTGTGAATCCTCCTTAGATTGTATGTGCATTTTTTAGCTCTGTTAACTTGATTGATCGATAGTATAGGGATTGTCATTATTAAATATGGAGATTGCTCACCTTTATTTTCAATGGTTATCGATAGTCGCCTTACAAAACATAAAAAAAGCCCTCGTCCATTTAACGAGAGGCGGGCTTGCACAAAAAAACCACCATCCTATCCTCGTAGGCTGAAATGTAATGTTCTATAAAGGCAGGTCTCCTGGCTCGTGCTCCAAATGCTTTTTCATGCCTTCCCAAAATAACTTTCAGTGGCATCCATTGAAAAAACTCACACTTACAGTGGCGGGACCGCATCGGAATTACACCGATTTCCCTTTTCACTTTACTTAAGTAAAGAACCTTTATAATATTCAGTTGATTTTATTATACATGAAAATAGAAATAGGGAACGATAAAAAAAGTGACACCATTCTATGTGCTTCAAAAATTGTGTGCGTGCCTGACACCCTAAAGACGGTAGATAAACTCACAAAAATTTGAGTTTATCTACCGTCTGAAAACTTTTTAAAAAGGCTTATTTCCTTACATAATATCTGAAAAATACTGGACCGTTTTCATGGGTGCGCCAATTTCGCGTAATGCCCATGTATTTTCTAAATATATATCTGCTAGCTTTTCGTATTTGCCACCAAATTTAGCTGCCCATTCGACTGCTACTACACTTTCATAGAGATGAGCCATTTTTTCGGCTACTCCCTTTGCTTCGTATGATTTAGTAGCTTCATCCAGACGACTAAATGTTTTTAATGTACATTCTAATTTCGCTAGTTGCTCTTCCACAATTTGCACTAATGAGCCATTTGCTAGTTTAGTCAACCGCTCATTCATTACTCGTACAAATAATTCATGGGCAAAATATTTATCGACTAAGCGAATAAGCTCTAATGCTAAAATATTCGCTGTACCTTCCCACACCGTAAGTACTTGCGCATCTCTAAGCAAACGAGGCGTAACTAAATCTTCAATATAGCCATTTCCCCCATGTAATTCAATCGCTTCGCTTGCATAATGTACCGCTTGTTCAGCCGTTTCTTTCTTCATAATGGCGATATTCAAGCGATTAAGAATCATATCCTGCTCATCGCCCTGACCACTCGTTACCTTGTCATACAATTGAATAAGGTCGAAAACAGTAGCCACTTCTACATGGACCTTCGCCGCATATTTCCCTAATGTATCTTGAATCATAGGATATTGAATTAAAGGTTGCCCAAATGCATTCCGATTAGTCACATAATGCTTCGCCTCTAAAAATCCGCGACGCATAATACCGATAGAAGCCACTGCATTGCAAATTCTAGATAAATTAAGCGCCTCTAGCATATAATAGATTCCTTTATTTGGTTCTCCAACGACATATGCTAACGAACCATCAAACTCTACCTCACCTGATGGCACTGCTCTCACACCGAGCTTATCTTTTAAACGACGAATGCGAAGGTTGTTTATCTTACCATTGTCTAGACGCCAAGGGACCGCAAATAATGTTAAACCTTTCGAACCTGTAGATGCGCCCTCAATGCGTGCTAAAACCATTGCCACACCACACATTCCTACATTTGATGCAAAATATTTTTCTCCGTACATAAGATAATGCTGTCCATCTTGTCTAGCCTTTACAATATTTGCGCCAACATCTGAACCACCTTGCCGCTCTGTTAAAAATGTTGCTCCCTCATATAGCTCTGTATCTCCTGTTGCACAAACATGTGGTAAAAATCGTTGCTTCAACTCTTCACTTGCATAATGATCCAGCAAATAGGCTGTTGCCATCGTTAACGTGACGGGGCAATAGAAGCCTGGCTCCGCATGAGATAGTAAATAGCCTTGCGCAAAGCTATAGACATAGTTCCCCTTCCTACCTAACTGCGGAATGTTCTTATGCACATAGCCTACAATTCCCGTGTTGTATGTTTCTTCAATGGTTTTTTTGTAGCCTTCATTGACCCAAACTTCCGAAACTTCCTCACCATATGCATTATAGCGTTGCAATCGAGGTTCGCCCTCTCGATCAGTATGCTTCGCCCTTACGTCAATAGCACCTGCACAAAGCTCACCAAAATCCGTTAATTCTCGCTTAGCATAGACGAATAACTCTTTATCTAGCATCATGTCTAATAGTTGATGGAGCGTCTCATCCTCTGTGAAAAAATTAGTGGTCTGTCTTGCATCCTGCTGTAGCACTTTCATAGCTATCTCACCCCTTGTTCCTTCAATGATTGTTTAAGTATTTTCCCGGAAGCATTTCTCGGAAGCGCTTCCACGCGTTCAAATAGACGTGGAATTTTATATTTTGCTAGATGCTCCTCTAAATACGCCTTAAGTGCGCTCTCATCAATCTCTATCTTTGTAGCGTACACAGCCTTTACCGTTTCGCCCCACTGCGGATGTGGAACTCCGATAACAGCCACCTCAAATATGCCGTCATAGCTTAAAAGCAAATCTTCAATCTCTTTCGGATATATATTGACACCGCCCGAAATAATCACATCTTTTTTTCGATCAACAATCCAAATAAAGCCGTCTTCATCTTTCCGCGCTAAATCTCCCGTTTTCAACCAACCATCTACAAACGCTGCCTTTGTAGCGATTTCATCTTTGTAATAGCCCATCATGTTGCCTTCACCGAATAACACAATCTCCCCGACCTCATTCACACCAACTTCTTCCCCACTATCGTTAATAATGCGTAGCTCCGTACCGAGTGGTGCACGTTGACCAATACTCCCTGCTTTCGCTATATGCTCTTGCCCGAACATTAAAGAACCACTTGGCCCAGCCTCTGTTAAACCATAAACACATGTTAGATTTTCTGTTCGAAAAGCTTTTTGTATATGACGAATTTCATTTTGTGATAATGGTGCCCCTCCGTAAACCCACCATTTCATTGAAGATAAATCTGCCGTTTGCAGCCTCTTTGTTTGAGCAGTTAATAAGTAAGCGACTGGTGCCCCGAAAAAATGCGTCGTCTTTTCTTGTTCTACCATGTCTAGTAACAAATCTGGTGTAAAGGTTGGCGTTAATACATTTGTGGAGCCAACAAGGACGCCTGCCATTAAAAATAAATGTAATGGGGCTGAATGCGTTAACGGCATCATAAGAAGAATACGGCTTGCAGGCTTTACTTCCATTTCGACGGCAATCATCTGTGCTACTGTTAATATATTACGATAGCTAAATAGCACACCCTTTGGTTTTCCTGTTGTGCCTGAAGTATATAAAATCGTTGAGGCATCCTCTTCATTTAGCTGGCAATCTATTGTTTGTGTACTTGCATGTTGTATTAACGTCTCATAATGAAGCCACCCTGCCTCCATATGACCCGTCTTAATCTTTAAAGGCACGACGTTGATATGCTCGACAGCAGCAAATATAGCTTCATGTACTAAAATGGCTTTAGCCTCAGCATGCTGTGCAACATACTCAACCTCCTGCAATGTAAATTTGGCATTTACAGGAACGACAATAGCGCCTATACGCTGAATCGCAAAATAACTAACAACAAACTCTACAACATTAGGCATAAAAATAATCACTTTATCATTTTGGCGAACACCCTGTTCCATCAAAGCATGACCAAGTCGCGTCACTTGCTCATCTAATTCGCGGTAAGTCACGCTTTTCCCATGACAAACAACAGCTTCTTTCATAGGGTACTTTCGGGCATTTCGCGCTAACAAATTTGAACTATCCATCGTGCATCTCTCCCTTTAAAGTCAATAATTTTTCACTAAACATGCCATGTAATTGCTGTAATTCATTTTTCATTTGTGTAAGCTCAGCTATTTTACTCTCAATTTCTTGTATTTTTTGATTTCCGTATGCCACAGTTCGTTCCAATTGTTGAATCCCTGAACGATCAAAATCAAAGAGCAACACCATCTCCTTGATTTCTTCCAATGAGAAACCATAACGCTTTCCTCTAAAAATAAGCTTGAGCTTCGCCATTTCCTTTTTGGAAAAGGTTCGTTGATTCGTAGAAGATCGATGTGGACTTAGTAGCCCCAACTCCTCGTAATAACGAATCGTACGTGTAGAAACATTAAATTGCTTCGCTACTTCCTGAATCGTTTTCAAAACCAACTCCCCCTTCACAATTTTTCATCAGTATATCATTAACGTTAACGTCAACTTCAACAGAAAATTAGAAATAAACAGAAAAATACACACACAAAACACAAAAACGGTGCCAGTCACTCAAACAATTCTCAAACAATTTTGTTCGTAAAAACAGAAAAACCCCGACACGCAATTGTGTCGGGGTGATAATCATGTATATTACATTTTTTCTGGTGCAGATACGCCAATTAGACGTAGTGCGTTGGCAATCGTTGTACGAACAGCTGTAATCAGTGCTAAACGCGCTTCTGTTAGCTCTTTATTCGATGCATCTAACACTTTTTCAGCGTTATAGAAGCTATGGAATGCAGCTGCTGTTTCTTGAATATAGTTAGCGATACGGTGTGGTGTACGGTGTTTTGCAGCATCCGCCACTACTTTCGGGAAATCACCAATTTTTTTCAATAAATCAATCTCTTTTTCAGCAGTTAACAGGCTTAAATTTGCTGTTGAAGTAGCGAAGCCTTGTTCTGTCGCTGAACGTAAAATAGAAGAAATACGCGCATGTGCATATTGTGCATAGTACACTGGGTTTTCATTTGATTGTGAAACCGCTAAGTCAAGGTCAAAGTCCATATGTGAATCACCAGCTGTTTTCACAAAGAAGTAACGCACAGCATCTAGACCAACCTCTTCCACAAGCTCACGCATCGTTACAGCATTCCCTGTACGTTTGGACATTTTGAATTTCTCGCCGTTTTTGTATAACTGCACCATTTGGATAATTTCCACTTCAAGTGTGTCACGGTCATAGCCAAGTGCTTGAATAGCCGCTTTCATACGTGGAATATAGCCGTGGTGGTCTGCTCCCCAAATGTTAATTAGTTTATCGAATCCACGAACAATTTTATCCTCATGGTAAGCGATATCTGGTGTCAGATATGTGAAAGAGCCATCGTTTTTAATTAGGACACGGTCTTTATCGTCACCGAATGTTGTAGAACGGAACCAAGTCGCACCGTCCTCTTCAAATACATGACCATTCGCTTTTAATTTATCTAATGCTACTTCGATTTTGCCGTTGTCATATAATGATGTTTCAGAATACCACACATCAAAATTCACGCGGAAGTTCGCTAAGTCTGTTTTTAATTTATCTAATTCTAAAGCAAGACCATGTTGACGGAAAAATGCAAAACGTTCTTCATCCGGTTTTGATAAAATCGAATCGCCATGCTCGCTCGCTAATTTACCTGCAATGTCGATAATATCTTGACCATGATAGCCATCTTCAGGCATATCAGCAGCAAGGCCTAATGCTTGCTTATAGCGCGCTTCCAGAGAATAAGCCAAGTTATTAATTTGATTACCAGCATCGTTAATATAGTACTCACGAGATACAGCATAACCAGCCATATCTAAAACATTACACAATGAATCCCCTACAGATGCTCCACGTGCATGACCTAAGTGTAGGTCGCCAGTTGGATTTGCTGAAACAAATTCAACTTGCACTTTTTCACCAGCTCCTGCGTTAGAGCGACCATAATCAGCACCTTGTTCAAGGATAGCTGTTACAACTTCTGTTAAGAAATCTTTACGAACCGTTATATTCATAAAACCAGGACCTGCGATGTCGATTTTTTCGATATCAGTTCCTGCTGTTTCAAGGTTTTCTAAAATTGCCTCTGCAATTGCACGCGGTGGCTTTTTCGCTAATTTCGTTAATTGCATGGCAATATTTGTTGCATAATCACCGTTTGCTTTGTCTTTTGGTGTTTCAAGGTGAATCGTTAACTCTGTGCCAGCTTCGACTAAGCCTGCTTTGTCAACAGCCTGCGCAATTGCCGTTTTAATGGCTTGTTGTACTTGTTCTACTGCGTTCATCATTGTACCTCCGTAAATGTAATGTCTAATGTATAATTGCCAACGCTTTGTCCACCCATTAATAAATCGTATTGCACATGAAAATCTCCGCACATTTCATGTCTAGTAAATAGCATGTTTTTTGTTTGTGTTACGAGTGGCATCGAACCTAATTCACTTTCATAATGGCCAATTTGTTGTTCAAAAATATTGAGTGGTAAGCGCATTTTGACTGCTCCAGCGCGCATAATAAGTGCCCGTTCCGTGTCTAACTTCATCGTCGTGCGGATTGTTTTATCATCCTGCATCTCTTCATATTTTAAATATAGGGAATCTGCTTTATTGATTAGCTGCCCATCCAACCACATTTCCAAGGTTTCGGACTCCCCATCAATCGGACGAATCGTCGAAATGAGCTTAATGTTCACCTGCGATTTTACTTCGTTCACCTTCATGGACGCTCCCTTTTAATCTTTTTACTATAACCTTTTTATTATAGGATAAATGTCCGCTTTTTTTCAAGATACAAGTGCGTATTGTTTTCAAGCATTGGCAAAAGAAAGTGAAAAGATTTACTATTATCTATATATGTTCGAGAAAGGAACTACTATTAATAGATGTTACTTCATATTTATGTCAGCTTTTGTATTACCTTTACTTTAATTATTTTAACGTATTGGCCATTTACTCATCCGACTCGAAGAAAATCATTTATCAAAGATTTTAAACCAATTTTAGTCGGCATTATTTTTGGTATGACAGGCCTTGTATTAAGTGCTATATCTTTACGTTTTTTACAAGGGACGCTTATAAACATTCATATTGTACCGCTACTATACAGTGGGCTGATTGGTGGTCCGTGGTCAATTATTATAAGCGGTGCAATTATGGGGGTAGGGAGTCTATATATCATTCCTACACAATCTTTATTGTCCATATCAAGTTTATCAAACATTAATTTAATCGTTCTTTCGATTATCCTTGCCTTTGTCGCTTGTAAAAAGCCTATTACACTTCACACTTTAACAACTTATTTTTTTAGTGTCATGGCAGAAATTATTGTAATGCTTGTACTAGCAATCTGCATGCCACCTATACTGAAAATAGAGACCATTTTAGGATTCATTGCCTATGCCCTATTTACATTTTTTACAATTTTCACTGTTATTACACGTTTACAAGCAACTAGTGAAAAAGTACAGCTCATTTATCGACTTAAGGAAAAAGACTATTTAACACAACTACCAAATAATTTGGCGATACGATCATTTGCACAAGAAATGGTACTAGAAACGGACAATTTTTCTGTACTCCATTTTGATGTCGACAATATGAAAGATATAAATATTAAGTATGGCCATTTAGCTGGTGATGGGATTATTAAGCAACTCGCTACCATTATTCATCATTATATTGAAACGAAAAACGGAATGGCCGCACGTGTTGCTGGTGAGGAGTTTTATATTATTTTAAAAGATGCCCCACCTGCTATCGCCCTCTATCATGCTGAAAAACTAAGACATGTAATTGCACATCACTCTTTTAAAATTAATGACAGGCAAACTACGCCATTGACGGTTTCTATTGGTATTAGTTCAAGTCCCGATAACGCTGTAGACTTTGATGAACTTACCATTATCGCCACACAGGTTACTACAGAAGTGAAAGCTTTAGGTGGCAACCAAGTAGTACATGCCAACAATAGTGAATTTCATAAAGGATGCTAATGTTAGGTCCTCTATACCAGAAACTGCGAAACTTTGCGATATTTGCAAACGTCTTGCAGTTTCTTTTTATGTGCCATGCTAGCAAACATTGACAGATATTAACTCTAATACTACATTTATATTATTATTTTAGAATTTTCAAATTGTTCAAAGAAATGAGGTATACTTTATGCTATCGCTTGAAAAAATCCAAGCTGCCAAACTGAAAGTCGCACCTTATATTTATGAAACACCTGTTATTCGCTTGCAAGGACTCGATAATTTATTACATTGCAACGTTTCGATAAAAGCCGAAAATATGCAAAAAACCAACTCTTTTAAATTGCGTGGGGCTCTTAACAAACTGCTGTCGATGCCAGTTGAACAATTACAACATGGCGTTGTGGCAGCTTCCTCCGGTAATCATGGCAAAGGTGTGGCTTTCGCGGCTCAACTATTAAATATTCCAGCAACCATCGTTTTACCCGATTCAGCGCCATCTGTTAAAGTCGAAGGCATACGAGCCCTTGGTGCACGTATTGTCCAATGTACGCTTGCCGAAAGACATCAAGTGACTGAAACCCTAAGCTTAGAACATGGTTATGCCATTGTGCATCCTTATGATGATTACGATATTATGGCGGGGCAAGGGACAGTAGGATTGGAAATTTTAGAACAGTTCTCTCAGGTCAGTGCAATTGTTGTTCCTATTGGTGGTGGTGGTCTGCTAAGTGGTGTCGCAACTGCGGTAAAATCTTTAGCACCACATATTAAAATCATTGGTGTTGAACCAGCCGTCGTCCCTCGCTATTCAGAAAGTATTCAAGTTGGTAAAAGATTACTATTAGCTGAACAACAATCGTTAGCGGATGCTCTATTAACTTTACAACCTGGGGAGCGAAACTTCCCGATTGTTGAAAAATTAGTTGATGACATTGTGCGTGTAGACGAGGCTTCCATACTTAATGGGATGAAAACATTGCTACTAGAAGGCAAAATATTAGCTGAACCCTCCTCTGCCATCGGGATAGGAGCAGCTCTTCGAGGCAATTTACCGATTACAAAAAACGACCATGTTTGCTTCCTTATTTCAGGTGGCAATATTGGGCTAAATCAATTACAACGTTTATAAGGAGGAACTTATTATGAAGAAAGTTTTGATAGAACAAGAGCCAATCGGGCATTATACACCAGGCATGATTAGTAACGGGAATTTATATATTTCGGGGCAAACTTCAGTCGATCCAGCTACAGGCAAACCTGCAACTGGTGGCATTCACGCTGAAACATTCATGGCTCTTCAAAAGATGGAAGTCGTGCTTCAAGCAAGCGGTCTTACGAAGGAGGCTGTTGTTATGTGTCGCGTCTATATAACATCTGCTGATTTATGGGCGGACGTAAATGAAACTTATGCACAATTTTTCGGTAGTCATAAGCCTGCCCGCGCCATTATCCCAATTAAAGAATTAAGCCATGGCTGCTTAATTGAATTAGAGGCAATTGCAGAACTTGAAGGTTAGTGCTATGTAATTAATAAGAAAAAGCAATCAAAAAATTGTTTGAGTGCCAGGCACTCAAACAATTATACAATCCCCATTTCTTTTCCTATTTTCTTAATTTTACTAATGACCATATCGAGCTGCTCTATTGTATGTGTAGCCATTACTGTTATACGCAACCGACTTGACCCTTTCGGCACTGTTGGTGGTCGAATCGCTGGAATAAAGACACCTTCATCCAGTAGTTTCGCAGAAAACTGCATGGCTTCATGAGAACCACCAATAATAAGAGAAATAATAGGTGTTTCCCCTTCTTTCATTACAAAACCAGATTCCTCTAATTTCAATCGTAAGTACTGCGCATTTTTCAGCAATTGCTTTCTCCGCTCGGGCTCATTCTGTATGATGGAAATTCCTTCTCGCGCTGCTTCAATCGCACTTGGCGATAAAGCTGTTTGGAAAATAAAAGATCGGGCGTTATTTAACAAATAGTTCTTAGCAATGGATGACGTCGATACAAATCCACCCTCTGCACCAATCGCTTTACTCAACGTGCCTACTGTAAAATCAATCTCATCTTTCAAACCAAAATAATCAGCGGTACCACAACCATCATTGCCAAGAACACCTGTTGCATGCGCATCATCAATCATTATGTACGCTTTGTATTCCTTGGCTAACTCTACCATTTTTGGAAGTGGCGCAATATCACCATCCATACTAAAAACGCCATCCGTTACGATGAACTTCAATCCATCCCCATGTGATTGCCTTAATTTCCGCTCTAAATCCACCATATCCGCATGTTCATAAACAATCGTTTTGGCTTTACTTAATCGACAACCATCTATAATACTCGCGTGATTCCAAGCATCAGAAAAGATAGTATCTCCTGCCTTCATCACACTCGAAATCACACCTACGTTCGCTAAATACCCACTGCTGAATACAATGGCCGCTTCAGTCTTTTTAAAATCTGCAATTTCAGATTCTAGCTGTTCATGAATGTCGAAGTTTCCAGTTGTAAGTCGAGAACCGCCAGCCCCTGTACCGTATTTACTAATGCCTTCAGTTGCTTTCTTTTTCAAACGACTATCTGTTGCAAGGCCTAAGTAGTTATTCGATGAAAATAGCAAAAATTTCTTACCATTCATCACTACCTCACTTTCATTTCCAGTTGAAAACAAACGTAACTTCCTTGTCAATCCTTGCTCTTCTATTACTTGCAGTTCCCTTCGAAAGCGATCATTCATTTTTAATGCCCCCTAATGAGAATAGGTTCTCTTTCTAAATAGTGTATATATGATTCTAGCTCAACTTCATCTGACACAAAAAAAATACGTCCGCCACTTTCACAGCCTTCCCTTTTTAAAGGCGTAATTCTGACATAACCAATCTCATGATTGCTTACATAGCCAGTAACGTATTCTGGATCATCTGACCAACATAATTCTGCGATGGTATACGGAGAATTTGCCACTTTCGTTGCCAGAGCTAGCGCTTCACGAACACGCTCATTGTAACCTACATCAGCGTCTTGCCAATCGATTCGTGATACACGAACGCCTTTCAGTCCGCGATTGTCAAGTCGCAAGCCAGTTTGACTATGAAGGAGGATAGCCCCACGAAGATTTTGATTACTAGAAAGTAGATGAAAAGCAACATTTTGTGCCTGCTTGGAAACACCTACTGAGGTTAATATACTCCTAGCTTCTTTATGTGCCCTTTCAATTGAACTCTCATCAATTGTCGTTATTTCTAACGGTGGCATATACAGTATCTGATCACCTGTAAGTTTTTCAACGGTAATTTGAATAAAGTCAGCATCTCCGCGCGAATGATTCCTTGCTTTGTTCAATAACTGTTTTACAATTGGCTCTATTTGAAAATCACTCCCTATCCGTTCCCCACCAGATATATGCTTTTCTCCTCCTTCGAGATTTTTTTCAGCTGCACGCATTCGAATGCTATAACACGTTTCTAACATGATGATCACCTGCTACTTTCTTATTAATTGCATATAACATTTTCGTTATTGGATAAACACTGACAGCCGTAATGACCATCCCTGGAATCGCCAAAACGAATAGTGGCAAAAACGGGGTCCCTAACGTAAAAGCCAATCCAAGTCTAGCAACCATTGTTCCAATCGGTCCTGCCACAACTAGTACCGGAATTGAAGTTCCTAATAAAACAATGATTAGACCAACAGTCAATCGGAAAATTATTGAAATTTCAACATTTAAGATGGAGTGTATACCTAGTAAAAATAAGATTAGACTTGCAATGATTCCCGCAAGAAAATATCGCTTAAATCCAAATACTGCTGCAATCGCAACGGCAATCGGTGCAGATAATTGAAACTCAGATCCAGGAATACCTGTTGGAATCTTAAACATGCCTGTAACGATAATAAGACAAGCTAGTAATGAAATCTGAGCAAGATCATATGTAGAAAACTTTCGCATCCTCCTATTCCTCCCATTCTAACTTCTTCAATTTGAGTTAACCTTAATAATAATTAAGTTAACACATTTATAGATAGGAAGGTAGATTAAAATTGTTTTTCTATATTTTTTTCAAAAAAGGATAGAGCTTTAACAGTGCTTCGTCAAAAAGGAAAACGCCAGAAACCTATGAAACAAGAGGATTTCAAACCTCCAAGAAGGTGAAATAAGCGATTTATTATTGAATAGAGGAATGATAAAAAAACACTCTCGGCTCATCATGCAGCTGAAAGTGTTTCTTTGGCCATATTATTATTTGATTAGCTTCCAGAAGTTTGGTCCATAGTTTGAGTTCTCAATGAAAACTTCTAATTCATTAAAAGGCAAGGTTTCTCCTACTTTTAATTTATAGATTTTATTATTTATAGGGGAACCGAAAGAAATATCTAATTGTTTGTCGTTAAGATTAAATAGAATTGAATGAACAGTTCCGAAATTTTCTTCGAAATTGTGCACTGTTACACCATTAGGGTATTCATTAAACATTAATTGTTGTAATTTATTCTTTGTAAAAAAATCATCACTCTCTAAGTTATTTTTCAAAAAATTATAACGCATTTCAGATTGTTCTAATTTTCTGTCTTCTAACTTCATTATTTTGGGCATTACAGCGTGATTAGTTGCAATCAAAAATCCTGATTTTTGATTGCCCCTTTCTACGACCTTTTCTCCATCATACGTTTCTACTAAAGCTACATTCCCTTTGGCATCTGACAGTAGCAAATTCATATTTGTTCCAATAGGCATATTCTCTAAATAAGTAATTCCTTCCTCAACATCTTTACAATTTTCAAGTAAAGCTCTTACTATTACCATAAACTGAAGTCCTTTTAGGATAGGCTTTTTCATTCCTGGATGTTTTCCAACTGGAATACCGCATGAAGCAAAAGCTACACAGAATCCCTCTTCATTTAAGCCTTCACTTCGACCAAAGTACGAAACAGAGAATCCAGTATGACTATATTTCCCTTTTACCTTAGTTGTACAAAGTCTCATATCAGATATAGCTGGTGACAAATCGTAATTTCTAAGGACATAAGTTTTACCATCACTTGTTTTAGATGGTAAAACAGCGCCTAAACTACATCCTCCTGGTTGTAGTAAAGCTTCATCAAAAAAGTTAAGACAACTAGGCTTTATATTTAATGAATCTGCAAATCCTTGAAGCTCTTCGTTTAAACCAGGAGCATAGTGATCAATTAGTTGTTTCGTATCCTTATATTTTGTTTCATCTATTAATTCAGATGATAAAATGACATTCATTGCATTAGGATTCTTTTTTATTTCCTCTCCTTGCAGTCTACCAATTTCATAACTGGTGCCTTTAAGATAAGAAATAGAAGCTTGAATTGAATTCATATTTGTCACTCTCCAATTCGAATTTTCGATTAATGTATTTATTTTAAAACAGCATCTGTCAATCGTTTATCTGATTTATATTTTGCTTTGTTTGGTTGACCTTCGGCTCTAAGTATATCTAATGTATTTAAGTTTGCTACAACAGAAAAGAGCGTACCAAAATTATATTCTTTTAAATTTAAACAAACATGTCCCTTGGTTTCTGACATAATTGATTGTGCAGTGGAAAGATTCATTTTATTGACGTTTTCTTTAAGACGTATATCTAATGTTTCAAAACGTTCTTTTGATTTGCTCCAATTCCAACTTTCAGATAGTGATGTACTTTCGTGGTGATTTGTACAATGAATATAATTATTTGTAGGAAGGCGGACTTGATAGTCATTAGGGGTAACTTCAACAACAGCCATATTCCCTAATGGATCTGCTAATAAGTAGTTATTAGATACCGAACTTGGAAATCTTTTTAACACTTCTATGCCTTCTTCCACCGTACAACAATTTTCTAAAATATATTTAACAGCAAAATAAAAATTCAATCCTGGCATAATTCCCTCATGAGGAACTGATGTAAATCCTACAAATAGACCATGTTGATTTATACCATCAACTTTTCCAATAAAACAATCTGAATGACCTACATACTTATTTTTCCCTTCAAAACAAATAAGTGAGGACTCTGTAAAATTTTTTAAATTAAAGAGCATATCATAATTTCGACCAATAATAATTTCTCTCCCGTTAAAAGCTGAGAAAATACTACATTGACCGGCCAATTCAAATACCCCTATACTTAAAAGAAAAGAACTTACTTCTTCATAAGAAGTATGACAGCCTTCTGCAAATCCTTTTATTTCTTTCACAACATTAGGATCAAATTCTATAAGAATATGTTTGCATGACTCTCCAAATTTTAATTTTTCTTCGGATACTTTCGGAAACCGAAATCCATTTTTATAAAGAATTTCTGCATAATGCTTTCCTGCCTCATAAGCATCTCCCTTTAATCTCGGATGATACATTTAATTCCCTCCAATGTATTAGTATATAAAAAGAATAAACCCTCCAGTTGGTGGAGAGTTTACCCTGTTTTTATATAAAACTATAAGTTAACTTTATTTCTTAATTACTGGTATACAAATTTTGGTAACAAACTCTGATGGATGTCTGTTTAAATCTGGTTTTATATCTCTACTATTAAAATTGACAGGTACAAGACCTTCTTCATAAATTTCTATCTCTTTCGCTATCTGAGTTAGATTTTGTTCGAAGATCCAACTATTCAATTTTTTATAGCCTTCATCCAACTCCGAATAGGGGCCTTTAACAGTAATACATGCGTATATCCCGCTGGATAAAGTCCTAAAGCCCGCTATTTTGTTCATATGTTCTACTGGAAGAAGCAGCTCTATATCAGCCTCTTTTTGACTAAATTCTCTTTCATGAAAGATAGCCATTAATTTCCCTGTAATCACGAGATTAAAAGCGTAAACTCGATTAAATAAATTTTTAACCAACTCATCAATAAATTGGACCTTTATCTTCTCACGTATCGTGTACACTAGGGTCTCCTCTCGGTTTTCAATAAAGCAATCGGATAAAAAAGGCCCTGGGATTATAGAAATTTCTTTCTCTATTTGCATGTTTAATCGTTTCAATTCTTCTATTTGTTCGGAGATTTGTTCTTTTTTTTCCTCAAGTTCATCAATCTTATATGCTAATATACTTTTTAGTTGTACTTGTTCTGTGCTGTTAATAAATTCCTTGACTGTAGATAAAGAAAATTGACAACTCTTTAGAAGCATAATTTTTTTCATGATTTGAATTTTGTCATAGTCATAATACCGATAGTTTGTTACAGGATCTATGTAAGAAGGTTTTAGTAATCCAATGTCACTATAATAACGTATTGTTTTAACTGGAATATCACATATTTTTGAAAATTCACCTATAGAATACACTGCATTCTCCCTTTACAATTAAAAAATTTTTATTTTAAATCACTAAATATTTAGTTTGTGATAAATTGAAGTCTTCGTCAGAGAGGGAATAAGCATAGAAGAAATCTATTCCCTCTTCAACCCCTTTTACACCTTTAACTTCATCTTGCTACTATCATTACCGCATGCATCGGGATGAAACTTCGTGAATACCATGCGATAAATCCATGAAGAATCTTCTTTTCATCATTGTTGTAGTTCCTGTTTAAAGTAATTTGGTAATTACTATCATCATTTTTAAAATGTTCTTCGAAATGGCTCCAACTTATCATTGTTAGCTACGTCTTGTATATTCTTCACTAGCCTTTTTAGTGGCAATAACTTTCTTTATGTTTAAGTACTCCTCATTGCGTAGCGTACCAAATACATCGAAATTGGACTGTAAGTACGGCTCTCATATCGTTTTTCAAACTCATTCATAACATTTCTATGAGTAATGTGAATAGCCATGTGTTCTTAGTGTACCTTGTGTTCTTCTGTTTGTTCATATTTTGCCCTGATTACCTCCTCAATGGGATTTAATTTATCGGAAATCATTTTGTATAGTTAGAGATGGCGACGCAAACCTTATCCTTAATTAGTGAGAGTTTAAAGGCAAGGAGCTAAAAATGGGGTTAGCTCATCGCTAACCCCATTCAAACCGCTTTCTAACAACCTATACAAAGCCCGTATTATTTTACCCAGCCTAAAATCATTTCTCTTAATAATTTACTTGCCGTATTGGCTGTCATTTCTGATGTGTCATAGATTGGTGCTACTTCAACTAAATCAAAGCCTACTACATTGACGCCACTTGCAGCAATTGCATGAATAGAAGCTAATAATTCTTTCGACGTAATGCCTCCACAATCTACAGTACCAGTACCAGGTGCATGTGCTGGATCTAGTACATCGATATCAATTGTTACGTAGACATTGCGGCCTGCTAATGTTGGTAACACTTCTTTTAACGGCTCTAACACTTCAAATTTTGAAATATGCATACCGTTTTCTTTCGCCCATTCAAATTCTTCCTTCATACCTGAACGAATGCCAAATGAATAGACATTTTTAGGCCCAATATGCTCGGCAATTTTACGAATCGGTGTTGAATGGGAAAGTGGCTCCCCTTCATATTCCACACGTAAATCTGTATGTGCATCGAAATGAATAATGGCTAAGTCATCGTACTTTGCAGCAACTGCCTTCATTACAGGCCAAGACACTAAATGCTCGCCGCCCATGCCGACAGGAATTTTACCATCTTCTAATAATTTCATAATGAATTTCTCAATTTCATCTAAAGAACGTTGAGCATTGCCGAATGGTAATGGAATATCCCCAGCATCAAAATACTTTACCTCTTCTAATTCGCGATCTAAATATGGGCTATACTCTTCTAGGCCAATCGACACTTCACGAATACGTTGTGGACCAAAACGTGACCCTGGACGGTAACTTACTGTCCAGTCCATCGGCATGCCATAAATAACTGCCTGTGCATCCTCATATGTAGGATGACTTTTTATAAAAACATTTCCTGAATAAGCTTCATCAAATCTCATATCTAGCCTCCATTAATCTCTGAACTTCCTATGAAATTCAGTTGTTATAGTTATTACGACGAAGGACTTACAGGTTTGTAATGAAACCTCACTCAGCAAATCCTCGTATACATTATTGGAACGTCTAGCAAAATTCATTTAAAATCTACAAAGTGCAATGCTGTTGTCGAAAGCTAGCGTTTCATATCAGTACAAAAAAAGTATAGATGTTTTTGAATAAAGTGCAATAGTTTTTGCTTACAATTCCGATTAAAGAATAATATTCAGACACATACTAAACGCAAGTTGTTAGAAATCGAGGTGAAGTCGGATGAAAAGAAAAAGCTATCAACGTAAGCAAAAGCGTATAAAGCGTACACGCAAAACGCTTACACTTTTTGTCGCCTTTGCATCTGCAATAGTAGTAGCATTTATTGCCCTACGCGTCTATGTTCAAGTGGCTGGTGCACCGCCATTAACTGTACCGAAAGCCTCTATTTTCTTAGATGAAAACGAGAACCAAATAGGAGACCATTTTACAAATGAACGTCGCTATTGGGTAAGTCTTGATGAGATGTCACCCTATTTAGTAAAGGCAGCCGTCGCTGTAGAGGATAAAGATTTCTACAAACATAGCGGTTTTGACTTTTCTCGTATTGCCGGTGCGTTATTAGTTGATATTAAAGCTGGTAGTAAGGTGCAAGGTGCAAGTACAATCACCCAACAATATGCTCGAAACTTATATTTATCCCATGAAAAATCATGGACTCGAAAAGCAAACGAGGCATTGTATGCTTATAGATTAGAAGTTTTTTATAACAAAGACGAAATATTAGAAGGTTATTTAAACACAGTTTACTACGGACATGGTATGTATGGCGTAGAAGCTGCAAGTCGCTATTATTATGGAAAATCAGCAAAAGATTTGACGTTAGCGGAGGCATCCATGCTGGCAGGTGTACCGAAAGGACCAAGTATTTACTCACCCATTGCCAATCTTGAAAAGGCAACAAATCGCCAGCACGTCATTTTAAAACTGATGGCAGATCAAGGCGCAATAACACAAGAAGAGAAAACGCGTGCACAAGAAGAGCAACTTGTTTTGAAGAACGATATGTGGGTTGCCTCTAAATCCGTGGCACCTTATTTCTTGGATGTAGCATGGCAAGAAGCTAGTGAAATTTTAAAAGCAAAAAATCTTGATATTAGCGAAGGCGGTTGGACAATTCAAACAACGCTTAACCTAGGTCATCAAAAAGCAGCAGAAGAAGCTGTAGCTAAAAATATGCCTGCTAATGATTTGCAAACAGGGTTTGTCAGTATGCAATCGAAAACAGGAGCTGTTACAGCGCTTGTTGGAGGGAAAGATTATGCCGCAAGCTCATTTAACCGTGTGACACAAGCTAAACGTCAACCAGGGTCAACGATTAAGCCCGTTTTATATGCAGCAGCGTTAGAAAATGGCTATACGCCTTTAACGTATTTAGATGTCGGACAAACTACGTTCACTATTGATAACGGACGCAGCACTTACTCTCCTAAAAACGTCAACGGTGAATTCGCAGACCATGACATGTCAATGGCTCAGGCAATTGCAATTTCCGATAATATCTATGCAGTTAAAACGTTAGAGGATATTGGATTTAAAGCATTTCATAATATAGCAGACCGTTTTGGTGTAAATATAGGCTCAAAAGACAATCTATCACTTGCTCTTGGAACGATGGAAACAACACTGTACGATATGACAAATGCTTATAATATTTTAGCGTCACAAGGACAAAAAACTGTGCCGACAACGATTATCTCCATTAAAAATGCAAATGGAGAAGTTATTTACGATAATAAAAACGTTGAAAAACAAAATGAAACGGTGCTGTCAAAAGAAAATACCTATATACTAACAGAAATGATGACTGGTATTTTCGATCCTGTATTTAGTGACTACTCACCTGCTACAGGGATTAGTATCCGTTCACGTATGACACATACGTATGCCGCAAAATCTGGTTCTACCAATAGTGATCAGTGGCTTATCGGCTTTACACCAAATTTAACAGCGGGTGTTTGGAACGGCTACGACCAAGGTAAAAACCTTACTTCGAAAGAAGATTCGGCTGCGACAAAGCAAATTTGGATCGACTTTATGGAAAGTGTGAATAAAGGGACTAAAAACGAAGACTTCACAAAACCAAAAGGCGTTAAAGGAGTAGTAATTGATATTGAAACAGGAAAGCTTGCAACAGATGCCTGCCCTAAACAACGTCTTGTATATTTAGAAACGAAGGATGTACCTAGTGAAAAATGTACAAACTTTGATATTCTGGATAGCAATACGTGGGGAGAATTTTGGAATATGCTACCGTTTTTCAACAATAAACAATAATGCGCAACCTTTAACGGGGCATCATCGTTTTATTTAATGAAAGCTCTCGACAAAGGCTATAGACATAAAGCGAAAAAGAAAAGCTTTCTCTTCCCCGGAGACGTGTCCGTGGGAACAGAAAGCTTTTCTTATTTTTGGTCCTGGAAAGGATGAGAATCATGGGGCATTTGGCTTGGGTTTGGGTTGTTCAAATGCCGCATAGCACTCATCACATTCTGGGACCAAGTGTCCTAGCTTACTAAAATGTAAGCTCTGAATCAAGTGTACTTTTTTTCATATCTACTTTCAACCTTATATCGAAAGCGATTGCAAAATGTCACAGATTGTTCAATCATTGTAGGTCTATTATACAAATAAGTCTTGACGTAATTGCTCCTCACTGCGCATCCACAGCTCTGGATTCAGCTCCTCTAGGAAAGAAGCTAATACTTTTTTAGACGCTTCATCCATATGGTCTACAATAATTTGTCGTTTCATCGACTTATCCATTTTATTAACGTGATCCGCCAAAATTTTATATCCACGGCGTTTTTCACGATTTACCACCATTTCACAAGCTGTTACACCAGCATAGTAAGGTCCATCTGCTTTATGGTCAATCGTTACCCAAACCAACCAGTAAGGCTTCCCACCTTCTGAATCAGCACGATCGGTCGTAAATTTAATGCCCCGTTCTACATCGCTACGTGCATGCATCGCCCCAATTTCAACTGAAGCTTTCCCTTCTTCTATATCAATAATGACTGGTGACACGTTTTCAAGTGAAAGCGAACCAATACCAAATCCTTTATGGCCGTCTGTCGGGTCATTTTTTATAATGGTAAAGCCCATTTTTTGTTTTGGTTTCTCTTCATTTGCCATACTTTAATTCCCTCCATTCTGCTATTATAAAGTAAAGCATATTCTTGCGCTTTTGTGCATAAGTAAGAAGTTTATAATTTCTTATAAACTAACTATACAACATAATTCTAAAAGGAGGCACTATTATGCCATATGTAACAGTAAAAATGATTGAAGGCCGTACCGAGGAACAAAAACGCGCACTAGTAAAAGAAGTAACAGAAGCCGTTTCACGTACAGTAAACGCACCTGTTGAAAACGTAACAGTTTTCATTGAAGAAATGTCCAAAAACCATTATGGTGTGGCAGGCGTCCGCTTCAGCGATAAATAACTATAATTCGGGTAGAGCAACAGTCCGCTCTACCCATTTTTTTAGCCAAAGCATTCACGTTGCTATCCTCGATTCTTTCATATAAGGAGGTGACCTTACAATATGAACAAGCTGAAAATATCAGTACTTATTTGTTTATTGATAATCGGTCTACTACTTATTTTTATTAATCCGATTCAAAATGCAGTTATTGCGCACTTAAGTCAACAATTAAATACAACCGATTACAGTGCCAAAGATATCGAAAAGAACAATCAAGCGACAGCAGATTTTGCATTTGAAGATGTTCAATCCCTGTCCATAGCTGAAGTTTTAAAAGCACAGACACAGTTGGATAACTTACCGGTCATCGGCAGTATTGCCGTACCGACTGTAGAGCTGTCTCTTCCTATAATTAAAGGCGTCGGGAATGCCTCCCTTGCTGTTGGCGCAGGTACGATGAAGGCAGACCAAACGTTTGGGCAAGGAAATTACGCCTTAGCAGGTCATTATTTTGAAAATAAAGATATATTATTTAGTCCATTGTATAATGCAAATATTGGTGATGCGATTTACGTAACGGATTTAACAACTATTTATGAATACAAATTAACAACTAAAAAAGTGATTGCAGCAACAGATGTCTATGTCATTGACGATATCCCAAATCAAACTATTTTAACGCTTATTACATGTGCAGATAATGGCACAAAACGCCTGGCTATCCATGCAGATTTTGTGGAGCAATATCCTTTAAACGATGCACCTGCCAAGCTATCAGAAGCTTTTTAGTATAGGAAACCCCCCAAGACTGAATGGTCATGGGGGGTTATTTTATACATTATTTCATTTCTGCCTTACGACGACGTAAGAAGAACAATGCGCCTAAAACAAGCGCTACACCCGTTAGAGTAAGAGCTGTTTGATTGGCTCCATCTGTTTGAGGCAACTTACCTTGTGCCTGTAATTGCGTTTCTAAACGTTTTGCATCTGCTTTGATTTTATCTACATCAAGTGATTTTGCAATTTCTTCCTGCTCTTCTTTTGATAATTGGTTATAGTTATCAATGAAATCTTTATACGCATCTAGCGTATCTTTATTTGCAGTAGAAGTATTAATTGACGGCAAGTTTTTCCCTTGATCAATAACATCTTGTACAGATGGTTTAGACGTATCTGTTTTTCCAGGAGCCGTTGGATCTTTTGAATCTGTTGAAGGATTCCCTGGATTACTTGGCTCTTCTGTATTTGTTGATGGATTTTCAGGATTCACCGGTTGTTCTGGATCTGGTGTTGGCTTGTTCGGATCCACCGGTTTACCTGGTTCTGGTGTTGGCTTGTTTGGATCCACTGGTTTACCTGGTTCTGGTGTTGGCTTGTTTGGATCCACTGGTTTACCTGGTTCTGGTGTCGGCTTGTTCGGATCCACCGGTTTACCTGGTTCTGGTGTTGGCTTGTTCGGATCCACCGGTTTACCTGGTTCTGGTGTTGGCTTGTTTGGATCCACTGGTTTACCTGGTTCTGGTGGTGTTGAACCACCGCCTCCACCGTTATCACCTGGTAATGACGGTTTTACAAGTGCCGAACATGTATCTTTTACAACGAAAGAGCCAATTAAACGACTTCCTTCATATACATTGTACGTTCCTTGTTGAATTGCTTTATCTGGTAAAACAATAGTTCCAGCAACAGACGTTGTTAGCTTGTCGTTACCATTCGCATCTTTAATTGTATTTCCTTTCACATCTTTCACTGTGACTATCGCATTTGCAAGAGGTGTACCAAATGCAGTTTGTACAGTCAATGTAAACGAAGGACATGTAGGTGCTGCTACAATTTCCGCATGACAATTAACGGAATATTGAACTGTAATTTGACCAATAAATAGGTCACCTTGATACACGCTATAGTCCCCTGAAGGAATATCTTGAGATGGCATCGTCACTTGACCTAGTGCGTCTGTTGTTTTGTTTGAAGCAATTGTTGCGCCGTTTTTATCTTTAATCATAATGTTACTTACATTCGGGCGAACATTACCGTTTTCATCTTTCACCGTTAATGTAAAGATTGGACAAGACGGTGCTGGTTGCACTGTTGCTGCACAGTCAACATTCGATTGGAAGCTACCATTTTCTTTGCCATTGACTTCAACTTTATAAATACCTGGTTGCAGATTTGTTAATTCCAGCACACCATTCGTTGTTGTTTTTGTCGCAACAATTTTATCATCTGCATCTTTCACTGTTACAGAAGTACCGTCCGCAACTAAGTTGCCATCAACATCCTTAACAGTTAGTTTAAACGTTTCACATTTTGGTGCTTGTGTAATCGCAGTTTCACAATTCCCTTTGTATGAGATATCAACTGTACTTAAAAATTGATTGCCCTCATATAAATAGTATTCTCCTGCTTTAACACCATTTACATCTTGAATTGACGGCACTGTAAACTTACCGTCTTTATCAGTTGTTACAGTTACAATTTGGCTACCCGTTGAATCTTTCAACGTGACAGTTACTCCTGCACGAGGTACATCAACTCCAGCTTTTTTCTCATTTAATGTAATTGTAAATGCTGGACAAGCTGGTATTGGTGCAATTTCATCTTTACAGCCATCTGTATATTTCACAGTTACATTTCCAATTTTTGTATCATTCGCATCATAAACATCGTATTGTCCTGCTAATACAGTGTTCGGCACTTTTACAACACCATTAGTAGTTGCACCCGTGTATTTCACTGTACCGTTTGCATCTTTCAATGTTACATTTTGGTCTGCTATAGCAGAACCATCTAGATCTTTAATTGTTAATTCAAATTCTTTACACGCATTTGCTGGTGGTGCAATATCTTCAACGTTAACAATTGTATAAGGTTTCTTTGTAACCTCGAAGTTGTTGCTATCATTAAACCTTACTTCAACTGTTGAAACTGCTTTATAGCCTGCAGGTGTTGTTTCTTCTAGTTTATAAATACCGTAGCGTAAATTTTCGAATGAAAGTTCACCATCAACTGTCTTACCTTCTGCTAAGACAATGGATTTGTCACGGTTATATAACTTGAATTCTACGCCATCAAGTGTTTTTGTTGCACCTGTATTCGGATTTACACCTTGTTTCTTAATTTTAAACGTTCCCTTTTTAGCTGACGCATTTGTATCAGATGTACTGTATTTAAATAACTTGTTATCTCCACCTGTAGCGGATGTACCTGCGGAAGTAGCACCTGCATAGTTAATGGATGCATTATTCGATACATTTTCACCCGCGTTCGGGTCACCCATAAAGTACGTTTTGTATTTAATAATATAGCCCTTACCATCGACATTTCCTAAATCTAATGTAAAGGTACCATCTGGCTGTACTTGAATATCGCTAGGACTAATCGCAGTTGCTGTACCAACGTTTTGTGATTTTCCTGTGGCATTTAACTTAATTTCTTGCTTTGTAAATGTGTTTGTTAATAGCTTTTGGTTAGCTGAAGGCGTATCCGTTAACGTAATATTACCTAGCTTTGAGTTGGATTCGTTAATCGTGACTGTCCATTCAATCGTATCTGATGTTGGTTGAGGACTAGCTGTCTTAGTAATTAACTTGTTCGCTTTATCTGTAATCGTTGCGATTGCATCATACGAATATTTACCATTATCTGGAGTATCTAAAACGGCACTATTCGTATATTTTCGAGCATCCGTACTTCCATTTCCATAAACATCATCTGAATCTTTTGATTTGTACTCTATCAAGTACGCTTCATTATTTTCTGCAGCCGTTAACCCTGTAAATGTAAGTTCATAACTTGTCACATTGCCTTGGGCATCTTGTGTAACAGATTTCACATCCCATTTAGTAGGATCTAATGGCGCATCTTTTGTTCCTCTTTCATCATTCACACCTAATTTTAAAAGATTTACAGTAATAGCATCTTTTAAACTTTGACCATCTGGAACAATAATATGGTGTCCTGTACCTAATGTATCTATTAGTTTTGCACCTTCGATGTTTTGCTTATTAATGTTAATACCAATTTTCCAAGAAAATTCTTGTTTACTATTATCGACAATTGCATTGTCTTTATAACCATTTTTACCTGTAGGCGATGTTGCGGATGGTTTATAGCTAGCATTTTTTTGTGCTTTATTATTTGTACTTGTTTGACCATCCCACGTAGCATCTGCTACATTGTCATAGCTTTGTGCCACGCCACCGTTTGATTCAATATCAAACTTTGTTTTGTATTCAATTGTTACAGTTCCTGAAGGGATCGATGAGAATGTCATTGTAAATGCTTCGTCTCCGATTTCTCCTCCATTATTAATTGTTGGTGCACTACTATTTGTAACATGGAATACTTTACTCGAACCATCCCACGATGTTAACTTATGCTTCAACGTTTTACCGCTCGCATTTTTCGTTGAAATAGTATCTGCAATGACAAAGTTTGTTAATGGTTTTTCAGCATTAATTGTTAGTTTCCAAGTAATTGTTTTGTTGACATAGTCAATTGCGCCACGTTCTTTGCTAAAGATATTTGATACAATGCTTACAGTATCTGATGACGAACTATCATCATCTAAGCGCTTTACAGTATTTGTGATACTCCCTGCATTTGCATCTGTGACAAATTCTTGATCAAACTCTGTATTATACTTAATCAAATAAGCTGCACGCGGATTAGCAGCAACATCTTTAGAAAAATCAATAGTAAATCCTTGCGCAGTATCATCACTTAATGCATAATCTGTATCTTTCGTTAACAGTGTTTCTGACGCTGCTGTTTGACCATCATCATTTAACGTTACACGATACACTTGGAAATTAGCATCATATTGTATATTGTGCTTTGCCCCATTATTGTTTGCTGGAATGGTATCAGTTAATGATTGGGAAGATTTTTTGCTAAGATCTTCTCCTAACCAGTTATACTTAATCTCCCAAGATGCTTCGTATTTATTATTCGATTTAATAGTTTTTAGTAAAGCTGGGCCATACGGGATATTTACTTGTCCTGGACTTGTCTTAGTAACGCCGTTATTTGTGAATTCTGCTGTGTTCTTATACGTCATATTGGAGCTTGTTGGATCTGCTGTAACTTTCGTTTTATACGTTAGTTTGTATGCAAAACCTCCCGCATCCAAATTGACAGGGAATGCTGTTGAACCACTGTCATAACTTACTGGCGCTCCTGGATTACTTTTGTTAATACCATTTAAGCCGATTGGATATTTCTCAACTACTAAACTACCTGCTATAAATGCATGATTTGCATCTGGCGTATCGTCTACTGTAGCACCTGAAACAATTGGTTTACCTTCTGTGTTGACCCAGACTGTCCAATCAATTTCAGCGCCATCCGCTTCACGTGTAATTGCACCGGAAGATTTAGTGATTGGCTCACCACTACCAGTAGGCTGAAATATAAACGGTAACGTAATATCTGCTTTGCCTAACACAGGCATTACTAATTCTTGATCAAGTTTAGACTCGTCTTGGAAATTGCCAAACTTGGCCATAAAATCAAATTCAATCTCTCCATCAACACCGTCTTCGATGTCACTCTCTAATGTTACGAGTATTTTACCAGCAGAATAGCTATACGAATATGTAGCGTATTCCGTAGTTTTCGAACCTGAAAACGAGTTACCTACTTGCTCAATCATATATTGTGGTAAATCAAACGTAAATGTAGAACCTACACCATAGCCCTGCGTAGGCTTCACATCAAATACATAGTTTAGATAAACTGTGTCACCTTTTTTTGGTGCAGCGTCGGCTGGAATTTGTGATGAGTTCTCGATTACCTCGCCTGTTGGACCAGTTAGTCGAATACCCGCAGATAATCCACTTACATTACCTTGCATATCACCAGCAGTTAACGCTAATGGTGCTATGTTCATAGGTGCTATTTGCGGTGTCGTTGCGTCAGTCGCCTCTTCACTTGGCTTTGCTTCACCTTCAGCACCGTCAACTTTGTCAGATTCATCCGGTGGTGTCACGGTTGAATTATCCGTGCCCCCCGTATTAGCATCTGTCCCATCAACTTCCCCTGTATCACCAGGTGTTGGCACTGTTGCATCCGGATTACCGGTGTCACCAGGTGTCGGTACTGTTGCATCTGGATTGCCTGCGTCACCAGGTGTCGGCTCTGCTGCATCTGGATTGCCTGTGTCCGGCGAATTAGAAGTAGTTTCACCATTTCCAGCTTCAACTGCTGGAGGTACAGAAGAACCTGTATCTTCTGCAAATACGGAAATCGGTGACAGTACCGTTTGGAACACTAGCAACAATGTAATGATTGCTAAATTTAATTTTTTCATGTTTCTCTCCCTTTTTAAGTTCAGAGAGATCCCTTAAAGTGTTTGCGGACGACATGTAAGTTTTCACACTATGCGAAAACTTTGCTACAAACATTCGGTTTGCCCCTCTTCCCCTCTAATAACGTGTCGTCTCATTGATACATAAGAACCTTTCATCACTCGGTACACATACCGTTTTTGTATCGAAAACTGGTGTGTGGCGCCTCTGCTGTATAGAATGGCCTCACCCCCTTTTGGTTTTCATTCATTATAAGAAATGATTCTAAACAAATTCTAAACATTGCCATTTTTTTCATTAACAATTCCTATATTAATGACATCTTCACTAATCGAATATGTATTTGTGCACAAGAAAAAGCACTAAACCGTCACTATTTTTTAGTGAGTTTAGTGCTTTTGTATTACTTATATAAAATAAGGCGTTTATATATAACCAAATTAGATAGATTTACACTTGATTTTTAATGTATTTGTAATAACTTTATAATTTGCTGTTTCACTGATGCTTGTGTACTAGAATCCTCTAATATATCAAGTGGAAAATATACTTTATGATCTCGTTTCATGCGTCCTGAAATGGAATCAACGATAATAGATTCGCGTGATAATTCACGTAATTCTCCGTTTTTCATTTCTAAAAAGATAGGGACTCGTACTTCTTCCTCACCTGGTCGATAAAAATCGTAAGGGAGATCTGCCGTTGTATCATGGACAAGGTAGTAGTCTGGATTGATGTCTGCTTGTTTAAATAACGCTTGTAACTTTTGATATTTTTCTAGTTCTACTCCTGGATCTAAATCAATGTATTGGAATAGCTTACGATTCACAAAACGGCGACTTAAATCACTTAATATCGCATCATCCTCTTGCATCCATAATTGAAAATATGTAAACAGAATACTTTCATCTAGGGCAAGGTAATCTTCCAACGTAATCGTATTTTGGAAAAATGCCAAAAAATGTGTAGGCTCATGCTTAAACTTATAGCCTGCATTACTTAATTGCTTCGCTCGCTTTAAAATATTATTCAAAATTACTTCTGCACTTCGCGATACAGGATGGAAATAGATTTGTAAGTACATTTGATAGCGACTCATAATATAATCTTCTACAGCATGCATGCCGGTTGCTTTAATTACTACTTGATTTTTACGTGGACGCATTACGCGTAATATACGTTCCATATCAAAATGACCATAGCTTACACCTGTAAAATAGGCGTCACGTTGTAAGTAATCCATACGATCCGCATCAATTTGGCTTGATATTAAGCTAATGACTTGTTTGTTCGGATACGTTTTTTCAATTACTTGTGATACTTTTTCAGGAAAGTCGGGTGCAACTTTTTTTAGCACCGCATGTACTTCCGTATCCCCAAGCAAAATTTGTCTTGTGTAAAATTCATGATCTAACTCAAACACATTTTCAAATGCATGTGAAAATGGACCATGTCCTAAATCATGTAATAGGGCTGCACAAAGCACTAGCAGTCGCTCGTCTTCATCCCAATCAGGGCGACCTACAAAAACATCATCGATAATGCGACGCACAATTTCATAAACACCAAGTGAATGACTAAAGCGACTATGCTCTGCTCCGTGGAATACTAAAAACGTAGTGCCTAGTTGGCGAATTCTACGCAAACGTTGAAATTCTCTTGTTCCTACTAAATCCCAAATAACTTGATCTCGTACATGTACATAACGATGTACAGGATCTTTAAATACTTTTTCTTCTTGTAATTTTGCCTTTGCATAATGTGTCATTTGTACAGCACCTCCATTTCATCTTTCTTCTATTATATGCAAACATTATAGAACTAGCATAGAGATTACACTGTAATTATAGAGACTATCAACCTAATTAAACGTAATTTCCACTTCATACAGGTTATTATCGTCCTAAAACAAACAAAAACTACCTTCAGCCGTGTGAAGATAGTCTTTTATTACTTATTTTTTAATTTAGCTAAAACTTTTTCCATTAGTTCTTCTTCCGTTAATGCAGCAACAGGGCGACTATTTACAAATGTAAATGTTTTTTTACGACCTGGGCCACAATAAGAGTGACAGCCAATTTCGATGGTTGCATCAGGATCGATTTCCTTTAATTTTGGAATTAACGTTTTTAAGTTAACGGCCTGACATTCATCGCAAACTTTAAATTCGTTTGCCATTTTGTCAACAACCCTTTCTATATAGTATTTTTCAATAAAATTATCTAATGTCCGCATAACCTTCACATATTTAAGTATGTAGCATACGCACAAACCTACAATCGGTATTGTATCGTATTATTCCCCTTGTATTCAAGCATAATTCCTTTCACATAGATGAATAAAAGGTTAAAAGATTGGTCATGCTAGACATAAATAAAGAAATTCCAAATAAAGGTGGGAGGATTTTATAATGAGTAAAGTAAGACAAGATGCTTGGTTAGAAGAAAATGATGAATTGCTAGCAGAGGCAGTAATTCGTCACGTAACGGAAGGTAGTACACAATTAAATGCTTTTGAAGAAGCTGGTGATGCGTTAAATCGTACGGCGGCTGCATGTGGTTTCCGTTGGAATGCAGTTGTTCGTAAAGCTTATGAGGAGCAACTAGCTGAGGCGAAAAAAGAAAGAAAAGAGAGAATGCGAGTGTTGGGTGCACCAGCAAGACGTCGTTCCACAAATATGTTTACAATAAATAATAGTGATACAGATAGCAAGTCAATTCCTCTATCTGCCCTATCACTTGATATTGTCATAGCATATTTACTACGTTTACAACATTCTGGTGAAATAGGTAATGAGTCTTCAAAATGGAGACAACTTGTGCACGTAACATCCGAGGAAAATAAAAAGCTAGAGAAAACAATTGCTCAGCTTGAAGAAGAAAACCGTGCAATTCGCAAAGATTATGAGCAGTTTGTCCAAATTATGAACCGCGCTAGACGCCTTGTAACGCTAGATGAAGAGGAAGAACGTATTGCTCCGGTTTTTAAAATGGAGAAAAACGGAAATCTAGTTATTAGTGGTCCAACCTATCAAAAAGAAAATGGCGATGTGCTTAGTTAGCACCATCGCCTTTTTTGCTAGAAAATATGATTACATTTACTTCAACGCAAGCATTTTGGCATTTCGCTCTAATACCCGTTGTAAATAAAATGCATATAATGGTAATTCTTCATCATAAAATGGCTCTAACCGAACTTCTTCAGCCATTGTATGCAGCATTTGCTGTAAACGAATGACTACGTCTTTGACTGTTAAAGAGGCATCCACTAATTCACTTAACGAAGCCATTACATCTGGTAGTATTTGAGGATACGTAAATTTCGTTACCTCTCCTTGTAAACTTTCAGCGTAAAAATCACGAATTAGTGCCGCACGCTCCGCTCCGCTTCCTTCAATACATAAATAAATTTGCACTGCTACACCTTGTCGTAATCTTCTTTGGGAAATACCTGCAAATTTCTTGCCTTCAATACTTAAATCATAGGAACCTGGGCAATAGGAGCCGACTATTTCATAGGCTTCGATTTTATCAGCAGCTTCAGGAAATAGTGCTTTAATCAACGCAACCATGACATCATAGCCATCATTAATGCCTATGGCTGTTGTTTGTTCAGATAAAACAACTGATATATTTAGTATCCCTTCATCTAACACAACGGCAAGACCACCTGAATTGCGAACAATGGGATGATAGCCTCGCTTCTCAAGCAACTTCATGCCTTGCTGTACATAAGGTAATCGATGATCTTGAATGCCAAGTACCACCGAAGCATTATGTACCCATGTACGAATAGTCGGTGGTGATACGAGCTGTCCTACCAATTGACATAATGTATCATCTGTTGCAAATGATTCAAGGGGGCTGCTATTTTTCAAGCTAATAGATTGATCATAAAAACGCCAAATCGGCTGTTGTAAATTACTGTTCATGTATTTTAAAGCTCCTCTATTTCCATCATCTCTTCTCTTTAGCATACATCATCCATAGATGGTGTCAAATTGGTGAAAATCAGTCATGAATTTAGGGATTTTGTACAAACTATGATAAACTAAATTAAGAATGATTTTCACTTATAAAGGAGTGCTTTGCATAATGAATGAAGCAGCAATTACATTAGACGGTTGGTACGCTTTACATGATTTCCGCTCAATTGACTGGGCTTCTTGGAAACTTGTGTCCGCAGAAGAACGTCAAGCAGCAGTTGAAGAATTTATTGCTTATTTAGAAAAGTTAAATGAAGCAGATGTTGCTAAAACAGGTGCTCATGCTTTCTACGCGATTGTTGGTCAAAAGGCCGACTTTATGATTATGACATTACGCGAAACAATGGATGAATTACAAGAGCTGGAAGCGGAATTTAATAAATTAGCTATTGCTGATTTTACTATTCCTACATATTCTTATGTATCTGTTGTTGAGCTTTCAAACTACTTAGCTGGCGAATCAAACGAAGACCCATACCAAAATCCACATGTCCGTGCACGACTATACCCGGAACTACCTCGTTCTAAGTATGTTTGCTTCTACCCAATGGACAAGCGTCGCCAAGGGAATGATAACTGGTATATGCTATCAATGGACGAGCGTAAGTCATTAATGCGTTCTCACGGTATGATTGGTCGCGGCTATGCTGGTAAAGTAAAACAAATTATCACTGGTTCTGTAGGTTTTGATGACCACGAATGGGGCGTTACATTATTTGCAGATGACGTATTACAGTTCAAAAAACTCGTTTATGAAATGCGTTTTGACGAAGTTTCTGCTCGTTACGGTGAGTTCGGTGAATTTTTCGTCGGTAACCTACTTGATAACGAAAAATTGGTTAATTTCCTATCAGTTAAATAAAAAAACGCGAGTCCATATCGAATGGGCTCGCATTTTTTATACTTCATTTTCCTCACTGTATTCAGATTCTACTATTAAAATAATGGTATGAATAAAAAATCCAATAAGAATCATGAAAAATACTAAATACCAATCATATGGCTGATCATAATACTCAGCAATTCCAACAGCCATAAATGCACTTGCGATAATGGCTACAAACATACCGAAAATACGCATTGTACTACTCCTTTTTATAAAAACAATAATCAGTTTCACTTTAGTATGTCACAATGCATTTTCAATATACTTGCAAATCATAAGTTTTTTCACATTTTTTCGCAAAAAGATAATAAAAATTTTATCGCATTATTCAAGTGGGAAGAACAAATACATCTTCTTGTTAATTGTACTGAGGCTGGGACAAAACTAAAAAAAATTAAGGAGCAGAGGAAAGGGATTCATAAATTTTTGGTATATGGAGACTTAGCACACTTAGCTATTCTTGCTTTTGCAATAAATAAAAAATTAGAAGTGTTCACTAGTTGTTGGTAGCGGAGGCGGTGACTCCTGCGGGACAGCACAGAACGTAAGACGCGGGCATTCCGCGCGATAGCGAGGGTTGCGGCTTACTGTGCTGAGCGGAAAGCACCACCGAAGCGGACAACAACGGCGCAGCAAAAAAGTGTTAGATTGACTGCCATCAATTTAACACTTTTTCTCTTTTGTACCAGCCTCTTATGAATGGGACATTACGTAAAGCATTAAGAGCTTTCATCCTTCACTTTTAAAATAATAATAATCGTATTTATGAAAAAACCTACCAAGATTATTACTATAAAAAGATACCAATGGAGGGGTTGACCATAGATATTCCCAAGCAAAAATGCGAGCACTGCACTTACTAAAATTGCAACCCAAACACCTTTCTCCATCTCTCGTCACCTCACATGTATTCATACACATGCAATTTTCTCTTATAATCCCCTAATGTAATGTTTATTTTATCTTTACCCCATTGAATATAGTAACTATCGTAAAACCACCTTTTATTGACGGACTCCCCCGTTATTACTAATATATGCTTCATCATTTTGATTTGTGAATTTCTTTCTTATCAAAATTGAACATGTCTACAATACCTTCATGCATATACTGTTTGCGAGGAGGTTTGAAAATCGCTGTAATAAAGACGAATGATGCACAAACAGCTTTGCTTGCAAGGCTTATGCGTGCGGAAGCTGAAGGCGAAGGTGAATTAGGCATGCTGATGGTCGGCAATGTTGGCGTCAATCGTGTACGAGCAGATTGTCTAGATTTTGGTGATATTCGAACACTGGAACAAATGGTTTATCAACGACCAGGGGGGTTTGAAGCAACAACAAAAAGTTATTTTTATCAACGGGCACGTGAACAAGATCTTCGATTAGCAAAAAGGGTTATTGAAGGTGAAAGATTTCATCCGGCTACCCGCTCTCTGTGGTTTTTCCGACCTGCGGGTGACTGCCCTGCACAATGGTATGGACAGTGGAATACAGGACGTTTCAAATCGCATTGCTTCTTCTCTCCAACGGAAGAAGATTGCCCTCAAATTTAAATGAAAGAAGGTTGATACTTATGATGCCTTACTATTGGACACCGACAACACAGCAACAAATGACGCCTCCTCCAGTGACGCTTCCAAGCGGACGGCCACCTGGACGTGAGGAATCGTATATTGAAAACATCTTACGTTTGAATCGAGGAAAACCTGGTACTTTCCACTTTTCCTTCGAACATGCTGTTGAGCAAGGGAAAAATACCAAGACTGTACGAGGTGTTGTAGAAGCTGCGGGTCGGGATCACGTTATTTTACGAGAAATCAAATCGAATCATCGTTTTTTATTCCCAATGATTTACTTTGATTTTGCTGAATACGATGAGGAAATGTCTTATTTCAATCAAAATCCATAACTGAAATGAGGTTAGAAAAAAAGAAAAAGTGTTAGATTGACGCAATCAATCTAACACTTTTTTGCCGCGCAGTTGTTATCCGATTCTACAACTACCAGCAACTATTCATTTTCTTCTGATGTTTTTTGTAAATATTGTAAAGTCGCTTTTCCTAATGTTTTTGCTGCAATGAGCATTGCACGTTCATCAAAATCAAAGCGGGCATGATGATGTGGATAGGCTGTTTGCCATTCTGGCTTTTTGGCACCTGTAAAGAAAAACGCACCAGGCACTTGTTCAAGATAATATGCAAAATCCTCCCCAATCATAAACGGCGGACATGTAATGACATTTTCCACCCCTGGAATTTCTGCCGCAAGCTGGGCAACAAATTGGGTTTCATTTGCATGATTATAGACAGGAGGATATCCTCTTGTATAACGATATTCATAACTTGCTCCGAAGGCAAGACAAGTAGCTTTTAAGACTGCTTCAAGCTCTTGTTCCATTTGTGTACGCACCTGCTCCTCAAAAGTTCGTACTGTACCAGTTAATGCCACTCGTTCTGCAATAACATTAAATGGATTAATGGCTTCAAAATGCCCAATTGTCAAAACTGCTGATTTTAATGGATCTATTCGTCGAGCGACTAATTGCTGGGCATTGATAACAAATTGAGAGGCTAGTACAACCGCATCAATGGAATGGTGTGGTTCTGCACCATGGCCTCCTTTTCCTTGAATAAGAATTTCTGCTTTATCGGCGGCTGCCATTATCGCTCCCTCTCTTACTAAAATATCCCCAAGTGGTGTTGGAGCCCATAAATGTGTCCCAAAGATTACATCGACCCCATCTAGGCAACCATCTTCAATCATCGGCTTTGCCCCGCCTGGTGCAACTTCCTCCGCATGTTGATGAATAAACACAACATTACCTACTAGGTCATCCTTCATTGCATTAAGCGCTTTAGCCAACCCAAGTAAAGTAGCTGTATGTCCATCATGTCCACATGCATGCATTTTACCGTCGATTAATGATTTATAAGGCACATCATTTTCTTCTTGAATAGCTAATGCATCAAAATCAGCACGTAACGCTACTGTTTGTCCTGTCTTTGCACCGCGTAACGTTGCCACAACGCCTCGTCCACCTACTTGTTCCCGTACTTCATGCCCTAACGCTCTATGAAAAGCTGCTATGTATGCAGGTGTTTCCACTTCTTCAAAAGATATTTCCGGATACTGATGTAGATGACGACGAATTGCTACCATCTCCTCATAGCCATCATCCAATAACGTAAATAATTTTTCCATATACCATTAACCTCGCTTTCTACTGTCGTTCCTTTTTTTAGTAATACTAGTGTACCCTACAAATCCTTACAAAAACAATAGGAATTAATATAATGAAAATGCTGTTTCTATTGTGGAAAGACGTTCTATTGATAAAAAAATAGTATGCCAGTTTACCTAGCATACTATTTTAAAGTTTAGGGACATACCCTCGTTACATATTTTTTATACAAATAACTGTGAGGAAAAATTCATTTATCATTTTGCATGTTTTAACGCACTAACGATAATTAGCACCCAACCAGCTAAAAATAACACACCACCAATTGGTGTAATTGCCCCTAATACTTTAATGCCACTTACCGCTAACACATATAAACTTCCTGCAAAAAAAACAATACCTAAATTAAAGAAAATACCTGCTAACTTTAATTGTTTTACCTCACCTAGTAATTTAGAGCTCATTAAAAGACCGATGACTAGCAGACCTGTAGCATGGAACATTTGGTATTGCACAGCTGTTTCCCAAATGCTAAGACCGTATTCATCTACAACATCTTTTAATGCATGTGCACCAAATGCACCTAGTGCCACTGCTAAAAAGCCATGAAGTGCACCTGTGACAATAAATTTTTTCATCGTTATTTACCCTACCTTTTTTCTAATACTCAATTTTTTAGTCTAATGTTGCCAGCACTAATTAAAAATCAAAGATTGAATCACCATTTGCACCATCATCATGTTGGATTTTTGCGGTATATAAATTGGATGGCTTTTGTTCAGTAGCTAACATTTGCGGTATAGGTTTTGACTGAACATTGGAAGTTTCAATAGGTAAATCCAGCACTACATCGCATAATGCCCGAATAGCTGTCAGTGCTTCACGCATTTGCTGTTCATTCGTTGCATTTTTTACACTAGCTAATTGTTTTTCAAGCTGCTGTATGACAGCTTCATATGATATCATTGCGCTCTCTCACCTTCTGCTTTTGGCACGAATTTTAGGCAGTTCATACCAGACGATTGTTTAACAACAACTGATGGCATTTGCTTCGTTTTAAAGCTATATGCCACACAAGCACGCGGTGTTTGCGGGTCCCACGTTACTTTGAAATATTGACATTTAAAACAATTTACCTGCATCGCTGTGCCCCTCTTTCTTCTATTATAAACTGTACCATGATTTTTCTAGTGTATAAAGCAAACGATTTGTGCCACTTTATACTAAACACCAATCAATCGGTTGCTCTCCCCACGCCAGTAATTGTGCATTGACTTGTGAATACGGTTTGCTACCAAAAAAGCCTCTATATGCACTTAATGGACTCGGATGTGGCGCTTCTAAGATGACATGTGGGGTTGCGTACTGATGAATTATTTGCTTTTTACGCTGCGCAGGCTTGCCCCATAGCACAAAGATGATTGGTTTTTGTCGTGCTGCAAGTTTATCAATAACCGTATCCGTAAACTGTTCCCAGCCTTGCTCCTTATGGGAGTGAGCTTGTCCTGCTCTTACTGTCAGCACTGTATTTAAAAGCATTACACCCTGCTCCGCCCATTTCGTCAAGGTGCCATGCTGTGGTATTGGACAACCAATATCATCTTGTAATTCCTGTAGCATATTGCGTAAGCTTGGTGGATGTGGGACATTGGGCTTTACAGAAAAGCTTAGACCATGCGCTTGATTCGGTCCATGGTACGGGTCTTGTCCTAAGATTACCACTTTTACATCATGATAAGCTGTGCAATAAAATGCATTCATAACATCATGCATTGGTGGATAAATGGTCTGTGTCGAATATTCATGGGCCACAAATTGACGTAAACGTTGATAATATGGTTTTTCTAATTCTTCTGCTAGTATTGTTTGCCAATCATTTGGGAATACTTCTTTCATTGAAATGCCCCTTTCTTTTATTTACAACGGTACAAAAAAATAACGTGTTATTCAAGTTTCAATTGATACTGACCATATAAAAATATTGATTTCTGACTATTTTTACAGAATCAGATTAAGACTATACTAAACGGTAGATTAAACTATTCTTTCATGAAGGAGATCTTTCACATGGCTCTTAAAAAAACTTTAACAATCGCAGGTTCAGATACATCTGGCGGCGCAGGCATGCAAGCCGACCTTAAAACTTTCCAAGAACATGGCACATACGGGATGGTGGCATTAACAGTAGTTGTGACAATGGATCCAAATGGATGGACACATAATGTAACGCCATTGCCAACAGAGCTTCTTCAAAAACAAATTGATACAGCATTATCAACAGGCATTGATGCAGTAAAAACAGGAATGCTTTCAACTGAGGAGATTATTCGTATAGCTGGTGAGGCAATCGCCAAGTCTGGTACTTCAAATGTTGTGATTGATCCTGTTATGGTATGCAAAGGGGATGACGAGGTTTTAAACCCTGGCAACACTGACGCTATGATTCAGCACTTGCTACCGCTTGCTGCCGTGACAACACCAAACCTTTTTGAAGCTGGACAATTAGCTGGTACAGGTACACCAAAGTCAATTGATGAGATGAAAACAGCGGCCAAAAAAATTCATGAACTAGGTGCAAAAGCAGTTGTCATTAAAGGCGGAAAAGCATTAGCAACTGAAAAAGCAACAGACTTATTTTTTGATGGTGCAACATTCTACTTATTAGAATCAGAAAAAGTCGCTTCTACGTTTAACCACGGTGCAGGCTGTACATTCGCTGCTTCTGTGACAGCTAATCTTGCCAATGGACTATCTGTCAAAGAAGCTGTAATTGAAGCAAAAGAATTTGTATCGGCTGCCATCGCACATGGTTGGGCGTTAAATGATTATGTAGGACCAGTTATGCACGGTGCTAAGTCTCGATTTGGTGCTCCAGCAGTTACTGTAACTGAAATTTAATAAACCGTAAAAAAGAAAAAGAGGCTAGGGCAAAAGAGAAAAAGTGTTAGATTGATGGCGGTCAATCTAACACTTTTTTGCTGAGCAGGAGTCACCTCCTTCGCTACCAACAACTAGTGAACCCTTTTAATTTTTTATTATTTATTGCAAAAGCAACAATAACTAAGTTAGCTATGTTCTCCATATAGCAAAAATTTATGAACACTTTTCTTCTGTTCCTTAAATTTTTCTACTTATGTCCCAGCCACTTTTTTGCGTAAATCGGTAGACGCTTGCCGAAAGGTTTACCAGCGTTTTTTTCTAGCTTATCAGCGATTTATGAGCTTTTACCAGCGTTTTCTCGTCGCTTACCCGCGAAGTACTGGCTTTTACCGGCGTTTCCCCTCTATTTACACTTTACATGTAATTTTCCATCAGTTCGAGCCGATAATCCCATGGATCATTCATGGATATAAAACTAGCTAATGCCTTGCTTTCTTTTTTGCGCTCAGCCCGCACTTTTGCTCTTTCAGAAGCAGTCTCGTGCAATTTTGTTTCCTCAACTGTTTCAGGTATAACGCGTGGTACTGCAGCAGGCCGATTTTGTTCATCTAGTGCTACAAAGGTTAATAAAGCAGTGGCTGCAACTTTACGTTCACCTGTTTTTAAATTTTCGGAGATGACTTTCACAAACACCTCCATCGAGGAAGTTCCAGTCCATGTTACATATGACTCAAAATAGACAGAATCTGTAGGACGAATCGGATGTAAGAAATCGACCGAATCGGTGGAAGCAGTGACACAATCTCTCCGACTATGCTTAGCAGCGGAAATTGATGCGACCTGATCAATATCGCTCATTAAACGACCACCAAAAAGAGTATTATGATTGTTTACATCATTCGGAAAAACACGACTTGTCCGCATAACCCTTGATTCCTTACAAAACTTATAATCTTTTATCACATCAATTCCCCCTATTACTTTTTTCTACTATAATGCAATATATTTCTAAAAAAAGCAATTAAATTATCTGAATATTACAATACTTTACATTTGCATAATAAAAGCGGACAAGATACCGTAGCACAACACATGCCATATATTAGCTGTATATGGGAGGGAGACGTATGAAAAAACATAAATCTGAGGAGACAACTGAAGAATCACGCTTGTTAGCTGGAGAAATAACATCTTCTAAAATGGAAGTAATCGCTTCAATTGTATTAACCCTCGGGTATTCACTATCCACCCTCGCAACGATATTAGCGTTACAAGAGGAAGAGGAAGATGCGCAATTACTCGCTTCCAATTCACAAGATCAAAATCAACAATTTAAACAAATGTGTAAACAACTACAAAATGTTAATAATCGTTTAGAATCCATTGAAAAGAAACTTAATCGTTTTTAAAAGAGACATATCTTACTCCCACACGCTCCGCGATTAACCTTAGGAAACTTTAAGAGCAATCTGATTTTGATTCCCATTATTGCAAAAAAACCACAATTCTCCGTCATAAAAGAGAATTGTGGCTTTTTTACTATACTATGATAATGAGCTTTCATGTCTTCTTTGCACGCTACAGCCCTATACCAGATGGAGAAGGACGTCATCTATTGTACCAAGATAGAAATCGTTTTTGTCTAGCTTATATTCCCCTTCTGCATGGTGAACTGTCACTCTACGTGTGAAGAAGTCAAATATGCAACATCTTTTCGTATTGTGAAACCGCATACAAAATAAAACGACACTTTTTGTACAAATTTGCTTTCACACTTTATATATTGATACATCGCAATAACTTTTTCAAGAATTTTGCTTAAAGAAATTGCAAGGGAATTATAGCCATTTTCAATCCCTATTTCTATCCAATTTTCAAACACTCCACAAAAGAACCCAACATAAATTTGTCATAAAAAGGACATTCAATTTCCCTTTATGACCTTTTTTGACTATACTTAATAAAGAAATAATCGAGAGGAGTGTTAAGATGCAAGAAGTACAAGTAGAGACGTTGCAGGAATTATTGAATTCTTTCGCCAACAAAGACGTTTATATTCATCTTGAGACGACAAACGGTTCTTACGCAGCACACTACGATGAAAAATTTTTTAATGCTGGGGCTTTTATTCGTAATGCCAAAATTAATTACGAACTGGCTAAAGTAGTGGATGACTCTCCACATCGTGTCGGTTTAAAAATGGCACATGGTTGGGTTTATGCTCAAGGTATTACACATTATGAATTAGATGATTTAGGCCGTTTGTTAATGGCTGGACTAGACTATTCAGGTAAATTGGCGATAGCACTGGAAATTAGCGAAACGCCATTTACTTATTAAGGGGGACGACTATTTGAATTTACAACCACAACGTCATATTTTAATTGTTTACCCTCACCCAGATGATGAGGCTTTTTCAGTTGCTGGAACGATTGCCTATTATACTAAAAAGATGAATACACCTGTTACATATGCCTGTTTAACATTAGGTGAAATGGGTCGTAATTTAGGAAATCCACCATTTGCTACGCGTGAATCGTTGCCAGAAATACGCCGCAAGGAGCTTGTCGCTGCTGCTGACGCTATGGGCATTCAAGATTTACGTATGCTAGGCTTACGCGATAAAACAATTGAATTTGAAGACGACGAAAAAATGGTCAAGCTTGTAGAAGGTTTAATTGAAGAATTAATGCCGTCGCTTATTTTTACTTTCCTTCCTGGCTTCGCGGTGCATCCTGACCATGAAGCAACTGCACGGGCCGTTGTAGAGGCTGTGCGTCGCATGCCTAAAGCAGCGCGACCTCAAATTTTTGGCTGCGCCTTTGCTAACGATACAATTGCTAAAAATGGTGAACCACATGTCGAAATCGACATCCGTGAAATGAAGATGGATAAAGTAAAGGCTTTACAAGCGCATGCTTCTCAAACTGGTTGGATGATGCAAGAAACAGAAAAACGCATTGATGACGGCGAGCCAATGAGCGAGAGCTGGCTGAATGTTGAAAAGTTCTACATTGTTAACCCTGATAATTATGTAAAATAATACAAAAAAGCGGTTGTAACCTTTTAAGGCACAACCGCTTTTATTTAGCTATTTTTAATTTATTAAACACATGGATAATCATCGTCAAACCAAAGGCAATGACTAAAATAATAAAAAATAAATAATGCGGTACATATATACCAAATACAGTCACTAACATTTTAAGCGCAATAATCCCAATTATGATAAATGCCGTCGCCTCAAGCTCTGGAATTTTTTCGATAATAATTAAAAATAATCCTGCAATTGTTCGCATCATTAATATACCAAGCATGCCGCCTATTAATAACACCCAAACCTGATCAGATATTGCAAAGGCAGCAAAAATGGAATCAACCGAAAACGCAATATCCATTAGCTCTACAGAAATAACAGTAGCCCAAAATACGCCAAATATCCGCACCATTATTCCAGACTTTTTTACTTCTTTGACACTGTCCTCTTGTCCTAGTTGTAAAAAATGCGCAATACTAATCCACCCTAAATACAACGCTCCCAACACTTTAATAAACCAAAACTCTACTAAATACACGCCAATTCCGATAAATAAAAAACGGAAAAAATAAGCCCCTAGCATACCATACATTAACGCCCGTTTACGTTGCTTATCGGGTAAATGTTTGACAAGTACCGCTAGTACGAGCGCATTATCTGCCGACAGTAATCCCTCAATGACAATGAGCGATGAAATTAATCCCCACGATACTGGATCTGCTAATACTTTTTTCCACATATCCCAATCGAAAAATTGCATATATGTAGAAAGTATCCCATGAATAATGTCCAAATGCTTACCCCCTACTTGTCCTAAACTAATATATGCTCGGCGTTCTTCGTTATGAAAGTTTCTCCTTCTGTCATTTTTAAAAAATTTTTGATAATTCAATTTCTAGAAAACTCGAACAATAGACGTTTTTTCTCGAACATCATAAATTATGCTACTTCCATGTAATAAGATAAGAAAATGGACACCGAAAATTTAGAATTTACTAAAAATTTATAACAAAAATCGAAAAAAATATGCTATCATAGATGAATGTTTTACACGTAAAACGGAGGATGAATACTATGGAAGTTGCTGACACTAAAACAGTGCAAGTAGAGAATATCTTAATTGCACATCACTTTTTAAAAGATGTAGTCGTGCATACGCCACTACAGAAAAACGATTATTTATCAGAGAAATACGGAGCTAATATTTATTTCAAACGTGAGGATTTACAGCATGTTCGCTCATTTAAACTTCGCGGTGCTTACTATAAAATTAAAAAAATCGAGGAAGAAGCACGCATTAACGGCGTTGTCTGTGCCAGTGCGGGAAATCATGCACAAGGTGTTGCTTATGCCTGCGCACAGTTAAAAATTCAAGCGAGCATCTTCATGCCTCAAACAACCCCAAAACAAAAAATCGACCAAGTGCGTATGTTTGGCCGTGATTACGCTGAAATTATTTTAGCAGGAGATACGTTTGATGATGCTGCTGAAAGTGCAATGGCCTACTGCGAAGAACAAAGTAAAATTTTTATCCACCCATTCGACGATTTTGACGTCATCGCTGGACAAGGCACAGTTGCTGTTGAAATTATGAATGACATGGAAGAACCAATCGACTATGTTTTCGGAAGTATTGGCGGCGGTGGATTAATGTCAGGTGTTTCAGCTTATGTGAAAAACCTTTCCCCAAACAGTAAAATTATCGGTGTAGAGCCAGCCGGTGCAGGCAGTATGAAAGCTGCATTTGCAGAAGGTGGCGCAGTGGCACTCGATTGGATTGACAAATTCGTTGACGGTGCTGCCGTAAAATGCGTCGGTCACCACACTTATGATGTTTGTCGCCGTTATTTAGACGATATCGTGCTTGTTCCCGAAGGAAAAGTATGTACAACCATATTAGATTTGTACAATAAACACGCGATTATAGCTGAACCCGCTGGCGCATTATCAGTTGCTGCTCTTGACAGTTATAAAGAAGAGATTAAAGGCAAATCTGTTGTAGTTATTATTAGTGGTGGTAATAACGATATTGGGCGTATGCAAGAGATTAAAGAGAAATCTTTAATTCACGAAGGATTACTATACTACTTTATCGTAAGTTTCCCTCAACGTGCAGGTGCACTTCGTCAATTCCTAACAAGCGTCCTTGGACCAAATGATGATATTACAACTTTTGAATATACGAAGAAAAACAATAAAGAGAGCGGTCCTGCATTAGTGGGTATCGAGCTAGGCAATCGCGATGATTATGAAGGATTGTTAAAACGCATGAAAGAGTTTGGTTTCAACTACAAAGAAGTAAATAACGACATCCAATTATTTGGCCTACTCGTGTAAGGGTCTTTGAGGGCTACTAAAAGGAAAATAGCGCACTAGAAATAGTTCTAGTACGCTATTTTTTATAAGTGCCAGGCACTCAAACAATTCTGAATTCTGACATAACGAAGCTCCCTAGATTACAGCATGGAATTATTAACAGTAGCATAGACCCACAAAACAAATAAGAACAATACGAGTCCTAGAATACAAAATCAAAATACAATTTTTCTTGCAAGAGAATCCTCTTTTAACCTAAAATCATATTTGTTTGCATTTTGATATTTCGGATCTATATAGCTAGACTTCTCATCACTTTTTGAGGCTTTTTGAAATTTAGGAAAAGATGTATATTCTTTCTCTTTCCATATCCAAATACCCGTTTCTCCTTTTTCTTTATGGAATACATTCTTTTGTAGTTTATTTTTTTGATTGGCTGTAAAATAGTTGGAGATAAAAATCCGCGATGGTCCAGCGGTTAAAACATTTCTTTCTATCACATTGTTTTTTGTATCATATTGTAATAATAGCTGTCCCCCATCTAGCCCCTTCGTGTCATTTCGATAAAGAATATTTTGAGAGATAGTAGAATTAATCGTACCTCCCCGATTTTCATCATACCCACCAATCGATATCCCAGTGTAAAAGTTTTCATAAATAATATTGTTTATTATTTTAATGTTATCAGCGTATTTTTTAGCATGCTCAGAAGTTGCTTCTATTCCAATATCACTTTTATAAACGGTATTCTTTTCAATGGTTATATTTTTGCCACCATCTACATAAATTCCGCCAGCAGCATAATCTTCCCCATAAGCTGGATTGCCATAAGAGGATATTTCATAAACTATATTATTCTTTACGATGCCATTCCGTACAAAGTCCACTTTTTTATCATTTGAAATGCCTTCATAACCAATTAGGTCAATTCCGATATTATCAATACGGCGAACTATATTATTTTCTACTTTAAAAACGTCAATATTGCCATTTAGAACAAGAGATTCACTTGCCCCTAGTTTCAAATCTTCCAACGTATTATTTGAAATATTTATATCTTTCATTGTGCCAGTCCCGTATATAGCAATCCCATGGCCATTCCCATCATCTGCATGGGTTTCAATGCGCTGCACATGATTATTGTCTAGTGTAATATGGCTACTAGAACCTGTTACATAAATCCCCATTATTGTTTCGCCTGCTAAATCAGTAGATAAATCCTGGATAGTTAGTCCACTGATGGTCACGTAATTCTTATTATTTATCACCACTAAGGCTACATCCTCTTCAACATCCTTCAAGTCCTTTCCACTAAGGACAACCTTTTCCTTGTTGTAGGATTTAAATGTAATTGGTTTTGACTTGGTGCCACTATGTTTTACGACAAGTTTTTCATGATAATTTCCTTTTCGTATGAGGACGGTAGTACCGGCGCTTGCTTCTAAAGCCGCTTTTTTTAATGTACGAAATGGCTTTGATTTTGTACCAACATTATCATCATGTCCATTTGTCGCAACGTAAATAACTTGATCCTGCTTATCTTCATTATTGTTTAAAACAAAGACAATCACCATAGCAACTGCTACCAAGAGGATAAAATAAAATTTTTTCATCAAATCATTCCTTATTGAATATATTTCATAACTTTAATAATACAAGTAACAGGCACCAAAACAATTCAGAATTTTCACTAGCACAATAAAAAACGCCCATACCTATGTATGGGCGTTTAATCATTAACCTAGCAATGCACGGTCAGAATTCATTTTTTCACCGCGAATGCGTTCGAATTCAGCCATTAAATCAGGAATTGTCAGTTCATGTTTGCGATCCTCGCCGACCTCCAAGATAATCTGACCTTTATCCATCATAATAAGACGGTTTCCTAAATCCAATGCTTGTTGCATATTGTGCGTGACCATTAGCGTCGTAAGATTGTCCTTTTCAACTAAATGCTTCGTAATACGCGTAATAAGCTCCGCACGCGAAGGGTCAAGCGCTGCGGTATGCTCATCTAGCAATAGAATGGATGGCTTCGTAAACGTAGCCATTAACAGTGATAATGCCTGACGCTCACCGCCCGAAAGCAAGCCAACCTTTGCGGATAAGCGACTTTCTAAGTTTAAGCCTAGCTTTTCTAATGATTCCTTAAAAAATTGTCGACGTTTCTTATCAACGCCAATACGTAGACCGCGACTTTTGTTTCTTGAATACGCAAGTGCTAAGTTTTCTTCAATCGTCATAGTCGGTGCTGTTCCCGCCATTGGGTCCTGAAACACGCGACCAATGAAATGAGACCGTTTATATTCTGGCAAACTTGTGACATTATTACCGTCTATTAATACGGAACCAAAGTCTGGTGTTAACGCACCAGAAATCATATTCATCATCGTAGATTTACCCGCACCATTACTGCCGATAATTGTAACAAAATCGCCTGGTTTTAAATGTAAGTTTATTTCAGCAAGTGCAATTTTCTCATCGGGTGTACCTTCATTAAAAATTTTATTAATACCGTCTAATTTAAGCAAGGCCTTTTCCTCCCTGCTCTACCGTTTTCACTTGCGAACGTTCTGCTGCCCGTTTTGCTTTGCGCTTTCGTTCTTTGTTTTTTTCGACAAACTGAGGAACGACAAGTGCTAAAATAACAATAATAGCCGTAATGAGTTTCATATCACCTGAATCAAGGAAATCGACGCGCAATGCTAACGCTAAAATAATGCGGTAAATAATAGCACCAGCGATTACAGCCAATGTAGTACGCATAATTGTTTTTGTACCAAAGATGGCTTCCCCTATAATAACCGAAGCAAGACCGATAACAATCATACCGATCCCCATACTAACATCCGAAAACTTCGAATATTGTGCGATTAAAGCTCCAGAAAATGCGACAAGTGCATTCGAAAGACCAAGACCAAGAATAATAAGCGTATCTGTATTCGCAGAGAAACTACGAATCATACGTTTATTATCACCTGTTGCTCGAATAGCTAGCCCGACTTCTGTTTTTAAGAACCAGTCCGCAATAAATTTAATTAAAATCGTGATGAGTAAAACTACAATCAACGTACCCCAAGTTGACGGTACTTGCTGAATGCCGATGCTTTTTAATACGTTATTTAATGCCGCATCGATACCTAAATTACTCCAAAATGTTTGAAACTTTGAAAACAAGGTTTCAGAGTTTAATAATGGAATATTCGGACGACCTATCGTATTTTCTGCAGTTAACCCCATGATGCGTAAGTTAAGCGAATACAAGGCAATCATCATTAAAATCCCTGATAATAGCGGATTAATCTTCCCTTTTGTGTGAAGAATTCCTGTCATACATCCTGCAATAAATCCAGCAACAATTGCCACTAAAGTCGCTAAGATTGGGTGGTAGCCAAGCAGAATCATTGTTGCTGCCGTAGCCGCCCCTGTTACAAAGCTTCCATCAACCGTTAAATCCGGAAAGTCTAACACACGGAATGTTAAGTAAACACCGAGTGCCATAATTGCATAGATGATTCCTTGCTCCACTGAGCCAAATATTGCTGTAAACATTGTTGAATCATCTCCTAAAAATTATCGTATCAATTATACCGAGCCGTCATTGCGCCAAGATGTTATCTAGCTTGTTCAAAAGCTTCTCTTAAAATCTGTAAAATTTACTTGGAACTCAAATCTCTTATTGATAAACGTAAAGATTGTCTGCTTTAACAAGTTAAAATGAAGAGAAAGCGGGGATAGTTCTCCCCCGCTTCAGCTCAAATGTAACATGACTTATGCATTATTTTTCTAAAAGCTCTGCGCCCCAAGAATCTTTAATTTCAATCCCTAATTCATCAGCAACTTTTTTGTTCACTACTAATTTTAAGTTTTGTGGATATTGAGCTGGTGTATCAGCAGGTGTTGCTTCACCTTTTAAGATTTTGACAGCCATTTGACCAGCTTCATAGCCGATATCATAGTACTCAAAGCCGTATGCAGCTAAGCCACCACGTTCTACAGAATCAAGCTCACCAACAATAAGCGGTAATTTATTTGCTTTTGCTACATCAATAACAGATTCTAATGCAGAAACAACTGTATTATCCGTAATAATATAAAAAGCCTCTACTTTACCAATTAACGATTCAGCCGCTTGTTTAACATCCGCTGAAGTTGCAGCTGAAGCCTCTTTTACTTCAAGACCTTGTTCAGCCATCACTTTTTTCACTTCTGTTACTTGTGCTACTGAATTTTGCTCACCAGCATTGTAAACCATACCGACGTTTTTAGCGCCAAGTTCTTTTAATAATGCTACCGTTTTAGAAATCGTATCAGGATGTAAATCAATTGTTCCCGTTACATTTTTCCCTGGTTTGTCCATCGAATCAATTAACTGCGCGCCCACTGCATCTGTCACAGAAGTAAAGATAATTGGAATATCGCCCGTTGCCGTAGCTGCTGCTTGTGCAGAAGGTGTAGAGTTAGCAAAAATTAAATCTACGTTTGCACTTACTAGGTTATTGGCAATTGTTGTATTTAAGCTGTTATCACCTTGTGCAATTTGTGCATCATATTCCACTTTTAAGCCAGAATCCTCAATCGCTTTTTTGAACCCTTCTGTTGCAGCATTTAAAGATGGATGCTCTACAATTTGAGTAATCCCGATTTTATATGTTTTTTGATCTACACTACCGCTCTCACTTGCACTATTTTTTTCGTCACCTTTTGCATCTGATGAACTAGAACTACCGCTACCACAAGCAGCAAGCAATAATAATAATCCAAATAATAGGAACGAAAGCTGTTTCATATTGCGCTTCACAAATAATCCCCCCGACTAATACTCTATTATCTATCACACTTCACTCGAGCAAAGTGTGAATGTATCGCTATATTATCGTTATTATCGCTATTCGTCAACAACATTATGAATGTTCTGACTTTTAAATTTGACAAAATATTTTACTTTTTCACTTAATTTGTCGCTTTAAACCGCTAAACTACTACATTTCTTAATTTATAATTCTTTTGTAATATAATAATAATTGTATGGCAATTTTTCGAAAGTTAAAGGTTGCCTTCATAATCCAAAAATCGATAAGAGCATAATAGAATTTGGGACAAAAGAGAAAAGCGTTAAATTGACCGCAGTCAATCTAACGCTTTTTTACTATATCGTTGATGTCCACTTCGGATGGTGATTTCCGGGGGCACACCGTAAACAGCAAGAATGCGAGGTGTCCTCATCTTGCATTGAGTGCACGTCTTGCCTTCACTGCGCCATTTAATTAACTACTTACAGATTCAATAGTAGCAAAAATTTGCGAGTAAACATCTTGAATATTCTGTTTCTTTTCCAACTTATATCTCCATGTATGTTCTTTAATTTTCTCATCAGTTCCTAAATCGAGAAACCCTGTTGCGACATTAGCAGTGTCAACATCAATAATATCATCATACTGAACACCTTCATTGACAAATGGTACATGTACTTTAGTCGATTGCATAAAAAATGTAGGAATTTTTAACGACCTATAAGCAGCTACATATTGGTCATCATCTGCTTCATGTAAAAATTCTTTCATAATCATAATGGCATCTAGCTCTTTAGATAGGGATTCCGTATTATTTTTTAACTTCTCAAAAGTAATATCTTGAAAATCTACATTTTCTTCCCTTACTTCTGGAATCGCCCCAATTACCCCAATTTTTAAATCCCGCCCTTGGTAAATTCCAAATTCTGTATTGTTACACCCAACGAGACAGATTAAAACCCAGATAAGCAAAGATGCAATTTTCTTCAAACGACATCCCTCCAGTTACGGATAATATCATTTTACTTTATCCTATCTAATAACCTAACACACCCCGTTTTGTCCTTAAGATTGTTAATTATGCATAATATTACTAGTTGAGGCAACCGAATAAGTAGCACTAAAAACTGTAGTAACTCCAGCAGTGCCTGTATGTGTAGTTGATGTAGATTCATAAAAATTTCCATTCACTGTATAATAAAAGTGACCATTGTATAATTCAACTACTATTGTACCTTGAAAAGATATTGGGTTTGCACGAAACTCTTGAAGAAGTGGTTTCGTATTTGTATCTATATATTGCGCACCACCACGGCACAACACATTCAGATACACAAGAAGAGTTGGTTTATAGGATCTATTTGGAATTGTTACTGGTGTACTTGTAGCTAACCATCCACAAGACGGATTTGATGTAACAGACCTTGCTATTGGCTTAGCTTGTGCTAAACTATCTGACATTGCCTGGTAAGCTTCGTCTAAAGAAACACCTTTTTTTCTGCATAATGTTCAGCGACTTGTTCATCAGTTAGTTCTATCGTAATTTCTTCACCTGAGCTTAAGATTGCATCCAACTCTGCCTCACTCATATTTTTCCCATCTATAATTATGTTTGAATTAGTTTCATCATTAGCCTTTACATCTGAATCAATTAATGAAAAAAAATCAAAGGAAATAGTGTGAGTTTAAGTATCCTCATCTTGCTTTGCGCCCCTTTTTCCTTTTTCAAATTCATCTTAAAATTATTAAGTCCTCTGAATGGTTGCTATAGCAAATTTGAATATACTCGAGTTAATTTAATTTTATCGAGAACAGTACCGACATTTCAACCGACATTTTTTCTGTCGGTACACCCGTTCTTTATCCTTAAAAACAGGAAATTTTTACATCCCACACAAAAGATGAAATACTACGAATATTCGTGCTATATCTATTTTTCATAGAGCTATTTACAAACCCGCACCATTACTGCTATGATTGCACTTGCTTTACGTGGTTCGTAACCATCCCACGAAAAAAAACTAAGGAGAAATGAATATGAAAGTGAAATTTTTAGCAGCAAGTGGCATTATTGCCGCGCTCTATATTGCTGTTACAATGCTCGTCGCACCATTTGGTTTTACAGAGGTGCAATTCCGCGTATCGGAAATTTTTAATCATTTAGTTGCCTTTAACCCTCGCTTTGCCGTTGGGATTATTATGGGTGTGTTTATTTCAAATCTATTTTCACCACTTGGTGCCTATGATTTAGTGTTTGGCGTTGGACAGACAATGATTACGCTTGGCTTGTTAATTGTGATTTGTAAATTTGTCCAAAATATATGGGCGCGTTTAATCATAAACACATTTTTATTTACATCCACAATGTTTATCATTGCCTTCGAGCTGAACTTAGCATTAGAATTACCATTCCTGTGGACATGGTTAACTGTCGCAGCCGGTGAATTTGTTGTATTAGCAGTCGGTGCACCGATTATGTATATGCTCAACAAGCGCCTAAATTTCAAAAATATGATTTAATAGACGAGTCTTTTCGATTCGTCTTTTTTTTACTTTCGGGCGCACTCCCCCTGCTTTTCCTCTTACAATTAAGGCTACAAAAGTATTTTTTCTTTTTCTTGACACTATTCTGAAAATATATTAAAATTTTTCAATAATAAATGTGTAGAAGAAGAGGAGTAGCAAGCAATCGTACTTTTAGAGAGCTGATGGTTGGTGCAAATCAGTAGTATGGACTTGTGAATGGACTTCGGAGCAGCCTTACTAAAATAAGGCCGAACTAACTCCCCGTTACAGGAGTACAAGCGCGCATTTTTGCGAATAAAGGTGGCACCACGGTTACTCGTCCTTTTTATAGAGGATTGGAGTGACCTTTTTTTATGGAAAATTTAGAATAGAGGAGTCGAGAACAGATGGGTACAGCAGTAGAGCAAAAAGGATATTTTGGTGAATTTGGAGGCAGCTTCGTTCCTGAAGAGCTTCAAAATGTATTAAATATTTTAGATGAGAACTTCCAAAAATATAAAGATGATGAAGCGTTTAATCAAGAACTAGACTATTATTTCCGTGAATATATTGGCCGAAAATCGCCACTGTATTTTGCAGAAAATTTAACGAAGCAACTTGGCGGCGCTAAAATTTATTTAAAGCGTGAAGATTTAAATCATACTGGTTCACATAAAATCAATAATGTACTAGGTCAAATTTTACTTGCAAAACGCATGGGCGCTAATCGTGTTATTGCTGAGACGGGCGCAGGTCAACACGGTGTTGCAACAGCAACTGCTTGCGCTATGTTTGGCATGGATTGCACAGTCTACATGGGACTAGAAGATACAAAACGACAAGCATTAAATGTATTCCGTATGGAGTTATTAGGTGCTAAAGTTGTTGCCGTTGATAAAGGCCAAGGTCGTCTGAAAGATGCCGTAGACGAAGCATTTGCTGATTTAGTAGAAAACTATGAAACAACTTTCTATTTATTAGGCTCTGCAGTAGGACCGCATCCATTCCCTTCGATGGTGAAACATTTCCAATCAGTGATTAGCCGTGAGAGTCGTGAGCAAATTTTAGAAAAAGAAGGCAAACTCCCTACAGCAGTTCTTGCATGTGTCGGCGGCGGTAGTAATGCAATCGGTGCATTTGCAGAATATATCGCTGATGAAGGCGTTCGTTTAATCGGTATCGAACCAGAAAAAGCAGCAACATTAAATGAAGGTACTCCTGGTGAATTGCATGGTTTTAAATGTTTAGTATTGCAAGATGCACAAGGTAATCCATTACCAACATATTCAATTGCAGCTGGTCTTGACTACCCTGGGGCTGGCCCTGAACATAGTTATTTAAAAACAATTGGCCGCGCTGAATATGTAATCGTATCAAATGACGAAGTGCTAGAAGCATTCCAAGTACTTTCAAAAGTGGAGGGAATTATCCCTGCGCTAGAGAGCTCGCATGCTGTAGCACACGCTATAAAATTAGCACCAACACTATCACCTGACGAAAGTATTATTATTAATATTTCAGGTCGTGGAGATAAAGACGTTGAACAAGTATTCAATATGTTAAAAAATAAAGCTACACTATAAATTACTTTTTTACATTCAGATGCGTTCCGCGTGCACATGGCAAGCCACAACTCGCATCATATCGATAAAAAAGACAAAGCAGGCTTGGACAAAAGAGAAAAAGTGTTAGATTGACTGCCATCAATCTAACACTTTTTTGCTGCGCCGTTGTTGTCCGCTTCGGCGGTGCGTTCCGCTCAGCACAGTAAGCCGCAACCCTCGCTAATGCGCGGAATGACAGCGTCTTACGGTGTGTGCGTTCTAAGCAGGAGTCATCGCCCTCGCTACCAACAACTAGTGAACACTTCTAATTTTTTATTTTTGCAAAAGCAAGAATGGCTAAGTTCCCATAATAGCAAAAATTTACGAACACCTTTCCTCTGTTCCTTAATTTTTTTTAGTTATGTCCTAGCCTCTTTTCCTATTACACAAGCATATTTAGCTTCGGATAAATTTCCGCTACATTGTCACGTAACTTAGCTTTTAAGAACTTTCCTACAGATGTTTTTGGGATTTCATCTAAAAAGACAATATCGTCTGGCACCCACCATTTCGCAAATTGACTTTCTAGAAATGCTAGCAATTCTTCTTCCGTTGCTGCCATCCCTTCCTTTAAAACGACACAGGCTAGTGGACGTTCTTGCCATTTGGCATGTGGAATTGCAATAACTGCTGCTTCAAATATAGCATCATGCGTCATTAGTGCATTTTCCAAATCTACAGAAGAAATCCACTCACCACCAGATTTAATTAAGTCTTTTGTTCGGTCAGTAATTTTAATAAAGCCGTCCGCCGTACGAACCGCAATATCTCCTGTAAATAACCAGCCATCTCGGTAGGCATCTTTTGTACGCTCATCTCGATAATATTCATGTGAAATCCACGGACCACGTAAACGTAATTCGCCCATGGTCTCACCATCCCATGGCACTTCTCCATGATCATTAATAATACTTGACTCAATCCCAGCCATTGTCATTCCTTGCGTAGCACGAGCTTCAATACGTTTTTCAATTGGCCATTCTTCCATCCATGACATATAATTTGATAACGCAACGATTGGCGTTGTCTCCGTCATCCCATAAACAACGATGTATGGAATACCGTATTTTTCTTCAAACGTACGGATTAAACGTGTTGGTGAAGCTGAACCACCACAACAAATCGCGCGAAGCGAACTGATATCTCGCTCACGCTTCTCCTGCTCTTGTAATGCTCCAATCCAAATGGTCGGCACACCCGCAGTCAATGTCACCTTTTCTTGCTCCACTAAATCTAAAATCAAATCAGAAGTAAATTGAGGCCCTGGCAGTACTTGTGTTGCACCGACATTGACACTCGCAAATGGCAATCCCCAAGCATTTGCATGAAACATTGGCACAATTGGCATCACAACATCGCGCTCTGAAATACCCATGGAGTCGGACATACTTAGCATCATACTGTGTAACACTAAGCCACGATGTGAATAAACCACCCCTTTTGGATTTCCTGTTGTGGCACTTGTATAACACATACCAGCAGGTGCTTCTTCCTCTAAATCATCTGGAAATTCGAAGTTTTCATCTGCAGCAGCTAATAATTCTTCATAGGATATAGCATTAGGTAACGTTGTCTCTGGTAACGTCTCTTCATCAGTCATAATAATATAATGTTTTACTGTTTTTAACTCACTAGCAATATTTTCTATGATAGGGAGCAAATCAACATCAATCATTAAAATCTCATCCTCGGCATGGTTAATGATATAAATTAAATGCTCTTCAGATAAGCGAATATTCACCATATGCAAAATGGCACCAGAACATGGCACTGCAAAATACGCCTCTAAGTGGCGATGCTGATTCCACGCGAAGGAACCAATCTTTTTCCCCTTTTCCATCCCCAGCTTTGTCAGCGCATCTGCTAAACGACGCGTCCTTTTCGCCCATTCTCCATATGTTAAACGGTGAATTTTATGTGCACTTGTACGCGACACGATTGTCTTTCTAGCGAAGTAACTCTCAGCTCGCTTAAAAAAGTTTGTTAATACTAATGGTGTTTGCATCATATTACATCCATCCCTTCTTCTAAGTGAATTCCCCCAAACACTTGTAGAACATCTATGTATTCTTTAACAGAATACTATTAATATTCTGAATATGATTATATTAGAAAATTAATCATTATGCTATATATTCCAAAAATTTTCTTTTTTATACTCTGTTTTTCTATCCTGTTTTTTATTGAATAGTGCCACGTCAACAAAAAACAGGTAAAGAAAAACAATGTCGTTTCTCTTTACCTGCGTTAATTTATTTTCATTTGAAAAAGCTTTTATTTTTATGAAATAGCCTTCTTTTGCAGTTTAATTTTTAACTTCTCCAACATATCGATAGTCATCTTGGCTAAATCATATTCTGCTTTAAAGCCCCATTCATTTTTGGCTGCATCAACATTGATAGAATTTGGCCAACTATCCGCAATTGCTTGACGAATCGGATCGACGTTATAATCCATTCGGAATTGTGGCAAATGTTTTTTAATTTCGGCTGCAATTTGTAATGGTTCAAAGCTCATCGCAGTAATATTAAATGCATTGCGATGAATTAGTTTACTACTATCAGCCTCCATTAAATCCACAATCGCTTGTAACGCATCTGGCATATACATCATATCCATATACGTTCCTTCTTGAATATATGATGTATACTTCCCTTGTTCAATCGCTTCGTAGAAGATTTCTACGGCATAATCCGTTGTACCACCGCCAGGAGGCGTTACATAAGAAATCAATCCTGGGAAGCGTACACCACGTGTATCTACCCCAAAACGATTGAAATAATAGTCACATAATAATTCTCCCGCGACTTTATTTACACCATACATCGTTGTTGGACGCTGTAATGTATCTTGTGGCGTATCATCCTTAGGTGTTGTTGGACCGAATGCACCAATAGAACTCGGCGTGAAAAATTGTAACTTCAACTCACGCGACACTTCTAATGCATTCATTAAACCACCCATGTTTAAATTCCAAGCAAGCAATGGATTTCTTTCTGCAGTTGCAGATAGTAGTGCAGCTAAATGCATCATCGTATCTGCACCAAAATCCTTAGCTAAATCATGCATCCTTTGTCCATCCGTCACGTCCAGCACTTCGAATGGCCCCTTTGTATGTTCAAGCTTTCGTATATCTGTAGCTAACACATTGTCCTCTCCATAAATACTACGAAGTTTTTCTACTAGCTCAGAGCCTATTTGACCAAGAGCACCTGTAACCATAATCTTTTCCATTTCTCCAAACCTCCACATATGAACAATTGTACTTCTCAGGAGTACAATATTTTATACTGAAACATTGATTTAATAACACTTCTGATGCATTTCATTATAATGTGTTCATATAAAAAATACAACAACAATCTATACGAGTTTCAAAAAAGGACGTAAATTTCCTTGTTATCAGTATATGGTTTTTGATAAATCTTGTGCTGTCTCACAACACAAAAATACATTTGTACTTTCCAAAAATACAATAATCTATTTTTCATAAAAAAAGAACCTCTTTACACATACATAAAGAGGTTCAACTTTTTTTCTTGTTCCATTAAATTGAAAAACGTTTAACAGCAATTTGCAACACCTTTGAAACTTTTCGTAATTCTTTAATCGTATGATGAAATTGTTGCTGTGCATTTAATTGATCTGTCGTTAACTTCGCTACATGTTTAGTCGAGGCTGCATTCGTATCTGAAAGAGCTGTTAACATACCTGCATCTTCGTTAACCTTCTTTGTATGTTCAGCTATATCTTGCACTGTCGTCGATACTTCTACAATATATGGCTGAATGATATTGACCTTTTCTAATATTTGATCGAAGCTTGTTGCAGTTTCTGACGTTACATTTACACCTTTTTCTGTAGCACTTAGTACACCTTCCATCATCTTTACAGCGTAGTGAGAATCGGTTTGGATATTTTGTACAATGGACGTAATTGTCTGAGTTGAATGTACTGTTTGCTCAGCTAGTTTACGTACTTCGTTGGCGACGATGGCAAACCCTTGTCCGTGTTCGCCAGCTCTCGCCGCTTCGATGGATGCATTTAGCGCCAGTAAATTGGTTTGGGCAGTTATTTTTTCAATCACTTCAACCATATGGTCGATTGTAGAGGCTCTTTCCACTAGTTTAAAAATAGCTATATTTGATTTTTCAACAGCGCGCTTTATGGCTTGAATTTGGGTTAAATTCGCCTGTACAATATCTGTACCACTTTCTGCTTCACGGGCAGTCTCATGTGCAAAGCTCTCTACAAGCTGCACTTTTTCTAAGACAATCTGTACACCGTTTAATACTTCTTCTAATGAGGCAGAATTGGACGCTAATTTACTAGTAGATGCAGTGGTCAAATCTGCAATACTTTGCACATCCTTTGCTATTTTTACTGTAGCTGTAGAAGATCGCTCCGAGGATTCTTGTAAATTTTCCGTCATTCCTGCAACCTCTTGCGCACTATTTGTAACCGTATGTAACAATCGCTTTACTTCTGTTGCCATCTGATTATATGACAATACAACTTCTCCGAGCTCATCATGCGCCACATAGCTCGCATTGGCTGTAAAATCACCTTGTTCTGCACGTTTTAATAGTGATTTCAATTGACGTGTCGGTACATTAACAGCCTTCGTTGCGATGAAACCAATGAAAACGACTAATAGTACGACAAATGTACAAACACTCCCCAATAACCAATAACCAAATTGCACATCCTTTTGGTACGCTTGTTGCTGTTCATCAGCTCTTTGAACTAAATAACTCTGCGTCTCTTCTAAAATTGCATGGCTTTGTTGGCTAACCGGTAAATAGGACTGCTCATAAAACTGCTGCCGTTTTTGCGTATTTAACTGTTGATAACTTTCAACTAATTCTATCTGCTGTGAGAATACCGAATTATACTTCTTTACTTGATGATTCATTTTTTTATCAATTACTATTTTTTCTAAATTACTTAAAGGCTGTTCAATATTTTTTAGTATAGCTGCCATCTCTTGATATTCGCCACCTGAATCCATTAAATAATCCAAGTGTCGTTGCGCTTCCTCAAGCTCATTAAGCCATCCAATCGGTACAAGTGCCTCGGTATAACTTTCGCTTGCATGCCATGACATTTTCCGTAAATAATCCACACTAAATATACCTAGTAGGACATTCGATAGTACACAAACAATCATGAGTACAAGCAGCTTATCTTTTACCTTAATATAACGAAAAAAATGCATTATTTTCGGCTCCTTCTCCAACTATTACCATTAATCATAGTATGGAGATATAAAGCTAGTGTTATGTTTTTGTAAAATTTTCTAACAGAATTATAGAACATTCGATTCTTTAATAAATTCGACACAATATAAAAACTTGCGCAACCTTCTTTACATTCTATCGTTTACTATTAATAGATAATTTTTACAATTATGAAGGAGAGGTGTTTGACTGTTGCAGTTAAAAAAATTAGATAGCAGTTTAGCAATAAGTCTATTGTTGCTAGGTATTACTAGTTGCCTCTTCGTACACTCTAGCAGTACAGCGTTTGAACAGTATGCAAGTTTGTTTATCATAAAGCAATTTATCTATTATAGTTTGGGCTTTTTAATGATGTATGGTGTAGCAACACTTGATATTGAGCAACTAAAAAAAATCGGCTGGCCCTTTTATTGGGTTATAGTAGCGCTAACATTCGGATTATTTATCGCACCTGAAAGCATCGCGCGCACCATAAATGAAGCAAAATCTTGGTATCAAATTCCACTTTTAGGGTCGTTACAACCCTCTGAATTTTTGAAGTTCGCATTTTTAATTGTTGTCAGTAAAGTGATTGTCGCCCATCAAGCAAAATATGTGCGTCCTTCCTTTTTATCAGATATGCGATTGCTATTGATGATTGGCATCATTACACTTCCACCAACACTCGCTGTATATAAGCAACCAGATACAGGCATGGTTATGTTATATATGGCGATGATATTACCGATGATTTACTTTTCAGGTATCCAAACAAAATTACTCGTCATTTTCACAGCTATTCCTGTGACCATCGTTAGTGCAATCGTTATTCTCTATGTAAAATTTAATGATTTTTTTACACAAAAAATACTAAGTAAGTTATCTGGGCATCAAGTTTCCCGTATTTACGGGTGGTTACAACCCTATGAATATACGGATTCCTCCTTTCAAACTAGACAAGGCTTTATGGCCATCGGTACAGGGGAATTTACTGGTAAAGGCTATTTACAAAATAATGTCTATGTTCCAGAAAAGCATACAGATTTTATTTTTTCTGCCATCGCTGAAGAATTAGGATTTGTTGGTGGAGCCTTTGTCATTACATTATTATTTTTTGTAATTTATCGTATTGTTCTTATTACAGTAGAAGCAAAGGATCCATTTATGACCCTTATGGGTGCGGGTATCTCCAGTTTATTAGCATTCCAAATTACACAAAATATTGGCATGACGATTGGACTTTTACCTGTAACCGGTGTAACGTTACCGTTTTTAAGTTACGGAGGTAGTTCACTACTATCAAATTTCATGTTAATGGGTATTGTTATGGTTATCCATAATTCTTATAGCGGGTATATGTTTAAAACCTCACAAGTTTAGGAGGACGCATTTATCGATGAATACTCATGTAAAGAAGCGAATTGTATTATTACTTTTCCTGACAGGAGGCGTGTTGTGCATACTCATTCTTCGCCTAGCCTTTCTGATGCTTTAAAAGCTGTCCTGAAAGCCCTTGATAGCGACTTTTAGAGACAGCTTTCTTTGTACATAATTATATTTTTTTAATATTTTCAATAACAACTTCAATTATTTTATCTAAATCATGTTGGACAATATTAAGTGGTGGTGATAGCGTTAGAACATTGTTAAACCCTGCTACTGTTGCACCATTTTTCCCTATTATCACACCCTGCCCTTTGCATGCAGCAATGACGGCGTTCACTTTATCCACTGGTAAGGGCTCTTTTGACTCTTTATCTACGACTAATTCAATTCCTATTAATAAGCCTTTACCACGTACATCTCCAACATGTGGATGTGTTTTCAAAGCTTGCTGAAGTGTTTGAAGTGTACTAGCCCCCACTACCTTGGAGCGCTCGAATAATGCTTCTCGCTCTAGAATTTCGATATTCTTCAATGCGACAGCACAGGCTACAGGAGAGCCACCAAATGTATTGACATGGCGGAAATAACCGTATGCATCTGAACCTGTAAACGCCTCATAAATTTCGCGTTTCACTGCCGTTGCTGATAATGGTAAATACCCACTTGTAATACCTTTAGCCATTGTAATAATGTCAGGCTTCACCCCATAGTTCATAAAACCAAACGGCTTTCCTGTGCGACCAAATCCACAAATGACTTCATCGACAATCATTAATGCCCCATGTTTTTGACAAACCGCCTCGATGCCCTTCATGTAATTTTCCGGTGGCATGATTACACCACCACCCGTAATAATTGGTTCTAATATCATCGCAGCAATTGTATCGCTAAGTTCCCATGTCATCAACTTATCGACAGCCTTAACACTTGCTAGCTCAACTGGAGCTGTTGCATCATTTTCTGGATCTCGATATTGGTCTGGTGGCGCGACATGAATAAATCCTGGTGTTAGCGGTTCATATTTATATTTTCGTTCTGCTTGCCCCGTTGCAGCTAAAGCTCCAAACGAACTTCCGTGGTAAGCCCGATAGCGTGAAACAATTTTATAGCGCGCACTTTGCCCTTTCTGCTGATGGTATTGGCGGGCAATTTTAAATGCCGTTTCATTTGCTTCAGAACCACTATTCGAAAAGAAAATAACATAATCGCCACCAAGCATTTGATTAATCTTTTCAGCTAATTCAACTGCAGGTAAATGCCCTTGCGATAGAGGTGCATAGGCGTTTTTCATCATCTGCTCATGTGCAACATCTGCTAATTCCTTCCGTCCATAGCCTGCATTGACACACCATAAACCTGCCATCGCATCAATGTATTCAATACCTTCCGTATCAACGATTCTTGCCCCATCCGATTTCTCTACTACATAAGTGGCTTGCGGATTATAAGGCTTCATTGAATGCCAGACATACTGTTCATCCTTTTTTAATACGTCACTCTTCAGATTTGTTTGAACCATTTACATGCACCCCTTTAATTTATAATGTTGTTCCATTATTAAAGCAGTTTGTATTGTTCTAGCGAATATAAAAAACGACCTGATGTCACCCCTTTTTCAAAATTACACTATTTCTTACAAAAAATTTTACAACTTTTAGCAAAACGAAGGAATAGACAACTTGTATAATTCTATGACTTTGTTTTTAACATAATGTAAAATTAGAATAAACTTTCTTTAAAGAATATATTTCGTAAACTACTAGCTAAATATTCACAGTTGTCGTAAGTTACTATTTTTTATGCAATACTTTGAGTGGAGGGCTACGATGAGTCAATTTAAACTTCAAGTGAAGGATGTATTAAAAAATGAACATTTTCAAAGTGCAGAGGTCATTGCAGGAAAAGAAGGATTATTACGCATTGTTAAGTGGGCACATGTTATTGAAATTGTGCAAGTGGATAATTTCTTAGCAGGGGACGAATTAATTTTGACGACGGGGATTAGTTTACAGCATCATCTTGAGGACTTTATCTTTTTCGTCGAGATGTTAATTAAAAAAAACTGTGCAGCACTGTGCATAGAATATGGCACTTACTTACAGACAATACCTGAAGCTATACAATCATTGGCCAATCGCCATGACTTTCCAATCATTGTATTTCATGAGACAGTGCCTTTTGTTCGGATTACACAGGATTTACATAGCCAAATTATGAATCAACAATATTTCATGATTTCTTCATTAGAAAATTACGCACAAACGTTAAACAAAAATGCCCTTCATGGACAAAGTACTGATGACATTTTGCAAACAATTTATCATACATTACGTACACAAATCATTTTTTCCATTAAAGACCGAGACGTTATCTTTTTCCCAAACATGCCTCTAGCGAAACGACAGCAATTATTAACGTTGCCACAATCAGCGCCACAATTTAAACATGCACCTATTTTTATTGTTGATCAACATTATGCCGATTTGACCCTTTATCGAACGGATGGATTATTTTCTGAATTTGAATTACTCATTTTAGACCGCACAGCAACGGCGCTCGCACAGCTTTTAATGCGTGAGTTCTATATAGAAGAAAAAAGAGATATTGAGGATGCCACTATTTTAGCAGATTGGATTGATCACAAGCTGACGAAAGAAGAAATCTATAAATTTATCGTATCCCATCATGCTAACTTTACACACTATAGTAACGCTGTCTTTATTTTATCGTCGCCTTATACAATGATGAAAGGTCAAGAAGATATTGTTTATAGCAAACTTTACTATAGAAATTTATTTGAACAAAATGGTTTTGTCCCCTTTTTGTTCGAGCGAAAGAGCTACGTTGTATTTATCTTACTCCACACTAAAGATTGTAAAGCGAGTCGTGATTTATTAAATTCGATCTTTTCTACGCTCCAGACAACGGATTTTTATAAAAAGCAGCAAGCACAGGGCTATCAACTAGCTATCGGTAAGATTGTGGCGGATGTCGAGGAAATTCCGAAGAGTTATCAAACCGCTTTGGAAACATTATATATTTGTCGCAAAGTTCAAACGACATCATTTTTTTATGATGACTTACATTTATATTACCTAATTTATAAATTACAAATGCAAGTAGACTTGCAAGAAGTCATTCAGGATTATTTACAGCCTGTGATTGAATATGATAAAAAATACAACAGCAAGCTATTAGAAACATTGCAAGTCTACTTACAAACGAATGGCTCGAAACAACAAACAGCAAATCAATTGTTTATCGTGCGACAAACACTCTATCATCGCCTAAAGAAGCTTGAAAATTTGCTAGGAGAAAATTTCATGAAAGGGCACAATCGGATTACACTTGAGTTTATGCTTCTAGCCCATTCGTTAATTGAAGATAAGAAATGAAATTAGTCAGAATTGTTCGGGTGACTGGCACCACAGCAGGCATCTTGCGGCTTACGTTACACGCGTTCCCATAGGGGTCTTTGTAAATTTTCAGAATTGTTTAGGTGACTGGCACATGCTATACAATCCTGGTCTGCGGTCATCGTACACTGGAATTCTGCCGCGCACTTCATCGACAATTGAAAAATCAACATCAATAACTGCTACTTCTTCATCGTCTGCTCCAATCCATAACACTTCTCCCCAAGGTTGAATTACCATGGATTGCCCATTGAAGTTTTCTACTTTGTTGGCAATACGGTTAACCGCAATGACGAAGCATTGATTTTCAATCGCGCGTGCCTGCAATAATGTTTTCCAATGGTCAATACGTGGTGTTGGCCATTGGGCTGGCACGAATAACACCTTTGCGCCTGTTAATGCGTGCGCTCTCAACCATTCTGGAAAGCGAATATCATAGCAAATAACGCCTGCCGCCTCAATATCTCCTAGTGCAAAGCGATTCATTTCATCGCCTGCTTCTAAAAATAGATGTTCATCCATCAAACGGAATAAATGTGCCTTACTGTATTCGCCAACTAGTTTTCCATCTTTATCAAACGTATACATCGTATTGAAAAATTTATCGCCCTTCTTCGTTGCCACAGAGCCCCCGACAATATGTACGCCAAGTTCCATTGCTAAACCTTGTAAAAATGCTTTCGCTCGTTCTCCATCCACATCTGCAAGCTCAGGTAATTTTTCAAGCGCGTAACCTGTATTCCACATTTCTGGAAGCACAATAATTTCTGCACCTAATGTTGCAGCCTCACGAATCTTTTCTTCAGCCCTTGCAAAATTCTCTTCCACTTTGCCAAATCCTACATTTAATTGAATACAACCTATTTTCATTTTTCATTCCCCCTGTGTAAAAAATAGTTTTTAAATTCGAGGTATAAATAGCTTTAAACATTTCCAAAAGCGCTGATCCTACTACCGCTTTTCTACTGTTCATTATACTACAGTTAAAAGTGCACTAATTTAGATTTTTTGCACAATTAGTCGATTAAGCTAACTAACAGGCTCCAATTTTACTTAGACCCACTTACACTAAGAATGTATTTTTTTAACGTATGTACGGTTGAAGAAAATCAAATCCGGATATCTGTTACTGCCCTTCCATTTTTAACGTTTAATGACAATAACCATGTTTATTGCTATATTTAATACATACAAAAACGACAGATTTCTCGATATTATACGAAGGAAGGTAACATCATTTATGGACAGTACATTAATCGCTTTTTTGCCTCTTTTAAGTTTATTCATCTACATAGCGCCCGTGATTTTTATTATTTGGTTTCTCCTTAAATTTCTTAAAGTACAACAGGAACAAGTACAAATTCTTAAACGTATATCTGATAAGTTAGATCAACGCTAAAAGGATGGGATTTCCCATCTTTTTTAGTTACTCTTCTATTTTTTAAAATACATATCAGTAAAATTTCTCTTTTCGTAATGACATACTTTTCTTCTATATACAAAGGGGAATATGGCTTTCCAATAGAATAAAGCACTATATTAAAAATGCTAAATGGAAAGAAGGCGTATGATGAAAAAGAAAACAATAATTATCGGGTCTGTATGGCTATTCGTTGCCCTTCTATTACTAGGAACCTATAAATTAATGAATTCTAGAACCTATCAGTTATTCGGGAATATAACTAAACAAGTAGAGACCACTCAAAAAGTGGTCGCTTTAACTTTTGATGATGGCCCAGCAGAAAACGTCAACATAATATTACCGCTATTAGCTAAGTACAATGCTAAAGCTACCTTTTTTCTAATCGGTGAAGAAATCGAAAAGTACCCTGAAGAAACAAAAAATATTGCAAAAGAAGGACATCAAATTGGCAATCACAGCTATTCTCATCATCGAATGGTTTTCAAAAGCCTTTCTTACTACAAGGCAGAGATTGAAAAAACAGATGTATTAATTCGAAATGCTGGATTTAACGGAGAAATCGATGTTCGTCCTCCGAATGGCAAAAAATTAATCGGACTTCCTTATTACCTAAATAAACAGCATCGAGACACGATTACTTGGAATCTCGAACCTGATAGTTATTTCAATACAGTTTCAGACAAAGTAAATGATGTAAAAGAAAATATTAAGCCTGGGTCGATTATTTTGATTCATCCAATGTATGATGACACAGACAAAGTACGTCAAACAATCGAAGGCATTTTACAAGCACTTTCAAATAAAGGCTATACATTTATTACCGTAAATGAACTGCAAGATATATAACATAAAAACAGCGTTAGTTTTGAACTAATCTTCTTTTCTAGCCTGCAATATAGTGAAGCGCAACTTATTTAGCTATCTAGGGTCTAGACAATCAGTTGAAAAAGTACTAGTATTTGCAACATATCTACAATAATTATTATATTCTGAAAAAGGTGAACATTCATGGAATTATCTAAAAAACTACAACAACTCCCTACTCAGTTTTTTGCAGCACTTGTGCAAAAGGTCAATGCGGCATTAGCAGAAGGACGAGACATTATTAATCTTGGGCAGGGCAACCCTGACCAGCCAACCCCTCCTCATATTATTAAAGCGCTACAAGAAGCGGCGGAAAACCCTCAGCATCATAAATACTCTCCATTTCGTGGTATAGCCGAATTACGGCAAGCTGCTGCTGATTTTTATAAACGCGAATACAATGTAACAATCAATCCCGATACAGAAGTTGCTATTTTAGGTGGTACGAAAATTGGACTTGTTGAGCTACCAATGGCTGTGCTAAACCCTGGTGATACAATGTTATTACCTGACCCTGGGTATCCCGATTATTTATCTGGAGTGGTCTTAGGAGAAGTTCAATACGATGTCATGCCACTTTTTGCGGAAAATAACTTCTTGCCTGACTATGATGCATTGTCCGACGAAGTAAAGGACAGAGCTAAGCTTCTTTACTTGAATTACCCTAACAACCCTACTGGTGGAACAGCAACGCTTGATTTTTTTGAAGAAACTGTACGTTTTGCTAAAGAACAGCAGATTATTGTAGCACACGATTTTGCCTATGGTGCAATTGGCTTTGATGGCAATAAACCTGTAAGCTTCTTACAGGCGGAGGGTGCCAAAGAGGTCGGCATCGAGCTATATACATTATCAAAAACTTATAATATGGCTGGCTGGCGCATCGGTTTTGCAGTCGGTAATGCTCAAATTATCGAAGCGATTAATCTTATTCAAGATCATTTATTTTGTAGCCAATTTCCAGCAGTTCAACAGGCAGCCGCTGTCGCTTTAACATCTTCACAAACTTGTGCACAAGAGCTTAGTGCGACATATGAGCGACGTCGTAACGTATTAATCGAAGAAGCACAGCGCATCGGTTGGCAAGTAACAGCGCCAAAAGGCTCGTTTTTTGCATGGCTCCCTGTTCCCTTAGGCTATACGAGCGAACAATTTGCCGATTTATTGCTCGATAAAGCTGATATTGCAGTAGCGGCTGGCAATGGCTTCGGGCAGTTCGGCGAAGGTTATGTACGTGTCGGTTTACTTGTAAGTGAGGAACGCTTACAGGAAGCGATTCACCGTATAGAAAAACTTAATCTGTTTAAACAATAATTCCACAATACAAGAAGCACCCGCCATATGACGAGTGCTTCTTGTTTCATTTTATTTACGATTTTTCATCCATTCTGGTTTCCCAAAGCCTTTGAAGTCTGCATCAATAATTTCTTCAAATTTAGCTGATTCTACAATTTCCACTAAATCCTTTGATAATTGCGAATCTTTATTCTCTGCCTTTACTGCGATAACGTTGCGGAATTGGTCAGGCATATTTTCTAAAAATACAGCATCTAGTAAATCTAATCCAGCCGCTAAAGCAAAGTTACCAGGAACTCCTGCTAAATCAACACTTTCTACTGTACGTGGAAGTGCTGCCGCCTCAATCGGTTGGAATACTAAATTTTTGTCGTTTTTCACAACATCTTTTTCTGATGCTTTTAATTCTTCGATTTTAGGATCAATCTCGATTAAGCCTTGTTCTTGCAATGATAACAATGTACGTGCTGCATTAGAAGGGTCATTGGCAATAGCCACTGTCGCCCCATTTGGAATTTCATCAATCGATTTATATTTGTTTGAGAAGAAGCCCATTGGCGCTGTCGGCACAATAATTAATGGTTCTAAATCCATGTTGTTCTGTTCTTCAAAGTTTTCTAAGTAAATTGTATGCTGGAATAAGTTTGCATCAATATCCCCATTATCTAAAGCTTTGTTCGGTTGTACATAATCGCTGAATTCTACTAATTCTACTTCATAACCCTTTTCTTCAAGTTGTGGAATAATAGCTTTTTTCAGCATATCACTATAAGGACCTGCTGTTGCACCTAATTTAATCGATTTGCTTTCCCCTGCTGCATCTGAACCTTTTTTTGAATCTGCTCCTTTGTCGCTTGCGCCACATGCTGCTAAAACAACAGCAAAGATGATTGTCAAAAATGCTAATAACGATTTTTTCATCTTATCAATCTCTCCTCTTTTTATCTTTTATCAATTGATTTTGCAAACCAGTCACCTGCAATTTGTATCGCTTGCACGAGCAAAATGAGTATCGCAACGGTAGCAATCATAATTGTATTATCATAACGGTAGTAGCCGAATCGAATGGCTAAATCACCAATACCACCACCACCAACTACACCTGCCATTGCAGAGAAAGCTACTAAACTAATCACCGTGACTGTCACTGCTTGAATAATGCTTGATTTTGCTTCAGGAATTAAGACATCCTTAATTATCATCCACGGCGTTGCTCCTACTGCAATAGATGCTTCTATTACCCCTTTATCAATTTCTCGTAACGACGTTTCCACTAAACGTGCAAAAAACGGAATGGCTGCAACCGATAATGAAACACTCGCTGCAATGGGTCCAATTGTTTGTCCCACAAGCAACTTCGTCAACGGGAATAAAGCAACCAATAAAATGATATATGGAATCGAACGAATCAAGTTCACCGCAAAGCCAAATACGCTTTTAATCAATCGATTTTCCCAAAACAATCCCTTATCCGTAACGAATAATAAAATACCCAGTGGTAGGCCTAATACAATCGACACAGATAAGGAAATACCAATCATAATAATGGTTTCTTGAAAGGCCTTTAATAGATCTGGAACCATATCTATAAAATGTGTAACATCAAACATGCAAAACCACCTCCACAATCGCACCACGTTCGGTCATATAGGCCCTAGCTTTCGCTAACTCGCTTTCCTCACCTTGTAGCTCCATTAAAAAAATACCCAGTGGTCGCTCTTGAATGTACTCGATTGTGCCATGAAGGAAATTCCCTTTTACCTCAAAACGTTGCATCGTATCTGAAATAACCCCTTCACCTGCAACATTTCCTTTGAATAAAATTTTAACGATTTGACCCCGTACATCTTTTAGAATTGTTTTTGGAATATCAAAAGATACAACACTACTAATAAACTCCTGTGTTAATATTTTTTGGGGACTGGCAAAAATATCATACACGTCCCCTTCTTCTATCACTTTTCCGTCCTGCATCACAGCCATACGATTACAAATTTCCTTCACAACATCCATTTCATGTGTAATAAGGATAATTGTAATGCCTAACTTTTTATTTATTTCCTTTAATAATCGTAAAATTGACACTGTCGTTTTTGGATCGAGAGCTGATGTTGCTTCATCGCATAGCAACATCGCCGGATTGTTTGCTAAAGCTCTAGCAATACCTACTCTTTGTTTTTGACCACCACTAAGCTGTGCAGGATAAACATCTCGTTTTTCTGCTAAACCAACCATCTCTAGTAGCTCATCCACTCGAGCAGGAATCGCATTGGCTGGCATACTCGCTGCTTTTAAAGCAAAGGCAATATTTTCACCAACTGTTTTTTGACTGATTAAATAAAAATGCTGGAATATCATGCCGATTTTTAAACGGGCTAAACGCAGTTCATTTCGGGATAGCTTCGTTAAATCCTTACCATTTATTAATATTTCACCACTAGTAGGTCGTTCTAGTAGATTTATACAACGCAGGAGGGAACTTTTCCCTGCCCCCGAATAGCCTACAATACCGAAAATATCACTACTATTAATTGTTAAGGATACATTATCTACACCAACAACCTCTTTTTTCTTTACGCTATAAACTTTTGATACATTACGAAATTCGAGCATATTGTTCTCCTTACTCAATTATTCAATATCTAAAAACCTACTATTCTAATATGTTTTATAGAATAGTTTGAATTATGTTATTTGTCAATCTCTTTCGACAATAAGCTTATCCCTCAATATCTAATTTCCGTTTAAAACGATGAATATTGAGCAATATCTCGAAATTTCACAGTAAAACTAACAATGCAAGAAAAAAAAGAGCACTATTGTTCAAATTGAACAATAGCGCTCTGTCTTTATTATTTAATTACACCTAGTTCACGACCTATTTTTTCGTAAATCGCCAATGCATTGTCTAGCATTTCTTTTGTATGAGCCGCTGTCGGCATATTACGGACACGCCCAGTGCCTTTTGGAACAGTTGGGAAAACGATAGATTTTGCATAAACGCCTTCCTCAAATAAACGACGTGAGAACGCTTGGGTTAGCTTTTCATCCCCAATAATACATGGTGTAATCGGTGTTTCAGAGTCACCAATATTGAAGCCTAACTTCGCTAATCCTGCTTTTAAGTAGTCGCCATTTTCCCATAGCTTATCATGTAGCTCTGTTGAGTCAATAAGCATTTGCACTGCTGCTGTAATGGCCGCAACATCGCCTGGTGGTAATGCCGTTGAGAATAAAAATGGACGAGAACGTACTTTCAGCCAGTCAATTAAATTTTTCTTACCAGCTACATAACCACCGACTACACCAATTGCCTTTGACAACGTGCCGATTTGGAAGTCGATTTCTTTTTCAAGCCCGAAATGTTTTACCGTACCTTTGCCTTTGCCTGTCACACCTGAACCATGTGCATCATCGACATACGTAATTAAATCAAATTCCTTGGCAATTTCTACGATTTCAGGCAGTTTGGCAATATCCCCATCCATTGAGAATACGCCATCTGTAATGACCATCACTTTATTATACAAACCTGATTCTGTCGCTTCTTTTGCCTTTGCGCGTAAATCCTCCATATCCGAGTGATTGTAGGCAATAATTTTCGCGCGCGATAAGCGACATCCATCAATAATCGACGCATGGTTTAATTGATCTGATAAAATCGCATCGTTTTTATCCATAACAGCTGAAATAGCCGCCATATTACAGTTGAAGCCCGATTGATAGGAAATCGCCGCTTCCGTTCCTTTAAATTCAGCGAGCTTTTCTTCTAATTTAACGTGTAGATCGAGCGTGCCGTTAATTGTACGAACAGCCCCTGCGCCTACACCATATTGTTCTGTTGCTTCTTTAGCAATTCGCTTTAATTGCTCATTTGTTGCTAAGCCGAGATAGTTATTAGAGGAAAGATTGATGAGATGCTGACCTCGAACCTGAATAATTGGTCCATTTGCGCCTTCTACTGCGTCAATTTCATTGTATAAGCCTTGATCTCGTAAGGCTTGTAAGTTTTCATCTAAAAATGCGTTTAGTACTTTAGACAAGAGTATCATCCTTTCTACAATTCATTTCTTCTCGGCGTCATAATATTCGGATTTTAGTACATGCATGCATTGTAAAATCCAAGGCTTCAGCCAGAGGCATTCTCTTCATTTAGCTGGCTTTTGAACATCTTTGCAACTAAGGGGTCACTTGCATCGATATTTCTTGAGCAATTAGCTATTAATTGAAGATCGACTAGTCTACCCATAGTGTAGCATAAGCGTGCAATTAGAATAAATTACTTTGCTAATCTTTCAAATAAAGGTGCTGTTTTTTCACGCCATATCGCAGTCGATACACAATGATCCATTAGCTGGCGAATCGTTTTCTCCGCTTCAGCATAACGCGTCGTATAGCCAATTGCATCTTGCATGGCGCTTTTATATTTCACACGGATATCTTCAATTTGAGCTTCGGCTTGCTCTGATAGCTTACAATGCTGACCCATATCAAAAATTTCATCGCCTAATCTTCCATCCTGTGGATTAAATACATGCGGTTCTGTGCTATCAAATATACAAAAATTTAATTCTGGTATGATGACCATATCCACTGATCCAGCATCTAAGCCACACCAAACAATTTGTGCATCTAATCCCCTTGCATTTGCTTCATCAGCCAATCCTTTCATTAATGAAGATTTACCTGTACCGGGCTTCCCTTTAATCATCAATCGTCTTGTTAAATTTTTTGTCATGCTGTCTACTGTATTTTCTGCTCCACGAGGTGTAAGTGTTCCTAATAATCGGTGTGTACGTCGGCCTGTTTTATTTAACACGATGGATTGAAAAATAGTTGACTTTAAACGGGCAACTTGTTCATCTAACGCTTGCCAATCCATGCAACTTTGCGTGACTACTTCCCAGTCATCATGTATTTTTTTTGCAATTTCAAGCATTGTAATACACTTCTCACGCCACAAATCTCGCTCTTTTATCGCAGCAGCCAACTTTTCACCTATTTTTTCAAGCTGTTGTTCTTCTAGGCAATCATAAAAGGACAGCACGCGATGCTTCGTACCAAGTAAAGTTGGTTCAATGCCCCATGTTGAAGTCCAAATAAAAAGTCGATTACAACCTCTAACAAATACTCCCTCTATTACGTTCTCTAACAATGCGTGTTGAAACCACTCTACTGCAAAGCCCTGTTTTACATAAAAATAACCAAGCTCCTTCAGAAGCTCTGACCCTTTAAACGTTGATGCGCCTTGCAGAACGTAAACAAGTTCTGCTTCGTCCATCATTTCTTTATATAAATGTTTGATTCCTTGCCCTGTAAGTGCGTGTCCAAAATAGTAGGTCACATTTCCGTTCAATGTCGCTCCTCCTTTTTTTATGCCATGACAGTATATGAACTATCACAGAAAAAAATGAAAGGGAGCTAGCTCTAATTGTATGAGAATTGTGTGAGTGCCTGACACTAAAAAACTATCCAAGATTATTCTTGGATAGTTGTAATTGGTGCCAGTTGCGCCTTTGTTACGGCGAGTAAATCATCTAGTTGTATATGCATTTGCATGCCGATTTTTCCTGCACTTACAATAATACTTCCTTGCTCCCGTGCAGATGCATCCACAACCGTCGGATACAGTTTTTTCATGCCGACAGGTGAGCAGCCACCACGAATATAGCCTGTATAACCTAGAAGCTCCTTTACTGCTAGCATCTCAATCTTCTTCTCTCCAACTACTTTAGCCGCAGCTTTTAAATCCAATTCTTCCGCAACTGGAATGACAAAAACAAATAGCTGTTGAGCGCTTGCCTTTGCGACTAATGTTTTAAAGACACAGGACACAGGATGACCAATTTTTTCAGCCACTGAAACCCCATCTACTTGACCATCACCTGTTTCGTATTCCAATACATCAAATTGTATTTTTTGCTGCTCTAATAGTCTAATCGCATTTGTTTTCGTATGCTTTCCCTTTGCCACAGTCAATTCCCCTATCTACACCATTAAGCTGTCATTGAAAACAACGCGTTATCCCCAAAAAGATAACCGTTTTTAGCCATTTTAATGTGTGCTGCATATGTTGCAGACGCCAGTTTAAATGTTCGTGCCTTCAACGCCTCTTCATAACTCTTACCGAAAATTGTATCTGCAAATGGGTCCAATTTCAATGCCTTCGCAAATCGCTCTGGCACCTTTACATCTACCATTTCCGTAACATAAGCTGGTTCTAGAGGCGCTTCTTCCAGCTCTAGTCCATTTAACATTGCCTGAATTTGTTGTATTTGAGTATCTGCACTATCCGCTACACGTAAATCCTGTGAAGATGGGGCAGTTGGCGCAAGTGCAGCACTTCGAACCTGCTGTAAAATTTGCAACGTATCAACATCACCACTATCTTTATCAAGTGCAACAATCGATGAATCGTCTAATGCTATAGATCCCTCAGCATTCACTTCTGAAGGCAATAACGAGTCATCAGCCTCACCGCCAACTGCTTTATAAGCTTGCTCATGTGCTCTTACACTTTTCTCTGCTTGTTGTAAGTCTTGAATCATAGCTTGTTGTTGTGGCGTTACATCTTTCGCTTCTTCTTTATGTTGCTCATATAAATCTTGATCTGTGCGTCCTAATAAAAGATTTTCGAGCTCTTGCAAAATGGGATTTTTTTTCGGTTGGAAATACTGTGCATTTTTACGATAAGCATCACCAGCCTCTTTACGCTGAAGAATCTTTTTTCGATTATAAAAGGCTGATTGTCTTTCTTGTTCTATTACATTTGATAGTTTCATAATATCACCTCGACTTTCTTTTTTAATATGCAAGTTACATCGTAAATATGAACAATTCACTCATAACGATTTTTATTCGAACAAAAGCATTCTGTACTCTTATTATCGGAATTTTCCATTATAAATTCAAGTACAAATTGATACTAACCTCCTAAAGAAACAATAATCCAATTATCATATAGGTAAAAAGACACTACATAAATCCATTTTTTCAGTGAACATTCCATTTCTTTATTACTTTATAATTTAGTTTCAATAAATTTTATCACTTTAAACACGTGGTAAATAGTGTAAACGTAACAATAAAAAACAGCCCATACATAAACGGACTGTTTTTTCTCTTCTTTTTTAAACGTTTCTTTTTGGAAAAATGAGAATACATTTGTAAGCTAAGTATCCAAACCAAGCGCCTAGCGTATTTAAAATCAAGTCATCGACATCCGCAGAACCTACCCTGAATATAAACTGGACTGTTTCCACAGCCAGGCTTGAGAAAAAGCCTGCGCAAACTACAATCCACACCTTCCGAAAGCGCTTTGATAGTAATGGTAACAAAAAGCCCATCGGTGTAAATATTAACAAATTGCCTAATAAGTTTAGGATAATTAAATCTAAATTAAAATATTGGGAGTAGTTGATATAACGTAAAATCGTTTCAAACGGTATAAAATTTGTCGTTACGCGCCAGCTACTATAATCAAATAAACCAATTTCACTTAAAGAATTTTCGCCTCGGAACAAACTAACACTGACATTCACTAAGCGATTAATGACTAATTTGTAAAAGGCGATAAATGTGTAAAAGCTGAAAAATACCCAGCCTATTACTTTAAGCTGTATGTAATACGTATCAATCCACGCGCGATATGGTAATGGTAGCTTGGCATCATCTTGAATACTAGGTATATTATTTTTTACCATGCTAATTCACCCACTTCCTCTTATCCATCCCATATTTTAATATGTCTGACCATCTCCATGCAAGAGGTGAAATATATCAAAAAATGCACACCAGCATGAACTGGGTGCATTTAAGTAAATCCTCTTAGACAGGATTTACACCATGTTTTCGTTGTGAAAATAACAAGTATTTTGACATATACAACTCCAAACGTGTTTCAAGTGCTCTACGTAAGTCATTCGGCTCAATGACATCATCAATAATTAGCTCAGAAGCTAAGCGATAAATGTCAATTTCCTCTTGATACTCTTTCCGTTTTTCCGCAATAAAGCTAGCTTGTTCTTCTTTTGGCAATTCAGCAATTTTATTGGCATATACTGCATTTATCGCTGCCTCTGGACCCATAACCGCAATTTGTGCGCTCGATAAGGCAATACAACAATCCGGTTCAAAGGCTGGGCCTGCCATAGCATAGAGTCCCGCGCCATACGCCTTGCGAACAATTACAGTTAGCTTTGGTACAGTTGCCTCACTCATGGCAAAAATCATTTTGGCACCATGACGGATAATACCCGCCTTTTCAACTTGTGTGCCAATCATAAAGCCAGGCACATCTACGAGGAAAATAAGCGGTATATTAAAAGCATCACATAACGAAATAAATTTTGCCGCTTTATCTGCCGAATCGTGGAACAATACGCCACCCTTCACACGTGGTTGGTTAGCTATAATCCCTACTGATTGTCCATTAATGCGCCCAAGCCCTGTTATTAATTCTGAAGCAAATAATTTCTTTATTTCACAAAATGAATCTTCATCAATCAATCGATCAATTAACTGATACATATCAAACGGCGAGTTCTGATTTTTAGGTATTAAGTCTTCAATTGATTTTTCAAAAGAAGCTGGTGGCTTTGGTGCTTCAACTTTGCTACGCTCAGCATAGTTATTTGGAAAATAGCTCAAGTATTTACGAGCATAAGCAATCGCTTCCTGCTCTGTTTTTACAAGCACGTCCCCACAGCCAGATACGGAACAGTGCATTTTCGCGCCACCCATTGTCTCTAAATCTACCTTTTCACCAATCACCATTTCCGCCATACGCGGTGACCCTAAATACATGGAAGCATTACCTTCCACCATCACCACAATATCAGAAAATGCAGGAATATAAGCGCCACCTGCTGCTGAAGGCCCAAACAACAAGCAAATTTGTGGCACTTTACCAGAAAGCTTCACCTGATTGTAGAAAATACGGCCTGCGCCACGACGCCCTGGGAACATCTCTAGTTGGTCTGTAATACGCGCACCTGCCGAATCGACTAAATAAAATAATGGACAATTTAGCTTCTCTGCCGTTTCTTGAATACGAATCATTTTTTCGACAGTTCGTTTTCCCCAAGATCCAGCTTTAATGGTTGAATCATTGGCTAACACACATACTGTACGACCATGGATTTTACCAATACCCGTAATGACACCATCTGCCGGTAAATCACCTGCTAAACAGTTTGCGTACAGGCCATCCTCTGATTGAAGTCCATCATCTAATAATAATTCCAAGCGCTCTCGGACAAATAGCTTGCCTTGTTGTGCATTTTTATCGTGATATTTTGGCAAACCCCCTGCTAAAATTTGATCTTTCATCGCATTGGATGTTTTTTCTGTAGAGATATTACTCATGTTCCATTCCCCCTTTGCAGTCCATTACTTCCCTAAGTATTGCGGTGCTCTTTTTTCTTGGAATGCTTGTAAGCCCTCCAAACGATCTTCAGTTGGAATAAGTGCACTATAGGCCAGTGATTCAATTTTCAAGCCTGTAGCCAAATCTACTTCCATCCCATTATTGATAGCATTTTTTGCCTGAATCAATGATAGCGGCGCATTTTTCGCCATATCCAGTGCAAGTTGAAGCGCTCTTTCCTGCACTTCATGCCCCTCATAGACATATTCCACAATACCAAAACGCTGTGCTTCCACGGCATCGATTCGACGTGCTGTATAAATGAGTTCCTTTGCTTTTCCAATGCCGATAAGTCGCGGTAAGCGCTGTGTTCCTCCTGCCCCAGGAATAATACCAAGAGAGGTTTCAGTAAGTCCCACTTTTGTATGTGTAGCTGCTACCCGTAAATCGCAAGCTAAAGCAAGTTCTAGCCCGCCCCCAAATGCAACGCCATTTAACACGGCAATCACAGGTTGCGCCAATGCTTCAACTTTAGCAATTGTTGTGCCGATTTGTTGCACAATTTGTTTTACTTGTCGGTCGGACATACCATTGCGTTCTTTTAAATCAGCACCTGCACAAAACGCCTTTTCTCCTGCACCTGTTAGTAAAACAACCCGCACTACTGGATCAGCATTTATTTTATCTAGTGTCGCACTAAGGTCGTTTAGTAATTGTACAGACATGGCATTTGCAGCTTCGGGTCTAGAAAGTGTAATAAGCCCGATATTACCTGGTAATACATCAAATTGAACGAGCTGTTGTGTCACGTGACATTCGCACTCCCTTCATTACGAACAATTGCCATTTGCTTAGATGCAACGTCCTTCCCTAGCCTCTGTTCGATAAATCGTACAGCATCTAGCAACTTTTCCATGTTAACGCTGGTTGCTATGCCCATGCCGTCTAATAGATACAGCAAATCTTCTGTGGCAACATTGCCGGTTGCCCCTTTTGCATAAGGACAACCTCCTAAACCACCAAGGGAACTATCAAATTTTGTAATCCCCATTTCTAAGGATTTCGTAATATTGGCAAGTGCTGTACCACGCGTATCATGAAAATGCATGGCAAATTTTTCAACCGGATATCTCTTTAACAGCTCTTCTAAAAGATACTCAACTTGTGTCGGTACGCCGACGCCAATTGTATCCCCTAGCGATATTTCATCAACGCCCATTTCTAATAATTTGTCTGTAACTTGTAAAACCTTTTCTGGGTGTATGTAACCCTCGTAAGGGCAACCAATTACTGTTGAGATGTAACCGCGTACGTGCTTGTTTGCAGCCTTTGCCCCAATAACTACTTCCTTTAAAATCGGCAATGTTTCAAGTATCGTTTTGTTAATATTTTTTTGGTTATGACTTTCACTTGCCGACATAAAAATGCTTGCTTCATCAATACCCGCTTGCAATGCACGTTCTAGTCCTCGCATATTCGGCACAAGGGCTGCGTACGTTATATCTTTTTCTCGTTTAATCGCTTGCAACACTTCTACCGCATCTGCCAATTGTGGAATCCACTTCGGATGAACGAAAGACGTTACTTCTATATAATTTAATCCCGACTGACTAAGTAAATTGACTAGCTGTATTTTATCTTCAGTTGCGATGTGTACCTTTTCATTTTGCAGGCCATCACGAGGACCAACTTCCTTCAACGTAACATGCTTCGGTAATTGCATAGAAATGCCTCCCTATTCAATTTCTAAAATATCATCATCTACGTTAATAAAATCGCCCTCATTCGCGATGATTTTTGTGACAATGCCATCCTCTTCAGCGGCAATCGGAATCTCCATTTTCATCGACTCTAAAATCGCAACATCTTGCCCAGCTGTCACCTTTTCTCCTTCTGCCACTACGATTTTCCATACTGTTCCTGCCATGCTTGCTTTTACTGTTGCCATATTAACCCCTCCAAATTGTTAATGACTGTATTTAAGTGCTTAAATCACACTTACATCCATACATTGATTATCATTTTGTAACGCACGCTTACTCAATCTACGCTTTGCATAAGCTACTCAGTATGAAAACATCTTTTCGTCATCTCGTACTTTAAAGCACACATGACGAATGCTCATATCTTATTTTGTTTCTGTTAATTGTGGTAAATAGAATTCCTCGACAAATTTTGTTGTTGTATGCCCTTGTAAAAATTGCTCGTGACTGACAGTTTTCAAAAGCATCGGTATATTTGTTTGAATTCCTTCAATTTTATATTCTTTTAGTGCCTGTATAAGGCGTTGACATGCAATTGTCCGCGTATCTCCCCAAACGATTAATTTACTAATCATTGGATCATAGAAAGGAGTTACCGTTGTGCCTGCTTCTACACCGCATTCATGTCGAATGCCTTCACCTATTGGCAATACCAGTTCTGTAATTTTGCCTGGAGACGGGAAAAACGTTGTAGGGTTTTCTGCATAAATTCGTACTTCAATGGCATGCCCCTGTTTATCAATGCTGTCACGCGTAAAGCTCACTGACTGTCCCGCAGCTACTTTCAATTGCTCTTCCACAAGATCTAGTTTTGTTATTTCTTCTGTGACGGGATGCTCGACTTGCAAGCGTGTATTCATCTCTAAGAAATAAAAATTTTGCTCTGCATCGACTAAATATTCAATTGTTCCTGCATTGATATAACCGATGTGCTTCGCCGCCTGTACAGAAGCTTCTAACATCCTTGCTCTCGTCTCTTCAGAGATGAATGGAGAGGGAGCTTCCTCCACCACTTTTTGATTGCGTCGTTGAATGGAGCATTCTCGTTCAAACAACGGAACGACATTGCCTTTGCTATCTGCAATAATTTGCACTTCCACATGATGTGGATTCGCAATAAAACGTTCCATATACATCGTGCCATCACCGAAAAATGATTGTGCACGTTTCTGATTACCCTCGAATGCTTTTGCGAGCTCTTCTGCATCTGCCACCAGTTGCATGCCGATGCCACCACCACCAGCAGAGGCTTTAAGCATAATGGGATAACCTAAGCGTGCAGCGATTTCAACTGCTTCTGTTACATCTTTAACAGGCGCTTCTACCCCTTCTACAATCGGTACACCCGCAGCTTTCATCGTTTTACGCGCTTCTAATTTACTGCCCATTGACGCAATCACAGTTGCACTTGGTCCAATAAATACGAGTCCTGCCTCCGTACAACGTTTGGCAAAATCAGCGTTCTCTGATAGTAAGCCATACCCTGGATGTATGGCATCAGCACCGCTTTCCTTGGCGATTTCAAGAATGCGTTCAATATTTAAATAGCTTTGTACAACAGGTGGTTTACCTACGCAGTATGCTTCGTCCGCATCTTTGACGTGTAAACTTTCTGCATCCGCCTCGGAATAGATCGCAACCGTTAGAATATTTAATCGCTTACATGTGCGTATAACCCGTCTAGCAATTTCACCACGGTTGGCAATTAATACTTTTTTAAACATTATGTTGCCCCCTTCCTATTTCACCTTCACTGCTGCCAAAAATTCTTCGCGTAGCTTAAATTTCTGTACTTTTCCTGAAGCAGTCATTGGGTAGCTATCGATAAAGAAAATATGTCTTGGAATTTTATGTTTAGAAATTTTATCGCGACAAAATGCTCGAATTTCTTCTTCTGTCGCCTGTTCCCCTTCTCGTAAAATAATCCATGCTGCCGCTTCTTCTCCATACTTAGGATCGGGAACACCAGCGACCTGCACATCTTCAATTTTTGGGAACGTGTATAGAAATTCTTCAATTTCACGTGGATATAAATTTTCTCCACCACGAATAATCATGTCCTTCAAACGACCTGTTACTCTGACATAACCATCCTCATCCATCGTCGCTAAATCACCCGTATGCAGCCAACCGTCTTGATCGATTGCAAGTTGGGTTTCTTCTTGGTTGTTATAATAGCCTTTCATCACATGGTAGCCTCTTGTACAAAGCTCACCTTGCTCGTTTATCGGCGCTTCCACATCTGTACCAGGAACAACAATTTTAACTTCTAGATTTGGTAATGCTCGACCTACTGTCTCTACTTTTAAATGGAATGGATCATCTGCTCGTGTTTGTGTAATAACAGGTGAAGATTCCGTTTGACCATAACAAATGGTTATGTCAGTCATCCCCATTTTTTCGATGACCGCTTTCATGACTTCGATTGGGCAATTAGAGCCTGCCATTACGCCCGTACGCAATGTCGATAAGTCGTATGACGAAAAATTCTGCAAATTCAATTCACTTATAAACATTGTTGGTACACCGTGTAATGCTGTACATTTCTCTTTTTCAACTGTTCGTAACACTTCCGCAGGTGTGTATTCTTGCACTGGGATCATTGTTCCACCACTTGTCGTAATGGCTAGTGTACCGATGACACAGCCGAAACAATGGAAAAATGGCACAGGAATACATAAACGATCTGCTGAAGTTAGACGCATACATTCAGCGATGTTAACGGCATTATTAACTAGGTTGTAATGTGTTAACATAACACCTTTTGGAAAACCCGTTGTACCTGAAGTATATTGAATATTAATGACATCATCATAATGTAATGAAGCCTGTATTTGATCTAATTGTTGCTCTGTTACTTGCTTTGCAGATGTCAATACATCTGACCAATTCAGGACACCTGGGTACTTTGTCTCGCCAATTAAAATAACATTTTTTAATAGAGGTAGTCGCTTCGATTGCAAATTACCTGGTTCACAATGTTCAAGCTCAGGACATATTTCTTGGAGTGTATGAATAAAAGAATGGTCACGAAAATTTTCGATTAAAATAATCGTCTTTGCATCGGATTGTCTTAGTAAATATTCCAGTTCATGGGCACGATAATTGGTGTTAACAGTGACAATTGGCGCACCCATTTTTCCTGTACCAAACTGTAACTGTACCCACTCTGGAACATTTGTTGTCCACACGGCAATATGGTCTCCTTTTTCAATTCCAAGGGCCAGTAACCCCCTTGCCACTAAACGACTTTGCTGGTTTAACTCCTCATAAGTCAACCGCAAGTCTCTGTCTGCATACACTAGCGCTTCATGTTTAGGATATTTTTTAGCCTGTTCATCGAGCAATTGACCAATTGTTTGATACACAAGTTCTGCCATGAAAATCCCCCTTCAATATGCTATTTAATTTTTAACAGCCAATTAGACGAGAAATAACGAGACGTTGAATTTCAGATGTTCCTTCACCGATTTCCATTAACTTAATATCACGCAAATGACGTTCTACATCATATTCCTTCATATAACCTGAACCACCATGAATTTGAATGGCTTGATTACAAGTACGGAAGCCCATCTCAGAAGCAAATAATTTCGCCATCGCTGCCTCTTTAGCAAATGGTTTTTTCTGATCTTTAAGCCACGCTGCTTTATGTACTAGCGTACGAGCTAGCTCAATTTCCATTGCCATATCTGCCAACTTAAACTGTATTGCTTGAAACTTGGCGATTGGTGCCCCAAACTGCTCTCGTTCATTGGCATACTTTAATGCTTTTTCATATGCAGATTGTGCAATGCCGACTGATAGCGCAGCTATGGAAATACGGCCACCATCCAATGTATTTAAAAATTGACTGAATCCACGTTTTTCGTCCCCTAATAAATTCGTTCTTGGTACGCGAACATTTTGCAAAATAATTTCACAAGTATTGGAACCACGCACACCCATCTTGTCATAATTACAATTGATTGTGACACCAGGCGTATTCGTTGGCACAATAATGGATGAAATGATTTTTTTGCCATCTTCACGTTTACCTGTTACTGCCGTGACAATAATTTGGCGCGCATGACCTGCATTGGTAATCCAGCATTTTTCTCCGTTAATAACGTAATCATCACCATCTATAACTGCTGTTGTACGGGTACCGCCAGCATCAGACCCCGCATTAGGTTCCGTTAAGCCGAAAGCACCTAATGTTTCCCCTTTCGCTAAAGGAACAAGCCATTCACGCTTTTGCTCTTCCGTACCAAAATTATAAATAGGAGCGGCGCCTAAACTTACTGCTGCTGCATAGCTTAAACCCGTACCACCACACGCACGTCCAATTTCTTCAACAGCTATTGCATAGGAAACCGTGTCTCCTCCAGAACCACCATATTCCTCTGGAAACGGGATACCTAATAAGCCTAGCTCAGCCATTTTTTCAAAGCTTTCTATTCTCATTGTTGATGTCTCGTCGACTTCACGAGCATAAGGTTTAATCTCTTTCTCTGCAAAATCACGTACCATGTCTCGAATCATCGCTTGCTCTTTCGTTAGTTCAAAGTTCATTCCCATTTCCCCCTAATATCCAATTTGCCATAGCGGAATTCATTCAGACGACAGTTACACAATATTTAGACCGACTAGTCGGTCTGTACTAAACATTAATAAAACCAGCTTGTTCTTCTGGCTTCATCTTTACCATAAATTGAGTTGCTTCTTCCATAGCTTGGTCTGTCACAATTGCTCGTAATATCATATCTGTAAATACTTCTGTAATTTCCTCCATTGTTAACGGACCCGTTTGTTTAAACCACATATATGTCCAGTTAATCATCCCTACAATGGCCATTGTTACAATTGTACAAGGCAATTCAGCACGAAAATCCTTTGTCTGTTGCCCTTCTTCAATCACCTTTTGTAAAATATCCCGATATTGGTCCCGCTTCTTATGAATGATTGCACTATATTCTTCTGATAAAGAACGGCTTTCCTCATAAAATACGGTAATATGAGATTGGTATACATCAAACACTTGGGTTAACGTTTGAAGCATTGCACATAAGCGTTTAATCGGTGTATCGTATTTGTCATAAGCTTCCTGTGACTGTTTAATCACATAGGAAATAAACACGTCATGAACCTCATACAACAGTTCATCTTTCGATTTAAAATTATGATAAAACCCACCTTTTGATGCGCCAATATACTCCACAATGCGTTCAACTGTTACATTGTGATAGCCATCTTGCTGAAACAGTACTACAGAAGCATCTACAATTCTTTGTTTTAACGTTTTTTTTACCATAGGCATCTATCATCCTTCTTTTATAACACTTACCCCTTTGTTCCCTATAACTAGGACTAACATTTTCTTAATTTTCCTAATTATAAAAACTATGACACTCTAAATATAGCATCACAAAAAATCACTGTCTAGTTTAAAAAAGAATTTTAATGACATTAAAAAGAAAATAAACTACATTAAACAGAATAAAATAATGTACCACTTTCACAAAACACATACAATAACTGTATGCACACCATTTAAAATTCATTACTTGCGTGCCAGTCACTCAAACAATTTATAAAAAATACCTCGAGGCGTTGGTGTCGATGCCGAAAGTAGCACGCTGATATAACCTTATACAAACAAAACCAGCAAAACATCTTTCCGATGTCCTACTGGTTTTGTTGAAGTCCCTCTTGAATTGTAGCTAGTTCAACGTGATTGCAAATTCCGAATTCGATGCACCAGCAAATACAACCGTTCCGTTCTTCGGCAGTTTTACTTTGTTATTGCCATTTACAACAGTAAAATTAATACATAATCCCTTGTCATCATACACCGCAAACGAACTATTTGATGGCAACTCCACCGTCATCGTTTTCCCTGCTAACGCTTCCGGGATTGTAAACCAGCTCGCATGTCCATTTGCTTGTAGTGTAACTTTGGATGATTGGCTTGCATCAAGCGGTTTTAAGTTGGATTCACTTACGTATAAAAATCCGGACATCTCTAAATATTCATCGTCACCTTCTGTATAGAAACGGGTTTCCGTCGTATCACGTCCACCCATCACAGGTATTTGGAGCTGATGCATCGCCGTGTTAGGACCTGTAATTTTACTGCTTCCCCAATAGCCTTCCATCGCTTCCTTGCTATTAATTTGGATAGGCACGATTGGTGCAAAATATAGCAAAGAACTAAATTTCTCACTCACAAGATAAAACTTGACACCTTCTCGCTTTGCCCATGCGGCAGCTGTTTCCTTCGGTAGCACATTGTCTTCAAGTTTCTCGGCTACATAATGCGTAATCGCTATTTGCCCTAAATCTGGCAGAGACGAATATGTGCTTTCCTTCAAATAAGTTCGTCCATTCTTCTCCGTGACGAAGTTAAGCTTGGCGGTACCATTCTCATTCATAAAGCTTCCATCGGCAGTATATATATATTTTTCTTCTGGATTAGTTGGCAAGATTAGTTCGTCATTCTTCGTAATTTCTATTTTGAAATGACCGGAACTATTGCCGTAAAAACCTGCATTCTTCGCTAGATCTTCAGGCATTTTGTCCTTGACTGGCTTGCCAAAGGATTTACTCGGCTTGATGTCCTTAATTGTGCCCTTCTCTTTAAGCGCAGCGAGCAGTATTTCAGTCGCCATTAGTTGATTTGTCATGCTGCTACCGCCAGATGATAACACAGCCATTGCCATCTTCTGTTCAGGAAGTACTACCAGTGAAGCATGTTGCAATCCCGTGTCGCCGCCTTTAGCCAAACCTTTTATCCCATATTCACTAAATGGATATAGTTTCACACTATCCCAACCAAGACCATAGTTGATAATACTATCTCCATCCTCTGGCCACATTCCTTTTTTATATTCCTCTTGCTCCATCGCCTGAACTGCCTTGTCAGAGAGGATTCCTTTTCCCTGTCCCATAAATATTTGTGAGAATTGCACAACATCTTCGGCAGTGGAAGAAATCCCTCCCGTACCAATCACATTCACTGATTCAGGTGGAAGCTGTCCTTGATATGTTGGAAAATAAAGTCCTGCCCGCTTATCATTTTCCCATTCGTCCTGTGGCGTTTTCGTATGATTTAGCTTTAAAGGTTCTGTAAACTGTTGATGGATAAATTCCGTAAAGCTCATACCGCTGACTCTTTCGACCATTATCTCGGCTAACGTAAAACCGTCGTTGCAGTATACTGAGAACGCGCCAGGATCAGCCTTCAATTGTTGGTTGGATAATTGGCGTAACAAGTTATCATGGGCATAAGTATCATTATCGTTAAATAAAAAAGTATTAGTAAACGTACTACCTTGCAAGCCAGAGGAGTGGTTTAATAGCATACGTGGCGTAATGCTTTTGTAACGCTCATCTTTCATCTTGAAATCAGGAATATAGTGGACAACAGGTTCATCCAAATCGACTTTTCCTTCATCGACCAATTTCATAACAGCTGCAGTTGCATACATTTTACTGACTGAACCAATCCCGTATAAAGTATCTTTAGTCAGCGGCAGTTTCCCTTCCATATCATTCTTGCCTGTCTGACCTGACAAAACAAGTTTACCATTATCAATTAGCGCATACTGCACGCTAGTCGTCTCATAGGAATTCGTAAGTAGCGCAGCCTTCTCTTCCGCAATCTTTTTTAGTTCTTGACTAGCTAATTCTTGGCTAGCCACAACCGCAGTCTGACTGTTAGAAAACGCCAACGCCCCAGTTGGTAGACTTATTGTTAATGCTAATGTAGCGGCTAACACCGCAGATAGTTTATTTTTCATAATTGCCCCCTAAGATAAGTAATCGATTTCATTGCTTCTACCTTGTTTAGCAGTATAGCTCAACTAATCTAGATCAGAACCTCTCCTTCCAACTAATTTGGTAAATATCCACAGCAAATCTGTTATACACAAGATAACACAGTTTTGTTATTACAGTCAAATATTTCTATTAATATAAATATCAAACAAAAAATCTCTCCACTATAGCGTGGAGATGATGTTAATTTTCTTATGTCCTCCGTTCACATAGTCTTTAAGTGCGGTGATTAAAATAACTGTTAGTGGAGAGAGTTGGTGTTTGAGAGAAATTGAAGAAGAACTAGCAGAAAAATGTGGACTACAAACTTCTTATTGAAAAGAAATGGAGCGTGGAGCTAAGAATATTACTTTACTAACGTTAGGCAAAATTCCTAAATACGGATTGGGGGGACGGAGATTTTCTACAAAATGCCCTCGAACATTGGTTAGGGAATTTTATTACTAATAATTTGTTGTTTCTACCTTTAGGTACATATAAAATATATAGCTTAATCCTAAAAAAATATCTCCCTGTTGGATAAACAGATTAATCTGGCTATCCAACAGGGAGCAAATCAAATGCATGCATTTCATTAAGAGCGCTACGTTAAATAGCGATTCTATGCCTCGTTTAGCTGCTTTGTTAGCGAGTAATATTCTATCTACCAGAAAATAATAGACCAACGATATTCTGCAAAGATTTATTTTTTACATCGAGAAGCTTCTGGTTTAGGTCAATTTATTAGTGGTACCGATATTGAAACATATTTGCCAGAATGAAAACTAAATTTCTACTAGTTAACAGTCTATGGGCAAATTCTATTGAATTTGCCTATAGTCCTAAATCTTCCGATGATTTAATTATCAGAGTTAAAGCCTTTTAATAGATCTGCAAACGGATTATTCAAAGGTTCTTCTTCTTTTGCTTGTTGTTTCAAATACTTTTGTACACTTCGCTTATCCACTTTTCCGCCACCTTCTTTTTTGCGACGAGCTTCAAAGGCAGATAATTTTTCACGATGTCCGCATTTGCATACGAAGATTTGACCATCGCCTTCACCACGTAACTCTAGTTTTTTCTTACATTGAGGACAACGAGCGTTCGTTATGCGAGCTACATTTTTCTTGTATCCACATTCACGATCTTGGCATACAAGCATCTTACCTTTCTTACCGTTCACTTCAAGCATTGGTTTGTTGCAATCAGGGCATGATTTCGTTGAAATATTATCATGCTTATACTTCTTATCGCTTGATTTGATTTCTGCAACTATTTTTTTCGTGTGTTGCTTCATTTCATTGATAAATACTTCTTTCTTCAATTTCCCTTTTGCAATCAACTCCAACTTTTGTTCCCATTCAGCAGTCGTTGCAGGTGAGCGTAATTCTTCAGGCACTAAATCTAATAGCTGGCGACCTTTTGAGGTAATATAAATTTCTTTACCGCCTCGTTGCTCAATCATAAAGGAATTAAAAAGCTTATCAATAATATCGGCACGCGTTGCTACAGTACCTAATCCCCCCGTTGATTTTAAAGTATCGGCTAACTGTTTATCATTACTCTCTAAATACTTTGTCGGGTTTTCCATCGCAGATAGTAATGTTGCTTCATTAAAACGTGCTGGAGGCTTTGTTTGACCCGTTGTTTGTGAAATTAAATGAACTTCTAATGTTGTGCCATTTTCGATTCGAGGGAAAACTTGCTCTTTTAAGTCGTCATTCGATTCCTCATCATCAAAGCGGTTTTCATATACTTCCTTCCAACCAGCTACAGTGATTGTTTTTCCTTTTGCAACAAAATTTTCATCACTAATTTTAGCGCGTAACGTTAATTGTTCAAATTCATGTGCTGGGAAAAATACCGCTAAGAAACGTTTTACAACTAAATCATAAATCTTACGTTCTTTATCATTAAAGTTTGCGAAATTTACGTATTCTTCAGTTGGAATGATCGCATGGTGATCAGAAACTTTAGCATCGTCTACAAACGCTTTAGTTGCTTTTATAGGTTTAGATAAAATTTTATTAGCAAACGGGCGGTATTCGCCAATTCCGCATGCTTTTAGACGTTCTGGTAACGTTGCTACAATATCGCTTGAAATATAACGTGAATCAGTACGAGGATACGTTAATACTTTATGTTGCTCATATAGCTTTTGCATAATATTTAAAGTTTCTTTCGCAGAGTAACCAAAAATTTTATTCGCATCGCGTTGTAATTCTGTTAAATCATACAGCCCAGGTGCAAACGATTTTTTAGGCTTACGCTCTACTTCAATTACCTTTGCGTTGTTGTTACCAAGTTTTTTAACGATGGTATCGATTTTACCTTTTTCAAAGCTACGGCTATTGCCTTTTGCATCTTGCCAAGTAAGTTTTAAATTATCTTTTGTTTTTGCTTCAATACCGTAATATGTTTGAGGTTTAAAATTTTTAATTTCTTCTTCGCGAGCTGCAACCATGGCAACAACAGGTGTTTGGACACGCCCGCAGTTTAATTGTGCATTAAAACGTGTTGTTAAAGCACGTGTTGCATTCAATCCGATATACCAGTCAGCTTCACTACGAGCTACAGCAGCATGATATAGATTTTCATAATTTTTGCCTGGTTTAAGATTGTCAAAGCCCTCTTTAATTGCTTTGTCGGTTACAGAAGAAATCCATAGACGTTTGATTGGCTTTTTAGTGTTTGCTTTTTCAATAATCCAGCGTGCTACTAATTCGCCCTCTCTCCCAGCGTCCGTAGCTACAATTATTTCTTTTACATCATTTCGAGTTAGTTGCGATTTCACCGCATTATATTGTTTACCTGTTTGCTTCATTACAACCAATTTCATGCGTTCCGGAAGCATTGGTAAATCTTCTAAATTCCATGTTTTATACTTCACGTCATATGCTTCTGGGTCCGCTAATGTTACAAGATGTCCCAGTGCCCACGTCACAATATATTTGTCGCCTTCTAAAAAAACATTCCCTTTTTTTGTACATTTTAGTACATTTGCGATGTCACGCGCAACGGATGGTTTTTCGGCAATTACTAAACTTTTTGCCATATTTTCATACTCCTTTACTTACATCTGTCATGTTAAATATACCACAAGTAAAGCGTTATATTTTTTTAGCCACTCTTACTTAGAAGTCCTACTAAGGTGATGAGTGGAATTTTCAAAAATATTAAAGAATGATTTTAAGTATGCATAGGAAGGCTGCTAGTTTATCAGGAGCAGCTAGGCAGTCTAGTTTAACGACAATTTTCATATGAAAATGTAGTTTCACATTGCAAACAACTGGTTCAATATTCAATGGGCTGTAGAGGAAAAGTTGTGTGAAATGATTAGTTGCGTCTTGAATTTTATTTTTTTCATCTAGTAAAATGTACATAAACTAGTAAAACTTTTAACTGTTGCATCATTCATCGTTCCATCCCTCATATTTGCCTATATTGTATTCCTTTAAGGTTTTATAATTAAACATTTACATAAAAAAGTATTTTTAAAACTGCATACTCCTATTCCCTTAACATATATTGAATTGCCATAATATTCTCAAAATTATGAAGGAGGAGAAGAAAATGCAAGCTCAAGACTTTAGACCACGAAATGTGATTATTATTACGATTATTGTTGTTTTGTCACTTATTATTGGTCACGCGATTTATGTAGATTATATTGATGTTTCTTCATATGTAAATGAAATCGTTGAATAAGTTCTAAGGTATTCCATTGGATTGTGTAAAACTGAATCAAGTGAAGCTTGTGGCAGTCATTAATATGTAAGTGGAATCATGCCATAAATTTATATAGTAATAAAAAGAAGAATCTGCATAGCACTCTTTACTGTTACGAGGAGGGGTATAGGCAGATTCTTTTTTCAACACTGTTGGGAGTTTATAGTGCTTTCGCGGGTAAAATGCTTTACTCCGCGAGTATTTCTCTCCCTTTCGCGGGTAAACACCTTTACTCCGCGGGTATTTCTCTCCTTTTCGCGGGTAAACCTCTTTACTCCGCGGGTATTTCTCTCACTTTCGCGCGTAAACCTCTTTACTCCGCGGGTATTTCGCAACCAGTCATTTGTGTAGCTGTTTGCGAAGATATTGTTGATGGTCAAGTATGCGTTGATCGTTTGGTTTATGGTGGCGTGCTGCTTCATTGTGTTCATAGGCATTTTCATAAAGCCGTAATCGATCATATAATAGACTTAATTGATAATGCGGTATCCATGTTGAGTATGCTCGTTTGTAAACGCCAATAGTGCAAGGCGTTACTTGTAAAGCTTGGGAATACCAATAAATTGCTTCCTTATTTTTCGATTGCGCCATAAAGTGTTGGCCGATTCGACAGCATGTTTCCGGTTTTGGTTGATCATACAATAATGATTGAAAAACAGCCTGTGTCGCATTCTTGGTATCTTGTAATTGCTCATAGCAATCTGCTAAATTTAAACAAGCTTGAACTTGGGCCTCAGATGTTTCGAGTGCTGTATCTAAAAATGTATGATAGTGATTAATTGCTTCTAAAAAACGGCTGTGTTGTTTTAATTCATTTGCATAATGGAAAAAATCTCTTGGCGCAAATGTATATCCGTCTGCTATTAACCGCTCATATATGCGTAGATTACGAGCTGTTTGTTGCTTTACTGGTACATGCACAACTGCTACATCACTTTTATAGATGTTACCTGTTACATCCAAAAACTCATGCACTGCTCCCCGCCACTGATAATGACGTGCTCGCTTTACTAATCGGTATTTTTTTTCACTCGTTGCGACAGTCCCATCCGCCTCTAGCGTTACAACATAATCCATTGAAACTGCATCGATGCTTGGATAAAGAAATTGCTTTAATTGTACTAACTTTTGCTGATGTTCAGATGTGAGCACATCATCTGCATCAAGCCACAAAATATAATCTTTCGTTGCTTGCTGGAAGGAAAAGTTCCGCGCCTTTGCAAAATCATCGCACCACGGAAAATCAAAAATTCTAGAGGTATAGTGCTGTGCAATATCCTTTGTACGATCAGTTGAGCCAGTATCAATAATATTGATTTCATCCACTACATGTTGGACGGAATCTAAACATCTTTCGAGCAAGCTTTCTTCATTTTTGACAATCATACATAAACTAATCGTTATCATTAGGACCCTCCTTTATGTAAGTAATATATGCAGGCTAGAAAATTTGCACGCTGTTATCTAAATGCACAAAAAAAACGAACGGCAACTGCGCCGCTCGTTCTCGCATTTATAAATATTGTGCTCGCCATTGTGGCTGCTCTTGGTCTGTAAGTTGCTGTTCTAGCTCTTCGTCCCATTTATTTAACAAAGTATTCCATACACGAACGTAGATAATATCTTGTTCCTTATCGTAAAGAAGAAATTCTAGACATGGAATATCATTGATTTGTTTCGCTTCTGATGTCACAATGGTTTCGATTATTTTCTGCGAGCTTGATGCTTCTTCCTCTCCCTGCTGTAAAGCTATAAGCAACATTGCCTCATCAAATTGTTCTTGCTGCTCTGCCTCTTTATCAACATAACGATAAGGAGCTGGCAACTCATCAAATTCCTCTATATCGTCTTCTCCAACAGGGAGAATCGCTTGGTGGCATGGACTAAATAACAAAGTCGCTGTTTCGACTTCTAACTCCTCTTCGAAAATGCCACGTACCAACTGTTGTTGTCCTTTAGGGGTTAATGTATAGAAGCCCTCTAATTGCTCGATAAGACGCACGCGAGACATTAATGATACTAAATCCTCAATAAACAGTGGGTCTACTAGTAAAAGCTCACTTAACTCCTGCACATTTTGAAAATTCGCTTCCTGCATGCTTATTAACAGCATTTGCATCAAGACATCCATCGTAGAGCGACGAATCGGCTCATATGTTACCTCAATGGTACGAATTGGAATGCACCAATCCGTTGCCTTTACTATTTTGACATGACGATTTTGTTGTAACTCTCTCATTAAACGTTGCTGTATTTTCAACACCCTACATCACCTGTCCTTTATGATTACGTAAGCCATTGTAGGATTTCACCGTTGTTAAAAGATTGCTGTACATATCACGTGTATCCTGATGTTTCGCACGTTTTGCAAACATATCAGCACTTCCGACAAGCATTAACAGTTCTCGCGCACGAGATAGCGCGACATTTAACCTGCGATAATCTCTCGCAAAGCCAATGTCTCCTCCCTTTGGCGTATTCCGCACCATACTCACTAAGATGACATCCATCTCCATCCCTTGGAACTTATCGACAGTGCCCGTTCTAAATTGGAGATGTGGTAACTGTAATTCCTGTTGGAGAAGGCGATTAATTTTCTTCACCTGCTCGCCATAGAAGCTAATAACGCCTACACTTTTCTGTGCATCCTGTGGTATGCGACCAGCCTTTTTCGCTTCCATTACAGCACTATTTAAGTCTGTTAAAATACTGCGGATTGTTTGTAGTTCTCCTTCATTATAACGACTTGTGCCACCCTTAACTTGTTCCTCTAAAAACGGTCTTTCCGCTGGCATATCAATCCATAGCAAATGATCATCACGACCGACAAATTGCCCTTCTAAGCCATGGTCACGGGCTGCATCCGAATCTGGTAATCCACATTGCAAGCCGTTTTCTTCCTTAGCGTAAAATGGTGTAATGCTGTGCATGATTTTTTCATGCATACGATACTGCAATGCAAGCATTTGCTTATGTGTTGAAGGTAGGTTATTAAATAATCGCTCAAATAGCGACTCACGAAGCAAGCTTTTCAACTCTTGCGCCCCATCAAAATTAGGATTTTCTTCTAGCATTCCTTTCAATGTTTCCTCCAACGTATCATCACCAAGCAACGGAGGTAATTGATGATGGTCACCCACTAAAATAATTTTTTTGCCTTTTAGCATTGGTAATAATAGCTCTGGCGGTGTAGCCTTCGATACTTCGTCGATTATTACAACATCAAACGTTGGATAGTTCTCCATAAACTCCTTGCTTGCCGAAGCAACGCATGTTGTGCCGATTACGTTGGCATGACGCACATACAATTTACGAATTTCATCTAAATCATATTCCGTAGCGTTTTGTAGCTTATCGCGCCATTGCTCTTGTAATTTCTTACGTAGAGGTAACTGCTGTTGTTTTCGATGTAGCTCTTCTAAACTTTCATTTGCTGTTTGAATAGCTTCCTTCACTTCTTCTAATGTTCGCTCTGGTGTAGCTTGTAGCAATGTTGTTAAAGCCGTTAGTTGTTTTTCCTTTTTTAGTCCTTCTATATTAATAGCTTTAATTTTTTCTTCTAATTGCGCTAGCTCTTCGTCAATCTCTTGTAAGCTTGCCTTAGCTGTTTGATGTGCCGCTCTTTTCGGTAAGAGCTGTGTATTTGCTTGTTCAACAGCCTGAAGCTGCTGACGGGCTGTTTTCACAGAGGATTGCGTTGTAGTTACGAGCATTTTCAACTGCTCTACAGATTCTTCTGGCATAGTCTCAGCTTGGAACGTATTTGCAAGTTGTTGTAAACGCTCGGTATGAGCTAAATACGGCTGCAATTGACGCTGCAAGCTTTGTACATCGAAGCTTGTAATTGCACATTCTTGGTGTATTAAACTCGCGATATTTTTGCGGAGCGACTCAAATTCACGATCTTTATGCTCCTGTTGTTGGCGAAGTGCCATCCCCTTTTGCCACACAAAATCGCGACGCATATACAGTCCCAGTAAATAGCTTTCTAACTGTTCCACTGACGGTGTTTGCCCTTCTTGAAATGAGGCATTTAGCTGTCCAAAAACGCCGTTTAAATTTTGTAGGGAGAACGATTGAACAGGCTGTTGACGACTTTTCGCAAGCGCCCGCTCTTTCCCATCAGGTGAAACCGACGCTTCAAGTTTTGCAATCGCTTTTTGTAGACGCGTATTTATGGTTGCCCATGCTTCTAAATCTTTCGCATCCTCTAAATGCTCTAGTCGTCGAATTTGCTGCGCTAACACAGGTGAAGGTTGAACTTGATAATGCTGTAAAAACCGTTGGATACGGTCATAGGTTGTTAATGAAGCGATATAATTTTGACTTTCCTTCATGAAAAGCAATCGCTTATTTTCTTGTTCATATTTCACTTGAATATCTTGAAACTGGGTTGTGAGCTCTTGTTTTTCTACAAGTAATTCTTTATATTGAATAGCCGCTTGCCATTGCTCTATTTTGATGGTGTTGTCTTGAATCGTTTGTTGTAACTGTTCAGCGGATGCGTATTCAGCTACTATAAGCTCCTGTGATTGAATAGCGGACTCTAACTGTGCAAGCTGTTTTTCATAATGCTCTTTTTGTGCTTCACTCGCTTCTTTTTCCGCTTTTGCCGTTTTTAACTCTTTTTTAAGCGATTGAATTTCTTTTTGTAAAATGGGTTCGTCGATTGCCGCTTGCTCCTTAGCAGCAATTTCCTTTGTTAGTTCTTCTAGCCACGCTTGCAATTTCGTTAGCTCATCAGTTGTTTTACTTATACTCGCTTGTAATTCTTGTTCACGTTCAGTAAAAGCCGTAATTTCTTCTTCAACAGCAGCTAATGTTTGCTCACGCCAATGTAGGGCAACATTTTCCTCAATGAATTTTTTCCCCTCTTCTTCAATACTTTCTGTTCGGCCATATCGTAAAATACGAATTTCTTGATTGGAGAGAAGTCTTCCTAAGGCATTATCAACAGCTAAGTTTGACTGTGAGGCAACGAGTGTTTTTAAGCCTGCTTTTACGTTTTGCTGGCAAATCTCTGAAATAACCGTTGTTTTCCCTGTTCCAGGGGGCCCTTGAATAACATACAAATCTTCTACAGATAACGCGCCGATGACAGCTTTCCGTTGATATTCATTTAAATTATTATGAAACTCAATATCTTCACGAAGCTTTGCTGTACGGACAGTCGGACGCTTTTCAAATAAAATCGTTTCTAAGCTAGCATTTACTGCTTCACCTTTTTCAAGCTTTGTAAAGCCGTTACGTAAGCGTCGAATTTGACTTAGTGTCGCAAAATTACTAAAGCTTACTTGTTTTGAGCGCAAATTTAGCTGGTCTTTGCGTGCTTGCTCCTGTGCAAAAGGCTTTAAGTCAACTTCCACTGTTTGCTTACCCGCATTCGCTTTTAACACTTGTCCAATTTCACCACGTACCCCTTGGATGCTCACACTTAAACCTTCAAGTTGCTTCCATTCCTTCGCTTTCACATAGGGACATACTAGTGTTAAACGTGAAAAATCTTCATTATAGTAGCTTTGTTTAAAGTCCGTATGAATATCATCGATCGTCGCATCACGTTCTTGAATTTTTAAATAGCCTTCCCAACTTGCAATACGCTTTTTCACATATTCTGTCCGTTCCTCTGCAATCGGTAACTCTCTAATTTTCGTGTGAAGATCAAGCGGGATACCAGCCCCATTATTGGGCTTTGTGACAAATTGCAGTGCCGCTGGTAAACGACGATTCGTACTAATTGGACCACGCATATGTACAAAACGTATATTTGTTGCTAATAACCCTTCCACTTTTAACACACAATCCATAATCGCTGTTTTTCCGGCCAATGTACTGTCTAACTTTTCATTATGCTCTGCATTAAAATAAATCGATAAAAACGTTTCGCCAATTGTTTTTGCTTTTCTTTTTTCAATATAGACGGTCAAAGTTTTTTGTAACGCAAAAAAGGCATGCTCATTTGCTGAGCATTCCTCTACCGCCTCCTTCGCCTTATTCGTCAAAATTAAATTACAGCGTTGTTTCTCTAGTAAAGCGATGTTCTGCATGAGCTGCCCTCCCTTCCGAATTCACTAAAGTACTATTTTATCATATCGTAAAAGGATTTCTGAAAAGAAAAATCCCCTGCACAGTGATTTCCTTCCACTGCACAAGGGACTTTATAATATTGCAAAATTACGCATCAGTGTGACTCTTGCTCGTCATAACTGTTTAGGAACAGTACTTACCTTTGTTTAATGTTGGTCTATTGTTTCTTTCGGTAATGATTTACTCATTTCACAGTACTGGACAAAAACGCGAGCCATTTCACGTAAACGATTATGAACATCCTCGTCTACAATTTTATTGTCTGCATCAAAATGTGATGTATGTGTATAGACATAGTTTGGTGTTACAAGCGCACGGAAGTAGTCTAAAATTGGTTTTAGTTGATTTTCAACTACTAAATGGTGCTGATATGTGCCACCATTCGCTACGATAGAAACAGGCTTATAACGCATCGTTTTCGGATGTAAGAAATCAAATGCATTTTTTAACACACCTGGAATTGAAGCTTGGAAAATTGGCGTAGCAATAATATACGCATCCGCTTCTTCAAATTTTTGTATCATTTTTTTCATATCATCATTTAATGGTGAACCATCGACAATTTGATGCTTATATTCACTAAAATGCATAATTTCTAAGTCGAAACTAGCATCGAATTCTTTAATATAATGCTCTACTTGCTCTAAAATAGCACCAGTTTTACGCCCAAACATTGTGCCATCAACGAGTAAAATTTTCATATTCATTTTGCCTCCACATTCATCTTCTACAATAATATTGTAACAAATGAATAGAGTCACGGGAAGAATTGTAGCAGTCAAAACATGAAATTCAGTCTTTAGGCGGAATGATATGAAAGGTACCTATTTTTCATTTTTGCGATGAAATGTTACCTCTTTGTCTACTACGCTTTCCTCCACTTTAAATTTATCTCGATTAATGATAACCTCTCGATTTACCTTGTCCGCTTCAGATACATCTGCACCTTTTCGCTTTTGCCAATTAAATAGCTCCTCACGTGCAAACTCTTCGTGAACCACTTTTGGAAAATCCATTGTAGCTAGCTGTTGGGAAGGATAGATGGTCACTGGTTGCTTCTTGCCATGTAACGCAATAACAAGCATCGCTTTTGCCACCTGTGAAGCATCGATAGCACGCATACGTTTTAATGGTCCTATTAGCAAAGGTTTAGCAAGCTTTAACACCTTTTCCCCAGCCTTCTCACCAAAACGAAACTCATCTCGTTGCCCTACTAACAGAGATGGACGAATAATGGATAAGCGTTGCATACCTAGCTCTATTAAAGCTTGCTCCAACTTCCCCTTCACCCGATTATAGTAAATTTTTGACCGTTCATTTGCACCCATTGCCGTTATAACAAGCAAATGGGGAATCCCTTGTTTTTTCGCTAATGAAGCAATAGCTAGTGGAAATTCAAAATCCACTTTTTCAAATTCTTCACGGGAGCCTGCCTTTTTGATAGTAGTACCTAAACAACAATATAACTCATGAGCAAATTCAATATCCTTTTCTTCTAGTGTGTCAAAGTTACGAATCTTGACCTCTAACTTCGGGTGTTCATAGTGAAGCTTTCTTCGCGCAATAACGATGACCGAAACGTATTCATCATTTTCACATAACTGTTCTATGAGCGAGCTTCCCGTTAACCCAGTGGCTCCCACAACAATTGCCGAACGCATACCCAATCTCTACTCCTCCTATCTGCCTTAACATAGACGGTTACTAGATATGTATAGTATGAATAAGAATATAGCTTATCCTCTCTATTATTCATCGGTATGACAAACGCCATTTTTGAAGTTTAACTACATACTTTCTTTATCTAATGTTAATTTTTACACATACTTGCCCATTTTTCACCATAATTTAAATAGACAGATGAAAGGATGGGATACATTTGCAAAACGAAACACAAACAATAAAACCGAAAAAATCGATTGTTTTCATAATTGAAAGCTGTATTGATAAAGGGCTGTATCCTTTTGAACGGGTTGCAACATTGGCTAAGTTGCTTGTGCAAGAGGACGTTTTCATATTCGTCAAAACCCCTTCTAATGATGGGATTCAAATTTTAATGCATCACAATCTTTCACCAATACTATTCGATCTTTTTGACGAATTACCTAAGCAAATCAAAGCCATACAGCCTGATTTAATTGTCAGGGACGGTCGTAACTCCGAAAGTTGGCAAGTGGAAAGTTTACGACCATTCTGTAAAACGATGATTCATTTTGATGATTTTGGTGATGGTGGCCAAGCCTGTGATTGTGTGTTACTCGCACTCTATCAAGAAGTGAAAGATTATTTTCCATCTCATTATATTGGTGGCAGTTTTGCCTTTGCATTACCAGAAGCCTATCAACATACGGAATCATTACCTGATGTTAAAGTCTCTGAAAACCCTCCTCATATTGTTGTTGCTTTTGAGGATGGGGACGAGCATAACTTAACATATCGAACTCTTCGCCACCTAACCCAGCTACAAATCCCACTACAAATTACAGTAATGATAGATGATAGCTATCGCCATGCGACGGATGACTTGCAAATGATGGTACTTAGTCGTCGTAATACTGCCCTATTGCGTGATAAAGACGCACTTCTCAAATTGTTACCCAAAGCCGATGTCATTATCTGCAATGCGAACTATACACCTTATAAAATTGCTTCTTACGGTGTGCCTTGTATTACACTTGCACAAACGGAGAACGAGCTATTACATGCTTTTCCTCGTGAGCATAACGGCTTTATACACCTCGGTCTCGGCCGTAAGATGAAACAATCACAAATACAAAATGCGGTGATGGAGTTTTTATTGCATGAGGCTCGTAGTGAGCGGGCTGTAAAAAAACAGCGACAGCTGAATCTCGCAAGTAATAACCAAACATTGGAATCATTATTACTCGATTTCGCTTATGATCGACATAATATCGCTTCAACTTAGTGATTCTTTTAAGGTGAATATGATACAATATATTAGAATTTTTCACTTCTTTTCCCCTTGCTTCTAGTTGAATGTAGGCTAGAATTTTCAAGGGAGTTTAAAGCATCAGTACCCGATTGATTTTAACAATTAAGCGGTGGAGGGATGATAAAACCTCCATCGCTTTTACACGCATTGGTAATACAAATGAAACGATAAAGGAGCGACAAACCATGCCAACAAAAAGCGATATTGAATATCAAATTAAAGAATTAAAAATGGATTATATGAATTTACAAGGCGACATTGAAAAACTTGAATCTACAGGCCATAATGACCAAGTCGCTAAAGCAGAGCAACGCCTAGCTAACATGGAAACAAAGCTAGCCGAATTAAACAAACTACTAGCAGAGCTTTAATATTTTGCATATTGCAACTGTATGTAATAACAGTCGTACAGCGAATCTATCTACACAAGACGTAATCGAAATTATGGAGGAACAACCTATATGGCAATATTAACAGTTGAAAACTTAGGTCATTCGTTTGGTGACCGCACACTTTTTAAAGATGTTTCTTTCCGTTTAGTTGAAGGCGATCATATTGGTCTTGTCGGCGCTAACGGAGTTGGAAAGTCTACTCTAATGGGAATTATTACAGGGCAAACAATTCACGATGCCGGAAAGGTTGAATGGCTACCTGGTACACATTATGGCTATTTAGACCAACATACTGTGCTGACTGCTGGACGTACTATGCGCGATGTATTGCGTGATGCCTTCCTCCCTCTATATAAAAAAGAAGAAGAGTTAAACGAAATTACAAGTAAGATGGCTGAAGCGACACCTGAAGAATTAGAAGAGTTACTAGAACAAATGGCAGATGTTCAAGATGCACTTGATGCTGGTGATTTTTATTCACTCGATATGAAAATCGAAGAGGTTGCACGTGGTTTAGGTTTGGATGCGATTGGACTTGAACGTGATGTAGCTGCCCTGTCTGGTGGTCAACGTACGAAAGTATTACTGGCAAAGCTTTTATTAGAAAAGCCAAAGGTATTATTACTCGATGAGCCAACGAACTATTTAGACGAAGAGCATATTACATGGTTAAAAAACTATTTAAAAAACTATCCACATGCTTTCTTATTAATTTCCCATGATACGGAATTTATGAATGAGACTGTAGATGTGATTTTCCAATTAGAGTTTTCAAAACTGACTCGCTATACAGCTACGTACGAGAAGTTTTTAGAGCTAGCTGAAATCAATAAACGTCAACATATTGATGCATATGAAAAGCAACAGGAATTCATCAAAAAACAAGAAGACTTTATCGCCAAAAATAAAGCGCGTTACTCTACAACGGGTCGTGCTAAATCTCGCGCGAAGCAGCTTGATCGTCTAGAACGAATTGACCGTCCTGAAACAGCAGTAAAACCTGAATTTGGTTTCAAAGAAGCTCGTACACCAAGCCGTTATGTAGTGGAAGCTGAAAATTTAGTCATCGGTTACGATAAAGACAAGCCTTTACTACCACCACTTTCATTTATGATTGAACGCGGCGAGAAAATTGCCTTAGTCGGTATGAATGGTGTTGGTAAATCTACATTATTGAAAACGATGCTCGGTAAAATCAATCCGCTAAGTGGTACAGTTATTCGCGGGGATTATTTAGCCCCTTCTTACTTTGAACAAGAAGTAAAAGCAGATAAAATTACACCGATTGACGATGTCTGGAACGCCTTCCCATCCATGGAACAGGCACAAGTACGCGCCGCATTAGCACGTGCTGGATTAAAAACAGATCACATCACTCGCCCACTTAATTCTTTATCTGGTGGTGAGCAAGCGAAAGTTCGTTTATGTAAACTCATGATGGAAGAAGCCAACTGGTTACTATTTGACGAACCGACAAACCACTTAGATGTCGATGCAAAAGAAGAATTAAAACGTGCTATGAAAGAATTTAAAGGCACAATCGTACTCGTTAGCCATGAACCTGATTTTTATGAAGGTTTAGTAACGAAAGTATGGAATGTACAAGACTGGTTCACATCTGGTCAACAAAGCTAAAGTGCAAAGCTAAAGTGCCAGTCACCCACACAATTCAAAATTGTGTGGGTGACTGGCACTTCCTCTAAACTTACATCATTGTAAGCTTATTTAATGAAACTTTTCCCTCTTCCCAGCGTATATTTAGTATAGATTAAAAAATATCATATTCTCTTAAAAGTTTTTTAAATAACTATTGATTTATATATAGCTTACTAGTAAGATATATGTATAACCTATTTAACTTACTGATAAGCTATTCATAAAATATAATCTAACAAAGAAAGCGGGGAATGAAGAATGACAGTTACAATTTACTCACAAGCGAGCTGCTCTTCATCCAGAAAAGCATTAAAATGGTTAAAAGAACACAACATTGAATATAAAGAAAAACGTATTACATCACATCCTCTTACACTTGCTGAATTTAAAGAAATTTTAAGCATGACAGAAGATGGCACTGATGAAATTATTGCTACAAACTCTAATGATTTTAAAAATCTTAATATTGATATTGATCAGCTTTCTATTCAAGAGCTATACGCGATTATTCAGGCGCACCCAAGAATGTTACGTAGCCCTATCCTTATAGATGAAAAACGTATCCAAGTTGGGTACAATGAGATGGACATTCGTCGTTTTATTCCACGTAAAGTACGTGCTTACGAGTTAAACGCGATGACAAGATTGGCTCAAGAAAGTTAAAACTGTTTTGGAGATGACCTTATATGGATCAAGAAAAACAACAAGCCATTACCTCATTATTTGAAGTTGTCTCTTCTATCGAGCGTAAATGGGCAAACGAGTGGAATAATCATAATGTACTCGGCTTTTCAAAATCCCATATTTTAATTTTAGACTACTTATCGCAGGAGGGACCAAAGCGCCCTTCTGCTATAGCTGAGCGCTTAAAAGTTACAACAGGTGGCGTCACGGTATTAACGACCAAACTGATTAATGCTGGCTTTATCGAAAAAACACAGCACGCTACCGATCGCAGAGCCTCGCAATTAGTTATTACGACCGAGGGTGAAGATATCCTTGAAGAATCACGTCAACAAGTTAGCGAAATTATTAACAATATGTTTGGCATGCTGTCAGCAGAAGAGCTGCAAACATTACGTGATATTTTTGCCAAGTGTTTACTAACTGTCGATACTAATCGTCAAGATTAAATTTTCAGCTTTGTATAGAAACACGAATAAGGATGTATTGCAAATTATTGTTTGCAATGCATCCTTATTTTGATTGGCCGAACGAATACTTCCGTCTAAGTAGTTAAGATAGTGCGACCAATTGTTTTTATTACGCTGGTAGCACAGCCTCGACGATTGACACATCAGCCATAAGCATTTCTTTTAGGCGAGCTTTCGCACGGAATAAACGAGATTTCACCGTCCCAATAGAAACTTTCATAATAGTAGAAATTTCAGCAAGTGAATATTGGTCTATGTAGAAATACCATAAAGTTTTTCTATAGATTGCATCTAACTGTCCCATTTTATCCTGTACTAGCTTTGTCACAATTTCTTTTTCAATTTTTTCTTCTGTTGAAATTTCATTATTGGGAACCAAATCTAAAATCGGTACGTCTAATGTTTCAGGTTGGTTCATCATGTACTTACTGCGTCGTACTTTTTTTCGATAGCGATCTCTAAATGTGTTCATTGTAATGGTTGTTAGCCAAGCTTTAATATGTTCTACTTCGGCAACGCTATCTTCGTAGCGTACGACTTTGACCCAAACTTCTTGCATCAGATCTTCTGCTTCTACATTATTACGAGTAAGTTTCAAACATAAATGGTATATATAACGATTATATTCCTCATATACGCCTTCTAATTTTTCATTCATTGTGTATTCCTCCGCTTCTTGTTCTTGCTTCTATACACATTCTCGCAAAATAATGTATTACACTCTATCGTATTGGCTTTCAATTTCATTACAATCGTGTAAGCTTAAATGCTTTTACTTGTAATATTCGTAAAAAATGTTTTACTACTATATCTCTTTTATACGGAAAAACCTATGAAAACCCTTCCAAATTCAAATTTACATAGTCGCATTTAATTATTGTAGGCTTAATATTACTTTTGCTTACATAAAGATTTGTTTATAACTAATAGCGAAGCTTTACACAGTACCTTTATCACTATCATCAAGATATACAAAAAGCTCTTAAAAGGTATTACCCGCTTTAAGAGCTTTTTAAGCTATTTATTGAAAATCTATAATGATTTTTAATGCATGCTCATCCGCCGCATTAGCAAAAGTTTCGTAAGCTTCCATCATGTCGTCAAATTTATAGCGATGTGTAGCTAACCTTTCTGGCTTAATCTTCCCTGTTTCTAACGTTTTTATTAGCATCGGTGTTGTGCTTGTCGATACTAAACCTGTGGAAATTGTCACGTTGCGAATCCATAAATCTTGTAATTGCAAATCGACAGGTTTACCATGAACACCAACATTAGCTAAACGACCTCCTGGTGATAAAATTCGCTGGCAAATATCGAATGTTGCAGGATAACCTACAGCTTCAATTGCTACGTCAACTCCACGACCATCTGTCATGTCAAATATTTTATCAATTGCAGCTTGGGCATCACGTGAATTGATTGTCTCTGTAGCACCAAATTTCTTGGATTCTTGTAAACGATTATCATCGAGATCAATCATTATAATTTTTGAAGGAGAGTAAAATTGGGAGGTTAATAGTGCTGACATTCCAATTGGACCTGCACCTACGATAGCTACTACATCGCCTGGTGACACTTGACCATTTAATACGCCAATTTCCAAACCCGTTGGTAAAATATCAGAAATCATAACAGCAGCATCATCGGATATTCCTTGTGGAATGTGGTATAGAGAGTTATCAGCATGTGGAATATGAACATACTCTGCTTGTGTTCCATTGATTAAATGACCTAAAATCCAGCCGCCATCTTCACAATGAGCATATAAAGATTTTTTACAATAGTGGCATTTACCACATGACGTCACGCATGAAATAATTACTTTATCGCCTACTTTAAAGTTTGATACGCCTGCCCCTACCTCTTCAACAATTCCAATACCTTCGTGACCTAAAATTGTCCCCTCTTTAACAGCAGGTACATCGCCACCTAAAATATGCAAATCCGTACCACAAATAGTTGTTTTCACAAGACGCACCACTGCATCGCTATCTTTCACTACACGAGGTTTGTCTACTTCACGTAATTCCTTTTTACCTGGTCCTGCAAATACTAGCGCTTTCATTTAGAATTCTCCTCTCTCAATAGATTTGTAGACTTAATATACTTTAAATATAATTAATTATTCAGAAAACGTCAATTAACTGGACTCTTTTTAGTTAATTTTTATAATTTTTTAGAGACAAAAAAGCCTTCTTAAATATCGCCATTTAAGAAAGCTCTCGTATTCGCATTATGCTCATTTATCTATGGAAGCATGGCCTCGACGCAATCGATATTGTGCACCCGTTAAAAATGGCACCATCGCTTGTAAACATGCATCATCATATAAATACTCTTTAAAAACAATTGGTGGTACTAACAGCTCTTTTTCTTTACAAGCTTCTTTACAATGTTCAATAAACGCTGGTTGTAGGCTAGTATACAAAACTAATGGCATTGGAAACTGGTCATACGCTTTCTGTATAGCCATTACCATTAAGTCTTCACTTAGTAATTGATCGAAGCTGAAGCCTGTTATTTTCTTTGTATGAACATCTATAATAGACGCCATATAAGCCCATCCTTGATGCCAAGTTGGTACGTAACTTATATTGATTACCCACTTTTCGTTAGCTTTTGTCGTTTCAAAGCCTACATTTACTATTGGTTCCGGAACTTCTTCTACATGTGCTTCCCTTGCCTTTTTTAATACGCGCTGGACCTTCCGCAAACTCCCTTGAAAGCCTCGCATTTTCAATATTTCATAAAGCTGTGCACCATTATAAAGCTGCCCATCTTCGATAAATATTTGTTCAATTTCCTCTAATAACTCTTCCGATGCCGACTTTCTTGATGACTGTTGCTTTTTTTGCAACCCACTATAGTAAGTACTTTTGGGCAAGTCTAATAGCTCACAGAGTACTTTAACAGCATGTTTTTTACTTTCCCGTTCTATATAATCAATTACATCTGTATCATCTAATTGGCTGCGAATATGGTAATAGCCTTTTTTAATATATCGACCTCTTGTTTTAATCGTTCGTTTTCTTTTTGAACGGTTAATACTTCTGCCTTCGTCATGTCAGTGACACCATCAACTGGTGTATATAACTTTATCCATTTATAAATGGTTACTTCAGATATACCATATTCGCTTGATAATTTACTGACAGCGGTGCCGAGGCGATATTGTTTTACAAGCTCTAATTTAAAGTCAGATGAATATCGTTTATTCCCCATACAACTCCCCCTTTTTTCTCCTATTTATAATAGTTGCTTGTCATAACAATGTCTAGGTTGCTGTAACATGAAAGGGGTTTTGTAGTTGTTGTGTTGCTATAACTGGGTTCATGTTTATACAAACACCTAAATCAAATAGTGCAGTTAAAATTTTTTTGAACGATTATTTGATAGCTTTGTCAATCGCAGCATCGAGCAAACCCACACATAATTATTTTAAATTAAATACATTTTGATTAATCATTTTATGAAAATAATAATCCATATCTTCAGCAGTTACACTTTCTCTATTCTCCAGCCACCACATAGTTAATTTTTCAATGGCCCCTGCATAAAACGTTATGACTAATTCTTTCGGAATCGAAGAATCCTTGAAAAGTTGATACATTTCATTTCTCTCTTCCATTTGATTATTTACATTCAGTGTGTTTATGTATTCTATAAATTGGCTATCCCCCATTTGTACGGCTAAAATTCCCCCTAACACTGGATGATCTAATAGCTGTTCAATCACTGTAAAAGGCTTTGTTACTCGATCATGAATAGGTATTTTTGCTATTTCTTCCCCTAATTGTTGAAGTCCAACTTTTAATAAATCATTTTTATCTTCAAAGTGTTTGTAAAAGGTTGTACGATGCACCATAGCACGGTCACATATTTGATTGATTGTAATTGAAGTATATTTTTGTTTATAGTCCGTCATCAGTTCATACAATGCCTGCCATAATAATTTATGTGTGCGTCTAATCCTCAAATCAATTTGTTCTTCATTATTTTTCATCTACACTTCTCCTATTTTGTTGTTTATCTATACATGTAAAATAATCTGATTCTTCCTAAATATAATCGACATATTTATATTAAATTACATACAGTAGTTTATCTATTGTCCATAAAAATTATATGAAAGCGAAGGTAATCATACATGAGCCTATCATCTACGAGTCCTGCTAACCCTAAGATTGATCTTAGAAACATAAAACAAGGTCCGATTGTTTTCGCATTAATATTAGGAGCATTTGTCTCCTTATTGAACGAAACATTGCTTGGAAATGCTTTACCGATCTTAATGAATGAATTTAATGTAACAGCGTCTACGATTCAATGGCTTACTACAGCCTACATGCTAGTTGTAGGTATTTTAGTACCAATAACGGCTTTATTGCAGCAATGGTTCACTACAAGACAGATGTTTTTATCCGCCATGCTAACATTTTTTATAGGAACTTTAATAGCAGCCATTTCTCCATCTTTTTTCTTTTTATTAATAGGTCGAATAATTCAAGCCTTTGGTACAGGCTTAATGCTTCCTCTATTAATGAATACTATCTTAACAATTTATCCATCTGAAAAACGCGGAACTGCAATGGGATTAGTTGGTCTTGTTATGCTCCTTGCACCAGCAATCGGCCCTACTTTATCAGGTGTTATTGTTGACTCTATGGATTGGCGGTGGCTATTTTATATCGTTATTCCGTTAACTATTCTGTCAATCCTTATTGCATTTAAATATCTACAAAATGTAACAGAACTCAAGAGACCTAAAGTTGATTATTTATCTATTATATTATCGACATTAGGTTTTGGTGGTATTGTATATAGTTTTAGTGCTTCTGGTGACCTGGGCTGGTCAGATATAAAAGTGCTATCTTCAATAATAATTGGCGTTTTATCATTAATCTTATTTTCTATACGTCAGTTAAAAATTGAAAATCCTATATTAGACCTGCGAGCGTTTAGCTTTCCGATGTTCACTTTACCCGTAGTGCTAATGTTCATCGTTATGATGACCATGTTTTCTACTATGGCGTTGTTACCTATGTTTTTACAAACAGTATTATTAGTAACAGCTTTTAAATCAGGATTACTCATGCTACCGGGTAGTATTATCAGTGGGATTATGGGCCCAATTTCAGGTAGACTATTTGATAAATATAGAGCTAAGGCAATTATTATCCCTGGGATTATGCTAGTAACCATTGGCGTATTCTTATTTACAACGAACAATGCAGATACATCAATTTGGAAAATTATTGTCATGCACAGTTTACTAATGGTAGGTATTATTTTTGTTATGACGTCCCAAACATTTGGCCTAAACCAATTAACACCTAATCTATATCCGCACGGCACCGCAATTTTCAATACTTTATCGCAAGTTGCTGGCGCAATTGGTACTGCTTTAGGGATTTCTAAAATGTCTTCTGGTACATCTGCTTATATGGAAGAATCCCTTGATCCAACCAATCCAATTGAAAAAATAAATGGCCTAACTGCTGGATTCCAAGATGCATTTACGATGGGATTATCTTTAATACTTATTGCTTTAATATTATCCCTGTTTATAAAAGAACAGAAAAAGAAGGCTAGCTGAAAAATCTCTAAGTTGGTTTTAATAAAACATTAGAAAGCATTGCTATAACAGGATTCCCCCACCACATTATGCTATACTATTTCTATTATCGAAATATTGAAAGAGGGATGAATGTATGACGCAATTACAGACATTAAATGCTTATTTTGCTGAACATCGTGAGGCGCACTTAAATGAATTAAATGAATTTTTACGTATTCCAAGTATTAGTTCATTATCTGAGCATAAAGGCGATATTCAGCATGCCGCAGAGTGGCTAGCTGATGCCTTCAAGAAACTCAACTTAGAAAACATTTCTATCACTCAAACTGCTGGTCACCCTGTTGTTTATGCTGACTGGTTACATGCAGAAGGCAAACCAACTATTCTATTTTACGGTCACTACGATGTACAGCCAGTTGATCCATTACATCTATGGGATAGCGAACCGTTCAACCCTACGATCCGTGATAACAAATTATTTGCACGTGGCGCAAGTGATGATAAAGGTCAAGTGTTTATGCACTTAAAAATGATTGAAGCACTATTTGCAACGACTGGTACTTTGCCAGTGAACGTAAAATTCATCTATGAAGGTGAAGAAGAAATCGGTAGCCCTCATCTGCCTGCCTTTGTTGAAGAACATAAAGAAAAATTAGCAGCTGATTTAATTTTGATTTCTGATACAGGTCTTTATGGCCCTGGTAAACCAGCAGTATGCTATGGTTTACGCGGTCTTACAGGCGTACAAATTGACGTGCGTGGCGCAAAAGGCGATTTACACTCAGGCCTATACGGTGGCGGTGTACAAAATGCCATTCATGCACTAGCAGAAATTTTAGCATCCTTCCGCGATGAACACGGTACAATCCAAGTAGAAGGTTTCTACGATAAAGTATTACCATTAACGGAAGAAGAACGTGAAGCTTATCGAGCACTAGGCTTTGACGAAGACTCCGTAAAAGAGGAAGTCGGCGTATCTGAATTGTTCGGTGAAGCAGGCTATTCTTATTTAGAGCGTACTTGGGCTCGCCCAACGTTAGAAGTAAATGGTGTATTCGGTGGATTCTCTGGTGAAGGCATTAAAACTGTACTTCCTGCTGAAGCTGGTGCAAAAATTACTTGCCGACTAGTACCAAATCAGGAGCCAGAAGAAATCGTTGCTTTATTAAAAGCACATATCGACAAACATAAGCCTGCCGGTGTAGACGTAACGATTTCAGAATTCGATAAAGGCCGTCCATTCTTAACACCATTTGATCATCCATTTATTCAAGCAGCCGGTCGTTCCTACGAAAAAGTTTATAATGTACCTACCGCTTACACACGTGGTGGTGGTTCGATTCCAATCGTTGCTGCCTTTGATGAAATTTTAGATTTACCAGTTGTTTTAATGGGCTTTGGTCTATCGAGCGAAAACTTCCATGCACCAAACGAGCATTTCCATTTAGAAAACTTCGATAAAGGTTTACGTGTATTAGGAGTCTATTTATATGAGGTTGCAGCACTAAGTCAATCGTAAACAACACAACTTATCCGCGATGTACTTTGCTTTACCCGCGAAATACCCGATTTTACCCGCGCTTTACTGCGGTTTACCCGCGATAATAAAAATCCCCTCGCCATCTGGCAGGGGATTTTTCATTTGTTTATTCACCAAAATTCGTTACAAACTGTGCTGATGTTTTTCGTTCTTTGCCTTTTGGTACTTCATCAAAATAACCGACCTGTAACATCGCTATTACACGTTCACCTGGCTGTACTTTTAATGCTTCACGGAATTTAGGATTATCTAAGAAGCCTGGTGTTTTCCAGCAAGAGCCAATACCTTTATCCCAAGCTAACAGCTGGATATTTTGAATAAAAATACTCGCTGCTGCGTAATCTTCTAAACGCTCTTTTTGACGTGCATCCTCTGGCACAATAACAAATGCATAGCCACCAGGCAATGTGAATTTTGCCATTTGCTTCGCTAAATCTTCACTCGAAAGCTCCTGCCATTTTGGAACAGCTAACTCTCGTAATAGCTGATGAAGTGCAACTAAATCATCATCGCAAGCAATAACTAAACGCCACGGTTCGCGATTACCATGGTTCGGTGCCCAGACAGCATCGTCAACAATGCCCAGTAAATCATCACGTTTCACCAATTGCCCATTAAACTTCTTAATTGAACGGCGATTTATAATTGCATCTCTTACCGATAAAAATTGTTCGCTCATTTTTTTCTATCTCCTTCTAATAATAGTAGTATATATCATTATTCTTCATTTCTATCTCCAACATTATCATAAAATGATGAGCTTTAAAACTGCTAACACTCTAAGCAAAACTATCATCTATATGATAAAAATAATAGGTCATATTTGGGGTATACGCCGTAGAATCCTGATAAAAATAAGCCCTATTAATACTATCTGATGTATGTGCATTGACATAGGGAATTCCATTTTGAATACTCGTAACAATGACCGAATGATCAATTCTGCCATCTCCTTGAAAATCATAAAATATAACGTCCCCAATGTCTAATTGTTCTGCCGTTTGCACGCGTGTTGCCTTTAAACCCGTTTTTGAGCCCTCTAAATACCATCTTAGAGAATGTGCCACAGACCAGCTAAAGCTCCAGTTTCCTTGCTGAATCCACCAGCCCCTTTCCCTATTTGGTGCCCCTCGCATCGGTGCTCCTCCAGCAAGTAAGCACTGTGAAATATAATTCGTACAATCGACATCAAAATTCGGAAATGCCGGATTACGACTATTCCACCATAAATTCGCATATTGTACAGCTGCCTGTCTGTTATACATTTTGGCCACGCTCCCCCTCCTTATGTCCATCATATGACTCCATCGTTCGTTCTATTAATTAGGCGATTCAACGCAAAATTGCTGAAAGCGGTCACATTAGGCGCTATCTTTTCCAATTTCAAGATAGTTTTTGCTACAATAAGATTAAACAAATTGGCATTTTTTTATTTTACGAACAGAAGGGATGTTGAATGTGAAGCAGCATGCTGAGAAAGAAATTTTACAGCCTACTCTTTTATGCGATAAAAAAGGGAATTTAAATCCAGCTGCTATTGGATTTGCACGAAAACCTCTCATAAATAGCAATTTAAGCGGACATATCCTGCGTAAAAAGAAATGGAACTATTGGTGCATCTATGGCGATGAGATTTTATTCTCCGCAACGATTAGTCATCTCGATTACGCAGCTGTGTGCTTCGTGTATTTCCTTGAATATGAAACTCAGCGCTATTTTGAAAAAACAATAACAGTTCCACTCGGTGGCAAGCTTAAAATGCCAACGCATGTACTAGAATCCGTATCTTTCACGAATAGTGAAATGACAATTGATATGACCTATATTCAAAACGAAACACATTTATCTGTTTCAATCCCTACTTTTGATGGCGATGCCTTGCGTGCCAATTTAATTATTCAGCATCCACCTTCAGACGAATCGTTAAATGTCGTCATTCCTTGGAATCGTAGGACATTTCAATTTACAGGAAAGCATCATATTCTTCCTACTTCAGGAGAAGTAATTATCGGCAACCGCCACTTTACGTTTACCCCTGAAGAAAGCTTTGCTGTACTTGATTATGGACGTGGTGTTTGGCCACGGGAAGCCACTTGGAATTGGGGCATGGCCTCTCAACGTGTTCGAGGTAGACGCATCGGGCTCAACTTAGGTGGTAAATGGACAGATGGTACTGGCATGACTGAAAATGCTGTTTTTGTGGATGGGAAGATGACAAAAATACACGAAGATTTGCTGTTCACTTATGATCGAGAGGATTATATGCAACGATGGACAGTCAAAACAAAATTTTCAAATCAAGTATCTCTAACATTCTCTCCATTTTTCGAACGGGTTGCCGCAACTAACGCAAAACTTGTTAAATCAGAAGTACATCAAATGTTTGGTTATTATGATGGAACGATTTTATTAGATAATGGTGAAACATTAGTTATTAAGCAAATGCTAGGATGTATCGAAGAACATCAAGCAAAATGGTAATAACTATTTCCCATTTCAACCTAAAACACAAAAAAATTCGCCCTCTTTTCGCCATCGATAAAAGAGTGTCGCGAATTTTTTTGTTTCCTTTGGAGTCATTAGTTGTCGTTCAGCAAAGGGTAACTTTGTTAATCTTTATTGATTCCATCTAGTATAGCTTCTGGGTCATCTGTAAATAGGGCTTGTATGCCGAGCTGTTGCAATTGCTGTGCATACTTAACATCATTAACGGTGTAAACACGCACGGTTGCCTCTTTCTCTAGTGCTGTTGCTATAGGTTTCCTAAATGCAGTAGGTAAACTAACATGAATCGCATTAGCAGGAATGGTTGCTGTATAGGTTGTAAAATCGACTAAAACCTCCGCAAATAAAGCAGCCGTTTCAATGTATGGCGCCATCTGATATACAGTTTGCAGCGATTCATGGTTAAAGGAAGAAATAATGACCCTCTCCGTCATTTGGTGCGTCGCTATTTCCTTTAATACAAGCGCCTCAATTCCTTCGTAAGGAAAGACATCCGTTTTTAACTCAATATTGATACGATGGTGTGTAGCGACAAAAAGCTCTAAAACTTCACCTAATGTAGGAATACTTTCACCTTGAAATTGTGCTGCAAACCACGAACCATAATCATATGCACGCAGTTGCTGAAGTGTAAAATCTTTTACATAACCAGAACCATTAGATGTTCGGTCAATTGTTTCATCATGAATCACTACAAGCTCACCATCTGCGGTGACATGAACATCCAATTCAATACCTGCAATTGGTAGCTTAGATGCTGCATAAAAAGCGGCTTTTGTATTTTCGGGATAATGAGCTGAAACGCCACGATGGGCAAATAAATCCAAATGCAAAACCTCCTTCTACTCTTTACTTCATAGTATAACAATAAGCTAAATAGAACGTTTACACTTGATAGGTAAAATTTTGTATAGTAGTATGAGAATCTACTTAAAATTGTAAGTACTTAGGAGGTGCTAAAAATGACTGCACAACACCCGGATTTTCAGGCTGAGTTAGAGCGCCTTGCATACACGCAAAATTATATGCAACAGATTTTAAATGAATCGCAACGAGACCTGCAATCTGCACAAGAAAATATACGAAAGTCTATGGCGGATTTAGATTATCTAGATTCAAGTTTAAGTTATTTAAACATTTTAACAAATGCTCGTTTTTTTGAAATGGCTCGCAATCAAAAAGAAGGTTTAGAGGCTGTACAAAAAAAGCCTTACTTTGCCCGCATTCACTTTCAAAAAACGGGCGATCCTGAAGAGTTTTTGTATATCGGAAAAACATCCTTATTTCATCGTGAAACACATGAACCTATTATTGTCGATTGGCGTTCGCCTGTAGCAAATGTCTATTACGACGGCCGTCTTGGTGATATGGAATATGATGTTCGCGGAGAAGTTCATAAAGGACATTTATTTGCCAAACGACAATATAAAATTGAAGATGGCGTATTGCTCGATATTCGGGATATTGACTTAACAACAAATGATGAATTACTACAAGAAGCATTGGCAGGAAAAGCAGATGTACGCTTAACAGAAATCGTCTCTACTATTCAAAAAGAACAAAACGATATAATACGCGCTCATCTGCGTCAGCCAATTATTGTCCAAGGTGCTGCCGGTAGTGGGAAAACAACGATTGCTTTACACCGTATCTCGTACTTCCTCTATACGATGGGCGAACATTTTAATCCTGAGCAGCTCATGATTTTAGCACCGAATAAGCTTTTTATTGATTATATTGGAGATGTCCTCCCAGAGCTTGGTGTTGATAAAATATGCCAAACAACATTTGCAGACTATGTCCTTGCCGCAACAAAACTAAAGTTAAAGCTACGCAATCCGAATGAACAATTGGAATCACTCGTAATAGGCGGTGCTGATCAGCCAACTGCTTGGATTTCTGAAGTGAAGGGCTCCCTTTATTATCGCGATATGATTGAACGATATTTACAAAAAATTGAATTGCAAATAGCTGAACAATTCGAGGATGTCTATATTGAAAAATATCGTATAATGCGGGCTTCACATTTAAAAAAATTATTCTTATATGAATTTTCTTATATGCCGATTGAAAAACGGTTAGCCCATATTAAAAAGGTACTTGCAAGTCATGTTCGGCAAAAGAAACAAGCCGTCTTAAATACGTTGCATGCAAAATACGATGAAGCCCTTGGAAAAGCGCTCAATGGTATTCGTGATGCTGAGAAACGAAAACACATTGTTACAAAATTTATCGATGAACGCGATGAACGTTTACCCGCCATTGAAAAGGAAGCAAAATCTACCGTTGCTGTCTATATGCGCCGCTTTACAAAATATAATGTAAAAACAGTCTATCGTACGCTGCTAACGAATGCTGAACTATTAGCAGAAATCGCACCAGAATGGCATTATATGGAACAACAACAATTTTTACAAGCACACGCTAAAGAGCAATGGATGTTAGAAGATTTAGCTGCCCTCTATTATTTACAAGCAAAGCTTAAAGGGATTGCAGATGAATGGAAAATGCGCGTTGTCTTTATCGATGAAGTACAGGACTACAGTCTATTCCAGCTAGCCGCTCTAAAAGCAGGGCTAGAAACGGATATGTTTACAATGGTAGGTGATTTAGCACAAGGAATTCATAGCTATCGTTCCCTAACCGCTTGGGAGCCTGTGCAAAATTTATTTCCCCGCGCTAGCTTTAGAACACTTCAAAAAAGTTACCGAACAACCATTGAAATTATGGAGGTCGCTAACAAAATTTTAATGCAAATGGATGAGCAACTGCCATTAGTTGAGCCTGTAGTCCGTCATGGAGATGCTCCAACATTTGTACAGGCAGCTTCCTTTAATACGCAGCAAATTAGAGAAATTTTTGCTTCCATTAGAGCAAATGGGCACCAATCAATCGCCTTAATTTGTAAAACTACGGCTGAAGCCAAATCAATGCAACAGGCTTTAACGAATGACGCGATTCCTTGTCAACTTCTCACAGAAGATGAATCGATTAATCAGCAAGTATTACTTGTTGTACCAAGCCATTTAGCAAAAGGTCTTGAGTTTGATGCTGTCATTGTTGCTGCCTTTGATACGCCCTTCTTTGATTCGAAAATTGATAGAAAATTACTTTATGTGGCATTAACTCGTGCCATGCATGAGCTATATTTAATTGGTCCTACGAAAAAGGCATTTCTATTAGAAAATTAAATAACACAATAAAAAATAGCACAGTAGGATACAGTCCCTAACATGCTATTTTAGCAGTTGGATAGCCGTGCTCATTCATAACGATTAAATACATACTGTAAAAATTATTTATGGCGCGGTGGTAATCTGTAAAACTTTCCTTTCGATAAATAAGCTTTCACAACCTTCCACCATGAGCGAGGTGCTTCCCTCGGAGGAGACTTTTTTTTCGGCAATGCTGGCATACGCATGACAACGCCCCCTTTCTTCATCCTTATTAATACTATATGGGCATAGTACACATTTATGATAAAAAGGAGGAATATAACAGAAACTTAAACTTCTTAGCAATAAAAAGGCTGGGACATAAGAGAAAAAGTGTTAGATTGAACCTAATCAATCTAACACTTTTTTGCTATGCAGTTGTTGTCCGCTACGACGGTGCTTTCCGCTCAGTACAGTAAGCCGCAACCCTCTGCTTGCGCGCGGAATGCCCGCGTCTAACATTATGTGCTGTTCTGAGCTGGAGTCACCGCCTTCGCTACCAACAACTAGTGAACACTTCTAATTTTTTTAATTGCAAAAGCAAGAATAGCTAGGTCTCCATATAGCAAAAATTTATGAACAGCTTTCGTCTGTTCCTTAAATTTTTTTAGTTTTGTCCTAGCCTCTCTTTACATTAATTTTTCACATAATAGTCTAGTTGCTGTGCTTTCATAAAGCCTGCCTTCTCATAAACAGAAAGAGCTTTTCTATTCTCGATTTCTACATCAAGCATAACAAATTTAGCGCTTTGTTTACTAGCATAGTCTTTTGAAAAGGATAATAAAGCTGTACCGATTCCTTGCCCTTGATACTGAGGATGAACTGCAAGTGCTGTCACCCATTGAATTTCATTTTCTTCTGCTGTGGTCACCGTACCTACAACGTGACCATCTTTATGTGCCACCCATAGTTTTCGGCCATGCGTTGACGTATTAAAGTCGATTAGCTCCCCCGATTCTGATGGCAAATCCCCAAACGCATCACTATATATAGCGATTAGTTCAGTCTGCTCCCCAGCGTATGGGGCAATTTGAATATCATCTCGAAGTTCAACTGGCTCTGCTTTCGTTTCCAATGTTGCTTCTGAAAAACTGTATGAATAGCCAAACTTTTCGATAAATGTATGCCCGTAAGGAGAGCCATCAATAACAACTGCTAACTGACCTTCTGCTCCTCGCTCTTCTAGTCCAGCTTGTAACACATTGACTAAAGCTGTTCCAATTCCTTTTTGGCGATAAGCTGGTGTCACTACTAACGACCATTCATACGTATGCAGCCCCATCAAATCAATGGCACTTGCAGCACCTACTAATACATCATTGTCATCTTCATAAGCAAGCACCATAAAACCTTTCGATTCAAAAGAACCTGCCGATGGTATATTCATAATCGTTTCATATACACGATAATCGTTTAAAGTTGCTTCTTCACATAATATTTTTAATTCATTCAATGTTTCCCCATCCAAAGGGAATGACACTGTAATCACTGAAATGTTCATTGTTTACTCCGTTCTTATATCAGACTATTGCCCTATTGTAGCAAGAAAGAAAATAAACTGGCAACAAATTATCATACCCGTTTCTAATAATCAGCAATTTTACTTCCAATACAGAATAAATAGAAAGATTTGTACTACTATAGGTCTTTAAAATAAATGAAATTTACTAGAAGCTATTAGTTATAAATCATTATATGGCTTCTCATCCTAAGAAATCGGATAATTACATTTATTGTAATTATTATAACATTAATACAAATAAATTACATTAATAAAAGTACTAAATTTCTACAATAAATTATTATACAACCATTACTATTGGCAGGTGCTTCCAATTAAAAAAGAGCGATTTCTAGAAAAATCGCTCTACAATCAAACTTATCCTACTTTCGTTTACCAGTAATTTGCGGTTCTTTTCCACCGCCATAGTTCTTCCAAACATTACTCTTCTAAATGATATGCGGAGGCGCTTAGCATCTGGGCGTAAATGCCCCCAGATTCAATTAATTCTTGCTGTAAACCTGCTTCAACTAGCTCACCCTTCTGCATAACGAGTATGACATCTGCATTATGCACAGTATTTAATCGATGTGCAATGACAAAGCTTGTGCGTCCTTGCATCAGTCGGTCAAGTGCCTCTTGGATTGCTAATTCTGTTACGGTATCAATGCTGCTCGTTGCCTCATCAAGCAATAAAATTTTCGGATTAGCAATCAGTGCCCGTGCAATGGATAATAATTGCTTTTGCCCTTGGGAAATTTCACGACCATCTGCTTTGAGAACAGTATCATAATTATCCTTTAGTTTCATAATAAATTCATGCGCATTAGCGAGCTGCGCCGCTTCTATAACTTCCTCATCACTAGCATCTAAACGGCCATAACGTATATTTTCCCTTACTGTAGTTTCAAACAAAAAAGGGTCCTGTAATACAAAGGCCATTTGGGAACGGAGTGCTTGCCGTTCAATTTGTTGTACATTTATACCATCAAATAGCACTTCGCCCTTCGTCACCTCATAAAATCTAGCAATTAACTGTAAAATCGTTGTTTTCCCTGCACCAGTTGCCCCTACCAAAGCAACCGTCTGCCCTGGCTCAACCGTAAAGTTAATATCTTTTAGTGTGTAAGATTCCTGTGCCACATCATATTTAAAAAACACATGTTTGAATGTTACCTGTCCTACTAATGGATGATTCTTTGCAGTAGACATTTCCATTTCAGACTGTTCATCGAGTAATGAAAATACACGCTCAGCTCCTGCAATAGCTGAGAGTACTGTATTAAACTGATTCGCCAAATCATTTAATGGTCGTGTAAATTGGCGAGCATATTCTGTAAAAATTACAATTACACCTATTGATACATGACCGTAAAGTGCAAGCACCCCACCAATACCCGCAACAATCGTAAAGCTCATATTATTTAAAAAGTTCATGACTTTTGGTATATATCCAGAGTACGTCTGTGCCCAAAAGCCTGTTCTTTTCAAACGTAAACTTTTGTCGCGAAATTCTGCTTTTACACGCTCTTCCTGTGAAAAGGCCTTTACAATTCGCTGTCCAGAAATAGTTTCTTCAATCATGCCATTGAGCGCTCCCATTGCTGATTGTTGCTCTTTAAATAACGGAGCAGTTCGACGTGTAATCCAGCGCATTGCCCAAAACATAATTGGAATAATTGTCATTGTTAAAATCGTTAACAATGGGCTCAAGCTTAGCATGATAATAAGCGTGCCCCCAAGCGTTAAAACGCTGGAAAACACCTGTATAAAAGAACTATTCAAAGTAGAGCTAACCGCTTCAATATCATTTGTCATGCGACTCATTAACTCGCCATGTTGCCGTCTATCAAAAAACGAGATAGGTAACTTTTGAAAATGAGTAAAGACACTTGTTCGCAGCCTATATATCGTCTGTTGGGCAATCCCAATCATCCAATAATTTTGTAAAAATAACGAGATAGCTAAAAGCACATAAATTCCGATTAACAGCGTAATTTTACTGCCTAGTCCATTGAGCTCGCCTTGCATCACATATAGATCGATTATTTTGCCGACTATATACGGTCCTAATAGCGCCAAAAGTGAGCTGACCATAACAAGGAATAGTACGATAACTAATAACATCCGTTGTTCATCGACAATTTTCCATAGACGCCATAATGTACTTTTCCAATCTGCTGCTCGTGGCCCTTTCTTTTTCTTTACAACCTGTTTTACATCATCTTTCGATAAAATCGGCTCATAGCCAAAAGGTTTTTGGAAAAATCCCATTATTTCACCTCCTGCTGGGAGATAGCGATTTTTTGATAGAGCTCAGAAGTTTGCAAAAGGTCTTCGTGTGAACCATAGGCAACCACTTTACCCTCGTCTATTAACAAAATATGATCTGCACCTTTAGCCGTACGAATTTTTTGTGTGACAACGAGCATCGTTGCACTTTCTTCACTAAGCGCATCCCATAGTGCCTGCTCTGTTTTAACATCAAGTGCACTTGTACTATCATCAAGCATTAATATATGCCCTTTTCTTAATAGTGCCCTCGCAATCGATAATCTTTGTTTTTGACCACCTGATAAATTAACTCCCTTTTGCCCAACGCGCGTATCATAACCACTCGGGAAGTCTTCCACAGATGCATGGATTTGTGCCTGCATCGTTGCATTTAACACTTCGTCCATTTCCGCTTTCGTATCCCCCCAACGTACATTATCAGCAATACTACCTGTAAATAATAAAGATTGCTGCGGAACATAGCCTATAATGTCGCGTAGTTCTTGCAAGTCCCATTGTTGAACATCTTTTCCTTCGACATATATCTGTCCTTCTGTCACATCATAAAAACGAGGAATAAGCTGTAGTAATGTCGATTTACCAGCACCAGTAGCCCCCATAATGGCTAATTTTTCACCTGACTTCACTTGAAAACTTACGTTGGACAAGACGGTCGCATCAGTACCTGGGTATTGGAAGCTGACATTCTGAAATACCAGCTCCCCTAATTTCAGGTCACTAGATGCCCCCACTATCGATGACGAAGTACTTTCTACTTCATTGTCAACAGCCAACACCTCTGTCATGCGTTCTGCTGAAGCTTTCGCACGGGCATAAAAAATAATAATAAAAGCAAACATTGAAAACGAACCTGTGATACGCATTGCATAGTTGACAATCGCTACAATATCTCCAAGCGGTGCTGTCCCTGTAGCAACTTGCTTTGTACCAAACCAAAGAACTGCCAATAAACTCATGTTCATTACGAACAATAAGACCGGCATAATATATTCCATCGTGCGCAGTGCTTTAACAGTATCCACCTTCAAATGTGATGCCACCTGCTCAAAACGTGAAGCCTCATATTTTCCACGTAAATAAGCTTTCACGAGGCGCATTGCTTGTAAATTTTCTTGAAGCACTCGATTTAATCGGTCTACACGCTTTTGCACTTTCCCAAAATAAGACACACCTTTTGCAACCATAAAAATCAGGAAAACAAAAATGATTGGTGCCCCAATAACTAAAAACAATGCTAGTTTTGCATTTACAACAAATGCCATAACAATGCTCCCCACAACAGCAAGTGGTGCTCGGAGCATAATACGAAGGCTCATAAACAACACTGTTTGAACTTGTGTGACATCATTTGTTAGCCGAGTAATGAGCGAAGCTGTAGAAAATTTTTGATACGTAGCCAATGTAAAAGATTGTATTTTTTCAAACAAAGCATTACGCAAATCAAAAGCAAAGCTTTGCGCAGTATGTGATGAAAAATATGAATTAATGACACCGGCTAAAAAGGCGATAAAAGATAAAATAAGTAATACGGCTCCCCATTGTATAATCATCTGTTGATTTTGAGCACGTACACCATCATCAATAATTTTGGCCATAATAAGCGGTTGAATCAGCTCTACGAATAATTCCATAAGCATCAAACATAATGCAATAACGGCTGTCCACTTATAAGGTTTTACATACGAAAAAATTACTTTCACATTCTCTCCCCCTTGTTTGAGAAGAACTAGTATTCTATAAACCTAGTCAAAAACACCTATACAAATAATATTTTTATGCCTTTTCTCCTGCGATTGATAGCCATGTTACACAAACAAGCATAACGAAAACTCCCACTAATTGCCACAATCCAAGTGATGTACCAAATACAATAACTGAGATCACCATCGCCGTTAACGGTTCGATACTTGATAAGATACTTGTCTCTACAGCAGTAATATACTTCATGCTACTTAAAAATAGAATGAAGGCAACTGTGCCCGTAACGATTAGCGCCAGCATTAAACCTGTAATTTTGAAATCTGTAAAAACCGTCCACTGATTGGATTGCCATACACGACTTACTATACCTAACGTCACACCACCGATTAGCATCCCCCAGCCTACGACAAGGAGCACATTCCACTCTTTCATCAGACGTGCGGGATACAATGTGTAAAAAGCAAACGTTAATCCAACTGCTACTCCCCACAATAAGGCTTTATTACTAACTAATAAAGATTCAAAAGAAGCGTTCGTTAGTAGTAGAAATAAACCGAGTAATGTGCCTATAATACCTAATACTTGATATTTAGGTGGCCATTTCTTTAAACTAAGAGATACATAAGCAACAACAAATATTGGCGCTAAAAATTGTAGTAACGTGGCTAATACAGCATTACTTTCATTTATCGCTCCAACGAAAGCATATTGCACTCCGAGCATTCCTACAATACCAAAGGTTATAAGCTGTCTACTCCAAAATTTTTGTTGCCATATGCTAAAAATATCTTTACCTGTTAACAATAAGTATGTAAGTAGAAAAATACCTGCAACCGATAGACGAATTGTCAACATAAAAGAAACTGTCAATGCTGTATGATTGAGTAACCATTCCATTAAAGGTCCTGTTGCTCCCCACAACATCGCTCCAGTGATAATAAAAAGTATACCTTTTAATCGTTCCATTCAATTCCCGCTTCCTATATACGTACTAAAAACTGTTATTTTTCTTCAAAACTTTTCTTTAATTTCGTTAGAAAAGTCCTATTTTTTCTCATTATCAAATATTTACAATTATATTCATAATGACTAATTCCCGATAATTATCTATAATATTAGTATATATTGATTACCCAAGGAGATCGAATACTCATGAGTCTTATGCATAAATCATTTACGATAGATGAACATTATATAAATTCACTTCCTTTTCCTGCAATTGTCATAAAGCAAAATGGACAAGCAACAATTTCGGGAAAACACGCTGAAGAACTATTTGGTTTCTCAGTTACTGACATTACAGGACATACTACTCCATCCATACATGAAAATCTACTAAGAAATCTTTCATCTGAGACGTTTCAAACGATTTTACACAATACAGAAAGTACATATATAGATAAAGTTCAAGTGTACACACATTCTGAAGAAGAAATCTCTTCAGCATTGCTGGCAAAACCATTTATTGAACAAGGTGAACACCTTATTTTAATTATGTTTATGTTACCAGAGTTAATGATTAATTCTGTTTCAAACAGCAGTACATATGTAGACTTAAAGCAAGGTTTAGACTCTACATTTATGACAGTGACTTTGGATCGTGATGGCTTTATATTAGAGTGTAATGCAGAATTTTTAAAAATTAGCCAATGGACACCAAAGCGAGTAATCGGCAAAACTTTCTGGCAACTATTCCCTGAAAACGAAGCGAGTGAAAAAATTACAAATACGATATGGCGCAATTTGAATAATGGCCATACGTGGCAAGGGGAAATCGAGAAGGTTACGAAAACAGGGCAGTCCTATTGGGTACTTCTCACAGCTATCCCAACTTTTAATTTAGAGGCAAATGAACAACAGTTTATTTTAATTGAGAAGGATATTACAAAATCTAAGACCATTCAACACCAACTTGAAAAAATTGCTTATATCGATACAGAAACAGGCTTAATGAATGCCCACCGTTTAGAAAAAGTGATTACAAAAATGATTGAGGAAGAAAAACACTTCTCCTTCGTCTATTTAAGTATCGATAAATTTTATACATTAAAGGAATTACACGATCAACAAATCAATCAAAGCCTAATTATCGAATTTACAAACCGCATCAAAATGTACTTCCAAGACAGTACGATGGCTCGTATTAACGAAAATGATTTTGTTGTCATTACGCCATTAAGTGAATGGTTTATACAAGGCTTCTTGTCCTATTTACAACAGCATCCAATCTATAGCAGCAATATCGCAGTACCTATTTCAATTAGTGGTGGTATTACACGCTACCCTGAGGATCAAACAACCTTCTCTCAACTAATGAAGGCCTCAATCGCAACGATTACGAATGTGCGTGAAGCAGGTGGTGACAAAATTGTCTCCCTTTCAAAAGCAACACATAAAGCATTAAATCGAAAAGCTTTAATTGAAAAACGTCTGCTACAAGCGCTAGACCAGAAAAACCTAAAAGTACTTTATCAACCACAAGTTGACATCTATTCGGGTAAAATTACAGCGGTAGAAGCGCTCGTTCGTTGGGAAGATGAAGTGATTGGTGTCGTTTCACCAGATGAACTAATTCCAATCGCTGAGGAAACGGGTCTTATTAACAATATTGGATCGTTTATGATAGAAAAAGCTTGCGAGCAAGCACTTATTTGGAAGAAGGCTGGTCATAATTTAAAAGTGGCTATTAACTCATCTGTGCGTGAATTCCGCGATAAAAACATGGCCAAATCCATTCTTGATATGTTAGCCAAAACAAATTGCCCTGCCAATCTCATTCAAATTGAAATTACTGAAAAATTCGCATTAGAAGCAGAAGCTGCTACCTTTATTACACAGCAAATGCGAAAACTTGAAAACGAAGGGATTGCTTTTGTTTTAGATGATTTCGGTACTGGTTATGGTTCATTCCGATACATGCAAATTTTACCAATCGAAACATTAAAGATTGATAAAACATTTACTAGTTCGTTATTAAAGTCCGAAAAAACACAAAAGCTTATGCATGGCATGGTACAGTTAGGAAAATCTATGGAGTTAAAAGTGGTAGCTGAAGGCGTTGAAACAGCCGAGCAAGCTGATCTATTAATCACTTACGGCTGCGATGCTATTCAAGGTTTTTATATTAGCAAACCTGTTACACCAGACGAAATCGAAGCATTACTTATAAAATAAATAATGTGATAAAAAGCTGTTCCGAAGTATCCAACACTTTCGGAGCAGCTCTTTTTATTCACCATATTTTATATAATGTAAAGTGATACTTTATTTTCGATAAGTTCTTTGCAACTTCGACTTGCTTGAGCGGATAGCACGAAATACAAATTGCATTAGGACCTCTGCAAACACTAAGCCCATCACGATTGCACCTGTAATTAAAAACGCCTTCAGCCCATATTGTAAGCCCTGTAAATAATCATCTTCCACAACATTACGCATTGCATTGTAGGCCATCCCCCCTGGCACAAGCGGAATGATTCCTGCCACAATAAAGATAATCATCGGCATTTTAAAGCGGCGTGCATATAAATGTGCAACAATTGCAATGATAAATGAGCTGAAAAACGAAGCGTCTACAACATCCAATCCCTGCTCAGTCAAAAGATAATAAATCATCCAGCCAATCACACCAACAAAACCACAATGAAACAAGGTTTTTCTTGGTACATTAAAAATAATCGCAATACCTGCTGTTGAAAAAAAGCTCACAATTAATTGTGTAATTATATCCATCTCTTCCGCCTCCTAAAACGATAGGATGACGGCAATCGCTGAACCAATAGCAAAGGCTGTTAAAAAAGCCTCTGCTCCCTTTGCCATCCCTGACATAAAATGACCTGCCATTAAATCCCTTACCGCATTGGTGATTAAAATACCTGGCACTAGTGGCATAACAGAGCTAATAATAATTTTATCGATTTCTGTACCATAGTTAAACTTCACTGCTAAAAAAGCAATAACGCCAATAATTAACGAAGCCGTAAACTCCGAGAAAAATTTCACTTTTGTTAAATGATTCATTAGAATAAGAGTAAGAAATCCTAGCCCACCTGCAATAAATGCTGTAGGGAAATCAGACCATCCACCCTTAAACATAATCAGAAAACAGCCACTAGCAAGTGCTGCTGCAAATATTTGTATATAAATTGGTAAAAAATAATTTGTTTTTTGTATCGACTTTAGCTCGTCATAAGCGTCTTCTAATGATATTATGTGAGATGTGAGTCTACGAGATACTGAATTTACCAAGGATATTTTTTGCAAATCTGTAACCCTACTGGAAATAGAAGTGATTCTCGTCGGCTGTGTCTTGCCTAACGAAAAAATAATACCTGTAGGTGTAGCATAACATTGCGCATCTAGCATATTTTGAGATTGTGCCATACGCAGCATCGTATCTTCAACACGATATGTTTCTGCACCACTTTCAATCATAATTCGCCCTGCAAGAAGCAAGCAGTCAATAGTAAGTTCATTATCCACTTCACGTGATAGCATTCCAGTTATCTACCTCCTTCAAAAGGTTCCTTGCATATAGTAACGAACTGTAAATAAAAACTCAACAAAAAATCTTCGATATTATCAATTATATTTTGTCATAATTGTATCTGTCGCTAAATGATACAATGCCTTCAGTACAAAATCCATTATCCGTCGAATTTCATTGAGCTAAAATGTGCAAAATACAGTTTGCTTTGAACGAGTCTTTTATAAGTTCTTGTCGTGATAGTTTTTAAACACTGTTACATACTATTTTTTATTGTATTTCTATTAAATTCAACAAAAACTTTGTAGATTTCTACAACTTTTCCGTTGACTCGCACGTCTGATTTTATAGAAGAATAATTATAGAGAGGAGCGTACCAACATTGATTCAGGAACGCAGAAAAAAACGCGGCCCTATGATTGACTTTCTGTTAATTGGGCTTATTGTTACATTAATATCCATCATCCTTGTCATTGTATTGTCTAAGGACCATTTTAAATTCCAAAAAATCAGTGCTTCCAAAGACACAAATAGTGAAGCAACTAGTAATCTATCCACTGAAAACTCTGCGTTTCCAGGTATACGTATTACATCTGACGTTTCTAAAGATAAACGCACACCTTTTGCCGTTCACTATCCACAAACAGAAAGTGAAGTTTTTAACGATGTCGTACTGCAGTATATAACAAAGGCAAAAGAAGACTATCTGTTATCTATGAAAAAAAATAAAGATAAAAAGGCAACAGGTGAGCTTACTATAAATTTAGAGACTTTCCCATATCAGGATCACTATTATTCTTTTGTCTTGACGAAAATGCTGTATTTAGGCGGAGCAAATCATGTCGTCTCCACTAAAACATTTTTCTTTAATAATGAAACAGGTGAAGCAATCAATATCCAAACATTATTACAGAACGACAACAATAACCTGACAACTTTAGCAGCCTATGTTCGCAAAGACTTACAGCAAAATCTTGAGCTAAAAGATCAACTCAATAATGATGAGCTACTGAAAGTAACTGAGCCGAAGTGGGAAAACTTTAATCGATTTGCTATTATCGATGATTCAATCCATTTTTACTTTGATGAGTACGAAATTGCCAGTGGCGCAGCAGGTGCACCTATAGTGAAGCTTGCTCTTTCACTTATTAATCCATTACTAGCATCTGATTTTCAAATTGCTATGGAAACAATGGAACCTACAAAGCCTGTTTCTCCAGGAGATCCAAACGCCAAACGTATTGCATTAACGTTTGACGACGGTCCACATCCGAAAGTAACCGAACAAATTTTAAATACGCTCGATAAATACCATGCGAAAGCGACGTTCTTTATGCTCGGAAGTCGAGTGAAACACTATCCTAATATCGCGAGAGATGTTCTCGCACGTGGTCATGAAATCGGCAACCATTCTTGGAATCATCCAGTATTGACTAAAATGCCAATGGAGCAAGTTTTAAAAGAATATACGTCTACTGCAAATGAAATTGAATTAGCGATTAATCAAGGCGCAACTGTTTTTAGACCTCCATACGGCGCTACTAATGACGACATCAATGCGAAAATACCTGTTCCTGTAGTATTGTGGAGCATTGACACTTTGGACTGGAAACATCGTAATTCACAATTATTACTGACATATATTAAAAAAAATATGCACAACAATGCCATTGTGTTAATGCATGATATTCACCAATCAACAGCAGATGGACTTGACGCTGTATTAGCCTACTTACAGAGTGAGGGCTATGAATTTGTGACTGTCTCTGAAATTCTCCCTTATCGTGAATAGCACGAATAGAAAAAGTGTTAGATTGACCGCAATCAATCTAACACTTTTTTGCTATGTCGGTGTTATCCGCCTCACCACGCACACGCTAGTTGCCTCTTACGTTGTGTGCGTTCTAAGCAGAAGTCACCACTCGATTTAATCTATTATTTAATAACCAGTGTATCTAGCGCTTTGAAATCTTTTAATTGGTAGCTCTTTACTTCATTGCGAGCAACGGTGTATAAAGTATCGCCAACATAGACAACACGTTGTACAACTTGCTCCCAATTCTCATATTGCTCATTTGTCTTTCCATTTATAATATTTCCTTTTAGCACAATGCCCTTCTCTGCTGTAATTTCGTAAATTTGTGCACCCTGACCTTGGTAGACTATCTCATCGCCTTTTCCTTCTTCATAAAGCACGACTGGGAAGCCGAAGTAATGATAGTCTTTATTGCGGAATAAAGCTTTTGGATTGTATTGTACATCAGAATAAGAGCCTTTACCGCCTATTTTAACGGTAGATTGCTCTTTAGGATTTTTAAAATCTGTCACATCAAACAAGGACATTTTCATATTCGTTGACACTGTGAAATTGCGTTTCGTATAAGCATCATAACGTTCTTCCGTATCATAACCAATGCCTATTAAGTGTGTATCATCAAGCGGATGTAAATAATTGCTATACCCTGGAATTTTCAATTCTCCTAGTATTTTTGGTTTTCGTGGATTAGCTACATCAATAACAAATAGCGGATCCACTTGCTTAAACGTTACGACATAAGCTTTCTCCCCCATAAAGCGGGCAGAATACACCTTTTCCCCTGGTGCCATATCCTTTACTGCACCAATTTCTTTTAAGTTCTCATCTAATATGAACAGATGGTTACGAGAAATATTTTTTTCATCCCACGTATTTCCTTCAGTCGTCACAATGCGGAATTTCCCGTCATACTCATCCATTGAATATTGGTTTAACACGGATCCTTTCACTTCACTCGTACCTACAAACTTCAAGACCGTTCCATCTAAGTCCCACTTAAACACTTGTGTATCATTTGATTGAGGCATCCAGATTCTATCCTTTATACCTCCCATTGGCGTTATTTGTTTATCGTCATATTTTGGTGTAGTTAAATAGAGGGCATCTTCTGACATATAAAGTCCACTACTACCACCTAAATAACCTTTCGTACTCGCTGATGTTTTGGCACCATTTTTTAAATCAATTGCTGTAATTAAACTATATGAGCCATCCATCGTGTTTGGTAAAATAGAAATTTTCTCGATAGCTAAGCTTTTGTATTCCTTACTTACTACACTATCATACGTTTTAGGTTTTAAATCTGGTTTACTTCCCTCTTGAAGTATCCAATAATTCGGATGCATGTTACCAATTAAATACAACGTATCATTCGTAATACGTATATCCTGTAAAGAGCCCTCCTGTGCAACTTCCCGTATCACTTTGGGATTTTTCGGATTTGAAATATCATAAAAAGTTGCCGTTGACATACTTGTGCCTGCTTGCTCAATATATTCTTCTCCAATAGCAATTAATAGCTGATCGTATAATGCTAATTTTGTAATATATTGGGATTCCTTTTGTTTAATTGTCGTTGCAAGTTTCAAATCTTGGGGATTATTAGCGTCAACAACCGTTATACTTTGATCTTTTATAGCGTAAATAAAGCCATCTTTAACAACGACGATATCCCCCTCCTCGACACCTTCTACTTGGTTGTTTGTTGTAGAAGAATTATCTGCAACTGGGGCACTATCTTTACTACTAGAAGCACTATCTTCAAGGACGTTTATTTCTGGTCCTCTATTTCCATTTGCCACAACGGCTTCAAAATATTGTTGTAACTCTTTTTCAGATTTAACAGCCTCTATTTTGTCAATAACAGTAAAGGCAATATCATGCGATGTTGCTTTCAATGTACTATAAGCAAAAGCTTCCTTTTGCACATGTAAGCGGTAACTCCCAGCAGGAAGGTTACTGACAAAAAGAGATTTTTTATCTTCTCCTAATGTAATCGTTGCCGTCACCTTTTTGCCCGATTCATCCGTAACATAGACATATTCATCTGTTACATTTTTTAATGTTTGTGAAAAGGAAGCTCGCCAACTTTGCGTTGTCATTATTGTACTTGCTGCTTTAGCTTGTGCCTCTGGGGAAATCATCAATGTAAAAATCCCTGGTAAAGCAGCTAAAACGATAATCATGAATATAGCTAGCCATTTACTTCTCATTATTTTCCACTCCTTCATATTACTTGTTTTATAATTAGACTACTAAAAGGTTATAAAGTTACATTACATGAAAAATTTTCATAAAAAATAAAAGTGACTACCACCAAATTCAGAATTGTTTCGGTGCCTGGCACCATAACAAAAGACATCTGGAATAGGTCATCCGGATGCCTTTTGTACAATAAATTTAAAATATCTGTCGTTTACTCATCAAATGGCCATTTCGGTAACATTTGGGCTAATGGCTTATCGTTTCTTCGACCAAGCACATAATCTGCTTGCATAATTGTATGGATTTCTCGTGTACCTTCATAAATAACGGGCGCTTTCGAGTTACGTAAATAACGCGCTACAGGATAATCATCCGAATAGCCGTACGCACCATGAATTTGCAGCGCGTCATCAGCCGCCTTATTGGCAAAATCACATGCCTGCCACTTCGCCAAGGACGTTTCTCTAGTATTACGAATACCTTTATTTTTCAACTCGCCAACCCGATAAACGAGCAGTCGGCTCATTTGATAGCCCGCTTCCATTTTGGCAATCATCTGTCCGACAAGTTGATGCTCGCCAATAGGCTTCCCAAATGTCTCTCGTTCATGGCAATATTTCACACTTGCCTCAAGACACGCTTGAATAAGCCCAACTGCGCCTGCAGCCACTGTAAAGCGACCATTATCTAGTGCAGACATCGCAATTTTAAAACCCTCTCCCTCTTCTCCTAAACGATTTTCAACTGGAATGCGTAAGTCTTCGAAAAAGAGCTCACCTGTATTGCCAGCACGAATACCGTACTTGCCCTTAATCGCCTTAGAAGTAAAGCCAACCATGGAGCGTTCTACAATAAAAGCACTGATACCGTGGTGCTTTTTTGCTTTATCTGTGTAAGCAAAGACAATAAAATGATCTGCTATATCACATAAGGAAATCCATGTTTTTTGCCCATTTAACACATAACAATCACCATCTCGTATGGCTGTTGTCGTCATGGCTGCTACATCCGAACCCGCACCAGGTTCAGTCAGCCCAAAAGCCCCAATCCGTACCCCCTTCGCCTGTGGTACAAGGTATTGCTGTTTCTGCGCCTCGGTGCCCCATTGCATTAACGTCATACTATTTAACCCGATATGGACGGATACAGCTGTTCGAAAGGCCGTATCCCCCCGTTCAAGTTCCTCACATACAATGGCTAGTGCGTTATAATCCATGCCGCTACCACCGTACTTTTCTGGCACGCAAACACCCATTAGTCCGAGCTCAGCTAGTCTTGACCAAATGCTTGTATCAAAACTTCCTGCGGCGTCCCATTTTGCAATATGTGGCATTATTTCATCATCCACAAACTGGCGTACGGTTTTTCGTAAGATTTCCTGCTCCGTTGTAAAATCGAAATTCAAGGACTTCACCTACCATTTCACAATCATTGCAGACTTATGTGATGTTTCTTTAATGACAACACCGCGCTTCGCCATTTCTTTAATATACGTCTCCCCTGGAACAATCGTTTCTGGAGCAAACACGCCACGTTCTGTAATCGCGCCATCACCAATCATTTGGGCAACGACAGAAATTGTATTCGCTGTTGCACGAGCCATCGCTGTTTCATTATTCGTCATATCTTTACGTACGACCATTTCGTATTCATATGTGACCTGCTGTTGCGCCTTTTCTCCTGAAACAATTACTCGTAATAACACCGCATCAGGCTTTGTTCCAAGTTCAAGCTTCTTCTTAAGCGCCTCCCTGACAACAGCTCTAACAGGCACTTCTAGGTTATCGACTTCTACATTATTACTTGCATCTAAAAAGCCTAAATCAGCTAGCAATTTAAACTTTTCTGCATGCCCTTTATATCGAATTGTCTTATATTCTAATGTGTGGACATTTGGGAATGTCTTATAAAGAGTGGATATACCACCCGATGTATAAAATGCCTCAAGCACACCAAAATCATCGAAATAGATAGGCTCAATCCCTGATAATGATGGGACTTCTTCAAGTTTCCCCTTTTGAATCATTTTAGAAGGCTCTGTATAGTGGTCAAATACACCATCCAATGAAAAGACACGTGTATAGTGCAACGGTGGCTTCGGCTCTGTTGGAATACCTCCTACATAGAGTTTAATAGATTCCACTTCATCTAGTTTTGTTGCGCCATAGCCCGCTAATATATTGACCATACCTGGAGCTACACCTAAGTCAGGAATAAGTGTCACACCTTTTGCCTTTGCTTCTTCATGTAAAGATAAAATCTTATCCGTTACACCGCCAATATGCCCCCCTAGATCGACAGAATGGACACCGGCTTCTATCGCAGCTCGTGCTACACGTTCATTGAACGAATAGAACAGTGCATTGACCACAACATTACCTTTCGCAATAACCGATGTTAAAGAGTCATCATTTTCCGCATGAAGCTCTACGACTTCAACTTTATCTGTCTTTAACGTCTCAACAAATTGTTGGGCTGTCTTTACATCAATATCCCCTAAAATGACCTGTTCCACTTTACTATTTTTTATTAAATCACGAGCAACCTCTTTCCCCATCAATCCTGCACCTAATACAACAACTTTCATCAAGAACATCCCCTTTCATTGATCTGTTACTTTGTATCGATTTGTGCTCTTTGTAATTTACCGCTGTAGTCAACGTAGATGCTCTTCCATTCTGTGTAAACGTCCAATGCTGCCACACCGGAATCTCGATGTCCATTCCCTGTTCCTTTCGTTCCGCCGAATGGCAAATGGATTTCTGCACCTGTCGTACCTGCATTGATATAAACAATACCTGTATCTAAGTCGCGTTGAGCGCGGAAAATCGTGTTCACATTTTGTGAGAAAATAGAGCTTGATAAGCCAAATTTCACACCATTATTGACTTCGATTGCTTCATCTAAATTTGCAACTTCAATAAGAGAGACGACCGGACCAAAAATTTCTTCCTGTGCAATAATCATATGAGGCTTTACATTTGTAAACAATGTGGGCTCATAGTAAAACCCTTTATCATAAGGTGCTTCATTTAAAATTTTGCCACCTGTTAATAAGGATGCACCTTCTTGTTTACCAATCTGTACATAATGATTAATTTTTTCTAATGCCGCTCTATTAATGACTGGACCGATTTTCACAGTTTCATCCAAACCGTCTCCAATTGTTAAAAACTGCATTGCTTCTAATAGACGATTTTCTAATTCTTCTTTTACATCTTTATGCACAATCACACGACTACATGCTGTACATCGTTGACCAGCGGTGCCAAATGCACTCCATAATATCGCTTCTGTAGCGAGCTGCAAGTCTGCATCCTCCATTACAATGACAGCATTTTTGCCGCCCATCTCTAGCGAAATTTTCTTTAAATGTTTGCCGCCAAGTTCCGCCACCTTACTTCCTGTTGAGGTAGAGCCGGTAAACGATATGACTTTTACATCGGGATGCTCTATTAGCGCCGTTCCGACAGTTGGCCCTGTACCAAAAACAATATTTGCTACTCCTTTCGGTAAGCCAACCTCTTCAAAAATTTTCCCCATTTCATAAGCCATCATCGGTGTTTCATTTGATGGTTTCCAAATAAATGTATTGCCAGCGACAATTGCAGGGAAGGATTTCCACGTAGCAATTGCCACTGGGAAATTCCAAGGAGTTATTAACCCTACTACGCCTATTGGTGCGCGTACACTCATAGCAAATTTATTGGCAAGCTCTGACGGTGTCGTCTCTCCAAATAACCGTCGACCTTCACCCGCCATATAATAAGCCATATCAATTCCTTCCTGTACCTCACCTCTAGCTTCTTCAATCACCTTACCCATTTCTTTTGTTAAAACGGTCGCCAAATATTCTTTCTTGTCTTTCATCTTTTGACCGATGGCATATAAATAATCTGCACGCTTTGGTGCTGGCACAAGTGCCCAACTTTTTTGTGCTGCCTTCGCTACAGCTACCGCTTCCGTCACTTCATTTGCAGTTGAAAGTGGTATTGTTGCTAAGTGCTCTCCGTTTGCAGGATTCGTCACTGCTATACTTTGTAAATGCGAATGTGTAACCCATTTACCACCGATATAGTTTTTAATCTCCATTACACACACCCCCTGATATATCTATGATGCCTTGGCTTCTTTGAACATGTCGCTAATGCTACAGAAAATATCCGTCGCTCTCGCCCTCTATGTGTACTGCATTATATATATGCAGATACAAAATGCCAAAATTCCGAATTTTCATAACAAAGATATGACTCGAATAATAATTTCGAAGCAATGTTAGGTTAAAATATCGGTGGCACTTGCCAAAGGCTTTATCTTCATTTCCAGTAATTTTAACTAGATGATGATACTTTCACCACTAGTAGTAAAACAACTGACAAAAGATAAATAATACACATTCTAGTTTTTTATATTCGACATTTTCTATCTTAATCCCTTTTTTTCTAAAATTATTAATTATGTAATGAAACTATCCTGCATAATAATCGTATACAATAACAACAAATGATATTGGAGGAATTACACGATGAATAACCATGAGATCGACTACAAAGTATTTGGGGATGACATGCAATATGTGCAAGTTGAACTTGATCCGCAAGAAACGGTGGTAGCAGAAGCTGGCGCCTTAATGATGATGGATGATGCGATTCAAATGGAGACAATTTTCGGAGATGGTTCGAAAGGCAATGGCCAAAGCGGTCTTATGGGGAAATTACTCGGCGCAGGGAAACGTCTAGTAACTGGTGAAAGCTTATTCATGACAACATTTACAAATAACGGTACAGGGAAACGTCATGTCTATTTTGCGTCTCCGTACCCAGGTAAGATTATTCCAATGGATTTAAGTCAACATAAAGGGAAAATTATTTGTCAAAAGGATGCTTTTTTAGCAGCTGCTAAAGGCGTTTCTGTTGGTATCGAATTCCAGAAAAAAATTGGCGTAGGCTTCTTCGGTGGTGAAGGCTTTATTATGCAAAAGCTTGAAGGCGATGGTATGGCTTTTGTACACGCTGGTGGGGCAATTCATCGAAAAACGCTACAACCAGGTGAAGTTTTACGTGTGGATACAGGCTGTTTAGTGGCGATGACTTCTGACGTTGATTATAATATCGAAATGGTTGGCGGCGTAAAAACGGCACTATTCGGTGGAGAAGGTATCTTCTTTGCAACTTTACGTGGCCCTGGTACTGTATGGGTTCAATCATTACCATTTAGCCGATTAGCAAGCCGCGTCTTCGCTGCAGCACCGATTTCACAAGGCGGTGGCGGACATTCATCAGGTGAAGGTGGTATCGGTGGTCTATTTGATATGTTCAATAAGTAACTAGCCAAATAGGTCTTAGGCTTTTCTTTAAAAAGGCTGGAACAAAAGAGAAACAGTGTTAGATTGACCCCAATCAATCTAACACTGTTTTGCTATGGCGTTGATGTCCGCTACGGCGGTCGCTTTCCGCTCAGCACAGTAAGCTGCAATCCTTGCTTTCGCGCGGAATGCCCGCTTCTTATGTTTTGTGCGTTCTTGCAGGAGTCGCCACCTCGCTACCATCAACTAGTTTTCACTATGTTTTATCATTGCATGGTGATTGGATAGCGTTTTATCCGCTAAACTTTTTTATATCGCTTTTGTTTCTTCCCTTAGCCATACTTGTTCTTCTTCGTTTAAATAAGGAGCTAACGTAGTGTATACCTCTTGATGGTAATGATTTAGCCATTGCTTTTCACTTTCTGTTAACATGTCTTGATTGATACCTGCTAAATCAATAGGACAATACGTTACTGCTTCAAACTTCATAAATTGACCAAATTCTGTTTTCTCATCTTCTACTACTGACATCATATTTTCAATTCGAATGCCATACTTACCTTCAAGGTAAATTCCCGGTTCATTCGTAATAATCATGCCTTTTTCTAATGGCACATGATTGGTATGGCGGATGCTTTGTGGCCCTTCATGAACATTCAAGAAAAAACCTACACCATGGCCTGTGCCACATTTATAATCCAAGCCATACTGCCAAATTGGTTGTCTTGCTAAAACATCTAAATTAGCTCCTGTTGCACCGTACAAAAATTTCACTGAGCTTAATGCAATAAACCCTTTTAACACTAAAGTAAAATCTCTTTTTTGTTCATCCGTAAGACTTCCTAAAACAATTGTCCGTGTAATATCTGTTGTTCCATCATAATACTGTCCGCCTGAATCAATTAAAAATAGACCTTCATTTTTCAGCGTATATTGTGTTTCTTTATTAGCTTTATAATGCATCATCGCAGCATGGTCTTGATAACCTGCAATCGTATCGAAGCTAGGCCCTACAAATCCTTCTTGCTCTCTTCTGAAATTTTCTAATCTTTCTTCTGCAGCAATCTCTGTAACTTCTTCTTTATCTACAACGTGTTTTAACCATTTTATAAATTTCACCATAGCTAAACCATCTTTTATTTCACACCATTTTAGATTTTTTATTTCCACCTCATTCTTAATCGCTTTTAAGTTAGTCGTCATGTTAGGACTTTCAATTTTCGTTACATGACTGTTAATGGCATTATACAATCTAATATTGGTTTTATTTGTATCTAGACTAACAGTATCTCCGCCCGAAAGGTTTGCTAAAAAAGTTTCAATTTCATGATACTCCCTTAACGCAATACCTTCCCCCTCCAGTTCCAATTTCAGCGCAGTAGGGACCTTGCAAGAATCAATAAATAAATAACATGTATGTTCTGCTACGATGACATTCGCTATAGCCACTGGATTGTTCGGTACATCTGCTCCTCTAATATTCAATAGCCATGCAATATCATCAAGAGAAGTTAAAATATAATAATTCGCTCCTTGATTTTTCATTTCTGCCCTTACTTCATCTAATTTCTCCGCACGTGATTTTCCAGCATAGTTAACGTCATGACTAAAAATCGTTCCTTTAGGAATTTCTGGTCTATCTTCCCATAACTCACCAATTAAATCTTGATTCATTTTGAATAAGATTGCCTTCGCTTTTAAATCTTTTTCCATACTTCTAACCATATCAATTGAAAAAACATTTCCATCAAAGCCAACATTGCTGCCTTCTTCAAGAACCTCTGCTAGCCATTCTGTATAAGAAGGCACCCCTGGATCCATCATTCTAAATAATCTAATACCTGAGTTTTCAAGTTGCTTGTCAGCTTGAATATAATATCTGCCATCTGTCCATAAACCAGCATCATTTAAAGTAATGACTACCGTCCCTGCCGACCCTGTAAAACCTGATAGCCATTCTCTACCTTTCCAATGTTCTGCTACATATTCTCCTTGATGTGCATCAAAACTTGGAATGATATAAGCATCCAGTTGATGTTTTACCATGAGCTCTCTTAACTTTTCGACTCTATCTTTACTATTCATTACGAATACCTCCATTTTCTTTTACATGCATTTTTTTATTTTCACGATCATACAGCCATAAGACCAATGCTATACTAATAGACCCTGCAGTCAGTTTTGCTACTATAAACGCACCTAGCATTTCCGGAGCTACTTCTGATACAAAACCAAATTGACCCCCAAATACAAATGCTCCACTTACGCCAAAAGCCGTACATACCACTTTTCCTTTAGGGTTCATATCCTTATATGTTCCAAATATTAATAGATTACTAGCTAAATTTCCGAGAAGGCCCGCTACTGACACAGCATTTATGCCAACTTTCTCTCCTAATGCTTTAAAACTTTTTTGGAAAATTGCACTTAGCATGGCTAGCATCGGATATGCTCCCGCTAAAATAAATGCAATTTTTCCTACTATAATAATCGATTCAGATAGCGGTGCTAATCCTGAAACAAGCTTTACACCAAATATCACGTCAATGCCTTGGAATAGTAATCCAACAGTACTTAACGTCACTATAAACTTTCCAAATAGATTAAAAGCTTTTATAAAAACATGTGGAGCCTTGAGTAATCCGACCCCTAACATAATAGTAAAAACAAATATAGGAACCAGATTCCATACAAGTAGAATGATATTTATTTTTTGCCATAAGCCTGCTACAAGACATCCAATTGGTATAGTAATAATGCCAATTAGCACACCTTTAGCAAAATATTTTTCATCCTCTTTAGCAAGCATCCCTAACGCAACAGGTATTGAAAAACTAACGGTAGCTCCTAAAGTAGATGCAATAATAATTCCTGAAAATGCTCCCATCTCATTTGACAAAGCAAGCTTTTCAGCCATTTGAAAGCCTCCCATATCGACAGCTAGAAATGCTGCTGGAATAATGGAAGGGTCCAGATGAAATACTTTACTTATTGGACTAATTTGAGCGGATAAAAAATTTGTTAATACAGGTGCTAAAGACAGTATTCCTATCATACCAAGCCCTAATGCCCCCATCGTTTTTATGCCTTCCTCAAATTTTTTGCCCAATTTCAAATGATTCCCAGTAATATAATCAATCCCACCGATTACAAAAAAAGAACCAATTAGGTATAATACAAATTTATCCATTCCCATTATCACTTTCTATAAGCTTTATTACTGCTAGCTGTAGTGTACATCCTACTATTTGAAAAGATAATTAGGTGTGTTAACAGCGATAAGCTTAACCTTTTTATTAGTGTAATTCGCCCAATTGTGAGAGATAGTTGAGTCCATATGAACACAATCACCAGGATACACTTCATGTCGATTACCATTTATGTAAACGGTTAATATACCTTCTAAAACGTAAATAAACTCTTCGCCCTCATGCTTATAAGATAAAATTTCTTCATCTTGCTTTTGCGGTAGAATTTCGATAAGCCTTGGAACAAGTTGTTTATTTTCCAAGTTGGTGCTTAAACTATACTTAATAAATCCACCTTCTACGGCTTCCATTATTTCTTGCTCATAACTCCTTAAAACGATATCTTTCCGCTTATGTGGATAATCAAAAAAATATGTTAAATGGACTCCCAATATTGTAGCTAGCTTTTCAAGTGAATCGACTGCTATCGTCGTAAGTCCCCTCTCTAATTGAGACAAAAACCCAACAGATAGTTCGCTTCTTTCACTTAACTCTTTCAAAGTAATACCTTTGTCCGTCCTCAATTTTTTTATTTCCATCCCTATATTCATCATCTCACCCCTATTTTTCATATTTGTGAATAATATAATATATATCAATCTTATTCGCAATAAATTGTGAAATAAATTCATAATAATGAAATTCATCTTCTAGCATTTCATTAAATATCCCATATAGTGTCTGCACTATCAATCTATAGGCACAAAAAAAGGCGCTTGATCCATTTAGATCTGCGCCTAGATTTATTTACTTTCTATGAGCCAAGCTCCATTCGTTAATCGATTCTATTTGAAAGTGGCTTACCCTGCCCATATGCCATTAGTGCATTGACATTAAGCATTAGCATAGCTGTTCTTGTCTTTAAAGATGCACTACCAATATGCGGTAATACAACAACATTTGGTAGGGTTAATAGTGGATGATCCAATGCAACTGGTTCCTGTTCAAAAACATCTAGACCAGCAGCCCATAGCTTGCCATTTTTCAAGGTGTTATAAAGGGCATTCTCGTCAATAATACCACCACGAGACGCGTTAATTAATACCGCATCTTCCTGCATTAAGGCAAGCTCCTTTGCACCAATTAAACCGACCGTATCTTTATTATAGGGTGTCATAATCACAACAAAATCAGATTTTGTTAAAAGCTCTTCAAGTGATGCATAGCAAAACCCATACATTTCTTCTGCTTCATGGCGACGTCTACGGTTATGATATAAAACTTTCATATCAAAACCTTTTGCTCGTCTTGCAACAGCCTGCCCAATCCGCCCCATTCCGATTATTCCAATTGTTGCGCCTGATACATCTTTTCCAACTAATTGCATAGGGTACCAGCTTTGCCATTTACCTTCACGTAAATAACGCTCGCTTTCTGGTATTCTACGTGCTGTAGCTAGCAATAAACCGAATACTAAATCAGCCGTCGTATTAGTTAACACACCAGGAGTGTTTGTTGCCATAATGCCTCTTTTACGTAATGCTGGCACATCAATATTATTAAAGCCCACTGCTAAATTTGTCACAAGTTTTAAATTGGGGGCGTGTGAAAGCAATTCCTCATCGACTTGATCCGCTATCGTTACCCACAAAACTTCACAGTTTGCAACGGCTGCTAAAAGTTTTGCGCGAGGTATAACGGTCTCCTCTTCCTCCCATTGTTCAATATCATAATGCTCCTCTAAAGGCTCGACAAACTGAGCCGGGAATTTACGTGTAATAAACAATTTCTTTTTCATCATCCAACACCCCTTATTCGTTTCCCCATTTTGCCTATAGCGTAACACTAATATGGGAAGGTCACAAGCAAGCTTTTACATTGATTTTCCCCACTAAATCCCTTTTTAAAAAGCGTTTTATTACTTTTTCATTCCATCCTTCTTTTTAGTAAATCTATCCTTCTGTTCAGGCATTCTATCCGTTTGCTTCAAAAATATCCCATCTAAATTCCGACAGTTCTAGGCAAAAAAATCCCTTTTGTTGTACCTAGCTCAAAATAATATTAAAAGGCATCAAGTAGTTGAACTTAATACCTTTAGTCATGTTTATGCTTTTTTATAGAAAATGAATTTTATATCCAATTGTTAATTGTAGTAAAATGCGGTGATTGTGCTACTTTAAACGTGCAGCAAAATGCTACGTGTTCCGTTAGAAATCTTTAATGGTCGTATCTAGACGACTCGCAACTCGTTCTAATTCCTCGGAAGATTCTCCAATGGATTCAATGACAATCGCCAATTCCGTTATTTGACTTCCGACATTTTGAAAGTTGACAATAGAGCCTTCCACCGAGCCGGATATTGCGTCAAAGGCTTTTAATGAATTCAAGTTTTGCTCGATACTATTATTAACAAGCACTTGAATTTCTTGAATGGCTTGTACAACGTGTTTTGTAATCCCATTGGACATACCGATTAACTCCGCAATTTGCTCTACAGATTCTTTCGTTTGGTCTGCCAGCTTACGCACCTCATCTGCGACAACTGCAAAACCTTTTCCATGTTCTCCAGCTCTTGCAGCTTCAATTGCTGAATTCAATGCTAGTAAATTGGTTTGTCCAGAAATGTTTTTGACCATTTCAATAACATTATTTATTTTTGAAGAGGAATGATTGAGTTCCTCCACCATCATTGCCATTTCAATCGTTTTATCATTGATTTTGCCTGTTTGCTCATTTAACAATACGATTTTCGAATAGCCTTCAGATGAAACCTTTTGCATCATTTTAGCCTCATCGATACTTTCTTTTAAGTATGCATTCACTTGCTTTGTGCTAGAAATAAGCTCCATTACTGACTCATTTGTATCATGTGACTGTGCCTCTAATTGCGTCGAAATCCCACCCACTATATCCTTTACATGTGTCCGTACACTCATTCGTTGCTCTTCTATTAAAGAATTGGAGTAGTTATTATATTCTTCTAGTACAATCTGTTGTTCGAAATTACACATTTTACTTACTGCATCACAATACTTCTCTTCTTCTTCTTTAGACAAATATAAATTATAAACAGTCTTGCGCAAAGATTTTTCTAAGTTTTGAAACGCAGCTAAATACCATTTGGGATATAAGTTAATCTTTACATGCATTTTGCCTACATTTCGCCTTTTTTCTATAAAGGCATTATCTATTCTTCCTTCAAACATTTCAATTATATGGTGGCGAAGTGTTTGGCGAAGGCGTTCACTCGAACTGTACTTTTGAATAACATCCCGTAAAGTCGGTACACTCTCAACAGCCTTATAAAATGTTTCAACAATATCCACAACATTTTGTTCGATATAAGGCTTTAAACTTTTTATTAACTGCAAGTCCTGTTTTGTGAGATTGACAAGGTGTAACTGTAGCAAACGTTCCTGATCTTGAATAATTACACCTGTATTTGACACATCATTCATAACAATTGTATTTTGCTTAGGTCTATTTCTAAATTGAAACATCTCTCCACCCCATAAATTAAAATATTATGTCTATTCTTTTTAAATGTTAAAACCTATTAGCTAAAATAAGTATTATGATCTTTTCTATTATTGATTATAAAGTGTATGTAATAATAGTTACAATAGTTCGGTAAATTTTATCTACTATACCACGATTTTACACTAATTTCACCCTTTTTATATATCCATATACCTAATAACTTTTATATTTATTATTATCAATTTGACAATAATAATGTTTAAGTAGTACTTATTCTAAATAAAAAGTTGTAAAATCAAAAAAAAGCCACTCATTGTTGTGACAAATGAGTGACTTTTTAATTACATAAATATAATAACACTAAGAATTGCTGCTAACACTAAACGATAGATTGCAAATGGCATTAGTTTTACTTTTGAAATAAGTGCCAAGAAAAACTTAATGGATAATAATGCGAATACAAATGAACTGATAAAACCAACTACATAAAACCCTAAATAATCCATTGAAAGCGTATCCCAGTTTTTCAATACTGATACAAGACTGGCACCTGCCATTATAGGAACTGCCATAATAAATGTAAAATCAGCAGCTACACGGTGACTAATCCCAAAAAGAACCCCACCTGAAATTGTTGCACCTGAACGAGAGAATCCTGGCCATAACGATAAGCACTGTACTAAACCAACTTTAAACGCCATGCCATAAGAAATCTCATCTAATGAATTAACTTTTGGTCTTCTTGGAGCCAATTTATCAGCCGCAATCATTAAAATTGACCCTGCAACTAATGCATAAATAACATGCTCTACTTTAAATAAATGGTCATCAATAAAATCTTTAAAAGCAAAACCTAGCACTACTGCTGGTAACATACCAACAATCACGTGCATTAAGTTAAAACGACCCGTCATCGATTTTGACTGTCCATCAATATTATAGAGACCAACTAGACTTAGCATACGCTTCCACATGACCACGATAACCGCTAAAATTGACCCTAGCTGAACAACAATTTTAAACGTATTAGCTGGATACTTTCCTAAAAACTCTTCTGTCTTCAACCACATATCATCGACAATAATCATATGACCTGTAGATGATACTGGTGCAAACTCTGTCATTCCTTCGACAAAGCCTAAAATAAGTGCCTTTAATAATTCTATTATCTCCACATTGTCACCTTACCTTTTAACGTTATTCTACTTTTGTTCTACGCGGGGGAATCAGAGCTTCCGCAACATAAAGAAATGCCACAAATGATAAAAAGGCTCTGTGTACGTTCCATTGACAATCACCTAGACTACATTCTTTTGTGCCCACGATATTTGAAAGACTTAGCTTTAAGCGATTTTTGCGCACACCAACTTATTATAAGCTACTCCTTTTTCTTATACTACCTCTTTTACTGAAAAGTAATATCAACTACCCATAGCTCAGAGCGACTGCCGATGCGCATTGGTGGTCCCCAAAATCCAAAGCCCGATGAAACAAGTGTATGCATTTGTCCCTTCAGCTTATAACCATAATCTAGTTCAAATACACGTGCCGTAATATACTGATTCGGCCATAGCTGCCCTTTATGCGTATGTCCAGACATATGAAGGTCTACCCCTGTACGCGCAGGTGTTGTCAAATCATCTGGTGTATGATTCATAACAAACCAAGGCAACTGGTCGCTCAATTTCAAAGCTTCAAGATGTTTCCTTTCTTTATTCGTTTTATCTTCTTGGCCTGTTATTATAAACGCATTGTTCACTCGAATTGTTTCATCTCGCAAAATTTTAACACCAGCTTTTTTCATTTCTTCTACAAATTCGGGAATTTTCTTTCCGTAATATTCGTGATTACCAAGTACTCCGTACACACCATAAGTCGCTGTTAGCTGTTTCATTACTTCAGCCATTCCCTCTTGAACAAACCATTTTGGATCATCATCCACAATATCTCCTGCTAAAAAAACCACATCTGGCTCCGCTTCATTTGATAACTTAACAAAACGTTGTAAATGCTTTTTGTTTGATAGCACGCCTAAATGAAAATCCGATGCAACGACAACACGCATCGAGGATAGCTCACTATCCTTTTGAGGCATTACAATATTTAAATGCCGGACAACTGGAGAGTATGCAAAATAAGAACCGAAAACCCATAATATAAAGAACATAGCAACTGCTAAACTACCAATTATGCGAATATTATGAAATGGCGTTAGCCACATTACAAGCTGTACAGTTAAACATAATAACAAGCCATATTCAAATATAAACATCCAATAGTTACCGATAACTGAAAATACGCGTAAAGACTCATGTAGCCTGCCGATAATAATGCTAAAAGAAACAATATAAAGTATGAGCCAATAAAAAATGGGATAGTGAAACCAATTCATTGCGTCAAGCCATTGCTTGATGCCCCAGCCCAAATAGAAAGTTAAAGCGCTATATATACTTATAACAACAAATCCTACAACAATTTTTGCCATATAGTAGTCCTCTTCTTTCATATATTCATTGTGATTATAGCATTCCATATAAGAATCGTATTTTTAAAAGCACTTTTATTTTGCACTGTATTTCAGTAACATTATAGATGTACTAGAAAATTTTTGCATAAACGAGCTAATAAAGGGGTGTTGTCTCAATGGGGAAGTACAAATTTGAATCAACTGAGCATGAGTTATTCCGTAAAACATTACGTAAGTTTTTAGCTGAAGAAGCAGAGGTACACTATGATCAATGGGAAAAAGATCACCTTATTCCACTAGAGTTTTGGCACAAGCTCGGACAATTAGGTTATTTATGTCCTCAAGTTGAAGAAGCGTACGGGGGCCTCGGGTTAGATTTCAGCTTTGGTGTTATTATTCAAGAGGAGTTAGAACGCGTAGGTTCAAGCCTGATTGGTGTCGGTTTGCATAATGATATCGTTGTGCCGTATATCGAGGCATATGGAAGCGCTGCGCAAAAATCGCGTTGGCTTCCAAAATGTGTAACAGGCGAGACGATTACTGCGATTGCTATGACTGAACCAGGAACAGGCTCCGATTTAGCCAATATCCAAACAACGGCTATTCGCGATGGCGATTATTTTATTGTCAATGGTCAAAAGACTTTTATCACAAATGGTATTCATGCAAATTTAGTGGTGGTTGCCGTAAAAACAAATCCTCATGCAGAGAAAAAGCATCGAGGTATTAGCCTTATCGTGATTGAGGAAGAAACACCAGGCTTTACAAAGGGACGCAAACTTGAAAAAGTAGGGATGCATGCACAAGATACAGCTGAACTATTTTTTGAAGATTGCCGTGTCCCAGTAGAAAATTTACTCGGGGAGGAAGGAAAAGGCTTCACCTATATGATGGAAAAGCTCCAACAAGAGCGTCTAGCTGTTGCAATTGCTGCCCAATCAGCAGCAGAAGATATGCTTGCTTTGACGGTTGATTATGTGAAATCACGTCAAGCTTTTGGAAAATCCATTAGTGACTTCCAAAATACGCAATTTAAAATTGCTGAAATGGCCACTAAAATAGAACTTGGCAAAACTTTTTTAGAATCCTTAATTGAAGAGCATATTGCGGGTCAAGATGTTGTGACAAAGGTCTCTATGGCGAAATACTGGATTACCGAAAATGCACGCGACATAGCAGCCCAATGTATGCAGTTACACGGTGGCTATGGCTATATGGAAGAATATAAAATTGCAAGACGTTATCGTGATATACCCGTAATGTCAATCTACGCAGGCACAAATGAAGTAATGAAAATGATAATTGCCAAAAATATAGGCTTATAAAAGCATTGTCGCTCCGAGCCAATGTGACTAGGACAAAAGGAAAAAGTGTTAGATTGCTTTAGTCAATCTAACACTTTTTTTGCTATGCCGTTGTTGTCCGCTTTGGTGGTGCTTTCCGTTCAGCGTAAGGCGCACCCCTCACTAACACACGTCGAGCAATCCTTCACTATAATCAATAAAGCTTCTCTCATATGAGTGGATATTTTACCAACACAGCTCCTTTGGCAACGTATTTCTCCAAAGTATTTCTTATCGCAGACGCTTTGAAGGGGAGGGAGTTTAATGTCACCGTAACATTTTTTAGCATAGGAGGAGGATAGGATAACTAGCAAGTTTACTAGTTGATTGGAGTGGAAGGTGCGACACTCCTTCAGGAACAGCACGAGCTGAAAATCCATTTTTTGTGGCGGATACTACAAAAATTAGTTGACGCAGTGCCTGCGGAAAGGGAGCGCTTGGAACGGAAATCAACGCTTTACCAAAATTTAAGCAGCGGCAAATAGATATGCCGCTGCTTTTTTATACTGCTGGAATTCGTACAATTACTTTAAATAAATCTCCATCTACTTCTATACTCATACGCGCTCCGTGCAAATCAACAATAGATTGCGCAATGGCTAAACCTAAGCCTGAGCCTTCTGTATGACGCGATGCATCAGCTCGCTTAAAGCGTTCAAACAATTCATCAGCATTTTCGCTTATTTCATATTTCGCAACATTTTTCACCGTGAATTCAGCATCACCATTTGCCACTCTTTTTAACGTAACATAGACACGTGTACCTTCTAATGCATATTTCAATACATTGACGATTAAATTATCAATCAATCTCCACCATTTTTGCCCGTCCACATAAGCGTAAATCGGCTCATTCGGCATTGTCATACGTAAGTCTAAGCGTGCCTGTGATAAATCCTCTTCATGCTCTCCAACTGCTTGCTGTACAAGCTGTGTGACATCCACACGACTTCGATGGAGCTCAATATTGCCACTCGCCATTTTGGATACTTCAAACAAATCCTCGATTAGCACTTTTAAACGGTCTGATTTTTTATCGAGAATATGAATATACTGCTTACGCTCCTCGTCCGTAATATCTGGATTTTTCAATAAATCCGTATACGTAATGATTGAAGTTAAAGGCGTACGTAAATCATGGCTAACGTTTGTAATAAGCTCTGTTTTTAAGCGTTCACTCTTTGCCTGCTCATGCATTGATGTACGAACACCTTCACGTAAGTGATTAAGATTTTCGGCATGAGCTGCTAATGGGGATTTCCCCTTCACTTTTACATCTCGATTAAGTCGCCCTTCTGCCATATCCTTTGTATCTTTCATAATGCGATTTAAATAGCCCATTTTAGATAGGAAGACAACCATTGCTGGGATACCAACAATCCCACAGATGCCGAATACCATAACCGGAAATCCTCCGCCCATAGAAACACTCGCAACAAAACTACCACCACCAAAAAAGGCAGCTGCGACCATGACAATCGAGTTTAGTGCGATTGATCGATTTAAAAATAAATCAGTCATGGATTCTCCAATTCCCCATAAATAACTGTCTTGTGCATGTTCACTTAGCTTTTCAACAGTATTAACGCGACCATATAACCAAATAACTTGCACGAAAAACGCAACACCAATAATGATCAAAATCAATGCTTTAAAAGCAAAGTCAATTAAAAAACGCACATAATTGTATTGATACATATATTCAATTGCTTCAAATGCAGCATATGAAGAAAACCAATAGATACAACCTGTAATAAACAATATGACAATTTGGATATCAATGCGAAACTTCGCTAGAGATTCTTTTTCTTTTAGTGCCCCAATCGTTGGCAGCAATTCTTTCCGCCCTTTCCAAGCAAAGAATGCCGCGATAAGACTTGATATCCAAATCATAAAGAACATATATTGATTGCGTTTAAATCGGTCATAGCCTTCCATAATTGCTGCGGATTGGGCTGCTTTTTTAGAAATCGTAATCGTCCCAGTGTAATCAGTCATTTCATTTAATACGTCGGATTCGATGTATACATCTGAACCGTATAATAAATTACTTGAATTGTTACTAATACTTCCTGTTCTTATTGGCGGTTCTATATATGTTTTTTTGTATACATTACTGTCAGTAATATTTCCTGAACGATAGGTTTCACCATTTTCATCTGTTAATTCATAAGAAAAATAATTATAATTTTTCGCGAAATCTTTTGCTTCATCTTTTACAGATTTTATATATTTATCAATAAGCGCGCCCTTTTGCGCCACAATTTTCTTACGAACATATTCATCATCTTCAAAGTTTTTCGTAATATCTTTTATTTTGGCATCTTGCTCATTTTCAAGCTTTGTCTTTAAATCATTGGCATTATTATCAGCTGCTTCTTGAATACGAGACTCATATTGACTTTTTATATTGTCGATTTGCGTGCCGAGTGAGCCATAATAATTTCGATGTTCCTCAATTTCATTTTGCGAAACTGTAATCTTGCTCTTCAATTCCTCTGCGGTTGGTATATTTAACGCGAGCGGTCCTATTTCTGCTAGGAAATTGTCCAGTTCATGTTGAAATTTTTCAGATTGAAAATAAGATTTCCCTACATACTGATAACCAATTTTTGAAAATGTAAACACACCGAATATAAACCACGTTAAACAAATAATTGTAAGAAGAGGTTTCCAATTTTTCATCATGTTTTTAACGCTCCTCTAAAAAATTTTTTCAAAAAACTGTAGCATTTCGGAGGAGCGAGCATTGACCATTTGATAGGCATAAATACCGAAATAAATTAGACCGATTACACCTGCCACAAACCCTGCTATCGTGGCATACTTTTCTATTTTATTTTTCCATTTTATAGCCAACGCCCCACACCACCTTTAAGTAACGTGGATTTTTCGGATCCGCTTCAATTTTTTCCCGTATTTTTCGAATGTGGACTGCTACAATATTTTCTGCATTATAAGCTTCCTCATTCCAGACACGTTCATAAATTTCTCGAATCGAAAACACACGCCCTGCATTTTTCATTAATAATTCTGTAATTTTGTATTCAATGGGTGTTAAGCGAACTGGTTCGCCTTCTAACACTACTTCCTTGGCATCTTCATCTAGCACTAAACCATCAATTTCCACCTTCGCAACCCCGTCATGATACGTCCCAAGTTGTACATAACGACGCAATTGTGATTTAACACGCGCCAACAGCTCTAGTGGATGAAATGGCTTTGTTACGTAGTCATCTGCCCCAACAGATAACCCATGAATCTTGTCTCCATCTTCAGCTTTCGCACTAAGCATAATAATTGGAATATTGCGTTCTGCTCGTATTTTAAACGTTGCAGTGATACCATCCATATTGGGCATCATAATATCTAAAATAATCAAATGGACTTCATTGTTTTCCAGCTTTTCAATCGCTTCCACACCATCTGCTGCCTTAATAACATGATAGCCTTCATTTTTTAAGTAAATTTCAATACCATCACGAATATCTTGATCATCATCTGTTACAAGAACTGTTAACTTCGTCATGATATACACCTCGCTCTCAATTAATAGTGTACAGTTTAAATCTTAAAAACCAACTAGGATAAAAATGAAGAATTTCTTAAGCTTTTACCTATTGTTCATCCTTATTTATTTTTTCTTCCAGTCAATGTTAGAACCACAATTCCTCCAAGCAACATGGCTACACCTACCCAAGATGTTGAACTTAGATGTTCTCCAACTAGCAATACCCCGAGCATAGCGGCAGTCAATGGCTCTGCAAGTGACAACGTTACAGCAGAGGACGAGCTAATTTTCTGGAGCCCACTTAAAAATAATAAATACGCTATGCTTGTACACATAACGCCCATAAAAATCATTGTCCATAAATTTTGCATCTCTGCAAGCCAGCTAAAGCCACTACTGATAGAAAACGGTAATAACAATACTGCACAAATCGAAAATGTCATCGCCACTGCAGGCAATGCTTCCTGCTGCGCCATTAATTGTTTACTCATATTTGTGTACACGGCAAAAGATAATCCTGCACAAACGGCTAGCCCAACCCCGCCTAAATGAATAGCACGATCACCACTATTGATGAATAATAAAATACAACCTGTAATCGTCATGATTGTGGCAATATCCCATATTTTAGAGGGGCGCGTTTTCCAAAATAACCACTCTAGTACGCCTGAAAACATAGGAGCACTCCCAATTGTCACAACGGTTCCAATCGCTACACCTGTTAAACGGATGGAAGTAAAAAAAAGACCTTGGAATAAGGCAATACTTGCGGCCGCTAATATTGTCCATTTCCAGGACCATGTCCGAAAAGAGATTTTACGTAATAACACGGCTACGACAAATAATACCCCCCCTCCAATTGCTGAACGAATCGTCGCTACAGCGATGGGAGATACACCTTTATCTAAAAAAGTTTGTGCTGTCCCTGTCATTCCCCATAAAATAGCTGCTAGAAGAACAAAAAAATATGGATAGACCATTGCTTATCCCTCCTGCCTATAACACGATTACTACTAACTATACAGATTTATCCAAAATCAAACAATTCCCAATTTCCTTTCCTTACATTAATCCATCATTATGCTTTCCATTCGAGAGAAGGTATAATAGGTACATCAAAAGGAGCGACCGCTTATGTATAAAACTATTGAAGAAACAGCCATTGATCTTGGCATGCCAGAGGAGCAAGTACTACGACTTGTTTATGAAGGACGCATCCGTTCCATATATGATGGTCATCAATTACTAATTAACAATGCACAATTTAGCACCTATTTTGAACAACTAGAACGGATAAAAGAAGAAATTGAAATTTGGCGTAACACACCCATTCCTGAAGATATCGACGTTAAAGATGAAGACTAAAGACTAAAAGTGCCAGTCACCCAAACAATTCAAAATTGTTTGAGTGACTGGCACCACATACTTAAATACTTACAACGAACCCAGCGCGTTTTCCGATAATTTCAGCGTAGTCTTCCACCATCACGCTTGCTGTTGGATACATGCCTGCACCTGGTCCTACCAATGTTAATGTACCAATATAGTTTGTTTCTAGCGCAACCGCATTATTAACATCATCTACTGGATAAAGTGGATGCTCTTTATCTACTAGTTGTGGCCCGACTTTTGCCACCACTTTACCGTTCGCTAATTTCTCCACTTCGGCTACATGGCGATAACGTAAGCCTTTTTCACAAGCATCTTTCACCTGTTCAGCAGAGATACAGTCAATACCAATTACTTCAACATCAGCCCAATCTGGTTGTTCACCAAATGCTAATGCACTTAAAATCATTAGCTTTTTAAAAGCATCTTGACCAGACACATCATTATAAGGATCTGCTTCTGCATATCCTAAGTTTTGTGCTTCTTTTAAGGCTTTCTCGAAGGACCAGCCTTGAGCACGCATTTTTGTTAAAATATAGTTTGAAGTACCATTCAAAATACCTTGAATTCGACTCACATCGTTTACAAGCAAAATATTTTTCATCGTTTTGATAACAGGCACACCACCTGCTGTAGTTGCTTCAAAGCCAACGAAAACACCATTTGCCTTTGCAAGCTCCTGTAACTCTAAGCCACGTTTGGCAAACATCACTTTGTTCGCTGTAATCACATGACATTTATGTTCAACCGCACGCTTTAAATAGCCAAATGCCGGCTCTTCATTGACAATCGCTTCGAATACAACTTGCATGCCAGGCTCTGCCAACACTTCATCCATACTCGTTGTCATTAAGTGAGCTGTGCCCGGAACACGTTCACGACTAGCATCCGTTACTAATATTTTTGCTACTTCTAACTCAATGCCTAATTTATGTTTTAGCTCTTCACGCTTTTCATTTAAAATATGATAAATCCCTTGACCTACAGTTCCAAATCCTAAGATCGCTGCCTTTATAGTTGCCATACTTGATTCCCTCCAACGTACATTTCTCCAGTTTTCTCTCTATATAAAGTTTGTGCCTACAAGCACATATTCAAATAATTCAAAATTTAACCTAAAGAAAATTGTAACGCAAATAAATCCATTGCACAAGAAAAATCTTTCTAGGATGGACATTTGTTTTCTCTAGGCGTGCAAAAGAAATCGGTTTCATTGCCTTTATTATACGTTTTTTTTATAAATCTATAATTTTTGAACAAATATTGACGATTCTTTTATAAAAAAAATGCCTTTCTTCTATTATATATGTACGAAGATACTACCTATAGAATGGCTGTCTTGAAAAGTCGAAACAAATTCAACAAATAACTTAGCACAACAAAAAGCTCATTCCCTATAGCAGTAGAGAATGAGCTAAAAAATATAAGGGAAAGTTAACTTGCTAGTAAAAATAATCGATAACGATATTGTGCTAAAGCTGATTGTACTAGTTTGATTTCTTCCTGTGTAAAGTTCGGTATGGCATATGTGCGCTCAATTAGTTGAAATGACCCATATTGTAAGTAATACTCTGTCGCAGGTAGCGCGATATGGTCTGTACCATGAACTTTATACTCTTCAAAAACTTCTTTTACAGTATAGCCTTCTTCTTTAGCATATACGATTTCTTCAAAAGCACTATGTCCAAAGGTTTGTTGCCATTTTGATTCAACTGTCGAAAGTAAGTATTGAATGGCCATATTATTTACAAAATGATGGCTTTCATTTAATTCATATATAAGATAAGCAGTTACATTTTGTGCACGATAAATATTTGCCATTGATAACACTCCTTTTTCGATCAGTTATGGAAAGCGAGAGTAGCTACTGGCTATGTAGCTACCCCCTTTCATGTATATATTCAAAAGTGGGGGAGCACTTATGAAAACAAGTTAGTTGTTTTCGCCTAATGAATGGCGGTGAAAGTTTAGTAACATCAACACTTTGTTCAAGGTTGGTAGCCTTTCGAACGTTTTACTTAATCCCTAGTATACAGCATGGCATTAACTAAGTCAACAATACTTATAAAATTACTAGGTATTATTTATAAAAAATTTCTGAAAACTCACCAAATGAGGTAAGGATTAATGTAGCAACGTTATACGCATTACCAAATGAGGCTTTTCGAATGAGAAAATACGTAAACGCTACAACATACATCTTTGTTTATCTAAATAGGTTATGCTTCTACTTTTTGTTCAGTAGTTGTTACTTGCGCAATAGCTTGTTCTAAATCTGCAATAATATCCTCAACTGCCTCTAAACCGATTGATAAGCGAATGAGCGACTCGGAAACGCCAGTTTGGATTAATTCCTCAGCAGATAACTGTTGATGAGTTGTAGACGCTGGGTGAATAATTAGTGATTTTGCATCGCCTACATTTGCTACGTGTGAAAATAATTTTACGCTGTCTATTAATTGACGGCCTGCTTCTCGTCCACCTTTAATGCCAAATGTAAGCACTGAACCGAAGCCATTTTTCAAATATTTCTTCGCTAAATCATGTGTAGCAAAATCTTCTAATCCATTATAGTTTACATACTCCACAGATGGGTGGTTACGTAAATATTCTGCAACTGCTAATGCATTTTCATTATGTTTAGGAATACGCAAATGAAGCGTTTCTAAACCTTGTAATAAGTTAAATGCAGCATCTGCACTTAATGTTGGTCCAAAATCACGTAGTAATTGCACGCGCAGTTTTGTGGCAAATGCAGCCGCTGCCGTATCAATACCGTATCGTAATCCATGATAAGATGCATCAGGTTCTGTAAATCCTGGGAATCTACCTTGAGTCCAATCAAATTTCCCCGCATCCACAACTACACCACCTAAAGTTGTACCGTGACCGCCAATCCATTTTGTCGCTGAGTGAACGACGATATCTGCACCGAAGTCGATTGGTGTTGAGCCATATGGTGAAGCAAAAGTGCTATCAATAATTAAAGGTAAACCGTTGTCATGTGCAATTGTAGCTACTGCCTCTACATCTAGCACTTTTAAGCTTGGGTTTCCGTAAATTTCAGCGAACACTGCTTTTGTCTTTTCATTAATGGCAGATCGGAAATTTTCAGGATTTGTTTCATCTACGAAAATTGTTTTAATACCGTAGTTTGGTAGTGTATTTGCTAATAAGTTATATGTTCCTCCGTATAAAGAACTTGCTGCTACGATTTCATCCCCTGCTCCTGCAAGATTTAAAATTGAAAATGCGATAGCTGCTGCACCTGATGAAAGTGCTACTGCTGCTGTACCGCCCTCCAATAAAGCGACACGTTTTTCAAAAACATCTACAGTTGGGTTTGTAATACGTGTATAAATATTGCCCGCTTCTTCTAATGCGAAAAGACGTTGCGCATGAGCAGTGTCTTTAAATACGAAAGCTGTAGAACGGTACACCGGTACAGTTCGAGAGCCTGTCACTGGGTCTGGCTCTTGGCCACCGTGTAATAGTAAAGTTTCTGGTTTAAAATTCGACATGTTTTCTTCCTCCTAAATGGGTTTTTACGATGGTACCGGAGATGAGGAGGATTTATGTGAGAAAACAAAAACCCCCTTCAGTTAAGAAGAGGGTTGCGGTTGCAAGTTTTCCTCCCCTTATCTGCCAGATCCAAGTAAGAATCTGTAGGAATTAGCACCTTAGCAAGTTCGTCACTCGCTGGTTGCCGGGCATCATAGGGCCTATCCCTCCGCCGCTCTTGATAAGAGTATGTGATTCAATTTCCATCGTTGTTACACAGTATAAACATAGACTTTTTTTCTGTCAACAGTAAAATTTATTTTTTTCTGAAACTTCTGTCTGCTCCTTTACGTAATAAGAACACATACACTATATAAAAATGTAGTTTGAAAGGAGTATTTTTATGGTAAAAGCCATGATTATTTTTATTATTATTGGTTATCTAATCGGCTGTATTCATGGCTCTAAAGTGGCACAGTTTCTATCTGGAGTAGATTTAAAAAAGACTGGCCATGGCAATGCGGGTGCCTCAAACGCAACGCTTTCTCTTGGATGGAAATACGGCATATTAGTAGCACTTATAGATATAGGTAAAGGCGTTGCTGCCGTACTATGCGCACTTTACTACTTTACCTCCAATGCTTCACAATTTACTGAAGTACAAATGTGGTTATTAACCTATGCTATAGCTGCTAGTGTAATACTAGGTCATAACTTCCCGTTCCATATGGGCTTCAAAGGCGGTAAAGGAACTGCATCAATCATAGGCATATTGCTCGCTATTGATTGGAAAATTGCATTATTTGCACTTATGTTATTTGTCATTTTATCTTTAACAACAAATTATTTAATCATTGGTGTGCTTGTATTTTATATTGTTTTTTGTACAGCAACTTACTTATGGATACCTGGTATTGGACCAACAATGATTGCAATTGTTCTTTTTGGTATCGCGCTTATGTTGCATATTGAAAATATTAAACGGCTTATCCAAGGGACAGAGCCTAAAGTAACATCTGCCTTTAAAAAATAAACTTAAACAAATTAAAGCCTTGAGAGACAACAAACAAACTCTCAAGGCTTTTTTATATCATTATTTTGCAAATGATGGATCTTGCATTGTACCGTTCTTAGCTAAATTGACATGCCAAGAAAGCGCTTTTTCTAAAATATGTGGTGTATGGTGGCCGCCTGTTGCCTCGTTCGCTTCGTTAAAGTACGCCCATAATTGTTCCTTATAATCTGGATGCGCACAGTTTTCAATAATACGTCCTACACGCTCTTTCGGTGCTAAACCACGCAAGTCTGCAACACCTTGTTCTGTGACAATAATATCTACATCATGTTCTGTATGGTCTACATGCGAAACCATTGGTACGATACTAGAAATTTTACCGCCTTTTGCATACGATTTCGTCACAAAAATACCTAACCGTGCATTACGAGCAAAATCACCAGAACCACCAATCCCATTCATCATTCGTGTGCCAGAAACATGAGTTGAATTTACATTACCATAAATATCTAGCTCAAGCGCTGTATTTACAGAAATTAAACCGAGTCGACGGATAATTTCCGGATGATTAGAAATTTCCTGTGGACGTAATACTAATTTATCAGCATATTTTTCAAAATTTCCATAAACACGGTTTCCTACCTCTTCCGATAGGGTAATAGAAGTAGCAGATGCAAAGCTTACTTTTCCAGCATCCATTAATTCAAAAACAGCATCTTGCAGTACTTCTGAATAAACTTCTAAATTCTCAAACTCGGAATCTTTGAAACCTAGTAATACAGCATTTGCTACTGAGCCTACACCTGATTGTAACGGGCGTAAACTTGTTGTTAAACGACCTACTTTAATCTCTTCGCGCAGGAAGTTCAGCAAATGATTTGCCATAATATCTGTTTCTTCATCAGCTGGAACAATTGTTGATGGCGCATCTAAAATATCTGAAATAACAATACCTTTTACTTTGTCTAAGTCTAGTGGAATGCCAATTGTGCCAAGACGATCTGACGCATTTAGCATTGGAATTGGATCACGTTTACCTTGTGGTCCTGGTACAAAAATATCATGCACACCCTCTAATGCATCAAGCTGGGCTACGTTTAGCTCGATGATTACTTGATCTGCTTCTTGTACGAAAATCGGAGAGTTACCAACTGAAGTTGTAGGAATTAATAAGCCATCTTCTGTAATTGCAGCAGCTTCAATAATAGCAAAGTCAATCGGACCAATAATACCTTGGCGTACTAGTTCCGCATTATGTGATAAATGGGCATCAACATAAGTGACTTCTCCACTATTGATCATATTTCGGATACCTGGGTCTCCTTGGAAAGGACCACGTTTGCGAATTACACCCGCTTCGGCTAAGTATTGGTCGACTTCTGGTCCAAGTGATGCACCTGTATATACATCTACTTTGAAGCTTTCTGTTTTCGCTTTCTCCACAAGTGCAAGCGGTACCACTTTCACATCGCCTGCACGTGTAAATCCGCTCATACCAAGTACCATGCCGTCCTTAATCCAAGATGCTGCTTCTTCTGCTGTTACAACTTTGTTTCGTAACTGTTCATTACGAAGCTTTTTTGCTAACTTTTCATCCATTCCTTATTCCTCCATCCCACATTTAATTGCTTCAACTAGATTATTTGTCCTATACATCCGTACACCCACAAATGTCAAAATACAGTAGATAAATAATCTGTCGCCATACATAATTTTACACTAAAGAGAACATTTAAGCTATATCTAACAATATATTTTACTTTACGAGGTATTTTTGTCCTAGCTCAAATTATTTAAAAATAGTTTTTTATAAATGATTTTAAGTTTTTTTATTGAAGTTTATTCGATTTTAGCGAAAAAGCGTGATATGCTCTTGGTATATTTAAGGGGAAAAGGAGAATTTTTAAATGGTGAAAGAATTATTGCGTAACCACTCTTCAGTTCGTATTTACGATGGAAATCCTATTTCTAAAGAAATTATTGAAGATTTAATTGCCACAGCACAGATGGCGGCAACCTCTCACTTTGTACAAGCCTATAGCGTAATTTGGGTAACAGACGAAGCGAAAAAAGAACAGCTCGGTTTGCTCTCTGGCAATCCACGTCAATACGAAACTTCGGGTGGTGCTTTTGTCTTTTGTGTAGACTTTAAACGTCTGCAAATGGCTGGGAAATTAGAAGGTGTTGATATTGTGGCAGACTCGGCTGAAAATGTCCTCGTTGGTGTAGCAGATGTTTCGTTATTCGCACAAAACTTTGTGATTGCTGCTGAATCAATGGGCTATGGCATTTGCTATATTGGGGGTGTACGTAATAAGCCTGAGGAAATTAGCGAATTATTGAATCTACCAGATTATGTATTCCCATTGTTTGGTTTAACAATTGGCGTTCCTGCACGACGCAATGAAGTCAAACCTCGCTTACCAGTAGCTGCTGTCCTACATGAAAATGAGTACAATTGTGATAAATACGAGGAACTTTTACCAGCTTACAATGAAACAATGGAAGATTATTACAATAGCCGCTCCTCCAATCGTAAAATTGATAACTGGACAAAGCAAATGGCTGATTTTTTAATTGAACAACGTCGTCCTTTCATCAATCGCTTCTTAGCACAGAAAGGTTTTAATTGGAAATAACTTTTTCTTTTGGAGTTACTATCGTATGATAATAACTCCACTTTTTTTATATTTTGAACCCTTTTTTATAGCTTATGTAGTATTTTTGTCTTGAATGGTCTGTTAAATTCAGGTACAAATTAAACGAAAAGACTCTTTCCTTTTCCTACCTTTTCATTAATATTAATAGAAGGACCCTATCTCGAAAGGAGTTATGCAAAAATGTCTTATGTTAATAAGCATCTTGCTCGTACCCTAGAACAACAACATAAGAGAAGCGTAAGAAGTTTATTTTTAAAAATACAAGACTTAAATAACGACTGTGTACTTTTAAGAAAGAGGCTAGAACAACATATTGATATCAAACAATACAAAGAAGCTATTGCCTACGTCGATCAATTCGTTTCCTATACAACCATTTTAAATTTAAAATTTGTCACGAATACGCAGAACCTAGAAGTGGTTGTGCTACACGCACTTTTATTGGAGCATATTATAGAAAGTGAAACATCGTTCTCTTTCGAATATGAAACGAATTTGTTACATGGTTATATTCAAGAGATACTGGCATTAAATGATCATGCCTCTACACTTTTTACAAATCATAAAGAAAAAATGCACCGTTACATTGAAACGCAAACTACATAAAAAAGACGATCAAGCCAACAAAATTCATTGTGCTGATCGTCTTTTGTTTATTGTAACCCTTTAATAATTAGCGAGCGTACTGGTAAAAACTGTTCTCCTGTTTCACCATACGTAATAACTACTTCGTCACCTTCTTGTAAATAAATCGCAAGAGGCTCCGTCTCTGCACTTACTGAATAGTTTTCACCATTATTCAGTAAAAACGATACAATGGTAAAGTCACCTAGGCGTTCCTTATAAACGCGTAGTACTGTTCCACTTGCATTTTTCTCTTCTGCATTCGAACTACCTTCAACCGTACTTCCTCCACGACTAAGCGCTGTTTTATATAATTTCAACGCCTCTTTTGGTGTTGTTGCATAGGCTGAGATTTCAGGATTTGCTGCGGAAACGATAAAATAATTTTGTAAGAAGCCATTCGCATCGAGCACTGCTGTTAACCAACTTGCTTCCCCGTAAAAGTTATACAATACAGGCATTTCTCCTGCCCACTTCTTCTCAATAAATTTCTTTTCAATAATTTGTAGATTTCCTTGTGAATCCATATATGAAGCATCTTGATTTCCTGTATAATATGTCGCTTCACCAGTTCGTGCATTCGTTAATGAATAGCCCAGCATTGAATCCACGCCCTCTTTTGGACTCGTGAAGTCTGTGAAATAGTACATTTCGCCTTCCTCATTAAATATCGGACTTACATTCGATTCAGTCCCTTCATCAGAAGGTAATTTGACATCTTTTTTGCCAAACATACTATTCCAGTAACCATGCACATATTTTCCGTAATAGCTATTTTGTAAACTTACTGTCTCAGGTGAAACAGCTCCATCAATAAATGCTGGAACATCTGCTAATTTCACAATTTCAGATTTACCTGTTAATGCATCTACAAGGACAATCCCTTGTACATCAAAGCCATTTCGAGCAGATATAAACTCCCCGTAGGAACGGATATAGTACGGTTTACCGTCATCATCGATTTCCAGCTGAACATCCCCATAGAAAATAAGGAAAGGATGTTGCAAGCGCATATGACGCTCCAAATTAGCATTTAAATAGGCAGAAGGAACATATTTCATTTCCTGTGCGATAAATTTTGGGTTATCCGCTGAGTCTGTCGCACTCATTGTAAAATAACCAGGTGTCGTTTTGCCGTTCATCCATTTAAAGAAACCTGAAAATTCAACAGGTGCAATATAAACATATTCACCATTTACCTTTTGGATTTGTAAGCGTCCTAGTTCATAATAGCTTGTATTCGGTACTTGGCCGAAAGCTTTTTTCATTTTATTGCGGACGAATTTTGGTGGAACACTCGCTGGCGTTTGTGTTTCATCAAACGGCTTGATTTCAACCTCTTCTTTCATTTCCGCGGATTTGAATTTATCGTTAGCATTCCATAGCGGTGCGGACAATACATACACGCCGACGAATAAGCTTGCTAAAAATAAACCACCTTTCACTTTTCTTTCAATACCACTTGCAAGAAATGCACCACTCAAAGTGAGTAGTATAATCACTGGCCAAAAGACAAGCCAGTTAACATCAATTTTTGTAACATATAGCGTAATACCTGATGCAATAAATCCTATAACAAAGACTCCGATAAAAAAGTAGCCAATTACTTTTTTCGATTGTCCATCTTCACGCTTTTTCGTTATTAACGGTGTTAATAATACACTCGCAATAATTGCAATGACTGCAGAAGCTATCAATAGCTTAGTCATTTCGTTCACCCTCTCCTCACTTACTGTCTTCTTATTTACGGTTACATACTAAAAAAGTTTCAAACATAAATTATACGGACACTTCTTCCCTTCTACTCTTCGGTAAAACAATTCTGAATAATACAGCTTAATGACGAATAAAGGATTTTAAGCATCGATAGAGAATTTCAAAGAAAAGGGGCTGAAAAATTTGGCGAAAAAATGGTTGTTAACGTGTATCATTGTGCTTGGTCTTTATTATATTTTTTTCTTCTCGCATATTGACCAAAATGTAAAACTGATATTCAAGGTCATACCGATGATTTTGATAATCTTTATGGCGATAACCCAAAAAGTACAATCGATTAAAAAATATCAACTATTCATTATTATAGGTCTAGTTTTTTGTATGATAGGAGACTACACATTACAATGGTTTCTTATTGGTCTTACAAGTTTCTTAATCGGTCATGTTTTTTATATCTTCGCCTTTTCAGGTACTAGTGAACAGCCAGTACCAACTTGGGCAAAAATCGGATTACTTCTATATGGTGCCGCAATGACTATCTGGATTGCCAGTACCGTATTTAAATCCGGAGAAACCGTACTTACTTTTGCAGTTCTTGCTTATATTTCTATCATTTTAACGATGGGCTGGACGGCTATTCGTACAGGTTCTCCCTTTGCTATTATTGGCGCTTTATTATTTATCGCATCCGATTCCTATTTAGCGATTAATAAGTTTATCATGCCATTACCTTTTGCGCATGAGGTTATTATGATGACCTATTATAGTGCGCAAATACTTATTGCATTGAGCATCCTTCAATATTCCGAAATCCGAAGTAAAGTGGTACAATGAAAGTGCCTGGCACTCAAACAATTCAGAATTGTTTGAGTGCCAGACACCTACAAAGGAGGCTGCATATACCTATGAAAGAACAAGTAATCGAGCGATTAATTCGCTACGCAAAAATCGATACACAATCCGACTTCACAAGTGAAACTACTCCTTCCACTCAAAAGCAATTTAATTTATTGCATGTATTGAAGGAAGAATTGGCTGCAATCGGCTTAACAGACATTACACTAGATGACAATGGCTATTTATTTGCAACACTTGAAGCAAATACAGATAAAGTAGTTCCCACAATTGGCTTTTTAGCGCATGTGGATACAGCTACAGACTTCACTGGTACAAATGTGAATCCTCAACGCATCGATCACTACGATGGCGGTGACATTCAATTAAACGAAAATTTAATCATGTCTCCAACTGAATTTCCTGAACTAAAAAATTATGTAGGCCAAACGCTAATTACAACAGATGGTACAACATTACTAGGTGCGGACGATAAAGCTGGCATCGCTGAAATAATGACTGCTATGGAATACTTAATAAATAACCCTGCTATTAAGCATGGTAAAATTCGTGTAGCTTTCACACCTGATGAAGAAATTGGCCGGGGCCCACATAAATTTGATGTTGCTGCATTCGGCGCTGACTATGCCTACACAATGGATGGCGGACCACTTGGTGAGCTACAATTTGAAAGCTTTAATGCTGCTGGCGTTAAAGTAACAACAAAAGGGACGAGTGTACACCCAGGTTCAGCGAAAAATAAAATGGTCAACTCTATCACGATGGCAATTGCCTTCCAAAATGAAATGCCTACAGATGCAGTACCTGAAAAAACAGAAGGTTATGAAGGCTTCATCCATTTAATGGACTTCAAAGGAGCTATTGAACATACAGAGCTTTCTTATATTGTACGTGACCATGATCGTCAAAAATTCGAAGAGAAAAAGCAATTAATGCGAGATGCTGCTGCCAAAATACAAGCACAGTTTGGCAAAGATGCACTGACAATTTCTATCGAAGATCAATACTATAATATGGGTGAAAAAATCGAGCCTGTAAAAGAAATTGTTGACATCGCCCGTCAAGCAATGGAAAAATTAGATATTACTCCGAATACATTACCGATTCGCGGTGGTACTGATGGTTCTCAACTTTCCTACATGGGTTTACCTACACCAAATATTTTTGCAGGTGGGGAAAACATGCACGGTAAATTCGAATATGTCTCTGGTGAAACAATGGAAAAAGCAACACAAGTTATTCTTGAAATCGTGCAACTATTTGAACAACAAGGCAAGTAAGTTTAACTTTACTTCGAGCAATAAGAAATATTAAAAAAGAAAGACTTTGTAAAAAGTCTTTCAGATACTAAAATCCGCTTGGCTCCCAAAGAGCAAGGCACGATAAGCACTGCTTACGCAATGTCGTGCATTTACTTTCTTAGGAGGCAACGCGGATTTTTACTTAAACTTCAGATATTACTTTTTCTGCCAAAATTAATGACTGAATTTTCAAACTACATAAAAGTTAAGGGTGATGAATTATGAAAGAAATTGCATTAGGCATCTTAGCCTCACTTTTTTTTGCGGTGACATTTATTTTAAATCACGCGATGGAAATGCAAGGTGGTAGCTGGCTCTGGAGTGCACCACTTCGTTATTTTTTCATGTTGCCGTTTTTACTAGCTATTGTCTTTTATCGTAAAGGCTTTTCACCACTTACCAATGAAATGAAAAACAAACCAAGGGCTTGGCTTTTATGGAGCTTCGTTGGATTTGTACTATTTTATGCACCACTTACATTTGCTGCAGCATTCGGCCCAGGTTGGCTCGTTTCGGGTACATGGCAATTTACAATCGTTGCTGGTGTCCTTTTAGCTCCACTTTTTGTATCAGTAATCGCTGGAAAAACAGTACGTCAGAAAATCCCGTTAATTTCCTTACTTATTTCATGTGTGATTCTAGTTGGAATATTGCTTATTCAAGTACCACAGGCACAGTCTGCCCCAACTAAAAATCTACTGCTAGGGATTTTACCTGTAGTGATTGCTGCTTTTGCTTATCCACTCGGTAATCGAAAAATGATGGAAATATGCGGAGGACGTATTGATACATTTCAGCGTGTGCTTGGTATGACTATCGCTTCCATGCCTGCATGGATTATCATGGCGCTATATGCTGTTTTAACGGTTGGTCTACCTTCACTAAACCAAGTTCTACAATCATTACTAGTCGGGATTAGCTCTGGTGTCATTGCAACCATTCTATTTTTTATCGCAACAGACCGTGTGCGCGAACATCAAGGCAAACTAGCCGCTGTGGAAGCAACCCAATCAACCGAAATACTATTTGTCATTATTGGTGAGGTGCTACTACTTAACATTGCCTTTCCTGATCCAATTGCCCTTGCTGGACTTGGTATTATTATTGTCGGTATGTTGTTACATAGCTACTATACAATGGTACTTGAAAAAAAGAATGTGGCCCAACACACCTCCCCATCTGAACAGTCTTCATAACATATGAGGGTGCTGCTAAAAAATAAAAAGGACGGCTCATTCATCATAGGAATAAGCCGTCTAGAGATTTTACGTTCCCAAAAAATGAGGGGGGTTTTAGGAGCGCTTTATGAACTAGCAAACTTCTGGAGAAAAGTAGCTAAAGTTCACCCTCTCTACACTCATTTTGTAGAGGAGGAATAATCTTTACATTGATAATGATAATCATTATCAATTAAATTGTCAACTATTATCTTTAAATTAACTTAAAAATTTTTCAAATAATTACAATGCCTTCTTAAGTGACCTTCTGTATTGCCACTGTTTTAGCTGAAAATGCAAAAAGCAACCGATACAAAAACCAGCAATAGCAACAGATGAAGCGATGGCTACCATTGTTGTCAATACATACCCTACTACATGCCAGTTAAAGAAAAACCCAACGAATCCTCCAGCTAAACATATGCTAGCAATACTAGAATTAAATTTTTGTTGTTGGCCGTCTTCAGGTATATAGGAAGCTGGTGCTTTTTTCAAAAACAGTTTTCCCAATCGGATAATGGGATTAAAATTACATAAAACACCAAGTAAATTAGCGACTAAAGGAATGACTAATATCCAAGCAAGCCCTGTTATCCATGTCACTATGACACTTAACAAAATGGTCCATTGATTGAGTCGTACAAGTGGTCTTGGAATTGCATATGGCAATGACATTTAAAAACCTACCTTTCAGATATGTTTAATGTATTTTACTATATCGCATTCCATTTGTGAAGTAAAAATGATTAATTTATAATGGATGTTAATGATTGAAAAGAAAAGGTGATGACAGTGCCAGCTTTAACGATGGATCAAGTAAGACAACTGAATTCCTACAGTATTTATACAACAGAACCAAAACGAACATTATTTACATTAGCTGATATACATAAAGACTTTTACCATCCCGATTTTTTAAACCTTATGATGGGTATTACGGATGCGGCAACGGAAACCGCAGCTATTTCCCATTTTGCACGTCGCTATGGTATGTTTTTTGCAATGCAGCTATATATGCTTGCTGCCTATGATGAAGTATGGGATGGAAAGCCAATTGACATTCGTTTTGATGCGGCCAAGGAATTCAATAGCTTTACAGTTGCCATGTTTGTGAACCCTAATGATTGGCGTTACGTGGATGAAGATGAAAGACAATCTGTGATTGAAAAAATTTTATATGATGGGCATGTCATCGTTCAGCAATTGCGCAAAGTAACATCCATCTCTCCTTTAACCATTTGGGAAAATTTCTTTGGTTATCTACTTTGGCATTATCATCAACTGTTGTCTAACCCTGGCTTAGCAGACCAGGCAATGGAAGACATTGAGGCTTTAGAGAACCCTAAAACTTGGGCCCGTTTTTCACAAAAATCTTGGTGGGCTGACTATACTGGTGGTCAAAGCCCTACAAATTTAGTTAACGTTCCTGTCCGTAAATCTTGCTGTTTTTCAAAAGATATCCCTGGCTTACTTGCTTGTGGATTTTGCCCACTCAAGAAATAAAAAAAGCCTTTCCTCTCACACTTTGTGAAAGGAAGGCCTCCTTTTATTCCAAGCTATTTTTCATAAAGTACGAACCAGTCATTTTGTTCTTCATACATGGCAGTTCCCGTATATCCCGCTTTTAACAGTTGCTGCTGCAGGGCAGTATCTCCCATCAAAACAGCTTGTTTTTCAGTATAAACTGGTTGTTCCTGTTTTAAATCTTTATAGAAAATATATCGCAATTTATCAACATACTTAATCTTCAAGCCCTTTATGACAAGCCCTTGTGAAAATTTATCTTTTAGGCTCGGTATATTATACGGTTTAACCGTAGAGCAAACATAGTCGTAGCAATCCAAATCAATAGCGTTCATCACAACCGTTGCTAATGTTTTTTGTAATCCGTAGCCGCGATAATGTGGGGAAACATTGGATATCTCTTGATATAAAACACGATGGAACTGATCCTCTGGAATTCCGCAATCATAGCCAAGGTGATCGTTATCAATAGGTGGATTTAATAATGCTCGAAAGCCGATTAACTCATGCTCTACATATGCCCCAATCATCAAACCATTTCCTTGCAAAATGTACTCGAATTCTTCCGTCGTTAAAGGCTGTAAAATGCTTTGGTCTGGCAAAGTCTCGTAAACTTCTTGCTGTAACTTCTCAATCGCAGGTAAATGCTGAAGTTGTAATTTCGTAACATAAAAAGGCGTTTCTCCTAGCATTCCTTCATAAATTCTATCCATGTTAACGCCTCCTTAAGCTGTGACTATTGTTGAAAATTCACATAGTTCCTTAAGTACTGTTTCATCTACATCGACACCTAAGCCTGGTTTTTCTGTTAGACAAATGAACGGTACATCATAGTGTAAATTACCAATATCCTTCGAGAATTTAAGTGGACCTGTTAATTCTACACTAGTCATAATTTTTTTCGAGAATGCTACATGGAAACCAGCCGCTGAACCTACAGATGACTCAACCATTGAACCAATTTGACATTCGATACCTGCCATTTCCGCCATGACAGCTAATTTCATAGCAGGATAAATTCCACCGCATTTCATTAGTTTAATATTTACTTTATCTGCTGCACGCTTTAAAATGATTTCACGCATCTCACGTACGCCTCGAAGTCCCTCATCAATCATTAACGTGACATCAGATTTAGATTTAATTTCTACCATGCCGTCAATATCTTCACTATCAACAGGCTGTTCTAACCAATCAATATTTAAATCTTTTAGTAAACGTAAACCTTGTAAAGTTGTAGAGGCGTTACCCCATCCTTGGTTGACATCTACACGAATGGCAATCTCCTCGCCTACACGCTCACGTACCGCTTTAATACGAGCAACGTCACGTCTAACTTCCGTTCCTACCTTCATTTTAAATGATTGATAGCCCATTTCTACGCGTCTAGCTGCTTCATTTGCCATTTCTTCAGGAGTGCCAATACTTAACACGTGGGTAATCGGGAATTTCTCATGATAGCGACCGCCAAGTAACTGATATACTGGTACTTGAAGCGCTTTACCCGCAATATCAAAACATGCAATATCAATTGCCGCTTTAGCAGCAGGTACATCCTTTACGATGTGATTCATTTTATCGTGGAGTTTTTCAAAAGCCATTGGATTTTCTCCAATAATCGCAGGGACAAGTTGGTGTTTTAACACTGCATACGTACTTTCCCATGATTCGCCTGTTACATGCTCATCAGGTACCGCTTCACCATAACCAACAATGCCTGTATCTGTTGTTATTTTCAAAATGATAGAAGGCATTGTATCATAAGTAGCATAACTAATAATAAAAGGATCGATAAGTGGTAATTGGATTGCAAAAATTTCTACTTGTTGGATTTTCATTTTATATCATACTCCTGTAATTTTATAGTTGTCGTTAATATGTCGTTAATTGCTTAAAAAATATAGAAAAGGAACGATGCCTATGCCTACAAAAATAGCAATTATATGTTCTAAAGCTTTTATGAAACGTATACTTAGTATCGCACAAAACATAGAGAATATTCAATTAGAATTTTACCTTTACAATCAGCCTTCCGAAGCACCGTCATTATTAAAACAAATCAAACCATGTGATGCTCTTTTACTCGGGGGAACATTACCCTATTTACATGCCCAATCATCCCTCGAATCATTGCCGATTCCTTGGAATTATTTAAAGCAAGATGAGGTAACCATTGCGACGACTTTATTATCACTTATTGCAAATAAAGCAATTTCTTTACAAAGGGTATCTATCGATGTCATGCACCCTATCTTTGTCGATAAGGTTCTATCAGAGATAGAATATACCGGAACAAAACCATATGTTCACCCCATTTGCATTACTGAAACATCAAAACATATTTTGAAAAAACATGTCGCTCTTTGGGAAGCCAACCAAATTGATTATGTTATTACAAGCATTCATAGTGTATTTGATGAATTACAGCTACAGAACATTCCTGCAATGCGCATGTTAGATGCAAAAAGTTCCATTATCCAATGTCTTGAAGAAACGAAATCAAGATCACTGCTTACTAAATCCGAATCGGCAAAAGCAGTAGTAGGATTTTTAGCTGTTCCTGAAAATAACCAATGCGCAGACATTGTACAGCAAATTACAGCAGCGATACGTGCAACCTATAAGGAAATTACCCCTCATTATTATGAGCTTTATACAACAGCTGGACATTTACAAAATGCACTCGACATGGAAAATTTATCGCACCTAATGCAACAAATAAACACGCCCTTTAGGCTCGCCTTTGGCTATGGACACTCCATATATGAAGCTGCTGAAAATGCGACATATGCATTAAAATTTTCCAAACCATATGAAATTTATATTTTAGATGAACAAAAAAATCTTTTGGGCCCATTTCCAAAATCAGCAGGTAAACTCTCTTTAAAAACAAAAGATCCGTATATTTTACAAATGGCTAAACAGACAAGCTTAAGCCCGTTAAATATCTCGAAAATTATTCAATTTAGTAGAGAACGACAATCTTCACAATTTACAGCGCAAAATCTTTCAGAATACTTACAAGTTACTCGTCGGACTACTGAACGTATTATCAAAAAATTAGTTGACCACGGTTATGCGAACATTGTTGGTGAAGAAATGACCCATCAGCAGGGGCGACCACGTACAATTTACGAATTAAATTTTGCAACCTATTCTTAGAACTAACAAGCCCCATCACAACACTTTCCTTGGCGAACGAGCACCTCATCTCATGGTATACATCATGATTACAAAGTCTCTTCTTGCCAACAGTTAGCTGCGTGATGGGGCTTGCCCTCTTTGGCTTTACTAAGCAAAATTCTTCAGAGTATTCCCTCTATTTGAGCAAAACTCGTTTTAATTTAGTCTGCTACGACCATATTATTCATTTCATTTTCTTGCGCATCTTTTTTACGTTGGTTTGCCTCTTCAATTTCTTCTGGTGTCATCTTAACAATGGCAAATCCGACATAACCATAAATAATTGAAATAATTGGCACAACAAAGTTTAGTATTGCATAAGGTGCATATTCCATTGCGCTAACACCTAACGTTGCTAATATAAATACACCACAAGTATTCCATGGGAAGAATACGGATGTTAACGTTCCGCCATCTTCAAGCGCACGCGATAAATTTTTCGAATGCAAGCCGCGGTTTTGATATACGCCTGCAAACATACGAGAAGGTACAACAATCGAAATATACTGTTCTGAACATGTTGCATTTGTTGTAATACATGCGGCAATTGTTGAAGCAATAAGGCTGCCTGTAGATTTAGCAAATTTCACAACGACATCCATCAGTGCTTTTAACATGCCTGAATATTCTAACACCCCACCGAATGTCATGGCTACAATCGTCATTGAAACCGTATACATCATTGAATCTAAGCCACCACGATTAAAGAGCTCGTCCACCATTTCATTTCCTGTCGAAATAGCAAATCCTTCTTGTAATGCTTGAACAGCCATCGTTGGCGATCCACCTTGCACAAAAATTTGTAATAAGAATCCTGAAATAATCCCAATAATTAATGCTGGTATCGCAGGAACCTTTTTTGCCACCATGACAATAACGCCAACTGGGACAAGTAATAACCACGGAGAAATCACAAAGCTTTTTTCCATAACATCAAGCGTAGTCAGTATTTTTTCAGAATTCATGGCTACGTCAGCAAAACTTCTGCCCATAAACCCAAATGCGACAAGTGTAATGATTAATGCAGGTATTGTCGTATATAGCATATGTTTTATATGGTCGAACAAATCTGTATTTGTTAAGCCCGCTGCTAGATTTGTTGTATCCGATAAAGGTGACATTTTATCACCAAAATATGAACCTGAAATTACTGCTCCTGCAATCATCGGTGCAGGAATCCCCATACTTAAACCGATACCCATACCAGCAACACCGATTGTTGCCATTGTTGACCATGAGCTACCGATTGCTAGCGAAACGATTGAACATAATAGCAAGATCGTTACTAAAAACCAAGCTGGCGAAATTAACTTTAAGCCGTAAAAAATCATGGTAGCAACGACTCCACCACCAATCCATGCTCCAATTGTCAAACCTACTAAAATAATAATGACAATGGCTGGAAGTGCTAGACGAATACCTTTATACATCATTTCCTCTATTTCCATCCACTTAAAGCCGTGTTTTTTGGCAACAATTGCTGCCACAATTGTTCCTACAATAAGTGGCACGTGTGGACTTTGCTCTAACATAACTACTGTCACTAGCATTGTCGTTATCATTATTGCAAAAGTCAGGAGCGCCCAACTTGCACTAATATCCTTTTTCATTGTCCCATCCCCTTTTTTTGCACCCAATTATAAATTTGCATTTCATCAGTGCAAATATATTTTTACGATTTTTAGCTTAATATTCAAAAAATATAAAGTCAACGCAAAAATTTTATGCTTCTATAGCAATTCTGAATATTAAAGGGCAAAAAAACGCTTCCAAATAGCAATTACAAACCATTCAAAAACGCGTATTTTTATGCATTTCTTCCCAAAAAGCAAGGAAAAAGAGGCTCTATCCAACGTGTAGAGCTTGGATAGAACCTCTTTGAATTACCTATTCATGGATGGGCTTTTTTTCTAATACACACGCAAGAACTTTCGATGCGTCTATTAATGCACTTCGTTCAAAAGTCATTTTTGGATGATGCAGCCCAGGAACTAAATTAGCACCAATGCCAATCATTGTCGCTTTTAGTTCGGGTTTTTTGACTGTATAAAAATGAAAATCATCGCTTCCTGGTGTTGTAATTTCATCCGCCAAAAATTGCTCTCCGAGTGTTTCTAAAATAGCATTTTTAGCCATTTCAGCAGCAATTGGTGAAACCTCTGCACCAGGTGTGAAATCGACCCATTTCCAATTCATTTCAATTTCAAACTGCTGTTGTATTGATTTTAGTCCCGATTCAATGCGGCTTCGAAGTAATTCTAACTGATGATTATGCTGCGCCCGAATATCCATTGAAAAGCTAGCACTACCTGGAATAATATTCGTGCTACCACCATCCGCAATAATCTTAGTTAGTTTGGCAGAGTGTGGCTCGAATGGAGATAAATGAATGCTATTTAACATTAATTGTATTGCCATAATGACATCAATCGCATTTTTACCTTGATGCGGTCTTGCACCATGGGCATCAATACCATGTATTGTTCCATCTAAAAAATAGGCAGCACCATGGTGGATAGCAGGTGAAACCTTTCCTAAAGGCAACTCTTCAATCGGTCTCAAGTGAACACCAAATAAATGCGAAACATCGTCAACTGCTCCACGGTCAAATGCTGCACAAGCACCATTTCCCACTTCTTCAGCAGGTTGGAATATAAATCTGACGCGATGTTGCAGCGGTCGATCTTTAAGCAATAATAGCGCTCCTAGTACCATTGTAATATTAGCATCATGACCACAGGAGTGATTCGCTTGCCATTTACCATCTACTTCTTGCCATAACGCATCAATATCTGCACGAACTGCTACAATCTCATCGCCTGTACCAATTTCAGCGATTAACCCTGGCACATCACCTAATAAACGGTAAGATACGTTTAAGTCATCTAAAATAGATGCAATTTTCTTAGTTGTTTCATACTCCTTCCAACTTACTTCTGGATAATTATGAAAATGTTCAAACCATTGATACATTGATTCTTCTAACATTGCTGCACTTGTCATAACCACACCTCGATATACCTTTTTTTCTCCCCCATTATACATGAAAGCTTTTTAGAAAAGTATATATGAAATTAGTACTATATCCATTTTAAAATCATATAACTTCATAATAAAACGCTTCAACACTTCTTACTATTTTATGTAAACTTCATAAAAAGGTGACTGTACTATACTTTTATGCAATAGTAAAAGGCTGTGTTAAAAGTAGTCGTTCCACTTTTAGCACAGCCTTTTTGAAAATGCGTTATAAACTTGAAAAAAAACCTTCTGGATATTCTTCATATTGGAGTTGATTTGTTTGCTCCTCAATATTTTGGTTTGATGTCAGGAATTCTGCCTCTTGATCCATCAAATACGTTTCAAATTTCGAGTTTAATAATTGTTCCATTCCTCGTCACCTTCCTTTGTTAATTGAATTTTCTGATAATTTTATTATATACTAACTTTTTATTAAAAATCAATAAATAATACTCATTATGCATAATATATATCGATTTCATCTCTTTTTGATATAAGATATACTTAAAATAAATTCGAATAAACAGCAATGGTCATCCCTCTCCATTTTTCCATATCAAAAAAGCATCCAAGTGACTACTTTACTTGGATGCTCTTACGATTTCCTTAAGCTGTTACGCTTTTATTATCATTGTCCATACCGTTACCGCCATACTTATGCTGTGTTAAAATTTGAATCACTACAAGCACAATAAAGATTGCGAGACCTGCCCAGTCAGAGAATTTTTCAGGATAGATGAGCAATAATCCAGCTACGATGGCAATCAGACGTTCAAACCACAACACTTTACGATACCAATAGCCAATTACGCCAGCACCAATTGCAACCATTCCCGTAACAGCCGTAAAGACTACCCATAATATTTGCGGTATCGTTGTATCAATCATTAATAAAGCTGGTGAGAAAACAATCATATACGGAATAATAAATGCTGCAATGGCAAGTTTTGCAGAGTTTACACCAGTCTTAATTGGATCGCCACCTGATATTCCAGAAGCAGCAAATGCAGCAAGTGCTACTGGCGGTGTAATATCGGCAATAATACCAAAATAGAACACAAAGAAGTGCGCCGATAATAAGACAACAACTGGCACTAATTCTTGTGGTGTATTAGGCGATAATAATGCCACAATCGCTGGTGCTGCAATGGTTGATGTAATAACATAGTTTGCCGTTGTTGGAGCACCCATTCCTAAAATTAGTGAAGCAATCATAACGAAAACAAGTGTTAAAATAATACTTCCTCCAGCTAAAGCTACTAAACTATTAGCTAAACTTAAGCCTAAACCTGTTTTAACCACTACCCCTACAATAATACCAGCGCAAGCTGTTGCCGCAACTACACCAAGTGCTGTACGAGCTCCTTCAACTAGTGCATCGATAATATCTTTCGGCTTTAAGCGTGTATCTTTGTTAAACATCGCGACTGCAATGGATATTAAAATCCCATACAGTGCAGCATGCATAACAGGCGTACCTGTTAGCATCAGTATAATAATAGAAACAATTGGTAGTAACAGGTAAATCTTCTTAAATACCTCTTTACGATTTGGCATTTGATCATCACGTAAGCCTTTTAAGCCGACACGCTTCGCTTCAAAATGCGTCATAATCCAAATACCTGTAAAATACAGCAACGCAGGAATAGCAGCTGCTTTTGCAATATCCCAATATGTAATTCCACGTCCAATGAACTCCACCATTAGAAATGCCGCAGCACCCATAATTGGAGGCATTAACTGCCCGCCAGTAGAAGCAGCCGCTTCAACTGCACCAGCAAATTCTTTACGGTATCCTAGCTTTTTCATCATCGGAATCGTGTATGAACCAGATGTGACTACATTGGCAACAGAGCTTCCTGAAATCATACCTTGTAGAGCACTTGAAAAGACAGCTACTTTTGCTGGCCCACCAATTAATTTTCCAGCGAATGCTACAGCCAGATCATTAAAATATTGCCCAACTCCTGTTTTTACAAGAAATGCCCCGAATAATAAGAATACAAAGATAAATGTAGCCGATACACTAATCGGTGTTCCTAAAATACCATCTGTCGTATAAAACATCAGATTCACAATACTTTCAAAATCCTGACCTCTATGCGCCATAAAGGCTGGGAAATAAGGACCGAAATAGGCATAAATTAAAAAACATACTGCGATAATCGTTATCGGTAAACCTACCGCTCGACGTGCAGCCTCAAGCACAAGAAAAACAGCTATTAAACCGACTATAAAATCCAACTGTGTAATGGTCCCATTGCGATTAACAAGTTCTGTATAATTCAATGCCCAATATGAACCGACTACTACCGATAATAACGATAAAATATAATCAAACCATGCAATTTTATGCTTTGGCGCCTTTCTACGGGCTGGAAATAATAAGAAAATCAGAGCTAAACCAAACCCTAAGTGAATCGTCCGTTGAATGGGTGCTGTAAATTGCCCAAAAATCGCTGTATACAATTGAAACAATGAAAATGCCAATAATCCAAAGAAGATTATATGTTTCATAATGCCTGATATCGTTCGCACATTGGATTCGATATCGTATTTTTCAAGTATCGCTTGTTGCGCTTCAGCGGATATTTGTTCAAATTCTTCTTTTACCTCGGTGTTACGTTCATGCTGTTTTGTCATTTCATCCTAACTCCTTTCCATCGTTCATAAAGCGATAATCGCTTCACCTCAAATAAATAGGACTTACCCCTTTGCAAATCTTTTTTTAAATCGTATTCTTGTTCCTTGTAAACAAACACAAGGTCTAAGTCTAAATCCCCGATATAAATTGTGAAGTTTTCAATGACTTCCTTGTCAAATCGCAAAAAATATTTACCATCTCGTTGTGTTAACGTTTGATTTTCCTCAGCGTAGCCAGGCATCCCAATTGCTAAGTCTTCATACTCCATTCCAATCATTTGAATACGCTGTTCTTCTATACAACGATAATATTCCAGTACATCTGATTTATGGATAGAGTGTGTGTACCTTATACGAAAATCCTCATCAGATGTTAGTGGAATATAATGTACGATTGGATCGTCTACCCTTGTTTCTGTAAATGCGAATACCTTTTGAAGAGGAAGAAAAATAATGATGCCGAGGCATATACAACATACGGCTATTACCAAACCTATTCTCCTCTTTCGCATCACATCTGTTCCCCCACTTTAAAAACTATTCGCTATTTTGCTAGCATCTTTATGTAACAAAAAGGGGCCCGAAGCTTTACGCAATCCGAGCCCCTTTCATGTTTAAGAAAATATAAAAAACCATTATCAATGTCCAAAAATCACCTTGTTAAACCACGAGCAAATGTTCGTTTTTCAATAGCTTGGAACATGTAAAGCGATGTTGTCCTATTTATTTTCATCAAAGTATTTTTGAGCACCTGGATGAATATCAATACTGATACCATCTAAAGCTGTTTCAGCTTTAATAAATGCACCTTTAGCATGTGAAATTTTGTCTGTATTACTATAAATCGCTTTTGTCATAGCATATACAACATCTTCTGGTAAATCCTTATTCACTGCTAACATCGCAAGAACAGAAACAGTCTCTGTATCATTCGCAATACCGTAAGTACCAGCTTTTACTGTATCTTTTGCATAGTAAGGATATTTGGCAATAAGCTCATCTGCTTTACCAGCATCTACACCGATAATATTAACTTTTGTCGTCGCATTTAATGCCTCTACAGCCCCTGTTGGTGTACCAGCAGTAATAAATGCCGCATCAATTTGGCCTGATTGAAGACCATCAGTAGACTCACCAAAATCAAGATTTTGCGCTTTAATGTCATCCATTGTTAAACCATGAATTTCAAGTAATTGTTCAGCATTGGCATAAGTCCCAGAACCCGGAGCCCCTACAGAAACTTTTTTCCCTTTTAAATCTGCATATGTTTTAATACCAGAAGCTTCAGTTGTTACTAATTGAACAGTCTCTGGGTAAAGTGCACCTAATGCCGCAATCGTATCAATTTTTTTACCTTCAAACATGAATTTACCTTCAGTTGCGTAATAAGCGATATCTGTTTGCACAAACGCAATCTCACCTTTACCTTCTTGCAAGGCAGTCATATTTGCTGCAGAGGCTTGTGAAACTTCTGCTGTCGTTTTAATACCTGTTTCTGTTGTAATTAAATCAGCAAATGTACCACCTAATGCATAGTAAGTACCTTGCGTTCCACCTGTTAATAAACTTAAAAATTTTGGCTTTTCAGAGCTAGCTGTATCACCATTCCCATTTTCCTTATCCGAACCTGTACTACTATCAGATCCACATGCCGCTAAAATTAATAGCGCAATGGCACTTAATAGCATGAATAATCTAAATTGCTTTTTCTTCATATTAACCTTCCCCCTTTGGTTATAATTAAGAATCAATTTAAAATTATCAAATTTAGTATAATTATGTCAACCTATTTATAGTAAATTCAGATAATTATAATTATACAAAATGACATAAATACGAACAACACCCAATTATAATACGCTGTTATTTACCCTTCTTTTTTCTCTAATAAACTAAAAAATACTCTACTACAATAAAATATACTAGTGTAGAAATGTATACATATTGTATAAAAATATACTCCTTGCTAGCTATTTATTTTTATTACATGGAAAATAGGATGAAACTCACAACCAACTACACAACGTAGTGGTGGAGGATGCATAAGCCCCGCCCGTCTATGCGAGCAGCCTGTAACGCAAAAAACCCCCCCACAATACGTAGTGGTAGGGTGTTTCAACTTTATGTTAACAAATTAGCCAACTAACTTCCTGACTGGATTGCTCCACATGCAATTCTTGCACCTGAATTACCAGCAGGGTCTGTTTTATAATCGTCTGCTGCTTCATGGATAACTAATGAAGTACCTTCTCCATCCATTAAGGAATTTTCAGCATTCTTTTGTAATGTTACACCTTCAGCTAAGAAATTTAAATCTACCGTCCCATCTTCACCAACTTCTAAATTTGGTAAATCACCTAAATGATAACCGTTAGGATTTAATTTTCCATGCTCCTTATTTGTTGGATTAAAATGCGAACCTGCCGATTCAAACTTAGGTGCTTCACACTTCGCTACTGAATGGATATGAATACCATGTGTGCCCGCTGGTAAACCACTTAATGCTAAAGTTACTTTAACCCCATTGTCTTCTTCCTCAAAAAAAGCATTCCCATAGCTCTCATTATTTGAACCAATTACTTTTGCAGTTGCCGTTAAAGACGAATTGGCATTAGAGTTAACGGCTACTTTTTCATCTTTCTTATCAAAAAGATTGCACCCTCCGACAAAGACAGTCAAAGAAATAATTAAGATAGATATTTTTTTCATGTTATTACCTCCTCTATTTCTGATGGTACCCATCTCTACCAATAGTTATGCAATACATACCGGTGTTTTCTCATCACACCATCAAAAGGTAATATCATGAAAACTGCTTGTAACAGTAATTAATGGCTATAGTCTTTATATTGAGCGTATTCGATTGACCCCAATCAATCGAATACTTACTATGCCGTTGATGGCCAAGCATAGTAAGCCGTAACCCTATGCTTACATTTGTACTGTTTAGCAGGGGGCACCACTTGCGTTTCCATCAGTTAGTAGTGAAACCTTGTTATCGGTGCAAACTACAACAACAAAGAGGCTGGGACAAAAGAGAAAAAGTGTTAGATTGATGGCAATCAATCTAACACTTTTTTGCAGCGCCGTTGTTGTCCGCTTCGGCGGTTCTTTCCGCGGGCACACACGTAAGCCGCAACCCTCGCTGTCCCGCAGGAGTCACCGCCTCCGCTACCAACAACTAGTGAACACTTCTAATTTTTTATTTATTGCAAAAGCAAGGATAGCTAAGTGTGCTAAGTCTCCATATAGCAAAAATTTATAAACACCTTTCCTCTGTACCTTAAATTATTTTAGTTTTGTCCCAGCCTCCTTTTCTATTATGATTGAATAACACCACATGCAATTCTTCCGCCTGATTCACCAGTAGGGTCTGTCATATGGTCGTCCTCGTTTTCATGAATAACAAGCGCAGTACCTTCCCCATCCATCAAAGAGTGTTCAGCATCTTTTTGTAACGTTACACCTTCTGCCAAGACACTCATAGTTGCAGTACCGTCCTCCGCTACCTCTAAATTCGGTAAATCCCCGAGATGATGGCCATGCGGATTATCCTTGCCATGCTCTTTCTGCGTTGGATTGAAATGCCCTCCTGCAGTACCGAAATCCGGCCCTTCGCATTTCCCTACTTCATGTATATGCATACCATGTTTTCCAGCAGGTAAACCACTTACCGTAACGGTTACTTTCACACCATCAGCCTGTTCTTCAAATTTGGCTTCTCCTAAACTTTTATTATCCGAACTCATTACTTTCGCAGTGGCAGTTAAAGCAACCGAGCTATCTGATACTGATTGTTGTTCCGCTTTCTCATCCTTATCAGCGCAGCCCACCAAAAAAACACCTAAAGAAATAATAAATAAAGTTGTCAATTTCATTTTATTACCGTTGCCAAAAATCTATAAATATCTATAAATCTTGTTTAATTCCCTGTTCAACAAGTCCGATTTCGATCGCTACAAGTAACCCATCTACTTTCGTTTGATATAACTCTCCGAGGGCGTAAATTCGGATACAACGCATCCTACATATTAGCGTTATCTTGTTGGTGATATTATGCTAATTTATATTTGGCAAGATTAATACTTGCATTTAAATCCCTATCAATACATAAGCCACAACTACAACTATAAACTCGATCTTTGAGTTTTAAGTCTTTGTTAATCTCCCCACAGTGACTGCAAGTTTTGGATGATGGATAAAATCTATCTGCTACTACGAACTCAATTCCTCTAAATTTACACTTATATTCAAGTTGTCGTTTAAATTCATAATAACCTTATTTTGAGATAACTTTAGATAGATGCTTATTTTTCATCATGCCTATAATATTTAAATCTTCTATTACAACTCTGTATGGCTTGGTTTTCACTATACTTGTTGTCGTTTGGTGAAGATAATTAGTCCGTATATTAGTCAATCTTCTGTGGACTAGTCGTATCCGATTTTCAAGTTTTATAATATTTTTAGTTTTGACATACTCCTTTCCTTTTTTATTTTGTTTATATTTTCTAGTTACTTGTCTTTGTAGTCTTTTTAAGCTCTTTTCATTTTTTCTAACTACATAAGATTTATTTTTCCTAAGAACTGTATCGGCTAAAAATTCGCCTCCATTTTTATAATTTTCTTCTTGTTTTGCAAGTGTCCAATTATAGATAAATCTTGCTGTTCCTACTGATTGCCACAACTTTTGTTCTTGCGATTCACTTGGGTACAATCTAACTTTCTTTGCCAGTATCATTCTCTAGCAACTCTCTTTTGAACTGTTTTGCCTATCTTATTTGCAACAATGCGATTACACTGCAACAACTATAAAATTAACTATTTTTGTATAGATTCATTTAAACTGTATCATCCTCCTTTTTTATAGTTTATCATTTATCAGAATACTCTCGCAACTCATAACTAGGTATTTATCCTCATTACAAATAAAGGGATTTCTCATAAAAATACTGAGAAATCCCTATGTTGTATTAATTTAAAATTTTTACCGTAACTGTTCGAACACCCCAATTACGAGCTTGTCCATCAGAAGGAATAAATACATCAATTTTATTTCCTTTTATCGCACCACCAGTATCAGCAGCTATCGCTTCGCCATAACCTTCTACCCACACCTTCGTTCCAAGGGGAATAACACGTGGATCAACAGCAATCACCTTTAAATTTGGATTTGAGCGTATGTCTGTCCCGTTTGCTGTAATACCTGAACAACCTTTACAATATGCTGTATAAGCTGTTGCACGCATTGTATATGTCTGACCATTTTGACTCGCTGGAGCACTTGCTGTTGTTGTCGCTTGTTTTGTTGTGGCCGTTTTTGTTGTAGCTTGTTTTGTTGCAGGCTTCTGTGCAATGGTTTTTGCTGTTTTTGGCTTTGCTGCTGAAGCTTTAACAGCTAACGTTTCACCAACTAAAATTAAATCTGATGTGAGGTTATTCCATTCTTTTAAATCGTCCACCTTAACATTATGAACTTTAGCAAGACTGAATAATGTATCACCGGCCTCAATAAGGTGGGTGTCATCTGTCTTTTCTTCCTCCAGTATTTTTTCCATACTCAAGGTCTGATCAGGATTAATCCATATCGAATCAAATTCGTCTAACTGTTGCAACTCGGCTAAACTCAAATTATAAATAGGTGAGATGCCCCAAAGTATGTTGCTCGTCTGACCAGTATATACTCCCTTAGCAGAAGTGGTACTCCCGAACATCCCCATACCAAGAGTCAATGCTACAGCTAATGCTATTGCCTTTTTCTTCATAATAAGTAATACCTCCAGTTGTTTTATATTTCTGCAATCTGTTGCTAGCACACTAGAGAATTAGGCTCTTAAGTATACAAGCATTATTGTAGAATGCATCCAAATATCACAGGACTTGGACCTGATATTACAAATTATTACTATTTAATCAGTAAAATATACAATTTCAATCAATTTTTTCTCCAATTAAACAATTATATGGAAAATTAAGATCAAATCTCTACAATCTATTTGCATATTTTATATAATGGAAATACAGTTTTTATAGCCGATAAAGTAGGAAAGGAGATGCCTTGAACTCGATTTTATAAAGTGAACTTTGTTAATGGGTTAAACCAAACAGTAATCGAATGGGGATTCACACTGCTCTAGTTGCTGTAGAAAAAATGTGTTTAGCAAGTGAATCACTCTGTATACTTATTGCGTTTCCTCTGTTAATGTAAAATAAAGTTTTATTAACCTAATAATTACAATTTAAATACTATATGTAATACCTAAAATACAAATAGTTAGGTCATATACTAATTTGAAAGTTGGTGTCCTACTGTGATTCGAGTAATAATTGCAGATGATGAACCGTTAGCTCTTTTAAACATGGAAAAAAAGTTGAAAGAATTTGATTCAGTAGAGGTTGTTAAAGCTTTTTCAACAATTAAAGATTTGCTTGATGAGGCACCTACATTGGACTATCATGTCGCTTTTTTAGATGTTGAAATGCCAGGAATGGACGGTTTGCAAATTGCTCAAATATTAAAGGAGTGGAAGAAAAATGTCTGTATTGTTTTTGTGACAGCGTATCGAGATTATGCTGTACAGGCATTTGAAATTAATTCCTTAGACTATTTACTAAAGCCTATTTCTAAATCTCGACTTGAGATGACTATCAATAGGATACATGAACTATTCCAATTAGAAATAGCCCCCCCTACTCGAGTGCAACAGAATGAGTACTCCCTTAGTATCCAGTGCTTAGGCGGATTCACTGTTTTACATAATAAGAACATCGTGCATTGGCGAACTGTTAAAACAAAAGAATTATTTGCCTTTCTTTTATCTAATCTCAACAGCCATGTGCCTAGAGATACAATCATCGAAGCATTATGGGCTGAAACTGAATACAAAAAGGCAAGAGTGCAACTTCATACAACAGTTTCTTATCTACGTACGACTCTCTCAGCTTTAGGGTACTTTAACGTTTTACAATATGTAAACGGCTGTTATATTTTACAGCTAGAGAATTTTCAATCTGATGTCTTAGAATTAGAGCACCTGTTAAAGCACAAAGAGGAATTCGGGGAGCTAGATATAGAAAGAGCGGAGGCATTTATTCAAAACTCTCATGGAGAATACATGGCTACATTAGATTACTCTTGGATTCATAGTAAGTCGAATTTCATTCATAACCAAATTACGCTTTTACTAAATTATTTAGTTGAGCATTACAAGGCAACAAACAATGTAGAAAAAATGGAGCGTACTTTACTAGTGATGCTGGACTACAATCCTTATTCAGATAAAATCATCCAAGAGCTTCTTCAACTCTATATTGAAGAAGATAATCGTGCTAATGCAGTAAAAGTTTACAAAGACTTTAAGAAGACCTTGTTTACTGACCTAGATATTTCACCTAATCAAGAGACCATAGAATTATACGCAACAATAGCGCAAGAGTAAAAATGTAGCTGCCTCCTAAGAGACAGCTACATTTTTTGGTTGTTGAAGGTAATTAACTACTAATTCGAGAGAAATCCTCCACCACACGTATACAGTTTCTACCTGATTGTTTTGCCTCATACAATGCCTGATCAGCAATAGCTATTAACTGATTCGGGTCACAAATCGAAGAAGAAAAAACTGTAACACCTGCCGACAAGGTAACTGGACGACCACTAGGATTTTCAGCTTGCGCTTGTTTAACTCGCAATTCCTCTGCTAATTTAACGGCGTCTTCAATTGCCGTATAAGGCAAAATAATTAAAAACTCCTCTCCTCCATATCTAAAACAGCTTCCCTGAACGCTTTCCTTCATTTTGTTTGCAAAAGCTTTTAAAACCTCATCCCCCACTGTATGCCCATATGTATCATTGACACTTTTGAATTCATCTAAATCGATTAAAATAATGGCATGTGGCACTTTCTCTGCAATTAAATTACTTAATACTTGATCCATGCTTCGGCGATTCGGAATACCTGTTAAAGAATCTAATTTCAACTGGTCAGTCAATTCCTTAATTTTATTTTGTGAATCAGCTTTTACCTTTAACATGGCATCTTTCAAGTTGCTCGCCTCAGCATACCAGTCATTCACTAATTTTAAATCGTTAATTCCACAGCCCTCTTGTCCACTTTTAACAATATCTTGTAGAGGTCGAATAATTTTCAACACAAACCACAGTACCAATATGAAAACGATTGCTACTATTAACATTAAAGGAAGAAGTATTTTTTTAAAAAACACACTAACAGAGACAACACTTTCTTTTTGTAACTGACTTACTGCCTGTTCAAGCCTATCCTTAACTAAAAATTCTGTTTGTGAGTTTTGTAATGACTCTTGTACATAGATTTCAGCTATATCAGAAACTTCCTCTATAAAAGCTTCCTGTAAAGCATGGTTAGGCTGTGTTAGCATTTCACTGTAACTTTTATAACTAATCCAAATACTGATACTTGATGTAACGAGTACAACAATTATTATCATACTAACAATGACAAACGATAAATTTAACTTAAATTTCTCCACAATAGATCATTTCTCCCATTGAGATGATATTTTGCTAAAGCTATATATAATAAGTTCAATTCTCATATTAAAAGTTTTTATTTCATCATCATACGTCATACCTCTTAAAAAATACTTAACAACTAATCGTTTTAACCTCTGTAACTCAAAACACAATTACTCAAAAAGAACTAATAATGTGTGAAAATCTTCAATTTATATACATAAAGTTTTCTTTAGAGCGAAATGCATATTTTCTTTTTCTTTATTTCATGGCATGGTAAAACAATACAATCTAATATTTTAACTTACAGGAGGCTTTATATTGGCGTTGAGAAAACCTATCGTAAGACATTTGCTAGTTATTTTAATCATTTTTATCGTCTTAACGATTTTCCGTCTACTCTGGCTAGCATATTTTACACCTTCTAATAATCAACCACTTGCACAAGCAGGTGTTTTAGATATGCGCCAGCAAACTTTAACAGAAGATGAGATCTATCAAATCAATGGTGAATGGCTCTATTATCCTGAAGTGTTGTTAAAAACACCTAACAGCAATGAGACAAGCAGTTCCATCGAACAAACTGTCCGTAAAATTCCTATGCAAAGGGGTTCAGCGACAAAACAACATTTTGGTACATATCGTGTAAAAATCTTATTAAGTGCTAATGCCCATTCAAATCACCGTTATGCTATCCGAGTTCCTGCCATTTCTACTGCATCAGCGCTATATATTAACGGGAAACTTGCGGGGCAGTCTGGAGTAGTGTCATCAAATCCTAGCACTCATAAAGGACAGGCCGCACCTTACACCATATATTTCACTGCAGAGCAGTCTGAAATCGACGTCATTTTACATGTATCCAATTTTGATACTCCCTCCAATATGGTTATAGATAAACGTCTTTCATTTAGCTCTGCGTCAGCCATGATGCACCATCAGTTCATTACACAATTATCACTTGTAGCTATTTCGATGTTGCTTATTTTATTTGCGTTATTTAGCATTCTTGTCTTTCTCTTTATTTACCGCAATAAAAAAGTGTTGCTGTTCACTGTCGGCTTTCTTTTACCTTTAGCTGACGAACTTATTACTTATGATCGTTCAATACTTGATTGGTTACATTTGGATTATGTATGGTCGTTAAAGCTATCCAATCTTATTTATCTTGGTGCTTCCTATTTCTTTGTACAGTTTATTCGTGTCTTATTAGTGCGCTATCAACAAGCAAAATATTTCCGATGGTTTACAACATTGTATGCCTTAGGCGCGCTACTTATTATACTCTTACCTATTCAATGGCTACACACAGCTAACTTAGCCTTCTTTATGCTTTATGTCGTGTCATTTTTATATGTTGTTGTACTGGCCTTAAAAGAGTATATAGGAAATCAAGAAAGTTCAGCTTTTATTGCATTTACAGCTATTGGCACAACAAACGGAATTATATGGGGCCTTATAAAAATGTCTTTTGTATTAGACATCCCGTTTTATCCATTTGACTATTTAATGATTGCACTGGGCTTTGCAGGTTATTGGTTTAAACGCTTTTATGAAAATCAACAACAGATTAATCTGCTTGTTGCCAAATTACAAAAAGATGGGGAAATGAAAGATGAGTTTTTATTAAGCAATGCACAAAAGCTTTGGGACCCTATGAATAAAATGATTACTTTAGGACAAACAATTTATGATAATCCAAACAATTGTTTTGTTATGGAAGACAAGCAGAATTTAAAATATTTAATTGATATAGGACGCAGTATGTCCTTTACGCTCAATGACATCGTGGATTATACACGATTAAAAGACAATAATTTACACCTTCATAAAAAGAATGTCCGCATTCAAGGCGTGGTGTCTGGCGTATTTGATATGCTACGTTTTATTGCTGTGGGAAAACAAATTCAAATGACATCTTCTATTGCAAGAGACTTCCCTCTTGTGCTAGCCGATGAAAAACGGCTTATTCAAATTCTGTTTAATCTGCTACACAGCTCTATTAAAAATACGAACGCTAGTTCAATCGAAATTAGCGCAACAATAGAAAGAAAGATGGCTGTAATTTATATCAAACTGACAGAGTCTGGAACGAACAATCCTGATATTAATCTTCACGAACATCTCTTTTCTTCTGACAAAGGACTTTCAGATAATGAAGAAATTCATCTTAGTTTTTTGATTTCTAAGCAACTAATTGAATTACACGGAGGTTCATTACTTAATAAAGGAGCAGATTTGCTTTTTACTATACCTATTGTAGATGTCATGGAAGAGATAGAACAATTGGATGATGAGCGAACAGAGGATATTCATTTACAGGAGAATAACACGCAGTTAAAAGCTTCTGCTACTGAAAAACAGTTTAAAATTTTAATGGTCGATGATGACCCTGTAAACTTAACAATGATGCGAAGTCTATTCTCTGCTACAGAATATAATATTACAACCATTACAAGTAGTGAAAAGGCACTGGATTTATTGCGTTTACAAAGATGGGATTTAGTCATTATTGATGCAATGCTCCCTTATATTTCTGGATATGCCTTAATTGAAAACATTCGACAGCATTATACCTTGCTAGAGCTACCAATTTTATTGTTAACTGCTCGAAATAATCCTGAAGATGTGTATACTGGGTTTGCACATGGGGCCAATGATTATGTAACGAAACCCATTAATTCTTTGGAATTAAAAGTACGCTGTCGTGCGTTAATTGATTTAAAATATAGCATCAATCAGCAGCTACATTTGGAAACTGCTTGGCTTCAAGCACAAATACAGCCTCATTTTTTATATAATACACTTAATACAATTGCTTCACTGAGTACAATTGATCCAGATCGAATGATTGACTTAATGCATCAATTCGGGAAATATCTCCACGCAAGCTTCGATGTAAAGAACCTGCAACGAGTTGTACCTCTGCGTCATGAACTCGAACTCGTCCGTTCATATCTTTATATCGAACAGCAACGTTTTGGGGAATTATTACAAATTGATTGGGATATTGATGAACAAATTGATGTTGAGATTCCCCCAATTTCTTTGCAAACGCTTGTAGAAAATGCATTACGACATGGTGTATTAAAACAAAAAGGTGGCGGCACTGTTTGTATTCGAATTAAAGAGCTTGCCGATTATGTGACCGTCAGTGTAATTGACAACGGTATTGGTATGGACGCCACGACATTAGCACAATTACTATCCGATACGGATACAACGAGTAGAGGCATTGGATTACGCAATACGGACCTACGTCTTAAAAGGATTTATGGTCAAAGGTTACAAATCAAAAGCACTCCAAACGAAGGCACAACCATCACCTTCCACATCCCCAAATAATAGTAGTGCCAGTCACTCAAACAATTCTTGCAACCACTCAAGGCACAAGACGCAAAAACCCTCGCATCAGCGAGGGTTGCGGCAGTGCCAGTCACTCAAACAATTTATTACCAAAGCACTGGTTTTGCTACCATCAGCCATAACATAATCAGCAATAATACAATATATATCCATGCTTTACGCTGTAATAATGAAGCAAATTTTTGCTGATGATAGGCGGGCGTATCGAACGTGCGAATAGTTGGTTTAAAGGCTCTAGCTAAAAAGACAATCGAACCACCCATCACAAGAAATGTTAGGATTACCCACGATGTTGTCCATGGATATCCTCCACGCCACATTAATAAAATACCCGAGGCAACTAGCACATGCCCCGCGTGTTTAACGATCGTAATTGCACCTTGAAATACTTGGATATATGGTGGCATTTCAACATGTGCAGCTGTACGCATTTTCTTAACAATTACTAAAACAACAAACAATGGCCCAATCGAAAGGACTGCACTTAAAATATGTATATATAGAAGAAGTGTATAAATCGATAGCATATTGCATACTCTCCCTTTAACAAGTCTTACTCATTATAGCATTCCCCTTTGCGTTCTCTCACAATAATTGTGAATCCTTTGTAAATGCAACATGAATCATTGTTAAATTGTTTGAAATTTGAACAAAGAGGGTATGGATTATAGTAACATGCACTTATAGAAACAAAAAGGAGTGATTCTTATAGGAATTCATCAATTTTTTACAAGTCTTAATGATTTAGAACGTATTATTCGTTGCCCTGGCCGCTTCAAATTTGAAGAACATAATGTAGCAGCACATTCTTGGAAAGTCTCACAGTATGCCATGTTCTTTGCAACACTGGAAGAAATGAATGGAGCTACAGTGAATTGGAAATCGCTATATGAAAAAACCATCAATCATGATTTCGCGGAAGTATTTATCGGCGATATTAAAACACCCGTAAAGCATGCTAGCCCAGAGCTAAAACAAATGCTTGCACATGTGGAAGAAAAAATGATGGAAAAATTCATTATGAACGAAATCCCTAAAGAGTTCCAAGACATCTTTTTTGAACGCATGAAAGAAGGAAAAGACGAAACACTAGAAGGTCGTTTACTTGAATTCGCAGACAAATTAGATCAATTTTACGAAGCCTTTGCAGAATTAAAACGCGGCAATACCGACATGGAATTTGTCCACATGTATCAAACGGCACTATCGAAGCTGTTATTGATTCCTCTTCCAGCAACAGTCCGCTATTTCAGAACTGAAATATTAAAAGATGCTGTAAAAGAAAAAACACATATTGATATACAAGCGCTCACAAATGAAGTATTAGACACAAACAAATAACGTGCATGTACAAGTTTTCCGATGAATTGATCGACGGAAGGCTTTTTTTATTTCCTAAAAAAAGTCGTATAATAGGAGTGATAGGAGGGAAAATATTGTCACATGAATGTTCAATTGTAGAAGATTTACTACCTTTATATAAAGCACATGGCCTCCAAGCCGATACGACCGAATTTATTGAACAGCATTTAGCTACATGTAAATCATGTCAGCAGTTGGCCGCTACACAATTATCCACTAATCAAAACTTATCGATGAAAAGCACATTAACCTTTTTTCATCTTGTTTTTATCGTGCTATCTTTTATGTTTGCCCTTAATTCATCTTTACTTGGCAATCATAAAAGCTTCGTCATACTATACGGTCTTTTCGGTTGCCTAACTTATTTATTTTATAAAAACATTTGGATTGTCTTTGCCATAAGCTCTATACCTGTGTTCGTCTGGGCCATTATTAATAATTTTAGCAATCCACTCTATATGAAGAACTTCTCTTTTATCGATATTGGTTCACTTATAGTTGGTGCAAGCTATATAGCTCTTTTACATACTATATTTGCCCTACTCGGTGCCGCTTTTGCCATTGTTTTACGTAGGCTTTGAAATGATAAAAGCATCTCTCCTTACGAAAGATGCTCATTTATCATTTTAATTTTTAAGCTTTTTTCACGAACTCTGATTTTAGCTTCATTGCACCGAAGCCATCAATTTTACAATCAATATTGTGATCCCCTTCAACAAGACGGATACTTTTCACCTTTGTTCCGATTTTTAATGTTGAAGAACTTCCTTTTACTTTTAAATCTTTAATAACTGTTACCGCATCACCATCTGCTAACAAGTTGCCATGTGCGTCTTTTACAATGAGTGTATCTGACTCCTGCTCTGTTGCATTAGTGCTCCATTCATGTGCACATTCTGGACAAACAAAATTTGTGCCATCCTCATATGTGTATTCAGAATTACATTTTGGACAATTTGGATATGCTGCCATCTCTGCTTCCTCCCTCTATTTTTTCGATAGATAAATGATTACGCTCCTATCTTCACACACTTAGTCTGATTTCGCAAAGGTTGTTCGTATTTTTTGTTCGCATTTGTGAAAAATATATGAAACAATCCCTTATTATCCAACTATTTTTCGGCCATAACTTTTTATTTTACAACATGTGCCCATTGACTTTTTTTCATAAACCATCTTACTTGCAACTTTGTTTTGCATGCCTTATTATATCCTTAAAGGCTGCATTGTTCGTATAATATTAAGTTTTAACCTTTAAGCTGTAAAAGGGAGTTTTATTATTGGAGTTGGAATGACGGGCCTCACACCAAGGTGCATGAGGATAAGCAGGAAAACTTCTGCGAACACCCACTTTGAGGAGTGGTGGTTTAAAACTTTCTATAATAACTACGGCATACGCGGCTTTTAACTTTACCATTAGAGCCTCAAGGCTTCCAAGCGACTCACCCTTCTTTATTGGAGGGTGAGTTTTTTATGTTATTTTCTAACGTGTGCAAAAAATCTCCTGTACCATTATTAAGTGGGAAGAAAACTTATCGAACCTAAAAGACAGCAAAAAGAATGCATCGAAAAATGCGTAGAACTTTACTCAGTCTTTCAATCCTACTCAATTTAATAACTTACTTAACAAATCCGCATGCCATTCATTATGATTCTGATTGACAACTACATCTTCTTCAATGAATTTATCCGTAGACAACGCTTTTAGTGTCAACAGCGGTATTAGTGGATAATATAATTCCTCAACTTCGTAAAGGACCTCAAATGCTAAATACTCCACATTGTGCGTCTTAACTTTTTTAATAAAAACATCCCAATTTATATCCTGTGACTTAATTAGCCGATAGATATCCGTATATTTAAAAAGAGGTACATCCTTGTTATATTTTTTATCCTTATAAACGTCTACACATAAAGAGAGTAACGTATCTTCCCATAACAAAACTTTAAATTGAACCCCATCTATTGTTAATATTTGTACATTATTTAGCAATTCTTCCGTTACATCTTCTTGAAGATTACGCTCACCGAATGAATATGGAAAAAATTGAAATCTAATTTTAAATATACTTAAAAATTTCATCTCGGTGGATTTAACTAAATCAAGCGGTTTTAGGTTTTCAAGTATCCTATCCCCAGTGTCCAAATTCACATCAGCGTTATTTGGCATGTAACCAATAGACTGTAGACATTGTACGACCTTGCCTTTATCTTTATAATTCACTAACACCTTACTATCGTAGTACGGACTGTGAAGACTGTCCTTATAGATCGTTTGGCAATTTGGCAGCCCGTCTAATAAACCATACGGAATTTCTGCTCTATTTAATATTTCTATCAACTGTAACTGATGTTGTAACTGTTCATTGGCGATCTCTTTGTGCAATTTATATTCTAAATTAGCCATTGTTTTTAATTTTACATACCCGTATTCAAAGTTAGTTTCATCCACTATGTACTTTCTTATAATTACAGATACATTTGGGAAAATATGATGCATTTTTAATAGCCCTATTACTCGTACCCAATCTAAAGGCATTTTAAGTAATTGTTTTAAAGTATCAACCTCTACATACGATAAACTTTCTTTCGAGAGTAATAATATAAGATTATTTTCCCAATCAGTATATACCAATTACTCTTTCCCCTTCCATTTCCCAATAAAATTGAATCAAACTATGACAATATAAAAGGAAAAGGCACCTATAAATGTGCCTTTCTCCATAACCATTCATCTATTCAATTTATTTAACGACTAATAGAAACAAATCCATTACTAACTAAACTTTTCTTGGATAGGCGTTTCTTTAGCATTCACTCGATACGATTCTACTACTGATATACATGCTAGTATTCCAGCAATAGACATTAGAAGCCAAGCTACATTGGAACCTACAGTTGTAAACACCAAACCAAAAATTAATGGTCCGACAGCTGCCCCTAGAGAAACACCCATTTGACTAATAGCAGTTGCTTGCCCTTCTCTTCCAGGATAAGCAGCTCCTGTTACATAGTGTAGTAATCCAGCCCAGCCCCAGCCACCACCATAGGCTAGAATAGCCCCTACTACTTGTAGAGTGTGTGAAGGCATGGTTAATGCTGCTGTACCTAATGATCCAACGATAAACATTGATAGTAACAATATTTTTTCAAGCCCTCTAAAACGGTCAATTGCTAACCCAGCAAAAACCCTTACTAGAATATTTGTTATCGATGCAACTGCGGCCACCATACTAGCCTTTACTAATGTAATTCCTCCATGTGTTAGAGACGTAATCAAAAATCCACCTAAGCTATTTCCAATTGCAGCGCCTAGGCCACCTGCTATCGCCAACAACATTAAATGTCTATTTAAGCGTAGTTTTGTTGCATTTTTCTTTTTAGCATTGCCATGTTCATCATCTTTTGAATTCATCAGTAAGATTATGCCATAGAATAAAGTTAGTCCAGCAACAAGCCCGAATAGATTTCTCCATCCTATAGGCACTGCTAAAAAAGGAACAGAAAGGCTACAAAACAAAGTTGCTGCAGGTATGGCTGCTTGTTTCAACCCAAACGCAAATCCTTGAATCTTCTCCGGGCACCGTCTGATAATTAGCATATTAGTAAATGGTTGACTGTAGCCGTAGACAGCTCCCCCAAAAGCAGCGCCTACCCATAATCCAATTTCCGGATATACGAACGTTAAGAAAAGGCTGAATGCAGTAACTAGAACTGCTATACCTATTATCTTATCTATGGAATGATGGCTATTTATTTGCCTACTAATATAGGCTCCCATAAGTGATCCTAACCAATATAATGTTATTGTTACGCCTATAGCTCCAACACTAAACCCTGTATCCTTCCTTATTAAATCATTTACTGCACCTGGTAAAAATACAGGAGTTGAAGTCAAAATCGTAACAAAAACTACGGTTAGCGCTGTGAAAACACTTCTTGATGTTTTTCTTTCTGATTTATTATGCTCTAACAAGAATTTTTCTCATCTCTTTCTCTTTGTTTTCGTGTTCTGCATGTAATAGACTAATAATTTCTCGTGCAATTGCATCGGATTCACATAATGTAACTGAATTAACCCCAGGTCTAATACCCGCTGCAGTAACCCAGTGAACGCCTTCAGTTGGAACACCAAAAGCAAACCTTCTTGCATGCTCTTTGCCCTCACCGTCTAAAACTTTGTTAAGAGGTCTACTTACAGCTAATCCCCCTGTATCATAAATCAAACCATTGCAACTAGGTATTTTATAAGTTTGACATTGGTTTGTTTTTAACAAATAGGACATTAATGGATCCGCATTTCGCTTTAAATTTGTCTCAGGAAGACGTGCTTCAATGAGGGCCTTAGCCTTTATACCACTATTGTTAACGAAAGGTGACACAGCATAAAATATGGATTCTTCTTCCACTACTTCTACTTTAAGTTTTGGCCCGATAATGTTAACAATTCCTGCTTCCATCAAAGCAATCATTTGTTCAATTCTAATTGCTGGTGGACCAATCGAAAAGAATGCATTTAACGGCGTATACCAATTCTTTAATTCGATTTTATACGAATCTCCATTAATACCTGCGTAATCTACGATAAGACGAATTTCATTACGTAAATCTCGTAACGCGTCTAATGCCGATTTTAAAGGACTGGTCACATTACCTCTTTTGGCCTCCTTTAAGTCTAAAGAAAGATAATGAATTAACCAATCATTAAATTCTTCGGGATTATCATAAAAATGATTTTTGACAGGATTAGCAAGCGTTTCCCAATCCCACATTAAATCATCAGGAATGCCAAAGTCCTTTAAAATGCTTCTCTCATGTTCACTTCCATAGGAATAGAGACTATATTTAGCCTGAAACTCCTGTCCAGCATTCAAACCTGATTTCTCTTCAATGATTGCCTTGTAATAAATCGTTTCTATTTCTTTCGCAATAAGTGGCCATACATCATTTTTAAAATCTACGGCTTGTCCGTCTAGCGTTTGGTTATGAAAATTCTTAATCACCTCTGGAGTGATATATATTGGTGTGTGTCTGCCTGATGCACCCTTCTCATTTTCACCACGAGCGTGATATGGAATACCTCTTCGAGAACCTGCATAGATGATAGGCTCTTCCCCTGAAGCTTGGTATACTAATTTGTTTCCTGTTCGTATGAATTGCCCGCCTCTTCCCTGTGTAAACAGTGACATGTAATCGAAGAAATTCAAACCGAGTCCCTTTAAAATAACAGGCTCTCCTGCTTTTATGCACTCTAATGAAACATCGGCTGGATTACTCGGGGTAATATAGATCATTCCCTTTTCAGCTGCGATTTTTCTTAATTTCTCTTCTTCTGGAGATAAACTTACCGGTGTATGACCTTGCGCTAACACGACAGCGTCCACTCTTAAATGAACATTATCCTTTTCAAGCTGTACAATCTGGCTTCCATCATATGCATCATCAATCGCAATAGCTCGTGTTTGATGAGTATATACCATGACGTTACTTGGCATAGTTAAGACAACTTCTTTAAATACCCATTCCAAGTAGTGACCATAAAAGGCACGTGTAGGATAGGAATCTGGTTTTAATTCTTCTGCCTCTCTCATGACTAATTCGCTATATTCCAAATTAGCATTCGCTATCTTTGTTAAAGACTTAGCCCATTCATACAAACAAGGACCTTGCATAATAGGACCTTCACATTCAACACTAAAATCCGTAAACAAAGTAATTTGAGAAGCTACTGTGTTCATCAATAACGTTTTCGACTGATTTGTTCTCCACACTTCGCCAGAACCTGGAAGGAAAGGGTCTATCATATAAATTTCAATTTTACCTGCATAAGAGTCTTCTTTAAAATTTGTACGAAGTCTTTCTAACACAGAAAGTCCTCTTGGTCCGCAACCTACTAAAGCAATTCTAAAAATATCTTTTGTCATTTTAAAACTCCTTCTAATAAATTTATAATGACCAACCCTGTATATTAGCTAAAGTCATACATGATTTGTGTTTACTTGCAGCATTAATGTTTTTATTAAATCTGCCGCTGGAAGAGATTGAGCAAGTTTATAGCCCTGTCCAGCCCATAAAGACATGTACTTTGGATTATCTGACTGAACAGCCTCTTTTCTTAATTTTTGTGTCATATAATGAACTTGTGGATACGCAGCGGGTGCTTCCTTGTCATAAGTGGATAGAAAATAATTTACTAACCCTCTTGCACGCCTGCCCGTAAATGCACGTGTAATATGAGTTGTTGTATAGTCCGAATCCGTTAAAGCTTTTCTATATACTGGATTCGTCCCACTTTCTGGACAAAGGAGAAAAGCGGTACCTAATTGAGCAGCACTAGCCCCTGCCCCTAAAACAGCAGTAATCGTACAACCATCCATAATCCCTCCTGCCGCTATAATAGGAATATCGATTTCCTTTTTCACGATACTTATAAAAACGAGTAATCCATACTCTTCGTGAGGTTCCATATTATTTGAAAAGGAAGCTCGATGTCCTCCCGCCTCAATGCCTTGCAAACATAATGCATCGGCACCCGATTCATTTGCTATTTTTGCTTCTTCTAAATTTGTAACGGTAACAATTACGAAACTTCCATTTTGCTTTAATTCTTTTATAGTTTCAGTAGACGGACATCCAAAAGTAAAACTTACAACAGGTATTTTTTCTTCTTTGATTAAGTCAATTTTGTTATGCCAGTCATCATCATCCACGATTGGATCTCCAACTGTAGTTCCTAATAGTAATGCTTCTTTTTCTAACTTCGCTCGATAGTCGTCCACATTACAATTATCATTGATTTCATTTAGGTTAGGGACAAATAAATTTACACCAAAAATATTAGAAGACAAATTACGAAATTCTTGAATATCTTTTCTTAAATCTTCAGTTGTTTTGTATCCAGCAGCTAGAAAACCTAATCCGCCTGCATTGGATACCGCTGCGGCAAGAGCTGGCGTCGATACCCCTCCCGCCATAGGAGCTTGTATAATTGGGTATTTTAATTTATCTAACATACCGTTCTCCTTTTCATCGATGATTTAATTTTTCGAAAATTAAATTTGTTTTTTTAGAAACTCAGGACTCTTCTCAAATCGAATACCAGTTAGAAGTAAGCCTGCGCCTACTAAAACTACACTGGCTGCACCCAGTAATACAGCATCATAATTCTGAGTGGCAGTTGAGATAATTCCAGCAATTGATGGCCCAATCATTTGTCCACCTGCATAGATAGATGTAAGAATGCCAATAATCCGACTACTATTAAATGGACTCATTTGGCGTGCTAATGTTGTAGCAAGGGTTGTGATTCCCATAAAAGTGGCCCCAAATAATAGAGCACTTAAAACTACCCCTATTTGAGATACCCATAAAGCTGGTAGCGCTATTCCAAAAGCTTGCAGTGTCATTGCTAACACCAAGGATTTAACAAATCCAATTTTTTTAGCTAACTCTGACCAGATAATACAAGATGGAATTGCAGCCAATCCAACCACCATCCACACTACGGTAGCATCACCATGAAAGCTCGGTATTTCTTTCGCGATAGATACAATAAATGTACCTGTCACAATATACCCTAACCCTTCTAATCCATAAGCTACAATTAGCCAAGGAATCCATTTTAAAGGAGGTACACATAGAGCACTTTCTTGTTTACTAGTTTTCTCAAAAGACAGTGGTTCGTCTTTCATGCTAATCCAAACTATCAAAACTAGTAGCATACTAACACCGGACAAACCTAACCATACGCCTTCCCAGCTGTATAAACGATTTAATATGGGTATCAGTAAACTTGATAAAAATATGCCCAGCCCTACTCCACCATAGAAAATGCCAGACCAATTCAATTTATTTCTGATAGCTAGTTTATCTAGCACAATGCCAGAGGCCATCACAAAAACAATAGCGCTGGAAATACCGGATATAAAACGCAACCCATACCAAATAAAATAAGATTGAAATAAACCCATACTAGCTGTTGTTAGAATACTAATAACCAGACTCAACCTTAATATAAACGTTCTATGTTGCTTTACAGGAATAACTCCTACTAAAAATGCCCCAAGTAAATAGCCTGCATAATTACTTGTAGCAAGATAACCCCCTACTGCATTTGAAAACGAAAGATCACTTTGCATCAGTGGAAGAATTGGCGTATATGCAAACCTGCCAATTCCCATAGCAACGATTAAAGATAAAATACCGCCTAATAAAAAAATAGAAGAATGTTTAAATAAAATCACACCCCTTGTAAAATCATTATATAAATATCATAACTTTTTTTTGAATTATAGTATAATTCAGGTAAGTGATAGTTACCATCTTTTATTTATATAGCTAAATGGAGGGTTTACTTATGGACTTACATGCTTTGAATATTTTTAAATCTGTTGCCGAAAAAGGGAGTATTTCGCAAGCCGCTCGTGATCTTAATTACGCACAATCCAATATCACTACTAAAATTCAACAATTAGAAAACGATCTTCAAACCACACTATTTTACCGGAATAACCGTGGCACTACCTTAACTTCCAAAGGGAAGGTCTTATTAACATACGCTGAAAATATCTTTAATTTAATAGAAGAAACAGTCAAGGTGATGCAAGATAATCAAATTCCACAAGGCCCATTATCTATAGGCTCTATGGAAACAACTGCTGCTGTTCGCTTACCATCCCTACTATCGAAATATCACCACGAATATCCAAATGTAGACTTGAATTTAAAAACAGGGCCAACTCAACAAAATATTCAAGGGGTTTTGCATCATGAACTAGATGGGGCATTCGTTGCTGGTCCTATTGACCACCCAGAACTAACTCAAAAGACTGTTATCGAAGAGGACTTGGTACTAATTACAGATACTGTTCATCCTCCTTTGTCATCTATTAAAGATATCCAAACAAGGACGCTACTAGTGTTTCGAAGTGGCTGCACTTATCGGGCAAAACTCGAACAATGGTTGCATGATGAAGGAATTACACCAAATAAAATAATGGAATTTGGTACACTTGAAGCAATTCTTGGCTGTGTCTCTGCAGGGTTAGGCATAAGTATGCTCCCCTATTCTGTTATAGAAATGCATTTACAAGCTGGGACAATTAGACATCATTCAATCCCAAATCCTTATGGAAAAGTTGAAACAATATTCATCTATAGAAAGGACACATTTATACCTACATCTTTAATTAAATTTATGGATATGTTTTGTGAGGAGAGAAACGCTTTTCAACATCCTATTTCCGTTCAATAATCAGAATAGTCAGTTTTAAATAACTAAAAAAATAATAGCATTAATTTACAGTGCTGTGCCTTATGTATATGGATATTTCCAATGAAGCTAAGCATAAAAATAGTAACGGCTTATGCGTCTTTTATCCCCTCTTACATTTATAAAGCATCTTAACCTATTTGGCTAAGATGCTTTTTTAATACATGTGTACAAGCGTAGGCACTACTTTGCATTGATATAGTAGACGAGATGATCAGTCCATTCATCGTCCTCATAGATGAAGCCTTTTCTCGTGCATTCATAAACCATTCCAACACTTTCTGCCAACTTTATTGATGCATTATTATCAAGGTTTATATGCGCTTCGATTCGATGATAATTTAATTTCTCAAACGCTAGCTCAATCGCTGCCTTTACAGCCTCTTTACCATAGCCCCTTCTCCAAAAGTGGTTATGGATGGTATACCCGAATCTAGCCCATTGAAATTCTCTCCTCATAATTGTTGAAAAATCGATAACACCAATATGTGCATTATCCTCTTTTCTAAACACACTAAATACATAAACATTGTCATCCACAGCCATCTGATAATGTTGAGTGACTAACTCACTAAACCATTCTTTTGTACAAATACCCATGTCTATTTTCCCGTCATCGTATTTATGCTGAGAAGGTAAACGATTTTCATATTCAGTAAGCCAAGAAGAATAATCATCCTCTTCTATAAATCGAATAACTAATCTTTCTGTTTCCGTTCTTATCTTATGCAATTGAACACCTCGTCTAAAAATATTCCCCACTATTCAATAGCATATTCTACATAATGGAAATATATCCTCCTTAATTAGCGGCTGTATGGCCCTTTTAAAATTTTCCTAACTACTAAACGATAGGCAACATAAGATAGAAGTTCTCTGTAGTTAACATAAAAAATAACAGCACCCTAATATTTAACGATTAGGGTGTTGTTTAAAAGCCTCATATATAAAATGGAACTGACCCCAATAGATATAGACAAATAAAAAAAGCATCTTCGATTGAAATCGGGTATAGATACCCAAACTTCAATTAGGAGGTGTTTTTTCTATGGGAACAAGAGTGAGTTATCCATATGATGTAAAAATGAAAGCGATTGAGATGCGATTAGCAGATGTACCTATCAAACAGATTTTATTGGAATTAAATATACGTCATAAAACACAGGTGGAAACATGGATGCGTTGGTATAAAAATGGCGAAATCAATCGTTTGAAACAACCTGTAGGGGTATCGGCAATTTCTAAAATCAATGGCCGTATTCTTTAATAAAATATTATATATTCTGTTCCTCGTTAGCTTCCCATTTAGCAATTTCCTCTCGAACACGGGGGGCAACCTCTGTCCCGAGCAATTCGATGGCACGCATTACTTGATGATGTGGCATTGTACTTAACGGCACATACATCATAAAACGTGTAATCCCTACATGCTTACGCAAATGAATGATTTTTTCAGCGACTGTATCTGGATCACCAACATACAATGCTCCTTCAAAACTCCTTGCAGCATCAAAGCTTGAACGGTCATAATAAGCCCAACCTCGCTCTTTACCAAGCTTATTCATACCAGCTTGCGTAGATGGGAAAAATGTATCTGCTGCCAATTCTCTGTTTTCCCCTATAAAACCTATCGAGTGAGAACCAACCTGAAGTTTAGATACATCATGTCCGGCACTTGCTGCTGCTTTCTTATATAACTGTACAATCGGTGCAAATTGCATAGGGCTTCCACCAATAATTGCTAGCATAAGTGGCAACCCTAGTAGGCCTGCACGGATGGCAGAATCTTGATTTCCACCACTACCTACCCATATAGGTATAGAATTTTGAACTGGTCTTGGATACACACCTAAATTATTTATTGAAGTTCGATGTCTGCCCTGCCAAATTACTTTTTCCGATTGACGAATTTTGAGCAGCAAGTCCAAATGTTCTTCATACAATTCATCATAATCGTTCAAATTATAGCCAAACAACGGAAATGACTCAATAAAAGAACCTCTCCCCGCCATTATTTCTGCACGTCCATTTGAAATGCCATCAAGTGTGGAAAAATCTTGGAAAACGCGTACGGGATCAGCTGAAGAAAGCACAGTTACGGCACTTGTAAGTCTTATATTTTTTGTTTGCGGTGCCGCTGCCGAGAGAACCATCGCTGGAGAAGAGGCAGCATAATCCTTCCTATGATGTTCACCAACGCCAAATACATCCAGCCCTACTTGGTCCGCAAGAATAATCTCTTCGACCACTTCACGTAATCGTTGTGCATGACTAATCACTTCACCACTATAAACATCTGGCTTCGTTTCTACAAAAGATGTAATACCAATTTCCATTAAAATCTCTCCTAATCTAATTAAATTGAAAGTAAAAGTAGTCAGTACCTTTATAGTAGTACTCTTTTGCTAGTAGCTATCTTACAGCTATCCAATCTTTACTCGACTACTTATAACCCAAAAAAGCAGAGCAAAAGCGCTCACAGAAGCACCAAGTGAAGAAACCCCTTCCCAGCCAAAATGTGCGTATATTTGAGTCGAAGCAATTGATCCAGCTGCACTACCAATAGAATAGAAAATCATATATCCAGCAGTAAGTCGACTCTGTGCTTCCCTACGCAATGGAAGAATCATCGTTTGATTCGTGACATGTATTGCCTGTACGGCTAAATCCAGTAGCACAATGCCAACCACTAATGCAAATAATGATTGTTGTAAATAACTAATAAACAACCACGAAATTAACAATAGTGTTAATGCAATACCAGTAGTTCGTTGTCCATAACCTCGATCGGCAAGTTTTCCCGCACTTGCCGCAGCTAATGCTCCCGCTACACCAACTAGACCAAATGCTCCTATTGCGCTATGAGATAGAACAATGGGCGGCGTACTAAGTGGCAACACTAGCGAAGTCCATAAAATACTGAAATCCGCAAAAATCAACATAGCTAACACAGAACGAACACGTAATGTTCTTTCTTGCCTTAACAATGTGAATGTTGATCTAATCAACTGACAATAGGTTATAGATTTCACTTCACGTTCTACATTAGGCAACACTTTAAAAAATAAACTAGCTAACAAAAGCATGATGGTTGCAGAGACAATAAATACCGAACGCCAACCCGCCAAATCTGTTAAAATACCGGCAAAAGTCCTTGCTAGCAGTATGCCAATCACTATTCCACTTGTTACAATGCCCACGATACGCCCTCGTTCTGTAGGAGAAGCAATGTTCGCCGCAAACGCCACGAGCGTTTGTGTAACAACTGCAAGAAGACCTACCAACGCCATACCTACAAAAAGTATTGCACTCGAAAAGGCAGTCCCTACTATAATCAGCGCTATTGTGGATAATAGCATCTGGCCAACAATAAGACGTCTTTGATTTAACAAATCTCCAAGCGGAACGAGTAATAGTAAACCGATTCCATAAAAAATCTGTGTAATAGTAATCACTAAACCAATGAAGGAATCGTCAATACCAAAGTCATTCGATAATTGATCGAGTAATGGCTGAGCAAAATAAATATTGGCAACAGAAATTCCACAGGCAGTTGCAAACAACAATGCCATAATGCGAGACATAGATGATTGTTGTTGGCAATGAGGATTTGATTGATCCTCCATATTTGTCTCTGTTTTGAACACACCTATCCCTCCAATCACAATAAGTTTACAAATATAACATACCGAACGGTACGATATAATTTATTGGTAAATATAGCTTAAACACTTTTCCAATGTCAATAACTTTGTTTTACAAAATAAAGTTTTGCATGAAATAAAAGGATGTGGTTTGACTAATAAAGCAGGTAATCATATAATAATTACATACTGATTGGTATTGAAAAAGAATTATCATTGCAGTATTTAAATCATAAATAATCAAAATTTGAAGAGGAGTATTTTTAATGGCAAGAACCCGTGAATTTGATGAGGATCAAGTTTTAGATGCAGCTATGCAGTTATTTTGGGAGAAAGGATATGAGGCTACCTCATTAAGTGATCTTACTTCTAGAATGGGGATTCAACGTCCTAGTATTTATTCAACTTTTGGTGATAAGAAAGAATTATTTGAAGCAGCACTTCGCAAATATACAATGACTAGGGCATCCGATATTCGGACTACTCTTCAGAGCCACTCCTCTGTAAAAGAGGCATTTACTATTTTTTTTACTGATATCATTAATGACGAATACGCAGAAGAGCTTAGTAAAGGTTGTTTTTGTATTAATACAATGGTTGAACTAGCGCCACATGATGAGCGTTTTGAAATCTTAACCAGAGAACATCAAATGTATCTAACTGTCATCTTTCAGGAGACGATTGAACGAGGAATACAAACTGGGGAGCTAGAAGCCAACACAAACGCAAAATCTTTAGCACAAGCACTTATTGTCTCATTAATTGGTATAACGGTTATGATGAAATCTCGCCCTCAACGTTCTTTTATTGACAATGCTATCGCCACAACTCTTACATTACTTAAGTAAAAAGATACAATATATAACTTTGAAAATTAGAACGTTGTAACTGAGATTAAATTCTTTTCTTTCTATGGCCACAAAGGCGCTATCCCCTGATAGCTGCCCTTGTCCCACAAAAGTCTACATGGATTTTTACGTTACATCAAACAGGCGAATTACGACATATTTAATTCATCAAAACTTAATTTTTTTCTACACGCTTTCCATTAACAAAAAAAGATAATACAAGTCCAATAAGAGCAATAGCTGCTATAAAGAAGAAAGCATATTTTGTTCCTTCTGCAATTAACTCTAATAACGAGGCATTTTGGAACTGTTCCATATGTTTGTTTTGTCCACTAACCATTAATGTAATGGCTAAAGCAGTTCCTATTCCCCCTGCAATTTGTTGTAATGTGCTCATGACTGCGGCACCATCAGCGTATAATTCACGTGGCAACTGATTTAATCCGTTTGTTTGTGCCGGCATAATAATCATTGATATTCCTATAAAGAAGATTGTATTTGCCAAAATAATTTGCCAAACAGGTGTATGTGCGGAAATCGTAAAAATAAATAGTAAACTTGCACTGAACGTTAACAGAAAGCCCAATGGCAAAAATTTTTTAGCTCCAAACTGATCAAAAAGTTTCCCTACTACTGGTGATAAAACAGCATTCATTGCACTACCCGGTAGAAGAATAAGACCTGCTACTGTAGCACTGAATAGCAATGAACCTTTTAAGTACATTGGTAGCAAAATAGCGGTAGATAAAATTAACAGCATACCGCTAAACAATAGCAATGTTCCTAACGTAAACATCGGATATTTGAACGTCCGCAAATTAATCATAGGCTGCTTCATTTTAAATTGGCGAATAGCAAATAGGATAATTGCCACTAATCCCACAATAAAAGGTAGATATACCGTGGCTGAAGCAAATGATTTTTCTGAAACGGTACTTAAACTGTAAATGAAGCCTCCAAACCCAAGTGTTGATAAAATAATGGAGAAAACATCAATCGCTGGTTTTGTAATCGTAGATACGTTATCGATTTGCTTTAACCCAGCTATCACTAGTGCTGCGTAAAACACAAGGCTAATCCAAAAAATATAAGACCAATTCAACGAGTCTACAATTAAACCTGCCAGTGTCGGTCCAATCGCTGGTGCTGTTGTAATAACAAGACCCATCAAGCCCATAACCGCTCCTCGTTTATGAATTGGAAAAATTAACAAAATGACATTCATCATTAAAGGTAGAATAATACCTGTTCCAAATGCTTGAATAATACGACCTATTAATAAAATCGGAAAGTTTGGCGCTAAAGCTGCTAAAATCGTCCCCAAAATCGAAAAAATTAATGAACCCACAACTAACTGTTTTGTTGAAAACCATTGAATAAGAAGAGATGAAACAGGTACTAAAATACCAATTGTTAATAAATAGCCAGTAGTCAGCCACTGTGCAGTTGCAGCTGACACTGCAAAATCAGCCATAATATTGGTCAGTGCCATATTTAAAGCTGTCTCACTAAACAGTCCTATAAAAGCCGCAAACATAAGTACAAAAGCCATGCTTTTAGGTTTATGTACTGGCACAACTTGCATTGATGAAGCCATAAAATACTTCCTTTCTTTCTCCACGATTAATTAGACCGGTCTATATAATATTAACAAAAGAAAGACCCTTTTTACTTTGAAAGCAATAAAGGGATCATTTTGTTAATTTGAATTAAAGGTTCACTCGATTTTTTTGTTACACATAATGTAATGCCGCCTTCAATTAATGCACTTATTGTTTTGCTAATTAAGAAAGCACGCTCCTCACTATATCCACTAACTTTTAATTTCTCAAAGTAAAGATTTCCCCAAATTTCAAAGGTTTCTTCACAAGCCTGACGTAAATTCTCATTTACAAATGCTGTTTCCATTGCGAGTAATCCCATTGGAACATTTTTCAATTTAGATATTGGATCGATGTCATGAAAAATTCCCGAAATATTTTCTATATGGAATTGAAATGCCTTAGCTGGATCATCATAAGCTGCTAAATTTTGCTCTATTTCTGCTGCAATTCTTGTTGCCGATAAGTTAATCGCTTCAACAGCTAATTGTTCCTTACCATTAGGAAAATGATAATATAAAGAGCCTTTAGGGGCCCCACTCTCCTGAATAATTTGACTCAAGCCAGTAGCATGGTATCCTTTCAAATGAAAAAGCTCTGTTGCAGCTTCCAAAATTTTTTCGCGAGATGATTTTTTGCTAGACATAGGCTGTACCTCCCTTAAAATTATAACGAACGGTCTACATAATAATATAAGTCTTTTTGAATGTTGTCAATTTGATTAATGCTGAATTTCACAAAGAAGCACTCCAAATTTAGAGCATGTCTACAATTTCTTTGGCAATTTCATCAAGTTCTTCTGCGATTTCATTTTGCGTAGGGGTTTGGGCAACTCTTATTAAATACTGTTTAAACTGAACTTGCGACTCTACAGGTAATTTAATAACCAAAAAATGCAAAATAAACCACTTCCAGTTATCATCATTTGAAGATAATATCGCTTGCACATGAGAGACAATTTCCTTAGGGAAAGTTAATAGTATCTCCACCACGCCAGAAGCAACAGGCCAGTTCATATCTTGCGTATATTCGAGGAGGTCTGGCAGTAAAGGTTCTAATACATTTCTATCTAATTTTTTTAGTTTTTCAACCTTATCAACATCGTATATATTTAAAGGGAGATAATCTTCATACCCTTCCAAATCCAGCACCTCCTTGTTTTTCCTTGGTTAACACTCTATTAAAAAACTACGCTACATTAGTAGGACCTTGCTTACTAAGCAATCTTATAAATAACTGACCTAGAATATAGATACTTGAGACAAATATCATAGCACCGTTTTTGCCAAAAGGTTTAAACCAACTGCCATCATCCAATATAAAAAAATGACCCAATACTAATGAAATAACGAGCATCATAATATTTAAACTAAAAAACAAAGGTAAATTCATTTTTCTCGTTAATAGACCTATAACGACTATGCACACTATAAATATAGGAAATAAGAAATCCGCGTCCTCACTATTAAGATAAAAATGATATTCATAAAAATAAAAGAAAAATGGAACTGGAAATAAAGACATTATACTAATAATAAATTTTTTCATTTATATAAACCTCACTATATTGAACAAATAAGGAAATCAACATTTAGTGTAATTTTACACCAGAAATTGGTTTTTTCATATATTTAATAATTCTTATTTAAGACTCTATTATGTGATTCTCTACCCTCTTTTCTACTTACTTTAGGCAAAAATAAAATGCTGACAATCCACCCTAAATACAAAGGGTATTTTAATATTTCATTTGTTGAATACCCTAATAAATAAGGTAAATGATTATACCGGTTATATACAATCCCAATCCTATTTTGTTCAACATAAGTCACCCCTTCTTTTCAAGAACAAAATGTTTTGTTAATTATAACACCGCCTTTATTATACCATTTATTTACATATATTAATTTATGCAATATTGCTCACATAGCATTTTATTTAGATAACCGTTCGTTCAATAATTGCTTACAGTTGTCCGTTTTTTACGTTTGTGTTATAAAAAACTAAAAATAGAGTAGGAGGAGATTATCATCAAATTAAGAGAAGAATACACTTGTCCGTTAGAATTAGTACAAGATATGATCAAAGGAAAATGGAAATGTATTATTATTTGGCGATTACGGCTTGGACCCACATCTCCATCTAAACTAAGACGGGATATTAAAGGAATCACTGAAAAAATGCTGTTAGAACAATTAAAAGAACTAATGGATTTTCAATTAGTCGATAAAGAGGAATACCTTTCCACATATCCACTACGAGTGGAATATAGCTTAAGTACAAAAGGAAAAGAAGTATTAAAATCATTAGAAATTATGCAGCGATTAGGTATTCAATATCTCGAGGAGAAACAAATAATAGGTAGTCGTTAAATAGAGTACCCTTACAAAAAAGTGGGTAATTTACGATAGTTTTTTCTCCATGTTATCATGACCTCAACAACAACATATGGAGGTAATAACCATGAAGAAAAAATTTATACTATTCCTATCCATCCTTTCACTGTTAGCTATAGGTATACTAACTGGATGCAGTAATTTAAATAAAAATACTACTGAATCCACAAAAGAAAAATCATTTGTCGTAACAAGTACTGGTATAGTAGATGGCGTTATTCAAGATCAATATGGACAACTAGGAGATTCCTTTAACGAGCATGGCATGCCGACTTATTCATTACCATTAAAGTTTGAAAATGCACCAAAAGAAACTGTGTCATATGCGTTAGTTTTAGAAGATAAAGACGCTTTCCCTATTAGCCAAGGGTTCTCTTGGATTCATTGGACAGCAGCTAATATTCAAAAAGATGAACTGAAAGAAAACGAAAGTCAAACAGCGACTGATTTTGTCCAAGGCGTAAATAGTTGGATAAGTCCTCAAGGAGGTAGCCAAAGTGCAAAACTCTCTAGCTTTTACGGGGGGATGGCTCCGCCCGATAAACCTCATACTTACGAGATTCATGTCTATGCATTAGATACGACCGTCGATTTAGAAAATGGATTTTTACTGAATGAACTCTATCATGCTATCGAAGGGCATGTGTTAGCTGACTACACTTTAAAGGGTACTTACCCAAATAAGTAATTACTTATTATCCTAATTTATCTCAACATTATCTCAATTTAATTTCAAATAAGTCCGGGACTGTTCGATTTTTTGAGTCTCTGGACTTTTTTCTTTGCTCCTAGTAACATTGTTTTAAGAACAAATTGATTTGGTTTTCTACGTTAAATCACTGAAACTTTAGCCAGCTATAGCAACAATTTAGACAAAAAGAGCTTGGCTAATAATTTTTTTGTTTTCATTACTGAAACAATATAGGATATACTTTTATAGTCCTGTTATTGGCACGTAAAATAGAAAGTTAATTTCAAGAAAGTTTTATTGGAGGTTTATTATGAATTACAGAATTATTAACAAACAAGTATTTGAACAAGCACAGCTTCGTTCGGTTTCAGATGTACCATTCACCGAAGAAGAACTTCAACATGGGATGAAAATTGCCGTCTCTAAAGCAGATGATACTTTAGCTTTATATTTACTAGATATCGAAGGTCATAGAAAATTTGAAGTTCGTTGGGACGATTCATCAGAAATTTTCAACGGTTGGTATTCAGCATGGGATAATTTCTCTTGGTGCCTAGATGTAGTAAGCAAATAAATAGCCTTGTGGAATAATATCAACTAGAAACGAACATTCTTTTGTTTTCAGTTGATATTATTTTATTTAACTAGTATTTCTCTTTAGAATAAAGGATTTCTCATTAAACTATTTAGTAGCAGCATTTGCAACTTCATAACAGTAAATTTCTTGAAGGAGTGATATGATGAAATTTTTTAAGAAGATTACATTTATCCATCCTATAAGAAAGTACATACATGTCATACTAATCATTTTCATGTTTGCTCTTGTCGTTCCTGCTGGATTCGATCCGCTATATTTAAATTTAATCATGGTCCTTTTTGGACTCGTCATATTAAATCGTGGTTTTGATTACAAAGGAACGGACACTAAAGCTTATTACAAATGTTTGTATATGGGCGTAGCGATGTGTTTATTATTTATTGTTTTATTTATTGTCCAATTTATAAAAAATGGATAACATATGTTACGCATGCCTCTCACTTTCCGATAGTCAGTAATGCACAGAAGATGATTTTCTTTCATTCGTTAGAAAAAATACTTTAACTCCCTGTCCCTTTGTATAATTCATACGCAATTTGAACATATATGGAGTAACAAGGGAGGAATGAACATGAAAAAACTACTTTACATGTTAGTACTATTCACGCTATTGTTATCAGCCTGTGGAAAGAATGCAGAACCGAAGGAAGCAGCAGTGAATCAAGAGACATCTGTTAAAGATATTGTGGGCGCAACCGTTAAAAATAAATTTACTGTAGAAGAAACGAAAGGTATTGTTACTATTTCGATTCAGGATACAGATGTCAGAGAAGGTTCAAAAAACCAAATGCTAAAAGATTCAGGGAAAATATTTGCAGAGATGTCGAAACTAAAAAGCGTAAAAACACCTTCGATTATTTGGTATGCCCCATTAACAGGTGCTAATAGCAATGAAGAAATGACCGAAGTATTAAGCATTTATTTTAATGAAAAAGATTTTAGAACTGTCAATTGGGCCGACTATTCTCGATTAAATATAGAATCCATTGCTACTGAATATAGGGAAAACCAAGCATTAGGAGATTAAGCATTCAGAAGCGAGTGCAAAATGGAAAAAGTGTAAGATTGACTGCCATCAATCTTACACTTTTTTGCTCTGTTATTGTTTTTCGCTATGGCAATTGCTCCAAAGGGTACTTCTATGCCCGTACTCGCTTGCGTGCAGTATGCCTGCGTCTATTTTTATGCGTCAATCTATGTAATGATTGCGTCGCTTCATTGGCCTCTCAACCGCTTCAGACCTCTAGACAATCAAAACATTCATTTATATGCCCATTGTATTCATTAATACAATACGCCAGCCATCCGGATCTTCAATTGTTACACCTTTTTCAGCCCAATAAAGATTTTCAGGCTCTACTTCTGGATACCCCATCTGCGCCAAACGTTGCGCAATTCGTTGGATTGTTTCAATATTTGGCATATACAACACTAGAAGATTATCTTTTGTCGGTGCTGGACACGGACTCCCCTCAATATGCTCGGTAAACTCCAAATGATAATTAGCATTTGGCAGGCCAATCATAATGCCATCGTAGCCTTGATGGCCTGAAAAAGAACCTATTTTTTCTAATCCTACCCCTTCACAATAAAATCTTTCTATTGCTGCTAATTGATTTGTAGGTCTTGCAACACGAACTTGTACAACTTCCTTTGTCCAATCTTTCATTGCCATCTCCCCTTTCAGAACCATTATATACTGGAAAAACTTGAGAGTAGAACGGTCAATAGTCTGAGATTTTAGCCGATTGCCAGATTATATTTGCTTTTTGTAATGGTGATTCCTTTTCTAAGTAATATTGTTCTGCCATCCAATATCTCTGTTTATACTTCTTCAATATTGCTAATTCATCGCCTATATACGAATCACGCTTTAGTACTCTTTCTTTCCTAATCTCTAAAGAGCATTCTAAAAAAACCGTATAATCATAAAATTGTTCCCACTCATGGCGCTGGAGAAAGACTCCTTCTATTAATAAAATACTATTTGGTGGAAATACGCTTTGCATATTTATGATAGTATTCGTTTCCCGATTATAAAAAGGAAGCGTTAGCTCCTGATAATCTTTATGTATTTTGGAAAAGCAATATTTTATGTACGCTATATCCCATTGTAAGTAATAATATTCGTACCATTCTTCATAACCCGTATTATAGCGTTTTTCGCTTTCTACAATGTAATCGTCAATATGTAACACATGAATCGTACATGCATTTTCTAGCATGCTCACTAACTCTTTGACAAAGGTCGTTTTTCCTGCCCCACCTAATCCGTCAATGGCAACAATAAATGGCCTTGCTCCTCGATCCGAACTGCAATATTGTTTCATTATTTCGTTTGTAACCTGCTGTAGGCAAAGCAATTCTTCACTCTCCTTAAAATTCAAATAACCAGCTTACCTTCACAAGGTAAACTGGTCTCTTATTAATTAATGGGATAAAGCAACATTAAATGAAGCAGCCGTTTTCGCTTTTACCTCTTCCAATGTCACACCCTCTGCTAATTCGATGAGTTGCATACCTGCATCTGTAAAATCGAATACAGCCAAGTCCGTTATTAATCTGTGCACGACACCTTTGCCTGTTAACGGTAGCTCACACTGCTTTTTAATTTTTGATTCTCCATTTTTATTGACATGCTCCATCACCACGATAACTCTTTTCGCGCCGACAACAAGGTCCATAGCACCGCCCATGCCTTTAATCATTTTTCCTGGAATCATCCAATTCGCTAGATCCCCAGTTTCCGAAACTTCCATACCACCTAAAATTGCAAGATCAATATGCCCCCCACGTATCATGGCAAAGGAATCAGCGCTATCAAAAAAGGATGCGCCTGGCACGGCTGTCACCGTTTCCTTCCCTGCATTAATGAGGTCAGGGTCTACCATACTCTCCTCTGGATAAGGGCCAATGCCAAGAAGGCCATTTTCAGATTGTAATAACACCTCGTAGTCAGCAGGAATAGCATTGGCAATAAGTGTTGGGATACCAATACCTAAATTGACATTCATACCATTTTCAATTTCTTGCACTGCTCTATTCACTATTCTATGTCTTGTATCCACCATCATGCTTCCTCCTTTTTCACTGCCAAACGCTCAATACGTTTTTCATATTTGTCACCGAGTAAGACACGTTGCACAAAGACACCTGGTGTGTGGATATGATCTGGATCTAGTTCGCCCACTTCCACAATTTCTTCTACTTCTGCAATTGTAATTTTGCCAGCCATTGCTGCTAACGGATTAAAATTACGTGATGTTTTTCTATAAATTAAGTTGCCTAGCTTGTCTGCTTTCCATGCTTTGACAAGCGCAAAATCTGCAACAATCCCTTGTTCTAAAATATATTCTTTGCCATCGAAAACCTTTACTTCCTTGCCCTCCGCAATAGGCGTGCCAACCCCTGTCGCTGTATAAAATCCTGGAATACCCGCTCCACCAGCTCGTAGCCGCTCAGCTAACGTTCCTTGTGGCGCGAGCTCTACTTCTAACTCGCCGTTTAAAAACTGCTGTTCGAAAATTTTATTTTCGCCAACATAGGAAGCAATGATTTTTTTTATTTGTTTATTAGCTAGTAATAATCCTAATCCCCAATTATCCACTCCGCAATTATTGCTTACAACGGTTAAGTCTTTTGTTCCCTTTTGTTGTAATGCTGCAATTGCCTTTTCTGGAATACCACATAAACCAAATCCCCCAACTGCTAACGTAGCACCTTCCTTAATATCTGCAACGGCTTCCTCAAACGAATGCCACACTTTCCCGTTTCCCATATCGAAACCCCCTAAAATTGCTCGTTTATTAAGAAAAATTCTACATCATTCTTGTTTTATAAGTAAAGGAATTAATTGGAATGTTATTTATTCTAAAATCGAATAACTGCATTGTTACTATGTTTCTTCCGATCGTATTGTCTTTAATAATTGCTTTAAAGCATAAGATTGATATGTATTTTTTTTCGTAATAACGCCAAGGCGCCAAGGCATATGATAGTTCTGTAACGGTATAATTTTTACATTTTGATTCGTTTGCTTTGCCGCAATAGAATAAGGCAACAGCGTTACACCCAAATTTGAAGACACTAACTCCACGATTAAATCCCATTGTGAGCTTTTGTATCCGATAATCGGCGTAAATCCAGCACTTTTACAGGATTTAATCACATAATCATGCAACGTAAATTCCTCTGTAAAAATAATAAACGATTCATTTTTTAAATCTTGTAATAAAATAGTATCCTGCTGCGCTAAAGGATGCTGTTCATTTATATAGACAAAAAACTGATCTTCCACAAAAGATTGCACAACAAATTTTCGCTCGTCGGTAGGTAAAACGACAATCCCCATATCCACTTCACCATTTTCCACTAAAGTGCCTATTAACTTCGCTCCACGTTCCACTAGCTCTAAATGAACATTTGGATATTGCTGATGAAACTTACGAGCAATTTCTGGGAAAAACAACGTGCCTATCAGTGGTGGAATACCTAATTTTATAGTTCCTGTTTTAATATTTAACAAGTCATCTAGCAATATATGCAAATCATGGACTGAGCGCATAATTTTTTGTCCTTGCTTATATACAATATGTCCTGCATCCGTTAACTCTACATGTCGTGTGGACCGATTCAATAACTCGACGTGAAGATTATCCTCTAATTTTTTTATGCTCTTACTTAATGAGGGCTGGGATACAAAGGACTCACTTGCTGCTTTTGTAAAACTTCCGTATTCCACCACATCCATAAATGCCTTTAAATCACGTAATTCCATTTAATGACCCCTTATTTATTCTTATTTGTTATAAAAAAAATTCTAAAAGTGTTTATTAGTAATAAATTCTACTCCTTATCTTTTAATCCTTCTTGCAAAACGTAACGGGAATAAATTCAAGAATGATAAGGTTTTCTTATATGTTCGATAATATTTAAATAGCTAATTTCAGGAGAGCTGTTCCAATTCTTTATTTCTATTTTACGTTTCATTTACTGTCTTTCATACCATTTTTATCTTTATTTACAAGCCACCCTATGTAATATTAGGAATAAGGGATGGTAGAAATAAAAGGGGGTTTACTAGATTGAAAACGTTAACAAAACTATCGAATGCTATTATGGAAAAGTATTTGCCTGACCCATACATATTTGTCACTATACTCACAGTACTAGTGTTATTATTAGGGGTCACACTAACAGATTCCTCTCCATTAGATATGGTTACTTACTGGGGAGACGGCTTTTGGGAGTTATTATCCTTTACTATGCAAATGGTCATTGTTTTAGCTGCTGGACATATTTTAGCGAATAGCCCTGTCTTTAAAAAAGGCTTGTCAGCAGTCGCTAGTAAAATTAAAACGCCAAGCATGGCAATTATAATTGTGACATTTATTTCATTAATTGCTTGCTGGATTAACTGGGGATTCGGACTAGTCATAGGGGCACTTTTTGCAAAAGAAATTGCACGTCATGTTAAAAAAGTGGACTATCGTTTATTAATTGCCAGTGCTTATTCAGGATTTGTTATTTGGCACGGAGGTTTAGCAGGTTCCGTTCCATTATCAATTGCAACGGAGGGGCATCCTTTTGCAAATATTATGAGTGTAATCCCAACAGACGTTACACTTTTCTCTACATACAACTTATTTATTGTCATTGTCATTGTTCTGACATTGCCATTATTTAACCGTTGGATGATGCCAAAGGAAGAGGATGTCGTAGAAATTGAACCTTCTTTATTAATTGAGGAAAAAATAGAGCTGCCAAAAGCTGAAAATCATTTTGCAAGCCGTTCAGAGCGCAGCTACATTCTAACAATATTAATTGGTCTTATCGGTGTTATTTATTTAATTCAGCATTTTATTACAAAAGGCTTTGTTTTAAATTTAAATGTTGTAAATACGATTTTTATTGTACTGGGAATTATTTTTCATGGTACACCGCAGCGTTTTCTTGCCGCTGCCCAAGATGCAATTAAAACAACAACAGGAATAGTATTCCAATTCCCCTTTTACGCCGGTATTATGGGGATGATGACCGCTTCTGGCTTAGCGGCGGTATTTTCTGAATGGTTTGTCAACATTTCAAACGACCATACTTTCTATTTATTCACATTTTTCTCTGCGGGGCTTGTCAACTTTTTTGTACCTTCTGGCGGTGGCCAATGGACGGTTCAAGCACCCATTATGTTAGATGCTGCAACGACTCTAGGTGCGGATTATGCCAAAACGGCTATGGCTATCGCTTGGGGAGATGCTTGGACAAATATGATTCAGCCATTTTGGGCCCTCCCAGCACTCGCAATTGCAGGTTTAAAGGCAAAAGATATTATGGGATTCTGTTTATTTATCCTGATCTTTACAGGAATTATCATTAGTATCGGACTGTACTTCTTCTAGTTACTATTGAATTTTTTAGAACCTCACAAAGAGCGTTAATACCGTTCTTGTGGGGTTTTTTGGTTTAGTTTAAGACCTAAGTAACCATTTTATTTTTTATAATGTCGATATATTAGACTAGTTGAGAGTTTTTTGAGAGTTTCATTTCCTATAATCAAATAAGAAATTTGTCATAATTTATCAAAGATTGGAGATAGCACAGATGTTGAAGCAATTGCTTGAAAATCGTACCGTTAATTTGGATTATATGGGTTTCTCATTTCAGCACCACGTATATGAACTACAAAATTGTGTAGAAGTATTAGGAATTGAAGCGAAGTGGCTACAAGTTGAAAATAATCAAATTGCAGTGGCTTATATGGACGATAATAGTATTTTTATAAAAAGTATGCACTACGGGAAAACAATGATGAAGTTAACAGATGGTATTCATGAAGCAAATGTACATCTATCTGTTTTACCTTCAGGAGAGATAAATGTAGAAGTTAAGCCTTACATAGGAAATGCTAATATTGTATCTGTTTATTTCCGAGCAATTTTAGCAGATACTGCGATTGCCATTGATTTAAAAGGGGCACTCAAAAATTTCCTCATTGCTAATCGGTTTATGAACGATGGGGACAGTATTTTGGAAGTACACTATCAATCCATGCATCCCAATGTCTTAAAAGATTCTTATGCAGGTAATTTTGTATTAGGTTGTCATCCTATGGGAGGTTCCATTACAAATTGTAATGAATATGCTTTGGCTAATCGCATAGCCAATTTAAAATTTACAAAAATCGTTATTTTACAAGATGGCGCACACAAAATTATTGCCTTAAAAATGTTATTATCTTTCGTCATTAGCAATCGAATTTTCGTTAATAATGAGCTATCAATGGACTCTCATCTGCCGTTGTTTTAATTATGCTTTCGGATGGGCTTAATTGCTTCTGTTAGGATGTTCATTATTACTGTTAAAAAGACAAATAGTCTTCAGCGACGTGTAGCTGTCAATTGCAGCATGTACAGAAAATGATTTGCGTGCAGCCCCTCTCTCTATACAGAGGGAACGTCATTATAGCTACACCTATGTTCTATCAAATTATATAAAAAGGAATTTTTTTGATGCTGATTTTTTTAATACTGTTTTGTGTCGTAATCATAGGAAGCTATTTGATACGGAAAACGCTGCATATTAGAAAGTGCCGAAAGGAAAAGAAAAAGGTTATGGAGGAACGGCTTAAGCACCTTATTTTTACGAACACTAAGCAGCCACAAAAATAATTTTAACGTACTTTGTTATAAGCAAATATTTTTAAATACGAGCTATACTTTTTATTTCATTTCTCATTAGTTTAGTGTTAAACTATCTATTGTTATTTAAATGAAGTTATATTGAATATGATTTATTTTTATCTGTCAATATTCTGTTTATCACTCATTCTAGGAGGAGTTATGTATGAAACGTGTGGAAAATAAAGTAGCGCTTGTTACTGGCGGCGCGTCAGGCATCGGTTTATCCGCAGCAACTTTGTTAGCGAAAGAAGGAGCAAAAGTTGTTATTGCTGATTTTAATATTGAAGGAGCAAAAGAAGTTGCAGCTTCTTTAGTAAAAGAAGGTTATGAAGCATCCGCAGTGTTCTTAGATGCAGGTGATGCTCAATCTATTGAAGATGCAGTAGAGTTTACGGTTGCACAATACGGTACTATTACCGTTCTATTTAATAATGTTGGTTTAACAAACTTACAAAAAGATTTAGATGTTGTAAATATCGATTTAGATGAGTGGGATCGTCTAGTAAATGTAAACTTAAAATCAGTTTTACTAGGTAGCCGCTTTGCTATTCCTCATATGCAAAAAGCTGGTGGTGGTTCTATCATTAACACAGCTTCTATGGGCGCATTTGCAAGTGACCAAATACGTACAGCTTATGGTACGACAAAAGCTGGCGTCGTTCACTTAACTAAATACATTGCCACTCAATACGGTAAAGATAAAATCCGTTGTAATGCGATAGCACCAGGGTTAATTTTAACACCTGCAGCTAAAAACAACTTACCACAGGATTTACTAGATATTTTCACAAAATACAACGCCCTACCATACAATGGTGAAGCTGATGATATCGGCTACGCAGTAGTGTATTTAGCATCTGACGAATCGAAATTTATGACTGGTCAAACACTTCAAATCGAAGGTGGCCATTACATGGCAAATCCAACTATTGCAGATACAAATATTTGGGCTGCAAATCTACAAAAATAATTACCTTTTTAACTGATTGAACTAGCTTAAAATTGCTATTCGTGTTCAAATTTATCGATATTTATATCCTTGTTGTCTCAGGCTGTAGATCCATTCCGAAATCCGGAATTGTCTACAGCCTGTTTTAATTGTTTGAGTGCCTGAAATTGTTTGAGTGCCTGACACCTAACCCTTTTCTAAGGCTAATTTAATGCCGAAGCCAATTAAAACGGTTCCTGTTAGGCCTTCGATTACTGCCTTTGTCATAGGCTTCTTCATAAAAGCACTAATTTTATCTAATAAATAGACATAGAAAACAAACCATAAAGCGGTTAAAGCAGTATAAATAAGCCCCATTAGTAGAAATGGAAAAAATGTACTGTTAGAACCGTCTACAAATTGCGGTAAGAACGTTAAAAAAAAGACTGCTACTTTTGGATTTGTAACATTGGTTAAGAAGCCTTGTTTAAAGCAAGATTGATGCGCATATTTGTTGTCAATTTGCGTTTCTTCATCGACAACGGATGACTGCACGGGCATCTTTTTTAACGTCCATAACGTCTTGGCACCTAAGTAACATAAATACACTGCTCCGACGTATTTTAAAATCGCAAATAGATAGGCTGATTTTACAATTATCGCTGATAGACCAATAACCGCCGCTAATGTATGAATAAATAATCCACAGCAAGAGCCTATAATCGTTTGTAAGCCTCCTCTTTTATTGATTGTTAATGTATTTTTTGTCGCAATAGCTGTATCAGGTCCAGGCAAAATAATTAACAAAATACACATCAGTAAAAACATCGGTATATTTTCCATGCTAACTCCCCCCATTCGTCTGAAAATTATAAAAATAATTCTATCATACGTAATCTGCTTGAAAAAGGGGCGGACTTCAAAATCTGTTACATTCTAATTAATTGACATATAACCATTAGGTGTTATATATTCATAACACCTAATGGTTATATTCTTAAAATAGAGGAGACTATATGATGTCAGAGCAACTGCAAAATATTGTGAAAACTGTTACGTTCAACGCGCCAATCGAGAAGGTTTGGGACACTGTTACAGATGCTAAAAAACTAGGTTCTTGGTTTATGCACAATGATTTTAAACCAATAGAAGGGCATGCATTTACACTCCAATCACCCTTTGGCCCATCGCCCTGTAAAGTTGAAAAAGTAGATGCACCACATTTTGTCCGTTTTGCATGGGATACTGATGGGTGGTTTGTTACATTTGAGTTAAAACAATCTGGAGAGCAAACAGTATTTACATTAACTCATGGTGGCTGGAAAGAAGCATCTCATCTAATTCCAAAAGCAAACATGCCTGCTGACGCTGTTCGTCAAAATATGGACAATGGTTGGTCGATGCTTGTTGGCAAAAAATTAAAAGAGACTGTGGAAACTGCATGACGCAGCTTGCAAACAAGGTTGATGTTTTTCAAGCAATTGCTGACCCGACAAGACGTCATGTACTACAACTATTAGCATCAAGCGATAAACCCATTGCACTAATTGCTGACCACTTTACTATTAGTAGAACTGCTGTCGTCAAGCATCTGCACGTTTTAGAACAAGCCGAGCTAGTATCCGCCCAAAAGAAAGGGCGAGAAAAAATTTACACGTTACACACTGATCGGTTAAAAGAGATTGAAGACTGGTTACAATATTTTGACTTGTTTTGGAATAATAAATTGGCGCAGTTGCAACATATTATTGATAACGACGAATAGCGCAAAACTTAAGCCGCTGGGACAAAAGAGAAAAGGTGTTAGATTGATGGCAGTCAATCTAACACCTTTTTTGCTGCACCGTTGTTGTCCGCTTCGGCGGTGCTTTCCGCTCAGCACAGTAAGCCGCAACCCTCGCTAACGCGCAAAAATGCCAACGTCTTACGCTGTGTGCGTCCTGAGCAGGAGTCACCCCTTCGCTACCAACAACTAGTGAACCCTTCTAATTTTTTATTTATTGCAAAAGCAAGAATAGATAAGTTCTCTATATAGCAATACCTTTCCTCTGTTCCTTAAACTTTTTTAGTTAAGTCCCAGCCTCTTACATGTTTTTATCTCATATAAAATAATCCACCATTCACAATTTCAATTTTAATTTTTGCATCATATTGTTCTTCTAATGCTTTTTTCTCAACCTCATAACACTCCGGCTTTTCCTCTACATCTTCATAAAAGTAGTCTAAAACACGCTGGTCTCGTTGCCATCTCTTTTTTGCTTGTTCAGCCCATGTATGGTCATCCTGTTGAATAATTGCATCGATTGCTTTATCCAAGCGTTGAAGTGCACGTTCTGGCTTAATAATATGTTGTACATAAAATGCGTTTTCAGATTGTGTGCTGTCCCAATCAATACTATTTATTGCTTCATGGAAATTATTATTTATCGTTCCTGTCAGTAAGTTAATACCAAAAGAGTACAGCATTTCTTTCGTTCGATCGCAACAATACGACACTTTATAATTTACGCCAAGCCATGGGGTAAGCAATACTTGCCCTATCTCTGCATCCACTTTTTGAAACATTTGAACAAAGGCTCCAAGCTCTCTTGTTGCTTGAAATATTTGATTGAGCCTGGGTGAGCCAAAATGGACAACTTCCCCGATTACCTTTCCTGACATTGCATTTTGCTCTGTAATAAAGGTAACTTGTGCAGGGTTAGGTTCGCCATTGGTTGCTTCTACATATTGCCAGTAAAAAGGGCGGTTCATAATTCTTTTATCCATAGCAATCGTTAATTGTACTGTTAAATAATGCTCATCCTCAAAGACCATATCACATTCATTTTCTAAGAAAAATTGTCGTAAATAATTATGAACTTGTTGTGGATACATGCCCTCTCCCCTTACAATAATTTCATTCACTTAGGCTTTCATTCCCGCCGAAAATGAAGTACATCTTGGACATTCAAACTTCATTAGCAACAATGCACTTCTACCAAAGCAAATTTAGACGGTTTTTTTGAAATTCGTTAAAATGGCATCTAGGTCGCCAACTACCTTTTCAAACACATCAATTTTTGTATGCAGCAATGCTAAAATATCTATTTCAATCGTATCTTCTACTGCAAGATTATAAATATGAACGTCATGTTCTTGACCTAGACGATGCACACGACCTATGCGTTGTTCCAGCTTCATTGGATTCCAAGGCAAATCGTAATTAATTACGTGATGGCAAAATTGAAGGTTAATCCCCTCTCCCCCTGCCTCAGTTGCAATCAGCACTTGCGCTTTTTCCTTAAATACGTGTTTCATGTAATCCCGCTTGTTTTTATTGAACTTACCATTAAATAAAACACTCGTAATACCGTGTGAGTGTAAATACCACTGCAAGTAAATTTGCGTTGCACGATACTCTGTAAAAATAATGACTTTATCTTTCGCTTGTTCAATAATCTCAAGCGTTTTTTGGGCCTTCGAGTTGACTTCTAACGCCATAACTTTTGCTAGAATTTCTTCTAACGCTTCACGTTCAGCACTGTTTTCAAGCATTTTAGATAATGTAAGTGCAGTCGCCTCTTTACTGCTGCACATTTCCTTTTGCAACGTAATTAATGAAAAGGAGGCTGTAGATGTTAGCGTACCAAGCAGGTGATACACTTCCATTTCTTCAGGGCTAAAGTGAATTGGCACAATTTGAACACGTCTATTAGTCCACTCAATGCCTGTATCCTCCCTTCGATTTCTTACCATCACTTGATTGACTAATTCTTTTAAATAGTCATCATGCTGTAAATCGTGCTTGCTTGCAGAAAATGCAGACTGGAACGTTTCATAATTACCAAGATGACCTGGTTTTAGTAGCGAAATAAGATAATAAAGTTCAAAAACATCATTTTGAATAGGAGTTGCCGTTAGTAATAAGCAAAACTTCTTCTTTAATCCTTGTACGAAATCGTATATTTGTGTTTTATGATTTTTTAATTTATGCGCCTCGTCAATAATAATCATGTCATAATCTTGCGCATAAATAAGTTCTTTATGTGGGCTTTTTTTGGCGGTATCCATGCTCATAATAACAATATCGTAACGCTCAATTGGGCAATTTTTTTTATACGCCATTGCGGGAATGTGGAATTTTTGATTCAATTCTTCTATCCATTGGTTAATCAGAGATGCTGGTGCTAAAATTAAAGCCTTTTTTACAAGCCCTCGTATCAAATATTCCTTTAAAATAAGACCTGCTTCAATCGTTTTACCAAGTCCCACCTCGTCTGCTAATATCGCTTTCCCATTCATACGTTCAATAACGGTTTGCGCTGCTTCTAATTGATGGGCAAGTGGTGTTAGTTTGGGCAAAAATTTAGGTGCTTGTAAACCAGTAAATTCCGGAATTAAATTCATTTTCACAATTTCATAGTTCATTTTGTACAAAGTCCAACTATGCCATTTTTCAGCATTATTTAGCCTATTTAAAAAGCCTTCTTGCCAATCGGACGACCTCTCCACTATCATGATCATCACCTCATGCTATTATTTCTAAATTAGGTTGTCCAAAAAAGAAAAAGCTATGACCATTATTTATAGGAATATCTCAGTAAGTAAGACAATCTTTTAATCGAATAAAACCAACCCTATTTTCTAGTCTTCGTAAAAAATACATATTTCCTTTGATTTTTAGTTCTATTTTCAAATTTTTCGAAATAAATTTACATTTATAGGATTAATTAATATTCTTTAGTAGAAATAAGCACACAACTTTTCACTAGATTTTAGTAATTGCTTTGGAAGACGGAAATTTTTGCTAGAATAACAAAAATACAAATGTTGAGGAGAGGGTTCCATGTCAACTAATAGTCTTTATCAAAAAAATTATTTTAATCGTTTAGGTGAATTCGCTAACCTTTCACCTGAATCGTTTCATGCCTTTGTTAAATTCGATACACTCGCTTTAAAGGAAGGGAAATTATCAGCTAAATTAAAAGAGTTAATCGCCATTGCTGTGGCTCATACGACAGGTTGTCCCTATTGCATTGAATTGCATATTACACAGGCTAAACAAAAAAATGCTTCAAAAGAAGAGGCTAGTGAAGCTATTATGATTGCTACCGCACTCAAGGCGGGTTCTGCTCTAGCCCACGGGGTCAATGCCTTAAACGCCTATGATGGCAATACGGATGAGGAACTATATAAAGAACAGTATTTTTTACGAATTAAAGAATTTTCTACTCTACATTCTAGCGCCTTTAACGCTTTTATTGACTTTGATACAAAAACAATGAAGGACGGGCTATTAACAGGATATGAAAAAGAACTCATTGCTATTGCTGTTGCCCATACTACAGGTTGCCCTTATTGCATTTCTCTACATGTCCAAGCAGCAAAAAAATTAGGCGTTTCCAAAGAGGAAATTGCTGAGTCTATTATGGTTGCTACTGCATTAAAGGCGGGTTCTGCTTTAGCCCATGGTGTCAATGCCTTAAACGCCTACGATCAAGTAGCCCTTCTTACGTAAAATATTTAGACTGTTTGTTAAAAGAGCAAGAGTGTTAGATTGACCGCAATCAATCTAACACTTTTTTTGCGGTAATCGATATTATTCGCTAAGGTAACGCGCTTATAAATTCAATGTTTTTTATTAAATGTACGCTTTAAATACTTTTTGTTACACTATTGGAAAAAGAGGTTACTATGAAAAGAAAAAAAATCTTTATTCTACATGAAATTTACGGTGTAAATGATTTTATAAAAGATCAAGGACAAACATATAGTGATTCAAATACAAACGTAGAATGTATTTCTCTGTATTCCAACGGCAAAGTATTTTCATATAGTCAGGAAAAGGAAGCTTATCAATATTTCACGCAAGAAATCGGCTTTGATCGCCCACTTGAACGACTAACACTTCTTCTATTGGAAGCAAAAGTACAATATGATGAAGTGGTTTTAATCGGATTTAGCGTCGGTGCAACATTGGCATGGAGACTCTCTAACTTACCAATTCATCGTATTATTTGTATTTACGGCTCAAGAATACGTCAATACTTAGACGTCCATCCTACATGTCCAACATTGGTCATTTTACCTAGTCATGAAAAAAGCTTTGATGTGAATGAATTGAAAAAGGCAATAGAGCGATTGCCGTTTGTACAAACTGCTCAATTAAGTGGGAAGCATGGCTTTATGGACTACAACAATTCAAACTATTGCAACAATAGTTATTTACAGGCGCAATCTGTCATTCATTATTTTTTACATAAGGAACAGCTATAAGGAGTGCTTAGCATGAACCAAAATAAATATATTGAAATCGAACCTTATATTGAATCAGGAAATATTATTTATCCAAGCTTTCAATTTCCACTGCAACCAGACTGTATTATTGGCATTTATACTGACGTTGCTAAAATCAAGCCCTTAATGGAATGGTTTTTAAAACAACCTAATTGTTATACTTGTTTGCGAGAAAGTGCTTTATATGAGCGCCTGACAGTGATGGAGTATATTCAATTTTGTTTGAAGCTTTATACAATTCCCTTGCACAATAAAGACGAAATTTTAAAGCTTTTAACACTTACCGAACACAAAAACAAAAAAATCAATAAACTTCAAAACGGTGAAAAGCAACGTTTAAAACTGCTTCATACATATCTTAATTCAGCACAAATTCAAGTAATCGAGGAACCATTTCAAAATCTAGATGAATTTTCAAAGCATAGCGTACAACAATTACTTGCCGCTCTACAAAAAAAAGAAAAAACCATTATTTTACTTTCAAATAATTTGGAAGACTTGATTATTTCGAGTGACGAAATATATAGATTAGATGCATTAGGTTTACATGCACTGGATGTAAAAGAGGATGAAATTGAAACAGTTTCCACACCAATCGACAATGCACCTATCCGCTTTGATAAAATCCCAACAAAGAAAAATGACAAAATCATTTTATTTAACCCACCAGAATTAGATTATATTGAAAGTGTGGAAGGCGTTGTAAGCGTATATGTTGCAAATGAAGCCTATCCTTGCACACTATCTCTTAATGACTTAGAACAGAAATTGACACCATTCGGCTTTTTTAGAAGTCATCGTTCTTATATCGTTAACCTCCAAAAGGTGCGTGAAATCATTACTTGGACCCGCAATAGCTACAGTCTTGCGTTAAATAGCAATGAAAAAACGGTTGTCCCTTTGTCGAAAAATAAACTTGCTGATTTAAAAGAAATACTCGGAATATAGTAGATTTCCCAGGAAATAAACGACTCCTGTCAGCTTAATATTTCTCCCTTGAAGGTCATTTTTCCGCCTTTCACCTGTAATTTAATGTCTACTTCTCCATCACACTGTAAAGTTAGGTTAACAACAACCACAGGAGGTTTACACATGGAGACAGTTATTGATGTACAACATTTAAATAAGGTGTTTAATAGGGAAACTGCCTTACAGGATGTTTCTTTCACGATTAAAAAGGGTGAAATATTCGGTTTTCTTGGCCCAAGTGGCTCGGGCAAAACGACGACTATTAAAATTTTAACTGCACAAACAGAAAAAACTGCAGGTGATGTTTCATTATTTAATCGCCCTGTTAGTGAAATGAAGAGCAGTCAAAATCGTCAACGCTTTGGCATTTTAACTGATAATAGTGGACTGTATACGAGACTTTCAATCGAGGAGAATTTATTACTCTATAGTAGTTTATATCAATTGCCAACTTCAGCAGTAAAAGATGCATTAGATTTTGTGAACCTTTATGCAGAACGTAAAAAGAAAATAAGTCAACTTTCTAAAGGGATGATACAGCGTGTGACATTAGCTCGTGCTATTATGCACAAGCCTGAATTATTATTTTTAGATGAGCCAACTTCAGCACTTGACCCTGTTAATACGCAACATATTTACAATGGTTTACGCAAGCTAAATGAGCTCGGGACAACAATCTTTTTAACAACACATGATATGAGTGAAGCAGAAATACTTTGTGATCGAGTTGCCTTTTTACATCAAGGTAAAATACGTGCGATTGGTTCACCAAAGCAATTAAAAAAAGAATTTGGAGATGAAACCATTACGGTCGAATTAACAAATGGTCACTACGAAACGATTCAAAATGGCGAACAGGATGCACAAAAACTATATGATTGGATGCAATCGAATGCAGTTGCACGTCTATACACAAACGAGCCAACTTTAGGAGATATTTTTATGCAAATAACAGGGAGTGATTTAATATGAACATGTCATTTACACGTATTCAAGCAATTTTTATGAAAGACTACAAGGAATTCTCACGAAATTATGCAGTATCTGTTATGGTTTTTTTACCCCTTATATTAGCGTTTGCTTACAACAAGATTGGCACGAGCAGTATTGATGCATACTTTTTACCAATCAACTTAGTATTCGCAGTTGTAACTGCCTATGTACAATGTTGTTTAATAGCTGAAGAAAAAGAAAAAAATACGCTTCGAAATTTAATGCTATCTCCTGCCTCACTGGCAGATATTTTAATAGGAAAAAGCTTGTTCGTCTTTATAGTTACCGTTGTTGTAGTTAGTTTGGCCATTTTCCTTGTTGGTTATGAGCCTGCCAATCTTTTAATCCTAGCAATTGCCCTATTGCTCTCTACCGTATTCTATATTGCTTTAGGAACATTATGTGGATTATTTGCCAAAACGATTATGGAAGCATCCATCATCGTGATGCCCGTGATGTTTATTTTCTCCTTCGGACCGTTTGCCCTATCACTGGCTTCTGCCTACCCAATTTTAGAATTGGCGAAATGGCTACCAAGCTCACAGCTAGTGCTATTAGCAGAAGCTTTAGAAGGTCCCTACACAATGATGGATTGTATTATTCCAATCGTTACGATTACCGTTTGGTCGTTGTTAACATGGGGAATCACAGGATTTATTTATAAAAAATTAAATTAGGTGTCAGGCACTCAAACAATTTAAGTGCCAGGCACCCAAACAATTTCACTTACTTAAAGTAATTGTTGTTCAAGTTGTTCGATTTCTTGTAATGTATCTGCATACCAAATACCAATAAATCGCGATGCTACTTTATTTTCAAAATAATCCCCATCATAAAAGGATAGTGGCACTAGAACACCTTGTTTAATACATTGCTCGATCGTTTGAAAAAATGATGCATTCTCCTCTACACCTTTTGATGCGTAGGAAGCAAATTTATTAACCGGTTTGCCTAACGCTTCATGAAACATAAGCATAGATGTCGAGCCGTTTTGACGGAAGTTTAAATCAATCGCTTGCACATCTCCTGCTTCTGTTACGATTAAATCAAATCCCGCAACACCCACAAAGCCTTCTGCTACTCCACGCTCCATTATATGGCGTCCTACTTCAATCACTTTTTCTGGTACTTTCTCTACAATAACATTTCCTTCATAAATGCCATTGTCATCTGTCATTTGTTTAGAAGCACCCAAATATTGTATACCAAGCGCTTCTGAATAGACGAACTGGCAACTATAATTATCCTTTGCTTGCAATAACTCTTCAATAATAATACTTTCTGTCCCATTCATTCGGAATTGACGTAAACCTTCTGTGAGCTCATCCTGATTCTGGCAAATAATAACACCGTATCCACCAGAAGTGGGCGAATCATCTCCAGGCTTAAGTACAACAGGTGGCTTCCAATTTTTCATTGCATCCGATAATTTATACAGCTCAATGTTTAATCGGCTTGGCACGTATTTACTGTCAATTAAATGATCAATGTAAGCTTTCGTATTAAGCTCATTAAATTTCGCTGCATCCATCCAATAACAATTTCGATTCATATCTTCTGCATCATGTAAATACTGACAAACAATCGTTTTTCCTTCCGCACACCATACATCCAATTGTGCTAAATATTCTTCTTGCGTTTCATACGTATACGGTTGCTCTATCCAAGCTAAACCAGCTACATCGTGTAGCTTTTTAGCTTTTGCTGTTTGTGTTGCACGGTGCACTAAAACAGGAATATCTGCAATGGCTACTTCCCTTGAGGTTAATGCATCTAGTTTATGACAATCATCCATCATCCATGGATTATCGCTATATGGTGTACGAGGTGTATAAACAGCATTGTCACCATATATTTGTCGCAATGTTAATTTTGGCTTCAACATACTAGTCCCCCACTTTTCAAAAATAGATTTTAAATAATCTACCCTTGAATAACTAAAACCACACTTTTTTTGACAAAAACTAGATTATTAGACTACTAATCATCCATTTTTTTACTGATTTTTAATAAGTAAGAGGAAGAGTTAATGTATTTTGAAGTTACTCCATTTCTAACAATATTTCTAAGTGTGCCTTTACTTTTGGCCATTCTTGTAATGTAATGCTATACATCACTGTGTGCCGCGTTGAGCCATCTTTACGAATCATATGATTGCGTAGAACCCCCTCTTTTGTAGCTCCTATACGTTCGATTGCCTTTTGTGAACGTAAATTGTCATGATCTGTTTTAATTTGAACTCGTTGTAGACCAAGTACTTCAAAACAATAGGTAAGTAATAAATATTTACAATTCGTATTGACCGCAGTACGCCAAAATGAAGGAGTAAGCCAAGTAGTCCCTATTTCTAACCGTTGATGCTTGCTATCTATATCCATAAAACGAGTTGAGCCGATAATTTGTCCTGATAACTTATCCACAATGACAAATGGATACTCCTTCATGAGGCTTTTGTTAGACAATGCATTTTCCACAAAGTTATGCACATCACTTTCATCCTCAATCGTTGTGGACATATACGACCAAATCTCTGGATAACTGCCTGCAGCCAATAGCGCTGGACTATCCTCTCTCACTAAAGGTCTTAATAATACAACGTTATTTTCTACCATGTTAAATTTCATTGTCCTTCACTCCTTTTTTCATTATTAAACAGGATTTTTGATATGATGAATATAACCAATTTTCAAAATTCCAACCATACCAAGGAGCTGTGAAATGAAATGGAACTAGCTATCTCCTTTATCGGAAATAAGCCTAAATATGCACAGATTTATGAAAACATTAAACATGCTATTCTTTCGAAAAAGCTTCTAGCCCATGAACAATTGCCTTCCAAACGAATGCTTGCAACAACATTACATGTTAGCGTTCATACAATAAAAGAAGCCTATGAGCAACTGCTTGCAGAAGGTTATATTTATAGTAAAGAACGCTCAGGCTACTACATTGCGCAATTGGAGTTTGAATGGCTCCAACCATTACAAACAGAAAAATCCGCTTCATTGCCTATGACCGAACAATCAGTAACCTATGATTTTAGTAATGGTCATGTGGATAAAGACACGTTCCCCTTCTCCATTTTCCATAAGTTAATGAAACAGCATTTTACTATTAACAGTTTATCAACAAGCCCATGGCAGGGAGAAGCAGCTTTACGACAGGAAATTGCCAAGTATGTTGGACGCTCCAGAGGTATTCATTGCGATCCATCACAAGTATTTGTCTATAGTGGTACACAAAGCCAACTGCAAGCATTATGTCATTACTTTGGTCCACAAACGCATGTTGGCTTAGAGGAACCTGGGTTTAAACGTGTGAGGGCTACGCTACAGCAATGTGGTTTACCCATCTATCCGATTACTGTGGATAACTTAGGCGTAACGGTACCCCAAAAGGCTATTCACATGTTATACACAACGCCAGCTCATCAGTTTCCACTGGGGATGGTTATGTCGGCTGAACGACGTGTAGCACTATTACAATGGGCGAACTTAAACGAGGCATTTATTATAGAGGATGATTATGATGGAGAATTTCGTTATAAAGGGCTTCCGATTCCCTCCCTAGCAAATATGGATCAACTACAGCGGGTCATTTATTTTGGGACATTTTCAAAAACATTACTGCCGTCTCTCCGGATTAGTTATATGATTTTGCCTCAATCACTCATTGCATCATTTTCTAGTTTTTATCAGGAACAAAAGTCCGTTGTGTCAAAAGTAGACCAGCTTGTACTAGCTGATTTTCTTGGACAAGGGCTATTTGACAAACATTTAGCTAAAATGCGTACGATTTATCGAAAAAAACAGCAAACGCTACTAGCAGCTATTGCTAATCATTTCTCCAATGAATTTAAAGTTATAGGCGAACACGCTGGTCTACATATTATTGTGAAACTACCAAAAAGATTATCGGAACAAGATGCTCTTCATCTTGCTCATACAGTAGGCGTTAATGTTTATCCTTGTTCGACTTCATTTCAATCCCCTCCTGAACATGCGATGATAATTATTGGCTATGGAGGATTGTCACTAGAACAAATTGAAGAAGGTATTTCCTTACTTGCTTCTGTATGGCATGCCTCTTAATCATTATTCATTAATGTTTATGCATGTACTTGAAACTTTTTAAACTAAATAACGTATTCTAACTAAATGCATTCACAAGGGGAGTAGATAAATGGAGAATCGAGAGCAATTAATAAACTATTTACAAGAAATTGAAGCGTGGGAGAAAGACCAAAAAGGACTATGGTTTTGGGAGAGATTAGGGCGCATTCCATTTAAAATTTTAGATAAGATGACCCCTGCCTTTATTCAACAAAAACTAGCTTTACTTGTCGATGAGCTAGGAAGTTATATTCAATCTGGTGGAAAATATTTAATTAATGAACAAATGATGATTCAAAAAATCCGTAATCAGCCTTCGAATCCTAATATATTTGCAATCTCTGATATCGGGAATATTCCTTTAGAGGAGATGATTGCTCTTAGTGACAAGCTTCAAAAAGAACGCGTGAAATTAGCAACAGTACAAGGTGCTTCGACTGGTTTTGGTGGTATTTTCACATTGGCGATTGATATTCCTTTTATATTAGGAATGGCTTTAAAAACATTGCAAGAAATAGCCATTATCCATGGCTACAATCCGAATGATAAAATGGAACGTATTTTCATTGTGAAATGTCTACAATTTACGTCAGCGGATATTGTGGGTAAAGAAGCTATTTTAGAAGAGCTGTCCTCCATACACGACAACAAAAACGCATCAGAAACGATGATTTCACAGCTACAAGGTTGGCAGGAAGTATTTTTCACGTACCGCGATCAAATGGGCTGGAAAAAGCTCTTCCAAATGGTACCGATTGCAGGCATGATTTTCGGAGCATACGCTAATAAAGGCATGATGCAGGATGTTGCGGAGACAGGCATCATGCTATATCGAAAAAGAAGAATATACGAAAAACTAAATTAGTGCCAGTCACTCAAACAATTCTCACACAATTTAGCAAGAGCCAGGGAAAGGCTCTTGCGGTGCCAGTCACCCAAACAATTCTTACACAATTTTAATTAGGATTTTTCCTTGATGTTGACGGCTCTCCATAAAGGTATGTGCCTTTTCCATATCCTCTAAAGCAAACTCTGCTGCTATAGGCACTTGAAAACTTTCATTCTGTAATAATGAAAATATTTCTGGAGCTACTTGTTGCAATAATTCCGGCTTTAAAGCACGCGTCGTTCCTAAGCTAAAGCCTTTTATATTGCGGCAACTACTATGTAAGTCAGCTGTTTTTATTTGACCCACCTGACCGCTACTGTTACCAAATTGCACAAGAGTACCATATGGAGCTAAGCAACGGAAACTTTCTTCGGTAATGGCTCCTGCAATCGAATCAAAGACAACATCGACACCAAGACCATCCGTATATTCATTCACTTTGGCACTAAAGTTTTCATATGTCAGAACATGATGTGCACCTAGCTCATAGGCAATGGCAGCTTTTTCTTTAGTGCTAACAGTACCTATTATTTTCTTCACTCCACGCCTTTTTGTCATTTGAATAAGCATCGTTCCGACTCCACCTGATGCAGCATGAATTAAAATACTATCGTCTGTACCTAGTTGTGTAATTTGATGTGTTAACATATAAGATAAAAATAAAACAGTCGGTATAGCAGCTACCTTTTTAAGAGGTACGTCATTTGGAATGCGAAACACTAGCTGTTCATTTGCGACGACATATTGCGCATATGCACCATTTTTTGGGAAAGCAATCACTTGGTCTCCCTTTTGAAAACCACTGCTATCATCAAAAACCTCTTCTATAACACCCGCAACATCTAATCCAAGGATCATTGGAAAATTCGCTTTCGCTTTATTGCCCGTTCTATTTTTGATATCCGCAAAATTAACACTTGTATAGGACGCCCGTATTAGCACTTCCCCTTTGGAAATCGCTGGTTTTGGACAATCCACAAAAGTTAATACGGAGGGTGGTCCAAAAGCATTTATTGTAACAGCCTTCATCATTATCCCCCTTCCTGTTATAGTAAAATTATAACTTACTTTACATAAAAGAGTTACCATTTTTCAAACCAATAGGAGGAATGATGATGAAGGCTAGAAAAGATATTTATAACGGTTCTGCTTACAATTTTTTTAATATGAATAGTGACAAAATTTGTTTTATGTTCTGTGGTACAGGCTACAACTATGACAAACCCTTACTACATTACGCTACTTCTTTGATGCTTGACTTCGGTTATGATATTGTCCAAGTATGTTATACATTTGAGCAACAGTTGTTCAACAAGCCGCCAAACGTTATTTCTGAAAAAGTCTTTAACACTGTGGATTCTATTGTGACCTATTATTTACAAACAAAAGCTTACAAAGAAGTTGTTTACATTGGAAAATCGCTAGGAACCATGCCAATTATTGATTTTTATATGCAACAGAAGACCGTTTTACCTTCTCGTTATATACTATTTACACCACTGCTAGCCTTGGAACATACTATGCAAAATTTAATCCATCGACATTCCTTTTTAGCTATAGGAACAGCTGACCCTCACTTCACAGCGGAAAGACTAAATCGACTAACTTCTCATCAGCTTACTATTGTAGAAGATGCAAACCATTCACTTGAAATAGCAAACAATACATTAGAGTCGATTAATACCTGTCACACTATACTAAACGAGCTCAACATTTTTCTTCAAAACGGTAGTTCTTTCTAAAGAACGCCAGATGCGTAAAAGGCCTAAGAGGTCGTGAATAAATGCTGTTAAAGCATATTAAGACTGCAGTGTTAAAACACCGTCTTCCATGCGGTACACTCGGTCACAGTAAGTTAACATACGCTCATCATGCGTTACCATGATAGCCGCCTTTTTACGCTTTTTAACCTCATTAGAAATTAGCTGCACAACTTCGAAAGCACGCTTAGAATCTAAACTAGCTGTTGGTTCATCTGCTAAAATCACACTTGAATCATTCATAAAAGCTCGGGCTATTGCTACACGCTGACGCTCTCCCCCAGATAGCTCATTTGGGAATTTTTTAAGCATTTTTTCTAGTCCTAAATCTGCCAACAGTTGCTTTGCAAACTGCTGATCAGTACTTGATACTTTACCTGCCATTTTTTTTACTAGCAGTAGTTGATCTAGTACATTTAAATAAGGAATTAGGTTAGATGTTTGTAAAATAAACCCTATTTCATTTAGACGGAATTTAGCAAGTTCTTTCTCCTTTAGCGTCTCAATTTTTTTACCATTGACGATGACACTACCTGAAGAGGGCTGTAACAAGGCTCCAACTGCCGATAATAATGTACTTTTGCCTGAACCCGATGGACCAATAATGGCTACTATTTCACCTGCATCTACTTCCATTGACACATTGTTAAGAGCTGTAATTGTTGAACTGCCTTCGTCATAGGTTTTTGTCATATTTCTCACTTCTAAACGTTTCATCTACTCCACTCTCCCTAATGCTGTTAATGGATCTACTTTAGATACTTGGCGAACACATACAAACGAACTTAACACACTGATTAATAAAAGTGCGAAACCGTAAAGTACAACAAGGGTAGGGTCTAAATTAAAAGGCATGTCTTCCGGGAAAACTAGTGCTGTTAAATATGTAAGCACTACGCCTACTAAAATACCTACTAAAGAAATGACAAACACTTGGGAAACAATTGCCTTTGTGATAAAACTATTTTTTGCACCAATGGCTTTCATTACACCAAATTGTTGTGTCTTTTGAATCGTTAAAACATAAAAGAAGACCGCGATGACAAACGCAGAAATAGCAACGAGAAACACTAACATCATGACAATCGTCCCGTTTTCTTCCATATATCCTGGCATTCCATTAATTGCCTGACTTTTCGTTGCGGTTTCGATGCCCCCGATTTTTTCACTAAAATTCTCTGCATCTAAGTTAGGTGCCTGTATCGCTATCGCATTTACTACATCTTCAATGCCGTTATTGGCACCTGGTGCAGCAAATTGATAGGCTCTCCATTGTTCTACTGTGCTGAATAGTACTGGTAAATGGTTATATGTTTCGTTTTCAACAAAGCCGACAATTTTTAATACAATTGTGGAACTGTCCACTTTGATTTGGTCACCAATTCCATAGCCTTTGTCTTGTAACGTTTTATTGGCTAAAACGCCATTTTGAATGTTTTTATCTAACTTCTTACCTTCTATTACTTTGGGTTCGATAAACGACCCAGGTTCAATCCCTAGAAGTGCAATATCTGTTTTTTCATCGATACCCTTCTTAGAAACAGCCGCCATTGCAGAGCCAAATAGTGCACTATCTTCTACTTCACTTTGTGCATCAATCTTTTCTTTTAAAGATGCGGAAATTAACGATTTACTAAATTTTGAACCTGAACCCTCCTCGTATACTACATAATGCGCATCTAGATTTTTGATAGAAGCTGCACTTAATGTCGAAAGTCCATTTCCAAGCCCTGACAAAATAAACGTTAACCATGCTATTAATACAATAATCATTGTAATCATTGAGTAGCGTAACTTTGCATGTTTAATTTCTTTTAAAGCTAAAAACATCGATCGTTTCCTCCTATTATTTTTATAAGTTACACATGTGTCACTTTTAAATAAAAAAGTACACATACGCAACTAGTATTATACTCATTAGTTACACATGTGTCACTTATTTTTACCTCTCACACCGTTTAAAATTAATAGTTTCGTAAAGTTAAAAAACTGTACTTCATCCATTTGACTATGATTTGGAATATTAATACTCTGAAAAATAAATCCAAGGACAAGATCATTAGGAATATCAGCATCCACAAACCCTTCTTTTTTTCCTTGTTGGACGATACGCATTAAAGGTCCATACATATTAAAATGCATCGCTGATAGCTTTTCTTTTTTTTCTTGCATGTGAGGTTTATTGGTTGTTGAAATAATTTCAGCAATACCTAATAGTAAATGTAAATCCTTTGAACGAAAAATACTATGCAATAACTCGTCTAATTGGTCAAGATAAGATAACTCCGCAGGAATTGATAATAAATCTTTTACACTTTTATCCATCTCATGTAACATAAAATCCATCAGTAGTTCATCTTTATTTGTATAGTATTTATAAATGGCAGCTCTTGAAACTTCTAATGATTCAGCTAGTCGAGCAATCGTAAATCCTTCATAGCCAACAGCTAATACCAATTTTTTCGATTCCAAGAATAAATCGAGCGTACTAAACTTACGATCGCGGCCCATATATTCCTCACTCCCTACACGAATTGTTGGATACTTTTAGCATACGCTACAATTAAATAGTTCACAATAATTACGGTACTTTCTATTAGTGAAATAAACACTAGAAAATAACTGCACAAAACTAAAACACCCCGTTAAATGTTAGTTTTCATATTAACATCCACTATTAAAATTAGTACACCAAGCCGAATAACGTTTTTGCATACTAAACTTATATTTACACAAAGACCCCTAAAATTTTATCTTCTAAACTTAAGCGTAGATTTTAAACATTTCGAGAGCAAAATAATAATATATGTGTTTAATTTTCTTTATAATTTATACAAAAAAGTGTGCCAAGATGAGTAAATTTATAAAGATATTTTTATTGGTATTTTTATATCTCTATATGGTTTTTTATTTAGGGTATTATGAATTACAGCCTATCTTCTTTCTTGCTAGTATTTTGTTTTATCTAGTCGCATAAGTAGTTAATTCAGCAGAAATTTCACCTTTTTTTATTAATGATTTCCGATATTGAAAAACAAACGTTAGGGCATACTTTGAATGGCTAATACGAATTAGCCCTCGCGTAGATTAGAGTTAGACACTTTAATTTTACACAAAACTTTTTACATATCAAAAGCTAATTAAAATCTATTGGAGCTAAGTTTGGAAACTATATGGCATCTACCAATTAAATTCAAATGACAAATTATTCTAAAATAATATTTCCCAAAAATTTTAAACATTCTTCTATTGATTGCTATAAAGGCAGTAATAACAAGGATCAAAAAACCTGTTATTACTGCCTAATTCATTGTTATGCTATGTTATCTTATTGATATGATGGCTATTACTTACGTTAACACAAGATAAATCATCTGAATATAAGTATGCATACCAATGTATATACTATTTTATTTATGTGTTAGATTTGCCTTATAATTTAAATAAAAAAAGGGAGTGACAAGATGAGCAAATTTGTAAAAATATTTGTTGTGGTATTTTTATATTTCTATATGGTGTTTTATTTAGGATATTATGAATTACATCCTATCTTCTTTCTTGCTAGTATTTTATTTTTTCTAGTTATCATTCTTAGTTTTCGATTTAAACAACACTATATCGTTAATATTCTGTTTATCCTTGCCCTTATTAGTCTTGCCATGATATTTGCAATATCATATCATTTTGAAATAGGTATTTTCTTATTTTTTTTATTAGTCATACTATTATATATTTATTGTCTTGTACTTATTTCAAATCAGAAAAATCAAAATAATCAATGAATAGAGGGGCGTTTAAAAAAGAGTCTCATGGAGACTTTTTTTATCTAGGAATATTATAAAAACCATTAACACAGTTATTATAATAATAGAACCATTGACCAATAGCCCAAGCATTAGCTGCAAGTGCTACAGGACCTGCAATATTCTTTAAGATGATTTGTGCTGTTTTCCAAGAAAGTAATGTACCTATAGCTAATCCACCACCGCTGAAGGCACTTATTAACCACCCAACAAGAGTTCCATTTTCCGTAGATCTTAAACTGTCAACATTTCGCGTATAGTAATTATATGCATTTCTATCCTTTGGAGACCCTGTTGTAATATTAACTGTACGTGTTTTTAGATTTGCATAATCTGCATAACCTATATTCCTTATATGATTGGTTGTATAACTAATTCCTAAAACGGATACCAACGATCTATTAGAAGTTATATAAGCGCTAGAAGCAAATCGGGAATTCGTGAAATTCGTTGCTGCGAAGTTAGTATGGTTGAACATTATTGAATCTTCTTGTTGTGATAAGTCTTTGAAATCAATTACATCTTGTTCAATTATTTTATCATCCTCTACTACAGTGACGAAATGTTGCAAAAGCTCATTTGTTTCCTTATTAAATACTTTGGTGTCAATTTCTTGGGTATCTTCATCAACTATTTTTACTGTCTCAATGTAATGGATTTCTTGACCACCTACTTTTACAATATATTCAGATCGTTCTTCTGTATCAGTAATAATTTTGAAATTATCAGAATAATAAGTTAATTCTGAAGCTAAAGTTTTTGTAGTTGGGGTCGCAAATGCTAAAGTACTTATTACTAGAGTAAAGCTTAATAAAGTAGAAACAATTTTTTTCATCTTATGTAAACCTCCTACTAAAATACTTTAATGAGTATATTTTAATGTAAATAATATAGATAAGTAAAGAAATATGATAGAAAAGAACTACAAAAATAGAATCCTAAAAAGTTTTATTTTTGGTAAAAAATATAAAATATTGTGCTAGCACAAGTGGAGGCAGGAAGTGTAAGAGGGTTTTAGCACTCTTACCGAACAAATCAATAGTATCTATTCTATAGCAAATAAATATTGTAAGAAAAAAACCCTTACAACTGTAAATAGTTGTAAGGGAAACGCTATGCTTAGTATGCTAAGCCGAATAATGCTTTAATGTGTGTCAGATAGCGAATGTTAGACGCTTCTTTCATAAGTGTTGCAGGTAGACCTTTAAGTTGTGTGTTGCTAGCACCAATAGTCGCAACTGCATCTTTACGTCCTAAGCTTGCAAGTGTACCAGAGTTAACTGCAGAGAATGTTTTCATCTCTTGGTTTTTGTATTGTGCAAATAAATTGTATCCTGCACATTCACCCATTTGCCAAGCAACTTGTGCAGTTGGCGCATAAAGTGGACGTCCGCCGTCAGCTGGTAATGCCACAGAAGCATCTCCGATTACAAATACATCTTCGTGTGATGTAGATTGTAGGAATTCGTTGATTGTTGCTTTGCCACGGTCAGCAGCAAGGCCTGATTCAGCAACGATTGGAAGTGCAGCTACACCACCAGTCCAGATGAATGTATTGGCAACGATTGACTCACGGTCTTTAAGTGAAATAACGTTACCATCAACACCCGTTACTGGAGTACCTGTGATAAATTCTACACCGCGTTTTGTTAAGCTTTCCGTTGCACGTTCAATTAGTACATCTGGAAGTACTGGTAAGATTTTAGGACCAGCTTCAACTAGCTTAATTTTAAGATCTGCAAAGTTTACACCGTGTTGTGCTGCGATTTTTGGGAAGTTGTCCACGATTTCACCAACAAGCTCAACACCTGTTAAACCGCCACCGCCAATAACGATTGTTGCATCTGCTTCATCTTTAGATTGTGCATATGCTTTAATACGATCTTCAATGTGTCGGTTAATTTTGTTTGCATCGTTAACAGATTTTAGTACCATTGAATTTTCTTCTAATCCTGGGATACCGAAGAAACCAGTTTGACTACCTAAAGAAACAACTAATGTATCGTAAGATAAAGTGTAACCAGTATCTAGGTCAACCTTTTTAGTATCTACATTAAATTTCGTTACTTTAGCGATTTGTAAATCAATATCTAAACCTTTAAAGATTTTTTTAAGCGGTAGCGCTACTGCACCTTCTGCAATAGTACCACCAGCTAAACGGTGAAGTTCAGTGATGATTTGGTGCGTTGGGAATTGGTTTACTACTGTAATTTTAGCTTCATCAGCTGATAAATACTTACGCGCTGTTAATGCAGTTAATACACCTGCGTAACCAGCACCTAAGATGACGATTTCTTTTGACATGATTAATTAATCCTCCGTCCTTACGAATTGAATATATCTCGAACTTTATTTTGATTTACGTTCAGCGTTAACTTGTAAAAATGCATTAACAAAACGGAAAACATTTTGAACTTGTGGGTCTTTTAACATTTTCACAAGACCAAATAAACCGATGACTTCTTGGCTTTCAGAAGCGCGATCTTTTGCTTCAATAGCTGTAGCTGCAAGTTGTTTAGCCGATCCTACTACTGGTCCAGCCATTTCTGTTACAGCACCAACAGTATCACTTTTTAACACTTCGTCGGTTGCAACTGCTTGCGCAAACTCATATGATTTAGTTAATAACGTCATCATTTCAGTTAGCTTTGGTAATTGTTCAACTAAAGTTGTTAGAGATTCTTGCACCTCAGGCTTTAATAGTTGGTCTAGTACATCTAATTGTTCTTGACTCACAGTTAATTGTTCAGACTGTGCTTGGTTATTCGTTTCTGACATTTTGAACTCTCCTTTGCCGTCACTAATACTATTTTTTATATTGCCTCCATGTAAAAAAGACCATTAAGCGATCTTCTTAACAGTCGTTACAGCGGATATCTTACATTCACCAGTCACAAGGGCTGGAAAGCGAATTTCATGATTTGTTACATATTTTCCATTTTGCACAAAGCGCATCACAATTCCATCCTTATCTTATCTTGGTGACATTACATCATCCATTATAAGACTGTTTGCGCATTATTTCAATCAACTATGGCACAATCTTTGAAAAATAGTTTAATGGTAAACTATTTTTAGCAGTCTGTACTCTTTTTCTGTTCTTTTTGGAAGAAAAATCAATGTTAACCATGCGATAAAACAACTCAAACGCCATAAATTATGTTATTAGCTACAATTTTTCTCACTTTTCGATGGATAACCAAAAGAAAGCAATAATTTCTTTTGACGCCAAAGATACTGTGTCAAAAAGCCTTTTTCCTTCACCATCTTTAAAGTAGCCCACTGACATTAGCGCCATAAACGTATGGGCAAAAAATTCTGCATTCCCTTTGCGAATTGTCCCTTTTTCCATCTCACTTTGCATCGCTCGCTCAATCGTTTTATACATCTCATTTTCAGAAGCATGTACTTCTTTCAATTGCGTTTGTGATAGATTGATGGTCGCCTCTCGCATAAAGTTCTTCATATCAATATCAACAGTTGCTGATAAATGGACTTCAATCAGTTGCTCTAATCGATCTCTAAATGGAATCGGTTGCTCTAAAATTCGTTCAATATGATGTCTAATTCTATGCATCATTTCAACTAAGGCCGATGTATATAAATCCCCTTTAGTTGGGTAGTAGTAATAGATAGTGGCTTTTGTAACATTACAGGCTTTGGCAACATCATCCATGGACACGTTTTTGTAGCCATCCTTAATAAACAGCATGGTCGCTGTTTCTAAGACAATATCTTTTGTAGGTTTAGCCTTGTCATCATGGCGAGGTCTTCCTAGAACACGCGGTGATTGTTTCAACAAGATCGCCTCCTTATAATGTGTAGTACTAAACATATTATAACATATCAATACTTCTGTATTGATTAATTAACCTTCTAGTATATATAATTAGTGTACATTACATGAAACGGAGGTTTTCTAATGAAAAAACATCCACTTGAGCAATGGGGCTCAATGGTAGCCAGTAAAAAAGGGCGTTTTCTTGCACTTGGATGCTGGGTATTACTTGTTCTCGTCCTTTCGTTTGCTTGGCCGCAAATTAATAGCATCGAAAGTGAAACGGGTAAAAACTTGCCTGACACCGAGATGTCCGAGCAAGCAGCAGCCATTATTGCTGAAGAATTCCCAAATGATGCAGGTACACCTTTATTACTCGTTTGGCATAGAGAAAGCGGCCTAACACCAGCTGATTTTGGAGCTATCCAAAAGGTTTATGCAGAACTAAATAGCAACCCTTTAGAGCATCAAACATTAGTTCCACCATACGATAAAATGCCACCACAGGCTTTATCAGCATCTGCATCTGACAACGGTTCTACAATTGTCACACCTGTTTTCTTTGAAAAAGATGTTGCCACTGATGTTTTACAAGAAAGTCTAGATACATTATCAAAAACAATGGATTCAAACAATGTTCAACTGGATCAAGAATTATCAAGCGACGCACTACATGTTCGCTATTCTGGACCAGTCGGTATTGCAACGGATGCTGTTAGCTTATTTTCACAAGCTGATGTAAAACTAATGATTGCAACCGTACTGCTTGTATTAGTGTTATTAATTCTAATTTATCGTTCGCCATTACTTGCCATTATTCCTTTAATTGTTGTAGGGCTTGCCTATGGTGTTATTAGTCCAACACTCGGTTTCTTTGCAGAGCAAGGATGGATTGACAAAGATTCACAAGCTGTATCCATCATGACGGTTTTATTATTTGGTGCTGGTACGGACTATTGCTTATTTTTAATTTCAAAATACCGTGAAATTTTACTTGATGTTGAAGATAAAGCGACAGCGATGAAGCTCGCTGTAAAAGAGTCGGGTGGCGCTATTATGATGAGTGCGCTTACCGTTGTTATTGGTTTAGCTACACTTAGTCTTGCCCATTATGGCTCATTCCAACGCTTCGCAGTGCCATTTAGCTTTGGCGTATTGGTAATGGGCATTGCTGCGCTAGTTGTTTTACCAGCAATCCTTGTGATTATAGGGCGAGTAGCCTTTTTCCCATTCACGCCACGTACAGAAGAAATGGCAAAAGCAAAGGGCAAAAAACAGCACAAACCTTCTCATAAAGTGAGTCATAAAATTGGACATTTTGTAACGCATAAGCCATGGATTGTTATTGCAGTCACTGTCTTGCTCCTTGGTGGCTTAGCGGCCTTTGTACCACGCATTCAATATACTTTCGACTTATTATCTTCTTTCCCAGAAGATATGCCATCACGTGAAGGCTTTACTTTAATAGAAGAGAATTTTTCACCTGGCGAGTTGGCACCTGTTCAGCTAGTAATTGATACGCAAGGCTCGGATGTTAATTTACAACAACAGCTTACAAAAATTCCATATATCGATAACGTGTCTGATGTACAAATTGGTACGAAAAATAATTCGATACAATTGTATGAATTATCATTGAATGCCAATCCGTATGCACAAGAGTCTTTAGAGCATATTCCAGAATTGAAAGCTGAAGTTGTTAAACTTCTTAAAGATTCTGGTATAAAAGATGCTGACTCACACGTATGGCTTGGCGGGGAAACAGCAAGCCAATATGATACAAAGCAAATTACCGAGCGCGATGAATCTGTTATCATGCCGACAATGATTGCTTTAATCGCATTATTATTATTTGTATATTTACGTTCAGTAACAGCAACTGTTTATCTGCTTGCTACAGTTATTATTTCTTACTTTGGTGCGCTTGGTGCGGGCTGGCTTATTTTGCACCATGTCATGGGTGCAGAGGCAATTTCAGGCTCTATTCCGCTATATGCCTTTGTATTTTTAGTTGCACTTGGCGAGGATTATAATATTTTCATGATTTCTGAGATTTGGAAGAAACGAAAAACGAAGGACCATTTAACAGCGGTAGAAGAAGGCGTTGTGCATACAGGTAGTGTTATAACATCCGCAGGGCTCATTTTAGCAGGTACGTTCGCGGTACTTGCTACATTACCAATTCAAGTCCTTGTACAGTTCGGTGTTGTAACAGCAATCGGTATATTACTGGATACGTTTATTGTACGACCTTTACTTGTACCTGCCATTACAACGGTGCTCGGCAAATATGCATTCTGGCCAGGAGCGCTCTTTAAAAAAGGTCATTAAATGGTGACAGGCACTCAAACAATTTAGCATTTAAAATCCCACCGACAGTATGATCGGTGGGATTTCTTTGTCTATCTTAATTTGTTGGTTTTTTTAAATCCATCGTAGCTGCTGCACTTTCAACTTTTACACGTTTTAAGAAGAACGCTAGTATTAGTGCTAGTACCGTCACAAAAGCAGCGATTAAGAAAGAATGTGTAATGCCGTCTAGTAAAGCTGTTTGCATAATTTGCTCTTTCATTTGTTGCATTTGCTCCGCTGTTGGTGCAACACCAGATTGAGCTGCATGTGCTTTAGCCTCTGCAATTAAATCTTCTGCTGTTGATTTTGTACGGTTATTCATAAATGTAACTAATACCGCACTACCAATAGCTCCAGCTACTTGTTGCAAAGTATTATTAATAGCTGTACCATGTGGATTCATCATCTGTGGTAATTGGTTTAAACCATTTGTCATAATTGGCATCATAACCATCGACATACCAAACATCCGAATTGTATACATCGATACGATAAATGTATAACTAGAATCCATCGCTAATTTCGTTAAGCCGAAAGTAGCCATTGTTGTTATTGTTAGACCGATTATCGCTAATATACGCGGTCCAAATTTATCGAAAAGTTTACCAGTAATAGGAGACATAATCCCCATTGCAAGGGCACCAGGAAGCATCATTAAACCTGCTTCGAATGGTTCAATCCCACGAATTGATTGTACATACGCAGGGGTTAAAATCATCCCCGAGAACATCGCCATTGAAACGATTACGGAAATCGCAGAACTTAATGCAAACATAGGATATTTGTAAATACGTAATTCTAATAAAGGCTGATCCATACGTAGTTGTTTAAAGATGAAGATAATTAAAGCAGCAAACCCTACTATAATCGTACCGTATACCCAAGGACTCGACCATCCTTTGTCACCTGCCGTACTGAAACCGTATAAAATTCCACCAAACGCTACTGTTGATAATAATACAGAAGGAACATCTAAGTGTACTTCACGTGTTTCCATTACATTGTCTAATTTCCAAATACCAAATAGTAGACTAATAATGGCAAATGGTATAATCATTTGGAACAACATACGCCAATCATGATGTTCAACGATATAACCAGATAATGTCGGACCTATTGCTGGTGCAGCGATCATAACTAAACCGAAAATACCCATTGCCGCTCCACGTTTTTCTTTTGGGAAGCTAGTTAGCATGACGTTCATTAATAACGGTGACATACTAGCAGCCCCTGCCGCTTGCACCATACGCCCTGCAAGTAACATGCCAAAGTTTGGAGCAAAGCCAGCCATAATTGTACCTATCGTAAAGATAGACATCGCCGTAATAAATAAATGTCTATTTTTAAAGCGCGTCACAAAGAATGCTGATGCAGGTACTAAAATACCGCTGACCAGCATATATCCAGTTGCAAGCCATTGTACCTTTGCATACGTAATACCAAAATCTTTCATGATTGTTGGCAACGCAACATTTAACAATGTGTTGTTAAGAAAAGCAACAAAAGCACCCACGAACAAAATAGCAATCATGCCATAAGGGGGCTTTTTCATTGTTAAGTCATTATTCATTTATATCCCTCTATTCTCTCTTGTTGTTTACGATAAAACTTATTTTATACTCGCAGTCTACTTTTTTCAAGAATTAAGATTAATAAATTTCAAAACGTTGATATAACAGCGTTTACATTGTAGAATACTAGTATAATAACTTTAAAAAGGTGAGGTCATGAATAAAAGAAAAAGACAAATAATTACTGCAGCTCGGGAACTTTTTATAGAAAAAGGATTTTTAGATACGTCCATTAACGATATTATTAGTGCAGCCAAAGTTTCAAAGGGCACTTTTTATAATCATTTTGTTTCTAAAAATGAATGTTTAATTGCCATTTTAGATGAGGGGCGTGAGGAGGCTAGTAATCGTCGACACGAGCTTCTTTATGGAAAGGATCCTACTGATTTAGAAATATTAACACAGCAAGTGGCAGTGTTAATGCATGTCAATCGCGAGCATAACCTCGTACAAATTTTCGAATCGATTTTCCATTCACGGGATAGTGAACTTAAAAAAATCCTTTTGAATTATCACTTACAAGAATTAGAATGGCTTGCCAATCGACTTGTCCAAGTTTTTGGTGAAGAAATTAGACCGATGAGCTATGAATGTGCCGTACAAACATTGGGGATGGTGAACCTTTCCTTACGTGCAGTCCTAATAGCGGACTACAAATATATAAACCGCGAAGCCATTGTACGAGTAGCATTACGCAATATAAGTGTCATTATACCAACTATGCTTGAATCCAATGAAGTCCTTATAAGTGCTGAAATGTTTAACGCAATACAAAACGTAATTAATTATCAACAAGTAAGTAAAGATGTCGTCATTGACCAATTAGCAGGCTTTACTAAGGGACTGTCAGAGGATGACACGCTTGAAGGTTTTGAATATGCAACATTTCTTTTAGAGGAATTGCAGCAACAAAAACCAAAACTCTTTATTATTGAATCCTTGCTCACCCCTTTCAGAAAAGCATTCGTTGGAACGGAACATGCTGCTGAAGCACGTGATATTGCCAATAGTCTATGGCGCTATGTAAAAATGCAACAACCATCAGAGCAATGTAAAAAGTAATCAAAAACCCCCGATTAGCAATGCTAATCGGGGGCTTTAGTGGTGCCAGTCACCCAAACAATTTTAACGATTTACTTTACGGTCTTTCGGGCCTACCCAGAAGCCAATTATAATACTTAAAGCAACCACTAGAAACGGTGCATAAAAAATAATAAATTGATTCACTGTAAAACCTCCTATACGTGATGATTCCGTTTACCACAAGCATAATCACGATCAAATACAAACCATTTCATCACTAAATAAAGTGAAGGTATGAGTAAAACAAGACCACCAATAAAGGCAATGACCAATGCTATCGCCATCGATTCATTTGTAAAACTATCATGAACCGATAAATATGGGTACAACAAGTAAGGATAATGAGAAATGCCATAGCCGAAAAAGGCGAAGCCAAACTGTACGACCAATAATATAACGGCTAGCCCATATTTTTTCTTAACGCCTAAAAGGATTAGAGTCATGATAAAAAGAACACCTGACATGGCGAATAGCCACCATAAATTCAGCATATTTTCATAGTGCGCAGTATTGTGCCCCTTTAATTCCACCATAATCCCGATAACACTTGCAACAAGTGGAGTTGACCAGCCAAGTGCATATTTTCTCATTAAATCGGAAGCGTGTTCATCGTTCGCTCTTTTACCGTACCAAGTTAAAAATACTGCGGAAATATACAGAACCGCTACAACACTTAACAACACGATTGACCAAGTTAATGGACTAGTAAAAAGTTTCGCAATTTCCAAATGAGGCTGATCCTTTACCATTGTTACGAATCCACCCTCGGAAATCGTCAATACAATGGAAAGGGATGCTGGAATAAATAAACCAGTGACACCGTACATTAGCTTATAGCCAATGTGTCCACTTTTTGCACTATAAGATTCAAATGCATAATAACTGCCCCGAATTGCAATTAAAATTAGAGAAATACTTACGGGTACTAGCAAAATTGTGCCATAATAGTAAGCTGATTGCGGAAAGAAACCAACAATACCTACAAAGAAAAAAACTAAGAAAACATTTGTAATTTCCCACACTGGTGATAAATAGCGTTTTATCACTTGTGATAAAATATGATCTTTCCCAATCATGACACTATAGGCATTAAAAAAGCCTGCCCCAAAGTCAATAGATGCAACGATGACATAACCAAAGAGAAATAACCATAGTACAGAAATGCCCAAAACTTCTAAGCTCATGGTTCTTCACAACCTTCAACTAATTTATGTTCTGCAAGTTCACGTTCAATTGGATTGTCACGGAACATCCGAATAAGCGCTATGATACTACCAATTGCTAAAACGATATATAAGCCCGCAAATAGAATTAACATCGTATCTACTTGCCCACTCGTAGTCGCACCTTCCGATGTTTTCATGTACCCTCTTAAAATCCATGGTTGTCGCCCTACTTCAGCTAACCACCAGCCCGCTTCTATTGCAATAAGTGCAAGTGGACCACCTGCAACAATTACTCTTTTAAATAGTTTAGACGAAACAAATTGCCAATTTCGCCATTTACCCAGAACATAAACAGCTGCCACTACAATTAATAACGTGCCAATCATCACCATTACATCGAATAAATAGTGAATATAGAGTGGTGGTTGTTCATCTTTCGGAAATTGATCAAGCCCCGTCACTTCTGCAAACGGATTATTATGCGCTAATACACTTAAAGCATAAGGTATTTTAATAGCGTATTTTATGTCTTCTCCATCCAATACACCAAATAAAACAAGGGAAGCGTCTTCTTCCGTTTCAAAATGCCATTCTGCTGCTGCTAATTTTTCAGGTTGATATTCCGCTAAATATTTGCCTGAAAAGTCTCCTACTACAAGTGCTGCCAGTGAAAAGACTAACCCTAATTTCATTAGTAAATACAGCGCTTTTTTATGATATACGTGCGCAGACCCTCGTAGCATGCGATAGGCAGCAATGGAAGCTAATAAAAAAGCTGCCGTCATATAAGATGTTACTAAAACGTGCGCTACCTTTGTCGGCATTGCCGGATTAAACATGGCTAGTACGGGCTGAATATTGATTAGCTCCCCATCCACAATATCAAATCCTTGTGGTGCATTCATAAAGGCATTCACGATTGTAATAAATACTGCTGACATAGAAGCACCAATGGCTACTGGTACTAATAATAGTAAATGTCTCTTCGGATTTTTGAAGCGATCCCATGTATACAAATACAACCCTAAAAAAATGGCTTCAACGAAAAAAGCGAACGTTTCCATAAATAGTGGTAGAGCAATAATTTGACCAGCTAATTCCATAAAGTTTGGCCATAATAAAGAAAGTTGCAAGCCAATTGCAGTTCCTGTCACAACGCCAATTGCTACTGTAATAACAAATCCACGTGCCCAACGTCGAGCGAGTAATAAATAATGCTCATCATTATTTTTAATCCCAACCCATTGAGCGATCATAATCATCAGCGGTATACCAACACCAATTGTTGCATAAATAATATGGAAAGATAATGTTAATTCGGTTAAGGCACGGCTCCAAAATACAGCTGAATCATTCATATTTATACATCTCCTAGCTACTAAATATTCTCCCGACAAATGACATCAACATTATCCCAGCTATTACAAAACTAATAATGATTAACTTTTTTTCTTGGGATTTATATGCAATACGATTTTGTTGTTTATTTACCACACGAATCAACCCATTGATTCCTCATAAAATTGCATCTCCTTTTTCTTCTATGCCACCAGTATAAGCAACCCAACTTTTTAGAAATATAGGGGTTTTCCACTATAAAAAAACGACATTGACAACTTTGTGAATAGCATGACACTTTCTATTTACATTAAAAAAGATCACTCCAACAACGAGTAATCTTCTTCATTCATATTTTGTTTGTGGCATTATCTAATGAACAGTCCCACTCCAAATAATTAAAAAACCGCTAAGAAGCATGAGCCTCTAGCGGTTTTTTAATGGTTAGCTTGTATGATTAAACATTGTTAGCATAAGGGCAATTTTTCAAGAAATTTTAATTCAAAGATAGTACCATTATTATCTGAATGAACGCATATTGTTCCATTATGCAAATCAATCAGTTGTTTCGTAATGGCTAAGCCAAGACCTGTGCCCGTTGCATCATCTGTTGTATTTGTACCACGATAATAGCGTTCAAAAAGATTGTCTAATTCATCTTGTGGAATACCTGGACCTTGGTCTGTAATCGTTAGCTTAATGCCTTTGTCTATATTTTGAGCCTCTACAAGAACCTTCGTACCTTCTGGTGTGTATTTTTTAGCATTGGTAATTAAATTATCTAAGATGCGCTTTAATAAAAGCTCATCTGCTTCAAGCATTACGTCCCCATATACTTTGATTGATACTTGCTCATCTGCAAATTGGGGTAACCATGTGGCAAGTGCTAATGATACTTTCTCGAGCTGGATTGCTTTATTCTTTAATTGATAAGAATACGTTAAATCTTGTATAAGTAAATCCATATAGTTGGCTTTTTCACGCATTGTATTCGCAAATATTCGCATCTCTTCTTTCGTCCATTCATACTCTTCGGAAGCAAGCATTGTAGAATACCCATAAATCGAGCTTAATGGTGTCTTTAAATCATGCGACAAACCCGTTATCCATTCCTCTCGGAGTTGCTCGGATTGCTGAATTTGTCTTTCGTTGGAAGCAAGACGTTCAGATAAATGATTAAGCGATTCATCAACAGGTTGGAATAACTTAAATTTCCTTTTCAATTTACCTGTCTTTTGATGATGGATTTTATTATCACTTACTTCCCTATAATCGAACTGCGTTAGTCGTTCAATACGAGAGATTACATATACAAGGGGCCGTACAAATTGACGTGAAATGCTCATGGATAACAAAATAATTCCTACCAACAAAATACTATGCCCGCCAAAAAATATAGACACAAATAAAATCATTGCTTTATTAAAAGGCTCTTCAAATGGCTTATAGGAGGGGTTTGGCATACGTACTATTAGCGTTGAACCATCTTCTAATGACGTACTTTGCCTAAGCTCGGCCTGCTCAAAAATATCATATTTTTCATCTAGCAACTGCGGCTTATGCAATTTCTTATAATGCTCCCCGATTACCTTTACACGATTCCAACGCTCATTATAAATTTCAATCGCAATCTGATTAGCTTGTAAGCGTTCGAGTAGCTCCGAAGGGAATTCTTTCTTTTCACGAATCACCTGCAAGACCTCATTGAACATAGGCTGCAAAGGCGATGTAGGTAAAAACAACAAATAGTATTTGGGTATTTCCCACGTATGCATGCCTGGACGTTTAAGCGCCATAATTTCACGGTCCGTCATGCTACACAGCTCACAACTATCCCCTGTATAATCGACAATTTCCATGGCATTGTTCAATAAATATAACTGCCCTACATTTTCCTCTGCGCGTTTTTCTAAGAAATCGGCTATTTTTACGGATTTACCATTTTTCACAATTGCATTATCTTCGATTTCAAAAGAACTCATCGTATGGATGTTATCACCGACTCGTTCATTTATAAAAAGTCCAAAAACCACTAAACTAATAATGAAGCCCAAAATGATAAGTAAATAAAATATGATAAAGTAGGATACAAAACGCAGTGATAATTTCCCTGCCGGCTTCATACTTGATCATCTCCAACTAATTTATAGCCAATCCCTCTCACCGTAATAATGCAAGTTGGTTTACCAGGATTCCTTTCTATTTTTTCACGTAACTTGCGAATATGAACCATTACCGTATTATCGTCAAATAAAAAATCGCCCCACACACGTTCATAAATTTGTTCTTTCGATAATACTTGCCCCTCGTTTTCACATAAATACTTCAATAAGTAAAATAAACGACCGCTAATCAATTCCTTTTTTCCGTCTACAGTTATTTCTGCTGCATCTATATCAAAAGTAAAACGGCTACATGTGTAAACGTGACTTCCAGATACATTCTTTTGCTTCATATATCGAGTAAATTGGACTTTTACCCTTGCTACTAGCTCAAGCGGATTAAACGGTTTCGTAATATAATCGTCTGCGCCATTCATAAACCCTCGAAGTTTATCTGCATCACTGCTCTTGGCTGTTAAAAAAAATAGCGGTGCATCACTTTGCTTTCGAATAACTTCCGCCAAATCAAGCCCACTACCATCTGGTAGCATAATATCTAATAAGTAAAAATCAAAAACATTTTGCTCGATCGCTTTTTTCCCATCTTCTATCGTCGTGCATAACGTAATGTTTACAAAACCTTCTTTTCTTAAAATAATTTCAATCATTTCCGCAATGGCACGTTCATCCTCTAACACAAATATCGCCGCTTCTTGCACCTTGTCACCTACTTTTAAGATTACTTTAAGGTAGTCGTTAATTCACGATAAGCTTTCCCAACTACACTATATATAAGTTAACCAATAAAGGAGTTAAAAGGCAATGACAGCACATCGTGTACGCTTCATCGATGCAATGCGTGGATTTAGTTTATTTGGTATTTTAATGGCCAACTTGCTCATTTTTCAGTATGGAATGTATGGCAAAGAAAAGTTAGGTGATCTTTCCTTTCTTGATACAGGAGCTTTATATTTTGTAAAAATATTTATCGAAGGCTCATTTATGCCGATTTTCACTATATTATTCGGCTATTCCCTTATTAAAATGATACAGTCCGTTCGCAATAAAAAAGGCAAAAGTCGCTGGTCTATTTTACGTAGAGCGATAGGATTAATCGTTTTAGGCGGACTTCATGCAACATTTTTATGGGAAGGTGACATTTTACTGTTTTATGGATTTATTACATTATTTTTAATTCCATTTATAAATCGCAAACCAAAAACATTAGTTATTTGGGCTAGCGTATTGTTTGTATTAACAACCGCTTTAACTTATGGTTCAGATGAAATATCCGCAAAAGATGACAAAGAAATGGCCGTATATATTGATAAAGCAAATACTACCTATGCAAATGGCAGCTATCAAGAAATTTTCGACTTTCGATCAAACGTCATGCCTCCTGACATAGATGACCCAGTTATGATTTATATAATGATTTTATTTGCACCGTTATTTTTTGCACCATTATTTCTTTTAGGTATGGGGCTAGCGAAAAATCATGCCTTTGAAAATATGCAAGATGAAAAGAAATGGTATATCCTCGGCTCATTATTTGTTCCAATAGGCATCACTTGTAAAAGCATTAGTTTTATCGATAGCCCATTTTCTTCTATGTTGCTCGTAGGTGGCTCAATGGTGTTAGCAGTTGGTTATATTTGTTTGGCCGCTCTACTATTTCATTTCCGACCTATTCAACGTCTGTCTATCGCTTTTGAAAGTGTGGGGAAATTATCGCTTACCAATTATTTATTACAAACGGTGATTTGTACGACCGTGTTTTACGGTTATGGACTAGGTTTATTTGGCAAATTGGGCGTGTTTGGCGGCGTTATTTTGGGAATTGCAGTATATAGCTTGCAATGCATTTTAAGCATTGTTTATTTAAAGAAATTTAAACGAGGCCCATTTGAAGCGTTGTTACGTATGTGGACAAATTGGTCTTGGACTGGACGCATTAAACAGAAAGGGAGTATGTCCTATGAATAGTGAAACGAAAGAAGATTTCTCAGACACTTGGTGGTTTCTTGGCATTTGTGCAACAGCAACTGTAGTCTTAACAATTTTTGCATTTTAAGCGTCATTATTTTCTTGGGAACTACCGTAAAATAAATAAATACATGGCATCACACCTGCTAGATTTGTCATTCGTGTTCATACGTCCCCTGCTGTATACTTGATACATACAAACAGCTTAGGGGGCGTTTTAGTGCTTCAGCGAATGATTATAACAGGCTATAAACCACATGAACTTGGCATTTTCAATGATAAACATCCTGGTATCTCCATTATCAAAAAAGCTTTAGAAAATCGCTTGAGAAATCTTTTAGATGAAGGTTTAGAATGGGTCATTATCAGCGGACAACAAGGTGTTGAAACATGGAGTGTAGAGGTTGTCTTAACATTAAAAGAGGAATTTCCTGACTTAAAATATGCAGTTATCACACCATTTTTAGAGCAAGAAAAAAATTGGCAAGAAATGAAACAAGAAAAATATTTGTCACTAGTAGCACAGGCAGACTTTGTAACGAGTGTCACGAAAAAGCCGTATGAGGCTCCTTGGCAGTTTACAGAGAAGGACAAGTTTATTATTCAAAATTCGGACGGTTTGTTACTTGTTTATGATGAAGAAAACGAGGGCTCTCCGAAGTATATCAAGCACTTGGCAGAAAAATATATGGAAACCCACGACTATACGCTTCTAACCATTAATTCCTATGATCTTCAAGTAATCGCAGAGGAAATGCAACAGCAAGATTGGTAGATTACCCTATCCCTCCCCTACAAGTTACATTTCTTCATTCTTCACTATAGATAAATATTGATATAATTTTCTGACAATTTTATAATAGAGAGAATAGTTAGGAATCTTGAAAGGAGCTGTTGACATTTGAATAGAAAAATCGAAATGACCCTTGAGTCTTCACCAGTGAATGTCTCACACGATACGTATCGCCGAGAGTGCCAGTATACGCGAGGAATTCATATTGAGGAACAGGAGTTTAAAGCCATTTTAAACTCGATGTGCCACGATTCGCGCCTATATTTTGATTTTCACAATCCACGTAAAGAGGTGAAAAAGGGAACTTATTTAAATGGACACTCCGGTTTAGCACGAAATATTTATGATTACTATAAAACTCATTACAACATTGAAGTAACTGACATTATAAACGGCAAAGACTTTTATGTAAAAATTATTTAACTGGGTGCCAGTCACTCAAACAATTCTCAAACAATTATCCTGAAAAACAAAAACTACACCATTACTTGTCTAGCAAGTTAGGTGTAGTTTTTAGTTTGCCAATTAATATCTTATTTCCACAATCCGTTTTGCACCATTTTTTCTTTATTACGGAAAGCAACTAAGACAGAAACAATATTCATGATTAACATAATTACAATAATATATAAAACAGCTGTGTAGCTTCCTGTGAAATCAAAAATATAGCCATACGCTGGAAGTGCAATAATTCCCGCTACTGCCAAACCGATTGAAACTGTCGAATAGATTTGACTGTAATTTTTATTACCAAATAAAGCAGAAGTAATAGCAGGCGCTAATGTTCCTATACAAGCTGTGACAAATCCGAAAAGACCAACAGCTACAACGATCGCAATTGTACTTTCAACAAAGAAGAGCAATAAAATCATAGACACTAAACCAATAGACATGGCGATAACAGTCGTATTTTTAGCACCAATTTTATCAATTAAATAACCGAAAATAATTGACCCTAACAGTACACCAACCATTAAAGCAGCCATCACATTACCAGTAAACTTCACACTAAATCCTTGATTTACAAGGTATGTTGGAATATGGATTGAAAAACTTGCTATTGATGTAATAATGAAGAAGAACAGAATTAACAATGAAAATGACAACGATTTTTTAGCATCCGCAAACGAGATTCCCGTATTGCTAGTATCCGTTTCTACTTTCTTCTCTACATTGTTATTGTCCACTGCACCATAAGGTAATAGCCCTTTTTCTTGTGGTGATTTTCTTAAAAATAGCATAATTGTTGGAACGATAATAATAATCGCTGCAACACCTACAATAATATATGCACTTCTCCAACCTTGAGTGGCAATTAAGTTACCAATTAAAGGTTGTGTAAACGCCCCGATTAAACCACCAGAAGCAGTAATAATACCTAATGCTAGTCCACTGCGTTGTTTAAACCATTGATTGACTAAAACAGGTCCTGCCAATACTGTAATTAATACGCCACCAACAGCTAATGGCATTGCAAGGATATACCATCCCCATACAGAGCTCATCATACCAAATAAAGCAAATGCACCCGCTTGTAAAATAATTGCAATGCTAAGTAACATACGTGTATCATACTTCGCCATTAACTTCCCGCCAATCGGTAAAAATACCATTGTAACGATAGATGAAATACTTAGATATAACGTTAAATTACCCAGACCTACACCAATGTCTTCAGATACTGGTGATAGGAATAGTCCTGCCGAACTGTTTAATCCTGACTTTGCTAAACCAACTGAAATACATAAACCTAGTAATACTAGCCATGCAAAGTGAAGCCTTTTCTTATTAGCACTCATTTCTCTATTTCTCCTTTTATATAAACGACTTTATTTTACACAAAACGTCAAATTTCGCCATTTGGATACCAATTGGCACATATGCAATGATTGAAAAGATATTTTGTTATATATTTGCATTACTTAACTTGTCCATTAGCTTAAGCTATTGCACATGATTCAAGTAAGAACTACTTCATAAAAAGAATGAACGGCTTCCTTGTTTAAAGAACAAATGCAGAGGAATCCTTGTACATAGATTGTCTCCAAAAAGCTACTACTTTCTTTTTATTAAGTCTGCGGTAGCTTACTTGTCACAATTCTGCAAGCGAATTCGCAGTTGACCATTTATCCTCTAAAACCGCGCTGTATTAGACTTTATCCTGCTTTCTTGCCACATAATCACCTCCAATAAATGTGAAACTTTTGTGACCTGCAATTTATTTTAACATTAAACTGTTTAATATTAAATTAATTAATTTCACAGAAAATTTATTTATTGAACGAGAAATACTTGCCATAACATTTTCCCTCTAATTGAAAATTTATTTTTGCAATTTCAATATTGATTCCGTAGGTAGTTCTAACTAACATCGGTAAAAATTGAAAATAATTCTTTACTACTTCCAGTTAAAATAACTATAATCAATCTTAATAACTAGTTTAAAGGTAAACAATCCCCTTAATTAGTGATTAATTACTATTTTAAAATAATAAATTAAACAGGAGGTCTTTAGTGCAATATGATTGAACAATTAAAATTAATGGACTTGAAAAATAAAAACAAGCTGATGCTTTTCACTTATTTAGCTTCGACAATTTTAGGTTTACTCGGTACATTATCTTTAAAACCGGATTTTTGGATTATCTTTTTCTATAGTGTTCAAATAATTTTTTATCCTTTGTTATACATAGTCAGTAATCGATATAAAAAAGAGTATGTCTTCCCCTACTTGATAGTAATCATTATGAATATCTTTAATATTAGTTTAGTTATGATTTATGGTGGGGAATTATCCACTGCTCTTTCTATATTTTTCTTTGCTATCTTCTCTGCTGTTCAATTTAATGCCAAAATATTTAGCATCGGCTATAGTTTAGGATTTATAACGCTTGGTTTAATTTATCTCTTCCCTAAACCTGAATTTGCTAGTGAAAAAATGACTTCTTTTGTTATCATTTATTTGTTTATTGGATTTCTGTTAACAATCTTAATACGTATGAATCAAAATCAATTTAAAAAGTTACAAGCTTATAGTGAAATCGCAGAAGCTGATGCAAAAACAAAAGAAGAACATAAACTTCATTTAGAACGGGAAATCGCTATTATTGCTGAAAGCATTAGTAAAATTAACGAAAAAGTTCAATTTGGTTTAAGATCGCAAGAGGAAATTCAACTAGCCATGAATGAAGTTTCATCAGGGAGTATGTTACAAAGTGAGCAAATATCTAAAATAGCGGACAGTGCACAAAGTAACTTAGCAGCAATCCATTCTATGAATGACATAACAGTTCGTTTAATAGATGACTCTATTCAATCTAGAAACTTAGCGGTTGAAGGACAAAATAAAATAAATCATCTTACAACAGAGATGAATAGTCTGCAAAATGTGATAACCAACTTAAGTGATAACTTTAAAACTTTAACGGAAAAAATTGAAGAAACAAATCAGTTTGCCAATGATATTCAACAAATAACAGAACAGACAAATTTATTGGCATTAAATGCTTCTATTGAGGCTGCTCGTGCTGGGGATGCTGGAAAAGGATTCTCTGTTGTGGCGCAAGAAATACGAAATTTAGCGGATTTAACGAATAATCTTACTGTCAAAATCAGTGAAAATTTAACGGATGTCAATACAACGAATAAATTAGCACAGGTGAACATGACAAAAAGTAGCGACACATTGCATCAAAGTGTCGAATCTACAAAGTTAGTTAATTCAAACTTTATTCAATTAAGCGATATTTTACATTCGTTAAAAATAAAATTTAATGAATTTGAGCATTTATCAAATGAAGTAGCTGTGAACAGCAAAAATGTTGACTCGTCGACAAATGATTTTGCTGCCATTATTGAGGAAGCCACTGCCACCTTACAACAAATGAATGCATCAATTGAAAACATCACAGCTGACAACCATATTATTGCAAAGTACATTGATGACACCGCCAAAAGCACTGAAAACATAAAAAATACTTATTGACTGTACAAAAGAGAAAAAGTGCTAGATTGACTTCAATCAATCTAACACTTTTTTGCTATGTTTGTTATGTTCGAAACTTATTTTTACAAGCCTATAAGTCCGAAACTTGTGCACTAACCGCTTTATTATTATACATTTCTGTATCCAACTCTTTCGTTACACGTGCTGTGGTAACACCTGCTGTCATTGACCCACTTACATTTAGAGCCGTACGCCCCATGTCGATTAATGGCTCAATTGAAATCAAAATACCGGCAAGTGCAACTGGTAGGTGAAGCGCTGATAGCACAAGGATAGCTGCAAATGTTGCACCACCACCAACACCTGCTACACCGAACGAACTTATTGCTACCACTGCAATAACTGTAATGATAAATACAGGATCAAGTGGATTAATGCCGACAGTTGGTGCAATCATAATTGCAAGCATTGCAGGATATACACCAGCGCAACCGTTTTGACCAATTGATAAACCAAATGAACCTGCGAAGTTTGCTATCCCCTCTGGTACACCAAGTCTACCAGTTTGCGTTTTAATATTCATAGGTAACGTCCCCGCACTTGAACGTGAAGTGAAGGCAAATAACAGTGTTTCAAGTGATTTTTTTAAATACGTAAACGGATTTAGACCGCTTAATGAAATAATTAGTAAATGAACAAGGAACATAATAATTAACGCAACGTAAGAAGCAATAACAAATTTACCTAAGTTGTAAATTGCCCCAAAATCAGATGTTGCGACCGTGCGTGCCATAATGGCTAAAATACCATATGGTGTTAAGCGTAAAACAATTGTCACAACACCCATTACTAATGCATGCACTGCATCAATGCCTTTTTTAATGGTTGCAGCCATCTCACTATCTTTACGTGCGACACGTAAATAAGCAAAACCTAAAAATGCTGCAAATATAACAACCGCAATTGTAGATGTTGAACGAGCACCTGTTAAATCAAGGAATGGATTCGCTGGGAATAATTCTATAATTTGCGTTGGTAAATCAGGTGCAGTCATGCCCGTTGTCTTTTCTTCTATATATGCCCCACGCTCTGTTTCAGCGTCTCCTTGCATAATTTGAGTAGCATCTAAATCAAATATTGTAGCCGAAAGAATCCCTACTGCGGCTGATACTGCTGTAGTACCGATTAAAATTGCTAAAATTAAAGCGGCCATTTTGCCAAAATTTTTGCCAATTGTCATTTTCGTAAAGGCAATCAAAATAGAAATAAATACTAGAGGCATTGCCACCATTTGTAACAGTTTCACATAACCCGTACCAATAATGTTGTACCAAGATGTTGTCTTGGTTAAAACTTCTGAGTCAATACCGTAAAACAATTGCAGCCCTAGACCTAGTGCGATACCTAAACCTAGACCAGCAAAAACACGATTTGAGAATTTCACGTGTTTTTTATTCATAATAACTAAAATTCCAACGCAGGCAAGTAACAGTGCTACGTTCAGAATGACTTGTAAAGTTGACAATAGAAAGCCTCCTAAGATGTTTTATTAGAATGTAAATCGAATTATATACCTATAATACCTATTATTCAAGTATGTTTTATTAAGATTAAGATTTTTAAACATGTAAGCGGTTCAATTTCTTTGATTTAACAATTGAAAAGGACTAAAATCAAATTAGTTTAATAGTAAACTTATATTGAAAGAGGGGAATAATTATGGGTAAATTGCAAAATAAAGTGGCTATTATTACAGGTAGTGGAGCAGGAATCGGTAAAGAAATTGCGCGTAAATATGCACAAGAAGGGGCAAAAGTTGTTATTGCTGACTTCAATGAGGACGCATTAAATGCTACTGTGAATGAGTTTAATGAAGCTGGTTTTGAGGCATTTGGTGTCAAAGTAAATGTTGCGGTAGAAGAAGATATTCAAAAAATGATGGCTACTACGGTGGCTCATTTTGGTCGTATAGATATTTTAGTCAATAATGCCGGAGTTGGTGACAATATGCAGGCGGCGGCAAATGTTGAAGATGCGGTTTGGCAACGTGTGATGGACATTAATGTAAGTGGTGTGATGCGAGCTATTCGACAAGTATTACCAATATTTATTGAAAATGGCGGTGGAACAATTGTCAACATGGCTTCCATTGCAGGATTAACAGGCGGCCGCGGTGGACTAGCTTATACTACAGCGAAACACGCAGTTGTAGGTATGACAAAAAATATTGCCTCCCACTACGGTTCACAAAATATCCGTTGCAACGCAATTGCACCTGCACATGTAGAAACTGGCTTTGCAGCAGCCATGACGAATGTAGATCCATTTGGTATGCAACAATCTGTACGCGGTGTGCAACTTATGCCAAAAGCTGGTCAAGTTTCAGATATTGCTAATATTGCCCTATTTTTAGCTTCTGAAGATTCCGGCCTTATTAACGGTGTCGCTTTAGCGGCAGATGCTGGCTGGAGTGCTTACTAATAAAAAACCTACCTCGTTTATATAAGACGAGGTAGGTTTTTATGTTGTTCGCGGGTATATTACTTTATTTCGCGGGTATTTCCTTCTGTTCCGCGGGTAAACTACTCTATTTCGCGGGTATTTCCTTCTGTTCCGCGGGTAAACTACTCTATTTCGCGGGTATTCCTCTTTGTTCCGCGGGTAAACTACTCTATTTCGCGGGTATTTCCTTCTGTTCCGCGGGTAAACTACTCTATTTCGCGGGTATTCCACTTTGTTCCGCGGGTAATCCACCCTGCATCTTAAAAATTTAATGTATAAGGTAGGTTGCTTTGTCATTAATTAAATAACAGCTTCCACATATCTTTTTGCATTCCTTTTTTAATCGTGCTACTGCATCGGATAGTTGGTCAACTGAAGTAAATTGCTGGTATTCATTTGTAATAACAGCAATAGATAACGAAGTACATGTAAAACGCTCTAATTTTCCAGTCCTATTAGGAACTTGTAATTTTACTAAATCCTCTAGTTCATAAAAATCAATAATTTGCGCATCAAACTCTTCTATAATCGTTTGACAGATGATTGCGACTTCATAGTGTGGGAGTATAGCAACAAAATCATCGCCACCTATATGCCCTAAAAAATCTTCTCCAGCTGCAATATTTCTTTTGAGAACATCTGTTAAATACAGTAAAATTTTGTCTCCTTTATTAAAACCATAGGTGTCATTATACGTTTTAAAGTGATCCAAATCAAAATAAATGAGACTATATTTTTCAAGATGTAATGCAGCTTGTAATTTTTCTTCTATTAATTTATTGCCAGGTAAGCTTGTTAGTGGGTTTAAAAAACTAGCAATCGCTACTTGCGTCTCTACAAGCTTTAACAACAGTTCTCTAATACTGACCACACCGAAATAGACACCTTTTTTAACGACAATGATATCATCGTACAGGTCCTCTGCTCGTCGGCCCATCGCTTCTGTACTGACTTCGATAATAGGTGTGTCATAATCTACAATTAGAGGATTATCTTTAATAATCAGCTGGTTTTGTCGACCCATAAATAAATTATAGCCATAGCGTGTACCAATTTTTTGATAGAAATGTGTGCGGGTAATATGTCCAATTGGACTGCCATCTCGTACAACAACAACACTTCGCAATGATGGATTGCTTGTAAAAAGTAAATCTACATCTTTGTTTTTCACAAATTCATCAATACTAGGAACGTTTTCTGTGACTTCTCCTATCTGCATGGTCATCCACCCTTAATTCCCCCAATTGAATGTCTTTTGATGGCCTCCCTAACGCATACCCTTGTGCATAATGGATGCCAATGTCTTGCAAATAATTGATCTCCTCTTGCCGTTCTATGCCTTCTGCTATAATTTTTGTTCCAGCTTGCTCCGCATATTTCATAAGCAATGTAACAAGCTGCTGCTGCTCACTGTTTTTATCGATATATTGAATTAACGAACGATCCAACTTAATAAATTCAGGTTTTAAATAAATCAATGTTTTTAAACTATTATAGCCGGACCCCATATCATCCACTGCAATTCGATAACCCTGCGAACGATAATGTGATAATACCCTTTCGAACTCTACAAAATCTAACACAGCGCTGCGTTCTGTTAACTCAAAGACTACCTGCTGTGGTTTAATACCGAGCTCTTTTAGCAGTTGTAATGTTTCTCCACTATTATATTTTTTATCCAGTAATACATTAGGGTGGATATTAAGAAATAGGATATAATCTTGGTTCAGTAACTCCCCGTGAAGGCGCTCTTTGAAGCGTTGCAATGATAGGTTACGACAAAAGCATTCAAATAAAAACACGCAATCCGTTTGACCTACAAATTCATAAAATTGATCGACACTGTTAAATAAATCAGAGGGCGTTGGTCTATTTAATGCCTCAAATCCCATTGTTTGCTCTGTTTGTAAATCTACAATCGGTTGAAAAAAAGTATGTAAATCTTTTGTTTCGATAATTTTATTTAATGCTTTTAAACGTTTTATATATAAAGTATTACTTTGATGCTGTTCATATAGATGATTTAAATATAAGAATAAATTGCTTGTCTTTACGCTTTGTCTCACAACAGACTCCATTTTTTGCACCTCTTAAATTGGTTATTAGTATCCATTGTAAGCTTTAATTGTAAACGCTCTGTGAAGTAGTTGTAAAAAGAACGAAGTTGATTTCAGAATCATCAAGTGAAGGGATTGTACATGAACATAGTTATTTTTTGAACATAGGCTCTATGCAAACAATAAAATTTGCAATAAAAGACAATAACTATATTCATTTTTCTTAAAATGATGGTACGATACTTAATAATAAATTACTGGAAAGGTAGCTAGATTCCATAATGAACGTAAAAAACTTTTTGCAATTGCCGATTACAAAGGATTTTACAGTCGTTGCAGGTAGCAACGGTTTACATAAACCTGTCCAAAATGTTGAAATTCTAGATTTTGAATTTTCGCCTGATATTCACACTGTTCGAGAAACGATATTTACACCAAATAGTGTAATCCTTAGTAGCTTATTATTTGCAAAACAACAGCCTGATTATTTAGTAAATGCTGTAAAAAATCTGATTCAGTTAGAAGCAAGCGCTTTAGCATATAAACCCGTTATTTATAACGAACTACCAGAGGAAGTACTCGCCTTAGCAAATGCACATCATTTCCCAATACTGCGATTTGGTGGGGATGAATTTTTTGAAAAAATTATTTTAGAAACAATGGCTTATGCAAAAACGCAAGACTATACATTCTTTTTAGAAACCATTATGAAACGTCTCATTAACGAAGATGTCTCTGCAGAACAAATCACATCTTTTTTACAACAATTGAACAAACCATTTGAAAAATATGTATTCGTAGCGAATTTTCAAATGCAAGCCGTATCGAATGCACAATGGATGCAACCTTTTTTGCAATTGGAACCACTATTAAAAACAGGCGTTATTTGTAAATATAAAAATAGCCTCTTTATCTTAATGACCAATCTATCACAGCATTTTCAATTTGAAAAATTTCTTAATGAATGGCTTACAATGTATGATATTTCGACAGACAAACTGACTGTTGGCTATAGCCAGGTGCATAGCACACAAATGGCACTTCACCTTGCAGTACGGGAAGCTTTCGCTGCCCGCTTAATGGCAGAAATTGATATGACCCCTACTTGTCATTACACACAGCTTGGTTCTGATAGTTTGCTTATTGAGTTACATCGCAAAGATCCTCAATTTGCCATGCATTATGTGAAAAACTATCTAGGGCCCTTACTTGATGAAAAGGTTGATACCGATTTCATCAATACCGCAATCACGTATATCGCAAAAAAGGGTAACATAAAAGAAGTAGCAGTTGCGCACTTCTGCCATCCAAATACTATCCGATATCGCATGACAAAAATCCGCCAATTGGTAGCACCGCAAGATAATGATTATGTTTTTTATGAACGCTTATCAGCAGCCGTTAAATTGTACTTATTACATAGCAAAATAGCAGAATAAATATTCGCTTTGGAATAAGTACAAAAAAACGCCTGAAAGTTTAGAAACAAAGTCAAAATATTTTCTTCCTTCTCATGCTATTCTTATTGGAGTTAGGAGGAAGAAAGATGAAACAATACATAGCTGATGGCATGTTGCTTACAACCGCTATCGTTTGGGGTAGTGGGTTTGTTGTTACAGCCATTGCACTAGAATATTTAACTGCTTATCAAGTGATGGCAGGAAGATTTATATTAGCTTCGATTATACTAACCGTCATTTTTGGATACAAATTAAAAAAAGCAACAAAATCAGTCGTTTGGAAAGGTGTTTTACTAGGCACGATATTGTATATTGCCTTTGCCCTTCAGACAGTTGGTTTACAATATACGACTCCCTCTAAAAATGCATTTTTAACCGCTGTTAATGTAATCGTTGTTCCACTTATTGCTTATGCCGTCTATAAACGCCGAATCGATGGTTACGAAATCATTGGCTCTATTATAGCGCTTGTTGGAATTGGCTGTTTATCATTACAAGGTTCCCTCACAATGAATATAGGAGATGCCCTTTCTCTAGCATGTGCTGTTGCCTTTGCTTTCGATATTTTTTGTACAAACCTTTTTGTACAAAAGGAAGATGCAATCGCTCTTACCATTGTGCAGTTTATAACAGCATCCGTTTTGGGTATCTTGGTCGTCGTCAGTCAAGGCGATATCCCTACTAATCTTGAAAAAGAAGCAATCTATTCAATCATTTATTTAGGGATTTTTTCAACTACTATTGCGTACCTTTTTCAAAATGTGGCCAATCAATATACAACGGCTACAAAGGCAGCCATTATCTTGTCAACAGAATCCTTTTTCGGTATGGTGCTTTCGGTAATATTTTTGCATGAAGTACTGACAGGCAGAATGGTGATAGGCGCAGTATTAATTTTACTAGCTATTTTAATTGCGGAAGTAAAACCCGCCTATCCAAAAAAGCGGATGATGAATAACTGACCTTAACGCTCACCTATAAATAGTTTCAGTGTTTACTGAAGCTATTTTTTATTTTGCATAACTGGTTATCATACTTGTCGTAATACCCACTACTAACACAGTAATTATGGAAAGGATTAATGTATTAGAAGATAACAGAAACCCACCTAAAACAATAACAATCGAATCAATAAAAAAAATAAGAATCCCCACATTAATGCCTGTTTTATCACTTAAAAACTGTGCAACTAGATCTGTTCCACCAGTGCTTGTCTGAAAGCGAAGCATTAAACCGATGCCAAAACCTACTAAAATCCCTCCAAAAATTGCACTATAAATCGCATCGATTTGAATTATATTTCTTATAGGCCTCAACAGGTCAATGATAAAAGACGAGCCAATTAACCCATGTACACTATTATAGAAATAAGCTCTGTATTTAAACCAAGCTATAACAAATATTGGAATGCTTAAAATAATAATCATAAGTCCGATTTTTAGTTGATACAAATAGTACAAAATAAGCGCTACCCCTACAACGCCTCCGTCTAGTATTTGGTACGGTGTTAGAAATAGATTAATGCCTAATGATATACAAATACTACCTATTATGATGACCAAGCCTTTCTTCAGAAAAAACATACAACCCCCCTCCGAGACTAAGCATGTCTTATAGTATGAAAAAATTGATTTGAACATGTTTGTGGACTTTAGCTAACCACCAAGAGCGTGGGGCAAAAGAGAAAAGGTGTTAGATTGATGGCAGTCAATCTAACACTTTTTTGCTGTGCCATTGTTGTTCCCTTCGGCGGTGCTTTCCGCAGGCATACACGTAAGCCGCAACCCTCGCTAACGCGCGGAATGCCAGCGTCTTACGATGTGTGCGTTCCCACAGGAGTCACGCCTTCGCTACCAACAACAAGTGAACCCTTCTAAATTTTTAACACCTTTCCTCTGTTCCTTAAAGGGAGATTTAGAATGAAAACAGAAGCTGAACTAGCCCCCTACCTTATTAATTGAGGAGAGATGTATTACTTGCCAAGGAGCTAAAAAATATAGATGCAGAAGAGATTATGTAACAACTAAATCATGCTATCCTAGAAAAAAGAAACACTATCCAAACTAAAGGATAGCGTCCCTTTTTATAAGTTGAAAACTTTAATTTGCACATGCTTTTATTAACAAAATAATAACGATGATCATGATAATGGAACCAATATTAACTAAACACCCTTTGCTAGGTGAACCAGTATGCGCTTGTGCCGATGCACTGTTCAAAGCACCTCCAGGGTTTTTTCGCTGTTCTTTCGCTTTTAAATTTTCTCGTTCTTGTTCTGACATGAAAGCCCCCCTTTTTTCAAATTGAACTTCCTCTTCCTTCTTCATAGTATCATTTCCAACAACCAATTCTGCACAAAATCAGAATATTCATTATTTAACTATATTGCAGATTAATGAAGAGAAAAGATAAAATGTTTAGACTTCGCAATTTTTAATTTAAAAAATATTCTATTGAAATATATATGTATTGGTTATATACTACAATTGATAGTGATAATCATTATCAATTATTTTGTTAATAGGAGTGTTATTCTAATATGAATTCAAAGCGTTACTTTTCATTATTTACAATGTTATTTATAGCTATTTTTTCTTTAGCTTTAGCTGGATGTGCAGAAAAAGAGTCCGATGCTGCATCTAATGATTCAAAACCAGAATCCGATGCTAGTGATACACAGTATCCAATTGTTATTAAGCACGCTTTTGGAGAAACTGTAATCGATAAAAAACCTGAACGCGTTGCAACGATTGCTTGGGCAAACCATGATGTCGCATTAGCACTTGGTGTTGTGCCAGTGGGCTTCTCTGCTGCAAACTACGGCGTACAGGATGATAGTGGTATGCTGCCATGGACAGCTGACAAGTTAAAAGAGTTAGGTGAAGAAAATCCTAATATTTATCAAGATACGGATGGTTTAGATTTTGAGGCAATTGCTGATTCAAATCCAGATGTAATCTTAGCTGCCTATTCAGGTATTACACAAGAAGACTACGATACATTAAGTCAAATTGCACCAGTTGTGGCGTACCCAGAAATTCCATGGGTTATTTCATGGCGCGACCAAATCCTATACAATGCAAAAGGTATGGGTATGGAAAAGGAAGGCAAACAATTGATTGCTGATACAGAGAAGTTAATTGCTGATAAGGCAAATGAATTACCAGAATTAAAAGGCAAAAAGGCTGTATTTGCTTCGTTCAATGCAACTGATTTATCTAAGTTTTATATTTATACGCCTGCAGATCCTCGTGGTGAATTTTTAGAGGAATTAGGTATGGAATATCCACCAAGTATTAAAGAGCAAGTAAAAGATGACTCTAGCTTCTATATTGAGTTAAGTGCTGAAAATGCAGATGCTTTAAAGGATGCAGAAATTTTTATTACATATGGGGATGATAAAACTTTAGCTGCACTTCAAGCTGATCCTATTTTAGGAAAAGTGCCAGCAATCCAAAATGGTTCAGTCATTGTCATAACTGATAATACGCCATTAGCTGCCGCAGGTAATCCAAACCCATTATCAATTCAATATACAATTGACGAGTACTTAGCATTAATCTCTGATGTTGCGAAAAAGCTGAAATAATATGATGAATACTTCCGTTTCAGAAAATAAGCATGTATGGATGCCACGTAACTTCGGCAAGCTGATTATTTTGCTCGCCATATTGCTTTGTCTAAGTGTGATGGCATCGCTTATATTTGGTTCTCGGATGATTACTTGGACGCAACTTCTGGATGGTCTATTCCATTCAGAAGTCGCTTCTCATGAGGCAAGTGTTGTTCGACAAAGAGTTGTTCGAACAATTTTTTGTTTTATGTGTGGTGCCGCTTTAGGTGTATCGGGTGCATTAATGCAGTCTGTAACGCGCAATCCAATTGCGGACCCAAGTATACTAGGTGTAAATACAGGGGCATCCTTATTTGTTGTTTGTGGGATTGCCTTTTTTAATATTAGTTCCGCTAATCAATATATTTGGCTGGCCATCGCAGGTGCAATGCTTACCGCTATTTTTGTCTTTACTGTTGGTTCAATCGGGAGTGGCGGCGCAACACCAATCAAACTCGTCTTAGCCGGCGCTGCTACAAGTGCCATACTGTCTTCACTCGTTGTGGCCGTTATGATTCCACGTACGAAAGTAATGGACCAATTTAGATTTTGGCAAGTTGGTAGTGTAGGTTCTGGTAGCTGGGATCATATCTCACTGTTTATCCCATTTTTAATAGTTGGACTTTGTATTGCTATTTTTTCTGCGCCAGCATTGAATGCGCTAGCATTAGGAGATGATGTAGCGACTGGCTTAGGTGTTAAAACGGGGACAATTCGCCTGCTCGCTTCATTTGGCGGTGTGTTATTGTGTGGTGTGGCAACAGCATTAGCTGGACCCATTGGGTTTATCGGTTTGTTAGCGACGCATTTAATTCGATTAATTATTGGCCCAGACGTGCGCTATGTTATTCCACTTTCAGCATTTGCTGGGGCAATTATTTTAACCATTGCTGATGTGTGTGGAAGACTATTAGGGAGTCCGAGCGAGCTTGAAGTAGGTATTGTAACTGCCTTCATTGGAGCTCCCCTATTAATTTTTATTACAATGAAAGCGAAAATGCGTGCATTATGATGAATGAAACAATGATGTCTATTTATAATTCAAGAATGAAACGAAAACGTCGTTTCCTACTTATGACATGTTTGCTAGCAGTTATTTCAATTGTACTTATGGGTTTGATGCTCATGTTAGGCAATACCATTTATCCGGTAAAAGATGTTGTCAGCGTACTTTTAGGTGAGAATGTCAAAGGCGCTTCCTTTGCAATCGGCACAATCAGATTACCCCGAATGATCGTCGGACTATTTGCTGGCTTTGCATTTGGTGCTGGTGGCTACATTTTTCAAACAATGTTGCGCAATCCATTAGCCAATCCAAATGTAATTGGTATCACTGCTGGGTCAAGTGCTGCTGCTGTTTTTTGTATTATTGTCCTGCATGCGAGTAATGCACTTGTCTCGATTGCCTCAGTAGTTGGCGGTCTTTTAACTGCTATCGTTATTTTTATTTTATCTAAAGGTAGCTCTTTCTCAATTGGTCGATTAATTTTAATCGGTATCGGTATTCAAGCAATGTTAAATGCGTTTATTTCTTATTTATTGGTTATTGGTAATACGCATGACCTACCTTCTGCTATGCGTTGGTTAAGTGGCAGTTTGAATGGGGCGAAAATGGAAAACCTCTATCCATTAATCATAGCTGTTTTAATTTGCACACCCATTGTTCTTTGTTTGGCTAGTCGATTAGAAATATTAGAGCTTGGCGAACTAGCAGCGACATCACTCGGTGTTGCTCCAAACAAAACGAGGTTGGTGCTATTACTTAGCTCGGTTTTAATGATTGCGTTAGCTACAGCAGCTGCCGGACCAATTGCCTTTGTTGCATTTCTAGCAGGTCCTATTGCCAAAAAGATTGTTGGTGTAGGCTTTTCAAATATCGTGCCTGCAGGCTTAATTGGCGTTATTTTAGTATTGGCCGCAGATTTAATCGGTCAGTTTGCATTCGATACCAGATATCCTGTTGGCGTAATTACGGGGATTATTGGTGCACCGTATTTAATTTATTTATTAATTCGTATCAATCGAAAAGGAGATTTATAATATGAAGCCAACACATACATTTCGAGCGGAGCAAATTACTGCTGGTTACGACAATAAAACGATTTTACAAGACGTTAGTGTAACGATTCCTAGCAATAAAATAAGCATAATTATCGGAGCCAACGGTTGTGGAAAATCTACGCTACTAAAAACGATGGCACGACTCATTACGCCGACTTCAGGGCAAGTAACGTTAGATGGGCAAGCTATTCAAAAAATGCCACCGAAGCAACTTGCCAAAATACTAGGCTTGTTACCACAAAGCCCTATCGTTCCAGAAGGAATAACAGTTGCGGATTTAGTTGGTAGAGGGCGCTTCCCCCATCATAGCTTTTTAAAAGGTTGGTCTAAAAAAGATTATGAGGCTGTCGCAGAAGCGATGGAAATGATGAACATTACAGAATTTGCTGATCGCCATATTGATGAATTATCAGGTGGGCAAAGACAGCGCGTATGGATTGCCATGGCATTAGCGCAGCAAACAGATATTTTATTTTTAGATGAGCCAACAACGTACTTAGATATTACGTACCAAGTAGAAATTTTAGATTTACTGACAGATTTAAATCGTAAATATGGCACAACGATTGTCATGGTGTTACACGACATTAACTTATCAGCACGTTATGCAGATTATATATTTGCCCTACATGAAGGGAAGCTCGTGGCAGAAGGACCACCATCTGACATTATTACTAATTCATTAATTAAAGATATATTCGCACTAGACTGTATGGTAATCGAAGACCCCGTTTCGAACTCACCATCCGTCGTGCCAATCGGACGACACCACAACCACACTGACAGCATAGCGCTGAAAGCAAAATCATGCTAACGAAATCGCAAGCCATTTCATTGACAAGACAAGGGAAATTGAACAGAAGTTTGACGCTTGTTTCATTTCCCTTGTCTTGTTTCTTTTTCTCATCAAACAATGCCACCTCCTTTTATCAGGAAGTGGCATTGTTTGATTTAAATTTCCCCATGCATTGGGTCATTTTTACGCTTTGGCCCAATCATGTTAAATAAAATGTTTAAGATAATCGCTGTAACCGAACCACAGACGATACCATTTGACGTAAGAACCGATACGTATGATGGCAGTTCCTTGAAAATATCTGGAACAACCGATACACCTACACCAAGGCCAACTGCAATCGCAGCAATCATGGCGTTTTCTGCTGACTCATTCATAACAGGTACTAGCATGCCCATACCTTGTGTAATTACCATACCGAACATCGCCAACATTGCCGCACCAAGTACTGGTGTTGGAATAATTGTTGTGAGTGCTGCAATTTTTGGTAGGAAACCAAGTGCTACTAGTAAACCACCTGTGATGTAGATGACTTTGCGATTTTTCACGCCAGACATACGCGTAAGCCCTACGTTTTGTGAGAATGTAGTATATGGGAAGGCATTGAAAATACCACCAATAACAGAAGCAAGACCTTCTGAACGATACCCACGTGCTAAATCTTTTGAATCTAGTTTTTTATTACAAATATCGCTCAGTGCAAAATAGACACCGGAAGATTCTACTAAAGAAACCATCGCGACAAGCGTCATCGTTAAAATCGCTGTCGCATCAAACGTCGGCATTCCGAAATAGAACGGTTGAACCATATGGAATACACCCGCATCTGACACCGGACTGAAATCCACTTTGCCCATAAATGCGCCGAGCACTGTACCAACAACTAAGCCAATTAAAATTGAAATCGCACGCACAAAGCCTGTAGTAAAACGGTAAACGACTAAAATAATTACTAATGTAATAAATGCTAAAGCAACATTAGAACCCGATGCAAAGTCTTCTGCACCTTGTCCACCCGCCATATTGTTCAATGCAACTGGTAATAAAGAGATACCAATAATGGACACAACAGAACCTGTTACAACTGGCGGGAAGAATTTTACAAGCTTACCGAAAAAGCCTGCAATGACCATAACGATTAAACCTGATGCAATAATGGAGCCATAAATGTCTGTAATACCTTGTTCAGGGTTTGTCCCAATTGCAATAATTGGACTTACTGCTGTAAAGGTACATCCTAGAACTACTGGTAAACCAATACCGATAAATTTACCTGAATACACTTGAAGTAATGTTGCGATCCCACACATCATAATGTCAATCGCTACTAAATAAGTCATTTGCTTTGAATCAAAACCTAAAGCGCCACCAATAATAAGCGGAACTAAAATCGCACCTGCATACATCGCAAGTAAATGTTGAATAGCTAGCGTCGTTGACTTAAAGGCATTCATTACGCGCGATCCTCCGTTGCAAATGTTACTTTGCCGTCTTCTAAAGAATCCACAATTGCTAATGATTCAACGCGAACACCTTGCTCACGTAATAATTTACCACCGTCTTGGAAGCCTTTTTCAATCACGATGCCGACACCGACAACATGAGCCCCTGCTTGCGCTGCAATATCTAGTAAGCCTTTTACCGCTTCACCATTTGCTAAGAAATCGTCAACAATTAAAACATTGTCATCTTCACTTAAAAAATTACAAGATACTGAAATATCATTCGTTTCGTTTTTTGTGAAAGAATGTACTTTTGACGAATAGAGATTGTCTGATAATGTTAAAGATTTACGTTTACGGGCAAATACTACCGGTGCACCGATTTCAAGACCTAACATTACAGAAGGTGCAATTCCTGAAGATTCAATTGTTAGCACTTTTGTAATAATTTCATCAGAGAAGCGATTTGCAAACTCGTGCCCAATTTCTTTCATAAGCTGTGGATCGATTTGATGATTTAAAAAAGAATCAACTTTTAATACAGACGAAGATAAAACTTTACCTTCCTGCATAATTTTGTCATGTAATAACTTCATTGCTGCTTTTCCTTCTTTCATAAAATAATAAAAACGCTGAATACTTTGATTCCATTCATCTACGAGTGGAGCAAGGCATTCAGCGCAAAAACGTCGAAACTAATAGAAAACATCATCGCTAGTATGAGTTTTTCTAAAGCAATGCTACCCATAGTCGATTCATTTACGGTAAATCGGTAGAAACTTACGAGCCATATTCTCGCTATTATATGAGTGAAACAGTATTAAGCTGGTTGAACTTTCTTATTATAAATATCCATTTTTATAATTTCAATATGAATATGCATAATAAGCAGATGCATATCTTCTTTCGGCAGATGCTTATATCTACCACTGAAAAAAGTTTAAATTTTCGGAATTTAATGGTATTTACACATTATTTCATGGTAAACGTTCGTGTTTTGCAATCAATGCTCTGATTATATCAGACTATTTTCGACCTTGCTAGTCATTATTTAGATAAATGGAAAGGTACTGTCATAATGACGACATTTTTGTGAAATAACAGCGATGTACGAATTAATAGACTCGATTGATTGTGTAGCATATGATGCCAACCTTTCTTCGGTAAAAACTGTGGAATGACCACAGTTACTTGATAGCCCGTTTTCGCATATTGGTGTTCTACCTTATCAATAAATTTTTTTAAAGGTTGCGTAATGCTTCGATATGGCGAATAGTACGTAACGAGACGTATATCGGGTTGCCATGCCTTCCACTTCTCTTCAAAAGCTTTGGCATCAGCCTGATCAAATGCTACATAAAAGGCTATAATTTTTTCTACATTCAATGATTGCACATAATGCAGTGAATTTTCTACCACTTTCGTAATCCCCGCTACCGGTACAATAAAAACATTTCCATCTACTATCGGCAATGCTTCTCCATTTAGTCGTAGTTGCTCTCCGACTGCATTGTAATGTTGCTTAATGCGATGGAACATCCAAATAATCATTGGTAAAAAGATAAATACTGGCCATACTTGAGGTAATTTTGTAACAAAGAACATCATCGCCACTACAAAGGAAATGGCTGCACCTATTGTATTTATAACGAATTTCATCACCCAACCATTTGGCTTTTCACGCCACCATTTTCGCATCATTCCAGTCTGCGCTAATGTAAATGGTATAAAGACACCTACTGCATAAAGAGGAATTAAATGCTCTGTAGCACCATCGAACAACACAATAAGGACAATCGCTGCTAATCCGAGCATCATAATCCCGTTAGAATAGCCAAGGCGATCTCCACGAATTTGAAAAATTCTTGGTATAAAGCCGTCTCTTGATAAATTGACTGCGAGTAAAGGGAAGGCTGAATAACCCGTATTGGCAGCAAGCACTAAAATCATAGCTGTCGTACCTTGCACGATATAATAAAATACATTGCGTCCAACACTCGCTTCGGCAATTTGTGAGACAACCGTTGCCTGAGCGTTCGGTACAACTCCGTAGAAATAGGCTAAGCCCACTATACCAATAAACAGCACGGCTAATATACTCCCCATTGCTAATAGCGTTTTCGCTGCATTATTTGGTGCAGGGCTTTTAAAATTCGGGATAGCATTGGATATCGCTTCTACGCCCGTCAATGCCGAGCTTCCTGAAGCAAAAGCCTTTAATAATAAAAACAAACTAATGCCCGCAACTGGCGTCCCGATTTTTGGATGCAACTCAGCAGGAACTTGCCCCGTTGCGACGTTATAGATACCTATTCCAATAAGCATTAACATCACAACAACGAACAAATATACGGGATACGCTAAAACGGATGCTGATTCTGTAACACCACGTAAATTTAATAGTGTTAGGCAAATAACAAAAAACACTGCAATCGGTACATTATAAGCATGTAAACTTGGGAATGCTGATGTAATAGCATCTGTCCCCGCAGAAACACTTACTGCAACCGTTAAAATATAATCAACGAGTAATGACCCACCCGCTACAAGACCTGCATTAACGCCTAAGTTTTCGCGGGACACTACATATGCTCCACCACCATGTGGATAGGCGAAAATAACTTGTCGATAGGATAACGTGAGTGCCACAAGTAGCACCACTACACCTGCTGCAATCGGTAACGAATACCAAAAGGCAACCGTACTTACTGTCATGAGCACAAGTAAAATTTGCTCTGGTCCGTATGCTACTGATGACAATGCATCAGATGATAATATAGCCAATGCCTTTGTTTTACTAAGCTTTTGTTCCCCTAATGCATCGGATCTCAATGGTTTACCGATAACATAACGTTTGAATGAGGATTTCATTTTTAACACCTTCTAGATTTTTAGAGTGTGTTTCGCCTTTCTAAATCAATTACACCTTTGCATAATCGCTCTTTCTAGCTACTGGGGCTTTGGGTGCCAAATGACAACAAAAAACGTCTACAAGTCATCACTAAATACGACTTGTAGACGTTGTAACGTCTGACAAGCTCCAACTTTTCTGCTCTTAACGCTTACGAGGTTAGCTGTCGGATTCGGGCCTGAGTAGCCCTACTCTTGTAAAGAGATTCACCCCAAGAATTGTAGAGACAATCCATCAAAATTGGGTCCCCCGCGTTTAGTTGCTTCAGCGATTTAGAAATTTGAAACTTTTATAATGATGTCATATTACGCCTGTATTAATAAAAAGTAAAGAACAGATTATACGGTTTTCGTAAATTTTTTCCTTATATGTAGAAGCCCATTACTGGTATACGTTTCGGATTATTTTTGCAGATTTCCATGGTTTTATCCGCGATTTAACTCACTTCAGCAGTGATTTCCCTTTGTTTTTTGGCAATGCTAAAAAAATCGAGCAAACTTCTTCACATTTTTCAGTTCTAGCTATAGAATAGTAGTATCATTATTTTCCTATAGGAAACTTTATTTCACTTACGATACTTTTTGAAACGAGGGAACAACATGGCCTATAAACCGATTAATAAGTCGGCAGCCGAAGCTGTTTTAGATGGCGACATAAAAGGCTGGCAACGGATTTTACCCTTTCTAGGTCCGGCATTTATTGCAGCGGTTGCCTATATAGATCCCGGCAACTTTGCCACAAATATTACGGCTGGCTCACAGTACGGTTATTTACTTCTTTGGGTTATTGCCTTTTCCAACTTAATGGCTGTACTAATTCAATCTTTATCAGCAAAACTTGGCATTGCAACAGGAAAGAATTTGCCGGAAATAGCAAGAGAGAACTTTTCTAAAAAAACTTCTATATTTTTATGGATACAGGCTGAACTTGTAATTATCGCAACTGATCTTGCAGAGTTTATCGGTGCTGCCCTCGGTCTATATTTATTATTTAACATCCCAATGCTACCAGCGGCACTAATTACGGCAATCGGCTCATTCGCCATTTTAGAGCTACAACGCAGAGGTTTTAGAGCCTTCGAAGCTGGTATTTCTGGTATGGTGCTAATTGTAGTGCTCGCATTTGCGTTCCAGACATTTTTAGCCCAACCAAATTGGGGTGAAGTGACACTCGGAATGCTGACACCACATTTCGATGGAGTCGATTCCCTATTACTTGCAACAGGTATTTTAGGAGCTACTGTTATGCCGCATGCAATCTATTTACATTCTTCTTTAACACAAAATCGCGTTATTGGTCGTAATGACAATGAAAAACGACGTATTTTCCGTTTCGAGTTTATTGATATTGTAATTGCAATGATTATTGCCGGCGCGATTAATATGAGCATGCTGATTATTGCAGCAGCGGTGTTCCATACGCAAGGATTAGTAGTTGAGGATTTAGACATTGCCTATAATGGATTACGAGATGCACTTGGCCCTATGGCAGCCGTTTCTTTCGGCCTTGGTCTTCTTATTGCAGGACTTGCAAGTTCTTCTGTCGGTACACTAGCAGGAGATGTTGTCATGCAAGGCTTTATCCAGCGTAGAATTCCTCTCTATTTGCGCAGAGCCATTACAATGATTCCACCATTGGTCATTATTGCATCTGGCGTCAATGCAACCTATGCGCTTGTATTAAGCCAAGTCATCCTGTCATTCGGTATTGCCTTTGCGCTTATCCCGCTTGTGATGTTCACAAGTAAAAAGGACATTATGGGTAGCCTCGTCAATCACCGTATCACAACAACTCTTGGCTGGTGTGTCGTTGTCATCGTCGTAGCGTTAAATATCTACCTATTATGGGAAACGCTATTTGCTTAATATAATAAAGATGAAATAATAGAAAAAGTGTTAAAGTGACTGCGTCACTTTAACACTTTTTGCTATGACAATTAGCTGTTACTGCGAGGTTCATTGTCAAATAGATGTGTACAACAAAAATAAAAACTGCCCTAACATTTAGGACAGTTCTCATTATTATTTTTCCACTTTTAAATCGCATTTTTGTAGTGGAATCATTTTTGTTTTATGTTTTATTTTATAGCCTAGCCACAGTATAACAAAGAGTGGGATACCAATATATGAAACAAGCACGCCATACCAGTCAATTGAATCACCCGTGAATGCTGTATAGTTTTGGCCAATGACAACAATCATACATACGGTGAAAGCAAAGAGCGGACCAAATGGATATAACTTTGCCTTGTATGGTAGTAATTTCGGATCCAGCCCTTGTGCTTCAAACGCTCGACGGAAGCGATAATGGCTAAAGGCAATACCAAGCCATGCAATGAAGCCTGACATCCCAGAAGCGTTTAGAAGCCACATATAGACAACGCCATCACCAAAAAATGATGCTAAAAATGCTAGACAGCCTACTGCCAATGTAAGCAGTAATGCATAAATTGGAATGCCACGACGGCTTAATTTTGTGAAAATTTTAGGTGCATGTCCATCTACCGCTAATTGCCATAACATGCGGGATGATGCATATAAACCAGAGTTACCTGCAGACAACATTGCAGTTAAAATAATTGCATTCATTAATGAGGCAGCAAAAGCAATGCCTAAGCGATCGAATACTAATGTAAATGGAGATACCGCAATATCTTCAGATAATAAACGCGAATCCGTAAATGGAATCAACATCCCAATCGCCGCAATAGCTAAAATATAAAATAAAATAATACGCCAGAAGACAGATTTTACAGCCTTTGGAATATTCTTTCCAGGGTCATCCGTTTCTCCAGCAGTGATACCTAATAATTCTGTTCCTTGGAACGAGAAACCAGCTGCTAAAAATATACCGAATGTTGCAAGGAAGCCACCATGGAATGGACCATCACTTATAAAGAAATTCGTGAATCCAACCGGTGCTTGCCCTCCTAAAATACCAAAAATCATCAATAGGCTGACGATAATAAAAACAACAACAGTCGCCACTTTTATCATGGCAAACCAATATTCACTTTCACCATAGCTTCTAACAGATAGTAAATTGAATGTTAGTACAATCACAATAAATACTACTGTCCATAGTGCAGAGGAACTGTCAGGAAACCAATACTTCATAATAAGCGAAACAGCTGCAATTTCTGCTGCAATTGTGATCGCCCAGTTATACCAATAGTTCCAACCAAGGGCAAAGCCAAGTGCAGGATCTACGAATTTTGTTGCATACGTACTAAATGAACCCGATGACGGCATATAGGCTGCCATTTCGCCCAGGCTAGTCATTAAAAAGTACACCATTATACCGATTAATGCGTAAGCAAGTAGTGCACCACCTGGTCCAGCCTGTGCAATAGCGCCACCGCTTGCTAAAAATAGCCCTGTCCCAATTGTACCGCCTAATGAAATCATCGTAATATGACGGCTTTTTAATTCTTTTTTCAGCTTCGGTGCTTTATGGCCGAGCTGATTAACTTTTATCTCACTCACGTTAAAGCTTCCTTCCTTTTATAAGAGGCAAAAAAATGCCATCACATGAACGTTGTGATGGCTAAGTAAATCCTCTGTTTCTTCAAAATGATAGCGCAACACGTTGTCCAACGTGACAGTTCTGTTCCTTTCGGAGACAGCCCCAGCATGAGGTTTTCAAGTCCCCTCACACTTCGGCGATATTTCCTTTCAGCTAACATCTTTAATGCTTGTCATTTCCATTAGCGTACTCATAAATACCGCGACCTCTACCTCAATACAAACATGAGGCATATAATTATTAAATTTATGATGTCTCTTAGTTTAACATACGACCTTAGACATTTCAATAAAACCATTAATGTTCCGTATTTTATGAATTTTCTACTATTTTTAATAGTGTGATAAAGTGTTATAGTGGTTCGAATTATAATTGTTCTATCAGGGAGGTACAAGTTTTGACAACGAACGAACAATCTACTTATCCTAGCAAAAAGATTAACTGGAAGGGAACAACCCTACTGTTGGTCATCGGTGTAATTTTTCTAGCATCTACATTACGTATGCCCTTAACAGTTGTAGGTCCAATTATATCCTTTATACGTGAAGATCTCGGTATATCCAATGTACTTGCAGGCTTCCTTACAACGATACCATTACTTGCATTCGCAATAGTATCCCCTTTTGCACCAGTAGTTGCAAGAAAACTCGGACTTGAATTAACACTATTTTTATCAACAATTTTATTAGCCGTAGGAATTGTCCTGCGTTCACTTGGGACAACGGGATTACTCGTACTTGGTACAATGATTATTGGTGTCGCCATTTCATTTGGTAACGTCCTTATTCCAGGTCTACTAAAATTAAAATTTCCATATCATGTTGGTTTACTAATGGCGTTTTTTACAATGTCTATGAATTTAACAGCGGGAATCGGTGCTGGTATTAGCTATCCTATAGCGAATGCAGTACTGGGCTGGCAAGGTGCACTTGCTATTGCTCTAGCGCTAGTCATATTAACAATTGTGATTTGGTTACCCCAATTAAAGTTTAATAAACCTGAGCCAACTGTAGTCTCTACAAAAGCGCGTATACCATTGTGGAAATCACCAGTTACTTGGGCAGTTACTGGGGCAATGGGGCTACAATCGTTATTATTTTATACTACCGCAGCTTGGATTCCTGAAATTTATATTGCACAAGGCGTAGCCGCTGATCGTGCGGGTTGGATGTTTTCCATCATGCAAATCTCACAAGTGCCTATGGCATTAGTTGTGCCTATCATTGCTAGCAAAATGACATCTCAGCGACCACTCGTTTTAATGTTTACAGCATTTTATGTCATCGGTTTTACAGGTGTTGTGATGGAATGGACTAGTCTTGCTGTGTTATGGATGATATTGCTTGGTTTAGCAGGTGGGGCTTCATTTGCACTTGCCATGATGTTCTTTACATTACGTACACGTACGGCTTTTGAGGCGGCAGATTTATCTGGCTTTGCACAATCATTAGGTTATTTATTAGCCGCAGTTGGTCCAATTTTATTTGGCTATTTACATGATTTATTTGGCGGCTGGGATATCGTTGGGTGGCTATTTGTTGCCGTTACAGCTCTACTCTTCTTCTGTTCATTTAGAGCTTCTAAAAATGAATATATCAATTAATAAGAGGCAGTTCATTTTCTACAATGAGCTGCCTCTTCATCATTAGTATGGGGGTTTTTGGTAAAAATAATTAGGTGTATGATAGACATTTACATACGGCTTATGGAAAATATGTGTCGTTGCAGGCGACAATGGTGGAATCAACCAAGTCCAGTTGCCTGTTAAATCGCGCCCTGCCTTGTGCTCTGCTTCTTCAAATAGCTTAAATTGCTGTGCTGCGGTATGATGATCAACAATACTTACGCCATCTTCTTTAAAGGAATGAAGAACAGCAATATTTAATTCTACTAGCGCACGATCACGCCAAAGAGATGATTGCTTTGTTGTATCAAGATTAAAAATTTCTGCTATCTTCGGTAACATATCATAACGGTCATGATCAGCTAAATTCCGTGCTCCAATTTCTGTCCCCATATACCAGCCATTAAAGGGGGCTGCCTGAAAGTCAATACCCGCCATTTGAAAGCGCATGCTCGATATAATTGGCACCGCATACCACTTCATTCCTAGTTCTCCTACCTTAGGATGTTCAGGGTGACGAATCACAACCTCTAATACATCACCACTTGGGATTGGAAACCATTGCGGTTTTCGGCTATCTACTTGAATCACGAGTGGTAGCACATCAAATGCTGTTCTTGCTCCCTGCCAGCCAAGTGACTCGCACACTTTTGTAAATGGCACCGAATGGGAATCACCAATAATCCCTGCTTCTGTTTCATAACCTGCATAACGTATAAGCTGGTGATTCCATATTTTTACTCTATCAGAGGCAAATACCGTTATAGTCGGACGAATCTTACCTCCATTTGTTGCATATCGAATATGGTGAAGTAATTTCTCAAAAATAGCATGCTCATCTAAAACCTCACGTGCATCCTCAACATGAAGTGATTGCCAAAATAATCTCCCAATACATTTATTACTATTACGCCATGCTACTCTTGCGCCAAAAGTAAGCTCTTCCGTTGTAGGAATATATGCTCCCTCTGTGGCAACTTGCTGTAATCTATTTGTAAGCCATTGTTCCGACTCATTTTGTTCCAATTGATAAAGTGCTAAAAAACGTTGTATCTCTTGTAAATTCATATCGTTTTCCTCCATCTATCCCCATATTAGATGAACAGCATACAATTCACCACGAAAAAATCCGTAAGAAAACATACATCTTTTATATATGAAATACTTTGTTCAAATTTAAAACGGCAAATTAAAAGTTAGATGATTTACACAATACTTAATGCCTTAATGACAATAATTAAATGCTTAAAAAACAAAAAAAGCATGTAGCAAAATTTGCTACATGCTTGATGACCCCTACGGGATTCGAACCCGTGTTACCGCCGTGAAAGGGCGGTGTCTTAACCGCTTGACCAAGGGGCCGTGGCTCCGAAGGCAGGACTCGAACCTGCGACAACCTGATTAACAGTCAGGTGCTACTACCAACTGAGCTACTTCGGAATAATTTTTAAATGGGCCTAAATGGACTCGAACCATCGACCTCACGCTTATCAGGCGTGCGCTCTAACCAGCTGAGCTATAGGCCCCTCTTGGAGCGGGTGATGAGAATCGAACTCACGACATCAGCTTGGAAGGCTGAGGTTTTACCATTAAACTACACCCGCAAAAATGATGGGTCAGGACGGAATCGAACCGCCGACACTTAGAGCTTCAATCTAATGCTCTACCAACTGAGCTACTGACCCGGAAAATGGAGGAGGTAGAGGGATTCGAACCCCCGCGCGGTGTTACCCGCCTGTCGGTTTTCAAGACCGATCCCTTCAGCCAGACTTGGGTATACCTCCGGAATGAAACAATTATGGTGGAGCCTAGCGGGATCGAACCGCTGACCTCCTGCGTGCAAGGCAGGCGCTCTCCCAGCTGAGCTAAGGCCCCATTTGTTAAAAAGATGGTCGGAATGACAGGATTCGAACCTACGACCCCTTGGTCCCAAACCAAGTGCTCTACCAAGCTGAGCTACATTCCGTTCATTTATTGGCGCGCCCGGCAGGAGTCGAACCCACAACCTTCTGATCCGTAGTCAGACGCTCTATCCAATTGAGCTACGGGCGCTAAATATTAAAAATGGTGCCGAGGGCCGGAATCGAACCGGCACGGTAGTCACCTACCGCAGGATTTTAAGTCCTGTGCGTCTGCCAGTTCCGCCACCCCGGCACATTTGGAGCGGAAGACGAGGTTCGAACTCGCGACCCCCACCTTGGCAAGGTGGTGTTCTACCACTGAACTACTTCCGCATGTGCATAAGATTATTTATCCTGGCAATTATAAATTTGAAATATAGATGATGCGGGTGAAGGGAGTCGAACCCCCACGCCTTGCGGCGCTAGATCCTAAGTCTAGTGCGTCTGCCAATTCCGCCACACCCGCAAATATGATGAGCCATGAAGGACTCGAACCTTCGACCCTCTGATTAAAAGTCAGATGCTCTACCAACTGAGCTAATGGCTCATATTAAGAAATAAATGGCTGGGGTACTAGGATTCGAACCTAGGCATGACGGAATCAAAATCCGTTGCCTTACCGCTTGGCTATACCCCAATATTTTATTATGGGGCGACTGATGGGAATCGAACCCACGAATGTCGGAACCACAATCCGATGCGTTAACCACTTCGCCACAACCGCCATATGTAATATAACAGTAGTCTAACCTAAAAAATTTGGCAGGGGCAGTAGGAATCGAACCCACACCAAAGGTTTTGGAGACCTCTATTCTACCGTTGAACTATGCCCCTATTGAATAAAGAGCTGGTGGAGGGGGACGGATTCGAACCGCCGAACCCTAAGGAGCGGATTTACAGTCCGCCGCGTTTAGCCACTTCGCTACCCCTCCAAGGGATGGTGCCGGCGATAGGAGTCGAACCCACGACCTACTGATTACAAGTCAGTTGCTCTACCAACTGAGCTACACCGGCACAAATAAGGACGGTCCCGACCGGGATCGAACCGGCGATCTCCTGCGTGACAGGCAGGCATGTTAACCGCTACACCACGGGACCTTAATTTTATTTGGTTGCGGAGACAGGATTTGAACCTGTGACCTTCGGGTTATGAGCCCGACGAGCTACCACTGCTCCACCCCGCGATAATAGTACTTTCATAATAAATAAATGGTGGAGGATGACGGGCTCGAACCGCCGACCCTCTGCTTGTAAGGCAGATGCTCTCCCAGCTGAGCTAATCCTCCACATAAAAAATAAGCGAAGCGACGTCCTACTCTCACAGGGGGAAGCCCCCAACTACCATCGGCGCTAAAGAGCTTAACTTCCGTGTTCGGTATGGGAACGGGTGTGACCTCTTTGCCATCATCACTTCACTTATTCAGTTGAAAGAACTCGTTCTCTCAAAACTGGATAAACGTTCATTGAATGTTTCAAACTTTTTGGTTAAGTCCTCGATCGATTAGTATTCGTCAGCTCCATGTGTCACCACACTTCCACCTCGAACCTATCTACCTCATCGTCTTTGAGGGATCTTACTTACTTGCGTAATGGGAAATCTCATCTTGAGGGGGGCTTCATGCTTAGATGCTTTCAGCACTTATCCCGTCCACACATAGCTACCCAGCGATGCCTTT